>NZ_JBZWKD010000002.1:0-92861 GCF_058681645.1 Brevundimonas sp. ALps5 | reverse complement strand
ATCGTATCGCGTCGGCCTGGCTGATCCAGCGCTTCATCGACCCCGAAGCGACTTTCAAGTTCGTCGACGGCCAAGGCTACGAGCCTGCCGCGGACGAACTCAGGTTTGACATGGCGAATGCCGAGTTCACCCACGAAGGCGAGCGCTGCACCTTCGAGACGCTGCTCGTGCGGACACAACTCGACAATGATACCGCGCTGGTCGCGATCGGCGAAATCATTCACGACCTCGACATCGCTGACAGCCGCTTCAATCGGCCGGAGACGGCCGGCCTGGGCGCCCTCATCGCCGGAATTTGCGCCCGAACGGATGATGACAACGAACGGCTGGCGGAGGGAACCGCCGCGCTTGAACAGTTTTACGCCTATTTCAGCAGAGGGCGAAAGGCGTGAACTGCGAGCTCTGCATGAAAGTTCTCGTAACAGGTTTGACCCAAGGAGGCCGAAGATTATGAACCTCGGTATTTTCTACTTTTCGCTCGCAAGCTTAGTTGTCTCACCGGGATCGGGCGTGACTCAAGATGTTCCGCCTTCCGCAACCGGCTCCGCCCTTTTGGAGCAATGCAGACGCGGGGCGCCCGAGTGCGGAGCCTATCTGCAGGGTATGCTCGATGAGTTGATCGTCCGTCGCGCCGTGTGCGGCGCCCCGAGATATGACCGTCAGCGTCTCCGCCAAGCTTATCTGCGCTGGGCCGAATCAGAGACTTATCTCAGAGACAAGCACATGGCGGCCGGAGCCAACGAGGCGTTGACTAAGGCGTGGCCTTGCGCTCGGCAGATCGATCCCAGCTCCAGCTGAGGGCCTGTTTGAGCCTGCCGACTTGGGCATGCTCGACACGGGCGTGGGCGGGATTATCGCCCTGATCTTCCTGCGGTCGGCAATCCGTGTATTGCGCGAGGCGTTGCCCGCGCGGCCGAGGGCTGGCGCGAGCTGATACACCGGTTCTGTTCGCGCCGTTAGCGGACCTTCCGAACGTCAAGAGCTGACACCAAGTAAGTTGATCAGCGCCAAGATTTCTTCTGACTACGGTTCGATCCCGCGAACGGGCGACTGAGCTTTGTCGAATAGCTCTGTCGCCCGTTCACTACTGCCAAAAACATGCCCAGCGTGGCTCGAGGCGCCCACTCGTTCTGACCGCAGGAGTCCAGTTCGTTGGCGGTGTGCAGCTTGCGACGACGGCGGCGGGCAGCAGCGGCCGATAGGCCGGCCGGGGAAGCCGCACGGCCGACATGGCGACGGACTCCACGAGCGTGGTGGGATGGGGCTGCGCGCCGGGGATGTCGATCGAGGCGACGGAGTAGGATTCATAGATCCCCTCGTTCGAGGCAGTGACGGCGGAGCTGCTGGGGCGCAGCGAGTAGGCGAGAGGCTGAACATCGCGGAAGTCGGCGGCGACGGGCGCGGTGGCGGTCTTTGGGCCCGGGCGCAGGGTCGGGCGCAGTAGAATGGGCCGGTTGATCGTCGGCGTGGCGCGCGGCTCCACGCGAAGGCGCGGCGAGAGATCCGCCAGCGAACGGAGCAGGTCCGACGTGTCGGGCGCCATCGGCAACGAGGGACAGGGTGCTTGGGCGGCGGACGAGACCTTGTCGATGACCGTCAGGCGGGTGTCGGTCGTCGTGCCGTGGCGGGCGTAGGCGCGACCGTCGAGCGCCCGCGTGAAAGCGACCTGTCCGCCGGCGACGCGCAGCGCGTCGTAGCGATCGGGGAACTGTTCGGGCGACAGGCCCGCACCGGTGATCGCGACCAAACGACCGCCGACCGTCAGGCGGGCGAGGGCTGCGGCGATGTGGCGGAAGTCCGCGCCGGCCGTCCGGCCGGAGACGTTGGGCGACACCGAGAAGGGCGGGTTCATCAGGACCAGCGCGGGCCGGATGCTGGCCTCGAGGCGGTCGTTGAGCTGCTCCGCATTGTGGCGGGTGACGGGGTTGTCCCGGAAAATCGCATCCAGCAGCTCCGCGCGCTTCGGATCCAGCTCGTTCAGATGGACGCGTGCGCCGGCAAGCTCCGGGAAGACGGCGAGGAGGCCGGTCCCGGCGCTGGGTTCGATGACGATGTCGCCCGGGCGAGCATCGAGCGCGACGGACGCGACGTAGGCGAGGTCGATCGGCGTCGAGAATTGTTGGAACGCCACCTGGTCCTCCGACCGGCGGGTCTGCGAAGGAGCCAGAGCACTGATTTCGATCAGGCGCGAGAGTGTGTCGGCCGAGGCGATGCCGTCGCCCATCAGGGTCGCGGCGTGCCGACGCAGGAAGAGCACCTGCGCCAATTCGGCCGCTTCATACGCGTCCTTCCACGTCCATGCGCCTTCCGCGTCGGACGCCCCGAAGGTGTCCTGCAGCGTGGTCCGGAGGGTCCGGGCGTCCAGCGGCCTGCCCTTCGCCAGGGCGAGGGCCAGAACCCAGGCGGCAGCCACCAGGCCATCGGTGCGCGAAGTCGCGCCGAAGAGGTTGATGCTGGACGTCGAGAATAGGGCGTTGTGGGACACGAGCGGATCTCCGATGCTGCTGACCGCGACCGCCGGAAGGCTCTCTCCCATTCCTCGATCACATCCCTTTCCCGCCTCCCTTTTCCTCTCAAGGCCGGCAGCCGCGCCGGCCCAAGCCCATGAGACGCGTCAGCTGGTCGCGAACAGCGGAAGGGCGCTGACATCGACCGCCAATGGATCGCCGAGGCGTGGATAGGGCAGGGTAGGGAGGTCTCGCGCCGCCAGACGGGCAGCCAGCGTGAGAGGCCAAGCGTAGACGTACTTGCCCGCGCCGAGGCGGCGCTGGATCTGGCCCTCGGCGAGTATGCGGCGGAGCCAGGCGCGCGGATCTTCATGGGCGCGGCGAGGTTCCACGCCGCCGGCGGCGAGCTGGGCGGCCGCGTAGCGGTGGCCCTGGTCCTGCGCGCGGATCTTGGCCAGGGCGCGCTCGGATACGATCTGGCCTTTCGGGAGGATGTATTGGTATCGCGGGAGGGTACGCCCGCGCAGGGAGGCCGAAAGTGCTTGGTAGGCCTGGCCGATGTGCCCGGGCTTTAAAAGCGTTCCGCCGTCCCCGAACCGGGGCGTCGGATCGGCGTAGCTGACGACGGCGAGGATCTCGGGCTTTTCGGCGCGCAGGCAGCGAAAGGCGCGCGAGACGAAGTGGCTCTCCCCGTTCTGCGGCACGTCATCGAGGAGAACGAGGCGGCCGAGTTCGGCGGCGGCGCGGGGTTCGACCAAGCCGGTATGTTTCGGCGTGACCGCCTGGTTCATGGGGACGGAAAAGACCGCGACACCCTTCAGCGCCGAGCCGCCGGCGGCGAAGAGGCCGACGCTTAGCCGGGCGGCCGGGAAGGTGCCGGAGTAATGGTGATAACGAACGAAATCTCGAGCCTCGCGCTCCTCGATGGGCCGGACATCGTAGTCCTGGGGGCGCACGGTTTCGCGATCGGCAAGGTAAAGCGAGCGGCGTTCACGCCATCTCTGGCTCCGGGTGACCAACACGGCGGAATCTCCGGCGCCGGGAGGCACTCTGCACTCCCTTCAGCGTCCGCCCTCTCCCGGCTGACCTCTTACTCTCACGGCCGAATTGCAGAGGGCCGCCTCGGGTAAGGCGGCCCTCATGCGTTCGGCCTGACCGGGTCCGTCAGGATGCGAGGCGACGTCGCTGGCCAGAGTCTCGCGCAAGCATCGTCACATTGCCTGTATCGTGGGCGATGGGCGTTCGGGGTCGCTCCAGGGCATGTGTGACAGCACGGCCCTGCTCAGCGTAGACCTCGCAGTGGAGCATGGCGGCGAACACACGGCCGTCCGTCGAATGTTGAACGGCGAAGAAGACGGTGGCCGGGTCATCGCCGAAGTGCTGGATCAGGCGGATGATAACATCGAGCTTGTGCATCCCGATGGGCGGTTTGCCTTCCGCATAATTGTAGTCGGCGTAACGCCGCAGGGTTTTGAGGTCGATACCTGCGGCTTCGGCGGCTGGAATCTTGCTGCCATGGGCGCGTGTGCGGAAGTGCACATAGTAGGCGATCCGGCGACGGAAGACGTCCGGCGTGTCCCCGGGCGTCGGTTCAGCGATAGTCCAAGGCATTGGGCCCCCAAAAACCAACTGTGTGACCAAAACTACTTGGTCCGCACGCTTTGCTACTAGTCGTCGCGCACAGCTTCTCGAGCTGCCGCAGTGAACCGGCACGCTCGCGTGCCGGACGGGACGGTAGCGATGACAAGAAGGATTCACGTTCCGGGGCCGATCGGAACGCTATCCAAAAAGTCGGGTCGCCCCCTGGTTCCCCTTACGTCGAGAAGTTGAATCTCGCGTTACGACAATCGCCGATCCGAGGAATCGCACAAGCTAAAAAGCGCCAAAGCGACCCGAAATCGGGAAAAAATGGCGAAAGGCTGTGACAAAAGGGTCAGACCGCCGCTCTGCAGCGCTACTGGAGGTTGGTTCGTCCCGTTTTGAGACGTTCGGAGCACGCGGCGGTGAGGCTGGCGGTGAGGATGGCTAGATCATCAAGGCGCGGCGGCTTCCGACCGCGAGGGAGGCCGGTGCTGATGTGGTGGAACAGATCCTCCAGGAGCAGCCGTTGGGATTCGGTCGGCGCGTAGGACTGTCCGCCGTCGGCTTCCAATTTGGCGCCTTCGATCAGGTCGGCCAGTTCGGCCGGTGTTCGATGCCGGGCCAGACGTAAAGCGTCATCGACCAATCGCGTAAACGCGGCCGAGGTGGAGTCGAGTTCTGTCACCCCCATGCAGCCCTGAAGCAGGGCGATGAAGCTGGGTTCGGCCGAGAGCCGTAGATCGTTTGCGTCGCGCACGCAGTCTCCTTGGCGACGAAAGTCATCGAGCAGCCGGATCAAGCCGGTCTGCCGGGCAGGCCGGTTCCATTTTGTAGATGAGCCAGCCTTCCCTCCGGGAACGACAATATTCCCGCAGTCCGGGAGCCGCTACCCCCCAAAAAGAGTACCGCGCGCCCGGCGGTGCGGCGCAACCCACTCGAAATAGGGAAAAATTGACCGACGACGGGGGCTCCGCGCCCGGCGACAGCGCATCTGTGCCCAGAAGAGGGAAATGAAATCCCGGCACAGAGGAGAGTTAGGCCAATATACCGAAAGTAATCGACAAGTAATAACTGCGCGGGTATCAACACACATCACAGAAAGAGGTTGCATCGCCCCCGCTTTCGTGTGTTCTCGAATAGTCCTCACCCGCCTTTAGTGGTGAGAGAATCTAGGAAAGGCAACAGAATGCGTGTGAGCGCGATCCAAGGCAGGGCCATCGCTCTGCTGAACAACCCGGCCTCGGCGCAGACCGTCAAGAATGGTCTGCTTCTGATCGGTGCGGCGGCTCTGGTGACCACGGCCGCCGTGGCGGGAACCGACAACACCTTCGATTCCACCGTCAGCCAGCTGACGGACTGGACCGAGGGGTCGTTGGGCAAGCTTGCCGGCGTTGCCGGCGTGGCGGTCGCCCTGGTCGGCATGGTGATGAAGTTCGACTGGCGTCTCATCGGCGGCGCGGCGGGTATCGGTCTGACTGCTGCGACCGGCCCCGGCATCGTCGGAGCCCTGGCTTCGGCCGTCTTCTAAGGAAGAAGGAAGAAGTCAGAGCACAGGGGCGGCCGCGCCGAATGGTTCGTTTAGGTCTGAGGGGATTTAGACCAACCGCGTAACTGGCAACGGCTAGCATTTGGTGTCGGAACCACTGTCGTCCGGCTTGAAACCCAAGACGACGTGTTCACCAAAGCCGAGGCCGCCCCATCCCTCTTTAGTACAGCCGCTGCCGGGTTCTCGACCCCCGGCAGACCAGGGCCACCACCTTATGAATCTCAAAGATACATACATTCCGCAGAGTCTGGACGCGCCGGAGCGCTACCTGGTGTTTACCGGGGATGAGCTGGTTGCCGTCGTCGCCCCGCTCCTGATCTGCATCCTTGTCGCCAACTTTCTGGTCGGCCTGCTGGTCGCGTCGGCCTGCCTCTGGGGCCTGCGCAAGTTTAAGCAAGGCAGTTCGCTCGGTCGGATCGTCCGTGCAGCTTACTGGATCCTGCCGGGCGACGTTCTTCGCCTGAAAGCCACGCCGGCCTCGCATCTGCGGGAGCTTGCGGGCTGATGAGAGCTGCGAACGTCAACGAAAAAGCACGTATTCTGAACCGGCGGTTCGCCGTCCTTGGCGGCCTGCTGTGTCTGAGCATCGTCGGTAATACCGCGATGGCGATCAGTGTCGCGACCCAATCGAAGGTCGTCCTGGTGCCAACCTTGGTCGACACGGTGGAAGTCAGCGGCGCGGGCGTTGACCGCGACTACCTGGAGCGGCTGGCGCGGGACGCCGCATACACCTTCCTGAACCGCACGCCGGAGACCGCGCGATATTTCGAGCGGAACCTCGAGCGCATCGCGTCCCCGGACACCTATCACGAGATCAAGTCCGCGCTGATCGCGGATCGCCAGCAGCGCCAGAACAGCCGCACGTCGCAAGTCTTCTATCCGATGGATTTCTGGGTCGATCCCGGCAAGCTCTACGTTGAAGCGACCGGCGACGTTCTGACGATGAACAACCGCGAGGTCGTGGACTCGGAGCGCAAGACGTTCGCGCTGACTTTTGAGCGGCAGGGTTCGATGATCCTGCTCAAGAGCTTCGTGCCGATCACCAAAGACGAGGCCAACGGCACTCGCGCCCGCGCCGCCAATACGGATGAAGCCCTATGATGAAACGCGCCCTGCTCGGCGCCGTGGCCACGCTTTCGTTGGTCGCGGCGTCTCCCGCTGCTGCGGACCCCGTTCAGGTACGTGATGGCAAGTTCGACGCCGTCGTTTCCGCCAACCAGATGTCTCGCATCTCGATTCCCGGAGACCGCATTGCGTCGGTCCGGTCGATCGGCGAGCCGGATGGTCCGCAAATGCTGGTCGAAGCCGAGGAAACGACCGGCGACGTGTACGTCGCATTTGATGGCGACGTGCTGGGTCGCTCTTTCACTCTGTTCCTGGTTACGGCCTCAGGTCGGACCGTCCAGGCGACTCTGAGCCCCCAGGCCGTTGATGGACAGACCGTCCTGGTGGCCATGTCGGCGCAGCCGACGGGATCTGGCGCTTCCGTGGACCGCACCGAGCGGCGGGGGGACTACACGGAAACTGTCACCGCGCTGATGCGCGTGATGTTCCGGGGCGAGGTCCCCGAGGGCGTGTCGTGCTCGGCCCAAGGCGCCAGCGGTACGCGTGTCGGCCCGTTCGAACTTCGAATCTCGCAGACCTGCCAGGCAGTCGGGCTCCGGGGCCAGGTCATCGACATCGAGAACAAATCGGCCGCCGCCGTCCCGGTGATGGTCGACAGCTTCCTTGTCGCGGGCGTCCTCGCGGCGGCCGCGGATCGGGATGAGCTGCAGCCGGGCGGCCGTGGTCGCGTGTTCGTCGTGGAGGAAGTGCGTTGACCGCTGAGATCGAACTCCCGCCCGCTGAGCCTGCATACGAAGGCCCCGTCACAGACGGCAACAAGAGGGCCAAGCGCAAGCAAGCGATCGTCTACGGAGCGCTCTTCGGCGCGCTTCTGATCGGTGGCGGATTTGTGATGTGGTCGATCCTGAAGCCGGCGCCGTCGCGCGACGATCCGGCCGCTGCGCAACGGCTCCTGGCGACGGCTGATGTGGCCCGGGGCGGGGATCGGTCAGGCGAAGGGCAGGCCAGCGAATTGACCGTGCGGGTCTCGGAGCTGGACCGGCAGATCGCGCAGCTGAATTCGGAAAAGACCCAGCAGACCCAGGAAGTCGCGACTCTTCGAGCCCAGCTCGAGTCGGAGCGCGCCGATGCCCTGCAAACGATTGAAGCCCTGAACAGGGCCGTAGAGACCCGTCAGGCAGTCGGGGCGCCTCAAGGTGGTGCGCCCCGGGCCGCTGTCGCGACGGCAGGAGGTCCGCCCAGCGTCGAGAGTTCGGGCGGGCCTCTGACCGGTCCCGGCGATCCGTTCGCACCTGTCGGTGCTGGCGGACAAGCCGGGGCCGGATCCCAACAGACGGGAGTCCGCCCGCGTCGTCAACTGAACACGGTGCGGATGACTGGAGGAGCCGCCGGGGCCGAGGGTGGGTCCGCAGCCGGGCCCACGGTCTCCCGCACTGGCGGAGCCGCCGGAGCGCAGCCCTCGGGCGGCGGCCAGTACATGAGTTCGTCGATGCAGGTGTTCGACACGGACCGGTTCGTGCCGCCGAACGCCTACGTTCGCGCCCGCGTCCTGGTCGGTGTGGACGCCGCGACGGGCGTGACCTCGAACAGCGACCCGAAGCCGGTCCTGTTCCGGCTCACGGGTCCGGCGGTCCACGTCGGCGCGAACGGGCAATACCAGACGACGGACCTGACCGGTTGCGTTGTGAACGGCGCTGCCTACGGCGAGCTGTCGTCTGAGAAGGTCTATATCCGCCTGCAGCGGATCTCCTGCCCGGCTGGCAACCGCCAGTTCTCGGTCGCTACGGTCGAAGGCTATGCGTCGCACCTTGGCAAGGCCGGGGTTCGGGGCAATGTGATCTCGCGCGAAGGGGGCCTGACCGGGCGGGCGATGATCGCCGGCACGCTGCAGGGTTTGGGCAACAGCCTGTCAAGCTACACCGACCGGCTGACCAACTCGATCGGTATCGGAGCTGGGGGCGCGCTCACGGCCCCCGAGCCGCCAGCCGCCGGGGATGTCGCCGCCGGCGCAGCCGGAGCAGGGGTGGCGAACGCCGCCGAGATGCTCGCGGACTACTACATCAATCGCGCCGAACAGTATCAGCCGGTCATCGAAATGCCGACCGGCATCGAAGTCGAACTCGTCTTCCTGTCGGGGTTCGAGATTGCCCGGGGCCGCCGGTGAACAGCGGTCAATTCCTACCGAAAGGTCATACGATGAAGAACCGCCTTTTGGGCGCGGCCTCGCTGTGCCTCGCCCTGGTCGCCGCTCCCGCTCTCGCGCAGGACGCCTGCGACTGTCCCTGCCCGGAATGTCCGGAAACCCACGCGGAACACCACAAGCAGGCGAGCGCGGCGCCCGCGCCGGTCCTGTCGCCGGAGGAGCAGGCCGCCGTCGCTGCGCGCAAGCGTGAAGCCTCGGAGGCCACTCCCGCTTCCGCCGGATCCGCCGTGGGCGGCATCGCCCAAGCCGCCGCCGCAAGCGCCATGAAGGCCGTCGGCGCGGCCCTCAGCCAGTCCATCACGGCCGCGCAGTCGGCCAACCCCACGCCCGCCGAACCGGCGGCCTGACCCGTAAACGCAAGGACTCGGACAGACCCATGAAGTTCCCGAAACTTTCCAAGCGCGTGCTGCTCGGCTCTGTCGCCGTTGTCGGCGTCGCCGCGCTGGCCACGGCCGCCATCGCTGCCGGCGACCTTCCCTTCGTCGGCAAGAGCCTGAAGGATAAGATGCAGGCGCACTTCCCGAACACGCCGATCACGTCGGTGGACTGTGACGGAACACCGGCCGGGCTCTGCGAAGTCGTGGCTGGGAAGAACATCTTCTACACCACGCGCAACGGCCGCTTCGCTGTCGTCGGCTCGGTCCTCGACCTCAACGAGAAGGTCGACCTGACGGACCAACGCATGCGTCAGCTGGCCGCTATGGGCGCAGCCGAAGGCCGCATCCAGGGCGTGGGGCCCGGCGCGGCGGGCGCAGCCCCGGCGGCGGCTCCGTCGCCTGACCGCGCAGCGCCGGGGCCGGCCATTCGGGTTACGTTGCCGAAGGCCAACGCGATCGTGCACAACCCGGGCGCTCCGCTGAAGATGACCGTCTTCACGGACATGAACTGCAGCTTCTGCCGCCGTCTCCACGATGATCTGCGCGGCGTGACGGATATCGAGATCACCGAATATCCGATCGCCTTCCTGGGCGCGGACAGCCACGAAAAGGCCAAGCTGGCCCTGTGCGCCAACGACCGTTCTGCGGCCGTCGATGCGATCTATCGCGGCGGCGAAGTCCGGACGTCCGGCGACTGCGCCGCAGCCGAGGCCGCGCTGCAGGCGAACATCGCGTTCGCCCAGCAGAACAACATCCAGGGCACGCCGATGATCATCCGCGCGGACGGCATGACCAACAGCGGCTGGATGGAGAAGTCCGAGCTGCGCGCCTTCCTGCAGGCGTCGAACTGATGCGGGGCCTGGTCGTCGTCCTGATGTCGAGCCTCGCGGTGTCGGCCTGCTCATTGAGCACCAACACCAAGGGCAACTGGTCGTGCTCGGCTCCGACGGGTTCGTCGTGCGCCTCGATCGACGCCATCGACCACTCGGCCGACGCCGGCCGCCCATCTCCGGCCTCGCCCGGCGTCGCGAACGCGGCGCCGGTGCGATGGTGGGAGCCTCAGCCGTTCGTGTTCAGCGAGGCCCCCGGGCCCCGGCGCGAGGGCGACCAGGTGATGCGGGTCGTCTTCGCGCCGTGGGTGGACGCCCAGGGCGACTATCACGGCCGCTCCGAAGTCCATGCCGTGATGCGTCGCGGCGGATGGTGGGTTGCAGCTCCGACCGCTGCCCCGAGCTCGCAAGCGGCCCCTGTTTCGCGCCAACCGCAGCCGCCGGCCGCTGAAGCGGCGGGCGCCTCGGAGTAAACCGGTATGAAGTTCGACAAGGGTGGCCTCGACCGTTTCCTGGAGCAAATGGGGCGTCTCGTTATCGACGAGCCGCCCCCGCCTGATCTTCCGCGCGGCCACCTGCTGCCGGCGCGGCTCAGCGACGTGCTGCCCTATCGCAGCTGGGACGACAACCGGGGGCTCTACGAGTCAAACAAGACCGTCGGCTTCATCCTCGAGGTCGTGCCGTTGATCGGTGCGACCGACGTGACCGGCCGGATGCTGGGCGAGCTTTTCACCCACAGTGTCCCGTCTGGCGCGACCGTTCAGGTGCTGTCGTACGCCTCGCCGAAGATTGGTGAGGTCGTGGATCCTTGGGCGCTCGCGCGAGCCGCCCAAGGCGGTGTTTTCGCTGCGATGGCGAAGCACCGGCGAGAGCATTTCCGCAACGCCGCCTGGCGCTCCGCCTCCAAGCAGGCCCCGTTCTACCTTCGCGACTTCCGCATCTTCCTGACAGTCGAGCTGCCGGGCTCGGGGTCCTCGATGGCCGCCGACCAGCTGGTCGAAGCGCGCGAGAAGTTCATCGCGGATCTTCAGGCCATGCGAACGGACGCCTTCCCGGTGCAGCCGCGACAGCTCATCGCCACGATCGGCGACATCCTGAATCCGACGACGAACATTCGCCCCCGCGAAATCGCCTTCGACGATGATCGCTGGATCAACGAACAGCTCGTGCAC
Source organism: Brevundimonas sp. ALps5 (assembly GCF_058681645.1). NCBI lineage: Bacteria > Pseudomonadati > Pseudomonadota > Alphaproteobacteria > Caulobacterales > Caulobacteraceae > Brevundimonas > Brevundimonas sp. ALps5. Next base: position 81,640 of record NZ_JBZWKD010000002.1, on the reverse strand, counting down.
AACGACACGACCTGGACGATCTTCCGCGACCGGATCGAGGTCCGCACCCGGGCGGAGGGCGACGAACTCGTCGCCGGCGACGCCACAGACGATGAAGTGGCGCTGCGTCGTGAACTGCAGGCCAAGGACGAGCGCTTCCAGATCCGCGGCTTCAGCGTCAAGCAGTTCCCGGAGCAGTGGACCCAAGGCGCCATGTCGCGGATCCTCGGCGACATGTTCAACGATCAGCTCCGGCTGATCGGCCCGACCGTCGTATCGCTCTGCTTCCGGTCCATCAGCGCCGAGAAGACCCGGTCGACGGCCGAATTCAAGCGCATGCGGACGAACCAGGCCGCGAGCAACCCGATCGGGAAGATGTTCCCCGACACGCGCAAGTCGGCCGAGGACTGGACTCTCGTGATGGAGGACGTGGCCGAGGGCGCGCTCCTGGCGCACCTGGGCATGTTCGTCCTGTCGATAGCGCCCGTGGCGGATGCCGAGAAGGCTGAACGCCACCTGCGCGGTGTGTTCCGCAACTCCCGCTTCGTGCTGCAGCGCGACGACGACGTCCACCTGCAGACCGTGCTTGCCTGCCTGCCGCTGACGCTGGCGGGCGGTCTTTTCGACGATCTCGGAACCTGCGGCCGCACGCGTCGCATGCCGACCACGGTCGCCTCGCGCCTGGCTCCGCTGCAGGGCGAGTTCATGGGGATGGATCTCCCCCACGTTCTCTTGGCCGGACGTCGTGGTCAGGTGATGACCTGGTCGCCGTTCGCCAACAAGTCGGGCAACCACAACACCGCTGTCGTGGGGGCCTCCGGCTCCGGCAAGTCCGTGCTGATGCAGGAAATCGCCGGCAGCCTGCGCGGGGCCGGTGCAGAAGTCTTCGTCATCGACGACGGCGAGAGCTTCAAGAATAGCTCGATGCTGCTGGGCGGAGCGTTCATCCGTTTCAGCCTCGACCTGAAGACCTGCATCAATCCATTCTCGATCATCGAGATCGAGGACGGCGAAGGGGCCGAGAGCGACTACTTCGTCGAGGGGATCGAAATGATCCGCCTGATGATCGAGCAGGCCGCGCGTGGATCCGCGCGATGCTCGGACGAAGAGAAGGGCGCGATCGAGCAGTCCGTGATGACCGTCTGGCAACGGGAGGGCCGCAAGGGCTCCTTCCAGTCGGTGATCGAAGAGCTGAAGGCCAGCCATGGGCAGCGGGGCGAGGATCTGGCGCTGGCGATGTCGGCCTACGGCACGGCCGGCTCCTACGCCAACTTCTTCAACGGCGAAGCCACCCTCGACATCACCAACTCCTACACCGTCTTCGAGATGAGCGACCTGGAGGCCAAGCCGGACCTCCGCTCCGTCGTCGTGCTGGCCGTACTCTTCCTGATCCGCAAGCGGATGAAGAAGGGCGGCCGGGCGCTCAAGAAGGCCCTCATCATCGACGAAGCCTGGCAGATGCTGTCGGACGGCGCGGTCGGGCGCTTCATTGAGGGCTTCGCCCGTCGTTGCCGGAAAGAGGGCGGCGCCATCATCACCGGCACTCAGTCGGTCAACGACTACTACAAGACCGACGGCGCCCGCGCCTGCATGGAGAACAGCGACCACGTCGTCGTGCTGCGCCTGAAGGAAGAGGCGCTCGACCAGCTCCGCACCAATGACCGGATCAAGGTCACGGACGCGGACATGACCATCCTGAAGTCGCTGAAGGTGGTCGACCGAGAGTATTCCGAGATGTTCGTCATGGGGCCGGAAGCGCGCTTCCTGGCGCGCCTGGTGCTCGATCCGTTCTCGGCCACCCTTTATTCGACCACGCCCGTCGTCTTCGAGCGGATCAAGTCCCTGCAGGCCCGCGGCCGGACCCTGGAAGAGGCCGTGGGCGACATCGCCTTCGGGCAAGCCGCGTGACGGCGGCCGGGCTTCTGCAACGGCTCGACCAGAGTCCGATCCTCGGTCGGGCCCGCCTGGTTGCGCACCGCTGGGGCGCCCGGATCGCCTTCGTTATCGACAGCGCCTGCATCGCCTTCATGAGCGCGGCTCTGGTCACCTTGTCCTTGGCCGGGTTCGACCTGGTCAAGGCGGCGAGGCTGTGGGGCGACTTCTGGACCCACTTCGCTGATGCCCCGCCGGCGGCCCGCGCGCCCGTCACCGCCTTCATGGCCATGGCCTGGGCGGTCCTCACCCTGATCACCGCGCTCGTGCGAGCGCCCCGAAGAACGGCCCGCAAGGCCGCCCCGGAGTCCGCCCAATGACCGACCAGCCCGAAACGCCCGAGACGCCCGAAACCAGCCAGCCGAAGAAACGGGCTCCGCTCACCGGAATCGTCTCCACCGCCCGCGAATGGCTCCCCCCGAAGAGCCAAATGGCTGCCTTGGCCATCGCCGCCCTGACCATTTCCAACATCGCCACCTGGGTCCTGCTCACCCGCAACGATCCGCCGGAAGTGATGACGGTCGGGGTGCGGGAGATGACGCAGAGCTACATGGCCTCGATCGCCCTGTCGGACATCACCCCGGAGGAAGCCGGGGTTCAGATGGATCTCTTCATGTCGGTCACGCAGGACACGCTGCAGCGTGCGGGCCGGAACAAGAACGTGCTGTTGCTGGCCCGGGAATGCGTCCTGGCAGGCCAAGCGGACGACGTCACGCGGGAGGTCGGCGAAGCCGTGAGGACGGCCATGTCCCGAGCCGGGGGCGCGCGCCCCACAGCGAACGCGGCCCCGGCGTCTACCGGAGTACAGGGTGGTTAGAGCCTCGTTCCTGGACGGACGGGAGCGGGCGTTTCTGATCTTTCACCTGACGCCTCCACCTCCCAGCGCCTGGAAATGGCGCCCTGAGCCGGAAGGCATGCTCCTTTGCGCCGTCAAGACCGGCGCTGGCGGAACCGAGCTGACGGCTTCCGTTCCGGCGAGCAGCTACGACCGACTGTCTCGCTTCTTCACCGACGACTTTCAGGTCGATCTTGCAGCGCTCGCGGCATTTGAAGTGGAGGTTGGCGATGACGTCGAGCTTTGATCCCGCGGCGCTCGCCGGCTGGCGGCAAACCGGGATTGTCGCCCTGCTGTGCCTCGGCGTGTTCGCCTTCAAGGCCGGGGAGGGGACCCTGGCCCGGTACAAGTTCGGGCTGAACGTCACTGAGAGCCTGCCGCATTGGGCATTCGTGACGGACCGGCGCGACCGGGAGGTTGGTCGGGGCGACCTCGTCGAATTCGTGGCGCCTGACACCCCCTATTACCCGGCCGGGCAGCATTTCGTGAAGCGTGTCGCCGGCACGGCCGGGGACGTCATCGAGCGGCGCGGGGACCGAGTCTGGGTCGCCGGCAAGGACGTCGGGCGCGTGAAACCGACGGATAGTCTCGGTCGTCCTGCAGCACCGGGGCCGGTCGGGGTGATCCCGGCCGGAAGCCTTTTCGTCGTCGGAGACAATCCCGACAGCCTGGATAGCCGGTACGCCCTCATCGGGCTCATCCCGGCCTCCCGCGTGGTCGGCCAAGCGGAGCCCATCCTATGACTGGCAAGTATTTCCTCATCGCGAGCGTCGCGGCGGGCCTCGCACTCGCGCTGAGCGCCACCATGGCCCGATCGGAGGATCTCGGCACGCACGGCGCGACGTTCGCCATCGCGGAGCATGACATCCTCGAGGTGATCGCGCGGCAGCTGCGCCGGGCTGAGGCGTCCGGCCGTATGGGACAGCTGCAGGAAGAGTTCCAGCGACGGGTCCGGGCCCGCGTGGAACGACCGACCGCCGCCCCCGGCGTGCGGACGACGACCGAGCCTCGCAGCTGGTTGTTCGACCCGTCGATCATCGTGCCTCGCGACTTCGCCGACCAGCGCGGTCGCGTGTTCGCCCGACAGGGTGAGCGTGTGAATCCCCTCGAGAAGCTGCCAGGCTTCGACCGCGTCCTGATCTTCCTGGACGGGGACGACAGCCGTCAGGTCGATTGGGCCGTTGGTCAGCTGCGGGAACATGGCGAGCACCGTACCCGTCTGATCCTGACCAAGGGCGCGCCGCTTGAGTTGATGCGCCGCAGGCAGGTCCAGTTCTACTTCGACCAGGAGGCCAAGCTCGTCTCTCACTTCGGAATCCGGCAAGTTCCGGCGCGGGTCGAGAAAGAGGGTTCGCGGCTTCGGATTTCGGAGCTGCAGCCGTGATCGGCTGGGGCCCAAAGATCGGGGCGGTGCTGGCCAGCGTGATGCTGGCGCTGACGCCCACCATGGCGATGGCGCAGGACCCGGCCGACGCCGCGCCGTGCGAAGGTCGTTTCGTGAATCCGATCACGGACGTCTGCTGGAGCTGCCTGTTCCCGCTGACCCTTGGATCGATCCCGCTGTTCAAGGGAGATAAGCCCGACACGCCCAATCCGTCGTCGCCGGTCTGCGCCTGCCCGGCCCCGCCGCCGCTTTTCGTCCAGATCGGCCTGTCGGTCGGTTTCTGGGAGCCTGTGCGCCTGGCGGACGTGACGCAGCGGCCGTTCTGTTTCGTGAACCTGGGCGGCCTGAAGATCGATCCGGGCTTCGGTTATCCGGGCAAGTCGAGCCGCAAGAGCAATGAGCAGGCCGACCGGTCGGCCTACCATGTCCATTGGTACGTCTATCCGGTCATGGTCTGGCTCGAGCTGCTGACCGACTTCCTCTGCGTCGAGCGGACCAGCTTCGACATCGCCTACATCACGGAACTGGATCCGCTTTGGCAGGACGATCACCTGTCGATCCTGATCCACCCCGAAGCCCTGATCTTCGCGAACCCGATCGCGACGGCCGCCTGCTCGGTTGACTGTGCGTCAACGACGGCGGGTCACGTGCGCAACGAGATGTTCTGGTGCGCGGGGTGCCACGGCACGATGTATCCGATGGATGGAAACATCTCCGGGGAATACTCGGACATCCAGGGCGCGCTGCTCGCGGCCGAGCGCTTCGCCTTCAAGATGCACCGGCAGCTCCTGGCGGACGGCACGAGCGGCCCCCAGGCGGTCTGCTCGAAGTACAAGATGCCGATCATGGACAAGCGGCAGTACCGCTTCCAGCTGACCAACCCGGTCAGACACGTCCGTGGGCCGTTCACCTGCCCGCCGATCGGCGCGTCCACGGTGCCCTACGAGGGCGGCAAGACCATCCCGATCCGTGGCGAGGATTACGGCTTCCTCGTCTGGCGCAAGCGCAACTGCTGCGTGACCATCATTCCATAGGGGCGACCATGTTCGAAGCTCTCAACTATCCGGTCTTCTCGGGCTCGCTGATGTGCTGGATGGCCTTCGCCGCCGCGCTGAGCGCTGGGATCGCGTTGTTCATCTTCTCCTGGCGGAACCAGTGGGTGCCACTGCAGATGGCAGCTGCCCTGATGATGTGCGGCGTGGTCTTCTGGGCCTCGACGCCGGCGATGGCGCAGGACGAACTCGGCGCTGCCGCCCGGGCGCTGATCGACCAGGCCGAGGCCCGGGGCCGGTCGGCACAGCAGTCGCTCGACGATTGGGCGGCCGAGACCAGCGCGCGGACGGAGCGGTACGAGCGTGACGCGCAGGAACTGGCCGCAGGCAACCAGCGCGCCCTCGCGCGGGGCATGACGATGCTGCGCAATGATCCGACCTTCGGCGATGCGGCAGCGATGATCGAGGCCGTCCCGGAAGAGCAGGGCGCGCTGTACGTGGCCGTCTCGCTGGGCATGCCCAAGGAGTCGCTGCGCAGCCTCGCGCTGGACGCCCACAAGGCCGGCGCGAAGATCGTCATTCGCGGCCTGGTCAACGGCAGTTTCGAGCAGACGTTAGTTGCTGCGAAAGAAGTTTTCGGCGAAGATGCCGTCAGCGGTGTCGCGATCGAACCTCAGGTGTTCCGAGCCTTTGGTGTAGATCGAGTGCCCACGTTCATTGCTGCGACGGCTCCGGTCCAACCGTGTGACCAAGGCGTCGACTGCACGAGCGCGGCAACCCCTCACGACCGCCTCGCGGGGAATATCACCCTCGCGGAAGCGCTTCGCATCATCGCGGAGCGCGGCGATGAAGCGCCCGGCGTCGCGCAAGCGGCTCTGGCTCGCCTGGAGGGGTAATGGGCCGTGAAAAAACCCGGACTGGATCTCGCGCGAGGGCTTAAGGCCCTCGCCCTTGCTGCTGTGTTTGTGGGCGCCGCTACTGCGGCGCCCTCGTTCGCGCAGACGACGACCTCTGGTGACGGCGGTGCCGGTTCGTTCGTGGGCACCACCCCGCCGCCCCCGCTGGGTGACCCGCGGACGGTCGTCCCGGGCGCGGGCGGGGATGTATCCGGCTGGACCAGCTATCAGAACAACCCCAACGGACTGATCTCAGCCGGGGAGGGGAACGCGCCCGGGAACGAGTACCTGGCGGTGATCGGCGGCGGCGCGGCCAACGCCGCCCGATATGACGTGAGCAACAACGACGACTGGCTGCGACGATCGTTCGATCTTCTCGGGGATCCGAGGAACAAGGTCGGGGACCTGGTCGGCGAAAACAGCGGGTCCTGCCAAAACGAGACGACGCAGGGGACGCGCATCGAGCGCAGTCTCTATACGTGCGAGACCGCGACACGGGTCACGGAAAGCAGCCAGGAATGTCGGTCGATCTACGTGCCGATGTTCGACACCGACTATGTCTACGCGTGCCGGCAGGGGACCGAGTGGCGCAGCGAGAGCCGGACCTGCGAGCCGGAACGCGTCGTGACCGTCGACGAAGATTATGTCTACAGCTGTCAGACCGGAACGGTTTGGACGCATACGCCGGCAAGCTGCGAGCGCCGCCGTATTGTCGTGGTCGACGAGGATTATCAGTACGGTTGCGTTCAGACCTGGAACGGTTCGACGCACGCCGGCAACGCCGCCTGTACGGCAGTGGGGCAGCCGGGCTGCTCGCCGACGTCGGGGCGGACCTGCACCCAGCCGTCCAATCTGCCGACGTCTTACACCTGTCAGACCGGCTATCAGGGATCGGTTTACGGCCAGTCGTGCGGGGACGTGCTTAACATCGGCTGGACGACGACGTGGCTCTACACGATGGACACAGGCCACGAGGTGGCGATGGCCGACCCGGCGGGGGGCGTTTTCGACGAGAATGGATGCTCTGCAGGCTGGCTCTACCAAGGCGGCCGGACCTGGTACATCGACTACTCCTGCCCCCATAAGATCGAAGGCCCATTGATGGTGCCTTATCCCGGTAGCGCCTGGCTTGTCGGACAAGCCGGGACGCCGGATGGGACCACCTACTGGTCGCCCACGGGCGGCTCGTGCACGGCCGGGGAAAGCTCTGCTTGCAACCTCGTCGCGACAGTCTGTGTCCAAGGGCCGGAGACGCGCAATATCAATGGGCATTTTGTCTATCAGGACTGCTGGGCGCGTCGTCACGACTACACCTGTGGCTCCCGGACCGACTTCCCGGGCTGCGCTCCGCCGAACGGCATGGCTCAGAGCGGTGAGCGCTGCATCGCGACCGACGCGGCCGGGAATTGCACGGCGTGGGAGCGCACCTTCAACGACCCCTCGGGCGGGTGCACTCGGTTTGAGCAGGGTGTTCGTTGCGAGGACCCGGTTCCCGGCGCGGGCACCCCCAGCGAGATCCTCCGCGACGTTGTCTCCGATACTTGGGACAATGGTTGCGCCGCGCTGCAGGGCAACGGCGCCTGCGTCAAGCAAGGCGAAGTCGTCCTCGAGGGCGAACAGACCCGCGTCATCAACGGCCTGCCGGTGACCCGGAACCCGTGGACAGTCCGTGAGGACTTTATCTGCTCGTCTTCCTCGAACGTGAACAGCTGCAGCCCATTCACGGGCTGCGTTCAGCAGGCACAGACCTGCGCCAGCCAGGACCGCGCGGGCAACTGCACGGCCTATAATCGCACCTACCGCTGTGAGAATCCGGTCAACGACGGCGGTACGCCGATTGAGACACCGCGTGATGTCGTCGGGGAATACTGGACGGACCCGTGCGCCTCGAACCGAAACGACCCCGCCTGCCGAATGACGGCGAACGAGGTGGTGATCGGCAACGAAACGCGGATCATCAACGGGCTGTCCGTGACGCGTGATCCTTGGAGGCGGCGTGAAACGTGGACGTGCGATCGCTCATCCCAAGTCAACACCTGCGCGCCGCTGGCCGGGTGCACCCAGACTGGCCAGGTTTGCGGCGGCACGGCCCCTGATGGATCGTGCTCGGTGTACGACAACGTATACCGCTGTGAAGTGGAGACGCCGCCGGCTGGCACGCCAACTGGTACGATAACGGACCATGTTGGCGGCGGAATGGAACCCCAAGCCTGTCCAGCGAGATCGGACGGGGCGTGTCGGCTGACCAATAGCGAATGCACCCAGCCGGGTGAAACGCGCATGATCAACGGCGTACCGACCACGCCGCCGGGCCGCCCCGGTTGCTGGGAGCAGACTGACACCTACACCTGCGAAGGCCATGGCCCGACAGAATCGAGCTGCAATCCGCCTTCTGGCTGCGAGCTGAAGGATGAGGTTTGTCTTGACGACGTTCCGGCGGATCAATGCCGGGCGTGGGAGAACGTCTATCAGTGCACCCGCGAGGTCGTGACTGAGGAGACGAACAATAGCTGTCAGACCCGGGTCTGCATCGGCGACATGTGCGTCGGATCTGAAGATCAGGGCAGCGAAGATATGCCTGATGCGCTGGCCGCGCTGCTCGCGGCCCGTCTTGCGGGCGAAGACTATTCGCAGAACCTGACGATCTTCAAAGGTCAGCCGATGCGGTGTCGCAAGGCGATCTTCGGCTTCCGGAACTGCTGCAAGGACTCGGGCTGGGGCGTGGATCTCGGTCTGACGCAGTGCTCTGAGGAGGAGAAAACCTTGATGCAGCGGCAGGAAGCCAAGGCCACTCACTACGTGGGGACCTATTGTTCGCAGAAAAGCTTCCTGGGTGTCTGCCTCGAGAAGTCCATGCGGTACTGCTCCTTCGAGGGGACGATCGCTCGCATCGTTCAGGAGGCTGGCCGCCCGCAGGTCAACAAGACCTGGGGTACACCCAAAGATGCCGACTGCTCTGGTTTCACGATCGAGGAGTTTCAACGGCTCGACCTGACCAACGTCGACTTCTCGGACTTCACGGACGAGATGATGAGCCGGTTCACCTCGCCGGATCCCAACAGCACCATGGGCAGGATCCAGTCGAACATCCAGAATCTGATGGGCTCCGGCTCGCCAGGGTTCGGTGAAACCAACGAATCCGGCGGAGGCGGCCAGTGAGCCGCTCCGACCCAATTCCAAAGAAGGGGATGACCATGATGAAGGGTGCCGTTTCGCGCGCCATCCTGAGCGTGTCCACGCTCGCACTTTCGCTGGCGATCGGGGCTGTTGCCCCGGCCGCCGCGCAACAAGCGCGGTCGGATAACGCCTCGGCCGAAGAGTATTGCCGGCGCGACCTGGGCATGTGGTTCTACTGCCAGCGGCCTGAGCCGCCTGCAGAGGATCAGGCCGCCACAGTAACGCCAGCGCTGGCCCCGGCGGCCGTGCCGCCGGAGGTGGCCGAGCTCGAGGAGTATCAACGTCGCCTCGAGCAGGCCCGTCAGGTCGCGGTGTGGCGGCCGACGCCCGAGACGGTCGAGGAGTATTACCGTCTGCAGCAGATCGCGCTCGAAAAGGGCGGCCTCTTCGCGGATCATTTCCGACGCCTGGTCTGGACCACGCCTGAACTGGACTACACGATTCAGCGGCCGGTCATGGAGGCCGCCAAGCACGGCTGGACTGATGATCGGCTTGCCGATCGCGACCTGTTCCTGCGCGGCGTCTCGGACAAGGTCGGCTTGTTCTATGTGTATCGGGGTAGCTGCGGCGCCTGCACGATCGCTAGCCCGATCGTGCGCGCCTTCGCCGATCGCTACGGCGTGTCAGTCCGAGCCGTCTCGGCCGACGGTGCGCCGAACCAGCACTTCCCCAACGCCGTGCGGGACCAGGGGCAGCTCGCCGCCTGGGGCGTCCGCCAGACGACCCCGGCACTGCTGTTCTTCCAAGCGTCGGACGTCGACGCTCGCACAGGGCAGATCCGTCCGCGGCGCATCCGGGGATCCAATGGTCAGATGATTGAGCTGCTGCCCTGCACGAAGCCGCAGGGCTGCCTGACCTACGCCGGGGCCGGCGTCATGGCCCTCGATGACATCGCCGAACGTCTTTTCGTCCTGCTCTCCAAAGAGCCGGGCACAGATTTCTAAGGAGCCTAGAACATGCGCTGGAACAATGACCGCGCCCGGAAGGGCGCCACGCCGAAATCTCCGATCGACAAGGCCGCGCGTTCGCGTCGTCGTCGTCGTCTCGGCCTGGTCGCGTTGACGACGACCAGCCTGACCCTGTTCACGGCGTCCGCGCCGCTGGCCGACATCAACGACAGCATGGACGGCTATTGGTCCAGCTCGATCGGCTCGGCCAACGTCACGGGCCCAACCGCCTTCCAGGGACAGAGCGCCGGCTACTATACGCTGGGTAACGTGGCCTTCCGGGGGCCGCAGGAAACGACGCAGATTGGCGCGATCCAGCTGCCGTCGGTGCGCGCAGGCTGCGGTGGCATCGACATATTCAGCGGGGGCTTCAGCTTCATCAACAGCGACCAGCTGGTCGCGCACATGAAGGCCGTGGCGTCGAACGCGATCAGCTACGCTTTCATGCTGGCGATCAAGAGTCTGTCGCCGATCGTCGCTGACCAGATCGAGTCGCTGCAGAAGGTCGCCGGCGATATCAACCAGTTCAACATGAACAGCTGCCAGCAGGCGCAGGCCCTCGTTGGTGGCCTGTGGGGTCGGAGCGACACTGCGTCGAACCAGATCTGCACCGACCTGTCGACCTATCGGGGCTTCTATTCGGATCGGATCGCGGCCCGCCACGATTGCCCGAACCGGATGGCGCAGAACCTCAACAACCTGCCTGAGGCGGACAAGAAGGTCATCCCGATCAACAAGAACATCGCCTGGGAAGCGACCCGACAGCACCCGATGCTGGCGGGGGACCGCGACCTGGCCGAGCTGTTCATGACGCTGACCGGGACGATCATCTACAGGTGCCCGGACAACAACGGCTGCATCATCGATGTCCTGCCGGCGGAAGGCGCCAAGGATGGCGTGATCACCAAGCTCCTCGATGGCGGCGCTGTCCGCGTCCATAGGTGCGATACGACCGACAAGTGCCTGAACCCGGTGAAGTACGGCGGCACCCAAACGCTGGCCGCCAACCGGGCCCTGAAGAATCGCGTCGAGGCGATGCTCCGCAGCATCATCACGAAGATCCAGACCCGCCAGACGCTCAGCGCCGCCGAGCAGGACTTCCTGAACATGGTGTCGTTGCCTGTCTACAAGATGGCCAGCGTCTACTCGGCCCAGCAGGGCGCGGCGGCCGCCGGCACGATGGCGCAGTACGCCGACGTGATCGCCCTGGACATGGTCTACACCTGGATCAACCGCTCGGTTTCGCAGGTCGAGGACGGCGCGCGGAACATGGTCGGCATTGATGAAGTACAGCTGGGCGAGTGGCGTGAGAGCATCGAGCAGGTGCGTTCGATCCTCAACGAGCGCCAGCAGGTCCTGAACACCAAGACGTCGGCTATCGAGGACATGATCGCGCGCACCCAACGCGCCGAACAGCAGCTGGCGGCCCGGATGGGCACGCGGATCGGCGAAACCATCGCCTTCTCCGCCAGCATGACGCCGAACTGAGGTCGCCGCCATGGATGTCGAAGTCATCACCTACGGCGGCGGCGCCTACTACCGCGACGTCTTCCAGGCGGTAGCGCTGCTGTCGGGCTCGGACGGGATCTCGTCGCTCCTGCGGCTGGCTCTCGTCCTGGGTCTGATGATGGGCATCCTGAAGGCGGTGTTCGATTTCAACATCGGCAAGATCATGAAGTGGTTCCTGATCGCCTTCATCACCTACGGGATTCTGTGGGTGCCGAAGGTGCAGGTCCATGTCACCGATGTGTTCGACCCGGCGCTCACGGGGGCGGACGTGGCGAATGTGCCGCTCGGGGTTGGCATGACCGCCAGTCTGACCAGCAGGATCGGCCATCGGACGATCGAGCTCACCGAAACGGCCTTCGGCGACCCGGCCGATGCGCGGTACTCGAAGACAGGTATGATTTACGGGGCCAAGGTCTTCGAGCGCCTGCGTACAGCCCAGATCGCGGATCCGCGCTTCGACGGCAATCTGCGCAGCTTCATTCGGGGCTGCGTCTACTACGATATCCTGGACGGCTACTATTCCGCCGGCGAACTGGCCCGGCAGAATGACCTCTGGACCTATATCACAGTCACCAAGGGTACGAACCCCGGCCGGTCGATCGAGTACACCAACCCGTCGAACCTCCGGGAAATCATTTCCTGCCCCACGGCAGCCGGACGGATGAACAGCGAATGGGCGGCGACGCTGCAGGCGTCGATGCGCCTGTTCGAGCGCCGGTCGCGGCCGGACCTTCCTGAAGCGGAACTGCAGACGGCCCTCATGTCGGAAATGGGCACGCTGCACCCGATCATGATCGGGGCTTCGCGTGACGCGACTTCGGCGTTCCAACAGGTGCTGATGGCCAACGCGATCCGCCGCGGCGTCACCGGCTTCTCGGCCGAGGCTGGCGGGGAGTCGATGGGCGCCCTTGCCGAGACCCAGGCAGAGATCCAGACGCGCAACACCCAGGCTTTGCTGGGCGGCGTCGCCGAGAAGGCGATCGTCATCCTCAAGATCGTGGTCGACCTGCTGTTCATCGGCATGTTCCCGATCCTCTTCCCGGCCTTCCTGTTGCCGAGCCTCGGGCCGCGCATGATCCAGGGCTATCTGACGGGGTTCCTGTATCTGCAGCTCTGGGGGCCGATGTACGTCATCGTCCACAAGATCTCGATGGGCGCCGCCGCGTCGAAGACGGCGGCGGCCGCCTACCTTCCGGACACTGCTGCGGGGATCAAGATCGCAAACCTCGAAGCGATCGGAAGCGTCAACGCGGACATTTCGGCCGTCGCCGGCGTCATGACCATGATGATCCCCGTGATGGCCGGGCTGCTGACCAAGGGCGCGATGGCCGTGGGAAGCCAGGGCGAAGCCCTGCTCTCGCAGTTCCGCAGCGGAGCCGAGGCGGCGGGCTCGATGTCCACCACGGGGAATATCTCGCTGGGCAACACAGCGTTCGAGAACCACTCGTTCAACAACCTCTCCGGCAACCGCCAGCACACATCGTTCGACGTCGATCAAGGAAACTATCGTTTCGTTGACCAGAACCTGAACCGGGTGGAGATGGGCTCAGGTGGGGCTATGACCCTGCAGTCGTCGATGTCGCAAACTGCGGCTAGCTTCCGCCATTCCGAGGGGATCAGCGCGGCGGCCATCGAAGCAGCCGGCCAGCGCCGGGAAGAGAGCCAGGCGCTCAGGCAGTCCTATACGGAAGGATGGCAGAGAACTCAGGCGGAAGGCGTCGAGGCCGTCAACAGCTGGCTGAACAGCAGCTCACAAATCCGGACAACCGGGAGTGAAAACCGCGAGACGCATGGTTCGCTTTATCAGACTTTGGATCAGGTCAGCGAAAACCTGCAGCGAACACACGGCTATTCACAGGCGACTGCGAAAGAAGCCACTGCGCGCGCCGCGATCGAGGCCTACGCCCAAGTCCAAGGTGGCGCGTCCCTGTTCGGCAACGAGGCAACAGCTGGCGCGCGGGCCAGCGTCACTGGCCAGGTCGGTATATCGCGCAGCGATACGGAAACGGACTCTGTGCAAGCCGCTCGTCAGGCGTTGTCATCGCAGGGCTTCTCCGACCGCGTCGATCGCACTGCCGCGACGTATGCGGCGGAGTCCTTCAGCCAGACATCAACTGCCCAGAATATGACGGCCGAGAAGATCTCGGACACCTTCTCTTCTACCGCCGCCCTGACAAACGCTGCGGAGACCGCTGAAAGCCAAGCGCGGACCTACGAGCAGCGGGCTGACTACGTCCGCAGCAACTCTGCGACGTTCGACACCAACATGAATAACGTGTTCGTCCCGTTCGCAATGGACCGACTGGTCGGCTCGCGAGACAGCTACGGTGCGATCATCGACGAGGACCGGGCCCGCGAAATCCTGGCCGGCCGCACGCCGGAAGACATCAGCCGAATCGACGAAATCGGCCGAGCCTTCCAGCAGGATCAAGCCGATCGGATCTCCGTTCCGGAGCTAATTGCCCAGAACAGAGACGTGGCGCCCAACGTTCAGCAGTTCCAGCCAGGTACGGTTCAAGTGCTCGACGTCCCATCTGAGGGCGCGGCCCTCCGTGAAGGGTTCGGGATGTCGAACCTCGGGCGGCCCGGAGAGCCCATCAGCGAACATGCACCAGGGTCGAGCGCTTGGCAGGCCGAACGAGAGGAGAGGGCGGCTGCGGCGGCGGCAAGTCCAGGATCTGGCGATGTAGGTCAGCGGTCTGGCCGAGGCGGTGACCGCGATCGTGACAACGACGCCGGGGCACCTTCGAGCCCGCGACCGGCCAATGATGCCGACGAGCCGGTCATTCGCCCGCAGTTCAACTCGGCGCTGCGAGATCAGATTCGGGCATCGACCGGGGAAGCAGCCGATATGTTGGATTCGCACCGGCCGGCGGACGGCCGCCTGATCGGTTTCGGCGAGAGCGATACTCAGCAGACGGCAGGTGGGATGGCCCGGTTGGCGCGGCGAAATGCTGACTAGCGGACAAAACGAAGGCGGCGCAGCCGAAGCTGCGCCGCCTTATCTCATTGCGACGGGTTCAGCTCCGGCGTGCCTTCAGCACCTTCACCAAATGGGGCAGAATGGCCAATGGCACGACGCTGAAGCACAGCCCGATGACAACGGGGATGGCGATGAAGATCTCGCCGGCTTCGACGGCCGCCGGGATCAGCGGAACCGTCCAAAGCAGCAAGCCTATGCCAACAGCGAAGAAGGTCAGGCTAACGACAAGCCCGACGATCGTGCCTGCCCAGAACGCCGGGCCTGCCAACCCGCTCTCCATTTGAGCCTTCAGTACCCGCGTCGCCTCCGGCGACAGCCCGAGTTGGTCAATAGCGCCCTGTTGCATCGGACCCTCCGTGTTCCGCGTCTGTTCTCTATCAACCACAGATTTCGCTCCACCGATAGGGCCTCGTCACAGCTGCATGACACCGCAGCACGCGCGGAAAGCCAAGCGCAGAGGATAATAAGCCCCGCGATCCTGCAGCGCCAACCTAGTTGAGTGTCCCGAAAGGTGGGACCGTCAAGCCTTCAAAACCCGGGAGAGGGAGTTCCCAAATGCGTATCGCCACCCTGGCCGCCTCAGCGGCCATCCTCGCCTTGACGACCGTCGCTGCAGCG
The DNA here is from genome assembly GCF_058681645.1 of Brevundimonas sp. ALps5. NCBI lineage: Bacteria > Pseudomonadati > Pseudomonadota > Alphaproteobacteria > Caulobacterales > Caulobacteraceae > Brevundimonas > Brevundimonas sp. ALps5. The sequence continues at coordinate 66,388 of NZ_JBZWKD010000002.1, read as the reverse complement.
CCGGCCGAGGCCCAAAGCCGTCAACGCAGCTATCAGGCCTACGCGGTGATCGACTTCCAGACGGACGCCCCCAAGGGCCAAGTCATCGACGCTGCCGAGCGCATCCTGCAGAACTACGCCAGCGATTTTCAGTCGAACCGGCCGATCGCTGTCCAGACGCCCGAACAACCCGGTCGCTTCCAGCTGACCAATCCGCTGGCCGAAAGTCGTCTCGCCGGTCTGGCGGCGCTTGGGGGCGTCAGCACCCAGCAGTTCATGGTCGCCACCTGCGACGGCGCCGTGTGGACGGCCAACGTCAATCGTTCGGTCTCCGGATCGCAGCAGCTGCGCGTCCAGCTCTGCCTCTTCCCCTACAAGAACGAAGAACGTGAGGGCTATCACCTCAACCTGTTCGCCAGCGACACCGCGATCAGCGGCGGCGGCCTTACCGAGCGCTTCGGCCGAGCCCTCGCCAACCGGCTCGTCGGCACGCCTCGCGACTTCACCGAGAACATGCTGCGCCAGACGGTGCAGGCGATCGAGGCGTCCACGGACTCGTCGGCAGTGCTCATTGAGGGCGAACCGGAAATCCCCGGCTTGGCTTGGCGGCGCTAGGCCGCGGAAGCCCGGCCGGGGGTTGCATGGGATGCAGGAGCAAGGTCGCCCTGCATAGCGTCGGGATCGAGAGATGCGGCTGCCGGCGGAAAAAGACTAATCAACCCGATGGCTTTGGCTTGGTATCGATAGGTCGATCGGGGAGTTCCGCCCTATCTCAGGCCTGTGTCGCGAAGATAGGAACGATCTCCTTCTTCTCTCGGTGAGGTTGCGGGCGAGGGAAGAGACATCGTATTGCTGTGTAGACGTGTCAGGGAGGGCTGATTGTCGGATTTGTACCGTAGGGAAGCTGTCGAGCACGCCAATCAGCGATTGTCAGGCGTGGTCGTCATGACATCGTCTGTCTCGAGCCGTTTACTCACCATTGCGGCGCTGCTGATCGTAGCTGTCGTCGCGCTCTTCGCTGGTCTCAGCACCTACTCCCGAAAGGAGACGGTGAGCGGCTTTCTTACACCGCCGGCGGGTCTCATCCGCGTCGCAGCCCGGCAAGGAGGCGTAATCGAGCGTCTTCACGTGGCGGAAGGCGACATCGTCGACCAAGGCCAAATCATCGCGACGATGCGCCTCTCGGAAGTAACCGCCGGGGGCGACACCTATCTTGCGGCGTCGCGGAACCTTCAGATCCAGCGTGAAGCCGCCTTGGAACAAGGCAGACTGAGTTTGGAGGACCTGCGTGCGGAGAGGGCACAGTTAGCAGACCGCCGCCGCGGGCTGGCTGAGGAGATGGACCAGGCCCGGCTGCGCGGTGATCTGCAACGCCAACGGCTCCAACTTGCGCAAGCCGAGGTTCAACGCGCCGAAACGGTCGCGGCCCAAGGGTTCTTGCCCGGACGTGAGCTGGAGCTGCGTCGGTCTTCCGCACTGCAGGCTGAACAGACCCTGTCGGAGATCACTGCGATCGAGCTGGGCCTGCGCCGTCAAATTCGGGAGGTCAACGCCCAACTCGCCGAACTTCCTCGGCGAGAACAGCAGGTACAGGCTCAGGCGCGCACCGAGGAAGCGGACCTGAACCAGCGTGCGACCACCCAAGAATCCCAGGCCACCTATCTAGTGGTGGCCCCGCTATCGGGCCGGATCGCCGCCCTTCCTGGTCTTTCTGGCAGAACCCTGTCCACTGGCGGCGTGGTAGGCGTGATTACCCCGGTAGACGCGCCCCTAGAAGCGGAGATCTACGCCCCCTCTCGCGCTGCCGGGTTCATCAGGCCGGGGCAAAGTGTGCGGATCATGTACCAGGCCTTCCCTTTTCAGAAGTTCGGGGTGGGGCGTGGCCGGGTGCTCTCCGTCTCCCGGACCGTGCTGGCACCTGAAGAGGTGGCCATGCCTGGGCTGAATCTAACCGAGCCAGTCTTTCGGGTACGTGTCGCCCTGGAGCGCATGGATATCGAGGCTTACGGACAGTCTATCCCGCTCCAGGCCGGGATGACGTTGTCGGCTGACATCGTTGTTGAAAGGCGGAATCTCCTCGAATGGTTATTCGACCCGCTCTACGCAGCGGGGCGTCGGTCCTGATGAAGCTGCAGGCAGGTCTTGATTTCAGCGGTCGGAAGCGGCTTCCGCTCGTTCGTGCGGCCGAGGCTGCGGAATGTGGCGCGGCCTGCATGGTGATGGTCTCCCGCTATCACGGTCACGATGTCGACTTGAACGGCCTTCGACAGCGGTTCACGACGTCGCTCGCAGGCGCGACCCTGAAGGGCCTAATGGTCCTCGCCGGCCAGTTGGGGCTCACCGGACGGCCGCTACGGGTAGAGTTAGAAGATCTGGCGACCGTGCCGCTGCCTGCGATATTGCATTGGGACCTCAATCACTTCGTGGTCCTCAAAAAGGTCAATCCACGCAGCATAGTGATCCACGACCCATCGGTCGGCATCCGCCAGATCCCAATGGCGGAGGCCTCGAAACATTTCACCGGTGTCGTCCTGGAACTCTCCCCAGCCGCGCGATTCGAGCCTGTTGTGGCCCGGTCCCACGTCAAGTTGAACTCACTCTGGAGCCGGACCACAGGGGTCTGGCCTGTCGTCCTCCAGATCGTAGCCCTCTCCGTCGCCCTGCAGCTCGTAGCTTTTGCGATGCCCTTCCAGATGCAGCTGGTGATCGACGAGGGTGCTTTACGGGGGGACGCCGGCCTGCTGGTCACAATCGCCATCGCCTTCAGCGGTCTCGTCATCCTGCATACGGTCATTGAGGCGCTTCGCGGCTGGCTTATCCAAACCACGGGTCAGTTATTGAGCTTCCAAATGGTCGGCAACGTGGTCCACCACCTCATCCGGCTGAAGTCGAACTGGTTCGAGAAGCGTAGCGTCGGCGACATTTTGTCGAGAATCTCGTCGGCCACTTCCATTCAGGACACCCTGACCCATGGCGTGGTTACAAGCCTCATTGACGGCGTCATGGCGCTTGTGGCGATCGTCATCCTCGTTGCCTACTCCCCGCCTCTCGCGGGAGTGGTCGTCGGCGCGGTAGCCCTCAACACAGTCTTGGCTCTGTCGCTGTTTCCGATGATGAGGGCCCGAAACGAGCAACAGATTGTTGAGCGTGCCCGGGAGCAGTCGCAACTCATGGAAACCGTGCGCGCCGCCACCACAATCAAAGTGATGGGTCGGGAAGCTGAACGCGAAGGCGTCTGGCGGAACCTCTTTGCGGCGGCGGTGAACGCCGCTGTATCGGCTGGCAAGGTCCAGATCGCTCAAACGGCCATTCAGTCACTGATTAACGGCTTGCAAACGGTGATCGTACTCTACTTGGGCGCGCGTATGGTGATCGAGGGTGCCGGTTTCTCCATCGGGATGCTGGTCGCATTCTTGGCCTTCCGCCAGACATTCACGGATCGCGCCAACGCGCTCGTCAGCCAAGCCGTGCAGTTCAAATTCATCGGCTTGCATCTGGACCGTCTGGCCGACATCGTGACGGCGGAGGCTGACCCTGGGTCAGAAGGCCTGCCCTCGCCGATGACCGTCAGGGGAAGTATGACGCTGACGGATGTTGGGTTTCGTTATGGCTCCACGGACCGTGCCGTGCTTGAGGACCTGAACCTGTCAGTCGAGGAGGGGGAGTACCTCGCGATTACGGGCGTCTCCGGCGGCGGGAAGACCACCCTGCTAAAACTCATGCTCGGGCTGCACGCGCCCTCCTCGGGCTTGATTAAGCTGGACGACCAGCCAGCGTCGCCCGAGGTGTGGCGGGCTTGGCGCGACCGCGTGGGACTTGTTGCCCAAGACGATCGCCTGATGTCCGGCTCGATCGCTGAGAACATCGCCTTCTTCGATCCTGACATCGACATGGCACGCGTCGAAGCGGCGGCCAAGACTGCTCTGGTCGACGACGATATCGCTCGGATGCCCATGCGCTATCTGTCCCTCGTAGGCGACATGGGCTCCATCCTGTCGGGAGGACAGAAACAACGTGTTCTGTTGGCCCGCGCGCTTTACCGCGAGCCTCGGATTCTGATCCTCGATGAGGGAACGGCGAACTTGGACGTCGCGACCGAAGAGGCCATCGCCCAGGTCCTCGAGGCTATGCCGATCACGCGGATCGTCGTGGCCCACCGTCCCGCTCTTCTGGCGCGGGCTGATCGCGTGCTGGAGTTGGTAGATGGAAAGCTGCGTCCGCTCAGCGCCGGCCACAAGACGGGCGGGCGGGCGAAAACGGGAGCCTAGCGGCATGTTCCCATCCCTCAGGGCGGCTCTCGGGGATCTTACGTCGCGCGATCTCGCCGTCTATGCATCGATTATGCCACCGTCTTTCATTGACGGCAGCTTGGCCCTTCGTCGCGATGCGGAACTGGCTGGCCAAGTCGCAGATCCCCGGTGGCTCGGTCGACTGTTCTCGGACCATAGTGTCCGCGAACGCATCGGCGCCGACGCCCTACTGGCGGTGTCGGAACGCCTGTCCATCGTCCGAATCCGGACGTTGATACGCCAGCACGGACTCGATGAAGCCCGCCACGCAGAGATTTTCACGGCGCTCGCAAGATTCTTTCCGCCGGTCGAACTGGACGCTGATCGCTCGGCCGCGATCACAGCGCTGGAGGCGGAGACAACGTCGGCGCTGGCCCGTGAGCCCTTCAGCTTTCATGAGTTTCTGACGGACACGCATGTGTCCGAGGTCGACAGCCTGCATCACCTCACAGCGCTCAAGGCCGCGCTTGCCCAAACCAACGCCACATCGCGCATCCTGCTGGCTCTCGACACCCTGATCGGGGACGAGCGCTTTCATGTATTCTACACGGCGCGGCTTCTGGTGATGGCCTATGGGGCCGGCTCGGTCTCTAAACCGTACATCGCGAAATCTGTCTCTAACTTCTATGGGTAGCCGCGCGTGACAACCGACATCCTCATCATGACGAAGAGCCACGACGCCGGCGGTCATCTCGTGGGGGCCGCCCTTGAGAGCATGGGATTCGCTCCCCAATTTCACTACGGCGCGACCTATCCGATGCAGGACCAGCACTCCCTTCTGATCGAGAAGGTCACCAGCTTTCGTTCGGCCGTGATGCCAAACCTCCTGCCCCAGGGAGGGTTTCGCGCCGTCTGGCTAAGGCGACCGGAGGGTCCTTACTTGGGCGATGCGGACTTGGAGGAGCAGGACCGCCGATATGCGTCGGCTCTGTTGGACTCCTACTCGAACACCCTCACGGCGCTCCAGATCGCGGCCTACGGAAGTACGGCATTCTGGGTGAACTCATTCTACGGACGCATGGCCGCCAGTTCCAAGGCGCTTCAACTGAGCCTCGCCCGTAAGCACGGACTGACAACGCCGCCCACCTTAATCTCGAACGCGCCGGAGGATGTGAAGAGTTTCTTCAAGAAGTACGGACCTCTGGCCTGCAAGCCATTGGTTATGGGTGGTTGGGGGGAGTGGAACGTCAATCGCGCCACGTCGCTGACCGCCCGAATCGACGACATCGGTCTGATCCCCGATGCGTCTATCAGTATTCAGCCGGCGATCTACCAGCCCTATATCGCCAAAGCCTTCGAGGTGCGGACCGCGATCTTCGGCGGTCGACAATTCAGTATCGCCCTAAACACGCAGGCCGAGGTGGCCTCGACGGTTGACGCACGGGGCGCCCGCTGGACTGCGAAGAACACCCGGCCGTTCGAATTGCCCGCCGAACTGGTCGCTCGATGTCGAGCTCTCATGGCAGATTTGGGCATCGTGTACGGAACATTCGACTTTATTGTTACGCCGGACGAAGAGCTGGTCTTCCTTGAAGTGAATGAGGCTGGCCAGACATTCTTCATGGAGCAGATATATCCGGACATGCAGGTGATCGACGCCTTTGCCCATTTTCTTGCTCAAAGAAGCTTGGCTGGGTGGAAACCCTCAGACAAGCGCCGGTTGCAGGCGCTCGAACGCAGTGATACCTATTTGAGGCTGCGGGAGGAGGCGCGACAGTGGGTGGCGTCGCCCGAGCTGTGAGGGACTACAGATGAAACAAGACACCCAAATCCGCACCGTTCACCGGGTTCTCGCCCGAGAACTGACGGCGGAAGAAGTCATGGCTGTCTCCGGCGCTGATGGCGGCGACCAACAGGTCGAACCCGGCACGACGCTCGATACCATTCGGCCGAACAACGAAATCATCACCGACGGCGACGCCGGCGGCACGTGGAAGTGGAAATTCTGATCCCGCATCAGCGATCAGAGAGCGGGCGATCAGGCTGGGAAGCCTGATCGCCTTCTTATTTCGAGGTAATCTATGCTTGGGCTCGTCAGCGTGTTTTCTGCTCTTGCCGTTGCCTTGATGGCCGGACAAAGCGGCGATCCTCTGCCCCCCGAACGGCCTGGTCCTGGTGCGGCTGAGGCCCTCTCTTGGTCCGTTGAGGCGAGGCAGTCTTGCGGAGGTGGTCCGGTCTGCCTCGGCGCTCGAGCATCACTCCTCAACTCCTCCATGGCGATCCTAATGGAGACAACCTGCCCGCAGAGGCCAGCCGCCTGTTCACCAGACGAGACGGAGGCTTTCGAGGCGGCGCGTTCGTCATTCGACGTTCTGAAGGGTGAAATCACCGCCGTTGGCGTTCCGCTTTCCGCAGATAGTCTTCGTGAAAGCAAACTAGACGAACTCGGCGCGCAGGCCGTCGTCCACAACTGGATCCGTGCGGCCGAGGCGGACTGCAGCCGCACCATTCGCGTCTGCTATCTGGGCCGCCTCTGGTTGCTGTCCGAAGCCGATCAGGCGGCGCGCACCCTGCCAGCCTGTAGGCTGGACGATTCGGCCGAGGGGCCCTGCTGGACCGATAAGCGCGCGATGATCCGTGATATCGATCGTCAGGTCTCGCCCCTAAAACACCGTCTGTTGGACGAGGAGGCGTGGCCCGTCAGCGACGTCTGGGGCGCCAGTGCCAGCACCGCCGCGTGGCTGCTGGTTCAACACTCGGACGCTGAACCTGACTTCCAGCAAGCGGCTCTGTCGAAACTGCTTCAAGCGGAAACTCTTCCGCGCGATGAGCGACGGCATGCGGCCTACCTGATGGACCGCGTGGCGGTCGCCGCCAACGAACCCCAATGGTTCGGCACTCAGGGCGCTTGTCGGGGGAGTACATGGGAAGCCCTGCCGGTGCGGGACCCAGAGGGATTGGAAGGACGGCGCGGTCGCTTGGCGCTGGGAGCGATGACGGATTACGCCCGAACCGCCGCGTCTATTTGCACCAACTAGATGACAGGCCTCCAGCGAGGCTATTGCGGGTTCCGCCGCTAAGGTCGATGCAGCTACGAAGCTGAACGCCGATGAGAGCGCCATTCGGCCATCGGCGGAGCAGAGCCAGCAATGCTGCACTGACCCAGCTTCAAGCCCCGATCACCGCCGCCGACGGATGGAAGTGGCGACCAGCCGACCGGGGACAAAGCGAGGGCGGGTGGCGCCTCGGACTGGATTTCATCAATCGAATCCCCGGGAGCGAGATTTCCGGATTGCCCTGGGCCTCAAGATATTTGTCGGGATCCTGACGGCGGGGTTGGGAGCGCGAATATCATGTTTGGCCAAATGCATCTATGACGTGAGGTTGCGCGCTCGCCGAGTATCTACAAGGATGGTGCCGCAAGGGGAGGGCGCAACCAGAAATGAAACTGGAGTTGTTCCGACCCCAGGCCCGCCGCGTGGCCCGCCAGCGCTTGGAGGGCGCCGTCGTTCTGGCCACGCCGCCATCAAGCCTGACCATCACTCTCATTGTCGGCGTCCTTGTCGCCTGTCTGGTTTTGGGCGCGGCGTTTGTGCCGATTTATCGAAGCGAAAACGCCGTCGGCTGGATTGTGCCGACGACGGGTTTTGCGAGACTCTCGGCTCCGCGGGGAGGTTTCGTTTCGCACATCGCCGTAGCCGAAGGCGATCGCGTCAGCGCCGGCGAGATCCTGGTGGTCGTGCGCGCCTCATCGGAAGCCGAAGGGCAGGACAGCGCCGGTCGGCTCGAAGAGTCGATGACGACCCAGGCCCGCGCGGATGCCCAGACGGCCCGAGCCTCGATCGCGCGTCTGAGCCTTGAACATCAGCAGATCGAGCGCCGCGTTCAGATGCTGAACGCTCAGCTGGCGGAATCGGCGACCCGCCTGGATTTGCAACGGCAGCGATTGGAGATCGCCAACGCGGAGCTTCACCGAGGCGAAGAGATTGCGGCTAAGGGCTTCCTCCCGACCCGCGAGCTGGAGGCCCGTCGGGCGAGCGCGCTCGCCGCCGCACAGGAGCTTTCGTCGACACGTCAGGCACAGATCGCGACCCAGATCGAGATTGCTGACGGACGGGCGCGGCTGCGCGCCATCACCGAGGACATCAGCCTGGCTGAGGCTGAAGCCGACCGCTCAGCCACGACCTTGGCTCAACAGGTCATCACCGCGCGATCCGAAGGGAGCTACACGATTGCCTCCACGGTGTCGGGCGCCGTTGGCGTGTTGCCGGTAAGCCTGGGACAGGCTCTGGCGGCGGGCGACGTCGTCGCGGTCCTCATGCCTCAAACGGACTCGCTGGAGGCCCAGGTGTTCGTTTCGAGCGCGGCCTCGGCGGATCTGGCGGTCGGTCTGCCCGTGACCCTGGAGGTGGATGGTCTGTCCGCCGGATGGACGAACCGTCTGCGCGGCCGCGTGACCCGAGTGTCCGGGGCGACCCTTCGCCCCAGCGATCTGCCGTTCCCGATCGATGAATTGGAGGGTCCCCTCTACCGACTGACGCTCGCGATCGATGGCGCGAAGGCCGAGAACCTCAGGCCGGGCATGCGGCTTCGTGCCCGTATCCTCACCGAACGCATGACCCTGCTGCAATGGGCCTTCACGCGCCGAAGGGGGGCCTCGCGATGAGCGCGCTCGACGATCTTCGTCTGACCGGCGGGCGACGGCTCCCGCTCTTCAGGGCCTCCGAAGCGGCTGAATGCGGACTGGCCTGCGCCGGTATGGTCGCCGCCTACCACGGTCGGCCGGTTGATTTGAACAGCGCGCGACAGCGCTATCCCGCGTCCATGGCCGGAATGACCCTCAAGGGGCTGATGCGCGTGAGCGAATATTTCGGCCTCTCGTCGCGCGCCTTGCGGGTGGAGCTTCCAGCGCTGCGCAAGGTGCCGCTCCCGGCCATCCTTCACTGGGACATGAACCATTTCGTCGTGCTGGCCGGTTGGGCGGGCGACAGGGCTGTCATCCACGATCCGTCGGTCGGAGTGCGCAAGGTGCCGCCGGCAGAGCTTTCGGACCGCTTCACCGGCGTGGTCCTGGAGCTGCGACCGCAGGACGGGTTCGTCCTGGAAGACGGGCGGACGCGCATCGACCTTGCGTCCTTCTGGTCGCGTATGGATGGCCTGTGGGGCGCCCTGGCCCAGGTCGCCGTGCTGTCGATCTGTCTGCAGGTCCTCACCATCGCCCTGCCGCTCCAGCTGCAGTTCACCATCGACCAGGCGATCCCCGCCGGATCTTCGGGTCTCCTCCGTGTGATCGCCTTGGCCTTCGCCGGCCTCTTTCTGATCCATGCGATCGTCCAAGCCGTGCGGGATTGGGTGGTCCAGATCGTCAGCGGGCTGCTGTCCTATCAGCTGATCGGCAATGTCGTCGGCCACATGATGCGCCTGCCGATCCCCTTCTTCGAGAGCCGGCACGTCGGAGACATCATCTCTCGATTGACGTCGACCAACGCCATTCGCGACGTGCTGGCGCGAAGTGTTGTGTCCTCGCTGATCGACGGCGTCACGGCGATCGCCATTGTCGTAGTGATCTTCGCCTACTCGCCCCGCCTGGGCGCTGTCGCCGCAGTCGGCATAGCGCTCAACGCGGGTGTCTCGACCATCGCCTACCTCCTCATCCGGGCCCGCACGGAAGAGCAACTCGTCGAAGGCGCCAAGGAGCAATCGGTGCTGATGGAGAACGTCCGCGCCGCGGCCGTCATCCGCATTCACGGCGAGGAAGCGCAGAGGGAAAACCGGTGGCGAGAGGCGTTTGCCGCCGCCACCAACGCCACCATCAGTCTGGGCCGATACCAGGTCGGTCTGCGCTTCGTCCAGAACCTGCTGAACGGGACGCAGACCGTGCTCATCGTCTACCTGGGCGGCGTGATCGTCGTCTCCGGGGAGGGATTCTCCGTCGGCATGCTGGTCGCGTTCCTGTCCTTCAGGCAGATCCTCGCCGACCGCGTCGCCCTGCTCATCGAGAACTACATGCAGTTTCGGCTGCTGGGCCTCCACCTCGAACGCCTGTCGGATATCGTATCGACGCCGGCGGAAGCGGGACATCCTGGCGCTGAGCGTAACGAAATCGCTGGCCGCATCGAGCTCGAAGACGTGAGCTTCGCCTACGGCGCCGCCGACAAGCCCGTGCTGACCGACGTCAGCCTGACGATCGAGCCGGGCTCTTTCGTCGCCCTGACCGGTCCGTCCGGCCAAGGCAAAACCACCCTGTTCAAGCTGATGGTCGGCGCGCTGCAGCCCACGGCCGGCCTGATCCGCCTCGATGGCCAGATCGCCGATCCCGGCCTTTGGCGCGAATGGCGGCGCCACATCGGTGTGGTTTCGCAGGATGACCGGCTCTTGGCCGGGACGCTGGCCGACAACATCGCCTTCTTCGACCCGCAACTTGACCTCAACAGGGTCTTCGAGGCCGCCCGCGCGGCGAACATCCATTTCGAGATCGAGCAGATGCCGATGCAGTACCACACGCTCGTGGGCGATATGGGTTCGGCCCTGTCAGGCGGGCAGAAGCAGCGGGTCCTTCTGGCCCGGGCGCTTTACAGGCGGCCCAGCGTCCTGCTCCTCGACGAGGGGACGGCCAATCTCGATCCGCGCTCGGAGGAACGCATCGCCGATACGCTCAAGGCCATGACTATCACCCGAGTCGTGGTGGCGCACCGGCCAGTCCTGCTGGATCGCGCCGATCGCATCATACAGGTTCACGGCGGACGGCTGGTGGGCTGAAACCGCTCAGCCCGGCGCGCAGGTCTCGTCCAACTCGCGCTCATGATCCGCCAAGCCCGACATTCCCCGGCTCCGCCGCTCCCGATCGACGGCGTCACGATCAGCGAGTTCCGGTCTGAACATCGCGCGGCCGTTGGCGCAGCTGAAGTGGGTGCCATAGACCTGTTGTCCAGAGGTCCTGATCCGCCGCCTGTCGATGATGGCCGCGGCTTCGTCATTCAGCGCCGCCCCGCCGGCCATCGCGGTCTCAAGCCAATCGATCGCCCGCTCGGCCAGAGCGGCGTCCTCGCTGTGCTGGATCATGATCTGGGCCGCTGATCGCACTTCCTGGGCCGGATCCAGGAGCACGCTGAAGTCGGACGGGTCGGTGTAGCGGGTGATGAACGCCGCGTTCTGACGAGCCCATTCGCAGGTCGCGCGGCGCCAGGCCACCTGCGCCGCCCAGTCCGAGCGTCCGGTCCGGGCGCGCTCGCCGAGGAGCAACTGGTCGACCCGCGCCCGGTAGAGCAGTTCCTGCCGCACGTCGCCGGGGGCGGGATCGGTCAGGGCCGCCAGTCGCTCGTCGACAGTCGAGAATGCGCCGGAGAGCGCGGTCTGGGCCTGCGCCGGCGAGACCGGGGATTGGGCGTCGAGGAGACCAATGACGTTGCGCAGCATCGCCGTGGCGTCGTTTGGCTGGCAGGCCGCCGACGCCAGGTCTGCGCCCGGCCCAGCGGCGCCTGAACAGGCATCGCCAGCGCAAAGACCAGCCTCTGCGAGCGCCGCGATCTCGTCCTTCACCAATCCCTTCGCCGACGCTCCCGGATCTCCGAGAAGCAGGAGCGAGGCGACAGCAGCCATCAGTCCGGTCACGGATACATCTCCTGTCTGGTTCTGGTCGCCAGGATGTCAGCGAAAAGCCGAGCGGTCGGGCCGGGTGGGTCGCCCGGCTCAAGCCAGGCCCACTGTCCGTCAGAATTGCATTCGAGAAAATAAAGCTCGTCCTCGGGCGTCATGATGAGGTCGAACACTCCGTACTCGAGGCCCGCGGCTTCCAGATAGCGGACCAGCCCGTCGACGAGATCCTGGGGGGCCTCGACCAAGGCGTTGGTGCAGTCGTCCGTCACCGGCCGCCAATCCAGTCGGCCCTGGTCGGTGGCGGGCGCTTCGATCTTGTAGGCCACCGCGCCATTGTTGCGGCTGGCGATGACGCGTAGTTCGTACTGCTTCGCCAGCAGAGGCTGGACGATCATGGGCGCGATCAGGAAATCGTCCGCGTCGGCCTGAGCGACGATGTCCTGAGTGATCTTCCGGGTGCCGATGAAGCGAGCGGGGGCCCCACTGCGGGCTTCCGGTAGATACTTCACCCAGAGCGGCTTGGAGATCGCGACGGGATGACGATCCAGGAAGGTCAGGATTTCTTCCCTGTCCGAGGAGATCAAGGTTTCGGGCATGGAGAGCCCCGCGACGGCGGCGAACCGGGTCTGGAGAATTTTGTCTTCCTGCCGTCGTCCCCGGTCCAGGGCGTTCATGTGGGGGATGTCGTAGGTCTCGATCAGGCCGCGAATGAAGCTTGAGCGCTCTTCCAGCTTGAAGCGGTTGATCTGCGTGGCGAGCGTCCTCAGCACCTGATATTGCGCCTTGTTGCGAAGCCAGACGAAGATTTCGTCTGGACCAACGCTCAGGGTTCGAGAGCCGGTTCGGTCGACGACGTCAATGCTGGCCCGCCGGTTCCGGCCATCGGACGTGAAATTGCACCGCCCTGGCGTGGTCGAATCCATAAACCAGAGCGACTGTCCCAATGCCTCTAGCGCGGCGGCCGTCCGCTGGAGATGGGGGTCTTCACGGAAGCCGAACGCGATGGGGACGAGGCTCATGAAGGGGGCATTCGCCGCGTCCCCATCTGTCTCAGCCGTACGCCACGTCGCAGGTCATGCCGTCGAAGACGACATCGCCGCCTGCAACGCCTTGCCCGACTGTCGGCATGACGATGACGTCGCCGACTTCAGTGTAGACCTGACACCGTTCGGCGCACTGGCCTCCCGCGACCAAGTCGTGCTCCTCGGGAGTCAGTTCCCGTTGTTCGCTTTCACTCACGTCCATCAGAAAGGGGGTCATGGTGGGTCCTCCAAGCGTTCCACGAATGGATGTCACCCTCGCGGGAAGGTCGAGTCAAGACAACCTTTGGTCCTCTCCCCTCACGTTTTGAAGTTCGTAGAGAAAGACAAAGTTCAGCGGGCGGCGAATCGGAAATAATTCCCGACGCATCAATGAGATTGCGTGACGGAGGACTAGCCGCATCCACGCTCAAATTCGCGTGACTGCACGATCTTTCGAGATAACCCGTTGCGCGCCTTGAGATATCTGGGGCGTTCAACTCGGTGCTGATGTGCACCACCATCAGGGTGCCGGTGGCATCCACCTTGGGTAACGAGTGCGATTGGAGAGGCCACCGGCGGCGGCCGCATGGCGCGGCAGTTTGTCAGTCCAGTTATGGAAGTTGCGGGTGAACCAGATCGCAGCGCCGCCGGCGACGTTCAGCTGGAAGCGGTAGCATGGAACTTGATCTCGTCGATCCAGTCGGACCCTCAAGGAGGCCCTGCAGCAACGTCGGATGCGATAGCGGCAGGAACCCACGGGGCATGGCGGGTGTGATCTCGATATCCTGTTTGCGCCTGGCCGTGATCGACTCCAACGGCGGCGATCGGGAATCGCTCCGCCTGGTCGGAGCAATGCCCAATCGGGCCCGCCTGAAGGACTAGTTGTCGTCGACCTCCCTCCGGCCCGCCAGAGTGCGGATCAACTCGAGCACCAGGCGCTGCCGGTCTAGCGTCAGACCGGCTGCAGCCCGGCCGAGGCCGAGGCGGTCGATGCTTTCGGGCACGATATCCTCGATGTCGTCTTCGCCTGCTGGGTCCGGAAAGAAGTCCTGTGGCTTCGCCTTCAGGAGATCGCACGCCAGCCAAAGCTTCGACATGGATATCCGGTTCGCACCGCTCTCGTACTTCTGGACCTGCTGAAACGAGACCTTCAGGGCCTTGCCCAGCTCCGTCTGGTTGACACCTCGCGCTAAGCGCTTCAGGCGCAGCTGGTTGCCCACATATTTGTCGATCGGATGGATCTCTTCATCGACCACATCCGCACGTCTACCTCTACCTCTGGCCATCATCGCCCTCTGTTGAAATCAAAACCTGAAAACCCTGCGTAGCGGGCCTCCCGCTTTCCGAAGCGGGGGCCGCGAAAGCCCCAAACCGGCAAGAGCGGGTCAAGGCCGACCGCCGGCAGTGGACGCAGCTGCAGCCGTAGGCGAAGCGTAGCGGCCGCCGGCAGGAGCCCTCGTAAGAGGGTCGCCTTGTACCAGGTCGCGCAGAAAACCTGCGTATGACGCCCGAGGCGGAGACGTGGCCGGTCATGCTGGCTCCAGCATTCGGTCCGCCACCTGGGCGAGCGGGAGAATCCGAAGCTCTGCAGGCAGCTGGTTCGCCAGGATGGCCTGGTGCTGGTCGTTGACGTCCATGTCGGCCGGAGGCACGGCGAACATAATCCAGCGGGCGCCGGAGGTGATCCAAGCTGCTGCAGCGAGCGCCGCGCATAAGGTCGCGCGATCGTCGGCATTCAGCCATTCCTCTTCGTCAACGTTATCATCACCGGCCACGCGGATCTTCACCGGCCCCATGTCACGATCGAGACAGATGATCGGCGCGCCCCAAGGCTTATCTTCGGGCTCTGGCCAGGTGAAGGCAGGGAGGAGGGGGTTGGGCTCAAGCGCTCGCAGGTCCACGCGGCCGCGGCTGTCGGTTAGGTAGCCGCCCTGCAGGTTGTCCAGATCGAGCGTGGCGACGACGCGGCACGGTATGCCCGTGAGGCAGGCGGCAGATAGCGAAGTCTCGATGCCCTCACCGACCACGAGGGGGCCATCCCCGTCAGGACGGGTGAGCCAGAGGCCGCCAGGTCGGGCGATTCCGTCGGGGTCGAGACGGGTCTGGGGTCCCCAGCACTTCCGGGCGGGGGAGAGGGCGGACTTGGAGGCGCCATCAGCGCTGAGATAGGTCGCGTGGATTCCGCCGGTCGGCCCGAATGGGGTCATGAGGAGCCCGATCATCGCGGGCGCCGTCTTAGGTCGCGCAGGGTCACCGCTGTGATAGGCCGCTGGATGATATCGCACCATCGTCAGCGCGTTGGCCAACACGGTGCCGCTGATACCGCGAGATCTCAGCCAGGTTTCGACGGGCGTGCCGGCCGCCGGCAGGCCCTCGCGCCAGAGAGTGATGGCGATGTCAGCCTTGAAGGCGCGGCTGCGGGCCTTGCGCGCCTCATTCTCTCGGGCCGCCTCGGCCATCTCCTCTTGCCGTCGACGTCGGTCGGCCGGGCTTATGTTCTCTTCCCGAAGAATTCGCAGCGCAGCGTCGCGGAGTGTTTCGCCCGGGCCCGAGCGCATCAGGTGCTCGAGGTCGATGACGTCGCCCGGCCGACTATGGCAGCTGAAGCAACGCCAGCTGCTTTTGGCCTTGTCGGTTTGGAAGGCGCCGCTGTCGGTCTTCCCGGCGGAGGCCTTGCAGAGCGGGCAGGGGCCTCTAAACCCGGCACCCTCCCTGTAGAGCTTCACGCCGGCGACGGTCTCCACGTCGGTGCTGTGACGCGCCCTGGCGAAGATGTCGTCGGCGTTCTGCATCAGGCAGCCGTCGCCACGGCAGAGGGGTCCATAAGGGCCACAAGGGCCTCGATGGCACGCTGGTTCGCCTTGGGCAGGGAGTGCAGGAGTAGGGCGGTCCTGAGGACGCGCGGATCGACGCGCAGGGCGTCGGACGTCGGATCCTCCCGTTCGCCGAGGAGAACGTTCATGGGTACGGCGAGCGCGTTCGAGATCCGTTTCAGGCGAGCGACTGAGAGTCGGTTCTCGCCACGCTCGTACTTCTGCAACTGCTGATAGGCGACGCCAATCGCCTTGGCCAAGGCGCCTTGACTGAGGCCAGCGCCTAGTCGAGCCGACGACACCCTCTGGCCGAGGGCGACGTCGTAAGGGTCGGGCAATTTCTCACGCTTCTGGGCCGGAACGTCTACGCGGCCGACCGGTAACCCGAAATCATCTTGCGCAGCCAAGTCAGCCCCCGATCACACCTTGGTCGGCCAATTCCCAGCCGTCCGGGAGCGTGATGACCAGGCCGCCCGGGCCGGCCTCATGGGACACAGATTTCTTGCCCTCGATCGGCCTCTTGGGTGCCAGCTCCTTCGCCATGAGGGTTCGTTTCGGCCCCCGGGTCGCCATGGTGAACGCACCCTGGTCATCGGCTCGGATCTGAATGCAACGCTTCTTGCGATCCTCGCCGTAGGCGAGGGCGACAGTCTTGGCCTCGCCGAGGCCGGCAGCAGCCGCGACCCGGCCGGGAATGGTCAGCGAGACACCACGCTCGGTGACGCCGATCGTCACCTGGTTGTCGCCGGGCTTGCTGCGTTGAATCGGACGGAATTCCACCTGGGTTCTCCTTTAGGGATGGAAGGGATAGCGGGCGCAGTCGGCGGCGATTGCATCGGTGATGATGCTGTCGGCCCATGCGTTCATGACGGTGAGCAGGCGTTCGGCGGCTGGGAGGTAAACGGCGGGCGGATACCGATCCGTCCAGTCCTTCTGAACAGCCGCGACCTCGGCCCGGGCGCTGGGATCGAACGGCGACGTCGCCCCGTCGTGAACCAGCCGTCGCCAGATCAGATCGGCATCCATGGCGGCATTGACGGGGTCACGCCGGGCCCAACGCTTGATGATCGGCCGTTCCGGCGCGTCCAGCGGCGCGCTGCAGAGCGCACGGTCTAGCACTGGATGCAGACGGTCGTTGGCGGGTTTGGGGATGTGGCTCATGCGGTTCCGGATAGTTGCGTACACGAGGCGGCGGAGCCGCTGGCGACGGAGAAGACGGGTCGTGCCGGTCACCAGCGCCTCCTTTCCGCGGGTTCAAGAATTCTGGACCCCACGTTTTGACAACCCGAGCAAAAATCTGCCAACATATCGATATTTAACGCATAATATATGTTATGCGAAATGGGTTGTCTTTGAAAATGGACCCGAGGCCGGTCGCGCATGACCTTCGGGCTCATCGGATGTGATGCCTACTAGCGCCTCGACTTTGGCCACCACGGGCGACCGCTAAGGTGGTCGATGGCTCTTGGGCGCTGACACAGGCCAGGAAGGCGATCAGCGCCGCAGCGATGCCCAGCAGGGCGCCAACGGCCACAGGTGACCGCGTGGTCAGCCAGCCAGTTAGGGCGGCACCCGAGATCAGGCCGGCGAGAAGCATCAGCTTCAGACGATCTTCGAGAATGTAACCCCGTGCGTAGAGCCGACGATCCAGACCCTGCAGGGCGAAGACGCCAGCCGCCGCAGCGAGACATCCGCTGATCGCTAGGGACCGATGCGGGATGTCCAGGTCGATGGACGTCGACAGAGCGAGCGCGGTCGCTACGAGCGCCGCCTCGAGGCCGACGAGCCGGAGGCTGCGGAAACGAGCGGCGCGAGCCTGCAACGCGGCCTCGTTGGGCAGCGGTGAAAAATCGACGGGCCTCATTGCGGGGGACTCGCCGACCAGACAACCAGGCCGACCGTGAGAAACGCGATGCCACCGACAACCCAGCGTGCCGGGGCGTGCCGATAGAAGAATGGGACCGCTTTGGACAACCACAGGGAGGCGAACATGACGCCGACTGGGCCGACAATGGTGGCGGCATAGGAGAAGCGGCCCGCCCACTCCGGATCTTTTGCAAAAGCGAGCGCGAAGATGAACACGCCGACGCCGTGCACGACGGCAAAACCAACATCTGAAGGTTCAATGGCCAGACGCTCACGGAGGCCTGGTTGCGAGAGTGTGCTGCGAGGCAGTCGGGGCATACTGTTCTCCTTGTTGCGTCGCTTAGAGCGAGGCTGGGCCCGTCGGGGCTAGGTTGAGGTCACAGACTTGGCGAATGAGCCGGGCCGGTTGGTTCGTGGGATTTCTCGAAGGACTTCTCGTCGGTCTTTTCCGGGGTTTCGGGCTTGTCGTGCTCGACGCCAGGCAGGTCAGGCGAATTCGCTTTCTCGGCGGCCGCGTCGGCCTTGTCGGAGCCGTCCAGCCCGTCCTTGGCCAGAGTGGCGAGGTCCTTGGCCTGGTCGGCCTGCTTCAGGGTCTCCGCGAGTTCGTGGCTCGCGATGGCGTTCTGGCCGCTCTGTTTGTTAAGCTTCATCGTCAGGGTGGTCAGATCGTTGGTGACGAACGTCACCTGCTCGGCCGTCCGGGATACCTGGACGTATGCGCGGGCCTCGGTCGCAGCCTCGCCGTGCTTGCTGGACAGCACGGCCACCACGTCCTTGTAGGTGGAGCCTTGGGAACGATCGGCGGTCTCGGCGTAGCCGTGGCTGATGAACCGGAGTTGCGGATCTGAGTCCTTCAGCACCGTGGTCGAGCCGTCAGCCGTCCGGACGTGCCATTCGCCTTTCTCGATCTTGTCGACGGTGAACCGGCCGCCGACCTTGAAATCACGGTCCTTGTCGGTGCGATCCCACACCAGGGTCTCGCCCTGGCGAACCTCCAGGTCCTTGCTCGAGTAGGTCTCGAATCGCCGCTTGTTGGGGTCGGCCGAGAGATCGAGGGAGACCCGCCCGCCCTTCTCTCGGTCGAGGATGAGGAGGTTGTTGCGCTCATCCCGGCCGACGACGGTTGCGCTGTCGTTCTTCGACAGACCCAGCTCCTTCACGCCACGATGGAAGACGAGGACCTGGCCTTCGCGGTAGCTGGAGGCCAAACCGGCTTCGGCCCGCGACATCCGTACCGGCGCGAGGGTGCCGACTGCTTGGCCGTCGCCGAGTTTACCTTCGGCGACCAGTTGGGTGCGAACCTGGCCAGCGACCTCAGCGCGCAGGCTGTTCGTCGGCACGATGATCGGGGGCAGGCCCCCGCTTTGCTGTCGATAGGTGTTCCAAGCGGCAACCGCCGCATTCGCCAAATGGATATCGCCGGCCTCCCGGCCGACCTGGACGACGCGATCACCTAGCGACCTGAAGGCGCCGGAGATCTCCGACTTCGCAAGACGCTCGACGGCTGCTTTGACCTCCGGATCCTTCTGCCGGCGGATCTCGGTCATGGTTGCGTGCTGGATCTCGCTGTTCAGGGCGAGCCGCCAAGGCGCGCCGGCCTCCGGCGAGCCGAGCTGCTTCTCGTCCCCGATCAGCACCACGCGGGCGAGCCCCAGGGTTTCCCTGACACGGGCCAAGCGGTCCATCTGAGCGTTGGAGAGCATGGAGGCTTCGTCGGACAGGAGGGTTCGTCCGGCCCACTTCTCCTGCAGGGCCCTCAAACCCTCCCCTCCCCGTTCCTGCTCTCGCTCTACGCGGCCCAGGAAGGCCTCCACGGTTTCGGCCCTGATGCCTGCCTCGCGCGTCATCGCTTCGGCGGCCTGGTGGGTCGGCGCGATGCCCGCCAGCTCGATGCCGCGCGCCTCGGCGATCTCGTTGACGACGCGGAACATCGTGGTCTTGCCGACGCCGGCGAGGCCTTGCACGCCGACGAACCGGTCAGCGGATGTCAAAAGCAGTCGTGCCGCAGCGGTTTGACCCTCATTGAGGGTAATGGCCCCTGCCCCACGGTTGGCGAGACGCTCCAGATGTGCGCTGGCCTCGTGGGGCGCCATCATCGTGCCGGCCGCCCCCCTGCCCTGCTCGATTTCCCGGACAAGCCGCCGTTCGACCGTGAGCGCGGCTTCTGTCGTCAGACCATCCCGGATCGTGCGGTCGGCCTGTTGGATCTTGCCGCCGGATGCGAGGCCGTCAATCTGGGCCTCCAGCCGATCAACCGTGAGCCCGGCCTTTCCATATTCCAGAGCCCGGCCGATGACGTCATGGCGGGTGAATACGGCCTTGCCCTGCTCAGCCACGCGCACAGCGAAATCGACGGCAGTCACCGCCTCTCTGTCGGCGCCAACGCGATAGGGTGTGTCGAACAGCCTGGTCGCGCGGCCAGTGAGGGTCCGGAAGGCGGCAAGGAATGTGGACCGGGTGTCGCTCGCCTTGCCGGAGACGACAGGAGTGACGTCCTTGGCCGGGGCGTCGCGCTCCTTTGCTGCCTGAACGATCCCAACGCTGTCCAGGCCCACAGCTTTTGCGTCGGACTTCCAACGGTCCAGCAGCTGGTCCCGGGGCACATCGAGTTTCTTGGGACGGTCACGAAGGACGAGGGCGTCGCGCTGAGCCCCGGTCAGCTCCCCGTGCTTTTCCTTCTCGATCTTGAGCGCTTCACGGATGTCCGCATTGCGCTTGGAGAAGGCCTGCAGCTGTGGACGTTGAAACGCAGCGAGTTCAAAGGTGCCCTTGGTGGTGTCGCGCTTCACGTCATAGCCAAGCGCCATGACGCTTTTGGCCAACTCTGCGCGATAGACCGCGCCGAGCAGCTTCATGTTCTTGAATAGGTGTAGGCTCTCCAGAGCCCTGAACTTTCCGGCCTTCTCATCCCAGGTGGCGTTCGCCACGACGTTGTGGGTGTGGAGTTGCGGATCGCCCTTCCTTGACGTCGTGTGCTCGGTCGAAGCGTAGACCAAGTTGCCGGTACGAACCTCGCGAAGTTGCCCTTTGTCGCGCACGCGGGTGACCGCGAAGTACTTCTCCGCGTAGGCCATGGCGCGGTCCACTGCCGCGCGATGTGCAGCGACCAGTCGGTCGTCGCCCCCCACGAGATAGGCCAGACTGACCGACTTGGGAGCGGAGAAAGTCATGTCCCAGCCGGGACGATGTTTCTCGTCTGGTTTGGCCGCGCGATCCGGATCCTGAAGAACGGGATGCGCTCCGCTGAGGACCTCTCGGAACTGAGCGGGCGTTGCGGTGCCGGAAAGACAGGCCTGAGCAGCGCCCTTCCCCTTCCATTCTACGCCCGGCGCGTCCGCCTCCCCAGTCACGTAGTAGTCGTCTTTGCCGTAGTAGTCTGCGGCCCCGCCGGCACTCCCGATCTTGCTAACTGACAGCATCAGTGGAACTCGATTCCGAGGTCATCGAGCGAGACCTTCTCCGGCTTGGTGGGAGCTTCGCCAGCTGGGTCGTCAGGGCGGTTCGGGGTGTCGGTTCGTTCGGTCTGGTGTCGCTGTTGTTCTAGACGCTGGCGCTCGGCCTCAGCCGCCTCCTGGCGGGCTTGTTCCTGACCGTGGGACGTCGGCAGAGCCGCGGCCTCCAGAGGCAAGTCATGCTGGACAGAGGCGCTGTCGTGGTTGTCGACCACAAGCCGGAGGCCCCAGCCTTCGGCAGGGGGCGGCGGTGTGGCCGGGGGCGCGCTCGGCTTCGGACCTGACGGCCTGGGACGTGGCGAGGTGGGCGGTGGCGCGGATGGACCTGAGGGGTTGGTGCCAGCAAGGAACTGGCGAACCGGGTCCGGCCCCTGACGCTTGATGAAGGGGTCGGCGATCTTGGGCAGGTCGGCCCATGTGAAGGCAATGGGAGCGATGGGGAAAGCGCGCCCTGCCCGGGCATTGCTGACACGGATGACGCCCTGCAGCTTCGGGAAGTTCATGATGTCGGTCGGCAGATAGACCGGCTCTTTCTCCTCCCTCGGAGAAATGCCGACGCCGTCACGGATCGAGTTGGCCCCGTAGCTGGTGTTCTCGCTGACGCGGTGCATGACGCGTTCGCCGAGGATGGCGCTCATCATCTCGGCGGTTTCGTTGTCGTTCGCCCTGAGGATCAGCTTGTTCGCGCATTGGCCGACAATCGTGCGGGCGCGCTCGCGGCCATAGATGTCTTGGATCTGCGAGACCTGTTGCATTCCGAAGACCATGCAGCCGCCGTACTTCCGCAGGCGCTGGGGGCCGTCCGCCAACTTGTCGATGCGGCCGAGCGAGGGGAACTCGTCCAGCATGATCCAGGTGGGATGAGGCGGGACACCTTCAGCGTTGCGAGAGAGCAAAGCGCTGACGGCGATCTCCGACCAGAATCCCAGGAGCGGGCGCAGGGTGTCGGCATGGGTTTCGGGGGCCGACAGGAAGAGTATGCCGGGGGCTCTGCGCTGCTGGTTGATCCACGCGCGGATGGAGAACGGCTGGCCCTTGCCGAGGAGGTAGATGAGCGGGGTGACGCCTTCGACGAGAACCGACTCGATGGACGATGTCCGGGGACTGGCCCCACCCGAAATGTGCTTGTGAGCTGGCGTGCCGACGAGAAGCTGGGCCAGCTGCTGAGTTGGACCGAAGAGGAATCGGAGCGCCTCATCCAGGGTCACGTGCGGGTCACGCTCCTGAAGCTGGAAACATGTCCATGAGAACAGCGAGCGGGCGACGTTGGTCCAGTACGGATCGCCGCTCTTTGGGTCTTTGAACAGACCGTGAGCCAGCCGGTCCCATTCGACGTGATCCTTGGCGTCGAAGAACGGCGACCACGACGGCGACCGATCATCGAACGGGTTGATGATGACGTCCGTCTCGGGATCGAAGTGCTTGGGGATGAAGGTCAGTTCAGGGTCGTAGACGATGCCTCGATCACCGCGCTCGCGAATGGACAGGATGAGCTTGTCGAGAGCGACTGTCTTCCCGCTGCCCGGGCCGCCGACAACGAGCGTGTGCTCCATCTCGGTGTCGAACGGATAAGGCACATCGACAAGCTTGGCGGCGATGTGTTGAGGGCGGTTGAGACGCTTCGCTTCCTCGGTGTTGAACTCCGTGACCTCGCGCGCCAGAAGCGGCGCGCTGGTGACAGTCTGACCCCTGATCTGACGGGTCTTGAGCTTCGATTTGCCCGCGTTGGTGTACCACCACGCCGTCGCCAGACCGACCATGGCGACGCCGATGAGCCACAGGGCGAGGCCGAGAAGAGCGTGTTGTTTGTACGCAGTGGCGTAGGGCTCGACCCAAGGCAGTTGACCGACTTCACCGACTGGATGAGGCCGGGGACCGAAGCCCGGTGTGGGAACGCTGAGGACCTGCGGTGCGGGCGGGCCGACCCAATCCAAGAAGGCGGCCATGAAGGCCAGTGTGCCGTGGGTCTGTTCCTCCTCTGACGCGCGCAGATTCACGCACACGACGCAGACCACACCCCAGAGGATGAGGACGACCATGATGCGCGCGAGGACCTCGCGTATCATGTCGAAGGTGTGACCGATAGTCTGACCCCCGCGCAGCCACGCGGCGAGGTTGCCTTTGTTGGGTCGGCTCATGTGTGCTCCGTCGAAAAGACGAAGCGGCCGCACCGAAAGGTTCAGGTCTGAGGGACCTCCCGCTTACCTCTCGGCGAACAGTTTGTGAAGGGCGGCCATGCGCGGATCTTCCTGCCCGCCCAGGTCAACCGTGAAAGGTCGGGGTGGCACGGGGCCGAAGGCGCCGGCGGCGGCGGTCTTCGCCAGCTCGCGAACGTCGGCCATCTCCTCCGCAGACAAGCTCTTCTTCGAGAGCGCGGCCACCATCGCCAGGACCATCATCAGCTGGTGGCCGGACTGGCGAACGTAATAGGTGTCGCTCGTCGGCAAGTAGTCTTGGACCAACTGTCCCAGGAGCCCCGAAACGCTGAGACCCACTGAAGCCGCCCGGCGTTCAAAATCGAGCGCCGTGTCCGGATCGACGTAGGTGACCAGGCGCTTCTGTCCGGGGCTCGGCATGTCATTTTCCTGCAAGAGTGTGCTACGGGTAGCATACCGCCAAAGTATTGACTGACAATAACTTTCGCCAATATCGACCCGGCGTAGCACACGCGTGACACCCTTGGTCACTTTGGAAAGCCGTTGTAAATCAACGGACTAACCCAACCGCAGGTGTGCGTAGGGTGTGCACGTCTCAACGAGACGTTTCTTACATGGCCCCCTCCGGGGCCATCCCACATTCGTCTCCGTGCCCTCGCCTCCCGTGAAAGGCCTGCAAGGCCTCTAGGCGAGGGCACTCCGAACCCGCTTCCCGATCCTCCTTGACCGACCTTCCGCGAAAAGGCCCGAAGGGACCTGGCTGTTTCCAAGTGCCCATTTCCCTCCCCTCTCCCCATCGCGCTAACGGCTTAAGAGGCGAGCCCCGAGACGGCCCGGCCGTCAGGGCAGCCTCAGCCGTAAGCGATACAGGCGGCGTCGCAGATGCCGGTGAGTCTCAAAGAAGGGCTCCGACAAATCGCGGAAGCGCCTCAGGCCGAAGGAAAGACAAACAGCGCCTCTAGGCGCTGGCCCCGCGCGGAGCGCAATCAGCCAACGTCGCGACACGGGCGGCCCCCTTTTGCCACGCCCCGGCAAGCCCCTCAGGCGAAGCCGCGGCACGCGAATTCCGCCTCGGCGGGAGACGCGCAAAAGGTCCGGCGAAGCCGCGACCTGGCACAGCAAAAAGGCCCCGATCGGGAACACCGACCGAGGCCAAAAACCGCGCCCGCGCAGCGGGTGCAATCAGCCCAATGTTATGGCGTCCAGCCGCTGTCGAATGTGGCCGCCGTCAGGTCGGCCGCCTCGTCGGTCAAACCCACCCAGACGACGCGTCGGGATAGGTCAAGAAGCCATGGCGCGACGGCGCAGCTGTCGTCCTGATGGCTGAGATAGAAGACCTCAAACCGGAAGGTTTGCCCCAGAGCCTCGAAGACGCCGCACCGGCGCTCACCGCTCGGGTCGAGGTTATGCGTGAAGCCGACGAAGTCGGCCACGCCATGCCAAAGCAGCGACCAGCGCCCCCGGCTCGTGTGAAGATGGAGATGGGGCCTGTCGTAGTCCTCATCAGGTTCAAAGCCCGGTGCGAGGAAGGCCATCGCCCCCGGCGAATAGGCGCGGCGGCAACGGGTCCAAGTGTCGCCCTTGCGGGCGCGGTCGTTGAGGGCGGCGGTTGCCGCCAAGCGATCTTCCTCGCTGATAGCGGGGAGGGTTTCGGCCAGCACCGCCACGGATTTCAAAGTGCCCCAGATCAGGGAGCTGAGGACGCCAGGATTACGAGGATACCAGCGACTGGAATGATACCGATCGAGGACGGCATGGCGCGCATGGGCAGGGAGAGCGAAAAGACGTGCACGGACCTCCCGCCAGTGGGCGGCATGTTTGTCTCGGCTCTCCTGTTCCCAGACTATATCCGCCGCTTGACGGCGAGGCATTTCCTCATCGGCCGGAAGCTGGGTCTCCGCGATGATCGGCGCGAGCAAGGGCAGCTTGTCGCGCTTGGCGCGGCAGCTGCGCTCATAGGCGGCGAGCATCCGGGGCGTGATCTCGCGCGGGCCGAGACGAACTTTTCGAGTGAACTGCATCAGTCAAACTCCGCGCGATGCCGGCACGGCGGCGCGCATCAAGGGATAGGTCGAGAGCCGCTCGGCGCGACTGCGGTGACGCAGGCCGGCGGCGCTGTAGTTGCCGCCCCAGCCGAGCGTCCAGGTCGTGCGGTCAGCACCTCGCTCGCCACGGGCGATAAAGCGCCCGGTGCGACCGGCCGACAGGTCAATCTGGATCAGCGCCCGCTCCCAAACGGGGTCTCCCGCGCGCACGATGCGCGCCCTCAAACCGGCGCGCCGAAGGCGGCCAAGGACGGCAGGAACGGAGTCCGGGTCCGCCGCGATGTGATCCGGCAGCGCCGGGCGGCGACGTCGCACGGCGGGGTCTGGATCGAAGTCTGTGGGCAGGGGTCGTCTGAAGAAGCTGGGCGACGCCATGTCGTCCATCCAGAGGTCGGCCAAGGTGGGCGGGGCGTTGTTGCGAAGCGACCAACGGCCCTCGGCCAGCACCCAGCTGCGCTTGGCCTGAGCCAGACAGATCAGGTCGGCGCAATCGCCGAACTGGCGACGCAGCTGATCCCGCCGGCAAACGGCGGGCTCTTGGGCAATCGCGCGAGCGAGGCGCTGAAGGCGGTACTCATAGTCGGCCGCCGTGACAGGAGTTGGACCGGGAAAGGGCTCGCCCCGGCTCTGCTCCCATCGCTCGGCCTTGATGTCCGCCCATCGTCTGACGATCGCGAGATCCTCGACGTCTTCGACGTCAAAGGGTCCGATGACTGTGCCGTGCAGGCTCGCCGGATCCCGCACATGCAGGAAGTGCATTCCCGCCTGTGTAAGGTAGGCGCCCTCGTGGCGCTCGCCCGTCGTCAGACGGAGCGAGACCACGTCCTGGGCGACGGCGGCCGCGAAAGGGCATGCCGTCGTCATGGCCGGATGCCGAGGGCATGGCGGGCCTCTCGCTCGTCCTCCCAGAGCTGCCGCAAGCCAGCCGGCAGGCCGTTGTCCGACCGGTTGTTGTCGTAGCGCGGCCAGCGCTCGGACCTCGCGTAGTCCCCCCACTCGCTTTCCGGCGAGCCTTCCCAGCGCCGACGCCACAGGTAGTCGGAGACGAGGCCGTAGGAGGGGCTTTCGTAGATGACATACAGCCAGTCGTGCACGCCCAGCCGGCGAGCCGCAGAAAGGTGGCGAACCGGGCCGGACAGGAGATGCGCCACCGCGGGTGGCGGAGCGGCCGGAAGGTCCGGGAACAGCAGCAACCCAGCCATCTCAGTGCGCCGTCGGCTCAGTGGCGAGGATCAGGGCCTGCGCGGCGGCGAGCCGCGCCTGGCCAAGATCGTCGAGGAGGCGCGGGTCCATCGGCTCGCTCGCGCGAAGGCCATCGAGCAACAGGCCCGCGCGTGTCTCCAGCTCCTCCAAGGCGTCGAACAACCGCCTGGCGCTGGCCAGCATCACACCGTCCGCCGTGGAGCCGAGAACCGCGGCGAGAACAGCGCCGCCTTCTGTGATGACCACCCTGCGACCTTCGATGAATTGCCATGACGGGTTGGGTCCAGTCATCACGCGCCCTCCCCGCCCGGTCTCGCGGGCGCCTGCAGCGTGCCGTCCTCGAGCTGCAGCGCGACGTCTTCCTCCGACACCAGCGCGCCGTTCTCATCGACGAACAACCGCCATTCCCCCCGCCGCCGCACCGACTGGCTGTCCCAATCGACATCCGAACCGGAATAGCTGCAGTGCAGTTGACCGCCGACAAGGCGCGCTTCAGCCACGCGCGCGACCGCCGAGATGATGTCGGCCGTGCCGACGATCGCCACGGCAGGCGCATCGCTGCGCACCAGCTGGCCCGGGGCGCTCACGACCACACCGCCGGCAGGTCTTGGGGGTCGGCCAGGAACAGGCGGCGCGCGAGGGTGTGGGACGTCGCCTTCTCGACGCGGCGCTCCGCGCGCCGCGCCTCCCGGATGATCGCGCCCGGACGGGTGATGACACCCTTGTTCAGATAGGTGGTGGCGATCTGAGCGGCCGTGGTGTCCACCAGGCCGTGGCAGGCCAGCCCATATCGCACCGCATCCTCACCCAGGCGCAGGGCATCGGCGCGGCCGAGGCCGAGCTGACGAGCGGCGGTCACCGCCGCGTCGAGGGCCAACTCGGAACAGGGCTCCACGAGCGCCGCGACATAGACGCGGGCACGCTGGCGACGGGTCACGTCGCGAAGGGTCACAGCAAACACGATAGGTCCTCCATCAGGAGAGCCAGGCACGGCGGGCCGGAAGTTCGCGCCTCAGCCTCCGAAATCAGTGTGGAAGGCGCCCGCGCTTTTCGAAGCGTGGGCGGCAAAGCCGCTCCGCGAGCGGGGGAGCGTGGCGATCAATGGCCGAGGCGGCGGAGGGGGATCACCCGACCTGCAGGCGTAGCCGAAGGGCGGGGAGACCGACGCCGAGCCGCGAAGCGGTCGCCTTGAGGGACACGTGGGGGCGAAGCCCCCCAAGACGTGATCTGCCCTCGGCAGGACGCGAGGGCGATGAGGCGCAGCGAGGCCGAAGGCCAGCAGCGCCGCCCGAAGCGACATCTCCGGTGTGTCCGCCGGCAGGCCGTCGCCGCGACCCGTAGGGAGCGGGGGCCGAAGGCAGGCCGTCGCCGGTATATCTGTGGGCCGCGACCAGGCGGTGACGCCCGCGAGGCCGCAGGCCAGCTGGGCGGCCCGACCGGGAGCGTAACTGTCCTGTCCAGTCGGCAGGCCGTAGCGGCGACCCGTAGGGAGCCGGACGCGCAGCGAGGCCGTCGCCGCTACCTCGTCCGACGCGATCAGGCGCAAGCGACCGCGAGGCCGTAGGCCAGCTGGTCGCCAAGCCCGAGAGCGCGCACCGCCATCAAGTCCGGCAGGCCGTCGCCGCGACCCATAGGGAGCGGCGGCCGAAGGCAGGCCGTCGCCGGTGCACCTGTCGGCCGCGACCAGACGGTGACGCCCGCGAGGCCGCAGGCCAGCTGGGCGGCCCGACCGGGAGCGCTCCCTGCCCCTGCCGTCGCCGGGTTACCGTGCGCGCAGCGCTACGGTCGGCGCCGTCCCTCAGTTGCTGGCGCACAAAAAGGGGGCCGAAGCCCCCTCCATCAGGCGGGGCAGCCCATCAGCTGGTCCGCCGTCGCGGGGTCGAAACGGTTCCAGAAGGCGTTCTCGCAGGGATCCATCGCAAGGATCTGGGCGTCGAAGTATTCGTTGCGGGCCAGGTCGGCTTCGATCATGGCCAGAGCGTATTCGCGTTCTTCGGCTTCGTCCTCGTCTGCGAAGGGAGACGAACCGGCTTCGTACATCGGCCAGAGCACCAGATAGTAGGGGTCGTAGCCCTGATCGCCGTAGTCGATCGAACGGGTGAACTCGTCCCATGCTTCAATCTGGCCCTGACGGTCCAGAGCGTCCCAGGCGGCTTGGGCTTGTTCGATCGTTTGCATGACAGTTCTCCATGGAGCCGATCCCAGCGACCGGCGATGGAGCCTCGGGACACGGGTGGGCGCCCGGTAGTCACCGGAGAGGGCGGCCCTCGGCCGCGCTCGGAGGGGAACGGCGTAGCCGTTGACTTCCGGGCTCCCGTGGCACGATGCGAGAACGACGTGCGCGGGAATGTGCCCGCGACTAGCGGGCACGCCATCAGCAAGCCCGGCAGGGCGCAGCGTGACTGGCCGATTGGGCATGACGCGGACAGCAGAAAGCGCGGCGTCGGCCGACCAGGCCAACGCCGTCGCCTCGAGGCAGCTTCTCCATCCCCGTCAGGCATTGCCTGTCGGAGCCGAGCGGGGTCAGAAGGCGAATGCCCCCTGACCCGACGCCTGCTCGATGAAGGTGGCCTGGGCCCCAGCCGCGTGGCGATCCCGGCCGAGCCGGGTCCAGCGGATGTGGCCGCTGCGATCATGGTCGAACCAGCCGGTTTCAAGGCCGACGATGTAGGCCCATGCCTCATCGGTGGCGGTCGTGTTGGCCGGTCCGTTGACTGGCCAGCGCTCGACCTTGTCCTCGCCGGTCACAGGCGAGGGACGGTGGAAGCGGCAGAGCACCTCAATGGGGTTGGCGGGAGGCGAGGCGTCCAACGCCTCGAGGACCAGGCGAGCCTCGCTCGTGCTAATGGCCGGACCGCTCTCCCGGCCGCAGCTGAGGGCGAAGCCCACGGCGTGGGCCAGCTGGTCAGGCGTGGTGAACTGGCGGGTGTCGAGGGCGTCCTGCCAACGCCCCCGGCTCATAAGATCCACCGCGTGCCACCATTGGCCCAGCCCGGTCTTGCTGTAACCGTAGGCATTCGGCGCGCCGCCCGCAGGGATGGCGATGCCGAGGACCTGACTGACGTGCTTGACGTAGGGATGGTCGACCAGGGCGGGATGCATCAGGCCGATGCGACGGCCGCCGTCCCGGTACTCGCTCACCTCGATCGGGAACTGGAACAGGCGCGACGGGAGATTCCAGGGCGCGGGCAAGCTCCAGTCATGGGGGACGCTCAGGGAGTGGTTCAGGTCGAGAATGAAATCGTTGGGGGCGAAGCCCGCGGCGATGATGCGCTCGCCAAGGAGATCGCGAGGAAGATCTGCGGCCGGCGTCGCTGCGACGATGGGCGGGATGACAGGGGCGGTGGCGGCTTCGACGGTCTGCATGGTCAACTCCATTGCTGGCCGGTCCCAGCGACCGGCTATGGAGCCTCGGGGCACGGGTGGGCGCCCGGCAGTCACCGGAGCGCGGCTGAAGGCCGAGCAGAGGGGAACGGCGTAGCCGTTGACTTCCGGGCTCGCGTGACACGATGCGAAAGAGACGTGCGCGGAACTCTTTTCCAGTCCGGCAGGCCGTAGCCGCGACCCTTAGGGAGCGGCGGCCGAAGGCAGGCCGTCGCCGGCGCACCTGCCTGACGCGACCAGGCGCAAGCGACCGCGAGGCCGTAGGCCAGCTGGTCGCCAAGCCCGGGCGCGCCCCCGCCCTATCCGTCGCCGGGTTACCGCGCGCCTTCGGCGCTGCGGTCGGCGCCGCGCCTGTCCAGCGCACAAAAAGGGGGCCGAAGCCCCCGGGTTCAGATCAGACCGTTCGATTTGAAGCTGTAGTGCTGGCCGCGGGTGATGATGACGTGGTCATGGACGGCGATGCCGAAGATCTTCGCCGCTGCGACGATCTCCTTGGTCAACTCGATGTCGGCCTTGGACGGATCGCTCGCGCCACTCGGATGATTGTGGCAAATGACGATCGACTTGGCCGCCAGCTCGAGGGCCCGCCGGATGACCTCCCGAGGGTAGACGAAGGTGTGGTCGACGGTCCCGACGCTGAACACATGGTCAGTGATGAGGTGGTTCCGGTTGTCCAGGAACAGCACCACAAATTGCTCGACGATCGAGTGTCCGTATTGGACCCGCAGATGAGCCAGGAGTTCGGTGAAACTGGTGACGGGCGACCGCTTGCGCAGATCGGCCTTTGTGATCCGCAACGTCATCTCGCGCGCCACCTTAAGGGCCCGAACCGTCTCCGGTGACGCGTGGGTGCGCCGGACGATTTCCGCCGGTTCGGCTGCGGTGATGGCGGCGATCGAGCCGAAGGCCTCGATCAACAGCCGGGCCTGGTTCGGATCATCGAGATAGACGTCGAGAAGATCTTCATCGTTCAGCCGCCCGAGCGGGTTCGGGTCGAAGGGGCTGATCGCTGTGCCCTCGATGAAGGGAAGCATGGGCTCAGCTACGCCGCGGGCCTGAGCGGTCTTGGTCATCTGTGTTCTCCATCTGAGGCCGATCCCAGCGATCGGCGATGGAGCGACGTGACGCGGGTGGGCGCCCGGCAGTCACCGAAGCGCGGGCCCAAGGCCCGGGCGCAGGGAAACGGCGCAGCCGTTGACTTCCGGGCTCCTGTGACACGATGCGAAGACGACGTGCGCGTTTCTCTCTCAGTCCGGCAGGCCGTAGCCGCGACCCATAGGGAGCGGCGGCCGAAGGCAGGCCGTCGCCGGCGCATCGGTCCGACGCGACCAGGCGCAAGCGACCGCGAGGCCGCAGGCCAGCGGGTCGCCAGCCCGGGCGCGATCACCGGAGCCGAAGTAGGCAGGCCGTGACGGCGGATAGGTCCGCCGTCCGCCCCAGGCGAGGCCGTCGCCGGTTACCCGGGCTGCAGCCCGAGAATCCCGTCGGCCTCGGCGATCGCCGCCACATAGGCGCAGTCGGGTCGGATCTCGGCCTCGTCCTGATAGATGTGGGTCAGGAGCGCCTCATCCAGCAGGCCCCGACAGGTGGCCAGCACATTCAGGCCATCGGCTGTGAGCGCCTGGCGCGGTTCGGTCGCAATGAGCCGCCGCGCTTCCTCGATCGCGTAGCTTAGGGCGTCGACGGCATCCGCGCCGGACATATGACCGCCGAGCTCCTCGCCGGTCTGCATGGTGGCGAGGCGCTGCAGAAAGGTGACGATGCTCATGCGGAGGGTTCCTTCAGCGCCGGGTGAAGCTCGACCGGAAGGTCCGATCGGGCGGAAAGGGCGGCGGCGATGACTTCGGCTTCAGCGAGGTCCGCACCGGCCGTGGTGTCGGTGATGGCCTCGGCCTCACCGCTGTGGTGGATGCCGTAGATTCCGAAGAATTCGGCCGATGCTGCGGGCTGCCCGGCTTCGATGTACTCGCCGCCGTCGATGCATCCGCTGATGTGGATCGCTTTGAACTGCGTCCAGTCGGGCTCCTGGAGCCGGGTACAGCAGTTGAACAAGATTTCGGGGGTCATGCGCCCCTCTCAGGCCAGGCACAGGTGGAAGGGATGGAAGACGGCCTCGCCGGCGGACTTGGCCTGCTCGTAGCTGGCACGCTCGCTGCGCTGTTGGGCATCCGTCAGGCCGGCGAAGGCGGCGAAGATTCGGTCCCGTTGGGCTTTCAGCTGCTGGGTGACGATCGACAGGTCGGGGCGGCTCATCTGAGGTCTCCATCTTCCAGCCAGGGGATCCAGCTGGCCGCGGGCTCACCCGCGATCACGCCCCTCCTCAGGCGGGGAGAAGCCGGACGCGCACCCGCAGGGCCGAAACGAAGTGGAGGACGGCGAAGCCGTTGAGCGGCTGGCGACCCCGCCCCTCTTGGGCGTGATTGATCGCGGCGGCCCGCAACATGCGAACCCTTCAGGGCGAGACCTCCGAGGCGGCATGTGCCAAGCCGTCAACAAGATGGGAACAAACACGGAACGATTTTGCTTCTGTTCGGGGTCCGGGAAGCGTAGAGCAGCCGAAGGGACGTCGGGTCCAGGGAGCGGAAGGTTGCGAGCGCGAGAGGATTTGCCCGTCGTGGGCGGGCGCGGCCCAGCTCTCATCGTCCGGTGCATGAGCCCCAACTGTAGGCATGCGGCGATCGTGGATCCCCGGCGTGTGTTCACGAGCCGGAGGGACTGGCCGGCCGAAGGCCCGTCAAACCGATTCCGCTGCGTCTGCGGCTCGCGTCAGGCCGACGTCGCCCTGACCAAGCGGAGCGACTGGCAGGAAGGGCCAGCGAACCGGGAAGTGCTGGCGCTCTGGTACTGACATGGGGCTGCGCCAGAAACGGCCGAGCATGATCTTCTCGCACACAGCGACCGTCGGCGCGCTGAAGGCCGCCGGCGATGTCGAGGTGGTGGCCCACTGCGGGACCTGCGGGCAGAACACGACGCTGGACCTCGACGTGGTCGAGACCAACCGTGGCCCGCTCTACACCTTTTGGAACAAGCATCCGCCTTGCCAGCAGGAGGGATGCCAAGGGCGTCTGACCTATCAGGCCAAGCGGCCGACCGTCTGGCCGATCCACATGACTGAGGCGGACCAAGGTCAGGTGGACTTCCTGGACGCGGCATGGCGCGCGGACCGCATCAATGGCGCCTTGGGCGGGCAGCTTGCCCTGCAGGTGGCCATCGCGGGAATCCAGCTTCTGCGGCGCCATGGGGTCGGCACGGACAAGGAGATCCGGCAACTGGTCGGTGAAGCCGCCAAGATCTTGCCGGCGGACCTGCAGGAGGACGGTCGCTGGCTCCTCCAGCACTATTTCGATCGGGGCCTGGATGTGCCGGGCTGGCGCTAGGCGGAGCTGCTGCCCAGGCGACGATAGACCGTCGCCCGATGCACGCCGGCGAGCTTCGCCGCCCTGGCGGCCGACAGCTCGCCGCTGGCGATGCGCGGGGCAAGGCCAGACCAGACAGCATCCGTCAGGCGCGGTTCCGGGCCGGGCCCGCGCGCTTCACGCGCGGCCGACACGGCCCGGCGGTCGACGTCGCCGGCGTCGTGCAGGCGATCGAGCATGGCGCAGACGCCGAAGAACATGCCGTTGTCCCGGCGGGTGTCGATTTCCTCGGCGAGGGAGACCAGGTGCGCCTGACGCTGGCTCAGGCCAGCGGCATAGGCGAACAGGTCGCGCGAGGAGCGGGCGAGGCGATCAAGGGAGACGACGCACAAGGCGTCGCCCGGGCCGATGTCGGCCAAGGCGGCTTCCAGGCCGCGGCGAAGCACGCGGCCGCTGGAAGCGTCGTCACTGTGGACAGTCGAGCAGCCGGCTCGCCGCAGAGCGGCGGCCTGGCGCTCCAGACTGACCGGAGCTGAAACGGAACGGGCATAGCCGATCATGGGGACCTGTCGCATGTCGCACGGAGCGCAGCGACAATGTGCGACAAGACAGGTTACCCGCCAGTGTCGGGCCACAGGCGCGCCGGGCTAGGCCCGGCGCGCGGCGTTCGCGGCGTTGAGCATGCGCAGCTGGGCTTCGGCCCGGGCTGCGCGGGGGTCGAGTCCGTGGCGCATGGCGTGGCCGATAATCGCTTGCTCGATGAGATCCAGCGCACGGGTCGGAAGCTCTGGATCATTGGCCGCCTGCACGGCTTGGCCGAGCACCAGGGCGGCCTGCGCCAGCAGGCCGGGAAGGCCAGCCTTGCCCCGCAGTCGCAGGTGATGGGTGAGGAAGGCGTTCCGATCCAACGCCGCCTTGGCGGCGCGATCATCCAGCCAGATGGAAAGCGTGACAGCCTGGCTGACGGCGACGCGGTAACGCGGATCCTCGCTGACCTTGCGGTCTACCGACCCGGGGGCCGGATCACAGGCGCAGTGCTGCAGGGCGCTGAGCAGAACCGAGGCGACCAGCTTGATGGCGGCGATCGGCTCCATGCCGCTGATGTGGCTGACTTGAGCCGAAGGCGAGAACAGGCCCGGCAGGGCCGATTGCATGGCGGACATTGCGGTCTCCCGTGTTCGCCGCCCGAAGTGGCGGCCGGGACCGGCAGGAGCGGGCTCCCGAAGCGGCCAAGGGCGGAGAGCGAAGCGTCCCTTGGCCGGGAGGGTGGGCGCCCGCTCAGGATGGGACAGGACGCAGCGTAGGAAGGGATTAGAAGCCGAACGCCATCTGCCCCGAGGCCTCCCGATAGACTGGCGCCGACGTGGCTTCGGCCTCTTGGTCGAGCCACGGGTAGAGGGCCTGGTAGTCGCGATCCCGGAATTGGGCGCTGATGGTGACCCGGCCCCGATTTTCGATCTCGGCCTCAAGCCAGAGGCGCGCGGCCTCTTCGACGGTGCAGGTGAGGACCGGCTGCTTGCCCATGAGGGAGAGGAAGCCGGTGTCGGAGACGAAAACGCCGCCGGCGGATGCCGCCCGCAGGGAGCAATAGCCCCACATGCCGAAGCCGCCGTTCATCTGCACGATCGCGCGCACGCCCGCGTGGTCGAGCAGGAACTCTCCGGCCTGACCCCACAGGGGGACAGTGCCCGGCGCAGCGGCAAGCGCCTTGCGCAGCCGCGTAGCCGCGCCCTCGTCTGTCTCGCTCGAGGATAAGGTGAAGCCATTGAGCGCGTAGATGACGCCGTCGTACTGGCGAACAGCGGCATCGAAGGCGGCCTCGTCTTCTCCGAGGATCGCCTGGTGCGCCGCCTCGATGGCGGCTCGGGCGACAGCCACGCGGGCGGCGTCGTCAGCCGGTAGTGTCTTCGCCACCCGGGCCGACGCGGCTTCTCGGGTTTCGACCGTGGACGGCGATTTTGAGCGACCCCGCTTCGCGGGGATCTGATCAAGCTCGAGATCATCGTCCGCGAGCAAGGCGGCGACGTCGGTGTGGTGATAGCCGATCTCGGCGGATTGAACGTGCATTGGATCCTCCATGTACCCGCCCGGGACGGGCGGTGATGGATCCTCCGGACGTGAGGTGCCGGCCCGTCACCGCAGGCGGCCCTGCCGCCCAGGGGAACGGCGCAGCCGTTGACGGGATAACCGGCGGAGCCCTCACGATAGGATGAGACAGAACCGCAGGCCCCTCCCCTGCCCTCTGCCTGTGCTGAACGAACAAAGGCCCCGGCGGCAGCGAAGAAGCCGCCGGGACCCTCGGAGCCGCGCTGTCGGGGGGGAGTGATGCGCGGCTCGATGCCCGGGAGGTCGGGCATGTCCAGACCGTAGCCGTTCGCAAGCCTTGGCGACTAGGTCGCGGCCGCAGATTCGGAGCGACCGCGCTTCGCGC
Organism: Brevundimonas sp. ALps5; assembly: GCF_058681645.1. NCBI lineage: Bacteria > Pseudomonadati > Pseudomonadota > Alphaproteobacteria > Caulobacterales > Caulobacteraceae > Brevundimonas > Brevundimonas sp. ALps5. The sequence goes on along the minus strand of NZ_JBZWKD010000002.1, from coordinate 30,856 downwards.
GGACGAAGGCCGCCGTCGACGACAAAGCAAAGGCCCCGCCGGAGACCGGCGGGGCCTGGAGAGGTCGTAGCCTTGGATAGGCTATTCGGCCGGATGAATCCGATCGTGCTGATGGCGCCGTGGGCGCTCTATCAGCTTCGATAGAACTGCGCCGACGGCGAGGGTCCCGAAGAAGGCCAACAGGACCAGGGGCGAGAGTTCATCAAACAAGGTCAGTCTCCTTCGGACTGGTCGTGTCGGGAATATAGCGCAAATAGCGCTGGCCTGCCATGACCAGGATCGCGGCGATGCACGCGGCCACTAATCGGGTCCGGAGATCCACCGCGGCGCTGAAGGCCAGCGAGGGGTTGATGACGCCGCCAGCCAGCAGGCCGAGAGCTATGGCGTTCAACAATCCGACGCGCGTTTTTATCCGCTCCTTGGTCACCTCCGGGTGAAGTGCAGGCGGCGAGATCGCCGCTTGCGCACGTCGACGGAAGGTCGAGCGGATATTTTCGCTCAGTCGCTCTCCTCGCTCTCGGAGGGGCTGCAGGTGGTCCCGCAGTCCGGACAGTCGTCGTCGCAAGTGCAAGACCATTCGTCGCTCCATTCGGTGCCGCATGGGCATTCATAGTGATTCCTGAACCAAGGGCCATTGTCGCCCTCCGGGCGGCGGTCGCTCATCGTGGGGCTCTCAACGGTGCGATCCACTTCACACCCGGCAGGCCGTCGGCCAGCTGGGGGCCGAGCGCCGGCATCTTGCCCATCGCCTCGTATGCCTCGTGGAAATCCGGGAAGGGACCGACGTATTCGGTCTCGAGCGCCAGCTTGCCGTGGGGCCGGTAGATGATGATGCACGGCCCGTCGAAATCATCGACGGCGGTGCCGCCGCTCCAGGGCGGCGTGTTGGACATATCGAGTACGGGCATCTGAACCTCCGTGGCCTGTGGTCTCGCAAATGACGAAGGCCCCCCGGTTTCCCGGGGGGCCCTGGGCGTCAGCCCTCGGAGCCAGGTTCGGCTTCGGTGTCGGGCGCGTTGGCCGGCTTCTTGGTGTCGAGGAACTTCAGCTCGGCGTTGCCGCTCATCGCGATCTCGTAGCTGCGCTGCTTCACGCCGTCCTTTTCCCACTCGTTGTTCCGGATCTGGCCGGTGATCAGGATCTGCGAGCCCTTGCCGACGTGGCGCTCCATCAGCTTGATCAGGCCCTCGTTGTAGACGGCGACCCGGTGCCATTCGGTGTAGGTGTTGCCGCCGGAGCGCTCTTCGGTCGCGATCGAGAAGTTGCCGATGCGCTTGCCCGCGTTGGTGGTGCGGACCTCGATGTCGCTGCCAGTGCGGCCGACCAGGGTGACTTGGTTGAACATGACGTCTCTCTCTCTTTGCTACCGGCCGGGACTTCCCGGACCGGCTCGCGGACTTGCCGCGATCACGAGACCGTCAGCGGCGGGGACTAGGGGGCGACCGAAGCCCGAGCCTGGTGGAAACCGGCCTGCACAAGCGCAGCGCGGAAGGCCGGAGGGTCCGCAAAACAGGCTCGCCGAAGGGAAGGCTTCGAGGCGAACCCGACCCGCCGCAGGTTGAGAGTGATCAATCGCGGTAGTCCTGTGATGTGCCGAGCCAACGGGAGACCAGGACGGTCAAGAGATGACGTCCAACGGCCTCAACGACACCCGTCAGCCGCACACCCGACATCCTTGCCCTACGCTCCACCGTGGTTTGCGCTGGTCTGCCTTCGCGCGACCGCTGCGTCGGGTGCAGGTCCTCCGAGGAAATCGGCGGTCCCTCAACGAGGAGGCGGCTTAAGATGGAGACCGGCCGGCCACGGCTCGTTCGACACAGTCCCGGCCAGGCCAACGCTGTGGGATGGCGGACGCGAAGCAAGGGGCCCGGCGAGGAGCGTCGGAGAGAGGGGAGCTGGGCCGCCCTTTGGGCGACCACGGACGGTCCCGCGGATGAACCAACCACCTGTCCCGGGTCGCGCGCGGAGCGCTCCCCGGATCGGGTGGCCGCTAGTCGCGGCCACAGGCCCCACGCGCGTCGTCTTCGCATCGTGTCACGGGAGCCCGGAAGTCAACGGCTGCGCCGTTCCCCTCCGATCGCGTGCCGCGATCTCCGGTGACTACCGGGCGCCCACCCGTGCCCCGAGTGCTCCATCGCCGCCCGTTTGGGGCGGCTTCTTAGGAGGCTCCAAGATGCAACAAGTTCTGAATCAAGCCCAACTGAACCGTCGTCAGGTGGTGGTCAGCCAGCTGGCGGCCGAGGTCCAGGCCCGGGCGTCGGAGTGGGCGGCCCTGAGCCGCAAGGCTCAGATCGAGGCTTGGCAGGAATGGATGGCTACCCCGACCCCGCAGCGGGTGTTCCTGCCCTTCCACCGCGTGCTGAGCGTGGTGGAGGTCGTCCACTAGAGAGAGGGGGGCTTCCCCCCTTTTGCGCAGGGGCCGGTTGACTGGAGCCCAACCGGCCTCGACGCGGAAGGCTTGCCTGTCGGGGGGAGTGATGTTCGAGATGGTGCGAAGAAGGAAAGACCGCCGTGTGCGTCGCCAAGGAAGCATAGCGTGAACGAAGACGAAGAGTGGTGGATGCCTCGAGACCCGGAAGCGGCCGCGGAGATTGCCGACCAGCTGTCGCACGGAGCGATTGTCGCGCCGTTGGGCACGTTCGGTGTGCGTATACGGCCCCGGACAGAAAGCGACCGCCTGGTCTGCAGATCCTGGGAAAGCGCGGGTTTGGAGAGGGTCGTCCCTGATGTTCGCGGCGGCCGCTAATCGCGGAGACGATTATCGCGGTCCAGGGCTGAGCATCACCCGGTAGATGTGCGACCCGGCCTGCTCCAGGTATTCAAGTCGCTCGACATAACCCGTAACAGGTTCCCCTTCTTCGAGGCCGCGCAGCGGCCTGTCGGTATTGACGCTGCAAGGCGTCCCGATCGGTGGCGGCGAGAGATCCGCGCGCGTGGCGAAGTGGGTCCACTCAGGATGAGCGGGCTCCGGACCCATGTGGAATTCGACCAGATACGCCATAAGTCCCCCGACTCGCCGGACAGGCGAACAACGGTAGGTCGTGGAAGCTGGCGAGTCCACGTCGGGACGTTGTAGCGTAGCATCGGCCGGGTTGAGCTGGTCAGGCAAGGAACCGACATGGCCGAGCTGTCGCCGGACGCGCACCTGGTGCCCGTGTTTCTCAAGAATGCGCGAGGCTTCCTAAGGGCGGGAGCGGATAGGCCAGGCCCAGATGCGTGGGCCAGCCGGGTGCAGATGCTGTGCTGTGCGGCCGAGCTGGCGTTGAAAGCACTCCTGATCGCAGCGGGCCGGACGGATGAAGAGAACCGGCGCGAGGTCCGACACGACCTTCAGCGCGGTCTTGAAGCGGCGCGGCGAGTGGGGCTAGAGCCGCAAAGCGACCAGGTGACGACCCTCATAGCGGCTTTGAGCCCATCGTACGCGCACCATGCCTTGGATCAGCTCGCGCGCCAAAGCGGCCGCCCGGACTTGGCGGACTGCGTCGATGCCGTGGAGGATCTGGTCAGACGCTGCGAGGAGCTGGTGGTCGTGATGCAGGCGGTTAGTCTTGGGCGATAACCGGGACCGGCAACCGCTGGCGACGGTCGATGATGATGCCGACACCGATCAGGGTGATCATGAGGCCGGCCGCGTAGAGGGCTAGCGGTAGGCCCCGGTGAACGACCGGTGTGAGGCCTATGAGAAGAGAGGCCAGCAGGCCGATCACTGAGGCGGCGATCGACGTCGGGATAATGGGCGAGATCTGGCGCATGCGGGGGCTCCGTTTCGGCGAGCGTCACATGAAGATCACGGCCCTGTCCAGCTGACCCCGTGTGAGGGCTCGGTGCAGTGGTCTAGATGGTCTAGACCGTCTAGCCGCCGAGGGCTTGCTGATCGGTGAGACGCCGGACTAGCGAGGTCGGCAGCCCGGCCGCCGTTATGTCGTTGTTGGCGGCGTCATGCGACGGGCGACTGATGCCATCAGGCCCGGATGCAGCTTCGGTTGCTGCCAAGCGCCGCAAGCTAACCCGTAGTTCAGTTGCTCGTTGAAAACGAGGAACGTGTAGACCCGGTCAACGACCTCAATCATGAGGCGTCGCATCTCGTCATCAGACAGCCGTGACAGGGTGTTCCAGGGGATGTCGCCGTAGGGCGTTTTAACGACGACGTCGGTATAGTCACCGGTCATGCTTGCCGGGGTGGTGCCAGCATGAAGGTCTTCGAGGCAAGAGTTGCGGAAACAAACCTCGACGAGGTTCTTGGCTGTCTGTCGTAAGCCGGGATCTTCGGGATCGCTGAGCATTTGCTGATTTTTGAATGCCGGACACCGTCGCGTCCAGCCTCTTGCGTCAGGGATCGTCACCCGGATGGGACGAAACTCGCTGCAGGCGAGGTTCGGTGAGGAGCGTCAGCGACGAATAGAGCCCGGCCCCGGACCCGGAGGGGTCGGGGAGACGCCCAATCTCCCCTTTCCTCTTAGGCTTTAGGCCTGGTCGTTCTTACGCATCGAAATACTGATCTGAACTAACACGAGAACTAAACTGATAAACTCAAATGGCGTCATTTAATCACCTCCTTTCCTGAATCTATTTATCGTTCAGGGCCGGAATCCTGGCTGAAATGACGTCTTTTTCGACGGTTCTTACTGGACCGGATCGGTTCGACGCGCCTCCACCTTCGGTAGTGACTTCGCAAGAAACCCATGCGACGGTGACGCTGACGCAGCAGTCAGACCGATGCCCCCCGTGCTGTCCCTCCAGCACAGGTGGCGAATGCAACCGAACGATCCCTTTGCGCCGCACGTCGCGGTGCTGTGGACCTACATCTGGCCTGTCCTCGCCCTGCTGGGCGTGATCGTGGTCCTGCGTCTGATCTTCAAGCTGACGCGCAAGACGCGGGCCGAGAAGCGCCATGCCTGGAACCAGAAGCGTTCCTGGGCGGATCTGAAGCGCATTCGCGAGATCGGCCCGATCGCCAACCCGGGCCGCGTGTTCTCCTGGCTTCGCAAGGTCGATCCGTACCGCTTCGAGGACATGATCCTGTCGGAGCTCGAGCGTCGCAAGCTCGACATAACGCGCAACAATTCCTACTCGGGCGACGGCGGGATCGACGGGCAGTTTCGCCTGCACGGCGCTCTGTGGCTGATTCAGGCCAAGCGCTACACGGGCCACATCAAACAGGAACACGTCTGGGCGTTCGACGCGATCTGCCAGCAGCGCGGGGCGAAGGGACTGTTCGTCCATACGGGACGAACCCCCGAAGCCCTGCGCCAGCTGAAGCGTCAATGCGGCGTCGTCCGGATCATTTCCGGCGAAGAGCTGATGAAGCTGTTCGCCGGCGAGCCGGTCAGCCTGGAACTCAAGCCGGCCGAGCGGATCTCCCCGCTCGCCGCCGGCGCACCTCGCCTCGCGCCCACGCCTCTCCCCCCGAGCAGGCGCGAGACGGTTGAAGGGGCGGCGCTGTGAACGGCGCCGCCCTGGAGACCCTTCCCGCGGTGAACCCCGCGCGCTCGCCAGAGAAACTGGCGGCAGAGCGCGGGCACGGCGAGCGCGCCAGCTTCAGTTCGGCCGAGCATGACCTCGATCTGGCTTATGCGCCCGGCGCAGATCTGGATGATCGGTTCGACGCCACCTGTTTGGTGACCGGTGACCGCCTGCGAGTGAACGGATGGCTGTTCACGCGGGAGGAGGCGGCTTGACCGCCCCCGCCCGCCGTAAGGCGTCAGGCGGCCTTGGCCAGACGGCCCCGCTCAACCGCCGCCAGCACGAAGTCGCACGCCGCCTGCGCCTGCGCGGCCGCCTTCAGTATGGCTCCGCTGTCCTTGCGGAGCGTCTTCAGCCAGTTGTCGATATAGGCCGAGTGGTCCTCGATGTGGTCGGGCCGCAGGCCCGTGTGTGCGCCGAGGAAGGCGGCGCCCAGCTCGGCGACAAGCTCCTCGCGGGCGTAGGCGGTATCGCCGAAGCGGGTGCCGAACGTCCGATCCAGACGGTGTTTCGCCCCGGTCCAATGGATGAGTTCGTGGTGGGCGGTCGCATAGGCCTGCTCGGCGTCGCGGAAGCGTGCGCGATCGGGCATGCGGATGTGGTCCGGGCCCGGGGCGTAGTAGGCGCGCTCGCCGGCCCAACTGATGTCGGCGCCGGAGGCGGTCAGGAAGTCCTCGAGGTCGGCGTTCCATTGGACGTCGTAGACGGGGCGCTCGATCGGGGCCGGGTAGAAGGCCGCGTCCAGACCGTCGATCTGAGCCACGTTGAATACCGGATAGCCCTTCATGTAGCGGAAGGTCCGCGTCTCCTCGCCGTCGTCGCCGACGTCGCCGCCGGACTGGCCGTAGTGGACCACGAGGGTGGAAACCTCGCCGGCGCGGACCTGGCCGCCCAAGGCGAGGGCTTGACGGTAGGTCATCCAATGACGGCCTGCCCAGCCTTCGGCCGCTGCGCGCATCCAGAGCATGACGACATTGACGCCGCGATAGGGCTCGCCGGTAATCCGCAGGGGCATGGAAACGGCGGCTCCCGAGCTGTCCCAGGGCTGCTCCCAGGGGCGAACACCCTTCTCGAGCTGCTCGATGATGGCGTCGGTGATGCGGGCTTCGGGTCGCTTTCGCTCGCTCATGTCGGATCCTCCGCTGAACCGGGGCCGATCCCCGGTCGTCCCGAGGCCACCCCGGCGGGGTCCGAGCGGCGGCTGCACCCACAGGGCCGAAGCGGAGCGGAGGACGGCTTGCCGTTGCGGCGGCCGCGCCACGCCGTTCGCCTCGAGGGACGTTCCGGCCGGGGTCGCCCGGCGCGAGATCTGCAACATTGGGAGTGTGATTGATGACGGCTGTGCCTCTCGCCGCCCCGTCGCCGCTGATGCGTCCGTATTGGGACGCTCTCGCGGATCTGGCCTTCGGGCGTCCGGCCAACGCGACTCCGGAGGAGCGCGGGACGCTCCTCGAGCGCGGCCATGTGCTGTTTTACTTCTGGGGCGAAGTCCTGGCCGAGGCCGGCTTCAGCCCTGACGACTTCCTCCGCCCGGAAAGCGAGCCCGGCGCGGGGGACGCGGGCGTCCTCTGGCAGCTGCGTCCCGGCTCGATGGTGCTGGGATTCACCGGTCGCGCGATCGTCAGCCAAGGGCCCTTGGGGTGGCTCCGGGTTCACGAGGTCTGCGCTGACGGAAAGGTGCGCGAGCTGCGGGGACGCCCGCGATTGGATCACCTGAAGACCTTCCGGGCCCTGTCGCCCCGGACGGCAGTAGAGCGAGTAGAGTCATGAACGACATCGACATCCTGGCGGCTTTCATCGCGCGGGAACGACCTGGTGCGCGGCTCGTGCGCGACATGAGTTTGCCGGACGGGAGCGTTGTCGCGCTGACGGCCGTGGAAACGGGTCGGCTGGCGGGATTCCTCACGTGGGAGGAGGACCGACCGATGGGGCGCGTTCTCCGGGCGACCCGCGAGTCCGTGAAGCACCTTCATGAGACTTGGGTGGTCACGAGCCTGATGGGTGCGCGGCTGCTGAAGGGCGAGGTCCCCGGCGAAGTGGGCCTCAGAGTGCTCCGTGAGGGGACGACCCAGCCCGGCGTCGCGCATCCAGCCACGGTGATGAGCCCGCCGGTGCCGCAGCTGGTGGAGCTACTCACGCGCGAGGAGCGTCTGGAGATCGCCGGCAAGCTCGGCGTTTCGGATGCGATCCTGGCCGTCGCCGCCGGCGGCCAGCTGAAGTGGGGATCGGCCAAGTTCCGCGACATGCTGGTGGACGCGATCGGAGAGCGTAACCCCCGTGATCCGATGGCGCCCCCGACGAAGGCCGAGATCCTATTGGCGGCGAAGCCGCGCCCCGAGCTGATCGAGGTCGTGCAGCTGTGATGCGTCTGAGGAAGAACCGGCCCGCCGTCGAGCAAGGGCCTTGGGGCCCGAGAGACGGCGGTTCCGCCCCGGCGCCGTCCTGGCGGGACAAGATCCCTGCGCGCTTCAGGCGCGCGATGGTCGGTCATGACGGGGCGATCCAGCGGACATCCCGTTTGTTGCTCAAGATCGGGATGCTCGCGGGCGCCGCGGCGATCGTGCCGCCGCTGCTCGGCATGTCGACCGTTCTGACCTTGGCGATGCTGTCGTTCTGTTCGGCGGCCGTGCTGGGTTACCTCAGCTGGATCCATGACCTGCTGGAAGGCCGCAAGCCTTCTGCAGCTGCCCGGAACCGTCGTCGCGGCCTGTGGCTTGCGGCGACGATCTATATGGTCGGCGTCATGGCTCTCGCCCTGATCTCGCCGGCGAGGCCGCAACTCCCCTCCCCTGCCCCGGCCGCCTCGGCCGAGAGAGCTGAACCATGATGAAACTCCGTTCCGCCCTGGCCGTGGTCGCCACCGTCTGCGCCGGCGTGATGTGGGTTGTCGTCGTCGGCGCGATCATCAACTTCCTGGTCGCGTCCGGCGTTTCGGCGACGGAACGCCGGGCCGTCTATGAGGGACGGGTTCGCGTCGTGGACGGCGACACCCTGATGATCGGGCAGGACCGGCTGCGGCTCGAGGGTGTGGACGCGCCCGAGCTCAGCCAGCTCTGCATGCTGCAGAGCCGCCCTTATCGCTGCGGTCAGCACGTCGCGAGTGCGCTGAAGGACATGATCGGGCGCGGACGGGTGCGTTGCGTGTACCGGGATTGGGACCCCGGCCGCCTGGCCCAGCAGGCCGGGCGGGCGATCGTGCAGTGCGAGTATGCCGGAACGGATCTCGGCGACTGGCTGGTGAGCCGCGGCCTGGCAGTTCCCTACTACACATCGCAGTACCGCAGCGTCGGCATGAGGGCCTGCGAGCGGAACCTCGGTCTTTGGGCCGGGGCCTTCACCCGCCCGGCGTCCTATCGCCGGGGCGGTGATAGCGTGAACGACCGTCTCGGCCGTGAAACCGGCCGGACGTGTGACAGCGCCCTGAGGCGTCTGGGAGCCCAATAGGTCCCAGCACATCGGAAATGTGCGCGATGGCACTCCACGGGCCGGAATCCGGCCCCGGTGTCGAGATTAAGCCGCTACGGAGGAGCGAGCGAGAGCCGCCCGCCCCTCCTCCGTGATCCTGACGGAACACGGAGCCCGACCGCGAACGGCGGGTCCGGGATGAAGAATCGTCGGCTCATCCCTGCCCCGTCGGGGCCCGGCGTTGCTGCAGAAGGGCCGCTCGACCGAGGTCGGTGGCCCGGAACAGGCGGGGCGGCCCCTTCCGGATGAGGCTGAGAAGGCCAGCATCAACCTGAGCCTGGACCCTTTCGGAGACGGCATCCCACTCGGGGCCGTTGTCGACGCCGATGAACATCGCCGCCGCCGTGGCGAGGCGCCCCCAATCGTCAGCCGTCCAGTCAGTCACTGCTTCCCCCGCTTCGCCTAGCGTCTGGATCGCGTCGCGGGTGACGAAAACGCTCTGGGAGTATCGGTCTGCAGCGAGTTCGATGTGGCCGGCGTAGGTGGGATCGTTCTCGATCAACGGCCTCACGACTTTGAGGCGCTCCACCAAGGGCTGCCAGCCATCGGCGGTCCAGCGTTGCGTGTGGTGCAGAACCGTCTGACCGACCGACAGCGGAGCGAGGTCAGACATCATTGGCCTCCAGGGCGTCGAGGGCGGCTGCGAGAGTCTGCCATGCGGCCTCTCCGCGCTGGCGCTGCAGATCCTTGAAGCGGAGGCACACGTCGGCCGGCGCGAGGATATTCACCTGAGCCTTCTCGCCCTCGATGACAGCGGGGCGGCCGACAATGTCGGAAAGCCGACTACGTCCGGCCTTGGGCGTCGTGGCTTTGGTTGGCGTGGACCGGGCCCGGCTGGCGAAGCCGCTCTCCTCCCCTGCCCTGCGCGCGGCGTCTGCAGCGCCGCGGTCGATGGCGGGCGCGGTCTTGGGGCCAAAGTCCGACAGGTCGATCGTCTTGCGGCCCGGGGCCTCCGCAGGTGGGGCATCAGCCTGATTCACGCCGGCGAATGGATCGGTGCGGGCCATCAAGCGGCGTCCTTCTTCTCGATGCTGCGAAGGAAGTCGATGACCTCCTCTACGTAGGCGGCGGCGTTCGCCCGGGCGTGGTTCAGGCCGCCGGTCTCGACGTCAGTGAGTTCGCTGAGCAGCGCGTCATGTTTGAACATGCCCCTGAACGCCGGGCGGTCGGCGAGCGTGACCCCCATGAGGTCGATATTATTCTTGGCCAGCAACGCGCGAATATCGCGCTCGTCCCGTGTCATGACCGCGCCGGGGTTACACCGGGTCAGCAGGACCTTGTGAGGGATGGTCTTGCCCGCCATCCGCTCGGTTTGCTTGATCTGACGAAGCGTGCGGGTGACCTGCAGTGCGTCGAGCGTCGTTGGCGCGAACGGCACGATGACCATGTCGGCCTGGGAGATGACCAGGTTCATCCACTGATTGGGCGAGCCCTCCGGATCAGAAAGGACGAAGGTCGCCCAGCCCTCGGCGGCCTCGAGCCAGTCCAGAACCGTCTCGTCGTCGTTGTCCGTCGTGATGACCACGAGGTTCTGGTCCTTGACCGCCTCTCGCAGGATCGCACCAGCAGCGGCAGCGTCGCGGATCCGGAGCTTGGGCGTGTCGATGACAGGCGCGCCGCGTCCTTCAGCCCAAGTCGCCAGAGGCCGGTTGGGGTCGCCCTCTACAAGAGCAACTCGCGCGCCTGCGGCGACCAATTCCGAGGCCAGCGCCAGAGTCGCGGTCGTCTTGCCGCTGCCGCCCTTGGTGTTGGCGAAAGTGATGTTGGGCATGGCCCCTCCCCTAGTCCCGCCGGAATGACCGGGCACCCCGGACAATACGGACACGACGGTTAATACGGACTAACCGGACGAACCGGACAGTCGAGCCGCGACGGACAAACCGGAGCGACCGGAGCAAACGGTACAGCCGGACAGACCGGCGTGTCTAGTGAAAGCGGCGCGTCCGGCAGAACCGGCCCGACTAGAGTAGCTAGGGGATATAGCGCGGCTAGACGGTCTAGGAGGTCTAGACGGTCTAGACCCGGATCAGGATGCATCCACCGGCGGGGAGGGGAGGGCCCGCCAGAAGTCGAAATGGACCGCCCAGCCGGCGGTCAGTTCCAGGAGCGAGGCGCGTCCAGAAGCTAAGGCAGTACGATAGGCTGACTCGGCCGCAAAGCGATCCGGAAAACAGCCGGTCGCGCGCTCTTGGACGAGCGCCAGGCGAAGTCCGCCGGCGCGGCGCTGGGCCTCCGCCAAGGAACCATAGAAGGGACCGCAGGACAGGGCGGCTTCGTCGGCTGAGCTGGCTATCGGATAATGCGGCATGGCTCCTCGTCCGCAGGTAGCCTAGTGCTCCGGTGATTGCCGTCCGGTGAACAGCGACGGTTGATCCGACTTGTCGGCGTTCTCGCGCACCAGCCGCTGCCAGCTGGCCCATAAATCGACCTTGATCCGGTCATCGGTCATCCGGTCGAGCAGCCCCAAGAGATAGGACTTGCGGTCCCGAACACCCGGTGTGAACTCCGAAAGGAGCGCCGCGACCGCGAAGGGCAGGGGCGAGACGCGATAACTGGCCTGTCGGATGGCTTGGTGACGCAATCCAATGCGATTTGCGGCGGATTGCCCGTAGGCGACCGCGAGGCTCTCGGCGGTCGGGAAGGCCGGATGACTGCTGAAACCGAGCCCACGGGCCGCTAGAAGGGCCGGAAGGGCCTTCAGGACTGCCTGGGACGTCGGACAGGTCACACGGGACGGAGACGACGTCGCCATTCGGCGAGCCTGCGGCGCCACGTCGATCACCGGCCCTTCCGGTTCGTCCAGGTCGTCGGCCTGCCACAACACTTCCTCGTCCTCATCCTCGATGGGGGAGGGGAGGGCGCGCGAAGCGTACCCCCCCTCGTCCTCGATCTCATCTCTTTGCTTAGATATCTGGATCGGATGAGTAGGGTGGAATTGGGCGCCGGTTTCGTCAGGCGCGCCTGACTCTTCTGTCAGCGGCGTCGTGAAGTAACCGCCTGTGTCCACGAGGCTTTCCAGCCTCGCCACGGCCTCATCCGCCTGCGCCAGCGTCAGCCGGGCTAGGTCGATGTCCTTGACGCGAATCCCGCCGGCGACGGCCTTCAGGGCGATGTCGATGAAGTCGAGGCTTTCGTCCGTAACGACCAATGCGGCGAGTACACGGATGCGGTTGCGCCGGCAGCTCAACGTCTTGCGTACAGCGAGAAGTTCACGCACCTGGTCGCGGGCCTCGGCCCTGAGTTTCGTCAGGTCAGCGAACCGGGCCACGAGGGGGCGAAGGTCGACGCCGAAAGCCTCCTCAGGGGCGTCGGCGGGCCCAACGCGGTAGCGACGGCGATCAGGGCTGTCGCGGAAACAGACCCAGCCCGCGGTGGCCAGCTCGTGACGCCAGCGAGCCAAAGAGCGCTGGTGAACGTTCATTCTGGCGGCCAGGTAGGCGTCGGACCAGGTGCTGATGAGGGCTAGGCCAGCGCGCGCCGGATCTGCATCGGCGAGATCCGCTTCGGAGCGGAAACATCCCGGCGGCTGGGCCTTGACCATCCAGTGCAGCAATCCGCGCGCGGCGTCGCTCACGCCGAGCCGGTCGGCCGGGATGTCCTCAAGCAGCTGCAGGAGCCGCTTCTTGCTGCCCTCCGGGGGCAGCCCGCGCCAGCGTCTGGCGTGTTCCTCGGCCTGCCTAAGTGCAGGCGTGACTGGTCGAAGGCCCTGCGCACCTGCGCGGACCTGGTGATGCGTGAGCATCTGTCGTCTCCCCGTTAAGGGAGGGATTTCAGGCAAAGCTCCGCCGGCGCCCTGGAGAGCGTTTTTTAGTTGACGAGGTTAGGGGAGGGGCTGCATAAGGGCTGTTGAGATTTTTGACTTCGCCCTGGCTTTGCGCCTAGTGGCTTTGCCCTTGTGCAAACCCGCCGTTCCCTCTGGGGGCGGCGGTTTTTCTTTGTTCTGGTCTCCCTCCCGACTCAGCTGGTGAATGGCGCCGATCCGACCGCTCTGAGCGATTCCCGTCAAGCCGCCACACAAGTGTGTGGGCCACACACCTGTGTGGGCCACACAGCCTCAGGAGGAGCAATTGTCCTTAAGCGCGCGTTAACGCGCGGACACAATTGGGATTTGTTGTCGAAGGCTGGCCGTCAGGCCGCGCGAAGTTCGAGCGGCGGGGTCACCCGCTCACGACGCGGCGAGGGCGATGCTGGCGTGCTGTCGGCGATCAGCGAATAGACCAGGACACCGACCGAAGTGCAGCGCTCCTGAGCAGCCTCACGCAGAGCTTCAGCCAGATCAGCATTGATCGAGAGGAAGGTGCGCGTGGACGTGTCAGGTGCGGACGCTAGCCGGACAGCCGTGAAGCGGCTGCGTTTAGCGACCAGGATGTCTTCGACGGCGTGGGTCAGCTTCTTGCGGAAGCCATCAGTCAGCGCCACCCGCGTATCCTCGGGCAGGCGAACAGCGACGTTGGCGTACTTCTTCTCGGACACGAAGCGGCTCCTCGACGCCCAATATGGGGGACGTCGGGCTTAACGGCAACTGAACATCCGCCGCTCGGAAGCTGAAATTGGACAATTTTTCCCGATTTTTTTCGGGTGTGTCACCGGAGACTCAAGCTTCTAACCTCCGGTGCTAAATATGCCACGCAACTCGCTAGGCCTGCTCGCCTTTCCGGATCAGAAGAGCGGCCAACTCGCTTGCTGAACGGGCGCGGCCATTGGATTGGTAGAAGATGCTGCGGTTGCGGGACGCCGGCACCGGGAACATCCCAGCAGCCGGACGGGCGGGGGTCTGACGGGCCGCCGCGAGCAACTGGATTGCGCCGCCTGGGCCGAGGAAATGAGCCGCATAGAGCTCGCCTTCGCGGGGCTCGCGGCCCATCGCGGCGCGCAGCTGACGACGGTTGTCCTGGGTGAACTCACCGGCGAGCATGGCCGAGATGTCCGGATCCGCGCGCAGCGCGAGGATCACGGCCCGATCGCGGGCTGTGCGGACGTGCGGCTCGCCTTGGCCGTCGACGGCGATGAGCGAGGCGTAGTGGCCGAGCCCATGCTTATGGCCGTGCCGGCGCATTGTCAGCAGCCAGGTCTTCTCCAGGAACTGATAGAGACCATAGGCGGTCGACGTGGCGGCGTCAGCGTGTGGGTCGAAGCTCGATTCCCGGGCCGCGGCCCGCCACATGTAGGTGTAGGGCGCGCCAGTCCGCTGGGCGGCGGCGTAGATGGCTGACTGGACGTCTGCAGTCGGCGCGGAAGCACGGCGAGAAATCCGGGGAGGCCGGGCCGCGCGATGTCGGCGGGCGAAGCGGCCGAAGTCGAAGCGTTCGATAGACGGGCTGGCGGCGGGGCTGGCGGAGAGGATCGTGAGCGCGGAGCCGACCTTCGCTGCGATGATCGGATCCAACTCGGCGGAAGGGTCAGGCTCCACCGTGGCCGGACGGGACGGCAGGTGGCGTAAGGACGCGGCAGCGGCCTCGGCGCGAATGGCGCGAGCGACGGGATCACCCGACAGCATGTCCAGGATGTCCGTTGGGTCGGAGAGCGGGCCGGTCGCGGGGCCGTCAGCGATGACGGCGCGCGCCAGGCGCTCGTAGGGCGTGGGTTGGTCGACGGGGGCCGCGCCGATCTGGGTGATCGCGACCAAGGCGGCGGTGACAGGCGCAGCGTATGACCGCGCCCGGAAGGCGATCATGGCGTCTGCCATGGCTGCTCCGGGATGCGGTCTGAGGGGACTTAGACGGCGGGGAACCTGACACGGGAAGGCTTAATCAGCAAGAAACAGCGCACGAAAAAGAAGGGCCGGCCCTTGGGCCGACCCCTGAGGTGTCCCCGGAGAGAGCCGGGGCGATGCAACTGGTGAAGGTCAGCGAACCAGAGGTTCGGAGGCCACGACCCGGAAGCCATGCTCCTCGAGACGGCGGATCGGTTCGGCCGGACTGACAGGATGGGCGACCAGCTGGCCGAGCTGGGCGGCCAGTTCGGGAAGCGGGCGTGGGCTATCCTGGTCGAGGACGGCGTAGCCGATCCCAAAGCGTTGATCTCCGCTCATCGGCAGCAGGCGATAACAGCCGCTGGGGGCGTTCTTGGGCAGGATCGCCGCGAAACTGATGGGGGCCGGATCACCGGCCGCGATGCGGCGGGCGCGAGCGGCCAAGGCGTCGATCGACGCCTTCTTGGCGGGGTGGCCGTCGAACTCGGCCGAGGCGGACAGGCGGCGCAGCGCGATCACGAGCAACATGGCTTGGTGTGCATCATCGATGGGGAGGTGATGGCTCATGGGTGATTGTCCGGGCGGGGGAGGGGGCAGAAGCCCCCTCCGAGGCCTCAGCCCTCGCTTCCTTCATCGGTGTTGGAGGCGTCGCCGCCCGCTCCCATGGCCGCCGCGAGAGCAGCGCGGCTGCCCCGGGCCTCGTCGTCCTGACCTTGGGCGGTCAGGTTGGCCAGCAGCTCGGGGACCCAGCGATTGCGAGCCGCCATGCGCCCGACGACCTCGACCAGTACGCCAACCTTGTCCTTGGCATGAGCGTCGACGTCCCCGTCCATGTCCCGAATGGCCTTGACCAGCGAAGCCTTCTTCGCGCCCTTCAGGAATTCGCCGTCCGGGGTCCAGGCCTCGGCCATGACCACGCCAGCGCGGCCGGCGATCAGGCCCAGCTGGGCCCACGCCTTCTTGCGGTGGAAGTCCTGGCGGCTGGAGACCGCGTTCAGGGAGGCGGCGACGCACAGGGCGTTCAGCTGCAGCTTCTCCTCCATCGTCAGCTCAACGACGGCGGCGAAGAATTCCGAGTAGCCATCGGGAAGCCGCTCGTCCCAAACGCCGAACAGCTCCTCATACTCGCGATCACCCTTCACACTGGTGCCCTCGGCCGGTTCGGACCCCGTGGCGTAGGCCGGCATGGCGAAGTCCTGATGACCGCGCTCGTGACGGAGGAGGACCCATGCCTTGTGAGCCAGGTCCGCGTCGAAGGCCGCCTGCGGGTTCACCGCTACAGCGTTCCGGACTGCCGTCGTGGCGACCCGCGTCATCCGCTCGTGACCCGCATGACCGAAAGGCGGCGGAGCAGCCTTGCCGTTGTCGGTGACCGACGCCGCACCATCCGCCTTCGCGGGAGCGAAGTAGCCCCGCAGGACCTCAACCTTGCCCCCGTGCCTGATGACCACGAACGCCTTGCCCGCCGCGCGGTGCTCGTCGGACCACACCCGTCGACCCTCCTCGAGGGCGTGGCGCTCGCTGTTCGCCTCGGCCTTGGCGTAGGGGCAACCGCCCGTATCGGCGATGAGCGCCGTCAGCTCGTCGCGCCGGGCGACCTCGGCTTCGGTCAGATCAAGCATGTCGGGATAGTCCCGTTCCAGATTGCCCGCGAAGCTGTGGGTGTCGGGGGCCACCTCCACGGCAGCCCATCCCTCGGCCTGCACCGTCTCCACGATGCGGGCGAGCTTCTCGTGCTTGAGATGCTGAACCAAAGCCGCGTCGGTCCACACCTCGCTGTCGTTGTTGCTGAACAGGTCCTGGACGAACGTCCCGCCCGCCGCGAGATAGGCGTTGCGGCCGACGAACAGAGCATCGCGGTCGCCCCCGCCGATCGTGCCGTCCGTCAGCAGCTGCCGAACATCGTAGGCCCCGACCCACTTCTTGGTCTGCATCAGGAGCGTCCAGACCTCCTCCTGTCGCGCAGTGTCGTCGGTCAAGGTCATCGCCTTGAGAACGTCCAGGTCGACCTCCTCCTTTTCAAAGGCGTCGAAGACGATAGCCGGGACGCGGGACAGCTTGAGCAGGCGGATGACGTTCGTTTCGGGAACGCCGCACACCGCCGCGATCTGACGCTCGTCCAGCCCCTTGTCCGAAAGGCCCTTGTATGCCCGCAGTTCTTGCGCCGGGGTCGGTGCCTGTCGCTGGGAGTTCTCGACCAGACTGGCCTCCAGCGCCGCCGCCTTGTCCTTGATCGTAACCGGCACACCGTTCGCCAGAATGTCGGCCGGGAGACGCTTCTCCTTCTTGAGACGGTTCAGCGCCGCCCGCCGGCGACGGCCACACGTCACATAGAAGATGTCGTCCTCGACGTAGCCGACCAGGTTCTGCAGCAGGCCGACCTTCGGGTTGGCGATGGTGTCGCACATGCCCGACAGATCATCCTCGGCCTTCCGGCCGCCTTCGCGCATGTTCTCGGGAGCGACCTTGGTCTTGGCCAGCGGCCAGCGGGCATTCGCCTCGACCAGGATGGCGTTCGTGGTGTCGATAGGAGCGGCTTGCATCGGTTCTATTCCTTTTTTTGAGGCGCAGCCGAGCCCTCAAGCCACCCACGGCAGGGACACCCCCTCCGTTTCCGGTTAGCCCTAGACAGGGAAAGTCCATGGAACTCGCCCGCGCGAGTTTCCGAAGCGCGGGCGACAAAGAAGCCCGCAAAGGGAGGTGAGGCCGTCACAGACCGAACCGGCGGGGAGGGGGATCACCCGCCCTGCAGGCGTAGCCGAAGGTCGGGGAAACCCCGCCGGTCCGCCTCCGGCCGCATGGCCGAGAGGTTGTCTTGACGGCCGAGGAGGGAACGTCCTTCCAATGAAGGCTGCGGAACCGAAAGAAGTCGCGAGCTTGGCGAGCGCCCTCACCGCGTCCGCTGGTGACGAGGGCGCGGTTCAATATTCAGGATCATTCGGAATGGGGATCACTCCCAATGGCCGTCGGGCAGTGGACAGGGGAAGGGATAGGCCTCACGCAGAGGATATTTTCATGCAGCTTTCACACCGCGACTCGGCGATCCCCTCGATAACGTGGGGGGAGCTGGAGGGGATTTTTCATGCTTTGGCGGACACGGACGCCAAGCGGGTGATGGTGCGGCATCTGGTTGAGGGGACGCGGAAGACGGCGCCGTTTCTGCCGGCCGAGCATACGTTCAGGGAGATCGTTTGCATTGCCAGCGCTCTGATGGATACGGACTTCCACCCGGCCGATTAGGCCGGGTGGCGGCTGTCTCGCTGCGGGGCCGATCCGTGGCGAGACAGCTTCACCCGATTTCGATAACGGGAACGCCACGCTGGTGAGCTTTCTCGACCAGGTTATGGCGGACGCCGTTGCCCGGGCCGGCAATCAGGCCGATGGGCAGGGCCTCAAGCATCCGATCGTTGCGCTTGAAAGGCGCCGCGTTGCCGTGGCGCTTGAAGTCAGGCTCGAAGCGGATCTGCGGAACCTTTCGGGCCGTGGCCCAGCACGAAGCAATCTTGGCCGCGCCGATTTTGTCGCCGGTATGAGCCAGGACCATGTCGGGATGCTTCGCGTGGGATTTGTCCAGCACGGCCCAGATGCGGTCGTGGTCGTTAAACGCCGCTTCGGCGATGAAGGCGATAACAGGGCCGGTCGGGGCGTGAACGGTCTGATCAGCGCGGGCCCGGGCGTTCATGAAGTCTCGAGCGTCGAGCATTGCGGAGGTGAGGGTGGAGCGGTTCACCTTGCTGCCGGCGGCGGGGCGCCACGCGCTGCCGACCTGGCGGCTGTAGAGATCGGCGGCGATGTCGCGGAGGGCCTCAAAGCTGTTCCGGCGTTCGATGAGGCTGATGCCGAGTGCGGTCAGCTGTTCCAGCTCAACGGAGCGGATCTCCGAGCCGTCCTGAACCAGCTGGGAATCGCGCTGAGCGACCTCGTTGCGGTCGAGGTGGCCATCGAGCTGTGTGACCTTGCGATGCAGGACGTTGACCACGCCCCAGAGGACGTCATCGAGGTCCGGTTCGAGCCGGGTGTCGGTGAACATGTGGCCGAGGGCGTCGAAAACGTCGCCGAGCGCCTGGTTGCAGGTGGACGCTTCAGGCAGCGGACGCGGATCGACCTCGTCGGTCATCGGACGGTAGCCGAAGAGGGCCAACTCATCGAGGAGCGCGCCGGTCGGGGTGTTCTGATGGTGAAATGCGCCGTCTGCCATGGGTCCTGCTCCTTTGATCTGGACGGGCCGCCCTGGCGGCCTTCACGGGGACCGAGGCAGCGCAGCGGGCGCGGGACTGCACCCGTAGGGCCGAACGGAGTGGAGGACCGCGTAGCGGTTGCCGGCCAGCGCAGGGCGGCTCTCGCCCGACGCTGCGCAGGTCCCCCTCTCGTGAAGGCGCCTTAGGGCGGCCTCTCGCGTCCAAAAGGAGGAGGCCGCAGGCGGGCCGATTTGCCAGACTGGCCCGACCCGGGCGACCGGGACCTTGATGGCCTTCGGTCAGTCCAGAGCCGTGAGCCGCTGCTTCTTGGCGAAATCCCAGGCGGCGTTGATGAGCGCGGTGTCTCGCTCGGCCTTTTGCTCCTCCTCCGGGTCATCCGCGACGTGGCGGCCGAGGGTCGAATCGTAGTGGGTCTCCCAGGAGCCCTTAGGCTCGTGGCCCATGACCTGATCGAAGGCTGCGGCCATGACCATGTTAGCGTCGAGAAAGTCGTGCGTGGCGCAAACCAGCGGACTGTTCCAGTCGCGATTCCGCTGACGGACAATGGCCAAGGCGTCGGCCGTCACCTGTCGTTCAAACAGGTCGGCAAAGGCGCTGCCGACGAGGGCGAAGAGAACCTCGTGCCAGTCGTCCGATTGGCTGATCTGGGCCTCGTGGCTACGCTGCAGGCGGAAGCGGGGCGCGGAGGCCTCTTCCCGATCACCAGGAGTCGGAAAGTCGACGTAGACGACGAACTCTCCGCAGCTGAAGGACGGACAGGCGTCCTTCCGGGAGGAAATGTCGCGCCAGTGCAGCGGTATCGCCGGAAGAGCGGCGACCGGGTAGTCGGGGAACTCGGGGATGCGGGCGATGCTGGTCACAGGATCAAGCCGCGCGGCGTCGGATGGATGTGATGGCGTGCTTAGCGATCAGGGCGCCAAGGATCCGCGAGCCGTCGTCGCCGACCGGGATGAAGAGCCGGGTCTGATAGTTGATGATCTCGGTCCGCATTCCAGCGGCCTTGAGGGCTGGGAGGGCGGCGCGATCGGCACCGACGACTTCCATGCGCTGCAGACCCATCACGAGGCTGCGTCGAACCGACAGGCCGTCTGTGAGCTGCAGCGTGGATCCGTGCTCGATCACCATGGACCAGGCCGCGGCCGGGGCGACGTCGGGGGCGGCGAGGCCGAAGGCGGTGCAGACGCCGGGAAGGGCCGCGGGTTCGACCATGCGACCGATGAGGCGGTCGCCGTTGCTGGCCTGCAGGCGATAGACGCGCGTGGCGTCGCTGGGCAGGCGGGACCAGATCGGCAGGAGCAGGCCGGTGACGAGATGGAAGGTGCTCTCGGCCGTTTCCGGCAGGCCGGCCAGCTCGGCTTCCCATGCCCGCCGGAATTCGTCCGGGTTGGCCGGTTGCCAGTAGGAGCCGTCGAGGGCCTTCTGGCTGAGCCGTTCCTGGAGGAGCGGGCGGAACAGGCGGCGTCGTTCTTCCATCTCGCCGCTGTCGTGCATGAGCGATGCGGTGCGAACGGCTACGCCGGCGCGGCCCGACTGCTTGTTGACCAGGAGCTGTCCGCCGGCCTCGTCGCAGAGGCGAAGGGCGTCATCTAGGCCGAGCGGACGCAGACGCTCCACTTGGCGGATCTCGATTAGTCTCGTCTCCGCGCCGCTTTCCGGGTGTGTGAAGATGGTGCGTTCGCTGACAACGTCGAAGCGTTCGGCGGTCAGCTGTTCAACACCGACCTCGTAAGTGCCGGCGGCGAGAGCGGCTTCAACCTCGGCTTCGATGCGCTCCTCCAGGTAGCCAAAGATAGCGTTCTGCTGAGCGATCCGCATGGCGAGGACGCGGTTCAGGAAGGTCGTGATGGGCGGCAGGTCCTCCTTGAGGCTGCCGTCCTGGTCGAGAAGCGACAGGCCAGTCGCGTCCTCGAATTCGACAAGGCTCAAGCCCTCGACCTCGCCCCGGTGCAGCATGCGGTACAGGCGGCGGAGCGCGGTCTTCGCGTAGTCGCTCTCGAGGTTGTCTTCCGGCCGGAAGAGGCCCTGCCCGCCGGTCTGGCGCTGACCTTTAGTCAGCGCGCCCAGGCTGTCGAGGCGGCGCGCGATCGTGGAGAGGAAGCGCTTTTCGCCCTTGACGTTCGTCGCCACCGGGCGAAGCAGGGGCGGCTCGACCTGATTGGTGCGATTGGTGCGGCCGAGCCCCTGGACGGCGACGTCAGCGCGCCATCCCGGCTCGATCAGGTAGTGGCTGCGCCGAGCCTTGTTCTTGGCGCCCCGATCGGCATGGTAGGAGCGTCCGGTCCCGCCGGCATCCGAGAAGATGAGGATTTTTTTCACGCCGTCCATGAAGGCCGAGGTCTCGGCCTGGTTGGACGAAGCTGGCCGCCGCTCGACGGCGAGTCTGTCGCCGTCGGGGCCGGACTTGCGGACGATCCGGCGCGACCGGCCGGTGACTTCCGCGATCAGGTCGGTGCCGAAGTGCTGGATCAGCTGGTCCAGGGCGGCGCCCACGGGTGGAAGAGACCCAAGGTGCTCCACCAGCTGGTTGCGCCGTTCCACGGCGGCTTCGCAGATGACCACGTTGCCGTCCTGATAGGCCGGTCGGGACCGGATGTTGCCTTCCTCGTCGGAATAGGTCTCCTGCAGGCCGATCGGGAAGGAGTTCATCAGATAGTCGAGGACGTATTCGCGGGGCGTCACGTCGACCTGGATGTCGTTCCATTCGCTGACCGGGATTTCGCTCAGGCGACGCTCCGTGAGCGCCTCGCCCGTGGTGACGACCTGGATGACGGGAGCCATGCCGGCGGCGAGGTCGCGCTCGATCTGGGCGATGACGGTCGGGACCTTCATCGAGTTCAGGAGGATCGAGAAGAACCGCTGGGAAGCGCTCTGAAATGCGGAGCGGGCGGCACCCTTGGCGGCGCCGTTCAGCGTTCCGCCGTCCTCATCGGTGATGTTGGTGAGGCGCAGGGCGTCTTCGAGGTTGTTGTAGATGATCGAGAAGGCGTCGGAATAGGCGTCGTAGATCTCGACCTGGGCGGGCGTCAGCTCATGCTCGAGCATTTCGTATTCAACGCCGGCGTAGGAGAGCGAGCGCGCGGTGTAGAGGCCGAGCGCCTTCAGGTCGCGGGCGAGAACCTCCATGGCGGCGACGCCGCCGGCCTCCATCGCCGCCACGAAGCTGGCGCGGGTCGGGAAGGGGAAGTTTGCCCCGCCCCAGAGCCCGAGGCGGGCCGCGTAGCCGAGGTTGGAAACGACCGTGGCGCCCGTTGCGGAGACGTAGAGGATGCGCGCGTTCGGCAGGGCGTTCTGCAGGCGAAGGCCGACCTTGCCCTGTTCGGACGGGCCGCGGTCGCCGCGGGCGCCTTTCTCGCCCGCTGCGTTGGCCATCGCGTGGGCTTCGTCGAAGATGATCAGGCCGTCGAAGTCCTGGCCAAGCCAGGCGAGCAGCTGGTCAAGGCGAGAGACCTTGTCGCCGCGCGGGCCCGAGCGGAGCGTGGCGTAGGTCGTGAACAGGATGCCTTCGGCGAGGGTGATGGTGGAGCCGAGCGGGAAGCGCGACTGCGCCACCATCTGCTGGGGGAGGCCACCAAGGGCGCTCCAGTCGCGGCGGGCGTCTTCGATCAGTGGATCATTCTTCGAGACCCAGACAATCCGGCGGCGACCCTGCAGCCAGTTGTCGAGGGCGACTGCCGCGCTTTGACGGCCCTTGCCTGCGCCGGTGCCGTCGCCGAGGAAGAAGCCGCGGCGATAAGCGGCCCCTTCGTCGTCCTGGGCGGCGAAAAGGTTGTCAAAGCTCTCATCAGCGCGCCACCGGCCGGGTAAATGACCGGCGTGGGCCTCGCCGGCGTAGATAACCGTCTCGAGCTGGGCTTCCGAGAGGATGCCGCTTGCTAGAGGGAGCCACAAAGCTGGGCGCCGGATGACGAGCACGCTGGTCAGCGGCGGACTCCGCAGCCGGACGGCCCGCGGCGCCGGCTGGGCGCCGCGGGCTCCTGGAATCACGCCACCGGCGAGGTCAGTCGGCGCATCGATTCACCAGACAGCTGGATCCGGTGACTGGTGTTGACCATCCGATCGAGAACGGCATCGGCCACCATCGGATTGTCGATGTAGCCGTGCCAGTCCTTGAACGGGAGTTGGCCCGCCAGCAGGATTGAGGCCGATCGGGTTCGGGCGTCCACGATGTCCAGCAGGTGGTGCTTGCCCGACTCCGTCAGAGGCGTCAGGCCGAAGTCGTCCAGGATCAACAGGTCGAAGCGGGCGATCGCCGTGCGCAGGCGGTTCATGCTGCCGTCCTGATGGGCGATCGCCATGTCCTCCAACAGTTGATGGGTGCGATAGTACCGAACCGTCAGACCGACGCGGGCGGCATGACCGCCAAAGGCGCACGCCAGATGGGTCTTCCCGGTCCCTGTTGCGCCCGTCAGGATCAGATTTTCGGCTTGGCGCACCCAGGTACAGGTCAGAAGCTCGGCCATCTGGGCCCGGTCCAGGTTTCGTGCGGAGCGGTAGTCGATGTCTTCGGCCGCGGCAGGGATCTTCAGTCGGGCGGCTTTCAGGATGCGTTTCAGGCGACGGTCGTCACGATACGCCGCTTCAGCCTGCAAGAGGTGCATTAGCCGATCGTGGAACGGTAGATCGGCGAACGCCGGCGTGGCCGCGTGATGCTCGACCGCTTCCACCATGCCGTTGAGGCCGAGGTCGCGGAGTTTGTCGATGATGTGGGTGGTGTTCATGACTCGTCTCCGGCGAAATAGTCGGGACCGCGCACGTTCTCATTCGTCGCGGCAGCGGCTGTTTTGGGCGTGATGAAGTCTGCCGGGTCCGTGAACTCCAGATTCCGATCCAGGACATTGCGCACATGGGCCAGTCGGGGTTCGCCGCACCGCACGGCGCGGGCGCAGGCTGCTTCCAGCCTCACCGGACCGACGCGGTGCGCCAAGGCCCGAAACGAGCGATAGACGGCGGTCTTGGCCGCGCCGAAGAACGGACGCCCAGCTTCGCCCTGGACCACAGCCTGAACACCGGGCCCATGCAGACGGGACCATAGGACAAGATCTTCGTCCTCCCCCGCGCGCCGCGCCAAATGGTTAGGTGGCATATGGGCTGGATCAGTCGAGGCCTCGCCCGCTACGGCCAGGCGCGGGTGGACGCCTACCGGCTTCCCGTCGTGCCAGATCTCGACCGTGGCGGCGTTCGCGCGCACATCAACCCGCTGCCCGATCAGGGTATGCGGCGCCGAGTATCGGCGCTGATCGTGCATGACGTGATAGTCTGGTCCGAGGAGCAGCTGACGCCTGACCTCGAAGAAGGCGAACGGCTCCGCCTGGAGAGGCCGCAACGCCGGACGGTCCAACTGCTCGAACAGAGTGGTGCGAGACTCTCCCGGCGCGCGCCGCAGCGCCTTGGTGTTGAGGCGGATGAGCAGGCTGGCCAGCAAGGCGTTCATCTCACCGAGCGACATCGCCGGGCGATCTGCGAGGGCCAACCGCAACAGGCGCTGAATCAGCTTCACGCCGATCTCCACCTTCGCCTTGTGCGTGGGACTGTAAGCCTTGGCGGGGCGTGCGATCGTTCCATGATGGTCGCAAAAGGCTTGAAACGTCGGATTGATCTCAGGCGCCTGTCCGCGCTTGTGGGAAATCACAGCGGCCTTGAGGTTGTCGGAGATGATCACCTGCGGGACGCCGCCGAAGAACCGAAGCGCCTGCTCGTTCGCCCAGATCCAGTCGCCCGCACGCTGTGAACGGGTGACGCAGGCGAAGGTGTAGTCAGAGGCGGGCAGCACCGCGACGAACAGTTCGAACGGGACCCGGTCGGCGGGGTCATCGTCTCGCCCGCGCGGCCGAAGCCCGGCGAAATCGACCATCATGGTTTCGCCAGGCCGGTGGCGCTGTCGCATGATCGGATGAGCCGCCACGTTGTATTCTCGGAATTTGCGGCAGTAATCGCGATAGGAGATGGTCGGCTGGTCGCCCGCCGTCTCGACGTAGGTGTCGTGCAAATCCTTGAGATGGTGGCCGGCCTTGACCTTTACGGCCACGGCCGCCCAGTCTGGCTGCAACTGTCCAATGGCCATCGGCGCCGATCGGCCCGCATTGAAGAGGCGCATCAGATCGCTGTCAGAAAGTGCGCAAAGGCCTTCGCATGTCAGGGACATCTCCAGGGCAAGCGAGCGGTAGCGAGCGACGGTCGTGTAGGAACAGCAGATCATGCGGCCGATCTGCCGATTGCCGTAGGCCGTGGTGAGGATGAGGCGCAGCAGGCCTCGCGGGTCGAACATGGAAGCTCCCGTTGTTCAATTCTTGATGATGGGAGCCTGAAAGGGGCGCGCGCGTCGGCGGTCTCCGTCGCGCTGACGCGACGGAGATTCCTTGACGGCGATGACGCTTTCGGGGAGATTGGCGGGGTCGCTGTGGAAACGACGAACCAATCTTCCGAAAGGGCCTGCGCTTTTGCCGAGCGCGGGCCTTTTCACTTTCAGGCGTGGATTGTGTGAAGCTTGATCAGGGGACGGGCATGGCGGTCTCCTTGTGGTGATCAGCCGATCCACTGCGGTAGCGGTCAGGCCAAATTTCTTCCGGACGCTGTCCCAGCGCGTCGGCGATGGCTTGCTCGACACGCCGCGAGCGCCTGAAACCGCGCGACACTATGGACACCGTGGAGGGCGTCACAGCCAGCGACCGGGCAATGTCCGACAGGCTGATGCGTTTGAGACTCAAAGCGGACTTGATCCGTGCATGCCTTTTGTCGTCTATCATCGCCTTGGCTCCATCTTGTGCGGCTAAAGGACCATAGTGTGCGAAATACCAACACCGCAACCATCAATGATCCAGACCCTGGCATCGCCCGGCGGCTGATCGCCGTGCGGCAGCAAAGTGGTCTCAATCAATCCGCCTTCGCAGCCCGGCTCGGTTTCCCCCGCCGCACCTATCTGGGATGGGAGCGCGGTGAGTCTGATCCTCCGATCTGGCTGCTGGACGCTCTGCACCAGGAGTTCGGCATCGACCCTCACTGGCTGCTGCACGGCCCCGGTGATCGGCCACGCCAATATGGCGCCGGACTCGATTGGGCCCGGTTTGGCCGCCTGCTTGTGGCCGTAGATCGCGAGGCTCGGGCGGCGGGCCTGGCGCCGAGACCCGAACAGATCTGCGAGTTGACCCGCGCGGTCTTCGAAGGCGCGCCTGAAGATGAAAAGGACGCCATCGAACGTCTGGCGCTGACCTTCAAAACAATGAAGAACCGGAATCGCTGACCATGGACGAAGACGTGCGCGTGGTTCCCTTTCCGAATCAGACGCAAACCCCGGAGGTTCAGCGGGAGGATGCCGTGGCGGACGCACTGGAGCGGGTCGGCGATATCCCGGTTGCGAAGGTGGAGGCGGTCGCCGCACTCGAGCGAAGGCCGAACTGGCCGGCGATCATCACCTTCATAGCGATCTCAATGCTCTCGTTGTCGGTAGCGGTCTTTTCGACGGGGGCGGATGATGTCCTACGCATGGGCGCGGCCATGGCGTTGGTGATCTCTATTCTGACGGGCGGGCTGGCCGTTCTGTATCGCCATGCACCGACGTTCTGGCGGCCCGGCATTGAACATACCGATCGTGTTGTGGATGACGGCGTTCAATCGCCTACGCCGTAGTCATAGCGAGCACCATGGGCGACCAGAATCCGACTCCCCGTCGAAGCCCGCAGCCGGTTCCCTCGCAGGGCGGTCCCGCCAACTTTCCAGCCCCAGGAGGGCCGAGGCGCACGGATCCGCACAGGACGATGATCTCGTCGCCGAATCCGAGGTGATCGAGACATTTGTGAAGTATCCCTCGATCATCGCCCGCGCCGCAGGTCTCGCATCCGAGATCTGACTGGCGGAATTCGAGCAGGAAGCGCAGATGATGGTCGCGCTGAGTGCGCCCGTGAGCTTCGGCAACCGCACTCTCATCCTCTTCGCATCGAAGTGGCTCCCTATCCCTTGACGAACGTCATCATATGGCGTCCGGAAGTTTAGTTCCCTAGCTTCACAAGCAAGGCTCAGGAGGGCGGCGGTGTCTAATCAAACGCATTGGGAAACCGTTTATGAACAAGGCGGTGGAAGAGGTCAGCTGGTATCGACCCCATCTTGAGGTTTCGCTACGGCTCATTGCAGACTCTGCGCCATCCGCCAGCAGCGCGATCATTGACGTGGGCGGCGGAGAAGCGACGCTGGTCGATGATCTCGTCGCGCAGGGCTACAGCGACGTCACGGTCCTCGACATCTCCCCGGCGGCGATTGACGTGGCGAAGTCCCGTCTGGGTATGTCCGCCGCCGCGGTGCATTGGATCACCGGCGACATTACGGCTGTTGAGCTGGAACCGGCTCGCTACGATGTCTGGCACGACCGGGCCGTCTTCCACTTCCTGACCAGCGCAGGCGACAGAGCCGCATATGTTCGGCAGATCGCCCGCTCTGTCAGGCCCGGGGGCCACGTGATTGTCGCGACGTTCGGGCCGGACGGTCCGGACAAGTGCAGCGGCCTGGACGTAGTCCGCTACGACGCCGAACATCTTCACGGCGAGTTTGGGCCGAAGTTCCGTCTCCTGGACAGCGTTAGGGAGTTGCACGAGACGCATTGGGGTACGAATCAGCAGTTCATGTATTGCCTCTGTCGGATGGAGTGAGAGGCCAACCCGCCCCAGCGCGCCGCTTCGGCCCTGATCGGACTGAACGCCAGCGGCAAGGCCCCGGCCCTCGCCGTGCCGGTCGAGATGACGGTGCTCCAGTTCCACCCTTGTTCGCCGCCCGCCTTCGGCGATAAGACGAACCTCCCCCACGTCGCTCGATCACGCCCGATCTGTCTCTCGATATGCCAGCGCGGGGAGATAAAAGCGCTATGTCGCTCGTCGTTTTCAAACCGCGCAAGCCCTCGACAGCCGAACACAGCCGCGGGCGGAGGCGCAGGGCCTCGGCGTCAAACGCGGAGATCGGTTCACATGGAGAGCTCATCATTTCACCCGTTCATCACCGCCCCCAGTTGAGGCTGGCCGGAGCAAGTTCACAGGAACGGCGCGCCCCATCAAAGGCGTGATACAAGTGAAGATTGATGTCGCCTGAGGACGACGAGATGCCTTCTACGAGCCCTTCTGCACGGCCAGCGCCGCGTTGACTCCCTGGGCCAAGTCCTCTGCGGGTCCCTTGCCCCAATAGTGGACGAAATAGAACGCGGGGGTCTCCCCAATCATGTGATTGTGCAAAGCCACGACATGGATGTCTCCGGCCCGTAACGACCGGAGCACCGGCTGCACCTCCTCAGCGGTCATGATGAAGTCCCCGGCCACAGTCGCCATCGCGGTGCTTCCGGAGAAGGCCGCCCACGTCGTCAATCCCATCGATCCTCCGACTTCGACGCCATGCATGCGACCCGTGCGCGGCAAGGTGAACTTGACCACGCCACCGTTCAGCTCGGGATCGACTTCGAAATAGCGCCGCAATGAAGCGACATCGAACTCTCCGGCAACGGTCGGGGTGGATCCAGGAAAGCGTCGTCGAGGTGTCGGCGTCTCCGCACGAACGGCTCGAATGGCGTCCCACACGGCCTTCACCCCGGTGGCCAGGTCGTGCGCCGGCCCCGTGCCGCCGACGTGCATGAAATAGACGGGCGGATCGTCGAAGATGAAGTGATTGTGCAGGCCGGTGACCTGCAGCCCGGCGGCGAAGGCGGCGTCCATGGCGGCCGTGATCTCGTCCTCGAACACCACGGTGTCGCCCATCAGCATGACATTGTCGTCGCCGTGCGCTTTGAAAGCGGCCCAGGAACCCAAACCGGCGGCCGGCGCGAGGGGGGCGCCGTCCACTATCACCGGGACATCGGTTCGCGACCAGGCGATGCGCACGACACCGTCGGGAGCCACGGTCGCCTGTACGCCGGCCGCGGACGAGATGACCTCCCGCTTGTCGGATTGGGCAGCGCCCTTGGTCGCTATCGCCGTCGGCGATAGCGCCATGACTGCCAGGATCTGGACCATATGTCTGCGGTTCATCGCACGCTCCGTTTCTTAACTGACTATTCGATGCTTGGGGGACTTACGATAGTTGCAGTCGGCCACGCTTTAACTCGCCGGAGCGAAAAAGACCCAACCCGCTAACCCGGCGGCGGCCAACGCGACCACGACGTTGAGCTTATTCTTCCATGTGTAGAGCAACGCCAAAGCGACCGCGAAGATAGACACGCCAATGATCAGATCCGGGACGCGCTGGGCTGTGACCGTCGCCAAGTCGATCGTCGTAGCGGCGATGAGGCCAACCACGCCGGCTGAGACGCCTGCCAAAAAGGCATGCAGCCGCTTGGCTTCCAGCACCGATTCCAAACGGTCGTAGAGGATCAGCGAAAATGCGAATGCCGGGAGGAATATTCCGACGGTCATGGCTACGGCGCCGAGCGGTCCGCCGCCGAAATAGCCGACGAAAGTTGCGAAGATGATCAGAGGCGCCGGCAGGATGCCCGACAGCGCCAAGCCATCCAGAAATTGGCCATCGTTCATCCAACCTTGACCCACGGCGTCGTTGCGAACGAACGGGATCGCGGTGTAGGCGCCGCCGAAAGTGAGGAGGCCGGCCTTCAAGCCGGAAACGAACAACAGCCAAACGGGCGCTTGGCCGGGGTCACCGATCGCCGTTTGGACCTCTGGCGTTGCGGCATCGGGCGCCAAGAGCGTTACCAGAATCGTCAGAGCCGTCGCCCCGGCGGCGACAAGCGCAGCGAATACTCGCAGGCCGAGCGCCCATAGCGCGTAGATCGCCCCGGAGGCCGGAAGGGTGATCCAGAACGGAGCGCCGGCGAAGGCTGCCAGGCCGCAGATGATGGCGAGCATCCACAGGCGACCGTCCAGCAGGATATGCTTTCCGATCCGATGGACGGCGGCGACGATCAACGCGATCACCGCCGCCTGAATCCCCAGGAACGCCGCGCCGAGCGCTGTGTCGATCAGGGCGATACGGAAATAGAGCCATGACAGCGCCATCATGAGGAGAAAGCCGGGAAGCATGAAGCCCAGGCCAGCGAGGATGCCCCCGAGTCTTCCCTTGGCGCGCATCCCCAGGTGGACGCAGAGTTCGTGCGCCTCGGGGCCCGGCAGCACCTGCATCACTGCCAGCAGCCTGTTGAAGCGCTCGCTGGAGATCCAGCGCTCGTCGTCGACCAGTTCACGGCGCACCATGGCGATCTGTGCGACCGGACCGCCCCAGGCCAGCAAGCCGAACCTTAGAAACCGAATGAACAACTGCGCATGCGTCAGGTTGGGCGGCGCGGCCTCCGGGCGCGGTTCCGAGAGATCGACCGTCGTATTGATGTCCGTTCCGGCGCTCATGCCGCTAGGCCCGGAGTCGCGCCAGGGACCTCGTTCCGACCAGACCAACTTCCAGTTTCAGGTGACCAATCGCAGGCGACCCAGGTCATACCACCTCCTCAACTTGCTAGCTCGTTCACCTGTATCATTTGTGGTCATTGAATGATACACCTTGTATATGATTTCGTTCCCCGGCTCGCGCGCCCCTTGGCTGCTGTTGATCCACCAACTGCCCGCCAAGCCCGCCTATCTGCGCGTCAAAGTCTGGCGGCGGCTGCAGGCGATCGGGGCGACTCCGCTGAAGAACGCCGTTCACGCGCTACCGCTTCGCGACGACACGGCAGCTCTGTTCGACGACCTGCTGCGCGAGATCACCGAGGGCGGGGGTGAGGCCATCATTTTGGAGGCTGCGCTGGTCGGTGGCTTGGGAGACGCGGACGTGCGAGCCCTGTTCGATGCGGTTCGCGATTCCGATTACGAGGACCTCGCCCGCGAGGCGCGCACGATCGACGACGGGCAGGTCGCCCGCGAGATTGTTCGCCTGCGCGCGCGTCTGGCCGAAATCGCGGCCATCGACTATTTCGGCACCCACGGCCGGCAAGCTGCCGAAGCGGCGCTCGCAGACCTGGTGACGCGCTCGACGCGGCACCCTGACGTCAGTTCGACGTGTCAGGCGGTGATCGCGACCGCCGACCTGAGACAGCGGGTCTGGATCACCCGGCGCGGCATCCATGTCG
>NZ_CM178744.1:1310000-4173086 GCF_058681645.1 Brevundimonas sp. ALps5 | reverse complement strand
ACCGGCGGCACCGTCAACTCGGGCGGCACCAACCGGACCCGTGGCTTCGACTTCAACATGTTCGCATCCGAGCTGTTCAACAGCCTGACGGTGCGCAAGTCCGCCTCGGCCGACGTCGAGGAAGGCTCGCTGGGCGCGACCGTCGACCTGCAAACCGCCCGCCCGTTCGACTACCGCGAGCCGACGCTCGTGATGGGCATCCAGGGCAGCTACAACGACCTGGCGCGCGACGTGAAGCCGCGCTTCACCCTGCTGGCCTCCAAAACCTGGATGGACGGCAAGTTCGGGGCCCTGTTCTCGGCCGCCTATGAAGAGCGCCACATCCTCGAAGAGGGCGCCAACATCACCCGCTGGAGCGCCGGCGGCGCCAACGGCGGCTTCAACTCGGCCTCGACGATCAATGGCTATACGATCGCCCAGATCAACAACTCAAGCGCCACGACCGGCCTGTTCCACCCGCGCCTGCCGTCCTACGTCTCCTACGACCACAACACCGAGCGTCTGGGCCTGACGGGTTCGCTGCAATGGCGTCCGGACGACCGGTCGACGGTCACCCTGGACATCCTCTATTCGGACGTGAAGTCGACCCGCGACGAGGCCCAGCTGCAGGCCATCGGCCTGAGCCGCTCGGGCACGGGCAAGCCGCAGACCATCATCCGTTCGGGCACCGTGGACGGCCGCAACATCGTCCAGGCCGTCATGGACGCCGTCGATGTGCGCACCCAGTCGGCCCACGACGAGCTGGAGACCAAGTTCCAGCAGTACACCCTGACGGCCAACCGCGACTGGTCCGACCGGTTCCGCACCGGCTTCGTCGGCGGCTATTCGAAGTCCTTCTTCGACAACCCGGTCTCGACCATCGTCACCTTCGACCGGGCCAACACCAACGGCTTCTCCTACGACTTCCGCACCCGGATGCCGGAGATCAACTTCGGCTTCGACACCACCAATGCGGCCAACTGGTCGATGACCAACGGCACCTCGGAAGTTCGCATTCGTCCGAACTCGGTCGAGAACACCTTCGCCACGGCCAAGGGCTTCTGGGAATACGACCTGAACGACAACATCACGCTGAAGGGCGGGGTGGATTATCGCAAGTTCGGCTTCCACTCGCGCGGCCTGTACCGCACGACCGAGACCGTGGTTCAGACCCTGACCCCGACCGAACTGGCCGCGGTGTCGCGCGTCTTCTCGGGCTTCGGCCGCAACGCCGACCTGCCGTCGGGCGCCCCGACCAGCTGGCTGGCGCCGGACCTGGCCAAGTTCATCGCGACCTACAACATCTATTCCAACACCGGCATCTACGCCCTGACCCAGACCGGCAACTCGTCGGCGCGCGGCCAGTACATCAACGTCGAGGAAGCCGACACCGGCGCCTATATCCAGGCCGACTACCACTTCGACGCCTTCGGCCTGCCGTGGCGCGGCGACGTGGGCGTGCGCTACGTCTCCACCGACCAGTGGTCGCAGGGCTATGAGACCACCTCGGCGGGCTCCAACCTGGTCGACGCCAACCGCACCTACGACATGTGGCTGCCGTCGATGAACCTGGCGGTGGACCTGACCGACACGATCGTGGCGCGCTTCTCGGCCGCCCGCACGGTGGCCCGGCCCTCGATCGCCAGCCTGACCCCCGGCGGCGACGTCAGCATCCAGGGTTCGAACTACACCTATTCGACCGGCAACCCGGACATCAAGCCGACCGAGTCGGACAACATCGACCTGTCGCTGGAATACTATCCGGACCGGGACAGCCTGTTCGCGGTCGGCCTGTTCTACAAGAAGATCAACACCTTCGTTCAGAGCCTGGCCCAGGACCTGCCGTTCAACCAGCTGGGTCTGCCCGACTCGGTCCTGACGGGCACCACCGCCACCCCGACGACGATCTTCCGCACCACCCAGCCGATCAATACCGAGGGCGGCGACCTGAAGGGCTTCGAAGTCAACGCCCAGAAGCGTCTCGACTTCCTGCCGGGCTGGATGGAAAACTTCGGCATCCAGGCCAACTACACCTTCGTCGACTCCAAGATCACCTACATCACGTCGCTGAACCCGCTGACGGTGATCGACAACACCCTGATCGGCCTGTCCAAGAACGCCGCCAACTTCACCCTGTACTATGAGACCGACAAGTTCTCGATCCGGGGTTCGGCGGCCTATCGCCAGGGCTATCTGACCGCGGTTCCGGCCTCGGACGGCAACTCGGTCGCTGGCACCAACGAGACGCTGAACTTCGACGCCCAGGCCTCGTACCAGATCACGCCGCAGCTCAAGGCGAGCATCGAGGGCATCAACCTGACCGACGAGTTCAACGACCAGTACGTCGACGCCGACAACCGCCTGAACGTCTACACCCACACGGGCCGGCAGGTCTTCGTGGGGCTGCGCTACACCTTCTAGGAAATCTGACGCGGGCCTCCTCCCGACCGTTAGTCTCTGCGCCGGATCCTCCCCTGGGATCCGGCGTTTTTTTTGCCCGGAAGGCAGGAGCGAGGGCGGGCGCCGGAGATCAGTCGGCGAGGCTGAGGGCGTCTGCGACGGTGGTCAGGAAAGCGTGGTGATGGGCGTTGGCCTCGGCCGTCTCGATCGACCCCATCAGACCGCGTGAGCGAGGGCGTCGCGCCTCGTCCCGCAGCCGCGTCACCAGGGCCTCCAGATGGCCATCGCCCTTGCGGGCGTCCATGACCCCTGCGTGGACGCGGGCCTCCTTCATCCGGCGCGTGAGGATGGCGGGGTCGAGCGGGGTGAGTTCGGCGCGGGCGGCGAGACGGGCAAAATCACCCGCATAAAGCCGCACATAGCTCTCTTCGATCATGGATTCAGTCCTGTTTGCGGGGAAGCCCGGCGGAACGCGCCGCCGGTCGCCGCCCGGCCTAAAGCGGCTGCAGGTTGCTGTAGGTCCGGTTCTGGACACAGACGCCTTCGAGGGCGAGGCCGGCGTCCGGCTGACCGGCGCGGGCCCAGGTCATGGCCAGGCGCAGGGTCTTGCTCTCTGTGTCCAGGACCATGTCGCCCTGGGTCTTCTGCGAGCCGAGGGCGTTGGTGGCGAAGTGGACCGTCCCGTCGGGGGCCAGCGTCGAGGCGAACTGTCCGGGCAGGATCAGCCAGGTGCTGTCGAGAACGGGTACGCTGCCGATGAAGGCCATCGACAGGTTTTCGGTGTTCCAGATCAGGCCGAAATGGAAGCGCTGGACCCGCGCGCCGCCCGGGTGGGGCGTCTGGGTGTAGGTTCCGGAGCAGTCGTACCGGTCCATATTGGCCGGCAGGTTCTCTGCGGCGGCCCGGGTGGCGGACAGGAGGCAGAGCAGGCCGGTCGCGGCGGCCAGAGCGTGACGGATCATTGAGGGTCCTGTCGCGGCTGGATCGCCAGACCGCACACCGTCGAGGGTGGGGTGAATTACCGCCGGCGATCGCAAACTCTTCGCCGCAGTGTTGGTTCCGCCCGGTGCGAAATAAAATTCCGGACGCAGAGCAGGGGCGTCCCGGCCTGCGCCGCCGCGCTGGCGGGAGCGGTGGAAATCGGCATGATGGCCCGCCCCCGACAAGACGAAGGACGTCGATGACCCGGAACATGTGGATCTGCCTGGCCGTCGCGCTTGCGGTGCTGGCGGTCGATCAGGGGACGAAGGCCTGGGTGCTCGAGGGCTTGAGGCTGCAAGAGGGGCAGTCGCATTCGCTGTCATCCGTCTTCGCCGTGACCCTGGTGCGGAACTACAGCATGAGTTTCGGCCTGATCGGGACGGGGCCGGTGGCGCGGGGCTTCCTGCTGGTGTTCCCGGTGGTGGTCGTGGGCATCCTTATCGGATGGGCGCGCAGGTCGACCTCGACACTGCTGTCGGTCGCCATCGGCTTCGTTATAGGCGGGGCGGTGGGCAATGCGATCGACCGGTTCCGTTTCGGCTGGGTGGTCGACTTCCTCGACTTCTCGCGGCTGGGCTTTCCCTGGGTCGGCAATCCGGCCGACTGGGCCATCGGGATCGGGGTGGTGCTGCTGGCCTGGCATTTCATCCGGACGCCGGAGCCCAAGGGTCAGGACTGACGACTTTCGGCTGGCGAACGGCAGTTCGGGCGCCGTAGGCTGACCGGATGGAAGAGACGAAACCCCGCCCCAAGGTCCGCGCCCGCGCCGACGCGATCAAGCCGTTCCGCTGCAAGAATCTGATCGCGGTGATCGAGGACCCGTCCGATGTGAAGAACATCGGCACGGTGATCCGCAACGCCAACGCCTTCGGGGTGGAGAAGGTCTATGTGGTCGATCCCAGGCGCGCCCTGCCGGACGACTGGCAGGACCTGCGCGGCGATCGGCAGGTGTCGAAGCTGTCGGTCTCGGCGGTGAAGTGGACCTTCGTGAAGCGGTTCGACAGCACCGACGACTGTTTCGACTATCTGGAGAAGAACAACTTCGTTTCCATCGTCACCTCGCCGCATGTGAAGGGCAAGGCGAGCATCAATCTGGATGAGGGCGACTTCACCGTTCAGACCAAGCTGGCCGTCTGGTTCGGGAGCGAGACTCTCGGCATCAGCCCGCGTGCGGTCGAGCGCAGCGCCATGTGCGTCAGCATCCCGATGTTCGGCATGATCGAGAGCCTGAACCTGGGCACCAGCTCGGGCATCGTCCTGTATGAGGTCGGCAAGCAGAGGCGCGCCTATCAGAGCCGCTATCGGCTGAGGAACCAGCGCGGAGAGCGCGACACGCCGCTGCCGACGGTGATGCTTCCGGTACTGACCGAGCCCGAGGCGGCCGAGTAGCGTCCCCCGATAGCGTCCCACGTCTGGAACAGCGGCGGTGGCCGGTCGGGCGCATACCCGCGTCATGACGCCACACGTGATTCCCGCCGATTCGGCCTCCGCCGACGACCACGCCGACCTGTTCCTGGACACCGTTCGCGCCGCCATGGAGCGGCGGCGCTGGGAGCTGGGCGCGGAGGCGCTGGAAGACCTCGACGACGAGCAACTGGCTGCTGTGATCGAGGGGGCGATGAAGGAGGCGGGGGCGGCGCTGGGTTAAGCCCGACGCCCGTGGCCTTACGGCATGAACTGGATGGTTCGGGCGAACTGAACGTCGCGCGCGCCGGGCGCCACATGCTCGCCGCGCATCAGGGCGATGGCGGCGTCGCCGAAGCCGAGGCCCGGGTGGGTCTCGCCCAAGACGTGACAGGCTTCGACATTGCCGTTGGCGCGGGCGGTGCATTCCAGAGTGACGGCGACCGCGGTCAGGACCGGGCCGTTCGTCGCTGCGTCCGTCTCGCGCGTCTGGACGGCCGGCTGCACGGGCTTGAGCGCGACCTCCACCTTGGGGGCGGTGTCGGACATCAGGGCGGCGGCGAGGATCAGGGCAAGCATTGGAAGGAAATCCCGGTTCTGCGGGATCAATGAACGGCGGTCGTTTCCGTTCCGTTCGGCTCAACTGCCCGCTGCCGAGGCCCTCAGACTGTCGCCGAAGAGCCGCAGGGTCTCGGCGCCGGCCAGGCGGGCGCGGCTGTCGGGCTCGATCATCAGGCCGATGCGGCGGGTAAAGCCCCAGCCGGTCAGGGCCGCGACGGCGACGCCTTCGCCCGCGAAGCCACGGGGCAGGACGGTGACGCCGAGACCCGCGCGGACATAGGCGAGGGCCCGGTCGTCGTGGGTGGTGCGGGCGGCCATGAAGGGGCGCACGCCGCGGGCGGTGAAGTAGCGGCTGGTTTCGGCCAGGGCCTCGCAATGGCGGCGCACGATCATGGTCTCGGCCGCGACCTCCTCGGCGGCGACCTCGGCGCGGTGGGCGAGGGGATGGGACAGGGGCATGGCCAGGCCGTAGTCCTCCGTGAACAGCGGGTCCCTCGCGGCGCCGTCGACCACGCCGATGGCGGCATCGACCCGGCCGCGGCCGAGCAGGGCGGGCAGGTCGGACTGGCGGCCCTCGACGATCTCCAGCCGTTCGGAGGGGGCGCCCGCGTGGACGGTGGCGAGCGCGCGCTCGATCCAGGAGGAGGGCAGGGTGGACAGCAGGCCCAGCCGGATCAGTTTGCGCGGCGCCTCGGCGGGGGCGGCGGTCTCGGCCTCGAGGAAGGCGGCTTCGATGCGCCGGGCCTGGGCCGAGAGGCGCACGCCGGCGGCGGT
This sequence comes from Brevundimonas sp. ALps5, assembly GCF_058681645.1. NCBI lineage: Bacteria > Pseudomonadati > Pseudomonadota > Alphaproteobacteria > Caulobacterales > Caulobacteraceae > Brevundimonas > Brevundimonas sp. ALps5. The sequence goes on along the minus strand of NZ_CM178744.1, from coordinate 4,166,987 downwards.
CAGCTCGACCCGACGGCTGTTGCGGATGAACAGGGTCTCGCCCAGCGTCCGCTCCAGCCGGGCGATGCCGATGGACAGTGTGGGCTGGGATACCCGGCAGTGGGCGGCGGCGCGGGAGAAGTTCCCCCGGTCCACAACGGCAAGGAAATATCGCAGCAAGGTCCGGTCGAGCATAGCGACAGACTATACTGAAGCCTCGCCCAATTGAAATTTCCCCGGGGTCAAGGACGCGCTAGGGTGGCGGCCAGACTCCCGTCAGAGGACCCGAGGACACGCCATGAGCATCCCCTTCGCCCCCCAATCCATGGAGTTCGGCCTCGGCGAGAACGCCGACGCGATCCGCGAGACGACCGCCCGCTGGGCCGCCGACCGGTTGGCGCCGCGCGCCGCGGAGATCGACGAGACCAACAAGTTCGCCCGCGATCTGTGGCCCGAGATGGGCGAGCTGGGCCTGCACGGCATCACCGTCGAGGAAGAATATGGCGGCCTCGGCATGGGCTACCTCGAGCACGTCGTGGCGATGGAGGAGGTGAGCCGAGCCTCGGCCTCCATCGGCCTGAGCTACGGGGCCCACTCCAACCTCTGCGTCAACCAGATCCGCCGCTGGGGCACGGCCGAGCAGAAGCAGAAGTATCTGCCCAAGCTGATCTCGGGCGAGCATCTGGGGTCGCTGGCCATGTCGGAGGCGGGCTCGGGCTCGGACGTCATGTCGATGCGGACGCGGGCCGAGGGCAAGGGCGACCGCTACATCCTGAACGGCACCAAATTCTGGATCACCAACTCCCCGACCGCCGACACCCTGGTCGTCTATGCCCGTACCGGCGAGGGCAACGGCGGGGTCACCGCCTTCCTGATCGAGAAGGGGATGAAGGGCTTCAGCGTGTCGAAGAAGCTGGACAAGATGGGCATGCGCGGCTCGGACACGGCCGAGCTGGTGTTCGAGGATTGCGAGGTTCCCGCCGAGAACGTCATGGGCGGCGAGGGGCGCGGCGCGGCGGTGCTGATGTCGGGCCTCGACTATGAGCGCACCGTCCTGTCGGGCGGGCCGCTGGGCATCATGCAGGCGGCGCTGGACGTGGTCCTGCCCTATGTCCGCGACCGCAAGCAGTTCGGCAAGCCGATCGGTTCGTTCCAGCTGATGCAGGCCAAGGTGGCGGACATGTACGTCGCCCTGAACTCGGCCCGGGCCTATGTCTATGCCGTGGCGCGGGCCTGCGACGCGGGCAAGACCACCCGCTACGACGCGGCGGGCGCCATCCTGCTGGCCTCGGAGAACGCGGTGAAGGTGTCGCTGGAGGCCGTCCAGGCCCTGGGCGGCGCCGGCTATACAAAGGAATGGCCGGTCGAGCGGCTGGTCCGCGACGCCAAACTCTATGACATCGGCGCCGGGACGAACGAGATCCGCCGCTTCCTGATCGGCCGCGAACTGCTGGGGAGCTGAGGCCATGATCGCCGCGCCGCCGCCTGTCATTCTCGAGGCCCCGCCACCCGCCGGCATCGACTGCTCGGCCGCCGATGAGACGACGGTGATGACGCTGCAGCAATCGCCGGCGCGGCCGGGCGCGACCCTGAGCCTGCGCGTGGCTGCGGGGCTGTGGGGCGGCAGCGACGTGCCCGCGGGTTGTCTCGCGGACTGGCGCACCAGCGATCCCGCCGTGACCCTGTCCCCGGATCGGCGCAGCCTGATCATCGGCGCGGGCGCCACGCCCGGCCAGACGGTGACCGTCTCCGCCGCCATCGGAAGCCGCCGCGTCGGGACATCGGTGCGGATCGTGGGTCGCGATGAGGTGGTGCTGACCGGCTTCTGGTCGCAGAAGTCCGTCGAATGCACGGGCGACCGACAGCCGATCGAGCCGGTGCGCGAACTGCATTTCGACGACAAGGGCGGCTATTCGGTCACCTTCATCCCGTTCGAGACCTACAAGGACTATTGGGGCGATTTCACACTGAACGCCGCGACCGGCGATCTGGCGATGACTTACGAGGGCGGCAACCGGGGCGGCGCCGATCTGGACCTGAGCGGCAAGGCGCGGCTGGAGCCGGGCGGCGACCTCGTGTTGGAAGACGTCTACCTCGGCGACCGGCAGGGGCCTTCCGACGGCGCCTGCCGCTATGTGTTCGGACGATAGATGACCATCCTCCCTCTGTTCTTCGCCTTAATGGCCATGGCTTGTTTGGGCGGCTCGCTGCTGATCGCGCGCATCGCCTGGCCGAGATTTCAGGCCATGGAACGGCGTGGAGACATGCGCGGGTCCGTGCCGGTTCACCTGATGGGGCCGGGGTCGGATCGGTCGCGGCTGGTGAGCCTGTTCTGGCGGACGCCCATTCCTGAGGATCGGCCACAGTTGAAGCGGCTGGTTCTGGCCTACCGGCTGGCCAATATCGCGGGGCTGGTGCTGATCATCGCGACCGCGCTCGCCATATGGGCGTCGGCTGGCGTTCGATCGAATTACACGCCCCGGCCGGATGGACGACCGACCGTCACGATCCCCATTTCCGCTCAGGATCACTGATGGCCAGCTTCGTCTGTTCCGTTTGCGGCGAGACCCACGATGGGCTTCCGGCCCGGGTGTTTCACTATCCCGACCTCTGGCTGGACCTGAGCGAAGCCGAGCGTGAGGCTGGCAAGGTCGACAGCGACCTCTGCATGACCCCGCAGCGAGAGTTCTTCGTCCGGGCGGTGATGAAGCTGCCACTGATCGGCGGACCGGAGCCGACGTTCGAGTTCGGCGTCTGGGGCTCGCTGAGCGAGACCAACTTCCAGCGCTACGTCGAGACCTATGACGATCCCGACCAGTCGAAGCTGGGCCCGATGTTCAGCTATCTCTCGAACGAGATCCGCGCCTTCCCGGACTCCTATGCCTTGCCGGGCGAGCTGATCCCCCGGGACGACGGGCGGCCCCTGTTCGTATTGGAGCCCGCCAACCATCCGCTGGCCATCGCCCAGACCCAGGGCGTGGCGTTCAGCAAAGTGCTTGAGATCATTCACCCGAACGGGACGTCGAATGCCTAGACTGACCTCCACCATCGACACCCACGGCGCGGCGTTCAAGGCGCTGGATGCGCATAATCGGGCGCTGGCCGACGAACTGCGGGCCAGGGTCGCCAGGGCGGCTCTGGGCGGGTCCGAGGCCTCGCGCGAGCGGCATGTGGCGCGCGGCAAGCTGTTGCCGCGCGACCGGGTCGAGCGGCTGCTGGACCCCGGCTCGCCCTTCCTCGAGGTCGGCCAGCTGGCCGCCAACGGCATGTATGGCGATGCGAAAGATCCCGACGGGGCGCCCGGCGCGGGGATGATCTGCGGCGTCGGCCGGGTCTCGGGCCGGGAGGTGATGATCGTCGCCAACGACCCGACGGTGAAGGGCGGCGCCTACTTCCCCCTGACGGTGAAGAAGCATTTGCGGGCGCAGGAGATCGCCGAGCAGAACAACCTGCCGTGCGTCTATCTGGTCGACTCGGGCGGGGCCAACCTGCCGCACCAGGCCGAGGTGTTTCCCGACCGCGAGCATTTCGGGCGCATCTTCTTCAACCAGGCGCGGATGAGCGCGAGGAACATTCCGCAGATCGCCTGTGTGATGGGATCCTGCACCGCCGGCGGCGCCTATGTGCCCGCCATGTCGGACGAGACGGTGATCGTGCGCAATCAGGGCACCATCTTCCTGGCCGGCCCGCCGCTGGTGAAGGCCGCGACGGGGGAGGTGATCTCGGCGGAAGAGCTGGGCGGGGCCGAGACCCATGGGCGCAAGTCCGGCGTGGTCGACCATGTCGCCGAGAACGACGAGCACGCGCTGGAGATCGTCCGCGACATCGTGGGCCATATCAACAGCGTGAAGTCGGTGACCATCGACGTTCGCGAGCCGAAGGCCCCCGCGCTGGATCCCGAGGAGCTCTACGGCATCATCCCCGAGGACGTCCGCGCCCCCTATGACGTGCGCGAGGTCATCGCCCGGATCGTGGACGGCTCGGAGTTCGAGGAGTTCAAGCCGCTGTACGGGTCCAGCCTGGTCTGCGGTTTCGCCCGCATCTGGGGCTATCCGGTCGCCATCCTGGGCAACAACGGGGTGCTGTTCTCGGAGAGCGCGCAGAAGGGGGCGCACTTCATCGAACTGGCCTGCAAGCGCAAGATCCCGCTGGTCTTCCTGCAGAACATCAGTGGCTTCATGGTCGGCGGCAAGTACGAGGCCGAGGGCATCGCCAAGCACGGGGCCAAGATGGTCACGGCCGTCGCCTCGGCCGAGGTGCCCAAGTTCACCATCCTGATCGGCGGCAGCTTCGGCGCGGGCAACTACGGCATGTGCGGCCGGGCCTATTCGCCGCGCTTCCTGTTCACCTGGCCCAACAGCCGGATCAGCGTCATGGGCGGGGAGCAGGCGGCGTCGGTGCTCGCCACCGTCCACCGCGACGCCGACAGCTGGACCCCCGAACAGGCCGAGGCCTTCAAGGCCCCGGTGCGCCAGAAATACGAGGACGAGGGCAATCCCTACTACGCCACCGCCCGCCTGTGGGACGACGGGATCATCGATCCGGTCCAGACCCGCGACGTCCTCGGCCTCGCCATTTCCGCGTCTCTGAACGCTCCGGTGCTGGACACGACGTTCGGAGTGTTCAGGATGTAGGTCCGCGGCGAAACGACCGACGGACAAGAACCAAAAAAACGGGAAACATCAGGATGCGGATGAAGATGGGCGGAATCGCCGTGGCCGGAATCGGTCTGGCGCTTTCGGGATGCGGGGCGAAGGTCGAGAGCTTGCCGACGCAGTTTCAGGGTCAGTGGGATCAGACGGCGGCGCTGTGCAATGACGCCGACGGGGTGTCGCGGTTGACGGTCTCGGCGACCAAGCTGGACTTCTATGAGAACCACGGTGCGCTTTCGGGTCCGGTGCGGACGCTCGGCGAGCGGGCCAGCGGCGCCTTCGATATGACCGGCGCCGACTTCGAGGACGCGAGCGTCAAACCGCGGGACATGCGCCAGTCCGGCGAACTGGTCCTGACCGACCACGGCACGGGCCTGATCCTGACGCTTCAGGGCCACCGCCAGAACTATGTGCGCTGCACAGGAAATCGAGCCTAGGTATTCATGTTCAAGTCCGTCCTGGTCGCCAATCGCGGCGAGATCGCCTGTCGGGTGTTCCGCACCGCCAAACGCATGGGGATTCGCGCCCTGGCCGTCTATTCCGAGGCGGACGCCAGGGCCCTGCACGTGCGCGAGGCCGATGAGGCGATGCTGATCGGCCCGGCGGCGGCGCGCGAGAGTTATCTGGATCAGGACAAGGTGCTGGCGGCGGCGAAGGCCATGGGGGCGGAGGCCATCCACCCCGGATACGGCTTCCTGTCCGAGAACGCCGAGTTCGCCGAGGCCGTGGTCGCGGCGGGGATGATCTGGATCGGCGCCCCGCCGGCCTCTATCAGGGCCATGGGCCTCAAGGATGCGGCCAAGAAGCTGATGGTCGAGGCCGGGGTGCCGGTCACGCCCGGATACATGGGCGAGGACCAGACGCCGTCGCATCTGAAGGCCGAGGCGGACGCCATCGGCTATCCGGTCCTGATCAAGGCCGTGGCGGGCGGCGGCGGCAAGGGGATGCGCCGCGTCGACGATGCGGCCGCGTTCCTCGACGCCCTGGCCTCGTGCCAGCGCGAGGCGGCGTCCAGCTTCGGCGACGACCGGGTGCTGATCGAGAAATACATCCTGAGCCCGCGTCACATCGAGGTTCAGGTGTTCGGCGACAGCCACGGCGAGGTCGTCCACCTGTACGAACGCGACTGCTCCCTGCAGCGGCGGCACCAGAAGGTCATCGAGGAGGCGCCGGCCCCCGGCATGGACGCGGCGACGCGGGCGGCGGTGACGTCGGCGGCGGTCAAGGCCGCCAAGGCCGTGAACTATGTCGGCGCCGGGACCATCGAGTTCATCGCCGACGCTTCGGAAGGGCTCAAGGCCGACCGCATCTGGTTCATGGAGATGAACACCCGGCTGCAGGTCGAGCATCCGGTCACTGAGAGCATCACCGGCGTGGACCTCGTGGAATGGCAGTTCCGCGCGGCGGCGGGGGAGGCGGCGCCGCTGAAACAGGCCGACATCCCCATGAACGGCTGGGCCATGGAGGCGCGGCTCTATGCCGAGGACCCTGCGAACGGGTTTTTGCCGAGCATTGGAAAGCTGGAGCATTTCGTCCTGCCTGACGACATCCGGGTGGACACCGGGGTCTATGAGGGCGGCGAGGTCAGCCAGTTCTACGACCCGATGATCGCCAAGCTGATCGTGCATGAGACCTCGCGCGAGGCGGCGGCTGCGCGGCTGGCCGACGCCTGCGGCGAGGTTGAGGTCTGGCCGGTCAGGACCAACGCCGGCTTCCTGAAGCGGTGCCTGGAGCATCCGCGCTTCGTCGCGGGAGATGTGGATACGGGGTTCATCGCCAAGGAAGAGGGCGCTCTCGTCCCTGCGATTTCACTGGAAGCGCTGGCGGCGGCCGCGAAGGAGGTTGCCGAGGAAACGGTCTGGCGGTTCACCAATCCAGACAGGGGCGATTCGTGGGAATCCCGCGTCAACCATCTGTTCGGATTCCGCTTGAACGCGGATCGTTCGTCGACCGTGGCCTTCGTCGCCGGAGGCGAAAAGCATATGGCCCAACTGGCGCCGGGGACTGAACCCTGGACCTACGACGCAAGCCTTCAGGGGCGTCGCTTTGTCGTCAGCCGCATTCCCGGGAACCGACAGAAGGGCGTACGTGCGAAATTGGCGGTGGAGCCCGGCGGGCGGCGTTTCTCCTATCGATTGGAGGGTCTCGAAGACGGCTCCATTCTCTTTGACGCGGGGCTGGCCGTAGAAGCTTCCCGGTTTGTCGCGGCGAGCGCGGCTGCCGGCGGCGGCTCCACCTCCGACGGCGCCCTGCGCGCCCCCATGCCGGGCAAGATCGTGGCTGCGCCGGTCAAGGCCGGGGATGCGGTGGTGAAGGGCCAGCCGATCGTGGTGCTGGAGGCCATGAAGATGGAGCACGCCCTGACCGCGCCCTTCGACGGGGTCGTCGGCGAGATCGGCGTCGCGGTCGGCGATCAGGTGGCGGCGGATGCGGTGCTGGCTGTGGTCAGGGCGGAAGCCTGATCCGGCACATTCGCGTGGCAGGGGATTTGCTCGCCTGACGTCCGAAGTCCCATGCCGGGACGTTCGGAGACGGGACGATGCCGAACCGACTGAAGATCAGGCCGAAAGCCCTGGCGGGCCAGATGGTCGCCGACCTGCTGCTGGTCTCGCTTCTGGCCGTAGTCACGGGCCTGATCGGGGTGCGCAGCGTGGTGCGCGGCGCCCGGGTCATCGGCATCCTGCCGCCCAAGCCGAACAGCGTGGTGTGCTGATCTAGACCGCGTTCCGCCCGTTCCAGCCGCGCCACCACTCGACGAAGCGCGGCAGGCCGTCGGCCAGAAGCACCCTGGGCTCGTATCCGGTCAGGGCGTGCAGTTTCGAGACGTCGGCATAGGTCGCGGTGACGTCGCCGGGCTGCATCGGGCGCATGATCTTGATCGCCTCGCGGCCCAGCGCCTTCTCCAGGGTCTCGATCATCTGCATCAGGCCGACGGGCTTGGAATCCCCGATATTATAGACCTCGTGCCCGCCCTGGGCCGGCGGGTTGTCGAGCACGCCCAGGATGCCGTCGACGATGTCGTCGATATAGGTGAAGTCCCGCGCCATCTCGCCGTTGCCGTAGACCTCGATCGGCTCGCCGCGCATGATCTTCTCGGTGAAGCCGAAATAGGCCATGTCCGGCCGACCCATGGGCCCATAGACGGTGAAGAAGCGCAGGCCCGACTGCGGGAAGCCGTACAGCGTCGCATAGCTCTGGCTCAGCAGTTCGCACGACCGTTTGGTGGCGGCGTAGAGCGACACCGGCGAGACCGTCGGATCGTCTTCCCGGAACCCCGCGCCGTCCAGCGGCCGGTCGCCGTAGACCGAACTGGAGGAGGCATAGACCAGATGCTCCACCTTCGCGTGGCGGCAGGCCTCCAGCAGGGACAGATGGCCCTTCAGGTTGGAGTGCTCATAGGCGAAGGGGTGTTCGATCGAGTAGCGGACCCCGGCCTGGGCGGCCAGGTGGACGACGCGCTTCGCCCCGCTGTCGCCGACGAGGGCGCGCATCGCGGCCTCATCGGCGATGTCGGCCCGCTCCATGCGGAAGGCCGGGTATGAGGCCAGACGCTCGGCCCGGGCCTCCTTCAGCGCCGGGTCATAGTAGGCGTTGAAGACATCGACCCCGATGACCGTCTCGCCCCGCTGGAGCAGCCGTTCGGCGACATGCATGCCGACGAAGCCGGCGGCGCCGGTGACGATGACGGGCCCCTGAGAAGCGGGCTGGGTCGATTCTGCGGTCATACGTCCTTTTACCAGCCGCTGGGCACGGGGATACGGCCACGACGCTGGCGCTGCTCGGTCGGCGGGGCCAGGGGGTTGGTCGCGGTCGGGGCGGGCGTCGGCGGCGGCGCGGCCTGGGGCGCCGGGGTCGGGGCGGCCTGGGGCTCGGGCGGAGGCAGGGGGGCGTGCTGAACCGGGGCCACGACCAGGGGCGTGGTGTCGACCTCGATGGCCGGCGGCGGGATCAGGCTGGGGTCGATGGGCGCGTCGAGCGCCTCCATCGGCGTGGTCACCAGCGCCATCTTGGCGATGACCGGCTCCTCGCCCGTATGTTCGCGCGTGAAGGAGAAGCGCTGACCCCAGGCGCCGGTCCAGCGATAGAAGATGTGCACCCCGATCTTGCGCAGCTTGACCAGCCGCTCGGCCCAGTAGGGCGAGACATAGTCGGCGTGATAGTGGGTGGCCATGCCGACATAGGAGGCGACCGAGCCGTTCAGGGCGGCGGTGGCCACGGCCTTGGCCCGGGCCCAGCCCTCGGGCGACGGCGGACGGTTCATGGCGCCGTCGCAGGTGAAGCTGAACTGGCAGCCCGTCGACCGCTCCTGACCCTGGAAGACCACACCGCAGATGGTGTTGGGATAGGCCGGGTGGCGCATGCGGTTCAGGACGACCTGGGCGACGGCGGCCTGGCCCTGGGGCGTCTCGTTTCCGGCCTCGTAATAGATGGCGGCGGTCATGCAGTCGACGGCGCGTGAGTACTGGACGATGTCGTCGGGCGACATGATGAAGGGCTTGGCGGCCTGAAGCGGCAGGTCCGAGAAGGGGATGGAGTCGTTGAAGATCTGGGCCGCGGCGGCGTCGAGCTGACGCACGGCGTCCGGGGCCAGGGTGAACTCGTCCGGCGTCAGGGGGCCGGACAGGGGGGCGCGGGTGTTGTGAACGCCCGGCGCGGCGGCCAGGCGGCTCTCCTGCTGGATTTGCGCCAGACGCTGGGTCAGGACCAGGGTGAGGGCGGCGGCGACGATCAGCAGACAGCCGAGACCGGCCAGAAGGCTGGGGGCCAGGTCCAGGAAGCGCAGTCCCAGCAGACGGTTCAGAAACGCCGCCAGCGGCCCGGGCAGGCGCGCGAACGGTTCTTCCGGAAGATTGGTGTCCAGGGTCATGGAGTTCCGAACAGGTTGCCGATGGGGGACCGTGCGAGGATCGATTAGAACCGTCTCGCGACGAGGCCAACCTCATTCACGGTCGCAGAGCATCATTCGTGCCACGATAGGGACGAACCCTGAGAGGCTGGCGAGGCCTGTCAGCGTCGCCCGAAGCTGAACTGGCAGCCCAGGAGGAAGGCCCAGAAGGCGGCGATCGACGGCACCTGCAGGCCGAAATCGACCGTGCCGTGGACCAGGACGACCACGCTGGCCGCGATCACCCCGCGCAGCAGGGTCTGGCCCTTGCGCAGGTTGAAGGTGCGCCAGACGGCCGCGACCAGGATGGTCGCGATCAGCAGGAACATCGGCAGGGCGCCGATGATGCCGGCCTCCTCGAGCCATTGCAGATAGACGTTGTGGACCGCCCGCACGCTCCACAGGGCGTGGTAGTTCTGGTCGGTGGTGATCTGGCTGTTGATGTCGGAGAAGGAGCCGAGGCCGTAGCCGAACAGGGGGGAGGCGGTGAAGGCCTGCCAGTGGGCGACGAAGATGTCGCCGCGCGTGACCTTGTCGGTCTGGACGGTCTGGAGACGGTCCCACAGCAGATCGTTGCCGCCGATCGCCAGGAACAGGGCCAGGACCGCGAGGACGCCGCCGGCGATCAGCAGGGGCATCCGGTCGCGCTTGGCGTCGAACAGCTCCCAGATCATCAGGACCAGGGCGCCCACGACCGTCGCCGTCAGCCCCATGCGCGAGGCCGTCAGCAGCAGACAGGTCATCGACATCAGGACGCAGGCCAGGGAGACGGCGACCTTGCCGAGGGTGCTGGCGGGGTCGAGGCCGCGGGTCTGGCGCCAGTCGCGCAGCAGGGCAGCCAGGCCGACGACGGTCAGCATGCCGAAGACCGTCGCGCCGCTGTTGGCGCTGAGGAAGCCGCCCGACAGACGCGGACCGACCATGAGCTGGGCGCCCGAAACGAAGGAGAGGAGGGAGATCAGGCCGTAGCCGGCGCCGACCAGAAGCACGACGCGCACCGTGGCCCGGGCCCAGGACATGCGGGCCGATTGCAGGCAGCCGACCAGGAAGATGCAGCCGAGGCCCAGCAGCTTGGCGATCTCGAACAGGGTGGCGGGCGGATTGACGGTGATCGAGCCCTTCTCGACCCCCGCCCAGGCCCAGATCGGGTGGGCGCCGCCGGGGGCCAGGTCGGTGAAGCTCCACAGGGCCGCTGCCAGGGTCAGGCCGAACAGGATCGCCAGAGGCGTCAACGGCGAGATGTCGTGCAGACCCCGGCGCACCGTCGGAAAGGCCAGGGCCACGCACAGGCTGAGCGCCAGCAGGACGGTGAACCACAGGGCCGCGATCGGCTGGTTCGCCCCGAAGGTCAGGTGGGCCGCGCAGAGCAGGGCCGGCGCCGCGCCCAGCGCCGCCATGGTCTTCCAGCCCAGGGAATCGCTCCCGCCGCCGCCGCCGCCGCCGCCCGTGCCGGACGTCGACGCCGGCGCGAAGCTGGTGCTGGATCGCCGGCGACGGCGCGGGGACGAGGTGTCGGTCATGGTCCGACTATACGGCGCCGCTTAAGGCTCAGGAAGCGTAGTACTTCTTGTAGTCCGCATAGTAGTAGCCGGCGTCGCCGTAGCCGTAGCGCGACTGGGCGATCATATCGACCTGGGTCAGGGCGATACCGGCGACATGGGCGCCCGACTGTTCGAGCAGCTTGATCGCGGTGGCGATGGCCTTCTCGGGGGTCTTGCGCCAGCGGGTCAGGAAGACGACGGCGTCGGACTGGCCGGCCAGGACGCGGGTGTCGGCGACGGCCAGGACGGGCGCGGTATCGAGGATGATCAGATCGAACTGGCCGCGCAGATGCGTCAGCAGCTGGGCCATCGCCTGCGACCCGAAGACGTCCTTGGGCGTGAAGCTGTTCTTGGCCAGCGGCAGGATCGTACAGCCCGACGGCTCGTCGAGGTGCATGGCGGACTCGAGCGAGGCCGTGCGGTTCAGAACCTCGAGCAGGCCGACCTCGGGTTCGACGCCCAGCAGACGGTTGACGTTGCGGCGGCGCAGGTCGCAGTCGACCAGGATGACGCGGGCGCCCGACTGGGCGGCGATACGCGCCAGGCTGACCGAGGTCGTCGTCTTGCCCTCGGCGGGCAGGGCGGAGGTCATGGTGATGACCCGGATGTCCTGACCGATCCGCGAGTAGAGGATCGAGGCGCGCAGGGCGCGGACCGCCTCGGCGAAGCTGGAGAGCGGCCGTTTGAGGATGTAGTCGGCCGGGGTTTCGTCGCGGTCGACAGCGTCGGCGACCGAGGACAGCATCGGCACCGAACCCAGGTGGGGCAGGTGGAATTTGCGCTCGATGTCGTCGCCGGTGGTGACGCCGGAGTCGAGCATCTCGGCGAGGACCACGGCGGCCATGCCGGCCGCGATGGCCAGGATAAGACCGATGGCCAGGTTCAGGCCGATGTTCGGCGAGCTGGGGCCGGTCGGGATGGCGGCGCGCGACACGATGCGGGCGTCGGACTGTTCGATGCCTTCCTGCGAGCTGGTTTCCTTGAAGCGGTCCAGGAAGGATTGATACAGGGTCCGGACGGACTCGGCGTTGCGTTCCAGCTCGTTCAGGCGAACGGCGGCGGCGTTGTTGGCGGCCAGGGTGCCGCGGGCGCCGCCCAGGCTGCCGGCCATGGAGGCGGTGCGTTCGCGCGAGACCTGGGCCTGGGCTTCCAGGTTGGATATGATGCGCTGGATCTCGGCCTGGATCTGGCTGTCGATGTCGGCCAGTTCGCGCTGAGCGCGCAGCATGTCGGGGTGGCGCGGACCATAGCGGCTGGACAGGTCGGCGACGCGGCCCGAGACCTCGGCGCGACGGGCGCGCAGCTGTTGAACGACCTGCGAACCCAGGGCTTCGCCGACGTCTTCGCCGGTGGAGCCCTTGGCCAGTTGCTGGCGAGCGGTGCGCAGGCGGGCCTCGGCCTCGGCCTGCTGAGTGCGGACGCCAGCCAGTTGCTGGTTGTAGGCCGAGATTTCCTGTTCCGTCAGCGAGGCGCCCGAGGTGCTCAGCAGGTTGTTGCTGGCGCGGTACTGGGCGACGGCGGTTTCAGCCTGCTCGACCTCGCCGCGCAGCTCGCCGAGGCGACCGTTCAGCCAGGTGTTGGCCTGACGGGTGGCGTCGAACTTGGCTTCCAGCTGTTCCAGCAGATAGCGGTCGGCGAAGGTGTTGGCGATCTGGGCCGCCTTGGTCGGATCTTCGGAGGTGAAGCCGACGCTCATGACGTAGGTCAGGCCAGCGCGGCGGATCGACAGGCGTTCGAGGACGATGTCGACGACCTTTTCCTTTTCCTTCTGGGCGTCGATCTGGGACATGCGAGCGCGGGCCGCGTCGGGCGCCGCGGCGCCGAACAGGGCGCCGACGCCGTTGACCACGGACTTGATGACACCTGGCTTGCCGAGGGCAGGGTTGAACTCCGGGTCGTTCTGGAGCTTGAGCACATCGACGACGCGTTCGGCCAGGTGACGGGACTTCAGGATTTCGACTTCTGTGTCGACCACGCCGGTGTCGGCGCTCAGCCCGGAAAGGACGGCCGTGGTGTCGACCACGCTTTCCTTGCGGGTGTCGATCATCAGGTTGGCGGTGGCGGTGTAGAGCGGGGTCGCCCGCGCCGTCACCACGACGGTCACCACCAGCACCAGGACGGCGATGGCCGCGAACAGCTTCAGCCGGCGGCGGAAGGTCGCGATCAGGCGGTGGATGTCGACGATCTGGGCGATCTCGCCCAGTGCGCCGCGCGCACCTCCGCCCCATCCCGCGGGCCCAAAGGAGTTGTTCTCGGGCGCGGGGCGCGGATCGGTGCTGACGGTCATGGACGCGGTTTTACAGTCTAGTTCTTGATAAGCCGTTAGAACTGGGTGACCAGCGAGACCATCAGTTTGTTGAGATCGAAGTTCACACCACTGTCGGCGCCGTCCGAGTTCTGCTCGTAGTGGCTGGCGGTCACGCTGGCGCCGAGGTGACGGTTGATCAGATAGGTCGCGCTGGCCTGGGCGCCGAAGCGCTTGTCGGTGCGGTCGATACCGTCATAGTCGTCGTTGCCGTAGGAGACCTGACCGCTGAGGATCACGTTGCGCATGAACTCGTGGTCGATCTGGACCGCCGCGTTGGTCGAGACATAGCCGCCCGAACCGATAATGGCCGAGTCCTCGATCGTGCGAGCGCCGGTCAGGGTGACCGTGGTCAGCTGGGTCGGGAACCATTCCAGCGAAACGCGCGCGCCCAGGCCGCTCAGGTCCTTATAGGCGCTTTCGTCGAAATTCTGTTCGATATAACCGGCGGCGATTTCACCGCGGGCCACGGCGCCCAGTTCGAAGTTGGCGCCCGCCAGGATTTCATAACCCGAAGAGTCGCGCGCGGCGATGGTCGGGGTCGAGGCGACGTCATAGTTGCGGTCGTTGGCGTTGGCCTGGACGAAGAGGGCGGTCGCCGGGCTGAGGGCGACGTCGACGCGACCCGTGATGCTGCTGTTGACGCGGTCGCGGTCGTCCTGATCGACGACGGCGCCGGTGGAGGTGAAGCCGTCCTTGTAGTCGAAGCTGCGGATGTCGCCGCGGCCGGAGAGCTTGACCCGGCCGGCCGTGCGCGTCGCGGCGATATAGCCGGAGGCGGCGTCGTACTCGATCGGCTCGGCGGCCTGGGCGCCCGAGCTGGCGGCGGTGCGCGGCTCGTGGAACTGGCCGTAGCTGGCGCCGCCCACGATGTTCATGGCGCGCGAAACGTCCAGGCGCGCGGCGCCGCCCAGATCGTAGTCGGTGGTGTTTTCGCTGGTGTAGTTGGAGTACCGCGAGATGGTCGAGCGGGCGTAGGCCGTGATCGAGCTGCGGTTCCAGTCGGTGGACACCGCGACTTCGGGGCGCAGACGCAGGATGACGTCGTCGACGGCGCCGGTGGCGGTCGCGAAGACGTTGTCGTTGTACTCGCCGACGATGTCGAGCTTGGGATAGACGGTGAAGCCGCCCATCGGCAGGCCCATCGCTTCATATTCGGGGTGGGGCCGGTCGCGAACGGCGACGCTGCGGTCGCGCGCGAACATATCGCCCGATTGCGCCTGGGCCTGGGCCAGGCTGCCGGACGTCGACTGAGCCAGAGCCGAACCGGCCTGGGCGGCGGCGCCCATGGCGATCAGAACAGTCAGACTTCTGCTAACAATCGACATGGATCATCTATCCCGCCGAGATGGCGGGCCCCAAAGTTTGAAAAGATTATAGCTCTCGTGGATGGGGCCTGTGTTTCCACAGGCCCCTCCGAGACTTAGGTCGTGGGGCGGTAGTCCGAACCGCCGCCGCCGCCGCCCGACGAAGCGGGCGGGGGAACCGGAGCGCCGCCGCCGGACGAACCGCCGGAGGCCGGAGCGCCACCGCTGCTGCTGCTGAGCGACGAGACCTGGGCGGAAACGGCGCCGAGGGCGGCCGAACCCGAGGCGGACAGGGCGCCCGAGGACGTCATGTTCGAACGGGCGATCGACAGGGCGGCCAGGGCCTGGTCCGGGGTCGCGCCGCTGGCGGCGATCGCCTGTTGGACGGCGGCCTGGACCTGGGCGGAGGCGGCGTCGCCGCTGAGGCCGGCGGCCGCGGCGGCCGTCTGGGCCTGGGTGACAGCAGCCTGGATGCTGGCGGCCAGGGCGGCGACGTCAGCTTGAACCGAGGCGGCGAGGGTGACGGCCGGAGCCGCGACGACGGCGAGAGCGCCGACGGAGGCCAGCGTCCGGGACGCCACCGCGAAAATCATGGATTTCATCATGTTGGAGTCCCTTTTAAGCTCTTGGAAACAGAATGCCCAAACATGGGTCAATCGTAAAGCCGATCCGTGTTATATCGCCGTTTTGCGGCGCAACATTGGATCGTCTGTGTCTTGCCGGTCACGTCTTACGGCTTTTGAGCGAGGTTTTTCGCTTGCAGGGTGAGGGCGTGGGCATGTGTGAACGTCGCGGCCATGCGTCCGGCGGGATCGTTAATGGAATCAATGTTCCAGACCGGCTGCTGCCACGCGATGAGCGTGGTGTGTTCCTGGGTCGCCTCGGCGCGGATCTGCGGCGTCAGTTCGCCCCAGTGATCATAGAGGAAGGTGAGGCGCCAACCGGTGACGTCGGCGCCGAAGGGTGCGACGGAATAGGACCGCTCGATCGCGTCGAGGGCCTCGGCGTCGAGGGGGCGACCGTCGCGAGACTTTATATATGCGATGCGAAGCCAGGCGGCGGCGGACAGGGGCGCGGCCTTGATCGCGGCGCGGTCGGCGGCCATGGCCTCGGCCGCGGGGGTTTCCGGCGAGGTCGCCGCGAGGTCCGCGCGCGCCTCGGCGCCGACGCCCAGGCCGGCGAGAACGGGGAGGGGTGTCGCCGGCGAGCCGGCCCCGATCGCCAGGGCCGCGCCCGACATGAGAGTC
This sequence comes from Brevundimonas sp. ALps5, assembly GCF_058681645.1. NCBI lineage: Bacteria > Pseudomonadati > Pseudomonadota > Alphaproteobacteria > Caulobacterales > Caulobacteraceae > Brevundimonas > Brevundimonas sp. ALps5. Next base: position 4,151,071 of record NZ_CM178744.1, on the reverse strand, counting down.
GTCGCGGCGAGGGCCGCGCAAGCGCCGAGTTTGATCCTGTAGCTGTCGGAGGCTTTCACCGCGAACTCCCTGTCGTCACATTCTTACGCTCTTCAAGCGTTACATTGATATCTTCTTGATGGATTTGTGTGAAAGAGCGAGGGGTTTCGCGTGGGGCTTGTAGCGGTTGGACTGGGCTGACCGATCGGCTAATATTGCGCTGCAGCAAGGGGTTCTGATTATGACGTGGCTTCGGGGAATGTTTTTGGGCTTGGTGCTGCTGTTCGGCGTTGCCGGATGCGGCGGCGGCGGCCCCCTGCCGGGAACCGGCGGGCCGGTCACCGTGGCCGATCTTCAGGACGCGCCGGTGCGCACAGTTCCTGAGTACAAGCTGGGCCCGGCGGACAAGCTGCGCGTCAACGTCTTCGGCGAAGAAGCCCTGACCGGCGAGTTCCTGGTCGGCGGTTCGGGCAAGGTCTCCCTGCCGCTGATCGGCGAGGTCCAGGCCGCGGGCCTGACCATCGCCCAGTTCCAGGAAGAGATCGCCCAGGCCCTGCGCCAGGGCTATATCAATGAGCCGCGCGTCAGCGCCGAGGTGCTCAACTACCGCCCCTTCTATATTCTCGGCGAGGTGAACAAGCCCGGCGAGTACCCCTACACCAACAATCTGACGGTGCTGAACGCCGTGGCGACGGCCGAGGGCTTCACCTATCGGGCCGATACGCGCCGCGTCTATATCAAGCGCCAGGACTCGGCGAGCGAGCAGGTCTTCCCCCTGAACGCCGTCACCCAGGTGGCGCCGGGCGACACCATCCGGATCGGCGAGAGGTTCTTCTGATCGCCGATCAAGGACCCGGGAATCGACGTCTTCGGATTGGGGACTTGCCGTCGGGGCTGAAAGCTCCGATGTGGCGTTCATGATCGGATCCCTCTTCCGCAAGTCCAAACCCGCCGTCCGGCGCGCCGCGAGCGTGCCGGACGGTTCGGTCGTCTGGGCCGTCGGCGACGTGCATGGCCGCGCCGACCTGCTGCTTCCGCTGCTGACCGAGATCGTCGGCGACCTTCGCGCGACCAAGCCGGCGCGGCCGGTGATCGTGATGCTGGGCGACTATGTCGACCGCGGCGCCGATTCGAAGGGCGTCATCGACCTTCTGTGCAAGCTGTCCGATGTCGAGGACATCGAGACCCATTTCCTGCGCGGCAATCACGAGGAACGCTTCGAGGCATTCCTGAGCGAGCCCGAGCTGGGGCCGTCGTGGTGCGAGTACGGCGGGCGCGAGGCGCTGCTGTCCTACGGCGTGACCATCCCCGCCCTGAAGGGCGAGATCGAAGGCTGGGTCGAGGCCTCGGCCAATCTGGGCGCGGCCCTGCCGGACAGCCACCGCAAATTCCTGGCGCGCCAGCGCTCGTCGTTCGAGATCGGCGACTATTTCTTCGCCCATGCCGGCGCGCGTCCGGGCATCGCCCTGGCCGAGCAGTCGGAGCAGGATCTGATGTGGATTCGCGGCGACTTCCTGGGCGGCCGCACGCCGTTCGAGAAGGTGGTGGTGCATGGCCACACGCCGGAGGAGGCTGTCCACGCCGACGGCCGCCGCATCGGAATCGACACCGGAGCCTACGCCACCGGCGTCCTGACCGGGCTGAGACTTGAAGGCGAGACGCGCCAGCTGCTGCAGACCCGCGCCATCGGCAAGACGATCGAGACCTCGCGCCGGGCGATCTAGCCACTCCGAAAGAGCGCGGCTCTCCAGAAACAGCAACGCCCGGTCACTGCAGTGACCGGGCGTTTCATTTTTGGGACGTGTGTCGCCTCAGGCGGCAACCCCTCAGACGGCGGCCCTCAGGCCGCGACGCTGACCCATTCGAAGACGCTGCCGGGCGCCTGGCGTTCGCGCCAGGTGTAGCCCGTGCGGTCCCAGCGGGAGATCCAGGACGACAGGTTGTCCAGCACGACCTCGCCGGTGTCGCCCGCGACCAGCAGGACGGCGTGGCTTTCACCCCACTGGGTGTCGACGATGGCGATGGACAGGACCTCGGCGGGCACGCCGGCGGCGATCAGCGCCTGGCGCTTGGCCAGGACGTAGTCTTCGCAATCGCCCCGGGCGACGCGGCCGGTCGGAACTTCCCAGAAGTCGGGCTTGCCGTAGTTGGACTGGTCCGAGGTCTGGCGGATGCCGCGGTTGACCGTGCGGTTGACGCGGTTGAGCAGGGCCCAGGTGTCCGCGTCGAGGGTCAGGACGGCGACATCATTGTCGGCGCGCTGTTCGGCGCGGTCCTGGGTCCCGGACGAAGGTGCGGTGAAGGCGTCGGCCGAGGCGGCGCCGGCGGCGTCCGGCAGCGGCGTGGGATGAATGCGCGGAGCCGGCACGCCGAGGCGGGCGAAGGTGCGGGCCATCGGATTGCCGGCGACCTCGGCGGCCGAGGCGGCCTGATAAGCCACGCCATCGGCCGAGGCGTCCACGGCCTGGGAGCCGAAGTCCTCGGCGGAGACCGCGCCTTGCGAGACAATGCGCATGGGACGCGACGTGGCGACCGGGCGGGCCGGCATATTCCGTTGCGAGGCGGCAGTCTGGGCGTTCGGGAAGACCCGGCTCCAGTCATAGTTTCCGCGACCGGCGGCCGGGGCGGAGACCGGGGTAGCGCGGCCGGCGGCCGGCGCGGCGGCGTTCGAACGGGTGAAGGCCTGCTGCCAGAACAGCTGCGACGCCAGGCGCGACACCGCAGCCGGATCGCGCGCGTCGGCGGCGGATCGCTCGCACTGCGTCGGCTCGCGCCGGCAGAAATCCAGGAAGCCGCCGGGCGCGGGCGCCGCGACGCCGAGCGGCATGGCGACACGCGTGGCCTGTCCGGTTTCACCGGCCAGTGCGGTGGAAGCCCCCAAGGCTCCGACAGCAAAAATCATCAGTGCCGCGCTTCTGCGCAGACGGTAGCGAGACATAGGTGTTCTCCGATCCCCACGGAGACAATGCCATCAGAAGTAAAAGATGAGTTTTACGAACGTTGTTGCTGGTTAATGTACCGGGTTGGTTGATCGTAAAGTAAGGTTAATTCACGTATACCATGCCGTTGTTCTAAAATGGGACAGGGCTCTATTACTTTAGTCGAAAAGGGGAGGGGAGGGGCGTTCGCCTTGGCCTGACCGCCGGCGCTGGCTATACCGGGGGCTCAGCATGCGGGCGTGGCGGAATCGGTAGACGCAACGGACTTAAGCTGAGGATTGAGTGCGCCGGGGGAAATCCCGGACGTAGAACCGCTCAAATTCGGGGAACCCTTTCAACTGGCGATCCCGAGCCAAGCCCGCCGACGTTCGCGTCCCGGGAAGGTGTAGAGACTAGACGGGCGGCGTCTAAAGCCATCGGCCGAACGGCCGGGGTCATGACGAAGGGATAGTCCAGACCACGAACGGCCTGTTCTTGCGGGGCGGCGGCGAAAGCCGAGGTGGTATGAAAATCCGTCGGGCATCGCCCATGCCGGTTCGATCCCGGCCGCCCGCACCACCGCCTTTCCGATCCGGCCGCTCCAACCCGGAATTCCCTCAATCGTAGAGCGCGAAGCCTCGCGCTTTCCGTGAGTTGCATGCAGCGGCCGCGCTGGACTGCCGTCTGACTCGCAGCCTAGTTTGTCGGACAGAGGAATCCCGAATGTCTCACCAGCCGCTGACCGCGCGAGAGATGCAGTGCCTGGAGTTGGCCGCGCAAAGGCTGAGCGACCAGGAGATCGCCGACCGGCTGGGCATCAGCCGGCGGACGGTGGCCGCGCACTTCCAGAGCATCTTCGGAAAGCTGGGCGTGCGGGACCGACGGCGGGCGGCCGAGCGCCTCGGCATTCAATACCTAGGCGCCGCAATACCGATATCCGGGGCGGCCGTTTCCACCCCTGATGCCGGGGCCGAGGCGGTCAACGACCTCGTCGCGACGGACCGTGATGCGGCTCCTTCGTCCCAAGGATGGTCCATCCCTCCGGCTCCGGAGCGGCGGGCTCTCCGACTGGCGCTGGTGCTCGCTTTCGCGATCGGAGGGACGGTGTTGGCGGTGGGCGGCGCCGCGATCCTGAGCATGGGCATGGAGCTCATCCAGAGGTCGGCGCCGGCCGGAGCTCGCTGAGGCGGACGCCAACATACTCATCCCGCCATGGGGCGGAGGGATACCTTCATGTCGAACATCAGCACACTGCCGACCTCCTCCCGGTCGACCCTGCAAGCGAAGCGCGCCCTGGGGGCCAGGGCCGCTCGCGAACTGCGCACGGCCGAACACCAGCTGGATCACGCCCTGGCCACGCACCTCGCCCTGGCCCAGACCCTGATCATGGGGCGGCTGGAGATCGGCGTGGCGGCGGCCGCAGGTCAGGAAGCCCTGGCCGAACTGACACGGGCCATCGGCCTGGCGGTCGAGGCCCGGGGCGCGACCATTCGCGCCCATGAAGGCCTGCTTCAGACCGCCGAAGAGTTCTCCGTGCCGTGGCGAATGGAAAGCCCCACCGAAACCAAGCCGGGCAGTACGGCTCCGCTGGCCTCGGCCGTGGCCTGACCAGAGCCAGGCGGGCGGTCACACAAGTCGGGCCGCTCAGGGCCAAGGCAGGGTAGAGTCGGCGTTCCGGGATGAATCTTCTTCAGTACCTCCTCATGGCGCCGACCGTCCTCGTCCTGGCCGGCCTGCTGTGGTTCGGCCAGCGCGAGGATCGCCTGGGGGCGGCGGTGTTCGTCACCGCCATCCTGGCCCCGCCTGTGCTCGAGCCCCTGGTGATCGGAAACGTCCGCTGGGGGCTGGGGCTGATGTCCATCGGCCTGCTGACGTCCCTGATCGCCCTGGTCATGGTGTCCCGCCGTTGGTGGATCATCGCCGCAGCGGGCTTTCAGCTGGCGGCGACCTCGAGCTACGCGATCGCCATCGCACAGCCTGAGCTGCTGATCTGGACCGGGGTGTCGCTTCGGCTGGTGCTCTGGATGCTTCAGATGGTCGCCTGCGGCTTCGGCATCGCGGAGGCCGTGTCGGCCCGCCGTAACTCCCAATCCCATTCCCGGGCCCAGGCCCGACCTTTTTCGACAGAAATCACCCGATGAAAAAATCCGACACCCAATGGACGTTCGAATCCGCCGCCGCCTTCTGGCGCGAGTGGTCGGTCCAGGATCTCGAGCCGGTCTGGGAGCGCTTCGCCTCGGCCGAGAAGTTCCTGCTGGACTGGGAGCCCGCGAGCCCCGGAGAGGCCGGGGCCATGCTGGAGGTCCTGCTCCAGACCGTGGCCTCGCGCAGCGACGGACGCGACCAGACGGCCCTGGCGCACCTGCGGCGCTATGTAGAGGATCTGCCGAAAGTGTGAGGGACGGGATGGGGCAGGGGGCTTCCAATTTCGTCCGGACGCGCGCCATTCTGTCCACTGGAACGGTCGAAGAACCGTCCGGAGGAACAAGACCATGGCTTTCCTGGACTGGATCGCACCCCTGTCGCCCGTGAAGCGTGACGAAACGCGTGAGCGCGTCTTCTCCGCCGATATGTGTCCCCTGACCTGGAGCTTCTGGGTGGTGGACGCCGAGGAGAACGCGCCCGACGATACGACCGTACATGGCGACCCGCGCCGGCGGACTTCCGGGGAAGCCTAGACAAAACGCCGCGTCGGGCTACGAGAGCCGCCCGGTCCAGCTAACTGTCACGCATCCGCCATGCGCGGACGCTAAGGGGCCGTCAGGTCATCGGAGCGTCCCCCTGTGAAGTCCACCACCGCGATCGTCTCGGCTCTTCTCATGCTGGGAGCCGCGCCGGCTCTCGCCCAAACCCCAGGGGAAGTTCCCGCGCCGGAACGGGCGCCGCTGCCGCCGTCGAACATCGCCCCGGGCCGTCCGACCCTGGTCGTGACCATCGTGATCGATCAGTTCAGCGCCAATCTGTTCAACCAGTATCGCAGCCGGTTCACCGGCGGTCTGAAGATCCTGGCCGACCAGGGGCTGGTCTATACCAACGGCTTCCAGAGCCACGGCGTGACCACGACCTGCCCGGGCCACTCCACGGTCCTGACCGGCGCCCATCCGACCCATACCGGCATCCCGGCCAATGAGTGGATCGATCCGGCGACCGGCAAGGACCTCTACTGTCTGGCCGCGCCGCAAAACACCATCGCCGGACCGGCGCATGGCGAGAACGGCCGGGTCGGCTCCAACGCCCTGCTGGTCACCAACCTGCCGGACTGGGTCAAGGCGCAGAGCCCGCGGAGCCGCGTCTTCGCCGTCTCGGGCAAGGATCGGGGCGCGATCAATCTGGCGGGTCACCACGCCGACGGGACCTTCTGGATCGAAGGGCCGATGCTGACGACCTATGTCGAGCCGGGCCAGACGGCCGAGGCGCGGCTGGCGCCGATCGCGGCCTTCAATGCGGCCTACAAGGCGAAGCTGGCGGCGGATCCGAACCCGACCTGGACTTTCCAGCACGACCAGTGCCGTACCCTGCGGTCGACCTCGACCGTCGGCGGCCAGACCTTCCACGCCGACCTGCCGCCTATGGAGGCCAATCTCGAGGACTCGCCCTACCTCGACGAGACCACCCTGGACGCCGCGACCTATCTGCTGGACAGCCAGCAACTGGGCCGGCGCGGGGTCGTCGACCTGCTGGGCGTCAGCCTGTCGGGCACTGACAAGATCGGCCACGCCTATGGCACCCAAGGCCCCGAGATGTGCGAGCAACTGCTGCGCATGGACGAGGCTCTGGGCGCCTTCCTCGGCCGCGTCGCGGCGACGCCGGGCGCCATCGTGGTCCTGACCGCCGACCACGGCGGCTCGGACTTCCCCGAGCGGATGACGGATCGCGGCGCGGTCGCCGGCCGCTATGACACCACCATGCTGCCGCGCATCAATGCCCGGCTGAAGACGCAGTTCAACCTGACCGACAACCCGCTGCAGAGCGGCGGCACGGGCTTCATCGTCGCCGACAAGGATCACAAGGAGCTGCCGGAGCCGCTGCGCAGCCAGATCATCGCCGCCGCGATTCCGCTGCTGAACGCCGAGCCGAACATCGTCCTGGCCGTGCCGCGCGACGAGCTGCTGCAGGACCCGATGCCGGCCCGCAATTTCAATCCGGAAGAGCTGACGATCCGCGAGCGGCTGCGCCTGAGCGCCGTCGCCGGGCGGGGCGCCGACATCCTGCGGGCCTATGCCTACAACCTGACCTCCAACGCCCGGATCGGCGGCTCGATCGCCAGCCACGGCTCGCCCTGGGATTACGACCGCCGGGTGCCGATCATCTTCTGGCGGCCCGGTGAACGCGGCGAGGAGCATTTCTGGCCGTTGCGCACCGTCGACATCGCCCCGACCCTGGCCAATCTGATCCAGGTCCCGACGCCGGATACGGTCGACGGCGTGTGCCAGAACCTGGGCCTCTATGACGTCCCGGCCTGTCCGGCTGTCGAGGCGGAGCCGGCGGCCAGGCCCTGAGGCTGATCCCGACGCCCGGCTTCGTTACAGGGCGTCACATCGTGTTTCCCGGCGGGGTCTGATCTACCGCCCCGCGTGTTACCTTGCCAGAAGGGCCACAGATTCCCGGCAAGGGATCAGGAAACGCGACCGAAGACGACGGAACGGGACAGTTCAATGATCAGAGCACGACGCGCGCGCATCGTCGCGACCCTGGGGCCCGCCAGCCGGGCGCCCGGCACGGTGAAGGCCCTGGCCCAGGCCGGGGTGGACGTCTTCCGCCTGAACTTCAGCCACGGCTCGCATGACGACCATGCCGCCGCCCTGAAGGCGGTGCGCGGGGCCGAGATGGCGCTGCAGCGGCCTCTGGGCGTGCTGGCCGACCTGCAGGGTCCCAAGCTGCGCCTGGGCCGGTTCAAGGATGTCGAGATCGACATCAAGCCGGGCCACAAGATGCGCTTCGATCTGGACCCGACGCCCGGCGACGAGACGCGGGTGCAGATGCCGCATCCGGAAATCTTCAAGGCGTTGCGCACGGGCCATCTGCTGCTGCTGGACGACGGCCGGGTGCGGCTGCGCGTCGGCGAGCGGACCGACGAATGGGCCGACGTCACCGTCGAGAGCGGCCACAAGCTCAGCGACCGCAAGGGCGTGGCGGTGCCGGAGGCGGTGATCCCGGTCTCGGCCCTGACGCCGAAGGATCGCGAGGACCTGGCCTTCGCCCTGCGCATCGGCGTCGACTGGGTGGCCCTGAGCTTCGTTCAGAAGGCCGAGGACATGGCCGAGCTGAAGCGGCTGGTCGGCGGCAAGGCGGCGTGCCTGGCCAAGATCGAAAAGCCCCAGGCCCTGGCCGATCTGGGCGCCATTCTGGACTACTGTGACGGCGTGATGGTCGCGCGCGGCGATCTGGGCGTCGAGATGGACCCCGAGGAGGTGCCGGTGGCCCAGAAGGCCATCATCCGCGCCGCCCGCCAGCGCGGGGTGCCGGTGATCGTCGCCACCCAGATGCTGGAGTCCATGACCAGCGCCCCGGCCCCGACGCGCGCCGAGGCCTCGGACGTCGCCAACGCCGTCTATGAGGGCGCCGACGCCCTGATGCTGTCAGCGGAAACGGCCTCGGGCGACTATCCGCTGGAAGCGGTGGGCATCATGAACCGGATCATGGAGCGGGTGGAGAAGGACCCGATCTGGCCTGACCTGATGGACGCCGAACACGCGGGCATGGACGACTTCGACGCCGACGCCCTGGTCGCGGCGGCGCGCAAGGCCGCCGAGGCCCAGTCGACCGCCTGTATCGTCATCTTCACGACTTTGGGCGGCACCGCCCGGCGGATGTCGCGCGAGCGGCCGCTGCAGCCCATGCTGGCCTTGACGCCCAAGGCCGAGACGGCGCGGCGACTGGCCCTGGTCTGGGGACTGGAGCCGCGTCTCGGCAATGAGCCGACCTCGCTGGAGGACGTCACCGACAACGCCGTCGACAGCGCGGTGCAGTTCGGCCTGGCCCAGCCGGGGCAGCGGGTGCTGATCCTGGCCGGGACGCCCTTCGGCGCGCCGGGGGCTGCGAATCTGCTGCGATTGGCCCATGCTCCGGCCAAACCGGCGAAGCGGGGCAAGAGCTGAGACACAGGGCGTCTTCCCCGCTATAAGGCCCGCTCCAGGGGAAGAGCCTTTTATGATCAAATACCTGGGCTCGAAACGGGCCCTTCTTGATCCAATTAAAGATGCGGTAGCCCGGGTCCTGCCCGAGGGCGGGACCGTCTGCGACCTCTTCTCCGGCAGCGCCCGCGTGGGCCATGCCCTGAAGGCGCAGGGCCATCGAGTCTGGTCTAACGACCACAACAGCTATGCCCACACCCTGGCCACCGCCTATGTGCAGGCCGACCGCGAGATCTGGGCGGACAGGGCCGCCGCCGTCATCGCTGAACTGGCCGAGGTGAAGCCCGAGGCAGGCTGGTTCACCAAGACCTTCTGCGAGGACGCCCGCTTCTTTCATCCGGAAAACGGGGCGCGCGTCGACGCCATGCGCGACCGGATCGCGACGATGGCGCTGGAGCCCGAGCTGGAAGCCATCGCCATGGTGAGCCTGATGGAGGCCGCCGACCGGGTGGATTCCACCGCCGGGGTCCATATGGCCTATATGAAGGCCTGGGCGCCGCGGGCGCTGAAGCCGCTCGTGCTCAGGATGCCGGACCTGTTGCCCGGCGTGGCGGGCGGACCGTGCCGGGCGACGCAGGGCGATGCGGTGGAGATCGCTGCCCAGGTCGAGGCCGACCTTGTCTATCTGGACCCGCCCTACAACCAGCACTCCTATCTCGGAAACTACCACGTCTGGGAAAGCCTGGTGCTGTGGGACAAGCCAGAGACCTATGGCGTGGCCAACAAGCGGGTGGACGTCCGGACGAGGAAGAGCGCCTTCAACTCCAAGCCGGGAATCGGCCCGGCGCTGGAGGCGGTGATCGAGGCCATCCGGGCGCCGAACCTGATCGTGTCGTTCAATGACGAAGGCTATCTGTCGCGCGCACAGCTGGTCGAGATGCTGTCGGCGCGGGGCCGGGTGCAGGTGGTGGAGATCGACCGGCCCCGCTACGTCGGCGCGCGCATCGGCATCCACAATCCCAAGGGCGAGAAGGTCGGGGCCGTGGGGCGGCTGAAGAACGTCGAGTATCTGTTCCTCGTCACCGACCGGGTTGTGGCCCTGCCCGAGGCGGCGTAGCGTTTCATTAAGGAACACTCGCGGGCGCCGGTCGTTTGGCTCGGCATGGAACAGCTGTCGATGACCCCGATCTCGCACGCCGAAGCGCTCCGCGCCCAGGCCGCTGAAAAGGCCTACCGCAAGGCCATGGACGCCCGCGACGCCGTTGCCTGGCGAGCGCCCGGCGTCAGCCGCTTCGACAGCCGCCCGGCCAATGACACGGGCGAGAGCGAGCCGACGATCAAGGAACTGCTGAGCGACCTTCCGCCGTGGGTTACTATCGCGGCAGGTGCGGTCGTGGCGGCGTCCATGGGCGCGCTGCTGGGCGGCGCGCTGCACATCTAGAGCTTTATCCCGCCAGCAAGGCCCTGATCGGCGCCCAGCTGGGGCGGTGGGCAGGGCAGGGACCCATGGCTTTGAGGGCGGCCTGATGGATGGGAGCGTTGTAGCCCTTGTGGGCCGCGAAGCCGTAGCCCGGGTATTGGGCGTCCAGCTCGATCATCAGCCGGTCGCGCGCGGTCTTGGCCAGGATCGAGGCCGCGGCGATGGACAGCGACAGGCCGTCGCCGCCGACCACGGTCTTGACCTCGCACGGCAGTTTGAAGCGGTAGTTGCCGTCGACCAGCGCCGCCTTCGGCTGCACTGACAGGGCCTCGATGGCGCGGCACATGGCCAGACCGGTCGCGTGGAGGATGTTGAGCTCCTCGATCTCCTCCACCGAGGCGAAGCCGACGCCCCAGGCGATGGCCGAGGCCTTGATGCGCGGCTCCAGCAGGAAGCGGCGCTTCTCGGTCAGGGCCTTGGAGTCGTCGATGCCCTCGGGCAGGTCGTCGGGGTTGAGGATCACCGCCGCAGCCGAGACGGGACCGGCCCAAGGCCCACGCCCGGCCTCGTCCACGCCGCAGACCGGGCCGCCGACCGACTGGGCCAGCAGGACCTCGAGCGCGGTGGTCGGGAAGGCGCGGTCTGATTTGGAGGAGGGCTTGGGCATCAGCGGCCGCCCATAGCCCGAACCTCGTCGCAGCGGAAGCACGGCTCGATGTGGTCGTTGACCATGCCGGTGGCCTGCATGAAGGCATAGACGATCACCGGACCGCAGAAGTTGAAGCCGCGCGTCTTGAGGGCCTTGGCCATGGCGACGGACTCCGGCGTCTGGGTCGGGATGTCGCCCATGCCGGCGCGACGGCCCTGGATCGGGGCGCCGCCGACGAAGGACCAGAGCCATTCGGAGAAGTCCTCGCCCGAGGCCTGCATTTCCAGATAAATCTGCGCCCCCTTGATAGCGGCCTCGATCTTGGCACGGGAGCGGATGATGCCCGGGTCGTTCATCAGTCGCTCGCGGTCGGCGTCGTCGAAGCGGGCGACCTTCTCCGGATCGAAGTTGGCGAAGGCGGCGCGCAGGGTCTCGCGTTTTCGCAGGATGGTGATCCAGGCGAGGCCCGCCTGAAACCCGTCCAGCACCAGCTTCTCCCACAGGGCGCGCGGGTCGTACTCGGGCACGCCCCATTCGGTGTCGTGATAGGCCGTGTAGAGCGGGTCGGTCCCGCACCAGGTGCAGCGATGCGGGGATTCGGTCATGGGCCGATCCTAGCCGTGCGCCCTCCCGCCGTCATGTTCCGAAAGTCGTGGCGAACCGGCGTTTCGTGAGACAGGATCGGCCTGAACCTGGGGAGGATCACATGGGTGTTCGGGCGTGGATCGGGGTGGCGTTCGTGGGGCTTCTGCTCTTCGGGCCGATGACCGTTCAGGCGCAGGTGCAGCCTGTATCACTGGAGGCCGTCGCCGAGGCGGTAGACACGGGCGACCTCGCTGCGCTGCGGCGGGTCTCGGCTGATCAATCATTGATCGGGCAACTGCGTTCCTCTGATCCCGACACCCTGATCGCCTTCCATCTGGCCCTGGCCCAGGCCTATGCCGAGGCGGGGCTGAAGGACGAGGCGATCAAGGCCTATCAGGACGCCCTGACCGCCATCCTACAGTTCAGGGGGCAGGGCGACATTTCCATGGCGGCGCCGATGGAGGCTGTGGCGCGGCTGTCGGACACACCGGCGAAGAAGGCCCAGTGGCTGCTGACCGCCTATGATCTGCGCGAGGGCGTCTGGGGGCGGGGCAACCAGAACCTCAAGCCCTGGCTGGACGAGCTGAACGCGGCGCGGGTCTCGGCGGGGCTGGAGCCCTTCGCTTCGCGGGGCGGAGAGGAGGGGCCGCCGCCTCCGCCGCCTCCGCCGCCTGTTCCGGGGCAGCCGCCCTCGACCGACGGCTTTCGCGAGGTGCAGGTCTGGTACGCCACCCACCGCGCCCCGACCGGCGACCTGACGCCGGCGACCTTCTATGGCGGTCAGAGGGCGGCGCTATCCTTCGGCGTCGCCGAGGTCAGCGTGCCCAACAACCGCAATCCGGGGACCATCCCGCGGCCGTCGATCTGGACCCTGGAGTTCCGGCCGGATCCGGAGAAGCACATGATCCTGAACAGCGTGACGCCGGTCACGGATCGCGACGCCTTCTTCCAGCGCGTGTCCTCGGTGGTGGCGCGCAGCCAGCAGAAGGAGGTCTTCGTCTTCATCCACGGCTACAACACCAGCTTCGAAGGCGCGGCGATCCGCACGGCCCAGCTGGCGGTGGACATGAACCTGGACGGGGCGCCGATTCTCTATTCCTGGCCGTCGCGGGCCAGCCTGCTGGGCTATCAGGCCGACACGCGGACGGTGGCGGATCAGGCCCTGTTGAACGAGGTCGCGGACTTCCTGACCGACGTCGCCAACCGCACCGGGGCGACGCGGGTGCATCTGGTGGCCCACTCCATGGGCAACCGGGTGCTGGAGCGGGCGCTGGACGTGATCGCGGCGCGGACACCCAACCAGCCGCCGATGTTCAATGAGGTGGTGTTCGCCGCCGCCGACGTCGGGGTGGACGAGTTCGAGGCGACCTGGCCTCGCATCCTGCACACCGGCCGCCGCTTCACCCTCTATGCCTCGCAGCGCGACCGGGCGCTGCAGATCTCGCAGCAGGTCAACCGGATGCAGAGGGTCGGCGATGCGCGCAACATCATCGTGCGCGACGGGCTGCAGACGGTGGACACCACGGCGGCCTCGGGCGGACTTCTGGGCCACGACGACTTCGCCGGGAGTGCGCTTGCCGACTTCCGGGCGGTGATGTGGCTGTCGCTGGCGCCGGACAAGCGTTGCGTGCTGGAGACCGCCCAAGCGGCGCAAGGCCAGCGCTACTGGGCCTTCGGCGGCGGCTGTCCGGAGCAGGAGTTCGTCGAGGACACCGAGACGGTCCGCGCCGACGGCGGCATCGACAAGGCCCTGGCCAAGCTGGACGCCGACACGGCCAAGGCGGCGATCGTGGCCCGGGCGGCGCTGGTGAGGAAGCGCGAGCGGCTGGCGGCGATGTTCGGGATCAGTCAGTCGATTGCGGGAGAGACCACGTCTCCGGCGGCGCCCAGTCCGGCCGGCGCACCGTAACGGGACGACCCTCGACGGTCAGATCGCCGTCGATCCGGTCGAGGCGGAGGAGGGCCATGGCCGAGCCTTCCGCGCCCGTCATCACCTCGCCCGCGCGCCGGTCGCCGTTCAGCAGGACCTCGGCCCCGGTCGCGGGCGCCGGACCGTCGAAGACGAGGGGCAGCATGCGGTTGCGGATGGCGCCGCGCCGCTTCATGCGCGAGGTCGTCTCCTGGCCGACGAAACAGCCCTTGGCGAAGTCGATGCCGTTCAGCAGGTCGAAGTCCGCCTCGATCGGATAGGTGCGGTCCACGGCCACGTCGCGCGCCGGATCGGGCACGCCGACAGCCAGACGATGGGCGTCGTAATCGGCCTCGGTCGCGGTGGTGGTTCCGGTCTCGCCGTAGCGGCGGCCGCCGAGCAGAGCCGTGCGCGGATCGGCGACGAAGCCGTCGGCGACCTCGGGCCATGAGGCCGTGACCGGGCGGTCGTCGGCGGCGACATCGACCCTGGCCCGGAGTTTGTACATCGTCAGCCGCTGGATCACGGCCTCGCGCCGGTCGGCGGCGACATCCAGCAGGACAGCGTCCCGGTCGCCGAACAGGAAGAGGTCGAATAGCAGCCGTCCGGGCGGGGAGAGCAGGGCGCCGAAGCGCAGTTCGCCTTCACCCAATGTCTCGACATTCTGGGTCAGAAGATTGTTCAGGAAGGGCTTTGCATCCTCACCCGACACACGGATCAGGGCGCGGCTGTCGAGGTGGGCGGTGCTTGTCATGCGGCCAAGATAGGGTTGGCGCGTTCTGGGGGCGAGGCCCACCCACTCATCTTTCCGGGAATGTTTTCCACTGAACCCGGTTGAACTGCCTGTTTCATCTCTCTGAACCTTCGATAGAATCCGTATACGGTCCATCCATGGCGGCGCGTTTTCCCATTCTCTACATCGCCGAGGCCGAGGCTGAGGCCGCCGTTCTGTCGTCCGGCGTGCTGGCCTACCTCGTCGAGGCCATGCCCCAGGCGACCTTTACGGTGGTGGGGTCGCCCGCGACCTCGCCCCTGTTCGCCGACGTCCCGCGCCTCGACAAACTGCTGACCCTGGACCGCGACGGCCGGTTCGAATGGATCGCCCTGTGGAACCAGGTGCGGGAGACGAAGTGGGGTCTGGTGGTCGACATGCGCGGCTCGACCCTGTCGGGCAGGCTGAAGCGGCAAAAGCGGGCCGTGCGGGGCAAGGACAATCCCGAACTGCATGCCGTCGAGCAGGCCGCCGACATCCTGAAGCTGGACGAAGTTCCGTCGCCGAAGCTTTTCATCGGCGAGGAGACGCAGGCCGCCGCCGACGCCCTGGTCCAGCCGGACGGCAAGCCGATCCTGGCGGTGGGGCCGGGCACGGACTGGATCGGCAAGCGCTGGCCCGCCGACCGCTATTCGCGCATCGCCGCCGCCCTGCTGGCCGACGACGGGCCGCTGGCGGGCGGGCGGCTGATGATCGTGGGCGAGGAGGCTGACCGCGACCTGGCCCACACCATCCGCCTGGCCGTGGCGCGCAACCGGGTGATCGAGACGCAAGGACGGCTGACGCGGCTGCAGACCGCCGCGGCCCTGTCGCACGCCTCTCTCTACGTCGGGGCGGACTCGATCTGGACCCAGCTGGCGGTCGCCGCGGGCGTGCCCTCGGTCGCCGCCTTCGGTCCCTCGGACGAGACGAAGGTCGGGCCATGGCAGGGCGCATCCGTGCGCGGTCCGCGCTCGCTGGACGAGTTCAAGGCGCTGGATCCCAAGCTCAACCAGGCCATCCAGCATATGATGGACCTGCCCGCCGAACGGGTGCTGAAGGCGGCGAAGAAGCTGCTGGCCTCGCGTCGCTAGAGCCCGGCCACCGCGCCCGGAACCCAGGCCTCCAGCGCCGCAGTGTTGGTGATGTCGCCGGGGAAGGGGACCGCCGGATCGAAGGGGCCGAACAGGGGCGGGGCCGAAAGAGCCGCCTTCTGGAGCGTGCTGAACCCGCCCAGACCGGACGGCAGGTCGACCGAGCGGACCTCCATATAGCGGGTGGGCGCATTGGTGGCGGCGCCGACCTGGATCGCGCCCAGCCGCAGCAGGTGATCGACGACCAGGGTGCAGGAACTGAAGCAGGCGGCGTCGGTCAGGACGACCAGCTTGCCCGGGAACAGCGGGTGCGGCGGCGGCGGAAGCTGGGTGCGTTCGGTCGCGACCGTGCAGCCGTCCAGCGAGGCGGTCAGGGGGCGACCGGCGGCGAGGGCGGCGTCCATTTCGGCCCCTTCGGCGTTCCAGAAGTCGGCAGAGTCCGGCATCCGTGCGGCGTAGGCGGCGAGACTCTTGCGGTTGTCCGGCGAGGCGCGCCAGACGGTGGGGCAGTCGCCGCCGCCCGAGGACGAGATGGCCTTCATCGGCTCGTCACCGAGCAGGATCGATGCGACCTGATCACCGAAGCGGGAGTTGCCGCCGCCGTTGCCGCGCAGGTCGATGACCACCATAGGCGCGGCGCGCAGCTCGGCCTGTCTGGCGCGCACGGCCTCGACGACGGGGGCCACGGAGTCGTCGAAGGATTCGAAGGCGATCCAGCGGGCCTCGCCGACGGCGCGGACGCCATAGCCCGCGTGGCCGGTCAGGCGGCGGCCGGCGCGGATGCGGGGGAAGTCCTCGGCCGTGACCGGACGCCAGTTCAGTGCGACATCGAGCGGCTGGCCTTCGGCCTCGAACCGGCACTGGCGCGGGCGGGCGATGAAGGGATTGCCGTCGTCCAGCACGACCCAGATGGAGTTGACGGTCAGCTGGGCGGCGATGTCGGGGTCCGGGACGCGATCAGCGGTGCGCTCCCGCAGCAGGGTCGCCGCCGGGGTTCCGTCGCAGGCGACCAGCCGCGCGCCCTCGGTCGGGCCGCCGGGCTCGGTGACGGTCACGACGAGATCGACGCCACGTTTGACCACCATGAAGCCGGGCCAGCTCTTGACCGGCAGGCCGCTCTTCGGCGCCCAGGCGATGTGGTCGTCGCCGAGGCCAGAGGCGAAGCCGCGCAGGGTGGCGGCCATGCCGTCGGCGTCCCGGACCTGAGGAACCCGGGCTTGAGCCTTCGTCAGGCTGGCGGCGAAGCGGGCGGTGAAGGCGGCGTCGCCGACCTCGGGGACCATGGCCGGGTGGTTGTCGCGGATCAGGGCGGCGGCGGCCTCCAGATCCGTGCGCGTCAGGACGGGCCAATCGGTCGGGCTTTCCTGAGCAAAGGCGGGCGCCGACAGGCACGCGGCCGCGAGGGCCAGAACGAGGCGGATCAGCGGTTTCATGGGGCGCTCCGGGAACGGCCGAGCTTCCGATGGGGGTCGCGTCGCTTCAAGTGAAACTCTTGCAATGCTTTCCCCGGTCCGAGGAGGCGTCTAGAACCGGCGCGCCCGAGACAGCTTCAGGATTCCCGCCATGACCAAGACCTATGACCTGATCGTGCGGGGCGGCGAGGTCTGTAATCACGCCGGGCGCGGGATGGCAGACGTGGGGATCAACGACGGCCGCGTCGAGTTCGTCGGCGACCTGTCGCAGGCCTCGGCGGGCGAGACCTTCGACGCCACCGGCCTGACGGTGCTGCCGGGCGTGATCGACACCCAGGTCCACTTCCGCGAGCCGGGGCTGGAGTGGAAGGAAGACCTTGAGAGCGGATCGCGCGCGGCGGCTCTGGGCGGCGTCGTCGCCGTGTTCGAGATGCCTAACACCGAGCCCTCGACCACCGATCCGGACGCCCTGGCCGACAAGCTGGCGCGGGCGCGCGACCGGATGTGGACCGACCACGCCTTCTACATCGGCGGCACCCACGGCAATGCGTCGATGCTGGGCGAGCTGGAGCGTCTGCCCGGCTGCTGCGGCATCAAGGTCTTCATGGGCGCCTCGACCGGGACCCTGCTGGTCGCCGACGACGACGGGGTGCGCGAGGTGCTGCGCCATGTGAAGCGGCGCGCGACCTTCCACTCCGAGGACGAATACCGTCTGGTCGAGCGGCGCCCGCTGGCCCGCACCGGCGACTGGACCAGCCACCCCGAGGTGCGCGACGCCGAGAGCGCCATCCGCTCCACGAAGCGGCTCGTGGCCCTGGCCCGCGAGACCGGCGCGCGGATCCACGTCCTGCACGTCACGACGGCCGAAGAGATCGAGTTCCTGGCCGACAACAAGGACGTCGCCACCGTCGAGGTCACGCCCCAGCACCTGACGCTGGACGGTGACGAGGCCTATGCCCGTCTGAAGGGTCTGGCCCAGATGAACCCGCCGATCCGCAGCCAGCCGCATATCGCCGGCCTGTGGCGCGGCATCGAGCACGGCGTCGCCGACGTCCTGGGCTCGGACCATGCGCCCCATACGCTGGAAGAAAAGGCGCGGCCCTATCCGGCGTCGCCGTCGGGCATGCCGGGGGTGCAGACGCTTGTCCCGGTGATGCTGACGCACGTGGCCAACGGGCGGCTTTCGCTGGAGCGGTTCGTCGACCTGACCTCGGCGGGCGCCAACCGGGTGTTCGGCACGGCGGGCAAGGGGCGGATGGCCGAGGGCTATGACGCCGACCTGACCATCGTCGACCTGAAGGCGAAGAAGACCCTGATCCACGCCGACATGGCCACCCGTTCGGGCTGGACGCCGTTCGACGGCTTCGAGGCGACCGGCCTGCCGATGGCGACGATCATCCGCGGCCGCACGGTGATGCGCGACGGCGAGCTGATCGGTAAGGCAGGCGGCCGTCCCGTGCGCTTCCAGGAGACGCTGAAGCCGTGACGAAGCCCGGGGGCAGGCTGGGTCTGATCGGCTTCGGCGCCTTCGGGCGGCTGACCGCGCGCCATCTGTCGGAACGGTTCGAGATTTTGGCCTATGATCCGGTGGCGACGGATGATCTTGGGCTGGTTCAGCTGACCGGTCTGGCGGAAGCCGCGGCCTGTCCGATCGTCATCCTGGCCGTGCCGGTCGAGGCGCTGGAGGCGACGGTGACGGCTATCGCGCCCCATGTGGCGCCGGACGCCCTGATCATCGACGTCGGTTCGGTGAAGGTCCTGCCCGCGCGGCTGATGGCCGAAGGGCTGCCGCAGGGCGTGCGGCTGGTCGGGACCCATCCGCTGTTCGGGCCCCAGAGCGGCAAGGACGGGATCGCGGGCCTGAGGATCGCCGTCTGTCCGATCAACGACGACCGGGCGGCTCGGCGGGTGGCCGCCTTCTGCCGGTCCATGCTGGGGCTCAAGGTGTTCAGCGTCTCGCCCGAGGATCACGACCGCGAGGCGGCGGTGGTGCAGGGACTGACCCATCTGATCGCCCGGGTCCTGCTGGCCATGGAGCCCCTGCCGAGCCGGATGACGACCGCCAGCTTCGAGCGGATCATGCAGGCGGTGGAGATGGTGCGCCACGACAGCCCGGCGGTGTTCCGGGCCATCGAACGCGACAATCCCTTCGCCGCCGGGGTCCGCGAGCGGTTCTTCGCCCTCGCGGACGAGGCCCGCGCGGAACTGGACGGTCCCGAGGGTTAGTGGGCCTTGATGAAGGCCGCGACGGCGTCGACAACGCCCGGGGCCAGAGGCAGGCTGGGGTCGCGGTAAGTCGCGGCGTTGCCGGCGGGGTCGGCGGGCGCGACCTTGAGCACATGATTGACGCCCTCGAACGGGACGAGGGTCGCGTCCGGGCGGGCGGCTGACAGGGCCTCGGCGTCGGTCATCTTCACCTGCAGGTCCGTCGTGCCCTGGCCGATGAACAGCGGACCGCGATACGCCGCGGCCAGCTTCGCCGGGTCGAGCGGCAGCCAGGAGATCAGATAGGGCTGGACCGAGGGGCGGAAGAGGGCGGCTAACTGCGGCGGGGCGTCGGGGACGGTGCGGCCGGCCTCGAGCTCGGACAGGGCCGAGAAGGCCTGGGTCTTCAGTGGCTCGGGCATGCCGGCCATCTGCTCGCGCAGGACCGTGGCGGCAGGACGGCCCGCGCCCGACAGGGAGATGACGCCGCAGATCCTGTCGTCGGGCGTCTGGACGGCTTCCAGCGCGACGAGGGAGCCCTCGCTGTGCCCGATCAGCCAGGCGCAGGGCTGGCCGGCGCGGGTCGCGGCCTCGGCGGCCCAGGCGCGGGCGTCCGCGGCGTAGGCGTCGAAGCGGAGATCGGCCTCGCTGGTCAGGGCGAAGGCGCTGGCGCCGATGCCGCGTTTGTCGATGCGCAGGGTGGCGATGCCTTCGGCCGCCAGCCCCTCGGCCAGCAGGCGGTAGGTCCCGGCCGAGACGCCGAGCGGATTGTTCCCGTCGCGGTCGGTGGGGCCCGAGCCCGGGATGATGACGGCGACGGCGGTGGTCTGGCCCGCCGGGGTCAGCAGGGTCCCGTGCAGGGGCGACGGCGGGACGGGGAGGGCGACGTCGGTGGACGTCTGTTCCGTGGCGGCAAGCGTCAGGGCGCCCGCGAGCAGGAGGGTCAGCATCGTTCAGTCTCCGAAAAAGAGGGTGGGACGCGAAATCAGAAGGGCTGGCGGTCGGGATCGGTCCGCCACACGCGCCAGCTTTCGAACACGGCGAGGACGGCGCTGACGATGACAAAGGCGAAGAAGGCCTGCAGACCCAAAGGCTGGGGCATGAAGGTGGCGAGGATCACGGCGCCGATCCCGCCGAAGAACCAGAGCCGACCGGCGAGACGGTTCGATCGGTCCCACGCGGTGCGGCTCTTGTAGGCCCAGGGCGTCTTGACCCCGACCCATGGATTGGGGCCGACGCGGCCGAGCAGGGCGCCCAGGGCGGCGAACAAAAGGCCGAGGGCCGCCATCATCGTCCCCGGACCGTCAGCGCGCTCGCCGACCCCGCCGAGGCTGAAGGCAGTCATCGTCAGGGCGATGACGACGAAGGCGATCAGGAGTACGGCCTGGCCGGCCTTGAGCCCACGGCTGCGCGCAGCGTCGCCATCCTCCTCCGCTCTCGCCGCCGCCAGTCCGAGGGCGCCGCCCAACACAAGGCCGAGGATGCCCATGCCGCCGATCAGCAGAGCCAGTTCGGTCCGGTCGCCCCAGCCGTCGACCTGTCCCGAGCGGTTGAAATGCATGGGAATGTCGCCGGTCGGGCCGTTGATGGCCGTGTTCCCGGCCAGGATCATCTGGGCCGCGAAGGCGAGCCCGGTCAGCTTATCGAGCGGCGTGAGTTTCAGGGTCATGTTTCGGTCTTCCCCTTGGGAGCGGGCAGCGGGTCGTCCGCCGTGGCGCCCGTCCCCGCGATTTCCATGAGGAAGGCCATGGCCTCCTCGACGGCGGAGATCTCCAGCCGGTAGCGGATGGTCTGGCCCTCGCGCTCGGGGCTGACGAGGCCGGCCTCCTTGAGCGCGTTCAGATGGCCGGTGATGGTCGGCCAGCTCATGTCGAACGCGGCGGCGATGTCGCCGGACGCCATGGGGCCCTTGCGCAGCATCGCGACGATGCGGCGGCGGACCGGGTGCGACAGGGCCTTGAACAGGGTGTTCATGAGGCAGGATCCTAATTAGGAATTTTCCTAATCGCAAGCCTTATTTCGGCAGTTGCCTAAGAAGGCCGCCGCCAGCTTTTGCGAAAGGCTTGCAAGCGAGGCGAGGACCGGGTTGAACCGGCGCATCATTGAAGGAGCCCGCCATGAACATCAGCGACCAGATCGTCCTCGTCACCGGCGGGGCGCGCGGCGTGGGGGCGGCGGTGGTCCGGGCCTTCGCGGCCGAGGGCGCGCGGGTGGTGATCAACTGGCGCGCCAGCGGCGACCGGGCCGAGGCCCTCGCGGCCGAGCTGGGCGACCGGGTCATGGCGTATCAGGCCGACGTCGCCGACCGTTCGGCGGTCGAGGCCATGGTCGCGGCGACCGAGCACCGCTTCGGCGGGCCGATCACCACGGTGGTCAA
The DNA here is from genome assembly GCF_058681645.1 of Brevundimonas sp. ALps5. Taxonomy (NCBI): domain Bacteria; kingdom Pseudomonadati; phylum Pseudomonadota; class Alphaproteobacteria; order Caulobacterales; family Caulobacteraceae; genus Brevundimonas; species Brevundimonas sp. ALps5. Next base: position 4,129,698 of record NZ_CM178744.1, on the reverse strand, counting down.
CAATGCGCTGGACTACAGCTTCAACGGCGATGCGCGCTCGGTCCTGACCGACATCGGCTGGGCCGAGATGGAGAGCCAGTTCTCGACCGTGGTGCGCGGCGCCCTGAACGTCATCCAGGCCTGCGTGCCCGGCATGTGCCGCAACGGGGGAGGGCGCGTCGTCAACATCGGCACCAACCTGTTCCAGAACCCGGTCGTGCCCTATCACGACTACACCGCCGCCAAGGCCGCGCTTCTGTCCCTGACCCGCACGGCGGCGGGCGATCTGGGGCCCAAGGGGATCACCGTCAACATGGTCTCGGGCGGACTGCTGCGGACCACGGACGCGAGCGCCGCCACGCCCGACGCCGTCTTCGACCTGATCGCCGGCATGACGCCGCTGCGGTCGGTGACGACGCCGGAAGAGTTCGCCGACGCGGTCCTGTTCTTCGCCTCGCCCTGGAGCCGGGCGGTGACGGGGCAGAACCTGGTGGTCGATGGGGGGCTGGTGCGGGATTGAGGCTGTCTCCTCCCTGTCGCGCAGCGATGGGGAGGTGGCGCGGCGCTTCTTCAGCGCCGTGACGGAGGGGGCGACGCCGTATTGCCCGAAGAGTCCGTCACCTTCATCGCTTCGTCGCCCCCTCCGTCTCCTCGCAAGGGTTCGGAGCCACCTCCCCATTCGCCCAGCGGCGAACAGGGAGGAGACGAAAGGGACGCCTCAGATCGAGAAGCTGACCCCGCAGCCGCAGCTGGTCGCGGCGTTCGGGTTGCGGACCACGAACTGGGCGCCGGCCAGTTCATCGACGTAAGCGACCTCCGACCCCTTCAGGAAGGGGACCGAGACCGGGTCGATCAGCAGGGTCTGGCCGTCGGTTTCGATGCGGAGGTCGTCGGCCTCGGCGGTCTGGACGAGGTCCATCTGGTACTGGAAGCCGGAGCAGCCGCCGCCCTCGACGGCGACGCGTAGCATGACCGTGTGACCCTCGGCGGCGCCGAGCTTGGCCAGACGCTTCGCGGCGCTGGGCGACAGGACGATGCCCTCGGGCGTGCGGGTCGCCACTTTCAGTTCAAACGGAGCAGGTTGGACGCTGGTCATGGCTGTCTATATGAGACGCCGGGGGCCGCACGCAAAGGCCCGGCCGATCACGAAACGCGACCCGCTTGAGCCAGACGCCTCCGACCGACACCCCTTTCGCCGACACCTGCGGCTTCGCTCCCTATGCGGAGATCCCGGCGGACACCCTCGGGCGGCTGGTCCCGGAGCCCGCGAGCCGGACGCGCAACGCCTTCGCCCGCGACCGCGACCGCATCATCCATTCGACCGCCTTCCGCCGTCTGAAGGGCAAGACCCAGGTCTTCGTGGCCCATGAGGGCGACCATTACCGCACCCGCCTGACCCACAGTCTGGAGGTGGCCCAGATCGCCCGGTCGCTGGCCCACGCCCTGGGGCTGGATCAGGACCTGGCCGAGACCATCGCCCTGGCCCACGACCTGGGCCATCCGCCGTTCGGCCATGCCGGTGAGGACGAACTGCAGGTGCAGATGGAGCCGTTCGGCGGCTTCGACCACAACGTCCAGACCTTCCGCGTGGTGACCAAGCTGGAGCGCCGTTATCCGGGCTTCGAGGGCCTGAACCTGTCGTGGGAGACGGTCGAGGGGGTGGTCAAGCACAACGGCCCGGTGACCCACAAGCTGGACGACCCGGCCTGGCAGGCCATCGCCGATTATACCCGCACCAGCGACAATCCTGACTGGGACCTGAGGCTGGACAGCTTCGCCTCGCTGGAGGCCCAGGCGGCGGCCATCGCCGACGACATCGCCTACAACAACCACGATGTGGACGACGGTCTGCAGGCCGGGCTGTTCACCCTGACCGATCTGGCCGGGGTGCCGCTGATCGGGCCCGCTCTGGCGAGCGTGCGCGCCGACTGGCCCGAGCTGGACGACCGGATGGTGCGGCTGGAGGCCGTGCGGCGGATGATCGGCCTGATGGTCGACGACGTCCTGGCCGAGACCGAGCGGCGGCTGGCGGCGGACCGGATCGTCACGCCCGAGGACGTGCGCGCGGCCAAGCGGACCCTGATCCAGTTCTCGGACGCCATGATGGCCGATCTGGGTGTGCTACGCGCCTTCCTGTTCCAGCGCATGTATCGCCACTACCGCGTCAACCGGACCCGCAGCCAGGCGCGGCGAATCCTGGCCGAGATGTTCCAGCTGTTCATGGCCGAACCCGAGGTTCTGCCGCCGGAATGGTTTGGCCGGGCGGGGTCGGATGATCTGAACCGGCGGGCGAGGGCGGTGTGCGACTACATCGCCGGCATGACCGACCGCTATGCGATCGAGGAGCATCGGCGGCTGTTCAGCATCGACCTGATCCGCGAGATGTGAATTTCACCCCAACTGTGATTCGTCTGCGGGGGCGGGCGGGTTAGAGTGTCAGGCCGCGCGCCGATTCGCGCCGGGCCGAGAGATCAAGCGCACATGTCCTACGACGACAACAACCGCCCGAACGACAGCCGCGACCGGGGGCCGTATACGCCGCCGACCGACGATGACCTGCCGTTCAACCGCGGCGGTTTCGACGCGCGTCGCGGACCGCCGGCCAAGGCCCCGCCCGTGACCCTGATCGTCAGCGCCGTGGTGCTGCTGGTGCTGATCATCGCGGTGGTGGTCTTCTATCGCTCGGGCCTGCGCGCCTCCAACGACGTGCCGCCGGCCGTGGGCACGCCCGTGGGCCAGATGAAGGTCGAGGCGCCCCAGGACGCCCAGCCCGTCGATGAGGAAGCCGGCGTCGACGTCTATCGCGACGAGACCCCCTCGACCGAGACGGCCCCGACCTTCACGCCGCCGCCCGAGACGGCCCAGCCGCGCCCGGCGCCGCGTCCCCTGCCGCCGGTGGTCTCCGACGAACTGCCGCCCGCGCGTCCTGCGCCGGCGACCGCGACGCGTCCGGTCCCGACGCCGCCCGTCGTGCGGCCCTCGCCCCAGGCGACCCAGACCCCGCCGACCCCGGCGCCCGCCGCGGGCGGGGCCTCGGCCGTGCAGATCGGCGCCTTCTCCTCGACCGCCATCGCCGACCGCGAATACGCCGCCGTCGCCGCCCGCTTCCCGCAATATGCGCGCGGCGCCCAGAAGCGCGTTCAGGAAGTCACCGCCTCGAACGGGTCGACCGTCTATCGCACCACCTTCTACGGCCTCAGCCGCGAGCGGGCCCAGGCCTTCTGCTCGGCCATCCAGGCCGCCGGCGGCGATTGTCTGGTGCGCTGAACCCGGTGAACAGCGCCGCCATCTATGGGTGTCTGGGAACGGCCCTGACGGACGAGGAGCGGGCCTTCTTCGCCGACGTCCGGCCGTGGGGCTTCATCCTGTTCCGCCGCAATGTGGAGACGCCCGATCAGGTGCGCCGCCTGACCGACGCCCTGCGCGACAGCGTGGGCTGGGAGGCGCCGGTTCTGGTCGATCAGGAAGGCGGCCGGGTCCAGCGTCTGGGACCGCCGCACTGGGCCAAATATCCGCCCGGCGACGCCTATCTGAAGGCGACCAACGACCCGATCACCGCGCGCGAGCTGGCGCGGCTGGGCGGACGGCTGATGGCGCATGATCTGAAGGCGGTCGGCATCAATGTTGACTGCGCGCCGGTGCTGGACGTGCCCGTGCCCGGCGCCCACGACATCATCGGCGACCGCGCCTATGCCCGCGATCCGGCGCTGGTGGCCCAGCTGGGCCGGGCGACGGCCGAGGGGCTGCTGGCCGGGGGCGTCCTGCCGGTGATCAAGCACATGCCCGGCCACGGCCGCGCCTTCGCCGACACCCACAAGGAGCTGCCGACGGTCCATGCGGACCTCGACGCCCTCGACGCCTGGGATTTCGCCCCGTTCAAGGCCCTGTCGGACATGCCGATCGGGATGACGGCCCACATCGTCTTCACCGCCATCGACAGGAAGCGTCCGGCCACCCAGTCGAAGAAGGCGATCAAATTGATCCGCGAGCGTCTGGGCTTCGGCGGCCTGCTGCTGTCCGACGATCTGGTGATGAACGCCCTGAAGGGCACCCTGACCGAGCGGGCGGAAAAGTCGCTCAAGGCCGGCTGCGATCTGGTCATCCATTGGAATGGTGACCTCAACGAGATGCGTCAGGTCGCCGAGGGGGTCGGTCGACTGAAGGGGGGAGCGGCCCGCCGAGCCGAGGCCGCGCTGGCCCGCATCGTCCATACGCCCGAGCCGCTGGATATGGTCGAGGCCCGCGAACGCTTTGACGCCATGCTCAAGGGCCGCCTGGACGCCGCGAAGGGCGCGGACGTCGGCGAAGCGCAGGCCTAGATCGTGACCGAGGCCTTCCAGCCCAATCTGGACTTCGCCGCCGTCGAGCAGATCGATGCGGGCGAGGCCTTCGTGGTCGATCTGGAGGGCTATGAAGGGCCGCTGCACGTGCTGCTGGCGCTGGCGCGGACGCAGAAGGTCGATCTGCTCAAGCTGTCGATCACCAAGCTGGCCGAGCAGTATCTGGCCTTCGTGCATGAGGCGCGGCGGCGGAACTTCTCGCTGGCGGCCGACTATCTCGTGATGGCGTCGTGGCTGGCCTATCTGAAATCGCGGCTGCTGCTGCCGCGCACCGACAAGGGCAAGGGCGACGAGCCGCCGGCCGAGGACATGGCCGCGATCCTGGCCTTCCGCCTTCAGAAGCTGGACGCCATGAGGAAGGCCGTGGAGGCCATTCAGGCCCGGCCCCAGCTGAAGCGCGACGTCTTCACCCGGGGCGACCCGGAGGCGACGGTGATCGTGCCGTCCGACCGCATCGACGCCAGCCTGTACGAGCTGATGAGCGCCTATGTGATCCAGCGGCGGCGCGAGCAGGCGCGGCACTATACGCCCGGCCAGCGGGTCGAGGCCTTCGGGCTGGAGGCGGCGCGCGACTGGCTGCGCGATGTCCTGCCCCGGCTGGAGGAGTGGACGACGCTGGATCAGGTCGCGCCCCTGCGTGGCGAGGGCGACGACGGCCCCAGCCAGGCCAGCTTCACCGCCTCGACGCTTTCGGCCAGTCTGGAGCTGGTCAAGGAAGGGGCGATGGACGTGCGTCAGGACGGGGCGTTCGAGGACATCTATCTGAAGCGGCGCGGAATCGGCTTCCCGCTGGAGCTGCAGCCGTGACCGATCTTCAGTTCGTACCCGATGAGACCGAGATGGAGCGCCGCGTCGAGGCGCTGCTGTTCGCCGCCGCCGGGCCGCTGTCCGCCGCCGAGATCGCGCGCCGCCTGCCCGAGGGGACCGACGTCGGTGCCGCCATCTCGGGCCTGCGCAAGCGCTATGAGGGCAGGGGGGTGGAACTGGAATGCGTCGCCGACCGCTGGCGCTTCCGCACCGCGCCGGACCTGTCGTTCCTGATGACCGAGGAGCGGGAGGAGCCGCGCCGTCTGTCCAAGGCCGCGCTCGAGACCCTGGCCATCATCGCCTATCACCAGCCCGTCACCCGGGCCGAGATCGAGAGCGTGCGCGGGGTGTCGATCTCGCGCGGGACGCTGGACCTGCTGCTGGAGATGGGCTTCGTGCGGCTGCGCGGACGTCGCCGCACGCCGGGCCGTCCGGTCACCTACGCCACCGCCGACCGCTTCCTCGAACATTTCGGCCTGGCCAGCCTGTACGATCTGCCCGGCGCGGCGGAGATGAAGGCGGCGGGCCTGCTGGATCTGTCCCTGCCCACAGGCTTCGAGGTGCCCGACCCCTCGCGCGGTTCCGACGCCGACGAGGAGGACCCCATCGAGGAGGGCGACCACCCCGAGTTCGCGCAGGATTTCGTGGGGGATTGAAGTCCGCGTCTCCTCCCCGCGCAGCGGGGAGGGGGACCGCGAAGCGGTGGAGGGGCTTTGAGGCGCCGCGATCGCTTGAAGAGCCCCTCCGTCTCCTCGCGAAGGGCTCGGAGCCGCCTCCCCACTGCGTGGGGAGGAGACTAAGCCGTCAGCGCCCTCGGCAGTTTGAACGTCACCGTCTCGCGCTCACCGGGGTCGTTGACCATGGTCGTGTCGAAGCGGTCGGCGATGGCGGCGAGGAGGGCCTGGATCAGGGGCTCGGGGGCCGAGGCGCCGGCGGTGACGCCGACGGTGTCCACGCCCTCGAACCAGCGCCAGTCGACCTGGGTGGCGTCGTCGACCAGCCGGGCGTCCTTCGCCCCGCCGCGCAGCGCCACCTCGACCAGCCGCACCGAGTTCGACGAGTTGGGCGAGCCGACCACCAGCACCAGGTCGCAACCGTCGGCCAGCACCTTGACCGCCTCCTGACGGTTGGTAGTGGCGTAGCAGATGTCTTCCTTGTGCGGGTCCGGCAGCTCAGGGAACCGGGCCTTGAGCGTCTTCAGGATCTCGGCGGTGTCGTCCATCGAGAGCGTCGTCTGGGTGGCGTAGGCGAGGGGCATCTCACCTGGCCGCTGAACTGTCTCGGCGTCCTCGACGGTCTCGATCAGGGTGATGGCGCCCTCGGGCAGCTGGCCCATGGTGCCGATGACCTCGGGGTGGCCGGCATGGCCGATCAGCAGGATGTGGCGACCCGCATTGTGGTGACGCTCTGCCTCGACATGGACCTTGGAGACCAGGGGGCAGGTGGCGTCGAGGAACAGCATCTCGCGCGCCCGGGCGCTGGCGGGCACCGACTTGGGCACGCCGTGGGCCGAGAAGACGACGGGGCGGTCGTCGGGGCATTCGTCCAGCTCCTGGACGAAGACGGCGCCCATGGCCTTCAGCCGCTCGACGACATGGCGGTTGTGGACGATCTCGTGGCGCACATAGACGGGGGCGCCGAACTTCTCGATGGCCCGTTCGACGATCTGGATGGCGCGGTCCACGCCGGCGCAGAAGCCGCGCGGCGTGGCGAGGCGAACCTTGAGCGGGCGTTTGATCGGCGCATGGGCGTTCATGGCGCCAACCTAGGACTTTCCGGGCCAAATCGCTACCGGCCCGCCACAGTCGGCGTGAGGCTGCGTGTCTTTCACGCGTGACGTTTGCCGCGCCTCGCTTTAGCCGCTATCAGCACACAGCGTGGCGGTGTCGGGCGCCGACACAATGCTGCGCGCCCATTCGGCTGTCGGAAATTCCCTTGATGCGTCGCCTTGTCCCCGCCTTGTCCGCCCTCATCCTGATGGCCGGCGTGCTTCCCGATGTCGCCCACGCCCAGTACAGCGGTGGCCAGCAACAGCAGGGCAGCCGCTCGCGTGGCGGCCAGCAGCAGGGCGGCGACGACGAGGACGGCGGCAGCACGCGTCGGCCCCCGCGCCAGGGGACCCTGCGTCAGCAGGCCAACGCCGGTCCGTGCCCCTATGTGAAGATTCTCTATGACGCCGCCCGCTACGTCGAGCTGGCCGACAACCGCGCCGCTGTCGCCAACGTCGGCTACACCGGCGAGATCGAAGGCGTCACCGCCGGTTGCAGCTACAAGTCCGACGAGCCGATCACCGTCCAGATGAACATCCTGTTCGACCTGGGCCGCGGCCAGCGCGCGACCGGCGACCAGCGGACCTATCGCTACTGGGTCGCGGTGACCGAGCGGAACGCCGCCGTCCTGGCCAAGGAATATTTCGACCTGCCGGTCGATTTCCAGGGTCAGCCGACCGCCTCGGTTCAGGAAGAGCGCACCATTGTGATTCCGCGCAAGGACGTCAGCGTCAGCGGTTCGAATTTCGAGGTTCTGGTCGGTTTCGACGTGACGCCTGACATGGCCGCCTTCAACCGTGACGGCAGCCGCTTCCGCGTCAATGCCGGTACTGCTCCGGCCCCCGCTCCGGCGGCGCCGGCAGCGCAGCCCCCGGCCCAGTAATGACCGATCTCAAGTCCGAACTGGGCGAAGCGGTCGCGGCCGCCTTCGCCGCCGAAGGCGTGGATGCAGCGCTGGCGCGGGTCACCCCCTCCGACCGGCCCGATCTGGCCGACTTCCAGTCCAACGGAGCGCTGGCCGCCGCCAAGGCCCTGAAGGCCAATCCGCGTGAGCTGGCCGGCAAGGTCGCCGAACGGCTGGCCGCCGATCCGCGCCTGTCCTCGGTCGAGGTCGCCGGACCCGGCTTCATCAACTTCAGGGTCTCGGATGCGACCCTGGCGAAGCGCGCGCAAGCCGTCGCCCAAGACGCCGAACTGGCCGGGGCTTCGGCGGTCGCCGAACCGCGCAAGGTGGTTATCGACTACGCCGGGCCGAACGTGGCCAAGCCGATGCACGTCGGTCACCTGCGCTCCTCGATCATCGGCGAGAGCCTGAAGCGGCTGTTCCGCCTGCGCGGCGACACCGTCTGGGGCGACGCCCACTTCGGCGACTGGGGCTTCCAGATGGGCCTGCTGATCGTCGCCGTGGGCGATGAGGGCAAGGCGGACGGCTTCCTGGTGGAAGGCGACGGCCCGTTCCCGGCCGAGAGCCCGGTCAGCCTGGAGGACCTCGAGCGTCTGTACCCGGCCGCCGCCGCGACCGCCAAGGAAGACCCCGCCTATCGCGACCGCGCCCGCAAGGCGACGGCCGAGCTGCAGGGCGGCCGCCCGGGCTATCGCGCCCTGTGGAAGCATTTCGTCGCCGTCAGCCGCACGGCGCTGGAGCGTGAGTTCGGCGCCCTGGACGTCACCTTCGACCTCTGGAACGGGGAATCGGACGCCGATCCGCGCATGGCCGGGATGATCGCCGACCTGACCGCCAAGGGGCTGCTGGTCGAGGACGACGGCGCCCAGGTGGTCCACGTCGCCGGTCCCGGCGAGACGCGCAAGAAGAAGCTGGCCGACGGTTCGGTGATCGATGCGCCCAGCCCGCCGCCGCTGCTGGTGGTGAGTTCCGAAGGCTCGGCCATGTACGGCACGACCGATCTGGCGACCATCGTCGACCGGCGCGAGACGCTGGATCCCGACCTGATGCTCTATGTCGTCGATGAGCGGCAGGCCGAGCATTTCGAACAGGTCTATCGCGCCGCCTATCTGGCCGGCTACGCCAGGCCGGGCGAGCTGGAGCACCTCGGCTTCGGCACCATGAACGGCACGGACGGCAAGCCGTTCAAGACCCGCGCGGGCGGGGTGCTCAAGCTGCACGACCTGATCACCCAGGCGACCGACAAGGCGCGTGATCGCCTGCACGAGGCCAACCTCGGCGCCGACGTCGATCCGGCCGAGTTCGAGGACATCGCCCACAAGGTGGCCATCGCCGCCCTGAAGTTCGCCGACCTGTCGAACAGCCGGACCACCAGCTACATCTTCGACCTCGACCGCTTCATGAGCTTCGAGGGCAAGACCGGCCCCTATCTGCTCTATCAGGTCGTCCGCATCCGCTCGCTGCTGCGGCGCGGGGCGGAGCAGGGCGCACAGCCCGGCCCGATCGTGGTCGCAGAGCCCGCCGAGCGCGATCTGGTCCTGACGCTGGACGCCTTCGACCAGGCGATCTCGGACGCCTACGACAAGCGGATGCCGCACCTGATCGCGGAACACGCCTATCGTCTGGCCCAGGCCTTCTCCAAATTCTACGCGGCCTGCCCGGTGCTGGTCGCGCCGGACGAGGCCACCCGCGCCTCGCGTCTGGCCCTGTCGAAGGCGGCGCTGGATCAACTGGTGCTGGCGCTGGGCGTGCTGGGCATCGCGACGCCGGAACGCATGTAGCGAAGCTGCTCCGGTTTCGGGTTAGACTGTGTCGATCCCGATCCGGAGCCTGCCATGTCCCTCGACGCCTTCATCAACGGCCTGCCCAAGGCCGAGCTGCATCTGCACATCGAGGGCAGCCTCGAGCCCGAGCTGATGTTCGAGCTGGCGAAGCGGAACAAGGTTGAGATCCCGTTCGACAGCGTCGAGGCCGTGCGCGCGGCCTATGACTTCTCGAACCTGCAGGACTTCCTCGACATCTACTACGCCGGGGCCAATGTCCTGCAGACCGAGCAGGACTTCCACGATCTGGCCTATGCCTATTTCCAGCGGGCGGCTGCCGATCGCGTGCGCCATGCGGAAATCTTCTTCGACCCCCAGACCCATACCGACCGGGGCATCCCGTTCCAGGTGGTCGCCGACGGTCTGCTGTCGGGAATGAAGGCGGCCGAGGCCGATCTGGACGTCTCGTCCCAGTTGATCCTCTGCTTCCTGCGCCATCTGGATGAGGACGCGGCCTTCGCGACGCTGCGGAAGGCCGAACCCTGGCTGGACCGGATCCGGGGCGTGGGTCTCGACTCGTCGGAGGTCGGCCATCCGCCGTCCAAGTTCAAATCCGTCTTCGCCGCGGCGGGCTCGATGGGCCTCAAGCGCGTCGCCCATGCCGGGGAGGAGGGGCCGCCCGAGTATGTCTGGGAGGCGCTGGACCTGCTGAAGATCGACCGGATGGACCACGGCAACCGCTCGATGGAGGACCCGAAGCTGGTCGAGCGTCTGGCGAAGGAGGGGATGACCCTGACCGTCTGCCCCCTGTCGAACCACAAGCTCTGCGTCGTCGACGACCTGAAAGACCACCCCGTGCCCGAGATGCTGCGGCAGGGTCTGCACGTCACCCTGAACTCCGACGACCCAGCCTATTTCGGCGGCTATGTGAACGAGAATTACCGTCAGTTGACGGACGCCGTCGGCCTGACGCGCGAGCAACTGATCGGTCTGGCCAAGAACAGCTTCGAGGGGTCGTTCCTGACCTCCGCGGAGAAGTCGGCCTTTATCGACGAGATCGACGCCTACGCGGCATCGTGATGGCCCGCCGCGCTTGACTTGAAGCCAGAGTCGAGGCCTAGGTCGCCTCGCTCTCGCGGGAGAGATCGGGCGGTGGAAACACCGGCCCGGAGCCGAAGGCGCAACCGCCCCGGAAACGCTCAGGCAAACGGACCGCGAGGACATTCGGACGCTGGAAAGTCGCCTGTAAGGGCGCGCCGACGGAGCAAGACGTCTTCTGTGAAGGCGTTGGAATCTCTCAGGCTTCAGGACAGCGGGGGCGCGAGGACGGCGGAGCTTCCGCCACTGGACGCGACTCTGAAAGCCGAATGCATGACCGATGAAGCCCTGAAGACCACCCCCCTGAACGCCGCGCACCGCGCGCTCGGAGCCCGTATGGTCGGCTTCGGCGGCTATGACATGCCGGTGCAATACGAAGGCGTCCTGGCCGAGCACCGCTGGACCCGCGAACACGCCGGTCTGTTCGACGTGTCGCACATGGGCCAGTGCAAGATCACCGGCACCGACGCCATTTCCCAGTTCGAGCGCTTCGTGCCGGGCGACTACCAGATCCTGAAGTCGGGCAAGCAGAAGTACTCCCTGCTGCTCAATGCCGGGGGCGGCATCATCGACGACCTGATGGCCGGCAAGCCCGACCACGACGGCCTGTTCGTCGTCGTCAACGCCGGCAACAAGGACGAGGACTTCGCCTTCTGGGCCGCCAACCTCGAGGGCGACGCCAGGCTCACCGTTCTGGATGATCGCGCCCTGATCGCCATCCAGGGCCCCGAGGCCGCCGAGGTCATGCTGAAGTACGAGCCGGTGCTGGCCGAGTTCGGCTTCATGGATTGCGCCCGTCTGATGCTGTTCGGGGTCGACTGCTACGTCTCCCGCTCGGGCTACACCGGCGAGGATGGCTATGAGATCTCGGTGCCGGCCGCCGACGCCGAGCGCGTCTGGAACGCTATTCTGGAAGACGCCCGCGTCAAGCCGATCGGCCTGGGCGCGCGCGACAGCCTGCGCCTTGAGGCCGGCCTGCCGCTGCACGGCCACGACATCGACCCCACGACCTCGCCGGTCGAGGGCGCGCTGACGTTTGCCCTGTCGAAGTCCCGGAAGGAAGCCGCGAACTTCAACGGCGCCGAGCGCATCCTGAAGGAACTGGCCGACGGCCCGGACCGCGTTCGCGTCGGTCTGAGCGTCAAGGAAGGCGCCCCGGCCCGCGAGGGCGCCGAGATCGCCGATCTGGACGGAAACATCATCGGCAAGGTCACCTCGGGCGGCCCGTCGCCGACGCTCGGCCGCAACATCGCCATGGGCTATGTGCCCCCCGCATTCGCCGAACTGGGCACGGATCTGAAGGTCCTGGTGCGCGGCAAGCCCGCCGCCGCCGAGGTCGTCGCCATGCCCTTCGTCGCCTCCCGCTACTACCGCAAACCCAAAGCCTGAGAGCCCCAGCCATGAAATTCACCAAGGATCACGAGTGGGTCAGCGTCGACGGCGACATCGCCACCGTCGGCATCTCCAAACACGCCGCCGACGCCCTGGGCGACGTGGTCTTCGTTGAAGTCCCGGAAGTCGGCAAGACCGTCTCCAAGGGCGACAGCTTCGCCGTGGTCGAGAGCGTCAAGGCCGCTTCGGACGTCTACGCCCCCGTCTCCGGCGAGGTGGTCGAGGCCAACGACGCCCTGGGCAACGCCCCGGAGACCGTCAACTCGGCCCCGGAAGCCGACGGCTGGTTCGCGAAGATCAAGATCGCCGACGCCTCGCAGCTCGACGCCCTGCTCGATCAGGCCGCCTACGACGAATATCTGACGACCCTTTAGAATACCCGCTCATCCCCGCGAAAGCGGGGACCCAGCCCTGTCGCAAGGCAGGCGCTGGGATGAGCGGATCGTCCTCCCCGGCGACAGTCCTCGCCCGAACCACTGGGTCCCCGCCTTCGCGGGGATGAGCGGAATAGAACATGCGCTACCTCCCCCTGACCGCCGACGACCGTGAGGCGATGCTCGCCGCCATCGGCGTCAAATCGATCGACGACCTGTTCGTGGATGTGCCCGAGGCCGCGAGGCGCGAGGGCTTCGTCGACCTGCCGCGCGTGGCGGGCGAGCTGGAGGTGGAGCGGGCCCTGTCGAAGATGGCCGGGCGCAATGTCGCGGCCGGTTCGGCGCCCTTCTTCTGCGGGGCAGGGGCCTACAAGCACCATGTCCCGGCGACCGTGGATCACATCATCCAGCGCTCGGAGTTCCTGACCAGCTACACCCCGTACCAGCCGGAAATCGCGCAGGGGACGCTGCAGTACCTCTATGAGTTCCAGACCCAGGTCGCGAACCTGACGGGCATGCCGGTCGCCAACGCCTCGCTGTATGACGGCTCGACCGCGATGGCCGAGGGCGTGCTGATGGCCACGCGCGTCACGCGCCGCAACAAGGCGGTCATCTCGGGCGGGGTGCACCCCCACTACGTCCGCGCCACCGAGACCGTGGTCCACGCCGTGGGCGTCGAGACCGAGGCGCTGCCGGCCGCCGTGGACGCCGAGGCCGCCGTCATCGACGCCATCGGGCCGGACACCGCCTGCGTGGTCGTCCAGACCCCGAACGTCTTCGGCACCGCGACCGACGTGACGAAGATCGCCGAGGCCGCCCACGCCGCCGGCGCCCTGCTGATTGTCGTGGTCACCGAGGCCGTGTCGATGGGCCTGCTCAAGTCGCCGGGCGAAATGGGGGCCGACATCGTCGCCGCCGAGGGCCAGTCGATCGGCAACGCCCTGAATTTCGGCGGACCCTACGTCGGCCTGTTCGCCGCGCGCGAGAAGCTGATCCGCCAGATGCCCGGCCGCCTGACCGGCGAGACCGTGGACGCCGATGGCGAGCGCGGCTTCGTCCTGACCCTGTCGACGCGCGAGCAGCACATCCGCCGCGACAAGGCGACGTCGAATATCTGCACCAATTCCGGCCTCTGCACCCTGGCCTTCACCATCCACATGAGCCTGCTGGGCGAGACGGGGCTGCGCAAGCTGGCCCTGCTGAACCACGAGAAGGCGGTAGCCACGCGTGACGCCCTGGCGGCTATTCCCGGCGTGGAGATCCTGACCCCGCGCTTCTTCAACGAGTTCGCGGTGCGCCTGCCGAAGAACGCCGCCGAGGTCGTCCAGACCCTGGCCGATCACCACCTGCTGGCGGGCGTGCCCTACAGCCGTCTGGCGCCTGATGCGGGCATGGATGACGTCCTGCTGGTCGCCGCTACCGAAACCACCTTGGATGCCGACATCCAGATCCTCGCCAAGTCGCTGACCAAGGTCCTGGGAGCCTGAAGATGAGCACCATGAACACCGTCGGCCGCCCGACCGCCCCGAACGCCGTCACCTCGAAGCCCGCCACCCTGACCGGCGCGCGTGGCCTGCTGCAGGACGAGCATCTGATCTTTGAAGGCGAAGGCTGGGGCAAGACCGGCGTCGACCTGCCCGAGCCCGCCACGGACGGCGGCGATCTGGGCGATCTGGTCCGCCGCGACCCGATCGGCCTGCCGGGCCTGTCGGAGCCGGAAGCCATGCGCCACTACGTCCGCCTGTCGCAGAAGAACCACGCCATCGACCTGGCCATCTATCCGCTCGGCTCGTGCACGATGAAGCACAACCCGCGCCTGAACGAGAAGATGGCGCGTCTGCCGGGCTTCTCGGACATCCACCCGCTGCAACCGATCTCGACGGTGCAGGGCGCGCTGGAGCTGATGGATACGCTCGCTCACTGGCTGAAGACCCTGACGGGCATGCCCGCGGTGGCCCTGTCGCCCAAGGCCGGCGCCCACGGCGAACTGTGCGGCCTGATGGCCATCCGCGCCGCCCACGAGGCGTCCGGTCAGCACCTGAAGCGCCGCAAGGTGCTGGTCCCGACCTCGGCCCACGGCACCAACCCGGCCACCGCCGCCTTCGTCGGCTATTCGGTGGTGGAAGTGGCCCAGACCGAAGACGGCCGCGTGGACGTCGCCGACCTGGCCTCCAAGCTGGGCGATGATGTCGCCGCCATCATGGTGACCAACCCCAACACCTGCGGCCTGTTCGAGCGCGACATCCTGGAGATCAGCCGCCTGACGCATGAGGCGGGGGCGTACTTCTATTGCGACGGCGCCAACTTCAACGCCATCGTCGGTCGGGTGCGCCCGGGCGACCTGGGCGTCGACGCCATGCACATCAACCTGCACAAGACCTTCTCGACGCCTCACGGCGGCGGCGGTCCGGGCGCGGGTCCGGTGGTGCTGTCCGAGGCGCTGGCGCCCTTCGCCCCGGCCCCCTGGGTCGTGCATGACGACAACGGCTATTCGCTGATCGAGCGGGAGGAGGGCGACGCCGCCCAGGCCTTCGGCCGCCTGTGCGCCTTCCAGGGCCAGATGGGCATGTATGTGCGCGCGCTCAGCTACATGATGAGCCACGGCTCGGACGGCCTGCGTCAGGTCGCCGAGGACGCCGTCCTGAACGCCAACTACATCAAGGCCCGCCTGTCGGACCTGATGAGCCCGGCCTTCCCGGACGGTCCGTGCATGCACGAGGCCCTGTTCGACGACGAATGGCTGAGGGGCACGGACATCACCACGCTCGACTTCGCCAAGGCGATGATCGACGAGGGCTTCCACCCGATGACCATGTATTTCCCGCTGGTCGTCCACGGCGCCATGCTGATCGAGCCGACCGAGACGGAATCCAAGCAGGAACTGGACCGCTTCATCCACGCCATGCGTCTGCTGGCGGAAGCGGCGAAAGCCGGCGACGTCGACCGCTTCAAGGGCGCGCCCTTCCACGCCCCGCTCAAGCGCCTGGACGAAACCCGCGCCGCCCGCTCGCCGGTGCTGCGCTGGACCGCTCCGGCCGGGACGAATATCGCGGCTGAGTAATGCCGGGTCGGGTGGCGGTCAGCCCGCCACCCGCCTCAGCGCGGCGAACGCGGACCGGCCGAAGGGCTCGGGGCCGTCGTCCTCGCCGGACAGCCAGGCCTCGGTGGCCAGTTTCATGATGCCGATGGCGGCCGAGGCGGTGACGCGGCAGGCCACGTCGCTTTCGGGCAGGCCCTTGCGGTCGCTGAGCGCCTTCGACAGCGCCCGCTCCATCTTCTCGTACTTGGCCTGATCGCCGGCGCACAGGGCCGGAGTGTCGTGGATCAGCCGGGCGATGGCCTTGGCCTCCGCCGTCTGATAGCGGGCGGCCAGGTCCGCCATCGCGTTTTCGACCATGTCCAGCAGCGGCTCATCGATCGGACGGCGGCCGATGGCCTCGGCGACGATGTCGGGGAAGTCGGCCTTGGCGGCGAAGACGATCTCTTCCTTGGAGCCGAAATAGTGGAACAGGCTGCGGCGCGACACGCCCGCGGCCTCGGCGATCTCATCGAGCGTGGTGGCCTCGAAGCCCTTGGCCAGGAACAGCCGCGTGGCCTCGGACTGAATCCGGGTATGGGTCTCCGCGCGCTTGCGTTCGCGCAGGCCGCCGGAGCGCTCGCTGGGGGGTGTCGATTTGTCTTCTTGCACGTCTTGCATATTTGCATTGGATGCAGATATTGCAACCAACGCCCTTCAGGCGGTTACCGACGCAGAGGATAGCGACATGGCGACCTGGACCACAAAGGATATTCCCAACCAGTCGGGCAAGCTGGCTGTGGTGACCGGCGCGACCGGCGGCCTGGGGCTGGAGACGGCACTGGATCTGGCGGGCGCGGGCGCCGAGGTCATCCTCGTCGGGCGCAATCCGGCCAAGGGGAGGGACGCCCTTGCGCTGATCCAGGGGCGGCATCGCGACGCGATTCTGCGCTTCGAACAGGTCGACCTTGCCGATCTGGGCTCGGTGAAGGCCTTCGCCGACAGGATGCTGGCCGAGGGGCGGCCGATCGACATCCTGATCAACAACGCGGGCGTCATGGCCCTGCCGAAGCGTCAGACGACGGCGGACGGCTTCGAAATGCAGTTCGGGACCAACTACCTGTCCCACTTCGCCCTGACGGGCCGGCTCCTGCCCTTGCTGACGGCCCAGCCACTGGGGGAGCGGGCGCGCGTGGTCCAGCTGGCCAGTATCGCCCACAAGGGCGGCCGCATCCGCCTGAGCGACCTGAACTACGAGCGCGGCTACCGGCCCTGGCCCGTCTACCAGCAGTCCAAGCTGGCCATGCTGATGTTCGCCATCGAGCTGGACCGCCGCAGCCGCGCCAACGGCTGGGGCCTGACCAGCGTGGCGGCCCACCCCGGATTCGCGCGCACCGACCTGATCGCCAACGGCCCGGCGGCGGACGGCGGCTCCCTGTTCGAATGGGGCGTCGGCCTGATCGCGCCGATTCTCAGCCATTCGGCGGCCGACGGCGCCCTGCCGACCCTGATGGCGGCGACCGCCCCGGGCGTGACGGGCGGCCAGTATTTCGGGCCCCAGGGCTGGAACGACATGAAGGGGCCGCCGGGGATCGCCGAGATCCGGCCCCAGGCGCTGGACGCCGGGGTCGCGGCGAAGCTGTGGGGGGCCTCGGAGCAACTGACCGGCGTGGCTTTCTAGGCACGGGCGAGGGGAGGGCGCTCAAGGCTTACAAAACCTTCACCGTTCAGCCTCGGTTCAGCCACCGAAGCAGATTGTAAACACCGTTGTGGCAAGGTCGTCACGGTCGAGACTTCTTGGCCGGATCGTGGACCCGGAGAACACCGGGGACGTTGTCAGAACAGACTGCCTTCCCATCTGGACCTCCCGTGACCCTCGCCTTCGCCCCTTCCGGATTTTCGCCTCGCTCCCGCGATCCGCTGCGCGCCCTCAAGCGCTCGGCGCTGATGGTCGCCGGGGTTCTGGTGGTCATACTGGGCCTGCTGATTGGGCCGCTGCCGGGTCCCGGCGGCATCCCGGTGGTCACCCTGGGTCTGGTCCTGATCCTGCGTGGGTCGTGGAAGGCCAAGCGGCTGTTCATCCGCGCCCAGTACGCCCGGCCCAAGTGGGTCTATCCCTTCCGCCGCCTGATGCGGAAGCGTCCGGAGTTCGCTCCGGTCTTCTGGCAGCAGGCGCTGCGGGCCGAGAAGCTGGTGCTGCGCCGCAGCAACCGGCCGCTGAAAGGCTGGCGCAAGCGCCTGCGCCGCACCCCGCGCAAGCCCGCGTTCGCCTGATCTGAACGCCTGAAACGGTCTGTTTTCGCGCTTGCGTTGTCGCAGACGCGAAGCACGCGTTTGTGAATGTGCCCGAAGTGTGGCGCATGGCGTCCTGACGAGACAGGCGTAGACTCCTCCCTGCGTTATCGGAACGGAAAAGGCGTTGGGAGGCGCTATCGTTATGATGTCACGCGTTAAAAAGGGACTGGTCGCGGGCTTCGCGGCCACATTGGTGGTCTTCGCTCTCGAAGGTATCAATCAGGTGGCGGGACCGTGGTTCACCCCGTCGTTTCCATCCATCGTCGCCAGCATGATCGGTATGGACGGCAATGTCGCCGTCGGCTGGATCGCCCACTTCCTCATGGGCACGGTGGTTCTCGGGCCGCTGTTCGGCATTCTTTGCCCCCGGCTGCCCACCGACACCCAGGCCACCAAGGGCATCGCCTTCTCGGTGGGGGCCTTCGTCATCATGATGACGGGGGTCTTCCTGTTCGGCGGGCCGCGTACCTTCGCGGGCGACGCCGGCTTCGGCGTGGTCGCCTGGCTGCTGATCACCAATGTGGTGTTCGGGATTGTGCTGGGTCTGGTCTACGGCGATCTGGTCACCCGCGAGAAGCGGGCCGCCAAGCTGATGTCCGCCGGCGGTATCCCCGCCCACTGAGTACGAAAAAGGCCCCGCCGTCGCCGGCGGGGCCTGATGTCGTCTGCCGAAGCGGCCGCTGACTAGTTCAGGCGGCCGCTGATCTGGGCGATGGCGGCGTCGAGCAGGGGATCGCTCTTCTGACCCGAAACGCGGGCGGTCAGGATCTGCTCGGCGGCGCGCGACGCCAGGTCGGCGGCGGCGGCCTTCACCTCGGCCGACGCCTGGGCCTCGGCCTGGGCGATGCGGCGTTCGGCCAGAGCCTGACGGCGGGCCAGGGTTTCTTCCAGCTTGGCCTTGGCCTCGGTCTCCATGACGCGGGCGTCAGCCTCGGCGGCGCGGAGCATTTCGGCGGCCTGGGCTTCAGCCTCGGCCTTTTCGGCGCGGATCTGGGCCAGCAGGGCCTCGGCTTCCGAACGCAGGCGGGCGGCCTCGTCCAGTTCCGACTGGATCTTGGCGGCCTTGGCGTCCAGCTGGGCGGCGACCATCTTCGGCACGCCGACGAAGATCACGATGCCGATGAAGATCAGCAGGCCGATGGCGACCCACAGTTCGGGCTCGGCGATGTTGTAGAAGTGGGGTTCGAGGAAGGCGGGCATATCAGGCGGCTCCCTTGACCGCGGCGGCGGCTTCAGCGGCCGTGGGGGCCTTGCCGGTCAGGTGCTCGACGATGGCCGAGGCGGTGTCGGTCGCGATCGAGGCGACATTGGTCATGGCGGCGTCGCGGGTCTTGCCGATGGCGGTTTCGGCCTCGGCGATGCGGGCGCTGACCACGGCTTCTTCTTCGGCGGCGCGCTTGTTGGCTTCGTCGGTGACGCGGGCCTTGGCGGCAGCGGCCGTGGCGCGGGACTGGGCGCGGGCTTCGGCGACTTCAGCCTTGGCCTGCTCGGCCTGGCCGGCGGCCTCGGCCTGGACCTGACGCGCGGTGGCGACGGCGGTGGAAATGGTGTCGGCGCGCTCATCCAGGACCTTGCGCATACGCGGCGCGAAGACCTTGGCGATCAGCCAGTAGAGAATGGCGAACAGGAAGACCAGATAGACGATCTGGCCGAACCAGTGCTGGAACTCGAATTGGGGCAGGCCGCCGCCTTCGCCATGCGCGGCCTCGGTCGAGGCGTGCGTGGTGTTCACCGTGCCGACCTGGGCCGAATGAGCGGCGTCGGGAGCGGTGGGAACGAGGTCGGGTGTATGTGTGGCCATGCTTCGTCTGTCTTGCAAATCAATCGAAAAGGCGCGGCGACCGGGATCGCCCGGACGCCGCGCCTGTTCGGGAGCAGCCCTTAGGCCGAGAAGATGATGATGCCCAGAACGAAGGCCAGAATGCCCAGGGCTTCAGCCAGGGCGGCGCCGACGAACAGGTTGCCGATTTGCGAGCCGGCGGCCGACGGGTTGCGCAGGGCGCCCGTCAGGAACGAGCCGAAGATGTTGCCGACGCCGATACCGGCGCCGATCATGCCGAGGGTAGCGAGGCCTGCACCGATGAGCTTGGCGGCTTCTGCGTCCATAATCTTGATCCTAGTCTTTAGAGGTTTGGTGGGTGGAAACGAACTGGGTGTGGGCTTTAGTGCCCGTGACCCAGGTTGACCACATCGTTGAGGTAGATGCAGGTCAGAACGGCGAAAACGAAGGCCTGGAGGAAGGCCACCAGGAACTCGAGGGCGGTCAGGCCGACGGTCATGCCCATCGACAGCATGGCGATCGGGATGCCGAACCAGCCCAAGGCGCCCGTCACACCGATGACGACGAAGCCGGCGAAGACCTTCAGGGCGACGTGGCCGCCCATCATGTTGCCGAACAGACGAAGCGTCAGGGTGATGGGGCGCAGCAGGAAGGATATGAACTCGATCGGGACGATGAAGAACAGCATCACGAACGGCACGCCCGACGGCACGAACAGCTTGAAGAAGCCCAGGCCGTGCTTGGCGAAACCGATGGCCAGCACAAGCAGGATGGTCATGACGCCGAAGGTGGCGGTCACGGCGATCTGCGAGGTGGCGGTGAAGGTCAGGAACAGGCCGATGAAGTTCATGGCCAGGATGAAGGTGAAGACCGTGAACACGAACGGGAAGAGCTTGCGGCCCTCGTGACCGATGATGGAATCGACGATGCCGTCGATCATGCCGAACATCGTCTCGCCGACCGCCTGCATCCGGCCCGGAACGACCGTGGCCTTGGCGGTGAACAGCTGAAGCATCAGCACCACCAGACCGAAGGCGATGGTCATCGCCAGGTGCGAGTTGGTGAAGGCGATATGCTGCGTGCCCACGACAGGCAGGGTCACATCCCCGAAGTCGATCAGGGGTTCGATCTTAAACTGGTGAAGCGGATCAGCCATGGGCCCCTTAGTCTTCTTCGTCTTCGTCGAAGGGAACCGACTTCGGCTCCACTCCACTTGCCTTGGCCTGGGCCATCAGGCGTTGCGCCGTCTGCCAGGCCATCCATACCGATACGGCGAAGCCCAGAAGGACGCCGCCGATCAAACCCCAGGGTCCGGTGTGCGCGAACCGGTCCACGATGAACCCGAGCGCCAGCCCCACGAACACCCCGCCGAACAGGTCGGCGATGATCCGCCACGCCTGTCCCGCCGCCGCCTGTCCCGCCGCTTCATGCGACACGGGAGGAGCCGTCCGCGCCTCCAGTGAGGAAGCGCTGTCATTGAGGCGTTTGATCGCCTCTTCGCGCGATTCCGTCGGTTGGGACATGGGTTGTATCGGCTCGACGTCCCGGCAAGCCCGGACGGGGTCTGAATTCGGCGCGGAACCTATAGGCGAGGGGCTCTTTGGTCAAGGCGTGTTACAGCTGCTCTAACTTGCTGATTGGGCTGGGGATTTTTTATCCCCATGGCGGTGTGACGAAGCGTCGCCGCGGGGGGAGGGGTTCGTCGCCGGGGACGGTTCGCCTCGCGCCCTTTCCTCCGGGGGCGGCGCCATCCATATGCAGGCGATGACGATGAGAGGCAGTGAGCGCGGGACGGGTCGGGGACGCAGCAAGGGGCCGGAGGCCCGGGCGGGGGCTCCGACCGACAAGGCCGAGGATCCCAATACCTTCGCGGCCCTGGCCGATCTGACGCGGCTGGTCGGGCGGTCGGGCGCGCCGCAGCTGCGCCTCAGGCTGATCGCCGCGATTCTCCTGACCCTGGCGGGCAAGGGGCTGGGCGTGCTGGCGCCGCTGGTGCTGGGCGCGGCGGTCAATCATCTGTCGCGCGGGCAGGGGGCGGGCGTTTCCGTCGGCCTGGGCTTCGCGGCCTTCGCCGTGGGCTGGGCCTTGGTGCGCCTGCTGTCGGCGGCCACGCCCCAGATTTCCGACGTCGTCTTCGCGCCCGTCCGCGCGGCGGCCCAGCGGCGCACGGCGGCCGAGACCTTCGCCCATGCCCTGAACCTGTCGCTGGACTTCCACCAGACCAAACGGTCGGGCTCGCTGTCGCGCACGGTGGACCGGGGCTCGCGGGCGGTGGACTTCCTGCTGCGTATCCTGGCCTTCAACCTGGTTCCGACCGTGGTCGAGCTGGCGCTGGCGGCCAGTGTGCTGGGCGGCAAGTACGACTGGCGATTCGCCGTCGTCGCCGTCGTGGTGGTGGTGGTCTACACCGGCCTGACCTTCGGCGTGTCCAACTGGCGGATCGAGCACCGGCGGGTGATGAACGCCGCCGATTCGGAAGCGGCGGGTTTGGCCGTCGACGCCCTTCTCAACTACGAGACGGTCAAGTCGTTCGGTGCCGAGGCGCGCGCCGCCGAGGGCTACGATCGGGCGCTCGGCGCCTATAATGTCGCGGCGCTGAAGGCGAACACCTCTCTCGCCCTGCTGAACGGGGTCCAGGCCCTGATCATGAACGTCGGGCTCGGCGTCATGGCGGTCATGGCCGGGTTCGAGGCCGCCGCCGGCCGGATGGGGCCCGGCGACGTCACCGCCGCCGTCCTGATCATGATCTCGCTGTACGCCCCGCTGAACATCCTCGGCTTCGCCTATCGGGAAATCCGGCAGTCCTTCATCGACATGGAGGAGATGCTGAAGATCACGCGCCAGACGCCTCAGGTCGCCGATGCGCCGGGGGCGCCGGACCTGCCAAAACCTGAGGACGCGCGGGGCGGCTCGATCGCCTTCGAGAGCGTGTCCTTCCGCCACGACGCCCGCGCCAACGGGCTGGAGGACGTCGATTTCTTCGCCCCGCCAGGCACGACGACGGCGCTTGTCGGCCCCTCGGGGTCGGGCAAGTCGACCATCGTCAAACTGGCGCTAAGGCTGCTGGACCCGCAGTCCGGCCGGGTGCTGATTGACGGTCGCGACCTGCGCGACGTGACCCAGTCCTCCTTGCGTCAGGCGGTGGCCCTGGTGCCGCAGGACGTGGCCCTGTTCAACGACAGTCTGAGGGTCAACATCGCCTTCGCCCGCCCCGATGCGGACGAGGCGGCGATCTGGGCGGCGGCGGAGGCGGCGGAGCTGGCGGACTTCATCCGCAATCTGCCGGACGGCATGGACACCAAGGTCGGTGAGCGCGGTCTGAAGCTCTCGGGCGGCGAGCGTCAGCGGGTCGGCATCGCCCGCGCCCTGTTGGCCGATCCCTCGATCCTGATTCTGGACGAGGCGACCAGCGCGCTCGACAGCCGCACCGAGGCCGCGATCCAGAAGACGCTTCGGAAGGCCCAGGCCGGCCGCACGACCCTGGTGGTCGCCCACCGGCTGTCGACCATCGCCGACGCCGACCAGATCCTGGTGCTCAAGGCCGGGCGGATCGTCGAGCGCGGCGCCCACCACGAACTGGTGGCCCGGGTCGGCGGGGAATATGCGGCGCTGTGGAAAAAACAGACGCGCGGCGCGCGGGCGGCGCGGGCCGAGGTCCTGCCGGTCGACTAGACGGGATCGGCTTCGGGCGTTTCGCCGTCGGTTTCGCCTTCGGCGCCCGGGATCTTCTTGGCGATGACCTGTTTGAGGCTGTCCAGCACCTGAGCGCGTTCCGCGACGGCCTCGGGCGCCAGGCTCATGATCAGCTGCATCGACTGGGCGTGGACGGTGACGATTCGCCAGTCGAACCGTTCGGGATCCTGGGCGGCGTCGATCAGGTCGCACAGGCCGGCGGCGACGGTGCACAGGTCGAACAGTTCGAAGGGCCCGGCCGCGTCGATGACGGCGCTGGCGATCTCATAGGCGTTT
Source organism: Brevundimonas sp. ALps5 (assembly GCF_058681645.1). NCBI lineage: Bacteria > Pseudomonadati > Pseudomonadota > Alphaproteobacteria > Caulobacterales > Caulobacteraceae > Brevundimonas > Brevundimonas sp. ALps5. The sequence goes on along the minus strand of NZ_CM178744.1, from coordinate 4,106,212 downwards.
TCCATCCCGGCGCGGACGGCGTTGGCGACCGCGCGATCCGGTTCGGGCAGGGCGGCCAGCGCGGCGACGCGTTCGGCGACGATGGTCTGGCTCTGCGCCTGAAGGGTCTCGAGGTTGGCGCGCGCCTGGGCCAGGGCCACGCCGACGCTGATCCCGCCAGCCTGGTCGATCATCGCCGAGAGGCGCGACTTCCGCTCTTTTCTGAGGACGACGACCATCAGATGGGCTCCGCGGTTTCGATGGCCTCGGCGAGGGAACGGGCCTTCTTGTTGTTGAGCGCGATCATGTCGGAGCGTCGTTCGTTTCGGTCGCGCGGGCGGCCTTCGCGGGTGCGGCGATCAGGACCCTTGTAGTCTCCGACTTCAAGGAAGGGACGGGTGTCGCGAGCGACCCAGATGAGCCGTTCCAGCAGGCTGGAGGGGCTGAAGGGTTTGGTGACCAGATAGTTGGCCCCGCAGTCGCGCACGTCGCCGACCTTGGACTTGCGCACGTGGGCGGCGGTCATGATGATCGGGATATAGGCGTTGGGCTCCAGGCCCGAGTTGCGCACCCAGCGGACCAGCTCGTGGCCGTCCATGCCGGGCATTTCGCAGTCCACCAGCATGAGATCGACCTGGTGATCCCCGAGGACCTTGATCGCGTCGGCGGCGCTGAAGCAGGAATAGCGGACCTGAATACCGAAACCCCGCAGCGCGAGGGTCGTCAAATCCAGCCCGAAGGGCGAATCGTCGACCACCATGGTCACGGCATTGCTGAGATTGAACACAGCGCTTTCGCGCAGGTTCTCATTGAAGCTGCTGCTCATGGCCGGGGGGCTGCCTGTTTCACTACCGCAAGGTGTCAGGCGGCGGTGGACAAGCGGTTAACGGAAGGTGTCGCGAACCCCGTAAGCTTGGCTTTAGACGCCGGCGCGGCCGATGGCGTAGAAGCGGTCGGCGCGTTGCTTGCGCAGTTGGTCGGGAGACAGACCTTCGAGGGTTTTGAGCTCGTCCGCCAAGGCCGCGCCGACGGCCTTGATGGCCGCTTCCCGGTCCGCGTGTGCGCCGCCCAGGGGTTCGTCGATCAGGCGGTCGACGATCTTCAGCGTGATCAGGTCGGGGCCAGTGATCTTCATGGCCATGGCCGCGTCCTTGGCCCGGGCGCCGTCGCGCCAAAGGATGCCGGCCGCGCCCTCGGGCGAGATCACCGAATAGATGGAGTGCTCCAGCATCAGCACCCGGTTGGCGGCGGCGAGGGCGATGGCGCCGCCCGATCCGCCTTCGCCCGTCACCGTGGTGATGAAGGGCACGCCCAGGATCAGGCCGCGCTCGGTCGAGCGGGCGATGGCCTCGGCCTGACCGCGTTCCTCGGCGCCCAGGCCTGGATAGGCGCCGGCGGTGTCGACGAACGACAAGACGGGCAGACCGAAGCGGTCGGCCAGATCCATCAGGCGCACGGCCTTGCGATAGCCCTCGGGCCGCGCCATGCCGAAATTGTGGGTCAGGCGAGTGGCGGTGTCGTGGCCCTTCTCATGGCCCATGACCACCACGGCCTGGCCGTTGAAGCGGGCGAGGCCGCCGAGGATGGCCTGGTCGTCGCCGAACTGGCGGTCGCCGCGGAGCTCGACATAGTCGGTGAACAAGCCGTCCAGATAGTCGACGAAGTGGGGACGCTCGGGGTGGCGGGCCACCTGGGTCTTCATCCACGGGTCGAGACCGGCATAGGTCTTCTTGCGCAGCTGCTCGGCCTTCTTGCGCAGGCCGGCGATCTCGGTGTCGAACGAGCCGGAGGTGGAGGCCAGCAGCCCCAGTTCCTCGATCTTCTCCTCGAGTTCGGCGATGGGCTTTTCGAAATCGAGGTAATGCGTGGCCATGTGGCGTCCGGATGGGCGAGCGGGGAGAGGCCGCCCTTGAGAAGCGGCGGAACCTAGAGCCGGTAACGCTTCGCGGCAAGCGGGGTTCAGTCAGGTTTGTTGACCCGGCGGCAGGATCAACTTCGGCGGGTTCTCAGTCGTCCTGTGCAAGCGGATGGTGCCGGTTGACCACCTGGGTCAGGCGGTCCGTGGCGACGTGGGTGTAGATCTGGGTGGTGGCGATGTCGGCGTGGCCCAGCAAGGTCTGGACGACGCGCAGGTCGGCGCCGCCTTCCAGCAGATGGGTGGCGAAGGCGTGGCGCAGGACGTGGGGGCTGACCCGGGCCGGGTCGATGCCGGCGTCGATCGCCGCCTGATCCAGCTGCTGGGCGAAGCGGCGGGGCGTCAGATGACCCTCGGCGCCGGTCGAGGGGAAGAGCCAGGAACTGTCCGGACCCTTCTTGGGCTTCCTGGCGTCACGAACCTCCAGCCAGGCTTTCACCGCCTCGCGCGCGGCGCTGTTCAGCGGGGCCAGTCGTTCCTTGCCGCCCTTGCCGCGAACGATCAACCAGGCCGGGTCGCGCCGCACCGCCTCGACCTTGAGCGCCAGTAGCTCCGAGACCCGCAGGCCCGATGCATAGGCCAGCTCCACCAACGCCAGCATCCGCGTGGCGCCCGCACTGTCGTCCTTGCCCGCCGCGGCCAGCAGGGCCTCGATCTCATCCCGGGACAGGGTCTTCGGCAGGGGGCGGCCCTGTTTGGGCGCATCCAGACGGCGCGAGGGATCGTCCGCCCGCCAGCCTTCGCCCAGCGCAAATCGATAGAACTGCCGCACCGCCGAACGTCGCCGCGCCGCCGTCGCCGCCGACAGGCCGCGCAGGGACAGGGAGGCATACCAGTCCTCGATCGCCGCCTCATCGGCCGCGATCAGCCCGCCTTTCCCGACCCCCGCCTCGGCGTCGGCCAGGTCGCGCGCATAGGCCGACAGGGTGTGGGGCGAGGCGTCGCGCTCGACCGCCATCATCTCCAGAAAGGCCTCGATCTGCGGCGAGGCGGGGATGTCGCTCATGCTTTTGCGCTCAAGCTTTGGCCATCAAGGTCTGGCGACACCGGTCGCATCGTGTAGAGGATCGACGGGTTATGCCTTCGCCGTCCGTCTCTCCGAATCCCGATGCTCTGAAGCGTCATGACCGCACCATAGCCCTGGTGGGGCTGATGGGCGTGGGAAAATCCACGGTCGGGCGGCGGCTGGGCCAGAGGCTGGGCCTGCCCTTCGCCGACGGCGACGACGAGATCGAGGCGGCCGCGGGCATGACGGTCTCGGACATCTTCGCCCGGCTGGGCGAGGCCGAGTTCCGCGACGGCGAGGCCCGGGTCATGAAGCGGCTGCTGGAAGGCCCGCCCATGGTGCTGGCGACCGGCGGCGGGGCGATCCTAAACGCCGACACCCGCGCCCTGCTCAAACAGCACGCCATCACCGTCTGGCTGAGGGCCGACATCAAGATCATCGCCGCCCGGGTCGCCCGGCGTGACACGCGGCCGTTGTTGCGCGGCAAGGATCCGGCCGAGGCCCTGACCGCCATGGCCGAGGTTCGTTATCCGGTCTACGGCCAGGCCGATGTGACCGTCGACGTCGGCGGCGGCGCCCATGCCGAGGCCGTCGAGGCCATCGTCCGGGCGCTGGATGCTTATCGCGCCGACACCAGCGTCGGGCAGGGCGGACAATGACCGATTTCCCCGTGACCGTGGTTCCCGTCGGCGGCGGCGCCTTCGCCCCCTATGACGTGGTGGTCGGACGCGGCCTGCTGGCCTCGGCGGGCCAGCGGATCGCCCCCCTGACGCGCGGCCGAACGGTCATCATCAGCGACGAGACGGTGGCCGCCCTGCATGGCCCGGCCCTGTCAGCTTCCCTGTCGGCGGCGGGCGTGCGCAATGAGATTATCGCGGTGCCGGCGGGGGAGGGCTCCAAATCCTTCTCCGAGCTGGAACGGCTGATGGACCGGCTGCTGGAGACCGGGCTGGACCGCAAGGATGTGGTCGTGGCGCTCGGCGGCGGCGTGGTCGGCGATCTCGCCGGTCTGGCGGCGGCCCTTTATATGCGCGGCATCGACTTCGTTCAGGTCCCGACGACGCTTCTGGCCCAGGTCGACAGCTCGGTCGGCGGCAAGACGGCCATCGACACGCCGCGCGGCAAGAATCTGGTCGGCGCCTTCCACCAGCCGCGTCTGGTCCTGGCCGACATCGATGTCCTGGCCACCCTGCCGCCGGTGCAACTGCGTTCGGGCTGGGCCGAGGTGCTCAAGCACGGCCTGATCTGCGATGCGGCCTTCTTCGACTGGCTGGCAGGTGAGGGGGCAGCGGGCGCGACCGGCGATCCGGCCGCCCTCGAACGCGCCGTGGTCCGTTCGGTCGAGATCAAGAGCGGTATCGTCGGAGAGGACGAGAAGGAGGCGGGGCGTCGCGCCCTGCTCAACCTCGGCCACACCTTCGGCCATGCGGTCGAGGCCGAGCTCGGCTTCGAGGAGGCGGCCCTGGCCCATGGCGAGGCCGTGGCGCTCGGCTGCGTCCTGGCCTTCCAGTATTCGGCCCGGCTGGGCCTTTGCGACCCGGAGGAGGTCGCGACGGTCGATGCGGCCATCGCCGCCGCCGGCCTGCCGACGCGTCTGAAACAGGCGGGCGACTTCACCGCCGACGCCCTGATCGCCCGCATGGCCGGGGACAAGAAGGCCGAGGGCGGACGGCTGACGCTGGTTCTGGCCCGCGCCATCGGCGACGCCTTCGTCGAGAAGACCGTCGATGCGGCCGACCTGAAGGCCTTCCTGCAGGAAGAGGGCGCGTCGTGAAGATCGAGGCCGTGGTTCTGGAGGACGGCTTCGTCCGGCTGGAGCCCTTGATCCCCTCTCTGAAGGACGAGATGCGCGCGGCGCTGGATTGCGACGCCCCGTCCTGGGATATCATGGTCGGCGCCGGATACGGCGCGCATTTCGACGGCTGGTGGACCTCGGCGATGGGCGCGATGGCCGCAGGAAACCGCGTCGCCTGGGCCGTGCGCCGCAAATCGGACGGCGTTCTCGTCGGTACGACCAGTCTGTATGAGATCAAGCCCGAGCACCGCCGCTGCGAGATCGGCTCGACCTTCTACCGGCCTGAAGCGCGGGGAGGGGCGATCAATCCGGCCTGCAAGCGGCTGCTGCTGGATCACGCCTTCTCGGCGGGCGCCGTTCGGGTCGAGATCATCACCGACGCCGTCAACGCCGCCAGCCAGGCCGCCATCCGCAAGCTCGGCGCCCGCGACGAGGGCATCCTGCGCAAGCACAAGATCACCTTCACCGGCCGCATCCGCGACACGGCCCAGTTCGCCATCCTCGACGAGGACTGGCCCGCGGTGCGTGAGGGTCTGGACGCGCGGCTGGCGGCCTTCGCCTAGTCCACCGCGCGGCAGTCGGTGGGCTGAAGCCCGTCGGCGGTCCAGGTGGCCATGACGCCCTTGCCGCGCAGTTCATAGGCGCTGGCCCGGTACCAGAGGCCGTCGGCGGCGCGTTCCTGGAACAGGTCCACGGCCTCGCCATTGTTGTTGCGCACCGTGGCCATCTGGCGGGGGTTGTCGAAGTCGACGGTCAGCCGCTCGCCGTTGTTGCACAGGTAGACGGTGCGGACGACGCGGTTCAGGGCCCGGTCCTGGACCTCGGCGCCGGTGCGCTGGCGGGCGGTCTGGGCCTCGATGGCGCGTTGTTTGACCTCATCGCCGCTGGTCGGGGCCGCCCGGGGCTCCTTGCCGCAGGCGGCCAGGACGGCGAGGGCCGCCAGACCGCAAAAGATGATCGACTGCGGCAGATCCGGTCTGGTCAAGAAATCAGCCCTCCAAGGCAACGCTTGGACGGCTAACGCCGGTTCTACCCTCGCGTTCCCGCGCGGCGCTTTCGGAAGAAGTCGCGGAGCATCTCCCCGGCCTCGGCGGCGTCGGGGCCGGCCTCGGCGACGGGGCGCCAGTGGCAGGTCGGCTGGTCGAAGATTTTCGGCCCGTGGATGACCCCGCCGCCCTTGGGATCGTCCGCCGCCCAGACCACCCGGCCGATTCGGGCATGGCTGATGGCTCCCGCGCACATGGCGCAGGGTTCCAGCGTCACATAGAGGGTCAGGCCGGTGAGGCGATAATTTTGCAGTGCGGCGCCCGCCCGCCTCAGCGCAACGATTTCGGCGTGTGCGGTGGGGTCATGGGCCGCTACGGGGCCGTTTTCGCCCGTAGAGACCACTTCGCCGGTCGATTCGTCGACGATGACGGCGCCCACGGGAACCTCGCCCGCGTCCGCCGCCGCTTGCGCAAGGTCCAATGCCATGCGCATGAACCGCTGATCATGGCCCGCCATACCGACGACAACGACAAGAAGCCCCGCCCCAGTCAAGAGTTGAGGGCGCACAAACCCGGCGACCGGCCGAAGAGCGGCGCCGCGCGCCCCGGCTCGGCCAGCGCCAAAGCCTTCACGACCGAGAAGAAGGAGCCCGGCTCCGGTGGCAAGTCCTTCGGTGGCCGGGCCTATGCGGCGGACAAGGGCGCGCGCCCTGAAAAGCCGATCAAGGGCAAACGTTATTCCGCCGACGACAAGGGCGCGGCAGGGAAGGGCTTCGGCAAGGGCCCCGGCAAGGGCCCCGGCAAGGGCAAGGACGCCAGGGCCGAGCCTGAAGCGCCCCTGCGCAGCGAACGGATCGCCAAGGCCATGGCCCGCGCCGGCATCGCCTCGCGCCGCGAGGTCGAGCGGCTGATCGGTCTGGGCAAGGTGGCGGTCAACGGCCGCATCCTCGACACGCCCGCGACCCTGGTGACCCGCGACGACGTCATCACCGTGGACGGCAAGCCGATCGCGGCGGTGCAGGCGACCCGCGTCTGGCGCTACAACAAGCCCGTCGGCCTGCTGACGTCGCACGCCGACCCCAGCGGCCGTCCGACCGTGTTCGACAGCCTGCCCGCCGGCCTGCCGCGCGTGATCTCCGTCGGCCGTCTGGACATCAATACCGAAGGCCTGCTGCTGCTGACCAACGACGGCGAGCTGAGCCGGGCGCTGGAGCTGCCGAACACCGCCCTGGTGCGCCAGTACCGGGCCCGCGCCCGTGGCCGCATCACCCAGGCCACGCTCGACACCCTGAAGGACGGCGTCACCGTCGACGGCGTCCGCTACGGCCCGGTCGAGGCGACCATCGACAAGGCCAAGACCAATGAGGACGGCGGCCAGTCCGCCAATCTGTGGATCAGCGTACAGATCACCGAGGGCAAGAACCGCGAGGTCCGCAAGGTGCTGGAGTCGGTCGGCCTGACCGTCAACCGCCTGATCCGTCTGGCCTATGGCCCGTTCCAGCTCGGCACCCTGCCGACGGGCGCGGTCGAGGAGGTCGGTCCGCGGGTCATCCGCGAACTGCTGGGCGAACATATCCGTCCCGAGAACCTGCCCCAGGGCAACACCGTCCAGACCCCGGTCCCCGTGCCCGGCCGTCGCGGCGGCATGCCGCTGGTCACCGGCAAGTCGGGCTCGGCCATCTCCGATCCGTCGCGCAAGCCCAGCCGCGTCCGCGCCGCCGAGACTGCCGCCGCCGAGGGCGCTGAGCGCGCCGACCGTCCGGCCAAGAAGGCCGGCTGGGCCAAAGCCGCGCCGAAGTTCGAGCATCCGAAGAAGAACTTCACCCCGCGCGCCCGTCCTGAAGGCGAGGCCGCGGCGACCGGCGAGCGCCCCAAGCGTCCCTTCAAGCCGCGCGAGGACAAGATCATCGGTCCCAAGTCCTCGACCTGGGCCCGCGATGCGGGGCGTGACGGCGACAAGCCGAAACGCGACTTCAAGCCGCGTGGCGAGGGCCGGCCTTCGGGCGGGGCTCGTCCGTCCGGAACCAGCGGCCGTCCCGCGGGCGCCGGCAAGCCGTCGGGACCGCGCAAGCCGCGAGGCTGACGCCTTCTTTAATTGACGATGGGGCGGCGGCGCCGGAACTTCGTGTTTCCAGCCGTCGGGGGACGCCATGACCGATCACACGCACGAACTCGTTCACAAGGGCGATCCCGGCCTCGACCGGCTGCTGTTCTTCTCGGACGGCGTCTTCGCCATCGCCATCACCCTGCTGGCCATCGAGCTGCACGTGCCGCACGGCTGGGATGGTCACGCCGCGACCCTGTTCCGCGAAAGCTGGCAGATGCTGGCCGCCTTCGCCCTCAGCTTCGCGGTGGTCGGTATCTTCTGGAACTCGCACCGCCGGCTGTTCCTGGGCATGCAGCGGTTCACCGTCGGTGTGTTCGTGCTGAACCTGATCCTGCTGGCCGGCATCGCCCTGATGCCGTTCGCCTCGGTCCTGCTCTACTCCCCGCCGGTGACCATCGAGACCTTCGGCCTCTATCTGGGGCTGGTGTCGGCCATCGGTCTCGCGAACGGTCTGGCCCAGGGCTATGCCTATTTCATCGCCGACGTCGTGCGGCCGAAGCGTCCCTTCGCCTTGCGGCTGGCGGCGACCCTGATGCAGACCTTCATGCCCGCCGCCTGCTGCGGTCTGGCCCTGGCCCTTTCCGTCGGGGCGCCACTCTGGATCGTCGGCCCGCTGGCGGCGGTGGTGGCCGGTCTGGTCGGCTTCCTGATCTGGGCCCAGCGTCGCGCCGCCGCATGAGCCCCGCCGAATGAGAATCGTCGCCGGATCGCTGAAGGGCAGGGCCATCGTCGCGCCCGAGGGCAGGAACACTCGCCCGACCTCCGACCGCGCGCGGCAGGCCGTGTTCAATGTGCTGGAGCACGCCTCGTGGGCCGAGAGCCTGCAGGGGATCCGGGTCATCGACGTCTTCGCCGGCTCGGGCGCCCTCGGCTTCGAGGCCGTGTCGCGCGGCGCGAAATTCTGCCTGTTCGTCGAGACGGACGAGGCCGCGCGCGGCGCCATCCGCGACAATGTCGAGGCCTGGCACCTGTTCGGTTCCACCCGTGTGCACCGGCGCAGCGCCACGGAGATGGGGCCGCGCCCCGGTCCGATCGCCGAGGCCTTCGACCTGGCCTTCCTCGATCCGCCCTACGGCAAGGGGTTGGGGGAGCAGGCCCTGGCCTGTCTGGCCGACGGGACCTGGCTGAAGCCGGGCGCACTGGTCGTCTATGAACGCGGCTCCGACGAGCCCGAGATCGAGACGCCCGGCTATGAGCGTCTGGACGCACGCGACTATGGCGCCGCCCGTGTGCTGTTCCTGCGCCGCGAGAGCTGAAAAAGCCGCTTGACCCTCACGCCGCGTGAGGCCCGATAGAGGCGTCCATGCGGAACGACGCGCGCAACAGAACCTATACCGTCAGCCAGCTGGCGCGGCTGTCCGGAACCTCGGTCCGGACGCTGCATCACTATGACGAGATCGGCCTGCTGAAGCCCGCGTCGGTCGGCGAGAACGGCTATCGCTACTACGGACGCGAGGAACTGCTGCGGCTGCAGTCGATCCTGGTCCATCGGGAGTTCGGCATCGCCCTGGGCGATATCGGTGTCCTGCTGGACAGCGCCGGCTTCGACCGTCTGGAGGCGCTGCGTGCGCAACGGGAACGGATCGAGGCGGAAGCGGAGCGCTATCGCCGGCTGGCCCGGACGATCGACCGCACGATCGCCGAACTGGAAGGACGAGACACCGTCATGGACAAGCAACTCTACGAGGGCTTCAGCCCGGAAAAGCAGGCCGAGTACGAGGCCTGGATCATCGACAAATACGGCGAACAGGCCAAGGCCCGGATCGAGGCCGGGCGTGAGGCCATGAAAGCCATGTCGCCCGGCCAGCAGCAGGACTGGATGGCCGAGGTCGCCGAACTCGAGGGCGATCTGGCGCGGGCGATGGGGCAGGGGATGGCGGCGGACAGCGCAGGCCTCGACCCGATCCTGTCGCGCCACCACGCCTGGGTCGGCCGGACGTGGAAGACCCCGCCGACGGCTACGGCCTACGCCGGGCTGGCCGATCTCTATTCGACCAATCCGGAGTTCCGCGCCCGCTACGAAGGGATCGCACCCGGGCTGGCCGACTGGATGGCTGCGGCAATGAAGGCCTACGCGGGTCGGGCGTTGGCGGACTGAACAGTCGCCGTTCGGGGTTGTCGGAGCTCATCTGGCGGCCCCGAAGGGCATTTCGGGCGTCAAAGCGTGCGGTATTTTAATACCGTATATAGAAAATCGAATAAAATCAGACATATAAGGCGTATTCGCGCATTCAATGCGCATTGACGCCCGTCATCCCTTCCTCTATCAGCGCGCCTTCCGTTCGTTCCGGCATCTGCAGGAGCGGGCCAACCCGTTTCGTCTATCCCAGGAACCTCGAAAATGCTGAAGAGCACTACGGCTGCCTTGAAGCCGTCCGAGGTCGAGAGGAAGTGGATCCATATCGACGCTGAAGGCGTCGTCGTGGGCCGCCTCGCGACCTTCATCGCCATGCGCCTGCGTGGCAAGCACCTGCCGACCTACACCCCGCACGTGGACTCGGGCGACTACATCGTCGTCACCAACGTCGACAAGGTCGTGTTCACCGGCAAGAAGAACACCGACAAGATCTACTACCGCCACACCGGTCACCCGGGCGGCGTGAAGTCGACCACCCCGGCCAAGGTGCTGGGCGGCCGCTTCCCGGAACGCGTTCTGGAGAAGGCTGTCGAGCGCATGATGCCGAAGGAAAGCCCGCTGGCCCGTTCGCAAATGACGCACCTGCGCCTGTTCGCCGGCGCGACGCACGACCACGACGCCCAGCAGCCCGAAACCATCGACTTCGCCGGCCGCTCGGCCAAGAACACCCGGAGCATCTGAGCATGACCGACGTCACTCAAGACACCGCCACCGGTTTCGACGCCCTGAAGGGTCTGTCCGCCACGGCCGAGGCCGCTCCGGAACACGTCCAGAAGCTGGACGCCCAGGGCCGCGCCTATTCGACCGGCAAGCGCAAGAACGCGATCGCTCGCGTCTGGGTCAAGCCGGGCACCGGCAAGATCACCGTCAACGGCAAGGACGTCGCGGTCTACTTCGCCCGTGAAATCCTGCAGATGATGGTCGCCCAGCCGCTGACCGTCACCGACCGCGTCACCCAGTTCGACGTCGTCTGCACCGTCGAAGGTTCGGGCCTGTCGGGCCAGGCCGGCGCCATCCGCCACGGCCTGTCGCACGCCCTGACGCACTACGAACCGGCCCTGCGCCCGGTCCTGAAGCCGCACGGCTTCCTGACCCGCGACAGCCGCGTCGTCGAGCGCAAGAAGTACGGCCGCGCCAAGGCCCGCCGTTCCTTCCAGTTCTCGAAGCGTTAAGCCGTTTCGCGAAAGCGATTACGAAACGGGGCGCTTCGGGAAACCGGAGCGCCCTTTTTCTTTGGAGGCGAAGATGTCGGACGAGGAAAAGATCGTACAATCCGCCACGTCGTTTGACGATGAAGCTCAAAAAAGAATCGTCAATCAGGCTTTCGAATTGTGGATCAATCCAGAGATTGAACGCAGGGCAAACGCGGGGCTGTTACAGGTTCCTGTAGAGTTATACATGGCCCAAGTCGTGTGGCCTGACGATAAATCTATCTCCGTACGTCTCAATGAAGAAGTTAAGGGTGTTGCGTGGACAAGAATGGGTCGCCCAATTGAAAAGGGAGATCCTGTTCTAGTTTCCGATCTATCTGGATTTGCTGGATTCGAACTTGAGGATGATGAGCTCGATTTTGCTCATATGACGCTCATGTTTAATGGTCATGGCTGGGCGGTTAGTTTTAATTTTTTGAGAAAAAGAGCCAGAGCCCAGGCTCTTCTGGAGAAGGCTGATCAATTTCTAGTTGCTGCAAAGGATGCTTTTGGTCGTAATCATTCGGCCGTAGTCGTTGAGAATTTGTACGGCGCCTGTGAGTTGTCATCGAAGGCAGATCTACTTACCAGTATGATGGTAGATGATGATACAAACCACAGGGCTATACATTCGGCGATAAATCAGCAGGGCAAGCTAGGAAATGTTGATGGAGCTTTTGTAAGTCTGTTCAATCGACTGAGCAGGCTTCGGCCATTTTTCCGCTACGCTTCCGCAACTTCAGAGGACTTGCCTGTCAGCCAAGACGATTTGGATCTGGCGCATGCCTTCATTGATGGGACGCGGTCAAAGGTTCGGCGCCTCCAGAAGGACGATCTCGAGGGCGATCCGCTTGTGAACGTGATCAGGATTTCTCAATGACCCACACCATCTTCATCGACGGCGAGGCCGGCACCACGGGGCTGGAGATCCGGCAGCGTCTGGAAGGACGCACGGATCTGGAGTTCATCTCCCTGACCGGCGACCGGCGCAAGGATCCGGCGGCGCGGCGCGAGGCGCTGAACGCTGCTGACGCAGTGATCCTGTGCCTGCCCGACGAGGCGGCGAAGGAAGCCGTCGCCATGATCGACAATGCGACGACCCGGGTCATCGACGCCTCCACGGCTTACCGGGTCGCCGAGGGCTGGACCTATGGCTTCGCGGAGATGGACGCGGGTCAACGCGCCGCCATTGCCGCCTCGACGCGGGTCAGCAATCCCGGCTGCTATCCGACCGGCTTCATCGGCCTGATGCGGCCGCTGGTGAAGGCGGGTATCGTCCCGGCCTCGGCCTTCGTCACCGTCAACGCCGTCTCGGGCTATTCCGGCGGCGGCAAGTCGATGATCGCCGAGTTCGAGGGCCCCGAGAAGAACAAGGCGCCCGCCTTCCGCGCCTATGGCCTCAGCCTGCATCACAAGCACGTCCCCGAGATGACGAAGCACACGGGCCTGGCCAACGACGTCCTGTTCGCTCCGGCCGTCGGGACCTATCGCCAGGGCATGCTGGTCGAGATCCCGCTGCAGCTGTCGGCCCTGCCGGCGACCTCGGTCGAGGTCATCCACGGCGCCCTGGTCGAGGCCTACGCCGGCCAGCGCTTCGTCGAGGTCGCGGACCTGGAGACGACCGAGGCCATGACCGGCATCGACCCCGAAGGCCTGAACGGCACCAACCGCATGCGCCTGCACGTCTTCGGCGACCGCAACGGCCATCAGGCCCGACTGGTCGCCCTGCTGGACAACCTCGGCAAGGGCGCCTCCGGGGCGGCGGTGCAGAACCTGAATATCATGCTGGGTCTGCCGGAAGAGACCGGGCTGAGCTGACATCGCGTCTCCTCCCCCTGCGTGGGGAGGAGACCTTGAAACCTTTCGCCGATCGGCGGCGTACTTCGGATCATGACCCAATCGATCCGGATCCCGCGCCGTTCGCTGCTGACAGGCCTCGGCGCCCTGTCGCTCGGAGCCGCCCTGGCCGGAAAGGCAAGCGCGGCCGCCGATCCGTTCGCGTCGTCGCCTTTCCGCCAGACGACCGATGCCCAGTGGCGAACCCGCCTGCCGGGGCTCAGCTATGACGTTCTGCGTCATGAGGCGACCGAGCGGCCGTACTCCAGCCCGCTGAATGACGAGCACCGCGCCGGGACCTTCGTCTGCAAGGCCTGCGACCTGCCGCTGTTCCTGTCGGCCTGGAAGTTCGACTCAGGTACCGGCTGGCCCAGCTTCTTCCGCGCCAACCCGGCCAATATCGCCACGAAAAGCGACTTCGCCATCGGTATTCCGCGTACGGAGTATCACTGCGCCCGCTGCCTCGGGCACCAGGGCCACGTCTTTGATGACGGTCCTGCCCCGACCGGCAAACGTTACTGCAACAACGGCGTCGCGCTGACCTTCAAGCCGGGCTGACTTCGGGAGTCTGGCAAGCCGGGTTGACGGCTACTGCCAGCTGCGGGCCTTGATCGCGGATTCGATCGTCGCGCCGGTCATGACCGAGGCGATGATGACGAACAGGCCGTAGTCGTGGCCGACCCAGAACACCGGCACGGCGGCCAGCAGCATGACGATCAGGGGAAAGACCCCGGCCATGGCCGCCGTCGAGGGCTTGTCCGGGTGGATCATCGGCGGGGTCATCCGCTTCAGCTGACGCTGCATCAGCGCGTTGCCGACGACGTAGCCGACGATGCAGATCGCGGCCATCAGCGGATATTTGACCTCTCCGCCCGCGCCGGCCTCGCCATAGACGACCGTGGTGAGCAGCAGCAGGAGCAGGGAGATGGACGTGCTGATCGCCAGCAGGATGTTCGGTTCGATACGCTTCAAGACTGCACTTTCACATAGGCGCCGGGCGCCGGCTCGATGGGCTTGAGCGGCCCCTTCGCGGGATCGCGCGCCGGAATCTGTTCGCCCGACCGCTCCTTAAGCCACGACGCCCAGTGGTTCCACCAGCTGCCGGGATGTTCTTCGGCGCCCGCCCGCCATTCGGCCAGGGTCGCGGGCAGGGCGGCGTTGGTCCAGTGCTGATACTTCTTCGCCGTCGGCGGGTTGATGATCCCGGCGATATGGCCAGAACCGGCCAGGGTCAGGGTCACGTCGGCGTTCCGGAACGCCCGCGCCGAGCGATAGACCGAGTTCATCGGCGCGATGTGGTCCTCGCGGCTGGCGACGAAATAGAGGGGCAGGGTCACATCGGCCAGGTCGACCTTGATCCCGCCGATCTCGAACTCCCCCTTCGACAGCCGGTTCTGGCCGTACATGGAGCGCAGATAGTCCATGTGCAGGGCCTTGGGCATCCGCGTCTGGTCAGCGTTCCAGAACAGCAGGTCGAAGGCGGCCGGCGACTTGCCCATCAGATAGTTGGACACGAAGAACGACCAGATCAGGTCGTTGGCGCGCAGGGCGTTGAAGGTCTCGGCCATGGCCGCGCCGGGCAGGACCCCGCCGGCCTCGTCCATCTGGGCTTCTATGCTGGTCAGCCAGTGTTCGTCGGTGAACAGCAGCAGGTCGCCGGCCTCCTCGAAATCATGCTGGGCGGCGAAGAAGGTAGTAGCGGCGACACGGGTGTCCTTCTTCGCGGCCATATGAGCCAGGGCCGCCCCCATCAGGGTGCCGCCGATGCAGTAGCCGACGGTGTTCAGCGTCCTGGAGCCAGTCTGCTCCAGCACCTTCTCGACCGCGCGATAGATGCCTTTCTCAAGGTATTCGTCGAAGCCGAAGCCGGCCTTGTCCTGATCCGGATTGACCCACGAACAGACGAAGACAGTGAAGCCCTGCGCCGACAGCCAGCGGATCAGCGAGTTCGCCGGCTGCAGGTCCATGATGTAGAATTTGTTGATCCACGGCGGGAAGATCAGCAGGGGCACGGCGTACTGCCGGTCCGTGGCGGCGTCGAACTGGAGCAGTTCGAACAACTCGTCGCGCCAGACGACCTGGCCAGGGGCGGTGGCGACGTTCTCGCCGACGACGAACTTGCCGTAGTCGGCCTGGCTGATGGCCAGCTTGCCCGCGCCGCGCTCCAGATCGGCGGCGAAGTTCTGCATCCCCTTCACCAGGGATTCGCCATTGGTCTCGGCCATGGCCTTCAGTGCCACCGGGTTGGAGGCGAGGAAGTTCGACGGCGAGAAGGCGTCGGTCAGCAGCTTGGTGAAGAATTCGGCCCGGCGGCGCGTCATCGGGTCGACGTCCTCCACCGAGGCGATCAGGCCGTTCATCCAGTCGGAGGTGACCAGGTACGACTGACGCATCATGTCGAACATCGGGTTCTCGGACCATGCCGGGTCCTTGAACCGCTTGTCGGGGCGATCGCTCGCCGAGGGGGCGACCGTCTCGCCCGCCGCGCGGCGGCTGGTCGTGGCCCACAGGTCCATATAGCGGCTGAACAGATCGGCCTGGGCGCTGAACAGCTTGTCCGGGCGGGCGGCCAGACTGGTCATGACGCTGGTCATGGCCGGGCCGACGTTGAAGGGGTCGGGCGACAGGGCGGCGGGGCGGTCGGCCTGGCTCAGGGCGGCCTCGGCGATGGCCGACTGGGCGGTCATGGCGGCCTTGGCGATGTTCATCGACAGGGTTTCCAGCGCCTGCATCTGATCCGCGCCGGGCATGACGAAGGGATTGGCGGCCTCGGGGTCGGGACGGGCTTCCGGCTTCGCCTCGGGCTTCGCTTCGGGCGGGGGAGGGGCGGCGGCCTCCACGACCGGCTCCATGATCGCCTCGGCGGCCTTCTTCGCCCGGGGGCGCGGCGGCTTGGCCGAGGTGGGGCGACCGGCCTTGCGAGGCGCCTTTTCGGGCGCGGGAGCCGTCTCAGCCTTGGTCGGTCGCTTGGCCATCGGGGGTCCTTCGGCGTTTCCCGGCGCGGGGGACTACACGCCGCCCTTCCGCCGAATGCGATCATGGCATATGACCGGCTCTGAAATGAACGCTCGCGTTGTGAAAAAGATGATGCGGCCGATGCTTATGGCCTCAGCCGCTCTCGGACTGGCGTCAGGCCTGTCCGCCTGTGTCGCCTCCTTCGATCCGGAGACGGACGCCAGCTCGCCGCTGGCCCCGCGCGTCCAGGCCCTGGTCGACGCCAACCGCACCTATCCGCGCTGGGAGGACTTCCCGCGCTCGTCCGAGCCCGTGCCTCCGCCCGCCCAGGTGGCCCAGCAGGTCAATACCTTGCGCGCGACTGGCGGGGCCCTGGCCAATGAGGTTTCGACCCTGCAGTGGACCAACGGCGACCCGGCCGCGCTGGAGCGCGACGTCGCCGCTCGCATCGCCGCCACCCCGGTCTCGCCCGACGCCGCCCGCACCGCCGCCGAGCTGGACGCCTATGCCCAGGCCCTGCGCGACCGCGCCAAGGCCCCTCCGCCGATCGGCCGCACGCCGGCTCCGCCGCCGCAGCAGGCGCCCCAATAGCCGTCACGGACGGAAGTTAGTCTCGCCCGGACCCTAGATCCGGGGATCATGCTCCTCAAGGAGACTGAAGCCATGGCCGACACGGCCCCCTTCGACACCCGGCCGCTGGATCAGCGCCGCATAGTGACGACCACCGAAATCCCGTTTTCCAGCCTCGCCGCCGACGCCGTGCGGGTGACCGAGGCCGCCGCCGTCGCCGCCTTCGCCCAGATCGGCCGTGGCGACGAGATGCAGGCCGACCAGTTGGCCGTCGACGCCATGCGCACCCAGCTGAACCGGCTGGAGATCGACGGCCTGATCGTCATCGGCGAGGGCGAGCGCGACGAGGCGCCCATGCTCTATATCGGCGAGGCCGTGGGCACGGGGCGCGGCCCCGCCATCGATATCGCCCTCGATCCGCTGGAAGGCACCACCCTGACGGCCAAGGCCATGCCGGGCGCCCTGTGCGTCCTGTCGATGTCGGCCGGCGGCGGCATGCTGCACGCCCCCGACACCTATATGGACAAGATCGCCATCGGCCCCGGCTATGCGCCCGGCACGGTCGATCTGGACATGAGCCCGGCCGAGAACGTGCGGTCGCTGGCCTCGGCCAAGGGCGTCGATCCGCGCGACATCACCGTCTGCGTGATGGACCGGCCGCGCCACTCCGAGCTGATCGCCGCCCTGCGCGAGGTCGGGGCCAAGGTCATGCTGATCGGCGACGGCGACGTGGCGGGGGTGATCCATACGACGGATCCGGAGACCGGCATCGACCTCTATCTGGGTTCGGGCGGGGGGCCGGAAGGGGTGCTGGCCGCCTCGGCGCTGAAGTGTGTCGGCGGCCATTTCCAGGGGCGGCTGCTGTTCCGCAACGACGACGAGCGGGCCCGCGCCCACCGGATCGGGATCACCGATCTGAACCGGAAGTACGACCTGCATGAGATCGTCTCGACCGACGCCGTTTTCGCCGCCACCGGCGTGACCGGCGGGGCCCTGCTGGACGGCGTCCGTATCGAGCGCGGTCTGGTCAGCACCCATACGGTGGTGATGGACTCCTCGACCCACACCGTGCGGCGCATCCGCACGACCCGGCCGCTGTAGTGGCCGACGGGGGAATCCCTTCGGGCGGCATCAGCCAGTTCCTTGATGTCTCGCGCTCGCTCTCGGGCCGGGCCTGGCGGCAGCGCCCGGCCGAGCCCTCGGTCACCCGCGCCCACATGCAGGCCCTGGGTCTCGACGAGCCCCTGGCCCGGGCCCTGGCCTCGCGCGGGGTGCGGGCCGATCAGGGCGCCGACTTCCTGACCCCGACGCTCAAGGCCCTGTTCCCCGACCCGTCCAGCTTCATGGACATGGACGCGGCCGCCTCGGCCATCCTCGACGCCCTGACGGCGGGATCAAGCATCCACGTCTTCGCCGACTATGACGTCGATGGCGCCTCCAGCGCGGCCTTGCTGGTGCGCTGGTTCCGGGCCATGGGCTCCGACCTGCCCATCTATGTCCCCGACCGCATCACCGAGGGCTATGGCCCCAGCGCGAAGGCCTTCGACACTCTGAAGGCCTCGGGCGCCGATCTGGTCATCACCGTCGACTGCGGCGCGGCGGCCAACGAGGCCGTGGCCCACGCCAGCGCTATCGGTCTGAACGTCGTGGTCATCGACCACCATATGATGCGCGAGGAGCCGCCGCTGTGTCTGGCGGTCGTCAATCCGAACCGGCCGGGCGATAACTCGGGCCAGGGCAACCTGGCCGCCGCCGGCGTGGTCTTCGTGCTTCTGGCCGCCCTGAACCGCGAGGCGCGGGCGAGGGGACTCTTCGCGGACCGCGAGCAGCCCGACATCCGCCAGTGGCTGGATCTGGCCGCCATGGGCGCCGTCTGCGACGTCACCGGCCTGACCGGCTTCAATCGCGCGCTGACGGGTCTGGGCCTGCGCGTCATGTCGGACTGGAAGAACCCCGGCCTCAAGGCCTTGCTGGCCGCCGCCAAGGCGGAGGAAGGGCCGGCCAAGACCAATCACGCCGGCTTCATCCTGGGACCGCGCATCAATGCGGGCGGCCGGATCGGCAAGTCGGACCTCGGCGCGCGTCTGCTCTCCACCGACGATCCGGAAGAGGCGAGGGCGATCGCGGAGGAGTTGGACGCCCTGAACATCGGCCGCCGCGAGATCGAGCGTCAGGTGACGGAAGAGGCCATCCGCCGCGTCGAACAGACCGGCGCCCATGACGACGGCTCGGCCGTGGTCGTGGTCGCGGGCGACGACTGGCACCCGGGCGTGGTCGGGATCGTGGCCGGACGTCTGCGCGAGCGTTGGCGCAAGCCCGTCATCGTCATCGGCGTCGACGCCGTGAACGGCATCGGCAAGGGCTCGGGCCGGTCCCAGCCCGGAATGAACCTGGGCCGCGCCATCCAGGCCGCTTGGAATGAGGGCCTGTTGATCGCGGGCGGCGGCCACGCCATGGCGGCCGGGCTGACCGTGAAGACCGACGGCATCGACACCCTGCGGAACTTCCTCAACGACCGGCTGTCCGGCGAACAGGTCGAGGCCGAGGTGCTGGACCGGGTCGAGATCGACGCCCTGATCGAGCCCGGCGGCGCGACCCGGACCCTGTTCGAGACCTTCGAGCAACTGGCCCCCTTCGGCCCCGCCAACCCCGAGCCCCTGTTCGCACTGGCCGGCGTGCAGGCGCGCGAGCCGGTGGCCATGAACGGCGGCCATGTGCGCTGTCGTCTGGTCGGGGCGGACGGCGCCTCGGTGCGCGCCATCGCCTGGCGTTGCGCCGATCTGCCGCTCGGCAAGGCGCTTCTGGCGGGGCAGGGAGGCTTGAGCGTTGCCGGTCGTCTGAAGGCCGACGACTGGAACGGCCGCCGCGGCGTCCAGTTCGAGATCGAGGACGTCGCCGACCCCCGGATGGCCTCCTGAAACAATCCCCTGGCGGAGCGACAGATTAGCTGTTGCGCGCTCCGAAATCGGCGGCTATATCGCCCGCTCTCGCGCAGCGGTCCCTTCGTCTATCGGTTAGGACGTCAGGTTTTCAACCTGAAAAGAGGGGTTCGACTCCCCTAGGGACTGCCACGCGGACCTCCGGAAATCGGCGGCTTACATCGACTGCTCTCGCACAGCGGTCCCTTCGTCTATCGGTTAGGACGTCAGGTTTTCAACCTGAAAAGAGGGGTTCGACTCCCCTAGGGACTGCCAGCGAACCTCCCAGACATTGCCTGACGAGACCTGACCGTTTTTGCGCGGAAGCGGGAAAGTCGTGTCTTTTCAGCAAAGGTCTTGCCTCGAATTCCCCTCACGCGCGCGAAACGTGCGTTTTTGTCTTTTCTCTCGTTCACAGAACCGTGGTAAACATACGGCGTTCCGCAGGAGGTGCGGACTGGGGGATGAGTGACTGTGTCTGACTACGAGGGGCTGGAGGCGCCGGACGTCGTCCGGATCACCGGCCGGGTGAAATGGTTCGATCCGGGCAAGGGCTACGGCTTCATCGTGCCGGACGAGCCCGACAGGACCGATTCCAGGGATGTCCTGCTGCATGTGAGCTGCCTGCGCGACTGCGGGCACGAGACGGCGGGCGAAGGCGCGCCGATCACCTTCGACTGCGCGCGCCGCGCCAAGGGCTGGCAGGTCGTTCACGTCCATGAACTCGGCGCCGGCGAGGTCACGGCGGCGCCCGCTCGTCGCACCGGTTATGACGGGCTGAAGGCCGACAGCCGGGGCGTGCAGCCGCGCGCCGAGGCTCCCGGCGGCGGCGAGATGGAATCCGCCACGGTCAAATGGTTCAATCGCACCAAGGGCTACGGTTTCGTGGTGCGCGCCAGCGATCCCGGCGATATCTTCGTCCATATCGAGACTCTGCGGCGTTTCGGCCTGGACGATCTGGTCCCGGGCGAGACGGTCAGGGTGGTCTTCGCCGAAGGACCCAAGGGTCTGGTGGTGGCCGAGATCAGACCGGGCGGCTAAGCTTCGCCCTTCACGAGGGCGTACTCATGACTTCCACGCGTCGGCTTTTCGTTTCGGGCCTGTTCCTGCTGCTGGCGGCCTGCGCCCAGGGCTCGAAAGGCCCCGTTGATTCGGCCGGGCGCCCGCTGGAGCCCCTGAGCGTGGTCACCGCGACGGGCGAGCATCGCTTCCTGGTCGAGATCGCCGACGACGAGGCCGAGCGCCAGCGCGGCCTGATGTTCCGCCAGCCGCTCGAGGCCGACCGCGGCATGCTGTTCGAGTTCGAGGTGGCGACAGAGCAGGGCTTCTGGATGAAGAACACCCCCAGCTCGCTGGACATCGTCTACATCTCCGAAGACGGCCACATCGTCTCCATCGCCTCCCACGCCACCCCCTTCTCGGAACAGGTGCTCAGCTCGAACGGCGCGGCCAAGGGCGTGCTCGAGGTCCGCGCGGGCCGGATGGAGGAGATCGGCGCCAAGCCCGGCGACGTCGTCCGCCACCCCTTCTTCCACAACTGACGCGAATTCGTTGGCCGCGAGGGCTGTTCGCGTTTGCGGTGCAGCGCCGAGTGTGCCAAATCCCGCCGCCGGAGTGTAGCGCAGCCTGGTAGCGCATCTGGTTTGGGACCAGAGGGTCGGAGGTTCGAATCCTCTCACTCCGACCATCGACTTAGCGCCTTACGAAGTGACCGGTTTTACCGGTGGCGTTCCCGCGTATACGCGCGTCCAGTTCAACGAAGATGGGTGCTCACTCCCGGTCGCCGCCGGCGCCTGGGTTATCTATCGCTGGCTTTCGGGAAACGGCGGGCTTTGGGCATCGGGGAGCGCCACTCGCGTCCTCTAGCGTTCAGAAACGGGCGCCGCCCGCCAGCAAGGCTCCAGCAAGCGATCCGCGAACTGACCCCAGCCCGCGATGAGGCCGGATATCGATGAGACCCTGAGATCCGCGAAGTTCCCGTCCGGCTGTCGGCCCAGCGCGAATATGGTGTACGCGGGCGCATCGGTAGGGATGCTGGTCGGGCCGGGAAAAACGGGCACCGGCGCGGGCTGGCGGGCGAGATTGGGCACATTGACTGTCGGCATCACCAGGCCGTCGAGAGCCTCCAGCGTGGGCGCGAGGCCGGGGCAGGTGGTTTCGTCGATCCACCTTACCTGTTCCTGACCGTTCACAGCGTCCAGCGCCCTCCGGGCGGACAGGCGAAATTCAGGGGCGGGGCCACGGTGGAACTCGGTGATCCAACGACCCGCGAGAAGGCCGCTGCTGGCGGAGCGCGCGTACCCGGCGATGAAACTGCCGTGCGCCGGGGCGTGCTGCTGGCCTATGTCGGGGGTCTGTCCGGAGGCCGGAAAGGCCATGGCGAATGCTGCTCCGACAGGAAGAGCAAGTGCAGCTAGACGGGAGGACATGCTTCACCATCAGGGTCAGCTTCAGGGCCTTCGGCGGTCATATCATGGATCGCTCGCTCAGCATTCGCATGATTGTAGATAGCGATCTTGTAGCGCTCAGGTTCGCCGGCGCCTCCGAGCTGGTTCGCGGCGACGTAGAGGCGGGCCAGGTTCGGGTCCTTGCCGATAGACGACAGGTATCCGCGGGTGCTTTCGAGAACACCCTGATCCCCGCTCAAGCTGTTGTCGGCTTCGCGTCGGCCAGAAAGGACTGTGCTTCCCGGATTGTGCGTATGAACACTCCCGATATAGATCGCCTCGGGGTATGGCGGGGTATTGTCCAACACGACGAACGCCTTGCCGCTCATATGGACCGCGCCGCCGATCAGGCACCCGATCAGCTACAATCCCCGTCCCGCGGGCCGTCCTGCTTGCGGCGGCCCATGGTCCAGTTGGACTGGACGCGGACCCGGGCGTTGGGGGCGCACCAGATCTCGCCGGTGTCGTCGATGGCGGTGACCCAGATCAGCGAATGCTCCTGACCATAGTCGATAACGGCGAAGGCATAGCCCTTGCCCTTTCCCTCGACGGTGACCGGCAGACTGGGTTCCAGTTGGGTGAATGACATCTCGGCCCTCTCTCAGCGGCCGACAGAACGCCAGACAATGTAAAGGGTTCGTCTGTCCGGAGGGGGACAGATCGGGGTTTTCCCGATTGGTGGCCGCCTGATCGTCAAGGTTGTGGGCCATGGCGCCTAAAGTTGCAGGTACGAAAGACCGGATGGCCGGAGGGCGCCCTTTGCTTCTGCATGGCCCGGCGGTTCGATTTCGGCCGCCTTTCACCCTTCCGGAGGATATGACATGCGTGCACTACGTAAGACCTCTCTCAAGGTCACCGTCGCCGGCGCCCTTCTGGCCGCTTCGGCCCTTCTGTCGGTCGGTACGGCCCAAGCCGCGCCCGGCGACTACTGCAACTACGTCGATGGCACGGTCTACTGCGGCGTCGAGGAGAATATCGTCGAGGGCGATCCCGGCCTGAACGCCTGCATCCGGCGCTGGGAGCTGGCGTCCATGAACTGCTAGTCGGCCCGGACGGCGACGGCCAACGGCGGTCCGCAAGGGCCGCCGTTTGTCGTTAGCCTGGCGCCTCCCATGGACGCCTTGGTGCGACGCGGTATAAGACGCGTTCAAACCGCTTCCTGCCGAGAGTCTCCGCCCATGCTGGCCCGCATCTACCGCCCCGCCAAGACCGCGATGCAGTCGGGCAAGGCCAAGTCCAAGGACTGGCGGCTGGAGTTCGAACCGGCCTCGGCGCGGACCACCGACCCGCTGATGGGCTGGATCGGCTCGGACGACATGAACGGTCAGGTGCGCCTGACCTTCGAGACCAAGGAAGAGGCCGTGGCCTATGCCGATCGCTACGGCATCCCGTTCCGCCTGCACGAGCCGCAGGAGCCGCCGATGATCCTCAAGGCCTACGCCGACAACTTCGCCACCAACCGCAAACAGTCCTGGACGCACTAGGGCGGTTTCCTTGCGCCCATAGCTCAACCGGATAGAGCACCCGCCTTCTAAGCGGGATGTTGCAGGTTCGAGTCCTGCTGGGCGCGCCAGTTTTCAACGCGGCCGCCGCGCCGCCCGTTCAGGAGGCCGCCATGGCCGAGACCAGCAACCAGACGCTGAAGGGCCTCATCCGCCTGGACGGCAACACCTTCCGCGACTGCGAGTTCGTCGACGCCCGGATGATCTATGAGGGCGGCACGCCGCCGAACTTCATCAACTGCCGCTTCACCAACTCCAACTTCACCTTCCAGGAAGCCGCCGGGAACACCGTCAACTTCCTGCGCGCCATGGCGCCGCGCGCCTCGAACATGCGTGAAGTGGTCTTCGGCCTGATGCCGGAGCTGAAGGACAACTAGGCCTTCAAAACGGCGCGCCAGGCGGCGAGGCCGACCTCCAGATCCGCGATCAGGTCGGCCGGGTCCTCCAGGCCGATGTGGAATCGTAGCAGCTCCCCGGCCATGGGCGCGGGCGACTGGCGGTAGGCCATCTGGTGGGTCTCGTGGGTGGCCAGGCTTTCGTAGCCGCCCCAGGAATAGCCGAGGCCGAACAGGCTGAGCGCGTCGAGGAAAGCGCGGCCGGCCTCGACCGTCCCGCCCTTCATCTCCAGCCCGAACAGCGAGGCCGCGCCCGTATAGTCGCGGGCCCACAGGGCGTGGCCGGGATCGGAGGGCAGGGGCGGGTAGAGGATGCGCGCCACCTCCGGCCGCTGCTCCAGCCAGCGCGTAATCTGCAGCGCCGACCGGGCCTGTTCCGTCATCCGCAACGGCAGGGTGCGCAGGCCCCGCAGGGCCAGCCAGGCGTCGTCGGGCGAGACGTGCCAGCCCATGTCCTCGATCGTACCGTCGATGGCCCGGCCCAGGACGGCGTCGTTGGTCGAGATCGCCCCCATCAGCAGGTCGGAATGGCCGGCGGCGTATTTGGTCACGGCCTGGACGCTGATGTCGATCCCGTGGCTCAGCGGCTTGAAGGCCAGCCCGGCGCCCCAGGTATTGTCCATGATGCTGATCACACCCTTCGCTCGCGCGGCGGCGGCCAGGGCCGGAGCGTCCAGCATCTCCATGGTCAGGGAGGCAGGCGATTCGATCAGGACGGCGCGGGTCGCCGGCCCGATCATCGCGGCGACCACATCGGCGCTCGCCCCGGCAGCGTGGAAGCGGACCGTGACGCCACGGGCCGTCATCCAGCGCGCCAGGAATCGGCGGCTGGGGCCGTAGACGGCGTCGGAGGCGAGGATCTCGTCGCCCGGCCGAGCCACGGCCAGAAGCGGCACGGTGACGGCGGCGAGGCCCGAGGGCGTGATCCAGCTCTCGGCGGCGCCTTCCAGTCCTGCGAGCGCCGCGCGGAGTTCGCGCGCGGCTGTGGTTCCCGCCAGCCCGTAGACCGGACCGAGGTCTTCATCGCGCATCTGGTCGGCGCGGTCGCTGAGCATGGTGGAGGCCCGCTCCACCGGCGGATTGACCGGGCGGCGCCCGCGTCCCCTCTGCGTGGCGCCGGCGATCAGTCGGGTGCGGTCGGAAGGCGTCTTCATCCGCTTTCGATGGCCTTCGACGGGTTGCGGATCAAGGCCTGAAGGCCTCTAAAAGGATAAGTGAGGGCAAGAGGCCGGATATGCTGAAGACCGCGAGCACGGGACGACGTCTGGCCATCCTCGGCCTCGCGCTTCTGACGCTGGCGGGCTCTCTGGCGGGCTGCGGCGAGAAGCGGACCGATGCGGGCCCCGCCGATGCGTCCGATACCGGCACACTGCCCAAGGCCGGGGCGGTCAAGACCGAAAGCCCGACCCTGAAGGCGGTGCAGAGGCGCGGATACCTGAATTGCGGCGTGCATCAGGGCCTTGTGGGCTTCGCCTATACCGACAACCGCGGCGACTGGCGCGGCTTCGACGTCGACTTCTGTCGGGTGATGGCGGCGTCCATCTTCGGCGATCCGGACAAGGTGCGCTTCGTGCCCCTGACCGCTGACAACCGCTTCGACGCCCTGGCGGCCGGGCGGATCGACGTCCTGTGGCGCAACACCTCCTGGACCATGGACCGCGACGTCGGCGGCCGATTCACCTTCGCCGGGATCAACTACTACGACGGCCAGGGCTTCATGGTGCGACGCTCGCTGGACCTGAACAGCGCCACCGAGCTGAACGGCGCCCGGGTCTGTGTCGCGGCCGGCTCGACCAGCGCGCTCAACGCCCAGGACTATTTCCGCTCGCGCGGCATCGAATACACCCCCGTCGTGGCCCCGACCGAGGAGGCGGCGCGTCAGGCCTATGGTCGCGAGGACTGCGACGCCTTCACCGCCGACATCTCGGCCCTGGCGGCGGCGCGGACGACCATGGCCGACCCGCAGCAGCATGCGATCCTGGCCGACATCGTCTCCAAGGAGCCGTTGGGGCCGGTGGTCCGGCGTGGCGACGAGCAGTGGACGGCGCTGGTGCGATGGACCCTGAACGCCGTCATTCTGGCCGAGGAGATGGGCGTCACCCAGGCCAATGCGAAGCAACTGGCGAAGGACAGCACCGATCCGCGTATCCGCCGCCTGCTCGGCGTCGAAGGCGACTTCGGCGAGCGACTGGGCCTGTCGAAGGAGTGGGCTCTGGACGCCGTCGTCGGGGTGGGCAACTACGGCGAGATCTTCGAGCGGAACCTGGGTACGCAATCGGCCCTCGACCTGGCCCGTGGATTGAATGCACAATGGAACGCGCGGCCGGGCGGGCTGATCTACGGCCTGCCGATCCGCTGATGAGCTTGCGGCGCTGTTGCTGCGCCTGACACACCGACCTCGTGGGGACGAATGACTGAGACGAAACGCGGCGGGATCCCGCTTCACTGGCTGATGCTGATCGGGTTCGTGATCGGCCTGGGCGGAGGTCTGGCGGCCAATTTCTACGTCGATCCCGAGGCCTATTGGTTGACGACCCTGATCGCCGTCGCCGGCACCATCGGCCAGCTGTTCCTCAAGCTGCTGTTCATGATGGTCATTCCGCTGCTGTTCTCGGCCCTCGTGATCGGGGTCGCCGAGATGGGCGACCTGAAGTCGCTGGGCCGGGCGGGGATCAAGACCCTGCTGCTGACCATCGTGGTCTCGGGCATCGCCGTGGTCATCGGCCTGGGCATGGTCAACTTCTTCCGTCCGGGCGACGGGGTCGATCCGGCCATCGCCGCCAAGCTGCTGGCCCAGGGCGCCGAAGGCGCGGCGGCCATCGTCGACAAGGCCCCGGCCAGCGTCCAGTTCGACCAGTTCTTCCTCGATCTGGTGCCCTCGAACGTCTTCACGGCGGCGTCGGAGAACCAGATCCTGCCGGTGATGATCTTCGCCCTGTTCTTCGGCATCGGCCTGGTGATGGCCAAGTCCAAGGCCACCGACGACCTGCAGCGGACCATCGAGGGCCTGCTCGAGGTCACGATGAAGCTGATCAACCTCTTCATCAAACTGGCTCCGCTGGCCATCGCCTGCCTGATGTTCAAGCTGGCCGCCGTGTTCGGCTGGGATCTGCTGGTGCGTCTGGCGGCCTATGTGGCCGTCGCCGTGGGCGCGATGCTGATCCACATGTTCGTGGTCTATCCGCTGGTCGTCTGGATCGGCGGCGGCATGTCGCCCTTCAGGTTCTTCAAGGGCGTGCGCGAGCCCATGGTCGTGGCCTTCTCGACCGCCTCGTCCAACGCCGCCCTGCCGGTGTCGCTGAAGGCGGCCGAGACCGAGCTGGGCCTGCCGCGCAAGATCGCCCGCTTCGTCCTGACCGTCGGCGCCACGGCCAACCAGAACGGCACCGCCCTCTTTGAAGGGGTCACCGTCCTGTTCCTGGCCCAGTTCTTCCACATCGACCTGACCATCGGCCAGCAGGTGCTGGTCATGCTGGTCTGTATCCTGGGCGGCGTCGGCACGGCGGGCGTTCCCGCGGGCTCCCTGCCGGTGGTGGCGATGATCCTGGTCATGGTGGGCGTGCCCGCCGAGGGCATCGGCCTGATCCTGGGCGTCGACCGCTTCCTCGACATGTGCCGCACGACGCTGAACGTCACCGGCGACCTGGTGCTGGCTACGGTGGTCTCGCGCGGCGAGAGCGACGACGCCATCCCCGCCGACGCGGAAGAGCCGGAGCCGGTCGGGGCCTAGGCCCCGGCAACGCCGTCGACGAAGGCCACGGCCTTGCGGCTCCGCGACCGGGTCTCCGGCGAGACCCGGTTCAGGCAGTCCCGCAGGAAGGCGGCCTCCTCGGCGGGTGAGGCGAAGCATCGCTTCGGCAGGTAGAGCGGCGTGCCTTGGGCGAGGAAGACCCAGTACGGCCCGACCGGGTTCAGGTCTGTGATGATGCTCCAGGGCGCATTCCACTCGACCGCGCCCTGACGCACGATCAGGGCGTTGTCCCCGGCCTCATAGCCGACGGCGATGGGATTGGGGACGCCGCGCTGGCCGAGGGCGCGGGTCATCCGGCCGACCTGCCAATGCCGGCTGAGCCGGCTGAAGCCCACAATGACCGGCCATCCGATGAGGACGAGCGAGAGCCAGTAGACCCACTGCGGCGCATCCCATTCGGTGACGATCCACGTCGGGATCCCGACCACGAGCAGGACAATCACCGGTATGGCCGCGAAGATGGCGATCAGGTTGCGGGGATAGCCGGTCAGAGGCGCGCAGGCCTTCATGGCCCATCGCGCGGCCTCTCCGATGCGCATCTCCCCTTCGATCTTCATCGTCGTGTCCCCCCGAACCCGTCTCTAGCCCACCGCGACCGGCGTGTCTTGCCGCCCGCCCCATTCGGCCCAGGAGCCGTCGTAGAGGGCGCTGTTGCGGCCCAGTTCGGCGAGCGCCAGGGTCAGGACGGCGGCGGTGACGCCCGAGCCGCAGCTGGTGATGATGGGGCCGTCCAGATCGAGCCCGGCCTCGGCGAAGCGGGCCGACAGGGCCTCGCCGCGCAGCATGCGGCCGTCGTCGCCGATCAGGGTCTTGAAGGGCAGGTTGAGCGCGCCGGGCATGTGGCCCGAGCGCAGGCCGGCGCGCGGCTCGGCGGCCTCGCCGGTGAAGCGGGCGGCCGGACGGGCGTCGACGATCTGGGCGTCACCGGTGATGGCGGCCAGCACGCTCGGCAGATCGGCGACGTCTCCGGCGCGGGGCGCGGGCGTGAAGACGGCGGGCGTCGGCGCGGTCGCCGGACCGCTCTCGACGGCGCGCCCCTCGGCGGTCCAGCGCGGCAGTCCGCCGTCCAGCACCCGCACGTCCTTCGCCCCCATCAGCCGGAAGGTCCACCAGATGCGCGGCGCCGAGAACAGGCCCGCCGTGTCATAGACCACAACCGTATCGCCCTCCGACACGCCCAGAGCCCCCACAGCGGCGGCGAAGGCCTGAGGCGTCGGCAGCATGTGGGGCAGGTCGGTGGAATGGTCCGAGACCGCCTCCAGATCGAACCGGACGGCGCCGGGGATGCGGGCCTGCAGATGCTCGGCGGCCGCGTCGCGCCCGTCCAGATGCCAGCTGCCGTCGATGATCCGAAGCGACGGATCGCCGAGGCGGGCGGCGAGCTCTTCGGTGGAGATGAGGGGGGACGGTTGGGTCATGAGGCTGGATAGCACGCCGGTGACGCCGATTTCACTATCCGCCGACCGGGGCGCGGGCGATACTCCCCGGGCTTGCGAAGGAGAGCTCCATGATCGGTCTGGTCGTTGTCGTCGTCATCATCGCCGTGCTCGGCTTCATCGCCATCGGGTCCTACAACCGGCTGGTCGCGCTGAACCAGAAGGCGGACCAGTCGTTCGCCGACATCGACGTCCAGCTGAAGCAGCGCAACGACCTGATCCCCAACCTCGTCGAGACGGTGAAGGGCTATGCGGCGCATGAGAGCGGCACCCTGGAGGCGATCACCGCCGCCCGCGCCGCCGCCGCCGGGGCCACCACGGTCAATGAGAAGGTCGCCGCCGACAATATGATGACCGGGGCTCTGGGCCGGCTGTTCGCGGTCGCCGAGGCCTATCCGGACCTCAAGGCCAACACCAACTTCCTGGAGCTGCAGCGCGAGCTGTCGGACATCGAGAACAAGCTGGCCGCCGCCCGCCGCTTCTTCAACAACGCCGTCGCCGAGTTCAACGCGGTGCGGGCCCAGTTCCCGACCGTCCTGTTCGCCGGTCTGGTCGGCTTCGGCGCGGACAAGCCCTTCTTCGCCGTGGACGCGACCGAGCGCGCCACGATGAACGCCGCCCCGCCGACGGTGAAGTTCTGAGGCCCCTGTAGATGGGCGGCGCGGTCGGTCTGCAGACCCACATCTGGGCCAACAACACCCGGTCGGTCATCCTGCTGGCCATGTTCCCGGTCCTGCTGGTCGGGCTGATCTTCGGGGTCCAGCTGATCGCCATGGGGCTGGGTCTGCTGCCCAACTCCGGGCGCGGGCTGGGCGACGACCTGGCCTATGCGGCCTCCATGCTGGGGGCGACCATCCCGCTGGCGGTCGTCGCGGCGGGCGTCTGGTTCGTCATCGCCTGGTTCGGCAACCAGGCCATCATCGACGCCATGACCGGCGCGACCAGGGTCGAGCGCCGCGACATGCCCGAGCTCTATAACCTGCTGGAGAACCTGGCGATCTCGCGCGGTCTCAAGACCCCGACGCTGCGGATCATCGAGACCGATGCGATGAACGCCTATGCCTCGGGCCTGCGCGAGGGGCAGTACAGCGTGACCGTCACCCGGGGCCTGCTGAACGTGCTGGACCGCGACGAGGTCGAGGCCGTGCTGGCCCATGAGCTGACCCACGTGATCAACAAGGACGTGCGGACGATGGTCATCGCCTCGATCTTCGCCGGGATCATCAGTGTCGTGGCCCAACTCGTTCTGAGGTCGATGTTCTATGTGCGGGGCGGCGGACGGCGGGACAACAAGAACGCCGGGCCGCTGATCCTGATCGGGCTGGTCATCGCGGCGGTCGGCTATGGGCTGGCCCTCGTGATCCGGCTGATGCTGTCGCGGACGCGGGAGTATGTCGCCGACGCCGGCTCGGTCGATCTGACGAAGAACCCCGACGCCATGATCTCGGCGCTGAGGAAGATCGAGGGTCACTCCACGGTCAAGGCGCCGGATGAGGTCCAGGGCATGTTCCTGGACAACCAGCCGGACAGGGAAGGCATCGACAGCCTGTTCGCCACCCACCCCTCGATCGAGAAGCGGATCGCGGCGTTGATCAAGTACGCGGGCGGGCGGGATCTGCCGCCGCCGGACCGACTGGACGGGCCGGGCATGGGGTATGGGACGTCGGTTCCGGCGACGGGCTATTCGACGTCCGTGCCGCTGACCTGAGGCCAGCGGCTAGCGCGGCTTGTAGGGGCGATCCGAGGCCACGCAGACCGGGTAGGCGATGTCGTGGAGCCAGCCCTCGTCGCGGCATGGGTAGCACTGACCGCCCGGGCCACGCCGGACCTGCGCATCTCCGACGCGGCTTCGGTACCAACTCTCGCAGTCCCGTTCCCGTTGGATGAACCAGCCGCCAACGAGGGTGGCGCCGACCAGAAGGGCGGCGACAGGCAGGATCCACCGGTTTGTCTTCATCGCCGGGACCTCAGTCCTCCAGCCGCATCCAGCCCTGGTGGCGCAGGACCTCCATGGGGCGGAAGTTGGCCTTGTAGTCCATCTTGGTCGAGCCCTGGACCCAGTAGCCCAGGTAGACGAAGGGCAGGTTCACGGCCCGGGCCTGACGGACGTGGTCGAGGATGGCGAAGACGCCGAGCGAGCGGCGCTCAAGCTCCGGGTCGAAGAAGCTGTAGACCATGGACAGGCCGTCCGACAGCAGGTCGGCCAGGGTCACCGCGACCAGATCGCCGGGGCCGCCGTCGGGGGAGACCGTGCGGTACTCGATCAGATGGGTGCGGACCGCCGTGTCCTCGACCATGGCGACATAGTCGGCCCAGGTCATGTCGGTCATGCCGCCGCCGGGGTGGCGGTGGGCGAGGTAGCGCTTGAGCAGGTCGAACTGCTCGATCGTGGCCTCGGCCTCGACCAGGGCGCGCGACAGGTCGGCGTTGCGGTTGAGGGTCTTGCGCTGGGAGCGGCTGAACGTGAACTCGGGGACCGGCAGGCGGACCGAGACGCAGGCGTCGCAGCTCTCGCAGGCCGGGCGGTAGGCGATGTTCTGGCTGCGCCGGAAGCCCGCGTGGGTCAGTTCGTCATTGACGTGGGCGCCGTCCGAGAAGGGCAGGTTGGCGAACACCTTCCGCTCGGTCATGCCGGGCAGGTAGGGGCAGGGCGCGACCGCGGTCATGAAGAAGCGAAGCTGACGGGTCGGGATATGCTGGGTCACGGTCCTAGGTCCGCACCCGATCTTGCCAACAGTGTGACGATTGCCCGCGCATCCGAGGATTAGGCGCCGTTCGCGGCCGGCTCGCAAGGGCGTTCGCGCCACACATGTGCGGCCCAAATGCCCCGGCGCGGCTCACAGGCTGGTGTCCATGGGCAGGACCGGGGCCTCGCGCAGCAGGACGATGGCGATGCGGCGGTTGCCCGGCAGGGCCGGATCGTCGGGGTAGAGGGGGTCGGAACCGGCCTTGCCCGCGACGGAGTAGACGCGGTCGGGGTCGACGCCGGCCTGCTGCAGGATGGCGCGCGAGGCGTCGGCGCGGTTGGCCGACAGCGGCCAGTCGGCGGCGGTCGAGGCGCGGCCCGAGCCGGCAACCGAGGAGGTATGGCCGCTGATGGCGATACGGTTGGGCAGGCGGTTGATCACCTGGGCCACGGCGCGCAGCAGGACCTGGGCGCGGGCGTTGGGGCGGGCCGAGTTCTGGTCGAACATGGACCGGCCTTCCTGATCGACCAGCTGGATGCGCAGGCCTTCGGGCGTCTGGTCGATGATCAGCTGCTTGGACAGTTCGGCCAGTTCGGGCATGCGCTGCATGGCCTGACGCAGGCTCTCGGCGGCGCTCTGGAACTCGGCGGCCTCGCGTCGCGAGACCTCGGCGGCCAGGGCGGAGTCGCTGGCGGAGGCGACATTGGGGTTGGAGCCCGAGTCCGGCGGAGCGTCCGGCGGAGCCTGGGGCGCCAGTTGCTCGGTCACCGACATGGAGCCGGCGGCCTTGGAGCCGTCCTGACCCAGGGCCGTGCCGCCCAGCAGGCCGCCCGAGCCCGAGGTGCTGTCCGAGACGCTGGCCGGGGCGAAGTACTCGGCGATGCCGCGCTTCTGCTCAGGGTCCGTCGTGTTGATCAGCCACATCAGCAGGAAGAAGGCCATCATCGCGGTCACGAAGTCGGCGTAGGCGACCTTCCAGGCGCCGCCGTGGTGGCCGCCGCCGGACACCTTCTTGATCTTCTTGATCAGGATCGGACGATCGCTGGCGGACATGCAGAGGACCTTGGGGAGAACTGGCCCGCAGGGTGACGGTTCAGGGTTAACGCCGCGTTTCCCATTTCGCCGTTCAGGCTCGCGCTTCAGGCGGTGGACGCTTGCGTGCGCGGCGCGGGCCGGAGAAGGTCGACGGCCCGCGAAGGAGTCGCCTCCGTGATCCCCAGTCTGCTTGTCCTGACCGCCCTCGTCCTCCAGCAGGCCGCGCCCGCGACGGAGCCCGCGACCGGGCCCGCGCCGACGGCGGAGGCCTCGCCGCCCGCGACCGAGCGGCTGCGCGAGGCTGTGGCGGCTGTGGATGTGCAGCAGCTGCCGGGACTGACCCTGACCGGCTATGAGGTCCGGGGGCGGTCGGCGCGTGGCGTGCGCGAGTCGATGAACGACGAACGGCCGGCGGCGGAGGGCGACGACGCCCGCCACGACGCCCGCACGCGCTGGAGTTATCGCCCGCGCTGGAACCGCACGGCGGACGGCCAGTGCGACGCGGCCTCGGCGACCGTCACCCTGAGCCTGACCATCGTCCTGCCGGATCTGGCCACCCGTGAGGCCCTGTCGCGCGACGAGCGGGCGGGCTGGGACGCCTACTTCGCCGCCCTGGTGAAGCATGAGTGGAACCATGGCCGGATCGCCGAGAAGGGGCAGGAACTGATGGAGACGGCCCTGCGCGGCGCGCCGAACTGCGAGGCCATGACCGCCGTGGTCCGGACCTATGTCGCCGAGATCACCGCCGCCAGCCGCGAGTACGACGCCCAGACCGAGCACGGCCGCAAGGAGGGGGCGGTGTTCCCGCGCGGGGGCGCGTCTCGCTGAGGACGCTTGCTCCCGGGAGGCGGGTCGCCTAGGTCGGGGGCGTGACCCTGGAACCTCTGCCTGACGACCTCGCCCGCGACACCGCCGCCTATCGAAGGGCGCTGGGCGCCTTCGCGACCGGGGTGTGCGTCGTGACCGCCGACAGCCCGGCGGGGCCGCTGGGGATCACCGTCAACTCCTTCACCTCCGTCTCCCTGACGCCGCGACTGGTGCTGTGGTGCCTGGACGAGCGGTCCGATCGCTGGCCGGTCTTCGCCGCCGCCGAGCGGTTCGCCATCCATGTCCTGCCCTCGACCGACCGGCCGCTGGCCAGTCGCTTCGCCAAGGGGGTGTCGCTGCTGGGGGAGGGGGAGTTCGTCCGCCCGGCGGATCACAGCCCCCCGTGCCTGCCCGAGGCTCTCGTCCGGTTCGAGTGCGCGACCCACGACCGCATCCAGATGGGCGACCACCTGATCATCGTCGGCAGGGTCGAGACCTTCCACGACGCGGGCGGCGAGGCCCTGACCTTCTTCCGCGGCCGCTACGGCGCCGCATCGGAGCCGACAGAATGAAGATCGCCTTCGCCGGCCTGGGCGTCATGGGCGCCCCGATGGCGCGCCACCTCAAGACCGCCGGTCACGATGTCACCGCCTACAACCGCTCGCCCGCCAAGGCTGTCGCCTGGGCCGAGGCCAACGGTGGCAAGTCGGCGGCGACGGTCGCCGAGGCGGCGGCGGGCGTGGAGCTGTTCGTCCTCTGCGTCGGCAATGACGATGACGTCCGGGCGGTCGTGACCGAGGCCCTGCCGCATCTGGCCGAGGGGGCGGTGGTCGTGGACCACACCACGACCTCGGCCAGGGTGGCGCGCGAGATGGCCGAGCTGGCGGCTGAGAGCGGGCGCTTCTTCATCGACGCCCCGGTTTCGGGCGGTCAGGCGGGCGCCGAGAACGGCCAGCTCAGCGTCATGGCCGGCGGCGACGCCAGGGCCCTCGCACGGGTTGAGACGGCGGTCATGGCCTACTCCAAGGCGATCCAGCACATGGGCCCCTCCGGCGCCGGCCAGCTGACCAAGATGGTCAACCAGATCGCCATCGCCGGGGTCGTCCAGGGGCTGGCCGAGGCGATCCACTTCGCCAAGACGGCGGGTCTGGACACCGACGCCGTCTATCAGGCCGTGTCCAAGGGCGCGGCCCAGAGCTGGCAGATGGACAACCGCTGGAAGACCGCCGCCGAGGGGAAGTTCGACTTCGGCTTCGCCGTCGACTGGATGCGCAAGGACCTGGGTCTGGTGCTGGACGAGGCCCGGGCCAACGGGGCGACCGTGTCCCTGACCGCCCTGGTCGACCAGTACTATGCCGACGTCCAGAAGCTGGGCGGGCGCCGCTGGGACACCTCCAGCCTGAAGGCCCGGCTGACGCCCTGAAGGCCGGCTGGCGGGGCGTTTTGCACTCAAAAAAGGCGGGTGCAAAAGGTGCAATTCCGAAGGTGGAGCTTCAGGATATCTTTGTATCTTGTTGAATTTGCTTTGCACGCACGTCGACGCCGCTTTGCGCCCTGATTGCACGTTCGGCGTGGCTCCTGAAATCCCGAACGGGTTGGGGCGGAGCTTCGCGGGCGGAATGTCAAAGACCGTTCCGGCAGCCTAACACCTCCGTGAGGTCTGCTGGACCGATTGTCGCGGCGGAATGAAAGGCGTCGTGAATCCAAGGGGCTGGGTCTGCGGGATATGCTGACTCCAAGTTCCCTCCGGGAGATTTCCAGAGCCTGTTCGGGGTTTGACCCGACTTCGCCCTCGGGGCGGCCATGTCAGGTGTTCAGTGAAGCCGGGCCGCTCCGAGCCTGGCGATCAAGGAGCGACGTGATGGCGAAGAAACCAAATGTACTCGTGATGTGGGGGGATGACATCGGTCAGGCCAACCTCAGCTGTTACACCCGGGGCGTGATGGGGTATCGCACCCCCAACATCGACCGCATCGCCAGGGAAGGGATGATCTTCACCGACGCCTATGCCGAGCAGAGCTGCACGGCGGGTCGCGCGTCCTTCATCACCGGCCAGTGCGGCCTGCGCACCGGCATGACCAAGGTGGGTCTGCCCGGCGCGGAACTGGGTCTTCAGGCCGAGGATATCACCACCGCCGAGGCCCTGAAGCCGCTCGGCTATCGCACGGGTCAGTTCGGCAAGAACCACCTGGGCGACCGCGACGAACACCTGCCGACCATGCACGGGTTTGATGAGTTCTTCGGCAATCTTTATCACCTGAATGCCGAAGAAGAGCCTGAGCACCCGGACTATCCGAACGAGAAGGATTTCCCCGACTTCAAGAAGAAGTACGGCCCGCGCGGCGTGCTGCACTGCTGGTCGGACGGCAAGGGCGGTCAGAAGATCGAGAACACGGGGCCGCTGACCAAGAAGCGGATGGAGACCTGCGACGAGGAGTTCCTGGAGGCCGCCAAGAAATTCATCCAGGCCGCCCATGACGCGGATGAGCCGTTCTTCGTCTGGTTCAACACCACCCACATGCACGCCTTTACGCATGTGAAGCCGGAGCTGATCGGCCAGTCGGGCCGCTGGCAGTCCGAGTACCACGACGCGATGATCTATCATGACTGGTGCATCGGCCAGATGCTGGACTTCATCGACGAGCTGGGTATCGCCGACGACACCTTCGTCCAGTACTCGACCGACAACGGCCCGCACATGAACACCTGGCCGGACGGGGGCATGACCCCGTTCCGCAACGAGAAGAACTCGAGCTGGGAAGGCGCCTATCGCGTGCCCTGCATGGTGCGCTTCCCGGGCCGGATCGAGGCCGGGACGGAGTCCAACGCCATCGTCAGTCACCTCGACTGGTTCCCGACCATCCTGGCCATCGCTGGCGAACCCGACATCAAGGAAAAGCTGGTGAAGGGCCACAAGGTCGGGGACACGACCTTCAAGGTCCATCTCGACGGCTTCAACCTGCTGCCCTACCTGACCGGCGAGGTCGAGGAGAGCCCGCGCAAGGGCTTCATCTACTTCACTGACGACGGCGATGTGGCGGCGCTGCGCTACGACAACTGGAAGATGATGTTCCTGGAGCAGCGGGTGAAGGGCACGCTGAAGGTCTGGCAGGATCCGTTCGTCGAACTACGCGTGCCCTACATCTTCAACCTGCGGCTCGATCCCTATGAGCGGGCCGAGATCACCTCGAACACCTATTGGGACTGGCTGTTCCGCCGCATCTTCCTGCTGGTGCCAGCCCAGGCCGGTGTCGCGGAATTCATCGCCACGTTCAAGGAGTTCCCGCCCCGTCAGAAGGCCGCCAGCTTCAGCCTGGACCAGGTGCTGGCGAAGATGACGGAGACCGCCTCGGGAGCCTGATTCAGGACCGGGGCGGCTCAGGCGAAATCGGGGTGCGGCTGAGGGTTTGACCCGACTGTCGTACCGCCGGCGCCGTGAGACCGTTCCCTCGTCGCCGCGATCCTCGGGGGAGAACGGCGACGAGGTCCGCAAGGCCGGGGTCCTATCGAGGGAGGGATTCCGGGGCAGGCGGCGGGAGGCGCATGTATCCCGGCGTCTCCCGTCGATTGCGGATCGGAGTGCAGTTTTGCCGTGGCCAGAACGGACGCGGCAGGCCGGAGAACCCGGCGCGCCGGCGAACGGGAAGGGGACGCCGGTCAGGGCGTCCCCTTTTCGCTGTCTGGCGCCTGCGTGCCCGGTTGATCGGCGAGGGGCGGCGTGCAGGATGCGGTCTCCAGTCCCCCGGAGTTGAAGCCATGCGCGCCCTTCTGAGCCTGATCCTGCTGGCCCTCTGGGGCGGCGTCGCGAGCGCCCAAACCCCGGCGCCGCGTTACACCCCGGCCGAGGGCGACTATGTCGGCGGGCCGCTGGAGATCCGGTCGGGCGGGAGCCTGCCGGAGCTCAGGATGCACTACCGCACGCTGGGGACTCCGGTGCGCGATGCGGCGGGCCATGTGACCAATGCGGTGATGATCCTGCACGGCACGGGCGGGACGGGCGCGACCTTCCTGTCGCCCCAGTTCGCGGGCGAGCTGTTCGGGCCGGGCCAGCCGCTGGATATCACCCGCTACTACATCATCATGCCCGACAGTCTCGGCCATGGGCAGTCGACCAAGCCCAGCGACGGGCTGCGGGCGGCGTTTCCGGCCTATCAGTACGCCGACATGGTCGAGGCCCAGCGGCGGATGCTGGTCGAAGGGCTGCACGTCGATCACCTGCGGCTGATCCTGGGCACCTCGATGGGCTGTATGCACGCCTTCGTCTGGGGCGAGACCCGTCCCGACTTCGCCGACGCGCTGATGCCTCTCGCGTGTGAGCCGACCGCGCTGGTGGGCCGCAACCGGCTGTGGCGGACCATGCTGAAGGACGCCATCCGCAACGATCCGGCCTGGATGGGCGGGAACTATGTCGAGCAGCCGAAGATCGGCCTGCGCGAGGCCGTGGACCTGCTGGTGCTGGCCGGCGGGGCGACGATGCCGCTGCAGCACGATCTGGCGACGCCCGAAGCGGTGGATGCGTATGCGCGGACCCAGCAGACGCGGCGGTTGCCCGGGCTGGACGCCAACGACCTGTGGTACCAGGTCAACGCCTCGAGCGACTATGACCCCTCGGCCGATCTGGAGAAGATCACGGCGCCGGTGATGTGGATCAACTCGGCCGACGACTTCATCAATCCGCCGGAGTTGGGGCTGTCGGAGCAGTTCGCGCCGCGCATCCGCAACGGCCAGTACCGGCTGATCCCCAACAGCGTCGGCGGCAAGGGGCATGGGACCCATACCTGGGCGGTGTTCTGGAAGGACGACCTGATCGCCCTGCTGGCGCGCTCTGGAGGCTAGGCCGGCGTTCAGGCGGCGGTGGCGGCGGCCATGGCGGCGCCGGGGTGGAGCTGGAGCACCGGCAGGGCCTCGGCCTCCCACTGGCGGCCCCCGACCGGCTCGCTCTGGATGCGGCAGATGCCGGGGCCCGAGAGGAAGGGGATCTTGAGCGCGATGGCCAGCTCGCGCTCGGCCCGGAAGCGGATGTTGGTGATCCCCGCCACGATGCGGCGGCGGCGATAGTGCGAGGCGTGGCTGGCGAAGCGGCGGATGGCCGCCAGCCGCACGTCGGGCTTGGCGTCGGGCAGGGCCAGGGTGACGCTGGACACGGCGCGGGTCCCCAACTGCTGGATCTGGAAGTCCGGATCGTGGGTGCACAGGTCGATGGCGCCGAAATGCGGATCCAGCGCCTGCCGGATGGTCTTCAGGGCGAAGAAGGACGGGCCGCGCGGGGTGTCATAGACGCTGACCGACAGCTTGTGCCGATAGCCCTCGGGCAGGACCAGCAGCAGGTCGGAGTAGGCGGATCGCTGGCTGGGGCGGACCAGGGTCGAGAAGGAGACGGGCAGGATCAGGGGCTGGATGACCGGGAAGTCGACGAGGAAGCGCAGGGCCGTGGTCACGCAGGCGGCGTCGAAGGTCTCGGTGTCCTCGGGCTGGTGGTCCGGGCCGTCCAGCAGGCTGTAGTAGGTCGAGGCGGTGATGGGGGTGCAGCTGAGCACGTCGCCGACGAACGTCTGGCCGGCGCTGAACCAGACGCCCTGGCAGGTGTCGATGGTGGGGCCGAAGCGGAAGGCCTCGGCGGTCGCGGCATTCTCGGTGTGCTCGGGGACCTCGATCAGGGAGCCGTCGGGGGCGATTCGGCGCAGCTGGCCGCCGGGGGGCAGGCGGCTGGGGTCCTGCATGGCGTCGAGGACGGCTTCGGACGACCAGCTGGAGAAGCTCTCGATGGCCTCGTCATCGCCCTCGAACAGGACCAGTTTGACCGCGTCCTCGACCCCGGCGCCGAACAGCTTGGTCTGGAGGTCGTGCGACAGGTGGGCCAGTTCGACGGTGTCCAGCTCTTCCGCATCGGGGTCGCCCAGCAGATAGGCGTAGGGGCTGAGCTGGTCGTAGTGGCGCGGCAGTTTCCAGCGCACTTCCAGGAAGAGG
Organism: Brevundimonas sp. ALps5; assembly: GCF_058681645.1. Classification (NCBI taxonomy): domain Bacteria; kingdom Pseudomonadati; phylum Pseudomonadota; class Alphaproteobacteria; order Caulobacterales; family Caulobacteraceae; genus Brevundimonas; species Brevundimonas sp. ALps5. Next base: position 4,066,791 of record NZ_CM178744.1, on the reverse strand, counting down.
TTGGAATATTTGGCGACAAGCGGGGCGAGCTGATCCGCCGGCACCTCGGTCCGGTTTCCGTCCAGCAACACTCGCAAACAGGCTACTGCCGCCACGATACCTCGCCCTTCCAAGCCTGTTGTGGCCGCAGGGAGTGAAGATTTGGCGAAAGCGGAGCCGGAAAATCCCGCTCTAGTGGTGAGCCGGCGCAGGCTCGTCGGGCAGGTCGAGGAAGTCGACGCGGCCGGTGACCATGTCCTTGACCGCGGCGACGATCTTGATCGTTCCGGCGTTGACCGCCTCGGCCAAGGCGGTGTCGGCGGTCAGGAGGCGGGCGACGACGCGGCGGGCATTTTCCTGCACGGCGAGGCGGGCCTGATCGGGGCCGCCGATCTTCCGCGCCGAGAGGACGGCGGGCAGGATGGGGACGATCATCTCCTCCAGCGAGGGATCGAGCTCGGCCTTGCCGTCGACCACGGCCTCGGCCGCCGCGACGGCGCCACAGCCGGTGTGGCCCATGACCACGACCAGCGGGCAGCTGAGGTGCTTCACCGCATAGACGATCGACGACAGGCCGCGCCGGTCCACGGTGTTGCCCGCCACCCGGATGATGAAGAGCTTTCCGAGGCCCTGGTTGAACAGGATGGTCGGGGGGGTGCGGCTGTCGGCGCAGCCGACGATGGTGGCGATGGGCTTCTGACCGCCCTGCAGGGCGTCGAGGTCGTGGGCGGTGACGTGGCCGAGGCTGGAAGCGCCGGACAGGAAGGCGGCGTTGCCGTCGCGCAGCATCTGCAGGGCCTCGTCCGGCGTCGGGCCATGATGCGGCGTCAGGGCGGCGGCAGCGGCCGCCACGGCCCCGGCGGCGACAACCTCGACGTCAGGGGAGGCGGCGAAGTCCAGCGACACCGGCGGCGTCCCCGCACGCGACGGCTTCTTCCGCCCAAACCACAGAAACCCCATGCCGATCCCCCACTTGCCAGCCGTTAAGCATTTGCGGAACGGGGGTCGGTGTGGTCAAGCGGAGATTGGCGTCAGGCCCCCAGCAGTCTTGCCGCCTGCGGTGCGAAGTAGGTCAGGACCCCCGCGCAGCCCGCGCGTTTGAAGCCGTGGAGGGTTTCGAGGATGGCGCGGTCCTGGTCCAGCCAGCCGTTGGCGATGGAGGCCTGCATCATCGAATACTCGCCCGACACCTGATAGGCGAAGGTCGGGATCCTGAAGGTCTCGTGCACGCGGCGGACGATGTCGAGATAGGGCATGCCGGGCTTGACCATGACGGCGTCGGCGCCCTCGGAGATGTCCATCGCGACCTCCTTCAGGGCCTCGTCGGAGTTGGCGTAGTCCATCTGATAGGTCTTCTTGTCGCCGGTCAGCATCTTCGCCGAGCCGACCGCGTCGCGGTACGGGCCGTAGAAGGCCGAGGCGAACTTGGCGGCGTAGGACAGGATCAGGGTGTCGTGGAAGCCGTTGGCCTCCAGGGCCTCGCGGATGGCCTGGACCCGGCCGTCCATCATGTCCGAGGGGGCGACGACGTCGGCGCCGGCGTGGGCCTGGATGAAGGCCTGTTCGGCCAGACGATCCAGCGAGGCGTCGTTGAGGATGCGGCCGTCCTCGACCACCCCGTCGTGGCCGTGGTCGGTGTAGCAGTCGAGCGCCACGTCGCACATGACGCCGATCCCGGGCGCGGCGTCCTTGATGGCCTTGATGCAGTCGGGGATCAGGCCGTCCGGGTCGGTGGCGCCGGTGCCGATGGCGTCCTTGGTCGCGGCGTCGACATTGGGAAAGAGGGCGACCATGGGGATGCCCAGATCGCGAGCCTCGACGGCGGCGGCGGCCGCGGCCTTCGGCGACAGGCGGAAGACGCCGGGCATGGAGGGGACCGGCACGCGGTCCTCGGCGCCGTCATGGACGATCAGCGGCCAGATCAGGTCGGCGGGCGTGAGCGTGGTCTCGGCCACCAGCCGGCGCACCCAGGGGCTGCTGCGCAGACGGCGGGGGCGGGCCATGGGGAAGGCGGCGGGCATGAAGGGCAGGGTCATGGGCGCGGCTTAGACCAACCGTCCGGCCCATGCAAAATCGCAGGGACGACCGGCAAGGCGGCGGGTCGACGCTGACGCGCGCGCGCCCTATCACCGGGGCCGAGATTCGATGGAGTCCCCGATGTCCGAAGCCGAAGTCCTGACCCGTATCGACGGCGCCGTGGGGCGGATCACCCTGAACCGGCCGAAGGCGTTGCACGCGCTGAACAAGGCGATGTGCGAGGCGATGATCGAGGCGCTGACGGAGTGGCGCGACGATCCGGAGGTGGTCGGGGTGCTGATCGACCATTCGGGCGAGCGCGGCTTCTGCGCCGGGGGCGATATCCGCATGATCGCCGAGAGCGGGGCAGGCGACGCCTCGGAGGCCGAGGCCTTCTTCAAGACCGAGTATCGGCTGAACCATCTGATGTTCGCCTATCCCAAGCCGATCACGGCGGTGGTGGACGGCATCGTCATGGGCGGGGGCGTGGGCATCTCCGAGCCGGCGTCGGTGCGGGTCGCGACCGAGCGGACGACCTATGCGATGCCCGAGACGGGGATCGGCCTGTTCCCCGACGTGGGCGGCGGCTGGTTCCTGTCGCGGCTGCCGGGCCAGACGGGGGTCTGGCTGGCCCTGACCGGGGCGCGGCTGAAGGCGGCGGATACGGTGGCGCTGGGCATCCACACCCATTTCGTGCCCTCGGCCAACATCATGGCGCTGAAGGCCGATCTGATGGGCGGGGTGGAGCCGGCGGAGGCGGCGGCGAAGCATCGCTCGGCCGATCCGGGACCGGCGACGATCGACCGGGAAGCCATCGACCGGCTGTTCGCCCATGACGCGGTGGAAGAGATCTTCGCGGCGCTGGAGGCGGACGGGTCGGACTGGGCGCTGGCCCAGCTGGCGACGCTGAAGACCAAGTCGCCGACCTCGATGAAGGTCTCGCTGAAGCAGGTGCGGACGGGGGCGACCCTGACCGACTTCGCCGACAACATGGCCATGGAATACCGGCTGGGCGGGCGGATCGTCCGCACCCACGACTTCCAGGAGGGCGTCCGCGCCGTGGTGGTCGACAAGGACAATGCGCCGCAATGGTCGCCGGCGACACTGGACGGGGTTTCGGACGCCGTGGTCGAGGCCCTGTTCGCGCCCCTGCCGGCCGATGAGGAATGGACGCCTTTGGCGGTCTGATACCGTACAGTTCGGCGGCCTCCCTTGTTTTCCGGGCCCGGCGGCCGCAAACTGCCGTTATCGCGGACCAGTTGATCGGGCGTCCGCGGCTGGAAGAGATCGGTAGCGCACGCCGCACACTCCCGCCTGTTTGGCCGTAGGGAGTGAACCGTGACCTTTTTCTGCTTTATCGAATCCGACAACTCCTCTGTGCCGCACATGGAGCCGCTCGTCTCGGCGACCCTGACGGACGCCCTGGAAGAGGCGCGCGACCTGATGCGGCTGCACAGTCGGGCCGTCGTCGCCCATGTCCATCGCGGCGACGAGCGGATGGAGACCATCTTGCCGCCGGGAACCTCGCAGACCCAGATCGACACGCGCCGCTTCTCCGTCGCCTGATCGGGAGACCTCAGGACGCCTCCACCGTGCGCCAGTCGAAGGGCTGGCCGGGAGTCTGGCGCTCGACCCAGCGATAGCCGGTCTGGTCCCAGTGGAGGATCCAGGCCGAGAGGTTGTCGAGAATCATGTCGCCCTGGTCGGTGGTCAGGATCAGCACCGCGTGCAGCTCGTTCCACGGCGTGCGGACGATGCCGAAGGACAGGACCTCGGGCGGGACGCCGGCGACGATCAGCTGACGCCGCTTGGTCAGGGCGTAGTCCTCGCAGTCGCCGTGCTCGTCGCGGCCCGACTGGACATTCCAGTAGTCGGCCTTGCCGTACCGGGCCTGATCGCTTTCCATCTGAATGGCGCGGTTCACCGACTGGTTGACGTGGTCGACCAGGGCCCAGCGTTCGGCGGTCATGACCAGGGCGCCGGTCGGGGTCAGGGGCGCGCCTCCGGCCGGGGAGGGCAGGTGGACCGGCGGGATCCCCGCAGAAGGGCCTCCCGTGGCGCCGGGCGGGAAGGCGGCCGAGGCCGGGCCACCGAAGGCGTCGCGCCACTCAATGGTTGATGCTTGCTTGCGGATGGCGTCGTCGTCGTGGCCGTCCGCCTCGCCGGATTCACGGCATTCGGCGGGATCGCGTTCGCAGAGGACGAGGAAACCTTCGGGCGGGGCGGCCGCCCGATCCTCGGGCGCATAGGGGGTAGGGGTGCGCTCGGGCCCGGCGTGTTGGAGGGGCGTCCGGGCATGGGTCAGGTCGCCGCCCACCAGGACCAGTGCGGTCGTCAGCAAAAGTCCCGGCTTGCCCATGGCGAAGGTCTCCTCGTCCATGAACAGGATCGGACGGGAGGTTGTCGGGCGGAATCGGAAACAATCTATGCGTCAATTACGCGGTAAATGGACTCTTATAGGTTGTATATCAGGCGGCGAGGCCAAGTATGCGGGATTTCGGTCGAGGGTGCGGGACCGGTGGCGCGCGTCGCGTCCGCCGCCATCGACTGTTCACTCAGGGGACCCGGAATGCCGTGGCCTGATCAAGCGGGATCTCGCTGAAGTCGGGAATGTCCTCGACGATGAAGCGGACACTCCGCGACTTGCCCGGATACTCAAGACGGCCGCGCATCCGGACACGAAAGGCAGGAGACCTTCCGGCTATCCGCGCCCGCCAATAGGCCTTGATGAGAGGATCGCTAATCTCTCCCTCGCCGCCGCCGAGGGACATGACGGGGACCAAGGCATCGCGGGGGCAGCGGCTGTCTGTCAGATACATGCCGTGCAGACCGTCCGTTACGAAGACAGTCTCGATCTCGATGCTGCCGGTCGCGGGCGCTTTTTCGGCGATCTGGCAGATGTCGAGAGGCGTTTCGGCTCTCGCCGGAGCGAGCGCTGCGATGGCGAGGAGCAATGTCGCCGGGCCCATACCTTGACCCTACGGATTGACCGCGAGCAGCTGGACCCGGAACAGCAGGGTCGACTCCGCCGGGATGTCGTCGCCCATGCGGCGCCCGGCGTAGGCCAGGTCGGCGGGGATGACGAAGTCGTAGGTCTCGCCGACGTGCATCAGGGCGACGCCCTCGGTCCAGCCCTTGATGACGCGGTTCAGGGGGAAGGAGGCCGGCTCGTTGCGCGAGTAGGAGCTGTCGAACTCGGTCCCGTTGATCAGGGTCCCGCGATAGTGGACGCGGACGGTATCGGTGGTCAGCGGCATGGCGGCCTTGGGATAGGCGCGGCCGACGCGGCGGTACTGCAGGCCCGAGGGGGTGACGTTCCAGCCGCGGTTGGTCAGGTTCCAGGCCAGATAGGCGCGCTGGGCCGGGACCCAGGACGTCGCATCGCTGGGCGCGGCGGCGAGGATGGTCGGCGGCACGGTGGCGGCGCAGGCCGACAGTCCGGCGGTCAGGCCGAGGGCGGCGGCGGAGATCAGGGCGAGGCGTGCGATGCGGGTCATACGGCGACGCTAGCAGGGTCCCGGCGCGCCGAAAAGTGGCGCTATGCCAGCCGCCTTCCTATGTTGGACGGGCGCGGCTGGCAGGCTTTCGGGCGGCTGAAAAGCGGGAATCCGCAGGACAGCATAATTCCTTGTGGACCGGCCTTTATTTCGTCGGAAAAGCGAGTATACCTCCGCCTTCCGCAACAGCTCAATTGAGTCTGCGCGAAAGCGCCGAGGCCCGGTCCGTCGCCCTCCGACCGAGCGAAGGTGCGGCTCCTGTCCCAGGGAGCCCATAGATTTCAGGCCTCCTGGTCCCGCAAGGGTCCGAGGGTGGAGGCCGAAACCGAAACGCGCGGCCGCTGAAAAGCGTGTCGTGCCACCGCATTTCTCCTGCAGGTCACGCTGCACGGATTGGGAAACACGAATGACAGACGTCCTCAACGGTCTCACCATCAACGGTCAGATCGCGTCGGCCACCACCTTCACCGGCAAGAAGCGCATCCGCAAATCCTTCGGGCGTATTCCCGAAGCGGTCGCGATGCCGAACCTGATCGAGGTCCAGCGCGCCTCCTACGAGCAGTTCCTGCAGCGCGAAGTCCGCGCCGGACAGCGCAAGGACCAGGGCATCGAGGCGGTCTTCAAGTCGGTGTTCCCGATCAAGGACTTCAACGAACGCGCCGTTCTGGAATACGTCTCCTACGAGTTCGAGGAGCCCAAGTACGACGTCGAGGAATGCATCCAGCGCGACATGACCTTCGCGGCTCCGCTGAAGGTCAAGCTGCGCCTGATCGTCTTTGAAGCGGACGAAGAGACCGGCGCCCGCTCGGTCAAGGACATCAAGGAACAGGACGTCTACATGGGGGACATCCCCCTGATGACGGACAAGGGCACGTTCATCGTCAACGGCACCGAGCGCGTGATCGTCTCGCAGATGCACCGTTCGCCGGGCGTGTTCTTCGACCACGACAAGGGCAAGACCCACTCGTCGGGCAAGCTGCTGTTCGCCGCCCGCGTGATCCCGTACCGCGGCTCGTGGCTCGACTTCGAGTTCGACGCCAAGGACGTGGTGTTCGTGCGTATCGACCGTCGCCGCAAGCTGCCGGCGACCACCTTCCTGCTGGCCCTCGGCATGGACGGCGAAGAAATCCTGCGCACCTTCTATGAGACCGTGCCTTACGAGAAGCGCGGCGAAGGCTGGGTCACCCCCTACAAGCCCGAGCGCTGGCGCGGCGTGAAGCCGGAGTTCGACCTGATCGACGCCGACACCGGCGAAGTGGTCGCGCAAGCCGGTCACAAGATCAGCGCCCGTGCGGCCAAGAAGCTGCAGGACGGCGGCCTGAAGTCGCTGTCGCTGGCCGCTGACGCCCTGGTCACCCGCTATCTGGCCGCCGACGCCGTCAACTACGAGACCGGCGAGATCTACGCCGAGGCCGGCGACGAGCTGGACGCCCCGACCATCGAACTGCTGGAAGGCAAGGGCTTCACCACCATCGACGTGCTGGACATCGACCACGTGACGGTCGGCGCCTACATGCGCAACACCCTGCGGGTCGACAAGAACACGGGCCGCGAGGACGCCCTGTTCGACGTCTACCGCGTGATGCGTCCGGGCGAGCCGCCGACCCCGGAAGCCGCCGAGGCCATGTTCCAGTCGCTGTTCTTCGACGCGGAACGCTATGACCTGTCGGCCGTGGGCCGGGTGAAGATGAACATGCGTCTGGAAACCCCCGAGGTTTCGGACGAGATCCGCGTGCTCCAGAAGGACGACGTCCTGAAGGTGCTGCAGATCCTGGTCGGGCTGAAGGACGGCCGCGGCGAGATCGACGACATCGACAACCTGGGCAACCGCCGGGTCCGTTCGGTGGGCGAGCTGCTGGAAAACCAGTACCGCGTCGGCCTGCTGCGTATGGAGCGCGCCATCAAGGAGCGCATGTCGTCGGTCGATATCGACACGGTGATGCCGCACGACCTGATCAACGCCAAGCCGGCCGCCGCCTCGGTGCGCGAGTTCTTCGGCTCGTCGCAGCTGTCGCAGTTCATGGACCAGACGAACCCGCTGTCGGAAATCACCCACAAGCGCCGCCTTTCGGCGCTTGGCCCGGGCGGTCTGACGCGTGAGCGCGCGGGCTTTGAAGTCCGCGACGTCCACCCGACCCATTACGGCCGCATCTGCCCGATCGAAACGCCGGAAGGCCCGAACATCGGTCTGATCAACTCCCTGGCCACCCACGCCCGCGTCAACAAGTACGGCTTCATCGAGAGCCCGTACCGTCGCGTGAAGGACGGCAAGGCCCAAGGCGAGGTGGTCTACATCTCGGCCATGGAGGAGTCGAAGTACACGATCGCCCAGGCGAACATCGAGCTGAAGGACGGCGAGATCGTCGAGGACCTGGTCCCCGGCCGGATCAACGGTGAATCCCAGCTGCTGGTGAAGGCCGACGTCGACATGATGGACGTGTCGCCGAAACAGGTCGTTTCGGTCGCCGCCGCCCTGATCCCGTTCCTGGAAAACGACGACGCCAACCGCGCACTGATGGGCGCCAACATGCAACGTCAGGCCGTGCCTCTGGTGCAGTCGGACGCGCCGCTGGTCGGCACCGGCATGGAAGCGGTCGTGGCCCGTGACTCGGGCGCCGTGGTCATCGCCCGCCGTGACGGCGTGGTCGAGCAGATCGACGGCACGCGGATCGTGGTCCGCGCCACCGGCGAACTGGAAGCCGCCCGCTCGGGCGTCGACATCTACCGCCTGTCCAAGTTCCAGCGTTCGAACCAGTCGACCTGCATCAACCAGCGCCCGATCGTGCGCGTGGGCGATGAAGTGAAGACCGGGGACGTCATCGCCGACGGTCCGTCGACGGATCTGGGCGATCTGGCCCTGGGCCGTAACGCCCTCGTCGCCTTCATGCCCTGGAACGGCTACAACTTCGAAGACTCGATCCTGATCAGCGAGCGCATCGTCCGCGACGACGTGTTCACCTCGATCCACATCGACGAGTTCGAAGTGATGGCCCGCGACACCAAGCTGGGGCCGGAAGAAATCACCCGCGACATCCCCAACGTCGGCGAGGAAGCCCTGCGCAACCTCGACGAAGCGGGCATCGTGGCCATCGGCGCCGAGGTCCAGCCGGGCGACATCCTGTGCGGCAAGGTCACCCCGAAGGGCGAAAGCCCGATGACCCCGGAAGAGAAGCTGCTGCGCGCCATCTTCGGCGAGAAGGCTTCGGACGTCCGTGACACCTCCCTGCGCCTGCCGCCCGGCGTCGCCGGCACGGTCGTCGACGTGCGCGTCTTCAACCGCCACGGCGTCGACAAGGACGAGCGCGCCATGTCGATCGAACGTTCGGAAATCGAACGCCTCGGCAAGGACCGCGACGACGAGCTGGCGATCCTGGAACGCAACGTCTATGGCCGCCTGAAGCCCCTGCTGCTGGGCAAGAACGCGACCTCGGGTCCGAAGGGCCTGGGCCGCGGTGAAGTCACCGAAGACAAGCTGGGCGAGCTCTCGCGCGGCCTGTGGTGGCAGATCGCCCTCGACGACGAGAAGGCGATGGGCGAGCTGGAAGCCATGAAGGCCCAGTTCGAAGGCGCCCGCAAGGCGCTGGACCGTCGCTTCGAGGACAAGGTCGAGAAGCTGCAACGCGGCGACGAACTGCCCCCGGGCGTGATGAAGATGGTCAAGGTCTTCGTCGCCGTGAAGCGCAAGCTTCAGCCGGGCGACAAGATGGCCGGCCGTCACGGCAACAAGGGCGTCATCTCCAAGATCCTGCCGATCGAGGACATGCCGCACCTGGCCGACGGCACCTCCGTCGACGTCGTTCTGAACCCGCTGGGCGTGCCTTCGCGCATGAACATCGGCCAGATCTTCGAAACCCACCTGGGTTGGGCGGCCGCGGGCCTGGGTCGTCAGATCTCGGGTCTGCTGGAAGCCTGGCAGCACGGCGGGCAGAAGCAGGCTCTGGTCGAGCGTCTGACCGACATCTACGGCCCGGAAACCCCGCTGCCGCAGGATGAGGATGACCTGATCGAGCTGGCCAAGAACCTGTCCAAGGGCGTTCCGTTCGCCACCCCGGTGTTCGACGGCGCGCACATCTCGGACATCGAGGACCTGCTGGAATCGGCCGGTCTGGAACGTTCGGGCCAGTCGATCCTGTACGACGGTCAGACCGGCGAGCAGTTCAAGCGTCCGGTCACGGTCGGCTACATCTACATGCTGAAGCTGCACCACCTGGTCGACGACAAGATCCACGCCCGCTCCATCGGCCCGTACTCGCTCGTCACCCAGCAGCCGCTGGGCGGCAAGGCGCAGTTCGGCGGTCAGCGCTTCGGGGAAATGGAGGTCTGGGCTCTGGAAGCCTACGGCGCCGCCTACACCCTGCAGGAGATGCTGACGGTGAAGTCCGACGACGTGGCCGGCCGGACCAAGGTCTACGAGGCCATCGTCCGCGGCGACGACAGCTTCGAGGCCGGCATTCCCGAGAGCTTCAACGTTCTCATCAAGGAAATGCGTTCGCTGGGTCTGAACGTGGAGCTGGAGAACAGCTGATCGGTCCAACCCCTCCCCGTGAAAGCGGGGAGGGGGCCATCGCTCTCTCCACTTTTCGATATTTGCGCAGCTCCCCGCTGCAGAAGGAATCAAGATGAACCAGGAAGTCCTGAACATCTTCAACGCGGTCCCGGTCACTCCGACCTTCGACCAGATCAAGATCGCCCTGGCCTCGCCGGAGAAGATCCGCTCGTGGTCGTTCGGCGAGATCAAGAAGCCCGAAACCATCAACTACCGCACGTTCAAGCCCGAGCGTGACGGCCTGTTCTGCGCCCGTATCTTTGGCCCGACCAAGGACTACGAATGCCTGTGCGGCAAGTACAAGCGCATGAAATACAAGGGCATTATCTGCGAGAAGTGCGGCGTCGAAGTCACCCTGGCCCGCGTCCGCCGCGAGCGCATGGGCCACATCGAACTGGCTTCGCCGGTCGCCCACATCTGGTTCCTGAAGTCGCTGCCGTCGCGCATCTCGCTGATGCTGGACATGGCGCTGAAGGACGTGGAGCGCGTGCTCTACTTCGAGAACTACATCGTCACCGAGCCGGGCCTGACCCCGCTGAAGCAGAACCAGCTGCTGACGGAAGACGAGTTCTACCGCTACCAGGACGAGTTCGGCGATGACGGCTTCACCGCCGAGATCGGCGCCGAGGCCGTGCGCAACCTGCTGATGGGCATCGACCTGCACGCCGAGGCCGAGAAGCACCGCGGCGAACTGGCCGACAGCCCCTCGGAAATGAAGGCCAAGAAGGCCTCCAAGCGCCTGAAGCTGCTGGAAGCCTTCATCGAGAGCGGCAACAAGCCCGAGTGGATGATCCTGACGGTCGTCCCGGTCATCCCGCCGGAACTGCGCCCGCTGGTGCCGCTGGACGGCGGTCGTTTCGCGACCTCCGACCTGAACGACCTGTACCGCCGCGTGATCAACCGGAACAACCGCCTGAAGCGCCTGATGGAGCTCCGCGCGCCGGACATCATCATCCGCAACGAAAAGCGGATGCTTCAGGAATCGGTCGACGCCCTGTTCGACAACGGCCGCCGCGGCCGCGTGATCACGGGCGCCAACAAGCGTCCGCTGAAGTCGCTGGCCGACATGCTGAAGGGCAAGCAGGGCCGCTTCCGTCAGAACCTGCTCGGCAAGCGCGTCGACTACTCGGGCCGTTCGGTCATCACCGTGGGTCCGGAGCTGAAGCTGCACGAGTGCGGCCTGCCCAAGAAGATGGCGCTCGAGCTGTTCAAGCCGTTCATCTATGCGCGTCTGGACGCCAAGGGCCTGTCGGGCACCGTCAAACAGTCCAAGCGCATGGTCGAGCGTGAACAGCCCCAGGTGTGGGACATCCTCGAAGAGGTGATCCGCGAGCACCCGGTCATGCTGAACCGCGCGCCGACGCTGCACCGTCTGGGCATCCAGGCGTTCGAGCCGAAGCTGATCGAGGGCAAGGCCATCCGCCTGCACCCGCTGGTCTGTACCGCGTTCAACGCCGACTTCGACGGCGACCAGATGGCCGTGCACGTCCCGCTGAGCCTCGAGGCCCAGCTGGAAGCGCGCGTCCTGATGATGTCGACGAACAACATCCTGTCGCCCGCCAACGGCAAGCCGATCATCGTGCCGTCGCAGGACATCGTCCTGGGCCTGTACTACATCTCCCTGGTCAAGGACGGTGAGCCCGGCGAGGGCAAGCTGTTCGCCAACATGGGCGAGATCGACGCGGCCTTGGACGCCGCCGTCGTGACCCTGCACACCCGCATCAAGGCGCGCTGGACCGAGGAAGACAAGAACGGCGTGGAAGTGACCAAGGTCATCGACACGACCCCGGGCCGGATGAAGCTGGGCGCCCTGCTGCCCAAGAACCCGAACATCGGCTACCGCCTGCTCGAGAAGAATCTCACCAAGAAGGAAATCGGCAACCTGATCGACGTGGTCTATCGCCACTGCGGTCAGAAGGCGACGGTCATCTTCGCCGACCAGATGATGGGCCTGGGCTTCCGCGAAGCCGCCAAGGCCGGCATTTCGTTCGGCAAGGACGACATCGTCATCCCCGCCAAGAAGGCCCAGCTGGTCGCCGAGACCCGCACCCTGGTCGAGGAATACGAGCAGCAGTACGCCGACGGCCTGATCACCAAGGGTGAGAAGTACAACAAGGTCGTCGACGCCTGGGCCAAGGCCACGGACAAGGTCGCCGACGAGATGATGGGCGAGATCGCGCAGCCGCGCGTCCTGGCCTCGGGTCGTACCGCCGAGATCAACTCGGTCTACATGATGGCCAACTCCGGCGCCCGTGGTTCGCAGGCCCAGATGAAGCAGCTCGGCGGGATGCGCGGCCTGATGGCCAAGCCGTCCGGCGAGATCATCGAGACCCCGATCGTCTCGAACTTCAAGGAAGGCCTGACCGTTCTGGAGTACTTCAACTCCACCCACGGCGCCCGCAAGGGTCTGGCCGACACCGCGCTGAAGACCGCCAACTCGGGTTACCTGACCCGCCGTCTGGTGGACGTGGCGCAGGACTCGATCGTCACCGAGGACGATTGCGGCTCCACGCGGGGCATCACCCTGCGCGCCGTGGTCGAGGGCGGCGACGTCCTGGTCTCGCTGGGTCAACGCGTCCTGGGCCGTTACAACGCCGAGGACATCAAGGCTCCGGGCACGGACACCGTCCTGTTCCCCGCCGACACCTATCTGGTGGAGGACGTGGTCGAGGTCATCGACCGCGAGGGCGTCCAGTCGGTCAAGGTCCGTTCGGCCCTGACCTGTGAAGCCGAAGCCGGCATCTGCGGCATGTGCTACGGCCGCGACCTGGCGCGCGGCACCAACGTCAACATCGGCGAAGCGGTCGGCGTCATCGCCGCCCAGTCGATCGGCGAGCCCGGCACCCAGCTGACGATGCGGACCTTCCACATCGGCGGTACGGCCCAGGTGGCGGAAACCTCGTTCTACGAGGCGACCAACGCCGGCGTCATCAAGGTGGTCGGCCCGACCGTCACCGCCGCCCACGGCGACCTGGTGTCGATGAGCCGCAACGTCATCGTCACCGTCATGGTCGATGGCAAGGATCGCGAAAGCTACAAGATCCCCTACGGCGGCCGTCTGCGCGTCAAGGAAGGCGAAGAGGTCAAGAAGAACCAGCGTCTGGCGGAGTGGGACCCCTACACCACCCCGATCCTGACCGAAGTCGGCGGCGTCGTCCGCTTCGAGGACCTGACGGAAGGCCTGTCCTTCCGCGAGGAAACCGACGAAGCGACCGGCATCGCCCAGCGCGTGGTCATCGACTGGCGCGCCTCGCCCCGCGGTTCGGACCTGCGTCCGGCTATGGGCGTGACCGTCGGCGACGCCTACGCCAAGCTGGCTTCGGGTTCTGACGCCCGCTACCTGCTGCCCGTCGGCGCCATCCTGTCGGTGGCCAACGGCGACAACGTCAAGCCGGGCGAAATCCTGGCCCGTATCCCGACCGAAGGCGCCAAGACCCGCGACATCACCGGCGGTCTGCCGCGCGTCGCCGAACTGTTCGAAGCCCGCCGTCCGAAGGACTGCGCCGTCATCGCCGAAATGGATGGCCGCGTTGAATTCGGTCGCGACTACAAGAACAAGCGCCGCATCAAGATCACGCCGGAGCCGGATGCCGATGGCAACCAGGGCGAACCCGTCGAGTTCCTGATCCCGAAGGGCAAGCACATCTCCGTCCACGACGGCGATCTGATCCAGAAGGGCGACTACATCATCGACGGCAACCCGGATCCGCACGACCTGCTGCGCATCCAGGGCGTCGAGGCGCTGGCCGAGTACCTGGTCAACGAAGTGCAGGAGGTCTACCGACTGCAGGGCGTGCCGATCAACGACAAGCACATCGAGGTGATCGTTCGCCAGATGCTGCAGAAGGTCGAGATCATCGACTCGGGCGAAACCACCCTGATCCGTGGCGACACGGTCGAGGTGGCCGAGGCGGCCTATGAGAACGCCAAGGTCGAGAAGCGTGGCGGCCGTATCGCCACCACCCAGCCGGTCCTGCTGGGCATCACCAAGGCGTCGCTGCAAACCCGCAGCTTCATCTCGGCGGCGTCCTTCCAGGAGACCACCCGCGTTCTCACCGACGCCTCGGTCAACGGCAAGAAGGACACCCTGGAAGGCCTGAAGGAAAACGTCATCGTCGGCCGTCTGATCCCGGCCGGCACCGGCGCCTACCTGCGGTCGCTGCAGAAGGTCGCCAACGAGCGTGACGCCCTGCTGACCTCGACGCGCGAAGCCAACGTCGAGCCGCTGCCGGAAGACCTGCAGCTGGAACTGGCCGAGAGCGAGTAATCGCGCGTCCCGGGTCGAGCCCGGGATGACAAGACTGAACGAGGGCGGTCCCGGCGACGGGGCCGCCCTTTTTCTTTTTTGAAGGGCGCTATCGCTCGCTGCCTGAGCGCCGCCCTAGTTCGGCTCGTGGCCGGGGAGGGGGCGGTGCTGGTCGCTGGTGGCGCGGTTGGAGCCCTGGCGGATGGTGTTGGTCGCGCCCTCGCGCATCGAGGGGTCGAGGTAGGACCCGGCGCAGCCGATACCGAGGTTGCCGCCCGGGCATTCGCCGGAGGTCACATTGCCGCTGCCGCCCCTGAGCGGGGCGCGCAGGGCCTCGTACTGCTCGAGCGCGCGGCGGCCCTCGGCGGCGAAGGCGTCCTGGCGGCGCTGCTCCGACGGTGTCAGGGTGCGGCCGCCGGGCGGATGGCGACGCGCGCCCTCGACCGCGCCCGCGATGAAGCGTTCGTCGCAGATCGCCTGTTCGGTCTCGCCCAGATGACCGTCCATGATCCGGCAACCGCCCGGCCCGGTGCGCAGGGTCCGGCCGACGGCGGCCCCGAGGCTCTCGGGGCGGTAGGTCCAGGGATTGGCCTCGGCCGGAGGGGCGGGGGCGCCCGCCGCCGGAACGCCCGGCGCGCGCGGCGAGGGCGGGGCGGGGCGATCCTCCTCGGGCCGGGTCGCAGTCGGATCGTGGCTCGGGGACCGGGTCAGGGCCGGGGCGTTGCTGGACCGGGCAGGGGCCGAGCGGGGAATGCGGGCCGTTTCGCCGTTCAGCAGGGGGCGAGGCTCCATTTCGACATAGACGGCGCTGTCATCGGCGACGGTCTGCGCGCGCCGCGTCTCCAGCAGGCCGAGACCGATCAGGCCCAGGACAAGGGCGTGGGCGGCGACCGAGGCGGCGAGGATGGCCGCGCGCCGGGCCCGCTCGCGCGAGGTCGCGCGCGATCCGGCGCGGGGGCCCATGATGTCGCGCCAATCCGGTTTGAACGTCGCCGTCATCGGCCCTCCACTATGGGGCAGGAGAGGTGGCGAGCGTGGCGGTATTGGGGCGGGGACATGCCGCATGCTAGCCTCGGTTGCGGAACGTCGGCATGGGGCCGACCCCGGAGGAGACGGCATGGCGGTTTGGCTTCTGTTGACGCTCCTGATGGGGCAGGCGGCGACCACAACCTCGGCCCCCGCCTCGGGCCAGACCTTGGTCCCGGCTCCCGCGCCGGAAGTCACGGCGACGCCTGTGCCCGACGTCGAAGTCGTCGCCGTGGCGCGCGAAGGCTCGGTGGAACTGGAATGCACGGTCGAGCGCGACGGACGCGTCTCGAACTGCATCGTCCGGTCGGAAACGCCGCGCGGCTTCGGCTTCGGAGAAGCGGCCCTGAACGCCGCGCGGCGTGCGCGTCTGTCTCCGAGGACCGTCGACGGCGTGGCGACAGGCGGCAAGATTCGCTTCAGGACCACGTTCCGGATCCCGGACTGACGCTGCGCTTGACCTGAAACCCCTTCGCGCCTATACGCGCCGGACTTTCGAGGCATGGGGGATTCTCCCTCGCCGGGATCGTGACAATTGAACGGACGGGCTGTGCCCGCCGGAACGCCCGAAGCGCGCGTTCCGGTTTTTTCGTTTGGTTCGACCGTCTCGCCTCAAAGACCCCGGGCGAGGCCATCCGGCCCCGTTCAAAAGAAGGACATGAGGCGCCCCGGCCGACAGGCACACGCCTCCATCAGAAGTCGAAGCGAGTTCACAATGCCTACGATCAACCAGCTCATCCGCAAGCCGCGCAAGCCCAAGCCCGTCCGCAACAAGGTGCCGGCCCTGGAGGGTTCGCCCCAACGCCGCGGCGTTTGCACCCGCGTCTATACGACGACCCCGAAGAAGCCGAACTCGGCTCTGCGTAAGGTCGCCAAGGTCCGTCTGGCCAAGTCCGGCTACGAAGCCGTGTGCTACATCCCCGGCGAAGGCCACAACCTGCAGGAACACTCGGTCGTTCTGATCCGCGGCGGCCGCGTCAAGGACCTTCCCGGCGTTCGCTACCACATCCTGCGCGGCGTGCTCGATACGCAAGGCGTCAAGGACCGCAAGCAGCGCCGTTCGCACTACGGCGCCAAGCGTCCGAAGTAAGACGCGCCGCCCCATTCAATTCAGCCGGCCCGTTCCCGTCAGGGGAGGGCCGGCTCTCCGATACCGATCTAGAAGGCCACACCCATGTCCCGTCGTCACCGCGCCCAGAAACGCGAAGTCCTGCCGGATCCCAAGTACAAGGATCTGACCGTCACCAAGTTCATGAACTACGTCATGTACGAGGGCAAAAAGGCCGTCGCCGAAAACATCGTCTACGGCGCGTTCGATATCCTGGCCGACAAGAAGAAGGACGTCGAAGCCGTCGTCACCTTCCACACCGCCCTGGAAAACGTTCAGCCGGCCGTTGAAGTCCGTTCGCGTCGCGTCGGCGGCGCCACCTATCAGGTGCCCGTCGAGGTCCGTCCGGACCGCCGCCGCGCCCTGGCCATCCGCTGGCTGGTCAACGCCGCCCGCAAGCGTGGCGAGAACACCATGACCGAGAAGCTGGCCGCCGAGCTGCTGGACGCCTCGAACAACCGCGGCACCGCGGTCAAGAAGCGCGAAGACACCCACAAGATGGCCGAAGCCAACCGCGCCTTCAGCCATTACCGCTGGTAATGTCTTCAATGCGTCGCATCCCTTGCGTAAGGGCGGCCCTTCATGGGGCCGGGCCTTTCACAAGGACCGGGCGCTGACTATCTAGGACTATCCGGCGCGGGCGGTTTGAGCTAAATCGCCCGCGCCCGCTTATCCAGACACCGTACGATCTTCCCGAGGACGCTCCCCGCGTCCTGAACTCACTTCAAGGCACGTTCCATGGCTCGCACTCACAAGCTCGAGGACTACCGCAACTTCGGCATCATGGCCCACATCGATGCGGGCAAGACGACGACGACCGAGCGGATCCTGTATTACACCGGCAAGTCCCACAAGATCGGCGAAGTCCACGACGGCGCCGCGACCATGGACTGGATGGACCAGGAGCAGGAGCGCGGCATCACCATTACGTCGGCCGCGACGACCGCCTTCTGGCAGGGCAAGCGCCTGAACATCATCGACACCCCCGGCCACGTGGACTTCACCATTGAAGTCGAACGCTCGCTGCGCGTCCTCGACGGCGCCGTGACCGTTCTGGACGGCAACGCCGGCGTTGAGCCGCAGACCGAAACCGTCTGGCGCCAGGCCGACAAATACTCGGTGCCGCGCATCGTCTACGTCAACAAGATGGACAAGATCGGCGCCGACTTCGACGCCTCGGTCGAGTCGATCCGCGACCGCCTGGGCGCCAAGGCCGTGCCGATCCAGTTCCCGATCGGCGCCGAATCCTCGCTGTCGGGCCTGGTCGACCTGGTCCGCATGACCGGCGTGGTCTGGGACAACGACGGCCTGGGCGCCTCCTACAAGGACGTGCCGATCCCGGACGACCTGATGGACAAGGCCATCGCCGCTCGCCAGTACCTGATCGACAACGCCGTCGAGCTCGACGACGAGGCGATGGAAGCCTACCTCGAGGGCAACGAGCCCGACGAAGCCACCATCAAGAAGTGCATCCGCAAGGCCGTTCTGACCGGCGCCTTCTACCCGATCCTGTGCGGCTCGGCGTTCAAGAACAAGGGCGTGCAGACCCTGCTCGACGCCGTCGTCGACTACCTGCCGTCGCCGCTGGACATCCCGCCGACCCCGGGCATCGACTTCAAGACGGAAGAGCCGATCGTTCGCAAGGCGTCGGACGACGAGCCCCTGTCGGTCCTGGCCTTCAAGATCATGGACGACCCCTTCGTCGGTTCGCTGACCTTCTGCCGCCTGTACTCGGGCAAGATGGAAACCGGCATGAGCCTGCTGAACTCGTCGCGCGACAAGCGCGAGCGCGTCGGCCGCATGCTGCAGATGCACTCGAACAACCGTGAAGACGTCAAGGAAGCCTATGCCGGCGACATCGTCGCCCTGGCCGGCCTGAAGGAAACCCGCACCGGCGACACCCTGTGCGATCCCCTGAAGTCGCCCGTCATCCTCGAGAAGATGGAATTCCCGGCGCCGGTTATCGAGATCTCGGTCGAGCCGAAGTCGAAGGCCGACCAGGAGAAGCTGGGCATCGCCCTGGCCAAGCTGGCCTCGGAAGATCCCTCCTTCACCGTCTCGACCGACCACGAGTCGGGCCAGACCATCCTGAAGGGCATGGGCGAGCTGCACCTGGACATCAAGATCGACATCCTGAAGCGCACCTACAAGGTCGAGGCCAACATCGGCGCGCCGCAGGTCGCCTATCGTGAGTCCCTGGGCCGCAAGGTCGACATCGACTACACCCACAAGAAGCAGACCGGCGGTACGGGCCAGTTCGCGCGCGTGATGATCACCTTCGAACCCGGCGAGCCGGGCTCGGGCTTCATCTTCGAGAACTCGATCGTCGGCGGCGCGGTGCCCAAGGAATACATCCCGGGCGTCGAAAAGGGTCTGACCTCGGCCAAGGAAAACGGCCTGCTGGCCGGCTTCCCGCTGATCGACTTCAAGGCCACCCTGACGGACGGCAAGTTCCACGACGTCGACTCCAGCGTGCTGGCGTTCGAAATCGCGTCGCGCGCCGCCTTCCGCGAACTGCGCGAGAAGGGTTCGCCCAAGCTGCTCGAGCCGATCATGGCGGTTGAGGTCGTGACCCCCGAGGACTACCTCGGTTCGGTCATCGGCGACCTGAACGGCCGTCGCGGCATGATCCAGGGTCAGGACATGCGCGGCAACGCCACCGTCGTGAACGCCTTCGTGCCGCTGGCCAACATGTTCGGCTATGTGAACACGCTGCGCGGCATGTCGCAGGGCCGTGCGGCCTTCACCATGCAGTACGACCACTACGAACCGGTGCCGCAACACGTCGCCGACGAAGTCATCAAGAAGTACAGCGCCTAAACCCCTAGTTATCCGGCGGGCCCCGGCCCGCCGGCCCCTGAAAACCCCAAGGACTGAAGCCCCCTCATTTCAGGGGACGGAGAGAAGAGAATGGCCAAGGAAAAGTTCGAACGCACGAAGCCGCACTGCAACATCGGCACGATTGGTCACGTTGACCACGGCAAGACGACGCTGACGGCGGCGATCACGATGACGCTGGCGAAGGCCGGCGGCGCCAAGGCGATGAACTACGCCGACATCGACGCCGCGCCGGAAGAAAAGGCCCGCGGCATCACGATCAACACCGCGCACGTGGAATATGAGACGGCCAACCGTCACTACGCCCACGTCGACTGCCCCGGCCACGCCGACTATGTGAAGAACATGATCACGGGCGCCGCGCAGATGGACGGCGCGATCCTGGTGGTTTCGGCCGCTGACGGCCCGATGCCGCAGACGCGCGAGCACATCCTGCTGGCCCGTCAGGTCGGCGTGCCGGCCCTGGTGGTCTTCATGAACAAGGTCGACCTGGTCGACGACGCCGAGCTGCTCGAGCTGGTCGAGATGGAAGTGCGCGAGCTGCTGTCGTCGTACCAGTTCCCGGGCGATGACATTCCGATCACCATGGGTTCGGCCAAGGCCGCGACCGACGGCGTGAACCCGGAAATCGGCGAACAGCGCGTTCTGGCGCTGATGGAAACGGTCGACGCCTACATCCCGCAGCCGGAGCGTCCGATCGACCTGCCGTTCCTGATGCCGGTGGAAGACGTCTTCTCGATCTCGGGCCGTGGTACGGTCGTGACCGGCCGCGTCGAGCGCGGCATCGTCAAGGTCGGTGAGGAAGTCGAGATCGTCGGCATCCGTCCGGTCCAGAAGACGACCTGCACGGGCGTGGAAATGTTCCGCAAGCTGCTGGACCAGGGCCAGGCGGGCGACAACGTCGGCGTTCTGCTGCGCGGCACCAAGCGTGAAGACGTCGAGCGCGGCCAGGTGCTGTGCAAGCCGGGCTCCATCACCCCGCACACCAAGTTCGTCGCCGAAGCCTACATCCTGACCAAGGAAGAAGGCGGCCGTCACACCCCGTTCTTCACGAACTACCGCCCGCAGTTCTACTTCCGCACGACGGACGTGACCGGCATCGTTCACCTGAAGGAAGGCGTCGAGATGATCATGCCCGGCGACAACGCCGAGCTGAACGTCGAACTGATCACCCCGATCGCCATGGAAGAGAAGCTCCGCTTCGCCATCCGTGAAGGCGGCCGCACCGTCGGCGCCGGCGTCGTCGCCAAGATCATCGCCTGATCGCGATGGCGCGCTAACGCGCGGCTCCCCCGGTTCGGGATTGGGCCGCGCTGCTTGAGCGCGACGATGAGTGAGTACAGAGCGGCCGTCGGGGCAACCCGGCGGCCGTTTTGCTTTTGCGAGAGTTTGGCTAAGCTTTCCCGTCAAGCGTAACGGGGTGAGTGGGTGGCTTACGAGGGGGAAGAGTTCGCGCGGAGGGGGCTGGGCTTCGGACCGGCGCCGGCGGACTTCGACATGGCGCCGGTCGATACCGGCGATCGCGACATCGCGGCGTTGAGCGAACGGGGCAGTTGCTACCTGCTGAGTTCGGCGCGCGCCGATCTGACGGGGCCGGAGCCGGTCTATTCCTACCGGATCGTCCAGCAGGTCACCGGCGGCGACGGTCTGCAGTCGGCGGCCAGTTTCGAGCTGAACTTCGATCCGTCGTGGGAACGGCTGGTCATCCACTCCCTGCGCGTGATCAGGAACGGCCAGGTCCGCGAGGCGGCCGAGCCCGCGGCCTTCGAGCTGCTGCGCCGCGAGCTGAACCTGGAGCGCGCCATGTACGACGGGCGGACCACCGCCCATATGATCATCCCCGACGTGCGGGTGGGGGACATCGTCGACACCGCCTATTCCTTCATCGGCGCCAATCCGGTGCTCAAGGACCATCTGAGCCTGAGGTGGCGCCTGCAGTGGGCTCAGCCGACGCTGGACACCCTGTGCGTGCTGCGTCTGCCGGCGGATCGGAAACTGGTCATGCGGCCTACCGGGGCGGCGCCGGAAGCCGAGGATGTGACCGTGGACGGGGTGCGGACCCTGACCTGGCGGCTGGTCGACGCCCCGACCTGGCGGCACGAGGCGGAAACGCCCGACTGGCATCGCGGCTATGCCAGTGTGAAGGTGGTCAGCGCCGCGACCTGGGCCCAGGTCGCCGACCTGTTCCGCGAGGCCTATGCGCCACCCGTCGAACTGCCGGAGGAGCTGGAGGCACTGGTCGCCGACATCGCCGCCCGGCACGCGACCCCGGCGGCCCGGGCGCCCGAGGCCCTGAGGCTGGTGCAGGGCCAACTGCGCTATCACTCCATCGGGGTCGGCGACGGCGGCTTCCGCCCGCGCCCGGTCGAGGCGATCTGGGCGACCCGCTACGGCGACTGCAAGGACGCCTCGCGCCTGCTGGTCTCGGTGCTGCGCCGCCTGGGCGTCGACGCCGTTCCCGCTCTGGTCCACACCCAGCTGGGCGCCGATCTGGCGCGCGAGCCGGTCAATGCCCTGGCCTTCAACCACTGCATCGTCCGGATCGTCATCGACGACGAGAAGCGGTGGATGGACCCGACGCTGCAGCCCCAGGCGGGCGACCTGTATCACCTGACCCCGCCGCGTCACTTCCACGCCCTGCCGCTGATCGAGAACGCGACGCTGGAGGCTATGCCTGACCCGGCGCCGATCACCGTGTGTGGGACGCGCGAAACCTGGACCTTCGCGACGAAGGTCGCCGCGCCGGCTCGATTGGAGATCAGCACCATCTATCGCGACTGGCGCGCCGACGACATTCGCGCCTGGGCCCAGAACGACGGCCTGGCCAACGTCTCGCGCCGTTTGCGCGAGGGGCTGGAGAACGAATACGGGGGGCTGACCGAACTCGCGCCGCTGAAGATCACGGATGACCCGGTCAACAACACGGTGACGCTGGACGAGACGTATGAGGTGGAGCGGCCGCTGGAGACTGTCGACGATCAGACCTGGCGCTTCATCTCGCGCGACGATGTGGTCGGCCCCGCATTGGCCAATATCGAGACGGCGCGACGGCAGGAGCCGATCAGCCTGAACACCCCGCGCAGGGTGGTGACCGAAAGGGTCTTCAATCTGCCCAAGGCCCTGTCCCTGACGCCGTGGAACATCACGGAGACGGGGCCCGGGCTGACGCTGAAGACGCAGTTGAGCTTCAAGGGCGAGCTGCAGGCCGTGCACCGGCTGGAGCTGACGGTGCGCGAGCGGCTGGTCCAGCCGGCCGACGCCCAGACCTATTTCGCCTTCCTGCGCCGCGCCCGGGCCAACAACGGCGTCAACTTCACCGTTCCGGCCTTCAAGGGCGACTTCGGCCGGGTGAAGGAGAGCCGCAACTGGGGCCTGTGGGCCTGGATCGGCTTCGTCGGCCTGATGGTCATGGCCTCGGTGTTCGGCTGGATCCACTGACTTTCTCAGGGGCGGCTTCCCGTGGCGGGGGATAAGCAGGGTTAAGGGGCGCCTGTCCCGGAGCGGGACCTTGCGCGGGCCCGGGGCTTGCAGGCAGATGCGTTATCGGACGTTAAGAGTTTGGTAACCCTATGCGGCGCGCGCTTCACATCGGCCTGTTCATCGGCACCCTGATCGGGATGTGCGCCTGCGCCTCCGTGGACGGCGCCGATACCGGGCGCACGGGCGCCTATGGCGGGGTCGAGGCGGGCCGCACCGGCGGCTGATCCCGCTCGGGACCGGGCAGGGAAGGGCGGCGAAACCGTCCGTTCAAGGAAACCGTGGCGGAAACGGCCGACTTCGGCTAGGAAAGAACAGCGGACGCCGACTGTCGCGCCGCGCTGGTTCTCCTCCCCCTAGATGTTACTCATCGCCATTGTCGTCGTTCTGCTCCTCGTGGTGCTCAACGGCCTGTTCGCCATGACCGAACTCGCGGTCGTGTCTTCGCGCAAATCCAAGCTTCAAAGCCGGGCGGAGAAGGGGGATCGGGGCGCAAGGGCCGCGCTGGCGCTTGCCGACGAGCCGACCCATTTCCTGTCCGCGGTTCAGGTCGGAATCACCCTGATCGGGATTCTGGCGGGCGCCTACGGCCAGGCGACCATCGCCGGCGAACTGGACAAGATCCTCGAGCACGCCTTCCCGGCCCTCGTCGCCTATACCGAATTCTTCGCCACGGCCGTGGTCGTCGTCTGCATCACCTATGTCTCGCTGATCGTGGGCGAGCTGGTGCCCAAACGAATCGCCCTGATCTTCCCCGAGGCCGTCGCGTCCAAGATGGCGGCGCCCATCTCGACGCTGGCCATCATCCTGAAGCCGTTCGTGCTTCTGCTGACCGCCTCGACCTCGGGCATCCTCAAGGTGCTGGGCGTCAAGGACCGGGACGGTTCGGACGTCACCCAGGAAGAGGTCGAGACGATGATCGCCGAGGGCACCTCGGCCGGTCTGATCGAGCCTGAGGAGCAGGTGATGATCGAGGAAATCCTGCGCCTCGGCGACCGTCCGGTGCGGGTGGCGATGACGCCGCGCACCGACGTCTACTGGGTGGCGATCGACGACGATCCGGCGGTGCTGCGCGAAGAGATTCGCGTCTGCCCCTATTCGCGCATCGTGGTCGCTCGCGACAACGATCTGGATCACCCCATCGGCGTGGTTCACAAGAAGGACCTGCTGGACAGCCTGCTGACCACCGGCGAGATGGCCATCGCCGAACACGTCGCCGTGCCGGCCTTCATCCCGCAGTCGACCTCGGTCCTGAAGGCGCTGGAAATCCTGAAGGGCACGCCCGTCCACATGGCCTTCATCGTCGACGAATACGGCGCCTTCGAAGGCGTGGTGACGGCGACCGACATCCTGGAAATGATCGCCGGCGACTTCAACGAAGGTCACGACGACGACCACTCCTATGTGGTCGAGCGCGCCGACGGCAGCTGGCTGGTGGACGGCCGCACCGATCTGGACGAGCTGTGCGACGTCCTGGGCGAGGATTTCGGCGAGAACGACAGCTTCCACACCGTCGCCGGCCTGGTGCTGCACCAGCTGTCGCGCGTGCCCGACGAGGGCGAGGTGCTGCAGCTGGGCCGATTCGAGGTCGAGGTCGTCGACATGGACGATCGGCGCATCGACAAGCTGATCTTCAAGCAGGTCGTGAACGCCGAGGACGAGAAGAAGGCGGTGGCGGAGCATTACGAGGGGTGATCCCCTTCGTTGCAGCGGATTGTCCTTGAAATGGGCCGACCGCTAAGGCATACGCCCCCCTCTGGCGAATGCACACGCCGAGGGGGAACCCACGGTGTGATGCGTTTTGCTCCAGGAGTTTAGCTCAGCTGGTAGAGCACCGGTCTCCAAAACCGGGGGTCGTGGGTTCGAGTCCCCCAACTCCTGCCATTTTCCCCCTGTCGCCGCCGCATGGAAATCCCCATGTGGTGCGACAGGTTAGAAGCGTTTGAAGAGACCACTGATGGCCAAGGCCAAGACACCCGGACGTCGGCAGACGGGCGCCAAGCCCCAGACGGTTCCGGCCGTCCAGACGGTGACCGTCGACGCGCCCACGCCGAAGAAGCGCACCTCGCTGCCGCAGTTCGCCAGCCAGGTCCGGGCCGAGGCCCGCAAGATCGTCTGGCCGAGCCGCAAGGAGACCTGGATCACCTCGGTGATGGTCTTCATCATGGTGCTGATCGCGACGGTCTTCTTCTGGGTGGTCGACGCGGGCCTGACCTTCGCGTCGCGCTTCATTCTCGGCATTGGCAACAACTAAGGAGACGCGCACATGACTGATGCAGCGCCCGACGCAAAGCCCGCCAACCCGCGGCACAAGTGGTACATCATCCACGCCTATTCGAACTTCGAGAAGAAGGTCGCCCAGCACATCCGCGACCAGGCCAAGCAGCGCGGCCTGGAAGACAACTTCTCCGAAATCCTGGTTCCGACCGAGGACGTCGTCGAGATCCGCCGCGGCCGCAAGGTCAACTCGGAACGCAAATTCTTCCCGGGCTATGTCCTGGCGAAGATGGAAATGACCGACGACGCCTACCACCTGGTCAAGGACACGCCGAAGGTCACGGGCTTCCTGGGCGCCGCCGGCGGCACCAAGCCCCTGCCGGTCACCGAGCGTGAGGTCCAGGCCATCATCGGCGCCGTGGAAGAGGGCGTCGAGCGTCCGAAGCCCACCATCCGCTTCGACATCGGCGAGACCGTCAAGGTCATCGACGGCCCGTTCGCCAGCTTCGACGGCCAGGTCGAGAGCGTCGACGAGGACGCCGCCCGCCTGCGCGTCGCCGTGTCGATCTTCGGCCGCCCGACCCCGGTGGATCTGGAATACAATCAGGTCGAGAAGACCGCGGCGTAAGCCCGGTTTCACCGATAGGATTTGCGGCGGCGGCTCTTCGGGGCCGCCGTTTGCTTTTCCGCCCCGTGTTTGCTACACGCGCGCCTCCCTTGCGTAGCAGGGGCAAATCCGTGGGAGGCAGCCATGCCAGACCACGGCTCACCGGCTCCGGATCAAGTTCCGGGGTCATTCACAGGAGAGACCAATGGCCAAGAAGATCCTCGGCTATATCAAACTGCAGGTCGCGGCCGGTTCGGCTACGCCTTCGCCCCCGATCGGCCCGGCTCTGGGTCAGCGCGGCGTCAACATCATGGGCTTCGTCAAGGAGTTCAACGCGCGCACCGAGAAGGAAGTGAAGGGCACCCCCCTGCCGACCGTGATCACGGTCTATCAGGACAAGTCGTTCACCTTCGTCACCAAGACCCCGCCCGCGACCCACTACATCAAGCAGGCCGCCGGCATCACCTCGGGCTCGAAAATGACGGGCCGCGAAGTCGCCGGCAAGATCAAGCGCAGCCAGCTGCGTGAGATCGCCGAGAAGAAGATGAAGGATCTGAACGCGAACGACCTGGACGCCGCGACCAAGATCATCGAAGGCTCCGCCCGCGCGATGGGCCTCAACGTGGTGGAGGGCTAACCCATGGCCAAGCAAACCAAGGCTCAAAAGGCCCGCACCGGCGACACCCTGACCCTGATGCCGTTCTCGGACGCCATCAAGCTGGTCAAGGACAACGCCAAGGCCAAGTTCGACGAGTCGATCGAGATCGCCGTCAACCTGGGCGTCGACCCGCGTCACGCCGACCAACAGGTCCGTGGCGTCGTCAACCTGCCGTCGGGCACCGGCCGTGACGTCCGCGTCGCCGTCTTCGCCAAGGACGCCAAGGCTGACGAAGCCCGCGCCGCCGGCGCGGAATACGTCGGCGCCGAGGATCTGTACGAACAGATCAACGGCGGCCTGATGGACTTCGACCGCGTCATCGCCTCGCCCGACATGATGGCCCTCGTCGGCCGTCTGGGTAAGGTGCTGGGCCCGCGCGGCCTGATGCCGAACCCCAAGGTCGGCACCGTGACCCCGAACGTCGCCCAGGCCGTCAAGGACGCCAAGGGCGGCGCCGTGGAGTTCCGCGTCGAGAAGGCCGGTATCGCCCATGGCGGCATCGGCAAGGTCTCCTTCACCCAGGAAGCCCTCGAAGCCAACGTCAAGGCCTATGTGGACGCGCTGAACCGCGCCAAGCCCTCGGGCGCCAAGGGCACCTATGTGAAGCGCATCACCCTGTCCTCGACGATGGGCCCGGGCTTCAAGGTCGACCCGGCCTCGCTGGCGTAAGCGAACCGGGCTCAAGCAGCCCGAACGCGCGTTAGCCCAAAAGAATGACGGCGGCGGAGAGCGATCTCCGCCGCCGTTTTCGTTTGCGCCTGCGTCGCGCCTAGTAGGCGGCGGTGAAGCGCGCCTTCGGGTGTCTGTGCTGCTCGACCTCATCGACCATGGCGATGGCGTAGTCGGCGAAGCTGATGCGGCTCTCACCCTTGTCGTCGGTCACCAGTTGGTCGGTTCCCAGGCGGAAACGGCCGAGGCGCGGGCCTTCCTCGATGAAGGCGGCGGGGGAGAAGAAGGTCCAGTCGATGGCCTTCTCGGCCTTCAGGGCGTCGAGGAAGGTGATGCCGCCCTGGGCGAAGACCTTCCATTCCTCGGGAAACTCCGGCGTGTCGATCAGGCGGACGCCGGGCGCGACCTCCAGGCTGGCGGCGCCGCCGGTGACAAGCAGGCGAGGGACCCCGGCGGTGGTCAGGGCCGACAGCAGGGTGGCGGCGGGGACGTCGAAATGCAGGGCGCTGACCACGGCGTCGGAGCCCTCGATCAGGGTGGCCAAAGCGGTGGGGTCGGAGGCGTCCCCCTGAACAGGGGTGATGAGGTCGTCGATCGGAATGGCCTGGGGTTTGCGGGCGATGGCGGTGACGGAGTGGCCGCGCGAGGCCAGTTCCTTCGTGATTTCCGATCCGGCGCGACCGCTGGCGCCGAGGACTGTGATCTTCATGGAATGAACTCCGTGGTTTCCAATAGTTACCAAGTGAGATATGGAGATCGACCATGCAAGAAGGCACCGAAACCTCATCTGGTCACCCGCAGGAAACCCGCCCCCAACCCGAGCTGGCGTGGGACGTCTATGCGAAGAACTGTCCGACCCGGGTCCTGCTGGACCGGATCGCCGACAAATGGACGGTGCTGCTGCTGACCACGCTCAAGGCCGGGCCGATGCGGTTCAATGCCCTGAAGCGACGGGTCGAGGGGGTGTCGCAGAAGATGCTGAGCCAGACCCTGCGCCAGCTGGAGCGCGACGGACTGGTCAGCCGGTCGGTCGAGGCCACCGTTCCGATCTCGGTCACCTATGCGATCACGCCCCTGGGCCAGACCCTGGTGGCGGCGTTGCAGCCCATGGTCGACTGGGCGGAGAGCCGGATGCCCGAGGTCGTCGTGGCCCAAGCCGCCTTCGACAGGCGCGCCTCACTGACGTGAAACCTTCGCACTACGGCGGCGAGACCTGGGTTAGGTGAGGGAAGATTAGAGGCGAAAGGTCGCATCCGGCCTGACGCGACAGGGGATGCCGATGCTGAGCTGGTTCCAGGCGCTGATGCCGAAGGAAGACAATTTCTTCCGACTGTTCAACGCCCACGCGGCGACCCTGACCAAGGGCGCGGACGCGATGCGCCACATGCTGGACGGCGGGAACGAGGTTTCGGCCTGGACCGCGAAGATCGTTGAATACGAGGACGAGGCCGACAAGATCGCCGCCGAGGTGCTGCTGGCGGTGCGCCGCAGCTTCATCACCCCCTTCGACCGGTCGGACATTCGCGGCCTGACCGAGTCGCTGGACGACGCCATCGACCAGATGCAGAAGACCGCCAAGAGCGTGACCCTGTACGAACTGCGCGAGTTCTCGCCGCAGATGCGCGAGCTGGGCGACATCGCCGTGCGCTGCGCCGCCCTGACGGTCGAGGCCGTCTCCCTGTTGCCGACCATGCAGAAGCACCGGGACCGCGTGAACAGCCTGACCGAACAGCTGTCCCAGCTCGAGAACGAAAGCGACATCCTCTACGATCAGGGGATGAAGGCGCTCTACGCGGCGCAGAAGGCCGCGCCGACCGCCCTGGACTTCGTCATCGGCGCCGACATCTACGACCATCTGGAGAAGGTGATCGACCGCTTCGAGGACGTGGCCGACCGCATCAGCGGCATCCTGGTCGAGCACCTCTGAGGTGGACCACGCGCTCCTGATCCTGGTCTTCCTGATCGGCGTCGCCCTGCTGTTCGACTTCCTGAACGGCCTGCACGACGCGGCGAACTCGATCGCGACCATCGTCGCCACCCGCGTCCTGCCGCCGGCCTTCGCCGTGGGCTGGGCCGCCTTCTTCAACTTCATCGCCTTCCTGTTCTTCGGCCTGCATGTGGCGGGCACGATCGGCAAGGGCATCATCGATCCGCACATCATCTCCGATCAGGTCATCTTCGGCGCCCTGATGGGAGCCATCGTCTGGAACGTGGTGACCTGGCTGGCGGGGATTCCGTCGTCGAGCTCCCACGCCCTGGTCGGCGGCCTGCTGGGCGCGGGCGTGGCCAAGGCGGGACCGGGCGTCATCGTCCTTCAGGGCACGCTGAAGACCGTGGGCGCCATCTTCCTGTCGCCGGCGCTGGGCTTCCTGCTGGCCCTGCTGCTGGTGCTGATCGTGTCCTGGCTGTTCGTGCGGACCAATCCGGCGGTCGCCGACAAGGTCTTCCGCGTGCTGCAGTTCTTCTCGGCTTCCGCCTATTCGTTGGGGCACGGAGGAAATGATGCGCAAAAGACCATGGGAATCATCGCCGTCCTGTTGCTGTCGCGCGCCCCGGCGGGTACCGAGTTCAGCGTGCCGTTGTGGGTCGTCCTGGCCTGCCATTCGGCCATCGCGCTGGGCACCCTGACCGGGGGCTGGAGGATCGTTCACACCATGGGGTCCAAGATCACCCGCCTGACGCCCCAGCAGGGCTTCTGCGCCGAGACGGGCGGGGCCATCACACTGTTCCTCGCGACGGGTCTGGGCATTCCGGTGTCGACCACCCATACCATCACCGGCGCCATCATCGGCGTGGGCGCGGCCAAGCGCGTTTCGGCCGTGCGCTGGGGCGTGGCGCGCAGCATCGTCTTCGCCTGGTTCGTGACCATTCCGGCCGCCGCCGCGGTCGCCGCGGTCGCCTACCACTTCGGCGGGCTCTTCCTGACTTGAGCGGCAAGGCGGTCAAAAGGTCCGCCAGATCCGAAACCCGACAGGTCGCCGCCCTGCCGTGGCGTCTCGGCGCGAACGGCCGCGAGGTGCTGATGATCACCTCGCGCGAGACGCGGCGCTGGGTCATCCCCAAGGGCGGCCGCATGGTCGGCAAGACCGATCCCCAGGCCGCCGCCGTCGAGGCCATGGAGGAGGCGGGCGTCCAGGGCCAGATCGACCAGACCGCGCTGGGCGCCTTTCGCTACGTCAAACGGCTGCGCGGCGGGGATTCCAAGACCTGCGTCGTCGCGGTCTATCCGATGAAGGTCCTGATCCAGCTGGGCGCCTGGCCCGAGGCGGCCGAGCGCGAGCGGCGGTGGATGTCGCTGGAGGAGGCGGCGAGTTCGGTGATGGAGCCGGATCTGGCCGAGCTGATCCGGGGATTCGCTGACGTGGAGCTCGACGACTGACCTGGAAGGTCCCGGCTACTGGGCCATGAAGCGGCGCTGCGCCTGCATCATGGCGGTGATCAGGGCCTTCTCGCTTTCGGCCAGATACGGGTTCCAGAGGTCGATGATCAGGATGACCCTGAGGGCATCGGCGTCGTTCCAGGCCTCATGCTCGATGGTGTCGTCGAAGACCCAGGCCTGCCCCATCTTCCAGTCACGGACCGTATTGCCGACCCGGAACCGCGCCGGGCCGGGCAGGATCAGCGGCAGGTGGCACAGCAGGCGGACATTGGCCGATCCCGTGTGCGCCGGGATGTGGGTGTGCGGCTGAAGGGCCGAGAAGACCGCCGTAGGGGCGAAGCCGTCCTGTCGCGCCAGGGGCAGGCTTTCCAGCAAGGCCGCGGTCCCCGGACAGCGGGCGCAGACCTCTTCCTGTTTCGCGCCGTCCTTCCAGAGGAAGACCGACGTCCATTTCGGCGAATGGTTCAGCTCGGCCCACTGGTTCACCGGCGCCTCGGGCGCGTACTGGATATAGGGGGCGAAGCGGTGGAGGTCGGTCTCCAGCAGCGTCTTCAGCTCGCCCTGGATCATGTCCGTCGCCGCCTCCAGCTCTCCCAGCCAGGGGAAGAGGGCGCGGTCGTAGAAGGGGATGGCGGGCAGGCGAGGGTAGTTGAGCAGGATCGGCTCCTGCTTCGGCGCGGACTTCAGCCCGGCGTAGATCTCCAGCCCCTCGTCGAACCGGTCCAGGGTCTCGGGATCGACGTCGCCGCGTAAGGCCGCGACCTCGGCCCGCATATGGTCGCGCAGGGCCAGGGCGTGGGTCTGGACGAACTCGGAGGCATAGTCGAGTTGCTTGAGGACGGCGGGCGGGCAGCGGTCGCGCGGCGGGGCGATCTTGAGGGCGTTGCGATAGACCTCGACCGCCGCCTTGCCCTTACCGATCTTCTCCAGCAGGGCGGCCTTGGCCAGCAAGGCGATGAAATCATAGGGCTGCATCGAGAGCGCCCGGTCGATCATCCGCAGCGAGCCGATGAAGTCCCCCTGGAGTCGCAGCGCCACCGAGCGGTTCAGGACGCCGTTGTGGGTCGGGCCGATGGCGTCCGCCTGATCCAGCAGGAGCAGGGCGCCGGGCGCGTCCATCCGGGCCAGGGCCTCGCCGGCCTGACGCAGCAGATCCGCCTGCCGC
Organism: Brevundimonas sp. ALps5; assembly: GCF_058681645.1. Taxonomy (NCBI): domain Bacteria; kingdom Pseudomonadati; phylum Pseudomonadota; class Alphaproteobacteria; order Caulobacterales; family Caulobacteraceae; genus Brevundimonas; species Brevundimonas sp. ALps5. The sequence continues at coordinate 4,035,363 of NZ_CM178744.1, read as the reverse complement.
CCGCCCAAATCACCACTCATCCAGCGCCCCCGCCCTGTCGGCACAACTCTACAGTCCTAAGACGTCATGCCGCCGCCGCCGCCTTATCGTTTGGGTGCGGATTGTTTCGCGAATATTTCAGGTGTGGCGCGGATGCAGACGCAAGCGGCGGATCGTGCGCGTCAATGTGTGAGGGGCGGTTGATCTTTCCCGCCATCGGCTGTAAGAGCGCGCCTTCTTCCGTCGGGGTCTCGATCCCGGCGGTCCTGTCCGAGAACTTCGGGGCGCGGGGGCCACCCATGCCGTAACTGTCAGAGAGCCCTCTGGCGCCGTGGGGAGATGGGGACGCGAAATCTGGATTGCTGTCGGCCCGCCTGTCGGGATGACGGCCTCAGTCGCATCCTTCGGACAATAAGACCGGCCAGACCGTTTCGGAGCAATCCGGCACGACCTGGTCAAACGTCGTCCGGGAATAAGCCCGGGCGGCAACACCAAGACTGGAGACCGCAATGGACCGCGCACAAAAGGCCGAGTCGATCGAAACGCTGAAGGGCGTTTTCGCTGACGCCGGCGCCGTGGTCGTGACCCACAACCTGGGTCTGACCGTTGCGGAAATGGAAGACCTGCGTGGCAAGCTGCGTACCGCCGGCGGCGCGTTCAAGGTGGTCAAGAACCGCCTGGCGCTGAAGGCCCTGAACGTCGAGGAAGGCTCCGCCTACCACGGCCTGTTCAAGGGTCCGGTCGGTATCGCCTACGCTCCCGACCCCTCGACCGCCGCCAAGGTGTCGACCGAGTTCGCCAAGGGTAACGATCGCTTCGTTATCGTCGGCGGCTTCATGGGCGAGACCGTCGTGGATCCGAAGGGCGTCGAAAGCCTCTCGAAGCTGCCGACCCTGGACGAGATCCGCAGCCAACTCATCGGCCTGCTCAACGCCCCGGCGACCAAGATCGCCGCCGTCGTTCAAGCGCCCGCCGGTCAGCTGGCCCGCGTGTTCAACGCCTACGCCACGAAGGAAGCCGCGTAAGCGGCCTCCGGCTTTCCATCTCTGCAAGAATCCAAACCAAACCCATCCTCCGAAGGAAAAACTGAAATGGCCGACCTGTCCAAGATCGTCGAAGACCTGTCCTCGCTGACCGTCCTCGAAGCCGCCGAACTGTCCAAGCTGCTGGAAGAAAAGTGGGGCGTCTCCGCCGCCGCTCCGGTCGCCATGATGGCCGCTGGTGGTGGCGCCGCCGCCGCTCCGGCTGAAGCCGCTGAAGAGCAAACCGAGTTCACCGTCGTCCTGCTGGACGGTGGCGACAAGAAGATCAACGTCATCAAGGAAGTCCGTGGCGTCCGTACCGACCTGGGTCTGAAGGAAGCCAAGGACCTGGTTGAAGCCGCTCCGGCGAACATCGTCGAGAACGTCTCCAAGCAGACCGCCGACGAAATCAAGAAGAAGCTGGAAGAAGCCGGCGCCAAGATCCAGATCAAGTAAGATCGGTTCTCGGTTCCTCCTTCGGGAGGGCTCAGACTTCAGCGGGCCCGGCGAGCGATCGCCGGGCCCGTTTGCTTTTGGGCCGCTCGACACGAACCCTCGCGCGTGGTGTGCTGCACGCAGAGGGGGAAATCATGAAACTCGGAACGTCATCGTGCGCGGCCCTGGCGGTCGTCTTCGTCCTGGCCGCCTGTGAGGCGCCGAAGCCCGCGGCGCCGCCCGCGCCTCCGGCCCCGCCGTCGCCGCCCAGCCCTGAGTTGCCCCTGACCGGAGCCAAGGCGCGCCAGATCATCGGCGACCTGCCTCTGGCATGCTCGCAGCTGGCCAGTCTGAAGATGGACATGCTGACCTGCGAGGAACGGCAGGGTCACACCGCCGACCACGCCGCCCTGCGCACCGAGCTGCGCGACCTGCGCTGGAATCTGCAGAGCCTGCCCGCCGAGGAGGCGACGAAGCAGTGCGCGGCCAGGGTCGCCGAGCTCCAGACCCATTCCAAGCCGCGGGTCTGCTATGACCTCGGCATGAGCTGAGGCGCGTCCAGCGCCTGCCTCTAGCGCCTTCTGGCCGCCCAGATGTCGGCCAGGCGGTCCGGCGTGCCCACGGTGCGCTCCAGACGCGGATAGCGCAGGCCCTCGTGGTAGTCGAAGCTGACGGTCCGGTAGCGGCTGCCGTTCTTGAGCAGCAGGACGATGGGGTCGGTGGAGGTTTTGGCGGCCGTGACGGCGTCGCGCAGCACCTCGGGCGTCGCCGCGACCTCATTGACCGCGATCAGGTCCCAGCCCGCCCCCAGAGGCGCGTTGAAGGCCGGGCTGCCCCAGCGGATGTTGGACAGGCGGTTGGTCGGCCCAGACAGGGTGAAGCCGAGCGAATACTGGAAGTCGGTCGCCCAGCCGGACATGACCTTCTTCTCCAGCGCCGTCAGCGTGTCGGTGTAGGTCAGGAAATAGCCGGCGCGGGTGATGCCGTCGGTCGGCGCCTTGGCGTCGGGTCCGACCGCGTCCAGACGGCCGCGCAGGAAGGTCGCCCAGTCGTGCGGGTAGACGCCGTTCAGGGCCGCCACGACCTCCTCGAAAGTATAGCCGCGCGGGGTGTAGCGGCCGTCCTCGACGCCGAAGAAGGCCTTGGCGAAGTCGTCCAGCGACTTCCTGTTGTCCGTGCCCTCGCGGATCAGGGTGTCGGCGTCCAGCCACATCAGCTGGCTCTCGCGGTAGTAGTCGCCGGTGCCGCGCATCCAGGACGTCCACTGGCCGGGGACGCGGTAGCCCAGAAGGTTGTGGTTGTCGGTGTCCTGAAGCGCGCGCCACTCGCGACCGGGCTGGTTCTCGTAGAAGGCGGCGACCCCGGCGAGCAGGATCTTTTCCTCCTCGATGGTGTGGATGCCCGAGCGGGCGGCCAGGACGTGGCCCCAGTACTCGGTCTGACCCTCATAGACCCACAGCAGGGTGTTCTGGGTCGGGACGTTGTAGTTGGCGGTCAGCTCGTCCGCCGGCCGCATGAACTTGCCGTTCCAGGAGTGGGTGAACTCGTGCGGGATGGTGGCGCGGCCGCCGGCGTTCTTGTCCCATTCGGTGAAGAAGCCGGGATTGCCGGTGTTCTCGGACGAGCGGTGGTGCTCCAGCCCGATGCCGCCCAACTGGTCCGACAGGGCCATCAGGACGTCGTAGTGGTCGAAGTGGCGCGCGCCGAACAGCCGGTCGGCCTGGGTGACCATGTTCTGGTAGAGGCCGATCTGCTCGTCCGTGATGGCGAGGTTGGCGGCCTTGTCGGCGACGATCTCCATGTGCACGGCCTCGCCGGTCGGATCGATGTCGACGCGGCGATGATTGGCGCCCGCATACATGGGGCTGTCGACCAGGGTGTAGAGGTCGGTCCGCTTGAAGGTGACGAGGCCGTTCTCGAAGCTCTCGGTCTCCAGCGCCGTGCCGTAGCCCCAGCCGGCGGGCAGCTGGATCGAGGGGGCGAAGGTGATCCGGCGCGAATAGTGGCCCGCCGGATAGAGCAGGGCCTTCTCCCACTGCATGTTCACGATCGAGGGCGTCATGGTCACGCGCCAGTTGGCGTTGTCCGGCTGGGTCAGCCACTGGAAGGTGACCTCGATCTCGGTGACGCCCTCGGGGATGTCGAGGTGAAAGGCGTAGGGCTGGATCGTGTCGCGCATCCACTCGATCCTCTTGCCCCCGCCCGTGACGGTGACGCCCGAGATCAGCTGGATCGGACCGGTCGCGGCATGGTTGCCCGGCAGATACTCCGGATAGAGCAGGGTCAGGGGACCAGCGGCGACCGGGATGGTCTCCGTCACCGTGACGATCTTGCGCTCGAGGTCCGTGACGTCGGCCTTGTACCGGATCACGCCGGGGTAGGGCGTATCGACCGGGGCCGGGATGGCCGGCTGGGCGCGGGGCAGGGCCAGCGGCGCCTGGGCGGCGTCGGCGATGATGGGGGTCCCGGTCTGCGGGAACTCCTGGGCGTGGGCCGAGGCGGCGAAGGCGAGAGCGGCGGCGCAGGCGGACAGGAGCAGACGCGACATAGGCAGGGATTCTCGAAACAGCCGGGGGAGGCGAACCCTCGACCGCCCCCGCCGTCCCGTCAAGCTACCCGTCCGGCGGGCGCGTCAGTGCGCCGCGTCGGGCACCGGCGTCAGGGTCAGCTTCAGGCCATCGGTCATGGCGCCTGAGGCGTCTTCGCGGCCGGTCTCGAACCGGGCCGTGCCGCCGCGCTTGATCAGCAGGCGAGGCTCCTGCGGCTGGTCGTCGGCATGGCTGATGCTGGCGTAGAGGGCCAGGACCGTGTCGTCCCCGTCGCCCTGGACCGGGCTGAGCTCGGCGTTGACCTCATAGCGCTGGTCGCCGTCGGTGATCGAGATCTCGGCCGTGCCGTCCTCGATGATCAGGGTGCGGGCGGCGACCACCTCGACCCCATCGCGCACGACCGACAGGTTGAGGGCGTAGCGTTCCGACGGCTCCGCAGCGAAGGCCAGGGCGGGAAGGGCGGCGAGAACGGCCGCGAGGGGGATGATCCGGAACGCCATGACGCCTCTCCTTGAAGTTGGGAGGCCAGCGTTCGGCGATTCTCCTGATCAGGCGAGAACGCCGTCAGCGGCGCGTCAGTCCTGGGCGGCGAAAGTCAGGCTGTGGCTGTAGCTGCGGAAGCGGACGCCAGAGTCTGCGGGCGCCTCGGCGCGATAGCGGACCAAGGTCATATAGGCGCCGGGGTCGCCGACCCGGACGCGGACATGACCCTCGGCGTCGGTGGTCAGCTCGGCCTCGACCTTCTTGCCGTCATAGAGACCGGCCTCGCGATAGACCACGAGCGGCGTGTTCGCCAACGGCTTGCCGTCGAACAGGACCTCCAGCGGCAGATCCTCGCCCGCGACGATGTCCGTCGGCTGGATCAGGGGGACGACCTCAAGGCCGTGGCCCGTCGGCTCAAGCGCATCGGCGGTGGGCTCGCCCTTCGTCACATAGACGTCGGCGGTCGTGATGCTCTGGACCGGCACGATCTCGGCGCCGGCGGGGGCGGGACCGTCCTCCTCGCCGACCATTTTCCAGCTGCCGTCGGCGGCCTTGTACATCTGGCCCATGCGGCCGGTGCGGGGGCCGGAGGAGATGCGGTAGGTCCCGTCGACCGGCGTCGCAGCCTCGAACACGGCGAGGTCGCGCAGATAGGTGACAGCGGTGATCGGCGTGTCGCCGTTGGGGCCCATGACGTGCCAGGCGTCGGAGCGCATCACCACCTCGGCGGCGAAGACGTCCTCGGTGAAGCTGGCCTCGACCGTGACGTGGTCGCGCCCGGTGGCGTCCATGACATTGGGCCGCACATAGGGGACGTGGGCCAGGGCCTGACCGGCGGTCAGGGCCATCAGGAAGGAGGTGAGGGCGGCGTTGCGCAGGGTCCGCATGGGGTGTCTCCGGTTCGGAGAGGGGATTGCACCAGTTGCGAACGATTTGCAACAGTGGAGGTCTATCGTCCGCCTGTCTTCTGCTCCAGCCCGTAGATCTGGTCCGCGACGTCCTCGGCCTTGGCCGCGAACACCGCCTGGGCGTCGCGGAGGCCGCGATTGTAGAAGAAGCTCCCGACCTCGCGACCGAAGAAGGCGATCAGCATTTCGGCGGGCAGGGCGCCCAGTTCCTGATCCAGCTCGGTGTCAAAATACGCCTGCACCCGCCGAACCATGTCGCGCATCTCTTCCTTTGAGAATTCGATGGGTTCCGGCGGTTTCATGTCAGCTCACCTCAGCCAGGGCTTCCTCGGCGGCGACCCAGGCCGCCTCGGCGGCGTCGAGGTCGGTCTGCGTCTTCGCCCGGGCGCGGGAGAGGCCTTCCAGCGCCTTGGGGTTGTTGACCGAGGCATTGGCCATGTCGTCGTCGATGCGGGCGATCTCGGCCGTCAGCTGGCTCATGCGCTCCTCGGCCTTCTTCACAGCGTGCCGCAGGGTCGAAGGCGAAGGGCCTGATTTCTTGTTGTTTCCCTTGCCGCCGGCATTTGCATTGCCAACCTGAGCCGTGGAGGCAGGAGCCGCCTCTTCCTTCTTGATCTGGCTGGGCTTTGCGATGGCGGCCTTGGCGCGGTCGAGGACGAATTTCGCATAGTCGTCCATGTCGCCCTCGAAGGGCTTCACCGTGCCGTCGGCGGCCAGCCACAGGCGGTCAGCGACCATCTCCATCAGCGACCGGTCGTGGGTGATCAGGATGACGGCGCCGTTGTAGTCGTTCAGGGCGTCCAGCAGGGCGCGGCGGCTGTCGATGTCCAGGTGGTTGGTCGGTTCGTCGAGGATCAGGACGTGGGGCGCGTCCATGGCCACCATGTTGAGCAGCAGGCGGGCGCGCTCGCCGCCCGACAGGGCCTCGACCTTGGTTTCCTGCTTCTCGAAGGCCAGGCCGAACTGGGCGAGGCGGCTGCGGCGGCTGGATTCCGAAGCGTCCGGCATCTCGCGCCGGATGATCTCCAGCGGGGTGTCGGTCGGGTCCATGGCCTCGATCTGGTGCTGGTGGAACCAGCCGACCTTCATCTTCTTGTCGCGGTGCAGTTCGCCGTCCGAGACGTTCAGGGCGCCCGCGATCATCTTGGCGAAGGTCGACTTGCCGGCGCCGTTGACGCCCAGCAGGCCGATCCGGTCGTCCAGGTCCATGCGGAGGTTGAGGTTCTTCAGGATCGACTTGCCGGCCTCATAGCCGACATTGGCGCGCTCCAGCCGGATCAGCGGCGGCGCCAGCGGACGCGGCGGCGAGGGCAGGGTGAAGGGGGCGACCCGCTCCTCGATGGTGGTGGCGACCGGCTGCATCTTCTCCAGCCGCTTCATGCGCGACTGGGCCTGGGCGGCCTTGGAGGCCTTGGCCTTGAAGCGGTCGACGAAGGCCTGCAGGTGGGCGCGCTCGGCGTCCTGCTTGGCCTTGGCCGACAGCTGCAGGCGGGCCTTCTCGGCGCGCGCCTTTTCGAACTGGTCGTAGTTGCCCGTGTAGAGGGTCAGGTTGTGGTTCGCGAGGTGCAGGATGTGGGTGCAGACCTCGTTCAGCATCTCGCGGTCGTGGGAGATGATCAGGGCGGTGTGCGGATACTTCTTCAGCCGCGCCTCGAGCCACAGGGCGCCTTCGAGGTCGAGGTAGTTGGTCGGTTCGTCGAGCAGCAGCATGTCCGGCTCGGCGAACAGGGCCGCGGCGAGCGCCACGCGCATCCGCCAGCCGCCCGAGAACTCGGACATCGGACGCTGCTGGTTCTCCTGATCGAAGCCGAGGCCGACGAGGATTTCGGCGGCGCGGGCCGGGGCGGCGTCGGCGTCGATCTCGATCAGCCGGGCCCAGATCTCGCCCATCTCCTCGGGCTCGGCGGTTTCCAGCCGGCCCAGCAGGTCGTGACGCTCGACGTCGGCCTCAAGGATGGTGTCGAGGACGCTGACCGGGGTCGCCGGGTGCTCCTGATCGACCGAGGCGATGCGCGCGGTCTTGGGCAGGCTGATCTCGTCGCCATTGCCGGCCAGCTCGCCCAGGATCAGCTTGAACAGGGTCGATTTGCCGATGCCGTTGCGGCCCACGAGGCCGACCTTGGAGCCCGGCGGCAGGCTGACGGAGGCGTCGACGAGGAATTTGCGGCCCCAGGCGCTGAACGTCAGGTCGGTGATCTGGAGCATGGTTCTGACGGACTTGAGCTGGGCGTCCTGCGACACACGCGAACGGCCCTTTTCGGGGAGGGGACCGGAAGCGGCGGGGACGCCTTGGAAATGACTGAGGGCGCGTCTATAAGCCCGCGACCCGAAACTCCCAAACAAGAAGTCTCACCATGACCGAACGCACCTTCTCGATCATCAAGCCCGACGCGACCCGCCGCAACCTGACCGGCGCCGTCAACGCCGTGATCGAAGGCGCCGGCCTGCGCATCGTCGCGCAACGCCGCATCAAGCTGACCGAAGCCCAGGCGAAGAAGTTCTACGAAGTCCACGCCGAGCGCCCGTTCTACGGCGAGCTGGTCGGACAGATGACCGCCGAGCCGGTCGTCGTTCAGGTGCTGGAAGGCCCGAACGCCGTCGCCGCCTATCGTGAAGTCATGGGCGCCACCAACCCGGAACAGGCCGCCGAAGGCACCATCCGCAAGCAGTTCGCCCTGTCGATCGGCGAGAACTCGGTCCACGGTTCGGATTCGCTGGAAAACGCCGGCATCGAAATCGCCCAGTTCTTCACCGACGACCAGATCGTCGGCTAGAGTTCTCGCGAGGCGATCCTTCGCCTCGTCTGTGCTGAACGTTACGATCGACCCGCGTCCGGAACCGGACGCGGGTCGTTTCGTTTGTTCTCCATACGTCATTCCCCCGAGACGTTCAGGAGATCAGAAAAATGAAGACCCTTCTCAAGCTCACGCCCGTCGTCGCCATCGTCGGCCTGCTGGCCGCCTGCGGCACCACCATGGAACAACGCGCCGCCACCGGCGCTCTGGGCGGCGCCGTCGCCGGTCAGGTTCTGGGCGGTAACACCACCGCCACCGTGGGCGGCGCCGTCGCCGGCGCGGCCGTTGGCGCCGCGACCACCCCGCGTCGCCCGCACTAAATCAGGCGTACGCATGAAAACGGCCCCGGATTGCTCCGGGGCCGTTTTTGATTCAGGCGGCAGGGCTCCTACCAGATCACCGCCCGGTCGGCCGGGGCGATGTACTTCTCGTCGCCGGGCTTGACCCCGAAAGCGTCGTACCAAGCCTGGATGTTGCGGATCGGCACGGTGGCGCGAACCGTGGCGGGCGAGTGCGGATCGGTCGCCAGCTGCTGCTGGATGGCTGCGTCGCGCGCCTTCTCACGCCAGACCTGGGCCCAGCCGAGGAACAGGCGCTGGTCGCCGGTCAGGCCGTTGATCACCGGCGCGGGCTTGCCGCCCAGGGCCAGGTGATAGGCGTCCAGCGCCATCAGCAGACCGCCGAAGTCGGCGATGTTCTCGCCCATGGTCAGGTCGCCATTCACATGCATGCCCGGCAGGGGGAAGGTGGCGTCGTATTCGGCGCCGAAGATCTTCGCCTGGGCCTCGAACTTCGTAGCGTCCTCGGCGGTCCACCAGTCGCGCAGCACGCCGTCGCCGTCGACCTTGCGGCCCTGGTCGTCGAAGCCGTGGGTGATCTCATGGCCGATGACAGCGCCGATGCCGCCGTAGTTGACAGCCATGTCGGCGTTCGGATCGAAGAAGGGCGCCTGCAGGATGGCGGCCGGGAAGACGATCTCGTTGCGCGGCGGGTTGTAGTAGGCGTTCAGGGTCTGGGGCGTCATGCCCCATTCCTTTGGGTTCACCGGCCTGGTCGTCTTGGACATCTGGAACGCCCATTCGAAGGCTGCGGCGCGTTCGGTGTTGCCGAAAAGGTCGTCCTTGCGGATCTCCAGCCCGTCATAGCTGCGCCATTCGTCGGGATAGCCGACCTTCACCCCGAAGTGGGCGATCTTGTACAGGGCCTGCTCCTTGGTCTCCGGGCTCATCCAGTCCAGACGCTTGAGGCGCTCGGTCATGGCGGCCAGCAGGTTCTGAACCAGGGCCTCCATCGCCGTCTTGGACGAGGCGGGGAAGTGCAGGCGGACGTATTCCTTGCCCAGCGCCTCGCCGAGCGAGCCGTTGACGGTGCGCACCGCGCGGTTCCAGCGGGGCCGGTTCTGGGCGACGCCGTTCAGGACCGTGCCGTGGAAGGCGAAGCTGGCGTCGACGAAGTCCTGCGACAGCACGCCCGCGGCCTGGTCGGTGAAGTGGAAGGCGGACCAGGCCTTCAGGGTGTCGAGGTCGGTCGCGCCGAAGATGGCGGCCAGTTCGGGCAGGGCCGTCTTCTCATTGACCACGGTGTGGGCGCCGGCGGGCAGGTTCGCCGCCTCGGCCCAGGCCGCCCAGTCGAAGCCCGGCGCATAGGCGGCGACCTCGGCCAGGGTCATGGGGTTGTAGATCTTGTCCATCTGGCGGGACTCGACCTTGGTCCAGGACTTCTCGGCGACCTTGGTCTCGAAGGCGACGATGTTCGCGGCGGCCTGTTCCGGGTTGGCCCAGCCGATTTTGCCCAGCATCTGGGCGATATAGGCCTGATAGGCGGTCTTCTTCTCGGCGAAGGAGGCTTCCAGATAGTAGTCGCGGTCGGGCAGGCCGAGGCCGCCCTGGGCGATGTAGGCGCTGTTGGTGTGCGGGTCCTTCAGGTCCTCGAAGACCACCAGATCGAACAGGCTCTTGCCGGCGCCGCCGAAGGTGCGGCCCATGATGCGGGCGATGTCGGTGCGGTCGTGGGCGGCGCGGATCGTGGCCAGGCCCGTTTCCAGCGGCTTGGCGCCGAGTGCGTTGACGCGGGCCTCGTCCATATAGCTGGCGTAGAAGTCGCCGATGCGCTGGGCCTCGGGCGAGCTTTCCGGATGGGCGGCGCTGTTCTCGATGATCGCCTTCAGCTGTTCCTGGCTCTGGTCATAGACGACGTCCCAAGGGCTCCACGACGGGCGGTCGGCGGGGATGGTGGTGGCGTCCGTCCAACCGCCCGAGGCGTAGCGGTTGAAGTCGTTCCCGGGCTTGACCGAGGTGTCCATGGTCGCCGGATCGAAGCCCCAGGCGCCGATGACGGGGCGGCCGCTCGCCCCGGGCATGGTTTGGGCGAAGGCGGGCGTGGACAGGGTCAGGGCGAGGGCCGCCGTGGCCAGGAGGGAAGCGTGTCGTTTCATGGGAGCCCCATCTGGAAATTTGGGGCGGAGACTGGTCCCGGCGGGGCGTTTTGTCGCGGCGGAATCGCCCGCATTACAAAAATCTAATGCAGATCCCGGCAGAAGTCGGCGAGGACGCGCGGATAGAGCTGGTGCTCCGCCACATGAACGCGTTCGGCCAGCGACAGGGGCGTGTCGCCCGCGACGATCGGCACCCGGGCCTGGCCGAGGATCGGACCCTCGTCGACGCCGTCGGTGACGATGTGCAGGGTGCAGCCGGCCTCGGCGTCGCCGGCCGCGATGGCCCGGGCGTGGGTGTCGAGACCCGGATAGAGAGGCAGCAGCGACGGGTGGACGTTCAGCATCCGCCCGGCCCAGCGCTCGACCAGCCAGGGCGTCAGGATGCGCATATAGCCGGCCAGGGCCACGACCTGAACGCCAGCGCCCATGAGGACGGCGTTGACCACCCGCTCGTGGGCCTCGCGGTCCTTGCCGAAGTCGCGGTGATCGACGGCGTCGGTGCGGACACCCTTGGCCTGGGCGACATGCAGGCCGCCCGCATCCGGTTTGTTGGAGACCACCATGATGACTTCATAGGGGCAGTCTTCGGCCTCGGCGGCGTCGATCAGGGCCGCCATGTTCGACCCTGCGCCGGAGATCAGGATACCAACCTTGATCCGGCCGTTTGCAGTATCTGACATCAGGAGGCGGGCGCAGCCGGGGGCGTTTCCGAGACGAAGGCGCCGGCCGGGCCGGGGAAGACGACCGGGCTCTCATAGCCGTCGGCCGAGACCGCCGAGACGCCGAAGAAATAGTCGTCGATCGGAATGTCCTTGAGCACCAGCTCCGACGCCGAACCGGCCCAGCGGCTGTTGGTCCACTGCGGGGCGGTGGTGGTGCGCCACCAGACGCGATAGCCGGCCGCACCGGGGACGGCGGTCCATTTGACAGTGGTGTCGGGCGAGACGTTGCCGGAGATGGCGACGCCGGTTGGAACGGTCGGCGCCTTGGCCAGGGCCGCCATGGTCACGATGTTCAGCCGCGCCACCTGACCCAGATAGCCGAAGTCCACGCCGTCGATGGTGTCGCCGTAGACGATGCCGTTCTCGGTGCGCAGGTTCTGGTGCTGGTGGTTGTAGTTCTCGGCGCCCTCGGTGATGCGGACCGCCGGGAAGCCGGCCCTGAGCATTTCGGTCTGGTCGCCGCCACGGCCGAAGCGGTCCGTGCGATAGATCATCTCGACGTCGAAATTGGTCAGGTAGCGGTCGGCGATGCTGTCGATGAAGCGGGCCAGGTTGCGCGAGGAGCTGTCGACCTCGCCGCCGTTATAACGGCGCTGGGCGGCCTGTTCGGGCGTTTCGACCGACTTGGTGCCTTCGGAGAAGACGCGGATGCGGGTGGTGTCGCGCACGCCCGACATGCCTTGCGAATTGCCGACGATGTCGTTGTTCAGATTGGCCTCGACGGTCCACCCTTGAGCCTTCGCATAGTCGGCCAGGATCTTGCCGCCGAGCAGGCCCTGTTCCTCGCCGGACAGGACCGCATAGACGAGGGTCGCCTCGAACTTCTGCTTCGACAGAACCCGGGCGGCCTCCAGCACGGCGGCGACGCCCGAGGCGTCGTCATTGGCGCCGGGGGCGTCGGCGGTGGCGTTCATGACGTCGGTGACGCGGCTGTCGATATGGCCGGAGATGACGATGACCCGGTTCGGATCGCCGGTCCCGCGCTGGATGGCCAGGACATCGACGACCTCGGTCGGCGTCGGGACGCGGCGGCCGGTGACGGTGTCGGCGGGCAGGGCGATCTCGAGGCAGCCGCCGCAGTCGGCGCTCATGGCGTGGAACTGGCGCTCTGTCCAGCGGCGGGCGGCGCCGATGCCGCGCGTGTCCGAGACGGTGTCGGACATCGTGTGGCGGGTGCCGAAGCCCACCAGGCTGGTGATATCGGCGCGCATCCGCTCGGGCTGGATCTGGCCCGCGACCTCATGCAGCAGCGGCTGCTCGGCCGCGACCGGGGTCTGGGCCTGAGCAGCGGCGGCGGGGAGGGCGAGGAGGGCGGCCGTCGCGGCCAGGATCAGGTTACGCATCGGGACCTCCCCAAACTTGATTGATCAGACCAGCTGGCCGCAGACGAAGGCCGTCTCTCCGGCCTCCAGCAGGCCTTCCAGCACCGTCTCGACGTTCTCCGGCGCGACGATGAGGATGAAGCCGACGCCGCAGTTGAAGGTGCGGCGCAGTTCGTGGTCGGAGATGCCCCCGACCTCGCCCAGCCACTGGAAGACCGGCGGCACGGGCCAGGCGTCCCAGTCGAACGAGGCTTCGAGGCCCTCGGCGATGCAGCGCGGCGGGTTCTCGATCAGGCCGCCGCCGGTGATGTGGGCCGCGCCCTTGATCAGACCGGCCTTCATCAGCGGCAGGACCGGCTTGATGTAGATCCGGGTCGGCTCCATCAGGGCCTGGGCCAGGGAGCGGTCCTTGGCGAAGGGGGCGTCGTCGCCCCAGGACAGGCCGGACTTCTCGACCACCTTGCGGATCAGGGAATAGCCGTTGGAGTGCGGGCCCGAGGAGGCCAGACCGATGATGACGTCGCCGGCGAACTGGCGGTCGAGATAGGGCAGGGCCTGGCCGCGCTCGACGGCGCCCAGCGAGAAGCCCGCCAGATCGTAGTCGCCGCCCGCATACATGCCGGGCATTTCGGCCGTTTCGCCGCCCACGAGGGCGCAGCCGGCCTGACGGCAGCCTTCGGCGATGCCGGCGACCACGCGGCGAGCGGCATCGATCTCGAGCTTGCCGGTGGCGTAGTAGTCGAGGAACAGCAGGGGCTCGGCGCCCTGGGCCAGCAGGTCGTTGACGCACATGGCGACCAGATCGACGCCGACGCCGTCATGACGGCCGGTTTCGATGGCGATCTTCAGCTTGGTGCCGACGCCGTCGGTGGTCGCGACGATCAGCGGGTCCTCGAAACCGGCGGCCTTGAGGTCGAACAGGGCGCCGAATCCGCCCAGCGAGGCTTCCGCGCCCGGCCGGCGAGTCGATTTCGCCAGCGGCTTGATGGCGTCGACCAGCTGTTCGCCGGCGTCGATATCCACGCCCGCGTCGGCGTAGGTCAGGCCGTTTTTCAGCGTTTCGGGGCTGTCGGTCATGATGGAAGGCCTGAATCAGTGCGGAAATGTGTTGCGGCTCTTGCCACAAAGGCGTCGCGCGGGGCTATAGCATCCGAATGACGCCAATCACCACCAATGACGCGCTCGTTGCATTCTGTGAGGCCGTAGCGCAGGCCCCGTTCATCGCCGTGGACACGGAGTTCATGCGCGAAACGACCTATTGGCCCAAGCTGTGCCTGATCCAGGCCGCGACCCCGACGCATGAGGCGATCATCGATCCGCTGGCGGACGGTCTGGATCTGACGCCCTTCCTGGACATCCTGCGCGATCCGGCCGTGATCAAGGTGTTCCACGCCGCGCGGCAGGACACCGAGATCTTCGTCAAGCTGGGCGCCATGCCCAAGCCGATGTTCGACACCCAGGTTGCCGCCATGGCCGCCGGGTTCGGCGATCAGGTCAGCTACGACTCGCTCGTGCGCCAGATGCTGAAGATCGACCTCGACAAGGGCAGCCGCTTCACCGACTGGGCGCGCCGCCCGTTGTCGGAGGCCCAGCTGACCTACGCCATCGGCGACGTGACCCATCTGGCGGCGCTGTATCCGAAGCTGCGCGACCGCCTGGCCAAGGAAGGCCGTCTGGACTGGGTGACCTCGGAGATGGAGGATCTGGTCGATCCCGCCCTCTATGACACCACCCCCGACAACGCCTGGAAGCGTCTGCGGCCCAAGAAGTATTCGGCGAAATACCTCGCGGCCTTCAAGGCGACGGCGGTGTGGCGCGAGACGGCGGCGCAGGAGCGCGACCAGCCGCGCGGCCGCATCCTCAAGGACGAGGCCATCGACGAGATCGCCACCCAGGGCCCGACCGACATCGAGGCCTTCAACCGCCTGCGTTCGGTGCCCAAGGGCTTCGGCGGCTCGCGCCTGGGTCTGGAGCTGATCGAGGAGTTGAAGCGGGTCATGGCCGATCCGGAAGCCCACGCGCCCAAGCTGGACCGCCCGTCGCACAACCAGCCGGCCCCGCCCTCGGTGGTCGAGCTGCTCAAGGTCCTGCTCAAGGCCAAGAGCGACAATGCGGGCGTGGCCTCCAAGCTGATCGCCACCGTCGCGGACCTCGAGAAGATCGCCCTGTCGGACAATGCCGAGGTCGAGGCCCTGCACGGCTGGCGCCGTCAGCTGTTCGGCGAGGACGCCCTGAAGCTCAAGCGGGGCGAGATCGCTCTTGTCCTGAACGGCCCCCGGGTCGAGGTCGTCGAGATCGAATAGGCCCGAAAGGGCCTACTTCACCGGTTCCCAGAGTTCGATCTGGTTGCCTTCGGGGTCCTGGATGCGGGCGAAGCGGCCGACCTCGGGGCTGTCCCACTCGGCCTTGGTGATGACTTCGACGCCGGCGGCGCGCAGGCTGGTCAACAGGCCGTCGAGATCGTCGACGCGCAGGTTGATCATGAACTGCTTCTCGGCCGGGAAGTAGTCGGTGTCGGCCTTGAAGGGGGCGAAGACGGTCGGGCCGGCCTGCTGGTCCCAGACGAACTGGCCCTCCGGCGCGCCGACGCCGAGATGCTCCAGATACCAGGCGCCGAGCGCCTTGGGGTCCCTGGCCCTGAAGAACAATCCGCCGATGCCGGTCACTGCCATGGTCATTCCCCCTGTTGATGGGCGCACCATGAGCCGGGCCGCGTCAGATATCCAGCTTCAGCTTCATCGCCTCGGCCAGGGCCTTGGCGCGGCGGCGGGTCTGTTCGCCCAGAAGCACGTCGGCGTAGCCCTCTGACGCCGTCAGCCGCAGGGCGCCCCGGTCGACCGTGACCGAGGCGTTGGCCAGAAGCTGGGGCGAGCGGCCCGAGAGGTCGCAGCCGAGCCGCATGGCCAGACCCAGGGCGCGGGCGCGCTGGCGGGCGGCGTCATCCAGCAGGCGCTCGACCACGTCGGGATCCGGCGTCGCCGCCGAGCCGCCGTAGCGGGCGTTGAGCACGCAGGCGAGGAAGACCCGCTCGGCGTGGCTCTGGCCCGGGATAGGGGCACGCAGGACCTGATCAAAGACCAGCTCCAGCCGGTGGTCGGGATGCAGACGCGCGCCGAGGTCGGCCAGCTGGCAGGCGGCCGAGGCCAGGATGTCGTCGCGCTTGCGACCGAAGGCCGGGGGCAGGGCGGCGATGACCTCGGCCAGCCAGGCGCGCAGGGCGCCGGGGAGGGTCGGGGAGATGCCCTGACGGCCGCCCAGGGCCGCGCAGCCGGCGATCAGGGGATCGACCTCGGCCTCATCCCGGTCCAGCGCCTCGAACAGCAGGCCCTCGCGCAGGCCCCAGGCCGAGAAATGCACGGTCTTCACGCCCAGCCGGTCGATCAGCCCCTCCAGCACGAGGGCGGAATAGGGCAGGGTCTCGGCGCGCTTCTTGGACAGGCCAGGCAGGCGGTCCAGCGAAGCGCGCGACTGCTGGGCTACGAAGCGGGCCACCCCGCGCGCGTCCTCGGCGTTCATGGCGTACTGGTGCACGATCCGGATCGGATAGCCGCTGATGGCCATGTGCAGCTGGGCCAGCGAGCGCCAGCCGCCGCCGACGGCGTGCAGGCTCTCGGTGGCGAAGGGCTTGGCCGCGGGCTTCAGTCGCTCGGCGATGGTGGCGCGCAGCCGGCCGGCGTCGAAGCCTTTCGGATCGGCCAGGCTGAAGGGGCCGAGCGGCAGGGTGACGCCGGGTTTCAGCGTCTCTCCGCCCAGACGGATCAGCTCCAGGCTGGAGCCGCCCATGTCGGCCGCCACGCCTTCGGCGGAGGGATCGCCGGCCAGCACGCCCAGCGCCGAATAGCGGGCCTCTTCCTCGCCTGACAGAACCCGGACCTGCAGCCCGGTCTCGGCGGCGACGCGCTGGCAGAACTCGGGCCCGTCCTCGGCCTCGCGCACGGCGGCGGTGGCGGCGACGTGCAGATAGGCCGGGCGAACGCTTTCCAGCACGGCCGCGAACCGGCGCAGCGCCGTCAGGGCCATCTCGACGCCGACGGGCGACAGCTTGCCGGTCGCGGGCAGGTCGCGGCCCAGACCCGCCAGAACCTTTTCGTTGAACACGGTCCAGGCGGCGCGCCCCTCCAGCCGGTACAGGACCAGACGCACGGAGTTGGAGCCGATATCGACGACCGCCGCCTCACGTGGGGCGATGTAGGATTCGATCACTTAGGTCGGGCTCAACGCGAGGGACGCACGTAGCGCAGGGCTTCGGGCTTGTTCTTCACCTTGCGGCCGCGGCCTGAGAGGCTGGGGTTGGTCATGAAGTATTTGTGCGCCGAGAAGGGCCGTTCCGGATCGGCCGGTGTGACGCGCACATAGTTCCCGTCGGCGTCCAGTGTCCAGCTTTGGGCGTCGTCCTTGAGATTGGCGACCATGATCTGGTCCAGCACCTGGTCGTGGACGGTGGCGTTGCGGATCGGGGTCATCAGCTCGACGCGGCGATTGAGGTTCCGCTCCATCCAGTCGGCGGAGGAGATGAAGACCTTGGCCTTGTCGTGCGGCAGGTCGCGGCCGTTGGCGAAACAGACGATGCGGCTATGCTCCAGGAAGCGGCCGACGATCGACTTGACCCGGATATTCTCCGACAGACCCGGCACGCCCGGACGCAGGCAGCAGATGCCGCGCACCACCAGCTCGATACGCACGCCCCATTGGCTGGCGCGATACAGGGCGTCGATGATCTCGGGATCGACCAGCGCATTGAGTTTGACCCAGATGGCCGCCGGCTTGCCCATGGCCGCCGCCGACATCTCCTTGCCGATCAGCTCGATCAGGGTCGCCTTCATATTGATGGGGGAGACGACCAGGGCCTCCAGCTCCTCCGGCTCGGCATAGCCGGTGATGTAGTTGAACACCCGGCCGGCGTCGCGGGCCAGGACGGGGTCGGAGCTGAACAGGCTGAGGTCGGTGTAAACCTTGGCCGTGACCGGGTGATAGTTGCCGGTGCCGAAGTGGCAGTAGGTCTTGAGCGCATCGCCCTCGCGCCGAACCACGACGCTGACCTTGGCGTGGGTCTTGTACTCGACGAAGCCGAAGACGACGTGGACGCCGGCGCGCTCCATGGCCCGGGCCCAGCGCAGATTGGCCTCTTCGTCGAACCGGGCCTTGATCTCGACCAGGGCGACGACGTTCTTGCCGTTCTCGGCCGCCTCGATCAGGGCCGCGACGATCGGGCTGTCCTTGGAGGTGCGGTAGAGGGTCTGTTTGATCGCGATGACGTTTGGATCGCGCGCGGCCTGACGCAGGAACTGCACCACCACGTCGAAGCTCTCGAACGGGTGGTGGATCAGGATGTCCTTTTCGCGCACGGCGGCGAAGACATCGCCGCCCTGGTCGCGGACCCGCTCGGGATAGCGGGGCTCATAGCCCGGGAACTTCAGGTCGGGGTGGCCCGGCGGGATCAGTTCGGACAACTGGGCCAGACCCAGCATGCCCTGAACCATGACCACGTCCTGCGGCGCGGCCTTTAGCTCGGTGACGATGAAGTCGCGCAGGTCGTCGGGCGTCGAGGCCTCGATCTTGACCCGCACCACCTCGCCGAGACGACGCTGCTTCAGCGCCTCCTCATATTCCAGAACCAGATCCTCGGCCTCTTCCTCGATCTCGATGTCCGAGTCGCGGATCAGACGGATCAGGCCGCGTTCCAGCACCGCGCAACCCGGGAACAGGTGGTCGATGAACAGCAGCAGCAGGCTTTCCAGCGTCACGAAGCGCCGGCGGCCCGACTTGGAGCGTCCGTCGACCGGCAGTTCCCAGAAGCGGCGGACCTGGGTCGGCACGGGCACCAGGGCGTAGAGTACCCGGTTGTCGGCGTGACGGCGCAGCTTGAGCACCAGCGAGAAGCCGAGGTTGGGCAGGAAGGGGAAGGGGTGGGCCGGGTCGATGGCCAGGGGCGTGAGAACCGCGAACAGCTGGTTCAGGAACTCCGGCTCCAGCCGGTCGCGCTCGGTCTTGGTGATCTTGGCGGAGTGGATGACCTCGATGCCCGCCTCGGTCAGCTCCTTGCGGAGCTGGGCCCAGCGCGACTGCTGCTCGGCCATCAACTCGCCGGCGGCCAGATTGACCTTTTCCAGCTGTTCCGCAGGCGTCAGGCCGTCAGAGGACAGCACCCGGACCCGCTCGCGCACCTGACCCTTCAGGCCCGCGACCCGGGTCATGAAGAACTCATCCAGGTTGTTGGCCGAGATCGACAGGAAGCGCAGGCGTTCCAGCAACGGGTGCGTCGGGTTGGCGGCCTCCTCCAGCACACGGGCGTTGAACTTCAGCCAGCTGATCTCGCGGTTGAAGAAGCGTTCGGGCGAGGCCATCAGCTCTTCGGACAGGGTCAGCTGGGGCGCGCGGGAAGAGGGGACCTCTTCTCCGGTGGTGGTGTCGGCAATCGCGGCGTCGGACATGGATCAGGTTGTGCAGCCCGTTCGTGACGGCTGCAACCTCGCTTTTCAGGTCTCTTCGTCGTCCTCGGCGCCGACGGCTTCCAGCACCTGACGGGCCAGGGCCCGCGTCACGGGGCGGTGCTGCTCGTCCAGCCGGGCGACCACGTCTTCCACGGCGGCCGCGGACCGGTCGATACGCCGCACCAGATAGTCGATGACCTCGTCGGTCGGGGTGATGCTGCGTTCAGCGAATCGGGCGCGCAGGATGGCGGCCAGGACGACGTCGTCAGGCTCCTCCATGGCCGTGACCCGGATCGAGTCGAGCCGCGAGCGCAGGTCGGGGACCTGGACCTTCCAGAAGCGCGGGGAGGGGCGCGAGACCAGCAGCAGGGCGCCGCCATCGGCCTGGGCCAGGTTGATCAGGTGGAACAGGGTCTCGTCGTCGGCGTCCTGGGCGATGTCCAGCAGCACGGGGCGGCCTTCCAGCTCCAGCGGATCGACGTGGGCGGCCTCGGCGCCGTTCAGGGCCACGGCGCCGACCCGTTCGGCCCAGATGGCGGCGACGTGGCTCTTGCCGCAGCCCGCGGGGCCGCAGATGGCCATGACCTGACCCGCCGCGTCGGGCCAGCGCTCCAGTACCCGCACCGCCTCCTCATTGGAGGCCGAGCGCACGAAGCTCGACGCGCCCCGGGGCACGTCGCTCTGCAGCGGCAGGCGCAGTTGATCGTTCATGGCGAGACGTCCCGGCATGGTGTCATCTTACCATCACGCGCGGGCAACGCGGTTAACGGCGAGGCGACGGAAACGGGGGACATCGGGGACAAGACGGTCGTTCTGTGGGTGGCTCAGACGAAGTCGGCCAGGCCGGGGTTGATCCGGCCCGCCGCGAACTCGACGACGCGGTAGTCGGCCAGGCCGTGCACGGCGAAGGGATCCTGCTTCATGATCTCGGTGACCTCATCCAGCGACTTGCCGCCGCGCGCGATCAGGAAGCCGCCGGTGCGCGGCACCTTGGGGCCGGTGAGGATCAGCAGGCCGTCGGCGATCTGCTCGTCCAGCCAGGCGCGGTGCTCTGCCGTCTTCGCCTCGATCTCGGCGATGGGGCGGGTGTAGGTGATCTCGATCAGGAACATCTGGCGCTTCCGCTGAATTGGACGCCCGTTGATATGTGGATTCGCAGGCCTGTGGACAAGCCGGTGAAATCGGCTCCGACCTTGACTTTCGAGGGCGATGATGCGCCCTTCCGCGCCTTCCAATTCCCGCCGGATTCCGGCTGATTCAAACGATATTTCCCATGCACGCCTATCGCTCCCACACCTGCGGCGCCCTCCGGTCTTCGGACGCGGGCGCCAATGTGCGTCTTTCGGGCTGGGTCCACCGCAAGCGCGACCTCGGCGGCCTTCTGTTCGTCGACCTGCGCGACCACTACGGCATCACCCAGCTGGTGCTGCACCCCTCGACCCCGGGCTTCGAGATCGTCGAGCGCCTGCGCGCCGAGAGCGTGATCAAGATCGACGGCGAAGCGGTCATGCGCGACCCCTCGACCGTGAACCCCCTTCTGCCGACCGGTGAGGTCGAGGTCCGCGTCGCCGGCCTGGAGGTCCTGTCCGAAGCCGCCGAACTACCCATGCCGGTCTTCGGCGATCAGGAATATCCGGAAGAGATCCGGCTGCAGAACCGCTTCCTCGACCTGCGTCGCGAGCGTCTGCACAAGAACATCGTCCTGCGCTCAAAGGTGATCTCCTCGATCCGCCAGCGCATGGTCGGTCAGGGCTTCCTGGAGTACCAGACCCCGATCCTGACGGCCTCTTCGCCGGAAGGCGCGCGCGACTTCCTGGTGCCGTCGCGTCTGCATCCCGGCAAGTTCTACGCCCTGCCGCAGGCCCCTCAGCAGTTCAAGCAACTGCTCATGGTCTCGGGCTTCGACCGCTATTTCCAGATCGCGCCCTGCTTCCGCGACGAGGACCTGCGCGCCGACCGCTCGCTGGAGTTCTACCAGCTCGACGTCGAGATGAGCTTCGTCACGCAGGAAGACGTCTTCGCGGCCATCGAGCCCGTCATGCACGGCGTGTTCGAGGAGTTCTCGAACGGCCTGCCGGTCTCGCCGATCGACGGCAAGCATACCTTCACCAACGACTTCGGCGAGCAGTTCGAGCACGCCGGCTTCGAACGCCTGACCTTCGCCCAGTCGATGGCCTGGTACGGCACCGACAAGCCGGACACCCGCAACCCGATCAAGATGCAGGTCGTCTCCGACCACTTCCGCGACGGCGGCTTCGGCCTGTTCGCCAAGATCCTGGGCGCCGACGACAAGAACGCCGTCTGGGCCATCCCGGCGCCGACCGGCGGCAGCCGCGCCTTCTGCGACCGCATGAACTCGTGGGCGCAAGGGGAAGGCCAGCCGGGCCTCGGCTATATCTTCTGGTCGGACGACCAGAACGCCTGGGGCGGCCCCATCGCCAAGAACCTGGGTCAGGAGCCGACCGAGGCCCTGATGGCCTCGCTGGGCCTCGGAAAGGGCGACGCCGCCTTCTTCGTCGCCGGCCTGCCGACCGCCTTCGCCAAGTTCGCGGGTCTGGCCCGTACGCGCGTCGGCACGGAGCTGAAGCTGGTCGCCGAAGACCAGTTCAAGTTCTGCTGGATCGTCGACTTCCCGATGTTCGAGTGGTCCGAGGAAGAGAAGAAGGTCGACTTCTCGCACAACCCCTTCTCGATGCCGCAGGGCGGTCTGGAAGCCCTGGAGACCCAGGATCCCCTGACCATCCGCGCCTATCAGTACGACATCGTCTGCAACGGCTATGAGCTGTGCTCGGGCGCGATCCGGAACCACAAGGCCGAGATCATGCTCAAGGCCTTCAACATCGCGGGCTATGACAGCTCGGTGGTCGAGGACCAGTTCGGCGGCATGCTGAACGCCTTCCGCTACGGCGCCCCGCCGCACGGTGGTCTGGCGCCCGGCATCGACCGCATCGTCATGCTGCTGGCCGGTGAGACCGCCATCCGCGAGGTCATCGCCTTCCCGCTGAACCAGCAGGGCGAGGATCTGCTGATGAACGCCCCGACCGAGGCGCAGGAGCGTCAACTGAAGGACGTCCACATCCGCACGGCGGTCCCGATCAAGGTCTGATCGGAAGGTCTTGTCACGAAAGAGAAAAGGCGGCCCATCGAGGCCGCCTTTTTGCTGTCGGGAGGTCGCCGCCTCAGTCGTTGGAGGCGTAGTGGCGGACGGGCGGCGTGGGGACCGCGGGCGGGCGCGGCGGAACCGGCGGCGCCACCCGGATGATCGTCCGGCTGCGGCAGCTCCCGATCTGCAGGCCGCGCGGCAGGCGGGTCGTCTCGTCGGCGCAGGCCTGGGAGACCTGATCCTGAGTCAGACCGACGGCGCGCGACAGGTCGACGCCGCGAATGTCGGTCCGCCGCAGTGAGGCGCCCGAGAAGTTGGCGCGGTTGAAGTTGCCGTTCCGGAAGCGGGCGTTGTCCAGGCTGGCGCCCGAGAAGTTGGCGCCCGAGAAGTCACCGGAGGTCATGTTCGAGGCCTGCATCTCGGCGTGCGAGAACGAGGCGTTGCGGGCGTTGACGTTGGCCAGGTTGGCGCCGAACATCTCGGCCCCGGTCAGACGGGCGTCCTGCAACACCGTCGAGTTCATGTTGACGGCGCTCAGCTCGGCGCCGGTCAGGTCGACGCGGGCCATATTGGCGTTGGTGAAGACAGCTCCGGAGGCCTCGGCGCCGTTCATCGTCACATCGACGAAGACCGCCGAGGTGAAGTTGGCGCCGTTCATCTCGGCGCCCGTCAGATTGGCGCGGCTGAAGTCGCTGTTGGTGAAGTTGCCGCCCGCCAATTCGGCGCCGCGCAGATTGGCGCCGACCAGGGTCGCGCTCATGAAGGTCGCGCCGCTCAGGGTCGCGCCCGACAGGTTCCGGCCCGACAGCTCGCAACGATTGCAGGATCCGCCCAGGGTGATGGAGCGGGAGGCCCCGCCTTCCTGAAGGCTGAAGCGAACCTCGGCGGCGGCCTGGGAAGCGCCCGCGACGAGCGCCAGCCCGAGGACGGCGGCGGAGGCGTTACGGATTTGTGCGGCGAACTGTTTCACATCGCCTCAATGACGCCGAAGCCCCTGAAAGCCTACTTAAATCGCGGTAACAGTCGGGCCGCTCAGCAGGCGGGAATATGCAGGCCGCCGGGCAGGACGGTGGCTTCGTCGCCGCAGGCCTGGTTGAGTTGGCGCTGGGTCAATCCGGTGGCGCGCGTCAGTTGAGCCCCGGAGAAGTTGGCGCCGGTCAGGGTCGCGCCCGCGAAGGACGAACCTTCGAGATAGGCGCCGACGAAACTGGCGTTGGTCAGGTTGGCGCCCGAGAAGCTGGAGCTGGAGAAGACCGCCCCATAGGCCTCGACGTCGCGCAAGTCGGTGTTGGCGAAGCGGGTGCGGTTCATGACCGCCAGGCTGAAGTCGGCCTGACGCAGGCGCGAGCCTGTCAGGTTCAGCCCGCGCTTCTCGAAGTTGGAGAAATCGCCCTGGAACAGGTTGCAGCCGCGGCAGTCGTGCCCGGCGCGGACGCTGGCGATCTGGCCGGCGTTCTGGGCCAGGACAGGGGTAGCGACGGCCGCGACGGCGGCGATCAGGACGAGGGCTTTCTTCACGGACAGGCTCCGGTCCGGCGAGGCCGGCGCTGTGATCTTTGAAGACCCATACCGCAGAGGTGTTTACGATCCGTGGCCTGCGCCGTTGGCCGCCAGCGTGGTGCGGCGCCGGATCAGTTCGGCGTGTCCCAGCAGGAAGACGGTCAGCAGCGCCATGGCCGGAATCACCATCCGGCCCGGAGGCAGGACGACATCAACGCCATGACCCGCGAGCCATCTCTCAACGAAGGGATAGGTCGGCGGCCAGAGCGAGGCCATGCCGAGAAGGAACAGGGGCCACCAGAGTATCCGTAGCAGATAGTCGATCGCGTTCGGGAACGGGCGGCCCAGTATCCGTGCGACCTGGTCGTAGAAGCCTTCGCCCGGCTTCATCCCTTCTTCGATTCCGCCGCGCCGCAGCTGTCGCAGACCCGGACGGCGCCGCGTTGCTGCAGGGTGAAGTCGCCGCAGGCCGGGCAGGCGTCGGCGTTGGCGACCGGGACGACGCGCTGTTCCGGCTCGCGCTTGCCGAAGGGCAGGACCACCAGATTGTCGGGCGCTGCGCCCCGGGCGAAGCCCTTGGAGATGAAGTGGGCCGCAGGGACCAGCTCGTCAGCCTTGCCCGCCCCCAGACCATCGGCGTCCAGCGGCTCGGCGTCGGCGTTGGCCAGCTCCGTCCGGTCAAGATACGACACGCCCAGCTCGCGGAAGATGTAGTCGAGGATCGAGGTCGCCGAGCCGACGCGGTCGTTGCCCGTGACCCGTCCGGCGGGCTCGAAGCGGGTGAAGACGAAGGCGTCCACGAACTCGTCCAGCGGCACCCCGTATTGAAGTCCGATGGAAATCGCGATGGCGAAGTTGTTCATCAGACTGCGGAAAGCGGCGCCTTCCTTGTGCATGTCGATGAAGATCTCGCCCAGCTCGCCGTCGTCGTATTCGCCGGTGTGGATATAGACCTTGTGCCCCCCGACGGCCGCCTTCTGGATATAGCCCTTGCGGCGGTCGGGCAGTTTGCGGCGGGTGCGGTCGCGCTCGACCACCCGCTCGACGATCTTCTCGGTCGGCGGGGCTTCGGCGGTGGCCTCCGGGCGACGCGGGGCGGCGTCGAGCTCGGGCAGGTCGAGCAGGGGAGCCGACGGGGCGGCGTCGGGCAGCAGGCGGATCGCGCGGCGGCCCTCGCTCGCGGCCGTGGCCAGAAGCGCCGTGGCCTCGGCGGCGGTGGCGCGCCAGCTGACGGCCTCGGGCGTGACGTCGGGCGCGTCGCTGAACGGCTCGATCGCGCGGCGCAGATCGCGTTCGATCTCCGCCGGCGCGCGGTTCAGGGTTTCGACGAGGGCGGCGGGCGCCTCGGCCCAGCGGGCCAGATCGGCGTGGCCCAGGGCATAGGCCTCGGCGGCCGCCAGAGCCTCGGCGGACAGACCCAGGCGCGGCAGCAGCGGCCCGGCGCCCTCGATGCCCAGGACATCGCGGACATAGCCGGGATCCAGCACCAGAGGCCCGAAGGCGTCCTCCAGCCGCCCGACCTGGGCCAGGGCGATCTCGACCGACTCCAGCTCGGCGTCGGTGAAGCCGAGGCCGCGCAGGACCTCGTGGTCCATGCCGGGAGCCTCGACGAGGGTGCGTCGGCCCAGCAGACGGCGCTCGGCGGCGGCGGCGTCCGTCTCGTCCATGGCGGCGATCAGGGCGGGCGACAGGTGGCGTTCCACGGCGCCGTCGGCGGTCTCGAACAGGGTGGCGTGGGCGAAGGCGGGCGAGCCCAGCCTCAGACCCAGTTCGGCGTCGTCGACCAGCAGGGAGATGGAGCCGTGGCGGCGGCCGTCGCGCTTCATCGCCTTGCGGGCGGCGGCGGTCAGCTTCGCCGCATGGGCGGCCAAAGGCGTCGACTGGCGGGCGTCGGAGGCGGCCAGCAGGCCCTGACGGCGTTGCAAGGCATCCAGCGCCTCTCCGGCCAAAGCGGGACCCTCGGGGCAGGGGCCGAGCGCCTCGGTCAGTTCGCAGGCGGTCAGGGCCGCGCTGGCCGCGACCACGCCCGCTACGGCCGCCAGCGCCGCCTGGCCGGCCTCGTCGGGAACAAGCCCCTGGCCCAGTAGCCATTCGGCCGCGCCGGACAGGCCCAGTGCGACGGGCCGCACCGCCTGACGCCGACGCGCCTGATCGACGGTGGCGGAGAAGCCGGAGGTCAGCTCGATCTCCAGCGCCGTGGTCCACAACCGGGTCAGGGCCTCCAGAGCGGGGGCGAAATCGCCGAGCGCCGCGACGGCGGGCAGGTTCAGGGCGCAGGCGGCGGCCAGCGGCTGGTCCGCCACGGCCCGGGCGTCGGCGGCGTCGAAGGTCAGGATCAGGTCGCCGGTCAGGGCCGCGCGGGCTGCGGCTGACTGGGCGGCCCCGGCGGCGACGAAGGGTTCGCGGTCCGCCACGGCGACGATGCGCTCGGCGGGCAGGGGCGGGAAGTCGATGACGATCCGCTCGCCGTCGATGGCGCGCAGGATGTCGAGGTCGCTGGCCCCGGCGCGGCGCGCGGCGGCGGCGGCGCGGGCCAGGGCGGGATTGCGGGCCGGATCGCCGCAGTCGCCGCGTGGGCCTTCGCAACGGTCCACGGCGTCGCCGACGGCCGCCAGGGCGCGGGCGGCGGCCTCAGCGGCGCTCTCGGCCAGTTTGGCGGCGCGACGGGCGTCCAGCGCCGTGCTCAGGGTCTTGAGGTCCGAGGCCTCTTCCAGATCGAGAACCGTCGCGGCGGGCGGGGCGCCGATGCTGGCGGGCAGGCGCACCCCGTCCTTCAGGCTCCGGGCGGGTGCGGCGAGGCCCAGCAGGACACTGGCGGTCAGTTCCTCGGCGAAGGTGCGGGCGTCGGCGGCCCCGGCGAAGACCCCCGTCGACCGGCCCCAGACGGCCAGCCGCGCGGCCCAGCCCGAAATCCGGCCGCCGAGCACCTCAAGACCGAGCGCGACCGTGTCCGCCGCCATGCCGGTGGGCAGGTCCTGGGGCAGGCCGTCGGCCCAGTCCATCCAGGCCTCGACCCGGGCGTCGGACCAGCCGTCCGGCGCGATCATCTCGACCACCGAATCGCTGCGCTCGACCCAGCGGGGGCCGGTCGCGATCAGGCTCGCGGGCTCGATGAAGCGGGAGGCGAAGCGCATGCGGGACTCTTTCCGCCGAAAGGTTCTCCCAGACTAGGCAGGCAGGACACAGCCATCAATAGATGTTGCGGGCCGGGCAGGGGTTACCCCCAAGATGTTGATCGCGACGAAACGCCCGTCGTGCTGGACGTGGGGCCTCCCGGTTTCTATGATCGCAGGAACGTCGCCGGACCGCCCGGCGCGACGGATTCGACGGGATTCCCACTCAGTGCTTGCTCAGATTTTCACATGGTGGAACGGCGCCACCATCGGCACGATGTTCACGATCGCCAAGCGGGCGAACCTGATCGGCACGGACGAGATGGGCAACCGCTACTACGAGAGCCGCGACAACAAGAGCTATGACGGCCGCAAGCGCCGCTGGGTCATCTACAACGGCTATGCCGAGGCCTCGAAGGTCTCGCCCGACTGGCACGGCTGGCTGCACTACACTTTCGACGAGCCGCCGACCGCCGAGCCGCTGAAGCGCCGTTCGTGGGAGCTGGACCACCAGCCCAACCTGACCGGCACGCCCCTGGCCTGGCGTCCGCCCGGTTCGCTGGCCGCGGAGGGCGTGCGCCCGGCCGCCACCGGCGACTACGAAGCCTGGAAGCCCGAATAATGACCCGCGCCCGGCTCATCGGCGTCGCTGTCGCCGCCCTGACCATCGTCGGGGCGGGGGGCGTCGTTGTCGCCGGAGGGCTGCAGAACAGCCCGCCCCAGGATGCGCGTCCGTCGAACGACCCGGTCGGCGACATCCTCAGGAACGCCCCGCCGGTCGAAACGGCCCCCGCCGGCGTGCCCGCGCCCAACGCCCCGGTCGCCATCGTCCCGACCACCCCGGTCGACATGACCGCCGGCGCGCCGCAGGAGACGGTCCCGGACGCCTCGGCCGCCAAGCCCGAGGATGCGGTTCCCGCCGACGAGAAGATCCAGGAAGCCGACACGCCCCTGCCGCGCCAGCGCCGCCGCGTGGCGATCGTCGAGGCGATCGACAAGATCACCGCCGACCGCATGCGGTTCGAGGTCGTGGTCGGCGGCCGTCCCGTGCGTTTCAACGACAGCCTGATCTTCACCGCCCGCGCCTGCGAGGTCTCGGCCGACAACGAACAGGTCTCGGACGCCATCGCCTATCTGGACATCAGCCTCCAGCCCAAGGGCACGGCCAAGGCGACCGAGCCGCGCCAGATCTTTCGCGGCTGGATGTTCGCCTCGACGCCCGGGATCAACGGGCTGCAGCACCCGATCTATGACGCCTGGGTCGTGGGCTGCAAGGCGTAGAAGACCGCCGCCTCTCCGGTCATCGGCTCGAACAGCGCCCTGGGATTGGGCCGCAGCGGCCGCGCCGCCTTCAGCAGTTTCAGATAGGCGCCCTGCGGCGTTTCCACCGCCCCGAACTGGCTGAGGTGCTCGGTCAGGAACTGGGCGTCCAGAAGCCGCCAGCCGCCGCGTTTCAGCCGCGCCACCAGATGCACCAGGGCGACCTTTGAGGCGTCCCGCTCGCGGCTGAACATGCTCTCGCCGAAGAAGGCGCCGCCGAGGGTGACGCCGTACAGGCCCCCGACCAGCCGCTCGTCTTTCCAGCATTCGATGGAATGGGCGTGGCCCATGGCCTGGAGCGCCAGATAGAGGCGTCGGATCGGGCCGTTGATCCAGGTGTCCTCACGCCCCGGCGCCGGAGCCGCGCAGGCGTCCAGCACGGCGTCGAAGGCGGTGGAGACGCGCACCTCGAACGGCTCGCCCCGCACCGTCCGCTTCAGCCGCGTCGGGATGTGGAAGCCGTCCAGCGGGACGACGCCCCGCTGGTCCGGTTCGACCAGGAAGATACGCGGATCGTCGCGCGCCTCGCCCATGGGGAAGACGCCCGTCGCATAGCAGTTCAGCAGCTCTTCGGGGCCGAAGCCGCCGAAGGGACTGGCGCTGAAGCCCGGGTCGCTCAGGCTGCCGGGGTCCGTTTGGCGGCCCACTTCTCCAGCCAGTGGATGTCGTAGTCGCCACTGAGGATGTCGGGCTCGGCCAGAAGGCGCTGGAACAGGGGGATGGTCGTGTCGACACCGCCGACCACGATCTCGCCCAGGCTCCGCTTCAGCCGCGCCACGCACTCGGCCCGGTCGCGCCCGTGCACGATCAGCTTGCCGATCAGGCTGTCGTAGTAGGGCGGGATCGAATAGCCGGCGTAGATGGCGCTATCCAGCCGCACGCCCAGGCCGCCGGGGGCGTGGAAGTCGGTGATGGCGCCCGGCGACGGGGTGAAGGTTTCCGAGTTCTCGGCGTTGATCCGCACCTCGATGGCGTGGCCCTCGAAATGGATGTCTTCCTGGGTGAAGGACAGCGGCAGGCCCGCGGCGATGCGGATCTGTTCGCGCACCAGATCGACGCCGGTGATGGCTTCGGTGACCGGGTGTTCGACCTGCAGGCGGGTGTTCATCTCGATGAAGAAGAACTCGCCGTCCTCCCACAGGAACTCGATGGTGCCGACGCCCAGATAGCCGATGGCGGCGATGGCCTTGTTGACCGTCTTGCCGATTTCGGTGCGCTGGGCCGCCGACAGGGCGGGCGAGGGGGCCTCTTCCAGCACCTTCTGGTGACGGCGCTGCAGCGAGCAGTCGCGCTCGCCCAGGTGGACGACGTTGCCGTGGCTGTCGGCGACGACCTGGATCTCGATGTGGCGCGGCTTCTGGAGGTAGCGCTCCATGTAGACCGCGCCGTTGCCGAAGGCCGCCTTGGCCTCGGTCTGGGCGGTCTGGACCGCCTCGACCAGATCGTCTGCGGTGAGCGCGACCTTCATGCCGCGTCCGCCGCCGCCGGCGGCCGCCTTGACGATCAGGGGGAAGCCGATGGTCTTCGCCGCCTCGATGGCGGCCTCGACGGTCTCGACCTCGCCGTCAGAGCCGGGGACGACCGGGATGCCGGCGTCCTTGACGGTCTGTTTGGCGCTGATCTTGTCGCCCATGACCCGGATGTGGTCCGGCTTGGGTCCGATGAAGGTCATGCCGTGGGCTTCGACGATCTCGGCGAAGCGGGCGTTTTCGGACAGGAAGCCATAGCCCGGGTGGATCGCCTGGGCGCCCGTGATCTCGGCCGCCGCGATGATCGAGGGGATGTTCAGATAGCTCTTGGCCGCCGGGGCCGGGCCGATGCAGACGCTTTCGTCGGCCAGCCGCACCCACATGGCGCCGCGGTCGGCTTCCGAGTGCACGGCGACGGTGGAAATGCCCATCTCCTTGCACGCCCGGTGGATACGCAGGGCGATTTCGCCGCGATTGGCGATCAGGACTTTGGTGAACATGGCTTACGCCTCGAGCAGGACGAGGGGTTCGCCGTATTCGACGGGCTGGGCGTCGCCGACCAGGATTTCGGCGACCACGCCGTCGCGCGGAGCCTGGATGGGGTTCATGGTCTTCATCGCCTCGACGATGACCAGGGTCTGGCCCTTCTTGACCTTGTCGCCCGGCTGGACGAACGGCGGCGCCTCGGGCGAGGCCTGCAGATAGGCGGTGCCGACCATCGGCGACTTCACCGTCTCGCCGGCCCTGGCGGCGGGAGCGGCCGGGGCGGCGGCGGCGGCCGGGGCCGGAGCGGCGACGGCGGCCGGGGCGGCGGCGTATTGCATCACGGGGGCGGAGACGACCTCACGCGCCACGCGGATGCGCAGCTCGCCGCGCTCGACCTCGATCTCCGTAAGGGAGGTGTCGTTCAGGATGTCGGCGAGCTGGCGGACCAGGGTCGCGTCGATCTCGACGTCGTTCTTGAGCTTGGCAGGGGACGATTTCGGATCGGCCATGGGTTCTCTCGAGCCTTCTTCTTGATCTCAGGACGAACGGGCGGCGGCCGCTGCGCGTTCCGCAACGAGCTTCACCGCGGCCTTGACGGCCAGTTCGTAACTTTGCGGGCCGAAGCCCGCGACGACGCCGGTCGCAACCAGCGAAACATAGGTCTTGTGCCGGAATTCCTCGCGGGACGCCGGGTTGGACAGGTGACATTCGATCACCGGGATCGACAGGGCTTTCAGCGCATCCAGCAAGGCCACGGAGGTGTGGCCGTAACCGGCCGGATTGATGACCACGGCCGAGCCTTCGGTGCGGGCCTCGTGGACCCAGTCGATCAGCTGGCCTTCGTGATTGGACTGGCGGAAGACGATCTTCGCGTCGCCCGCGGCCTTTTCACAGAGCCCCTGAACGTCCGCGAGGGTCTCGTATCCATAGATATCCGGCTCACGCACCCCGAGGAGGTTGAGATTGGGACCGTTCAGGACGTAGATGACGGGCGTTTCGGGCATTACCTGCGGTGAGGCTCCGGGCGCGGGAACGCCCATGAATCGGGCGGCCTTTTAACTGACTGACGGCGCAGGTCAAAGCGACCCGCGCGAAAGGCTGACGTAGCGGTATGCGCATTCAAGTCAACGGAGATACGAAAGAAGTCTCCGCCCGGACGATTCTGGATCTCGTCGGAGAACTGGGTCTGGACCCGCGCAAGGTCGCCGTCGAGCGCAATCTCGAGATCGTCCCCCGCTCCCTGCACGCCGAAACCGCCCTCGACGAGGGCGATCGCATTGAGATGGTGATCTTCGTCGGGGGCGGGTGACCGGCAGCGCCCCGCGGGCCGGTCACCCGGGCCGGCGCCTCAGCGAGGCTCGCAGACGCCGTCGTCGTAGTCGCCCACGCGGCGGATGATCTCATTGCTCTCGGGCTCGATCCTTCGGCCGGAGACGATGCCGTCCAGCACCCGGCGCAGCAGGGCGTCCAGTCGCGTGACGACGTAGCATTTGACCTCGGGCGCGGCGTGCGGATTGCCCACCCCGCTGTCGTCGGTCAGGAACAGGTAGCGGCTCTGGGTCACGGCGGCCATGGCGCGCATGACGAACTCGGCCTTCTCGGCCACGCCGCTGGCCGCCACCGGCACGATCTGGATGCGTTTCTCGCGCGCCTGAAGGGTGGTGGCCCAGGTGGCGCCGATGTGCTGGTCGTGGGGCGGGGCGTCGGCGACCAGGACCAGGGCCTTGGCCGCATTGTCGCGCCATGACGCGCCCACAGCCGCGGCCATCGCCTGATCGACCGCCTCGGGATAGTCGCCACCGCCGCCCGCCGACTGTTTGGACAGCAGGGTCTGGACGGCCTCCGTATTGCCGGTGAAGGCGTACTGGCGAACCACATATTCGTCGCCGATGTCGCGATAGACGATCAGGCCCAGCCGGAGGTCCAGTCCCGGGTGGCGGTCCTTCAGGGCGGTGACGATGCTGTCGAGTTCGACCTTCAGATAGTCGATCTCGTCGCCCATGCTGCCCGTGGCGTCGATGACCAGCATCAGGTCCATGGCGCGGACCGCCGCCGGGGCGCCGGGCAGGGCGATCTCCAGACGCCGATCCGAACCGACGCTGAGGGTCCGGCGGGTCGTCTGGCCGCGCGGACCGGGCACGGTGATCTCCGCCGTGCGGCCAAGGCCGTCCAGCGCGGGGAAGAGCACCACGCTGCCATTGGCCAGGGTCTCCAGCTCCAGCGTCCCGCCCTGCGGACGGCTGATGCGAACCGGAACGAAGGGCCTGGGACGGCCGTCGGCGTCCGTGATCGTGACCGTGATGGCCGCCCGGGTGTCGACATAGGGCAGGGCCGCGAACTGCTGGGCCTTCGAACCGACATAGCGGGCGTAGGCCTGGGGATTGAGCAGGTCGTCGTAGTCGCCCGCCGTCAGGATGCCCGCTTGCGATTGCGTTTGCGGGCGGTCGGGGCTGACGGGTACGGGAGCGAGGTCGGCCGCCGAGCCCGGGATCCGCGACCCCGTGACGGCCACCTCGCCGACCATGGCGGGCGGGGCCGGCGCTGCGACAGGCGGCGGCGGGGGAGGCGGCGCTGGGGGAGGCGGCGCCGACGGAGCCATGGCGGCTGGAGGCGGGCCGGGCACGCCTTCCACGCCGGGGGCGCAGCCCGCCATCAGGGTCAGGGCGGCGAGCGCGACGCCGGTCAGGACTTTGCGGTTCGACATCTTGCGGTTCGACATGGCGGGGCTCCCCATCGGTGGATCGACGTTCTCCAGATCGCCGCCCGATCGTGGCCGAATTGGGCGCGGGGGCCCTGACGACTTCTGACGGCTGAGCTGTTCCTTCCGTGGGCGTGAAGGCGTAGGGAACCGGCCATGACCGAGATCGCTTCTCCCGCCGCCGATTCCTGGACCGTCGCCGGCCGCACCTTCTCCTCGCGGCTGATCGTGGGCACGGGCAAATACGCCGACTACGCCCAGAACGCCGCCGCCGCCGAGGCTGCGGGGGCCGAGATCGTCACCGTGGCCCTGCGCCGGGTGAACCTGTCGGATCCGTCCCAGCCGATGCTGGTCGACTATGTGAAGCCGGACCGCTTCACCTTCCTGCCCAATACCGCCGGCTGCTTCACCGGCGAGGATGCTGTGCGGACCCTGCGTCTGGCGCGCGAGGCCGGCGGCTGGAACCTGGTCAAGCTGGAGGTGCTGTCCAACACCGCCCATCTCTATCCCGACATGGTCGAGACCCTCCGGGCGCTCGATATGCTGGTCAAGGACGGCTTCGACGTCATGGTCTACTGCACCGACGACGTGGTCATGGCCCAGCGGCTGGAGGAGGCCGGCGCCGCCGCCATCATGCCCGCCGCCGCCCCGATCGGCTCGGGTCTGGGCCTTCAGAACGCCGTCAACGTCCGGCTGATTGTCGAACAGGCCAAGGTGCCGGTTCTGGTCGACGCGGGCGTGGGCACGCCGTCCGACGCCGTCCTGGCCATGGAGCTGGGCTGCGACGCCGTCCTGATGAACACCGCCATCGCCGGGGCGAAGGATCCGATCCTGATGGCCAGCGCCATGAAGCACGCCGTCATCGCCGGGCGTCAGGGCTATCTGGCCGGCCGCATGCCGCGCCGCATGTACGCCGACCCGTCGTCGCCGCTCGCGGGTCTGATCTGACTACAAACGCCGCATTGGCCTGACGTCGTTTTTCCGTCAGGGTAGCCCCGGCTGTTCGGGGAAACGACGATGCGTTTGAAACTTCTGGCTTTCACGGTGGCGACCCTGGCCCTGATCGGGCCCGCCGCCGTCGCCGACGCGACCGCCGACAAGGCGATGCTGGACACCATCGACAACGCCCCCCAATGCGGCAAGGTCGGCTCGGCCATGACCACGGCGCCGGTCGCCGACATGGTGCTGGTCGACGGCTTCGGGGACGAGGGCTACGCCGTCGACGCCACCCCCGAGGCCCAGGTCTGGTTCAACCAGGGCGTCCGCCTGCGCTGGGCCTTCGAACACACCGAGGCCGTCCGCGCCTTCCGCAAGGCCCGCAGCATCGACCCGAACTGCGGCATGTGCGCCTGGGGCGAGGCCTGGGCGCTCGGCCCCAACCTCAACGGCGGCGGCAATGACGATGAGTCGATCGCCGCGGCCCTGACGGCGGCGCGCGAGGCCCGGCGGCTGGCCCGCGACGCCTCGCCGATGCAGAAGCAGATGATCGACGCCCTGATCCAGCGCTATTCGGGCCGCAAGGCCACCCGCGCGACGCGGTTCGCGCGCGGCATGGACCGGATCGCCCGCGCCCATCCCGACGACATCGCCATCGCCGCCATCACCGCCGACGCCTGGATGCTGAGCATCGACGACGACCCCTGGAAAAAGGACGGCACGGCGGCCTATCCGGCGACCACCCGCACCATGGAGATCCTGGAGCACGCCCTGGCGGTCAAACCCGACGATCCGGGCAATATCCACCTCTACATCCACATGACCGAATGGTCGGCCGACCCGCACAAGGCCATTCCCTATGGCGAGAAGCTGGCCCTGCTGGCCCCGCACGCCAGCCATCTGGTCCATATGCCGTCGCACACCTACTACCGCGTCGGCCGCTACATCGACGCCATGCGGGCCAATGTGAACGCCGTGGCGCTGGACAAGCGCTATGAGGAGATCGCGCCGCGTCCGGGCGGGATCGCGGGCGGCATGCCCCTGCATGGCCACAACCTGCATTTCGGCATGGGCGGCGCCCTGATGGCCGGCGGGGCGGAGGAGGGGCTGGCCCTCGCCGACGGCTATCTGGCGACCTATCCCGATATTCCGGCGACCAATGCCTGGCGCCAGATCATGGCCAATGACGCCTATGCCCTCTACGGCCGGTTCGGCTCTCAGGAGGCGGTCGCGGCCCTGAAGGAGCCGCCGGCGACCAATCCGCTGTTGCGCATGAGCTGGCGCTACGCCCGGGGCGAGGCCGCCGCGCGCCGGGGTGATGCCGAGGCCGTCACGGTCGAGGCCGCCGCCATCGCCGAACTGCGCGGCGCGATCCCCGACGGCGCGCCCCAGGCCAAGGAGGCACGGGACTTCATCGAGCTGTTCCAGCGGGTGCTGGAGGGCCGTGCGGCCATGATCACGGGCGACCATCCCGCCGCCATCGCCGCCTTCACCCGCGCCGCCGCCATCCAGGCCCAGGACGACGAGGGCGGCGACCCGCCCGCCATCTGGTATCCGACCCGCCGCAGCCTCGCCGCCGCCATGCTGGCCAACGGCGACGCCGCCGGGGCCAAGGCGAAGATCGAGGACCTGCTCAGGGACTGGCCCGCCGACCCCTACAGCTACTTCGTCCTCGCCGAGGCCGAGAAGGCGCTGGGGAATGCCGCCGCCATGGATGCGGCGCTCGGCCAGTCCCGCGCCCAGTGGATCGGCGGCCGGATGTATCTGGCGTTGGCGTAGAGAGGCCTACTTCGCCTTCTCGGCGTTGATGATCTGGGCCAGCCCCGCCGGGTCGTGGGTCGGGGACATCTTGCCGTTGATGAACAGGGTCGGGGTGCCTTGAATGCCCAGGCCCATGGCGTCGACGCGCACATTGGTGACGAGGCGGGCGGCCTCGGGCCCGCCGACCGGGCCGGTCACGCCATTGGCGGCCAGAACCTTGTCGACGGCTTCCGGCGTCAGGGCGCGTTCGGCCATCAGGGCCTGGTGCACGGCCAGATACTTGCCCTGGGCGTGGGCGGCGAGCGCCGCCTGGGCGGCGTAGCGCGAGGTGATCTGACCGTCGTGATCGAGGATCGGCCATTCCTTGAAGATGAAGCGCACGTCCGGATTGGCCTGGATCAGCCGCAGGAAGTCCGGGGCCATCGCCTTGCAGTAGGGGCATTGGTAGTCGAAGAACTGGACCACCGTCACCTTGGCGTCGGCGGGGCCGAAGGCGGGCTCGCCGGGCGCGGCGCGCAGGGCGCCGGGATGGGCGGCGGCGGCGGCGTTGACCTGGGCCACCTGATCGTTCTGCTGCTTCACCTGATAGGCGTTCTGGGCCTCGAACAGCACCTCGGGGTGGGTCATCAGATAGGCTCGCACCTGGGCGCCGAACAGGCCTGGAACCACGTAGGGCGCGGCCGCGAAGCCGAGGGCGACCACCGAGACCCCGAGCGCCAGCATGCTGCGGCCGGTCATCCAGCGTTGCTTCAGCGTGGGCGTGTCAGCGGGCGCCGCGACGGGCTCGGGGGTATTGTCGGTCATGCAGGCTCGTTCTTGAAGGTCAGGTGGTCGGCCGGGTGGTGGCCGGCAGGGTCGCTGCGGAGGCCGGCGGCTCGATGATCGGACCCTGACGGCGCTGCTGGCGCCGGTCCAGGTCCTGGATGTCCTGATCGGTCGCGCCCGAGGCCAGGACAATGTCCACGGCGCGGCGCCATTCCGGGGAGTTGCGGTCCAGCATGGGGCGGGCGCGCAGGGCGAACTGGGTGGCCTGATCGGTGTCGCCGGCGGCGAACCAGTATTCGGCCGAGGCCAGACGCGCCTGACCCTCCTTGCCCTGGCTCGCATAGGCCTGGGACAGCAGACGCCAGCCCATGGTGTTGTCCGGCTCGCGCGCCACGGCCCGCTTCAGCTGGTCGATGGCCGGGTCCAGATTGGCCGGGTCGTTGGTCTCGATCAGGGCGTGCGCCAGGTTGATGCGCAGCAGGGGGGCGTCGGGCTTGAGCTCCACCGAGCGCTGGTGCGCCGCCAGTGAATCGCCCGGACGGCCGTCCTCGAACAGGATCTGGCCCTTCAGCTCCCACAGATACGGATCGGTCGGCTTCTCGGCCAGCAGGGCGTCGACGCCCTGGATGGCCTTGTCGGTCTGGCCGTCGCGGTAATAGCCGATGGCCCGGGCGTAGCGGCTGGGGAAATCGGTCGCCGAGGACGGATAGTCACGCAGGGTCTGGTTGGGCGGGTCCATGAAGGCGTGGATCTTGGCCACGATCAGGGCGTGGTCGGCCATCCGTTCCGGGCTGTCCTGATGCCCGTAGTGGGCGGCGGCCTCGACCGGGCGGCGCAGGGCCTCGATCCGCTCGCCGGACAGGGGGTGGCTGCGGAAATAGGGATAGCGGCGGGCGTCGGAGAAGACCTCCTGGGCGCGAAAATTCTCGAAGAAGTCGACCAGGCCCTTGCCGCTTTCGCCCGCGGCTTCCAGCGCCCGTGCGCCCGAGATGTCGGCCTCGCCCTCCTGGCTCTGCATGTAGCGCAGGGCGCCGAGGGTGCCGAAATACTGGCTGTTGGCCATCAGCATGGCGCCCGCGCCGGGCTGGCCCGCCGCGACGGCCAGGGCGCCCAGGGCCATGGTCATCAGGAAGGGCTGCATGCCCGCATTCTGGACGCCGTCGCGCAACAGGTGGCGGTTCTTGATGTGCCCGGCCTCGTGCGCCATCACGCCCAGAAGCTCGTTGGGCGTGCGGGTCTGTTCGATCAGGCCGGTGTTGATGCCCATGATCCGCCCCTTCAGGGCAAAGGCGTTCAGGCTGGGGTCATTGATCAGCAGGACCTCGACCTCGTCGGGGTTCAGCCCCATGGCCGTGAAGACCGGATCGGCCCAGCCTCGGACGATGCCCTCGATTTCAGTGTCGCGGATGGCGCTCTGGGCCGAGGCGGGGCCGGCGACGCTGAAGACGAAGGCGGCGGCCGTGGCGGCCGCCATCAGACGTGACAAGCCCTTCTTGTTCGAGGGCCGAAAGGCGGAAGCGACGCGGGCAAGGCGGTTCACGATAAGCTCCCCCGTGGCCGCGCAGGCGGGCCGGATGGCTGGGCTGGCCCATTTCTGGACCGGAGCGCGACGGTCGCCGGGATCGGTGTCCGTTTTGCGGCTGTCGCGCTCCATGCCTCTCATCTAGGCCCTGCGCCTCAGCGGCGCCACCATCCGCGCTTGGGCTTCTCGGGCGGGGCCGCGATCTGGTTCGGATCGTTGGCGATGATCTCCGACAGATCGGCCTCGGGCCTGGGCGCTTCGACGGGCTCGGCGATCACGGCCGGGGTGGGGACGGGCGTCGTCTCCGGCTCCGGCTCGGCGATCAGGGCCTCGACCTCGGCGCGTTCCTCGACGGCCTCCTGCGGGGTCACGTCCAGTTCGACGGCTTCGCCGACGGCCTCGACCTCGTTCGGCTCGACGACCGCTTCAGCCGCAGCCGTCTTGCGGCGGACGCGGCGACGCTGGGGCTCGGCGGGAACCACCGGGGCCTGGGCCTCGGGAGCGTCGCTTTCGACCATCACCGCCATCGGGGTGTCGGGCGAGCCGTCGGCGGGCATGCCTTCGTTGGTGGCGCGGGCTTCGACCTTGACCTCGTGGGTCAGGCCGCGATCGCCACCGCGACCCCGGCCGCGACGACGGCGCCGCGAACGGCCCTCGCGCTCGCCGCCGGCTTCGCCGTCGGGGCGTTCGCCGACGCGTTCCTCCACGTCGGACGCCACGCCTTCAGCGACGGCCGGGGCGCGGGGGGCGCGGGGCTCGGGGTTGATGGGGTCGAACCAGACATAGGGGTCGTCCAGCGACGGCGTGCGGCCGCGCACCCAGAAGAAGGCGCCGGCGCCCGAGGCGTCGCCGTCCTCGCGGACCCGGCGACCGCCGCGACGGCCGCGGCGGCGACGGCGGCCGCCCTCGCTGTCGTCATCGTCGTCATCCGACAGGGCAGGGGCGTCGTCCGACGAAGCGGCCGAGGCTTCCTCGTCGCGACGCCCGCCCCGACGGCGCTTGCGGCCGCGACCGCCGCGGTTCTCGACCTCCAGACGCGTGCGCGGCTCGTCGTCGTCGGTGTCTTCGCGCTCGAGGTCGTCCTCGTCCTCGTCGTCGATGATTTCGTCGTCGTCCTCGTCTTCGTCGTCGAAGGCGTGGTCGTCGAAGCCGTCGTTCAGCAGGTCGGCCAGGGCGATGGTCGGCTCGGCCGGGACGAAGTCCTCATTGGTCTCGGTGCGCTCGATGGCGCTCTCGCCCTGACCCAGGCTGTCGTCGATCTGGATGATCACGGCCAGGCCGCGCGTCGCCTGCAGATGCTGCAGATAGTCGCGCTTGTGGTTCAGGATGTAGAGGGCGACGGCGGTGGAGACGCGCAGGTTGATCGAGCCCGCGCCGTTCTTGCCGGCCTCGATATCGACGGCGCGCAGCACCATCAGAGCCGCCGATTCCGCCGAGCGGACGCGGCCGGCGCCCTGGCAGTGGGGGCAGACCTCGGTGGCGCCTTCCAGCACGCCCAGACGGCGGCGCTGGCGGCTGATTTCCATCAGGCCGAAGCTGGAGATCTTGCCCATCTGGATGCGGGCGCGGTCTTCCGACAGGGCGTCCTTCAGGATGCGCTCGACCGTGCGGTTGTTCTTCGATTCATCCATGTCGATGAAGTCGATGACGACCAGGCCGGCGAGGTCGCGCAGGCGCAGCTGCCGGGCGGCCTCGACGGCGGCCTCGCAGTTGGTCTTGAACGCGGTCTGTTCGACGTTGCGTTCCTTGGTCGCGCGGCCCGAGTTGACGTCGATGGCCACCAGGGCCTCGGTCTGGTTGATCACCAGATAGCCGCCGGACTTCAGGGTCACCACCGGCTGGTGGATGCCCGTCAGGACCTCCTCGATGCCGTTGGCGGCGAACAGGGGCTTGGAGCCCTGATAAAGGTGCACCTTCTTCGCCTGCGAGGGCATCAGCACCCGCATGAAGTCGCGCGCTTCCTTGAAGCCCTCGACGCCCTCGACCTGGATGCCGTCGAAATCCTTGTCGAACATGTCGCGCACGGCGCGGCGGACCAGGTTCTCTTCCTCATAGATCAGCGAGGGAGCGTTGGAGGCGAGCGTCGTCTCGCGGATCGTTTCCCACAGGCGCAGCAGATATTCGTAGTCGCGCTTGATCTCGGCCTTGGTGCGCTTGGCGCCGGCCGTGCGGATGATCAGCCCCATGCCGCGCGGCACGTCCAGGGCGGCGGCCGCGGCCTTCAGGCGCTTGCGGTCCGAGGCCTGGGTGATCTTGCGCGAGATGCCGCCGCCCTTGCCGGTGTTGGGCATCAGCACGCAGTAGCGGCCGGCCAGCGACAGCCAGGTGGTCAGGGCCGCGCCCTTGGCGCCGCGCTCGTCCTTGACGACCTGGACCAGCAGGATCTGACGGCGGCGGATGACGTCCTGGATCTTGTAGCGGCGCATCAGGCGACGCTTCAGGCGCTCTTCCTCGGCCATCCCGCCTTCTGACTCGTCGTCCGAGTCACGGGCGTGCTCGTCGGCGTCGTCCTCGTCCGAGTTCGCCTCGGCCATGATGGCTTCGCGGTCGGCGGTGGGAATCTGGTAGTAGTCGGGGTGGATTTCGTTGAAGGCTAGGAAGCCGTGGCGATTGCCGCCGTATTCGACGAAGGCGGCCTGCAGGCTGGGCTCTACGCGCGTAACCTTGGCGAGATAGATGTTGCCGCGGAGCTGGCGCTTGGTTTTCGACTCGAAGTCGAATTCCTCAACCTGGCGTCCGTCCACGATGGCGACGCGGGTTTCTTCCGCGTGCGCCGCATCGATAAGCATGGTCTTTGACATTGAAGGGGTCTCTCTGGCGCGCTCTGCCGGAACCTGTGGCCTTGGCCTTCAGGTCTGGGGCGGCTCGCCGAATGGGATTGGAGGCCAGGGCGAGCGTCTTCCCGTCGAGAAACTCGACGACGGTCATCGGAGACCGGATGGGAGCGCAGGCGAAATGGCCCATGAGGTTTAGTCGGTCCTGGGGTCGTACGCGCCAGAAGAAAGGCTGCGAGGGGCCCCGGTCTTCGAATCCCGGGCTCGTCGCCCCGGATCCTCGGATAGGTTGAAAGTCAGCGCCGGCGAGTTCGACGCGCCGGGGTCGATCAAATCGGCCGGTGCGAATGCTTCGCGAGCGGACAAAGCATAGGCGCCCCGGACAAGAATGAAAAGGCTTCCCGCCGGATCGTTTCAGCGCCGGCTCGAAATCGCGTCCCGATTTTACTTTTCGCCGCTCAAGCCGCCGCGCTTAACCCATTTCAAACGGGCTTCTGACATCCTGTCCGCAACAAAGAAGGTGGTTGTCCGTCAGAATGCACGGTCGGTGGATGTCTCAAATGGCCCGGTGGGGCGCGCGTGAGTGGGCGATGACGGCGATGGCCTTCGTCGTCATCTGCGGCGTGCTGTTCGCCGGCGGACGCGGTCTGGCGGCCGGATCGGTCGGCGATGTGCTGGGCGTGCGCTTCGGCGGAGACGCAGAGCGGACCCGCGTGGTCATCGACCTCGGCGCCTCGGCCCAGGGCCGTGTCGTCGAGACCGGCGCGGCCGGCCAGGTGGTCCTGACCCTCAGCGGCGTGGCCCCGCGCTCCAATCTAAATGGGGACGGTTCGGGCCTCGTCAACGCCTTCACGGTCAATCCGGTCGGAACGGCCTCGCGCGTCGAGCTGGCCCTGGCGCGCAACGCCCAGATCGAACGCCGCTTCCTGCTGCCGCCCGGCGACGGGGTCTCGAACTATCGCTATGTCATCGACCTGCGCGCCACCGGTCCGGTCGCCGCGAACCGCACGGGCGGCGCCGTCGCCAACGGCCCGCGTCCGGGAACCGCGCGTCAGGCTCCCCGTCCGGAGACCCGTCGCGCCGAGAAGCCTCTGGTGGTCATCGACGCCGGCCACGGCGGTCACGACCCGGGCGCCTCGGGCGCCAACCGCCATGAGAGCGAACTGACTCTCGCCGCCGCCCTGGCCCTGAAGGCCGAGCTGGAGGCCACGGGCCGCTACCGCGTGGTCCTGACCCGCACCAACGACACCTATGTCGACCTGTATCAGCGCGTGCGGATCGCGCGCCGGGCCGACGCCGACCTCTTTATCTCCCTGCACGCCGACGCCGGGTCCGACCCGGCCACGCGCGGGGCCTCGGTCTATACCCTGTCCGAACAGGGGGCGAGCCGGGCCGTGCGCGAGGTCACCCGCAGCGACAACTGGCACCGCGACCTTCACCTGCCGGGCCGCGACCCCTCGGTCGACCGCATCCTGCTGGACATGACCCAGCGCGCCACCCAGAACCGGTCGGCCCAGTTCGCCCGCGTCCTGCTGACCCATATGGAGGCCGCCGACCTGCCGCTGCTGCGCCGCAGCCATCGCGACGCCGGTCTGGCCGTACTTCTGGCCCCCGACGTGCCCGCCGTCCTGCTGGAGATGGGCTTCATCACCAATCCCGACGACGAACGCTCGCTGGGCGACGCCTCCAGCCGCCGCCGCCTGATGCGCGCCGTCGCCGAGGGCATCGACCGCTACTTCCGCGAGCCCTCGGCCCCGCTGCAGATGGCCTCGGCCAGCATGGCGGCCGGTCAGCCCTAGGCCGACCCTGACAGCAGACGTCCGCTCCTGACGTGGGCAAGGCCGTTCGACGGCTTATATTGTCCGCATGCGTCTGAGAGTCGTCGATCTGGAAACCACCGGCGGGGATCGCACCTCGGAGATCATCGAGGTCGGCTTCGTCGATGTCGTGTCGGACGGGGAGGGGTGGAAAGCCCTGCCGCCGGTGTCGAAACTGTTCCGCCCGCGCGGTGAGATCTCCTTCCACGCCATGGCCGTGCACCATCTGACGCCCGAACATTTCTGCGCCGACGACCCGCATTGCGACGAATACAGGCTCAGGGAGATGTTCTCGGAACCCGCCGACGTCATGGTCGCCCATTCCATGCGGTTCGAGCGTGCCTTCATCGCCGACACGGCGACGGGCGGCCTGCCGTGGATCTGCACCGTGCGGTCGTCGAAACAGGCCTGGCCCGAGGCGCCCGGCCATTCCAACCAGGTGCTGCGCTACTGGCGCGGCTTCAAGCTGGACCCGGCCCTGGCCGACCCCGCGCAC
This sequence comes from Brevundimonas sp. ALps5, assembly GCF_058681645.1. Classification (NCBI taxonomy): domain Bacteria; kingdom Pseudomonadati; phylum Pseudomonadota; class Alphaproteobacteria; order Caulobacterales; family Caulobacteraceae; genus Brevundimonas; species Brevundimonas sp. ALps5. The sequence goes on along the minus strand of NZ_CM178744.1, from coordinate 3,992,523 downwards.
CGGGCCGGTCCTGACGCCTGGGTCACCGCCCACATCCTGATGGACCTGCTGAAGGACCACAGCGTCGAACAGCTGCTGGAGTGGTCCAACGCCCCGCGCGACATCGCGACCGTCCCCTTCGGCAAGCACCGCAAGAAGCCCTGGTCCGAGGTGCCCGACGACTATCTGCGTTGGATGGCCAGCCAGACCGATATGGACGTTGACGCTGTTGCAGCTGCGAAGGCCGAAATCGACAGGCGGAAAGCGGCCTGAATCCCGCGTGTTAAGGAATCCTACTTAGACGCCGCTTAGGGCTGGCTTCAATGCCGCAGCCTAGCTTTGCTGCAACTGCGAAGAAGTGAGTCGAGCGTCAATGAACAAGGCGATGGGATCTCTGTCGGGCCGTATCGCCCTGATGATCGTGGCGGGGCTGGCCGTATTGGGCATCCTGCTGACGGTCACCACCACCTGGCTGATGACCGAGGACGCCATGGCGCGCGCCGCCGAGCGTCAGGAATCGAACATGCGCGTCGCCTGGAACGTGCTGGGCCGCTACGGCACCGACTTCGACGTCCAGAACGGCCGGATGACCATCGGTTCGACCACGCTGAACGACTTCTTCGCGCCGGTGGATACGGTGAAGACCCTGGTCGGCGGCACCGCCACCATCTTCATGGGCGACACCCGGATCACCACCAATGTCCTGAAGCCGGACGGCGGACGCGCGGTCGGCACGGCTCTGGCCAAGGGGCACGTCTACGACACCGTGTTGAAGGACGGGAAGAGCTATCGCGGCCAGGCGGACATTCTCGGCAAGCCCTTCTTCGTCGCCTACGACCCGATCAAGAATGTCCGCGGCGATGTGATCGGCATTCTCTATGTCGGCATTCCCCAGGCCGAGTTCATGAAGTCGGTCGCCGACACCCGTAACGCCCTGATGGCGATCGGCGGCGTGGTCACCCTTCTGGCCACCCTGATCTGCCTTCTGGCCACGCGCCGGCTGCTCAATCCGCTGGAGGGGCTCGGCGGCTTCATGCACCGGCTGGCCGGCGGGGCCATGGATGTGGAAACGCCCTGGGCTGACCGCAATGACGACATCGGCCAGATGGCCAAGGCCGTCGAACGCTTCCGCGTCGCCGCTCTGGATCGCCAGCGTCTGGCTGTGGAAGCCGAGCAGACGCGCACAGCGACGGAGAGCGAACGCGCTGCGGTCAGCGCCGACAAGGCGCGCGAGGCGGCGGACGATCAGGCCCTGATCCAGGCTCTGGCCGACGGCCTCGCCGCCATGGCCGCCGGCAATCTGGGTTATCGCATCTCCGCCCCTGTGGCCCCCAAGGCCGAACGGCTTAAGCAGGACTTCAACGCCGCCGCCGCGACCCTGGCCCAGGCCCTCGGCGCCGTCGCCGGAGCCGTCGACGAGATGCAGAACGGCGCCGGCGAGATCACCACCGCCGCCGACGATCTGTCGCGCCGCACCGAACAGCAGGCCGCAGCCCTCGAGGAAACCGCCGCCGCCCTGGACCAGATCACCGCCACCGTCCGCTCGACGGCCGACAGCGCGGCCAAGGTCGCGGGCGTCTCGAACATCGCGATGGACGCCGCGCGCGCCGGCGGTACGGTCGCCCAGGACGCCAACACCGCGATGACGGCCATCGCCGCCAGCTCGCAGCAGATCAGCCAGATTCTCAGCGTCATCGACGAGATCGCCTTCCAGACCAATCTTCTGGCTCTGAACGCGGGCGTCGAGGCGGCGCGGGCGGGGGACAGCGGGCGCGGCTTCGCCGTCGTCGCCCAGGAGGTCCGGGCCCTGGCCCAGCGCTCGGCCGAGGCCGCGCGCGAGATCAAGGGTCTGATCACCGAATCCGGACGCCAGGTCGAGGCGGGGGTCAAGCTCGTCAATCAGACCGGATCGGCCCTGAGCGCCATCGTTTCCGAGGTCGAACAGGTCCGCACCCTGGCCGCCGAGATCGCCGCCTCGGCGCGCGAACAGGCCAGCGGCCTGCAAGAGGTCAACACCGCCATCAACCAGATGGACCGCGTCACCCAGCAGAACGCCGCCATGGTCGAGCAGTCGACGGCGGCCAGCCACATGCTGGCGGGACAGTCGCAGGAGCTGTCCCATCTGGTCGCCCGCTTCGAACTGGGCCGCACGGCCCAGACCGGTCCGGGCAGCGCCCACGCCACAGGGCGGGGATATTCGCGAGCCGCCTGAGGCTTTTAACGGGCCGGTTTCGTCGATGACTGTTTGCGCTGACCGCGACGCGGGCTAAACCGGCGGTCTGGGGAGTTCCCGTCGGAGTTTGCGGTGAAGGTTGCTGAGCGCTGGTTCGTATGGGCGGGCATCGGCCTGCTGGGCGCGATAGCGCTGGCCGGGCTGGTCGTCGCCGTCTACGCCGCCTGGCTGTTCCATGACCTGCCGGACGCGTCCGAGCTGGCCGACTACCGTCCGCCGACCGCGACCCGCGTCTACGCCGGCGACGGCACCCTGATCGGCGAGTTCTCGGACGAACGCCGCATCTATGTCCCCTATGACCAGATCCCGCCGCAGGTCGTGCACGCCTTCATGGCGGCCGAGGACAAGAACTTCTTCCAGCACGGCGGCATCGACGTCTCGGGCCTCGGCCGGGCCATGTTCAAGAACGTCTTCAACTTCGTCGCCGGTCGGCGTCTGGAAGGCGGCTCGACCATCACCCAGCAGGTCGCCAAGAACGTCCTCCTGACCAATGAATCGACCGTGGGCCGCAAGCTGAAGGAGGCCATCCTCTCCAGCCGCCTCGAAGCGACCCTGACCAAGCAGCAGATCCTCGAGCTCTATCTGAACGAGATCTTCCTCGGCTACCGGTCCTACGGCGTGGCCTCGGCCGCCTACAACTACTTCGGCAAGTCGCTGCAGCAGCTGACGCCGGACGAGGCGGCCTTCCTCGCCTCCTTGCCCAAGGGGCCGAACAACTACCATCCCAAGCGCCACCCCGGCGCGGCCAAGGGCCGGCGCGACTGGGTCCTGGGCGAGATGGCGCAGAACCACTGGATCACCGAACAGCAGATGATCGAGGGGCGCGCCCGTCCCCTGATCACCCAGGACGCCCCCAAGCGCGCCCAGTACGCCGACGCCGACTTCTTCGTCGAGGAAGCCCGCCGTCAGGCCCTGGCCAGCACGAAGATCGGCGACCAGCTGAACGCCGGCGGCTTCTATATGCGCACGACCCTGGACCCGACGCTTCAGACGGCCGCGCGCGACGCCCTGATGACGGGGCTCGAGAACTACGACCGCCGCCACGGCTGGCGCGGCGCCTGGGGCGAGACCGACTTCGCCGACGGCTGGCAGGCCCTTGCGCTGAAGAAGACTGCGCCGCCCGAGCGTCGCGCCTGGCAGGCGGCCGCCGTCACCGCCGTTTCGGGCAACAGCGTCTCCATCATCACCGCCCGAGACGGCGACACCGGCAGTCTGATCGTCGCCGACGCCGCCTGGGCCAACGCCAACCGCCCGCTGCATCGCGGTGACCTGATCTTCGTCGAGAAGAAGGGCGGCCAGTACGCCCTGAAGCAGATTCCCGCCGTCAACGGCGCCCTGGTGGCCATCGAGCCCCAGTCGGGCCGGGTCCTGGCCATGGTCGGCGGCTATTCCTACGCCCTGTCCAGCTTCAACCGCGCCACCCAGGCCGAGCGTCAGCCGGGGTCGGCCTTCAAGCCGATCGTCTACGCCACGGCCCTGGAAAGCGGCGACTTCACCCCGGCCTCGGTTGTGCTGGACGCCCCGATCAGCTTCGCGGGCGGCGCCAACGGCGGCCGCTGGACGCCGGAGAACTATTCGAAAGAGTACTACGGGCCCCAGACCCTGCGTCGAGGCCTGGAGCTGTCGCGCAACGTCATGACCGTGCGTCTGGCCTCCTCCATCGGCATGCCGCGCATCGTCGATCTGGCGAAGAAGATGGGCGTCTCGGACAACCTTCAGCCCAACCTCTCGGTCTCGCTGGGGGCAGGGGAGACCACCCCCTATCGCCTGACCGCCGCCTATGCCGCCTTCGTCAACGGTGGTCGCCGCGTCGATCCCTATCTGATCGAGATGATCCAGGACCGGAACGGCGAGACCGTCTACCGCGCCGACCGCCGCAACTGCCGCGACTGCGACCGGGGCTTCAGCGGCCAGCCGTCGCCGCGTCTGGAGCCGCGCGGGACCCAGGTCATCGATCCGATCACCGCCTATCAGATATCCTCCATGCTCGAAGGCGTCGTCCAGCGCGGCACCGCCGCCAGCGCCCGGGGCCTGGGCCGCTGGATCGGCGGCAAGACCGGCACGACCAACGACTACCGCTCGGCCTGGTTCGTCGGCTTCTCGTCCGACATCGTGGTCGGGGTCTTCATCGGCTTCGACGACAACCGCTCGCTCGGTTCCGGCGAGACCGGCGCGGCGACCCCGGTGCCGATCTTCACCGACTTCATGCAGCGCGCCCTGCGTGAGCGTCCGGCCCGGCCCTTCGTGCGCCCGCGCAACGCCGTCTTCCGCAACGTGAACGGCATCGAGGAGGCCTTCCGCCCCGGCACCGAGCGCGAGCGTAACGACCCGATCCAGGACCCGAACGCCCCCGTCGGCCCCCTCAACTACAATGAGGTCATCCGTCAGGAGCAAATGGGACCGGGCCCGGTGATCCCCAACCTGCCGGCCCAGTCCGCCCCGCCGCCGCCGCAGAAGCCGCCGGCGGAGGACTTGAGCGGATTGTACTGACCGAGGGACCAGGGACCAGGGATTAGGTCGACCGCGTTTGCGACTACGCCGGCTTCCTGACTTCCCTGATCCCTCATCCCTAGTCCCTTTCTATTTCCCCCGGCGCGCTCTATGTCCGCGCCTCACCTGTGTATCGCCGGAGTATTGCGATGAGACCGGATGTCGAGGCCATGAAGGCCGACATCGAGCAGAGCGTCGCTCTGCTCAGGAGGCGTCTTTGACTGGGATGTCGCCGTCAGAAAGCTCGATGAGCTGAACGCCCGGGTCGAGGACCCGACCCTGTGGGACAAGCCCGACGAGGCCCAGGCCGTCAGTCGCGAGCGCGCCCAGCTCGAAGGCAAGATCAACACCGTCAAGGAGATGGTCCGCGACCTGGAGGACGGCGTCATGCTGTCCGAAATGGCCGACGAGGAGGGCGACGAAGCCACCCTCGAGGAGGCCCGCGCCCAGCTTAAGGCCATCAAGGACCGCGCCGCCCGCGCCGAGCTGGAAGCCCTGCTGTCCGGCGAGGCCGACGGCAATGACGCCTGGCTGGAAGTGAACTCCGGCGCCGGCGGCACCGAGTCGAACGACTGGGCCGGCATGCTGCTGCGCATGTACACCCGCTGGGCCAAGGCCCACGGCTATGAGGTCGAGATCGAGGCCCTGGAAGACGGCGAACAGGCGGGGGTCAAGTCGGCGACGGTCCTGATCACCGGCCCCAACGCCTATGGCTGGCTGAAGTCGGAATCGGGCGTCCACCGCCTGGTCCGCATCAGCCCCTATGACGCCGCCGCCAAGCGCCACACGTCGTTCGCCTCCATCGGGGTGTCGCCGGTCGTCGACGACACCATCGAGATCGAGATCAACCCTTCGGACGTGCGCACCGACACCTATCGGGCGTCCGGCGCGGGCGGTCAGCACATCAACAAGACCGACTCGGCTGTGCGCCTGACGCACATCCCGACCAATACCGTCGTGTCCTGCCAGACCGGCCGCTCCCAGCACCAGAACCGTGACTCGGCCTGGAAGATGCTGCGCGGCCGCCTTTACGAGTTGGAACTGCAGAAGCGCGAGGCCGCGGCCCAGGCCCTGGCCGACGCCAAGACCGACATCGGCTGGGGGCACCAGATCCGCTCCTACGTCCTGCAGCCCTATCAGATGGTCAAGGACCTGCGCACCGAGGTTGAGACCTCGGACACCGCCGGCGTCCTCGACGGTGACCTCGACGCCTTCATGGGCGCGGCGTTGGCCCAGCGGGTCGGCGAGACCCGCGGATCGACTGTGGACTAGGGCGCCGTGGCCGGTTCACCGCCGGCCTGCACCCGCGCCTCGATCAGTTCCGGTCGCCCGGGCTGATCGGCGCGCGGGGTCATGGCGACAAGCTGCTGGAAGTACGCACGCGCCTTCGCGGCGTCGCCCGCCTGCGTCGCGGCCTTGGCCGCGCCGTACAGCGACCAGAAGCGATTGGGCTCCTGAACCAGCGAGGCCTCGAACGCCTCCAGCGCCTCGGCCGGCTGCTTCTGCTCCAGCAGCATCTGGCCCAGCATCTCTCTCGCCGGAGCCAGCGCGCCTGGGGTGACTGAAGCCAACTGGGTGCTGTCCTCAAGGTCCGCCGCCGCCCGCATCCCCGCCAGCGCTTCCGGGACGCGCCCATCCGAGAGGGCCAGGGTCGCCGCCACCGCCCGCCGCTGGATGTCGGTCTGCTGCGCCCAATAGGTCTCGCCCTGACCGGACAGCCTGTCGTGGATCTCGTCCAGCGACCCGATCGCCGCCCGCGCGCCGGCGCCGTCGTTCAGATGAGCGGCGCCGAGACCCTTGGCGAACCAGGTGATCGAGTCGGCATAGGGGAAGCGGCTGGTTACGGGCTCGAGCGCCGCCGCCTGCGCCCAGTCCCGGCGCTCCAGGGCGTCGCGGGCGGGTATCGCGGCGCGGGCGTAGAAGGCCGCGGAGGCCGGGGCCGCCCCGTTGGCGGCGGTCGGATCGAAACGCGTGAACACCCGGGCGGCGGTTTCGACCAGTTCGGCTGCAGCCCGGTCCTGTCCCGTCTGCAGATAGCCGTAGATCATGTAGTCGCTGGCGTGCAGCTCGTCGGCGGGCTGGCCGGCGGCGCGCGCCGAGGCGGCCGAGGCGATGTTGGTGTCGATCGACGCCTGCCAGTCGCCGATCCGGGTGAAGGTGTGCGACGGCATGTGCAGGGCGTGGGGCGTCGAGGGCGCGATCGCGCCGTACCGTCGGGCGGCCTCGGCGGCGCGCGACGCCAGGGCGGGCTCGTCATAGGCGTGGATGATGTAGTGGGCGAGCCCCGGGTGATCCGGATAGCGGGCGAACAGCCCTTCCAGGATCGCGCCGGCCTTCAGCTGCTTCGCATAGGTCTTGTCGGAGGGATCGGCGGCGGCGGCAAGGGCCAGGGCGTAGAAGATGCTGGCCTCGTCGTCGTCGGGCCAGTCGGCCGCGACCCGCTCCATCGCCTGCTCATAGGCCAGCGCGCGAGAGGACTGGTCCAGCCGGTCGGCGTCGACATACAGCCGGGCCACGGCCTCGATATAGGCCTTCTCGCGCGGCGTCCCGGTCCCCAGCGCGCGCGCCGCCGTGACCGCGTTCAGCCCCTGCGCCAGCTGGGCGGGCGACTTGAAGCCGGCGAACGGGTTGCTCCAGCTGCTCAGGGCGACGCCCCACCAGGCCATGGCGCAATCGGGATCCGCTTCCAGCACGGACCGATAGCCGGCGATCGCGGGCCCGAACTGGAAGGAATGCATCAGGGCGACGGCGCGATCGAAGCGCGGCTGGGCCGCCGCGTTGCAGGAGGTCTCGAAGCTCACGCTGCCGAGGCGTTCCATGGCGGCGTGGTCATGGCGGGTCTCGTCATGAGGCGGTGTCTGCGCCCGCGCGCCGGTGGCGCCAAGGGCGGTCAGGAACGCTGTAGCCAGAATGATCCCGGATCTCATGGCGGCTTCCTGCTTCGACGGCAGGACCATACCGCCGTTGTCCCGGGCCGCAAGCCGCTCGGCCGCTTACTCCCGGGCCCTGGCTGCGGCGTCCAGCATGCGGATGGCCGAGACCTCGGCGGCGTCGGCCGTCATCTTCAGCTTCGCCTCGGGCGGATCGACGGCCTCGACATAGCCGTCCACGGCCTTGGGATCGAGCGGGTCGACGATGAGGGGCGTCTCGGCGGGGAGGGGCGGCTCGACAGGCTTGGTCATGGCATCAAACCCGCCGCGCCCGTGGCTGTTCCTCGATGGCGCCGACGTCTCGGCGGCCGCCCCAAACAGAAAGGGCCCGGATCGCTCCGGGCCCTTTGCAATTTGGGACCTCTGCGCTGTCCGAAGTCTGCCCGGCGAGGACATTGCGGCGGTCCCGCGCGCCACACGGCCCCAACCTTCGCGTTACATTACGACTGCATTACGATGTGTCGCTCTGTGTCCGGCTTTCGTTGCAAGGCATTCGCAGTCGCATTACCCACCCGGCAGCGAATGCTTCGCAACAACGCGCGTTGAGCCTGTGCCTCTTCGCCGCCGGGGATCTCCAAATGACCAAACCGACCACTGCGCGGGCTGACCGCGCACGCCTTCTGTCCATCCTGCTGGCCTCGACCGCCGTCGCTGCGGCCTCGCCCGTGCTGGCGCAGCAATCTGAAACCCAGTCTACTTCGGTCGCCGACGTCGACATCTACGGCCATCGCGACAATGGCTATCGCGCCACCGCCACGACCACCGCGACGAAGACCGCGACGGCGCTGATCGATACGCCGCAGGCCGTGACCGTCGTCACCCGCGACCAGATCAATGACCAGGCCCTGATCAGCATGAACGACGTCGTGCGCTATGTGCCCGGCGCCTCCTACGCCCAGGGCGAGGGCAACCGCGACACCCTGGTGCTGCGCGGCATTTCGAACACCGCCGACTTCTTCACCGACGGCGTGCGCGACGACACCCAGTACTACCGCGACTTCTACAACATCGAGCGCGTCGAGATCCTGAACGGTCCGAACGCCATGACCTTCGGCCGGGGCGGTCCGGGCGGGGTGGTCAACCGCGTCACCCGTCAGGCGGGCTGGGGCGTCGACAGCCAGCTTCGCGTGGAAGCCGGTTCCGACAGCTTCTATCGCGGCACGGGCGACTACAACTATGTCGTCAACGATGGTCTCGCCGTCCGGCTGACCGGCCTCTACGAGAACTCCGACAGCTACCGCGACGGCGTCGAGTTCGAGAAGTTCGGCCTCAACCCGACCGCCACCGTGCGGCTGAAGGACGGCACTGTCGTCCAGCTGGGCTATGAGCATTTCGAGGACCGCCGCATCGCCGACCGGGGCGTTCCCGCCAACGCCGGCGGCACGCTCGCCAACCCGGCCAAACCGCTGGAAGGCTATACCCACACCTTCTTCGGCGATCCGCGCCAGAGCCCGACCGACACCGACATCGACGCCTTCTCGGCCATGGTCGAGCACCGCTTCGGCAACGGCCTGACCCTGCGCAACCGCACCCGCATCGCCGACTACGACAAGTTCTACCAGAACGTCTTCCCGGGCGCCGTCAACGCCGTGGCCCAGACCGTGGCCATCAGCGGCTACAACACCGCCACCCAGCGCCAGAACCTCTTCAACCAGACGGACCTGATCTACAAACTCCAGGCGGGCGGCATGACGCACACCCTGCTGGCGGGCGCGGAGTTCGGCCGTCAGGAGACCGAGAACCTGCGCCAGACGGCCTTCTTCACCGGCGGCGTCACCACGATCAACGCCCCTCTGTCGAACCCGACGGTCAATGTGCCGATCACTTGGGCCCAGAACGCCACGGACGCCTCCAACAAGGGCACGGCCAAGATCGCCGCCGCCTATGTGCAGGACCAGATCGAGCTGACCTCGCAGCTGCAACTGCTGCTCGGCCTGCGCTTCGACAGCTTCAAGGTCGACACCCTGAACCGCCGCACCAACGTCAGCTTCTCCGCGACCGATGACCTGTGGTCGCCGCGGGTGGGCCTCGTCTACAAGCCGATCGACAACCTGGCGGTCTATGGCAGCTATTCGAAGACGTATCTGCCGCGTTCGGGCGAGCAACTGGCCTCCCTGTCGGCGACGACCGCCGCCCTGAAGCCCGAAGAGTTCGACAACTACGAGCTCGGCGCCAAGTGGGACGTCAGCCCGGCCCTGAGCTTCACCGCCGCCGTCTATCAGCTGGACCGCAAGAATGTGGTCGTGCCCGATCCGTCCAACCCGGCCGTGTCGATCCTGGTCGACGGCCAGCGTTCGAAGGGCGTCGAGATCGGCGGCCGCGGCCAGATCACGCCGGAGTGGAGCATCGTCGGCGCCTATACCCACATCGAGGCCGAGATCACCAAGGCCCAGTCGGCTACGGTCCTCGCCGGAAACCGCCTCGCCAACGTCGCCGAGGACAGCGCCTCCCTGTGGAACCGCTACGACTTCACGCCGAAGTTCGGCGCCGGTCTGGGTGTGATCTGGCAGGGCGACCGCTTCGCCGCGACGGACAACACCCAGGTCCTGCCCAGCTTCACCCGTGTCGACGCCGCCCTCTACTACGCGGTCAATGACAAGGTGGACGTGCAGCTGAACGTCGAGAACCTGTTCGACGAGGCCTATTTCGCCTCGGCCAACTCGAACAACAACATCACCCCCGGTTCGCCCCGCGCCTTCCGCGTGGCCCTGACCAGCCGGTTCTGATGGGTTGAGGCCTTCTCCCGACGGGGAAGGAGGCCTTGGGGGCCTCACGGAGAGCGAGGCCGCCGCGCGGTCTCGCTCTTCCTGCCGGGGCGGCGGGCGGCCCGATGCCTGACGCTCAAACAGAAAGGGCCCGGATCGCTCCGGGCCCTTTTGCTTTTCAGCCTGTCGCCAGTCCTCAGAAGCTGGGGATCTGGGGCTTGTCTTCGGGCAGCGGCGGGGCACTGAAGGCGTCGGCGGCCGGAGCGGGCGTCGGGGCGGGCGCGACCGGGGCGACGACCGGAGCCTGCGGGCGGCTCTGCAGGACGCGGCCCTGGAAGTAGGCGCCGATGTCGATCGACAGCTGTTCGGCGGTGATGTCGCCGTCCACATAGGCGGTCGAGACCAGCTTGACCTGCTTGCCGGCGACGCCGCCGACGATGCGGCCGCGAACCTCGAGGTAGTCGGCGCTGACATTGCCCTCGACGGCGCCGGTCTCGCCGACGATCAGGCGGCCGACGCGGATGTCGCCCTTGACCGCGCCGTCGACCTGCAGGTCGCCGCCGCCGTTGATGGCGCCCTCGAACTGGAGGTCCGACGACAGGGTCGACAGGCCGCGCGACGAGATCGACGGGGCGGGAGCCGGGGTAGGGGCGCTGGTCATGGGACGTCCTGGCGAGGGCAGATCCGGCAGCGGCGGGATCGGCGCGGGTGTCGGCCGGGTCTGGCCGGGAGCGGGCGTGGCGGGCTTAGTCTTGTTGAACAAGTTGGTCTCCTGCTCTGAGGAAGCGGGCTGGATTCTGGGCGCGGCCGTTGACCCACACTTCGTAGTGCAGATGAACGCCCGTGGAGCGGCCGGTGGTTCCCATCGCGCCGATGCGCTGGCCGAGCGCGATCGGCTGGCCGGGCTTGACGGCGATGGAGTTCAGATGGGCGAACCGGGTCTTGAAACCGTGCCCATGGTCTATCTCAACGGTGTTGCCATACCCTGAACGAACGCCCGTGAAAGAGATGACGCCGGGCGCCGTCGCATAGATGGGGGTGTTCAGCGGGGCCGCGAAGTCCTGACCCTGATGCAGGGCGGGGCGGCCGTTGAAGGGATCGAAGCGCACGCCGAAGCCCGAGGTGGTGCGGGCCTGGGTCGGACGGGCGAAGGGCAGGCCGTCGGCGACGTCGCTGAGCTGGCGCATGTCGGTCAGATTGTCGGCGGCGTGGCGGATGCGGACGGCGAAGCCCTCGTCGACGTCGAGGATGGCGGCGAGCGCGCGCGGGTCCTTGGCCTCGACCAGAGGACCGCCGAGGCCGGCGCCCTGGACCACATAGGCGGCGGGGTTCAGGCCGGCGAGGCGGAAGGCGAGGCGCAGACGTTCCGCGCGGGTCTGGGCGAAGGCCTCGGCCTTGGCGATCAGCCGGTCCTGATCCAGCCGCACGGCCATGACGCGCTGGGCGGGCGAGTGGTTGGCGGCGCCCAGCGGGGCGGCGGGCTTCAGCGCGGCCGTGGCGCCCGGCACGCCCTGGAACATGGACATGACGCCGGTCAGGGCCGCGTGACGGTGCTCGACCATCTGGGCCATCTCGTCCAGCGAGCCGTTGGTCGCCGACATCCGCACCACGGCGGTCTCCAGACGGGCCTGAAGGTCGGCGTTGGCGCGTTCGGAGGCGGCGCGGGCGCGCTGCACCTGGCTGTCGGCCTGGGTGCGGGCGATCATGTCGAAGAGGAAGCCGCCCGAGGCGACCAGGGTCCAGCCAACGGCGATGGCGGCAACGCTGGCCATGATCGACTGGCGCGCCGTGGTCAGCACATAGCCCCGGACCTCGCCGTTGCTCTCACGCAGATAGAGACAACGTTCGGGGAATAGGCGTTCGATCAAGGAGCGCCTGACCACCCCTGTATCTTCCTGCATTGTAATCACGCCCCCACGCTTACGGACGTACTTATTCCGGAACAGAGGCAGGACGGCAACAGCGTTCACGCATTGTTAACCATCATTGTGCGCCGCAACGCCCGAAACGAATCTGTACACGGCCTAGATTCGCGCCTTTGGGGTATTGTTGCAGGCTCGCGATCTGCTTGCGGGACCGAGGTCAGGCCGAACGGAGTTCCTTGGCGGCGTCCAGCACCGCGGCGGCGTGGCCCTTGACCGAGACCTTGCGCCATGTGCGCTGCACAATGCCATCCGCGTCGATCAGGAAGGTGGCGCGCTCGATGCCCATATAGACGCGGCCATAGAGGGTCTTCTCGCCCCAGACGCCGTAGGTCTCCGTCACCACGCCGGTCTCGTCGGAGCCGAGGATGACGCCGAGCGCGGCCTTGGTCTTGAAGCGGTCCAGCTTCTTCACCGGGTCGCGGGAGACGCCGATGACCACGGCGTTCGCGGCGGCGAACTCATCGCCGAGGGCGGTGAAGTCCTGGCCCTCGGTCGTGCAGCCGGGGGTGTCGGCCTTGGGGTAGAAATAGAGGACCACGGTCTTCCCCTTCAGCCCCGCAAGCGAGACGGAGCCGCCGCCGTCCACCTGCAGGTCGAACGCAGGCGCTTGCTGGCCTTCGGTGATGTCGGTCATTGGCGGCGGCTCCGGGCTCAGACGGGTTTGACCAGGACGATCTTCTTCTTGCCGGCGGCCAGCTTGATCACCCCGTCGGCGTTGACGTCGGAGGCCTCGATCAGGCGGGCGCCGTCGGCGATGGCTTCGTCATTCAGGCGCAGACCGCCGCCCTGGGCCAGACGGCGGGCCTCGCCGTTGGAGGAGCTGAGGCCGGCCTTGGTCAGGACCGCCGCGATCATGGCTCCGATGACTTCGGCGGAGGGCAGTTCGACGGTCGGCAGGTCCGCCGACAGCTGGCCCTTCTCGAAGGCGCTCTCGGCGGCCGCGCGGGCGGTCGCGGCGGCCTCGGCCCCGTGCAGCAGGGTGGTGGCGGCGTCGGCGAGCGCCTTCTTGGCGTCGTTGATGGCGGCGCCTTCCAGCGCCTCCAGACGGGCGATCTCGTCCAGCGGCAGGTCGGTGAACAGGCGCATGAACTTGCCCACGTCGCCGTCCTCGGCGTTGCGCCAGAACTGCCAGTAGTCGTAGGGGCTCAGCTGTTCGGCGTTCAGCCAGACCGCCCCTTGAGCCGTCTTGCCCATCTTGCCGCCCGAGGCCGTGGTCAGCAGGGGGGTGGTCAGGCCGAAGGCCGACTTCTGGTCCACGCGGCGCACCAGATCGACGCCCGAGACGATGTTGCCCCACTGGTCCGACCCGCCCATCTGAAGCGTGACGTTGTGGCGGCGGTTCAGCTCCAGGAAGTCCACCGACTGCATCAGCATGTAGTTGAACTCGAGGAAGCTCATCGGCTGCTCGCGCTCAAGCCGCAGCTTGACCGAGTCGAAGGCCAGCATGCGGTTGACCGTGAAGTGGGTCCCGTACTCGCGCAGGAACTGGATGTAGCCGTACTCCGACAGCCAGTCGTCGTTGTTGATCAGGATGGCGTCGGTGGGGCCGTCGCCGAAGGTCAGGAAGACCTCGAACACCGACTTGATGGAGGCGATGTTGGCGGCGATGTCGGCGTCGGTCAGGTGGGGGCGCGAGGTGTCGCGGCCGGTCGGGTCGCCGACCTTGGTGGTGCCGCCGCCGATGATGACCACGGGCTTGCCGCCCGCCTGCTGCAGCCGGCGCAGCATCATCACCGAGATCAGGTTGCCGACGTGGAGGCTCTTCGCCGTCGCGTCGAAGCCGACATAGCCGACCACGATCCCGGCGGCGGCCGCCGCATCCAGCTCGGCCGGATGGGTCACCTGATGGATGTAGCCGCGGTCTTGCAGCGTCTTGAGGAAGTCGGACTTGAAGGGCGTATCGGTCATGGCGGTTCCGTTAGCAGGGAGGCCGACGGGCGTCATCCGTTTCCGGAGGGGGCGCGCCGCCGGCGAGGGCGGCGCGTGGGTTCGCGGCCGCTCGCTAGCTCAGCGAGCGGTAATAGAGGCCGGTGCGGGCGAGGCGTGCGAACATCCAGACAGCTAAGGCGAAGGCGGCCGGCGGGTCAAGCGTTTGACGCCGCCGCGACGCGCGCTATCGAGGAGGGATGGTCCTTGAACGCACGCTCCTCCCGCATCCCGGCACGACCGCCGCCGGCCTCGGCAACGTCAGCGTTGAGGTCGATTGGGAAGGGCGGTCCTTCATCTCCGTGACCTTCCGCGTCTCTGGCTTCGCCGGCGGCGTCTTCCTGCCGGCCGTGAAAGCGCCGGAGCGTCGGGACGAGCTCTGGATGCGCACCTGCTGCGAGGTCTTCGCCCGACGTCGCCCCGATGACTACGTCGAGTTCAACCTGTCCCCATCGGGCGATTGGGCCGCCTACGCCTTCTCCGGCTACCGCGCCGGCATGCGCAACTTCCCTGTGTCCGCCCCTGACATCAGGGTGGTCCCCAAGGATGAGGGGTTTGAGTTGACCGCCATGATCCCGTGGAGCGATTGGCCGCATGTCGAGGCCATCGGCCTGTCGGTCGTGGTCGAGGCGACCGACGGCTCCAAAACCTATTGGGCCCTAACCCACCCGTCGGATATGCCCGACTTCCACCATGCGGACTCGTTCGCTCTGATCTCCCCCGCCCTGGAGCACCCATGAAGTTCGGCATCGACCGCCTGCTGTCCGACCCCGCCCTTCAGGCCGAGCTGAAGGGGCGGCGCGTGGCGTTGCTGGCCCATCCGGCCTCGGTGACGGCGGACCTGACCCACTCCATCGACGCCCTGGCCGCCCTGCCGGACATCAGGCTGACGGCCGCCTTCGGGCCGCAGCACGGGATGAAGGGCGACCTGCAGGACAATATGATGGAGACGCCGGACGAGACCGATCCGGTCCACGGCATCCCCGTCTTCAGCCTGTACGGAGAGGTGCGCCGCCCGTCGGGCCAGTCGATGACCACCTTCGACGTCATCCTGATCGACCTGCAGGACGTCGGCTGCCGTATCTACACCTTCGTGACGACCCTGCTGTACGTGCTGGAGGCCGCGGCCGAGCACGGCAAGACGGTCTGGGTGCTGGACCGGCCCAACCCGGCGGGGCGTCCGGTCGAGGGGCTGACGCTGCGTCCGGGCTGGGAGAGCTTCGTCGGGGCCGGGCTCATGCCCATGCGGCACGGCATGACCCTGGGCGAGATGGGCCTGTGGTTCATCGACCACTTCGGGCTGAAGGTCGACTACCGCGTCATCGAGATGGAGGGCTGGGAGCCGGAGCAGGGCCCCGGCTACGGCTGGCCGCTGAGCGAGCGTAGCTGGATCAACCCCAGCCCCAACGCCCCCAATGTCTCCATGGTCCGGGCCTATGCCGGCACCGTCATGCTGGAGGGGGCGACCCTGTCGGAGGGGCGCGGCACGACCCGTCCGCTGGAGCTGTTCGGGGCCCCCGACATCGTGGCCCGCGACGTCATCGCCGAGATGCGGCGCCTCGCGCCCGAGTGGCTGGAGGGCTGCGTTCTCAGGGACTGCTGGTTCCAGCCGACCTTCCACAAGCACGTCGGCCAGCTCTGCAACGGGGTCCAGATCCATGTGGACGACCCGCACTATGACCATGCCGCCTTCAAGCCATGGCGGGTCCAGGCCCTGGCCTTCAAGGCGGTGCGCAACCTCTATCCGGACTACGACCTGTGGCGCGACTTCCCCTATGAGTACGCCTTCGGCAAGCTGCCGATCGACACCATCAACGGCGGTCCGGCGCTGCGGGAGTGGGTCGATGACCGCAACGCCACGGCGGCCGATCTGGACGCCCTGACCCTGCCGGACGAGGCGGCCTGGGAAGCGGCGCGGAAGCCCTTCCTGCTCTATTGAGCCAGCTCTCCAATCGGTGGCTGGGCGTCGCCTGCGGGGTCGGCGCCGGGGCGATGTGGGGCATGGTCTTCCTCGCGCCCAAGGCCACGCCGGACGCCTCTCCGGCCCTGATGGCGGCCGGGCGTTACCTCGCCTACGGCCTGATCGCGGCGGTGCTGGTGGCCCCGCGCTGGAAGCGTCTGACGGCCCTGCTGACCGGCGAGGCCTGGCGGGCGCTGGTGCTGCTGAGCGTGCTGGGGAACCTGCTCTACTACGCCCTGCTGGTCGTGGCGGTGCACTGGGCCGGGGTTTCTGCCAGCGCCCTGATCGTCGGGATGGTGCCCGTGGTGGTGGCCCTGTGGGGGCTGCGCGAGCCGGGCGCCGCGCCGCTGGGGCGGATCGCCCCGGCCCTCGCGCTGGCCGTCATCGCCGTGGTCCTGATCGGGCATGAGGCCTCGCATGGGGCGCCTGACGCTTCTGGGGCCGGGGAGGGGACGCGACCCCTGTGGAGCAGCCTGGTCGGCCTCGTTTGCGCCATCGCGGCCCTGCTGTCCTGGTCCGCCTATGCGGTGTTCAACAGCCGCTGGCTGGATCGGCTGCCGCAGGTCTCGGCCCATGACTGGTCGTTGCTGACCGGGGTGGTGACGGGCGGCCTGTCGCTGGGGCTGGCGGTGCTGGCCCTGTTCGATCCGCCGCACTGGGCGGTCAGCGACTGGGGCCTGTTCGCGGGCGTTTCGGCCGCCGTGGCCTTCGGCGCCTCCATCGTCGGCAACGCCTTCTGGAACCGCGCCAGCCGCCTGCTGCCCATGACCCTGATGGGCCAGATGATCGTCTTCGAGACCCTGTTCGCCCTGGCCTACGGCTTCCTTCTGGCCCGGCGCGGCCCGACCCTGCTGGAGGGGCTCGCCGTCGTCCTGATGGTCGCCAGCGTCCTGCTCAGCGTCCGGGCGCATGGGTCTGAGGTGGAGGCCGAACGGTAGGTTTTGCACTCGAAAAAAGCGGGTGCAAAAAGTGCAATTCTGAAGGTCAAAGTTCAGGTTTGGTTTGTAAGTTACTGAATCTGAAAGATCGATATCGCGAAAAGGATTTGCACTCGGCTTGCACTCAGGGTGCGGGGCGCGGCGGGATGTCAAAGACCGGGGACTGAAAATCTAACCCGGTTTTGGCGCGTGCTGAGCCGAATGGCTGATCGCGCGGGAAACGCGCGGCGGATCAATCGATTGAGCAGCGACCATAGGCGCGTTCGAGTCCCTCTCCCGGAGGGAGAGGGAGGGACCCGCGAACGGAGTGAGTGGGAGGGTGAGGGGTTCTGTCGCTCACCGGTGAGGGGCATGACCCCTCACCCTTTCGCACAAGGACGACGGCTGCGCCGCCGTGTGCTCAAGCCCTCTCCCTGTGGGAGAGGGTTGCTGAACTCAGGCCGGGTTCTCTTCCAGGCGCTTGTCCAGATAGAGACCGACGCGGCGGTCGACGGCGTCCATGTGGTTTTGCCAGAAGTGGCTGGCGCCGTCCTCCAGCTCATAGTCGATGACGATGCCCTTCTGGGTGCGCAGCTTGTTGACCACGCGCTCGACCTCGACCGGCGGGACGATGCTGTCGGCCGTTCCGTGCAGGAACAGGCCCGAGGCCGGGCAGGGGGCGAGGAAGGAGAAGTCGTACATGTTCGACGGCGGCGAGACGGAGATGAAGCCGTCGGTCTCGGGCCGGCGCATCAGCAGCTGCATGCCGATATAGGCGCCGAACTGATAGCCGGCGACCCAGGTCTGGGTGGCGGCGGGGTTGTTGGCCTGCAGCCAGTCCAGCGCCGTGGCCGCGTCGGCCAGTTCGCCGATGCCCGAATCGAACTCGCCCTGGGACTTGCCCACGCCGCGCGAATTGTAGCGCAGGGTCGCGAAGCCACGCTTCTGGAACAGCTGGTACAGCGTCACCGCCACCGGGTTGTTCATATGGCCGCCGGCCTTGGGGTGCGGATGCAGGATCAGGGCGATCGGGGCATTGGCGCGCTTGCCCGGGGAATAGCGGCCTTCGATACGACCGGAGGCGCCGGGCAGGATGACTTCAGGCATGAGGCTCTGGAATCCGTTCACATATGTCGTTTCGGCGGCATGAATACTTGACCGCTGCAGTAGGACTTTCTAAGTCCCCCGTGCGCGCCGCCGCCTTGCAGAAGGCGCGGGTCTTAGCACAGGACCCCCGAAAAGCGCGAGAATTTTGAGGGTGCGCAATGCGTCTGTCGACCAAGGGACGATACGCCGTGATGGCGATGGCCGATCTGGCGAAGAACAGCCGGGCGGATGACGGCGCCGCGCGCGCGGTTTCGCTGGCCGAGATCGCGCAAAGGCAAGAGATTTCGCTGAGTTATCTTGAACAGCTGTTCGCTCGACTGAGGAAGGGCGGACTGGTCCAGAGCGTGCGCGGACCCGGCGGCGGCTATCGGCTGGCCAGGGGGGCGCATGAGACGGTCGTCGCTGACATCGTCCTGGCGGTCGACGAGCCGATCCGGGCGACCCGCTGCGTCGGCCATTCCTCGCCCAAGGGCTGCATGATGGCCGGTGAGCGCTGCATCACCCACAATCTGTGGGAAGACCTCGGCGACGAGATCCACCGCTACCTGGCCGGCGTCTCGCTGGAAGACGTGGTGATGAACCGCACGGGCGCGCGGCGTCGGGATGCTGAAGCCGTGATCGTGGTGGAGGAGGCCGCATGAGCGTCTACCTCGACTACAACGCCTCGGGGCTGATCCGGCCGGAAGTGCTGGAGGTGATGACCGGCATCCTGGCCGAGGGTGGCAACGCCTCGGCGGTGCATGCCCTGGGCCGCAAGGCGCGGGCGCGGATCGAGACGGCGCGGGCCCAGGTCGGCGCCCTGGTCGGCGCCGATCCGACGGCGGTGATCTTCTCCTCGGGCGGCACTGAATCCAATGGTCAGGGTCTGGCCAGTGCTCTGGCGGCCGGCTGCGAGCGGCTGATCGTCAGCGCGACCGAGCACCCCTGCATCCTCGAGGCCGCGGTGGCGTCCGGAAAGCCGGTCAAGATGCTGCCGGTGGACACCAACGGCGTGATCCAGCTGGGCAAGCTGTCCGAGCTGCTGCGCCTGCCCGGCAAGGCCGTGGTGGCCATCCACCATGCGAACAATGAGAGCGGGGTCATCCAGCCCATCGCCGCGGCCGCCCGGATCGTGCGCGAGGCCGGCGGCTGGTTGCACGTCGACGCGGTGCAGTCGGCGGGCAAGATCCCGGTCGATATGCGCAGCCTCGGCGCCGACAGCCTGACCCTCTCGGCGCACAAGCTGGGCGGGCCCCAGGGCGTGGGCGCCCTGATCATGGGCGCGGGCCGGTCGGCGGTGGCCGTCGTCCACGGCGCCGGTCAGGAGCGCGGCATGCGCGGCGGCACCGAGAATGTCGCGGGCGTGGCCGGTTTCGGCGTGGCGGCGGAAAGCGCCCTGCGCGACCTTCCCCTGGTCGAGGCGCACCGGCCCTGGCGCGACGCCGCCGAGATCGTGGTCCGCGACGCGGGGGCGACGATCATCGGCGCCGGTGTCGAGCGCCTGCCCAACACCCTGTTCATGGCCGTCGCCGACTGGGACAGCCCGCAGCAGGTGATCACCCTGGACCTGGCCGGGATCATGGCCTCGGGCGGGTCGGCCTGCTCCTCGGGCAAGACCAAACCCTCGCGCGCCATCCTGGCCACGGGCCGCGCCGACCTGTCGACCGGAGGCGTGCGCGCCTCGGGCGGCTGGACCACCACCGAAGATGACTGGATCCGTTTCGCGACGACCTGGGCCGAGGCCTGGCGCCGTCAGCGCGAGCGGATCGCCGAGCGTAGCAAGAGGGAGGTCGCGTAATGGCCGCCGTTCAGGAAACCATCGACGCGGTCGCCGCGCTGGAGAAGTACGAGCACGGCTTCACCTCCGACATCGAACAGGAGTTCGCGCCGCGTGGCCTCAATGCCGATATCGTCCGCTTTATCAGTGAGAAGAAGGGCGAACCTGAGTGGATGCTTGAATGGCGTCTCGCCGCCTACGAGCGCTGGCAGGCCATGGAGGAGCCGACCTGGGCCTCGGTGAAGTACGAGCCGGTCGACTACCAGTCGCTGTTCTACTACGCCGCGCCGAAGAAGAAGGACGGGCCGAAGTCGCTGGACGAGGTCGATCCCGAACTGCTGGCCGTCTACGCCAAGCTGGGCATTCCGCTGAACGAACAGGCGGTGCTGGCAGGGGTCGAGGGCGCGCCGAAGTATGCCGTGGACGCGGTCTTCGACAGCGTCAGCGTGGTCACCACCTTCAAGGCCGAGCTGGCCAAGGTCGGGGTGATTTTCATGCCGATTTCCGAGGCCTTGCGCGAATATCCTGATCTGGTGCGTCAGTATCTGGGATCAGTGGTGCCGGTCTCGGACAACTATTTCGCGGCGCTGAACAGCGCGGTCTTTTCCGATGGGTCGTTCGTCTACATTCCGCCGGGCGTGCGCTGCCCGATGGAGCTGTCGACCTATTTCCGGATCAACGCCAGCCAGACCGGCCAGTTCGAACGCACCCTGATCATCGCCGACAAGGGCAGCTACGTTTCCTACCTCGAAGGCTGCACGGCGCCGATGCGCGACGAGAACCAGCTGCATGCGGCGGTGGTCGAGATCGTCGCCCTGGATGACGCCGAGGTGAAATACTCGACCGTCCAGAACTGGTACCCCGGCGACGCCGAAGGCAAGGGCGGCATCTACAACTTCGTGACCAAGCGCGCCGACTGCCGCGGCGACCGGTCGAAGGTGTCGTGGACCCAGGTCGAGACCGGTTCGGCCGTGACGTGGAAATACCCGTCCTGCATCCTCAAGGGCGAGGAGAGCTCGGGCGAGTTCTATTCGATCGCCATCACCAACGGACATCAGCAGGCCGACACCGGCACCAAGATGATCCATCTGGGCAAGAACTCGAAGTCGCGGATCATCGCCAAGGCGGTGTCGGCGGGCAAGTCGGACTCGACCTATCGCGGTCTGGTCTCGGTGCATCCCAAGGCGACGGGGGTGCGCAACTTCACCCAGTGCGACTCCTTGCTGATCGGCAAGGACTGCGGCTCGCACACCGTGCCCTATATCGAGGCGCGCAACGGCTCGGCCCAGCTGGAGCATGAGGCGACGACGACGCGCCTGTCGGACGACCAGCTCTTCTACGCCCAGCAGCGCGGCCTGTCGCAGGAGGAGGCCGTGGCGCTTCTGGTCAACGGCTTCGTCCGCGACGTCATGCAGAAGCTGCCGATGGAGTTCGCCGTCGAGGCCCAGAAGCTGGTGGCGATCTCGCTGGAAGGGAGCGTGGGGTGACGTTGTCTCCGCGCGAACAGATGGCGCTTGAAGACTGGACGCAGGAAGGCGCTTTCACGGGAAGTGATGGGCGCTCGGTGCGTTGCTACGACGACGTCGTGCTGGCGCGCACAATCCCGGTGGACGGCGGAGTCCGGACCGATGTCGATGAGGTGCCGCCGGGGACTGTGGGAACGGTCCTGTTCTACTCCACCGGCCCGGTCGGCGTCGCTCAACTCGAGTGCTACGTCGGCGAAGATGCTTTCACCTTTGGCTACGAGGAGCTCTCGAAGCTGAAGCTCCATATGACGAACGAAGAGAAATACCCGCGTTGACCCTCTCCATCTCCAACCTCCACGTCTCCGTCGGCGAAAAGCCGATCCTCAAGGGGCTGACGCTCGATGTGCCCGCGGGCGAGGTGCACGCCATCATGGGGCCGAACGGGGCGGGCAAGTCGACGCTGGGCTATGCGCTGTCGGGCCGTCCGGGCTATGAGGCGACCGAAGGCTCGGTCCAGTGGAACGGCGAGGACATGCTGGCGCTGGAGCCGGCCGAGCGCGCCGCGAAAGGCGTCTTCCTGTCCTTCCAGTATCCGGTCGAGATCCCGGGCGTGCCGGCCATGACCTTCGTGCGCACGGCCCTGAACGCCCAGAAGCGCGCGCGGGGCGAGGCCGAGGTCTCGGCGCCCGAGTTCCTGAAGCTGGTCAAGGCGGCCTCGGCGACGCTGAAGATGAATTTCGATATGCTGAAGCGGCCGCTCAACGTCGGCTTCTCGGGCGGCGAGAAGAAGCGGATGGAGATCCTGCAGATGGCTCTGCTGGAGCCTAGCTTGCTTATCCTCGACGAAACCGATTCCGGCCTCGACATCGACGCCCTGCGCATCGTGTCGGAGGGGGTGAACGCCCTGCGCAGCCCCGACCGCTCGATGCTGGTCATCACCCACTATCAGCGGCTGCTCGACTACATCAAACCCGACCGGGTGCACGTCCTGGCCGCCGGCCGCATCGTGGCCTCGGGCGGACCCGAACTGGCGCTCAAGCTGGAAGCGGAGGGCTACGACCAGTACCTGCCGCCCGTTCCCGAGATTGCCGCTTGACCGCCCTGGACATCACCGACGCCTCCACCTTCCCCTCGCGGCGGACGGAGGCGTGGAAATACAGTGATCTGCGCCGGGTTCTGAAGGAAGCGCCTGAGCCGTCGCCGAGTGGGGTCCTGACGGGGCCGGGGGCCTTCTTCGACCTGGGTGGGGACGCCATCGTCTTCGTCAACGGGGTGGCGGTGGGCGTGGACGCCTTCGTGGCCTCGGGCGAGCAGACGCTGAGGCTGCGCTTCATCTCCGACGCCACCGACCCGGCGCAGGTCGGGACCGGCCATGCGACGGCGGTTCAGGTCGCGGCCCGGGCCGGATCGAAGCTGCTGCTGCTGGAGACCCATGAGGGCCGCGGCGGAGCCTATGTGGCCCATAACCGGCTGACCCTCGATGTCGCCGAGGGCGCCGAGGTGACCCGCATCGTTCTGGTCGAGGAGCCGGCGGACGCCATCTCGGTGACCGAGGCCCAGGTGAAGGTCGCCCCGGGCGGTCTCTATCGCCAGACCATCGTGGCCACGGGCGCGAAGCTGCAGCGGCTGGAGACCCATGTCGCCCACGGGGCCGAGGGCGCCGATGTGCGTCTGGACGGCCTCTATGCCCTGACCGGCGCGCGGCACACGGACCTGACCTCGGTCGTCGACCATCTGGCCGCCGACGGCCAGACCTCGCAGCTGACCAAGGGCGTGGTGCGCGATACGGCGCGCGGCGTCTTCCAGGGCAAGATCGTCGTCGAGCGCGGCGCGGACGGCACCGATGCGCGGATGGGCCACCACGCCCTGATCCTGGGCGAACGGGCCGAGATCGACGCCAAGCCTGAGCTGATCATCTATGCCGACGACGTCCAGTGCGCCCACGGCAATACGGTCGGCAATCTGGACGAAAGCGCCCTGTTCTACATGCAGCAGCGCGGCATTCCGCTGGACGAGGCCCGGGCGCTTCTGACCCAGGCCTTCCTGATCGAGGTCGTGGACCGGATCGAACACGAACAGGCGCGGGAGGTGGTCCGGTCATGGCTGACGGAACGCCTCTGATCATGACGGCTTTTGACCCCTACGCCGCGCGCGCCCAGTTCCCGATCCTGTCGCGGACGGTGAACGGCAAGCCGCTGGTCTATCTGGACAACGCCGCCTCGGCCCAGAAGCCGCGGGCGGTGATCGACAATCTGGTCGCCCAGATGGAGGGCAGCTACGCCAACGTCCACCGCGGTCTGCACACCCTGTCGAACGAGGCGACCGACGCCTTCGAGGCGGCGCGCGAGACCGTGGCGCGGTATCTGAACGCCCCGTCGCCCGAGACCATCGTCTGGACCAAGGGCGGGACCGAGGCGATCAATCTGGTCGCCAACGGCATCGGCCTGTCCATCGAGCCGGGCGACGAGATCATCGTTTCGGAGATGGAGCACCACTCCAACATCGTGCCCTGGCATCTGCTGCGCGAGCGGCGCGGGGCGGTGCTGAAGTGGATCCCGGTGCTGCCGGACGGGTCGCTGGACATGGCGGCCTATGCCGAACTGCTGGGG
Organism: Brevundimonas sp. ALps5; assembly: GCF_058681645.1. Classification (NCBI taxonomy): domain Bacteria; kingdom Pseudomonadati; phylum Pseudomonadota; class Alphaproteobacteria; order Caulobacterales; family Caulobacteraceae; genus Brevundimonas; species Brevundimonas sp. ALps5. The sequence continues at coordinate 3,968,520 of NZ_CM178744.1, read as the reverse complement.
CCGAAGACGCGGATGGTCGCGGTCACCCATATGTCGAACGTGCTGGGGACCATCAATCCGGTCGCCGAGATCACCCGACTGGCCCACGCCGCCGGGGCGCGCGTCCTGATCGACGGCTGTCAGGGGGCGGTGCACGCCGCGCCGGACGTCCAGGCCATCGGCTGCGACTTCTATGTGGTCACGGGCCACAAACTCTATGCCCCGACCGGCATCGGCGCCCTGTACGGGACCGCCGAGGCGCTGGAGAGCCTGCCGCCCTATCAGGGCGGGGGCGAGATGATCGAGACGGTCGAGCGCGACCGGATCACCTACGCCAAACCCCCGCACCGGTTCGAGGCGGGCACCCCGCCGATCATCGAGGCCATCGGCCTGGGGGCGGCGCTGGAATGGCTGTCGGGCTTCGACCGGGCGGCGATCGCGGCGCACGAGCACGCGCTTTACCAGCACGCGGTCGCACGGCTGGAGGGGCTGAACTGGCTGCGGATTCTGGGGCAGGCCGAAGGGAAGGGGGCCATCCTCGCCTTCACCGTCGCCGACGCGCACGCCCACGACATCGCCCAGATCATGGACCGCTACGGCGTCGCCGTGCGCGCGGGCCTGCACTGCGCCGAGCCGCTGGCGAAAAGAATGGGTGTGACCTCGAGCACCCGCGCCAGCTTCGCCCTATATAATACCGTGGAGGATACGGATGCCTTCGTGGATGCGCTGATCAAGGCGCGCGAGTTCTTTGTGTGATGACCGAGCCGACTGAAACCGACGCCTTCGCAGCCGCCTGGGACGAGCCCCAGAAGAGCGCCCTGTCGCAGGCCGAACTGAACAAGCTGACCGACGACCTGATCGAGGCGTTGAAGACCGTTTATGACCCGGAAATTCCGGTCGACATCTATGAGCTGGGCCTGATCTACAAGGTCGACGTCAACGACGACCGCGACGTGATCATCGACATGACCCTGACGGCGCCGGGCTGTCCGGTGGCCGGCGAGATGCCGGGCTGGGTCGAGGACGCGGTGACCAAGGTCGACGGGGTGAAGTCGGCCAAGGCCAATCTGGTGTTCGATCCGCCGTGGGATTCCTCCAAGATGAGCGACGAGGCCAAGCTGGCCTTGAACATGTTCTGAGAGCGCAGATGACCGAGCTTCAGACCACCACCCGTCCCCGCCGCCCGCGCCCCAAGGCCGTGACCCTGACCGACGCCGCCGCGGAGCGGGTGCAGGAGATCATGAGGAATGCCAGCGAGAATGGGGCCGACAAGCCGTACATCGCCCTGCGCGTGGGCGTGAAGAACGGCGGCTGTGCGGGCCAGGAATACACCTTCGCCTATGCCGAACAGATCGAGCCGCTGGACGAGGTGGTCGAGGACAAGGGCGTCACCATCCTGATCGACCCCAAGGCCATCCTGTTCCTGATCGGCTCCGAGATCGACTATGAGACGACGAAGCTGTCGTCGAAATTCGTGTTCCGCAATCCGAACCAGACCGACGCCTGCGGCTGCGGCGAGAGCGTGACCATCATCCCGGCCAAGGCCCTCGACGCCTGATGGGCGCACGCGATCCCGACTTCGAGGAATGGGTGCGCGAGCATTTCGCGGCGCTGGGCCCGCTCGAGATCAAGCGGATGTTCGGCGGGGCCGGGGTCTATCGCCAGGGGATCATCTTCGCCCTGCTGGACGACGGCGTGGTCTGGCTGAAGGGCGACGAGACCAATATCCCGGCGCTGGAGGCGGCGGGCTCGCGCCAGTTCACCTATCCCGGCAAGGACGGGGTCGAGATGAAGCTCGGCTACTGGAGCCTGCCGGACAGCGCGACGGACGACACCGACGAGGCGGCCGACTGGGGCCGCGGGGCGTTCGAGGTGGCGTTGCGGAAGGCGGCGGCGAAGAAGCCGAAGAAGAAATGATCCTTCTCCCCTTGCGGGAGAAGGTGGCCGAGCGCAGCGAGGTCGGATGAGGGGTTGTGCCGTCGTCTGACGCCGGGAGGTCACTCACCGGAGAGGCCTGCGTGACCCCTCATCCGTCAGCCTTCGGCTGCCACCTTCTCCCGCAAGGGGAGAAGGATCAGGCTTTCGCCCGCGCCGCCTCATCCTCGGACAGCACGCGCACGGCCGGCTCGACCGGCTTGCCCATCGCCTCGGCGATCAGTTCGTCGGTCTTGCCCTCGATGACCCCCTCGAGGCGGGCGAGGAACTCGTCCTTGCCGAGGCCGGTGGGGATGGGGTCGAGGAACTCCAGCGTGGCTGTGCCCGGGTGCTTCTCATACTTCTCCTCGGGCCAGAACAGGCCGAGGTTGGTGGCCAGAGGCACCACCTGCATGTCGAAGTCGCGGTACATGTGCCAGACGCCGGAGCGGTAGCGGTATTTGGTCCCGATCGCCGCCAGATGGCCTTCGGGGAAGATCAGGATCTTGCGGCCCTCGGCATGGGCGTCGGCGCCGCGCTGCTTGAGGGAATCGCGGGCCTCGCGGCCGCCGCAGCTGTTGACCACAATGGCGCCCAGCTTGTTGAGCACGGCGCCCAGCAGGGGGAATTTCTCCAGATGGTCGCCGGTGACGAAGGCCAGGTCGTCGAACTGGTCATAGGTGGCGAAGCCGTCGCCCCAGGACTGGTGCTTGGAGGCGATGATGAAGGCGCCGGCCGGCAGCCGTTCGCGGCCGCGCACCTGAATGGTGATCCCGGCGAAGACGCGCATGGCCTGAACCATTCGCTTCACATAGCGGCGGATGACCCAGGTGGTCGCTTCACGGCCCGGCGTCAGCGCCGCGAAGGCCGCCGTCAGCCCGTAAAAGATCGACAGGGCCCAGTAGGCGACGTTGAAAGCAAAGCTTCGCATTGGCTCCTTGGGCGCTAACGCTCGCGGCGCGGCCGCTCGCTGCTTGAGCGGACTATGGCATGCTTTGCGTGACGGTCTCGCGCCTTATCAGGCCGCGGCGTCCAGACGTTCGCCGTTGGTGACGCGGTTCCGGCCGGCGCGCTTGGAGGCGTAGAGGGCCTCGTCGGCGCGGTCGAGCAGCAGGGTGCCGCTTTCGCCCGGGCGGCGCTGGGCCAGGCCCGCCGAGATGGTCACGGCGCCGAGTTCGTCGTTGGTCGAGCGGCGGCGCAGGGCGCGCGAGCCGATTTCCTCGCGGATGGCGTTCAGGGCCGTCTCGACCTGCAGGGCGCCTTCGCCCGGGAAGATGACCGCGAACTCCTCGCCGCCGTAGCGGGCCGCGACGCGCGGGTTCTTGGAGATGCGGCCGATGACGCTGGCGACATAGCGCAGGACCTGGTCGCCGGTCTGGTGACCCCAGGTGTCGTTGAAGCGTTTGAAGTGGTCGATGTCGAGCACGGCCAGGGTGACGACGGTGCTGTTCTGATCGGCCTGTTCGCAGGCGCGCAGCAGCTCTTCGTCGAAGGCCTTGCGGTTGGCGAGGTTGGTCAGGGCGTCGGTCATGGCGTCGCGGCGCACCTGTTCCAGGTGTTCGCGCAGGCGGGCCACTTCCTTGGTGGAGGTCTCGAGGCGGCGCTCCAGGGTCGCGTTCTCGCGCTGGACCCGGCTGGTGGCGTCGGTCAGGCCGTCGACCAGTTGCTTGAGGTCGGCGGGAGCGGCGCCGGCCTGATCGATCCTGGCGCCGGTCTCGGCCAGGGTCTCGCCGTAGGCGGCCTGGGACTCCCTGGCCTTGGCGATGGCGTCGGACACGCTGGACAGTTCGCGGTTCAGCACGGCGCCGGCGTCGCGGATCTCTTCCGACAGACGGCCGCGCGGCAGGTATTCGGCGGCCAGCATCTCGGCCGTGCCCTCGGTGAAGGCGTCCTTGGTCTTCAGAAGGCGCGTGATCTCACGTCCCAGCGGACCCTCGGGGTCGCCGACATAGTGCAGCCACAGCTCGAAATTCAGCGGCGTCGGCCAGACGCCGGCGGCTTCCATCTCGGCCAGGGCGCGCCTGGCGAGTTGAAAGGCCTCGGGCCCCCGAAGCGCTGTTTCGACCTGAGTGGCCATCGATATCCCCCGATACGTCTTCTGACGCCGACGGGAGAGACGTTAGCCGGGGTTCCGTAACGCCGGGTTAAACGCGGGCGAAAACTTCGCCCGTCGTCCAGAAATACGTATCAGCCCTTAGTTGTGGGCCGTGGGTGTGGCCCGTCAGGCGCGAACGGGGACCGGCCGACGCAGGAAGGCCGGGATGTCGGCGCCGAAGCCGGAGCCTTCCTTGGCGGGCGGCAGTTCGCGGTCCTTCGAGGCGCCGGCGCGGTCGGCCTGACGCAGCCGGGGCTCGTGCGCCGGGCGAGCCTCGGCGACCGGGGCGACGGGCGCGGCTTCCGCGACGGTTTCGACGGTCTTGTCGGCGCGGCCGCGACGGCTGCGGGTGCGGCGGGCCGGAGCCTCGTCCGACGTGGCGGCGACGGGCGCGTCGGCGGCGACGGTCTCGACGACCTCGGCCTCGGCCGCCTGCTCGACGGTCTTTTCACCCCGGGGCGCGCGGCCGCGGCTGGAGCCCCGGCCTTCCGACCGGCCCTCGGAGCGGTCGGCGGGCTTGGAGTCGCGGCGGCCGCCCAGCGCGGACCAGTCGATGTCCAGCTTCAGCTCTTCCGGGGCCATCTTGATCAGCTTGAGGACCTTGTCCAGACCCTTGTCGTCGGCCGGGGTCACGATCATGAAGGCCTGACCCTTGCGTCCCGCGCGGCCGGTGCGGCCAATGCGGTGGACGTAGTCGTCAGCGTGGTGCGAAACGTCGTAGTTGAAGACGTGGCTGACGTCCGGGATGTCCAGGCCGCGTGCGGCGACGTCGGAGGCCACCAGGATCTTGAGGGCGCCCGAGCGGAAGTCCGCCAGGGTCTTCATGCGCAGCGACTGGTCGAGGTCGCCGTGGATCGGGGCGGCGTCGAAGCCGTGCGACTTCAGCGACTTGGCGACGACGTCGACTTCGGATTTGCGGTTGCAGAAGACGATGCCGTTGCGGACGTCCTCGCGGGCGACCAGGGCGCGCAGGGCGGCGCGCTTGGCCTTGGGATCCGAGGTCGGGATGCGCACCAGATACTGGGTGATGGTGTCCGCGGTCTGGGCCGGGCGCGAGGCCTCGATCCGGGTCGGATCCTTCAGGAACTGGGTGGTCAGGCGGGTGATCTCGGGCGGCATGGTCGCCGAGAAGAACAGGGTCTGGCGCTTGGGCGGCGTCAGTTTGAAGATGCGTTCGATGTCCGGGATGAAGCCCATGTCCAGCATGCGGTCGGCTTCGTCGATGACCATCAGCTCGACGCCGGTCAGCAGCATCTTGCCGCGCTCGAACAGGTCCAGCAGGCGGCCGGGCGTCGCGATCAGGACGTCCACGCCCTTGTTCAGCGCCGCGACCTGGTCGCCCATGGAGACGCCGCCGATCAGCAGCACCCAGCTCAGCTTGGTGCCCTTGGCGTATTTCTCGAAACTCATGGCGACCTGGTCGGCCAGTTCGCGGGTCGGGGCGAGGACCAGGGCGCGGGGCATGCGGGCCCGGGCGCGGCCCTTGGACAGTTTGTCGATGAGGGGGAGGGTGAAGGCGGCGGTCTTGCCGGTGCCCGTCTGGGCGATGCCCAGCACGTCGCGGCCGGCGAGGGCCACGGGGATGGCCTGGGCCTGAATGGGGGTCGCGGTCGTATAGCCGGTGTCGGCGACCGCCTGCAGGGTCGTGGGCGAGAGGCCCAGGTTCGCGAATTCTGTCATGAGTCCTTGGGAAGTCAGGTGAACGCCCAGCGTGGGCGTGCGTGCGATGCGCGGAACCGCCCCTCGGTGGGCGAGCGGGCGGCGCGGATTCGCCAGACCTGTCCCGAACGTGGGCCGCATATAGAAGCCCCTTCGTCAGAGTCAAGTATTCCGGGGATCGCGGGTCGCTTTCGGACGTTCTCTGGACGGAGGTTGCAAATCCCGTTCGATGGACGATAGTTAATGTCGGGGAAGGTACGAGGGCTTTGAAATGAAGCGCATTTTGTGCGCTGCGATAGCAGCGGCGTGTGTGTGTGGCGGGCCGGCTTCGGCCGATGTCAGCGCCGCCTTCGGCAATACGGTGGTGTCCCACTATCCGGACGGCGGCTGGGTCAAGCACTGGTTCAACCGCGACGGCAGCTATTCGGCCGAGTTCTCGGACGGGCGGCGGATCACCGCCACCTGGCGGGTCGAGGGCAACCGGGTGTGCCTGAACGGCATCCGGCCCTCCTTCATGATGATCTCGCGCTTCTGCTCGCCGATGATCGAGGCCGGGGTCGGCGAGCGCTGGGCGTCGCGTGATCCCCTGGGGCGCCGCGTCCAGAACGAGCTGGTGCCCGGGCGTTAAACCCGGGCGCAGCCGTCCGTTCCGCCTTATTCGCCGGTATCGGCCTCGGCCAGGGTGGTGATCCGCTGGTGGGCGCGCACAATGGAGCTGGCCACTTCATTGCGGGCGGTGTTCAGGTTCCGGCGGGTCATGACGACGCCGTAGAGCCCCTCCAGATAGGCCTTGTCCCAGTTGGTCAGCCCCTCCGTCTGGGCGGGATCGTCGAACAGGTTGAGCACGGTGGCGTAGCCCGAGGTGTCGGCGTCGGGATTGACCTGGGCCAGGGCCACCATGGCCACATAGTCGCCGAGCTGGCCGAGATTGACGTCGGCGATCTCATTGGCGTCGAGTACGATATAGACGCGGGCCAGGTTGTCCGAGATGGAGCTGAGCAGCCGCGAGCCGTTCACCCGGACCTGCGGCGTATAGTCCATCGGGGTGGAGCAGGGGTCCTTGCAGTAGCCCGGAATCCGGGTGGCGACCTGACCCTCTTCATCCACGGGAACGCTGACGTGCCACCAGCGGACCGGGCGGTCGACGGTCTGGAAGGCTTCCAGGGCGGCGCGGCCGCGATCCGTTCCCGTGCCGCCGAGACGGAACAGGCGGGGGCGATAGGCGACCAGTTCGGGGGTGAAGGCCTGGGCGTCGTCGGTGGCGAAGATCAGGATATTGGGCGTGCAGCCTTCATCGCCGACGCGAAGACCCACCTCCTGGGCGACGTCGGAGACGCGGTCGACGATGGCGTGGGCCATGTCATTGCGCAGATTGACCACGGCCGGGCAGACGGACCCGCGCCAGCGCGCCAGCCCCCGGTTGTTCGCCGGCGCCCCGATCTCGCGCACGAAGGTGTTCACCCGATCATCGAGGCGTCGGCCTTCGACCACGACGTCCTCCAGATCCGTGGGCGTGTCCGCCGAGGGGATGGCGGTCTGGACCGGCGGAATCGGCGTCTGACCGTCTACGGCGGAGGCGGGGGCGGCGGAAATCAGCAGAGTGGCGAGGGCTGCGATGAGCATGGCGGTCTCCTGAGCCTTGATGTCGGGGGGCGCTTATTGCGGGGCGGGGTCGTCGGTGATGCGGTGGTGAACGCGGACGATGGAATCCGCGATCTCTCCCCGGCGCGCGCCGAGGTTCAGCTTGGTGCTGTGGGCGTCGTAGAGGCCCTCCATATAGGCCTGGTCCCAGTGGGTGAGGGTCTGGGTCTGGGTCGGATCGTCGAAGACGTTCAGGATCGTCGCATAGCGGGAGGTGTCCGCCTCCGGGTCGATCTGGGCCATCGAGACCAGGGCGACATAGTCCGCCAGCTGGGTCAGGGAGACGTCCCCGATGCGATCGGCGTCGATGATGACATAGACGCCCTGGATGTCGTCGACCGTCTGGGTCGACATCCGCGAAAAGGAGCGCAGGGCGATGTTCGGAGCGTATTCCGGCGCGCTCCCGCGCCCGTCCGCGCCGCCTGTGCCCGACCCCGCCACGTCGCCCGGCATCCGCACCGCGCGCACGCCGGTATCGCCGTCGACGGGCATGCTGATCGTCCACCAGCGCACGGGTCGGTCGGCGGTCTTGAAGCGGTCGAGCGCCTCGCGGCTCTGGTTCATCCCGGTTCCGCCCGGGACGAACAGGCGCGGCTGCCGATCAACCATACTGGCGGTGAAGGCGTCGGCCTGTGTGGTGGCGATGATCACGACGTTGGGCTTGCAGCCCGGCGCGCCTGTCCTGAGGCCGAGATCCGCCGCCACCGTGGAGACGCGGTCGACGATATATTGCGCGGTCTCGCCGCGCAGGTTGACCACGCCGGGGCAGACGGCGCCGCGCCAGCGGGCGAGGCCGCGGCCCGGAGCCGGATCGGCGACCGAGCGCACGAAGTCCTCGGTGGCGTCCTCGAGGCGGCGGCCCTCGATGATGATGTCATCGAGATCGACCGGCGCGTCGGCCGAAGCCGCGGGCGGGCGGGTCTGGGGATCCGCGTCCGGCGCGGGCCGCGCCTGGGCCCCGCCGGAAACCAGCAGGGCGGCGAGAAGCAGAGCGAGCACGGTGAACCTCCTGAACAGAATTCAGCAACCGACGCTATCGTGGTTGTGGCGGCGCGACAATCGGAAGTGGAGATTTTTCGCGGCCTGCACGCCGATCAAATCCCTGCGGCGAAAGGCCGATTGAGCGCGGCGGCGTCAGGCCTCGAACGTCCGCGCCGAGGGGGAGGGGGAGGCGGACTTCGGGCGGGTCCAGTCACCCAGCCGGTCGGCGAGGTCGATATAGTCGTCGGCCTGACGGCGCAGCTCGTCGGCGATCATCGGCGGCTGGCTCTTCGTCGTCGAAACGACGGTGACGCGCACGCCCTTCGCCTGCACCGCCTGGACCAGCCGGCGGAAGTCGCCGTCGCCGGAGAAAAGGACGACGTGGTCGAGGTGTTGGGCCATCTCCAGCATGTCCACCGCGATCTCGATGTCCATATTGCCCTTGGTCCGGGTGTGGCCCTGGGCGTCCGTGAAGCGCTTGACCGGCTTGGTCACGACCGAGAAGCCGTTATAGCCCAGCCAGTCGACCAGGGGCCGGATCGGAGAGAACTCTTCGCCCTCGACCACGGCCGTGTAATAATAGGCGCGAACCAGGACGGCTTTGTCGCGGAACGACTCGACGAGCTTGCGAAAATCCAGATCGACGTTCAGCGCCCTGGCCGCCGAATAGAGATTGGCCCCGTCGATGAACAGGGCGATGCGATCGGACGGGTACATGGAAGGCTCCAGCGCAATATCAGCAACGGCCACGAGAGGCGTCGGCGTCAATATGGACGTCGACCTTGATGCGCCTCTGGACCTCGATGGGGCCGTCATCGTCGCCCTCGGCTGCAATGACAAGGGGGTCTGGCCGTCCTGCCGCGACGCGCTGGAGGCGGCCCTGACCCGGTTCCGTGCCGAGGGCATCGATGTGCTGGCCCAGTCCTCGTGGTGGAGCAGTCAGGCCTGGCCCGATCCGACCGATCCGCCCTTCCTGAACGGGGTGGCGGTGGTGCGGACCGATCTGGACCCCCATGCCCTGATGGCGGCCCTGGGCCGGATCGAGGAGTGCTTCGGCCGGCAGAGGACCGTTCCGAACGCGCCCCGGACGCTGGACCTGGATCTGATCGCCTATGGGCGCGAGCGTGGCGACTGTCAGGGGCTGATCCTGCCGCATCCGCGCGCGGCCGACCGGCTGTTCGTCATGGGGCCCCTGGCCGAGATCGCCCCCGACTGGCGCCACCCCGGCGGCGGCTTCGCCAAGGCCCTGGCCATGACGGCGACCGTGGGGACGGATGCGCGGCCGCTGAGCTGAGCGCTCTCAAAAGGCCGTCGCCCCAGAATCGCCTCTCTGGCGTTGCACAAATCCGTGCTTATCTGTATTTGGCGCGGTTCTCCCGCCGCACGAGGATTCTTGATGGCTCGCGTCACTGTCGAAGACTGCATCCAAAAGGTGCCGAACCGCTTTGGTCTGGTTCTGCTGGCCGGCAACCGCGCCCGCGCGATCGCCAACGGCGCCGCGCTGACCCTGGATCGCGACAACGACAAGAACCCGGTCGTCGCCCTGCGCGAGATCGCGGACGAAACCGTTCTGCCCGACGACCTGATGGAGACCGTCGTGGTCGCCCTGCAGCGCGTCGACGAGCGCACGGAAGCCGAGGACGAGGCGGAAATCGTCGGCCTGCTGGCTGAGCCGCAGCACATGAACATGGCCGAGCAGGAGCTGATCCGCGCCCTGCAGAGCGACCGGGACGGCGGGCAGGAGGAACGGTACTGACGGCGGAACCCGCTAACGGTATCACGATCCTCCCGGCGCGGGCCGGCAAGTCCCCGCCGCAGCCGAATGTCGCCAATAACAACGACCCTGTTTCGCCGTCGGAGGCTCCTCCGGCGGCGAAACGCGTTCCGATCCTGCGTCAGTTCGAGCTGATCGAGGCGGTCAAGGCCTATGACCCCACCGCCGACGAGGCGATGCTCAACAAGGCCTATGTCTATGCGATGAAGATGCACGGCTCGCAGCTGCGGGCCTCCGGCGACCCCTATTTCGCGCATCCGATCCAGGTCGCGGGCATCCTGACGGATTACAAGCTCGACACCGCCTCCATCGTCACGGCCCTGCTGCATGACGTGGTCGAGGATACCACGGCGACGCGCGACGACATCGCGGCGATGTTCGGCGAGGAGATCGCCGTCCTGGTCGAGGGGGTGACCAAGCTGTCGCGGCTGGAGCTCCAGGCCGAGCACACCCGTCAGGCCGAGAACTTGAGAAAGTTCATCCTGGCCATCAGCCGCGACGTCCGCGTCCTGCTGGTCAAGCTGGCCGACCGTCTGCACAACATGCGGACGCTCCAGTATGTGAAGCCCGAGAAGCGCGAGCGGATCTCCAGAGAGACGCTGGAGGTCTATGCCCCGCTGGGCCGGTCGATCGGCATCCATTCGATCGCCTCCGAGCTGGAAGAGCTGGCGTTCGAACACATCAATCCGACCGCCCGCACGGCCATCGAGCGGCGTCTGGAGGCGCTCAAGCTCGAGCACGGCCGGGCCATCGAGGGGGTGTCGACCGAGGTCGAGCGGGTCCTGTCGGAGGCCGGCATCGGCGGCGCGCGCGTCTTCGGCCGGCAGAAGACGCCCTATTCGATCTGGAGGAAGCTGCAGCGCAAGACGGTCGGCTTCTCGTCCCTGTCGGACATCTACGGCTTCCGGGTGATCGTGCCGTTCGAGGACGACTGCTACCGCGCGCTCGGCGTCATCCATCGCGCCTGGCCGATGGTGCCCGAGCGGTTCAAGGACTTCATCTCCACGCCCAAGTCGAACAACTACCGCTCGCTGCATACCACGGTGGTGGGGCCGGGCGGCCTGCGCATCGAGATGCAGATCCGCACCGAGGCCATGGACCGGGTCGCCGAGGACGGGGTCGCGGCGCACTGGGCCTACAAGAACCAGTCCTATGGCTTCGACAAGGAAGGCATGGAGGCCGAGGGTGGGCGCGACCCGCTGCAGAACCTGCGCCACCTCGTCCAGGTGATCGAGCACGGCGAGGGCGGCGAGGACTGGGTCGAGCACGCCAAGCTGGAGATGTACCTGGATCAGGTCTTCGTCTTCACGCCCAAGGGCCGGCTGATCACCCTGCCGCGCGGCGGCATGGCCCTGGACTTCGCCTATGCGGTTCACACCGAGGTCGGGGATACCGCCGCCGGGGTGAAGATCAACGGCGAGCTGAAGCCGATGCGCACGCCGCTGCAGAACGGCGACGTGGTCGAGATCATCCGCGGCGCCAAGCGCGAGGCGCCCGCCGACTGGCGCAGCCTGACGGTCACCGGCCGGGCCCGGTCGGCGATCCGTCGGCACATCCGCGGGGCCGAGCGCGAGGAGTTCCTGCGTCTGGGCCGCACGACCCTGGACCAGACGATCACCAAGGCCGGCAAGTCGATGGTCGACGTCTCGCTGAAGCCCGCGCTGGAAGTGCTGGCTGTGGCCAATGAGGCCGATCTGTTCGAGGCCATCGGCCGGGGGCGTATCTCGCCGGTCAAGGTCGCCGAAACCCTGTTCCCGGCCCTGATGGGCAAGATCAAGCCGGCCCAGCAGCGCAAGCCCATCCAGGACGCCCGCGCCCGGCTGTTCGTGCGCGGCGGCGGCCTGACGCCCGGCGTCAGCGTCCACTTCGGCCAGTGCTGCACCCCTCTGCCCGGCGATCGCATCGTCGGCATCCTCGAGAAGGACAAGGGGCTGACGGTCCACACCATCGACTGTCAGAAGCTGGCCGAGTTCGCCGACGACGACAGCGTCTGGCAGGACCTGCAGTGGACGCCCCAGGCCGAGCAGGGCGCCGTCGGCCTCGCCCGCCTGCGCGCCACGGTGCGCAACGGCGTCGGCGTGCTGGGTCAGGTCACGACCCTGATCGGCGAGGCGGGCGGCAATATCCGCAACCTGACCCTGACCCACCGTCAGCAGGACTTCTTCGACCTGAACTTCGACGTCGAGGTCGAGGACGCCAAACACGCCACCATGATCATGGCGGCCCTGCGCACCAATCCGTCCGTCGACACGGTTGAGCGCGTGCGGGGGTAGGGCTAAGAGGCCCCCATGAACACCGAAGACGTCCTCAACGAGTTTCGAGCCGCCGGCGCCCTGCGCGAGGGGCATTTCGTCCTGTCCTCCGGCCTGCACAGCCCGGTCTTCCTGCAGAAGAACCTGGTCTTCATGCACGCCGACCGCTGCGAGCGGCTGTGCAAGGCCCTGGCCGAGAAGATCGTCGCCACGGTCGGCCCGGTCGATGTGGCCATCTCGCCCGCCGTGGGCGGCATCATTCCCGGCTATGAGACCGCGCGGCACCTGAAGGTGGCCTCGCTGTACGTCGAGCGCGAAGGCGGCGCCTTCAAACTGCGTCGCGGCTTCCAGATCGAGCCCGGCCAGAAGGTGGTGATGGTCGAGGATATCGTCACCACGGGCCTGAGCTCGCGCGAATGCATCGCGGCGATCAAGGAAGCCGGCGGCGACGTGGTCGCGGCGGCCTGTATCGTCGACCGCTCGGGCGGCCGCGCCGATGTCGGCGTGCCCCTGATCGCCCTGGCGACGCTGGACGTGCCCGCCTATCACGCCGACGAACTGCCCGCCGACCTGGCCGCCATCCCGGTGCAGGACCCCGGTAGCCGGCGGCTGGCCAAGTAGGGATCGGCGCGACAGTGCTCAGACTCGGCGTCAACATCGACCACGTGGCGACCGTCCGGAACGCGCGCGGCGGCCTGTATCCCGATCCGGTGCGGGCGGCGCGCGAGGCGCTGGCGGCGGGCGCCGACGGCATCACCGCCCACCTGCGCGAGGACCGGCGCCATATCTCGGACGCCGACATCGACGCCCTGGCCGTCGTCCTGCGCGATGAGCACCGGCCGCTGAACCTCGAGATGGCGGTGACCCAGGAGATGCTCGACATCGCCCTGCATCACCGGCCGCACGCCGTCTGTCTGGTGCCCGAGAAGCGCGAGGAGCGCACCACCGAGGGCGGGCTGGACGTCGCCGGCGGCCACAACTGGATCGCCCCCTTCGTCGCCCAGCTGAAGGCGGCGGGATCGCGCGTGTCCCTGTTCATCGGCGCCGACCCGGTGCAGATCCACGCCGCGCACCGCACGGGCGCCCAGGTGGTCGAACTGCACACCGGCGCCTTCTGCGACGCCTTCCGCGACGGTCATGAGGCCCAGGCGGCGGAACAGTTGGCTGCCCTGACGTCGGGCGCGGCCCTGGCCGCCGATCTGGGGCTGGAGGTCCATGCGGGCCACGGCATCGACTATGAGACGGTCAAGCCGGTCGCGGCCATCCCGCAGATCATGGAGCTGAACATCGGCCACTTCCTGATCGGAGAGGCGATCTTCGTTGGTCTCGGCGAAGCCATCGCCCGGATGCGGGCCCTGATGGATGAGGCGAGGGCGCCCCAGTGATCATCGGGGTCGGCGCCGATCTTTGCGACATCCGCCGGATCCAGGAATCGCTCGACCGCTTCGGCGACCGGTTCAGGAACCGCTGCTTCACCGAGATCGAACGCACTCGCTCGGACCGCAAGCCGGACGCGGCCTGGAGCTACGCCAAGCGGTTCGCGGCCAAGGAGGCCTGCGCCAAGGCCCTGGGCACCGGCATGCGCCGCGACGTCTACTGGAAGGACATGGGCGTCGTGAACCAGCGCAGCGGCCAGCCGACCCTGCAGCTGACCGGTCCGGCCGCCGACCATCTGGTCCGGCTGACGCCGCCGGGCCACACGGCGAAAATCCATCTCACCCTCAGCGATGAACACCCCTATGCACTCGCCTTCGTGGTGATCGAGGCCTTGCCGCTGTCGTAATCACGCTATAGTGCGGCCTTCATGCGCCGCGCGAAGCGGCCGGGGATCGGGCCTACGCAACGATGAGCGAAGAACACAAGCCGCACACGCCGGAAGAGCCGGAAACGACCCCGGCGACGGGCGTCGAGGCCGAGGCCGTGTCGACTGTTGAAACGCCTGAGGAAACGCCCGTCGAGGCCCCCGTTGAAGCTGCCGCGCCCGAGGACGAGATCGTCACCGCCGAAGCGCCCGTCGAGGACGCCGTCACCGATGAGCCGGTGATTGTGGAGCCGACCCCGGGCGAGACCGATCCCGGCGTCCTGTCCGTGATTCCCGCCGCCGCCGCAGCCTCCGCCATGACCACCTCCGCCTCGAAGCGCCCGATCTGGAGCGACGACGGCGACGCCCCGTTCGAGGACGATCCCGTCTCCGCCAAGAAGGAAAAGATGCCCAAGGCCGCCCGTGTCGAAGACCCCGAAGAACGCTCCGCCGGCAGCGAAGGCCTTGAGATCATCAAGACCGTCGTCTTCGCCCTTCTGATCGCCTTCGTTCTGCGGGTGCTGCTGTTCCAGCCCTTCACCATCCCGTCGGCCTCGATGGAGCCCAACCTCTATGAGGGCGACTACATCGTCGTCTCCAAGTGGTCCTACGGCTATTCGAAGTACTCCAGCGGCCTGCCGATCAACCTGCCGATCGGCGAGGGCCGGGTCTTCGGCCGCGCGCCGAACCGTGGCGACATCGTCGTGTTCAAGCTGCCGCGCGACAACAAGACCGACTACATCAAGCGCGTCATCGGCCTGCCCGGCGACAAGATCCAGATGGTCGACAACAAGCTCTACATCAACGGAACGCCCGTGAAGGACGTCTTGGTGTCGAACACCGAGGTCGCCGACGCCTGGGGCGCCCGCGCCGCCACCGAGGCCCGCGAGACCCTGCCGAACGGCAAGAGCTTCATGACCCAGGACTTCGGTCCGGGCGGCGATCTGGACGACACCCCGGTCTATGAGGTGCCGACGGGCTACTACTTCATGATGGGCGACAACCGCGACAACTCGATCGACAGCCGCGTCGAGCAGTCGGCGGGCGTAGGCTTCGTCCCGGCCGAGAACCTGGTCGGCAAGGCCCAGATCATCATGTTCTCGTGGAAGCCGGGCGCCAGCCTGTGGAACCCGATCAGCTGGTTCTCGAAGATCCGGCCGAGCCGCTTCTTCCACATCCTCGACTGATGGCGAATTCAAGGACAGAGGCGGTGGCCGAACTGGTCCGCCGGCTCGGTCACGATTTTCGCGACCCGCGTCTGCTCGACCGGGCCCTGACCCACGCCAGCGTGGGCGAGGGCGGGTCGCCCCAGACCTCGAAGGCCCCGCGCGACAACGAACGGCTGGAGTTCCTGGGCGACCGGGTGCTGGGCCTGCTGGTCGCCGACCGGCTGCACCACGACTTCCCCGAGGCCGACGAGGGCCAGCTGTCCTCGCGGCTGCATTCGCTGGTCGACAAACACGCCTGCGGGCGGGTCGGGGCCGCGCTCGGCATCGGCGAGGCCTTGCGCCTGTCGCCGGGCGAGACCAAGTCGGGCGGCCGCCGCAAGGAGGGCGTCATCGCCGACGCCATGGAGGCCATCCTGGCGGCCGTCTATCTGGACGGCGGGCTGGAGGCGGCGCGCAAGGTCTTCGACCGCGCCTGGGCCGAAGAACTGGCCCGTCCGCCCGAGCGCGCCACGGCCAACCCCAAGTCCGCGCTGCAGGAGTGGTCGCAAGGCCGGGGCCTGCCCTTGCCGACCTATGAGATCACCGGCCGCTCCGGCTCGGACCACGCCCCCACCTTCACCGTCCAGGTGGCGGTGGCGGGGTTAGAACCCATATCCGCTCCCGGACGTTCGCGTCAGGATGCGGAAAAGGCCGCCGCGACGGCCATGCTGCAACGAGAAGGCGTCATTTGACCGACATCACCCAACTGAACCCCAATTCCAGGGCCGGCTTCGCCGCCATCATCGGCGCGCCCAATGCGGGCAAGTCGACGCTGGTCAACCGGCTGACGGGGTCAAAGGTCTCGATCGTCACCCAGAAGGTGCAGACGACGCGCTTTCCCGTGCGCGGCATCGCCATCCAGGGCGACGCCCAGATCGTGCTGGTCGACACCCCCGGGATCTTCACCCCGCGCCGCCGTCTGGACCGGGCCATGGTCGCCTCGGCCTGGGGCGGGGCCTCTGACGCCGATGTGGTCGTGCACCTGATCGACGCGCCCTCGCACATCGCCTCGGAAGGCAAGGACGGCACGGCCGCCGACCGCCGCTCGGCCGAGGACACCGAGACCATCATCGAGAACCTGAAGTCCTCGGGCACCAAGGTCATCCTGGCGCTCAACAAGATCGACGGCATGCGCCGCGACACCCTGCTGGCCCTGTCACACCAGATGTTCGAAACCGGCGTTTATTCCGAGGTCTATATGATCTCCGCCGAGACCGGCGACGGCGTCGATGACCTGAAGTCGCGTCTGGCCATGTCGATGCCGGCCGGCCCGTGGCTCTACCCCGAGGACCAGAGCGCCGATGTGCCGATCCGGGTGCTGGCGGCCGAGATCACGCGTGAGAAGGTCTATCTGCGCGTCCATGAGGAGCTGCCCTATTCGGCGGCGGTGGAGACCACGGCCTTCGACGAGAAGGCCGACGGATCGGCCCGCATCGAACAGACCATCTATGTCGAGCGCGAGAGCCAGCGGCCGATCATCCTCGGCAAGGGCGGCCAGACCCTGAAGTGGATCGGCCAGAAGTCGCGCGAGGAGCTGACCGAACTGCTGGACCGCCCGGTCCATCTTTTCGTCACCGTGAAGGTCGATCCCAAGTGGCAGGACAGCCGGGCCCTCTATGCCCAGTTCGGTCTGGATTACGACGTCTGATCCGGCGTCCGGTTTTCAAGGTTCGCGTTTGTTTATCGTTCCCAAGACTGTCGGCGGCCCGCCCCGACTGCTGATCGGCCTTCTGGCCGTCGTCATCCTGGCGCTGCTCGTGACCGGGGGCGTGGTGCTGGCGCGGGGGCACGGCCAGCCCGAGCGCGTTCACCCGCAGATCGCCCAGCTGCCGCTGCGCCCGCCCGTGGTGGTGGTCGAGGACCTGCCGAAGCTGAAGGCCGCGCTGGACGCCCAGCCGCGCTTCATGGGGGCGGTGCTGGTGGCGAAGGGCGATAAGGTCCTGTTCCGTCAGGCCTATGGTCCAGCAGAGGTATCGAAGGGCGAGCGCGCGACCATCGAGACCCGCTATCGCCTGGCCTCGATCAGCAAACAGTTCACCGCCGCCGCCATCCTGAAGCTGCAGGATCAGGGCAAGCTGACCATCAATGACGCGGTCTGCAAATGGATCCAGCCGTGCCCGGCCGCCTGGGCGGGGATCAAGATCCACCACCTGCTGTCGCACACCTCGGGCATTCCCGACCTGATGGCGCGGCCCTACTGGGGCATGCGGCGGGTGACGCCGGCGACTCTGGCCGAGCTGACGGAAGACTCCAAACGCTTCCCCCTGCGGTTCGAGCCGGGATCGAAGGTCTCCTACGACAACGCGGGCTTCAACCTGGCCGCCGCCATCGTCGAAAAGGCCAGCGGCATGCCGTACGAGACCTATATGCAGACGGCGATCTTCGCACCGCTGGGCATGGATCGCACCGGCCTCGGCGACGCTCCCGATGTGGCCATGGGCTATGCCAACTATCCGTCAGGTCTCGCGGCCCAGACCATTCCGAACGTCAGCATCGTGATCGGCGCCGGGGCCATCTATTCGACGCTGGACGACATGCTGGCCTGGGAGCGCGCCCTGCACCGTGGTCACGTCCTGACGCCGTTCAGCTATGGCCAGATGCTGGCCGACCACGCCCCGGCCGATACGCCGGATGAGCGCGGCCGCACGCGCCGCACCTGGGGCTATGGCATCTTCACCAAGCGGCTGGGCGAGATGGTGTCGCCGTCGTTCGAGGACCTGCAGGTCTATCACACCGGCAGCTGGTCGGGTTTCCGCAACCTGATCACCTATCAGCCCGACGCCGATGTGACGGTGATCGTCCTGTCCAACAACTACCACCAGCGGGATCAGGTCTTCCTGATCGCCGAACAGGCCATGGCGGAGGCTCTGGGAAGGGAGTTCCCGAGGACGGGGTCGCCGGTGAGACCCGCCGCGCGAGGGGCGCTGGCGCGGCCGGATTGAGGACGGGGCTACCTGACCGAAAACGTAGAGCCCTCCGTTCGCGGCTTGCGAAGCGGGTTGTTGTGCGCAAGATTGCATCCTGCGGTTGGGTAAGGATTTTGGGGGACGCTTTGTCACTAGCCAAGGCTTTGGCCGCCAGCGGGTTCGCTTTTTCATTGGCGGCCTGTGCCGCACAGTCACCGCCCGTCCAGGCTGTAGCGACCCCTGACTGCAGACCCCTGGTCGCCCGGGTTGTCCTCTCGTGCTTCTACGGGGGAACAGGCGCGCCGCTAACCCAATGCGAAGTCGCAACCGAAGAGCCGGTGGGCTGCGGGATCGGGCCGGACGCCTTGGCCCTATACAACGGCCGCGTGGACATGTCCGGGCTGTTCCAGCACAGCGGCACGGAGGAGAAGGCCCGCTGGCTTCAGTTCAACGTCTACCGTGATGCGGGCGGCCGGGTGGGCCGCAAAGCCTTCGGTGATCGCGGAGAACTAGTTGTCGAGGAGCGCCTCTTTAAGGAGAATTGAATCAAAATAACAATTCAAGATTGTGCATCGGTTTCCGCTGATCCAAGCTCCGTGGGCTCCATTGTGGAGCTTGGAGGGATATGATGTTGAGGAAGTTCGTCGCGAGCGCGTTCACGGCCAATGCCCTGATCGCGCCTATGGCTGCCGGCGCTGTTGCGCTGAGCGCCGCCCCGGCTTTGGCCCAAGAGCCGCCGGTCGTCTGCTATGTCTTCGAGTTCATCTGCGATCGCAAGACGCTGGAGTGTGTGGCCACCGAGCCGCAACTCGACCCCGACTGCGACGGGGTCGCCGGCTAAAGGACATAGCCCGTCAGCTTAAGGCCCTCTGTGATAGCAGAGGGCCTTTTGTCTTGCTGCGGCCCGCATGTGGCTGCCTGATGCTTTACGCCCGCGCCCGGTCCAGCTCGACCTCGGAATCCATGCGCGGCAGGGCGATGACGAAGATCGCGCCGCGGTTAGAGATGTCGCTCAGGGAGACGCTGCCGGTCCGCATCGCGATCAGCGATCAGGGCCCGGGCGTCTCCCCGTCCTTCCGCGACCGGCCCTTCCAGCCCTTCGCCCAGGACAGCTCCGTCGCCCCCGCGATCAGCACGCCCAGCACGGGCCTCGTCCGCCTCAGTAAACGCGGTCGCTGGCCGCTCCGCGCCGCCTCATGCCTGGATGGACCAGTACGGCGCAGTTCGTGACGAAGGCCGACCGCAGGTCTTCGGGGATCGTCGGGAAGGTCTGGGTCTCGCCGTTGAACGTGAAGGATACCGGCTCGCCGCGTCCCAGCGGTTGCAGCACCTCGTCGGCGATTGCGAATCTGTACCCGAGAGTTGGTCCGGTCGCAGACGCGACCGCCGTCGGAGAGCCGACCCGTTTCACGTCTCCGATTTGGGTGGTCAGGTCGGGTTGAGGCCACGCGGGCCGGGGCGTGAAGCCGCGCACCGTTACGGCTATCGAGATGTCTTTGCAGCCCAGCACTACGCGCGGGACGAACACCCCGGCGCGCCCGTCCGGCGAGGGTACGAAGTAGGTGATCGCCGGCAGTGCGGTAGAGCCCGTCATCGCCCGCCAATGGGGGCCTGTCTGAGCAATGTCAGGCTGAGGCATCGGCACGCGCCCTGGGGCCTCGCGCGGGGTTTGCGTCCCGGCCCACCAGCTGGCGATGCCAATCAACACCAGAATTCCAGACACCACGGCGACACTCCCGACAAGCCACCGGCCTGCGCCTTTCGCGGAACCCGGGCTCCGACCGGGATGCGGGGCGTTGAGTTCGGCCTCAACGCCGAAAAACTTGTTCCGATTTTCCTGTGGGTTTTCGCGATCAAGAAGGCGGGCCAATTCTCGGCTACTGACGGCCCCGGTCTTTCGCCGCGCCGAGCGCAGGCGTTCGTTGACGACATTGACCGATAGACCTTCGGCATTGGCGATGGTCTTGGCGGTGTGTCCCTGGGCCAGGAGGGTCAGGAGTCTGCGCTCCTGTTCCGTCAGTCGGTCGAGTGAAGAGGCCATGGTCCGCGCGTGAAAGTCTGTACGCCCGTTCTTAGGGTGCAAATGGCTCCGCTCAACCGGTGATCAGCCTTGGCGGCCTCCGATTTATTTGGGAAACCCTACAAACTCGCCAGTCCGCCCGTCAGCAGGGTCGCGCGCCCCGCCAGGCTGAGCTCAAGCAGGGCGGCCGCGACATGGCTGACGGGGGCGCCGCACGCGCGGGCCAGTTCGTCGCGGGGCGTGGGGGTGGGGGAGAGCAGGGCGGCGACGCGGTCGATGAGGGCCTGATCGACCGCGTCCGGCATGTCGCCGAAGGCGTCGGCGGGCGGTTCGGACAGGGTGCGCAGGGTTTCGAAGGCGCGGCGGACGTCGTCGATCCCCTCGCACAGGATGGCGCCCTGACGCAGCAGTTCATTGGGGCCCTTGGAGCGCGGGTCGAGCGGGGAGCCGGGCACGGCGAAGACGTCGCGACCCTGTTCCGCCGCCAGTCGGGCGGTGATCAGGGAGCCGGACTTGAGCTCGGCCTCGACCACGATGATCCCGCGCGACAGGCCGGAGATGATGCGGTTGCGGCGCGGGAAGTCGCGCGCCTGGGCCCGGGCGCCCATCGGGCTTTCGGAGACGACGCAGCCGCGCTCGACGATCCGGGCGTAGAGGTCGGCGTTGTCGGGCGGATAGACGTCGTCGACCCCGCCGCCCAGCACCGCCACCGTCCCGGTCTCCAGAGACCCGGCGTGGGCCGCCGCGTCGATGCCGCGCGCGAGGCCCGAGATCACGATGAAGCCGGCCTGACCCAGGGACTGCGACAGGCCGCGCGCGATCCTCTGGCCGCCCGCCGAGGCGATGCGGGCGCCGACCACGCCGACGGCTTCCCTCGACAGCAGGGCGACGTCGCCGAGGGTCCAGAGCAGGGGCGGGGGCGGATCGACCGCGGCCAGCATGGGCGGATAGTCGGCGTCGCCGAAGACCAGCAGCCGCGCGCCCTTCTTCTCCCCGGCGGCCAGCTCGGCCTCGATGCGGTCGGTGGGGGGCAGGGCGTAGCCGCTCGAGCCGCCCTTGCGCACCAGATCGGGCAGGGCGTCCAGCGCGCGAACGGCTGAGCCGAAGCGGTCCAGCAACTGGCGAAAGGAGACGGGGCCAACGCGGTCGGCGCGGGCGAGACGCAGGCGGGCGAACCGTTCCGCGTCAGGGAGGCTCACGCCTTCTTCGCTCCGATGCGGGGCTCTGTCCCCTTGAGCAGGCGGGCGATGTTCTCGTGGTGGCGGATCCAGATCAGCACCGCCGTGACGAAGGCGAGAAGAATGATCGGCTCCCCGACCGGAAGGCCGAGCGCCGGGATCGGCAGGAACGCATAGATCGGGGCCATGAAGGACGCTATCAGGGCGGCCAGCGAAGAATAACGCAGCAGGAAGGCGACGATCAGCCAAGTCGCCCCGGCCAGCAGGCCCAGAGGCCAGTGGGCGGCGATCAGCAGGCCGAAGAAGGTCGCGACGCCCTTGCCGCCCTTGAACTTGAGCCAGACCGGGAAGAGGTGGCCGATGAAGGCCGCGCCGCCGGCGATGGCGCCCGCCAGCTCGGACCCGAACAGCCAGCGCGCGATCAGCAGGGCCACGGCGCCCTTGCCGGCGTCGAGCAGCAGGGTGGCCAGGGCCAGATCCTTGCGGCCGGTGCGCAGCACATTGGTCGCGCCGATATTGCCGGAGCCGATGTTGCGCACATCGCCCGCGCCCGCGGCCCGGGTGATGACCACGCCGAAGGGAATCGAGCCCAGCAGATAACCGCCGACCGCTACGAGGGCCAACGAGCCCAGAGCCGGCGCCACAAGATCCTGCAAGGTGATTCGCTCCCCGTATGGTGTTTCGCGGCACGATGCGTCGCGACTAACGTGACGGCAAGCGTCTGATCATCCCCGGTTGTCAAACCTTGTCTTGACCTCGCCCGGTGTTGCGGATTTGGTCCGGCCGCCTGTGGAGTTCACGCATGATCCGTTCCGTTTTCGCCGCTACTGCGGTCGCCGCCCTTCTGACCGGATGCGCCGCGACGCCGCGCGCCGGGTCGTCCGGGCCGCATCTGGCCGCCTGGTTCGACTGTGTGCGCGACGGCGGGATCGTCATCTCGGCGCACCGGGGCCAGTCGGCCGACGACCAGCCGGAGAACTCGCTCGCCGCCATCCGCGCCACGGGCCGGACCATTCCCAACGCCATCGTCGAGATCGACGCCGTCCTGACCCGCGACGGCCAGCTGGGCCTGATGCACGACGACACCATGGAGCGGACCACCACCGGTCACGGCAAGGTCGCCGACCTGACGATGGCGGAGTTCAAGACGGCCCGGCTGCGGGCGCCCGACGGCCATCTGACCGACGAGGCGCCGCCGACCCTGGCCGAGGCGCTCGCCGCCGCCGGTCAGGTCCACGCCATCGCCAGCATCGACCTGAAGCCCGCCTCCGAGGCCGCGACGCTGACGCTGGCCCGCGCGGTCATCGACGAGGTCCGCCGCGTCGGCGCCGCCGACCGGGTCATCCTGATCACCTACACCCCCGAGACCGCCCGCGCCGTCGCCGATATGGCGCCGGAGATGATGATCTCGGCCGGGGTCAAGTCGGTGGCCGAGCTGGACGGCCTGCGTCGTCCGCAGATCCTCGCCTGGACCGGCGCCGGCCGTCCTGATCCGGCCCTGTGGAGCGCGATGAAGGCCGTGGGCGTCGAGGCCCAGTTCGGAACCCTGGGCGGTTCGGACCGGGCGCTGGACCGGGTCTTCGCCGCCGACGGCGACGTCAGCGAATACCGCGGCCTGTTCGATCAGGGTGTGACGGTCATCGCCACCGACACGCCGCTGGCGGTGAAGTCGGTGCTGGGCGCGGAAGTGGCGAAGGCGAATAGCTGCCGTCGCTAGTCTTCCTTCTCCCCTTGCGGGAGAAGGTGGCGCGCGAAGCGTGACGGATGAGGGGGCACGCCGTCGAGGATGGTGAGGGTTTGCGCGCGCCGAGTTCAGACATCGGCACGACCCCTCATCCGCCCCTCCGGGGCACCTTCTCCCGCAAGGGGAGAAGGATCAGGTCAGAAGACGCGTCTTCCCGAAACCCAGGTCCCCAGCACCTTGCCCTGAAGCATCCGCCCGTCGAAGGGCGAGTTCTTGGACTTGGATTTCAGCTTCGCCGCATCGACCACGACGGGGGCGTTGAGGTCGAACAGGACGAGGTCGGCGGGGGCGCCGGCGGCCAGCACGCCGCTGTCCAGACCCAGCAGGCTCGCCGGGCCGTGGGTCAGGGGGCGGAGGATGTCGAGCAGTTCCAGCCCGTCCTCGTGGTGCAGCATCAGGGCCGCCGACAGCAGGGTCTCCAGGCCCACGGCGCCGGGCGCGGCCTCGCCGAACGGGCGGCGCTTGTCCTCAGCGGGGGCCGGGGCGTGGGCCGAGGTGATGATGTCGATCAGGCCGTCGCGGACCGCCTCGATCAGGGCCTGACGGTCGCTCTCGGGCCGCAGCGGCGGATCCAGCCGGTAGAAGGTCCGGTAGTCGCCGATGTCGATCTCGTTGAAGCACAGGTGGTTGATCGAGACCGAGGCCGCGACCTCCAGCCCTTTCGCCCGCGCACGCGCCAGAGTCTCGAGCGCGCCGGCGGTCGAGATCTGGTCCACCAGGAACCGCGCGCCGGTCTGTTCGACCAGGGCCAGGTCACGCTCCAGCTGGATGCGTTCGGCGATGGCGGGGGCGCCGGACAGGCCCAGACGGGTCGCCAGCTCGCCGGAGGTGGCGACCGCGCCTTCGGTCAGCCAGGGATCGGCAGGACGGCAGGCGATCAGGGCGTTGAAGGCGGCGGCGTAGCTCATCACCCGCTGCAGGGTGCGGCTGTTGGCGATGACCCTGTCGCCGTCGGTGAAATACAGGGCGCCGGCCTCGTCCATCAGGCCGATCTCGGCCATGCGCTGACCGTCTCGGTTCTTCGTCGCCGCGCCCGCCGCGAAAACGTTGACGAGGTTCAGGGCCGCGCCGCGACGCTGGATGAAGTCGACCATGGCCGGATCGTCGACGGCCGGGTCGGTGTCGGGCTGGATGACGATGGTCGAGACCCCGCCCGCCGCCGCCGACAGGCTGGCCGACTTCAGCGTTTCCTTGGGCTCGGCGCCCGGTTCGCCCGTCTTGACCCGAATGTCGATCAGGCCGGGAGCCAGGCATTTGCCGCCCGCGTCCACGACCTCGACGCCGGCGGGGACCTGGGTGGCGCCGCCGCGCACGACCTCGAGGATTCTGCCATCCTCGATCAGCAGGGCGCCGGGGCCGTCGTAGTCGGTCGCCGGGTCAAGCAGGCGGGCGTTGAGAATGGCGACAGCGCTCATCGGGCGGCTCCCCGCAGATTGGCGAGGGAGGCGAGGATGGCCATCCGGGCGGCGACGCCCATCTCGACCTGATCCTGAATGAGGGAGACCGTCAGGTCGTCGGCGACGTCGGAATCGATCTCCACGCCGCGGTTCATCGGCCCGGGGTGCATGACCTTGGCATTGGGCGCGGCCCAGGCCAGCTTCTCGCGGTCCAGACCCCAGAAGCGGAAATACTCACGCGTCGAGGGGACCAGCGCCCCTTCCATCCGCTCCAGCTGCAGGCGCAGCATCATGACCACGTCGCAGCCCGCAAGGCCCTCGCGCATGTCGTGGAAGACCTCGCAGCCCCAGCGGTCGGCGTCGCCGGGCACGAGCGTCGGCGGGCCGATCAGGCGGACGCGAGCGCCCATCATAGACAGCAGGATGACGTTGGAGCGGGCCACGCGGCTGTGGGCGATGTCGCCGCAGATGGCGATGGTCAGGCCGCCGACCTCGCCGAAGGCGCGGCGCAGGCTCAGCAGGTCCAGCAGGGCCTGTGTGGGATGCTCGTGACGACCATCGCCGGCGTTGACCACCGCGCAGCCGACCTTCTGGGACAGCAGGGCCGCGGCCCCGGACGAGGCGTGACGGATCACCAGAATGTCCGGCTTCATGGCGTTCAGGGTCACCGCCGTGTCGATCAGGGTCTCGCCCTTGGCCACGGAGGAGGCGGAGACCGGCATGGTCACCACGTCCGCGCCCAGCCGCTTGGCCGCGATCTCGAACGAGGACGAGGTGCGTGTCGAGTTCTCGAAGAAGATGTTCACGACCGTGCGGCCGTGCATCAGGTCCAGAGACTTGGCCGACTGACGGTTGAAGTCGACGAAGGCGTCGGCGAGGTCCAGCAATCCCAGGGCGGCGGGCGGGTTGAGATCGCCGGCGGACAGGAAATGGGGGGACGGGAACGGGATCAGTCGTTCGGAGATCAGGTCGGTGACGGTGGCTGAATCGGTCATCGAGGCCGGGCTATAACCCTTGCTCAGGTCAGATGATAGATGAACAGCAGTAACGGGATCATCAGGGCGCTGATCACCATGGTCAGGGCGATGATGCCGGCCATCAGGGGGGCGTCGCCGCCCATCTGCCGCGCCAGAAGATAGGCCGCCGCCGCGCCGGGGGCCGCGCCGCACAGCATGGCCACGCCCTGGGCCAGATGGTCGCCGCCGAACAGGATGCACAGGCCCCACATAAGCGGCGGCATGATGATCAGCTTGACGAAGGAGACGCCGGCGATGGTCACCTTGCGCCGCGCCACCTCGGCGAAGCTCAGGCCCGCTCCGGCGATGATCAGGCCGGTCGGCAGGGCGGCCGAGCCCAGCAGCTTCAGCGTCTCGGTGACGCCGGGGATGAAGGGGACGCGCGCGAAGTTGAGCGCCAGACCGATCAGACAGGCCAGCAGGATCGGATTGGCCAGCATGGCCTTGACCAGGGCCACCGGCCGCATGCCGCGCTGATCCGCGCCCCAGCGGGCCAGAACGCCGACGCACAGGATGTTGGTCACCGGAATGATGCTGGCGATCATGACGGCCGCGAGCGCCAGTCCCTTCTCGCCGAAGGCCGCCTGGATGACCGGAAGGAAGACGAAGCTGTTCCACCGGATCGTGCCCTGGAAGACGCTGGTGTAGCCCGGGCCGTCGATGGTCATGAAGGGTTTGGCCGCGAAGGTGCCCAGCGCCACGATGATGACCGCGGTCACCGCCGCGCCGGCCGCGGCGCCGGCGCCGCCGCCCGACATGTCCGCGCCCCAGATCGAGGGGATCAGGAAGCCCGGGTACATGAAGTTGATCGACAGCTTCTCGATCGGCCGCCAGGTCGCGTCGGGCAGGAAGTCCGACTTGCGCAGGCCATAGCCGAGAGCGATCAGGACGAAGACCGGCATCACCCCGGCCACCATGGGGATCAGACCCATGTCGCCTGATCCCGAACGCGGTCCAGCGCGCCCTGGAGGATCCAGGCGGCGGCGGTGCGGTCCACGACCCCGGCGCGGCGCTTGCGGCTGAGATCGAGATCCTCGATCAGGAAGCGCTCGACGGCGCTCGTCGACAGCCGCTCGTCCCAGAAGGCGACGTTGGTCGGCCGGATGCGATCCAGATTGCGGGCGAAGGCGCGGCACGACTGGGCGCGCGGCCCCTCGGTGCCGTCCATGTTCATCGGCAGGCCGATGACCAGGGCCGAGACGTTGCGGCCGTTCATGATCTTGATCAGACGCTCGGCGTCCTGGGTGAACTTCGCCTTGCGGATCAGTTCCAGCGGGCTGGCGATCATCCGGCTGACGTCGGAGGCGGCGACCCCGATGGTGTTCTCGCCGAGATCCAGTCCCAGCCAGGGCGTTCCGGGCGGGCAGGCGGCGGGCAGGTCGAGAAGGTCGAGAACGGGCACGGGGGCTGCATAGGGCAGGCGAGGCCGAATGTCGAAGGCCCGCGTGGTCTTGATCGATGCGCGCCTCGCATTGGCAAACCGCCGTTCCGCGCGCATGGTCAAGCCTGGGAGGACTTCATCATGAAAAAGACGCTGCTCGCCGCTGCCGTGATCGCCTGCGCCGTGTCCCTGTCGGGCTGCGACCGTCTCGGCGCCGCCTGGACCGCGTTCCAGGCCCCGAAGCCGCCCGCCGCCCCGGCCGCGCCCGCCGTTCCGGCTGAGCCCGCTGCGCCGACCGCCGCTGCCCTGACCCCGAGCGGGCACGGCCTGCCGGTCAAGGCCCTGCCGGACAGCAATCTGCAATCCTACGCCTCGGTGGTGGAGGTCCATGCGCTGGCCGAGGCCACGGGCATGGACGGCAAGATCTTCGGCGTGGCGGGCGGCGATCCGGCCATGAACGGGCTGCAGACCTATATCGCCTTCTACCGCAACCCGGCCGAGGGTTGGTGGGTGTATCAGATCGGCGACTTCCTCTCGTTCAAGGTGCTGGGCCAGTCGTCCGGACGGGTCGATCTGGAGGTCGAGGAAAGCACCATGGATCAGGCGACCGGGACCATCGGCAAACAGACACGCCGCATGATCATCGGCTTCGACGTCCGCTCCGCCGAGGAGCAGCCGGTGATCCTGAGGATCACCCCCGCGACCTAGTGGGCGGACGCGGCTTGCGACCGGCAGGCGCCGCCGTAGGCCTCGTCATAGGGTTTGCCGAAACAGGCGATCAGGCCGTCGAGAACCTCCAGGTTCATCGGCCATTTGATCGTGACGCCGTATTTCTCGCGGAAGGACGCCGTGGTCTCGGCCCAGTTGTCCGGTTCCGGCGTGGCGGCCAGCCGGGCGCGCGCGGCCTCCAGCCCGGCGCGGTCGCCGTTCAGGAAGGCGACGGTGCCGATGGCGTATTCCTGGAAGCCGTCGCCCTGGACCTCGGGATTGACCCCGGCCATCAGCAGGCGGACGGCGCGCTGGGTCTGGCCGAGGCCGGCGCGCAGCTGGCCTTCATGCCAGTAGTTGATGTGCAGGTCGCCGATCTTCAGCTCGGCCCGGTGCGCCTCTCGCCAGTCGGCCAGAAGGTCGGCGGCGGTCTCCGTGCAGCCCGGCTTCTGCTCCAGCGCCCGCCAACCGCCGGACAGGTCCTGATCGAAGGCGTCGGGCGACAGGGCCATCATCGCCTCGCGGTCATAGGCGCAGGCGGGGGCCATCGTGAGTTCGGGGGCGGGCGCAGGCGTCGTCTGGAGGGCGGCGGCGAAGGCGAGGCCGGTGAACATGCGCAAACTCCGATGGGGGACGCATAAGGCTAAGCTTGCGATTGCGGCGCCCGTGCGGCCTTGATGACGCCGCTGAATCCTTGTGCATCCGGCCGTGGCCCGCTAGTCACCGCCCCTTGCACTTTGACTATCGGAGGGCCGCATGGCCATCGACGCCGCGACGGTGCGCAAGGTCGCCCACCTCGCCCGCATCAAGACCCCTGAAGACCGGCTGGAGCCGCTGGCCCAGCAGTTGAACGGCATCATGGCCTGGATCGACCAGCTGAACGAGGTCGACGTCGAGGGCGTCGAGCCCATGACCTCGAACGTCGCCCAGCCCCTGCGTCTGCGCGAAGACGTCGTCACCGACGGCGCCAAGGTCGACGCCGTCCTGTCGAACGCCCCGAAGTCGGCGGACGGCTTCTATGTCGTGCCCAAGGTGGTCGAATAGTCATGAGCGACCTGACCAAACTGACCCTCAAGGGCGCCGTCGACGGCCTGAAGGCCAAGGATTTCACCTCCGAGGAAATCACCCGCGCCTTCCTGTCCAACATCGAGGCCGCCAACCCGACCCTGAACGCCTATGTCGAGATCACCGCCGACAAGGCGATCGGCATGGCGAAAGCCTCCGACGCCAAGCTCGCGGCGGGCGAGGGCGGGGTGCTGGAAGGCGCGCCGCTGGGCATCAAGGACCTGTTCTGCACCGACGGCGTCCAGACGACCGCCGGCTCCAACATGCTGCGCGGCTTCGTGCCGCCGTATGAATCGACCGTGACCGCCAATCTGTGGCGCGACGGGGCGGTCATGCTGGGCAAGCTGAACATGGACGAGTTCGCCATGGGCTCGTCGAACGAGACCTCGGCCTTCGGTCCGGTGGTCAACCCGTGGAAGTCGAAGGGCTCCAATGCCGACCTGACTCCCGGCGGATCGTCGGGTGGTTCGGCCTCGGCCGTCGCCGCCGACCTGTGCCTGGCCGCCACGGCGTCCGACACCGGCGGTTCGATCCGCCAGCCCGCCGCCTTCACCGGCACGGTCGGGATCAAGCCGACCTACGGCCGCGCCAGCCGCTTCGGCATGGTGGCCTTCGCCTCCTCGCTGGATCAGGCCGGGCCGATCGCGAAAAACGTCGAGGACGCGGCTCTGCTGCTCAACTCCATGTGCTCGTTCGACCTGAAGGACTCGACCAGCCTCGACGTCCCGACGCCGGACTGGACCCAGTCGGTCGGCAAGTCGGTCAAGGGCCTGCGCATCGGCGTGCCCAAGGAATACGTCGTCGACGGGATGCCCGCCGAGATCCAGGCGCTCTGGGACCAGGGCATCGCCTGGCTGAAGGACGCCGGCTGCGAGATCGTGCCGATCAGCCTGCCGCACACGAAATACGCCCTGCCGGCCTATTACATCGTCGCCCCGGCCGAGGCCTCGTCCAACCTGGCCCGCTACGACGGCATGCGCTTCGGTCACCGCGCCGAGAAGGCCACCAGCCTGACCGACCTCTATGAAACCTCGCGCGCCGAGGGCTTCGGCCAGGAGGTCCAGCGCCGCCTGACCATCGGCGCCTATGTGCTGTCGGCCGGATTCTACGACGCGTACTACGTCCGGGCCCTGAAGGTCCGTCGCCGCATCGCCGAGGACTTCGACAACGTCTGGGGTCAGGTCGACGCCATCGTGACGCCGTCGACGCCGTCGGCCGCCTTCGCCATCGGCGACAAGGAGGTCGATCCGGTGCGGATGTACCTGAACGACGTCTTCACCGTGACCACCAACCTGGCCGGCCTGCCGGGCCTGTCGGTGCCCGCCGGCATCGACTCCAACGGCCTCCCGCTCGGCCTCCAGGTCATCGGCAAGGCCCTGGACGAGGCCACGGTCTTCCAGGTGGGCGCCGCGCTTGAAAAGGCCGCCGGCTTCACCGGCAAGGCGGAGAAGTGGTGGTAGCGACGAGTCCCTCTCCCAAAGGGAGAGGGAGGGGCCCGCGAGCGTAGCGAGTGGGAGGGTGAGGGGTTAAGCTCTCCGAGAGGAGGGCGGGGCCGATGATCACTTTCCGACGACATTACCCCTCACCCTTTCGGCTGGCGCATCGCTGCGCTCTGCGGGCCTCAAGCCCTCTCCCTATGGGAGAGGGTGGATGACGGGCGATCCGACCGAATTCGCCCGGGAACTCCGTCAGCGTCAGACGCGGGCGGAGGAGGCGCTGTGG
Organism: Brevundimonas sp. ALps5; assembly: GCF_058681645.1. Lineage (NCBI taxonomy): Bacteria > Pseudomonadati > Pseudomonadota > Alphaproteobacteria > Caulobacterales > Caulobacteraceae > Brevundimonas > Brevundimonas sp. ALps5. The sequence goes on along the minus strand of NZ_CM178744.1, from coordinate 3,938,079 downwards.
AAGCCCTGCGCGGTCGACGTCTCGACGGACTGAAGTTCCGACGGCAGCACCCGATTGGACGTTATTTCGCGGACTTCGCCTGTGAGCCGTTGCGTTTGGTCATTGAGCTGGACGGCGGGGTGCACGGTCAGGACGATGCGCATCTGAACGATCACCTGCGGCAGCGGGAGATGGAGACGCTCGGCTGGTGCATGATGCGGTTTTCGAATGAGCGCGTACTGTCGGATATTGCGGGGGTTCTTGGTGAGATCCGGCGTCAGGCGCGACTGGCTGGCGACATAACCCCTCACCCTCCCACTCAACTGCGTTGAGCGGGCCCCTCCCTCTCCCTTTGGGAGAGGGGCTTATATGACATTCGCCTTCGCGATCCGGCCGAGATGCAGAGCGGTCGGCCGGGGCTTTCTCTCGAACGTCGTCCGATCCACCGCCGCCAGACCGAACGGCATCGAATAGCCCGAGGTCCATTCGAAATTGTCGAGCAGCGACCAGTAGAGGTAGCTGTGCACCGGGATGCCTTCGTCGAGACACTCCCGCACGCCGTCCAGGGCGACGTCGATGAAGGCGATGCGGCGGGCGTCGTCGGCGACGGCCGTGCCGCTTTCGGTGACATAGATGGGCTTGCCGACGGCGGCGTGGGCCCAGCGGATCGTCTCAGCCAGGGCCTGCGGATAGAATTCATAGCCCGACATCGTCAGCTCGGCGCCCGGCGGCGGGGGCAGGACGCCGTCCTCGCCGACCGTGAAGCGGGTATACGTCTGCACCCCGAAGACGTCGGCATGGCTGCGCGCCACGGCGATCCAGTCGCCGTACAGTTTCTCCCGATAGCGCTCGACCAGATCGGGCCGGCCCGGCGACTGGATGTCCTGGGTGGTCAAGGTGATGCCGACGGGCAGGTCGGGACGGAGGGCCTTGATGGCGTCATAGGCCTTGCGGTGCGCCTCCTGCATCAGCGGACCCGCGACCGCCGCATCGGCGAAGGCCAGGCGCGAGAAACGCGGGGAATCGGTCGCCTTCGCCGCCGCCGCGATGGCCGCCGCCACCGTCTCCTTCGCCGCCCGGGTCGAGGGCATCATATCGACCAGCAGGCGGATATTGGCCTCGTTGAACGTGGTGACGATGTGCATCCGGTCGCCCAGCCGCTCGACCACCTTGGCGCAATAGCGGGCGAAGAGATCGGGCGAATCCGGCGCCTCGAACCCACCGCGCTTCGCGAACCACAGGGGCGTGGTGAAGTGGTTCAGGGTGATGACCGGCTTCAGACCCCGTGCCACGCAGGCGTCCAGCATGCGGGAATAGTGGTCCAGTTCGGCGTTGGAGAAGACGCCCTCGCTCGGCTCGATCCGCGCCCACTCCACGCCGAAGCGATGACAGTTGAAGCCGAGCGCCTGGGCCAGGGCGAAGTCGTCGTCGAAGCGGTGATAGCTGTCGCAGGCGTCGCCCGAGCGTTCGCGGAACATGCTGGGCTGCAGGTTCTCCATCAGCCAGGCGTCGGCGTTCGTGTTGTTGCCCTCGCTCTGATACGCCGAGATGGCCGTGCCCCAGAGGAAGCCGGGCGGGGCGGGCTTGCGGCGTCTCTGTGCGGTCCGGGCGGCTGCGGGGGCCGCGCTCGCGGCGACGAGGCCCGCGCCTCCGGTCGTGAGCAGGCGACGGCGCCCGATACCGGTCGTCTGGGGGCCGGTCTTCTGATCCATCGCAACCCTCCCGGCCGGCCTCTGAACGGGCGGCTCCGGCGGGACGATAATCCTGGTCAAAGAGTCAGTAAAGTGAGCCAGAAGCCGGCCCGGAGCGCAAAACGCCGCATCTCCGGGCCGTTCGGGGAAGGTCTTAGTGGGCCGGCAGGGCCTTCAGGTCGGCGTCGATGGCCGCGATCAGCTCATCGGTGATGTGACCCTGGGAGTAGGGAGCGACCTGACGGAAGGTCATGGACTTGAACTGCTCATAGGCGGGATGTTTGTCGACGCCCGGCAGGTGCTTCTCGACCACGGCCTTGGTCTCCGGATCGGCCATCAGGGCCTCGATGGAGCTTTCGATGGTCGGGTGGGCGGCGTGGGCCGCCGGGGCGGGCGCCGGAGCCGGGGCGGGAGCCGTCTGGCCAGAACCTTGGGCCGAGGCGGCGCCGGCGACCAGCAGGGTGGCCGCGGCGGCGGCGAACAGGGTCTTTTGCATCTTCTTCTCCGTGGAATGCGCGCCAGATGACCCTGCTTTGGCGACATCCTCAAGACAGGGACTTTCTCGACGCGCCCGACGGCGCTAGGACGACCGGATGACCGACACTGCGACCACCACCGCCAAAACCATTCAGGGCCGGACCGGGCCCTGGGAACTCGTCATGGGACTGGAGATCCACGCCCAGGTGGCTTCGAAGGCCAAGCTCTTCTCCGGCGCCGCCGTGGGCTTCGGCGCGGGCCCGAACGAGCAGGTGTCGCTGGTCGACGCCGGCTTCCCCGGCATGCTGCCGACCCTGAACAAACACTGCGTCGAACAGGCGGTGAAGTCGGGTCTGGGCCTGCGCGCGAAGATCAATCTGAAGAGCCAGTTCGACCGCAAGAACTACTTCTACCCCGACCTGCCGACCGGCTATCAGATCTCCCAGCTGTACTTCCCGATCGTCGGTGAGGGCGTGGTGGAGGTCGAGGCCGAGGACGGCAGCTTCTTCAACGTCGGCATCGAGCGGCTGCACCTGGAACAGGACGCGGGGAAGCTGATCCACGACCTGTCGCCGACCGAGAGCTTCGTCGACCTGAACCGCGCGGGCACGGCCCTGATGGAGATCGTGTCGCGCCCGGACATCCGCTCGGCGGAAGAAGCGGTCGCCTACGTCAAGAAGATCCGGACCATCCTGATCTATCTGGGCACCTGCGACGGCGACATGGAGAAGGGCAACCTGCGCGCCGACGTCAACGTCTCGGTCTGCCGTCCCGGCCAGTACGAGAAGTTCAAGGCGACGGGTGACTTCTCGCACCTCGGCACGCGTTGCGAGATCAAGAACGTCAACTCCTTCCGCTTCATCTCCCAGGCCATCGGGGTCGAGGCGCGCCGTCAGATCGAGATCCTCGAGGACGGCGGCAAGATCGATCAGGAGACCCGTCTCTACGATCCGACGAAGAACGAGACCCGCTCGATGCGGTCCAAGGAAGAGGCGAACGACTATCGCTACTTCCCCGACCCGGACCTGCTGCCGCTGGAGATCGAACAGGCCTGGATCGACGAGATCAAGTCGGCCCTGCCGGAGCTGCCCGACGACAAGCGCCGCCGTCTGATGAGCCAGTACGGCCTGTCGCAGTACGACGCCGTGGTCCTGATCTCGGATCAGGCCAAGGCCGACTATTTCGAGGAGGCCGCGAAAGGCCGCGACGCCAAGCTGGTGGCCAACTGGGTGACCAATGAGCTGTCGGCCCGTCTGACCGCCGCGAACCTGGAGTTCGACGCCAGCCCGCTGCCGGCGGCCCATGTCGCCGAACTGGTGGCCCTGATCGAGGAGGGGGTCATCTCCTCCAAGATCGCCAAGGAGGTGTTTGAGCACGTCTGGAACGGCGAGGGTTCGCCCCGCGCCGTCGTTGAGGCGCGCGGTCTGGTCCAGGTCAACGACACCGGCGCCATTGAAAAGGCCGTCGACGAACTGATCGCCGCCAACCCCGACAAGGCCGCCGCCGTCGCCGAGAAGCCCCAGGCCCTCGGCTGGTTCGTCGGCCAGGTCATGAAGGCCACCGGCGGCAAGGCCAACCCGGCCTCGGTCAACGAGATCCTGAAGGCGAAGCTGGGGCTTTCCTGAAGGCGCTAACGCTCGCCGCGCGGCGGCTCGCTGCTTGAGCGCGTTCGGTGTGTGATGATGCAATGAAAAGCCCGCCCGGAGCGATCCGGGCGGGCTCTTTCTTATGCGGCGTGTGAGGCCTTTAGTTGCTGAGCAGCGAGATGATCACGCCGGTCGCCAGGGCCGCCAGGACGATGTCGCCCGTGTCGGTCCGGTAGTAGCCGTAGCCGCGCGGCGGAGGGGCGTAGCCGTAGCGGTTGTAGTCGCGGATGTACCAGTTCGAACGGTTTTCATACGGCAGGGTCGCGCCGCGGTAATAGCGGCGTTGCGCCTGGCGATAGTCCTGACGTTGGTCGCGATAGTAGCGACGCTCGTCGTTGTAGCGCTCACGCGGGGTGTAGCGGCCGCCGTCGTAGCGGTTGCGGTCGGCGCGGCGCTCGTTGCGCTCATAGCGACCGTCGTGGTCGCGGTCGCCGCCGTGCCACGACTGGGCCGAGGCGGCCATCGGGGTGGCGACCACGGCGAGGGCGGCGGCGCCCAGGGCGGCGATTTTGCTGATCTTCTTCATGACGTGTCTCTCCTTATGAGACGGCCGCGGGGGCGGCGTGAAAACCCGACATGGTGAAGGATTACGGCTTCCTGCCTGAACCGGGCCTGAACGGGGCTGTCAGGCTTCAGGGTTTTACCGGATAGACAAACGGCCCCTCCGAAAGGAGGGGCCGCCGTCGTTCTCAGGCCGTGAAATCTACCAACGCCAAGCGTTGCGGATCACGTCGATGATATAGCCGTCGTACTCGTCGATCAGATAGATCGAGTTGTCGACATAGACCCAGCGGGTGCCCTCGGGCGGATAGCCCAGGCCATAGGTCCGGTAGTCGTTGATGCTGTAGCGCCAGAAGATCGACGGCAGGTACTGGCCCACATAGAATTGTTGGCCGTAGTAGCTGCGCGGGACGCTGTAGTAGCCGTAGCCCGGTGCGAAATAGAAGCCGAAGCGGACGCCGTTCCAGCCGCGGAAGCGATAGTCGTTCCGCCACCAGTCGTCACGGTGGCTGCGGCTCCAGTTCTGCTGCCAGCGGCCCGAGTCGAAGCGGTTGCGGTACTCCTGACGCTGGCGATCGCGGTCGCGCCCGCCGCGGTGGTCGTCGTTGCGATCCCAGCCGCCGTTGCCGTTCCAGCCGCCGTTGTTGTTCCCGTTGCCGGGGCGACCCTGATCGGGACGGCCGTGGTCAGGACGGCCACCGTTGCCGTTCCAGCCGCCGTTGCTGTTCCCGTTGCCGGGACGGCCCTGATCGGGACGGCCCTGATCGGGACGGCCATGGTCAGGACGGCCACCGGTGCCGTTCCAGCCGCCGTTGTTGTTCCCGTTGCCGGGACGACCCTGATCGGGACGACCCTGGTCGGGCCGGCCACCGTTGGGGTTCCAACCGCTGTTGCCGTTCTGGCCGCCGTTGTTGGGACGGTCGGGGCGCCCCTGGTCGGGACGATCCGGACGGGTCTGGCCGCCGTTCTGGCCGCCGCCGTTCCAGCCGCCGTTCTGCCCGCCCGAGGGACGGTCCGGACGCGAAGGCTGCTGCTGCGGCTGGGATTGCGGCTGGGAGGGCTGCGAAGGCCGGTCGGGGCGCTGGCCCCCATCGCTACGGCCGCCGCCGCGATCGCCCCGGTCGCCGCCACGGTCGCCGCCGCCCCAGTCGGGACGGTCGCCGGAGGGTTGGCGGCCGCCGCCGTTATCGCTTCGCCCGCCGCCGTTGTCGGGTGCGGACTGCTGCCGCTGACCGCCGCGGTCGTTGCCGCCGGGACGGGCGGCGTCGCTGCGCGGGCTTCGGGCGAGATCTTCCTGGCCGCGATCACCGCGGTCCTGGGCCAGGGTGGCCACGGGCGCCATCGCCGGGACGGCGAAGGCGGAGATGGCGGCGAACACCATCAATGTGCGTTTCATGGTCGTTATTCCCCGCACGCCCTTGATGGGCGGCTCGTGGTCAATTTCCGATTTCGTCCATGAACCCTGTCTGAATGAAAACGGACCTCAAAGTGAAGTCTGCGTAATGAATCGCTGGTCTCCGGATGCGAAAAAGGCCCCGCAAGCCAATCGCCTGCGGGGCCTTTCTGTGACCTGGGGTCAGGTCTAGTAGACGTTGGCCAGAACGCTGGCGATCAGGCCGGTGGCGACGGCGATCATCAAGATGTCGCTGCCGGCGTGGACATAGGCATAGCCGCGCGGGGCCGGACGCAGGCCGTAGACATAGGGGTCACGGACGTAATAGCCGCGGTAGGCCGAGGGCAGGTAGCCGCCCCGCTGCCAACGATAGGCGCTGTAGCGCGGGTCGACCCGGTAGTAGCCGTAGCTCGGCGCATACCAGTAGCCGCTGCGGTAGCCGCGATAGTCGCGGAAGTCGTTGCGGTTGCGATACCAGTCGCGGTTATTGCGGTCCCAGCGCTGGTCCTGGCGATAGTCGCGGCGGTCGTCACGGCGGTCGTAACGGTCATCCCGGCGGTCGTCGCGTCGGTCATAGCGGTCGTCGCGGCGGTCGTCGCGGCGATCGTGACGGTCATCCCGCCGGTCATCGCGGCGGTCCTGACGATAGTCCGGGCGGCCGTAGTTCTGGGCCTGGGCGGCGAGCGGGGCGGCGGTGGTCGCGACGGCCAGAGCCATGACGGCCGCCTTCATCAGTCGGTTCATCTTCATGCTCCTTGCTATGGGTCGCGACGGACAGTCCGTCTTGTCCCGTTGAAGATGGCTAACGGTCGCGCTCCGCGGATGAACTCGCCCTGAACGCGAGTGTCAGGTTTCGGAAGCGACACAGTTGCGTCTCGCACGCTCAGGCCCCAGATCGGTTTCGGGGGCGATCCGGCCCGCCGGAGGCCGCCCTATGACCCGCCCGATCGAGCTCTGGTACTGGCCCACGCCCAACGGCTGGAAGATCTCCATCGCCCTGGAGGAGATGGGTCTGCCCTATGAGACGAAGTATGTGAACATCGGCGCGGGTGAGCAGTTCACGCCGCAGTTCCAGGCCATCAGCCCCAACGGCCGGATGCCGGCCATCGTCGATCCGGACGGTCCGGACGGCCTGCCGCTGTCGATCTTCGAATCCGGCGCCATCCTTCAGTATCTGGGCGCCAAGACCGGGAAGTTCTACGCCACCGACCGCCGCCACAAGGCCGAGATCGACCAGTGGCTGTTCTGGCAGGTCGGCGGACTGGGGCCCATGGCCGGCCAGACGCACCACTTCCGCCAGTACGCGCCCAGCATGATCCCGGACCAGCGCCAGATCGCCTACGGCGTGCGGCGCTATACCAATGAGACCAACCGCCTGTACGGCGTCATGGACCGGCGTCTGGCGGACCGGCCCTATCTGGCGGGCGCCGAATACACCATCGCCGACATGGCCGCCTGGCCGTGGATCCTGCCGTCGTTGCAGGGGCAGAACCTGGACGACTTCCCCAATCTGAAAGCCTGGATGGCGCGCGTCGGCGAGCGACCGGCGGTCAAGGCGGGCCGGGCCCTGGGCGAGGAGATGCGCAAGAACCTCGCGGCGTCGGGCAAGGCGGCCGAGGAGGCGCGCAAGGTCCTGTTCGGCCAGAAGGCCCGCTGAAGACCCGATCTGTTAACCTTGAGAACAGGTCGATAAACGCAGGGTTACCGGCGAGTTCATGATGTCTGAATGCGACTTCTAACTTTCGTAAAGTCTTTACATAAAAGGCTTTTTCGACCCCGTTGCTGTTAACTTTAACTTCAAACCGGCGGTATTTGATGTGACCTCGAAGGACGGCTCCAGAACGGCGCCGCTAGAGGAAGACGACGATGACCGCGCAAGAAACCGCGCCCGAGTTTGTTGAAGCCGCCGCCGATGAGGCGATGCTTCCCCTGCCGACCCCCGAGATGGACGGCGACATGCTGTTCCGCCTGGGCATGCAGTATTCGTCCGGTTCGGGCGGCTGCCCGATGGACCGGGTCTCGGCCCATATGATCTTCAACCTGGCGGCCATGAAGGGCTCCATCGAGGCGCGCGTCTATCGCCGCGAGATGTCCCAGGAAATGGAACGCGAAGAGATCGCCGAAGCCCAGAAGGCCGCCCGTCGCTACATCGACGCCGGCGTGGTCACCCTGGCCGCCTGATCAGGATGCAGACGGCGCGCTCAGTCGGGCCGCCGTCCGTCGAAAGGGCGGGGCGCAATCCTTTGCGCTCAAGCAGCGAGCGACCGCGTCGCGAGCGTTAGCGCCCTTCGCTAAAACTGCTGATACTGCCCGTTGATCGTGTAGTTGAAGCCGATCGGCAGGGCCGCCTTCACCTGGGTGAAGAAGGTCGCCAGCTCGCCGAGGGTCGAGCGCGGCACATAGATCAGGTCCCCGCGGCGCAGCGCCGTGACCTCGCCGCGGCGGGGTCTCAGATCGATCACCCGCATCATGCGAACGCCCCCGGGGCCGCGCCGGATCAGCGCCGCCTGCTGAGGGTTGGCGCTGGGCAGATAGCCGCCGGCCATGACCACAGCCTGATAGGCGCCGATGTCGCCGGGCATGTCGTAGACGCCGGGATTCTTCACCTCTCCGTCGACCCAGACCTTCATCGGTCCCGCCGTCTTGAGCGTGATCTCGACCACCGGCCGCACCAGCTGCGTCGAATAGGCGCCCGAGATCTCCTGCTGCAGTTGGGAGATGGAGCGGTCCGCCGCCATGACCTGACCGATCAGGGGCAGGGCGATGCGGCCGTCCGGCCCGACCTTGACCGTGCGGGTCAGTTCGGTCGCCGTGGGGGTGGCCACCTCGAGCTCATCGCCGGGATAGAACAGATATTCCGGCTCCTGGTCGGTCCAGTCGGCGAAGCCGATTTCCGGGAAGCCGCCCGACTGCACGCGAGGGCCCGAAGGGGCGCGCTGGCCGACCAGGGGGATGTCGGCGCCCCCGCCGCAGGCCGCGAGGGCGGTCGACGCCGACAGGGCGCCGAGGGCGAACAGGATCTGGCGGCGGTCTGCGGTCATGAGACGGGACGACTCGAAAACGGGCACATCGGCAGGGAACAGTCGGACCTTCACCGGTTATGGGTAACTGATGGTTAACGCCGCTCGGCGAAGGATCACATCAGTACCTCATCCGATGGATTCGCTCGCCCCATGCGCACGGCCTATGTGACCGCCCGTCCACGTTACGGCCTCGCGGACATCATCGGCCTGATGTTCCGCGAGCTGGGTCTGATGATCCTGATCTTCCTGGTGGTCTTCGCCGTCGGCGCCGCCGGGGTGATGACCCTGAAGAAGACCTATACCGCCACCGCCGAGGTCTATGCCGGGGCCGGTCAGGAATATGTCTATGAATCCCGCGTCGGCACGGTCACCGAGCGCGCCAGCCCGCCGCCGTCGGGCGAGATCGCCCAGACCGAGGCCAACATCCTGACCAGCCGCGACGTCAAGCTGCGCGCCGTCCGCGCCCTGGGCGTCCAGACCTTCCAGAAGCCCGGCAAGCCCGCCGTGGGCTCGCTGGCCAAGCAGGAAGGCGACGCCATCCGCGCCATCAGCGAAGGTCTGGTCGTCGGCACCAGCCCGACCAGCTCGATCATCTCCCTGAGCTTCGAGAGCGACAACGCCGAGAAGTCGGCCAAGGTGCTGGCCGCCGTGCTCGAGGCCTACAAGGGTTATCGCCGCGAGGTCTTCCAGGACAACTCGACCCAGGCCATCGATACCCAGCGTCAGACCTTCCAGGACGAACTGGCCGACGTCGACACCGCCTATGAGCAGTTCCTGGCCTCGAACGACATCGGCGACTTCGCCACCGCCAAGGCCGCGGCGACCGCGACCTATCAGACGACCTTCACCGACCGCCTGTCGACCCAGGCCCAGCTGAGCCAGGCCGCGCGCCGCGTCGAGACCATCACCGCCCAGCTGGCCTCGGTGCCGGCCGAGATCGTCCTGCAGCAGGACCTGAACATCGCCGCCCAGGACCAGATCCTGCAGAAGCGCACCGAGCGCGAGAACCTGCTGTCGCGCTATCGCCCCGATTCCCAGCCTGTGCGCGACATCGACGCCCAGATCGCCCAGCTTCAGGCCTATGTCGCCGGCGGAGACACCGTGGGGGCCAAGGAGGTGCGCACCGGGCCGAACCCCAGCTGGGTGGCGCTGGACACCGCCCGCACCACGGCCGAGGCCGACCGCGACGCCCTGGCCGCCCGTCTGGCTGTGCTGGACGGCCAGCTGGGCGCCCTGCGCGAGCGTCAGGCCCGGCTGACCCGGCTGGAGAGCGAGAACGCCATCTTCGCCGGCAACCGCGATGTCCTGACCGCCAACATCAAGGAATTCCAGCAGCGCGGCAGCCAGAGCCGGGCCGACAACGACCTGGTCGCCTCGGGCGCCGACAATGTGCGGATCCTGTCCCACCCGGCGGCCCCGACCAAGGGCTCCAGCCTGAAGGCGCCGCTGATGATCCTGGTCTTCCTGTTCGCCGGCTTCACCGCCCTTTGCGTGGGTCTGCTGCGGGTCTTCACCCGCCGCGGCTTCGCCACCCCGGCCTCGGCCGGACGCACCCTTCAGATGCCGGTTCTCGCCGTCGCTCCGGTCAAAGCGTGATGAGGGGCCTGAAGCCGGATGTCTCCGCTTTTTCAAGGGCGTGATAGCCTGAGGACGGCGGAGAACGCGTAACCGATTCGATGGTCGATCTCACAAACGAAATGGCCGGCCTCTGGGCGGCCCTGGGGCCTGGCCTCGCCCACCGCGGGCGGGTGATCCAGTTCGCCTCGGCCGGGACCGGCGAGGGCGCCTCGACGGTCGCCCGTGAGTTCGCCCGACTGGCCGCCGTACGCGCCCGCAAGCCCGTCTGGCTGGTCGACGCCGACCTCGCCCAGCAGGGCCAGCAGGAGACGGTCGCCGCCGAGGTCGAACGCTTCGGCCGTCTGGGTTCGCCCGCCGCCGCCTCTCCTGATGGATCGGTCTTCTACGCCGTGAGCCCTCCGTTGATGGGCCGTGACGGCAAGCTGGTTGATCCGGCGCGTCTGATGACCGCGCGGCCCTGCCTCGGCGGGCGTCTGTGGGTGACCCGCTTCCGCACCGAGACCCTGCGATCGGGCCAGCGCGCCGAGCCCCTGCCGGATCCGCGCTACTGGGACGCCATGCGCAAGCACGCCGAGACGGTGGTCATTGACGCCCCCGCCGCCGACCGCAACGACGTCGCCATCACCCTGGCCCCCTATGTCGACGCCACCATCCTGGTCGTCGCCGCCGAGAGCACGGCGCCCAACGAGCCCGTCATCCTGCGCGACGAGATCGAGGCCGTCGGCGGCCGCATCGCCGGCGTCGTCGTCAACCGCTCGACCTACAAGCCGCCGTCGTTCCTGCGGCGGTTGGTGGGCTGAGACGCCGGTAGCTCCGGCCCGGGCGTCGCGTTAGGCTGGGGCATGGGGTCGCTCACGCTCAAATTCGAACCGTTTGACGCGGGGTATGGCGAACTCATCGCCACGGTCGTCAGTGATGGCTTTGCCGGTGTTGGATCGGCCTGGATCGAACACGCCACCTTGTTGGCCTTCGCGGACCGTCTCAGCGAGTATCCGCTCAAGGGGGCTCCGCCGCCCTCAATCTCAGGCCGTCATCTCTCGCTGGCGGAGGAGGACCCGAGTCTGTCCTTCAGAGTAACCCCACACGGTGCGCGCGGCGGCATTTGCGTGTGGGTGGAGCTTGCCGCCTACGCCCGCCATCCTGCGCCTCACATGCCGGACTCAAAGGTGCGGACCGGGTTTGTCGTCACCTATACGGACCTCGAGCGGTTCCAGCGCGGCCTGCGACGGCTGGTCAAAGGGGATGCCGAAGAGGCCGTGCTCACGCGGCAGACGGCGGAGGTCGACACCTTCTAGGCGGCCTTCGCCTTCTCCAGCCGCGCCAGTTCGCGCACGCCGTAGAAATGCGGCTCGAACCCCTTGGTCCAGAAGACCTTGCCCAGACCGCGCGCGGCCTTGTCCAGCGCCTCGGCGCGCTTGTCATTGCCGACCACGGTGAGCACCAGCGCAACGAGCCCCCAGACGCCCGCCTGGGCCGCGCCCACGCCCATCCACAGCAGCATCCGCACCGGCTTGCCCTCGCGCCAGGCCAGCTGGGGCGGGCTCTGGCCATAGGCGAAGGCGCGGGTCAGGGCGTAGTTCAGGGTGGCGCGATGGGGCGGAGCGAACTCGTCGACCCAGGCGTCCGCCGCCCAGCCGAAGGTCCCGCCGCGCATTGACAGGGCCGAGAACAGGGCGTCGTCCTCGCCGCCGCTCTGGTCGGTCTTCGGATCGAACGGCGCGTCGCCGGGCAGGGCGGTGGCCCTCAGCATCAGGGAGTTGCCGCAGCCGTAGGCGTGGTCGATCAACTGCGTCTTCTCCGGCCCCTGCCGTCCGAAGAAGGTCTCCAGATAACGGGTGGTCCAGCCCGTGCCCGGCGGCACCCGGCCATGGATGGGGCCGAAGACGACGTCGCACTTCAGGCTCTCGCGCGCCTTGATCAGCTTCGCCAGCCAGTCGGGCGTGGCCTTCTCGTCGTCGTCGAGGAAGGCGATCAGGGGCGAGAGCGTCGCGGCCAGACCGGCGTTTCGCGCCGTCGACACGCCGGGCCTCGGCTCATGGCGATAGACGAGGGGGACGGGGCAGTCGGCCGTCAGCCGCCCGACCACGCCGGCGGCGCTGCCCTCCGGATCATTGTCGACCACCACCACACTGGCCAGCCGGTCCTTGACCCCGCGCTGGGCGAAGACGGACTTCAGCGCCCGCTCCAGAAACTCCGGGCGGCGCATGGTGGGGATGATGACGGCGACGTCCTTGACGGGTGGTCCCTTCATACCGCCTCGGCGTAGAGGGCGGCGCGATAGAGCCTGAGCGAGAAGGCGCGGGCCTTGACCGGGAGCCAGTCGGTCATGGCCGCCTGTTTGATCATCGGTCGGACGGTCTTCAGCATCGGCAGGCGCTTGAGTTTCTTCGCGACGCGGAAGCTGGGGTAGCCGGAGACGATGTCCGGATGTTTGGCCACGACCCGGGCGAAGTTGGCGGCCGACTGCTCATATTTGCCGGCCAGCGACGCCGTGGTGTCGAGGCCCATATGGGTCGCCGGATTATTGACGTGGATCACCGGCCAGCGGCGCGAGACCCGCATGGCCCACTCCACATCCTCCCAGCCCCAGCCGGTGAAGGCGGAATCGAAGGCCTCGGCCTCGAACACGTCGCGGCGGACCAGAAGATTGGAGGTGAAGACGTATTTCTCGGGCGTCAGGGCGCGCACGTCGTGCGGCAGGCACTCGGACTTGGTCGCCATGGCCCGGTGCACCGAGAACTTCCCGTCAGTCGGCGCCTGCAGCAGGGAGAAGCCGCCGAAGGCCACGGCCGGGTCCTGCGTTTTCACCAGATCGGCCCAGGCGCCGAGGAAGTGGAACTGGTCGGGCCGCATGTCGCTGTCGAGGAACAGCAAACTGCCGCCGCGCGCCGCCGCCGCCAGCCGGTTGCGCCCGACCGAACGGCCCTCGTTCTTCGCCAGGGTGATCAGCCGGACGGGCAGGCTCATATGGGTGATGACGTCAATCAGGCCGCCGGTCAGGGCCTTGTCGTTGGTGCCGTCGTCCAGAACCACGATCTCGACCGTGCGGCCGACCGAGGCGGCCTCACGGTCCAGCAACTGGAGCAGCTCTCGCGGATCGTCGCGCAGGAAGGGCATCAGGACCGACAGGATGGGCTTTGCCCCGGTCCAGGCCGCGTTTTCAGTGGTGCGCGCGGTCATGCCGCGGCCTCGCGCGTACGGAACTTCTGAAGCAGGCTGAGGGCGATGTCGCGCACCCCGGCCGCATTGATGGTCAGGGCCACGGTCGCATAGACGATCCCGCCCACCGAGGCGTCGAGGATCAGCTCGGGCAAGCCGCCGATGGCAGGTATCGCCGAGACCGCCAGCGCCATGATCCCGGTCGCGACGCCGCAGCGGATCAAGGGCTCCCACGGCACGGGCAGGGGCACGACCTTGCGGCCCAGCAGCATGGTCGCCAGCATGCCGAGGCCGAAGCTGATCGCCGTCGACCAGGCCGCCCCGATGACGCCGAAGCGCGGGATCAGGATGAAGTTCAGCACCACATTGCCGAACGCCGGCACGCTCATGGCCACCAGCAGCAGCTTCGTCCTGCGGCCAAGCGTGAAGGCCTGTCCGAAATAATAGGCGGTGAGGCCATACAGCAGGGCCGACAGGGCGACCCAGGGCGTCACCTGGGCGGCGGCGACCCTCAGGCTCTCGCCGATCATCACCTCGCCCAGAGGTTTGGCGACCAGAGCCACGCCCGCCGCGGCCGGGAAGCCGATCAGGAAGAAGGTCGAGGCCTGTTCGCGCGCGGCGATCTTCAGCTTCTCCAGCCCGCCGCGCTCCAGCGCCATGACCAGCGCGGGTTGGCCCGCCGCGCCCAGCCACAGGAACAGCACGTCCAGCGTCCGGTTCGCGATGGAATAGCCCGCGTGATAGGCGCCGACCGCGGCCTCATCCATGAACAGGGCCAGCAGGAAGCGATCGGTCGAGGCCAGCACCAGCGCCAGCGTCAGCGACGCCGCGATCGGATAGCCATAGGCCGCATAGGACTTCAGCCGGGCCGGATCCACCACGCCCGACTTCGCCTGTTTCAGTTCGCCCGGCAGGATGAAGGGCAGGGCGGCGAGAGGCGCAAGGCCCAGACCGGCCAGGGGCGCCGCGCCACCGGCGCCGCAAAGCGCGAAGGCCACGCCGATGCACAGGCCGCCGATGGTCGTCGCCATGTCCAGCATGGCCGAGCGCGAGACCTCGCCCGCCGCCCGGAACCGCTCTTGCGCCAGCTTGGCCAGGCACCGGGCCGGGCTGCCGATCAGGCCGACGCCGATGGCCGCCTTGAACAGCGGGTCGAGGGGGGCGAACCACAGGGCGAGGGCCGCGACCGGAATGAAGCCCGCGATCAGGATGAAGGCGGTGCGATAGATGCTGGCGAAATGGCCGGCCATGTCGGCGCCGGCCTGCTGCGCCGCCCAGAAGCGCGCCATCGCCGCCTCCAGCCAGCTGAAGACGGCGACGTGGCACAGGGTCACGATGGAGAAGGCCAGGGCGTAGCGGCCGAAATCCTCGGGCGTCAGCAGGCGCGTGAAGATGAAGATGGCCAGAAACCCGACCACCCCTTGCACGATATTCGCGGGCAGATAGCCCCAGACGCCACGCCAGAACATCAGACGGTCACCGCACCGCCGACCGGTCGCCCAGCAGGACGGGCAGGGTCACGGCCATGATCCACAGGTCCAGCCAGAAGGACTGGCGCTCGATATAGTCGACGTCCAGCTGCACCCGGCGGCGAACGTCGTGGGCGCTGTCCAAGGGGCCGCGCGAGCCGTTGATGGCGGCCCAGCCGGTCATGCCCGGCTTGATGCGGTGGCGATGGGCGTATTCGGCGACCAGCAGGGCGGATTCGACCTGACCCGTCTTCATGCCGATGGCGTGGGGGCGGGGGCCGACCAGCGACATCTCGCCGGTCAGGACGTTGAGAAGCTGCGGCAGCTCGTCGAGGCTGGTCTTGCGCAGGAATTTGCCGACCTTCGTGATCCGGTCGTCGTCGGCCGTGACCTGACGCGAGGCGGTGGCGTCGGAGGCCTCCTGACGCATGGAGCGGAATTTCCACACCACGATGGCCTCCTGATTGAAGCCGTGGCGGCGCTGGCGGAAGAAGATCGGGCCGGGGCTGTCCAGCTTCACGGCCAGGGCGCACAGGCCGATGATCGGCGAAACGGCGATCAGGCCCAATGTGCCGATGACGATGTCCTGAAGACGTTTGTGGAAGGCGCGGCGGTCGGCGTCGGCGGCGTTCAGCGAGGCCAGGGGCGCGCGCGCCAGCTTGGTCAGGGCGGCGGTGCGCTCCTCCTCGCCCTGCGGATCGACCAGCAGGGTGACTTCGTTGGGCAGGGTCTGCAGTTGCGCCGTCAGTTCGCGCACCCGGGCCTGGGCCTCGGGGTCGATGGCCAGGACGATGCGGTCGACGTAAGGCGTGATCTTGTGGTTCAGCAGAGCCCCGGCGGCGCCCAGCACCGGCACGCCCTCGACGCTGTCGGGGTTGCGGGCCAGACGGTCGTCGAAAACGCCCAGCACATTGATGTCGCGGCGCTTGAGCGCGTCCTTGATCAGCCGCTCGGCATGGCGGGTCGCGCCGACCACCACGATATTGGGCGTCAGGGCGCCCGTATCACGCCAGTGGGCCACCAGACCGCTCCACAGGCTGTGCAGGACCATGACGGTCAGAAGGGTCGCCCCGGCCCAGACGCCGATGGTCTCCAGCTCCACCGCCGGGCCGCGCAGCAGCCAGCCGAGGCCGAGCGCCAGAACGCCCGCGGTCGCGGCGACCCCCGTCAGGGCCGCCAGATGCAGGGTCAGCGAAGACTGACGGTCGAACTGATACAGGCCCAGCGACTTCATCAGGCCAAGAACCACCACGGCGCCCAGAATCATCGGCGCCGCGCGCGCGATCTCCAGCGCCATCAGATCACCGGGCGACACAGCCCAGCCGCAGGCCAGGGTCACGGCCATGACCGCCAGCACGTCGACGGTCCGGAAATAGTGCACCGACAGGCGCGAGCCGTGCTTCTGGCGCGCGTTCAGCCAGACCTCGGGCCGGAACGGACCGCGCCGCGAGGCCCCGTCCGCCTTCGCGTCCGACCGGGGCGCGAGGGCCTGAACCACAGGCGCATCGACGACGCGCGCGCCGGTCTCGGGCTCGCCCTGGATCAGGCGGGTCGCGTTCAGGGTGTTCGACATCGTCATCCGCGGATTGGGAAACTCCACGGCATCCTGCACAGCCGCCGTGGATGTCGCGTTAACGCGTCGGGTTTTCGTGTTTGGTCAAACTTCTGCGTCTTGCCGATTGCGCCCGGCGACGACCTTCGCTATCGACGCCTCCTGCCGGAGACGTGGCCGAGTGGCTGAAGGCAACGGTTTGCTAAATCGTCATACCCTGTAAGGGGTATCGAGGGTTCGAATCCCTCCGTCTCCGCCACTTCAGTCCCAAGCTGGGCACGCCGATTCCCGCCGATTTCCCGCTGGAAACGGCGGTGAGCGTGCGAAGCAGCTCTCCCTTCGATCCCATGATGCGAACTTCGGCCTCTCCGACCTCGACCCGTTGGGCGAAGGCGCGCAGGTGATCCCGCCGATAGCCGCCCCCGTCGAGGCGGATGCGCTGCCGCGCCACGTCGGCGAACCGGCGCACGGTGGCAGGCGTCACCGCCTGATTGCCGGAGCTTTCGAGCATGGCCTGCGCGCGTTCGGCATCGACCTGCGCCTGGTCGCGGAGCGCCTTCAACCCAGCGATGCGATCTTTCAGCGCCGGGTCGGACAGATCGGCCACGCCTGATTCGATCGCGTCATAGAGGCGCTTCAGTCGAAGCTCGGTCTCGGCCGCCCGGCGGTTCAGTTCGGCGATATGGTCCTGCCGGCGTTCGGCGCGTTCGTGCCGGCGGTCGAGGACCGAGGCCAGCACCTCCTCCAGCCGGTCGGGCTGGAGCAGCCGATCCTCGATATGGCTGGCGACGATGGTGTCGAGCTTTTCCATCGGGATCGAACGGCCCGAGCAGCCGGTCTCGCCCTGCCGCGCCTTGATCGAGCAGGTGTAGTAGCGATAGCGCCCGCCCTTGCCGGTGCGGATCGTCATGGCTCCCCCGCATTTTTCGCAGAAGCAGATCCCGGTCAGCAAGGTCGGGCCGCTGACGACGCGCGGCGGCGTGACCTTGGGATTGCGGGCCTTCAGATGCGCCTGCACGGCGTCGAAGGTTTCGAGGTCGATCAGCGGCGGCACGGGCACGGTGACGATCTCGCTGATCGGCTTCAGTTCCTTGGTCTTCGAACGCTTATTGAACTCGTGCTCGCCGATATAGGTGCGCCGGGTCAGGATGCGGTGAAGCTGGCCGATGCCCCAGCGCCCGCCGTCGCGGGTGAAGATGCGGCGCGCGTTCAGGTGGCTGACGATCGCCTTGACGCCCATCGGGCCGGACGTGCCATTCCCTTCCAGCGCCAGCCGGTAGATCAGCCGCACGGTGTCGGCGTGCAGCGGGTCGATCTCCAGCTTCTTCTTGGTCTTGGCCCCGCGCTGCTCGGCCGCGACGATGCGGTAGCCGATCGGCGGGAGCGCGCCGTTCCAGAAGCCCTGCCGCGCGTTCTCCTTGAGGGCGCGCATGACGTGCTTGCCGTTCTCCTTCGACTGATACTCGTCGAACAGCGCCATGATCTGACGCATCATGACGTGCATCGGGTCGTCGCCCATCTCCTGCGTGATCGAGACCAGCTTCACGCCGTTCTTGGCGAGCTTGCGGACATAGAATTCCAACTCGAAGTGATCGCGGAAGAAGCGGCTGAACGAGTGGACCACGACGATATCGAAGGGCGCGGGCTTGGACGTCCCCGCCTCGATCATGCGCTGAAACTCGGGGCGGCGATCGTTGGTCGCGGATGCGCCCGGCTCGACGAAGGTGTCGATGAGTTGATAGCCGCGCGACACGCAATAGGCCTCGCCCTGGCGCTTCTGGTCGGGGATGGAGACATCGTGCTCGGCCTGGCGGGTCGTCGAGACGCGGAGGTAGAGAGCCGCGCGGATGGCGACCAATGGAGTTTCCTTATTCATGGTCGGTTTCCTTACGGCGTGATGGCTGGCGACGGCCGGTCAACGCCAGTTCCAGCACGACGCGATCGTGGATGAGTTTAGGTGCGAGCTTACGGCCATCGCGCTCCATGCGGATCAGGCCGTAGCCGATCATCGCTTTCAGGGTGCGCGACAGATTGGATTTCTGCCGCCCAGTCAGCGTGGCCAAGGCGTCGAGCGAATCCGGCTTCTCCTGCGCGATGATGCGCAGCATTTCGCGATTGGGAGCCGACAAGATCTTGGCGAAGGATTCCGTCGAGACGAACCAGGCACTCGGATCACCCGGTGACGGTTTCTCCTCCCCCCGCGCAATGCGCAGCGTGCGGGCCTTCATCTCTTCGGGATCGGCAATTCCGACCTTCAGCGTGGTCACGGGCGGGGCCTCCATTGGGGCGCTCGCCGACCGACGAAGGCGTCAAACGGCGAAGAAAATATTCGCCGTATTGTTATCATACCCAAGCAACTTAAGCAAGGAAAATGAGCATCCTGGCCTATGTCGGCATTCCTTTGACGGCATCATGCGGGCGGCCCGAACAGCTCGTCGAAAATGTCGCCGAACCATGCCTCGAACAGGTCGATCTCGGCCTCCGTCACCGGCACGCGGTCGGGCCAGTCGTCGGTGACGGTCCAGGATTCGACATCGTGCTTCGGCGGTCGGCCGATGCGCGGGGCCGGCGTCTCGATGTCGTCCTGCGGGATATAGTCGTAGAGGTCGTCGGGCAGAGCCGCGGACACGATACGGAGCCGGCGTTGCGGGCGATCAGCGGCGCGCCGGGACATGGGAATCACGTTCTGTGAGATGACCAACCGTAACGACACCTGACCCTTCATCCTGATGCTGGCCTTCGCCCTGACGCCGCGCAATTCTTCCAGCATCGGCGGATTGCACGAACTGTGAAGACGGCGCGTTGCGATACGTCGATCGTATTCCGCGATCGGTCTCACGATGATGGGCGGGCGTCGGCATCATGATGACCTGTCCCCGCTCGCCGCCGTGCCGCGCTTCGCTTTGGCAAACGCCCGATCGGTGGCGATGAACCGCTCCAGCATGGGCACGATGAGGCGAACGGGATCGGTGGGCGGATGGCCGCTCTCGCGGCCGAGCACCTCGGCATAGGCGGCGAGATCTCGGTGCAGATCGGCGGGCAGCTCCACTGTCACCTTCACCGGCTTGTCGTCGGCGATCGGGCCGAGCTTCAGCTTGGTCATGGCGTGGCTCCGTAGGGTTCAAGGACGAGATCGCGGGTGACGATGACGCGGACCGGGAATCCTGGCCGGATGGTGAGCGTCGGCTGGACGTTGAGCTGGCGGCGGACGATCTGCTGACCGGCGTCGTTGATGGTGTCCTGCGCGCCGTCGCGGATGGCGCCGATCAGGCGGTCGTTCTGGTCGGTCGCCAGTTCAGCTCCGACGCCGAGCAGGGTCGAGAGCGCTGCGGCCTTCGCCAGATCCCACCAGTGATAATCGACGCCGTCCTCCAAGCCTGCAAAGCCTTCGGCGTCGGCGCCCGGCTGGCGCTCCAGCACGATCGACCGGCCGTTCGGCAGGATCAGCCGGTTCCAGACCAGCAGGACACGGCGCTGACCGAAGCCGACGCCGTTATCGTACTGGCCGATCAATCGCGTGCCCTGCGGCACGAGCAGGATGCGCCCGGTCGGGCTGTCATAGACATTCTCCGTGACCTGGGCGGTGATCTGGCCGGGCAGATCGGAGCGGATGCCGGTGATCAGCGCCGCCGGGATCACGGCCCCGGCTTGCAGGATGTTCGGCGATGCTGGTGCGGCGACGCGATCTGGCGCAACGGTGCGCCGGTCGGCCGCCTGATTGAGGAAGGCGAGCTGGCGGTCCTGGGCCGTGGGCGTCGCCGGCTGCGGCGCGAGGCCCAGGCTGGTCAGGTCCGGCATAGGCGGCGTGGCATTGGCGGTCGCGGTGGCAGGCGGCGCGGTCGCCCGCGTCTCGGTCGAAGCGAACAGCCGGCCGGTCCGCGCCGCTTCGATTTCCTGAAGCCGGCGCTGCTCTTCGGCGCTGAGACCCGGCGGAGTCGCGGCGGGTGTACCGATGCCCGGCGTGGGCACGGGCTGACCGCGGTTCTGGGCGTCGAGGATCGGTCGCCCGAGGTCGCCTGGCAAAGCGGGTCCGAGGATCGGGCCGGTATAGTCGCGCGGCAGACCATTGAGCCCATCGGCGGTCGCGCGGTTCTCGGTCGAATAGAGTTCGCTGTTGGCGACGCCGCCCTCACGGGTCTGGAGCGCATAGATCAGCGCGCCGCCGATCCCGGTGCTGGCGACCAGGCCGAGACCGATCAGAACCTTGCGCGACAGCCGGGTGACGCGCGGCGGCTCGGCACGAAGACGCATGGGCGCCACCGGCTCGCCGGTCAGCGGCTTGGCGTCATCGTCATCCGGCTCAGGTGTCGGCCCCTTTGCTTTCTCGGGATCGATCTCGCTCACGATGCCGGCCTCCCGTCGGTGCGGGTGATCCGGACGCGCCGCTGGGTGCCTCCGGTGCCGAAGCGCAGTTCGGCGGCGGCGAACAGCCGATCGACGATCATGTGTCGGCCGCGAACGCGGTAATTGACCAGTTCGGAGGTGTTGCCCTCCGGCCCGACGACGAACAGCGGCGGCATTTCCCCTTGCGCGATGCCACGCGGGAACTCGACGAACACCTGCCGGCCATCGTCGAAGGCGCGCAGAGGCCGCCACGGCGCGCGGTCGCCCTCGATCGCATAGCGGAAATTGACGTTGGCCAGATCTACGCCGCTGGCGATTGGCTGCGCGGCCTCGGCCTGTTGATTCTGGCGGCGCAGCGCGATGAGCTGGTCCTGCGGATATTGCCAGGACACGGACGCCATATAGGTCCGCTCGGTCGAGCGCAGTTCCATGTGATAGGTGCGCAGGTTGGTGTTGATGACGAGGTTGGTCATCAGCTCGGGCCGCGTCGGCTTCACCAGGATATGCACCTGCTGGGTCGCGCCGGAGCCGCTAAGCGTGTCGCCGATGATCCAGCGTACGGTGTCGCCGGCAGCGACCGGGCCAGAGCCGACGAGCGTTTCGCCCGGCTGGAGGGCGATGTCGGTGATCTGTCCGACGGCGGTATAGACCTGATAGAGTGCGCCGCCCGTATAGGGATAGACCTGCATGGCGTTGATGAAGCCGTCCCGCACCGGTTGGATGCGAGCGGCGGCGTTGGCCTGGTTGACGCGGGCGGCGGGATCGGTCGGTTCGGGCGCACGGCGGGATGCCTCCACCGGCTTCATCTGACCGGGCAGCGGCAGAGGACGCGGCAATTCGACGACGGTGACGGGCGATGGCGGATCGACCGTCTGCACGGCGGGCGCGGCATCGTCATAAGAAATCTCGGGCGGCTTCTGCGTCGTCGCGCAGCCGGCGAGCGCCGTGGCGGAGAGCAGCAGGACCGCGAACGCGGCTTTACGGAAAACAGGTTTTCCGGCTCTGCGCATTGGCGGAACGGCGGGAACACGGTTCGCCGGATGTCCGGCGGTCAGTTGAGACGGCCGGATCATTGTCCAAGCTCCTTCGACCAGTTGATGGCGTTGACGTAGATTCCGAGCGGATTGGCTCGGAGCTTTTCGGCGTCACGCGGCGGCGCGACGGCGATGGTGAGAATGGCGGTCCAACGCGAGGTCTCCGCGAGCGAGCCATCCTGATAACGGCGCTCAACCCAGGCGACGCGGAAGCTATCGGGTGACGCCCGGATGACGGACGACACTTCGATGGCGATCTGTTGCTTGCCGACTTTCGTGAAAGGGTCGTTGACGCGGGCGTAGTCGTTGAGGGCCATCGCGCCGCGATCGGTGGTGAACTCATAGGCGCGCAGCCAGTTCTGGCGGACGATGATGGCGTCGGCCGGGATCGAGCGGACCTGCTCGATGAAGCGCGCGAGGTGCCAGGCGATCTGCGGATCGGTCGGGCGATAGTCGGCGACGGCGGGTGCGATGGCCTGCGCCTGACCCAGCCGGTCGACCTGCACCACCCACGGCACGATCGAGCCGTTGGCCGATTGCCAGACCAGCGCGCCCGACAGCCCCGCCGACAGGATCAGCGAGCCGAAGGCCATCAGCCGCCAATTCTTCGCCTGAACGCGGGCCGAGCCGATGCGGTCGTCCCAAACCTGGGCGGCGCGTTGGTATGGGGTCTCGGGCTGCGGCGTCTTGCCGTAGTGAGTGGCGGATCGTTTGAACATCAGCGGTCGCTTTCGGAGAGGTTGACGGAAGAGCCGCCGCCGTGGCTGTCGCCGGATTTGACGGCGTGGGCGGCGGCCTGGATGCCGTGCGAGGCCTGCTGGCCGCGCTTCATGCGCTTGGCCCAAGCAGGCGGGCCGTCAGCGCTGGCGGAGGATGAAGAGCCGGACGGCGCATCGGGGGCGCTATCCGGCGCGGCCTCGCCGCTGACGGCGCGTTCGCCGGCCTGGAAACTGTCCTTCATCGACGCGGCAGCGCGCTTGAACGGACTGGCGATGGCGGACCCGGCCTTGGATGCGCCGGTGCTGGCAACGCCCGATGCGCCACCGGCGAGATAGGCGGCGGTCGCACCACCCGCGAGGGTCGCGCTGCCTCGGGCGGCAGCGGCAGCGCCCCCGGCCAAAGCGGCTCCACCGGACGCGACCGCACCGATTGCAGCACCTCCGGCAGCGACCATGCCGCCCGCCGCGAGACCGGTACCGATCGCAGCACCCGCGCCGAGCTGCGGGCCGCCGGAGACGAGACCGTTGGCGATTCCGGGACCGAAGATGCCGAGGCCGAGCAGCGACAGCGCGGCGAGCACGATCGCCATGGCGTCGTCGATCGTCGGCGCGGTGCCACCGAAGCCTGCGGTGAACTGGCTGAACAGGGTCGAGCCGATGCCGATGATGACGGCGAGCACCAGCACCTTGATGCCGCTGGAGATGACGTTGCCCAGCACACGTTCGGCCATGAAGGCAGACTTGCCGAACAGGCCGAAGGGAATGAGCACGAAGCCGGCGAGCGTCGTCAGCTTGAACTCGATCAGGGTGACGAAGAGCTGGATGGCGAGGATGAAGAAGGCGAGCAGCACGAGCGCCCAGGCGAACAGCAGGCAGGCGATTTGGATGAAGTTCTCGAAGAACGAAATCCAGCCCATCAGGCCGGAGATCGATTCGAGGAGCGGCCGTCCGGCGTCGAGGCCGACCTGCGCCACCTTGCCGGGGCGCAGGAGATCGGCCGTGCTGAACCCCGTGCCGGACGCCTTCAGGCCGAGACCGGCGAAGCTCTCGAAGACGATCCGTGCAAGGTTGTTCCAGTTGCCGATGATGTAGGCGAAGACCCCGACGAACAGCGTCTTCTTGATGAGCCGTCCGATGATGTCGTCATCGCCGCCCATCGACCAGAACAAGGCCGCCAGCGTCACGTCGATGACGATCAGCGTCGTGGCGATGAAGGCGACCTCGCCCGACAACAGGCCGAAGCCTGAGTCGATATAGCGGGTGAAGACGGCCAGGAACTGGTCGATGACGCCGGTGCCGCCCATGCCTATTGCTCCCCGGCCATGCTCGGCTCTACCGGCGCGGTCTGTCTGGTGATGGGATCGTCATTCGGGGTTGCGGGCGACGCGGCCTGCGGAGCCGTCGGCGGCTGTTTCCGATCGAGACCGAGAAAGCGGTCGCGGCTTTCGGCCCAGACGCGCAGGCACTCGGCGTCACGCGCGCCGGCCTCGCCGAGCCGCTGGCAGCGGCGCTGTCCCTCACGCAGCGGATCGGGAGCGGACGGCGCGACCATTGGCATGGCCGAGTTCGTCGGCGTTTCGTCCTGCCGGGTCATCTCGATCGCCGTGGCGGTCACGGCGATGGCGACGAAGATGACGGCGCCGAGGCGCGCGAGGGTCTTGCCGTCCATGGCGCGTCTCCCCGCTCAGTTGTTGCCGTTGTTGAACATCTGCGCGTGGCCGGGCTGGTAGCCCGTGCCCGGCGTCAGGAAGCGGCGGCGCTGCTCGCGGCCCTGCTCGGCGGCCGCCGCGCGCTCAGCCTCGGTCAGCGCCTGCGCGCGGCCGTTGGCGGCGACGACGGCGGTGAGATCGGCGAGCTGCTGGGCCTGGAGCGCGAGAAGCTGATTGCCGGCCTGCGTCGCCTGAAGCGCGCCGGTGGCGGACTGGCTCGATCCGACCAGCGCCGACATCTGGGAGCGGTTGGTGTCGATATTGCCGACAACGCCGGCCTGCACCTTCATCGCGTCCTGCAATCCGCCCACGGTGCTCTGCCAGCGCGAACGGGCGTCCGTGACCAGTTGGCTGTCGGAGGCCGACATCGAAACATTGCCGTATTGCTGCTGAAAGGCGCGGTCGATCTGCTGGACGTCGAAGGCGATGTTCTGCGCCTGGTTAAGAAGCGCTTGCGTCCGCTGCACCGACTGCTGAAGCTGTTGCAGTGACGAGTAAGGCAGGCTGGCGAGATTGCGGGCCTGGTTCATCAGCATCTGGGCTTCGTTCTGAAGCTGGGTGATCTGCTGATTGACCGACTGGAGGGTGCGCGCCGCCGTCAGGATGTTCTGCGCATAGTTCGACGGATCGAACACCACCCACTGCGCGGCGGCGGGCGTGGTGACGATCGGCGACAAAGCGAGCGGCACGGACAGGATGGATGCGGCGACAAACGCCGCGCGTGAACGACGAAACATCATGATGGTGTCTCCATGTTGGTGAGGTCGGGGATGAGATCGGCGGCCCAGGCGACGCCGCGATGGCGCAGCCAGGCAGCGAGGAAGCCGTCGCGGCCGTTGTCAGTGACGATGCGGGCGATCTGGGTCTGATCGGTCTTCGACGAGGCGGCGCAGAGCGCCAGCGCCACGTCGGACAGACCCAGCTCGAACAGCCGGTTGCCGCGCCGG
Source organism: Brevundimonas sp. ALps5 (assembly GCF_058681645.1). Classification (NCBI taxonomy): domain Bacteria; kingdom Pseudomonadati; phylum Pseudomonadota; class Alphaproteobacteria; order Caulobacterales; family Caulobacteraceae; genus Brevundimonas; species Brevundimonas sp. ALps5. The sequence continues at coordinate 3,912,858 of NZ_CM178744.1, read as the reverse complement.
GACTGGCAGTAATAGTCGCGCTTCGGCGTCGCCCGTGCGAGGATCTCGATCTGGCGGTCGTTGAGGCCGAAGCGGCGATAGATGGCGGTGATCTGCGGTTCGATCGCCCGTTCGTTCGGCAGCAGCAGCCGGGTCTGGCAGCTCTCGATGATGGCGGGCGCGATCGAACTGCCGTCGATGTCCGAAAGGCTTTGCGTGGCGAAGATCACCGACGCATTCTTCTTGCGCAGCGTCTTCAGCCATTCGCGGAGCTGGCCGGCGAAGCCCTCGTCGTCCAGTGCCAGCCAACCCTCGTCGATGATGATGAGCGTGGGCGATCCGTCGAGCCGGTCGCCGATGCGGTGGAACAGATAGGCCAGCACAGCCGGCGCGGCCTCGGTGCCGATCAGCCCTTCGGTCTCGAAGGCCTGAACGCTGGCGGAGCCGAGATATTCGGCCTCGGCGTCGAGCAGACGGCCATGCGCGCCGCCAACGCAGTAAGGGCGCAGCGCCTGCTTCAGGTCGTTCGACTGGAGCAGCACCGCGAGGCCGGTGATGGTCCGCTCGGCGATCGGCGCGGACGCCAGCGAGGTCAGTGCGGTCCAGATATACTCCTTCACCTCGGGCGTGATGGTGACGCCTTCGCGCATCAGGATTGCCACGATCCAGTCGGCGGCCCAGGCGCGCTCTGGCACGTCGTCGATGCGGGCGAGCGGCTGGAGGCTGACGCTGTCCTCCGCCCCGTCAGACAGGCCGCCGCCGAGATCGTGCCAATCGCCGCCCATGGCGAGGGCTGCGGCGCGAATGCTGCCGCCGAAGTCGAAGGCGAAGACCTGCGCGCCGACGTAGCGCCGGAACTGGAGCGCCATGAGCGCCAGCAGCACGGACTTGCCGGCGCCGGTGGGGCCGACGACGAGCGTGTGGCCGACATCGCCGACGTGAAGGGATAACCGGAACGGGGTCGAGCCTTCGGTCTTGCCGAAGAGCAGTGGGGGCGCTGCAAAATGCTCGTCCCGTTCCGGACCCGCCCACACCGCCGAAAGCGGGATCATGTGGGCGAGGTTCAAAGTCGAAATCGGCGGCTGCCGGACATTGGCGTTGACGTGGCCGGGCAAGCTGCCGAGCCAGGCGTCCGCCGCGTTGATGGTCTCGGCCATCGCCGTGAAGTCCCGGCCTTGGATGACCTTCTCGACCAGCCGCAGCTTCTCGTCGGCAAGACGCGGATCGTCGTCCCAGACCGTCACCGTCGCGGTGACGTAGGCGAGACCGGCATAGTCCGCACCCAGTTCCTGCAAGGCCATGTCGGCGTCGGCCGCCTTGTTGGCCGCATCGGTATCGACCAGCGCGGACGCCTCGTTGGTCATCACCTCCTTGAGGATGGCGGCGATCGACTTGCGCTTGGCGAACCATTGCCGCCGGATCTTGGTCAGCAGCTTCGTCGCATCGGACTTGTCGAGCAGGATGGCGCGGGTGGACCAGCGATACGGAAAGGCCAGCCGGTTCAGCTCGTCGAGCAGACCGGGCGTGGTCGCGGTCGGGAAGCCGACGATGGTCAGGACACGCAGATGCGTCGAACCCAATCGCGGCTCCAGCCCGCTGGTCAGCGGCTGATCGGCGACGAGCGCATCGAGATACATCGGTGTCTCGGGCACGCGGACCCGGTGGCGCTGCGTCGAAACGCAGGAATGCAGATAGGTCAGCGTCTCGGCATCATCAAGCCAGACGCATTCGGGCATGAAGCCTTCGACCAGGTGCAGCACGCGGTCGGTGCGATCGACGAAGCCGGTCAGCATCTCGCGCCCATCGACGCCGGCGCGCTCGCGGCCCTCGTACAGCCAGGTCTCGGCGCGCGCCGCGTCCTCGGCCGGCGGCAGATAGGTGAAGGTCAGGAAGTAGCTGGACTCGTAGTGCGAGGCGGCTTCCTCGAAATCCGCCTTGCGCTCGGCATCGACCAGCGCGGACGCGGCATCGGGAAACTGGCTCGTCGGATAGGACGCGGCCTCATGGCGCTGGGCTTCGACGAAGATCGCCCAGCCCGATCCGAGCCGGCGAAAGGCGTTGTTCAATCGCCCGGCGACGGCGACCAGTTCGGCGGGCACGGCGCTGTCGAGATCGGGGCCACGAAACCGTGCGGTGCGCTGGAAGCTGCCATCCTTGTTGAGGACGACGCCGGAGCCGACCAGCGCCACCCAGGGCAGGAAGTCGGCGAGACGGGTGGCGGTGCGACGATACTCTGCCAGGTTCATCATGGTGGCGCTCCCCTCAGACCGACAGGTGGCCGGGGATGCGCAGATGGCGGCGCACCACATCGACGAACATCGGATCGCGCTTCGCCGCCCAGACGGCCGCGAGATGCCCGACCGCCCAGATGGCGAGGCCGACCAGCCAGAGGCGTAAGCCGAGACCGAGCGCCGCCGCCAGCGTACCGTTGAGGATGGCGAGGCCGCGCGGCGCGCCGCCGAGCAGGATATGCTCGGTCAGCGCCCGGTGGACCGGCACGGCATAGCCCGGCACGTCTCCGGCATGGTCAGCCATATCCGCCATCAGACGAGCGCCCCGCCGCCGAAGGAGAAGAACGACAGGAAGAAGCTCGACGCGGCGAACGCGATCGACAGGCCGAAGACGATCTGGATCAGACGGCGGAAGCCGCCCGAGGTGTCGCCGAAGGCCAGCGCTAGGCCGGTCGAGATGATGACGATGACGGCGATGATCTTGGCGACCGGGCCTTCGATCGACTGGAGGATGGATTGCAGCGGCGCTTCCCAAGGCATCGATGAGCCGGAGGCATGGGCGGCGGGCGCCAGCATCATGCTGACGGAAACGGCAAGGGCCGCGGTCGCCATGGTGTGGCAACCGCGCGAGAGGATGCGGATCATCGGATATCTCCTTTGGGTTCGAGATTGAGGACGGGCTGGATGTCGCCGCCGTCGGTGACGGCCGGCACGACGCGGTAATCGCCGTCTGCGCCGAGGCCTTCGACGCGGGCGAGTTCGACAAGCCGGCGCTGCGCGCCGCGCCCGGCGAGCACGGCGACGAGATCGATGGTCTCGGCGATCAGCGCGCGCGGCACGGTGACGACGGCTTCCTGAATGAGCTGTTCGAGGCGGCGTATTGCGCCGATGGCGCTGCCCGCATGGATGGTGCCGACGCCTCCGGGATGGCCGGTGCCCCACGCTTTCAAAAGATCGAGTGCCTCGGGACCGCGCACCTCACCGATCGGAATTCGATCGGGGCGTAGGCGCAGCGATGAGCGGACAAGATCGGAGAGCGAGGCGACGCCGTCCTTGGTGCGCATGGCGACGAGGTTCGGCGCGGCGCATTGCAGCTCGCGCGTATCCTCGATGATGACGACGCGATCGGCGGTCTTCGCCACCTCGGCCAGCAGCGCATTGGTCAGCGTGGTCTTGCCGGTCGAGGTGCCGCCGGCGACGAGGATGTTGGCACGCGAAGCAACGGCGGATCGCAGCGCCTCGGCCTGGTCCGGCGTCATGATCCCGGCCGAGACATAATCTGCGAGGGTGAACACGGCGACGGCAGGCTTGCGGATGGCGAACGCGGGCGCAGCGACGACCGGGGGCAGCAGCCCCTCAAACCGTTCGCCGGTCTCAGGCAGTTCGGCAGAGACGCGCGGCGCACCGGCATGAACTTCGGCGCCGACATGATGCGCGACCAAGCGGACGATCCGCTCGCCATCAGCGGGGGCCAAAAACTCGCCAGTGTCGGACAGACCTTCGGACAGCCGGTCGATCCACAACCGCCCGTCCGGGTTCAGCATCACTTCGACGACGGCGGGGTCTTCCAGAAATCGCGCGATGGCGGGGCCGAGCGCGGTTCGCAGCATCCGCGCGCCTCGCGTCAAACTCTCCGAATTCTGGTGTGATACCGCCATTCCATCCCCGATCTCGCCGGGGACGACACAGACGCTTCCCCGACGGGGATGATTAAAAGAGCCGGAAGTTTGGCTGATTCAACAAGTATCTAACAGCCGGCGGTCATAGCGAAGAAACGGCGGTGATCGGCGGGATTGAAAATCCCGCGATCGATAGTGATGAGCTATGTCTACGCTTGTCGAAATCAGAAAAGGCAACGCAATGAGCAATAATCCAGGAAAGAAAGGCAAGCCTGCGCCGTGGGTCAAGCGGGAGCGCGACGATCGCGACCGGGCGCTGAACGAGTATAAGCAGGCGCATCATCCCGCCTATCGGGCGTGGCGCGAGGCTCGTAGCGAAGTCGGCAGAAAAGCCCGTGCTGAAGCGGAGACCCTGTTTCCGGGCTTGTCGGAAATCAGCCAGTCGATGAAGCACGCCGACAAGGCGGTCAGCGCCTGGGATAAGACGAACAAGAACCCGATGACATGGGAGGAATCGCAGGCGTTGGAATCCGAGTTCGCCAAGAGCTATGTTCCGATCGACCGATCATAGATCGTGCGACGGACGATTAGCGGCGTCCGTCATCCTGCGTATCGCCAGCATTTCGTCCTGCGTCGATGTCTCGCGACAGCTCCTTCAGGAATCGGTCGCCGGTCGCCAGCCGCCGCCCGAGCGATTGCAGGAAGCCGTCGAACCTCTCGGCGCCCTTCGCGCGGGCCGACGCCTGAGCGCTGTCGGGCAGCGGCGGGGTTACGGTCAGCCAGAAGCGGATGAACAGTGAAAGCGTCTCGCCGAGGATGGCGAGATCCTCGTCCAGGCCTTCGACCTGCCGCCCGAGCTTGTCCATGCGGCGGGCGAAGACGGCCTCCAGCCGTTCGGAGGCATCGGCCGACAGGAAGGACGCGACAGCGGCTTCGATCACGGCCGATTTGGAGACGTTGCGGCGCAGCGCCAACGCTTCGACCTTCTTCAACAAATCCGGGTCGAAATAGACGTTCATGCGGGATTTGGTCTGCATGGCAGCGGCTCCTTACAGTTCAATGCCGTCGGCCGGGTCCATCGTCGCCCGACGCGCGACGGACGTGACCTGCTGGCGCATGGTGCGGGATTTGGCGGCGTCCACATCCGGTTCATCGTCGAGAACATCGAACTCACCCGCCACCGGGCGTTCGTCCGGCGCGATCTCCTCATGCTCGGGCAGTTCCGGCTCGCGGCGGATGCCGGCATTGGCGGGATCGGTGGCAGTGGCGTTGGGTGTCGGTGATGCGGACGACGCGACGGGCGTCGGGATCGTCAGCGCCGACCAGTCGTCGCCCGATGGCGCTTTCGGCGCCTTGGGTTGGGCGGACAGGTCGGGCGGCGGCAGCAACCGCTCCTTGAAACGCGCGTCCTCGTAATAACGCGCCTTCTTCGCCCGGATCGGCGGCACGCCCGCGACCAGCAACAACTCGTCGGTCGGCGGAAGCTGCATCACCTCGCCGGGGGTCAGCAGCGGCCGAGCCGTCTCCTGCCGCGATACCATGAGATGGCCGAGCCAGGGCGACAGCCGATGGCCGGCATAGTTGGTGGAATCGCGCATCTCCGTCGCGGTGCCCAGCGAGTCCGACACCCGCTTGGCGGTGCGCTCGTCATTGGTCGCGAAGGCGACGCGGACATGGCAGTTGTCGAGCACCGAATTGTTCGCGCCATAGGCTTTCTCGATCTGGTTGAGGCTCTGCGCGATCAGGAAGCTCTTGATGCCGTAGCCGGCCATGAAGGCCAGCGCGGACTCGAAGAAGTCGAGCCGCCCGAGTGCCGGAAACTCGTCGAGCATCAGCAGCAGCCGATGTCGGTTGGCGGCGTTCAACTCCTCCGTCAGTCGTCGCCCGACCTGATTGAGGATCAAGCGGATGAGCGGCTTGGTGCGGGCGATGTCGGACGGCGGTACGACGAGATAGAGGCTGACCGGCCGCTTGCCCGAGACGAGATCGGCGATGCGCCAGTCGCAGCGCGCCGTCACCTTCGCCACCACGGGATCGCGGTAGAGACCGAGGAACGACATGGCGGTGGACAGCACGCCCGATCGCTCGTTGTCGGATTTGTTGAGCAGTTCCCGCGCCGACGAGGCGATGACGGGATGGACGCCAGCCTCGCCCAGATGCGGCGTGGACATCATGGCGCGCAGCGTCGCCTCTATCGGCCGCTTCGGATCGGAGAGAAAGTTGGCGACGCCGGCCAGCGTCTTGTCGGGTTCGGCGTAAAGGACATGCAGGATCACGCCGACCAGCAGCGAATGACTGGTCTTTTCCCAATGGTTGCGCTTGTCGAGCGCGCCTTCGGGATCGACCAGGATGTCGGCGATGTTCTGGACGTCGCGCACTTCCCAATCGCCGCGCCGCACCTCCAGCAGCGGATTGTAGGCTGACGACTTCGCATCGGTCGGGTCGAACAGCAGCACGCGCCCGTGTCCTGCGCGAAAACCCGCCGTCAGCCCCCAATTCTCACCCTTGATGTCGTGGACGATGACGCTGCCCGGCCAGGTCAGCAGCGTCGGCACGACGAGGCCGACGCCCTTGCCGGAACGGGTCGGCGCGAAGCACAGCACATGCTCCGGTCCGTCATGGCGCAGATAGTCGCGCTCCAGCCGGCCGAGCACAACGCCGTCCGGGCCGAGCAGCCCCGCCGCCGTCACCTCCTCGGGCGAAGCCCAGCGCGCCGAGCCGTAGGTGGCGACGTTCTTCGCCTCACGCGCCCGGATGATCGACAGGGTGATGGCGACGGCGATGGAGAGGAAACCGCCTGACGCGGCGATGATCGCACCCTCGACGAAGATCGCGGGCGCATAGGCGTCGTAGGAATACCACCACCAGAAGAACAGCGGCGGATAGTAGACTGGCCAGCCGCCCAGCTCGAACCATGGCGCGCCGAGTTGCCCCTGAAAGCCGAGCCGCCATGCCGTCCACTCGGTTGCGCCCCAGATCGCCGCCAGCACGATGACGAAGACGATGGTGATCTGGCCCCAGAGGACACGGCTTCCCGACATACAGACTCCAATCGGCAAAAGAGACGGAGCCGATCAGAGAATAGGCGGTTTCGCGAGAGGCAACAGGAAAGAACAGCGAGCGCGTTGCCGGATACCATGGCGTAGAAATCGGACGGTCTGCGGCGGCGGTCGTAGCTGTGTTCAGCGATCGGGCGCCAGGTAGTCTCTTACGATGTCGAGTTGCCGGCTCAGCAGACGCATCGCCTCGGCCGGTTCGAGCATGGGCCAGTCGAACCATTGCGGGTAGCGGAACGCCTGCATGGCGTGAGGCCGATCTAGAGCTTCCATGAACGCGGCGAACTCCTCGTTCTCCAGACCAGCAGCGCCACCCTCGATCGCCCGGACATGGCACCGCTCAAGCCAGTGCCCCATCATCATCAGCCTTTCCTCGTGGTGTCCCTGACGACTGAGCACCGCCTTCAGCATCAGTTCGATCGCATGGGCGACGAGCTGAAAGAACGGAATGCGCACTGCGCTCATATCATCCGCGCGGTAGGCCAGCCGCTTGGCGGCTTCGGTATAGGCTTCGGCGTAGGCGAGATATTGCTGATCGCGGCCGGGATCGGCGTGCCCCGGCGTGCTCATCATGGATGTCCGCGTGGTGTGGAGCGTGCATCCTCGATCGCCTGTTCGAGGATCCGGCGATAGCCGATCTTCGTCATCCATTGCGCGCGGGCGAGATGGCTTTCCCAGCATGTGCGGGTCCGGCCGGTCTCCGCCGCTGGATCGCGATGCAGCACGATCCGCGCGACCTCCGTCCAGTCGGCACCGTCCGTCTCGGCGTCCAGCAGGCGCAGATAAGTGACGAAATGTGCCTCGTCATAGCGGGTCACGTCCGGCTCCACGGGAGCCAGATCATCGACGTCGGGATCGAGTTCGAGTTTGACGCGCATATGTCGGTCCCCCCTCGGACCTGCTGCAAAGGCAATCCTGAAATGGGATAATCCTGAATCAGGATTAGCGGATCGGCTCCTCATTTTCAATGGAGAGCCGATCCGAATGCAGAAATCCTTGCGCTCGCCCCGCCAGCAACTTCTTCAGACGCTTCTTTCGGCAGCGCGCAAGGACGGAAATCTGACACAAGCGGAACTGGCCGAGCGACTGAACAAGCCGCAGTCCTTCGTCGCCAAGTATGAAAACGGCGAACGGCGGATCGATGTCATCGAGTTTATCGACATTACACGCGCGCTCGATATTCAACCGGTCGATATTCTTGGTCAGATCGGAGCGGATGCCGATCGACGTAGGGCCTAAATCGACGAACCACGGACGATGACGTTATCGATAGCCGGCCAGAATTCGCGGTATTCGCCATCGAGTCAGGACCGCTTCCGCAGAAGTCAGGCAGACCGAACTGACTTCTCCATCTGATCCGCGAGGTCGAGCAGGTTCTTCAGCGCTGCGCTGCGGTTGTGCGGCGACCATATCGCCCTGAAGCGGGCTTGTTCGGTTTCGTCAGCGATGGAGCGTAGCATAGCCGAGCCGCTCATGTATCGGGCACTTTCGATGGCGAGCGTTACGCCTTCGCCGCTCGCAACCATGTGCATCAGCGTATCGTGGCCGACATCACAGCGCCGGACTCGCGGTGAGTTGCCCCGCTCCGCCATGCGTCGCACGACATGCTCGAACAGTTGTGGCCCAGCTCCCGCGACGGGAAGGAGAAACGTCTCCGAAGCCAGGTGCGCCCATGTGATCGCATCACTTTCTGCCATTGGGTGTGTGATGGGTAGCGCGATCCTGTAAGGCTCACTCCACAGCAATCGCGAATGGCAGTCCGGTGCATCTGCGGGGTCGAGCACCAGCGCCACGTCAAGCTTTCCATCCCGCACCAGCGCAATCGTCTTTGCCGAGGAGCCTTCCATGACCACCTGCTCGACATCAGGATAGGTCTCGCGGAACCTACTGCGCAGGCCGCAGAGGAAATCGCCGGCAATTGATGAGACGAAACCGATGGCTAACTGCCCAGTCGAGCCGGAAGAGACGGCCCCTGCTGTTCGGACAGCATGATCGAGTTGGGCGATACCAGCCGACACTTCGACGATGAACCGGCGTCCGGCCTCGGTCAGCCGGACGCCGCGATGGCGACGCTCGAAGAGAAGGATGCCTAGCGCCTCCTCAAGCGCCTTGATCCGGGCGCTGACGCACGATTGCGTCGTGCCGAGGATGTTGGCTGCGTGATGAAAATTGAGCACCTCAGCCACCACAACGGCATGACGCAACGCCGTAAGCGGAATACCCTGAAGACTATCGGTTCCGCATCTTCTCTGTCTTTTGGCCCACCGCATTCCGACTGGACATTCAATCAGGCGAAACGTTTGGCGCCAGCGACGCACAACACCACGATCACCGTTGATGCAAACATCGTCCAGACAACTGCTTCGTGCAGAAAGATCGCCGCCAACATCAGGCCGAAGAAGGGTTGCAAAAGTTGCAACTGCCCAACACCGGCGATCCCGCCGAGCGAAAGGCCGCGATACCAGAAGACAAATCCGAGAAACATGCTGAACACGGAAACATAGGCGAGGCTCATCCAAGCCTGCATCGCAATGCCATTCCAGCTTTGTGGCATTGTGAATAGCGAGATTAAGGCCATGATCGGCATGGACAGAACGAGAGCCCAAGAGATCACCTGCCATCCGCCGAGACGGCGCGAAAGAGTCGCGCCTTCTGCATAGCCCAGTCCGCAAAGCATGATGGCCGCGATCATCAACAGATCGCCGATCAGCGACCCACCGCCGCTACGAGCGAGCGCGAAACCGGCGACCGTTCCCGCTCCAATCATAGAAAACAGCCAGAAAGCTGGGTTTGGACGCTCGCCGCCACGCAATACACCAAATATTGCGGTGGCAAGTGGCAACAGCCCGATGAAGACGATCGAATGGGAAGCCGTAATATGCTGGAGAGCCAATCCCGTTAGCAGTGGGAACCCCACCACGACGCCGATGGCAACGATGACCAAAGGGATCAGGTCGTTGCGGGTGGGTCGCGACTGACGAAGCGCTAATAGGCATATGCCGCCTAGCACGGCGGCAATCACTGCCCGTGCCGAGGTGAGAAACATTGGCGTGAAATGCTCCACCGCGACGCGGGTCGCAGGCAACGATCCGCTGAAGATAATCACCCCTAGAAGGCCACTGCCCCATCCTGCTGTCGATCTCTGCATTCGTCCTCGCTTTCTCGGACTTCGTGTATCCGAGCGACGAGAGTGCAAAAAGAGACACTATCATACAATTTCGGCAAAGTGTATTGGTACGAAGGCGGATACAGTTTAGAAGCGGAAGCAGAATGATCGGATCGACCAGAACGGAAGCGCTCATTGCAGCGGTCCGCTCGAAAATTGCCAGCAGGGCTCTGAAGCCGGAAGATCGATTGCCCTCTGTCCGCCGGTTCGCAGAGACAATGGGCGTGTCACCTTCAACGGTAGTCGAAGCATATGCACGCCTTGAAGCAGAGGGCGTCATTCGCGCACGTCGTGGCTCTGGGTTCTTTGTGACAGGTGCACATCTGCTCCCGATGGCGCTGACCGACATGGGAACTCCCAAGGATCATACCGTCGATCCCTTCTGGGTTTCAAAGCAATCGCTGGATGCTGACCCCACCGCGCTCAAACCAGGATGCGGATGGCTGCCTGTCGACTGGATGCCGAACGCAGCGCTTCGCAAGGGCTTGAGGGCACTAAGTCGATCTGATGGCGCGCTACTATCCGACTATGGATCGACACGCGGCTCCCTAACTCTACGCCGTCTGCTGCTCGGGAGGTTTGCAGATGAAGGTATCACTGTGAGCGCCGACCAAATTTTGCTGACAAGCTCCGGCACCCAAGCCATCGACCTGATCTGCCGGTTATTATTGCGACCTGGCGATGCTGTCGTTGTCGATGATCCTTGTTATTTTAATTTTCAGGCGCTGCTGCGGGCGCATCAGGTCAAAATCATTGGTGTGCCTTTCACGCCGACTGGCCCGGACATCGAAGCCTTTGAAAAAGCTCTCATCGCGGCGGCGCCACGGCTCTACATCACCAACTCGGCCCTGCATAACCCGACAGGAGCAACTATCTCCCCACAGACCGCCCATCGTGTGCTTAGCTTGGCAGGCGTACATGGCGTGACGATCGTAGAAGACGATATATTCGCTGATTTCGAACCCACACTATCGCCGCGCCTCGCCGTTCTCGATGGTTTCAACCGCGTGATCAGAATTGGCAGCTTTTCTAAAACGCTTTCTGCCTCGATCCGCTGTGGATACATCGCAGCACGCCCCGAGTGGATCGAAGGACTGGTCGATCTCCAGATCGCGACGCATTTCGCCGGCCCCAGTCCGATGGCAACGGAACTGATCGCGGGTGTTCTCGCGGGCGGTAGTTATCGCAGGCATATGATTAACGTCCGCCAGCGCCTTGCGCATGCCCGAAATGACGTTGCGGAGCGACTCGCTGTTCTAAACATTGCCCCATGGATCATCCCGCGCGGCGGGTTCTATCTGTGGTGCAGCTTGCCCGAAGGCCTTGACGCTTCAGTGATTGCGCAACGCTGCATGAAAGACGGGATCGTTCTGGCGCCGGGGAATGTCTTCAGCGTTTCGCAGTCCGCAACCACGTTCCTCCGTTTCAACGTCGCTCAAATGACGGATGAGCGACCATTCTCAGTCTTGAAGAGGGCTATGAAAGCCTAAATCACATCGCAAGTCCGCGTTGCCGCCCCATCTGCCACGACACCGATCCGCCCTGGACAATTCCCGTCACCTCTTTGCCGAGCTGACGATCGATCACCGGCCGCCACGGGACCAGCGTGAACTCGTGGCTCTTCTCGACGATGGCGAACTTGCCGCTGGTGAGCTGGACGGTCCCGGTGAAGGTGCCGCTGACCGTCTCGCCGTCCCCGGCGGCGCGGAACGCTATCTGCTTGGTGGCCGCCAACTCCGCTCCGGCGCGTGCCAGGTCACGCGTCTCCAGCGTCGATAGAAGATCGCGCCGGTAGAGGACGCGGCCGTTCTGCTGGCGCGTGGCGTCGCCTTGTTCGATCAGGCGCTCGTGTCGGCGGTCCATGGCCTGACTGACCTCCTGACCGAACCCTGCCGGCGCGACATCGGACGGCCCGCGCCCGACCAACTTCCGGTCGAGCCAGGTCGCGCCATCCGCCGTGATCTGCGTCTCCAGATCGAAGGTCGAGAGGACGCGGATGTTAAGCTGCCGTCCCTGGCCCGCATCGTGCGCGGCGGCGCGCGCCTCGAAGTCCTGCGGGATGCGCCATTGGTCGGCGTCGATCCGCTCGACGATCCCGTTTCGGCGCAGCGCCTCCAGCCGGCGCACATGGGCATCGACGAACCCCTCATAGTCGCCGCCGGGCACACGGCCATCGAAGCGGGCCTGCTCCAGATGGCAGCTCGGCCGATAGATGCCGTCCTCGGCTATGCCGGCGATGGCACGGTCGGCCGGGCGTGGTCCGGCGTCGGTCGCGCCGATCTTGATGACGCTGCCGATGCGGGCGTCCGCGACCTTCGCCTGATCGACCCCGGAGATGTGGTGGGTGCGGCCGTCGATGCCGTCGATCACCAGCGTCAGGTTCTCGCCCAACTCGTCGGAGAGATGCTTGTCGACCACGCGGCCGACGATCGGCGTCGCCGGCGCGGTATCGTGAATCCGGAAGCTCATCGGATCGCGGTCATGACCCTCGGCGCGCATCGCCTTCTGCATGGTGCGGACGATGTCGCCGCGCTCGCCCATCTCGCGCAGCGTCGGCTCCAGCCGGCCGCTCAATTCCCAGACGCCGGGCGTCGGTTCGGCGGCGAGGCCCATCTTCTCCAGCTTGCCGAGACGGCGGAGGCGCAGCGTCCGGTCTTCCTGGCCGCGCCTATCGTCGGGCGCATGGCGCAGGTCGAGCGCGCCGCCATCGGCCTCGTTCAGCATCGCTCGATCGATGCGGGTGAAGCGGTCCTGATTGATCTCGACCGTCAGCTTGCGGCGCTGCTCGATCTCGGTGACGGGACCGAGTTCCAGCGTCGCCAACTCGCTCGCCCGTTCGCGGATGCCGTTGGCGAGATAGTCGCCGTTGATGACCAGATCCTCGCCGAGTTCGTCGCGGCCGTTGACGATGACGTGGACATGGGGATGACCGGTGTTGAAGTGGTTGACCGCCACCCAATCGAGCTTCGTGCCGAGGTCGGCTTCGAGCTGGCGCATCAGGTCGCGGGTGTGGCCGGTCAGGTCTTCGATGTCGGCTCCGTCTTCCGGCGAGACGATGAAGCGGAACTGGTGACGATCGTCCTTGCCGCGATCGAGGAAGGTGTCGCCATCGGCGCGGTCCTCGGTCGCCGAATAAAGCCGGCCGCGCTCGCCATCGCGCGAGGTGCCGTCGCGCTGGATGTAGCGCAGATGGGCGGCGGCCTTGCCGCTCTTGCCGGCGGCGCGGACGGAGCGCGATTTGACGATGACGCGGCGGCTGCCGGGCTGGCGATGGCTCCAGCCGTTCGACAGGTTGCGCGAACGGACGAAGGCCGCGCCACGCCCGCGCTTGACGCCCCGGCCGGACGCGACCGCGCCGTTGCGTCCCGGCTTGCCGGAGGCTCCGGTGCTCCCGCGCGAGACCTGCCCGGAGGCCGCGCCCTGCTGGCGGGCGATCTTCCGGACCTTGGTAAGGAAGCTCTTCGCCTGGCCCGCCTTCGACGCATCGGAGCGGATGCGGCCGGGCTTCGGGCGGAAGCGGTTGTCGTCGTCCGCGCTCATGGCCGCCGATCCACCCAAAGCCGCCGATTTCCGGCAAGAGTGCCGTGAATAACGCGGCAGATACTGGCTTTACCGCGCCTCGCGGCACCATGCAGGCCCGGCAACGGTGCCGCGCCAAACAGTGTGCAGACAAGGGCTTGGCCCCGGGATCGGACCCATGGGGTGCCGTCCGCTTTAATCTTGCCCTCCCGCCTTCCTACCCCTTCTGCCCCTCCTGACCCTGGTTCCGCCTGACCCCACCCATTCCCGCTGCACACTGGAAAGGGCTGCCGGCCGCTCCCTCGCGCCATGCTCATCGCGGCCCTCCCGTCTCCGGTCGGGCGACGAACAGGCCGCCCGGCTGCGGCACGATCGCGGAGAGATCGCGCACCGGCGTTGCACCAGAAGTGTCGCCGGATTGCGCGTCGGGCTGCACAGGATCGGCGGATGCTGTGCGCTCGGCCTGCGCGACGAACAGCGGCGCGCGGGTCCAGGATCGGGGATCGGCCGACACGACGGCGACCGGCGCGGTGATCTCGTCGCCGTCGATCTGCGGGGCGAGCGTGGCGACATAGGCGCGGGTCTCGGCGGGCAACGGACGGCCCGCGAGATGCTCTTCGTAGCGACCGGGACCGGCATTGTAGGCGGCCAGAAACCCCGGTGATCCGTAGCGGTCATGCAGCTCGCGCAGATACGCCGCGCCCGCCAGAATGTTGTCGCGCGGATCGTAGGGATCGCCGCCGAGCCGATGGCGGGCGCGCAAATCCGCCCAGGTCGGCGGCATGATCTGCATCAAACCCATCGCGCCCTTGGGCGAGATCGCCCGCACGTCATTGGCGCTTTCGACGCGCATGACGGCCCTGATCCACGCCGCCGGAATGCCGAACCGCTGCGCCGCCTCGGCGATGTGCGCGGCATGAGGATCGGCTTGGGATTGGCGCTGGACCGGCTCGGGCTGCGCCTGACAGGGCAGCGGCATCGCGACGGCGAGCACGCCGGAAAGCAAAAGGACCGCTGATCGGATGGGCGTTCTGTCTCCGCATCGACGCCAGCCTGCCAGTGTGCTCGCTGCGGTCAAGGGTGCGCGCGAAGCGCCGATCTTCGATCGCCCTTGACCTTCGCTGCGCGCGCCGGCCAACGGATCGTCGAGCGGGACGAAGGGATGAGACGGCCTGTTCGCGAACAAAGGGATGGGACTTCGACGGGACAGCAGGCGCGCACTTCTGGAGGGATAGCGCATGGCGTCACTCCCGCTCGCTGCGCTTGACGGGCCGCGTCCAGTGCAGCGACCAGACGGCTCCGCCGTCGTCGTCGCGGAACAGGTTGGCGCGGATCGGCTGCGGCAAGGCCGGATCGTCGATCAGCAGCGAGATGTATTCGCCGGCGCGCTCGCCGGTGCGTTTCCAGCCCGCGCCGATCTCCGGCCCGTCATCGGCGCCGTGATGGATGCGATAGTCAGGCGCGTTCTCGGCATCGGACGGCTCGGCCGGCACGATGGTGAGTTCGCGATAAAGCGTGAGCGTATGGACGCGCCCGACGAAGCCTGTCGTCTCGCGCGTGAATTGACCGATCTGCGGCATGGAAGTCTCCTCGATGCTGGGGGTTGGGTGGAAGCCAGCGAGCACCGCGCCCGCCGGAAACGTGGCGGTCAGCGCGTCGCGGCGCGCCAGACGAAGCGACCATCGCCGGCCTCGTCGGTGTAGATCGGCGTCGCGCGACCGGTGACGGCGCTGACCGGAATCGGGCCGAAATAGCGGCCGTCCAGACTGTCGCGGACATCGGCGTTCATCAGGAAGATCTCGTCACCGCCGATGCGGCGGCAACCGTTCCACACCGGCAGCTCCCGGCCCGAGCGGTCGCGGTCGAGCGCCGTGCCGAGTTCCACGCCATCGACCGTGATCGTGCGGCGGACGCGGCAGACTTCCTGCCCCGCCAGTCCCATGACGCGCTTTAAGAGCGGCACGCCACGGCCGATATAGCCGCGATCCACCATGAAGTCGGCGAGCGGTTCAGGCGGATCGACTGCGACCAGATCGGTGACGGTCAGGTCGCCGGGCGGATCGATGGCGTAGAGGCCGATCGGCGCGCTGGCGGAGACGTTCCAGACCAGTCGGGTCGGCGTCGGAACGAAGGACGCGATGGCGACGCCCGTGATCGAAAAATAGGTCACCATCACATAGCCGAAGCGGGTCATGGCGCGACGCTCCGACGCTTGAGGAACGCCCGATGCTGGTCGGCGCTGTAAGCTCGCGGCTCGTGTCCGGCGGTCAAACGGTTGTGGACGTGCCGCCAATGGTCGGACGAAACATCCTCCGGATCGATGCCGATCGCCTGGACGGCGTCGATGTGCCGGAGCACCTGTTCGACCTTGGGCCAACCGTCGATCTTGAGCAGGATGTCGCCGCCGGGCCGCACGAAGGGCAGCGTCTGATAGGGTTCGTGCGGCTCCACGGCGCGCACGATGTCGATTCGCGAGATGATCGTGCCGAAGTCGTTGGACGCCCAGCGGACGAAGGCGAAGATCGCACCGGGTCGGAACGCGAAGATGCGCCGCCGCCGGTCGATGATGGTTTCTTCGGCGAGGCGACCGAAGCGAACCCAGTGCTCGATCTTCTTCTCGATATGGGTC
This sequence comes from Brevundimonas sp. ALps5, assembly GCF_058681645.1. Taxonomy (NCBI): domain Bacteria; kingdom Pseudomonadati; phylum Pseudomonadota; class Alphaproteobacteria; order Caulobacterales; family Caulobacteraceae; genus Brevundimonas; species Brevundimonas sp. ALps5. The sequence goes on along the minus strand of NZ_CM178744.1, from coordinate 3,896,659 downwards.
AGTTCGACATGGGTCAGGTCGTCGGAGGTAAGCGCGGACGGCACGGGGCCGCCGCGCACGCGGGGAGCCGCGGTGCCGGTCATGATGGGTCTCCTTCGGTGGTGGGGAATTCGCGCGCGAGCAGACCGCGCAGCATGTCGGCGACGGTGACGCCGCGCTGGAACGCGACGATCTTGATGCGGCCACGCAGGTCGGGTGTGATGTCGATGGTCAGCCGCGCGGTGAACGCCGCGCCGTCGTTCGTGCGGGCCGATGGCGGTTCGGCGGACTTCACCCAGCTCTCGGGATCGGCGGGCCGCGCCGCGAAGCCGCGTTTCGGGGATCGTTCGCTCATGGCGCGATCCCTCCGATGCCGAGGCGGTCGATCTCGCTCACGAGCGCCGCGATCTCGCGCGCGGCCGGACTGTCGGCGTCGATCTCCGATGCCAGGCGCCCAGATTGCGCGGCATCGGCGAAGACGACGCGCTGGCCGATCGTGGAGGCGAGCAAGGGCGTATCATGGTCGGCCAGCGTCTCGGTCGTTTCGCGGGCAATGACGGTTCGCGCGCCACAGCGATTGAGCACAAAGCGTGCGGCCAGCTCGGGCCGGTAGATGCGCGCCTCCGTCAGCAGCGCCAGCATCTCGGCCGAGGCCCAGCCGTCGAACGGCGATGGCTGCACCGGGATCAGCACCAGGTCAGCGGCGAGCAGCGCCGAACGCATCAGACCGGCGACGCGCGGCGGGCCGTCGATGACGACGTGATCGACATCGCGCGCCAGCTCGGGCGCTTCCCGGTGCAAGGTGTCGCGGGCCAGGCCGACGACACCGAACAGCCGTGGGCAGCCCTCACGCGCCCGCTGCTGCGACCAGTCGAGCGCCGAGCCTTGCGGGTCCGCGTCGATCAGCGTGACGCGGCTGCCGGTCCTCGCCCATTCTCCGGCCAGATGCAGGGCCAGCGTGGTCTTGCCGACGCCGCCCTTCTGGTTGAGCAGGGCGACGATCATGGCACGCGCCTCGATCGCCCGGCGGCACTGGCACCGTGGCTCGCGCGTACGCCCGTCAAAGAAGAAGAGTTAGATTCTTTATTAGACTCTAAGTTAGCAGTCGGATTCCCCGTTTCGGGCCAAAGGTTTAACTGCGGTCCGTGCGCCTGATGTACCGATAGGGCTGCGCCTGATGTGCCGATACCCTTTGCGCCTGATGTACCGATGGCTTCCACAGCCTTATCCACAGGCACTGTGAATTGTTCGACGGGCCGGATGCGCAAGTATTCGCGCCGTCCCTCGCGCCAGATGTCGAGGCGGTATCCGGGCAGCGGCTGGCGCGCGACGATGCGCCGAAGATCCAGCGCGAAATCCGAAATCCGGGCCAGGCTGCCGGACTTCTCGTGGAGATGGGCGACCTCGAACAGCCAACCATGCGGCTGGCGACCGGCGTGCTTGCGGGCGACGCGATAGAGCCAGCGTTCGATCCCGCCCGTCAGCCGGAAGTAATCCGGGTCGATGGTCAGAACCAGCGAGCGATCGACCACGCCATTGTAGAACCATTCGGGCAGGACGAACTCCATACCCTCGACGCGTCCGTCATGGGTGGTCATCTCCTCCCATTCGTTGATCCAGGAGAATTGCCGCCGTCGCCAATGGACGCCGTTGCGGATGGTGGTGGCGATGACGGTGGACTGGAGCCGCGCCAGTGACGCCTTCAGCAACTGGTACTGGCGATTGCCGGTATCGCGGCCGATGCCGCGCAGGAGCTGATACGGCGTGAAGCGGAAGAAACGCGAGGTGCGCAGGCCGTGGTTCTCGGCCTCGACGATCTGGCTGGCTGCCCAGATCAGCACGTCGGCGTCCCAGATGGTCGCCATGCCATGCTCGGGCATACCGAGCACCTGCACCTCGATGTCGGCAGCCTTGTAGAGGATGGGTCTGGTGCGCGGCGTCTTCGACAGCGAGAAGAACGGGCGCTCCATCAGGTCGCGTTGATCGCGGGGCGACGCATCGCCCGTCGCGACGACGAAGGGATCGAGCCGCGCCCGCTCGCTGCCGATCAGGCGCTGAGCGCGCCGTCCGGCATCATGGGATGGACCGCCCGACATTCAGCGTGTGCCCCGTTCGGCGGGTGTCAGGGGCCGTGCCGGGAAGACCCGGCCGGCATCCTTGTCGGTGGTGGATTTGCGGGCGGCGACCGCCGTCCAGGCCTGTAAGTCCTCCAGCGCATAGACGACACGCCCGCCGATCTTGCGGTAGGTCGGCCCGGTGCCATAGGTGCGGTGCTTCTCCAGCGTCCGCAGCGAGATGCCGAGAAAGCGCGCTGCATCGGGCGTGCGAAGGAAACGGGGCGGCAGCCCCGTCTTCGGGTCGATCATGATTGGACCTCCGGGTCGGGTTCGGCGGCTGTCGGTGGCGACAGCGGGCTATGGCGAACCGTGGCGGAGGATCGGCGGCTTGCAGCGTGCCAGAATCAGGGGGGTGCGATTCCGGCACCCCCGATGACCGATCTTAGATGGCAGACCTTCAGGCAGGTTGGCGTAGACTCGGCGGTCGATGAATGCGCAGCGCGCTAGTGGCGTAGGATCGTCAACGCCTGTCGTGATGGCGTCGTGGCGCTCGCGAGGTCGAGGAGCGCCTGCGCCAACGCCCTTCGTCCAACGGTGGCGGAAAAGGCGACTGGGAGTGCTTCCCCCAGACGAAACGCATCGGGCATGCCGTCATCGACGAGCCGTGGCGGCCGCACGATGACCCAGTCGAGATCGCTTGCCCCGATGATGTCTTCCTGCTGTCCGGCCTGGTCGAGATGAGCGCGACCCACGATGAGCGGCAGCAGGGCTCGCGAAGCCCAGCTCTGGTGCGGGTGCGTTGCGGCGACGCCGACCGTCGTCACCGCCACCAATCGTGCCACGCCAGCGGCCTTCATCGCCGGAACGAGGACCGCCGTGCTGTTCGGACGCAGGAGCGCCGGATCACGTCCCATCCGGGCGCCGATCAGGCCGATGACGGCGTCGGTCCCTGCGACGGTCCGGCCAACGGCGTCGGCATCGAGCGCGTCGCCGCGTACGATCGTCAACCGCTCGCCCTCTGGCAAGTCGGCTGCTGTATCACGAGCCAGAGCACGGACTTCCCATCCTCGCCCCAATGCCTTCGTGAGAACGTGTCGTCCGGTGGCGCCCGTCGCGCCGAGAACTGCGATTTTCATGATCCTGGCCCCTTGCTGTGCAAATGGCGCGAACATGAAGGGTCGCCATTATGCAGACAACGATCTATTCTCGACAATAGAATGAAGCCACACTTCAAGATCGATTCGCTGCGCCAGATGGCTGTGTTCGCACAGGTGGTTTCGGCTGGCTCGATGGTCGCGGCGGCGGAGCGGCTGAAGATGTCGCCGTCGGCCGTCAGCCAGCATATCCGCGCCCTGGAGCGGGAGACCGGCATTCGCCTGCTGGCGCGCACGACCCGCCGCCTTCAGCCCACGGAAGACGGGCTGCGATTCTTCGAACATTGCCGTGCGATGCTGGACAACGCCGAAGCCGCGATGTCGGGTGTCGATGCGGCACGCGACACGCCGAGAGGCGATCTGCGCGTGACGGCGCCACTCGGCTTCGGCAAGCCGATCGCGGCGGCCCTTGCACCGCTGCTGCGGACATATCCCGATCTGCGTTTGACGCTTTCCCTGACGGACGACACCGTCGCCCTGAATGCAGAGCGTTGCGATATCGCCATCCGCGTCGGACATCTGGCCGACACGGACTGGGTCGCCAAACGGCTCGGCGGTCTGCCCGTCCATCTCGTCGCTGCGGCGTCCTATCTGGAACGGATCGAATGGCGGCCCGATCTCGAGCGCCTCAAGGCGCTCGACTGGCTGGTGCTGGAGGCCCACCATACGCGTGGCGCGGCGTTGGATGTTATCGACCCTTGCGGTGCGCCCCATCGTATCCGTCTCGACAGAAACGCCGTCCGAGGCATCGGCAGCACACAGGACGCGCTTCAGGCGCTCTGCGAAGCCGGCGCCGGCGTAGCCGTGCTGGCGGGACGCGATATAGCGTTTGCCATGGGAGATGACCGACTGCGGCCTGTGCTTCCCGGCTGGACCATCCCCGATCTGCGAATATCCGCGCTGACGCCGGACCGCGCATCCCGACTGGCCAAGGTCCGCTTCGGTCTGGATGCGCTGCTTCGCCATTTCGCGATGTAAACGCAGAATTGGGCCCCACGGCATTCCGAGACGATCAGCGAACATTCTCATCCGCTATCGACGGCTTCGTTTGATGGGATAGGTCAGCAGATCGCGATAGCCGCCGCGCATGTAGAACAGGCCGTCCGCAACGAGGCGGCGGACCTGGTTCTTCAAGGGGCTGACTTCCCAGTCGTTCTTGGACCGGCCGCGAAATCCGAGCAGCGCTTCGGCGATGACGCGGTAGCTGGCCCCGGCCAGTTTTGCGTCGAGCGCGCGCAGGATCAGGATATGCCGGTCGCGGGTCTGCGTCGGCAGGTCGTGCCGCCGGTCGCCGGGCGGGCGTCCGGCCAGCGCCAGCCAGAAGCGCAACGCCGCTTCGGCGCGCAACTCGAACAGGGTGTCGAGCGGCAGGATGACGACGAAGCCTGTCGGACCTTCGGGCGGAGCGTTCGCGAGCCAGAAGCGATGTTCCTCGCCCGATCCGCGCCAGAGACCGTGCCAGGCTCTGTCAACGGCCGGTCGTGCAGCCAGACCGGGAAGCCCCGGCAGCACGACGGGCATGGCGAAGTCACCGGGCGGATCGCCAGAGGGGCGAAGTTCGAAGGCGTCAGGCTGGAGCGCAGGTGTCCAGAAGAGCGATGCGCGATCGGCGGGCTGGTCCGGGTCCGCCGCGAAATCGCAACCCCCAGCGGTTGGAGAACGCGGTCTGCGCTTCGGTGTCGTGACCGGATATCCGTTTCATGCGATGGAAATCGCGGCGATACTCGTCGTCGCGGCGGAGATACTCCCAAGCGAAGCCGGCGGCAGGAATGCTTTGCGCATGTCCATAGGCGGCCGGCGCGCGCCAATCGAATCCTGGCATGGCGTCACCTCTTTCTTCCAGCATGGGATCAGCGCTGGAAAGACGAAGTGTCCACAACTTCCGATATACTTTGAAGTCAGCGTTATCGGATATGTAGATCGCGCATTGCGATCAATATTGGTGAATCATGACTTAACATAGCAGACGTGTTTTGGCGAGCCGGGCGCAGCCCGGCGAGCGGCGGCCGTGGCATCGACACGGCCGCGCCGCCGATCCGGATCGACGGATCGGCGGAAAATCGGATAGCCGCAAATAAGCAGAGCCGTGCAACCGGAAACCCGGCTGCACGGCTCCACGATCATCCGCGTTTCAGGCGCTGCATCCCTTCGGCCAGCGTCCACAGCGCGCGGTTCAGCCCGACATTCTGGTCGATGCCGTTGATGGCGCGGGTCTGGCTGCGACGAATACGGCCCTCGGCATTGGTGCGGCGACCGTCCAGCCCGCCGCGTATCATGTTCTCCTGAATGACGTTGAACGTGGTCCACAGGCTTTGCCCGACATCCTCGCGGCGGCGCGGGGCGATGATCTGATCGGGGCGGACGGGGCTTTCGTCCTCGCCATAGCGGGCGACAAGGCTGGCCTGGGCCAATACCCGCTGTTCGTCGTGCGACAGCCGGGTGTCCTTCATCGTCTCGGTCGCATCGATCAGACGCGGGAAGTCTTCGGCGACCGTGTAGACCCCTTCGATGATCTGATCCTGTATGCCGCCCTTGTGGGGGACGCGGACTTCCTCGAAGCGCTCGCCCGCGATCATGCTGTTGGTGCAGACGAACCGCAGCATCCCGGCGAACATCTGATAGGCCGACGTTCCATCGTGTGAATTCACGATGATGACTTCCGCCGCCTCGGGCTTGCCGATGCCGTCATCGCGGCGCAGGCGCAGCATATGCTTGGCGTGGCCGTGGCGGCTGCCGTCGCGCGGCACCGACTGCACGGCGAAGAACGGAAACCATCCTTCCTTCCGCAGCCCCTCCACGATCTCGATGGTGGGGACGTACACATAGCGGTCCGACCGGCTGTCATGCGCCTCGCGGGCGAAAACGGACGGGACGTGGCGGTAAAGGGCTTCGTTGTCGAGGGCTTCGCGCCCGCTGATCTGGTGGCTGTTGCGGCCGAACCGGGTGGCGAGTTGATGATACATGATCTGTCTCCGTGGGTCTGGGTTGGAGCGCAGCGCTGCGCTGCAACCCTGGCCGTCGCCGAGACCGGGGTAGCAAGGTGCAAGGGCGGCCGGGCCGGAGGGGGATCACCCGGCCTGCACGGAACGGAGGAACGACGTGGAGGAAGGCCGGGGACACCGGCCCGGACGAGCGTCAGCGATCCCTTGCAACGCGCGGGGGCAGCGCCCCTAGCCAGACCCGCCCGGCATGAGCGCCAACGGGCGCCGGGCATCAGGATCTGATCGGGATGTGCAAAGCCGTGGAACCTGAAAACCGTACATCCTGATCGCCGCATTCCCTGACAGGCGGTGACCGCCATGACCATGACGAAGCCCCGCTCCGGTGAGCGGGGCTTCGGGGCGTGTCCGGCTCAGTCGCCGTTGCGGCGGGACCAGATGAGGTTATGGGCTTCGCCGTCCTCGCCCTCGACCAGGCTGGCGTAGATGGGTGCGGGAAAACTCGGATCGTCCAGCTTGACGGAGAGGTACTCGCGCTGCGTCTCGCGGGCGGTCTTCTTCCAGGCTGCACCGAATTCTGTAGCCCCTGCGAAGATACGGAAGTCGGGGCCGCGCTCGCTTTCGCCCTCGGTGGGGACGAACTTGGCCTTGACGTTGAGGGTCAGGGTCTTGACTGCGCCGGTGAAGCCCGCGCCGTTTTCGTTCTTGGTGAAGGTGCCGATGGTCGCCATTGCCGTGTTCCTTTTCGCATCCGGCCGCGCCTGTCGCGACCTCGATGGTGGTCGTGCGACCGGGGACGATCGGCCCCGCACCCGTCAGGGCGGGAATGCAATGTACGGCGGACGGCGGCAGCTTTTTTGTCTCGCGATGCAAAGCGCGCCTGCGCGCGGCGGAAAAAAGCTGGCGACGGACGTTGCGGGAAGACGAGCGAGGCGCAGCCGGTCTTCGGTCAGACCCAATCCATTCGAGGACGCCGTGGGCGTGGCTGTCAACGAAATCGGAGGAACACAGCACTGGTGGCGGTCGGTCCCCGCGCCACTCACCGGAAACGTTCGCAAACCTTCGGTCGAGTCAACTTTACGCCTGACCTTCGATGGCAAGGTCCGCTCATGTTCACCGGCGGGCTTGGGTGCTTCCTGATCTTCGCCTTCATCACAGCACCGGCGTTGGCAGGCCGGAGACCATTGTCAGGCTGAGCAGCGTGACCGTCCTTACCCACGGGCGATCCGAGAATCCACGCGCGCAACCCGGCGAGATGTCGCTACCGAGACCGGAGAAACCGTCGTCATGGTCCTGCCGCCGTTGCTTTGAACGGATATTTCTGCACCCTCGCGCGTCTGAGCGGGGCATCATCAGCGGAAGGGCTACAACGCCGCCTTTCGTGTCAGCGATCGAAGCCGAATGGCGGACACGCGCCGTCGGCGTGGTTCCGGCGCAGCCGAGAGCGCGGCCCGCAGGGGACACCCGGATTTGCCCCTCGCATCACGTCGGCTGTTGAACGATACTCGGCCAAAAGCGATACACGCCGACCGGGGAGCAACGATTACATGATACTGCCGAGTCCGACCCATTCGAACTACACAAATCTTCTGACCGACATTGAGCGCGGTCAGGTCAAGATTCCGCAATTCCAGCGAGACTTCGTCTGGACCATGCAGAAATCCGCCGCCCTGCTCGACAGCGTCCTCAAAGGATATCCGGTCGGCACTTTCATCTTCTGGTCAACGAAAGACCGCCTGCGCAGCGTCCGCGATCTCGGCAACACGCCTCTGCCGGAGCCGAAAGACGGGGAAACCGTCTCATTCGTACTCGACGGCCAGCAGCGTCTCACCAGCCTTTACGCTGCGCTGCGCGGGATCAAGGTCGAGCGCAACTCGGGCAAGACCGACGACTTCGCCGACATGTTCATCAACCTCGACGCAGGCGAGGACGATCAGATCGTCGTGACGGAGGTCGCCGATCTGGCGGACGGAACGTGGATCAGGCTGCGCGACCTGATCCACGGCAGCTTCAAGACGCTCGCGGCCTACCCGGCCGACTATCACGAGCGACTATCGGAATACCGGCGCCGGATCGAGTCCTATGACTTCTCGATCATCCTTGTGAAGGACGTGCCGATCGACGTCGCCACCGAAATCTTCACGCGCATTAATGTTGGCGGCAAGCCGCTTAGCGTGTTCGAGATAATGGTCGCGAAAACATATGACGAGCCGCGCGAATTCGATCTGGCGGAGAAGTTCGATGAGCTGGTCGCCAGACTGGAGCCGCTCGACTACGAAACCGTCTCCGACGCGACGCTCCTGCAACTGGTGTCGCTGATCCTGACTAAGGAGTGCAAGAAGCAGACGATCCTCAAGCTCGGCAAGACCGCATTCATCGACACGTGGCCCCGTGCCACCGATGCGTTCGAGCGGGCCGTTGAGTTCTTCCGCAACAGCTACCGCATCCCGGTGTCGCAACTGCTGCCGTACAATACGTTGCTCGTGCCGTTCGCATATTTCTTCTTCCATCACCCGGACAAGCCGTCTGCCGCGCAGCGTCCGCTGCTCGAAGATTTTTTCTGGCGCTGTTCGCTGGGGGGGCGCTACTCGTCGGCGGTCGAAAGCAAGCTCGCGCAGGACGTTCGCCGGATCGACCGCATCCTGAAAGACAAGTCACCCGACTATGATTGGGCGGTGGACATCTCGCCCGACTTCCTGCTGGAAAATGGATGGTTCAACGCAGGACGCAGCTCGATCAAGGCGATCCTGTGCCTCTACGCCTTCCACGAGCCGAAATCGTTCAACGACGATTCCATCGTCAGCATTCGCAATTATTGGCTGAAACAGGCCAACAGCAAGAATTATCACCACTTCTTCCCGCGCACCTATCTCGGCAAAAAGAATGTCGAGGAATGGCGGATCAACAACATCCTCAACATCACCATCGTCGATGACTATCTGAACAAGCGAGAAATCCGCGCCAAGCCGCCTGCGACCTACATGAAGACATTCAAGAAATCGAACAAGGCGCTGGACAAGACTATGGCCTCGCATCTGATCGGCGACCTGGACGACTTCGGCGTGTGGGAGAACGATTACGACACGTTCCTTGCCGAACGGGCGAAGCTGGTCAGCGAGGAACTGAGCAAGCGGATTATCAGCCGTCAGATCGACACAGACGGTCAACCGTCGCGTGACGACGACTACGAAGAGGAAGCCGTCGCCTTCGAATGAGAAGCGGTTTCGATCCGGCAGAATGGAGGCCGCATGTTTGCGTCCCTTGATCTATGAGCGCTGATGACAATGCCAGCCTTGTCGAACGGAAAGACGCATCCGCGACCTTTGTAGTCCTCTCGGGCTGTTCGGGCGGTGGTAAATCGACGGTGCTGGCGAAACTGGCGGCGTTAGGCCACGCGGTGGTCGAGGAACCGGGCCGCCGTATTATAGCCGAAGAGATCGCCAGCGGCGGAACGGCGCTGCCGTGGATCGATTTGGAAGCGTTCCTGCGCCGTGCGATCGACATGGCGCTAGCGGACAGGGCGGCGGCGGCGGCAAACCAAGCTTGGACGTTCTTTGATCGCGGCCTTGTCGATGCCGCGTCGGCTCTGGAAGATCTGACCGGCGAGCCGGTGCTGCGCTCGCTCTGCATGGCACATCGCTATCATCGGCGCGTGTTCGTGACGCCGCCGTGGTCGGAGATTTATGTCACTGACGCGGATCGCAAGCACGATTTCGATGAAGCGGTCGCCGAATATGATCGGCTCGCACAAGCGTTCCCGAGCTTGGGATATGAAGTTGTGCCGCTTCCGAAGACGACGCCAGCGGCACGAGCAGACTTCGTGCTTGCGTCTCTCGAAGCTTTCAACGCGCCGGGTCGATAGACGAATCGGCCAACCGCACCAATGCCGACGCCCCGACGACACTGCCGCCGATGACGCAGAAAATCTGCCGCCAGACCTCTGACGGCATGGCCTCGCCGGTGACGCCGTGGACAAGGGCGTAGCCCGCAACGGCGGCGGGCGCGGCGAAGACCAGCGCCACGATCAGGCGCAGGACCGGCGAGCGTAGCGACGCGAAGGCGAACACCAGCAGGCCATAGGCGGCGGACCCGGCGACGAGGCCGACAAGGCCCGCGCCGATCAGGCCGGAGCCGGTGGCGTAGGCCATGCGCGCCGCTTCGACGGAGAGCATGAAGGGCAGCGCATACACGGCGAGCGTATAGGCCAGGACGCACAGTCCCGCGATCAAGGCCACGCTCATCAACATCACGGCGATCATGACGGAGTCTCCATAGCGGCGATGACGGTCGAAGTCATCGAACAGTCGAGGTCGGCCGGTCGCGCGGTGAACACCGCGCGACCGGAATTTTGGGGTGTCGGGCGGAAGGAAGGCCGGGACCGCTGATGCGATCCCGGCCCGGTCCTCACTCGGCGGCGATCTGGAAGGCGTCACCGTCCTGCTGCGCCTCGCCCAGCCACGCGGGCCGCGCCGTCTTCATGACGGCGGGAAGCCAACCGGTTCCAGCCAGAAGCTGTGCGGCAGCCTCCGCCATGTCCGTCTTCTTCAAGCCCGCGATCCGCTCCGCCGCCGCGTCGCTGACGGCCTCGCGCACGGCGGCGAGGATGTGCGCCTTGGTGACGCGACCGAAATAGGTCCGAACGGTGGGCGTCCAGTGCGCCGTCATGTCGAGCGCCACCGCCGTCGCCAGCCTTTCGGCCGTCGCATGGGCATGGGGCTTGCGCTCCCAAGGCTGCTTCACGGCATTGACGGTGAGCGAGGCGCAATGGGCGAACAGCGCCATGACGCTGGCATGGTCCAGACCGGCGATGAAGCCCCACAGGTCGGCCACGTCGCGCGGCATGTCCGCCGCCCATCCGGCATGACGATCCGCTAACGCCTTTCCCGCCGCCGTGTCCTCGATGCCATCCGCGTGGGATGCAAGGGCGCTGCTGGTCGGGCGGATTTCGAGGCAGGCAGCATCCGCCCCGCGATAGAAGGTCTGCGCCGCCAGCGTATGGGTGACGGCGATCAGCGCCATGTCCGGCTGCTCGCCCAGCGCAAGGCGAAGGCCCAGCGTCCGATGCGAGGTCAGGTCGCGGACGAGAAGGTCCGACAGCGGCTTGCCCGCATCCCCGACATCCTCGTCCTCGGTCTCCGATGCGGTAACGGTGTTGCCGTTGCCGTCCCCGTCACGGTCGCCGTCCTCGATGATCTCGCCGTCACCGGTGACGCGAACGCCGTCCACCACGCTGCCACCGTCACCGTCTGCATAATCCTCGGGGGCCGGCTGCTCGTCCTCGGCCCGGATGAAACCGCGCTCGATGCGGGCTTCCCCGTCATGGGAGAGGATGACGAACACACCGCCGCGCATGATCTCGTCGGCATCATAGGCATGACGCAAGGCGTCGATGCGCTCGATCTCGGCTTCCAACTCCCCGAACCGCTGATCCACGTCCTCGGGCAGTTCTTCGGCGCTGTCATACTGCTCGGTCAGCGCTTCATACTCTCCCTGCGCGGCGGCATAGGCGGCCTCGTCTTCCTCTGACAGGGCCACCGGATGCGGATAGGTGCGGCGAAGGCCGTTGCCGTGCGGATAGTCGATATGGGCAGCGGCCCACTTCCAGCCTTCCTCGGCCTTCACGCTCTCCGCGATTTCGTGCAGGTTCTCGATGACAAGCCGGTCCAGAAGCGCGGCATCCTCATAGAAGCCGCCGCGATCCTCGGTGAACAGGTCGCGCAGGATCACGCCGCCCGCTTCGGTATAGGCCTCCGCGCCGACGAAGACCGCCCGCCGATCCGTCGCCGCGATGTGCATCCGGGTCAGGTCGCGGCGGATGGTCGAGGGGTCCTTGTTCCACGACAGGTTCTCGTACACCTGCTCCTGCCGGGCCGGATCGTCCACGATGGCGAAGGCCATCAACTGCTCCAAGGTCAGGCCACCGTCACGGTAGACCTGCATCAGCTTGGGGCTGACAGCGCCGAGACGCATCCGCTGGCGCACGACATGGGCGGTCACGCCGAACCGGGCGGCGATATCCTCCGCACCCCAACCGCGCGTTTCGGCAAGCTCGCGGAAGCGCTCGAACTGGTCGGCGGGCGAGAGGTCTTCGCGCGTGACGTTCTCGTCCAGACTGATTTCGCTGGCGTCGTTCACGGTGTCGATGACGCAGCGGATCGGTTCGGTCTTCTTGATCTGCTTGCGCTTCACGCGCAGCAACTGCGCCAGCCTGCGGCCTTCACCGATGCTGACGAGATAGAAGCCGGTCGCGGCTCCCTCGGCGTCAAGCTCCGGCTCCACCACGAGGTTCTGCAGGATGCCCTTGGCGTGGATGCTCGCCGCCTTCGCCTCGATGGACGCCTCACTGTGCGGCGTCTTGCGGGCGTTGTTCGGATGCTTCTTGAGCTTGTTGAGCGGGATGAACACTTCCGCGCCGGTCACGGCAACGGGGATGGCGGTCGTCTCATTGGCAGGGGTCGTCATGGTCTTTCTCCTATGGGCTTGGGTTTCGCGCAGCGAAGCGCCGCGCTGAAACCCTGCCCGTCGGCGAGACCGGGGGGTGCAAGGGCCAGGGCGGCCGGGGTGGAGGGGGATCACCCGACCTGCACAAGCGGATGTCCGTCATGACGGATGTGCTGAACATCCCATCCGCGCGGAAGGTCGGGGAGACCACCCCGGCCGGCGCGGCTTGCCGCGCTTCACCCTTGACCGCGCCAGGGGGCGGCGCCCCCAAGCAACCCGCCCGGCGTGAGCGTCAGCGGGAGCCGGGGACAAAAAATCGGATCAGGATGTGCAAAGCCGAGAAACCGGAGAACCGTGCATCCTGATCGCCGTATCGTCTTGGGGCGTTGCGGGGTTTCCCCGCAGAAGGGGTCGGACGAGACCTTGGCTCGACCGCAGGGGAAAACATTCCCCTCAATAGATATTTGTGCGTATTTAGTCTGGGCAGACATGAACATCGCGGAGCATGAATGCTTCATCATGGCTCTGCTATTACTTTAACGGTCTTGATGGGTAGCGCAGATACCTCTCAGTTCATCGGATACGGGAGAATTTTTGTGGACTTTGAAGATCTCGTCACGGCGCTTTCGCCGCCACCAAACCGCATTGGAAAATCCAGCGGGGAGCACGAACACCATCTCTATGAAGGGGCGGTGATGGTCGCCTACGCCATGCACCTCTTGCGAACCCAGGACACCCGTCATGTCCGCGTCCACCCCGATGGAGAACATGGCAAGCAGTTCGACTTCTCAGGCTGGTTGCTTCGGCGTGACTTCGCCAAGGTTTCCAGCATCGGCACCACCAGCTATGGCGGCCTCTATCGGAATGCTGCGGGCCAGGAGATTACCGTCAATCCCAAGTCGGGTTTGGGGGATGTGGTCGCGGAGGTCGGCAGCCAGGTCATTTCGGCAGAATGCAAGGGTGGGATCATCAACACACGGCATTCGGGACAGGTGTCCCGGCTCTACAAAGGGCTGTGCGAGACGGTCGGTCTTTTGATGGCGACGCCATCGCAAGGGCGTCAGGTCGCGGTCGTGCCGTTCACGGAAAGCACCTTGCGTCTTGCGGAGCGACTGGCGCCGCGCTGCGCGTTGGCCGGTATCGAGATCGCGCTGGTCGGAAGTCGCGGCGAGGTCAGGGATGTGAAGCCGATCGCAGTCGCAGGGTAACCCTTCGAGATTCGGCGGCGGACGACGTGACATAACAACAATGAGGGAGAGAGAGATAATGAAGCGCGTACTGACGGTCGGGGTCACCTATACCGGCGAGACGATCGAAGGGGTTGAGATTGAAAATCTCGGGCTTTGCCAGGCTGGGGTCGATAAGGCGCGCGCGGCGTTCCCCCTCTACGAATACGACACGATCATTATCAATCCGCAGAGCTACACGCATTTCCTGTTCGGCGCAGAAGGCGAGTTCTCGAACGAGCCTCACGAACTGGGAAAGCTGAAGGGCCAGAACGACAGCTACGACATCGATGCTGCTTTCGATGCCGAGGACCGGGAAAAGGAGATGGAGGCCGCTATTGCGGCCGGTGCCACCGTCGTCTGGTGCCTGTCGGAGCCGAAGCGGATGAACTTCTACGGCTATCGCGAAACCCATCTGGGCTATGCGGCCCCGAAAGTTGCCGCGCTGGTGAAGCGTTCAGCGCTGCTGGTGAAGAAGGGCCGGCGGATGGGCGCGATCGATCACGACAGCCCGTTCGTGCGCTATTTCGATGTCCTGTCGAAGACGGGCTGGAGCTTATGTCTGTCAGATCCGGCCGAAGGCATGACGTCGATCGCCTCTACGCCGGAGGGCTACAGCCTCGGCGGACACGTTGTGCGGGGAACGACGGTCGGATGGTTGCTCACACCGCCGACATCGGCAGAAGCCGAGAACCAGTTGGTGCGAGACAGCCTGGCGTTGGAGAAGGCCGATCCGGCGCATGAGAAGTATCGTGGTATTTTCCTAAGCCATACCGGCGTCGACAAGCCGTTCGTGCGCCGCCTGCGTGACGATCTCCTCGCGCATGGCGTGCCGCGGGTCTGGCTGGACGAGGCGGAAATCGACATCGGCGACTCGCTCATCGCCAAGATCGACGAAGGCATGAAGCTCAGCCGCTACATTGCCGTCGTGCTCTCCAAAAAGTCGATCGACGCGCCATGGGTGAAGAAGGAACTCGATGTCGCGATGAACCGGGAGATCACCAGCGGCGAGGTTGTCGTGCTACCGCTGCTCTACGAAGCCTGCGAGCTGCCAGAGTTCCTGAAGGGCAAGATGTACGCCGATTTCTCAAAGCCCGAGGAATATGAGGCCATGCTGGCAAAGCTCTTGCGCCGACTGCGGATCACCTAATGGACGACGCAGCGCCGACGCCGAACGAGGCGATGCTTAGCGCGATGGCGGAGCTGTGGCGGCTGAGCCCGCCTGGGCCTGATAATCTCTTAGCTGCACCGGCGTTCGAGCGGCTGCGTGACGCCTGCCGTGACGGTTATCCTAATGTCGGGAAGAAGGGGCCGGCATTCGCCCTCTCGACCGCGCTGCGTTCGCTCGGTCTGCCATGCGGGCTTCGCGCGGACGCGGCGCATCTCGCATCTCCTGTCGAGGCGGCGGCAATGGGGCTCGACATGGCGCTGCGTGCGACTCATGCGCGCCGCCTCCATCTCGCGCCGCTGGATATGGCGGAGGAAATCCCATCGTTGGCGTTCGGGTCGGCGCGGATTGGCCGTTTCACTTCGGACGAGCTTCGCGCGTTCGTCGATACGACACGGTTGCAGCGCGTGTTCCAGGGCGTGGATTTCGATGCCGATCGATTTTCTGAATTCCACTGGCTGGTTGTCGAGGAGCATGTGGCGCTTGAAAACGAGCCGGAAGCGCGTGCCGTGCCGGTCCTTTTCATGGACATGCGAGAGGACTTTGGGCGGATCGAACCGCACAAGGGGCGATTTCCCAGCGCGCTTGAAGACGCGCTGTTTTTCTTCCTGCTCGCGCCTTGGGAAAGTTGGTCGACTATGCCGGAAGTCGATTGGCGCGGTTTCCGCGTCCCATGGGTTTATACGGTCGATAGCGACATCTTCGTGCGCCCCAACTCACCGCCGTCAGCCGATACGCTCAACTGGGAAGACCGCATCTATGACGACGGTTATGGCGGGACGGTCGAAGTCCAGCGCCCGCTGGAACTGCAACTGTCCGACGAGGCCAAGACGGGGATCACCGTCTGGGATCAACATCGGTGGACAATCGTCGAACAAGCGAAGCGGACGGTCCTGTTCGAAACGCCGATCTCCCACTTCCTCGTCCGCGCATTTCTGTCAGAGGACGTCGATGAGTTTCTGGCGCATGTAACCACCATCGAGGCGGCTTTGGGCCTACAGGCCGACTACCAGAAGAGTTTTCGCGTCGTCCCGGATCGGCACAAGAAAATGAGTCCGACGAAAAAGATGCGTGGACGGGTGGCCGGACTGCTGGGCAATCGCGACTATGCCGACCAGTACGAGACGCTCTTCAACGTCAGGAGCGCTTTCCTGCATGGCCGCGCGATGGCGTCGATCTCGACTGACGAGCAAGTTCTGGCTCGGTCGTTGGCGCGTCGCATCGTCGAAGCGCTCATTCTGGCGACACAGGCCGGACCGATCACCTCGCGCGAAGATTTCTTGGACGATCTGCTCGATAAGGGGATTCAATTGATCCAGGCGCCCGCAGCGTCAACGATCTAGGGCCTGTGGGGATTCATCGTGAGTTGATGACACCTGCGGCAAGGTAGATCATGGCTTCGAAGCTGCGGTCGGTTTTGCAGGCGCGCATGGCGATGCGCTTGAACTCTTTGATTTTGCAGAAGAAGTTTTCGATGAGATGGCGCCATGCGTAGATGGCGGCATCGATCTTGAGCTTCTGCGCGCGGGCCGGATGCTGTGAGATGACGATCCGGGCGCCGCGCTTGTTGAGTTCGGCGACGAGTGTATTGTTGTCGAAGGCCTTGTCGGCGATCAGCCCGTCAAAGGCGACGCCCTCGATCAGCGGCGGCACCTCGACACTGTCGTGGCGCTGGCCCGGCATCAGCCGGAAGCGCACCAAATTGCCCAACGCATCGGTCATCGCGAGGATTTTCGTCGTCATGCCGCCTTTGGAACGGCCAATGGCCTGGCTTTGAGTCCCCCTTTTGCGCCTTGACCGTGACGGTGAACCTTGACGATCGTGGCGTCGATCATGGCATATTCCAAGTCCGGCTCATCCGACAGCGCATCGAATATGCGCTTGAAAACATCGGCTTCCCGCCAATCCCGGAAGCGCCGGAACGCCGTGCTCCAGTTCCCGAACCGCTCCGGCAGGTCGCGCCATGGACTGCCCGTACGAGCAATCCACAGCACAGCCTCCAGGAACTGACGGTTGTTCCGACCGCTACGTCCGGGATCGCTCGGCTTGCCCAGACAATGCGGCTCGATCTTCGCCCACTGGGCGTCTGTCAAAACATCTCTGTCCATCCACAGCGTGAATCACATCCGCCTCGACTTGTGAATCCCCACAGGCCCTAGTCGTCTTCGCCATACCGACTACGATAGGCCCCAGGATATCCTCGCCCGAGAGCCACAAAGTCTGCCTCGCCTGCGCTATGGACGTTTAGCAGCCTGTCGGGGCCAAGGTGCGAGGTGGCATATAGGTCGAATCCGCCCCAATCGGTGTGACATGAGAGGGAGCGCGCGTAGAGTGCGATCACCGCTTTGGCCGCTGAATAGGCGTCGGGCGTGACGCCGAGGGGAACGGCGATCTCGAAAACGCGCGGGGTGCCTAGATTCGATAGCTTGTCGAGCATCTCGCCTTCTTCGTGATTGAAGTAGGCGGATTCACCACCCCAATGAGCGAGCAGAGATGTGACGCCGCCATCGTCGATGCGCTGCGGGTGAGATGTCATCCAGAACTTGCCGCCGCGCGAGCCGAGTTGGTCATTCTGAAAAGGGCTGGCCTCGAAAATCACACGCGCCTCGTCGCTGGTGAAGTCACCATCAGCCACTCGATCAGCAAGGCGTGCGCGCAAAAAGTCCAACGTCGCCGGATAAAGACCATTGTTCCTTGCCGAGGCCACTTCGCGGTCGGTCATGCGCGTATGATGCCAAGCCCGGATCGTGCGGGTCTGCATGACGGCCATTAAATCATCGGCGAAACGATAATAGGCGCTGGCATGAGGGTTGGAGGGGGGTGGCCCCCGCCGGTCCGATGCTTCGCGTTCCAGGTAGTTCGCCCGATCGGTTGCAAAGTAATCGACAAAGACCTGTTTTTGGCTGTGCAACACGTCGATCAACGCCGCGTCGAAGGTGTCGAGATTCCAGACGTCGATCGGCGCGGTCGTTGTTCGGTCACCGCGTCCAGCCGTTTGAGAAGATTTCATGTCAATTCGGTCTGAATTCCGCCGTCCAAGATTTGGCTGACAGGCGCGATCAAGAGACCGTCCTTTCCGACGAGCGAGAGACCGCCGATCCGTTCTTGCTGTCTCGGCACAAGGGGTTGTCCTTGGAGATACGTAGAGAACAATTCTTCATCCAGGCCAACGAAGCGAACAAGCCCAGGATCGGGAAGGAGTTTCGACAGCTCGTTGGCCTGGTCGAGGTCAAGATCGAGCGGCCCAAACGGCGTAATCACCACACCCGAGAAATGGCGCTTCTGATCATCGCCCTGTACCCGCACGCGCCGACTCGGCGTCAGGATTTTTCCATCCTCTCCGCCGGGCTTCAATAATCCGAGACCAATCGCCGTTTGTGCGACATGGGTGCGAGCGACCGCCTGGACCAAGTCTTCGATCTCTTCCGGTGTCAGCTTCTCTCCCTCCGTTTCAGGGTCGAGCACATAGAGATAGGGATCGCGCGACGGTGACGCCAAACCCCATCGCGACATGACGGCCCAACCTTTCACGCTCTTGGAACGCCAGCGCGGACCGCGAACAGTCGGTGTACGCTTTTGCACACGGACACCCATAATTTGTCCCTCCGCGGTCTTGATCGGACCAGGTTTACCGCCGCGCGTGGCATTCCCCTTTTGATGCGAGCCTTTTGCCTCGCCAATGGCGAGTTCGCCTGGCCTGGCGCATATCCAGTCGGGCATTTCCGTAAGCGAGCGCGGTTTCCGGCTGACGCGCCAGTTTGGTGAGAGGTGGAAATTGTCGCCATCGATCGCAGCGAACCAGACGAAATCATGGTTGAGCTGGAGATAGGCGCGCGCGAAGAAGCGTCCGAAGAGGGCGGAGAAAGCACGGCGCATTTCCGTACCGCGACCTGGACCCTGTTCGCGCCAGACGAGATTGGTGCCCGGTTCAAGCAGATCTTCGAGGAATGCAAAAAGAGACGTTGCTCGTGGCGCGGTCTGGAGAATTTCATTCCATGCGCATCGCGCGACATCGTCCATGTCGAAGGACATCTGACTCATCGGGTGCCCGCTTGGCATCCGCAGATGGGCTGGGCACGCGCTTGGAGGATCGATTATGTAGCGTTGGAATCTCGTGCTCATCCTGGGCGGGCCTATAAAAACGAATGCACGGTCAACGCGCCTGCGACGCTGGAGCCGACCCATTTCTCACCGTCCGCAGCCTTGAGGTCGATCGCATCGGTTTCATAGTTGACGCAAACGAGCGTCTGGACGGCCGGCTCGTCGAGCTGTGTCAAAGCCTCCACGAGACGGCGCTTGTTGTCGCTATCCAGGCCCAAAAATAGGCTGGAATCCACGATGATCATCCAAGGGGTCGGCCTTGGGTCTGCCCGGATCATTCGGAGAAGGACGTCGAACAGCGCGAAGCTATGTTCGGAACCAGCCAGTCCTCCCGTCTCATAAAAGAAGTCACTGCCGGCCGAGCGGACCTCCGCGCGATACTCGCCGATCCGGCGAATTCGCGATCCGAAGGTCGAGCTACAGAACAACTCTTCGCGCAGCGCGTCCCAGACCTGATCCTCGCTCATCCCAAGTTGCGGCGCGAGCGCGCGCAGATCTCGGCGAAAAGGGTCTTTGATCCGGTTGGGTTTCAGGCTTTGACTATCCAAGTATACGATGTTGAACAGCGATCGAGGCCAGTGTGCTGCGACGTTCCCGTTCACCTCTATATGAAGACGGGTCTGATGGAGTTTCGGGACACGTTTGAGGGCAACAGGCTCTTCGCTGAGCCGCACGGTTGTTCTCGCGCCGTTCACTGAGACGGCCGCCTCGATCATCATTGACGGGGAGCCAGCCCCGAAGAGGCGCCAGCGTTTGCGGAAATTCTCGAAGTTCACGCCGCCTGCAAAGGCCGCAATGCTCTCGCAAAGACTGGATTTCCCGGAACTGTTCAGTCCGAAAACGACATTGTGCCGACCAAGGGAGATGCTGGTCCGTTGGCGAAACGGACCGACATTCTCGATGGAGATGTTGGTAATTCCATGCTTGAGCAAACTGTCGGCGCTGGCGATGCGCGCGAAGACCCATTCCTGGTGTTGCGATTTCCAACGTTTCAGATCGTCAGCGGTGTGTCGGCTGGGATTGTCGTCGATCTGTTTTCCGTGGAGCTGGCACATCCAGATGCCGTTGGCCTCGCTCGCCCGTTCTTCAGACGTGAGGTTGCCGTCGTAGCGCGGCCCTCCTGACGAGGCGGCGGTGATATGGGCGCCCACTCCGACCATCGTCAGGCCCGACCTGCGATCGTCGGACGGGCCAATCGTCAGTTGTCGGCAATCAGGATAGGAACACATGTATCCTGCGCGCTGCGCCATCAGCCTAAGCGTAGGTTTCGTAAAATCATCGCGCGCGCCTGTCGAGGTCATAGGCGCCCCGATGCGCGCAACGGGTTGATGATCGTGACGCCGGCAAAGTCTTTCTCGTTATCGGTGACGACGGTGCATCCGTGAGCCTCGGCGACGGCGGCGATGATCGTGTCGAGCGCGCTGCGGGGCCGACCCTGCGATTTCCCCTCGGCCATCAGGCGCGCCCAGATCAGGCCGGCGTTTTCGTCGAAGGGGAGTATGCGGCCGACGAAAAGTGCCTGTGGACCCTCTGGCCCTGAGAACCATGCCTCAAGCTGATCGCGGCGTTTGCCGGCCGGCTTCTCCAGAACACCTCGACGGATTTCGGCGATGGTCAGCGAGGCGATGAAAAGGTCTTCGTCGTTTTGCTCCCCCATCCATGCGAGCAAGGACTCCGACGGGGCCGGTTTCGCGATGTCGCTGATGATGTTGGTGTCGAGCAGGTAGCGCATCAGATTTCGACGTCTCGCCCTTCTTCGCGGACCCGGACGAGATCAAGGTCAGCGCCCACGAGAGGGGAGCGTCGTAGCGCAGCCAGAATTCCCCCCTTCTTCGGCGGCTCGCCGCCGATGGTCTGGCTCACTGCCGCGCGGAGACGCGACGCCTCTGGGCCGTCTTCCGCAAGGCGACGGGCCAAGGACCGGATAAGGTCGCGATCGGCATCTCGCGCCAGTACCTCAAAGCGCGCCAAGCCGCGCTCGCTCAAGCGAGATCGATAGTTTTGAATGGCACGTTTTTGCGAGCTGCCCATGGCTACCTCCTAGATATTTCCAGTAATATAGCCGCACGGCACAATTTTTCAAGGATGCTCTGAAAGGCGAAGGAGCAGCCTCTCGCAACCATCGAAAACTTGGAAGGCCTATCAGATGAGAGGCATCTCCAAGGCCAGTGACGCGATGGTCGCGGCAATTGAAATGGGCGCAGTGCGGCATTAGAGGGCTATAGCGTAGATGTAGTGCTCATCATCGTCGGGCGCGGCCCGCCATCCTGCTTCGCGCTGCCGCGCTACGCAGGACGGACGTCCTGACCACTCAGGGACGTCTGACATGCCCCCGCGCCGAAAGTGCAGGAAGGGGCCTCTGTCTTCTGAACCTCATCTCCTGACCGGCCCATGCGCTTTGCGAAGCGGTGGGCTCGTCGTGTTCTGAAAGTCCGCTATGTCCGACCCCGTCCTGACCATCGGCATCGACTTCGGCACCACCAATACGGTGGTCGCGGTGACGCGCGGGGACGGCCAGGCCGAGGTGCTGCGGTTCGAGGCGCCGGTCGGCGACCTGACCGCCTTCCGCTCGACCCTGGGCTTCCAGATGCATCAGGCGCCGGGACAGGCGCCGGAGCGGGTGGTGACGGCCGGGCCCTGGGCCATCGACGCCTATGTCGAGGATCCGCTCGACACCCGCTTCATCCAGTCATTCAAGAGCTTCGCCGCCAGCGCCGCCTTCACCGAGACGGTCATCGACAATCGTCGCTACAAGTTCGAGGACCTGCTGGGCGCCTTCCTGCTGCAACTGCGCGGCCATGGCGGGGAGGGGATGGCTGAGCTGCCCGCCCGGATCGTCGTCGGCCGTCCCGTGACCTTCGCCGGCGGCTCGCCCGACGCGGCCCTGGCCCTGGAACGCTACGAGGCCGGGTTCGAGCGGCTCGGCTTCACCGACATCCGCTATGCCTATGAGCCCGTCGGCGCGGCCTTCTTCTTCGCCCGCACCCTGAAGACCGACGCCACGGTGCTGGTCGCCGACTTCGGCGGCGGCACCAGCGACTTCTCCATCGTCCGCTTCGAACAGACGCCCGAGGGCTTGCGCTCCCACGCCCTGGCCCGGTCCGGGGTGGGCGTCGCCGGCGACGCCTTCGACTACCGCATCATTGACCATCTGGTCTCGCCGGAGCTGGGCAAGGGCGGACTCTATCGCACCTTCGACAAGACCCTGCCGATCCCCCAGCGCTACTACGCCGCCTTCGCCCGCTGGGACCAACTGGCCCTGCTGCGCGCCTCGCGCGACATGAAGGACATCCGCGACATCGCCCGGAATGCGGTGGAGCCCGAGAAGTTGGAGCGACTGGTCGAGGTGCTGGACGACAATCACGGCTATGCCCTCTATCAGGCCGTGTCCGCGCTCAAGATGGCCCTGTCGAGCGCGGACGACGCGACCTTCGTCTTCGAGGCCGGCTCGGTGGAGATCGAGGCAGAGGTCACGCGCCAGACCTTCGAGGGCTGGATCGCGCCCGAGCTCCAGGCCATGGAAGCCGCCGTCGATCAGGCCCTGAATGAGGCGGGGCTGGAGCCGGACGGCGTGGACCGCATCTTCCTGACCGGCGGCACCTCCTTCGTCCCCGCCGTCCGCGACATCTTCGCGCGCCGCTTCGGCGCCGACCGCATCGAGACCGGCGGCGAGTTCGAAGCCATCGCCTCGGGTCTGGCCCTGATCGGGCGGGAGACCGATCTCGATCTCTGGACCGAGCGGCGATCCGCCTGAGCCAGGCCTCGGGGTTTCCCCGATGGCGGCGAGCGGGACAAGGCGCGACAGCTTGGCTGGCCGAAGGGGCCAGTCAGGGCAGGATCCTCCCGTGCCGAACCCATACCGCACCCTGCTGAGCGCGACCGCGACCGCGATCTTGGCCGGCCTCGCCGCCGCGCCGGCCCTGGCCCAGGACACCGAGAGCAACGACACCCCGATCGGCGATCATTCCGGAAAGGATGTCCCCTCGGTCGGCCAGACGCCGGACTATGTGATCCCGGACTTCCCGCCGAGAAGGCCGGCGCCGTCGGGGCCGGACGCGCCCTTCTTCACCCTGAGACCCAGCCTCTCCCTGATCGGGGAC
Organism: Brevundimonas sp. ALps5; assembly: GCF_058681645.1. Classification (NCBI taxonomy): domain Bacteria; kingdom Pseudomonadati; phylum Pseudomonadota; class Alphaproteobacteria; order Caulobacterales; family Caulobacteraceae; genus Brevundimonas; species Brevundimonas sp. ALps5. The sequence continues at coordinate 3,873,494 of NZ_CM178744.1, read as the reverse complement.
TGGACCGGATTCAGCCAGGACGACGAGAACATCGCCCAGATGGGCGATCAGGAAAACGGCGCCCAGATCCGTAGCATGCGGCTGACGCTGGCCGGCTCGTTCGGCCGCAACTATCGCGTCAGCTATCAGATCGCCGGCGAATACAAGGGTTTCGCCACGGATCCGGCCACGGACTGGCAGATGACCGACGTCAACCTGACCTTTCCCATCGGCGACCACACCAAGCTGATGGTGGGCAAGTCCAAGGAGAGCTTCTCCTATGAGATGGTCGGGGACTCGGCCAACCTGCCGCAGAGCGAACGGGTGCTGAACCCCTTCTTCATCTCGCGCAATGTGGGGGCGCGGATCACCCATGTGTTCGGGGAGTCCAGGCGGGCGACCTTCGCCTTCGGCGCCTATTACGACGCCTGGGAATTCCAGACAGACACCGACCGCGGCATGGACGTCGCGGCCCGGGCGACCGCCCTGGTCTGGGACGATCCGGACAACAACCGCTTCCTGCACCTGGGCCTGGCCTGGCGACACGTGGCGGTGGACGAGAACGCCCGCTACAAGGGCCGGCCCGAGACCAATATGGGCGACAACGCCGTGGACACCGGCGACTTCGCGGCCGACAGCGCCGAGCATTTCGGCGGCGAGGCGCTGCTCAACATCGGCTCCGTCTCCTTCCTCGGCGAATATATCGTGGCGAAGGTCGATTCCCCGGCCCACGGCGATCCGACCTTCCAGGGCTTCTATGTCACCGGCAGCTGGATCCTGACGGGCGAGACCCGGCCCTATGACCGCAATGTCGGCTATGCGCGGCGGGTGATCCCCGAGGGCCGGTGGGGCGCGCCCGAGCTGGTCTGGCGCTACTCCCGCGTCGACCTCGACGATCAGGACCTCTACGGCGGCTCCTTCGACCGGGTCATGGTCGGGCTGAACTGGTGGGCCACTACCCGCTGGAAATTCGGCGCCAGCTACGGCCACACCTGGCTCGACCGGGCCGGTCTCAACGGCGAGAGCGACAGCTTCCTGACCCGGATCCAGTGGATCTACTGACCGCACCGACGCTCCGGCCTCATCGCCCCTTCGCCGGCCCCGGCAAGCCGTCAACCCACGCCCTGGGCGGTGATCTCAGCAATGGCCGCCACGAGCGCGTCCATGTCCTCCATGCTGTTGAACAGATTGGGCGTCACCCGGACGCAGGCGCCGCGATCGACGCCGTCGCGAGCCACGGTGAAGATCCGGTGGCGCTCCAGCAGTCGCCGGGCGACCAGCTCATTGTCGCGCATGGAAACCCTCCCCGCGAGCCGGAAGGATGTGATGGCCCCGCACAGACCGGGCTCCTCGGGTGTCAGGATTTCGACGTTGGCGATCCCTCGCGTCTGGGCGACCCAGCGGTCGCGAAGCGCCCGAAGGCGCGCGCTCTTTCTCTGAAGGCCGATGCGCGCTTCGAATCCGAGGGCGGCATGGGTGCTCAGGAAGGCGGCCGCGTTCAGGGTTCCTGTGTGAACGCGTTCGGCGATGGCGTCCGGTCCGTCAGGAGGGGTGGCCAGGTCATGGTCGATGCGCGAGAGGGCGCTCTTGCGGATGTGCAACAGCCCGACCCCCAGCGGGGCGGCCAGCCATTTGTGACCATTCAGACCCACGAAATCGCAATCCAGATCCCGCAGGTTGAAGTCGAGCTGCCGCCAGCTGTGGGCGGCGTCGACGATCACATCGATGTCGCGCTCCCGCGCCAGGGCGACGATTTCGCGCACCGGCAGCGCCAGACCGGTCCGGTGGCTGACGTGGGTCAGCAGGGCGAGGCGGATGCGAGGATGGCGCGCGAAGGCTTCCGCATAGGCTTCGATCAGGGACGACCGGGTCGCGGGCTCGGGCAGGGCGATGCGGACCGCCTCGGCGCCCTCCCGCAGGGCGAGGCGCTTCATACCGTCCTGCATGCTGTCGTAGTCGAGATCGGCGTAGAGGACGGCGTCGCCCGGGATCAGGCGGTTGTAGCCGCCGATGAGGATTTTCAACGCCTCCGTGGCGTTGCGGGTGAAGGCGATCTCATCGTCGGGCACGCCCAGGGTTTCGGCGAGGCGGGCGCGGGCGTTCGCCAGGTCCTGCCCCATGCCGCGCCGGGCGTAGTAGCTGGTGTCGCGGTTCACGCGCGCCAAAGTCTCGAGGTAGTGGGCCTGAACAGGACGCGGCATGGCGCCCCAGTTGCCGTTCTCGAGCTGAATCACCTCGCGCGGAACCTCGTATTCCGCGGCGATCTCCTTCCAGAAGCCGTCGTCCTCCGCCTTCGCCGATCCGGGGTCGGCCGACAGGAGGGCCGGGATGGCGGCGCTCCGGGCAAGTAGGTCGCGGCGGGTGATCTCGGCCATGCCGATCCTTGCGATGAGGTCGACGCCCCTGCGGCGTCGGGTTCCGGGGCATGAGCGTCGAGCTCGCGCCACCGGGGTCCATTCTGGCCGCCGTCTGCGTCAGAATTTCTATCCCGACCGGGCGCCGCCCGCCGGCGTCCGAGTGGGACGGGCGCGTGACGGTGGCGACGACGGTCTGATCACCCGATCTTTCCCCGACGTGATCTTGTGAGGCCCCTCGCGGCGGTCTAGGGCTCTGGTCACCGAAATCCGGGCGACAAAACTTCAGGGAGACGACCCATGGCCGATCTGGCTCAAGTCACCGATCACATCCGCAACGCCGTCGGCGACAACTCCGGTCTGGGCAAGACCGTGAAGATCGACCTGGGCGACGCCGGCAAGATCTACATCGACGGCGCCTCGACCCCGAACACGGTCACCAACGAGGACAAGCCCGCCGACGCCACCGTCACCATCAGCTGGGACGACTTCATCGCCCTGTCGGAAGGCAAGCTGGACGGCATGATGGCCTTCATGCAGGGCAAGCTGAAGATCGCGGGCGACATGATGATCGCCCAGAAGCTGCCGGCGCTGCTGAAGCGCTGATGCGCGGCGGATAATCAGACCAGCGGACGGCGCGGCTCCCACGGGGCCGCGCCGTTTTCGTTTCGACCCGACTCCCAAGCCCGGCGCACGACCGGGGATCACGAAAGAGGATACGCACATGGACTTTCAGCACAGCGAACGCGGCCTGCACTGGCAGGAGCGGGTGCAGCGCTTCATGGACGACAAGGTCTATCCGCGCGCGGCGGAATACTGGGCCCAGGTCCATGCCGACCACACCGTCCAGCCGCCGATCATGGAGACCATGAAGGCCGAGGCGCGCGAGGCGGGTCTGTGGAACATGTTCCTGCCGGGCGAGCACGGGGCGGGCCTGACCAACCTCGAATACGCGCCCCTGGCCGAGATCATGGGCCGGTCGCTGTGGTCGGCCGAGGTGTTCAACTGCAACGCCCCCGACACCGGCAATATGGAGGTGCTCCATATGTACGGGAACGCGGCCCAGCAGGAGCAGTGGCTCAAACCCCTGATGGCCGGGACCATCCGCTCGGCCTTCCTGATGACCGAACCGGCCGTGGCCTCGTCCGACGCGACCAACATCCAGACCTCCATCGTCCGCGACGGCGATGAGTATGTGATCAACGGCCGCAAATGGTGGTCGACCAATATGGGCCACCCGAACGTCAAGATCGCCATCGTCATGGGCAAGACCGACACCTCGGCGGCGACCCACCAGCAGCAGTCCCAGATCCTGGTCCCCACCGACACGCCCGGCTTCCGCGTCGAGCGGATGCTGACCGTCTTCGGCTATGACGAACGCCCGATCGGCCATGCCGAGGTCGTGCTCGACAACGTCCGGGTCCCCGTCACCAACCTGATCGCCGGCGAGGGCCGGGGCTTCGAGATCGCCCAAGGCCGCCTCGGGCCGGGCCGCATCCACCACTGCATGCGCACCATCGGCGCGGCGGAGCGGGCCCTGGACCTGATGTGCGAGCGCCTGCTCAACCGCACCGCCTTCCGCAAGCAGCTGGCCGAGCATTCGGTCTGGGAGCAGCGCGTCGGCGAGGCCCGCACCAATATCGAGATGTGCCGTCTGATGGTGCTCAAGGCCGCCTGGATGATCGATCAGGCCGGCGCCAAGAACGCCAAGTCCGAGATCGCCCAGATCAAGGTCGCGGCCCCGCGTATGGCGCTCAAGATCATCGATGACGCCATCCAGGCCTTCGGCGGCGCCGGCGTCTCGGGCGACACGCCCCTGGCCGAGCTCTACGCGGGGGTGCGGACCCTGCGCCTCGCCGACGGTCCGGACGAGGTTCACAACCGCACCATCGCCCGACTGGAATACGCCAAGCACGGCGGCAAGCCGGTTCGGTAAGGGCCAAAGAACGGCGCTCGCCCGTTTTTGTCAGCAGCCGTTCGCCGAAGGGGCTTTTCTTCCGGCGAACGGCGGTTGATCCATGGCGAAGCTGACAGCCATCCCCATCTCCCCGCCATCGACGCTTGCGGTTCCCGACACAGGAACCAAACCGCGCCGGTGACATTTCAGGGCCGGGTGGGGAACCGCCGTGGGCAACCCGGGCGGAGGCTGTCGCTATGAACGATCTCGCACGTATTCCGTCGTCCGCTTCGGACGACATCGACCTGTATCGGGCCGTCCGCGCCCGGATGCCGGAGCTGGCGCAGGGTCTGTCGCCCGAGGATCTGGCCGCCCAGCCCATGGCCGACGCCAGCCCGGGCAAATGGCATCTGGCCCACACCAGCTGGTTCTTCGAGGAGATGATCCTCGCCGCCGAGCCGGGCTACAAACCCGTCGATCCGCGCTGGCGGCAGCTGTTCAACTCCTACTACGAAGCGCTGGGCCAGCGCGTCGCCCGGCCCGAGCGCGGCCTGATGACCCGGCCTTCGCTGGATGAGGTTCTGGCCTACCGCCGCGAGATCGACCGCCGCATGGTCGACCGGCTGTCGCGCGGCCTGACGTCCGGCGCCGAACGCTATCTGTTCGCGCTCGGCCTGCATCACGACCAGCAGCATCAGGAGCTGTTCCTGATGGACCTGCTCTATCTGATGTCACGTTCGCCTCTGGACCCGGCGGCCTATGCGACGGAGCCGCGCGAGGCGTCGGTTCAGCCTGCGGTCGGGGGCGTCACGCGGTTCGACGGCGGTCTGGTCACGATCGGCCATGACGGTCAGGGTTTCGCCTTCGACAACGAGGGACCGGCCCACAGCGTCTTCCTCCCGCCCTTCGCCTTGGCGACTGATCTGGTGACCAACGGCGACTGGATCCGCTTCATTCAGGACGGCGGCTATTCGCGGCCCGAACTCTGGCTGTCGGACGGCTGGGCGACGGTGAAGGCCGAGGGCTGGACAGCGCCCCTCTACTGGCATGCAGGGGAGGGCGGTTGGTCTGTGTTCGGCCTCGCGGGTCTCGCCCCCGTCGATCCGTCAGCCCCGGTGCGCCACATCTCCTTCTACGAAGCCGACGCCTACGCCCGCTGGGCCGGCAAGCGCCTGCCGACGGAAGCCGAGTGGGAGCATGCGGCTGTAACCGGCGGGGGCGCCTTCACGAACCTGTTCGGAGAGGTCTGGCAGCACACGGCCAGTAGCTATTCCCCTTACCCCGGCTTCAAACCGACCGATGGCACGGCGTCCGAGTACAACGGCAAGTTCATGGCCAATCAGATGGTCCTGCGCGGGTCGTGCTTCGCTACGCCTCCGGGCCATGCGCGGGCGACCTACCGCAACTTCTTCTATCCGCATCAGAGGTGGGCGTTCATGGGCCTGAGACTGGCCGAGGACGTCGCGCCCGACCGCGCCGTCGAAGATACCGATGAGAATGCCGCCTTCCGCGCCGAGCTGATCGAGGGGCTGTCAAAGCCGCAGAAGGCCGTGTCGCCGAAGTGGTTCTACGACGCCGAGGGCTCGCGCCTGTTCGAGGACATCACCCGCCTGCCGGAATACTATCCGACGCGGCAGGAGGCGGCCCTGCTCAAGGATCTCGCCCCGCGCCTGACCCGGGACTTCGGCGACAACGCGGTCCTGGTCGAGTTCGGCTCGGGGGCCAGCGAGAAGACCCGCATCATCCTCGACGCGGCGCCCGATCTGTCGACCTACATCCCCATCGACATCAGCCCCGACGCCCTGAACGAGGCGGCCGAGCGGATCACGGCGGCCTATCCGTCGATCGAGGTCGTACCGGTGGTCGGGGACTTCCTGAATCTGCCGCCGCTGCCGGAGCTGGGCCGTGGGCGCCGCATCGGCTTCTTCCCCGGCTCGACCATCGGCAATCTGGACCGCGACGCCGCCATTGACTTCCTGAAGGTCGCGCGCGCCCGGCTGGACGACGGCTCCCTGTTCATTCTGGGCGTCGATCTGGTCAAGGAACCCGAGCTGCTGGTCGCCGCCTATGACGATGCGCAAGGGGTGACGGCGGCGTTCAACAGGAACCTCCTGGTCCGCGCCAACGCGGAACTCGACGCCGATTTCGACCTCGACGCCTTCGACCATGTCGCGGTCTGGAACGCGGCCGAATCCCGGATGGAGATGCACCTGCGCTCGGCGCGGGATCAAAGCGTCCATATCGGCGACACCGTAATCCGCTTCGCGAAGGGCGAGACCATCCACACCGAAAGCTCGCGCAAATACACCCGCGCTTCGGTGATCAAGATGGCCGAGGCGGCGGGCTGGACCGTGACCCTGTTCGAGACCGGGCCCGCGCCCTCGGTCGCCCTGGCGCTGCTCAGCGCCAGTTGAAGGCGGGGCGCGAAGCAAGAAAAAGGCGGCGAAACCGTTCGGGTCTCGCCGCCTGATTTCTGCGTTCTCCGGGGAGGGGCTACTCTGCCTGGTTCTCGACGTCGTCGGGACGCCGCGAGCCATGCGAGGCCTCGCCGCCCTTGCGGCCGGCCTGGGCGGCCAGGCCCCGATCCTGCGAGAAGCTCCGCTTCTCGGACGGCACACTGGCCCCGCCCTTGCGGGCGATTTCGCGCTGACGTTCCGGGTCCATCGAGGCGAAGCCCCGCTTGGAGACACCCGAGGGGCGGTTGGTCTGACCTTCGGCCATTCGGCTGTTCCTTCCTGAGTAGTGTGGTGCTTGCGATGAAGAACCCAATGGGTCGGTCAAGGTTCCGCCTCGCGATCATCGGTTGATCGGAACAATCAACTTGCGTTTTGGTCGAACGTTCTCGAATCGCCTTCATCACCGCCGCCGGGCTGGATTTCAGGCAGTTCGTCGGGGGCGCCGCCCGGATCGATATCGGGCGTCTGCGCGGGCTCGTCGGGGAATTCGGGCGGCTGGCCCGGATCGATATCGGGGTCGGTGTGGCTCATGTCGGTCTCCTGTCGCGAGGAGAACGTTCAAACCTTCGCGATGTTCAGAAACCCGGGAACCCGACCCGGCGGGCGCCGGTTCTTCCGCCGAACTCCAGGGAGCTTTTCCGATGACTGAATCCTACACCCCGACCGCCGACGACATCCTCTCCGATGACCTGCGCGAGGAAGGGCCCGCGCAGCGTCTGGGTCGCAAGGCCGACACCCTGATCGCCGACGCCGAAGGCCGCGCCTTCGCCCGCTCCGAAGGCATCCGCAAGGCCGTCCGCTCGGACCTGCACCAGGGCCGCCTGTGGGCGAAGGATCACGCCGAGCAGACCCGCGAGCTTATCCGCGACAACCCGACGAAGACGGCGCTCTACGCGATCGGCGCGGGCGTCCTGATCGGCCTGCTGCTGCGGCGGTGATCTTTCACGTCCGGGCGCCGCGCGGCTCCAGCAGCGCCCGGATATCCGCCTGAAGGGCCCTGGCTTCGACGGACCCCGAGCCGCTCCGGCCCGTCGTGTGCATTGCCAGCAGCAGGGCCGTGAAGCCGCTGCCGTTGCGGGCATTGATGTCCGCGCCAGCATCCAGAAGTGCCTCCACCGCTGTGGCGGACCGCGTCCGGACTGCCAGGTGCAGCGGGGCCGCCCCGTCCATATTCCGCGCTTCCGGATCGGCGCCGGCCGCGACCAGCCGAGCGACGACCTTTGCCTGCGCGGCTGAACCCCAGACCGGCGAACCCGGTTGACCAACACAGGCGGAGTGGAGGGGCTCGGCGCCCCGGCGGTTGCGGGCGCGGAGGTCGGCGCCCAGGCCGATCAGCAGTTCAACGATGCCAGGGGCGTGGTTCGCCGCCGCGATATGCAACGGCGTGTCGCCGACATAGGCGGCTTTTGGTCGATGGAATGACGCGTCGGCGGTCAGGGCCGCCCTCGCCAGCGCCGGCGCTTCGCGCAGTCGCTGCTCCGCCTGATCCGCATCACCGCCGCTGATCGCCTGCATCAGGGCGAGCAGGGCCGGGTCATTGGGCGCGGACCGGTGTGCCATTGTCGCGGCCTAGGACGGCCCGGTCGGTTCGCGGAACAGCCGCGGCCCCAGCAGCGCCCGGTCAGACACGAACGGATTGGTCTGCCGCTCCTGCCCGAAGGTTGAGTGCGGCCCGTGGCCCGGGACGAAGGTGACGCCGTCGCCCAGTGGCCAGAGCTTCTTCGTGATCGACTGGATCAGGGCCTCGGGATCGCTCTTCGGGAAGTCGGTGCGGCCGACCGAGCCCTGGAACAGGACGTCGCCGACCTGGGCGAAGCCGATGGCGCGATTGAAGAAGACGACGTGGCCCGGCGTATGCCCCGGGCAGTGCACCACCTCCCAGGTCGTCTCGCCCAGCGTCAGGACGTCGCCGTCGTTCAGCCAGCGGTTCGGGGTGAAGGTCCGCGCCTCGGGCAGGCCGTAGCGCTGGCCCTGCATCGGAATGCCCTCGATCCAGAACAGGTCCTCGATGTGCGGGCCGATGATCTCGACGCCCGATTTCTCCTGCATCTCGGCGGCGCCGCCGGCGTGGTCGAGGTGGCCGTGGGTGATCCAGATCTGGTCCAGCGTCAGGCCGCGCCGCGCGATCTCGCCCAGAATGGCGTCGGCCGAGCCGCCGGGATCGATCACGGCGGCCTTCATCGTCTTCGTGCACCAGACGGTCGTGCAGTTCTGCTGCAGCGGCGTGACCGGGGTGATGAAGACGCCGACGGGCGGCTGAGGGGAGGGGCTCTGGCTCATCCCCGACAGATAGCGGCCCGCGCCCTCTGGCGAAAGCCGTCGCGCCGACCGGAGCCCGCCTGCTAGGAAGGCGGCATGCTGACCCGTCGCCACCTTCTGTCCGGCCTCGCCGCCGCCTCAGCCCTGACGGCCACGGGGGCCGCCCGCGCCGCCGACGGCCCCCGCCTGGCCATCACCATCGACGACTTCAACATCGCCGACGGCGCCCTGATGACCGGCGCGGCCCGCCATCGCGCCGTGCTGGACGCCCTCGACGGCGCGGGGATCAAGGCCGCCGGCCTCGTCGCGGGCAAATATGTCGACACCGCCGCCGGCGCCGCCCATCTGGCCGCCTGGGCCGAGGCCGGGCATCTGATCGGCAACCACACATACGCCCACGCCTACTACGGCGGATCGAACCCCGGCGACCTCGGCGCGGACATCGACCGCTGTGCGTCCCTGATCGCGCCATATGCCACGACCCGGCCCCTGTTCCGCTTTCCCTTCCTCGCCGAGGGACGGACGGCCGAGACCCGCGACCGGATGCGCGCCGTCCTCGCCGACCGGGGTCTGCATAACGCTCACGTCACCATCGACGCCTCGGACTGGTATGTGGATCAGCGCCTGCGCGAGCGGCTGGACAAGGACCCGAGCGCCGACGTGACGCCCTACGGCGACTTCCTCGTCCGCCACCTGCTGGACCGCGCCGCCTTCTACGACGGCCTGGCCCGCGACGTTCTGGGCCGCAGCCCGCCGCACACCTTGCTGATCCACCACACCCTGGCCACGGCCCTGTTCCTGCCCAAGGTGCTTCAGGGCTTCCGCGACGCGGGCTGGACCCTGATCGACGCCGAGGCCGCCTTCGCCGATCCGGTGTTCCAGTCGCAGCCCGACATCGCCCCCGCCGCCAACAGCCTGATCTGGCAACTGGCCAAGGCCGACGGCCGATTCGAGGCCCGGTTGCGCTCTCCCGGCGAGGACGGTCCCTATGAGAAGCCCGCCATGGACGGGCTGGGTCTCTGACCTGAGGCTTGCAACCCAAGGGTAGTCGTGCGAACGCCGTTATCGGAGGGTTGCATGACAGAAGAGTTGAACGTTTCGGAGGTGTCAGGCGATGGCCCTATGGCTCGCGCTGAAAAGCGCCGCCGTGCTTATGTGACCAACCTGATCACACTTTTTGCAATTGGCGTGGTTGCCGCTCTGGCATTCGCATTGTCAGATGATTTGGGAACACTGTTTGGCTTCGACTTTTTGCGAGAGTTTGCGTCCTTAACCCGAGTGTACGCTGGGCTCTTCATTTTGTTGGCCATTTTTGGAGCTTTGGGTATAGCGACGCAGGCTTACCTGAAGGACGGGACCTTCAATCCGTTTAGTGATATCTATGGGCTGTCTGAAGTTTTCTTAGATGAACCTGACGATCCTGATCGATCAGATTCTCCAAAGCCCCATTCATCGATCGCCGCACCCGCGAAAACTCCATCGGAGACTATCTCGGCCGATATTTCCACGCGGCTCGAGGCGGAGATCGAAAATCAGGATCGAAAGGCCAATCTCAATCTGATTCTGGGGGGCACGGGTGCGGTTGTTTCGACCGGCATTTTGGCGGTGTCGGTTTTCATGCCGCCTCATCTGGTGGACGCTAGGGCCTTCTGGTTCGTCGCCGGGGCGCGGTCGCTGCTGTCCTTGAGCGCCAGCGTCTTCGCCTTCTTCTTCCTGTCGACCTATCGCCGGAACCTGACCGAGGGCCGCTATTTCCAGAATGAACTCACCAACTTCCAGTCGAGGCTGCTCGCCGTGCGGCTGCATCAGGAGATGAGTCTGGTCAAAGCCGATCGCGGGGACGAGCCGCTTCTGGCGATGCTGGGCCTGCTGGCCGCCACCGAGCGGAACTTCATCCTCCGCAAGGGCGAGACGACCACGGACCTGCTGCAGAAGGATTTCGACCGCCAGGACAATCTCGCCCTGATGGCCACGCTTTCGACGCTGGCGGGGCAGGCGGCGCAGACGAGCGCTCCGGCGGTGGCACCACCGCGCACGGCGCGAGCCTCCGCGAAGAAGGCTACATCTCAGTAGCCGCACGTTCGCGTTGACCTTTGGAGCCTGTCTCGACATAAGGGCGGGCTTCGAGGCCGCCCCTGATCGGGGCGGCTCTTCTGCTTTATCCATTTCGCGTATGGCCGCGTTGGCCGGTTGCGCCCCAGAACGTCAGATCCCGACCATGCAAGTCGTCGAAAAATCCACCGAAGGTCTCAGCCGCGTCATCGCCGTGACCATCCCCGCCACCGAGCTGAACGCGAAGCTGGACGCCAAGCTGAAGGAAGTCGCGCCGCAGATGAAGCTGAAGGGCTTCCGTCCCGGCAAGGTGCCCGCCGCCCACGTCAGGAAGACCTTCGGCCGCGAGATGATGGGCGAGATCATCAACGCCGAGCTGAACGAGACGAGCCAGAAGGCCCTCGACGAAGCCAAGGTGCGCCCCGCCGCCCCGGCCGAGATGAAGCTGGTCTCCGACATGGAGAAGGTCATCAAGGGCGAGGAAGACCTGGCCTATGAGATGGAGCTGGAAGTCATGCCCGACTTCACGCCCGTCGACCCCAAGACCCTGAAGCTGACCCGCCCGACCTATGAGGCGACCGACGCCGATCTGGACGAAGCCCTCACCGAACTGGCCGGCCAGGCCAAGTCCTACGAGGACAAGAAGGGCAAGGCCGTGAAGGCCGCCGACGGCGACCAACTGACCATCGACTTCCTGGGCAAGCTGGACGGCGTGCCGTTCGACGGCGGCGCCGCCGAGGACGCGGACCTGGTGATCGGCTCGGGCCGCTTCATCCCCGGCTTCGAAGAGCAGCTGGTCGGCGCCAAGGTCGGTGAAGAAAAGACCATCGAGGTCACCTTCCCGGCCGACTACCAGGCCGCCAACCTGGCCGGCAAGCTGGCCACCTTCGACATCACCGTGAAGGCCATCAAGTCGGAAGTCGCCGGCGTGGTCGACGACGCCTTCGCCGAGCGCATCGGTCTGGAATCGCTGGACAAGCTGAAGGAGCTGCTGCGCGGCAACCTGAACCAGCAATACGCCGGCGCCGCCCGCTTCAAGCAGAAGCGCGCCCTGCTGGACCAACTGGACAGCGCCCACAGCTTCGACCTGCCGCCCAAGATGGTCGACGCCGAGTTCGACGGCATCTGGCAACAGGTCCAGGCCGACAAGGCCAAGGGCGACCTGCCGGAAGAAGACGCCAAGAAGTCGGACGACGAGCTGAAGGCCGAGTACCGCAAGATCGCCGAGCGCCGCGTGCGCCTCGGTCTGGTGCTCGCCGAGATCGGCCGCGCCAACAACGTCGGCGTCACCGATCAGGAACTGAACAACGCCATCATGGCCGAGGCCCGCAACTACCCGGGTCAGGAGCGTATGGTCCTGGACTTCTACCGCCAGAACCCCAACGCCGCCGCCCAGATGCGCGCCCCGATCTATGAAGAGAAGGTCGTCGACCTGATCTTCGGTCAGGCGGAAACCACCGATACGCCGATCACCAAGGAAGAACTGCTCAAGGAAGAAGAAGAGGGCTGAGGCTCCTTCCTCTGATCTGATCCGATCCTGAAAGGGCCGGTCCGTTCGCGCGGGCCGGCCCTTTTCGATTCCGCGACCCGCGACGGGCGCCCACCTTGCGTCAAGGGCTTGGCAACGCGATATGCTGTTCAATGAGGCGGCGAACTTCCGAGTCGCCGCCCACAAGCATCCGAGAAGGCCATATGCGCGATCCGATCGACTACATCTCCAATAATCTCGTCCCCATGGTCGTGGAGCAATCCAGCCGGGGCGAGCGGGCCTTCGACATCTTCTCCCGCCTGCTGCGCGAGCGGATCATCTTCCTGACGGGTCCCTTCGAGGACGGCATGGCGTCGCTGATCTGCGCCCAGTTGCTGTTCCTGGAATCGGAAAACCCGAAGAAGGAAATCTCCATGTACATCAACAGCCCCGGCGGTCAGGTGACCTCGGCGCTCGCGATCTACGACACCATGCAGTACATCAAGTCCCCGGTTTCGACCGTGGTCATGGGCATGGCCGCCTCGGCCGGCTCCCTGATCCTGACGGCCGGTGAGGCGGGCCAGCGCATCGCCCTGCCGAACGCCCGCATCATGGTCCACCAGCCCTCGGGCGGGTTCCGTGGCCAGGCCTCGGACATCGAGCTGCACGCCGCCGACATCCGCTATACCAAGCGCCGCCTCAACGAGATCTACGTCCAGCACACCGGCCGGACCTATGAGGAGGTCGAATCCACCCTCGACCGCGACCACTTCATGGACGCCGAGGCCGCCAAGGCCTGGGGCATCGTCGACCACGTCTACGACAAGCGGACCGAAGCCGAAGCCGACGGCATCAAGACCGTCTGATCCGACGATCTTTTTGGATCGAAGAGGGGTGCGCCGGACACGGCGCGCCCCTTTTTCTTTGTGCTAGCGTCGTTCCATGACCCTTCGCACGACTCTCTTCGTCATCGCCGTTGCGGCCGCCGCGACCCTGTCCGGCTGCTACACCTATCGCCTGACCGGCGACGACGTGGTTCCGACCGACGCCCGGCTGACGGCGGCGGGAATGCGGATGACGCCGGGTTTGCCGCTTGCCGAGGTCGGCGCCCGGCTGGGCCTGACGGTGACCGAGGAGACGCTGCCTGCGGCCTTCGGCCCGGTGGCCCTGACGCGGTTTGAGCATTCAACACCCAAGCCCCTGATCGTCTTCTGCGGCGGCAACATGTTCCGGCGCGAGCTGGGCGGGCAGAAGGTCGTGGCCCTGCTGGCTCCGCTCGGTGACGTCTGGATCTTCGACTATCCCGGCTATGGCGACTCAGCGGGGCAGGGGACGCCCGACCAGTTCGAGGCGATGAACCAGGCGGTCTCCGCCCGCGTCGACCACGCCTTCGCCACGGGCCGCACCGGCGATCTCGCCTTCTGGGGGCACTCGCTGGGCGGCACGGTCTGCGGCGATCTGGCCGGGCGCACCGACCACGCCTCCGACCTCGTCCTGATCTCGACCTTCCAGAGCTTCGAACAGGTCATCCGCGCCGGCGCCGCCCAGGAGGCCGGCCCCCTCGGCGGTCTGGTCCGGCCCGTGGTCGGCGACGACGTACCCCGCTTCGATCTGGGCGCGGCCCTTCAGGGCTATCGCGGAACGGCCGTCGTGGTTGCGGCCCGCAACGACGACACCGTGCCCTTCCTCGCCACCTCGCGACTGGAGCAGACCCTGCGCCGCGAGGGCGTCTCCACGCGGCTGATCGTCGTCCCCGCCGCCGACCATTCCGGCATTCAGGAGACGCCGGGCCTGATTGACCAGATCGTCGACGCCCTGAAAGCTGCCGGCTTCGGCGACTAATTCGCCGACTCTATGGTATGGGGCCGCCCATGCAGCACACACGCGATCAGAAGGGGACCGTCGAGGTCGACGGCGAACTCTACGACTGGGAGCTGCGCCGCCAGCCCCGGCGCACCACCGGCAACAACTGGGAAGGCATCGCCGTCAGCCTCTGGCTCCAGGGCTACAAGCGCGAGGCCATCATCCAGTTCCCTATGCCGATGCGCGCCAACGGCCACCCGGACCTCGAGAAGCAGAAGGTCAACGTCGACTACGTCAAGAACGCCGTCGCCGCCGCCATCGAGGCCGGCTGGGAACCCACCTCGCGCGGCAAGGCCGTCGAGTTCGACGTCGACGCCCAGGGACGCTAGGTTGGGGCGTTGATCGCCCCTACGGCCGTCCCTTGAACACCCGAAAGCCCTTCTCGGCGGCGATCTGGAGCATTTCCGTATCGCCCGAGGTGTCGCCATAGGCCGCAGCCAGCTTCACCTCGGGGCCATAGGCCGCCTGCAGCCGCCGCACCTTCTCCGGCCCCCGGCAGTTCGGCCCCGCGAAGGCGCCGGACACCCTGTCGTCGGCGTCGAAGAACAGGGGGGTGCCCAGAAGGGCGTCCGCGCCCAGCCGTTTTGCGAACGGCGCGACCGTGGTCACGGGCGAGGCGGTGACGATCACCCGGTGCGCCCCTTTGTCGCCCCACGCCTTCCAGCATTCCAGGGCGTCGGGCCGCATGAACCGATCCCAGACGGCGTCGGCGAAGCGTTCGGCGTCGGCCTCGAGCGTCGTCCGGTCCACGCAGCCGAGAAATTCGCGCACCGAGGCCGCCTTGATCCGTCCCCGGTCGCGGTCGCGCGCATAGTGGGCCACCGCCGGCGCCATCTTCACAAGACCCAGGGCCCAGCCCGCCGGACCGGCCCGCCAGCGCAGGAATTCGGTGAAACTGTCGCGGATCGTCAGGGTGCCGTCGAAATCGAACGCCACAATGGGTTGTCCGTCCGCCAGGCTGGTGTTCGAACCCGCGCCCGGTTCGCCCCTCTGGCGAACGGCGTCCGTGCTCCCCATGTCACTCATAAGCCGTGATCCCCATCCATACAGACCAATCCACGCTCATCACGAACTGCTCACCAGAGCGGGGTTGTGAGTGGCGTTGGGATGGGTGATTGTCATTTTTTGAATATCTTCGCGTCCATAGTGGTGGAATCAACGCGAAGGAAGCGCGTCAGTCTCAACCTCACCTGAGGGGAAAGGCTCCGCGAGAGTGAGAAGGGTCCATGACCAAAGCCGCCGGAACTGACGCCAAGAGCACCCTGTACTGCTCCTTCTGCGGGAAGAGCCAGCACGAAGTGCGCAAGCTCATCGCCGGGCCGACCGTGTTCATCTGCGATGAATGCGTCGAACTCTGCATGGATATCATCCGCGAAGAGCACAAGATCGGCTTCGTGAAGTCGAAGGACGGCGTCCCGACCCCGAAGGAGATCCGCGAGGTTCTCGACGACTACGTCATCGGTCAGGGCCACGCCAAGAAGGTCCTCTCGGTCGCGGTGCACAACCACTACAAGCGCCTCAACCACGCGACGAAGAACAACGACGTCGAACTGGCCAAGTCGAACATCATGCTGATCGGGCCGACCGGCTCGGGCAAGACGCTGCTGGCCCAGACCCTGGCGCGCATCATCGACGTGCCCTTCACCATGGCCGACGCCACCACCCTGACCGAAGCCGGTTATGTGGGTGAAGACGTCGAGAACATCATCCTGAAGCTGCTCCAGGCCTCGGACTACAACGTCGAACGCGCCCAGCGCGGCATCGTCTACATCGATGAAATCGACAAGATTTCCCGGAAGTCGGACAACCCCTCCATCACCCGCGACGTCTCGGGCGAGGGCGTGCAGCAGGCCCTGCTG
Organism: Brevundimonas sp. ALps5; assembly: GCF_058681645.1. Lineage (NCBI taxonomy): Bacteria > Pseudomonadati > Pseudomonadota > Alphaproteobacteria > Caulobacterales > Caulobacteraceae > Brevundimonas > Brevundimonas sp. ALps5. Next base: position 3,857,307 of record NZ_CM178744.1, on the reverse strand, counting down.
AAGATCATGGAAGGCACCGTCGCCTCCGTGCCCCCGCAGGGCGGCCGCAAGCATCCGCAGCAGGAGTTCCTGCAGGTCGACACCGCCAACATCCTCTTCATCGTGGGCGGCGCCTTCGCCGGCCTGGAGAAGGTGATCTCGGCGCGCGGCGCGGGCGCCTCGATCGGCTTCGGCGCCAAGGTCAAGGAAATCGACGAACGCCGCACCGGCGACATCCTCAAGGGCGTCGAGCCCGACGACCTGATGCGCTTCGGCCTGATCCCCGAGTTCATCGGCCGTCTGCCGGTTCTGGCCACCCTGGAAGATCTGGACGAAACCGCCCTGGTCACCATCCTGACCGAGCCCAAGAACGCCCTGATCAAACAGTACCGCCGCCTGTTCGAGATGGAGAACGTCAACCTGACCTTCACCGACGACGCGCTCAACGCCGTCGCCAAGAAGGCCATCACCCGCAAGACCGGCGCGCGCGGCCTGCGCTCGATCCTGGAAGGCATCCTGCTCGAGACCATGTTCGAGCTGCCGACCTTCGAGGGCGTGGAGGAAGTGGTCGTCAACGCCGAGGTCATCGACGGCAAGGCCCAGCCCCTGCTGATCTACGCCGAGAAGAAGAAGGCGGCCGACGGCGCGGCCTGAGCCGGCCTTCAAGCCAGACGATCAAGGGGCGCATCCAGCCGGATGCGCCCCTTTTTCATGCCCGGACCGTTCCGTCCCGCTCAGCCCAGCGCTCTCAACAGGGCCAGAGCGAATTCGTCCATGGTGCGCTGGGAAACAGCGGTGTTGTTCAGGATGACCGCCGTGCCGCCACCGTCGAGCCGATGGCCCAGGACCGAGCGATAACCGGCCGTATTTCCGGTCTCCCAGGCCGCGGGGATGGTCATGCCCCCGATCTCCACCTGCCAGATGCGTCCGCCCAGCGCATATCGGTCCGAGGCGATCTCGACCGTGGTCAGGGCGCGGCGGGAGGCCGGGCTGAGGAAGCCCGTGTCATAGACCCCGTGCGAGAAGCGCTGCAGGTCCGCCGCTGTACTGAAATAGCCTCCGGCCGCCACCAGATAGCTGGGCCTCGGACTGATCCATTCCACAGGCGGCGCCACGGTCCGGTATGAGGTCGCATTGGCCGAGGCCAACTGGGTGGTCTCCATCATCCGCAGGGGATTCAGGACCAGCGCCCGCATCGCTTCGGGGTAGGGCAGGCCCGTGACGGCCTCGATTACCCCGAGGATGATGATCCAGTTGGTCATGGCGTAGTCGAAGCGCGCGCCCGGCTCGAACACCATGTCCCCCGAAGCGAAGGTGGCGATGGCCTCGCGCGTGGTCATCGGCTTGTTGATCAGCGTCGGATCGGCGCTGTTCAGCCCTCCGAACAGGTTCGGCACGCCGCTGCTGTTCGACAGCAGCCGGCGCAGGGTGACGCGGGCGCCCGTGTCGGCCCGATAGTCGGTCAGCCAGGTCGTGATCGGGGCGTCGAGATCCAGTTTCCCCTGATCGACCAGCCGCATCACCGCCACCGCCGTGATCCGCTTGGAGATCGAGGCGATGCCGAGCGGCGTGTCCGTCGTCATGGGCACGGCCCGTTCGATGACCGCCTGACCCGTCGCCCGGGCGAACCGCGTCCGCCCGCCCTGGCCCAGGAGCACCACGCCCTGGAACCCGCTGTCCCTGACCATGCCGTCGATCAACGGCGTCACACGGCTCTCCAGCGAGCTTCCGCCCGCGAGGGTGGGGCCGGGCAGGGCGGTCGCGGCTGCGGCGCCGCCGGCCAAAGCCAGCAGGGAACGGCGGTTGAAGCCTTGGGGTCTGGTCACGGTCACGCTAGAAAGCTCCTCACTCTTGTCGGGGACTGGCCGGTCGCGGCAGGGTGATCCAAACACCCAGATCCGCCGCCCGGAGCCCGTCTCATTGGTCCTGCCGACCGTCCTTCCAACCGGATTTCGGTGAACGACCGTGGGCGTCGGTGAGCGTCTGCGCGTCCGGGCGACGGCGCTTTTCCTCCTGCTCGCGGGACTGGCGGTCCTGATCGGGCCGGCGGTCCAGCCGCTGCTGACGTCGTCGACATCTCCCTCCCGTCCGGCCCTCGTCTGGAGCCTGTGCGACACCCCGTCGACCTGCCGACCGGTCCGGATCGACAGCCTGCGTCTCGATCGCCCGGTCACCGTCCTCAGGACCAGTTTCGTCGCCGATCGGGGCCGGACGCCGGCGCCGCTGACGGTCCACCTCGTCGCCATGGCCAGCGGCGAGGTCTGGTGGAACGGCCAACGCATCGGCGCGAACGGCCGCGTCGGTCCCGACCGCACCGCCGAGACCCCGGGCCGGTTCAGCGCCGTCCTGTTCGTGCCCCCGGACCTTGTCCGCGAGGGCCCCAACGCGGTCGAGGTCCGGCTGTCGGCCCATCACCTCTGGGCGCCGGTCGCCCGGCCCATCCATCTGATCGGCATCGGCGGCTATGACGACCCGCTGAAGGGAGCGCTGGTCCACTATCTGCCGACCCTGCTGGCGGTCGGACTGCTGGCCCTCGCCCTGCTGTTCAACGTCCTGCTGTGGGCCACCCGCCGTCCGCCCGCATCGGCCGCCTTCGCCGTCATGGCCGGAACGGTCCTGTGTCAGGCCGTGATCGAGGCCGGGAAGCTGGTTCAGACCTATGGCTATCCCTGGCAGCTGGGAAGGCTGATGGGCATCGTCGCCTGCGCCGCCCTCGCCGCCGCCGCCCTGGGCGGTCTGGCCTCCAGTTTCACCGCCGACCGGCGCGTGCGCCTCGCCCTGAACCTCGTTCTGGTCGCCGGGCTGACGGTCGCTGTCTTCGGCCCGCCCTGGTGGGACGCCAAGGCGCTGTGGGGCTTCCGTTGCGGCCTCGCCGTCCTGCTGGCCGGAGCGCTTGCGGGCCTGCTCGGAGACCGTCGCGGCGCCCTCTGGGTCGGTCTGGCCTGCGTCGCCGCGCTCGGCCTGTCCTGGACCCGCAACTTCCTCGACACCGGCTACTACTGGGGATTCCTGGCCCTGTTCGGCTGGTGGGGCGTCCACTCCGTCCGGTCGCTGCGGCGCGAAGCCTCCGCCCCGGCCTTGGGCCCGGTCGTGCCGGACGAGGCGACCCTGTCGATCCCGAACGGCGGCTCGCGTCACCGGGTCCGGGCCGGTGACATCCTGCATATCCGCGCCGACGACGACTATTGTCTGGTCCGGCTTGCGGACGGGCGAGAGCTGCTGTCGACGGCCAACCTGTCGGCCTTGATGGCGCTGGCCCCCGGCCGCTTCCTACGCATCCACCGCAGTCACGCCGTCAATCCGCGCTGCATCGCCGTGGTCCACCGCGCCGGCCGGTTCGCGCGCACGGTCGAGATGGAGGGCGGCGAGCGCCTCGCCGTCGGCCGCACCTACTGGACCCGACTGGAAGCCGGCCTCGGGTCGTCTGAGGGGTAGCCTACCGGGGGCGGACGGGTCTAGGGAGCGGTTCTGAACCGGAGGCCCCGCCCGTGACCCAAGCTGACACCGATCCCGACTTCGATTCCGGCGGTTATGACATCGACGACTGGTCGCGCCTCGTGGCCTTCACCGGCCGGGTGGCGACGCTGGACGACGTCCAGGCCAAGCGGGCCGTCTTCGCGCTCGACGATACCGAGCGGCCGTTCCCGCTGGATCTCGACCTGCCCCAGCCGGTGATCTGGTGGGAGGAGGACGGCGAACAGGCGGCCGTGGCCGTCCAGGCCGAATGCCACACGACCGCCGAGGGCGAGGAGATGGAGGTCGTCGGCCTGATCCTGCCGGACGGGGAGGCGGCCATCGCCCTGCTGGAAGACCTCGACATCGTCGACGACACCGACCCGACCTGGCGCAAGCTGGTCTCGAGCGCCGTCGACGGCGTTTCGACCGAGGACTGAACCTCAGGCCTCGTAGCGGATCAGCGGCGTATCACCCCGTAAATACAGGGGATGTTTCGGACTGCCGTCGCCGTTCTGGCCGAAGCACCAGAGCTCGACCCCATCGGCCCTCAGGGCGTCGATCAGGGCCTTGCCGGCCGGGGCCAGCGCCTTGTTCAGCTTGCCGTGGCAGACCACGACCTTGCCGGCCTTCGCCGCCTGGGCCCGGATCGTCGGCAGGTTCTCGGACGAGACCGCCTCGACGCCGGGCGCCAGCAGCATTTTCGGATCGGTGGCGCGATAGTCGCCGACATTGGCCTTGACCATGGCGTCGAAGCCCTCGCGCTGCGCAAAGGTCCATTCCCGCGCGCAGGTCGGGTCGTTGACCAGGGCGTCGGCCGTCGAGGGGTTCATGCCGATGAACAGCATGTATCGCTCGGGGAAGACCTCCCCCAGCCAGCGCCGCATCAGCTGGCGATAACGGCCGTCCGCGCTGAACGCCGCATCCCCCTTCACGCCCGGCATCAGGGCCAGCCGCACCTTGCCGCCGGGGTCATGCTGATCAGCCGTCATTATGGGCGCTCCCGGAAATCGGACTGGCGCCGATTCCCGCTGTGTTAGACTTCGGCTCTGGTCTTTGACATTCGCGCCGAACCCGCAAGCCCTTTGCACGCGGTCTTTTCGTTGGCGGACTCGATCGGACTTATTGCTTTCACAAATTCAAATGGTTGTAGATGTCTTCTGAGGTATCGCTTCCGAATTGCACTTTTTGCACTCACTCTTTTTCGAGTGCAAATACGGTGTCCGGATACCGCTCGGCTAGCCCTTGGCCGACCGCTCCGCCACCTTGGCCGCGTCCCACAGGCCGTCCATCTCGGTGAGGTCGGACTGGTCGGGCGTGCGGCCATCCTTCGCCAGCTCGGCCTCGATGAAGCCGAATCGGCGCACGAACTTGGCGTTGGCGCCGCGCAGCGCATCCTCGGGCTCGACCCCCAGCTTGCGGGCCAGGTTGGCGACGACGAACAGCAGGTCGCCCATCTCCTCGCGCGCCTTGTCCAGGTCGCCCGCGGCGATCTCGGCCTTCAGCTCCCCGACCTCCTCGTCCAGCTTGTCGAAGACCTCGTCGGTGGAGGGCCAGTCGAAGCCGACCCGCGCCGCTCGCCTGGTCAGCTTGGCCGCGCGGGCCAGGGCGGGCAGGCCCACGGGGACGTCATCCAGCACCCCGTGCTGGGCCTTGGCCGCCCGCTCGGCCGCCTTGATGTCCTCCCAGCGCGCCTTCTGTTCGGCCGCGTCGCCCTTGGCCGCTTCATCAGCAAACACATGAGGATGTCGGCGTACCAGCTTGTCCGACATAGCGTTTGCGACATCGTCGAAGGCGAACAGCCCGGCCTCCTCGGCCATGCGGGCGTGGAAGACGGTCTGGAACAGCAGGTCGCCCAGCTCGGACTTCAGCTCGGTCATGTCGCCGCGCTCGATGGCGTCGGCGACCTCATAGGCCTCCTCGATCGTATAGGAGGCGATGGTGGCGAAGGTCTGCTCCAGGTCCCACGGACAGCCGCCGTCTGGGTCCCGGAGTTTGGCCATGATGCCCAGAAGGCGCTCGATCGGGGTCATGCCTGAGGGGCCTCGGCGTCGCGGGCCTCCAGCGCCTGGCGGATCTCGTCATGGCGCTCCGGCGTCAGGGGATAGCGCCTCAGGATCACCGCCGCAGAGGCGATCAGCAGGGCCGGAACCGCGATGAACAACACCTGCAGCACCAGCAGCGAGGTCGGGCTGTTGCCCCCGATGGGCGGCTCGGCCTGGAAGCCGACCCAGCCCAGCACGACATAGGGGACCAGGGCGAAGACGTGGCCCAGCTTGGTCGTGGCGCTGAGGATCGAGAACATCAGGGCCGTGCGGTCGACGCCTGTCTCGAGCCGAACCTCGTCGCCCGCATCGGCCATCATGGCCCGCAGCAGGAACAGGCCGGCCGCATAGGGCAGACCCGCGATGAACATGGCCACCGCCGTCAGGGCGAAGCTGCCGCCGGGCAGCAGGGTCGCCACGACATACAGGGCCGCGAAGAGGGTGCTTGCCACGGCCAGGGCCCGGTGCTTGCCGATCCGCGTCGCCAGCTTCGCCCAGATGGGCGCTCCACACAGGCCGCCGACGAAGTAGAGCAGCATGAAGATGGAGGCCGCCGCCTTGTCGTAGCCCTTCACCTGATCGAAGAAGAAGAACAGCAGGGCCCCGGTGATGCCCGGCGCCACGCCCAGCACCACGTCCGAGGCCAGCAGCCGGGCCACCGTCGGGCGTTTGACGATCTCCCAATAGGCCTTCAGGCCGCCGTGGGCGGGCGCCCCCGCATTGACCGGCTCGGGCACGGCGAACAGGGCCAGGCCGATGGTGATCGGCAGGGCGGCGACGATGGCCCAGCCCATGACATGAACCCCGGCGACATAGTCCCCGAGCCCCAGCTGCACCACCGCGGCGGGCAGGATCAGGATGGCGATGACGCCGATGATGTTGAACGCCTGCCACCAGGCATAGACCCGGCTTCGCTGGTCGTACTGGGGCGCCAGAACCGCCGCCCAGCCCAGCTGGCTCAGGGTCCCGATCGAGAAGCCGATGTAGAGCACCAGCAGCCAGGCGAAGAGGTAGAAGGGGCCGGCGCCCGGCTTGACCATGACGAAGACCATCAGGGCCGCCAGCATCAGCACCGGTGTCGAGGCCGCCATCCACGGGCGGTAGCGGCCGAACCGGGTCCGCGTCCGGTCCATCGCCGCCCCGATCAGCGGGTCGGCGGCGATGTCGAAGGCCCTGACCGCCATGAAGACGAAGCCGACCATGGCGATGTCCAGCCCGACGTGGGTCGCATAGTACTCCGGCAGGGTGACCGGCAGGGCCACGCCGAACGCCGCCAGCGGCAGGCAGACGGTCGAGAAGGCCGCCAGCACCGCATTGGACCGGCGCGGCGATGCGGGGGAAGGCGAGGGAGCGGAGGCGTCGGTCGAGGACATGCGGCGATCCGTGCGGCCGGCCGGAGGATTCGGCCTGTCCCGTTATCGCAGCAATGACGCCGGGCGCAGAAGGCCAATTCCGCTTGCGGCCCGGGCCGTCCTCAGGCTTCCTCGCCCCATGGGTATGCGCGCCGTCCTGATGGCTCTGGGAGCCTTGATCCTGTCGGCCTTCGCGGGCGGGGCCTCTGCTCAATCGTGCGATCGGGCAGGGGCCCAGTGGTCGGGTCAGGCCTTCTCCAACGCCATCTCCGTCTATTCGCTGGAGTGGTCGCCGTTCGGCCGGCCCGAGATGGGCTGGGAGACCTATCTGCCCCTGCTGCAGCGCGAGCTGCGCACCGACTGCGCGCCGGGCACGCCCGACTTCGCCGCCGCGCTCGCCGCCTTTCAGGGGCGCTACGCCCTGACCCCGACGGGCGTCTTCGATCAGGCGACCTTCACCGTCCTCAAGGGGGTGCTGCAGGAGCGCCGGCCCTTCGTCATGGCCCGGACCCGCGACGAATGCCCCGACCCGCCGCCGCTGAACCAGTTGGGCTATCTGTCGCCGGAGGAGGAGCACGCCGACCGCCTGACCCGCCTCCTGCGCCGCGACACCCTGGACGCCTACCGCGCCATGGCCGCCGCCGCCCGGCGTGAGGTCCCGGCCATCGCCGCCGATCCGGAGCTGCTGCAGATCTTCTCGGGCTTCCGCGATCCGGAGGCCGACGCCGCCCGCTGCGCCGCCGAGGCCAATTGCGACGGGGTCCGCCGCGCCGCCTGCTCGCCCCACCGCACCGGCGCCGCCGTCGACCTCTATGTCGGCCATATGGAGGGGATGGGCGTCGACTCCACCGACCCCGCCAGCCGCCTCTACATGACGCGTGGGCCCACCTACCGCTGGCTCGTCGCCAACGCCGCCCGCTTCGGCTTTGTCCCCTACCTCTACGAGCCCTGGCACTGGGAGTACGTCGGGACCCCGGCCGCCCGTTACGCCGCTGGATCCTGACCATGCCGAACCCGATCACCCACAACCTGACCCGCCTGACCGAGTTCAGGGGGCGCGATACGCGCAGTCAGTTCTGGCCCTGGGCGGCCTGCGTGGTGGGCGGCGCCTTCGCGCTCTGGATGGCCACGGTGGCCCTGATGGTCTCCAGCACGATCGCCAAAGTCCGGGCCTTCACCGCCGCCCATCCGGAACAGGTCGAGATCACCACCTTCGCCGGCACGACCTCGGTCCAGATCCATGGGGACCATCCCGCGTTGACGCCGGACTTCGCCGTGATGGGCTGGGCCATAGGCGCGATCGCGATCGTCGCGGTCGGGCTGCTGGCCGCCGCCGTGGCCCGTCGTCTGCACGACCGTGGACGCTCGGCCTTCTGGGGCCTGGCGCCCCTGCCGTTTCTCGCCTTCGGTCTGGTCGGGGTTCAGGTGGTGATGCGCGAGATCACGACCGACGTGGAGCCGAACATGACCCTGTTCCTCGCCATCTTCCTGAACAACATCGTCTATCTGGGCGTGCTCCTGACCCTGATCATCCAGTTGTCCGGAGCGGGATCGCGCGAGGCCAACCGCTTCGGGCCGCCCGTCGGCTGATGCTCAGGACGCGGCCCCTGACGTCCGGCGAACAGGCCCTGGCCCGTTCCGTCTTCGCCGACGCCATTCCTCTCGACACAGTGCGCCTTCTGGCCAGTCCCTTCGACCGCGCCTTCGTGCCCGGCATCCTGTGGGGCGGGGGATGGATCGTCTGGCCGGGGCGCAGCCTGCCTGCCGACATCGCCCTGGCGCCCCTGTCGCTGCAGGCGACCCTGATCCACGAGCTGGTCCACGTCTGGCAGGCGCTGAACGGCGTCAACCTGCTGCTGGCCAAGCTGAAGGCGGGCGACAGCGCCGCCGCCTACGCCTATCCCCTTGATCCGGCCTGCGTCTGGGACCATCTGAACATCGAGCAGCAGGCCTCGGCGGTGGAGCACCGGTTCCGCCTTTCGCGTGGCCAGCGCATGCCCGCCGACAGTGTTTTTTACGACCGGTTGTGCCCGTTTCCGAAACCGAGTGTTTCCGCCTTCGGACTTGAACCTTGGGCTGGATGAGCTAAATCCGCTACCGACGCTGTTACTGAACCGCGTCCCTCATTCTCAAGGAGCGCCCCATGGCGAAGGTTCTGGTTCTCTATCATTCCACCTACGGCCATCTCGAAGCCATGGCCCAGGCCGTCGCCGAAGGCGCGGGCTCGGTCGAGGGCGTGACCGTCGACATCAAGCGCGTGCCCGAGACCGTGCCGGAAGAGCTGGCCAAGGCCTCGCACTACAAGCTGGATCAGGCAGCCCCGATCGCCACCGTCGACGACCTGAAGGACTATGACGCCATCATCGTCGGCGCCGGCACCCGCTTCGGCACCGTCGCCTCGCAGATGCGCGCCTTCTGGGACCAGACCGGCGGCCTGTGGTTCACCGGCGGCCTGATCGGCAAGGTGGGCGGCGTCTTCACCGCCACCGCGACCCAGCACGGCGGTCAGGAATCGACCATCCTCGGCTTCATCCCGACCCTGCTGCACCACGGCCTGGTCGTCGTCGGCCTGCCCTATAACTATCAGGAGCAGATGACCCTCGAAGCCATCCACGGCGGTTCGCCCTACGGCGCCTCGACCATCACCGGCGGCGATGGCAGCCGTATGCCTTCGGACATCGACCTCGGCGGCGCCCGCCATCAGGGCAAGCACATCGCCGAGATCGCGAAGAAGCTGCACGGCTAAGGCGATGACCACCCAACCGGCGATCTTCTTCGGTCACGGCTCTCCCATGAACGCGCTGGGCGGTCCCTATACCGCCGCCTGGCGCGAGCTCGGCGAGGCTGTGGGCAAGCCGAAGGGCGTGGTCATGATCTCGGCCCACTGGGAGACCCGTGGGCTGGGCGTCACGGCCCAGGCTCGGCCTGAGACCATCCATGACTTCGGCGGCTTCCCGCCGGCGCTGCATGCGGTCCAATACCCCGCGCCGGGATCGCCGGACCTGGCGGCGCGCGTCGCCGAGCTGGCCGGCGCCCTGCCGGTCGAGCAATGGGGTCTGGATCACGGCACATGGTCGGTGCTGGTCCATGTCTGGCCCGAGGCCGACGTGCCGGTCGTCCAGCTGTCCCTCAACCGCGACCTGACCGCGCGCCAGCACTATGAGCTGGCCAGGGCCCTGCGTCCGCTGCGGGAGGAGGGGATCGTCATCGCCGGCTCCGGCGACTTCGTGCACAACCTGCGTACCTGGAAGCGGGCGGAGGACGACGGCCCCTATCCCTGGGCGACCAGCTTCAACGACGCGGTCAAGGCGGCCTTCCTGCGCGGCGATCACGACGCCCTGATCGACTGGGTCGATCTGGCCGAGGACGCCCAGCTCAGCGTCCCGACCGACGAACACTATCTGCCGCTGCTCTATATCGCGGCCCAGCAGAAGCCCGGGGAACCCGTCGCCTTCTTCAACGACGAGATCGTCGGCGGCTCCATCTCGATGACGGGCGTCCGGATCGGCTAGGGGCCCTAGGCCGCCTCGACCATCTTCTGGATGGCGACGTAGTCGGTCTTGCCGGTGCCCAGCACCGGGACCTCGGCGACGGTGATGATCTTCTTCGGGACCGCCAGTTCGGGCGCGCCGTGGTCGCGGGCCCACTCCGACAGGCGGCTCGAGGAGGCGTCCTTGTTGTCGGTGACCAGCACCAGCTTCTCGCCCTTGCGGCTGTCGGCGATGGCGACCACCGCGTGGCGGTTGTCGGGCCAGACGGCCGAGGCCAGACCCTCGACGGCGGTCAGGGAGACCATCTCCCCGCCGATCTTGGCGAAGCGCTTCACCCGGCCGAGGATGGTGACATAGCCCTCGTCGTCGATATCGACGATGTCGCCCGTGTCGTGCCAGCCCTCGTGCAGCGGATCCAGCGCCTCCGGGTCCTCGGGCGAGATATAGCCCTCCATGACGTTCGGGCCGCGCAGGTACAGCCGCCCGCCGCCGGTGATGCCCGGCACCTCGTCGATGCGGTACTCGATGCCCGGCAGGATCTGGCCGACCGAGCCCGGCCGGTTGCGGTCGGGGTGGTTCACGGCGACCACGGGCGCGGCCTCCGTCGCGCCATAGCCTTCCAGCAGGGCCACGCCGCCGAACTTGGTGTTGAAGATGTGCCGGGTCTCGTCGCGGACCTTCTCGGCCCCGGCGACGGCGAACTCCAGGGTGGCGAAGTCGTCGGGCTCGGCGACCCGGGCGTACTGGTTCAGGAAGGTGTCGGTCGCGAACAGGATCGAGGCCTTCACCTGCGGCAGCAGGTCGGTGATCTGTTTGGCGTGCAGCGGCGAGGGATATTCGAACGCCTTCATCCCCTGCAGCAGCGGCAGGATGACCCCGCCCGTCAGGCCGAAGGAGTGGAAGGTCGGCAGCGGGTTGAACATCACCCACTCCGGCTTCAGGTCGATGTGCAGCGCCACCTGACGGGCGTTGGCGACCAGGTTCTTCTGGCTGAGGACCACGCCCTTGGGCGCGCCGAAGCTGCCGGAGGTGAACAGGACCACGCCCGGGCCGTCCGGGTCGGTCTTCGTGCGAAAGCGCTTCGGCGCGATGCCGGCGGCCAGGCCGAACAGCTTGTCGGCCAGTCCGATGGTGGCGCGGACGTCGTCCAGCCAGGTGATCTCCGCGACCTTGCCCAGGGCGTCGGTCAGCTCTTCCAGCTTGGCCTGCTGGATGAAACGCTTGGCCGAGAGGATGCGCTTGACGCCCGAGGTGGCCAGAGCCGCCTTCAGATTGGCCTCGCCGGCCGTGAAGTTGAGCATCACCGGCACGCGGCCGAAGGCGTGCAGGCCGAAGAAGGTGACCACCACTCCCATCGACGACGGCAGCAGCACGCCCACCCGCTCGCCCGGCTCGGTCATGGCGGCGATCTTGCGGCCCAGCACGAAGGCGGCGCGGATCAGGCCTGTGTAGGTGAGGGGCTTGCGGTCCTGGTCCTCCAGGATCTCCTTGTCGCCGAAGCGGGCCCGCGCCGCGATCAGGGCGTCGAACAGGGTCTCTTCATAGGCGGCCGGCTTAAGGGCGCTGGAGTTCGGGGCGAACGGCAAGCGGTAATCTCCTCCGGGAAGCTCCACGGCTTCCTCGCATAGGCGGCGGAACCTAGAGCCCTCGGCGCGGCTTGAAAAGATAAGTTACGTCGCGTGAAGGCGTTCCCGTCTGACAGGCGCTGAAACCGCTTGTGCTGGGCGCCAGCCTTGCCTTCCGGGCCCGGAAAGCCGAAATACCGGCCATGGTCACCCTGATCGACACCCTGAAGACGTCGCCCTCCGCCCTGCGTCACCCCGAGAAGCAGAACCGCCCGGAATCGGCGGTGCTGAAGAAGCCCGACTGGCTGCGGGTCAAGGCACCCGGCTCGGGCCAGTACAATGCGACCAGGGAGATCGTCCGCTCCAAGGGGCTGGTGACGGTCTGCGAAGAGGCGGCCTGTCCGAACATCGGCGAGTGCTGGAGCCAGAAGCACGCCACCCTGATGATCATGGGCGACACCTGCACGCGGGCCTGCGCCTTCTGCAACGTCAAGACGGGCTTGCCCCAGCCGCTGGATCCGGAAGAGCCCGGCAAGGTCGGTCTGGCCGTGCAGCAGATGGGCCTGAACCATGTGGTCATCACCTCGGTGGACCGCGACGACGTCGCCGACGGCGGCGCCGCCCACTTCGCCGAGGTCGTGCGCCAGATTCGCCTCCAGGCGCCCCAGACGACGATCGAGATCCTGACGCCCGACTTCCTGCGCAAGGACGGCGCGGCCGAGGTGATGATCGACGCCAAGCCCGACGTCTTCAACCACAACCTGGAGACCGTGCCGCGCCTGTATCTGAAGATCCGGCCCGGCGCCCGCTACTTCCACTCCCTGCGTCTGCTGCAGATGGTCAAGGAGCGCGACCCCAACCAGTTCACCAAGTCCGGCATCATGGTCGGTCTGGGCGAGACCAAGGAGGAGGTCATGCAGGTCATGGACGACATGCGCTCCGCCGGCGTCGACTTCATCACCATCGGCCAGTACCTGGCGCCGACCCGCAAGCACGCGGCCATCGAGCGCTTCGTGACCCCGGAAGAGTTCAAGGCCTATGAGGCGATCGCTCGCGCCAAGGGCTTCCTGATGGTGTCCTCGTCGCCCCTGACCCGCTCCTCGCACCACGCCGGCGACGACTTCGCCCGGCTCAAGGCGGCGCGTGAAGGCCAGAACAAGCGTTGAGGGCTGACGCCGCCCCGGTCTGGAGCCTTCTGTTCCGGATCGGGCTCTTCGCGGCCTTCGCCGATGTCGCCCTGCTGACGACATTGGCGGCCGGGCCTCTGCCCTTGAGCGCCAACCCGGTCTGGCTGACCTATGTCGCCGTCGTGGTCGGGATCGCCCTCATTGCCCTGGTGCTGCGCAGGACCGGTCGGCCTCAGCTGGCGGCCATCGTCATTGCGGCCGAGCTTCTGCCATTGGCATTCTGGTGCGTGCTGTTTATCGGCATGACCAACGGGATCGACGTTCTGGAACACCTGTCCCCCAATCCGCCGAGCGTCGCCGCTCCCCGACCGACAGACTGAGTTTGGCTCTCCACCGCGTCACCCGCATCCTGCCCTACGAACCCGCCCAGCTCGCCGCGCTGGTGGCGGACGTGCGCGCCTATCCGGACTTCGTGAAGTGGGTGACCTCCATGCGGGTCTGGAACGCGCGCGAGGAGGCGCCGGGCGTGACCCTGCTGGACGCCGAGGCCCAGGTGGGCTTCTCCTTCCTGAAGGAGCGGTTCTCGACCTGGGTGCGCCATGACCGCAATCTGCCGCGTGTCGAGGTCGGCCTGATCCGCGGGCCGTTCAAGCATCTGAAGAACCGCTGGGACTTCCATGAGGACCCCGCAGGGACCCGGCTGGAGTTCATGATCGACTTCGCCTTCAAGAGCCCGATCCTGAACGCCATGCTGAACGCCAACTTCGATCTGGCTGTCTCCAAGCTGATCTCCAGCTTCGAGGCCGAGGCGAAACGCAGGTACGGATGACCATGGCCTTCGACTTCGACGCGACCGTGGTGGGGGCAGGGGCCGTGGGCCTGGCCTGTGGACGGGCGCTGGCGAAGCGCGGCCTGACCGTTCTGGTGCTGGAGAAGGAAGGCCATATCGGCCAGGGCGTCTCCTCGCGGAACTCCGAGGTCATCCACGGCGGCCTCTACTATCCGACCGGCTCGCTGAAGGCCCGGTTCTGCGTCGAGGGCCGCCGGACGCTGTACGCCTTCCTGGAGAGCCACAAGATCGACTACCGCAAATGCGGCAAGCTGGTCGTGGCGACGGAAGAAGGCGAGGTCGCCCACATCGAGCGCATCTTCCAGCAGGCCACGACCAACGGCGTTGAGGGGCTGGAGCACCTGACCGGGGCCCAGGCGCGCGCCATGGAGCCGGCGCTGAACGCCCACGCCGCCATCCTGTCGCCGGAGAGCGGCCTGTTCGCCAGCCACGACTATATGCTGGCCCTGCAGGGCGAGATCGAGGACGCGGGCGGCTCGGTGGTTCTGTCGACGCCGTTCGAGCGGGCCGAGCCCCTGCCGGGCGGCGGCTTCACCATCACGGCGGGAGGCGAGGGCGGCGCCACGCTCACCACCCGCCTTCTGGTCACCGCACCCGGGCTCCAGTCCCAGCACGTCGCCGGTCTGATCGAAGGTTATCCGGCCGACCGCATTCCGGCGGGCCATTTCGGCAAGGGCGTCTACTTCCGCCTGACGGGCAAGGCGCCGTTCGACCGGCTGATCTATCCGCCGCCCATCGCCGGGGCGCTGGGCACCCATTACCGCAAGGATCTGGGCGGTCAGGCCGTGTTCGGACCGGATCTCGTCTATGTCGAGACCGAGGACTATTCCGTCGATCCGGCCAAGGCGGAGGAGTTCGCCCGCTATATCCGCCGCTTCTGGCCGGGCCTGCCCGACGGCGCCCTGACGCCCGACTACGCCGGCATCCGGCCCAAGCTGCACGGCCCGGGTGAGCCCCAGCCCGACTTCCAGCTGCGCGGCGCCGAGGACCATGGCATCGAAGGCCTGATGGCCCTGTTCGGCATCGAAAGCCCCGGCCTGACCAGTTCGCTCGCCATCGGCGAGGCGGTCGCGGAGCGGCTGATCGGTCAGGCTTCCTGAGAGGCGAAACAGCCTCTTGAAACTTCGGGCGTGTTCCGGCATAAGCCCCCGCTCGCAGGCGGCTCACCGATGGGCCGCCGCTTCTGTTTTTCGCGTTTCCCCTCCGGGAGCGCCGAGCCCTGAGATTGAGACGGACATGGCTGTTCCGAAGCGCAAAGTATCCCCCTCGCGTCGCAACATGCGCCGCGCCCACGACGCCCTGACCTCGAACGCCTACACCGAGGACAAGGACACGGGCGAGCTGCGCCGCTCGCACCACATCGACCTGAAGACCGGCACCTACCGTGGCCGTCAGGTTCTGACGCCCAAGGAAGACTAGTCTTTTCAGGCGTTTGACCGCTGAGGCGGTTGACCGAGATTTGAACGGCGCGCGATAGCCTCGCGCGCCGTTTTCGTGCGTTACAGTCCGGCTTCGATCTCCGGAGCCCTCCCCATGATTCGTCGCGCCGTCGTCCTGACCACCCTTGCCGTCCTCGCGCCCGTTCTGGCCCTGGAGGCCTGCGACCGGTCGAAGCCGGCGGAGAAGGCCGAGGCCCCCGTGGCCCGACCGCCGGTCATGGAGGCCCCCGTCGATCCGAATCTGCTGACCCCCGACGGCATCGGGGCGATTCGCATCGGCCAGACCGTCGGCGAGGTCCAGGCCCTGTCGGGCATGTCCGACACCCCGATCGCGGACCCGTCCGGCTGCAACATCTTCCACCCGTCGCGCGCGCCGGTCGGCCTGGTGGTCATGGCCGAACAGGGGCGCGTCACCCGCATCAGCCTGCACGAGGGGGCGACGGTGAAGACGGCCAAGGGCTTCGGCGTCGGCTCGGACGCGGCGACGATCAAGGCGACCTACGGCGGCGGCGTCATCGTCCAGCCGGCCAAGTACGAACCGGCGCCCGCTCAGGATCTCTATGTCTGGTCGAAGGGCGGCTCGACCCAATATGTCGCCGATCCCGAGGCGCGGGGCGTCCGCTATGAGGTCGGCGCCGACGGCAAGGTCACGGCGGTCCATGCGGGCGGACCCTCGATCCAGCTGGCCGAAAGTTGCGGCTAAGGCGCTCTCATCTGTCACAGAAGCGCTTCCGGGTTTGAGTTTCGGCGGTCGCGGGCTAAACCCCGAGGCATTCCCGAAATCAGCCGTCAGAGCCGCGCCTAAATGACCGACATCGCCGACATCGTCGCCCGCCAGATCCTCGACAGCCGTGGCAACCCGACCGTCGAGGTCGATGTGACCCTGGAGGACGGCTCCTTCGGCCGCGCCGCCGTGCCCTCGGGCGCCTCGACCGGCGCGCACGAGGCCGTCGAGCTGCGTGACGGCGACAAGGGGCTGTGGGGCGGCAAGGGCGTCCAGAACGCGGTCGATGCCGTGAACGGCGAGATCTTCGACGCCCTGTCGGGTATGGACGCGGAAGACCAGCGCCGCATCGACGAGGCGATGATCGCCCTGGACGGCACCGAGAACAAGGGCCGCCTGGGCGCCAACGCCATCCTCGGCGTCTCCCTGGCGGTCGCCAAGGCCAGCGCCATCTCGGCCGGCCTGCCGCTGTACCGCTACGTCGGCGGCGTCTCCGCCCGCGTCCTGCCGACCCCGATGATGAACATCATCAACGGCGGCATGCATGCCGACAATCCGATCGACATCCAGGAGTTCATGATCCTGCCGACCGGCGCCGAGAGCTTCTCCGAAGCCCTGCGCATGGGTTCGGAGATCTTCCACGCCCTGAAGAAGGCCCTGAAGGACGCGGGTCACAACACCAACGTCGGCGACGAGGGCGGCTTCGCCCCCAACCTGGCCTCGGCCGAGGAAGCGCTCAGCTTCATCACCAAGGCGGGCCAGTCGGCCGGCTATCTGGCCGGCGAGGACTTCCATCTGGGCCTCGACGTCGCCTCGACCGAGTTCTTCAAGAAGGGCAAGTACGAGCTGACCGGCGAGGGCAAGTCCTTCGACGCCGACGGCATGGTCGGCTACCTCGCCGACCTGTGCGAGCGCTTCCCCATCGTCTCGATCGAGGATGGCTGCGCGGAGGACGACTTCGACGGCTGGAAGCTGCTGACCGAGCGTCTGGGCGACCGCATCCAGCTGGTCGGCGACGACCTGTTCGTGACCAACCCGGCCCGTCTGGCCGCCGGTATCGGCGAAGGCCTGGCCAACTCGATCCTGATCAAGGTCAACCAGATCGGCACGCTTTCGGAGACGCTGGATGCGGTCGATATGGCCAACCGCGCGGGCTACACCTCGGTGATGAGCCACCGTTCTGGCGAGACCGAGGACTCGACCATCGCCGACCTGGCCGTCGCCACCAACTGCGGACAGATCAAGACGGGCTCCCTGGCCCGCTCGGACCGCACGGCCAAGTACAACCAGCTGCTCCGCATCGAAGAGATGCTGGGCGACCAGGGCGCCTATTACGGCGACGGCATGCTGCTGAAATAAAAGGAGAAGGGGAGGCCGCTCGCGGCCTGTCCACTACCTGACGCCGTTCCTCCACAGACCCGCCCGTCGGCAGCCCCGACCGGCGGGTCTGTTTGCGTTAGACTGCCGACTTCAGCCGGTCGCCACCCGTTCGTCGAATCCCGGTTTCACGATTGAAACAAAGGTTACGAACTTATGGTCAAGCTACCGTTTGTTAGGCATTTTCGGTGATGATCGGTCAACTGTACCCACGCTCAGAAGGAGCGTTCGCATTGCCCGAACGGATGAAACCGTATTCCCTGTCCGCATTCCTGTTTCTGCTGTTCGCCTACCTGGGCGTTCAGGCGATGACCGGGGAGCGGGGCCTGCTCAGCGGCCACGCCCGGGATACGCTACTGGCCCAGCGCGAGGCCGAACTCACCGAGCTTAGCCATAAGCGCGCCGACCTCGAGGTCCGGGCCCGCTATCTGCGAACCAATAGCCTGTCGCGAGACCTGCTCGAGGAGCGGGCCCGCGTGGTGCTCGGTTTCGCCGACCCGCGTGACTATGTGATCCCTGTTTCCGCCCCGGCGGCCTCGGGCGCAAAAGTTATGGCTTCCTGAACTATTGTTACAGCCGGACCGGCTCGCTTTGCGTTATGCGATCGAAGGCTGCTAAAGCCGCTTTCCGTAACGATAAGAAGCCCTGAAGCCAGTGTGGTTCTTCGGGGCTCTAGCCGGGAGATGCCGGATGGCGAAAGCCCCCTCCGCGAAGACCGCCGCGAAACCCGCGGCAAAGACCGACAAGATCCCCAATACGCCGACCGCGTCCAAGGAAGACCTGCTTCGCTACTATCGCGAAATGGTGCTGATCCGCCGCTTCGAGGAGCGCGCCGGCCAGCTGTACGGCATGGGGCTGATCGGGGGCTTCTGCCACCTGTACATCGGTCAGGAGGCCGTGGCCGTCGGCGTTCAGGAGAGCGTCAAACAGGGTCACGACAAGATCATCACCGGCTACCGCGACCACGGCCACATGCTGGCCGCCGGGATGGACCCCAAGGAAGTGATGGCCGAGCTGACCGGCCGCATCGGCGGTTCGTCCAAGGGCAAGGGCGGGTCGATGCACATGTTCGACGTGCCGACCGGCTTCTACGGCGGTCACGGCATCGTCGGCGCCCAGGTGGCGCTGGGCACCGGCTTGGCCTTCGCCGGCAAGTATCGCGGCGATGACTCGGTCGCCTTCGTCTATTTCGGCGACGGCGCCTCGAACCAGGGTCAGGTCTACGAGAGCTTCAACATGGCCCAGCTGTGGAAGCTGCCGGCCATCTACATCATCGAGAACAACCAGTACGCCATGGGCACGAGCATCGAGCGCTCGTCGTCCACGACCGAACTCTATATGCGCGGCGCCTCGTTCGGCATCCCGGGCGAGCAGGTCGACGGCATGGACGTCCTGGCGGTCAAGGATGCGGTCGAACGCGCCGTGGCCCGCGCTCGTGCGGGCGAGGGCCCCTTCATCCTCGAGGTGAAGACCTACCGCTATCGCGGTCACTCCATGTCCGACCCGGCCAAATACCGGTCCAAGGAAGAGGTCGACGAGGTCAAGAAGACCCGCGACCCGATCGATCACGTCAAGATGCTGCTGGAGGAGGCCAAGGCCACCGAGGACGAGCTGAAGGCGATCGACAACGAGATCAAGGCCATCGTCGCCGAGGCCGTGCAGTTCGCTCAAGAGAGCCCGGAGCCGGATCCGTCCGAGCTCTACACCGACGTCTACGTAGAGGCCTGATCCGTGACCGATATTCTGATGCCGGCGCTGTCCCCCACCATGGAAGAGGGCACGCTGACCAAATGGCACATCAAGGCCGGCGACACCGTCAAGGCCGGTGACGTCATCGCCGAGATCGAAACCGACAAGGCCACGATGGAAGTCGAGGCCGTCGACGAGGGCGAGGTTCTGGAAATCCTGGTGCCGGAAGGCACCGAGGGTGTGAAGGTCAACGCCCTGATCGCCCGCCTGTCCGGCGACGACGCCGGCGCCAAGGCCCCGGCCGCCACTCCGGCTGCTGAGGCCCCGGCCGAGGCTCCGAAGGCTGAAGCGGCTCCAGCCGCCGCCGCGCCCGCCGCCCCGAAGGTGGAACTGCGCGATCCGGAGTTCCCGGAAGGCACAAAACTGGTCAAGACGACCGTGCGCGACGCCCTGCGCGACGCCATGGCCGAGGAGATGCGCCGCGATGAGGCCGTCTTCCTGATCGGCGAGGAAGTCGCCCAGTACCAGGGCGCCTACAAGGTCAGCCGCGAACTGCTGCAGGAGTTCGGCGACCGCCGCGTGGTCGATACCCCGATCACCGAGCACGGCTTCGCCGGCCTGGGCGTCGGCGCCGCCATGTCGGGCCTGAAGCCGATCGTCGAGTTCATGACGTTCAACTTCGCCATGCAGGCCATCGATCACATCATCAACTCGGCGGCCAAGACCCTGTACATGTCGGGCGGCCAGATCCGCGCGCCCATCGTGTTCCGTGGTCCGAACGGCGCCGCCAGCCGCGTCGGCGCCCAGCACAGCCAGGACTATTCCGCCTGGTACGCCCAGGTGCCCGGCCTGAAGGTCGTCGCCCCCTATGACGCCGCCGACGCCAAGGGCCTGCTCAAGGCCGCCATCCGCGACCCGAACCCGATCGTCTTCCTCGAGCACGAGATGATGTACGGTATCGAGTTCGACGTGCCCGAGGTCGAGGACTACATCGTCCCGATCGGCAAGGCCAAGGTTCGCCGCGAGGGCACGGACGTCACGATCACGGCTCACGCCCGCATGGTCGGCTTCGCCCTGCAGGCCGCCGAGAAGCTGGCCGAGGAAGGCATTTCGGCCGAGGTCATCGACCTGCGCACCCTGCGTCCGCTGGACCACGAGACCATCGTCGAGAGCGTCAAGAAGACCAGCCGCCTGGTCTCGGCCGAGGAAGGCTGGGGTCCGATGGGCGTCGGCGCCGAGGTCGTGGCCCGGGTGATCGAACACGCCTTCGACTATCTGGACGCCCCGCCGCTGCGCGTGCACCAGGAAGACGTACCTCTGCCCTATGCCGCCAACCTCGAAATCCTGTCCCTGCCGGGCGTGGACAAGATCGTCGCGGCCGTGAAGCAGGTGATGGCGTGAGCGAGCCCGCGGAATTCCTGCTGACCGTTCCGGAGAGCGTCGCACGCGATCCGGACGCCATCGAGATCATCCGCATGTGGTGGTCCAACAAGGAGCCAGTGATGTCGGTGAAGCCGGCGTTCAAGGACCCGCTGCAGTTCGGCGAACTGCTCGCCATCGCCGCCAAGCACATGGCCCACGGCTATGCCGTGCGTCATGGACATGACGAACGCGCGGCCTATCACCGTATCCTTCAGGGCATGAGTGACGTGATCAAGGCCGACAATATCGGGACGGCGACCGAGCCGACCACGCCGACCGGAGGCAATTCCTGATGACCGACATCCTGATGCCCGCCCTGTCGCCCACGATGGAAGAGGGCGTTCTGGCCAAATGGCACGTCAAGGCCGGCGATGTGGTCAAGGCCGGCGACGTGATCGCCGAGATCGAGACCGACAAGGCCACGATGGAGGTCGAGGCCGTCGACGAGGGCGAAATCACCGAGATCCTGGTGCCGGAAGGCGCCGAGGGCGTGAAGGTCAACACCCCGATCGCCCGTCTGAAGGACGAGGGCGGCGCTGCTGCCCCTGCGCCGAAGGCCGCTCCGGCTGCTGCTGAAGCCCCCAAGGCTGAGGCCCCGAAGGCCGCTGCGCCCGCCGCTGCCGCTGCACCGGCGCCTGCCGCATCCAAGGCCGTTTCGGGCGAACGCGTCTTCTCCTCGCCCCTGGCGCGCCGTCTGGCCGCCCAGGCCGGTCTGGACCTGAAGGCCATCGCCGGCACCGGTCCGCACGGCCGCGTCGTCAAGCGCGACGTCGAGGCCGCGGCCAAGGGCGGCGGAGCCAAGGCTCCGGCTGCTGCTGCCGCCCAATCTTCGGGAGTGGCGCCGGAGTTCCGCAAGGTCCAGTCCCTGGCCCAGATGGGCATTCCGGACGGCAGCTACGACCTGATCCCGCTGGACGGCATGCGCAAGGCCATCGCCCGCCGCATGGTCGAATCCATCCAGCAGGTGCCGCACTTCCCCCTGACCATCGACGTCGAGATCGACGCCCTGCTGGCCGCGCGGACCAAGGTCAACGCCCTGCTCGAGAAGTCGGGCGTCAAGGTCTCGGTCAACGACTTCGTCATCAAGGCCGCCGCCATGGCCCTGAAGGCGGTGCCGGAAGCCAACGCCAGCTACAGCCCCGAGGGCATCGCCATGCACCACCACGCCGATGTGGCGATGGCGGTGGCGATCGACGGCGGTCTGATCACCCCGATCATCTTCAAGGCCGAAACCAAGACTCTGTCGCAAATCGCTGTAGAGTCGAAGGATCTGGCCAAGCGGGCGCGTGAGCGCAAGCTGAAGCCGGAAGAGTTCCAGGGCGGCACCTTCTCGGTGTCCAACCTGGGCATGTTCGGCATCAAGCAGTTCTCCTCGATCATCAACGAGCCCCAGGGCGCGATCATGAGCGTGGGCGCGGGCGAGCAGCGTCCGGTCGTGAAGAACGGCCAGCTGGCCGTGGCGACCGTGATGACGGTCACCGTCACCTGCGATCACCGCGTGGTCGACGGCGCCACCGGCGCCCGCTTCCTGCAGGCCTTCAAGCCCCTGATCGAAGATCCCGTGACGATGCTGGCCTGAGGTCAGCGGGATGACCTCGGTCTATGATTTCAGCGCTGTGGCCCTCGACGGCGAGCCGGTCTCCTTCGACCGGTTTCGCGGTCAGGCCCTGCTGATCGTGAACACGGCGTCCAAATGCGGCTTCACCGGCCAGTACGCCGGTCTGGAGACGCTGCACCGTCAGTTCGCCGACCAGCCGTTCGAGGTCCTGGGCTTTCCCTGCAACCAGTTCGGCAATCAGGAGCCCGGACTGGCCGACGAGATCGCGGCCTTCTGCTCGACGTCCTTCGACGTGTCGTTCCCGATGTTCGACAAGGTCGAGGTCAATGGCCCGCACCGGCATCCGCTCTACGCCTGGCTGACCAGCCAGAAGCGCGGCTTCCTCGGCTCGAAGACCATCAAGTGGAACTTCACCAAATTCCTGACCGACCGGGAGGGAAGGGTGGTCGCCCGCTATTCCCCCCAGACTGAACCCTCGGCGATCCAGGCCGACATAGAGAAGTTGATCTGACCATGGCTGCTGAATTTGATCTGATCGTCATCGGTTCGGGCCCCGGCGGCTATGTCGCGGCCATTCGCGCGGCGCAGCTGGGCCAGAAGGTCGCCATCGTCGAGCGCGAGAGCCTGGGCGGCATCTGCCTGAACTGGGGCTGTATCCCGACCAAGGCCCTGCTCAAGTCGGGCGAGAAGTATGAGAGCCTGTCCCATCTGAAGGACTACGGCCTGTCGGCCTCGGGCGCGACCTTCGACTTCGACGCCATCATCCAGCGCTCGCGCGGCGTGGCGTCGACGATGAACAAGGGCGTCACCTTCCTGATGAAGAAGAACAAGATCGAGGTCATCGAGGGCTCGGCGAAGCTCGAGAAGGGCCCGGCCGCTCCCAAGGTGGTCATCGATCTGAAGGCCGGCGGGTCGCGCACGGTCGAGGCCAAGGCGGTCATGCTGGCCGTCGGCGCCCGGGCCCGCGCCCTGCCGCAGATCGGCCTGGAGGCCGACGGCGACAAGATCTGGGCCTATCGCGACGCCCTGGCCCCCAAGAAGCTGCCCAAGACCTTCGTGGTCATCGGCTCGGGCGCCATCGGCCTGGAGTTCGCCAGCTTCTATCGCGCCCTGGGCTCGGAGGTGACGGTCGTCGAGGCCGTGGATCGCATCATGCCCGTCGAGGACGAGGAGGTCTCCAAGGCCGCCCAGAAGTCGTTCGAGAAGCGCGGCATCAAGTTCAAGGTCGGCGCCAAGGTGTCCAAGGTCTCCAAGACCGCCTCGGGCGTGAAGGTCGACGTCGAGATCGCCGGCAAGGCCGAGAGCCTCGAAGCCGAGGTCTGCATCTCGGCCGTGGGCATTACCGCCAACACCGACGGGATCGGTCTGGAGGCGCTGGGCGTCACCCTGGACCGCGGCCATATCGTCATCGACAGTCACTGCCAGACCAACGTCAAAGGCCTGTTCGCCATCGGCGACTGCGCCGGAGCGCCCTGGCTGGCGCACAAGGCCTCACACGAGGGCATCCACGCCGCCGAATACATCGCCGGCTACAAGACCCCGAACGTCGTCTCGCCCATCGCCGGCTGCACCTACACCCAGCCTCAGGTCGCCTCGGTCGGCGTCACCGAACAGGGCGCGCGCGAAGCCAAGCGCGAGGTCAAGGTCGGCCGTTTCCCCTTCCGCGTGAACGGCAAGGCCGTGGCGGCGGGCGAGGTCGACGGCTTCGTCAAGGTGATCTTCGATGCGAAGACCGGCGCCCTGATCGGCGCCCATATGATCGGCCACGAGGTCACCGAGATGATCCAGGGCTATGTCACCGCCATCACCATGGAAGCGACCGAGGAAGACATCCACGGCATCGTCTATCCGCACCCGACCATGTCGGAAGCCATGCATGAGGCGGCCCTGGACGCCTACGGGCGGACGATCCACCTGTAAGACCCAAGCCGCTCCTCATCCCGGCTTTCGTCGGGATGAGGAATGAAAGTGCGTCACTGACACCGGTGGACATTCCGCCGGCTTTCCCCGACATTCGTCATACAAATCGGCTTGAGACCGACGGAGGACGACGATGGGAAGGATGTTCTGGACCGCCACGGCGGCTGGACTGGCGCTGGGCGGGGCAGGGGGCTCGGCCCTCGCACAAAGCCCCGGCTGGTATGCGCAGGGCGACTTCGTTCCGGTCGAGCGGGTCGAGATCGTCATCGCCAATGACCTGAACGAGGACCGAAAGGGTCAGCCCATCGTCCTGCGCCGCGACCAGCTGCCCATGCTGGCCGATATCCAGGAACTGACCGCGACCGTCGTCGATCCCGACGGTGAGCCGCGTCCGGACCCGACCGCCGCCCAGCTGGCGCGTCAGGGGCCGCACGAGCGGCGCGGGGAGACCCACGGCCGGGCGCTCGACTATCAGTTCGACGATCTGGACAAGGACGGAATCTGGGACGAGCTGGTCTTCGCCTCGGACCTCAAGGCCGGGAAGCACAAACGCTTCTACGTCTATCGCGGCTATCAGCAGCGCGGCTGGAATCCGCACCGCACCCATGCGGCCATCGGCTCCTACATGCGCCACACCGTGCCCTTCTGGGAGAGCGAGAATGTGGGCTGGAAGCTGTGGTTCCCGACCGACATCGACATCTACGCCAAGCGCAAGCCGCTCCTGATGTCGAACCGGCTCTACATGGGCAACCTCGACGGCTACGGCGTCTCGGCCGAGAACCCTGACTACGGCGCCGACATCCAGTCGGTCGACGACAGTTTCGGCGGCGGCGGCATCGGGGTGTTCGAGGGGGATACGCTCCAGCGGCCGCGCTTCTCGCCCACGGCCGACCTCGAGCATCGTTTCAACAGCGGCCAGCAGTCCGACACCCGCTACGCCTTCGAGGTGATCACCAACGGGCCGGTGCGCAGCATGGTCCGCATCCGCACGATGAACTGGAACACGGGGCAGGGGACATATGCCCTGGAGCAGACCTACTCCGCCTGGGCCGGCCAGAACTATACGACCGCCGAGGCCCGCTTCCTGACCTGGCGGCCGGGGGCGCAGGGCGCCGACTTCGCCGTCGGTATCCGGCGTCGGCCGGGTCAGAATTTCGAGGTTCAGGACGGGAATCTGGTCGTCACCGCGGCGCCCGAGGCCCTGCGCAATCCCGACGACGTCGAGGGGCTGCAGCAGCAGGCGCCGATCCTCTATGCGGGCACCGCCCTGGTGGTGCCCGACGACGAGAACGGCCGCTACCAGTTCGTCGAGACGCGCGGCGGCAACCACGTCTACCGCATCCCGGCCCGCGCCGACGGGACCTATCGCTACATGCTGGCCGCCGGCTGGAGCGAGGGCGAGGTCCTGAAGACACCGCAGGCTTTCGCCGACTACGTCGCCGCCAGCGCCCGGAGCTACAACAGCCCGCCGCGGCTGGAGGGCGCGCGGGTGGAGCGCAAGCCGTAGGCGAGGGGCCCTAGCGCTTCTTGCCCAGTTCGGCGGCGATGTCCTTGGTCATGCGGCCGACCTTGCGGTGGGCGGCGGTGATCTGGTCCTTCGTCACGCCCCAGCGCTTCATCCAGTATTCGACGGCCTGACGCTCGGACAGGTCGAGCCGGTCCTTGTCGATGAAGCCGCGCTTGTCCTTGAGGCCGGCCATTACATTCTCTCGTTCATTAATAAAATCAGAGGGTAGGGAGTATATCCTGAGTCAGGACGACAGGCGTCCTTCGGCGAAGAAGGCCTCGATCCGGGCCTCGTAGGGGGCGACATCGAAGCCCTGGGCCGCCAGCCAGGCGTCGTTGAAATAGGTCGAGGCGTAGCGGTCGCCATGGTCGCACAGGATGGAAACGATCGAGCCGCGCATCGACGCCTCGGCCATTTCGGTGGCGAGAAGGGCGCAGGCCCAGAGGTTGGTGCCCGTCGATCCGCCGACGCGGCGGCCCAGGCGGCGGCTCAGCACCCGGGCGGCGGCGATGGAGGCGACGTCGGGCACGGCGATCATCCGGTCGACCACGCCCGGAATGAAGGACGGCTCGACCCGGGCGCGTCCGATGCCCTCGATCTTCGACGGGACTTCAGACGTCGTCTGAACTGTGCGGTCGGCCCAGTGACGGTGGAAGACCGAGGCCTCGGGGTCGGCGACGCAGACCTGCGTCTCATGGCGGTTGTAACGGGCGAAGCGACCGATGGTCGCCGAGGTGCCGCCGGTGCCGGCGCCGCAGACCACCCAGCGCGGGACCGGGCACGGCTCACGCGACATCTGGGCGAAGATGGCCTCGGCGATGTTGTTGTTGCCGCGCCAGTCGGTGGCCCGTTCGGCATAGGTGAACTGGTCCATGTAGTGGCCGCCCAGTTCACGGGCGAGGCGTTCCGATTCCGCATAGGCGTCGCCGGGCCGATCCACGAAATGGCACCGACCGCCGTAGAACTCGATCGCCTGGATCTTCTCGGGCGCCGTGGAGCGCGGCACCACGGCGATGAAGGGCAGTTTCAGCATCCGGGCGAAATAGGCCTCTGAGACGGCCGTGGAGCCGCTGGAGGCCTCGACGATGGTCATGCCTTCGCCGATCCAGCCGTTGCACAGCGCATAAAGGAACAGCGATCGCGCCAGACGGTGCTTGAGGCTGCCGGTCGGGTGGCTGGATTCGTCCTTCAGGTAGAGGGCGATGTCGGCGAGGGCCGGCAGGTCGACAGGGATCAGATGGGTGTCCGCCGAGCGATTGTAGTCCGCCTCGATGCGCCGCACCGCATGGGCCGTCCAGTCGCGGGAAACGCTTGAGGAGGCCGGATTTGCGAGGACGTCAGACATGGATACGAAATGCGCCTAAGATATATTATGCGAAATGAGCGATGCGGTCAGAGTGGGAAGGACGCGGTCCAGCCGTCGTATCCAACCTCAACGTTTTTCGGAACTCTGGTGCTCAAGTCGTTGTAATCCAGATCGATGTGCAGGTTCGTCAGCACGGCGCGTTCGACACCGGCGCGCGCGATCCAGTCCAGGGCCTGATCGACTGTCGCGTGCGTCGGATGCGGCGTCCAGCGCAGCGCATCGACGATCCAGAGCTTCGAGCCGCGCACGGCCTCGATGGCCGCATCGTCCAGACCCGACACGTCGCTTGAGTAACTCACGTCGCCGAGTCGATAGCCGACCGACCGGATCGGCCCATGGGCCTGGTCGAAGGTCACGACCGGCACTTCGCCGCCCGGGCCGTTAACACTCCAGCGTTGGCCATGCGGCGGGATCAGGTGAAGGTCCAGCAGCGCCGGATAGCCCAGCTGGCTCTCGAAGATGTAGGGAAAGCGCGGCTGCAGCGCGTCGGCCGTCGCCTGATCCATCCAGGCCGGAATCCGGGCGCGGCGGCGGATGGCGAAGACCCTGAGGTCGTCGATGCCGTGGGTCTGGTCGGCATGGTCATGGGTATAGAGGACCGCATCCACGGACGTCGCCCTGGCCGCCAGCATCTGCTGCCGGAGGTCCGGAGAGGTGTCGATCAGGACGCTGGTGACGCCTTCGGGCCCTTGGCGGCGCGCCAGCATCGAGCAACGCGTGCGCCGGTTCTTCGGCTCGGCGGGATCGCAGACGCCCCAGTCACCGTCGCCGCGTGGCACGCCGCCTGATGAACCGGAGCCCAGAATTGTGATCTCTAGCGCCGAAATCTCATCCATTAGATTAACTCGGGCTCGGGATGCGATCGAACAGATCGAAGAAGGCTTTGGTCGTCCGGGCCTCGGCCTCGGCCCGGTCCCAGCCGCGGACCTCGGCCAGTTTGTCGAGCACGTGACCGACATAGGCGGGCTCGTTGCGGCGGCCCCGGTGCGGCATGGGCGCCAGGTACGGACAGTCGGTTTCGACGATGATCCGGTCCGCCGGCATGGTGCGGATCACGGCCCGAACCTCTTCGGCGGCCTTGAAGGTGGCGATGCCGGAGACCGAGAACCATCCGCCAAGTTCACGAGCGATATCAGCCAATTCCTGACCACTGGTATAGCAGTGCATGAGGAATTTGAAGGCCCCCCTGCCCTGTTCTTCCTTCAGGATCGCAGCCATGACGTCGTCTGCCTCGCGCGTATGCACGACCAGCGGCAGGCCGGTCTCGCGCGCGGCCTCGATGTGGCGGCGGAAGACCTCGGCCTGAACGTCGCGCGGGCTCAGGTCGTAGTGGAAGTCCAGACCGCATTCGCCGATGCCGACGACGCGCGGCCGCCCCGCCAGTTCGACCAGATCGGCGGCTGTCATGGCCGTGTGGTCCCTGGCCTCGTGCGGATGGGCGCCGACGGTGCACCAGATGTCGTCATGGGCCATGGCGAGGGCGTGGGTGGCCTCGAAGGTCGACAGCTTGTCGGAGATCTCGACCATCAGCTGAACACCGGCCTCGCGGGCGCGGACGATGACGGCGTCTCGATCCTCGTCGAACTGGGGCGCGTGCAGATTGACGTGGCTGTCGATGATCATCCGGCGATCCTTCGGGTGCGGGCCACATCCGTCAGAGCCCCCGCCAGGGCGTCGCCACGGTCGAGGTTCAGCCCCGCCGTCCGGTCCGGAAGCTCGCTGAGCCGGCCCCAGAGCTCGGCCCAGGCGGAAGCTCCCTTGCCTGCGGGCGCCTGCAGCGCCTGCTCCTTCACCGCCGCAATCAGCCGGTCCAGCACCATGTCGAACTTCGCCTGGCCCTCGGCGCCCCGGAAGCCGTCGGCGACCGACAAGGCCTCGGCCCGGTCCAGCGACGGCTCCGACACCCAGCGCCGCGCCAGTTGGTCGGCCTCGGAGGTCGCGCCGGCGCTCAGGGCCAGGGCCTGACCGGGCGAGCCCCCGGCCATGGCGGCGATGCGGTCGGCCTCATCCGGGTCGACGCCGGAGCGATCCAGCACCAGCTCGGCCAGCGCATGCTGCGACCAGACCGGAAAGGCCAGACGGCGACAGCGTGAGCGGATGGTGGCCAGCAGGCGGCCCGGGGCATGGGTGACCATCAGCAGCACGCCATGTTCCGGCGGTTCCTCAAGAATCTTCAGCAAGGCATTGGCGGCATTGATATTCAGGTCATCGGCGGCGTCGATGATGGCGACGCGGGCCTGGGCCTGGGACGGGCTCTTGGAGAAGAACTCGGGCAGGTCGCGGGCCTGATCGACCGAGATGGTTTTCTTGGTCTTGCCGTTCTCGACCAGCTTCTCCAGCACCAGAATATCCGGGTGGGCCTGGGCGGAGATCAGTTTGGACACCGGATCATCGGGCCGGGCGCCGAGAATGCCGCGCGACGGGTCGGGCATGGCCCCCAGCAGGCGGCGGGCGGCGCGATAGGCGAAGGTGGCCTTGCCGACCCCCTCCGGCCCACACAGCAGCCAGGCGTGGTGCAGCCGGCCGCGCAGGCGGGCGTCCTCGAAGGCGGCCTCGGCCTGGGGCGAGGGCTGAAGATCGAAACGGTCGCGGGGATGGGCGGTCACCGGCCCATGATGGCGGGGCGACCCGGGCGCAACAAGCCCGGCGCCGCGATCAGACCGTGGAAATCAGCGTCCGGACACCAGAAGGGCGTCGCGCACGCCCCGCGCCATGATGGACTGACGCTCGCGTTCGGCCGCATTGGCGTCGTCCCACGGTCCGACCAGCACCCGGAAGTAGCGCTGACCGTCGACCGAGGCGGTGTTCACACGGGCTCGCCCGCCCAGCGATTCGGCTGCCAGATGAGCCAGGGTCGCGTCGGAAAAGGACCCGGCCTGAACCCAGAAGCGGTCGCCATCGCGGCGCTCGGGCTGCGGGGTTGGACGGTCGTTCGAGGCGATCTGGTATCCGGCGCCGGTCCCGGTGCCGCCGCCGCGCGGGGCCGGGCCCAGATAGCGGACCCTCACCTCTCCGACGCCGCGCGAGAGCAGGTCCAGCTCTTCGGCCGCACCGCGCGACAGGTCGATGATGCGGTTGTCAACGAAGGGGCCCCTGTCGTTGACGCGAACGATGATGGAGCGGCCATTGGCCTCGTTGGTCACCTCGACCAGGGCCGGGAGCGGCAGGGTCTTGTGGGCGGCGCTCAGCGCATGCATGTCGAACCGCTCGCCGGTCGAGGTCGCCCGCCCGTTGAACTGGTCACCGTACCAGGAGGCCAGACCCGTCTCATCATAACCCCTGGCGTCGCTCATCGGCCGGTACCAGCGCCCACGCACCTGATAGGGCCGCATGGTGCCGCTCACGATCGGAGCCGGATCGGTGATGACGGGGATGCGCGGCCGCCCTGCCCCCATTCCGGGCACGCCGGCGCAGGCCGCCAGTGTCGCGGTCGCCGCCGCCACCGCCGCCGCTCTTATGACGCCTTTCAGCGATCCTGCCCGCATGGTCCGTCCGGAAGTCTCGGGCCGATCCCGAGCCTTCAGTGTGGACGACGAAATTTCCGTTTTGGTTAACCGGGGCTTTCACTGCTAAGGAGCCCCTCCTCCACGCGGCCAGCCCACCGCGTGCGTCCGGATGGACAGGTGGCCGAGTGGTTTAAGGCAGCGGTCTTGAAAACCGCCGTAGGTGGAAGCCTACCGTGGGTTCGAATCCCACCCTGTCCGCCAATCTTTCCGTCGCCAGACGCGATGCGCTGCCTGCGCCCACATTCCAACGGTAGGTCGTTGCGCACCAGAACCTTTGAGCGTCAACAGGTCGGACTGAGCGCGATCCAAGATCGTGCGTTTCAGATCGGACGCCAGGAAGACGACCTTGAGCAGTCGCGCGGCTCAGGTGGCGGCGAAGCTCTCAGCGGTAGCAATCTTCAGGCCACGGCCCTCCTGGGCTGCGCATCGAGCATGAGGCGCAGACGACGGGACAGTCCGACCTGCTCATAAGGTTTGTCGATGACCTCGAATTCGTGCGCGTCCTGCAGGGAATTCTCTCCCACATATCCTGAGGTCAGCAGAATTCGCATCTCCGGGAACCGCTCGACAGCCTTGCGGGCCAGCTGAATCCCGTTGACCCCACCCGGCATGACCACATCGGAAAACAGCAGGTCGTAGGGCCCGGACGCGTCCAGCCGATCCAGGGCCTCGGAGGCGTTCGCGGCGGTGTCGCAACGGTAACCCTGGGATTCCAGAAGGTCGACGCACAGTTTCAGCACTTCGGGGTCATCCTCCACGATGAGCACCCGTTCCGACGCCACGACCAAGGTCTCGGGCTCCGCCTGCGCCCGGCTTTCCGCACGTTCGGCGCTGCGAGGCAGGCTGAGGGTGAAGGCCGCGCCGCGGTCCAGCGCCGTGTCCACGGTCACCTCGCCGCCCGATTGACGGACGAAGCCATAGACCTGAGACAGGCCCAGGCCTGAGCCCTTACCGACCTCCTTGGTGGTGTAGAAGGGCTCGAAAATTCGTGCGGCGACCTCGGGCGCCATGCCCGCCCCCGTATCGCTGACGGTGATCAGAACACGGCCTTCCGTCCGGGTCGCCTCGGTCCCGGCGTCGACCCGGATCGACAGCGTCCCCTCTCTCGCCATGGCGTCGCGCGCATTGACCGCCAGGTTGAGCAGGGCGTTTTCCAGATGGCTGGGATCGACGTGGGCGCATACGGAAGCGTCGGACAGGCCGAGATCGAGCGTCACCCCCTCCCCGATCGCCTGCTGCAGCAGGGGGGCGAAGTCCCGCACCAGGCCGTTGAGCTCGACGACGACCGGGTTGAGCTGCTGGCGGCGGGAGAAGGCGAGCAGCTGACGCGTCAGGGTCTGGCCACGCTCGGCGGCCTGGCGAATGGCGCCGACCTGTCGGGTCTGCTTGTCGTCCGAGAGACCCCGGCGCAGCAGGATGTCGGCGTTGCCGAGGACGACGGTGAGCAGGTTGTTGAAGTCGTGCGCCACACCACCGGTCAGCTGGCCCACCGCCTCCATCTTGCGCGCCTGGGTGAGTTGTTCCTCCAGCGACCGCCTGTCGGTGACGTCGAGGATAGTGCCGATGATCTCCATCCCGTCGCCGTCATGGCGCGGGGCCAGGACGCCCTGGTCGAGGAAGACGCGGTAGTTTCCGTCGGCGCAGAGCCACCGGTATTCGCAGGCATAGGCGCCGGTCTGCGACGCCGCCATGAGGCAATCCGCGACCGCCGCCACGTCGTCCGGATGGATGCGGCCGAGACCGATCTCGGGCTCCTCGACGAAGCGCATCGGCGCGAAGCCCGTCATCGGCGTGATGCTGTCGCTGACGAACAGGGCGCCGAACGGGTGCGTCGGCGCGCGCGAGGTGAAAACGATCGGCAGCGACTGGAGGATGGCGTCCTGGCGCGCATGGCTGCGTCTCAAGGCGGCCTCGGCCTCGCTCTTCTCCGCGCTGACCCGGGCGTTCTCCTCCAGCAGCCGGCGGCTCTGGTCAGCCTGGCGGCGGATCTCCAGCGTCTTGAGGTAGAGGTCGACCAGGATCGAGACCTTGGAGCGCAGGATGAAGGGATCGGCGGGCTTGAAGACCACGTCCACGGCGCCGGCCGTATAGGCTTGGAAGATGTGCGCCTCGTCCCGGAAGACGGCGGTGACGAAGACGATGGGCGTGTCGCGCGTGCGGGGATGCTCGCGGATCAGCCGGGCGGTCTCGTAGCCGTCCATGCCGGGCATGTGCAGGTCGAGCAGGATGACCGCGAACTCGTTGGTCAGCAGGCAGCGCAGGGCCTCTTCGCCGGATCGGGCGATGATCAGTTCATGCCCCAGCGAGGCCAGGGCCTCGGTCGCGGCGAAGGCGTTGCGCTCATCGTCATCGACGATGAGCACCTTCGCCGTAAGCGGCGGCAGCGTGAGCTTGTCCGGGGTTTCCATCCTAGCCGGCTGCCGGTTCGGGGGCGGCGATAAGGGTCTGGGACGCAAAGCGAGTGGCGTCGGTGCGCTGTATGGCCACCCGCATCACCGAGATCAGGTAGTCGATGTCCACCGGCTTGGACACATAGTCCGAGGCCCCGGCCTGGATGCATTTCAGCCGGTCCCCCTTCATGGCCTTGGCCGTCACGGCGATCATCGGCAGATTGGCGAAGTTCGACAGGGAGCGGATTTCCTTCATGGTCTCATAGCCGTCCATGTCCGGCATCATGATGTCGACCAGAACGACGTCGACCTCGGGATGCTGACGCAGGAGGTCGATCCCGGCCCGACCGCTCTCCGCATAGTGGAGATCGACGCCGAACTCCTCGAGGGCGCTGGCCATCGAGAAGATGTTCCGGATGTCGTCGTCGATGACCAGCACGGTTCGGCCCGTGAGAATGGCGTCCTCCTTGCGGGTCTGGGCCAGGGTCGCGCGGGCCGAGTCCGACAGCCGGTCCGTCGGCTCATGCAGCATGAGGGTGGCCTGTTCGACCAGTTGGTCCGGCGTCCGGGCCAGCCGCAGATAGCCCGCGAACACCGCCAGCCTCAGCCGACGCTCGTCCTCCGCCGACAGGGCGCCGGCGGCATAGACGACCGCGGGACGGTCCGCCGTCTTCAGATAGTCGATCAGCTCGCCCACCGAGGCGGCGTCGACCTCGATCACCAGACTGTCGCTGGGCAGGGCCGGCAGCTTGGCCAGGTCCTTGAGGCGCGCAACGCGGGTGACGGCGCCGAAGCCCGCCTCCAGCGTCGCGACCGCCTCGGCGCCCTTGCCGACAAGGACCAGACGCCGCTCCGACGTCGCCACGAAGCGGCGAACCTCATCGAGGCCGGCGACCACGCCTTCCCGATCGACCGGCTTGGCGGTGAAGCCGAAGGCGCCGATGGCCAGACCAAGCCCGGCCTGATCGTCGGCGGAGATGACATGCACCGGGATGTGGCGCGTCTCGGGGGTCCGTTTCAGCAGGTCGAGCAGCGCCAACCCGTCCATGTCGGGCAGGCCGACGTCGAGCATGATGGCCTGTGGCGCATACCGTAGGGCGAGCGACGCCGCCGTGATCCCTTCGCGGGTGATCACGCCCTTGAAGCCGCAGTCGTGGGCGAGCGCGAGCAGGATCGACCCGAAGCGCGGATCGTCCTCGACGATCAGCACCACCGCATCCTCGGGCGACAGGGTCTCGCGGTCGTCGGTGACCGGCTCGACCACGTCCTCGACCATTTCGGCGGGCGCGCTGCGGACCGTGACCTGTTTCATCGGCTCGCGGGTCGATGGAGCCTGGGCCAGGGCCGGGGTGAAGGCCAGCGGCAGGTACAGGGTGAAGACGCTGCCCTGATCGGGCTCGCTTTCGACCTTCAGCTCGCCGCCGAGGGTGCGGGTGATCTCGCGGCTGATGGAAAGACCCAGGCCGGTCCCGCCGTATTTGCGGCTGGTGGTGCCGTCGGCCTGCTGGAAGGCCTCGAAGATGATCCGTTGCTTGTCTTCCGGAATGCCGATGCCGCTGTCCTGGACTGAGAAGGCGACGACGCTGTCGGCAGCCGCCAGATGCTCGTTGCCGGGCGTCCAGCCGCTCTCGACCCGGGCGACGCGCAGAGCCACGGACCCCGCCGCCGTGAACTTGAAGGCGTTCGACAGCAGGTTCTTGATGACCTGCCGCAGGCGCTTGTCGTCGGTGTAGATCGAGGCCGGCAGGGTCGGGTCGATGTCGATCGTGAAGTCCAGCTTCTTGTCCTGCGCCAGCTGGGCGAAGGTCCGCTGCATCTGCTCGCGCAGGGAGGCGAACGGGGTGTCGCTGACGTCCAGGGTGACGGTGCCGGACTCGATCTTGGACAGGTCGAGAATGTCGTTGATCAGGCCCAGCAGGTCCGAGCCGGCGGCGTGGATGTTTTTGGCGAACTCGACCTGTTTGAGCGTCAGATTGCCTTGCGTGTTCTCGCTCAGCATCTTGGACAGGATCAGCAGGCTGTTCAGCGGCGTGCGCAGCTCGTGGCTCATATTGGCCAGGAACTCGGACTTGTATTTCGACGTCAGGGCCAGCTGTTCGGCCTTTTCCTCCAGCGCGAAACGGGCCTGTTCGACCTCCCGGTTCTTGGCTTCCACCTGCTTGTTCTGGGTCGACAGCAGGATCGCCTTGTCTTCCAGCTCGGCGTTGGACTGCTGCAGTTCCTCCTGCTTGGCGCGGAGCAGTTCCTCGGACTGACGCAGGGAGGCCGCCTGCTGCTCCAGCCGGTCGTTGGTGGTCTTGAGTTCGCCCTGCTGGACCTGAAGCTCGGCGGTCAGCAGCTGCGACTGGGACAGCAGCCCCTCGGTGCGCATGTTCGCCGCGATGGTGTTCAGAACGATCCCGATCGACTCCATCAGCTGGCTCAGGAAGGACTGGTGGGTCTCGGAGAACTCGCCGAAGGTGGCCAGCTCGATCACCGCCTTGACCTCGCCTTCGAACAGGGCCGGCAGGACGATGATGTTCAGGGGCGCGGCGCTGCCCAGGCCTGAGGCCACCCGAATGTAGTCCTGCGGCACATTGGTCAGAAGGATGCGCTCCTTCTCCTTGGCGCACTGGCCGATCAGGCTCTGCCCCATCCGGAAGGTCTTGGACAGCAGCTCCCGCTCGGTCGAGGCATAGGCGGCGGCGAGCACCAGGATCGGCTCCTCCTCGGCGTCCCGGTCGGAGACATAGAAGACCGCGTGCTGGGCGTTGATCAGCGGCGCCAGCTCTGACAGCACCATGTTCGACACCGTGGCCAGGTCGCGCTCGCCCTGCAGCATGCGGGTGAACCGGGCGAGGTTGGTCTTCAGCCAGTCCTGCTCGGTGTTCTTCAGCGTCTGATCCTTCAGATTGCGGATCATCTCGTTGATGTTGTCCTTCAGCGCCGCGACCTCGCCCGAGGCCTCGACGGTGATGGACCGGGTCAGCTCGCCCTTGGTCACCGCGGTCGAGACCTCGGCGATGGCTCGGACCTGGGTCGTCAGATTGCCGGCCAGCTGGTTCACGTTGTCGGTCAGGTCGCGCCACAGGCCCGCGGCGCCGGGCACCCGCGCCTGGCCGCCCAGCTTGCCTTCGATGCCCACCTCGCGCGCCACGTTGGTGACCTGGTCGGCGAAGATGGCGAGGGTCTCGATCATGCCGTTGATGGTGTCGGCCAGGGAGGCGATCTCGCCCTTGGCGTCGACGGTCAGCTTGCGTTTGAGGTCGCCGTTGGCCACCGCGGTCACGACGTCGGCGATGCCGCGCACCTGACCGGTCAGGTTGGCGGCCATGGAGTTCACATTGTCGGTCAGGTCCTTCCAGGTGCCGCCGACGCCTTCCACCCGCGCCTGCCCGCCCAGCTTGCCCTCGGTGCCGACCTCCTTGGCCACCCGCGTCACTTCCGAGGCGAAGGCGTTCAGCTGGTCCACCATGACGTTGATGGTGTTCTTCAGCTCCAGGATTTCGCCCTTCACGTCGACGGTGATCTTCTTGGACAGGTCGCCCTTGGCCACCGCGGTCGTCACTTCGGCGATGTTGCGCACCTGACCGGTCAGGTTGCCGGCCATGAAGTTCACATTGTCGGTCAGGTCCTTCCAGGTGCCGGCGACGCCCTTCACGTTCGCCTGGCCGCCCAGCTTGCCCTCGGTGCCGACCTCGCGCGCCACGCGGGTCACTTCGGAGGCGAAGGCGTTCAGTTGGTCGACCATGGTGTTGATCGTGGATTTCAGCTCCAGGATCTCGCCCTTCACGTCCACGGTGATCTTCTTGGACAGGTCGCCGTTGGCGACGGCGGTGGTCACCTCGGCGATGTTACGCACCTGACCCGTCAGGTTGTCGGCCATGGAGTTGACGTTGTCGGTCAGGTCCTTCCAGGTGCCGGTGACGCCGGTCACCTGCGCCTGACCACCGAGCTTGCCTTCGGTCCCCACTTCGCGCGCCACCCGCGACACTTCCGAGGCGAAGGCGTTCAGCTGGTCCACCATGACGTTGATGGTCGATTTCAGCTCCAGGATCTCGCCCTTCACGTCGACGGTGATCTTCTTGGACAGGTCCCCGTTGGCGACGGCGGTCGTCACCTCGGCGATGTTGCGCACCTGGCCCGTCAGGTTCGCCGCCATGAAGTTCACGTTGTCGGTCAGATCCTTCCAGGCCCCGCCGACGCCCCGGACGTTCGCCTGACCGCCCAGCTTGCCCTCGGTGCCGACTTCCCGCGCCACCCGCGAGACTTCGGACGCGAAGGAGTTGAGCTGATCCACCATGACGTTGATGGTCGACTTGAGCTCAAGAATTTCACCCTTCACGTCGACGGTGATCTTCTTGGAAAGGTCGCCGTTGGCCACGGCGGTCGTGACCTCGGCGATGTTACGCACCTGACCGGTCAGGTTGTCGGCCATCAGGTTGACGTTGTCGGTCAGGTCCTTCCAGGCGCCGGTGACGCCCTCCACCTGGGCCTGACCGCCCAGCTTGCCGTCGGTGCCGACCTCCTTGGCCACCCGCGTCACTTCCGAGGCGAAGGCGTTCAGCTGGTCCACCATGACGTTGATGGTGTCCTTGAGCTCCAGCACCTCGCCGCGGACCTGCACCGTGATCTTCTTGGACAGGTCGCCCTTGGCCACGGCGGTCGTGACCTCGGCGATGTTACGCACCTGACCCGTCAGGTTGTCGGCCATCAGGTTGACGTTGTCGGTCAGATCCTTCCAGGTGCCGCCGACGCCTTCCACCCGCGCCTGGCCGCCCAGCTTGCCCTCGGTGCCGACCTCGCGCGCCACCCGGGTCACTTCCGAGGCGAAGGCGTTCAGCTGATCGACCATCGTGTTGATGGTGGACTTGAGTTCGAGGATTTCGCCCTTCACGTCGACGGTGATCTTCTTGGACAGGTCGCCCTTGGCCACCGCGGTGGTGACTTCGGCGATGTTGCGCACCTGACCCGTCAGGTTGGCCGCCATGAAGTTCACATTGTCGGTCAGGTCCTTCCAGGTGCCGGCGACGCCCTTCACGTTCGCCTGACCGCCGAGTTTGCCCTCGGTGCCGACCTCGCGCGCCATCCGGGTCACTTCGGAGGCGAAGGAGTTGAGCTGGTCCACCATGGTGTTGATGGTGTTCTTGAGCTCCAGCACCTCGCCCTTCACGTCCACGGTGATCTTGCGGCTCAGGTCGCCGTTGGCGACGGCGGTGGTCACCTCGGCGATGTTACGCACCTGACCCGTCAGGTTGGCGGCCATGAAGTTCACATTGTCGGTCAGGTCCTTCCAGGTGCCGGCGACGCCCTTCACGTTCGCCTGACCGCCCAGCTTGCCCTCGGTGCCGACCTCGCGCGCCACCCGCGTCACTTCGGAGGCGAAGGAGCCGAGCTGGCCCACCATGGTGTTCACGACCCGGCCGATGCGCAGGAACTCGCCGCGCAGGGGCTGTTCCTCGTTCTCCAGATCCATGGTCTGCGACAGGTCGCCCTTGGCCACGGCGCCGATCACCCGGGCCATTTCGGCGGTCGGGTGAACCATGTCGGCGATCAGGGTGTTCACCGCGTCGACGCTGGCGGCCCAGGATCCGGTCGCGCCCGCGACCTTGGCCCGATGATTGATCTTGCCTTGCCGCCCCACAATTTCGCCGAGTCGATTGAACTCCCTGCTCATTCCGTCGTTCAGCTCAACGACGTCGTTGAAGGCCTCGGCCAGATCGCCGTCCATTCCGGTGAGATCGTCCGGCAGCCGGACGGAAAAATCCCCGCGCCGGAACGCCCGAAGCGCGGCGAGAAGCTGGCGGTTATCGAGGGTCGGTTGAGCCACGGCGGCAGCGGTCATCATGCGCTCACTACAGACAGGGCCGGGGCCCGGAAATCGGCCTGAACCCGCAAGCAGCGAACACGTGGGACACGACGATCGGCGCGTCTCCGCTCCGAAGCCCGACCTGAATGTAGCGCTGTCCCCGTAAGCCCCAACCAACCCAAACAAACCCGCTAACCCGCCGTCGGGTTCCGTACGCCGGCGAAAACTTCACGGGTTGCGCTGCGGACCGGACTCGCTAGCTTCTCGCCGCTGAACCCGATGCCGAAAACGCGGCGACACCGGAAAGGCCCAGTGGCTTCAAACACCCTCGGCGACGACCTGATCTCTTTCATCGACGCCGCGATTCCGTCCGTCTGGGCGCTCGACCTGATGATCCTGATGCGCAGCGAAGCCGGGCGCGGATGGACGTCGGAGGCCCTGATCTCGACCTTGCGCGCCAGCGATCAGATCGTGGCGGAAAACCTCAGGTCCCTCGAGCGTGCCGGGGTTGTGGTTTCGGAGGGCGCGGCCTGGCGATACGCGCCGCCCGCGTCGATCGACGCCCTTTGCGTGGCGATCGAAGCGACCTACCGTGACCGTCCGGTCTCGGTCGTCAACGCGATCATCCGACGCCGGACTGATTCGCTCGCGACCTTTGCGAACGCCTTCCGCCTTGGGGGAAAGAAGACGTGATCGGATCAGGTCCACAGATCGTTTATGGCCTGTGCCTGCTCGCCAGCACGGCGTGTGCGGTCTTGCTCAGCCGCGCCTGGTGGACGAGCCGCCAGCCCTTGCTGTTCTGGAGCGCGATCTGTTTCGCCCTGCTGGCGCTCAACAATCTGTTCGTGGTTCTGGACATGGTGGTCTTCGCGGACATCGACTTCACCCTCGCCCGTCAGATCAGCGCCCTGGCCGCCGTCGCCACCCTGCTCTACGGCTTCATCTGGGAGAGCGAGCGATGAACGCCCTGGCGCCGGGCGCGATCGTCATGGGCTATGCCCTGGCGAGCCTGTTCTTCCTGAAGTTCTGGCAGAGAACGCGGGACGGCCTGTTCCTCGCCTTCTCCGCCGCCTTCCTGCTGATGGCGGCGACGCCCTGCCTGACCGCGCTCCTGCAAATTCCCAAAGAGGAGCAAAGCCCCTTCTATCTGCTCCGGCTGATGGCTTATCTCCTGATCATCGGCGCCATCACAGCGAAATCCTTGAAGAAGAACCAAAATCCGGATTCATAGGCCCCAAGGGGGCAAAGGATTCTCGCGGCGATCGGGCGCGTGCCCATTCCGAAAGTCCTCCGGCAGGCGGACGACCCGAGGCATGAAGCGGCAGGGGAAACAGTCCGCTTCGGCCTCGAAGCGGAGGCGGTGTCGCGAAACGCCGGTGCGCCGGCCCGTGCTGAAGATTCCGCCGAACCCTCACCCTCTCAGGATGGAAGGCTGTCCAGCGCCGCGATCACCGCGGCTAC
This sequence comes from Brevundimonas sp. ALps5, assembly GCF_058681645.1. NCBI lineage: Bacteria > Pseudomonadati > Pseudomonadota > Alphaproteobacteria > Caulobacterales > Caulobacteraceae > Brevundimonas > Brevundimonas sp. ALps5. Next base: position 3,817,298 of record NZ_CM178744.1, on the reverse strand, counting down.
GAAAGCCTTCGTGGTCCCCTGCCCGCCCACGTCGGGGGTGCGGGCGCCCGCATCCGCGAGGGCCTGATCGAGCGCCCGGTCGATCCGCCGCGCCGCCGAGCAGAGGCGGTCATCTCCGTCCCGCCGCCCACGCCAGTCCAGAAGCATCGCGGCCGAGAGGATGAGCGAGGTTGGATTCGCCGTTCCGGTTCCCGCGATATCGGGCGCCGAGCCATGCTGGGCCTGGGCGACGCAGACCTCCTCCCCGACGTTCAGCGAGCCGCCGAGGCCGAGGCCGCCGGCCAGTTCTGAGGCCTGATCCGACAGGATGTCGCCGAACATATTGGTGGTGACCATGACGTCGAACCGGCCCGGATCGCGGATCAGCAGGGCCGCCGCCGCATCGACGATGACCTCATCCAGGGTCACATCGGGATAGTCGGCCGCGACCGATCGGACCTCGCGCAGGAACAGGCCGTCGGTCATCTTCAAGACATTGGCCTTGTGAACGGCCGTGACCTTGCAGCGCCGTCCGCGTGCGAGCTCGAAGGCGGCCCGCGCGACCCGGCGGCTGGCGGCGGCGGTGATCTTTCTGACCGACAGGGCGGTGTCCGGATCGGTCATGAACTCGGGGACCCCGGCGAACATGTTGCGGTCGGCGTAGAAGCCTTCCGTCGCCTCACGCACGATCACGAGGTCCATCTCTGCATATCGTGAAAGCCCGGGGCGACTCCGGCAGGGCCGGATGTTGGCCCCGAGGGCGAACCGTGTCCGGAGGACGCCCGAGGGATTGGGACCGCCCTGGTCGACGGGCGGATAGTCGTAGTGGGACACCGGACCGAGGATGACGCCATCCACCTCGGGCACACGCGCCAGCACCGCGGGCGGCAGGGTCGTTCCCTGGGTCGCCAGGCTGGCCAGCCCGATCCCGGCGATCTCGATGTCGAGGCCGAGGTCCATGGAACGATCGACGGCCGCCAGCACCTCGAGTGTGGCGGCCGTGATTTCGGGTCCGATACCGTCGCCGGGCAGAACGAGAATTCGCATGTTCGTTCTCTCCGGCGACGGCCCCGGCCCGTCAAGCGCGTGGGGGAGTTAGAAGCGCGCCTTGACGCCGACGAAGAAGGTCCGGCCGATGATGTCGTAGGTGCCGGAGTCCGTCGTCAGCGGTTGGCCGCTGACGAACGGCGGGGCTTCATCGGTGATGTTGGTGAAGCCGGCGGTGAAGTCGTACCGGTCATTCAGATGCAGGGCCGCGTTCAGGTCGAAGTAGCTGTACGACGGCACGCCGGGCGTCGCCGAGGCCGGGTTGGCGACCTTGTCCTGATGGATCATGGCGTCGATGTAGCGCCACGTCGCGCTGATCGTGAACGGCCCGTTGGTGTAGCCGATCGAGGTGTTGGCCTTCCACTCGGGGTGGGCGATCTGCGGGCTGACCGACGAGTTGCCGATACTGCCCGCATAGTCGAGGACCGGCGAGCCCGGCAGCGAGGCCACATTGAAGCCGAGCAGATAGGTCACCGTCGAGTGCAGCCGCACCGAACCCCAGCTGGGCGACAGGCCCAGGGCCTCAAGCGGGAAACCCCAGTCGACCTGGGCGTCGATGCCGTCCGTCTCATAGGTCGCGATGTTCAGCGCCCCTTCACGAGCGAAGGAGATGGCGCCGGAGCTGCTGTCCCGGCTGAACTGCTGACAGAAGACGTTGCTGGTCGAGTAGGTCGGGTTGCTGACCCCGTCGCTGTTGAAGCAGCGCGGGATGATCGTGGTCAGCGCCAGGTTGCCGATCGCGTCGCTGATGCTGATGTTGTAATAGTCGATCGACAGATTGAACGACTGGAACAGCGGGCTGTCGAACTTCGGCGAATAGACCGCGCCGATCGTATAGCTGTCCGCATTCTCAGGCGTCAGATTGGGGTTTCCGCCCGACGATCCGAAGACCGTGTCATTGGTATAGACATAGGTCGGATAGAGGGCTGCGGGCACGCCCTGGGCGAGGCACAGGGCCTGGACCTGGGAGGCGTTCGCCCCCGTGCGATAGACACTGCGGCTGTCGCAGGGGTCGCCGGAGGTCGGCGGCGCGCCGATCGCGTTCGAACCCGTGATGGTCGGCGCATAAAGCTCGCCGAGGCTGGGCGCGCGAATGGCGTGCTGGAAACCGCCACGGAGCAGCAGGGAGTCGATCGGCTTCCAGCTGAGGTCGGCCTTGTAGGCGCTGACGCCGCCGAAGCCGGTGTAGTCGGCATAGCGATAGCCCAGATCGAGGGTGGCGCTGTTCCCCAGGATCCAGTCCTGGAATAGCGGGATCGAAAGCTCGCCGAACACCTCCTTCACCGTCTGGGTCCCGCCGGTGGGCACCGACGAGTCGAACGAGGGCGTGTCGCCACGCGCCAGAGCCGAGTCCGGCTGATAGTCGAAGCTGTTGCTGCGGTAGTCGACGCCCAGGGCGAAGCTCAGGTCGCCCGCCGGCAGGGTGTACAGCGGACCCGTGATCGAAGCTTCGAAGACCTTCTGTTCGGTGATGCTGGAGTTGTGGTTGTTGCGCACCGCGTACTGGCGGCAGGCGGCGCTCAGCGGGACGTTGCCGAACGGATTATACGCGAAGCCGACGCAGTTGCCGGCGGTGCTGGTGTAGTTGGCGGTGCCGTCCATGATCGTCTGGAAGGCGGCCTTGGAGACGTCATTGAACTGGACGTTGGCGTAGTCGGTCCGGCCGAAGGAGCCGTAGACGTCAAAGTTCCACGGCGTGCCCGGGACAGCCCCGCGCAGACCGGCGACGGCCTGGTAGACGTTGTAGTCGAAGGTCTGCTCCCGGTTGCCGGCGAAGGCCAGCAGCTTGGTCAGATTGAGCGGCGCGCCGGAGGGGCCGGGCCGGGAGGCCAGCAGGGCCTGCATCGCGGGGTTGCCGGTGATGAAGGGGCTGTTGACGGGGACGCGGAAGTACTTCCCGGGGCCGGACGAACCCGGCGCCGAGCTGTCGAACCCGCTGGAATGCATGAAGTTGAACAGGCTGTAGGCGGTGATGTCGTCGGTCAGGCGATAGTCGAACTTGGCCATCGCATTATGCTTCTCGAGCGGAACCTGCACCGAGAAGTAGTTGCCGAGGGCGACCGAGACCTGGCGGCAGTTGTTGGTGATGCCCAGCCCGACCAGCCCCTGATCCAGGCCACGGTAGTTCTGCACGCAGTTCGAGCCGGCCAGGGTCGTGAAGATGGTGCCGTCGGTATTGACGCCGATGGCGCCCGTGTAGAGACCGGTTCCGCTGATGGGCGTCGTGCCCGGATAGGTCGCGAGAATGGCGTTGACGGCCGCGATGGTCGGCTGGGAGCCGCCGAACTGGCCGGCCTCGATCAGGCCTTCCGGCGGCCGCGCCAGCAGACGGATGTTCTGGAAGAAGGGTCGCGTCGAGCCCGACACGCCTTCGCGATCGGCGTATTCATAGGCCAGAATCGCGCTGCCGCGGTCATCGGCGAAGTCGGACCCGATGACGGCCGTGAATTGATTGGTGGCGCCGTCGCCCTGGGTGGTGCCGCCGCGGCGGTAGCTGAGCTCCACGCCGTTGAAGTGGCTCCGGAGCTTGAAGTTCACGACGCCGGCGATGGCGTCCGAGCCATAGGCCGCCGAGGCGCCGCCGGTGATGACCTCGACAGTGCCGATCATCGAGGTCGGGATGGTGTTCAGATCGATGGAGCCGTTGGGGTTCTGGGCGACGAGGCGGCGGCCGTCGAGCAGCACCAGCGAGCGGTTGGAACCCAGACCGCGAAGGTCTGAATAGGATTGGCCGCCCGAGAAGCCGGTCCGGGCCTGGACGTCGCCGACCTGTGACACGCCCTGGGCCGCGGCGAACTGGGGCAACTGGCCGATCGCCCGGTCGAGCGTGGGCTGCCCGGCCGAAGAGAGAACTTCCTCGCCGACGGTGACGATCGGGCTGGAGGACTGATAGTCGCGGCGAGCGATCCGCGACCCCGTGACGATGATCTCTTCCACCGTCGTCGCTTCATCGGTCGCCTGGGCGTCCTGCGAGGGTTCCGGGAGAGCGGTCTGGGCGACGGCCGGAGACGTCAGGGTGAGAAGGCATGCCAGCGCCGCAGCCGAGATCGCCAGTTGCGAGCAACCTTCGGACAATGGGCGGCGACGGCGCGGGCTCAAGGCATGCGGCGTCGTTTCCCCACGAATGGTCATTGTAGTGCCTCCCTAGTTCTTCTTTTTCGATGCCGGTCCTTGTGGCCGACATTGCAACGTTAGGCCTGCTTTCCTGTCACCAACCTGTCACCGCTGATGATCATCTGAAGCATACTTTGCGAGGCGCACGGCGAGCCACGGACCGACCATCATGATGACCAGGAAGCGCACCACCTGAAGCGCCATGACGAAGGGCGCATCCGCGGCGCTGGATGAGGCGATGACGGCGATCGCATCCATGCCGCCCGGGCTGGTGGCCAGATAGGCCGTCAGAGGATCAATCCCGGTGAACCGTACAAGCAAAACCGCCATGGCGCCGCCGAAAGCGAGCAGCACGGCGCTGGCGAGCGCGAGGCGCGGCAGGGCGCGCGCCGACAGCAACAAGGTCTCACGGGTGAAACCGAGGCCGATGCGCCAGCCGATCAGGGCATAGGCGGGAATCATCGCCAGACGGGGCGGATCCACTCGCGCGATGTCCGTCAGGTTGAGAAAGGCGCCGAGCGCCATCGTGCAGATCAGCGCTCCGGCGGGAATCCGCAGCCACCGGCCGAGCAGGATGCCGGCCGCAACAACCGCTGCGGACAGTCCAAGCGTGTCCAGGGCCAGCCCCTGTGACCAGCCGGCGATCAAGGGCTGGCGCGCGACATGTCCGGTGAAAACAAGGGCGACGACCGAAGCGAGACCGGCGACCATCACCACCCGTAGATAGACCATCACCGCGACCAGCCGGGCATCGGCGCCCCAGGCCTGGGCGAGGATCACCATCGCTGTCGCGCCGCCCGGTGACGATCCCCAGATCGCGACCGTACCCGGCACCACACGCCAGCGCGCGAGCAGATAGCCCAGTAGTCCGCTGGCGAGAATGGTCGCCACGGTCGTCGCCAGAAACAAGGCCCAGTCCCGGGCAAGGGTGAGGAAGATTCCCGGCGTGATGGCGTGGGCGATCAGACATCCGACCAGGGCCTGGGCGATGACCGACAGGCTCTCGGGCGGCTTCAACCGCATACCGCCGGCGGCCAGGCCGATCGCGACGAGCATCGGCCCCAACAGCCAGGCGGCTGGGAGCAGCAACAGATCGAGACACAGGGCCAGGGCGACGGACGCGCCGCCCAGGACCAGCCAGTCGCGCGCCGCCCCCGCTCGATTCAAGGTGTCGAATACAAGGGGAAGACCCCCAGCAGCAGCGACGCCAGGAAGAAGACGACGAACGACCCGCACGCCCATTTCAGGGTGAAGCGCTGATGCTCGCCCATCTCGATCCCCACCATGCCCACCAGCAGATAGGTCGAGGCGACCAGGGGGCTGAGCAGATGGATCTGCTGCCCCACCAGAGCCGCGCGTCCCATCTCCTCCGCGCTGATGCCGTATTGCGCACCGGCCTGCGCCAGGATCGGCAGCATTCCGAAATAGAAGGCGTCATTGGAGATGAAGAAGGTGAAGGGCGCGCTGATCATCGCCGTGATGGGCGCGAGATAGGGACCCAGGGCCGGCGGGATGTTCGAGGTCACGGTCATGGCCATGGCGTCGACCATATGGGTGCCCGAAAGGATGCCGGTGAAGATCCCGGCCGCGAAGATCAGCCCGCCGACGGCCAGAGCGTTGCCGGCATGGGCGGTCAGCCGGTCACGCTGGTCGGCCAGGGATGGGAAGTTGATCATCATCGCGACGGCGAAGGCCAGCATGAACAGGACCGCCAGCGGCATGATACCGATAACCAGAGCGACCATCAGGGCGACGGTCAGCGCGAGATTGACCCAGATCAGTCTGGGACGCCGCGCCTCGGGATGGCTCTCTTCGTCTTCAGCCAGAATGGTTTCGCCGCTGGCGTCCTCATCAACGGCTTCGGGCGGCAGCTTGGCCAGGCGGTTGCGTTCGTGGATTCCGAAGCGGTAGGCGACGAACAGGACCCAGACGGCGGTCAGGGCCATCGGCAGGATCAGGGGCACGAAGATGGCCCCGGCGTCGAGCTTGAGCACGCTCATGACCCGGGCCGTCGGGCCGCCCCAGGGGAGCAGGTTCATGACCCCGCCGCTCATGATGACCACACAGGCCAGCATGCGGGGGTCCATCTTCATATGCCGATACAGGGGGAGCATGGCCGCGATGGTGATCATGTAGGTCGTCGCGCCGTCGCCATCGAGAGACACGACCAGCGCCAGAATCGCCGTTCCCATCAGGATCCGGACGGGATCGCCCTCGACCAGCCGCACGATCAGCTTGATCAGCGGGTCGAACAGACCGACGTCGATCATCAGCCCGAAATAGAGAATGGCGAAGACCAGCATCACGCCGGTGGGGGCCAGATCCTTGACCCCCGCCATCATCATGTCGCCCAGACCCGCCGCAAAGCCCGAAAGGATGGCGAAGGCGGTCGGAACGAGGATCAGGGCGATCAGCGCAGACATGCGCTTGGTCATGATCAGGGTCATGAAGGTCGCCACCATCGCGAAGGCGATCAGTGACAGCAAACCGTAGTCCGGACCGGTCATCAGCGCGGGGCCCGTGTGGAAGACGCGGTCTTGACCGGCGCGGCCTGGGCCGTCGGCGGGTTTGCAGGTTTCAGCATCGTTCCTCCCGAAGCGCGGACCGGTACATGCCGGGCCGTCTGCCGCTCATTTGCCCTGCGAACCTGTCATGACGCTGTCACCGACGCACGGACTCCGCGGAGACGATCACAGCGGCGAAAGTGACGGTGGCGCGGAGCCCGGAGCCCGACGGCCCGGCGTCAAGCTCGACCTCCGCGCCGATGGCGCGCGCCAGTGAATCGACGATGGACAGCCCCAGCCCGCTGCCAAGAGCCGGATTCCTGTGCAGCCGGGCGAAGCGCCCGAAGACAGTCGCGCGCTTGTCCGGTGGAATGCCGGGACCGTCGTCCTGAACAATCACCCTGACGCCGGCGTCGGTGTTTTCCAGCCCGACCCAGACCTGCCCCCCTTCCCGGTTATGCTTGATCGCATTGTCGATGAGGTTGCCGATCATCTCGACGGCCAGCATCTGGTTGGTCGACACCGGCCGCGCGCCTGGCAGGCGTTCGAATGTGAAGTCGATGCCGGCGCGCACCGCGGCCATGGCGTGTTCGGCCGCGGCGACGGCGGCCACCTCATTGGGGTCCACGGCTGATACGTCGACCCGCGACTGATCCGCGCTGTCAGCCCTCGCCAGGGCCAGCAGCTGGACGATCAGATGCTGAAGTCTGTCGCTGGCCTGGCTGATATCCTCGATCGACTGCCCGGCCTCCGCGCTTCCGGGGCGCGCCTGCCGCAGCAGGGAGATGTGGGTGCGCAGGATAGACAGCGGCGTCCGCATCTGGTGCGACGCGTCGGCAGTGAAGCGTCGTATTCCGATGATCGCGGAATCCAGTCGCGCGAGCATGGCGTTGAAGGCGCCTACGAGATCCTGCAGTTCGGTGGGCACCTGATCGAGCGAGAGGGGCGCGAGATCCGACGCCGCGCGACGATCCATCTCGCTTTGAACCCGATGTAGCGGGCGCAGTCCCCAGCGGATCGCCAGAGGCAACAGCGCCAGGGTGGCGCCCATGAGCACCAGCTCAAGGACGATGAGCCCGCCGAGCAGACGGTGGGAAATGCGCTGTCGGGCCCCGAGAGTCTCCGCCACCTGGACGATCACGACGCCGTTGATCTGGGGCAGTCGTCGCGCCTCGGCGACGATGCGCACGGGCTTGCCGAGATAGACCGCGTCGCCGAAGACCACACGGGTATCGCCCAGATCCGGCGGCGCGACATTCGGCAGATCGGCATAGCCGGTCAGGATTTTTCCGTCATGGCGCACGCTGTAGTAGACATTGTCCCGGGCCGCGTCTTCCAGCATGCCAAAGATGGCCGGCGACAGGTTCAGGCCGATCGCCCCATCCTCGACCGTCAGGGAATCGATGATCGCGCGTGACGCCGCGCTCAGGATCCGGTCGTTGACCGCCTGCACCGATTGATTGATGACCCACGCGGCTCCGATCCCGAGGATCAGGGCCAGCGACATCACCGGAACCACCATGCCGCGCAACATGCGCGAAGACAGTGACGGTGCGTGACGTTTGACGGTCGCTCCGCCCGCGGTCACGGGACCTCCAGCACATAGCCCAGGCCGCGGATCGTGCGGATGCGCGGGCCGTCGGGCTCCAGCTTGCGTCTCAGGCGCGCGACATAGACCTCGATGGCGTTGGGAGCGACGGCCTCGTCATAGCCGAACACCTCTGACGTCAGCCGCTCCTTGTCCACGACCTTGCCCACACGCGCGGCAAGCCGTTCCAGGACCGCCCACTCGCGTCGCCGCAGATCGATTGGACGGCCGTCGATCTCCACGGTGGCGCGGACGGCGTCGATGACCAGTTTGCCGATCGTCACGACAGCGTCCGCGTCGCCGCGGGCGCGACGCAACAAGGCCCGGATCCGGGCTTCCAGTTCGCTGGGTTCGAAGGGTTTGAGCATGTAGTCGTCGGCGCCGGAATCCAGCCCGGTCAGTCTGTCCTCCAGGGCGTCCCGGGCCGTCAGGATGAGGACCGGGGTCTTGTTTCCCGCTGAACGCAGCTTGCGGAGAACGTCCAGTCCCGACATCGCGGGCAAGCCGAGATCCAGGGTGATGAGGGCATAGGGCTCATCTGAGGCCATCACCCAGGCGGCTTCGCCGTCCATGGCGATGTCGATCGTGTATCCCGCGGTCCGGAGGGTGGCCGCCAGTCCTCGCGCCAGCGATTCATCGTCCTCAACCAGCAGAATTCTCGCCACGACCTGTATCTGCCCCTGCGTTGACTCGTCGGGACTATAGGGCGAACTCTGCGGCTGGCGATATCTCGACGAACGATCGAGAATCCGGGAGACGTCGATACCCTTGCCTATGACGCGGTCACTGCTGGCGCCCCTCATCGCCGTCGGCGTCGTCGTAGCGGCGCTGGCGGCATGGATCGTCGTGCCGATGGTGACGCGCGAAGACTTCACAGCAGCGGCCGATCGCGAAGGCGCCGTCGAGATCTGGTCGACAACCGACAGCGACCGGGTTCAGGAGCTGCTCGCCGACTTTCGCCGACTGCATCCCCGGATCAAGGTCACCTACACCGATCTGCACGGCGGCGATCTGCAGGCCGATTTTCTCCGCGCGGCCAAGGCCGGAAACGGCACGGCGGACCTGCTGTGGAGTTCCGCGATGGATCTGCAGATCAAGCTGGTCAACGACGGCTACGCGATGGCCTACGCCTCTCCTGAAGCCCCTCACCTGCCCGACTGGGCCAAGTGGAAGGACCAGGCCTGGGGTGTCACCGCGGAGCCGATCGTCATCGTCTATAACAAGAAGCTGATCGCCGCTGACCAGGTTCCCGACAGCCACGTCGCCCTGCGCCGCTTCCTTGAGTCCGACGCCGCTGCGGGACAGCGCGTCGTCGCCACCTATGACCCTGCACAATCTGCGGTCGGTTATCTCTATCTGTCGCAGGACGCCCAGGCCTCCAGCGAAATCTGGCGTCTGGTCCAGGCCATGGGACGTGACCGGCTGGACCTCTACACCTCCGCCGAAGACATTCTGCGCGAGGTTTCGGCGGGCAGGGCCGCGATCGGGTACAATATCGCCGGCTCCTACGCCCTCGACGAGCTGCCGAACCAGCCCGATCTCGGCGTTATCATGCCGCAGGACTATACGCTGGTGATGTCCCGGATCGCCATGATCCCCAGCACGGCCCGGCATCCTGCTGCTGCAAGGGTGTTTCTGGACTTTCTGTTGTCCCGGGCCGGTCAGGAACGGCTGGCCCAGAGGCACATCACGCCGGCGCGTCTCGACGCGGGCGCTCCTCCCCTGCTCAGCCGTTCGGTTCCACGGCGTGCGATCCGCGTGGGACCGGGCCTGCTCGTCTCCGAAGACCGTTTGACCCGGGCGCATTTCCTCTCGCTCTGGAGAGAGGCGGCAGCGCCGCCCGCCCCTGAGGTTGCCTCCCGCGGAAGGGCGCCGAGATAATCTGGCGGTTGACTGACAGCCCCGCCAATCCCGCTCAGACCGCTTCCAGAGCCCCGCTGGCGATAACCGGGCCTGTGGGCGCGCCGGTCGGGGAGCCGCCGCGCGGTTCGAGGCTGATGGCCAGGCTGCGGGTTTCGCCGTTGGGGCCGATCAGGCGGCGTGCGTCGATGGTGACGACATTGGTCCCGTCCAGCACGCCCATGGAGACCGGCGCCGAGCCGTCCGGCAGCATCCACAGCTCATAGGACCTGTCCTTGGGGCTGGGTCCGGTCACGGGGGCGATGATCAGCCGCTGGGCCGCCTTGTCGAAGGTGACGACGAAGCTGGTCGGGCCATCCTCGGAGGGCTTCAGCAGGCCGACCGCGGTGACGGCCGCGGCAGGCTGTTCGACAGACGGCGTCACGGGCGGCGCGACCGACTCCGGGGTCAGGACGATGACGGCAAGCGCGGCCGCGGCGGCCGTGGCGAAGACGGCCGTGCCCGCGCGCCAGACAGCGATGTTGCTCCAGAAGCCGGCGTTGTCATTCACCGGCGTCCTGGTCAGCCCCAGCTGGGCGGCGATGCGCAGCCAGACCACGCGCGGCGGCCGGACCGGGGCGACCTCGTCGATCATCGGCGCCAGGCGTTCGTTCCAGGCCCCGACCTCATCGGCGAAGGCGGGGTCCGAGGTCATGCGGCGCTCGGCCTCAGCGCGTTCGGCGGCCGTCTGGACGCCCAGGGCGTATTCCGCCGCCTGCTCGTCCGGGAAGGGATGTTCGGTCGTGTCGGTCATCCGCCGAGACAGGCCTTCAACCTGATCAGGGACCGGCGGATCCAGCTCTTCATTGTGCCGGTCGGTACGGCGAACATCTTCGCCACGTCTTCATAGGTCCGGCCTTCGAAGAAGGCGGTGCGGATGGCGGTGCGCTGCTGGTCTTCCAGCTCGTTCAGGCAACCGTCCAGCCGCGTCGAGGTCTCGGCGCGCAGCACCGTGTCCAGTCCGTCCTCGGCGTCGTCGGCGATTTCGCCCGCCTCGTCGATCGGGCGGGTGGTGCGGCGGCCGACCTGACGCTGACGGTCAATGGCGCGGTTGCGGGCCATGACGGCCAGCCACGTGATCGGACTGGCGCGCGTCTCATCGAAGCTCCCCGCCCGGGTCCAGACATTGATGTAGACTTCCTGCAGCACGTCCTCGGCCTCGCTTCGATCGTTCAAGATACGAAGCACCACGCCGAAGAGTTTCGCCGAGGTCGCATCATAAACGGCCTGAAGCGCGGAACGGTCCCCGCCGGCCACCCGGTGCAGGTTCAGCGTCAGGGCCTGGCGGCTGAGATCGGCGTCCATGCGTAGGCGTCTGCAATCCGTTGTGCGTCAACGCCTTGGGTCGCACGGCCCGCTCCGGTCCGCAAGTCAGCGGACGAGCAACCGCGACCCGAAATAGCCGGCGAGGGCCGCCGTGGCGCTGATGAAGGTCCCCCAGGCCATGTCGGCGAGGGTGATCCCGGTGCTCCACCGCGTCAGGGTCGCCTGGTTGGTGAGGTCATAGGTCGCATAGGCCACGAAGCCGAACACGGCCCCGTTGATCGCCGCCCGGCTCCACGCCCCCTCGCGCAGGGCCGGTCCCACCGCCAGGAAGACGATCCCGAACAGGAAGATGAAGTAGAAGGCCGCCGCCGGGGCCAGATTGACCTTCGTCCGCATCCAGTCGCCGAGCACCGGCCGATACAGCCGGTCGCCCATGACCGTCAGCCAGGCCACATCCAGCACCAGCATGGCGACGGCGGAACAGCCATAGGCGGCGACGTATTTCAGCATGGGCTCAGGCCTTCTTCAGACGATAGTGGCTGACGCCCCAGACCTGACCGTCGGAATCCCCGAACAGGCCGGCGGTGGCCATGTAGAAGCGCCGCCAGCGCCGGGTCCACAACGCCGCCTGATCGCCATAGACCTCGGTCATCAGGCCCCGGATCTCCTCGGCGTTGGCGTCCATGTTGCGCAGCCAGTCGTCGGCGGTGCGCTGGTAGTGGGTCCCGCTCCAGCGCCACTGGTCCTCGATGGTCAGAAGGTCGCCGTACTGGGCCATCAGCCCGTGGCTGGGCATGACCCCGCCGGTGAAGAAGTGCTGGGCGATGAAGTCCGCCTGGTCGGAGACCTCGAAGCGATAGGGCCGGTCGCGGTGGCTGAAGACGTGAATGAACATCCGCCCGCCCGGCTTGAGCCAGCCCGCGGCGCGGCCCAGCAGCGCCCGCCAGTTGGCCATATGCTCGAACATCTCCACCGAGACGATGCGGTTGAAGGTCCGGTCGGTCGAGAAGACGTTCATGTCGGCGGTGATCACCGTCAGATTGGTCAGGCCGCGCTTCTTAGCCTCCCCGTCGATGAAGGCCTTCTGGCTACGGGAGTTGGAGACGGCGGTGATCGTCGAGGCCGGATAGGTCTCGGCCATCCACAGGGACAGCGAGCCCCAGCCGCAACCCAGCTCCAGCACGCTCTGGCCGTCGCGCAGATCGGCATGCTCGCAGGTGATCCGGAGCGCGCTGGCCTCGGCCTCGTCGAGGGTGGCGTCGGGCGTTTCGTAGAAGCAGCTGGAGTATTTCCGGTGCTTGCCGAGGCAGAGCTCGAAGAAGCGGGCGGGCAGTTCATAGTGCTGCTGGTTGGCCGCGTCCGTGTGCTCCGCCACGGGGCGGGCGGCCATCTCGCGGGCGAACTCAGCGTCGATCCCGGACGGCTGGGTCTCGAGACCCCGGCGCGCATTGGCGACCAGAAGGGCGATGGCCGGGCGGGTCAGGAAGTCCGGAAACGGCGCGTCCTGCAGACGGTTCACGCTGTTGGCGATCAGGCTCATTCGGGTCGTCCTCAGGCTTTCGAAAATCGGGGGAAAAACGCGCCGACCCGCTTCTGATAGTCGGCATAGGCCTGCCCCTTCGACTGGAGCATCGCAGCCTCCAGCGGCGGCACGCCCGTCAGGCGGGTCAGGATCAGATACATCACAACGGGGGCGATCAGGGCCGACCAGCCCCATGGCCAGGCGCCGGTCAGGTCGATGGCGATGATCGGCCAGGCGACCCAGCCCAGCCACTCGAAGACGTAGTTGGGATGACGCGACAGGCCCCACAGGCCCTGATCCATGATCTTGCCCCGATTGGCCGGATCGGCCTTGAAGGCCTTCATCTGTCCGTCGGCACGGCCCTCGCCGAGAATGGCGATCAGCAGGATGGCTGCGCCGATCAGGTCCTCGGCGGTCAGGCCGCTTCCGGGCCTGAGGGCCGCCGCCGCGATCGAGGCGCTGAGCAGGGTTGTCGCGGGCGCCTGGACGATCGCCAGCCCGAAGAGCCGCCGGTCGAAGTCCTTGCCCCACTCGGCCTTGAGCAGCCGGTAGCGGGTGTCCTCCTCGGTTCGGGCGACGCGGATGGCGATGTAGGAGCCCAGCCGGATCGACCAGATCGCCACCAGAACCGCAACCAGCAGCTGACGCTCGGTCGGCGCGCCCTCGATCCAGCCCCACGGCGACAGGGCGGCGAGCACGCCGGAGGCGCCCGTGCCGAAGGTCCAGAAGACATCCGTCCAGCCGGCGTTTCCGGTCCTGCGCACCGTGGCCCAGGCGGCCGTCATCACGACCAGCATGAAGATCAGGACGACAGCGTGGACGATCAGCATGACGGTCGTCTCAGCGAGAAATCAGCTGACGGGTCGGCAGGCCCAGCCGCCCCATGCGCGCGATCAGCTCGGCCTTGCGCGCCGCCGTCATGGTCGGTTCGCGCGACAGCAGGGCCGGGAACTGGCCGTCCGCCGTGGTGGCGATCATCCAACTGTAGTCCGGGGCGATGTCGATGACCCAGTAGCGCTGGCGGATCAGGCCCGCGAAGAAGCTGGCCTCCCACTTGGCGTTGGTGCGGCCGTCCAGCACCCGGGCGCTGGTGTTGACGGTCGTTGTGCGTCCGTCGCGGCTGCCGCGATGGCAGGTCTGGGTGATGCCGAAGCTGTTCTCGCCGCGCCGGCTCCAGTTCTGGCTGGCGGCCCAGCAGTCGCGCTGATGATCGTTCGGCGTACGGGCGATCTCGTACCAGCGCCCCATGAAGCGATCGAGGTCGACGGTGACGCGCGGCTCGGGCGCTTGAGCATGAGCCGCGCCGGCCGCCCCGCACAGGAGGAACAGGGCCAGGGCGGCAGATTTCAGGTCAGGCATGATGCCCTCCGGTTTCGAGAGGTGAACCCCCGACGGTGACGGGATGGGACGGTGTGACGCCCCCGCGCAAACGCAGTCCCTTGAGCAACAGCCGAACCGCCTCCCAATGGATGCCGGCGATGACCTTGAGCGTCAGCAGCGGATGGCCCAGCCAGGCCGCCAGCAGGGCGCGGTCGGTGATCTCGGTGCGATGGGCGTTGAAGGCGGTGTGGAGGATGGCCCCCTCCCCGTCCTCGACGGTGATCGCCACGCTCGCGGCTTCGTCCGGCAGCCCTTCGGGCGGCCGGACGGTGAAGCGGTAGGTCAGGCCCATGTCCATGAAGGGAGAGACGTGGAAGGCCTTGTCCACCGCCTGCCGCACCGGCCCCTCAGCCCCACCAACCGGCATCAGATAGGAGTGTCGCCCGCCGAAGGTGTTCGACACCTCATAGAGGATGGCGCTCAGCCGCCCGTCCGCCGCATGGCAGAAGAAGACGCTCAGAGGGTTGAAGCCGTATCCCAGGATGCGCGGCAGGGTCAGCAGTTGCACCGGCCCGTCGCCCGCGATCCCGGCCTCGGCCAGCCGCGCCGCGATCTGGGCCTTCAGGGGCGTATCCGAGCGGTCGCCATGGTCCTTCGCCCGCAGGGTCATCAGGCCGAAGCGACCGGCGCCCAGCATCCTCAGCCGCCCGATCAGCCCGTCCCACTCGTCGAGATCGACCAGCAGCATAAAGACCCGGTACTTGAGGAAATGGGGGCGCGGACGGGTCCGGCGGTGGAACACCGTCCCGGCGTAGACGCCCGACGTGGTCCCGGAGGTGTTCATTCGGCGGCCATCTCGACCGCGACCGGCGCCGTCAGGGGAATGCGCCCGCTCTCATCGGCGACGGTCCACGGACGCCGCACCCCGCCGATAGCCTCGGCGACGGCCAGGCCCGCCTGAAGTCCGTCCTCGTGGAAGCCCGAGCCGAACCAGGCGCCGGCGAACCAGGTGTGGTTGACGCCCTGCAGCGCCCACAGCTGGCTCTGGGCGGCCATGGCCGTGGCGTTGAAGATGGGGTGGTCGAAGTCGCGGTCCTCCAGCACCAGGGCCGGGTCGGGCTCGCGCTCGGGGTTCAGGGTCACGAACAGATCGTCGCCAGGCAGCCCCTGCAGCAGGTTCATCCAGTAGGTCACCCCGGGCCGCGACTCCGCGTCCGCGGCCGGCCGGTCGCCGACATAGTTCCAGGCCGCCCAAGCGTTGCGGCGGCGCGGCATCAGACTACGGTCGCGGTGCAGGACGACGCGGTTCTTGCCGTACTGGATGTTTCCCAGCAGACCCCGCTCGCCCGTCGTGGGCTTCTCCAGAAGGGCCAGGGCCTGATCCGAATGGCAGGCCAGGACGACGTCGTCATAGGTGCGGGCATCGCCGCCGGACCACACCGTCGCCCCCGCTTCGTCACGGACGATCCGCTCGACCGGGCGGCTGGTCAGGATTTCGCCCCGGAAGTCGGCCGCCAGGGCCTCGACATAGGATCGGCTGCCGCCCGCCACCGTCTTCCAGTTCGGCTTCATGTCGACTTCGAGCAGGCGGTGATTGCGGTAGAAGCGCACGAAGGCCGCCGCCGGATAGTCGGCCATCTGCCGCGAAGACGACGACCAGATCGCCGCCGCCTGGGGCAGCAGATGCAGGTCGCGGAACCCTTCCCCGTAGCGCTTGCGGTCCAGATAGTGGCCCAGCGAACAGAGGGAGACGTCCAGATCGGCCAGGTCGCCCTCGGCCGTCCGGTGGAACCGCTTCAGGTCCGCCAGCATGCCCCAGAATTTCGGACTGGCCAGGTTGCGTTTCTGGGCGAACAGACCCTTCAGCCCGTGGCTGGAATATTCGAAGGCGCCCGCGTCCACGGACACCGCGAACGACATATGCGCCGCCTTCGCCTCCACCCCGAGGTGGTCCAGCAGGGCCGTGAAGTTCGGATAGTTGGGCTCGTTATAGACGATGAAGCCGATATCCACCGCGACGTCGTCCGGCGTGGTCACGGTGCAGGCGTGGCCACCGACCCGGTCGCCGGCCTCATAGAGATCGACGTCATGCGCCTGCGACAGCAGCCAGGCCGCCGACAGGCCCGAGACACCCGAACCGACCACGGCGATCCGGCGGCGTTCGGCGCCGGCGCCGTGAGAGCGCTCGGGGGGCGTCGGGATGCGGTCGTACATGAAGGCCCTGCGTTCTGAAGGTTGACAGTCATGCGCAGCTACGGACGGCGACGCATTCCGGATGTGGCGAACTGAAGCCTTGCAGTCTTTTTCGGTTCCCTTGACGGTTCGACGCATCCCTCCCACGTCTCGGGCGTAGCTGTTTCCGGCGTCTTGCCTACGCCGCCATGCCCGGAGACCATGATGACCGCGCCTCTCGTCGAAGACGCTCGCCCCGTCCGCCCCTCGGTGAATGAAGGGAGCCTGTCCCGGCGCGGACGGATTCTGCTGTGGGCCTTCCAGATGGCCGATCGGGACTGGCAGGGGCGCGGACTGACCTTTTTGACGCCCGACCGTCAGGCGCATGATTTCGGCCCCGCCTCGCCGGAACGCGCCGTGCTCGATATCCGCGACTGGCGCTTCTTCCGCCGGATCCTCGCCGGCGGCGCCATCGGCCTGGCCGAGAGCTATGTCGCCGCAGAGTGGGTCACGCCGGATCTGGCCCGCACCCTGATCGTCCTGGCCGACAATTTCGAACGTCTGGGCCGGCTGACCAGCGGCAATGCGGCCATCCGCGCCTTCAACTGGGCGGTTCACAACCTGGGCCGCCTGAACACCCGGGCCGGGGCCAAGCGCAACATCGTGGCCCACTATGACCTGGGCAATGACTTCTACGGCCGCTGGCTGGACCCCAGCATGACCTATTCCTCGGCGCTCTGGACGCGGCCGGACCAGGCGCTGGAGGCCGCCCAGCGCGAGAAATACGCCGCCCTCGCCGCCGCCGTCGATCTTCAACCCCACCACCGCGTGCTCGAGATCGGTTGTGGCTGGGGCGGGTTCGCCGAATACGCGGCGAAGGAGATCGGCTGCCACGTCACCGGCCTGACCCTGTCGCCGTCACAGCGCGATTTCGCCATTGCCCGGCTGGCGAGGGCGGGCCTTTCCGACCGCGTCGACATCCGGCTTCAGGATTACCGCGACACGCCCGAGACCTATGACCGCATCGTCTCCATCGAGATGTTCGAGGCCGTCGGTGAAAAGTGGTGGCCAACCTATTTCCAGACCCTGCACGACCGTCTCACCTCCGACGGCAAGGCCGGCCTCCAGATCATCACCATCCGCGAGGACCTGTTCGAAGCCTACCGGCGCGAGGTCGACTTCATCCAGAAATACGTCTTCCCCGGCGGGATGCTGCCGACCGAGACCCGGCTGGACCGGCTCGCTGCCGATCATGGGCTGAGCGTCTCTGGCCGCCTGCGCTTCGGCCAGGACTACGCCCGCACCCTGTCGCTCTGGCTGAAACGGTTCGACGAAACCGGCGGCGGTCCGGGTCCCGAGTTCACCCGGCTGTGGCGCTTCTATCTGGCCTATTGCGAGGCGGGTTTCACGACGGCGCGGACGGATGTGATCCAGCTGACCCTGACGAAGACGCCCGCGACCGACCTGTAGCGTTGCGAACGCCGGATTCGGGGGGCGGTCGCGAGCGTTCGGCGTCAGCCCCCGGAACGGCGTCCCCAAGCCCGTCCGTGGACAAGGCTGTAGAGGGCCGGAAGCACCAGCAGGGTCAGCACCGTTGAAGAGACGATGCCGCCGATGACCACCGTGGCCAGCGGACGCTGGACCTCCGCCCCTGCCCCGACGTTGAGCGCCATCGGCACGAACCCCAGGCTGGCGACCAGGGCGGTCATCAGCACAGGCCTCAGACGGCCGAGAGCGCCCTCGCGGATCGCCTCGCCGACGGGTCGTCCCTCGGCGATCAGGTCGCGGATGAAGGTGACCATGACCACGCCGTTCAGCACCGCTACCCCGGACAGGGCGATGAAGCCCACCCCCGCCGAGATCGACATCGGCAGCCCCCGCAAGGCCAGCGCCGCCACGCCTCCGGTCAGGGCCAGAGGCACGCCGGAGAAGACCACGGCGCTGTCCTTCCACGAGCGGAACAGGGCGAACAGCAGACCGAAGATCACCAGCGAGACCGCCGGCCCCACGATCTGGAGACGTTTGGCCGCCGAGATCAGCTGCTCGAACGTGCCGCCATAGGTGATCCAGTAGCCGGGGGGCAGGTCCACATCCTGTTCGACACGCTGACGCACCTCGCCGACGAAGGAGCCCAGATCACGGTCGCGCACGTTGGCGGTGACGACGATTCGTCGCTTGCCGTCCTCGCGGCTGATCTGGTTCGGGCCGGTCTCCAGCTGGATCGTGGCGATCTCGTTCAGCGGTACGAATCCGCGTGGCTGCCCCTCCGCCGCCGGCAGAGGGATCTGGATACGGCCGATGGCGTCGGTGTTGGAACGCAGGTCTTCGGGCAGGCGGACCACCACGTCGAAGCGGCGGTCGCCCTCGAACACCTGGCCCGCCGTGGCGCCGGCCATTGAGGTGGCGACGACCGACTGCACCTCCTCGACGCTGAGACCGAGGCGGGCGAGCGCCGCCCGGTTCGGTATGATCTGCAGCATGGGCAGGCCGGTGACCTGCTCTACCTGCGGATCGGCGGCGCCGCGGACGGAGCCGACGATCTCCTCGATCTCGGAGCCGAGCCGCGCCAGTTGATCCAGATCATCGCCGTGAACCTTGACGGCCACGTCGGCCCGGACGCCGCTGAGCAGTTCGTTGAACCGCATCTGGATCGGCTGGGTGAACTCGTAGTTGCTGCCGGGTATGGCCTGGACGGCCGCCTCCATCTCGGCGACCAGTTCGGTGCGTGGCTTGCGCGGATCGGGCCAGTCCTTGCGCGCCTTCAGAAGGATGAAGGTGTCCGTGACCGAGGGCGGCATCGGATCGGTGGCGACCTCCGCCGTGCCGGTCTTGCCGACGACCCGCTCGACCTCGGGGAACCGCGCCAGTCGGGCCTCAAGCGCGGTCTGCATGGCGATGGCCTGGGTCAGGCTGGTCCCGGGGATGCGCAGGGCGTGCATGGCGATATCGCCCTCGTCCAGGCTCGGGATGAACTCCGACCCCATCCGGGAGGCGACCAGACCCGCGACCAGCACCAGACCGACCGCGCCCGCCACCATCAAACCCCGCGCCCGGAGGGCGAACTCGAGCGCGGGCTGATAGGCGACCCGCGCCCGGCGCATAAGGAAGCTGTCCTTCTCACGCACCTTGCCCGTGACGAACATGGCCACCGCCGCCGGCACGAAGGTCAGAGACAGGATCAGGGCGCCGGTCAGGGCGATCACGACCGTGATGGCCATCGGGTGGAAGGTCTTCCCCTCCACCCCGTCCAGGGCGAAGATCGGCACATAAACGAGTGTGATGATCATCACCCCGAACAGCGACGGCCGGATCACCTCGCCTGAGGCTTCGGAGGCCAGGCTGAAACGCTCGTCGCGGGTCAGCAGACGGCCTTGGCGATGCTGGGCCTCGGCGAACCGCCGCAGGCAGTTCTCGACGATGATGACCGCGCCGTCGACGATCAGACCGAAGTCCAGGGCGCCCAGCGACATCAGATTGCCCGAGACCCCCGCCTGCACCATGCCGGTGATGGTCATGAGCATGGTGATCGGGATGACCGCCGCCGTGATAACGGCCGCGCGGATGTTCCCGAGCAGCAGAAACAGGACGACGATCACCAGCAGGGCGCCCTCGGCCAGGTTCTTCTCGACCGTTTTGATGGCCCGCTCGACGAGGTCGGTACGGTCGTAGACGGCCGTGGCGACAACGCCGGGCGGCAGCGCCTTCGACGCCTCCTTCAGCCGGGCGGCGGCGGCCTGGGCCACCACGCGGCTGTTCTCGCCGGCCAGCATCAGGACGGTGGCCAGCACCGTCTCCTTGCCGTTCTCGGTCGCCGCCCCGGTGCGCAGTTGCTCGCCCAGGCCGACATCGGCGACGTCGGCGATCCTGACCGGGACCGGGCCGCGCGTGGCGATGACGATGGAGCCCAGATCGGCGACCGACGAGGCCTGACCCGGCACGCGGATCAGATACTGCTCCCCGAACCGCTCGACATAGCCGGCGCCGACGTTGGCGTTGTTGCGCTCCAGCGCGCTCACCACCTCGGCCAGGGTGACGCCGTAGGCCGAGAGCCGTTCCGGGCGCGGAGTGACGTGGTACTGCCGCTCGAAACCGCCGATGGTGTTGACCTCGGTGACGCCGGGGGTGTTGCGCATCTGCGGCCGGATCACCCAGTCCTGAAGAGTGCGCAGGTCTTCGGGCGTATAGGGCGCGCCGTCCGCCTTGCGGGCGCCGGGCTCCGCCTGCAGCGTGTACATGAAGATCTCGCCCAGGCCGGTGGCGATGGGCCCCAGTTCGGGCGAAACGCCGTCCGGAAGCTGGGCCCGCGCGGTTTGCAGCCGCTCGTTGATCAACTGCCGGGCGCGATAGAGGTCCGTGCTGTCCTTGAAGACGACGGTCACCTGGCTCAGGCCGTAGCGCGAGATCGAGCGTGTGTAGGAAAGATCCGGGACGCCGGCGATGGCCGTCTCCACCGGGAAGGTGATGCGCTGTTCAGCCTCCAGCGGCGAATAGCCGGGCGCCTCGGTGTTGATCTGGATCTGGACGTTGGTGATGTCCGGCGTCGCGTCGATGGGCAGGCGCTGGAAGCTCCAGACGCCGACCGCGCAGGCGACCAGAACCAGCGCCATGACGACCCAGCGGAACAGGATCGACAGGCGGATGATGCGTTCAAGCATAGTGCGTCCCCCGCCTAGTGATCGTGGCTCGCGCCGGACTTCTCGATGTCCGCGCGGATGAGGAAGGCGCCGTCGACGACGTATTCGGTTCCGGGTTCGATCCCGCCCAGCACCTCGGTCCACTCTTCAGTGCGTCGTCCGAGGTTCAACATGCGCACCTCGTAGGTGTCGCCCACCTTCGCATAGACGACGGTGAAGTCCCGGAACGGCTGTAGCGCCTTTGTGCGCACCGCCAGCGGCGCCTCGGCCGCGCTGACCTGAACCGAGCCCTCGACGCCCTGACCCGAGCGCCAGCCGCCCGAACCGGCCGGGAGATGGACGTGCGCCACCTGGGTCTGGCTGAGGATGTCGGACGAGGGCAGGATCGCCTCGATGGTCGCATTGACGCGGCTGTCGCTGGTCAGGCCGCGCACTTCGACCTTCTGGCCGACCCGCACCCTCTCCGCGTCGCGCGGATAGAGGAAGAACTCGGCATGCAGTTGGGTCGGATCGCCGATCTCCAGCATGGGCTCGCCGGCGCCGGTGATCTGGTCGGGGTTGGCGTTTTTGGCCGTGATGATGCCCGGGATCGGGGCGGTGACGGCGTAGGTCTGAAGGCTTTCGCTGGATTCGACCCGCGCCAGCACCTGACCGCGCCGGACGGGGCTGCCCAGTTCGACGGCCATGGATACGATCCGGCCGGGATAGCGGGCGTGGACCTCGGCCAGACCCTCCGGCTTGATCTCGACCCGGCCGGTCAGCGGCAGGCTTTCGCCCAGCACCGCCGGACCTGCCCGCTCCGTGGCCACGCCGCCGGCGCGCGCCGCCTCCGCGGAAATGACCGTGCGACCTTCATAGGAGGCATAGGCCCAGTCCGAGCGTTTGCCCGAATGGACGGCCGCGACCGCCACGTCGAAGGAGTGCGGCTCCGACACGACGCCCGGACTGGCCAGATGGTCGCCCTGGGGGGCGAAGGTGAAGCGATCGATCTTGGCCCCGAGCCGGGTCAGGGCGATCGTCGCCTGAACCTGACGCGGATCCAGGGGCCTGTCCTTCAGATAGGGATAGAGGCGGAACAGCGGCTCCGGCCCTTCCTCGACAATGGTGACCTCCAGCGCGAAGTCTCCGTCGCGCAGCATCCGCCCGCCATGCGGGCCGCGCTCAGGGTCGGCGGCGGCTTCACCGCCCTCTGCCTTCTCACCGCCGCCCGAGCCGCATGCCGCCAGGGCGAGGGCCACGGCAGTCAGGGTCGCGCCGAACCATCGGCGCGAAGGTTGGAACGCTCTCATTGTTCGATCTCCGGGTTCTGTTGGGCGGCCCCCTGGGCCTCCATGCCGATCAGGTCGGCGTGCGCGCCGGTCAGCCTGTCGAGGCGCGCGCGGTCGTTGTGGAAGGCCTGCAGCACGGCGACGCGGCGCGCGCGGGTTTGCAGGAGGGCGGTGTGGGCCGCCATGACGTCGTTGTAGGTGAAGCCGCCCCGGGCGAAGCCTTCGCAGACCAGCGCCACGGCCCGCTCGGCCTGGGGCAGCGTCTCCGCCTCGATCCTGCGCGCTTCATTGGCGCGTGACAGAAGCTGGACCTGAAGCCGGGCGATCTCCCGCTCGCGTTCCATCCTCAGGGCGTCGGCGTCGGCCTGAGCCGCCGTTCCCTCGGCCCGGGCGCGATCGATGGCTCCCTGGTTGCGGTGATGGCGTTGCAGGGGGATCGAGCCGCCGAAGACCAGCGACAGGTCGTTGTCCCACATATGCCGGACACCGATGCTGACGGTCGGATCCGGGACGGCGCGGGCCTCCTCGACCCTGGCCTGGGCCTCGAAGATCGCCCTCTGGGCCTGAAACACCTCCAGATCCGCCGCCGCGACCTCGCCCGCGACGATCCGGGAGGCGCCGGTGTCCTCGAAGGCCGCTGGATCGAGAGAGAAGTCGGCGACCCCGCCCCAGAACTTGGCCAGGGTGATGCGGGCGATACGAGCCTCGACCTCGGCCTGATCGAAGTCGATCTGGGCCTGTGCCAGTTCCGCCTCGGCGCGGGCGCCGGCGAACAAGGGATCGCGGGCGGCGTCGACGCGGCGCTGAACCTCGCTCTGGAACCGCTCGGCGAGGTTGAGACGCTGCCGGGCGATCTCGACCAGGGCGTCGGCCGACAGGGCCTCGCCCCAGGCACGCTGAGCCTGTTCCAGCCGGTCGAGCGCGGCGACCGTCGCGCGGGCCACGATCAGATCGCCCTCGCTGCGCGCCAGGCCGGTGCGAGCCCGGCGATCCCCTCCCCGCTCCAGCGGCTGCTCATAGCTGAGGGTGGTCTGGGTCTGGCCCATGACGTTCCCGGCCCCGAGCGTGGGCAGGTTTTCGACCGTCAGGCCGATCGTGGGATTGGGCCGGACATCGGCCTGGCGCACCCCGGCCTCGGAGGCGCGCAGACGAGCGGCCAGACCCGGCCGGGCAGGATCGGCCCGGGCGGCGCGGGCCAGCGCCTGTTCCAGGGTGAGTTCGGGGACGGCAGGGTGCGCCCAGGCCGCTGGATCAGCGGTCTGGGCCAACGCGGGCGAAGCCGCGCCGAGGGCGAGCGCGAAAGCGGACAGGGCCGCACCTCGCGCCCATGATCCGGCGACGCCGGACATGACGATAGACAAGGGAAATCTCCAGAAAGAAGCGCGCGCGGCCGCGAGGCCACGCAGATCGGGTTCAGGCGATCAGGGGCTTCAGTCTGGGAGGGTCGAGAGGGCCGTCATGATCCGCGCCGGGCGGCGCGTGATCGAGGTTGGACTTCAACACGGCGCTGTCGGGCGCTCCGGGCTCGATCGGATGATCGACAGGCAGGATCGCCACCTGGACATCGCCGCCGTGATGATGATGCCGCATCGCCGGCTCGTCGGAGCCGTCCGCGGGAGCGCCTGTCAGGGCCGAGGTTCCGCTGTGCTCATCGCCGTCATCGACCAGAGCGTAGTCGTGGGCGTAGTCATGGGCTGTGAGCCCGGCCTTCGTCTGGCCCGCCATCGAGAACGGCCCGACAGGCTCGACACGATGCTGCATCGACAGCGCGCCGTCGATCTGGCCCGCGATCATGACGAGCGCGACAAGACCGATCCAGAACTGTCGCAACACCTGCGGCAAGAGGCCCCTCCGATGACCTCCGCATAGGCGGGTTGCGAGACGGTTGCAATGTGAGCCGTGGTCGCAGGTCGGGCGGGGATCGCAGGGTCAGCGCCGGGCGTTCGGGTCGGGGTTCCAGACCGGAGCGCGCCGTTCCTCGAAGGCTTTCGGCCCCTCCTCGAAGTCGGGATGGGCCCACTGGGACTTGAGCAATTCCCAGCCGTAGACATGGGCCGCCGGGTCCGAAAGCTCGGTCGAGCCCCAGATGGCGCGCTTGGTCAGGGCCATGGCCTGGGGCGAGTTGGCGCACATCATGGCGGCCAGTTTGCGGGCCAGGGCCATGGCGTCCGCGGCCGTGGGCTCCAGCAGGTCGACCATGCCGAGCGCATGGGCGCGCGACGCCGGCATCCGGTAGTCGCGCCCGGCCAAGCCCATCAGCAGGGCGGCTCCGATCCCCGCCTTCCGCGCGATCCCGACCGACTCCAGCGCGGACACGAGTCCGACGCTGACGTGGCTGTCCATGAAGTCAGCGCCTTCGCAGGCGATGACGATGTCGCTGTCGGCGACGAAGTGCAGGCCGCCGCCGTTGGTCAGGCCGTTGACGACGCAGATCACCGGCTTGGTCACCTCGCACATGCGCGAGGAGAAGCGGTTGGCCGCCGCATAGGTCTGGTTGTTCAGCCCGCCCATGCCGACGTGCAGACCCGAGACGTCGGCGCCGGTGCAGAAGTGACGCTCGCCCGCTCCGGTCATGATGACCACGCGGATGGCGTCGTCGCGGTTGACCCGGCCCCAGGCCTCTTCCAGCGCCAGCATCATGTCCGGGCTGATCGCGTTGCCGCGCCCGGGCCGGTTCAGGGTCAGGATCGCGACCTGGCCCTCCATTTCGAAGGTCAGGGGTGATTCAGGCGGGGACGACACGGTCACGCTCCAGCTGCTGGGCCGCGAGATCCTCTTTCAGGGCGCGGGCGGCGAGGAAGAAGTGCAGCGCCGACCAGGCCATGGTCACGGCCAGGAGGCACATGGCGTAGCGCAGCGACAGATGGCCGAAGCGCGGCGTCAGATAGTCGCTGGCCCAGCCGATGACATAGGGGCCGGCCGAGGAGCCGACGATGGTCAGGCAGAACAGCAGCACCGCCGAGGCCGTGGCGCGGATCTCGTCCGGCGCCAGCGACTGGGCCGCCGAGAAGGTCGGGGCGAAGTACATCAGCCCCAGCATGTAGACGAGGGCCAGAAGGATCATGGAGACCAGGGCGTCGGGGGCCAGCCAGGCGCCGAGCGCGACGGGCACACAGACCGCCATGGCGATGGCCGGCACCCATTGACGCCAGCGGGTGTCGCGCTTGCCCAGGACGTCCGCCAGCATGCCGCCGGCGAAGGTGCCGACCAGTCCGCCGATACCGCTGACCAGACCCAGCCCCAGACCGGCCTCGGCCGAGGTCATGCCGTGGGTCCTCATCAGGAAGGCCGGGGCGAAGACGTTCATCGCATAGCTGCCGATGGCGAACAGCGACGAGGCGGCGGCCATGTGCCGGAAGGAGCGCAGGCCGAAGAGGAACTTCATGGCCGAGAGGTAGCTGGTCCGGGCCACCCCGACCGTCGGCTCGCTGGAGGCGCCGCGCGGCAGGACGATCAGCGACAGGATGGCGACGATGACCCCCGGCAGGCCGACGAAGAAGAAGGCCTCGCGCCAGCCCCAGGCGTCGTTGATCCAGCCGCCCAGCGCCAGGCCGATGGTGCCGCCGATCGGCACGCCCAGCGAGAAGATGGCCAGGACCAGGGCGCGGCGGCTGTCGGGGAACAGGCGTGCGATCATGGCGTGGGCGGCCGGGGTGCTGCCCGCCTCCCCCGCCGCCACGCCCGCCCGGGCCAGCAGCAGGTGGAAGAAGTTCTGGGCCAGACCGCCCGCGGCCGTCATCACGCTCCAGAAGGCCAGGGACAGCCCGATCACCCAGCGCGCGCTGAACCGGTCCGCCGCCCAGGCGAGACCCAGGGCGGCGAAGGAATAGACGACGGCGAAGGAGACCCCGGCCATCAGCCCGATCTCGGTGTCGTTGAGGTGCAGTTCCGTCCGGATCGCGTCGATCAGGATGAAGGGCAGCTGGCGGTCGACGAAGTTGAGGATGTTGACCAGCAGCAGGACGATCACGATCGCCAGGCCCCGGCCGCTGAACGGTTTGATTTTCAAGCGTTTCGTTCCCAAGCCGCACAAATGGCCTGCGCGAGCCTAACGAGGGGGGCGCCCGCCGACCACGACATCGGCTTGACTTCATGCGACGGGGGTCGTGATCGCAACCGCAAGTCCTTGTTCTACGACGATGGATGATCCTATACCCGTGAGTATGGCTCCGACCCAGACCTCGCCGTGGAAGTCCGCCGACGACCGCCTTCGGGAGCGGGAGATCAAGCGCGAGGCGGTGCTGCGCGCCGCGGCCCGCGCCTTCAGCGAGCGGGGCTTCCACAATACGGCGCTGGAGGATGTGGCGCGGGACCTGAAGGTCACCAAGCCGACGGTCTACTATTACGGCGAGAGCAAGGAGGCCCTGCTGGCGGCCTGCTATCGCCGGGCGCTGGACACCCTGGACGACGTCACCCTGGCCGCCGGACCCGAGAGCGCCAGCGCGCGCGACCGGCTGCGCGTTCTGATCATCGCCTATGCCGAGGCGATTTTGTCGATCTACGGCCGCTGCCTGACGCGGGTGCCGGACAACAGCGTCTCGCCGCCTATCCGCGCCGAGCTGCGGGCGATCAAGCGCACCGTCGACGACCGCATCCGCGCCGTCCTTACGCAAGGCGTGCAGGACGGCTCCCTGATCGCCACCGACGTGAGGATGACCGCCTTCGCCATCGCGGGCGCCCTGAACGCCGCCGCCCTGTGGTTCGAGGACGATGGCCCGAAGACGGCGCGTCAGATCGGCGAACACTATGCCGAGCTGTTCGTCGGGGCGCTGGAGCCGCGCTAGTGGCCGGTGAAGACCGGGACTCGCTTGCCGAGGAAGGCGTCCAGCGCCTCCTCGAAATCCTCGGTTCCTGCGCAGGCGACGAAGGCCTCGAGCTCAGTGGCCAGGTGGTCGGCGAAGTCCCTGCCCGTCGCCTTGGCGATCAGGCCCCGGGTCAGTCGTGTGGCCAACGGCGGGCCGGATGCGATGCGGTTCGCCCAGGCCAGGGTCTCGGTCTCCACATCGGCGTTTGGAACCACGCGATTGACCAGCCCCAGCGCCAGCGCCCCCGCCGCATCGATCGGCTCGCACAGCAGGGCGATCTCCATCGCCTTGCGGGGGCCGACCAGCCGGGTCAGGGACCAGGCGCCGCCGCAGTCCGTGGGGGCGCCGACCTTCAGATAGGCCATGTTCAGCTTCGCATCCTCGCCCGCGATGACGAGGTCTGCGAACAGGGCGAGGCTGAGACCCGCGCCGGCCACCGCGCCCTGGATCGCCGCCAGTACCGGCAGGCCGCTGTCGTTGAGCGTGACCAGGGCCTCATGGATCGGGGCGATCAGCTCGCGCGCCGCCCGAGGGCGATCTTCGGCGGCCTTCAGATACGCCAGATCCCCGCCGGCCATGAAAGCCCGCCCCTCCCCCGACAGGACGACGACCCGCACCGAAGGGTCGGCGACGATCCGTTCGACCACGGCCCGGAACCCGGTCGTCATGGCGAGATCCAGCGCGTTCAGCCGCTCGGGCCGGCGGAACCGGATGCGGGCGATCCCGTCCTCGACTGTCAGTTCAACGACGTCGGTCATCGACGAAACTCCACTCTAGAAGACGCCGGGGTAATGGCCGCCGTCGACGACGATGCTCTGGTTGGTCACGTATCCGGCGTCGGCGCCGCACAGGAAGGCGCAGACGGCGCCGAACTCGCGCGGTTCGCCCAGCCGTCGAGCGGGCAGATCGGCGACCACGCCCTCGACGAAGGCGGCGTAGTTGACCCCGGCATTCGCAGCCATGGCGTCGAAGCCCGCGCGGGCGCGGTCGGTCAGGATCATCTCGGGCAGCAGATTGTTGATGGTGACATTGTCCGACACGCCCTCGCGGGCCAGCCAGGACACCGCCGCCGTCAGCCCGGCGCGCGGCCCGACCGACAGGGCCAGCAGCGGATGCGGCGCCTTCACATAGGCCGAGGTGATGTTGACGATCCGCCCGAACCTGCGCGCCCGCATCCCCGGATGCACCGCCCGGATCAGGCTCAGAGGCGCCAGCATGTTCGCCTCGACCGCCTGTCGCCATTGCTCTTCGTCCAGATCCCCGAACGGGCCGAGCGGTGGGCCGCCGCCGTTGGTGATCAGGATGTCCGGCTGAGGACAGGCCTTTAGCGCCAGCCGACGACCATCCTCCGTGCCGATGTCGCCCGCGGCGAAGCCGACCTCAACACCCGCCATCGCCCCGATTTCGGCGGCAGTCGCCGACAGGGATTCAGGATCGCGACCGGTAACGGTGACCCGCACGCCCTCGGCGGCCAAGGCCTCGGCGCAGGCCCGGCCCAAGCCCCGGCTGGCGGCGCAGACCAGGGCCGTGCGTCCGCGGATCTTCAGGTCCATCGCGGGCCTTCGTTTGAGTATGCCCCCAAAAGAGGAGCCGCCGGTCGCCCTGCCTGGAAGTGCAGAGGGGCGTCCGACGGCCTGAGGCGCGGGAGGAAGGGCTTCAGAAGTGGGCGGCGATGCCGACCCCGACGAGGCGCGGCGGCGAGAAGGCGTCCGACAGGCCCGGAGCCCCGTTGGTGCTGTTCATGCTGTAGCGTTCGTCGGTCAGGTTCTCGACCCAGAGCGAATAGGTCAGACGGCCTTGCGGGTCGGTCCAGGCCGCCTTGGCGTTGATGGTCGTGTAGGACGACTCCTGGGTCAGGTTTCCGGCCTGCCAGTAGAAGCCGTCGTTGTAGGACAGGTTGGCGGTGGCATAGAGCTCGCCGCCGGCGACGGTATTCTCATAGGTCAGGCGCGCATTGGCCTGGTACTTCGGCGCCCGCAGCATCCGGCTGCCCGAGGCGTCATAGGGCACCACGCTGGTGGCGCCGCCCGTCACGGGGTTGGGGATGAAGACCGAGGCCGTGGTGTATTCGTCGTAGTTGGCGGTCGGCAGGGCCGACAGGCCGACGTCGAACGACAGATGGTCGGTGATCGGCCCCCGCGCGGTGAACTCGAAGCCCTTCACCGTCGCCGCCGCCGCATTGTTCAGGGTCGAGACATAGGCCCCGCCCGGCAGGGAGGTGTAGGCCGTCACCTGGATGTCGGTGTAGTCGTACCAGAAGGCCGCGGCCGTCATGGTGATGCCCGAGAACCGGCCCTTGGCCCCGACCTCGACTGCCGTGATCTTCTCCGGCGCGACCGGAATGGCCGGCAGGGAGTAGGAGTTGTAGACCCCGCTCTTGAAGCCGTTCGAGGCCGAGACATAGATGTTGGCGTCCGGTGTGAAGTCGTACTGCAGCACGCCCCGGAAGGTCGGGCTTTCCCAGGTGTTCTCGGCCGAGCTGGTACGCAGGCCGGCGGCCCGAACGATGTCCGCGAAGTCGAACTGCTTCTTTTCGGAGGTGTAGCGGGCGCCGAAGATGCCGTGCAGCTTCTCGGTAAAGTCGTAGTTCAGCTCACCGAAGGCGGCATAGGAGGTCGTCTTGACCGTGTCGGTGAAGTTGGAGACCACCGTGCCCGTCGGGGCGTTGCCTGACACCGCCTGGAAGTAGGGGTTGCCCGCGGTCGAGTGGTAGTAGAACAGGCCGCCGATCCACGACAGGCGATCCTCGGACGGGCCGGAGAAGTTGAACTCCTGGCTGAAGGTGTCCTGGTCCTGGATCAGGCGCAGCGAGCTGACCGCGGCGCTGGACCGGTCGGTATCGGTCTGGAACAGACCCGAGGCGCTGCGATAGGCGGTGATCGAGCGGACGGTCAGGTAGTCCGACGGGTTCCAGGTGCCATCCAGGCTGACGCCCTTGGCGGTCGTGTCGATGATGGGGAAGGTGCCGCCCGGATAGTGGTCCAGGCTGCCGACCAGGACGCCCGGCGTGCTGGCGTTCAGGTTCTTGCCGTCGCGCGGGATAGCCGAGAAAATCGAGTTGTCGCTGCGGTCGGAATAGTCGGCCGCGAGGGTGAACTGCAGGGTGTCGCTGGGCTGGAACAGCAGCTTTCCTCGGATCGAGGAGTTGTCCGCCTTGGCCACCCGGGCGCCGTTCAGGGCCGGGGCGACGCTCTCGACATAGCCGTCGTTCTCCAGATGGAAGAGATTCAGCGAGCCGGCGATCGTCGAGGTGATCGGGCCGGTGACATAGGCGCCCAGCTTCACCTGTTTGAAGTCGAAGCCATAGTCGGCCGACAGCTCCGCGCGGGGCGTGAAGGACGGGGCCAGGGTGACGATGCGGATGGCGCCGCCGGTGGCGTTACGGCCGAACAAGGTGCCCTGCGGCCCCTTCAGGACCTCGACCCGCTGGATGTCCTTCAGGTCGAACATGCCCGCCAGGGGCGCGCCGATATAGACATCGTCGAGGTACATGGAGACGTTGGCTTCATCGCCCGCCGAAGTACCGACCGAGGAAATGCCGCGGATCGCCGGGGTGAAGGCGAAGCCGTTGTTCACGGTCACCAGACCGGGACTGATGTGCTGCAGGTTGGAGGTCGAGCCGATCCCGGCGTTCGAGAGCTCCTCCCCCGAGGTGGCGGTTACGGACATAGGCACGTCGAGCAGGCGCTCGGACCGCTTCTGGGCGGTGACGACGACGTCATCGACCTTGGCGGAGTCGTCCTGCGGCGCGGCTGACTGGGCGAAGGCGGCTCCGGCCGTTCCCAGTGCGGCCATGGCCACGCTGACGGTCAGAAAGCGCTTCATACGATAGGTCCGGTTCATTCCTGTGCCTCCCTCTGGCGGGTCCCTTATGGCGGGACCTTGATTTCCTTATACTGGAGAGTAGCCCCTATACGGCCCGTGCGAGACGACATTGGATTGACATGCCCCGACACGATTTTCGCCCGTGTCGCCTGCTGTCGCCGAGCAGAAAAAGCCGCTCCCGCCATGGAATTCCAGCGCTTTTGACGAAGAGCTAGACGCCGCCCGACATCGCATTGACTTCAGGCGACCGAGGCCGTCCGGGCCGTTGCCAACCCTGTCGCCGCCGATCACTGAGGACCGGTCGCGGACGTCCCGAGGGACCACCGCAGAGCCGGAAGCCGCCTGTCGTGACCCGTTTCAAGTCCCTGCTCATAGACGTCGATGACACGGGCGTGGCCGTCGTCCGACTAAACCGCGCCCCGGCCAACGCCGTCGACCGGGACATGTATATCGAGCTGGCAGATCTGTTCGCCGATCCGGACCAGATGGGCGACGACATCCGCGCCATCGTTCTGGCTGCCGAGGGCCCGCACTTCTGTGCCGGCAACGACCTGGCCGAGTTCATGTCGATGACTCCGGACAACGGGACCGAGCGGATGTGGCGGGTGCGCCAGGCCTTCTTCGCCATCCAGGACTGCCCTCTGCCCGTCGTCGGCGCCGTACACGGGGTCGCCATCGGCACCGGTCTGGCCATCGCCGCGTCCTGCGACTTCGTGGTGGCGTCGGAGGACGCGAAGTTCGGTCTGCCTGAGCTGACCGTTGGCGTCATGGGCGGCGCCCGGCATCTGGCGCGGATGGCGCCGCAGCCTCTGGTCCGGCGCATGTTCTTCACCGGAGAGCATATCCGCGCCGCCGACTTCGCCGCCGCCGGTGGGTCTGTTGTCGTCTGCCCGCGCGAGGACCTGCTGGACCGCGCCCGCGCCTATGCCCGCCGCATCGCCGGCTTCAGCCCCACCGCTGTCCGCCTCGCCAAACAGATCCTGAACCGGATCGAGATCATGGATCTGAAGGAAGGCTATGCGTTCGAGCAGGGCTTCACCGTTCAGATGAGCGGCCATCCGGATTCGAAAGAGGCCCTGCGCGCCTTCGCCGAAAAGCGACCGGCCGAGTACCGCCCCCGCTCCCCCACATGGAAGATCGAGGCATGAGCCGACCTGTCGCCCTCATCACCGGCGCCGGCACCGGCATCGGCCTCGCCACCGCCTTGAGGTTCCTGAAGGACGGCGTCGCCGTGGTCGGGGTCGGGCGGCGTCCCGAGCCCCTCGCCGAACTGCAGCGGCTGGCCGGCGACAAGGCCGACCGCGTCGCCGTCCTGTCCGCCGACGTCACCGCCAAGGACACGCCCCGCCGCGCGGTCGAACTGGCCATGTCGGCCTTCGGGCGGCTGGACTATCTGGTCAACAACGCCGGCGCGGGCAGCCCCAAGCCTCTGCACGAATCCGACGACGCCTTCATCGACGAAAGCCTCGACCTGATGCTGCGCGCGCCGATCCGGCTGACGCGCGAGGCCCTGACCGTGATGGGCAGCGGCGGGGCGATCGTGAACATCAGCTCGACCTTCGGTCTGATCGGCGGGATGCGGGCCGGGACCTATGCGGCGGTCAAGGCGGGGATCATAGGCCTGACCCGACATCTGGCGGTTCAGTACGGGTCGCAGGGTATTCGCGCCAACGCCGTGGCGCCCGGCGTCATCGCCACCGACATGACGAGGGATCGCCTCAACGACGAGCGCCTGCGCCGGATGAATTTCGACATGACCCCGGCCGAGGGCTGGGGCGAGCCCGAGGACGTGGCGGCGGCGATCTGCTTCCTGTGCTCGCCCGACGCCCGCTGGATCAACGGCCAGACCCTGGCCGTCGACGGCGGCTGGTCGACGACGAAGTTTCTGTCGCAGAAGGCGCTCGAGGCCGACTGGGTCGAACGGCCGGGCGCCGCCTGATGGCGACTTACCACTATCTCGTTCTGACGAAGGCGGTCGAAGGTCAGGAGCAGGCCTTCGCCGACTGGTACGACGACCAGCACATTCCCGACTGCCTGCGGGTGGCGGGGGTGACCGGGGCGAAGCGCTACAAGATTCTCAATCAGGTGCTGTCGCCGAACTCGGCCACGCCGACGCAGGACGCACCGTTCGATTCCCTCGCGATCTATGAGTTCGAGACGGACGACCCGACCGCTCTGGCCTTCCACCTGCTGTCGATCGCGGGGACGCAGGCCATGCCGCTGAGCCCGGCCTTCGACCGGACGGGGACGGTCAAGTTCATGGCGGTCGATGCCTGAGGTCCGGTCAGGACATCCAGCCGCCGGCGACGTCCACGACGGCGCCGGTCATATAGGCCGCGCCCGGTCCGGCCAGGAAGACGACCACCCTGGCGATCTCCTCCGGCTCGCCCAGTCGCTTCATGGCGGTGACGGTCAGCTGGGCCGCGACCTGTTCGGGCGCGATGGCGTCACTCATCGGCGAGCGGATGACGCCGGGCGCCACGGCGTTGACGCGGATTCCATGCGGGGCCAGCGCCTTGGCCAGACCGCGCGTCAGGCCCAGCACCGCCGCCTTGGACGCCCCATAGGCGACGATGGGGCTTCCCAGCTTTCCGGCGATGGAGGCGATGTTGACGATCGCCCCTTCCCGCCCCTCCTCGACCATCCAGCGGGAGACGATCTGGCTCAGCTGGAAGGGGGCGGTGGCGTTGATCCGCGCCGACCGTTCGAAGTCCTCGACCGAGGTCTCGAAGAAGGGTTTGGGGTCGTAGTGGCCAGCGTTGTTGACCAGCAAGTCGACCGAGCCGCCGCCCTCGCGATAGGCCTGCATCGCCGCGTCCACACTGGCCGGATCGGACAGGTCGCAGGTCAGGTAGGACCCTTGCGCGAAGGCCGCGCCCTCGATCCGGTCCATGCCGACGACGCGATAGCCCGCCGCCGCCAGCTCGATGCAGATCGCCTGTCCGATGGCGCCGAGGCAGCCGGTGACCAGGGCGGTGCGGGGCGTGTCTTCCGGAATGCTCATGGCGGGTTTGGTCGCTCTCCGGGCCGGCCGCCGCAATGGCGATCCCTGCCAAGTCCAGTTGCAAAACTGCGCGCACTTAGGCGTCTCGCCAAGGGGGACGACGCGATAGGCTCGCCGCCGAACGCCTCCTGGCGGAAATCAGGAAACCCCAGAATGTACAAACCCTTCGACGCGCCTTCGATGAGCCGGTTTGAACCCGTGCCGATGACGTTCGCCCTCGCCCGGACCGAAGGCGCGACCTGGTCGGCCGACGCCCTCACCGGCCTGAAGCAACGCGACCTCGGCATCGGCGCGGCCTCGGACGGTCAGGTCGTCGGCCGGGCGCTGAAGGCGGACGGAGCGGGTCAGGCGACAGGCTGGAGCGCCGCTTCCGAAGGCGCGCTCGGCCTCCTCTATGTCACCTCCGGCGAGATCGCCTTTACCGGAACGGACGGGACGACCGTGCGGCTCGGCCCGGACGACTGCGCCTTTCAGGGCGTGACCTCGGACGCCCTGGCCGTCGAATGGTCGGCGGACTTCGAAGGCTTCGAAACCACGACCACTGGCCGTCCCCCGCACCCGACGCTGGACTTCTCGTCCGTGCGCCTGCCCGAGGGCGTGCGCCGCTATGGCCCCGAAGTCTTCAAGGCTGACGGTGGCCCACGCACCTTCTTCGTCTATCGCGATCTCGGAACCACAGCCGCGACCGGCGGGCGGGTCCATATCCACGTGGTCCGCGCCATCGGTCAGATGGAGGGCGGCACCGGCTGGCACGTCCATTCCATGAGCCAGATGTTCCTCGTCGTCGCCGGCTGGGTCGACATCGCCGTCGATGGACAGCCGCCGGTCAGGATGTTCCCCGGCGACGCCATGTGTCTGGCCAACGGCATGCGGCACGACGTGGCCGGCTTCTCGCCCGACTATGTGGTGTTCGAGCTGTGCCTGCCCGCCGACTATTCGACCGTCCCGACGGTCGCTCCCGAAGACGCGGGAGCCGCCGCCTGAAACCGCGAACCACCAGATGAACCCGCTCAACTGGGACGACTTCCGCTTCTTCCTGACGCTGGTGCGCGCGGGCAGTCCGGCGCGTGCGGCCAAGATCATGTCGGTGGATCACACCACGGTTCGCCGCCGCGTCGCCGCTCTGGAGCGGGCGCTGGAGACCAAGCTGTTCGACCGGCAGAAGGATGTCTTCCAGCTGACGGCCCAGGGCGAGCGCATCCTGGAATCGACCGAGGCGGTGGAGAGCATCGTGCTCGGCGCCTCCGAGGAGGTGTCCGGCTCCGACACCTCGATCTCCGGGCCGGTCCGGGTCGGCGCCC
Source organism: Brevundimonas sp. ALps5 (assembly GCF_058681645.1). Lineage (NCBI taxonomy): Bacteria > Pseudomonadati > Pseudomonadota > Alphaproteobacteria > Caulobacterales > Caulobacteraceae > Brevundimonas > Brevundimonas sp. ALps5. The sequence goes on along the minus strand of NZ_CM178744.1, from coordinate 3,782,050 downwards.
ACGACGGCTTCGGCAGCTACTACCTCGCTCCCCGGCTGGCCGAGCTGTGCCGCCAGCATGAGAGTCTGCGGGTCACCCTTGTCGCCAAGTCGCGCTTCTTCGACCTGTCGAAGCGCGAGGCTGACGTCGCCTTCGTGATCACCCGGCCGCAGCAGAGCCGGCACATCATCCGCAAGCTGACCGACGTCTCCCTCTACCTCTACGCCTCGCGCGCCTATCTGGACCGGTCGCCGCGCATCCGCTCGGCCGACGACCTGAACCCGCACCGGTTCATCGGATACATGCGCGACTTCGATTTCGAGCCGGCGCTCGACCCGACCTCCATCGCCTATTCCCGCCTGTCCCAGCCGGAGTTCGCCAGCTCCAATCTGGTCGCCCAGCTCCATGCCGCCTCGGCCGGCGGCGGCCTGTGCCTGCTGCCCGGATACATGGTCGAGAACGCGCCCGGCGATCTGGTTCAGGTCCTGCCGAAGGAGATCAAGGTCGTGCGCCAGCTGTGGATGATCATTCACCGCGATCTGCGGGCCGTGAAACGCTACCGCGCCGTCTGCGACCACGTCCTCGACTGCGTCGCGCGCGAAAAGCACCTGTTCGTCTGACAAGGAGAGACCCGTGACCCTCAGACTGGACGGGCGGACCGCCATCGTCACCGGCGCGGGCGCGGGGCTGGGCCGACATCACGCCCTGCTGCTGGCCCGACAGGGGGCCAGGGTGGTGGTCAATGATCCCGGGGCGGCGGTGAATGGCTCCGGCGGCGATCAGACCCCCGCCGCCTCCGTCGTCGCCGAGATCCGGGCCGCGGGCGGCGAGGCCGTGCCCAGTTTCGAGAGCGTGGCGACGCCCGAGGGCGCGGCGGCCATCGTCCAGACCGCGCTCGACGCCTTCGGCGGCCTCGACATCCTCGTCAACAACGCCGGGATCCTGCGCGACCGCACCTTCGCGAAGATGGAGCTGGACGACTTCCGCGCGGTGATGGACGTCCACTTCTGGGGAAGCCTCTACTGCACCCGCGCCGCCTGGCCGGTGCTGAATGCGCAGAAGTATGGGCGGGTCATCCTGACCACCTCCGTCTCGGCGACGGGCGGCAATTTCGGCCAGTCCAACTACGCCTCCGCCAAGGAGGGTCTGCTGGGGCTGATGCGGGTGCTGGCGCTGGAGGGCGGGCGCAACAATGTGCTGGTCAACGCCATCTCGCCGGGCGGCCTGACCCGGATGTCGGGCGAGGTCGATCCCGAGGACGCCCTGATGAAGGCGCTGGATCCGGCCCTGGTCTCGCCCGCCGTCGCCTGGCTGGCCAGCGAGCGTTGCGACGTCACCGCCACCATCCTGACCGCCGCCGCCGGGGGCTTCGGTCGTCTGCACTATTTCGAGACCGAGGGCGTCCAGTTCGACCCGACGCAGGAGATCACCGTCGAGATGTTCGACGCCCGCTTCGCCGAGATCGCCGACCTGACGCGTGGCGTCGCGACCCGGCCGGGTCCCGAGGGGCGGATCCTCGAACGGCTGGCGATGCTGGAGACCGTGAAATGACGTTCGAACACCTTGACTATGCGGTCCGGGACGGCGTCGCCCGCATCACCGTCAACCGCCCGGCCAGCCGCAACGCCCAGAGCGAGCGGACCATGACCGAGCTGGGTTCGGCCTTCGACCGCGCCATCGCCGATGAGCGGGTCCGGGTCATTGTCCTGGCCGGCGCCGGGGACCACTTTTCGGCCGGGCACGACCTCAAGGCGGCCGAGGACAATGGCCGGGGCTTCACCGTCGAGGAGCGCTACGCCTTCGAACAGCGCTTCTCCTTCGACCTGTCGATGAAGATCTGGGACGCGCCCAAGCCGACCCTCGCCTCGGTCCAGGGCGGCTGCATCGCCTGGGGCTTCGTCCTGGCCAATCTGTGCGACCTGATCGTGGCCTCCGACGACGCCTTCTTCGCCGATCCGGTCGTGGGGACCTTCGCCTCCTCGGGCGCGGGGGTCCTGCTGCATCACACGGTGCTGGGGCTGAAGCTGGCCAAGGACATGCTCTACACGGGCCGTCGCGTCGGCGCGCAGGAGGCCTTCGACTGCGGCATGGTCTCGCGTCTGGTCCCGCGCGCGGAGCTGGAGGCTGCGACGGATGCGCTGGCGCGGGAGATCGCGTCCAAGCCGCCCTTCGCCCTGCGGCTGGTCAAGCGGTCGCTGCACCGGGCGCTGGACATCCAGGGCTTCCGCGCGGCGCTTCAGGCCCATTTCGACACCCACCAGATCTCACATGTCTCGGAGGAGTTCCGGGCCATGACCCGCGCCGGCTTCACCGATCCGCTCAAGCGGGGTTGATATGCGCACCCTTCCCCTCGCCGACCTGCCCGCCCTGACCGGCGCCGAACTCGGCGTGTCCGGGTGGGTCGTGGTCGATCAGGCCATGATCGACGCCTTCGCCGTCCTGACCCGCGATCGTCAGTGGATCCATGTCGATGTCGACCGCGCCGGCCGGGAGGCGGACGGAACCATCGCCCACGGCTTTCTGGTCCTGTCCCTGATCGGCGGCATGACGGGCGAGATCGCGGTCTTCGCGGGCGCGCGGATGGGCCTGAACTACGGCTTCGACCGCATCCGCTTCCTGACGCCGGTCCGGGCGGGATCGTCGGTGCGACTGCGCGAAAGCGTGGTTTCGGTCGAGGCCCGTGGCGACGGCGTCCTGCTGCGGCGCGAGTGCCGGATCGAGCTGCAGGGGCACTCAAGCGATGGGGGCCGCCCCGCCGTCATCGCCGACTGGCTGACCCTCTTCTACCCGGCCTGAGGCTCAGTCGCGCCAGGTCGGATCGAGGCGGTCGAGCTTCCTGAGCAGCGCCGGCCAGATCAGGGAATGGGCGGTGTCATGGCCCTGATTGGGGCGGAAGGCCGCGACCTTCTGCACCGCCTCGTCGGGCGCCCAGTGGATGGGCCGCCCCATGCTCAGGGCCCGGACCTGGATGGTGCAGGCCGTCTCAAGGAAATACATCGAGGCGAAGGCTTCGGGGATCGAGGGACCCAGCGCCAGGGTGCCGTGGTTGCGCAGGAACATGATGCTCTTGTCGCCCAGATCTCGGGCCAGCCGCTCGCGCTCCTCCATCTCCACCGCGATGCCCTCGAACTCGTGGAAGGCGATGTCGTTGGCCAGCAGCATGGCCGTCTGGTTGAGCGGCAGCAGCCCCTCCTCCAGCATGGAGACGGCGATGCCGTCGGCCGTATGCAGATGCATGACGCACTGGGCGTCGTGGCGGGCGGCGTGGATGGCGCTGTGGATCACGAACCCGGCCTTGTTCACCCGCCAGGCCGTGGGGCTCAGGATCGTGCCGTCCATGTCGACCTTGATCAGGTCGTTCGGTCGAATCTCCTCGAACAGCATGCCGAAGGGGTTGATCAGGAAGGCGTTCTCTTCAGGCAGCCGGACCGAGATGTGGGTCGCGACCAGATCGTCCCATTTGAAATGGGCGACCAGCCGGTAGGCGGCGGCCAGATCGCGCCGCAGGGCGGCTTCGGCGCTGTTGGGAACGGAGGATTCGATGGCCATGGGGATCTCCGACATTGGGGTCACGCCTGACCGGGGGAAGCGGCGGCGACGCGGTCGGCGGCGGCCTCCAGCCCTCCGGCGATCGCCAGACAGACCTGGGTCCGCTTGAGCACCAGGTGGGGGTCGGCCTCGTCGCTGAAGCCGATGCCGCCATGGACCTGGATATTGGCCGCGGCGTTGTCGAGGGCCGCCTGCCCGGCCATCAGGAAGGCGCTCTCGATCAGCAGGCGGGCGTCGGCGCGCCCGTCGTCGAAGGCGACGGCGGCGAAGGTGACCAGATCGCGCGCGCCCCGGGCCGCCATGGCCATGTCGGCGCAACGGTGCTTGATCGCCTGGAAGCTGCCGATGGGCCGTCCGAACTGTTCGCGCATCCCGGCATAGGCGACCGCCATCTGCAGTCCCGCCTCGGCCAGACCCGACAACATGGCGGCGTCCAACAGCCTCAGCCGCAGGGCCTCCTCTGCGTCGAAGCCGGCGATGGAGTTGCCCAGCCCCTCGGTCGAGGTCAGACGCACGGTCCACAGCGCCTCGTCCAGCGGATCAAGGTCGGCAGGGGCGGAATGCACCTTGGGCGCGGGGCCGCGCAGCAGGATCAGATCGGCCTCGGGATCCTCGATCACCGCGGTCCGCCCCCGGGCCTCCCAGGCCGGCGCGACCCGGCGTCCGTCCAGACCGGCGGGACCGCCGCCGTTCCAGTGGGCGTGGGCGGCGCCGATGGTGGCGAGAACCGAGGGCGAGGCCAGCTGCCGGCCCAGGGCGGCGACGATCAGGACCTGTTCGGCCGCGCCGAGTCCGCTTCCGCCTGCGTCCTCATCCAGAGCGATGCCGAACAGGCCCAGTCCCTCAAGCAAGGACCAGGTGTCCGCGGTCTCTTCGGCGGCGGCGTGCAGGCGTGAGATCGGCAGCAGGTTTTCCAGCGCATCCGCCACGGTCGAGGCCAATGCGAGCTGATCGCCGCTGGGCTGATACCGCCCGCCCTGCTCACTGCCCTCACCCCCACTCCGACTCATGCACCCGACTTTCAACCACCCGAACAGGCGGTCATCCTAGTCCCGGGAGGCGGTCGGCCGCATTGACGGCTCCAGACGAACCCCCGACGCGAGGCGACACGTGTTGTCGGGGACTTGCCTTCTTATCATCCCGGGCTCGACCCGGGATCAGGCCGCGGGCGCGATCAGGGCCTGCCGCCGCAGCTGCAGCGGCGAGGTCTGGAACCAGCGGTCGCAGCTGCGCGACAGCACCGACGCCTCGGCATAACCCAGCTTCTCGGTCACCCGCGACAGGGGCATGTCGGTCTGCTGGAGGTAGTGCAGGGCCAGGTCCTTGCGCACGTCGTCCTTGATGCTCTCGAACGACTTGCCCTCCTGACGCAGGCGGCGCTGCAGGGTGCGCGGGTGCATGCACAGCTCGGCCGCGACCCGTTCGTTGGTGCAGTCGTCGCCGCCCAGCAGCTGACGCACCAGACCCCGGACGCGGGCGTGCATCGGCGGGGTCGCAGGCGGGAAGCGGGTGTCGATGAAGGACGTCGCCATCTCATAGATCTGCTCATCCGCCTCGGCGACCTCGCACAGCAGGTCGTTCTCGGTCAGCATCAGGGCGTCGGAACGCTGACCGAAGCGGACGTCGCAGCCGAACATGGCGCGATAGACCTCGGGCGCCGCGACCGGCGGATGGCGGAACATCACGGCCCGCGCCGTGACTCCCTCGCCGGAGATGTCGCGGATGTTGCGGTTCGCCAGCAGCAGGCCGTGCTCCACCGCCTGGGACCGCTGGGGCATGTTCTCCAGCAGGATCTCGAGGCCGACGAACAGGCGGTGGTTGGCCCGGTCCGGCTCGAACCGCACCCGGGTCGCCAGGCTGTAGGCGTGGATGTGCTTGGCGCAGTAGCCCAAGGCCTGACCCACGGTCTTGGAGTTCTTCATCACCACGCCCACCGGACCGATAACCTTGTGCCCGCCCTGCAGCATGGCCAGCCGCATGCCGAAGTCGGGGCAGTTCAGCTCCGCCGCCGCCAGCTCCAGCAACTGGACGAAGGACCGGTACTCAAGCACCGAGCCGCGCTTGTCGAAGATGAAGGGATCGATGCGCGCCTTGCGCATCAGGGGCGCCGGGTCCCCGCCCAGCTCCGCCACCAGCTCGGGGAAGAACCTCAGGGTCTCGATATGGACGACCTCGAAGCGCGCGTCGGCTTTCGCGGTCTCGTCGGCGGAGCGGTCTCGGACAGAATCCAGCGGCATGGTGTTTCCTCGATGAACGCGGCCTTTGCGGCTTCTTGTTCCCGAAGCGGATCATGCGCCCGTCTCTGTGGCCCTGACAAGGCAGGCGCCGGCGCCACAGGGGGCGCCGGTCGCCATTTGCGGACACGATGTCGTGCTGGGTCAACGACAGCCGCGCGACGACCGCGTAACCCTCAAGGCCATGTTTCCGCGTCTGTCCCTGCCTTGCCCTGCCCGCCGTCTGGATCGGACGGCGTCCCTTCCGCGCCCTCTCGGTTCCGTCGGGATTCCTGCGAAATGACGGTGCATTCGCGCAATTCAGCTTCAGCGGGTGTCGGGCGCCGCGAGATCGAAAACCGGAGCGTGCGTTGGGACCCGTCCCGCGCCGGGGACGCCTACGCCCGGGGCCTGTGGGTGCGCGAGACCCTGGCCGAGGCCCTGGACCGCGCCGCCCTGTCGACGCCCGACCGGGTGCTGATCGTCGACGGTGAGATCGAACTAACCGCCGCCGACCTCCGTCGCCGCGCGCTCGTTCTGGCCGCTCGCCTGCGGGAGCGAGCGCCGAGGGGCGCGGTCGTCTCCTTCATGCTGCCCAACTGGCATGAGGCCGCCCTGATCTATCTGGCCACGACCCTGGCCGGGATGGTCGCCCATCCGATCCTGCCGTCGCTCAGGGACCGCGAGCTGAAGTTCATGCTCGACGACGTCGACAGCCGGCTGATCTTCGTGCCCGCCGACCTTCGCGGCCACGACTATGTGGCGATGATGGACCGGGTCGTCGCCGACCTGCCCTCCCCGCCCGAGGTCGTGGTCCTGCGTGGCCCGGCCGGGCGCCACACGGCCTTCGAGGTGCTGGAGACCGGCGACATCGCGCCCCTGCCGATGCTGGAGCCCGACGCGGTCCGGATGATCCTCTACACCTCGGGCACGACCGGGATGCCCAAGGGCGTCATGCATACCCACAACTCGATCCATGCCCTGGTGCGTCAGCTTCAGGCGCATTGGCTGATCGAACCCGGCGACGTCTTCCTGGTGCCCTCGCCCGTCAGCCACATCGGCGGCTCGATCTATGCCTTCGAGATTCCCCTGCTGCTGGGCACGACCGCCGTCCTGATGGAGCGCTGGGAGGCCGAGCCGGGCCTGACCCTGATGCGTCGGCATGGCTGCACGCACATGGCCGGCGCCACCCCATTCCTCGAACAACTGCTGGCCGCGGCGCGGGCCGCCGACGACCACCTGCCCGATCTGAAGGTCTTCATCTGCGGCGGGGCCGCCGTGCCGCCGTCGCTGATCCGCGCCGCCGCAGACTGGTTCGAAAAGGCCCGGGTCACCCGCGTCTACGGCTCCACCGAGGTGCCCGTCACCACGGTCGGCGTGCTGGAAGCCGGCGCTGTCGACCTGGCCGCCGAGACCGACGGCCGGCCGGGCGTCGCCGAGGTCCGTCTGATCGACGCCGACGAAGCGGTCGCCGAGACCGGCGAGGTCCGCGCCCGGGGACCGCAGATGCTGGTCGGCTATCTGCACCCCGAGGACGAGGCCACGGTGTTCGACGCCGACGGCTTCTACCGCACCGGAGACCTCGGCCGCTGGGACGACGGCTGTCTGGTCATCTCGGGCCGGGCCAAGGACATCATCATCCGCAAGGGCGAGAACATCGCCCCAAAGGAGATCGAGGACATTCTGGTCACGCATCCGCGCATCGCCGAGATCGCGGTGGTCGGCCTGCCCGACGTCACGACCGGCGAGCGCGCCTGCGCCGTCATCGTGCCGCGCGACGGCGACGCGCCCAATGTGGTCGAACTCGGTGCCTTCCTGCGCGAGGCGGGTCTGGCCTCCTTCAAGATACCGGAGCAGGTCGCCGTCCTCGACGCCCTGCCCAAGAACGACGCCGGCAAGGTGCTCAAGCACGTGTTGCGCGCCGACCTGACGCGGGGAGCGGCCTGATGGAGTTCGGCTGGTCGGCGGACGAGGTCGCGCATCGGGAACGCATCCGTTCGGTCCTGAACCGGATGCTGCCCGACGACTGGGAAGAGATCGCCCTGCACGGTCCGGGCAGCGAGGTCCAGACCGACTTCTCCTATGACTTTTGCGCCGCCCTGGCTGACGAAGGCCTGCTGGTCCCCAACTGGCCGAGCGCCTTCGGGGGCAGCGACGAAGGCGTCTGGCGTCAGTTCATCATGGCGGAGGAGGTCTGGTCGGCGGGCGAACCGCGGGGCCCCCAGTATATGAACATCAACTGGATCGGTCCGGTCCTGATGCGCTTTGGCACGGCGGACCAGCAGGACCGCTACCTGCCGCCGATCCGCGAGGGCCGGGCCATCTGGTGTCAGGGTTTCTCCGAACCCTCGGCCGGGTCGGACCTCGCCTCGCTGCGCACCACCGCCACCCCCATCGAGGGCGGCTACCGCGTCTCCGGCGCCAAGGTCTGGACGTCTTACGCCGGCCGCGCCGACACCTGTTTTCTGCTGGCCCGCGTCCCCGCCGTGGAGGGCGCCGCGACGGGCAAGGCCGCCATCGTAATCCTGCTGACCGACATGAGATCGGCGGGCATCCAGGTGAAGTCCATCCCGTCCCTGATCGGCGACGGCGACATCCATGAGGTCTTCTTCGACGAGGTCTTCGTGCCCGAGGCCAACCGGCTGGGCGCGGAAGGTCAGGCCTGGGAGATCATCACCTTCGCCCTGCAGAACGAACGCGTCGGCATTCCCCGCTACGAGTTCTCGCGCCGAATCCTCGACCGGGCGGTCGGGCGGCTGAAGGCCGATGGGCGCTGGGCCGATCCGGTGGTGCAGGACCGCGCGGGCCGGGCCCTGATGCTGTGCGAAGCGGCGCGGATGCTGGTCTACCGCATCGTCGACGCCCGGGCGCGCGACCTGCCGCCCGACGCCTATGGCGCGGTGGCCCGTTGGGCCGTGGTTCTGGCCGACAACGGGGTCAACGACTTCCTGACCGAGTTCCTGCCCGAGGGCCTTCTGGGCGAAGACCCGGTGCAGCAGGCCCACCACCAGCGCGCCATCGCCGCCGGGGTCGCCTCGGGCGCCGCCGAAATCCAGCTCAACCTGATCGCGCGCCGCTGGCTCGAGCTTCCGGGCGAAGGAGGCCGGCGATGAACTTCAGTCTCAACGAAGACCAGACCAGCCTGCTGACCGGCCTCGACCAGCTTCTGGCCGCCGAGGCGCCGCCCGCCCCGACCGAACCGGTCTTCACCGAATACGCCCACGGCCTCGACGCGGTGCTGAGCGAGTCCGGCTTCCTCGACATCGCGCGCGAGGACGGCTTCGGCTTGCTGGACGCCGCCCTGATCGTCGAACGGCTGGCCCGCCTGCCCCAGACGGTGGAGGCGGCCTCGACCGCCATCATCGCCCCCGCCCTCGGGCTGGAGCCGGGCCTGCGTCCCGTCGCCCTGACCAGCGGCAACCCCCTGCGGGCCGCTCGCTACCTGCCGATGGCGAAGATGCTGATCGTCGATCGCGGCGATGACGCCCTGATCCTTTCGGTCGATCCCGCCAGAGTCGCCCCCGTCGAGACCCTGTTCGCCTATCCCTATGGGCGCCTGACCGAGGTCGATGAGGGCGCGGGAACCGTCTTCGCCGACGTCGCCCTGCTGCGCCGCGTCTGGCGCATCGCCCTCGCCGCCGAAGCCGCCGGCTGCATGGCCTCCGCCGTCGCCACCGTGGTCGAGCACGTCAGTACGCGTCAGGCCTTCGGTCGGCCGCTCGGCGCCTTCCAGGCCATCCAGCACCGCCTCGCCATGGCCGCCGAGACGACCGAGTCCGCGAAATGGCTGGCCTTCCGCGCCGCCTGGTCCGGCCGCGACGACGACGCCGCCATCGCCGCCGGTTTCGTCCAGGCGCGCATTCCGCAGTTCACCTTCGACCTGCATCAGTTCTCGGGCGCCATGGGCCTGACGCTGGAATATCCGCTGCACTACTGGACCTACCGCCTGCGCGCCCTTGTGGGCGAGCTGGGCGGATCGACCGGTCAGGCGCGCGCGGCAGCTGTCGCAGCCTGGGGAGACGCCGCATGACCGACATCGCCGAGTTCCGCCGACAGGCCCGCGACTGGCTTCAGGCCAACAAGCCGGCCCACCCCCATCCGCTGGACGGCCCCGGCGCCCGCGCGGCCATCCTGTCCTGGCAGAATACCCAGGCCGAGGGCGGCTGGGCCGGGATCGCCTGGCCGAAAGCCTACGGCGGTCGCGGCGCCAGCGTTCTGGAGCAGATCGTCTGGTGCGAGGAATACGCCCACGCCGGCGCCCCCTCGCCGCTCGACGCCTCCTTCGTCGGCCTGAACCACGCCGGCCCGACCCTGATCGCCTGCGGCACGTCCGAACAGAAGGCCTTCCACCTGCCCCGGCTGCTGAACGGCGAGGACATCTGGTGCCAGGGCTTCTCCGAGCCGGGCGCCGGTTCGGACCTCGCCGCCGTGCGCACACGCGGCCGCGTCGAAGGCGATGAGCTGGTCATCGACGGCCACAAGATCTGGTCCAGCTATGCCGACATCGCCGACTGGCAGGAACTGCTGGTCCGCACCGATCCTGAGGCCAAGACTTCCGGCGCCCTGACCTGGGTCATCTGCCCCATGAACGCGCCGGGCCTCACCGTCCGCTCGATCAAGACCATGGCCGGCCCCCGCAAGTTCTGTGAGGTCTTCTACGACGGCGTCCGCATCCCGCTGAAGAACGTCGTGGGCGGGGTCAACAACGGCTGGGGCACGGCCATGTCGACCCTGGCCTTCGAACGCGGCACCGCCAGCCTGCCCCTGCTGCTGGGCCTGATCGAACTGGTGGAAAGCCTGCTCGTCGCCTGCCCCGCCGATCGCCCCGCTATGCGCATCCGGATCGCCCGGCTGCGCGCCGAAGGCGCCGCCCAGAAAGCCATGGCCTATCGCTTCGCCCTCGACAGCGCCGACAGCGTGCCCGATTCCTCCGGCTCCATCGTCCGGCTGGGCTTCGCGGAGTTCGCCCAGCGCGTCTCCGCCGCCGCGCTCGACCTGTTCGGCATCGCCTCGGCCGAGGCCCTCGGCGAGCACGGCCTCAGCCATCACTACCTCGACGCCTTCTCCGAGACGATCGCGGGTGGCTCCGCCGAGATCCAGCGCAACATCATCGGCGAGCGCGTCCTCGGCCTGCCGCGCGGCCCGCGCTAGGCCCCCGTTCAAGGCATGACGCGTCCGCTGATCCTCGTCACGACCGCGATCAACGACCGCCATCGCCGTGCGCTGGAGGTCGATTTCGACCTGACCTTCGATCCTGACCGGCGCGAGGGCGTTGGCGGCCTGATCATCGACGGCGTCTTCCGCGCCGATGCCGGCTGGATCGAGGGCATGCCCGACCTCGGGATCATCGCCTGTATCGGCACGGGCTATGACATGATCGATCTGGCGGCCTGCCGCCGTCGCGGCATAGCGGTGACCAACACCGCCGGCGCCAATGCCGGCGCCGTCGCCGACCTGGCGCTGGGCCTGATCCTGTCGGTCACGCGCGGCCTCGGCGACGGCGAGCGCCTGCTGCGCGCCGGCCTCTGGAGGGGCGACGACCCACACCGCTTCTTCGGCGCCCCTGGCCTGACCGGACGCCGCGTCGGGATCTTCGGCATGGGCGCCATCGGCCAGCAGATCGCGCGCCGCCTGTCAGGCTTCGAGGTCCAGATCGCCTATGGCGGCCCCCGCCCCAAGCCGGAGTTCGACTGGCCCTTCTTCGCCGACCTGAATGATCTCGCCGCCTGGGCGGACATCCTGGTGCTCGCTCACCGCGCTGACGAGACAAACCGCGGGATCGTTGACGCCCGGGTCCTGAGCGCGCTCGGCCCCCACGGCTTCCTGATCAACGTCTCGCGCGGCTCAGCGGTGGACGAGAACGCCCTGATCGCCGCGCTTCACACTCGGACCCTCGCCGGAGCCGCCCTCGACGTCTTCGACGACGAACCGGCCGTCCGCCCTGAACTGCTCGCCGCGCCCGGCACGGTTCTGACGCCCCATATCGGCGGCGGATCGAGCCGCTCCTTCGATCTGATGTTCGAGGCGGTCAGCGACAATCTGCGCGCCTTCTTCGCGGGCCGTTCCCTGATCCATCCGGTCCTCGACGCCTCTCGCCCGAAGGCCTGATCCAGCAGCCCGCGGCGTCGGAAACGGTCAAGGGGTTGGCATGAGCCGTCAATGCCGCTGACGGCGCGTCATGCTACTGACGGGTAGATATCCTTCCAAGGCTTGGAGACCCGCCGTGGCCATGATCGAACCCGACGTCGCCGAACTCTGGCGCAGGCCGCGTCATCCCGCGCGTGGCGGAAGACCTCGCCGCGCTTCGGTCAACGGCAGCGGCATGGGCATCAAGGAGCTGGCCGAACGGCTGGGCACCACCCATCGGGCGCTCCGCTACTACGAACAGGTCGAGCTGATCCGCCCCGCGCGTAACCCGCAGGGCGCACGCAACTACGAGCCGGAAACCCGCCGGGCGCTGGAGCTGATCGTCACCCTGCGCCGCACCGGCCACTCGGTCAGCGATATTCGGGCCATCCTGAAAGGCGAGGACGTCGGCGACGACGGCGTGCGCTCCAAGGTCTTCGCCGCCCTTCAGGCTCGCCTCGACGACCTGCAGGAACAGACCCGTCAGCTGCGGACCCTGCTGGACCAGTTTCAGTGAGAGAGCCCCGAAGCCTCACTGTGTCATCCGTGAAGCATTGTGCCCCGGCGAGGCTCGGGTAAGGTCCCCGCGCTTTTTGCAAAAGGACCGTTCCCCTCATGCGTCTTCGTTCCGTTTCGCTTGCCGCCCTCCTGGCCGTGATCGCGCCCGCGACCTCCGTTCTGGCCCAGACGTCCGCCGTCCAGACCGCCATCGCGCCCGAGGCCGCGGCCCTGGCCACCGCCGCCCAGGCCCCCGAGCTGCAGGCCGCGCCCGTCTCGGCCCTGGTGTCCGAGGTCAACATCCCGTGGAAGCGCTTCACCCTGGACAACGGCCTGACGGTGATCGTGCATGAGGACCACAAGGCGCCCGTCGTCGCCGTGTCCGTCTGGTACAATGTCGGCTCCAAGGACGAGCCGGCCGGCTCGACCGGCTTCGCGCACCTGTTCGAACACCTGATGTTCGGCGGCTCGGAGAACGCCCCGGGCTCCTACCTCGGCCGGATGCGCAACCTCGGCCCGTCGAACCTGAACGGCACGACCTGGTTCGACCGCACCAACTATTTCGAGACCGTCCCGACCCCGGCGCTGGAACAGGCCCTGTTCCTGGAGAGCGACCGCATGGGCTATCTGCTCGGCGCCCTGGGTCAGGATACCCTCGATCTGCAGCGCGGCGTCGTACAGAACGAGAAGCGCCAGGGCGACAACCAGCCTTACGGCCTGTTCGAATACGCCCAGCTGGAAGCCCTCTTCCCCGAAGGCCACCCCTATCGCCACTCGACCATCGGCTCGATGGCCGATCTGGACGCCGCCAGCCTCGAGACCGTACGCAACTGGTTCCGCGACAACTACGGCCCGAACAACGCCATCGTCGTCCTGTCGGGTGACATCGACGAGGCCAGGGCCGGCACCCTGACCCAGACCTATTTCGGCGCCATCCCGCGCGGCCCGGTCAACACCCCGGCCGAGGCCCCGGTGCCGACCCTGGCCGCCCCGATCGTGGCCACCATGCATGACCGCGTCGCCAACACCCGCCTGACGCGCAGCTGGGCCGTGCCCGGCCTGACCAGCGACGACACCGTGCCCCTGGCGGTCGCGGCCCAGGTCCTGGGCGGCCTCGCCTCCTCGCGCCTCGACAACCAGCTGGTGCGCGGCGAACAGACCGCCGTCTCGGTCTCGGCCGGTCTGCAGGACTTCCACCGCATCGGCATCTTCGAGATTTCGGTCGATGTGAAACCGGGTCAGGACGCCGCCGCCGTGGGCCGCCAGCTCGACGCCATCGTCGCCGACTACATCGCCAAGGGCCCGACCGACGAGGAGGTCGCCCGCGTCGCCACCCAGTATGTCTCGCGCGTCGTCCAGAGCCTGGAACAGGTCAATGGCAAGGCCAACGTCCTGGCCGAGGGTCAGCTCTATTCGGGCGATCCGGACCACTACAAGAAGGAGCTGGCCGAGTACGCCTCGGTCACCCCGGCCCAGGTGACGGCCGTCATGCAGCGCTGGCTGACCCGTCCGGTCTTCGACATGACCATCGCCCCCGGCGAGCGTGAGCCCTATGCCGAAGCTGCCGCCGACAAGCCTGCTCCGATCCCGGCCGCCGAGATCCAGCGCGTCGCCCGCGACCCGATGCCCGCCATCGGCCAGGTGCCGGACCTGGTCTTCCCGGCCGTTTCGCGCGCGACGCTTTCGAACGGCATCAAGGTGGTCTACGCCCACGTCGACACCGTGCCGGTGACCAAGGTCGCCGTGGAGTTCAACGCCGGCTACGCCGCCGACGCCGCCGACCGCCTCGGCGCCCAGGCCATGATGCTGGACCTGCTGGACGAGGGCACCACCACCCGCGACGCCAACCAGCTGGCCGAGGAGAAGGAACGGCTGGGCACGGCCATCAACGTCGGCGCCTCCATGGACCGCACCTCGGCCGACCTGTCGACCGTGACCGCCAACCTGACGCCGTCCCTGACCCTGCTGGCCGATGTCGTCCGCAACCCGGCTTTCGCTCCGGCGGAGATCGAGCGCGTCCGCGCCCAGCGCCTGTCGGCCCTCGCCAGCGAACGCACCAACCCGGGCGCCATCGCCGCCCGCGCCCTGCCGCCGCTGCTCTATGGCGCCGATAGCCCCTATGGCCGCTCCTTCACCGGTACGGGCGACGACAAGACCATCACCGCCCTGAGCCGTGACGATCTGGTCGCCACCCACGACGCCTGGATCCGTCCGGACAATGCGACCATCTTCGTGGTGTCCGACCTTCCCCTGGCCCAGGTCACGCCGCAGCTTGAGGCCGCCTTTGGCGACTGGCGTGCCCCGGCGATCGCCAAGGGTGTGAAGACCTTCTCCAACACCGTTCCGGCGCCGACCAACCGCATCGTCCTGATCGACCGTCCGCAGTCGCCGCAGTCGCTGATCTACGGCGGTGCGGTCCTGCCGCTGTCGGGCACCGATGACCTGCTGGCTCTGAACGCCGCCAACGTCACCCTGGGCTCGGACTTCCTGTCGCGGATCAACTCGGACCTGCGCGAAACCAAGGGCTGGTCCTACGGGGTGCGTGGCACGGTCAATCAGCTGGAGCACCGTGTCCCCTACATCGTCAACGCCCCGGTCCAGTCGAACCGCACGGGCGAGTCGGTCGCGGCCCTGATCGCCCAGTACGACCGCTTCCTGGAGACCGACGGCGTCACGCCGCAGGAGCTGGAGCGGACCATCAACGGCAACACCCGTCAGCTGGCTGGCAGCTATGAGACCTCGGCCCAGATCCTGGGCGCCCTGCGGTCCAACGCCCTGTACGGCCGTCCGGACGACTATCAGACCACCCTGTCCAGTCGCACCCGCGCCCTGACCGCCGCCCAGCTGGATGCCTCGGCCCGCCAGGTCATCCACCCCGATCAGTTCGTCTGGGTCGTGGTCGGCGACGCCTCGGTCGTGAAGCCCCAGCTGGACGCGCTTGGCCTGCCGGTGGAAGTCCGCTCCGCCCAGTAAGGCCGGTTCGCCAACGCCTCTTCAGCCGCCCCCGGGACCCGTCCCGGGGGCGGTCGTCGTTTCAACAGCCACTTCCCCTCGCCGCCGAACCCGCGTTATGCTGACGGTGCGGGCTCATGCGGACGCCCGGTCAGACGTCTCCCGTCCAAGCGCCGCTCCTTTCACCGTGCGATTTCGCGCGGCCTGGAGCCCTGTTGTGACGACCCTCGACGAACCCACTCCGCCCGCCCTCACCCTTCCCGCCCTGTTCGCGCGCTTCCTTCGCTTCGGCCTGCTGGCCTTCGGCGGGCCGGTCGCCCAGATCGCCATGATCCGCCGCGAGCTGGTCGATCAGGAGGGCTGGATCTCCAGCCCCCGCTTCAACCGGCTGCTGGCCGTGCTTCAGGTCCTGCCGGGACCCGAGGCGCACGAGCTCTGCGTCCACCTCGGCATGCGCGCCCGGGGCCGGATCGGCGGGCTTCTGGCGGGGCTGGGCTTCATGCTGCCCGGCCTTCTGATCATGCTGGCCATCGGCTGGGCCTATGTCTCGCTGGCCCCGGTCATGGGTCTGCTCGCCGGGGCCTTCCTCGGCGTCCAGACCGCCGTCGTCGCCGTCATCATGCGCGCCGTGCACAAGATCGGCGCCCACATCCTCGAGAACCGCTGGCTCTGGGGCGTGGCCCTGGCCGGGTTCGCCGCCACCCTGCTAGGCGTCGGCTTCTGGATCGTGCTGCTGGCCGGCGGCCTGGCCTATGCCCTGCTGAAGGGCGATCGCCGGGTGCTGGCCGGCGGCGTCGTCCTCGCGGCTGTGGTGATCGCCGTCGGGCTGCATGGCCTGGGTCAGACGTCCGCCCCTTCTGCGGCCGCCGCCGCCGCCGGCGCCGCACCGGGCGCGCTCGCCCTGTTCTGGACCGGACTGAAGGCCGGCCTCCTGACCTTCGGCGGCGCCTATACGGCAATCCCCTATGTCCGCACCGACACCGTCGGGCGGGGCCTGATCAGCGACGGGCCCTTCCTCGACGGCGTCGCCTTCGCGGGGGTCATCCCGGCGCCCCTGGTCATCTTCTGCACCTTCGTCGGCTTCGTCGTCGGCGGCTGGGCCGGAGCGCTCGCCATGACCGCCGGGGTCTTCCTGCCCGCCTTCGCCTTCTCGATGATCTTCTACGAGCGGCTGGAGGCCGTGGTCGCCGATCCGCGCCTGCATCATCTGCTGTCTGGGGTCGCGGCCGCCGTGGTCGGGATCATCGCCGCCACCAGCCTCCAGCTGGGCTGGGCGACGCTGCAGCGCGTCCCTTCGATCCCGGCCGCCCTGGCGATCTTCGCCGCCGCCTTCGCCGTCGTCTGGTTCTGGAAGAGCCGCTATGCCGGGCTCGTGGTCCTGGCCGCGGCGGCGCTCGCCGGGTGGCTTGTGTTCCGCTAGGCGATGCGGATCGACGGCGGCCTCGGAGGATTGTATCGGGACCGCCTGTCCTGTCCCGAGGGCCCGCCATGTCCACCCTGAACCTTCAGCTCGACGATCGCATCCTGTGGATCCGGCTGGACCGGCCCGATCAGCTGAACGCCTTCAACGAGGCCATGGGTGACGAACTGGAGGCGGCCTTCGTCGAGGCCAGTGCGAACGACGAGGTCGGCGCCATCATCGTCACGGGGAACGGCCGCAGCTTCTGCGCCGGCGCCGACCTGACCCGGCCGGACAATGTCTTCGCCCTGGATGAGACCGCGCGACCCGACCTGGCCATGCTCAGGGACGGGTTCGACGATCCCTATGTGGTCCGGAACATCCGCGACAAGGGCGGCCGGGTCGCTCTGGCCATCCACAATTGCAGAAAGCCCGTCATCGCCGCCATCAACGGCGCGGCGGTCGGCGTGGGCGCGACCATGACCCTGGCCATGGATTTCCGCATGGCGTCGACCGAGGCGAAGATCGGCTTCGTCTTCGCCCGGCTCGGCGTCGTGCCCGAGGCGTGTTCGACCTGGTTCCTGCCGCGTCTGGTCGGCCAGCAGCAGGCCCTGGAGTGGTGCCTGACCGGCGACATCTTCGACGCCGAGACCGGCCGCGCAGCGGGTCTGCTCCGCTCGGTCCACGCCCCGGACCAGCTTCTCGCCGAGGCCGAGGCCTTCGCGCGCCGCCTGATCACCGACCGGTCACCGGCCGCCGTCGCCCTAACGCGTCAGATGCTGCGCCGGAATCCGGCCCTGCCCAATCCGCTGGAGGCGCATCTGATCGAGAGCCTGGCCATGTTCGACATGAGCCAGGCCGACGGCAAGGAGGGCGTCGCCGCCTTCATGGAAAAGCGCAAGGCCGTGTTCAAGGATCGCGCCTCGGCCCTGCCTGGCGGTCTGGAAGCCCTGTTCGGCGACTAGTGCAGGGTCGGGCCCGGCGTTCCGACGGTCGAGCAGCAGCCGATCATGGCCTCGACGAACTCGGGGATGGCCTGCTCCAGGTTTTCCATGCCGCTTTCGGCGAACCAGGTCTCGGCGACCTCCAGCCAGGCCTGACGCAGGACCCGGCGTCCGGTCTCGGGCGTGACCTGCTGCAGGGTGTCGATCCCGCGTTCGGCCAACAGGCGGGTGGCGACCTGACCGGCCTGTTCGGCCAGCAGGTGGAAGATGTCGATCTCTTCGGGCGTCAGTTCACTGTAGTTCATGACGGCCTCCCGCAGGACTGCACGAGCCGCGAACACGGGCTCCGCTTGTACGACGGCGCCGCGACCCGAAGACCTCAGAAGATTTTTTCAAGAAGCCCCAAGAGGCCCGATCAGCAGGCGATTGCCGCCGCTGCCCCGCAAGGGTGATGGAGGCGACCCGGCTTGGTGACTGGAAAATCCACCGGGCCGCCTGACCAAGGCTGCCCCCCTGGCCGCCTTCTACAAATCATAGAAAACAGGGGTTTGCACCCTCAGAAACGCAGACGTTCCCGGCGCGACACCGAAAGGACGATCAACCGTTGCACGGCCCACACGGTCCCGACCAGGCCCAGACCCACGGCGGCGGCGATGATTTCCTGCGGCATACGAACTATTCCCCAAAGTCACCGGAGCCCCCGCTCCGGCCTTACAGCCCGAGCGACATCTGTGGCCGCTTCCGTACCGCCGCCAAGCCCATACCCCGCACACGCGAAACCGGCCCCCGCCCGGGTATTGCATCAGCGAACAGATTGACTCTGTCCGGCCGGACGCCTCCTCTCCCTGCCGTGTTGAACGGGAGTGGGCGATGATGCGGCGGCATGGACTCAAGGCGGCGGTCTCGGCCCTTCTTCTCGCCGGACTCGCTGCCTGTGCGACGACCGAGGCCCCCACGTCCGTCTCAACACCGCCGCCCGGAACCGACCCAACGACCGTCGCCTGGTGGAGCACGACCTCCGCCCTGTCCGGCGACGACATGGAGGGCCGCGACACCGGCTCGGCAGGTTATCGCAAGGCCGTGGCCTATGTGATCGACCGCTTCCGCCGCGCCGGGCTTCAGCCGGCGGGCGACAACGGGACCTTCATCCAGTCCATCCCCCTGCACGAGGTCGCCGTGGTCAAGGCGGGGACCAGCTTCACCGTCGTCGGCGATGACGGCTCGACCCGGCCCCTCCAGTTCCTGCGCGAAATCTCCGTGTCGCCCAGCGCGGATCTGCCCGCCAGCCTCGAGGCGCCGCTGGCCTTCCGGGGCTATTGCTCGCGCGACGAGATCGGCGATGTGCGCGGCAAGATCGTGGTCTGCTTCGCCGGACGCCGCGCGGGCATGGTCACGGGCGTCGAACGGATGAATGCCGTGACGGCGGGCGGCGCCGTCGGCCTGATCAACATCGACGACGTCGGCTTCGCGGTGGAGCCGCCGCGCTGGCCCGTGGCCTATGCCCGGACCGTCAGCTTCGCGGGCGCCGAACCCCCGCGCGCCACGCCCCGGAACGCAACCGCCTATCCCGTCCTGCGCCTGAGCGGCGAGGCGCTGGCCGCTGTCATCGCAGGCTCGGGTCAGGACGCGGCGGATATCCTGGTCAAGGCCGTCGCCGCCGCCCCCCTGCCCGCCTTCGACATCCCGGCCCGGATGCGCCTGACCTTTGTGATCAAGGAAAGCGACTACTCATCTGAAAACGTTCTGGCCGTCCTGCCCGGAACCGACCCGGCCCTGGCCGACCAGCCGGTGCTGGTGAACGCCCACCTCGACGGCTACGGCTATGGCGAGCCGGTCGATGGCGACGGCCTCTACAACGGCGCGCTGGACGACGCCGCCTATGTCGCCACCCTGATCGAGATGGCCGACCACTTCGGCGGAAAGGGCCTGCGCCGTCCGGTCGTCTTCGCGGCCTATACGGGCGAGGAGAAGGGCCTGCTGGGCTCGCGCTGGCTGGCCGATCACCCGACCCCGGCCATGGGCGCGAAAGGCCTGCCGGTCGCCGTGCTCAACCTCGACCAGCTCCGCCCCCTCTATCCCCTGACCATCCTGACGACCCTCGCGGTCAACGATACGACCCTCGGCACGGTGGCCCGTCAGATCGCCGGCGAGATGGGCGTCGAGGTCCGGCCTGACCCGGAGCCCGAACGCGGTCTGCTGCGCCGCTCGGACCACTGGCCCTTCATGCAGAAGGGGGTTCCGGGCATCAGCTTCATCTTCGGCTACGACCCGGGAACGGAGGCCGAGGCCCGTTACCGCCTCTGGTACCAGACCCGCTACCATATGCCGGCGGACGACCTGACCACCCCGATCGACTGGAAGGCTGCGGGCGACTTCAACCGCTTCTACGAAACCCTGACCCGCCGCGTCGCCGACGTGGACCAGGCCCCGCACTGGATCCCCGGCAGCCCCCTCGCTCCGGCGACGGCGACCTCGGCGGGCAAGCCGTGATGAGGGCGCTGCTGCTTGTTTTGCTGGCCCTGATCGCGGGTCCGGCGTTGGCGCAAACGGCCCCTCAGGCCACCCTCCTGCGCCCCGACCGCGTCTTCGATGGCGTGAATCCGGAAGCCCATGCGGGCTGGCAGGTCCTGGTGCGTGGCGAGCGGATCGAGGCGGTCGGGCCGAACCTGACCGCCCCCGCCGACGCCCGCGTCGTCGACCTGCCCGGCATGACCCTGATGCCCGGCATGATCGAGGGGCATTCGCACCTCTTCCTGCATCCCTACAACGAGACGTCGTGGGACGATCAGGTGCTGCACGAGCCTCTGGCGCTCAGGACCGCGCGCGCCACCGTCGCGGCCCGGCTGACCCTGATGGCGGGCTTCACCACGGTGCGCGACCTCGGCACCGAGGGGGCGGGCTATGCCGATGTCGGGCTGAAGAAGGCCATCGATCAGGGGATCATTCCCGGCCCGCGCATGCTGGTCGCGACCCGCGCCATCGTCGCCACCGGCGCCTATGGTCCGAAGGGCTTCGAGCCGGGCGTCGAGGTTCCGCTGGGCGCCGAAGAAGCCGACGGCGACACCCTGGTTCGCGTCGTGCGCAGTCAGATCGGGGCGGGCGCCGACATCGTCAAACTCTATGCCGACTACCGCTGGGGACCCGGCGAGCCCAGTCGCCCGACCTTCTCCGAGGCCGAGCTGCGGCTGGCGGTGGAGACGGCCCATTCCGCCGGCCGTCTGGTCGCCGTCCACGCCGGAACCGCCGAGGGCATGCGCCGCGCCATCCTGGCGGGGGCCGATACCCTCGAGCACGGCGACGCGGGCACGCCCGAGATCTTCCGCCTGATGCACGACCACGGGACGGCGCTCTGTCCCACCCTCGCCGCCACCGACGCCATCAGCCGGTATCGCGGCTGGAACGGTCAGGAGCCTGCGCCGGAGAATGTGCTGGCCAAGCGCCGGGCTTTCGCGGCGGCCATGGCGGCGGACGTGACGCTGTGCATGGGTGGCGACGTCGGGGTCTATGCCCATGGGACCAATGCGCGGGAAATGGTGCTGATGGTCGCCGCCGGCCTGTCGCCCGCCCGGACCCTGATCGCCGCGACCGGCGGCAACGCCCGCATCTTCCACCTCGACGACCGTCTGGGCGCGGTGAACCCCGGCCTGCTGGCCGATCTGGTCGCGGTTCAGGGCGACCCGACCGAAGACATTGCCGCCGTCGAGGCCGTGCGATGGGTCATGAAGGGTGGCGTCGTCGTTCGCACCCCGGAACCGCTTGAGGTCCAGCCCGCGATCATGTGAAGTCCCGGCGCGATCAGCAGGGAGTGAGTCATGGTGCGTCGGATGGTGGCGATGGTCCTCAGCGCGGCGCTTGCCGTCGGTCCCGGAGGCTTCGCGATGGCGCAGACAGCCACGCCGTCGCCTTACGACGCCGTCGATCCCTTCATCGGCACCGCCGGTCAGGGCCACACCTTCCCCGGCGCCGTCGCCCCCTTCGGCATGGTGCAGCTGAGCCCCGACACCGAGCACAAGGTCCTGCGTCAGGGCTATGACTGGGCCTCAGGCTATCGCTACGACGACCCGACCATCCTCGGCTTCTCCCACACCCATTTCTCGGGCTCGGGCCACTCCGACCTCGGCGACGTCCTGCTGACGCCTCTGGGCGCCGGCGAGATCAAGCTGGAGCCCGGCGATGCCGCGACGCCCGGTTCAGGCTACCGGTCCCGCTACGACAAGGCCTCCGAGGTCGCCGAGCCCGGCTACTACGCCGTCAACCTGACCGACAGCGGCGTCCGCGCCGAGCTGACCGCCGGCACCCGCGTGGGCATGCACCGCTACCAGTTCGCGGCGGGCGCCCCGGCCCGGGTCCTGCTCGACTTCCGCCTGTCGATCTACGACTACCCGGGCAAGGTCTCCTGGTCGCGCATCCGCGTGGCCCCCGACGGCACCGTCACCGGCTATCGCGAGACGCGCGGCTGGGCGCCCGGCCGCCAGCTCTATTTCGCCATGCGGTTCTCGAAGCCCATGGTCAGCCGTTCGATCCAGAACAGCGAGGAGAACGTCGCCTACAACGGCTTCACCAAGCCCGGCCGTACCCCCGAGGACCGCGATCAGGTCGAGGGTCGCGCGCTGGAGGCCGTCTTCGACTTCGGTCCGGTGGATGGCCCTCTGATCGTCAAGGTCGCCCTGTCCGGCGTCGACGAGGCGGGCGCCATCAAGAACCTCGACAGCGAGGGTGGGAACTTCGATTTCAACGGCTTGCGCGCCTCAACCAAGACGGCGTGGGAACAGGCCCTGGGCGCGGTCCAGATCGACGCCCCGGCCGAGATGCGCACCACCCTCTACACCGCCCTCTATCATTCGCTGATGGCCCCCAGTGTCATGGGTGACGTCGACGGCCGTTATCGCGGTCCCGATCAGGCGGTGCATCAGGCCGAGGGCTTTACCTTCCACTCGACCTTTTCGCTCTGGGACACCTTCCGCGCCGAGCATCCGCTGCTGACCCTGGTCCAACCCGAGCAGCGCAATGCCGACATGATCAACTCCCTGATCGCGTCGCAGCAGCATAGCCCCTACGGCCTGCTGCCCGTTTGGCAGTTCGCGGGTCAGGAGACCTGGACCATGATCGGCTATCACGCCGTTCCGGTCATCGCCGACGCCTGGATGAAGGGCCTCCGCGGCTTCGACGGCGAGGCGGCGCTGAAGGCCATGGTGTCCAGCGCAACCTACCGCCCCTACGGCGGTCTCGGCGACTATATGGACCTCGGGTACGTCCCCATCGACCGGGAGCCCGAGGCCGCGTCCAAGACCGTCGAATACGCCTATGACGACTGGACCATCGCCCGCATGGCCCGCGACCTCGGCCATGCCGACATCGCCGCCACCTTCGAGAAGCGCGCGCAGAACTGGCGTAACAGCTTCGACCGGGAGACCGGCTTCCTGCGCGCCCGCAAGGCCGATGGCTCTTATCGCACCCCGTTCGACCCGACCGCCATCAACTACGGATCGGACTACACCGAGGGCAATGCCTGGCAGTATTCGTGGTTCGCGCCCCAGGATCTGGGCGGCATCGTCGGCGCCATGGGCGGGGATGCGGCCACCGTCGCCAAGCTCGACGCCATGTTCGACTTCGACAATTCGAAGCTGGACTACTCCCACGCCGAGGACATCGCCGGCCTGATCGGCCAGTACATCCACGGCAACGAGCCCAGCCACCACTCGGCCTATATGTACGTCTATGCGGGCGCCCCCTGGCGGACACAGGCCCGGCTGAAACAGATCGTCGACAGCCAGTACCACGCCCGCCCCGACGGCCTCGCCGGCAACGACGACCTCGGCCAGATGTCGGCCTGGCTGGTGTTCACGGGCCTGGGCTTCTATCCGGTGACGCCGGGCAGCAACCAGTACGTCATCGGGCGGCCGTTCGTGGATCGGGCGGTCCTGAACCTGCCGAACGGGCGGAAGTTCACGGTCGTGACCGAAGGCCTTTCGGACGCCCATCCCTACATCGGCTCCGTCACCCTGAACGGCCGCCCCCTCACCCGCAGCTGGATCGGCGACGACGAAATCCGGACGGGCGGGGAGCTCCGCTTCGTCATGAGCGCGCGACCGAATCGAAGCTGGGGGTCCGGTGCGGCGGCGAGGCCGTATTCGATGACGGGCTTCGGGCGCTGAGACGTTCACCTCTCCATCGCCGAAGGGCGATGGGGAGGACAGACCGCGCAGCGGTCAGGAGGGGGTGACACCGTGGTAGCCGGGAGGGGCTCTCTCACGCACAGACCGCTGGATGAAGTCCATCACCCCCTCGATCTCGTCGCGGACGTCCGAAGCCCGCAACCGGATCACCCGGATGCCCTGCTTCGCCAGCCACGCCGTTCGCCGGCGGTCGTGAGCCGCCCGTTCCTCGGTGCTGTGCGACGCCCCATCCACCTCCACGGCCAGCTTCACCCACGCACAATAGAAGTCGAGGATATAGGGGCCGACCGGGTGCTGACGGCGGAACTTGACCCCGTTCAGCCGCTTGCCGCGCAGCCGCGTCCAAAGCCGCGCCTCCGGTGGCGTCATCACACGCCGGAACACCTTTGCACGCGTATAGCTGATCCCGTCAGGCATAAATGCAACTATGACGTGCAATGCGGCTGACGTCGAGTCGCCCTCTCCTGATCGTCGCTGCGCGTCGATCTGTCCTCTCCATTCGCCTCCGCGAATGGAGAGGTGAACGCCCCTACGCCGTCTTGAACCCCCTGAGCACATTCGCTTCCGTGCTCAGCTGCAGCCGGCCATAGTCCACCCGCTTCGCGTCGGCGAACAGCAGGTAATAGTACTTCATCTGCTCGGACCACCAGTAGCCGGGGCAGTTGTCGCCCTGCTCCATCGGCCGGGTGGTGATGTCCTTCAGCGCGGTGTAGCCGAACGCCGCCTTCGAGGTGGCCTTCATGTTGCGATAGTGGATGGCGGCGAGGCCCCGATACCGGTCGTCGCGATCCCCCAGCCACAGGTTCAGGCAGGCGTCGGCGAACTCGGGACGCAGGCCGGTGCGCTTCGTGCGGGCCGTGCCCGTCGTGACGTCGGTGCTCTCGGGGATGATGACGTACGTCTCCTGCATGGCCGTATAGGTGGCCAGGAAGTCGTCGCCGGCGGCCTTCTGACCCACCTGCCCCAGCAGCCCGGCCAGATAGGCGCCCAGCACCGTCTGGGAGGTGTTGGTCACCGCCCCGGTCTCGTAGTCGACCATGGGGAACCACAGCTTGCCGTCGTAGCGATGCCCCTGATGGGCGACCATGGCGGCCATGCAGTCCTGCGCGGCCGTCTTCATTTCCGCGTCGCCGAACATCTCCCAGCTGTCCCAGAGGTATTCGTAGAAACTGTCCGCATAGACGTCGATCGAGGCGTTGCGGCTGGTGAACTGGCCCGTCTCGGCATGGATGTTGGCGGCCATCAGCCCGAGCGACGAGCGCATGTCCAGCGCGTGCTTCATGGCCCGTTTGGCGGCGGCGTAGTAGCGGTCGTCGCCGGTCAGCTGACCCAGCAGGCCGAACTCGGTGGCGTAGGTGCCGATCTCGGCGAGGTTGGTCTCCGGATCCCGCACCGCCCCGGTCTTCAGGTTCACATAGCGGTACGGCAGGCCGTGCGGCGAGGCGTCGAAGGCCTTCATCAGCCGGTCGGCCAGATCCTTCGCCTTGGCCAGGAGCACCGGATCGCCGCAGGCCAGATGGGCCGACAGCAGGCCGCCGACGAGGCGGATATTGGTCTCGAACACCTGGGCCTCGCCGTCGATGTCGAAATCCAGGTTGGCCTTGACCCAGTCGACCCCGGCCCGGAACTCCTCGTCCAGCTCCATGATCCACAGGGTGTCCAGGGCCTCGACCAGCGACAGGCCCAGGTCAT
Organism: Brevundimonas sp. ALps5; assembly: GCF_058681645.1. Lineage (NCBI taxonomy): Bacteria > Pseudomonadati > Pseudomonadota > Alphaproteobacteria > Caulobacterales > Caulobacteraceae > Brevundimonas > Brevundimonas sp. ALps5. The sequence continues at coordinate 3,756,522 of NZ_CM178744.1, read as the reverse complement.
GGCCCTCGATGAAGAAGGATTGCGACGTGCCCGAGACCGGGTTGATCTCGTCCTTGCCCCAGGCCTTTTCGACATAGTGGTCCCAGGCCCATTTGAACTCGGCCTTCACATCGGCGCCGAGGCTCGCCCAGTCCTCTGACGGCATTCCCTGTCTTGCGAAAGCCGGCGTCGCGGCGGCGGCGGCCATCAGGGCCAGGGTCGAGCGGCGGGAAAGGGTGCGCTGAATCATGCGCCCACCTTCGGCCAAAGCCGTGGTGGTTTCCAGCGGGATCGAATGCGGTCTAGCGCGCGGTCAGCAGATGGAAGACGGCGAAGGTCGCCGCCGCGAACCCCAGCACCACGGCAGGGGTCACGATCCGGACGTGCCGGTGCAGAAAGGTGATGAACTCACCGACCATCGCCCGCGCCCTCCCCGGCGCCTCAACGCTCGCCTGACCGATCGAACGCGTCACATGTGTAACATGAAACCGTTCAAAAACCGTGTTCAAGTTTTCGCGTTTTGCGAGCGGGGGCGACGCCGGGCTCAGACCAGCCGGCTCTGCACCACGGCGGCGCCGATGAAGCTGGCGAACAGCGGGTGCGGCTTGAACGGCCGGCTCTTCAGTTCCGGGTGATACTGGACGCCGATGAACCACGGGTGGTCGGTCCGTTCGACGGTTTCGGGCAGGATGCCGTCGGGCGACAGGCCGGCGAAGACCAGACCCTTGGCCTCGATGGCCTCGCGGTAGTTGATGTTGACCTCATAGCGGTGGCGGTGCCGCTCGCTGATGGCCGTCGAGCCATAGATCTCGGCGATCTTCGAGCCGGCGGTGAGGGTCGAATCATAGGCGCCGAGGCGCATGGTCCCGCCCAGGTCGCCGCCCTGCTGGCGCAGGACCCGCTGGTTGCCCTGGGTCCATTCGGTCATCAGGCCGACGACAGGCTCCTCGGTCGGGCCGAACTCGGTCGAGGAGGCCTTGGGATAGCCGGCCTGGTTCCGGGCCGCCTCGATCACCGCCATCTGCATGCCGAAGCAGATGCCGAAATAGGGAATGTTGCGCTCGCGGGCGAAGCGGGCCGCCTCGATCTTGCCCTCGGAGCCGCGCTCGCCGAAGCCGCCGGGCACCAGCACCGCATGGGCGCCCTGCAGACGCTCCTCGCAGGCGTCGCGGTCGCCCTCGAAGGTGTCGGCCTCGACCCAGTCGATGTTGACCTTGACGTTGTTGGCCACACCGCCGTGATGCAGGGCCTCGATCAGGGATTTGTAGGCGTCCTTCAGCACCGTGTACTTGCCGACCACGGCGACGGTGACCTCGCCGTCGGGCTGAAGCCGGCGGCGGGCGATCTCTTCCCACATGGTCAGGTCGGGCTTCGGCGCGTCTGTGATCCCGAAGTGCGCCAGCACCTCGGCGTCCAGACCCTCGCGGTGATAGTCCAGCGGCACCGCATAGATGTCGGCCGAGTCCATCGCCTGGATGACGCCGCTTTCGCGCACGTTGCAGAACAGACCGATCTTGCGCTTCTCCTCGGGCGGGATCGGCTGTTCGCAGCGGCACAGCAGGATGTCGGGCTGGATCCCGATCGAGCGCAGCTCCTTGACCGAGTGCTGGGTCGGCTTGGTCTTCATCTCGCCGGCGGTCTTGATGAAGGGCAGCAGGGTCAGGTGCACGAAGCAGCTCTGGCCGCGCGGCAGGTCCTGACCCAGCTGGCGGATGGCCTCGAAGAACGGCAGGCCCTCGATGTCGCCGACCGTGCCGCCGATCTCGACCAGCACGAAGTCCACGTCCTCGCCGATGTCGGTGAAGGCGGGCGTCAGGCAGAAGGATTTGATCTGGTCGGTGACGTGGGGGATCACCTGGACGGTCGCGCCCAGATAGTCGCCGCGACGCTCCTTCTCCAGGATGGTCGAATAGATGCGGCCGGTCGTGATGTTGTCGGACCTGGCCGCCGACACCCCCGTGAACCGCTCATAGTGGCCCAGGTCCAGGTCGGTCTCGGCGCCGTCGTCGGTCACGAAGACCTCGCCGTGCTGATAGGGGCTCATCGTCCCCGGATCGACGTTCAGATAGGGGTCGAGCTTGCGCAGACGCACCTTGTAGCCGCGCGCTTGCAGGAGCGCGCCGAGAGCGGCGGAAGCGAGGCCTTTTCCGAGAGAGGAAACCACGCCGCCGGTGATGAACACGTAACGGGCCATGGGGGGTCACCTTACCGCTGATTCGCGGCCACTCGACCGGATCGCGAACGAAACGGCTGTTGAAAACAATACGAGCGCGGTCCGGATCGGCTCCGGTCGCGCTCGCTGGGGGGACTGGGGGCGGGAGCGGCGGGGGGAAGGTCCCGCCGTCCTCACCTTATTGCTTCGGCGCCGGGGCGCTTTGGGCGGGGGCCGGAGCCGGGGCCGCGCCGACAGTCGGGAGGCTGGCCTCCAGATCGTTCAGCGACGGAGCCGCCGGGGCGGCCGGGGTCGCCGGAGCCTGCTGGGCGGGCGCCGTCTGGGCCGGAGCCTGGTCGACGGCGATGGAGCCCACGGCCTTGGCGTCGACGATCGAGCGGTTGCCGCGGTCGATGTTGCCCAGGACCGTGAGGCCGATGGCGCACAGGAAGAAGGCAGAGGCCAGCCACCAGGTGATGGTGGTCAGAAGATTGCCCGCGCCGCGTGCGGTCATGAAGCCCGAAGGCCCGCCGCCCATGCCCAGGGCGCCGCCCTCGGAGCGTTGCAGCAGCACGACCCCGGCCAGAGCGACCGAGATCAGGATCATGACGACGAGGAGAATGGTCTGGAGCATGGTCGCTTACATGTGTGGCGCGGCGCGCCGATCAAGCGGCGGCGTCTAACATCGATGGAGGGACTAGGGAATAGGGACCAGGGACTAGCAAGCAGAGTGAGCAAGAACCAGGGCCGCTGATCCCTTTTCCCTAATCCTGATCCCCAATCCCTTCAAACCGCCCGGATGATGCCCAGGAAGTCCGCGGCCTTCAGCGACGCGCCACCGACCAGGGCGCCGCCGACCTCGGGGACGTTCAGGATCTCGGCGGCGTTCGACGGCTTGACCGAGCCGCCGTACAGGATCGGCGCGGTGCGGCCGCCCTCCCCCAGCCGTGCGACCATGGCGGCGCGGACAGCGGCGTGGACTTCCTCGATCTGTTCCAGCGTCGGGGTCAGGCCCGTGCCGATGGCCCAGACGGGCTCATAGGCGACGGCGAAGGCCTTGCCCGTCAGGCTCTCCGGCAGGGAGCCGACGACCTGGGCCGAGACCACGGCGACGGCCTCCCCGGCCTGACGCTGTTCCAGGGTCTCGCCGACGCAGATGATGGGCTCCAGCCCCGCGGCCAGAGCGGCCTCGGTCTTGGCGGCGACGTCGGCGTCGGTCTCGCCGAAGCCCGCGCGGCGCTCCGAATGACCCAGAATCACCAGTCCGGCCCCGGCATCCTTCAGCATTTCGGCCGAGATGCAGCCGGTGAAGGCGCCGCAGACCTCGACATGGCAGTCCTGACCTCCGACTTCGACCGCGCCGCCGGCGACGGCGCCGGCCAGCCGGTCGATCAGGGTCGCGGGCGGGCAGACGGCCACGCGACAGGCGGCGGGTTCGGCGTCCAGCGCCTGTTTCAGCGCCCCGGCCTCGGCCAGACTGGCGGCAAGGCCGTTCATTTTCCAGTTGCCGGCGATCAACTTCACGGATTGTTTCATGCGGTCTTCCTAAAGCAGGATTCCCCGCAAAGCCAAGCTGTCGCCGCAATCGCGTCACAAGGCCGCTGAACGTCTCGCGCGCCCTCGCCTGTGAAGGGTCGCTTGCCGTGCCGTCGCCCCCTGCCCTATAGGCCAGAGCGGCGCCGCCCATTTTCATTCCTGGTCGCCCTTCAGGTTCGCTCGATGATCTCCGTGTTCCGCAACTTCGCGAAGTCCAAATGGGCCGCCGGCCTCCTGGTCATCGTCGGCATCGCCTTGCTGGTCGGGGGCGCCAAGCTGGACGTCTTCTCCGGCATCATGCCCAAGCACGTCATCAGCGCCGGCGCCCGGTCGGTCGACGGGCCGCAGTTCCGCGTTGACTTCGACCGCGCCCGCGAAAGCATCCAGGAGCGCGCCGGCCGCCCGGTCTCGACCGAGGAGATGGTCAAGGAGAACATGCACGTCCGCTACCTCGATCAGCGGACCCGCGAACTGGGCTTCCTCGACTGGGCCTGGAAGACCGGCATCCGCCCCGGCAGCGCCCTGGTGATCAAGCAGATCCGCGCCATTCCCGCCTTCTTCAACTCGGTCACCGGCCAGTTCGACGAGCAGCAATACCAGTCGGTCCTGGCCGAGAAGAACTACACCCCCGCCATGATCGAGGCCGAGCTGCGCGACCAGTACGTCACCCAGCACTACGGCGCCGCCGTCTTCACCGGCGTGCGCATGCCGCGCGTCTTCGGCGCCCTGCTGGCCGGCCGCGCCATGGAAACCCGTGACGGCCGCTGGTTCATGGTCACCCCGTCGATGATCGGCCCGACCCCGGCCCCGACCGACGCCCAACTGCAGACCTTCATCACCGACAACGCCGCCCAGCTGCGCCGTCCGGAGTTCCGCATCGCCTCCGTGGTCCTGTTCACCGCCGCGCCCAACGCCGCGACGGCCGCGATCCCGGAAAGCCGCATCGTCGAGCGCTTCAACTTCAAGAAGGATTCGCTGTCGGTCCCGGAAACCCGGACCTTCGTGACCCTGACCGCCCCGACCAAGGCCGCCGCCGACAAGATCGCCGCCGCCCTGCGCGCGGGCCAGACCCCGGCCGACGCCGGCAAGGCCAACGGCGACATCCGTCCGGCCGATTTCAACAACACCCCGCGCAGCGCCGTCAGCGAGCCCGCCGTCGCCGCCGCCGTGTTCGGCATGTCGCCCGGTCAGGTTTCTGACGCCATCCAGGGCCGCGTCGGCTTCACCGTCGCCAAGGTGACCGGCATCGCCCCCGGCCACCCCGCCACCCTGGAAAGCAGCCGCGCCGCCCTGATCGAGGAACTGCGCGCCGAGGACGCCAAGGCCCAGGTCTTCTCCAAGGTCGAGCAGTACGAAAAGGCCCGTTCGGAGGGCAAGACCCTGGATCAGGCCGTCGCCGCCATCGGCGCCCGTATCATCCAGATCCCCCCCTTCACCCAGGACGGCAAGGCGCCGAACGGCCAGGCCTTGCCGGTGCCGCCGCAACTGATCACGACGGCCTGGACCCTGTCGAAGAACGGCGAGTCCGACGTCATCGACGCCGGCCAGGGCCAGTATTTCGTCCTGCGCCTGGACGACATCAAGCCGGCCGCACTGCCGACCCTGGAAGAGGTTCGCGCCCCCCTGACCCAGGCCTGGACCCAGCGTGAGAACGCCCGCCGCCTCTCGGCCAAGGCCGACGAACTGGCCGGCCGCGTCCGCTCCGGTCAGGACATCGCCGCCGTCGCCTCTTCGGCCGGCGCCACCCTGGTGACCCGCGGGTCCGTTCAGCAGAACGAGCAGGCCCAGACCGAACTCGGCGAAGGCGTCCTCCAGGGCCTGTTCGGTCAGGGCAAGGGTCAGGTCTTCTCCGGCCCGGCCCAGGCCGGCTTCGTGGTCGGCCGCGTCGACAACATCCACCCGGCCGTCGCGGCCCTGGCCGCCCCGGTCGCCGAGCAGCTGCGCCTCCGCATGGGTCAGAACTTCGCCCAGGCCGCCGTGGAACAGACCTTCGACGCCGCCGCCCGCCGCACCAAGGCCAAGAACGATCCGGCCCTGGCGCTTCAGGCCCTGGGCGTCTCGGCGCCCGCCGCCGGCTCGACCACCACTCCGGCGGCTCCCGCCCAGTGAGTGAGGCGGGCTTCGAAGACTTCGCGACGGGGCTGGCCGCCGGCCGGCCCCAGGTCGTGGTTCGCCGTCTGATCGACGATCTGGAGACCCCGGTTTCCGCCTATCTGAAGGTGGGCCTCGGCCGCACCCACGCCTTCCTGCTGGAATCGGTCGAGGGCGGCGCCCTGAACGGCCGCTATTCGATCATCACGGTCGATCCCGACGTGGTCTGGCGCTGCCGGGGCGGTTCGGCCGAGATCGCACGCGGCGCCGACATCGCCGCCGACCGCTTCATGCCTGAGCCCCTGCCCGCGCTCCAGTCCCTGCGCGCCCTGATCGCGGCGACCAGGTTCGACCTCAGCGCGACGCCCTATGGTGAGCTGCCGCCCATGGCCGCCGGCCTGTTCGGTGTCTTCGGCTATGACATGGTCCGGCTGCTGGAGCCGCTCGGCGAACCCAATCCCGATCCGCTGGATCTGCCCGACGCCGTCCTGACCCGCCCCTCGCTGGTCGCCATGTTCGATTCGGTGCGGCGCGAGATCGTCATGGTGGCGACCATCTATCCGGACGCCGGGCTCGGCGCGGAACAGGCCTGGATCGCCGCCAACGCCCGTCTCGACGACTTCGAGGCCCGTCTGCGTCGTCCGCTGGTCGGGCGCAGCGCCCCGACCCCGGCCGAGGCCCCCGCCTTCGTCTCCCCGGTCGACGGCCAGGCTTTCAACGGTATGGTCGCGGCGGCGAAGGATTACATCACCGCCGGCGACATCTTCCAGGTGGTGCTCAGCCACCGGTTCAGCGCGCCCTGGACCGGCGAGCCCTTCGCCTTCTACCGCTCCCTGCGCCGCCAGAATCCCTCGCCCTATCTCTTCTATCTGAACTTCGGCGACTTCCAGCTGGCCGGGTCCAGCCCGGAGATTCTGGTCCGGCTCAAGGACGGCGGGGTCACCATCCGGCCGCTCGCCGGCACCCGTCCACGCGGCGCGACGCCCGCCGCCGACAAGGCGCTGGAGGCCGAGCTTCTGGCTGATCCCAAGGAACGCGCCGAACACCTGATGCTGCTGGATCTCGGCCGCAACGACGTGGGCCGCGTGTCGGCGCCGGGCACCGTCGAGGTGACCGAAAGCTTCGTGGTCGAGCGCTACAGCCAGGTCATGCACATCGTCTCCAACGTCATCGGCAAGGCCGATCCGAAGCTGGACGCCGTCGACACCCTGCTGGCCGCCCTGCCCGCCGGCACCCTCTCGGGCGCGCCCAAGGTGCGGGCCATGGAGATCATCGACGAGCTGGAGTCCACCAAGCGCGGCGTCGGCTACGGCGGCGGCGTGGGCTATATCTCGGCGGGCGGCGAGGCGGACATCTGCATCGTTCTGCGCACCGCCATGTTCACGCAAGGCCAGGTCTTCGTTCAGGCCGGCGCGGGGGTGGTCTCCGACTCCGATCCCGCCGCGGAATACGCCGAGACCCAGGCCAAGGCCCGCGCCCCGATCAACGCCGCCTCCGATGCCTGGCGCTTCGAACTGGGCGCGCCGCTCAACGACGCGGGCGAGGCCTGATCCTCAGATAAAGCGACCCGGCCGGAGAGGTCAGCTCCGACCGGGTCTGTGACCCCCGTTGGAGAGAGGGGGGTCGGTCCGCCGACGACCAGGAAGCTTCGCGGCGGATTTCTGTGACGGCTTGACGCCTATTCGGCGCCCGAGACGATGGCCGTATGGCCGTTGCGGTTCTGGGCATGAGCGGCCTCGCTGGCGCCTTGCGCGATCAGCCTTTCCTTGCCGTAGCTGATGACGTCGATGCGGTTCGCCGCCACGCCCTGCGAGACCAGCCAGGCGCGGATCGACTGGGCCCGGCGCGCGCCGAGGGCCAGGTTGTACTCACGGGTGCCGCGTTCGTCGGCATTGCCCTCGATCCGGACCTGGACGCGCGGATACTGCTGCAGCCAGCGGGCCTGATCGGCCAGACGCGGCAGGGCGTCGGCGCGCAGCGTATGGCTGTCCAGATCGAAATAGACGCGGTCGCCGACATTGACCGAGAAGTCCTGCTCCGAGCCCGGGCGCACGGCGCTCATCGGGCCGGTCGGCTGGGTCGGGGCGACGGGGTTGTAGGCGGGAACCGTACCCGTGTCGGCGGTCGTCCCGGCGGCGACCGGGCGCCTGGCGCAGGCGCCCGCGGCGAGAACGGCGACGGCGCCCAGACCCATCAGGGCCAGACGAAGCGGACGGGAAGATGCGGTCATGGGGAACTCCTTGTTCCCGGAGCTGGACCACGCGCTCCGAAGCCCCGCAAGAATAGGATCCATATACGGCCCCGCTCGTCCGCCGGGCCGCCTCCCGCATACGGATCCTGTTCTTGCGTCTTGAGGCGGGGAGCGCGAGGTGTGGCCGCATGACTTCGCCGTCCGTCTCCGCGACCGCTTCATCGACCCTGTGGCGGCCTGTCGTCTGGCTGTTCGAGCGGTTTGACGCCTCCATGACCCTGGCGGTCCAGCTGGTCGGGGCGGTCGTGATCGTCCTGATCGGCACGGCGGCGGCGGAACTGCTCTACCTCGCCTTCGACATGACCCGGCTGTCGATCTTCTTCCTCGCGGCGGTGCTCGTCTCGGCCTTGCTGCTGGGAACCTGGGGCGGGGTCTTCGCGGCCATCCTCGCCTTCGCCGCCTACAACTTCACCCTCGTGGAGCCGCTGTTCACCCTTCAGTTCGCGGGCCCCGACGACGCCCTGACCCTTTTCGTCTTCCTGCTGGTCGCCCTGGTCACCGGCAGCCTCGCCGGTCGGGTGCGTGAGAGCGAGCGCCACAACCGCCAGCGCGCCGATCTACTCGCCACCTTGCTGGAGGCCGGTCAGACCTTCGCGGCGGCGCCGTCCGAGGCTGAGCTGACCCAGGCCCTCTCGGAGCGCCTCAACGCGGCGACGAACGGCGTCTCCGTTATCCTGCCGGACGGCGGCGCCCTGTCCGACAAGGCTTTCGCCTACGGACCCCGCGGGGTCATGGAGGGGCTGGTCGCCCGGGCGCAGATGGACGCGGGTCTGCACGCCCACGGCGCCTGGCGCTCGCGCCGCATCTCCGCCGACGAACCTCTGGGCCTCGCCCTGTGGCGCATCGGCGAGACCCGGGCCAGGGACGTTCAGGCCCAGGACCGGCTGTGCGAACTTCTGATCGACCTCGCCGCCGCCGCCCTCGCCCGCAGCCGCCGCGCCGGGATCGAGGCGGATCTCGAGGCCGACCGCCGCGCCGAGCCCTTGCGCGAGGCCATCCTCGGCTCCCTGTCGCACGACCTGCGCACGCCGCTGGCCACCGTCCTCGCCTCGGCCAGCAGCCTGCGCGACTATGACGACCGCTTCGATCCTCAGACTCGCGTGGCCCTCGCCGACGGCATCGTCCAGGAGGCCGGGCGGCTGAACGGCTATGTCGAGGGCCTGCTCAACCTGTCGCGCATTGAGGCCGGCCAGCTGGAGACCCGGCTGGTCGATCTCGGCCTGTCCGAGATCGTGGAGGCCGCCGTCCGCCGCCTGCCCGCCGCCCGCGCCGCCGGGGTCGAGACGGCGCTGGATCCGTCGCTCGCCGTCCGCGCCGACCCGGTCCTGCTCGAACAGGTTCTCTACAACCTCCTCGAAAACGCCCTCCAGCACGGAGGACAGACTGTCCGCATCGCCGTCTCCACCCGCCGCCGCGATGACCGGGTCGAGATCGAGGTCATGGACGATGGCCCCGGCGTCTCCCCCCTCGATGCCCCAAAGGTCTTCGATAAATTCTATCGGGGCTCCGGCAGTCGTCGGGAAGGCCGCGGCACCGGCATCGGCCTGTCGGTCGCGCGCGGCTTCGTCGAGGCCATGGGCGGCCGCATCGGCGTCGTCCCGCATGACGCGGGCAAGACCGGTCTGCGCGTCCGCATCGCCCTTGATCCCGCCCCCGATTCCAGGCGGGAGACCGTCTGATGCAGCGCCTCCTGCTGGTCGAGGACGAAGCCCCCATCGTCCAGTCCCTGACGCCCGCCCTCCAGGCCGAGGGCTATGCCGTCACCGCCGCCGAGCGCGGCGCGGATGCGCTGGCCGCCATGGCCATGGAAGGCTTCGACGCCGTCCTTCTGGACCTCGGCCTGCCCGATATGGACGGCAAGGACGTCATCGCCCGCATTCGCGAATGGTCCGAAGTCCCCATTCTCGTCCTCAGCGCCCGCCATCTGGAGGCCGAGAAGATCGCGGCCCTGGACCTCGGCGCCGACGACTACGTCAACAAGCCCTTCGCCATGGGCGAGCTGCTGGCCCGTATCCGCGCCGTCCTGAGGGGCCGCGAGCGCAAATTCTCGTCACGCTCCCGCTTCGTCGCAGGGCCGCTCTCGATCGACTTCTCCAGCCGCATCGTCAGGATCGAGGACGAGGTCATGCACCTGACCCCGCGCGAATATGACCTGCTGCGCACCCTCGCGCTGCACGCCGGCCGGGTCGTCACCCACCGCCAGATCGCCCTGGCCGTCTGGGGCGGCGCCGAAGTCGTCGAGGCCCAGGTCGTCCGCGTCCTCGTCGCCCAGCTGCGCCAGAAGCTCGAGGCCGATTCCGCCCGCCCCCGCCTCATCCGCACCGAACAGGGCCTCGGCTACCGCATGATCGAGCCGGACGCGGGGAAGTAGTTCCGGACGTCACTGCCCCGCCAGCAAACTGGCCGTCCAGGCCATGACCGGCGGGCTGAAGGCGACCGGCCCGATCAGGATCTGGGTCAGCAGGATGGCGCCGCCGCCCCAGAAGTAGGCCGGATGAACCCGTCGCGTCGTGACGAGGTCGTAGATCGCGCCCGCAAACACATAGACCATCATCGCGGCGAACACGGCCCAGCCGCCCCACGGGCCGAGCAGCGGCATGGGCAAGATCCGGCCCCAGGCCGGCGACATGACCATGATCGTCCCGCACAGCATCAACCGCCGGTGCCATTCCGGCGAACGCCTCAGGGCGACGGCCGCCGCCGTCAGGCCGAAGAAGCTCAGCACCCCCAGAACGTCGACCATAAGGAAGATGTTGGGCGGGAAGAACGGCGGCACGGCTCCACGCTTCACGCAGCCCACGGTGACCGCGATCCCGGTGACGACCATCAGCACGGCCAAGGCCGCCCCGAACCAGCCAAGCTTGCGATGCAGGGACACCGACCCGGACACCACCAGCCCGCTCTGCAGCACGAAGAAAACGATCCAGGCCACGAACACCCCGGCGTGGACATGCACCAGAGGCGGCAGGCTGGAGACGTCGAAATGATAGCGCGAGGCGTTCAGGGTGAAGCCGAAGACCACGGTCGCCGCAATCACCAGCGCCATGATCAGGAAGAACCTCCGGCTGCCTCGCGCCGTGCGCCAGGGTCCCGATATCGTTGCTGTCGTCATGATGCCCGCTCCCGTTCCATCGATGGCGGAAGGGTCGCGGGGGGCACGGATTGGCGAAAGGACGTCAGCCTGACGGGAAGCCGATTTCTTCCTGACATCAGGCAATGCTACCGGGGTTTGATGACGTCGCTCGCTGACCAGGATGATCTGACGCTGGCCTCCATGAGCCTGCGCCCGTCGACGTGCGAACTGCTTCATCCGGCCGGGGTCGAAACCGTCGAGCCGCAGGTCATGCGGGTGCTGCTGGCGCTCGCGCGTCAGCCCGGCCGCGTGCTGTCGCGGGACGCCATCGTCGATCAGGCCTGGGACGGGCGGGCCGTCAGTGAAGATGCGATCAACCGCGTCCTGTCTCGCTTGCGGCGGCTGTCCGAGACTACCGGCGCTTTTCGTCTGAGCACCATCCGAAAGGTCGGCTACCGGCTGGACCCGGTCATCGTCGAGGGCGGGTCTCCGGCGCCGGGTGCGCCGGCCTCCGATATCGCCCCCTCGGCCGCGCGCCGCCGGATAGGCTGGATTTTCGGGCTTTTGGCGCTTGTCGCCCTTCTGTCGGCCGCCGGCGCGCTTCTGTTCGCCCGCTTCGGCCCGGCCCCGGCACGCGAAGGACCGAGCCTGACCCTGGCCCTGAGCGCGCCCGATCCGGCCGACGCCGCCGTCGCCTCCGCCTTCGACCACCAGATGCGCGAGACCCTGTCGCACATGCAGGGGCTGAGACTGATCGCCGGCCGGAAGCCGACCGACCTCGTCCTTGAAGGCCTCGTCGGCCATGGCGGCCCGAAGCCCGTCATAGACCTGACCCTTTCCGATGGGCATTCCGGCGTGCGTATCTGGAGCGCCCGGTTCGACGGCCGCGCCACCGACGACCCGACCGCACAGGAGCGGGCCGTCTCGGCCGCCGCCCGCTTCCTCGCCGTTCGCCTCGGCGATCGCCTTGTGGGCCAGGCCGCGGCGCGCGAGCCGGTTGACCCCGAGGTCGAGCGGCTGGTCGTCAGGGCCCGCAGAGCCTTCGCCGCCTCCAATGAGGCCCGGCACCGGCGAGACTGGCCCCTCTCGATCCGGCTGGCGCAGAGCGCCGACGCCGACGCCGCCCGGGCCCTGGCCATCGATCCGACGTCCGCCGGCGCCCTGATGGTCCGCTACCAGGTCGACAACGGCCCCCAGTATCCGTGGCCCAATGAGAGCCAGGACGCGTTTCAGGCCCGATTGACGCGCGCCGCCGGCTATCTGTCGCGGGCCGTCGCCGCCGATCCCGACGATCCCGAGGTCCTCGTCGCGGCCGGAGAGGACTATCGTCAGAGCCTGCGTTGGGGCGACGCCGAACGGCTGCTCGAACGCGCGGTCGCCATCGATCCCAACTCGCCCGACGCCAACACCTGGTACGCCTACCACCTCGGCCTGATGGGACGGTGCGATCAGGGGCTCAAACACGCCCGCGTCGCGGCGGGCCTCGCCCCCGGGGACACCTGGCGTCAGCTCGCCATTCCTCGCCTGCTGCATTGCGCAGGCAAACGCGCCGAGGCGGCGGACGTCTATCGCGGGCTGCAGATTCGCGATCCGGCCAATGTCTTCCTGCTGCGCGAAATCTATCTGATGCGGCTGGGCGAGCGGAACGCCCCGGCCCTGCGCGCCCTCGCCGCCTTCACCCGCGACGTCCTGTGGCATGGCGCACCGCCGCCGCCGATCACGGCCCAGATCGGCCGTATCGGAGCTGCGGCCGACGCGCTCGACGGCCGTCCGCAGACCTTCCTGCGCCTGCTCGATGCTGATCGCGCCGTCTATGTCGCCGCCCCGTCCGACGCCCGCAAATTTGGCCGGACCCAGGGCGACGCCTGGTTCGTCCTGGCGCTCGAATACGCCGAGGCCGGGGCCACGGACCGGGCGCTGGAGGCCCTGCGCGAGGCGGTCGACCGGGGCTCGCTCTATCTTCCGTGGGCCCTGCCCTACGGTCCCACCGAATTCCCGCCCGCGGTCAGCGGCGACCCGGCCTGGGCCGCACTGTGGAAATCATCCCCGGGCCTGACGGACCTGATGAATCGACGCGCCCGGGCAAGATCGCTGCGGGACTGACACCGCGCGCCTGTGGTCCGGTACGGATCGAAACAGCCTCGCTGCCGTTGTTGTTAATCAACGAACGGAGATCGCTATGTCGACGATCCAGGACAACCATGTGGAAGAGACGACCGAAGAGGCCCGTCAGGGTGAGAACGTGAAGGGCATGACCTCGGTGCTCGGGGTGTCGATCGCGGCCGTCGCCGTCCTCTTCGCCCTGATCCTTCTGGTCTTCTTCGGCTTTACGGCCGGCTGGTTCGGCTAGTTCTCGAACTGGTCCTGGTAGACCGGGTCCTTCATCGCGAAGCCCGGTCCCAGCACCATGACGCCCGCCAGCAACACCGCGGCGCTGGCGGCAAGAAACGCGGCCCCGAGCGCGCCCAGCGAACTGCCCGGACGCTCTGGCATCTCGACCAGCAGGGCGCGGGCCTGTTCGATCTCGGCGGCGGTATCGATCACGCGGGGGACTCTCCGACAGGGACCCGATCTGAACGCCACGATGGTTAACGTCCGGTGTCTATCCCGGTCCAGAGCAAGCTTCGGCTTGGCGCGGAGGATTTCAGGTCCTAGAACCGCCGCATGATCCTCGTCGTCGATAACTACGACAGCTTTACCTACAACCTCGTCCACTACCTCGCGGAACTGGGCGCGGAGACGCACGTCGTCCGCAATGACGACCTGACGACCGCCGAGGCCTGGGCGCTGAAACCCGAAGCCGTCCTGCTGTCGCCGGGCCCCTGCGCCCCCGATCAGGCCGGCATCTGCCTGCCGCTGATCGACACCGCGCCGCTGGACATGCCGATCCTCGGGGTCTGCCTGGGACATCAGGCCATCGGTCAGGCGATGGGCGGCCACGTCGTGCGCGCCAAGGCCCTGATGCACGGCAAGACCTCGCCGATCATCCATGAGGGCAAGGGCATGTTCTCGGGGCTCCCCTCGCCCTTCACCGCCACCCGCTATCACTCGCTGGCCGTGCAGCGCGAAACCCTGCCCAATACGCTTCAGGTCACCGCCTGGACCGAGGATGGCGAGATCATGGGCTTCCAGCACCACGAGCGGCCGATCCACGGAGTCCAGTTCCACCCCGAGTCGATCGCCACCGAACACGGCCATGAGATGTTGGCCAACTTCCTCGATCTGGCGGGCGTCAAGCGTCTGGCCATGGTCTGAGGCCATGGCGGAGGCCGGATTCAAGCCGCTATTGGCCAAGCTGGTCGACGGCCAGCCCCTGACCTCGGCCGAGGCCGGCGACTTCTTCGCCGCCTGTCTGCGCGGCGAGCCCACCCCGGCCCAGGTCGCCGCCGCCGTCACGGCCCTGCGCATGCGCGGCGAGACGGTGGACGAGATCGCCGCCTTCGCAGGCGAGATGCGCAAGGCCGCCCTGACGCTGGACCATGACTACGACGTCATCGACACCTGCGGCACCGGCGGCGACGGCGCCCACACCTTCAACATCTCGACGGCCGCAGCCCTGGTGCTGGCCGGCGCGGGTCTGAAGGTCGCCAAACACGGCAACCGGGCCATGAGCTCGAAATCCGGCTCCTCCGACGTCCTCGGCGTCCTCGGCGTCGACCTGACCGCCGGGCTGGAGCAGCAGAAGGCCGCGCTGGACGAGGCCGGCATCGCCTTCCTCTTCGCCCCCGCCTACCACGGCGCCATGCGCCACGTCGGCCCGGTCCGCGCCGAGATCGGCTTCCGCACCGTCTTCAACCTGCTCGGCCCCCTGTCCAATCCGGCCGGGGCCAAGCGTCAGGTCATGGGCGTCTATGATCCGCGCCTGCTCGAGCCTCTGGCCGAGGTCCTCGGCCGTCTGGGGGCCACGCGCGCCTGGACCGTCCACGGTCAGGGCCTCGACGAACTGACCACCACGGGCGTCAGCGAGGTCGCGGAGTGGAAGGACGGCGCCGTCCGCCGCTTCACCGTCACGCCCGAGGACGCCGGCCTGCCCCGCGCCGACATCGAAGCCCTGCGTGGCGGCGACGCCGAGACCAATGCCGAGGCCCTGAGCGCCCTACTGGCCGGTCAGACCGGCCCCTACCGCGACGTGGTCCTGCTGAACGCCGCCGCCGCCCTCGTGGTCGCGGACAAGGCCGATGACCTCAAGTCCGGCGTCGCCCTCGCCGCCGCCGCCATCGATGACGGCAACGCCGCCGAAGCTCTCGCCGCCCTCGCGCGGATCACCTCCACGCCCCTGCCGATCGAAGACCTCGTATGACCGCGCCCCGCGAAGACGTTCTGGCCAGGATCGCCGCCTACAAGCGCGAGGACGTCGCCGTCCGCAAGGCCGCCCAGTCGCAGTCCGAGATCGAATCCTCGGCCATGATCGCCGGCATGCCGCGCGGCTTCCGCCACAGCCTCGAGAAGCACGCCGCCCCCGGCCGTCCCGCCCTGATCGCCGAGATCAAGAAGGCTAGCCCCTCTAAGGGCCTGATCCGCGAGGACTTCGATCCGCCGGCGCTGGCGCAAGCCTATGAGGCCGGCGGCGCGGCCTGTCTGTCGGTCCTGACCGACGGTCCGAGCTTCCAGGGCGCCGACGACTATCTGGTCCAGGCCCGGGCCGCCGTCACCCTGCCCTGCCTGCGCAAGGACTTCCTCGTCGATCCCTGGCAGGTGGCCGAGAGCCGCGCGCTCGGCGCCGACTGCATCCTGATCATCCTGGCCATGATCGACGACGTCCTCGCCGCCGAACTGCTGGCCGAGGCCCGCCGATTTGGCATGGACTCCCTGATCGAGACCCATGACGAGCTGGAGATGGCCCGCGCCGTCACGCTCGGCGGCGACCTGATCGGGGTCAACAACAGGTCCCTGCGCACCTTCGAGGTCGACCTCGGCACGACCGCCCGCCTGTCGCATCTGGCCCCGAAGAACGCCCTTCTGGTCGCCGAGAGCGGCGTCTTCACCCCCGACGACGTCGCCGACGTCTGCATGGCCGGCGCCCGCGCCATCCTCGTCGGCGAAAGTCTGATGCGCCAGCCGGACGTCGAGGCTGCGACAAGGGCCCTGCTGGACTAGGCCACGGCCTTCTCGGGCGGATAGATCAGGGTCTCGCGACCGATCTCATCGGCCGGGACCTCGGCGATGTCGCCTAGCACCTCGCACAGAACGCTCCAGCTCAGCGCATCGCTCACCCGCGCGCCCTGCCCGGCCAGCCGTCCGAAGTTCAGGGGAGCGGTGCGCCGTGCAAGGTCGCCGACGGTGTCGAGGCCCTTGGGCAGTCGTCCACGGTCGAGGCTGCCCAGAACTCCGGCCGCGATCACGGCGGCGACGCCCGTAACGGCCACTGCCGGAAGGCTGGCGAAGAGCCCGACGAAAACGCACAGAAGCGCTCCGGCTCCGATCAGAAAGGCTGCAAGGGCCAGCATACCGCCCTCGTGCTGCGGCAGGGTAAGGCTCGTGATCCTGCCCAGCGTCCGCAGCGCCCGTTTTGAACGCGTCCGGAAAACCGGCGGCAAGGGCGTCGCGGGGGCGATCCGTTCGTCCATACCCATTGCGGTCAGTCCCCGGCGCAGGCGGTAGAAGATCATGCTGGTCTCGCAGGCGCCCTCTCGCGCGGGCAACCGCCGGACAAGCACGTCGTGGAGGGCGCCCACGGTCGGCACGGCTTGCAGTTCGTCGGGCGTCAAACGAAGGTCGAACACCGCCTCGACAGCAGCCTCCGCGTCCTCGTCGCCGATCAGGTTCAGGCTCGCTCGGATCATCCGGACAGCCTAGGCCAGAACCCCTTCACCGTTAAGTTGACATTAGTGAAGAACACTTACAGAACATCGACAACGGTTCACGTCTTGTTCTGAAGGCTCCTCCCATGCTCACGCGCAAGCAGCACGAACTCCTGATGTTCATCCACGAACGCATCAAGGAGACCGGCGTCTCCCCCTCGTTCGACGAGATGAAGGAGGCGCTGGATCTGGCGTCCAAGTCGGGCATCCACCGGCTGATCACGGCCCTGGAGGAGCGCGGCTTCATCCGCCGCCTCGCCCACCGCGCCCGCGCCCTTGAGGTGACCAAGCTGCCGGAACAGGCGACGACGGGTCCGATTCGCGGCCGCGCCCCCTTCACCCCGGCGGTGATCGAGGGCGGCGGACGCTCGGCGCCGGTCTCCGAAGCCGCCAACGACACTCGCGAACTGGTTCTGGTCGGCAAGATCGCCGCCGGCGTGCCCATCGCCGCCATCCAGGGCGACAACGGCCGCTATCAGGTGCCCGAGGCCATGCTGGGCGCCGGCGAACACTATATGCTCGAGATCGAGGGCGACTCGATGATCGAGGCCGGCATCCTCAACGGCGATCTGGTGGTCATCAAACGCGTCGACACCGCCTCCTCGGGCGAGATCGTCGTGGCCCTCGTCGAAGGCGAGGAAGCCACCCTCAAGCGCCTGCGCAAGAAGGGCCAGTCCATCGCCCTCGAACCCGCCAACCGCAACTACGAAACCCGCATCTTCGGCCCCGACCAGGTCGAGGTCCAGGGCAAGCTGGTCGGCCTGATCCGTCAGTATCACTAACTCAATATCGTCATCCTCCGGCAAGCCGCCGCTTGGCGGCGCAGACCGGGGGACCCAGCGGCGCGCGGGAGCGCGACCCTGTCGCGGGTGCTGACTTCAACCACCTCGGTTGAACAGATCGCCTGTGGCGCCGCTGGGTCCCCCGGTCTCGCTATGCTCGCCGGAGGATGACGAAAGAAAACTCATTCAGCTCGCGGGCTCCACGGCCGGTCCCCCCTTACCTCCGCCGTCCACACCGCCTTCCAGCCCGCGCCCGAGCGCCATAGCTCCACCGCCCCGCCACGCCTGAAGTCGACCTCGTCCAGCACCAGCGTCTGCGCGCACCCCCCTGGAATGCTTGCCACCGCCGCCCGCACACTGACGACCGGCGCCGCCCCGCACAGGGCTGACAGCACCGGCTCCGACGGGGGCTTCGTCCCCCACCACAACGCCACCGGCGCCGCATCCCGCACGTCCGGCGCACAGGCGAACCGCCCGCAGACCCAGCCCTCCTCCGGCCGGTCTGTCAGCGTCAGCCCCCTTCGCCGCGACCACAGGTCGGCCGCGAACTCGCGCACCCCCGGCCTTACCGCCACGGCCTGCGTCCCTGAGTGAAACGCCGCATTGGTCCCGCCGTCACCGATCCACAAATCGGGTGTCGGGGCCCTCGGCCACAGCATCACCGCCGCCGCTAACGGCAGCCCCAGCCACCTCAACCGCCCCTTCCACAGACAGATGAACAGCACGCCGAGAAAGGCGATCGGCAGCACATAATCCGGCGCGCTCGGCACTGTCCTGACCGCCCCCGGCAGGTCCGCTGTCCAGTGTCCGATGGCCAGCATCAGGTCGATGCCCTTGCCCGCGACCCACAGGAAGGGCGCGCCCAGCCCCACGGGCTCCAGCAGCGCGCCCAGCGCCAGCGCTGGCATCATCACGAAGTCCGCCACCGGCGACGTCAGCAGATTGGCCCCCAGCCCATAGACCGCCGTCCGGTTGAAATGCTGCATGGCGAACGGTCCGGTCGCCAGCCCCGCGACCAGACTGGCCGTCACCGCCGCCACGATCCATCCGCCGATCCTCTGTACGATCAGTATGGGCAGGGGCGCCGAAATCTCCCTGACCCGCGCCGGCCAGCTTTCGACCAGGGCGACCAGCGCCGCCGTCGCCGCGAACGACATCTGGAAGCCCGGCGTCACGATGGCCTCGGGCTGGAGCGCCAGCACGACCAGGGCGGCGACGGCCAGGGCGTGCATGGTGATCGCCTGCCGGTCCAGCAGGATGGCCAGAAAGGCGATGGAATAGGTGATGGCGGCCCGCTCGGCCGGTGGCGGCGCCCCCGAGATGATCAGGTAGGTCGCGACCGCGACCAGCCCCGCGACCGCCGCCACCTTCTTGCCCGACACCCTCAGCGCCACCCACGGGATCGCCGCCACGGCCAGCCGCACCGCGAAGAAGACGAACCCGCCCACGACCGCCATATGCAGACCCGAGATCGACAGGATGTGGGCGAGGCCCGAGTCCCGCATGGAGTCGAGGTCGTCACGCTCGATCCAGGTCTCGTGCCCGGTCACCATGGCCGCCGCGACGCCGCCGGTGCGCGGCCCCAGCCGGTCGACGATCTTCTGCGCGAGCCCGAACCGGATCGCATTGATCCTCATGTCCAGTCGCAGCCCCCACGGCGGCTCGGGCAGGACGGCGGGCCGCGTCGGCGACAGGGCGAAGGCCGTCCCGCCCATCCCCTCGAAGAAGGCGTTGCGGCCGAAATCATAGGCGCCCGGACTGGCCGGGGCCGGCGGCGGATTGAGGATGGCGAACAGACGGATGGGTGTTCCCGGCGGCGGCGGATCGCCCTTGACCGTGGCCCTCAGCCGGATCGGCGTCGCCCCGGCCTCGAGCCCCCGGATCCACACCGGCGCGACCACCACCCGGTGTCCGTTCGCGCCCGGACTGTCGACGTCCAGCACCCAGGCCTCGATCGTGGTCGGCGCGTCCAGTTCTGGCGCGATCGGCGCCGCGACCCGTTCAGTGCGAACCTTCGCCGCCGCCAGCCCCAGCGCCAGACACATGAGCAGCATCAGCGGCAGGGTCGCCGCCCGCGGCAGCCCCCTCTCCCGCGCGCCCAGCCAAAGCGCCACTGCCACGCCCGCCACGGCCACCAGAGGCCACAACGGCGGCTCCGTCTTCAGCCCGAAGTAGACGGCGCAGCCGCCGCCGAACGCGACCGGGGCCCACAGCCGCCAGCGCAGCCCCTGGCCGCCGACCTCGGCCGCCAGCCAATCCTTCACCCCATCCCATGGAACTGCCTTCAACCGCCCTTCCCCCGGCCCGAAGGCCGAGCGAACCATGACGTGAGGCGTCCTGATATTCAACTCCAAGATCAAGGAGCGGTCCAGCGCACACGCCGGGCGTTCGTCCCGGCTTCCTCTGACAGCCGCGGTCGTTCAACGAGGGGCTAGGATCAGGGCCGCGCGGCGCTATAACCCCCGCCATGAGCCTGCCCGTCGTCACCCGCTTCGCCCCCTCGCCCACCGGATTCCTGCATATCGGCGGGGCCCGGACGGCGCTGTTCAACCATCTCTTCGCCCGCCGCCACGGCGGCAAGTTCCTGATCCGCGTCGAGGACACCGATCGCGAGCGGTCCACGGACGAGGCGGTCAAGGCCATCTTCGACGGCCTGAGCTGGCTGGAGCTGTTCGCCGACGAGGAGCCGGTGTTCCAGTTCTCGCGCGCCGACCGCCACCGAGAGGTTGTCCAGACCCTGCTGGAAACCGGCCACGCCTATCGCGACTACACCTCCGCCGAGGAGACCGGCCGTCTGCGCGACGAGGCCAAGGCTGAAAAGCGCACCTTCGAATCGCCTTGGCGCGACCGTGTCGCCGAAGGGCTGGAGGCCGAACAGCCCTTCGTCGTCCGTTTCCGCCGTCCCCTGCCTGCCCGGGTCGAGGTCGCTGACGCGGTCCAGGGCGACGTCAGCTGGGACGCCGCCGATCTCGACGACCTCGTCCTGCTGCGCAGTGACGGCGCCCCGACCTACAACCTCGCCGTGGTGGTCGACGACCACGACATGGGCGTGACCCACGTCATCCGCGGCGACGACCATCTGAACAACGCCGCTCGTCAATCGTTGATCTACGACGCCCTCGGCTGGGCGCGCCCGGTCTTCGCCCACATTCCCCTGATCCACGGGCCGGACGGCGCCAAACTGTCCAAGCGCCACGGCGCCCAGGCCGTGCATGAATATGCCGAGATGGGCTATCTGCCCGAGGCCATGCGCAACTACCTGGCCCGCCTCGGCTGGTCGCACGGCGACGATGAACTGTTCTCGGACGAACAGGCGCAACAGTGGTTCGACCTCGCCGGCATCGGCAAGGCCCCCGCTCGTCTGGACTTCGACAAACTGGCCCACGTCAACGCCCACTGGATGCGGCTGGCCGACGACGACGGTCTGGCCAAGCAGGTCCTCGACCTCCACCTCGCGCGCGGTCATGTCCTGGCCGAGGACGACGAGGCGCGCCTGACCCGCGCCATGCCGTTCCTCAAGGACCGGGCCAAGACGCTCAATGAGCTGGCCGACCAGTCGGCCTTCGTCCTGCGCCGCCGCCCCCTGACGATCTTCGAGAAGGCCCTGCCGATGCTGGCGGGGGAATCAGGCGAACGCATCGGCCGCCTGCGCGACCGGCTCAAGCTGTTCGCCAGCTGGGATGTCTTCGCCCTCGAAACCGAGCTCAAGGTCTTCGCCGAGGAAGAGGCCGTCGGCTTCGGAAAGATCGGCCCCGCCGTCCGCGCCGCTCTTACCGGAGACGGCGTTTCACCCGACATCGCGAAGACTCTCGCCGCTTTGGGGCGCGAAGAATCGCTCGGGCGCTTGGATGATGCGCTGCAACAGACTAAGTGACGTTCACGAACAACAAGGGGTCCGGCGTCTCCCCGGCGCGGGCCCTGATTTACAAGGGGCTACAATGACTGAACCTGCCAAATCGGCGACCCTCACCCTCGGCGACAAAACCGTCGAATTGCCCGTTCTGACCGGTTCCACCGGCCCCGACGTCATCGATATCCGCAAGCTGTACGGCGCCACTGACGCCTTCACCTTCGACCCCGGCTTCACCTCGACGGCCGCTTGCGAAAGCGCCATCACCTACATCGACGGCGACGCCGGCGTGCTGCTGCACCGCGGCTATCCGATCGGCCAGCTGGCCTCGCAGTCCAACTTCCTCGAGGTCTGCCACCTGCTCCTCTACGGAGAGCTGCCGACCGCCGCCCAGTACGCCGAGTTCGAGAACACGGTCACGAAGCACACCATGCTTCACGCCCAGTTCGACCGCTTCTTCGAGGGCTTCCGTCGCGACGCCCACCCGATGTCGATCATGGTCGGCGCCGTCGGCGCCCTGTCGGCCTTCTACCACGACAGCCTGGACATCCATGATCCGATCCAGCGCAACATCTCGGCCATCCGCCTGATCGCCAAGATGCCGACCATCGCGGCCCGCGCCTACAAGTACCATATCGGCCAGCCCTTCATCTCGCCGCGCAACGACCTGTCGTACGCCGAGAACTTCCTGCGCATGTGCTTCGCCGTCCCGGCCGAGGACTATGTGATCGACCCCGCCCTGGCCCGCGCCATGGACCGGATCTTCACCCTGCACGCCGATCACGAGCAGAACGCCTCGACCTCGACCGTCCGTCTGGCCGGTTCGTCGGGCGCCAATCCGTTCGCCTGTATCGCCGCCGGCATCGCCTGCCTGTGGGGCCCGTCGCACGGCGGCGCCAACGAAGAAGCCCTGACCATGCTTCAGGAGATCGGCACCCCGGACAAGATTCCGGAGTTCATCCAGGGCGTGAAGGACCGCAAGTACAAGCTGATGGGCTTCGGCCACCGCGTGTACAAGAACTACGACCCGCGCGCGAAGGTCATGCAGGAAAGCGCCTATGAGGTGCTGGCCGCCACGGGCCGTGAGAACGACCCGCTGTTCCAGGTCGCCAAGGAGCTGGAGAAGGTCGCCCTGAACGACGAATACTTCACGTCGCGCAAGCTGTTCCCGAACGTCGACTTCTACTCGGGCATCACCCTGTCGGCGATGGGCTTCCCGACCTCGATGTTCACCGTCCTGTTCGCCCTGGCCCGCACCGTGGGCTGGATCTCGCAGTGGCAGGAAATGATCGGCGACCCGGCCCAGAAGATCGGCCGCCCGCGTCAGCTCTACACCGGCCCGACCGAGCGCGACTACGTGCCGATCGCCAACCGCGGCTGATCGGACCCCACGGTCTGAAATGCGAAACGCCGGAGCGAAAGCTCCGGCGTTTTTCTTTGGGCGATGACGGGCCGGGTTCAGCCGCCGATGGCGTCCAAAGCCGTCATCGCCGCGTCGTCGAGCACCAGATCGCCGGCGGCCAGGTTCTCCTTCAGGTGCCCGACCGAGGAGGTGCCGGGGATCAGCAGGATGTTCGGCGAGCGCTTCAGCAGCCAGGCCAGGGCGACCTGCATCGGCGTCGCGCCCAGACCCGCCGCCACCGCCGACAGGGCGTCCGACTGCAACGGGCTGAATCCGCCCAGCGGGAAGAAGGGCACATAGGCGATGCCGGCGTCGTTCAGGCTGTCGATCAGGGCGTCGTCATCCCGATGGGCCAGGTTGTAGAGGTTCTGGACGCAGACGATCTCGGCCATCGAGCGCCCCTCCTCGACCTGCTTCGCGGTGACGTTGCTCAGGCCGATGTTGCGGATCAGGCCCTGCCGCTGCAGGTCGACGACGACCGACAGGGTGTCGGCGATGGAGCCCTCGGCCGGGCCGTGGGCCTCGCCCATCATGACCCGCAGATTGACCACATCCAGCGCCTCGAGCCCGAGGTTGGTCAGGTTGTCATGCACCGCCCGCTCCAGCTCCGACGCCGAAAAGGCCGGCAGCCAGGCGCCCGTGCCGTCGCGCCGCGCCCCGATCTTGGTCACGATGGTCAGGTCTTCCGTATACGGATGAAGCGCCTCCCGGATCAGCCTGTTGGTGACGTGGGGACCGTAGAAGTCCGAGGTGTCGATGTGGTCCACGCCCTGCGCCACGGCCTCTCGCAGCACGGCCAAGGCGCCGTTGTGATCCTTGGGCGGCCCGAACACGCCCGGCCCGGCCAGCTGCATCGCGCCGTATCCGAGCCGCTTCACGGTCCGGTCGCCCATCGTGTACGCGCCGACGGTCGGGGAAATGGTCATGGGAAAGCTCCTTCTTGCGGAGCCGGAACCTAGGCCCGCCGTCGCCACCCGATAAGCCGGGGCAATCCGCATGCGCTGTTCGCTGTTCCGTACAATACCTGCGTCAATCGGGCGAGGCCGGGCCGGATGACATCTCTGGATTACGGGCCTGGTCTGGTCCACAAAAGGCAGCGCGCTCAGCCGCACACAGGGAAGGATCGACCATGAGGCTCCTCGCGCTCGTTTCGGCCCTGTTGGCTGCGGCCTGCGCCGCACCCGCCCAACAGATCCAGCCGCTGGCGCTGGACGCGAACGGCGCCGAGCCGGTCTTCCTGCTCAACAGTGGCGGCTGGACCCTTTCGCCCGCCCGCCCCGCCTTCCCGCTCACCGAAAGCCAGCCCGCGCTCGGCGGCATATCGGGCGCGGCGACCGCCAGCCCCTTCGGCTGCGGCCTCGTGGACGTCCACGGCGGCTATTTCTCCGGCGACCGGGGGCGTCTGGCCTGCGTCTCGCGCGGCCCCGACGGGCGGCTGCGCCTGACCCGACTGGCCGGCCGTGTCGACTATTCCCGGGTTTACGACGCCGCCCCCTCGGACGGCGGCCATGTGGTCATCGCCCGCCCCTACAAGAGCCGGATCGCGCAGGTCATGACGCTGTCGGCCGACGGCGAGCTGCTGCGGTCGGTCGAACTGCCGGACGCCTACGACTGGTCGCCGGACCAGATCGCCCTTCTGCCGACGGGCCGGATCCTCGTCCTAACGCGCACCGCCGGGGCCTGCGAATGGCGCGTTCTCGAGCGCAGCGGAGACACCTTCCGCACTGTTTCCGTCACCCCGGCGGACCATGTCTTCCAGTGCCAGACCGCGAGCCGCGGCGAAGAGATCATCCGCGACCAGGCCAGCGGTCAGGCCTATATCCGCCAGTTCTACCCCGACAAGAACGCCCTCTACCGTCTCGACGACAACACCGATCAGGGACGCGGTCCGGCGACGCTCGCCGTCCGCGACATGGCCGCCCTCCTGCCGATGGATGTGGGCTCGCAGCCGGCCATGGTCACGGTGCTGGACGGCGCCCTCTACTATGAGGCGCCGTCGGTCTCGGGCCCCATCGTGGTCCGCTACGATCTCGCCACCGAAAGGCTCAGCCGCACCGACCTCAGGGCCGTGAGCGGACGCTGGCTGGACGCCGGCCGCGTCCAGGGGCTGATGCTGACCGGCAGGGCCGGCGACCGCATGCAGGTGGCCGTGATGACCCCTACGACCGCGATCGAGGTCCGGCCCGTGGCGCGCGACTAGTGCCCGGCTCGCTCGCCGATCACCTTCAGCACCGCCTCGGCAGCGATCTCCGACGGATCGCGTCCGCCCCGGCCCATCCGGTCCAGCGCGGCCGTCTGGCGGGCGGACTGGGCGGCGCGCGCGTCCGGATCGTCCAGCAGGGCGCCGACGGCCCCGGCCATCTTCTCCGGCGTCGCGTCCTTTTGGATCAGCTCGGGCGCGATCATCTCATCGGCGGCGGTGTTGAACAGGGTCGCGAACTTGCCGGTGAAGAAGGGCTTCATGATCGCATAGCTGAGCCCGTCGAAGCGGTAGCCGATGACCATCGGCGCCCCGGCCAGGGCCAGTTCGGTCGAGACGGTGCCGCTGGTCGCCAGCGCGGCCGTCGCGGCGCGCATGGCGTCATACTTCTCGTCTTCCTGCACCAGATGCACGCGGAACGGCCAGGCGGCGATCCGGGCGGTGACGTCGGCGGCGACGGTGCCCGCCACGACCACGGCGACCTCCAGCCCCGGATGGGTCTTCTTCAGCAGGGCGACCGCCTCGCCATAAACGGGCGTCATATGGCGGATCTCCGAGGGCCGGCTGCCCGGCAGGATCAGCAGCAGGGGCGCATCCGCCGTCAGCCCGCGCGAGGCCCGGAACCGGGTCCCATCGGCGCTGTCCATGTCCACATGCAGGGCGGATGACCCGACCACGGTCGTCGCCAGCCCCTCGGCCTCGAACCACGGCGCGTCGAAGGTGTACAGCGCCAGCAGATGATCCACCGCGCCCGCAAGGGTCTTGGCCCGCCCCGGTCGCGAGGCCCAGACCTGCGGCCCGACATATTTGATCAGGGGCACGCCCGGCAAAGCCTCGCGCAGGGCCTTGGCCACCCGGATGGTGAAGCCCCAGCTGTCGATCAGGACCACGGCGTCCGGCCGTTCCCTGACCGCCAGGGCCACCGTGTCCGCCACCCGCGCCTTGACCCGCTTGTAGGCCCTGAGGCCCTCCAGCCAGCCGAGAATGGACAGTTCGGCGATGTCGAACGGGCTCTCCACCCCCTCGGCCGCCATCTTCGGGCCGCCGACGCCCACGAAATCCACGCCCGCGTCCCGCGCCTTCAACGCCTTGGCCAAACCGGCGCCCAGCGCATCGCCCGAGGCCTCGGCGGCGACCAGCATGATCTTCATGACCGGTCCTCGCCCCAGACGAACAGGCCCAGCCGGTTCGCGGTCTCGATCAGGGCCGGACGGTCGATCAGGATCAGCTTGCCCGCCACCCCGCCGACGCCCGCCAGCCCCGCCGCGGCCGCCAGCTCCAGCGTCCGCGTCCCGATCACCGGCATATCGACGCGCAGGTCCTGAATGGGCTTGGGCGCCTTGCCCAGCGCGCCTTTCAACGCGCCCGCTGCCCCGCGCAGATCGGCGGGCAATCCGGCGACGCGGCTCAGCATGGCGTCCGTGCCCTCCTGTGCCTCCACCGCCAGCACCAGGCCGTCGCAGACGACCGCGCCCTGGCCGATGTCCAGTTCGCCCGCCTTTTCCGCGACGTGCAGGGCCTTCCTCAGGTCGGCCAGCTCGTCTTGCGTCGGGCTCACCCTGCCCAGCGCCCCGGCTTCCAGCGTCTCTCCGCCCAGGATGTCGTCGGCGCCCTCGACGGCGTAACCCTCGTTCTCGAACACCGACAGGATCTTGCGCAGCAGGGCGTCGTCGCCCTTCGTCGCCGCCGCGATGATGCCGGGCAGCAGGGTCGCGCCCTTCAGGTCGGGCTTCAGGCTCTTGAAGTCGGGCCGGTTGACCGTGCCGGCGAAACAGACGGCCTCGCAGCCCGCCGCCTTCAGCGCAGCCAGCGCCTTGCCCAGCTCGGCCATGCCGATCTCGGCGCCCGCATAGCGGACCAGATGCGGATCGGCGAAGCCGGTCAGACGGATCACGAACAGGGGCCGGTCTTCGGCCTCGCACCGCGCCGCGATGGCCAGCGGCAGGGCCCCGCCGCCGGCGATCAGCCCCAGCTTCGGCGCGGTCATCGTCTTACTCGCCCGGGAGGCAGAGCGGCCGCTTGCCGCCGTCGCGGATGAAGGCGACGATTTCCATGATCTCGGGCAGGTCGGCGTAGGTCGCCTCGACCCCGTCCAGACGGTCGGCGAAGACGCCACCCCCGCTTTCTTGGCCGCCCTCGAACAGGTCGCGGAAGGCGGCCAGCAGGCGGCGCACCGCGTCCTTGCCGTAACCCTTGCGCTTCAGCCCGATCAGGTTGAGTCCGTGCAGCCGCGCGTGATTGCCCCAGGCCGAGCCATAGGGGATGACGTCGCGGGTCACGGCGGCCAGACCGCCGACGATGGCGCCCTGCCCGACCCGGCCGTTCTGGTGCACGGCGCACAGGCCGCCGAGGAAGACCTTGTCCCCGATCTGGGCATGGCCGCCGAGGGTGGCGTTGTTGGCCATCACGACGTTGCTGCCGACGATCGCATCATGCCCGACGTGGGCGCCGGTCATGAACAGGTTGTTGGAGCCGACGCGCGTGACGCCCGAACCCTGCGGCGTGCCCCGATTGAAGGTCGAATGCTCGCGGATCGAGTTGTCCGACCCGATCTCCAGCCGCACAGGCTCGCCCTTGTAGCCGTTGTGCTGCGGGTCGCCGCCGATGACGGCGAAGGGATGGACGATCGTACGGGCGCCGATCGCGGTGTCCTGCTGGACCACCACATGGCTGACCAGGGTGACGTTCTCGGCCAGGCTGACGCCCGGTCCGACCGTGCACCATGGACCGATCTGGACCCCGTCGGCCAGCTGGGCCTCGGGGTGGACGATGGCGGAGGGATGGATGACAGCCATGATCAGGTCGCCGGCTGGTCGACCTTGACCACCATGGCCATGAACTCGGCCTCGGCGGCCAGTTTGTCGTCGATGAAGGTCTCGCCCCGGAACTTGTAGGCGTCGCCGCGGGCGCGGGTCACGATCACCTTCATGCGCAGCTGGTCGCCCGGCCGTGCGGGCTTGCGGAACCGCACCCCGTCGATCGACATGAACATGATGACCTTGTCCGCCACGGCGACGTCCATGGTCTTGGACATCAGCAGGGCGCCCGTCTGGGCCATGGCCTCGACGATCAGCACGCCCGGCATGACCGGATCGATCGGGAAGTGGCCCGGGAAGAAGGGCTCGTTGTGGGTGACGTTCTTGATGCCGGTGATCGAGGTCCCCGGCACGAAGTCCTCGGCCTTGTCGATCAGCAGGAACGGGTACCGGTGCGGCAGGCGTCGCATGACCTCGGCATAGTCGATCCGGTCGTTCTCAGTCGCGTCACTCATCAGGCCGATTCCTTCCCGCCTTTCCTTTGGGCGACCTGTTTGGACACCCAGACGGTTTCACGCAAGAATTGTCGAAGCGGTTTCGCGGGATAGCCCGACCAGACCTCGCCCGCCGGGATGTTGGCCAGGACCCCGCCCCCGGCCGCGACCGCCGCCCCGTCACCGATGGTGATGTGGTCGCCGACGCCCGCCTGGCCGCCGAACATGACGCCGTCGCCGACGGTGACCGAGCCCGACAGACCGCTGTGCGCCGCCATCAGGACGTTTCGGCCCAGCACGCAGTTGTGCCCGATCATGCACAGATTATCGATCTTGGTGTTCTCGCCGATGACCGTATCGTCATAGGCGCCGCGGTCGATGCAACTGTTGGCCCCGATCGTCACGCCGTCCTGCAGGATCACCCGGCCCAGTTGCGGGATGTCGACCACCCCGACCTTCGACCCGGCGGCGCCGAAGCCCGCCTCGCCGATCCGGGCGCCGGCATACAGCTTCACCCGGTCGCCGATCAGGGCGAAGCCCACCGTGACGTTGGAGCCGATCACGCAGTCGCGGCCGATCTGGACGCCCGGGCCGATGACCGTATTGGCCCCGATCCGCGTACCCCGGCCGATGCGCACGCCTTCGCCCAGCACCACGCCGGGCTCCAGGACGACGCTGTCGTCCTCGCAGGCCTCTTCGCGCGTCGCCAGGGTATCGAGCGTGCGCGCCCGGTGAAGGCGCAGCGACGCCCGCGCCCAGGCCGCCTGGGCCTCGCCGGAGGTGATGATCGCCACCCCTTCCGGAACCGCATCGGCCGCCGAGGCGGGCACGATCACGCAGCCGGCCTTCGTCTCCGAGAGCGCGGCGGCGAATTTGCGGTCGGCCAGAAACGACACCGCGCCCCGGTCCGCGGAGGACAGGGGCGCGACGGAGGCGATCTCGGTCTCGCCGCCCCGGACGACCGTCCCGCCGATCAGCTCGGCCAGGGCGGTCGCCGTCAGGGACGGCAGGGTCTCGAAGAACCGGCGATCGGGCATGGGCCCGACTTACTGGCCCTGGGCCTGGACGGGAACCGGCATGCGGTTGAAGGTCAGACTCGGCAGCGTGCCGTTCAGGCGGCTGATGGCCAGATCGGTCACTTCCATGTCGGTGTTCAGCATGAAGACGCTTTCGCGGTCCAGCATGAGGCCGCAGCCCTTCTCGCGGTAGATGGCGGTCAGGATCGGCTCGACCGCGACCGTGATCAGGCGGCGCTGTTCGGCCAGGGTATAGCGCAGTTCTTCCTCACGGGTCTGCTGCAGCTGCTGGGCTTCCTGGGCGCGCTGGCGCAGGGCCTGGCCGCGTTGCTGCTGCTCGGCCTGCGGAATGGTGTTCGCGCCCTGCTGCAGGGCCTGGGCCTCGGCCTGGATCGAGGTCTGATAGGGCTGCAGCTCACCGTCAACGTCGTTGACCAGCTGTTGCATGCGGGCGTTGACCGATTGACCGGCCATGGAGGCCGCCATCAGGCGCTGGCTGTAGAAGACGCAAACGCCCGGGATGACCGGACCGCCCGGGTTGGCCTGAGCGGCCTGGGGCGCGGCCTGGGCGGCGGCCGGCGCGGCGGCGGCGGCGCGGGCGGGACGCGACTGGGCCGAAGCGGCCGAGGCGACGGTAAGCGAAGCCAGCGCCACGGCGCCGAGAGCGAGGATTTTCATGGGAAGCCTTTAGCGTCCTGGAGGACGCGCTGTTGATCAGAATTGGGTTGAAGTCGAGAAGCGGAAGGATTCCGTCTGGTCGTAGGTTTCTCTGGCCCAGACCTTGGAAATGTCGAAGCGGATCGGGCCCATCGGAGACTTCCAGTGGATGCTGACGCCGGATGCGGCGCGCAGCGACAGGTCGTCGACGATATTGGTGTCCTGAACGCCGGTGGTGGTCAGGGTATAGCGGTTGTCGAGCACGCCGAGGGTCCCCACGTCGGTGAACAGCGAGGTCTTGATGCCATAGGTGGCGGGCAGGAAGTTGGGCACGGTCAGTTCAACGGTTCCGACCGCGTAGAAGTTGCCGCCCAGGGAGTCATTCGTGGTCAGATCGCGCGGGCCCAGGCCGGCCGTCTTGAAGCCGCGGAAGGTGTTGCCGCCGCGGAAGAAGCGGTCGTTGATGCGCACCGCATCGCCGGCCCAGCCGCTGACATAGCCGACCGAACCGTCGACGCTGACGATCCAGGCCGGGGTGACGCCGTAATAGACGGAGGCCTCGACCTCGGTCTTGAGGTAGTTCACGTCGCCCCCGACGCCCGCCAGATCCTGGCGGAGCGTACCGTTCCAGCCACGCGTCGGGCGGATGGGGTCGTTGCGGCGATCGATGGCCAGCGTATAGCCGACCGAGGAGTTCAGCGAG
Organism: Brevundimonas sp. ALps5; assembly: GCF_058681645.1. Lineage (NCBI taxonomy): Bacteria > Pseudomonadati > Pseudomonadota > Alphaproteobacteria > Caulobacterales > Caulobacteraceae > Brevundimonas > Brevundimonas sp. ALps5. The sequence continues at coordinate 3,725,779 of NZ_CM178744.1, read as the reverse complement.
GCCCCGACCTGTTCGCACAGGGCCCGCGAGCCGGAGCCGCCGGTGGAGCAATAGCCGGTCGGGACGATGATCTGGTCGTCCTTGATGAAGTAGCGGGTGCTCAGGCGCGTATAGCCGTTGATCGGATACGACAGGCGCAGGCCGGCCCCGGTCGAGCGATAGTCGAACGACGATTCGGTCTGGAAGTTATAGCGCGAGTGGAACAGGTCGAAGCCGGCGCCGATGTCGCGGCCCAGGAATTTGGGCTCGGTGAAGCGGAAGTCCAGTTGCTGGCGCAGCGAGCCCCACTCGGCGCGGGCCACCACGTTCTGGCCGCGGCCGCGGAAGTTCCGCTCGGTGACGCCCAGGTTGAGCACGAAGCTGTCGACCGACGAGAAGCCGGCGCCGACCGAAAGCTCGCCGGTCGGCTGTTCCTCGACCTTGACGTTGACCACGGTGCGGTCGGGCGCGGAGCCGCGCACCTCGTCGATGGTCACGTCCTTGAAGAAGCCCAGGGCGCGCAGATTGTTGCGCGAGCGCTCGATCAGGGTGCGGTTGAAGGCGTCGCCCTCGGTCAGCATCATCTCGCGGCGGATGACCGGGTCGATGGTGCGGGTATTGCCGACCACATTGATGCGGTCGATGTAGACCCGCTGGCCTTCGGAGATGTTGAAGGTGACGTCGACGGTGTCGGTCTCGGGGTTGGCCCGATAGGTCGGCTTGATGTCGACGAAGGCATAGCCCGCCGAACCCGCCGCGAAGGTCAGGGCGTCGACCGAGCTCTCGATCTTGTCGCTCTCGTACAGCTGGCCTTCCCGGATCGGGATCAGCAGTTTCAGGAAGTCGGCGTTCAGGCGGCTGTTTTCGGTGACGACGTTGATCTTGCCGAAATTGTACTTGTCGCCCTCGTCGACCGTCATCGTCAGGCCGAAGGCGTGGTCGTCCGGAACCAGCTCGGCGACGGCGGAGACGATGCGGAAGTCGTAATAGCCCCGGTTCGTATAGAATTTCCGCAGCTGCTCGCGGTCATAGTCCAGACGGTTGGGGTCGTAGTTGTCGTTGGAGCTGAACAGCCGGTACCAGGCCGATTCCTTGGTGACCATGACGTCGCGCAGGTCGTTGTCCGAAAAGGCGGTGTTGCCCAGGAAGGTGATGGCCTGAAGCCCCGTTTCCGGACCTTCGTTGATCTCGAAGACCACGTCGACGCGGTTCTGCTCCAGCTGGACCAGCTTGGGCGTCACGGTCGCCGAGATACGGCCCGACAGGCGGTACAGTTCGATGATCTTGCCGACGTCTTCCTGCACCTTGGCGCGGGTGTAGATGCCGCGCGGGGCCAGGGTGACCTCTTCGGTGAGCTTCTTCTCGGTGAGGGCGCTGTTCCCTTCGAAGGTCACCTGGTTGATGATCGGGTTCTCGACGATCGAGACCACCAGGTCGCCGTTCGGCTGCAGGCCGATCTGGACGTTGGCGAACAGCTGGGTGCGGTTCAGGGTACGGACCGCGACGTCCAGGGTCACGGCGTCGACCGTGTCGCCCGGCTGGATCGGCAGATAGGACAGGACCGTGGTCTGGTCGATGCGCTGGTTGCCCTCGACCAGGATGCGGTTGACCACGCCCCGCTCTTCCGGACGCGGCGCGGCGGCGGCCGGAGCGGCCGTCTGGGCCGGAGCCCCCGCGGGCGCGACCTGAACGGTCGGCGGCGCGGCCGGGGCTGGCGTGGGGGCGGGCGCCGGCGCGGTCTGGGCCATGGCGGTCCCGCCCAGGCCCGCGGCGATGACAAGGGTCATCGCACTGCAGAGCGGCGCCCGGAAGCGGGCGGCCATGGCGGCGGGAGCACGTCGGTCGGTCATCATCATACGGGAAACCATCGGGGGCAGGCCTCGGCTCAACTGACGAGCCCGCCGAGGAATTTGAACAGGTTCAGCTTCTGCAAGTCGTTCCAGGTCGCGAACAACATCAAACCCGCCAGCAAAGCAAGACCGACCCGGTATCCCGCCTCCTGAACCCTGGCCGCCACGGGTTTCTGCGCCACAGCTTCGTAGGCGTAGAAAACCAGGTGACCACCGTCCAGAACCGGGATGGGCATCAGGTTGATGAAGCCGATTCCGATCGAAAGTAAGGCGGCAAGGCTTACCACGCTGAAGAGCAGATTGACGGCGATCGCGAGCGGATCGGGATTGGCGGCCACGGCGGCGCTGGTCACCGCGCCCGAGGCCTTGGCGATGCCGAGGGGACCGCTCAGCTGGTCGCCCGATTCGCGGCCGCTGAAGATGCGTCCGATGTAGGTCAGGGTGGTGCCCAGGACGTCCTTGGTCTGCAGCACGCCCTGCCCCACCGCCTCGATGGGATTGTAGCGCACGAAGCGGGTCTCGGCCCGCGTCGAGGACAGCAGCAGACCCAGGCGGGCGACCTTGGTCCGACCGGCGACGGGGTCGTCCACGGTCAGCCGTTCGGGCGTCGCCGTGATGAAGATTTCAGCGCCGCCACGTTCGACGGTGAAGCGGATCGGGTCCCCGGCGCTCAGCATGACCTTGGCGGTCACCTCGCGGGAATCCTGGATCGTGCGGCCGTTGATCCCGGTGATCAGGTCTCCGGTCCGGAATCCGGCGACGGCCGCGGGCGTGCCCGCCCCGACCTCGGCGACCCGGGCCGGGCTGAAGGCCTTGCCCAGGATGGAGAACATCACGGTGAAGATCAGGATGGCCAGGATGAAGTTGGCCACCGGCCCGCCGGCCGTGATCAGGGCCCGCTGCCACACCGGCTTGAAGTGGAAATAGTCGCGCTCGGCGCCCGGGCCGTTCTCGGCGATGACACGCTGGCGCAGCTCGGCCAGACCGGCCTGGTCCGGCACGCTGGAGGCGTCCAGATCGCCCGCGAACTTCACATAGCCGCCCAGCGGCATCCAGCCGACGCGCCATTCGACGCCCTGCTTGTCCGTGCGGCTGAACAGGGCCCGGCCGAAACCGATGGCGAACCGGTCGATCTTTACCTTGAAGGCGCGCGCGACCCAATAGTGGCCCAGCTCGTGAATGACGATCACAGGCGTCAGCACGACCATCACCGACAGGATGGCGATCAGGATCTGCCCCAGACCGTTCAGCATTCGCGTTCCGTACTCCCCAACCGCCTCAATGGCGGCCCTTTCGACGTCCTAGGCCGCGACGGCCAGTCCGCTGACGATGGTCTCCGCGATCCGCCGAGCCTCCGCATCGACGGCCAGGGCCGCGTCGCAGGCGTCTTCAGACGTGAAATCCATCCCCGAGCGTGTCGCTCGATCAAGGGTTTCGGCGACGACTGCGGCAATATTGAGAAAGGCCAGCCTACGGTCAAGAAACGCGTAGGCGGCGACCTCATTGGCGGCGTTGAACACCGTCGGGGCCGAGCCGCCCGCCGACAGGGCCTCACGGGCCAGTTTCAGGGCCGGGAAGCGCACATAGTCAGGTGCCTCGAAGGTCAGCTTGCCCAGCGCGGCCAGGTCCAGTTTCGGCGCCGGCCAGGCCAGGCGGTGCGGATACGCCAGGGCGCAGGCGATCGGCGTCTTCATGTCCGGCGGCCCCATCTGGGCCAGGGTCGAGCCGTCGACGTACTCGACCATCGAATGGATCACCGATTCGGGATGGACCACGACGTCGATCCGTTCGGCCGGCATGGCGAACAGATAGGCGGCCTCGATCGTCTCCAGACCCTTGTTGGCCATGGTCGCGCTGTCGACCGAGATCTTGGCGCCCATCGACCAGTTGGGATGGGCCACGGCCTGTTCGGGCGTCATCCGCGCCATCTCGGCCAGCGGCGTCCTGCGGAACGGCCCGCCCGAGGCGGTCAGGACCAGCCTTTCGACCCGCTCCGGCGCCTCGGCCGGAAACACCTGGAAGATGGCCGAATGTTCGGAATCCACCGGGATCAGCGTCCCGCCGCTCTTGCCGATGCGCTCGATCAGCCGAGGACCGCAGCAAACGAGGCTTTCCTTGTTGGCCAGGGCCAGGGTCGCCCCCGTCCCCGCCGCCGCCCAGGTCGAGCGCAGCCCCGCCGCGCCGACGATGGAGGCCATGATCCAGTCCGCGGGCCGGGTCGCGGCCTCCACGACGGCCTCATCCCCGGCCGCGACCTCGATCTCCAGCCCGTTCAGGGCGTCGCGCAGGTCCTGCAGACGCTTCGGATCGGCGACCACCACCTGCTTCGGCTTCCACCGCCGCGCCTGTTCGGCCAGTCGGGCGACGTTGCCGCCCCCGGTCAGGACCTCGACCTCGAAAGCGCCGGTCCCGGCCGCCTCGGCCTGATCCATCAGATCCAGCGTCGAACAGCCGACCGAACCGGTCGACCCCAGCACGCTCACGCGCCGCCGGATCATGCCGCCCGCTCCAGCAGGAGCACCAGCCAGCGGCCCAGCGCCACCACCACGACCGCGAACATCAAGCCGTCGACCCGGTCCATCAGCCCGCCGTGGCCGGGAATCAGATTGCCCGCGTCCTTGACCCCAAAGCGGCGCTTCAGCCCGGACTCCCACAGGTCTCCGGCCATGGTGGCCAGCGCGGCGGCGAGGCCCAGCACCCCGCCCCAGAACATGTTCAGGCGGCCCATCTCCAGCCAGTGCGCCATCCCGGCTCCGGCGATCATCCCGGCAGTCAGCCCGCCGATGAAGCCGGACCAGGTCTTGTTGGGCGAAAAGCGCGGCCACAGCTTGGGGCCGCCCACGGCGCTGCCGACCAGATAGGCCAGGATGTCCGAGGCCCAGGCCACGGCGAAGACCAGCACCGTCCAGTGCAGTCCGACCGGCGAATGATTGTCTCTCAGCCAGATCAGCAGCACCGCCGGCCAGCCCAGATAGAGGACGCCATAGGCCGCGTTCAGCGCCTCCTGCCCCCGGCTGCGCGCGAACATGCCTGCCGCCCCGGCCCCGAAGACCAGCAGCACCAGGGCCAATGAAAGTTGCCCCGCATGCGCCGTCACGACCGCCGCGAACAGACCGAGCGCCACCGCCCCGGTCATCATCCGCCAGGCGCCGGGCGCGCTCATCATCGCCCATTCCACGGCCAGCAGGGCGCAGGCGATCAGGATCAGGGCAAGGAACCACACGCCCCCGGCCCAGGTGGCCAGAACCGCTGCGGGCGCCAGCACGACGGCCGACGCGGCGCGAATGCCGATGTCCCCGACCTTGAGCGCCATCAGCCCGTCGCGAGCGCCGGTTGCGGCATCAGTCCGCCGTAGCGGCGTTCCCGGTTGCGGTACTGTTCGACGGCGTCGCCCAGCGGACCGGCGCCATAGTCGGGCCAGAGGACGTTCTGGAAGACCATCTCGGCATAGGCGGCTTCCCACAGCAGGAAGTTCGACAGCCGCTGCTCGCCCGAGGTGCGCACGATCAGGTCGACCGGCGGTCCGCCCGCGGTCGACAGGCCGGCGCCCAGGGTCGCCTCATCCAGCGGGCCGGTGGCCTCTCCGGCCAGGACCTTGTCGATATGGCGCTGGGCCGCGTCGACGATGTCGGCCTGACCGCCGTAGTTGAACGCCACCTGCAGCAGGAAGCGGGTGTTGTGCGCCGTCTGGGCCTCGGCCCGGTCGACGATGGCGGCGATGTCGGTCGGCAGGCCCGTGCGGCGGCCCAGAACCCGCACCCGCACGCCCTCGCGCGCCAGCCGGTTCAGGTCGCTGGCCACATAGGACCGCACCAGACCCATCAGGTCGGACACCTCTTCCGCCGGACGGCGCCAGTTCTCGGTCGAGAACCCGAAAACGGTCAGGCACTCGATGCCGTACTGGGGCGCGGCCTGGACGGTGCGCTTCAGGGCCTGGACCCCCTCGCGGTGGCCCATGGCGCGCGGCAGCCCCCGGGCCTGCGCCCAGCGACCGTTGCCGTCCATGATCAGCGCGACATGCTTGGGGCCGTCAGAGGCCTCGGGCAGACCGGCGGTGGGTGCCGTCATTTCATTTGCGTCCTGGCGAGCCTGAGGCGGACCTCAGACCTGCATGATCTCAACTTCCTTGGTCTTCAAGGTCTCGTCGATGCGTTTGATGGCGGCGTCGGTGTCCTTCTGGACCTCGGTCTCCATCTTCTTCTGTTCGTCCTGGCTGATCTCGCCCGCCTTCTCGGCCTTCTTCAGGTCGTCGTTGGCGTCGCGGCGCACGTTGCGCACGGCGATCTTCTGCTGCTCGGCGTATTTGGCGGCCAGCTTGACCAGGTCCTTGCGGCGCTCTTCGGTCAGCGGCGGCACGGGAATGCGCAGGGTCTGGCCGTCGGTGACGGGGTTCAGGCCCAGGCCGGCGGCGCGGATGGCCTTCTCGACGGCGCCGACCATCGACTTGTCCCAGACGCTGACCGACAGCATGCGCGGCTCGGGCACGCTGATCGCGGCGACGGCGTTCAGCGGCGAGTTGGAGCCGTAGGCCTGGACCTGGACCGGGTCCAGCAGGCCCGCGTGGGCCCGGCCGGTGCGCAGGCCCGAATATTCCTCTTTCAGCGTGCTGACCGACTTGTCCATGCGGTCGCGGTAGGTGCTCAGATCCGGCTTCGCCATCTTGTTCTCCTTGAGTCTCTTATAGTCAGACGCTTGCGGCGTTGTCGCTGATCACCGTGAACGCGCCCTCGCCGCGCAGCACGCGGTGGAAGGCCCCCTCCTCCCGGATCGAGAAGACGACGATCGGAATGCCGCTGTCGCGCATCAGGGCGACGGCCGAGGCGTCCATGACGCGCAGGTCCTGGGCCAGCACCTGCTGATAGGTCAGGGTGTCGTAGCGGGTGGCCTTGGGGTCCTTCTTGGGGTCGGCCGTATAGACGCCGTCCACGCTGGTGCCCTTCAGGAGGGCGTCGCAGCCCATTTCGGCCGCGCGCAGGGCCGCGCCCGAGTCGGTCGTGAAGAAGGGCGCGCCGACGCCGGCGGCGAAGATCACCACCCGGCCCTTTTCCAGATGACGCAGGGCGCGCCGCCGGATGTAGGGCTCGGCGATCGCCGGCATGGTCAGGGCGCTCTGCACCCGGGTCTGGACGCCGATCTTCTCCAGCGCCGCCTGCATGGCGAGCGCATTCATGACCGTGGCCAGCATGCCCATCTGGTCGGCGGTGGCGCGGTCCATGTCCCCGGCCGCCTTCGACAGGCCGCGGAAGATGTTGCCGCCGCCAATCACCAGGCAGATCTCGATGCCCTCGCTGGCCACCGAGCCGACGGCCCGCGCCACCTCGGCGACCGTCTTCATGTCGATGCCGTAGGGCTGATCGCCCATCAGCACCTCGCCCGACACCTTCAGCAGCACCCGCTTGTATTTCGGGGCGTGGTCGACGTCGGACATGGGAAAGCTCTTTCGCGAGGGGGCGGCGCGGATTCGGGACAGCGCCTTATAGACGAAGGGCGCCCCTCGCTTCAAAGCCTTACAGCGACGATCTTTTCAGGATCGTTTCAGTCTCGGGACGGCGTGGCGAACGGATCGCTCGGCGTCGGCAGGGTCGGCAGCGGCATGCGCGGCAGGGGCTCATCGCTGTTGGCGGCGCTCAGCAGCACGCTGGCCAGCACCACGGCCGCCTGACGCAGATCATCCGCCTTCAGATGGTCGTAGGTGTCGACCGAGGTGTGGTGGATGCGGCTGTTGTAGTCCAGCGGATCCTGGATGAACTGGAAGCCCGGAACGCCGACGGTCTGCATATAGACGTGGTCGGTGCCGCCCGACGGACGCAGGCCCACGGTCGTCACGCCCATGCTCTCGAACGGCTTCAGCCACTCGGCCAGGATCGGGGCGGCGGCGATATTGCCCTCGGCGTTGATGCCGCGGATCTTGCCCGAGCCGTTGTCGATGTTGAAATAGGCGACCAGGTCAGAATAGGTCGGGCGCGGCTGGATCGGCCAGCGGGCGCGCCAGGTCCGGCCGTTCGGCAGGGCGTCCAGAGCCGCGTCGCCCGTCGGCGCCCGCGTCGCCAGATGCTGGTCGACATAGGCCAGAGAACCCCACAGTCCCTGCTCTTCCCCGCTCCACAGGGCGAAGCGGATGGTGCGCTTGGGCTTGACGTTCATCGCCTTCAGGATGCGCGCCGCCTCCATGATCACCGCGCTGCCGGCGGCGTTGTCCGAGGCGCCGTCGCCCGCGACCCAGCTGTCCAGGTGGGCGCCGGCCATGACGTATTCGCCGCCCCGGGCCGAACCCGGGATGTCGGCAATGATGTTGTAGGCGTTGACGTCGCTGTCATCGTACTGGACCTCGCTCATCAGCTCCAGGGTCGGCGCCGTGCCGCTCAGGGCCAGACGGGCCAGCCGGCGATAGTCTTCGGCCGCCAGCTCCATGCCGGGCACCGTCGGGGTCTGGCCGACGCGGTAGCCCGAGCCGGTCCCGTGCAGCAGGTCGCCGTCACGCGCCGACATCCGCACCAGGGCGATGGCGCCCTCGGCCTTCAGGAAGGCGTCCAGCTTGCCGGCGAAGTCGGCCTGCGGGCTGCGCAGGCCCCGCTCGGCCGCCGCCGGGTCGTTGTTGGGCTGGGAATAGGACATCCGGTCGGCCAGCTGGGCGTCGGTCCAGCGCAGGAAGGGCGCCGTGTCCGGCTCCGAACCCGTGCCCGGGGCGCTGATCATGACGATCTTGCCCTGCAGCTTGCCCTTCCAGGCGTCGAACTGGCCGGCCGAGGTGATCGGGGCGACCACGACCGGGCCGCTGATGGTCCCGCCGGTGCCGGGTGTCCAGGCGATCGGGATGGCGTGCAGGTCCAGCGGACGGGGCTCGATCATCCGCGCGCTCGACCGCACGATCGACCAGCCGCGGCCGAACTCGAAGCCCTCGGCATGGACGTTCGACAGACCCCAGTCGCGGAACTGCTGCTGCGTCCAGCCCTCGGCCTGACGCATGGCCGGAGAGTTGGTCAGGCGGCCGCCGATGACGTCCGTCAGATGCTGGGCCGTCTGCATCACCTGCGAGTGGTTCAGACCCTGATCGACGATGCCGTTGACGGCGTTCAGATCGACCTCCTGGGCCAGCGACGGCGTGGCGATCAACAGGGTGGCGGCGGAAACGGCGGCAAGCAGACGTGACATGAAGAACGGCCCCAACTTCAATCCAGACTCAAATGAGGCCCTTCTGTGCCCGGAACCGTGGCGGTTCGCAAACGGGTTGACCTTTGGGCATGCAAAAGGGGCCGGCGATCGCTCGCCGGCCCCTTCGCTACTCTTCAACTGACGCTGGGGCTTAGCCCTGCATCATCGAGGCGACTTCCGAAGCGAAGTCCGGGCCTTCGACCTTCTCGACGCCTTCACCCAGGGCCAGGCGCACGAAGCCGGCCAGGTGCAGGTTGGACGAGCCGAGGTCCTTGGCCGTGTTGGCGACCAGCTGCTCGACGGTCACGTCGGGGTCCATGACGAACGGCTGCTTGGTCAGCACCACGTCCTTCTGGAACTTGTTGATCTGGCCTTCCACGATCTTGGCGATCATGTTTTCCGGCTTGCCTTCTTCCTTGGCCTTTTCGGTCAGAACGGCGCGTTCCTTCTCGATGGCGGCGGGGTCCAGGTCGTCGGTGTTCAGCGACAGCGGGGCGGTCGCGGCGACGTGCATGGCGATCTTGCGGCCCAGTTCGCGCAGGGCGGTCTTGTCGCCCTCGCCTTCCAGGGCGACCAGAACGCCGATGCGGCCCAGGCCCGGCGAGACGGCGTTGTGGACGTAGGAGGCGACGACGCCTTCACCCACGGCCAGACGCGCGGCGCGGCGCAGCTGCATGTTCTCGCCGATGGTGGCGATCATCTGGGTCACTTCGTCCTGGACGGTCTTGCCGTTTTCCAGAACCGCGCCGTGCAGGTCCTCGACCGAACCGTGCTCCAGGCCGTGGACGGCGAAGGCGTTGGCGGCGTTCTGGAACAGCTCGTTGCGGGCGACGAAGTCGGTTTCCGAGTTGAACTCGATGGCGGCGCCGATTTCGCCCTTGCCCTCTTCGCGGGTGGCGACGGCGACCAGGCCTTCAGCGGCGACGCGGTCGGCCTTCTTGGCGGCCTTGGACAGGCCCTTGGCGCGCAGCCAGTCGATCGCGGCGTTGATGTCGCCGTCGGTCTCTTGCAGGGCCTTTTTGCAGTCCATCATGCCCACGCCGGACTTGGCGCGCAGTTCCATCACGAGGGCGGCGGTGATCTCAGCCATTGTATAGCTCCTTGGGGTATTCGTATGCGGTAACGGCCGGGCATGGTTAGCCCGGCCGCGTGTCAGTTTGACCGTCGGTAGAAGCCGGGTTGCGGCTTAGCCCGCGGCTTCTTCGGTCTGGGTGGCTTCCAGCTCGGCGGCGACGTCTTCCGTGCCGGCCGGGACGGCGTCGGCTTCAACCGGAGCCGAGGCTTCGGCCAACATCGGCTCGACCGGGTTTTCCGAAGCGCCGAGGTCGACGCCCGAGGCGCCGGCGCCGGCGGCCAGGCCGTCGAGGACGGCGTCGGCGATCAGGTCGCAGTAGGTCTGGATGGCGCGGGCGGCGTCATCGTTGCCGGGCACCGGATAGGTGATGCCGTCCGGATCCGAGTTGGTGTCCAGGATGGCGATGACCGGGATGTTCAGCTTGCGGGCTTCCAGGATCGCGATCGCTTCCTTGTTGGTGTCGATCACGAACATGATGTCCGGGATGGAGCCCATGTCCTTGATGCCGCCGAGGGACAGTTCAAGCTTGTCCTTCTCGCGACCCAGGGTCACCAGTTCCTTCTTGACCCGGCCTTCGCCGCCGCGCTCCATGATGCCTTCCAGCTCGCGCAGGCGGGCGATCGAGCCCGACACGGTGCGCCAGTTGGTCAGGGTGCCGCCGAGCCAGCGGTGGTTCACATAGTATTGGGCGCAGCGCTTGGCGGCTTCGGCGACCGGGTCCGAGGCCTGGCGCTTGGTGCCGACGAACAGGACGCGACCGCCCTTGGCGGCGACGTCGCGAACGGCGACCAGGGCCTGGTGCAGCAGAGGCATGGTCTGCGACAGGTCGATGATGTGGATGTTCGAGCGCGCGCCGAAGATGTAGCGATCCATCTTCGGGTTCCAGCGGTGCGTCTGGTGGCCGAAGTGAGCACCGGCTTCGAGCAGGGTGCGCATGGAGAAGTCAGGCAGAGCCATCTTTGGAAGTCCTTTTTCCGATTATTCCGCCGCAGACGGGTAAAGGGCCAACTGACCCCTCGGAACGGCCCGGGCCGGGATGTCTCCCCGACCCACGCCACGCCTGCGTGTGAAGTGGGCGCGGATGTAGGGGGATTGGAGGGAAAAGGCAAGCCGCCTGGGGTCGCTTCCTGATCGGAGCCCCATCGACATGCTTCTGCCCTCGCTCGCCTTCCTCCTCGCCGCCCTTATGCCCGCGCCCGCGCAGGCTCAGGCCGCCCCCGCCATCGCGGCGCCCTTTGCGGCGCGGGCTGGGTCATTTGGCTGAAGCGCGACGCCAGTGACGAATGGAAGACGAAGAGCGGCCGGACCAGTTGGATTTCGTGAGCAATCTAGCATCCAGCTTGCGCAACAAATCAGATGAATCAAAGGCCTGCGGCGCTTGCGCCGCAATCGGTTAGGCGCCCGTCTCCACCGTGTTAGGCTGCGCCCGAACTTCCGCCTCCGGTCTTTGACATCCCTGAACACCGTGCACGCCCTTGCACTCAAAGTGCAAAAGCATCACCGGTTATGCATCTTTTGAATTCAGAGCCTTGCAGGCCGAACCTGCGCTCCGACCTTCAAAATTGCACTTTTTGCACCCACTTTTTTCCGGGTGCACTCCGCCGCTGCTGACAGCCATGGCCCGCCTGTCAACCGCGTGACGGACCACTCATCGCCGCCCGGTTACCAAGGTCCGCCCCGCCCCTCAACGCAAGAAGGGCGGCCCCTCAAGGACCGCCCTTCCGCTCTCTCCCCAGAGACCTGTCAACGATGCCCGAGGGTCAGTGCATCGCGTCCAGGAGGGCCTTGGCCCGGTCACGGTGGGCCGTGACCTTGGGGGTGATCTCCCGGGCCAGAGCCGCCAGCGTCGGGGCTTCGGTGTTGTCGGCGAAGCCGTTCAGCAGGGTCAGGGCCTCGTCATGGGCGGCCGCCTGCTGGGTTAGCCAGACCTTGTCGAAGTCGGCCGGCGAGGCCGCGTTCAGGTTGTCGATCAGCCCCTTGTGGCGTTCATCCAGCGCCGTGGGCAGGGCCACGGTCGGCGCCGCCGTCGGGGCCAGGGCCTTCAGCTTGGCCGTCGAGGCCGTGTGGTCGGTCGTGATCATGGCCGCCAGCGCCTTGACGTCGGCGCTGGTCGAACGGCTGGCCGCGATCTTCGCCGCCTCCAGCTCATACATGTCCGAGACGGCCAGGCCGCCGACGAAGCCGCTGACGGTGTTGGCGCCCATGGTCGCGGCCGAGGTCTGGCCGACGGCGGTCGAGGTGGCGTCCTGGGCGGCGTTGACGGCCGCGCCGGCGTCGGCGGCGGTCTTGTCCGTCTGCTGCTGGCTGCAGGCCGCGACGAGGGCGGCGGCGGCGATACCGGCGACGGCCGGGACGATAAGGCGGGTTCGGGTCATGGGTCGTTGTCTCCCTTTGGTTGCGGGGGAGAACCGCCCTGCCCGGGCTTCGTTCCTGTGTGCGGGACCGGACGGAAGCGCTCAGAAGCTCCGGCCGTCCACCCGCGTGCCGGGCTCGACGCTGAAGGGCTCCACGTCGGTCAGGGTCCGGACATTGACCGCGATCATCGCCTTGCCGTCCGGTCCCGTCCCCTGCCCCCAGGGCTCCACGCCGCAGGTCGGACAGAACCAGTGATGGATGTTGTGCCGGTTGAACAGGTACTCGGTCAGGGCCGACTCGCCGGAGGTCAACCGGAAGGCCGCGGGCTCGACGAACGTCAGCCACAGCCCCTTGCGGAAGCAGTGGCTGCAGTTGCACTCCATCACCTGCGACAGGTCGGTCTCGACCTCGAAGCGGACGGCCCCGCAGTGGCAGGAGCCGGCATGGACGCGGGCCTGAACGGGGGTCTCGACGGGGGTGGCGGCAGCGTCGGTCATTCCGGTCTCCAGCGGTTCAGGCCCGGCGGTGAGGCCGGCGGTTCGGGCAGCGGATCAGCCTTCCGGCAGGCTGTACTCGAGGTCGTAGCGGTGTTCGCCGCCCTCGATGGTCAGGTGGAAGACGCCCGTGAGGCCCGTCAGTTCCCCCGTGCCCGAGCCCGGGACGACAGTGATCATGAGGTCCTGCGCGCCCTGATCCATCAGGCCCCGGTGCACCAGGGCGAAGGTCCCCTCGCGGCCGTCCAGCGTGCCCGTGACCCGTTCCATGGCCACATAGGCCCCGGAGTTCCCGCCGGCCATGGTGGCCAGCATCTCGCCCACGCCCGTCCCGGTCAGGTCGCCGTGGAAGGTCTTGGACAGCGTCATCCGGCCCGGCGCATCGGGCGCGGCGTCTGCCCCCGGCTGGACCGGGGTGATGGTCACGTCGAAGGTCCCCCGCGCGTGGCGGGCTTCTGTGGCGGCGGTCATGGTGGTTCCTGTCCTGGCGGCTTCTGGCGCGGGCGTGGCGCTCACAGACACCCTCGCCCCGGGAGTCGCGGTCGCGGACGCGGCGTCTCCGGCGCCCGGAGCCAGCATCAGTACGGCGGCGGCGATCAGGCCGGGCATCACGCGTCCTCCAGCATCAGCACGCCCGGCGCCGTCTTCAGCGCCCCGCGCAGGGCGGCGTCCATGCGGTAGCGGCCCGGAAGCCTGAGCTCGACCTCGCGGCGGCCGTCCAGCGAGGCGACCAGGGTGATCTCCCCGCCCCTGGCGCCCTTGGAGGCCTGCTGCGACCGCTCCAGCCGCGCCCGAATGGCCTCGGCGTCCGTGCCCCGGGCCGAGACGTGGACCCGCATCCCTGCGGTCGACTCGTCGATCAGGGTGTCCAGCCGCGAGGCGTCGTCGCCGAAGAAGCGCACCTCCCCGTCCGAGGACTTGGCCCGGATCCGGACCAGGACCGAGGCCCCGACCTCCAGCACCTCGCGGCACTTCCTCAGCTGCTCGGGCGGGAACAGGCATTCGAACTCGCCGGTCGGGTCCGAGAAGTTGACGAAGGCGAACTTCTCACCGGTGCGGGCGCTGGCCCGTTCCTGACGGCGGCGCACCACGCCGGCCATCATGAAGGCCTCATGCCCGCTCTCGGCCAGGGCCGTGGCCTCGGCGACGAAGGTGACGCGCTTGCGCTTCAGGGCCGGGATCATGTCCTCCAGCGGGTGGCCCGACAGGTAGAAACCGACCGCCGACAGCTCGTGGTCCAGCTGCTCCGGCCCGATCCACGGCTCGACGCTCCTGAGCCTCGGGCGGGCGGCGGCGGCCTGATCGGCGCCGAACAGGCTGACCTGCGACGAGGTCCGGTCGGCCGCGACGCTCTGGCAATAGGCCATCAGGACGTCGGCCTGCTCCAGCAGCTGGCGCCGGTTCGGGTGGATGCTGTCGAAGGCGCCGGCCTTGGCCAGGCCTTCCAGCGCCCGCTTGTTGACCGCGCGCGGATCGACCCGCTCGAGGAAGTCGAAGATGTCGGCGAAGCGCCCCCCCGTCTCGCGCACCTCGACCACATGCTTCATGGCCTCCAGACCCACGTTGCGGATGGCGCCCAGGGCATAGAGGACCGAGCCCTTCCCGTCCTCCCACGCCACGTCGAAGTCGGCCGAGGAGCGGTTCACATCCGGCGCCAGGACCGGGATCTCGAACTTGCGGGCGTCCTGGTAGAAGACCGCCAGCTTGTCGGTATTCGACAGGTCGAGCGACATGGAGGCGGCGAAGAACTCCACGGGTGCGTTCGCCTTCAGCCAGCCCGTCTGATAGCTGATCAGGGCGTAGGCGGCGGCGTGGGACTTGTTGAAGCCATAGCCGGCGAACTTGGCCACCAGCTCGAAGATCGAGTCCGACTGCTGCTCCGGCACCGACTTCTCGGACGCGCCCTTGATGAAGCGCGCCTTCTGGAAGTCCATCTCCTCCTTCTTCTTCTTGCCCATGGCGCGGCGAAGAAGGTCGGCCTCGCCGAGGGAGTAGCCCGCCAGGATCTGGGCGATCTTCATCACCTGCTCCTGGTAGATGATGACGCCGTAGGTCTCGGTCAGGACCTCCTTCAGGGAGGGGTGCAGATAGTCGACCTCGGCCCGGCCGAACTTGCGGTCGATGTAGGTGTCGATCATCTCCATCGGGCCCGGCCGATAGAGGGAGATCAGGGCGGTGATCTCCTCGATGGAGCCGCAGCGCATCTTGCGCAGGGTGTCGCGCATCCCCTGGGATTCCAGCTGGAACACCCCGACGGTCTGGCCCGAGGCCATCAGCTCATAGGTCGCCTTGTCGTCCAGCGGCAGCTGGTTCCAGACCGGCGCCGCCCCGCGCCGCGACAGATAGCCGTGAGCCCGGTCCAGGGTCGTCAGGGTCTTCAGCCCCAGGAAGTCGAACTTGACCAGACCCGCCGGCTCGACCCACTTCATGTTGAACTGGCTGGCCGGAATGGTGGAGCGCGGGTCCTGATACAGGGGCACCAGTTCGACCAGGGGCCGGTCGCCGATGACGATGCCGGCGGCGTGGGTCGAGGCGTTGCGGTAAAGGCCCTCAAGCTCCAGCGCCGTCTCCAGCAGGTTGCGTACGGCCGGCTCCGCGTCGCGCGCCTCCTTCAGGCGCGGCTCCAGATCGATGGCCTGGGCCAGGGTCACCGGGTTGGCCGGGTTGTTCGGCACCATCTTGCAGAGCCGGTCGACCTGGCCGAGCGGCATCTGCAGCACCCGGCCGACGTCGCGCAGCACGGCCCGCGCCTGCAGGGTGCCGAAGGTGATGATCTGGGCCACCCGGTCCTTGCCATAGTGGGCCTGGACGTAGTCGATGACCTCTTCGCGACGCTCCTGACAGAAGTCGATGTCGAAGTCGGGCATGGAAACCCGTTCGGGGTTCAGGAAGCGCTCGAACAGCAGGCCGAACCGCAGGGGATCGAGGTCGGTGATGGTCAGGGCCCAGGCGACCAGCGACCCGGCCCCGGAACCCCGCCCCGGCCCGACCGGGATCGAATGGTCCTTGGCCCATTTGATGAAGTCCGAAACGATCAGGAAGTAGCCCGGGAAGCCCATCTGCTGGATGATCCCGACCTCCCATTCGAGGCGGGTCCAGTACTCTTCCTCCGGCACGGCGGCGGTGACTTCGGTCAGGCGGACCTTCAGCCCCTCGCGCGCCTGATGGGCCAGTTCATCGGCCTCGGAGCGGCCGGCGCCGGTGTCGAAGCGCGGCAGGATCGGGGCGTGGGTCTTGACCAGGAAGGCGCAGCGGCGGGCGATGTCGATGGTATTGTCGCAGGCCTCGGGCAGGTCGGCGAACAGCTCGCGCATGGCCTCGGCCGACTTGAACCAGTGCTGGTCGGTGATCCGGCGGCGGTCCTCCTGACCGGTGAAGGCGCCGTCGGCGATGCACAGCAGGGCGTCGTGCGACTTCGCCTGGGCCTGTTTGGCGTAATAGACGTCGTTGGTCGCAACGAGCGGCACGTCGTTGGCGTAGGCCCACTGGACCAGCCCCTGCTCCCCCTGCCCCTCATGCGGCAGGCCGTGGCGCTGCAGCTCGACATAGAAGCGGTCGCCGAAGACCCGGGCCATCTCGGCCAGGGCCGCATCGCCCTCGGCGGTCTTGTTCTGGACGTAGAGGGGATCGACGGGGCCGTCGGGACCGCCCGACAGCAGGATCAGCCCTTCGGAATGGGCGACGATCTTCTCCCACGGCACGCCCGGCTCGTTGTCGCCGGCATCGAGGTAGGCGGATGAAGACAGGGCCGCCAGATTGCCCCAGCCCGTCGTGTCCTGACAGATCAGAGCCACGGTCGGGACCTTCGCCCAGCGCTCGCCCGCCCGGCCGCCGATGCCGGTGACCGGCAGGGCGCAGGCGATCAGGGGCTGCACCCCGGCGCCCTTGGCCGCTTCCGAGAACTCCAGCGCGCCGAACAGGTTGGCGCGGTCCGCCACCGCCACCGCCGGCATCCCCGCATCGGCCGCCAGCTTGGGGATCTTGCCCGCCTTGATCGCGCCTTCCAGCAGCGAATAGGCCGAACGGACCCTCAGATGGACGAAACCCGTGGTGGAGACAGCTTCGGTGATGGCCTGATCCTCTTCGGCAGGCCGGAAGCGACTCATGACGCCAGCAGGGCCGCCTGCCAGACCATCCAGACAAACCCGCCGCACGATGCAAGCGAGAGCATATCCCTGACCAACCGCGACATAGGCTTATCCCCAGACTGTGTGTTCCGGGTATGTTCTATGTTCCGCTTGTGTTCTCGTCAAGAGGCGCGCATTCCGACCCGCGCCCAGGCTCAGAAATTGGCCTCGATCCAGTCGGCCAGTGCGTTCAAATCCTCGACGGGAGGCGAGACCAGGGCCTCCAGCTCCGCGTCGTCCTGGTGCAGGGCCAGGCAGTTGCAGATGATCGGATAGTCGGCGGCCGGCGGGAAGATGTTCGACACCCGATACCCGACAGAGCCGAGAAAACGCCGGATATCAGGCGTCTGGTTCTCGAACACGATGGCCGGCCGGTACGCGCGGATCAGCCGCTCCATACCTCGCATCGCTTCAAGCTCCCGGCGCTCGACGTCGATCTTGACGAACGAAACCCGCTTGTCGAACAGCTCCACAAGGCTGTCGATCGTCACCTGGGGAACACTGACGAACGCCACCGGGATATCCCCGAGATGGTCCCGGGGGTCGACGAGCGAAGCCGTCTCATTGCTGCCCTCCACGGGCGTGATCAGCCGTTCCACGGTGACGCGGTCTCCGACCGCGACGGGCCAGAGCCTGACGTTCGGCTGTCCGAGATGATGAATCCACAGGTCGGGGTTGGGCTCGAAAGCATGGACCATGCCGCCCTCGCCCACATCGAGCGCCAAGACCGCGGTGTGGAATCCGTTGTTGGCCCCGAGGTCCAGCACCACGTCGCCGGGCTTCACCCGCTTGCGGGCGATGGCTCGCGTGAGGTGTTCGTTCAGGAGGTGAAACCGGTGCGGGGTGTAGCCTGCGATCCTGGCGACAAAGGTGTCGTACATCCGTACCCTTCCACTAGACGTCGGCCGATCGGGCCGCAGCCTCGGAGGTCTTGCCCAACACATAGGGGCAGCCTGCGCCGGAGCATTGCTTCGGGATCCGGCCCTGCAGAAGGTCGCTGCGCATGGTGGTCATGGTCTCACCGTTCCAGACGTCCTGGGAACTCTGATCCGCCAGATGGCCGATCGGGCTGGTGCCCCAGCAACAGGCGTAGATTTCACCGCCGTAGTGGACGCGCTGGACCTGCCAGGGAAGTTCGCAGCGGATCGAGGACTCCGTCCACTCCACCCCGGAGCTCTGCCCCCAGTCGTCGCCCGGAAACCCCTCGCCCCAGCGGGACTGGCCCAGGACCATCGACATGGCCGGCAGCCTGCGCTCGTGCGCATAGGCATGGAACGCCTCCATGCGCTCATCGAGCACCGCGCGGTCCAGATTGCTGAGCAGCTGGTCGTTGTAGTTGAACAGCCGCACGTTCCAGTCCGCGGCTTCCGATTCCGGCAGTTCATTCAGGGACCAGACCTCGACGAAGTCCGCGCCGATGTCCTTGCACAGATCGACCATGTCGATCAGGCCGCCCACGGTCGACTTCATCAGCGTCATCTGGACCCCGACGAGCGGATACTTCCGCCGCCGGGCGTTCCGCTCATGGATCAACCTTCGCGCCCCGGCAACGACGGTCTTGAGGGGCACGTCCCGGATCGCCTCAAAGGTCCGGGCGTCGGCGCTGTCGATAGAGACCCGGATCTTGCGGATGCCGGACTTCAGCAACCCGTCGACGTTCTCGTCATCGAACAGGGTGCCGTTGCAGTTGAAGACGACCTTGAAGTCCTCGTCGGGAGACTCATCGTCGACCTTGAACAGATCGATGATCTTCCAGAACTGCTTGCTGAACAGCGGCTCGCCGAGGCCAGTGAGGTCGATCGTGGAGGCGTGCTCGAAGTTGGGTTTGAGCTTGTCGAGATAGGCGTCCTCGAAGTCTTCCTTCTTCACCTTCGTGATCGCGTGGTAGCACATCACACAGCGCAGGTTGCACCGCGACGTGACCGTCATGCTGACCATCTTCGGGTAGATCGGTTCAGGCACGGCGCTCTCCCTGTGGAATCGGTTCGGCCGGACATCCGGGGCCCGGACCCGTTCTAAGGTCGCTGCTGGCCGACGTCGATAGAGGCGGTGGGCTTCACCCCTTGTCGCGCAGCAGCCGGGCCTTGTCGCGCTGCCAGTCGCGTTCGGCCGAGGTCTCGCGCTTGTCGTGCAGCTTCTTGCCCTTGGCGAGGGCGATCTCGAGCTTGGCCTTGCCGTCGTCGTTCAGATACAGGCGGATCGGGATGATGGTCTGGCCGTCCTTCTGGACAGCCCCGATCAGCTTGTCGATCTGCTTGCGGTGGAGCAGCAGCTTCCGCGGCCGGCGCGGCTCATGGTTGAAGCGGTTGGCCTGGACGTAGGGCGGGATGTCGGCGTTGATCAGGACGATCTCGCGCCCCTCCACCGCCGCATAGCTCTCGGCGATGTTGGCCCGGCCCATGCGCAGGGACTTGATCTCGGTCCCGAGCAGCATGATCCCGGCCTCGACGTTCTCCTCCAGGAAGTAGTCGAACTTCGCCCGCCGGTTCTCGGCGATCGTCTTGGCCGTCGAGATGGGCGCCTTCTCTTTGGGTGGAGCCATCAGAGGACGCCGGCGGCGACCAGGGCCGCGTCGATGGCCGGCTTGACCGCGTCGTTGGTGGGCGTCAGCGGCAGGCGCATCTCTTCCGAGCAGAGGCCCAGCCTGGCCAGGGCGTACTTGGCCGGTGCCGGCGAGGCGTCGAGGAACAGGGCCTTGTGCAGGCCGATCAGCCGGTCCTGCCAGACACGGGCCGCAGCGAAGTCGCCGGCCGTGATGGCGTCATAGAGGGCGACCATGCCCTCGGGCGCGACATTGGCCGTGACCGAGATCAGGCCGACGCCGCCGTGGGCCGAATAGCCGATGAAGCTCGGGTCATCGCCCGAGATCAGGTCGAACTGCGTGCCCTTGGCGCTGATGTTGGCGTGCATCCAGCTGGCGCGGCTCATGTCGCCGGTCGCGTCCTTGATGGCCACGATGTTCGGATGGGCGGCGAGGCGCGCCACGCTCTCGTTCGACAGGTCGACGCCGGTGCGGGCCGGGACGTTGTAGAGGATCTGGGGCAGCTGAACCGCCTCGGCGACGCCCTCGAAGTGGGCGATCAGACCGGCCTGGGAAGGGCGGTTATAGTACGGCGTAACGACGAGGGCGCCGTCGCAACCGCAGGCCTTGCCGTGGGCGGCCAGGTCGATTGATTCGTAGGTGGCGGGCGATCCGGCGCCCGCGATGACCTTGATCCGGCCCGCCGAAACGCGAACGCACAGGGCGGTCACGCGCTTGTGTTCCTCGATGGTCAGGCCGCCGCCCTCGCCTGTCGTGCCCACGGCGACGACGCCGTGCACGCCTGCGGCGATCTGGCGCTCGACCAGGGCTTCCAAAGCGGCCTCGTCCACGTTTCCGTCACGAAGTGGTGTGATCAGGGCGGTGATCACGCCCTTGAACAAGGGGGCGGTCATAGGAACTACTCTACCTGCGTGGGAAAGGGGCGACGCGCGCCCGGATCAAGCGGTAGAGGGTAGGTTGCCGGCTTGGCCGCTGCAACCGGGTTGAATGGGGTTTGTTCGAACGATGCTGATGACCAGCCTGGCGGCGGCCCTCGCGGTGCTCGCGCCGCTCCCTTCCGCCCTGCCGCAATCGACGTCCGAACTGAACACGGGGCCGCAGCCCTACAGCGAGGTCGTGGGGACGCAGAACCCGACCAACCAGCCGCGGGTGCTGAGCGCCTCGGACGGCGCCGCCTTCCGCGAAGGCCTGACCGCGGCCCGCGCCCGCAACGTCATCGCCACCCAGGACGCCATCGCCCGCATCAACGACCAGACGGCGAGGAAGATCGTCGAATGGGCCCTGGTCGACACCTCGGCGGCCCAGCTGCCCTATGACGAGCTGTCGCGCGACCAGCGCGCCCTGCTGGGCTGGCCGCGCGCCGACGGGCGCCGCGCCGCCGGAGAGATCGCGCTGGACCGCGCCGGCCTGCAGCCCGACGGCGTCCTGGCCTTCTTCGGCGAGAGCCGCCCGACGACCGTCCAGGGCGCCATCGCCCTGACCTGGGCCTTGCAGCAGACGGGCCGCACCGATGACGCCCGCCGCCTGATCACCGACTGGTGGCGGACCCAGTCGTTCGACGATTCCAACCAGTCGCGGATCATGGGCCAGTGGGGCTCGTGGCTGACCCAGGCCGACCACGAGGCGCGGCTGAGCATGCTGCTGTCGGGCCCGCACGGTCCGGCGACGCGATCCATGATCAACCTGGTTTCGCCCGAGCGCGCGACCATCGCCAACGCCGTGATCGCCCTGCGCACGGCCTACAGCCCCGACGCCATCGTCGCCGGCCTGAGCCAGAGCCAGGCGCTGGATCCGAACGTGGTGCTGGAGCGGGTCCGCATCCTGCGCGGCGCCAACCGCGAGCGCGAAGGCTATGCCCTGCTGCGCTACCTGCCCTCCGCCCCCCTGCATTCCGAGGGCCAGAACACCCTGTGGAGCGAGCGCCGCAACTACTACCTCGACGCCCTGCAGGACCGGAACTGGCAGGCCGCCTATGACGCGATGAACGGCCACGGCTTCGCCGGCGGCGACCGCAAGGTGGACGCCGAGTTCTTCGCCGGCTGGGTGGCCCTGACCAAGCTGAACGACCCGGCCCGCGCGGCGCGGCATTTCGAGACCCTGCGCACCGTCTCCACGACCCCGATCACGCAAGGGCGGGCCCTCTACTGGCTGGGCCGCGCCGCCGAAGCGCAAGGCGACCGCAACGGCGCCCAGCAGTGGTACCAGGCGGGCGCCAAACACATCCAGACCTTCTACGGCCAGCTGGCCGCCGAGAAGGCCGGCTACCGCACCCTGACCCTGCCCGGCGACCCCGCCCCCAGCGCCTCGGAGATCGCGGCCTTCGAAGGCAATGAGCTGGTCCGGGCGATGCGTATCCTCGGCGAGACCGGCGAGATGAGCCTGTTCCGGGTCTTCGCCTACCACCTCGACGACACCGTGCCGGGGCCGGCCGATCTGGCCCAGCTGATGGACCTGTCGCGCGCCTATGGCGACGGCTTCGGGGCCATGATGGTCGGCCGCGCGGCCAGCCAGCGCGGCGTCCTGATGCCCGAGCGCATGTATCCGATCCGCATCCCGCCCCAGGTCCCGGGCGCCGCCCCGCTGGAGTTCACCCTGGCCATCACCCGTCAGGAATCCAGCTTCGACCCGCGCGCCCGCTCCGGCGCCGACGCGCGCGGCATGATGCAGTTCCTGCCCGCCACCGCCTCGGGCGTCGCGCGGCGTCTGGGCATGGGCTATTCGGCCGACCGGCTGTGGGACCCCGACTACAACATGAGCCTGGGCAGCTATCACCTGGCCGAGCTGATGAACAACTACGGCGGCTCCATGCTGATGACGACGGTCGGCTATAACGCCGGGCCCGCCCGGCCGCCGCAGTGGGTGGCCCGTTGCGGCGATCCGCGCACCGGCCCCGACGCCGCCATCGACTACATCGAGTGCGCCCCCTTCACCGAGACACGCAACTATATGATGCGGGTCATGGAGAATATGTCGGTCTACAAGGCGCGGCTGAACGGCGGTTCGGCGCCGCTGACCCTGTCGTCGGACATCTCGCGCGGGGTGGTCCCGGCGCCGCAGCCCTATACGGCCCAGCCGTATCAGCCTTCGGGCCAACCGTAAGAGGTCAGGCCTTGATCAGGCCCGTGATCAGGGCGTCGATCATGGTCTTCGTCAGCAGGTCGCGCTCGACCCAGCTGAAATAGGGCTTGGTGATCACCAGCGACACGATGCCGTGCGCGCCGGCCCAGAAGACCTGGCCCGCCAGCTTGGCGTTGGCGACGCGCAGCCTGTCGGCGGCCAGCAGCTGGGCCAGCAGGTCCTCGAAGGTGCGGAACAGCTCGGCGCCCATCTGCTGGGCCGCCGTCTGCGCCCCGTGCCGCGCCTCGACCGGCCGGGTCAGATAGACCAGCCGATAGGCGTTGGGGTTGGTGAAGCCGAAGCGGACGTAGGCCTCCAGCATGTGGCGCAGCTTGACCTCGGCCGGCTCGTCCACCGCCGTGATCGACCGGTTCTCGCAGATCAGCTGCTCGAAGGCCCCGCGGCAGATCTCGTGCAGGATCTCGCCCTTCTCGGAGAAGTGCATGTACAGGGCGGTCGAGGACAGGCCGACCTCGTCGGCAATCTTGCGGATCGTCGCGCCCTCATAGCCGTGCTCGACGAAGATGCGCTCGGCGGCGGCCAGGATCTCGGCGCGCCGGACATGGCCCTCGCCCTTGGGCTTTCGGGCCGAGCGGCCGGCGGTTTCGGTCGGGGTCAGGCTGGCGGTCGGCGCGTCGGACAAGGACGAAACTCCACGAACGGGCGGATTGCATAGCCCCATTCGCAGGCAGGCGGCAATCACCTCCCAGTGTGGGTTGATTCGAACGCAACCCCAAGTTAACCATTCGAGATGGCGGGGGGCGGACCAGAACGGACCGTAGGCGGCCACTCCCCGTGCGAGAGCGCGGTCTGGAGGGGCGTCAGCGTCTTTCAGGCTCTCTCGCTGGCTCTTGTTCTGGTTGCGGGTCTCGGGGCCCTGGCCGCATTGAGGGACGCCGCGACGGGCTGGCTGATCCTGGGCGTCCAGATCGGGTTCGTGGTCCTGGCGGTCTGGCGGATCGCGACGATCCTGATCAGCCGCAACGCCGTTCCCGCGCCGCCGTCGGGGATGATGCGACCGAAGGGCGGCTGGCCCCGCTATACGATCCTGGCCGCCCTCCACGATGAGGCGGAGGTGGTCGGCCAACTGATCGAGCGGCTGGCCCGGATCGACTATCCGCGCGACCGGCTGGAGGCCTTCCTGTTGCTGGAGGCCGACGACGAGGCGACGATCACGGCGGCGGCGCTTGCCCCGCGCCCCCACTGGATGCGGATCGTCATCGTGCCGCCCGGCGCGCCCCGGACCAAACCCCGCGCCCTCAACCACGGCCTGGCCCTGGCGCGCGGCGAGCGGATCACCGTCTATGACGCCGAGGACGACCCGGATCCCTTCCAGCTGCGCGAGGCCGCCTGCCGGTTCGACGCCGACGCCGCGGCCAATTCCGGGGGCCGTCTCGCCTGCCTTCAGGCCCCCTTGCGGATCCGGCGCAAGGGCGGCGGCCATGCGGCGCCGTTTCTGGATCGTCAGTTCGCGGTCGAATACGCCGGACTGTTCGAGGTCGCCCTGCCCGCCCTGGCGCGCCTCGGCCTGCCCTTCCCGCTCGGCGGCACCAGCAACCACTTCCGCGCCGATGCCCTGAGAGCGGTCGGCGGCTGGGACGCCTGGAACGTCACCGAGGACGCCGATCTGGGCTTCCGGCTGTGGCGACGGGGCCTGCGGCTCGGCGTGCTGTCGCGACCGACATACGAGACACCGCCGGGCGACCTGACCTTCTGGCTGCCGCAGCGGACCCGCTGGCTGAAGGGCTATCTTCAGACCTGGGGCGTGCATACCCGCTCGCCCAGGGGGCTGGGCCTGCGCGGCGCGGCGGCTCTGGTTCTGACGCTCGGCGCGGGCCTCGCCTCGGCGGCCATCCATGCGGCCAGCCTGGCCTGGGTGGCGACGGCGGTGCTGGTGGCCGGCGCCGGCGGCCTGTCGCCCGAAACCCCCGTCTTCGCCCTGTGCGTCCTTGTCCTCGGCGCCGCCGCGGCCTGTCTGCAGGGCAAGATCGGAGCCATGCGGGCCTGCGTCCCCTATTCAGCCGCCGACATGATCGCAGCCCCCGCCTACTGGTCCCTGCTCAGCCTCGCCTTCGCCCACGCCGCCTGGCGGCTGATCCGCGAACCCTTCGCCTGGGACAAGACCACCCACTTCCGCGACGAGGCCCCTGATAGCGGGGTCGAGGATGAGACCGTCGAAGCCTTCCCTGCGCTGGACGCTGGACGAAAGGCCGCCTAAGCAGCCGCCGATGGCGCCCGTTCTTTCCAAGACCCCCGAAACCCTGCTGACGACCGGCTGGTCCGACTACGCCCTGCTGGACAGTGGCGACGGCAAGAAGCTTGAGCGCTACGGGCGTCATACAGTGGTCCGGCCCGAGCCCCAGTGCTTCTGGTCGCCGCGCGACCCGGCCGCCTTCGAGACCGCCAACGCCCTGTTCGACCCCCAGCAGGAGGAGGAAGACTCCGGCCGCTGGCGCTTCGACAAACACGGCCCGATCGACGCCTTTCCGCTGAAGTGGCGCGACGTCCGCTTCACCGGCCGCTTCACCCCCTTCCGCCACCTCGCCTTCTTCCCCGAACAGGCCGCCAACTGGGAATGGATGGACGCGCGCATCCGCACCCTGCAGCGCCCCAAGGTCCTGAACCTGTTCGGATACACCGGCGTCGCGTCCCTCGCTGCCGCTGCGGCGGGCGCGGAAGTGACCCATGTCGACGCCTCCAAGAAGTCGGTCGCCTACGCCCGCGAGAACGCCGAGGCGTCCGGCATGACCGACAAGCCGATCCGCTGGATCGTCGAGGACGCCCGCAAATACGTCGCGCGCGAGGTCCGGCGCGGGGCCAGGTATCAGGGCATCATCCTCGACCCGCCCAAATACGGGCGCGGGCCGACCGGCGAGGTCTGGCGGTTGTTCGAGGACCTGCCGGCGCTTTTGAAGGACTGCGCCGCCCTTCTGGCCGACGACGCCTCCTTCCTGCTCCTCAACGCCTATGCGGCGCGGGTCTCGGGCCTGTCGCTGGCCCATCTGATGGCCGAGGCGACCCATGACCGGGGTGGCCGCATCGACTGGGGCGAACTGGCCCTGTCCGAAGACGGACCCGAGGCCCGCGCCATCGGCCTGAGCTTCTTCGCGCGGTGGTCCGCATGACCGACATGCCAGAACACCACGGGCGCCTGATCACCTCCCTGACCAACGACACGGTCAAGGCCGTGCGCGCCCTGAACATGCGCAAGGAACGCGAGGCCACGGGCCGTTTTCTGGCCGAGGGGCTGAAGTTCATCGGCGAGGCCCTGGATCAGGGCCGGGCGCCGACGATGCTGCTAGTCGGGATGGAGGCGCGGCCTCACCCGCTGCTGGACCGGGCGAAGGAGGCGACGCGCAAGGCGGGCGGCGAGATCGTCGTCGTCACCCACCCGATCCTCGAGAAGATCAGCCGGCGCGAGAACCCGCAGACAGTGCTGGCCGTGTTCGAACAGGCCTATACGCCCCTGTCGGCCCTGAAGCCCGAGACGGCGCCCTGCTGGGTGGCGCTGGAGCAGGTGCGTGATCCGGGCAACCTCGGCACCATCATCCGCACGGCGGATGCGGCCGGCTGCGGCGGCGTCATCCTGATCGGCGACTGCGTCGATCCTTTCTCTGTCGAGGCGGTGCGGGCGACCATGGGCTCGGTCTTTGCTGTGAGCATCTCCAAGGCGACGCCCGCCGAGTTCCTGGCCTGGCGCGAGACCTGGCCTGGCAGCGTCGTCGGCACCCGCCTGGACGCCACCCACGGCTATCGCGACGCCGACTACGCCAAACCGACCCTGGTCCTGATGGGCAATGAGCAGGCGGGCCTGACCGATGCGCTGGCCGCCGCCTGCGACGTCAACGTCAAGATCCCCATGCGCGGCCGGGCCGACAGCCTGAACCTCGCGATCGCGACCGGGGTGATGGTCTATGCGGTGACCGACTAGAACCTAGTCCTCGACCTTCAGCCGGGTCATGCCGAACAGGGCGAGGATGGTGACGATGGCCGTGACGGTCAGGTACCAGCCGACCGACGGCAGGCCCACGTGCTTGGCCAGCCAGGTCGCGGCGAACGGCGCAACCGAGGCCCCGGCGATGCCCGCCAGGTTGAAGGCCACGGACGCGCCCGTATAGCGGACCGCCGCCCGGAACGGCCGGGCCATGGCCGCGCTGAGCGGCCCGTAGGTCGCGCCCATCAGGGCGAACCCCAGCGAGAAGAAGATCAGTAGGCCGGCCAGCCCGCCCTTGAACAGGGGCGCGATCAGGAGGCCGAAGACCGCGATGCCGATCGAGGCGGCCATCAGCACGGTCAGCTGACCCCATTTGTCGGCCGCCAGCGCCGCGATGGGGATGAAGGCGCCGAAGAACAGCACCCCGATCAGCTGGATCGGCAGGATGTCGGCGCGGGTGAAGCCCATGGCCGTCGTCGCCCAGCCGAGGGCGAAGACCGTCATCAGATAGAAGAGCAGGAAGGTGGTGGTCGCCCCCAGCGTCCCCAGCAGCAGCGCGCCCTTGTAGCGGGCCAGCAGGGCGAGGATCGGCGCCTTGACCCGCTCGCGCTTCTCGATGACGCGGCTGAACTCGGGCGTCTCGGTGATCTTCAGCCGCACCCACAGGCCGACGAAGACCAGCACCGAACTGGCGATGAAGGGGGTGCGCCAGCCCCAGTGCAGGAAGGTCTCGTCGCTCATCACCGAGGTCAGGATGATGAAGGCGCCGGTCGAGAGGATGAAGCCGATGGGCGCGCCCAGCTGGGGGAACATGCCGAACCAGGCCTTGCGGCCCGGAGGCGCGTTCTCGGTGGCCAGAAGCACGGCGCCGCCCCACTCCCCGCCCAGACCCAGGCCCTGACCGAAGCGGCACAGGGCGAGCAGCAGGGGCGCCAGGATGCCGACCTGCCCGTAGGTCGGCAGCAGGCCGATGGCGATGGTCGACAGCCCCATGGTCATCAGGGCCGCCACCAGCGTCGCCTTGCGCCCCACCCGGTCGCCGAAATGACCGAAGATCACCGCACCGATCGGCCGGGCGAAGAAGGCCAGGGCGAAGGTGGCGAAGGATTGCAGCAGGGCCGAGGTCGGATCGCCGCCCGGGAAGAACAGCTTGGGGAAGACCAGAACGGCGGCGGCCGCATAGATGTAGAAGTCGAAGAACTCGATGGTCGTGCCGATCAGGCTGGCGAACAGCACGCGGCGCGTCGAGGCCGGGCTGGGCGCGATCAGCAGGTTGGCGTCGGTCACGGGCGGTTCCTCAAGTCTTCTTTCGACCATGGGATGCGCGGGGGCGCCGGTCAGGTCAAGCGCGAAGCTCTGCCGTTGCCGCGTCCGGCACGGGTTCCGCTTCGGGCCGCTCGGCATAGCGGCGGGCCAGGACCGCGCAGACGAACAGCTGGATCTGATGGAACAGCATCAGCGGCAGAACGATCAGGCTGACGGCATGGCCCGGGAACAGGATGGCGGCCATGGGGATGCCCGAGGCCATGCTCTTCTTGGAGCCGCAGAAGACGATGGCGATCTCGTCTTCCTTCGGGAAGCCCAACCTCCGGCTCGCGACGGTCGTCGCCACCATCACAAGGCCGAGGACGAGGATGTTCAGGCCGATCACCAGCGCCAGATCGGTCAGGTCCAGTTGCGCCCAGACGCCCGCCACCATCCCCGCGCTGAACGCGCCGTAGACGACCAGCAGGATCGAGCCGCGATCCACATAGCCCGCCAGCTTGGCGTGACGGGTCAAAAGGCCGCCGATCAGCGGTCGCGCCGCCTGACCCAGGGCGAAGGGCAGAAGGATCTGAAGGGCGATGTCCTCCACCGCCTTCAGGGAAATCCCGCCGCCCGAGCCCGGCATCAGCGTGGCCACGAGGATCGGCGTGATCAGCACGCCCAGCAGATTGGACACCGAGGCGCTGCACAGGGCCGCCGGGACATTGCCCCGGGCGATGGAGGTGAAGGCGATCGACGACTGGACCGTGGACGGCAGCAGGGTCAGATACAGCATGCCCATGGCGATCTCGGGCGCCAGCCAGCGACCGAAGACGGCGTTGACGCCCAGGCCGATCAGGGGAAACAACACGAAGGTCGAGACGAACACTGTTGATTGCAGCCGCCAGTGCGACAGCCCCGCCCAGATCGCCGCCGGCGACAGACGCGCGCCGTACAGGAAGAACAGAAGGGCCACGGCCGCCGTGGTCACCCATTCCGCCACGACCGCCCCCTGCCCCCGCGCCGGCAGGACGGCCGCGATGGCCACGGTCGCGATCAGCATCAGCAGATAGGGGTCGATCAGGCGGCGCAGACTGGACATGCCAAGGCTTTGAGCCTCCGCGCCGCGATGCACAACCGCCTGCGGGACGGGATGGCGTCACGAACGGTGACGGCTTGCGCGCACAGGGCGCCTCTCCCTAGGGTGGCGGCGTTCTTTGGGGGTGTGGAATGCTTGAGTTGGGTCTGGTCGCGACGGCGGCGTTTGGGCTTACCGCCGCGCAGGCTGATGACGGCTGGGACGTCGCGGCCGATCCGGCGCGGAATCTGGTCGCGGCGGGAGCCCAGTTCGGCGGAGGGGTCAGCTTCGCCGTTCAATGCCAGGCTGGGCAGCTGACCGTGGCGCTGGGCGGGATGCCGGCGGCGGACACCGCTATCCGCCGTTTCGACGTGACGCGCGGCGACGGTGCGAGCCGCCTGACGTGGTGGAGCACCCATTCGGGCAGCCCGATCCTGACGTCAACCGACGTCCGGGCCGTCCGATTCCTGCGCGCGGGCGGCCCGGTCACCTTCACCTCGGCGGCCGGAGAAGCCCGTCCCAGCCGGATGCAGGTCGAGCTGCCTACCAATCCGGCGGGCCTTGATCAGGTCCTGACCGCCTGTGGCCAGCCGCTGGAAGATCCGCGCGACGCGCTGGTTGATGTCGGCGACCTGCTGCTGGAGGGGCCACGGCTGGAAATTCACGGCGATATCTCCGGACACGCGCAGGTGCGGGTCGAGGTGAGCTGCATCATCCGGGACAGCAAGCTCGCGGACTGCCAGTCGGATCACGAAACTCCCGCTGCGCCAACGGTCGGGCGCGAGACCGCCCGTCATGCAAACGGGTATCGTGTGAAGGTCAGCGATCCCGTCGCGGCCGAGGGGCGTATCGTCGAGGTGGTCATCACCAGCGCCCGGGTCCGGCGTTGAGTCCGCCCCCTCACGTCCCCCTTGGCTTGGCGCGGCTGGTGGCCTCGGCGTTGGCGGGGTCTTCGGGCCAGGGGTGGCGGGGGTAGCGGCCGCGCATCTCGGCGCGCACGGCGGCCCAGCTGCCGGACCAGAAGCCGGGCAGGTCTTTGGTCATCTGGACCGGGCGGCGCGCGGGCGACAGCAGGGCCAGGGTCAGGGCGACGCGGGCGTTTCCGCCGACGGTCGGGTGGGTCTTGAGGCCGAACAGCTCCTGCACCCGGATATCGACGCGGGGCCCGCCTTCCGCCGCATAGTCGATGGCAGCCGAGCCGAGGGGCGTGACCAGACGCGCGGGCGCCAGATCGTCAAGCGCCCTCTGCCGATCCCACGGAATGAGCGTGCGTATGCCCTGCTCCAGCGCCCCGTCGGAGATCGCCTCCAGCGACTGGACGCCGTCCAGAAGGGGCCAAAGCCAGGTCTCGCGCTCGGCCAGCAGCCCGGCCTCGCTCGTGTCGGGCCAACCCTCTTCCAGCCCGCCGAGCCAGCGCAGCCGCGCGCGCAGATCCGAGGCGCGTTCGCCCCATTTCAGGTCGCGCAGGCCGTCGCGTTCGACCTCGGCTTTCAGGGCGGCGGTGATGGCCGCGCGGTCGGGGGCGCCGGTGATCTTCTCGTCGACGACGATGGCGCCCAGCCGCCGGATGCGGCGCATGACCATCCGGCCCGAGGGCTCGCGCGTCAGCCGGTCCTCGACCGTGACCTGATCCTCCAGCGCCGCCGGATCGACAGGCGCGGCCAGTCGGATGCGGTCCCGGGCGTCTCCGCCGCCGACTTCCGCCACCGCCAGCCATGTCTCCCTCGTCAGGGGATCGGTCGGATCGAGGAAGGCGCCGCGTCCTGAGGCCAGCAGCACCTCGCCCGGCTTGCCCCGGGCCTTGGCGATCCGTTCGGGAAAGGCGGCGGCCAGCAGGGTCCCGACGTCTGCATCCCCTGCCCGCTTCGCGCCTTGAGACGCCGCCCGGCTCCAGCGTTCGGCCAGTTTCATCGCGTCGCGGGCGCGGGGCGAGCGGTCGCGCTCCAGCCCGCGCAGCCGCTCGCGGATATCGACATCATTGCCGCCGAGGCCGGGCTCCGACAGCACCGCCGCCAGCCGCGCGCCCAGCATCGCCTCGCCCGCATCGGCGGCGACGGCGGCCAGATGGCCGAGGCGGGGCGTCAGGGGGATGCCGATCAGTCTCTGGCCGTGGTCGGTCAGGGCGCCGGTCGCGTCCAGCGCCCCCAGCCGGGTCAGGACGTTCCTCGCCTCGGCGAAGGCGCCGACGGGCGGCGGGTCCAGCAGAGCCAGCCCCTCGGCCGAGCGCGCGCCCCAGCGGGCGAGATCGAGCGCGAAGGCGGTCAGGTCGGCCTCGAGGATCTCCGGCCTCTGGTGCTGGACCAGACCGCGCGTCTGTTCCTCGTCCCACAGGCGGTAGCAGACGCCGGGCTCGACCCGCCCCGCCCGGCCCCGGCGCTGCTCGGCCGAGGAGCGGCTGACGCGGACGGTGACCAGCCGGGTCAGGCCGCTGGACGGCTCGAAGCGCGGGACACGCGACAGGCCGCCGTCGATGACCACCCGGACGCCCTCGATGGTCAGGCTGGTCTCGGCGACCGAGGTGGCCAGCACAATCTTTCGGCGTCCGGGAGGCGACGGGTCCAGCGCCCGGTCCTGTTCGGCCTTGTCCAGCGCGCCG
Organism: Brevundimonas sp. ALps5; assembly: GCF_058681645.1. NCBI lineage: Bacteria > Pseudomonadati > Pseudomonadota > Alphaproteobacteria > Caulobacterales > Caulobacteraceae > Brevundimonas > Brevundimonas sp. ALps5. Next base: position 3,694,235 of record NZ_CM178744.1, on the reverse strand, counting down.
TACAGGGCGACCACATCGACCGCCGGATCGCGCACCTGCTCCTTCAGCTTCTGCAGCGTGCGGTGGATCTCGCCCTGCCCCGGCAGGAAGGCGAGGATGGAGCCGGTTTCCTCAGTCAGGGCCTGACGGCAGGCGCGGGCCACCGCCTCCTCGAACCGTTCGGCGGCGTTGCGGCCGAGATAGCGGGTCTCGACCGGGAACATCCGCCCCTGCGCCTCGACCACGGGAGCGCCGTTCAGGAGACCAGACACCCCGGCGATATCCAGCGTCGCCGACATGACCAGCAGCTTCAGGTCGGGCCGCAGCAGGGACTGGCTCTCGCGCGTCAGGGCCAGCCCGAGGTCGGCGTCGAGGCTGCGTTCGTGGAATTCGTCGAACAGGACGGCGCCGACGCCGTCGAGACCGGGATCGTCGAGGATCATGCGGGTGAAGACGCCCTCGGTGATCACCTCGATCCGCGTCTTCGGCCCGATCCGGCTCTGCAGCCGGGTGCGATAGCCGACGGTCTCGCCGGCGGTCTCGTTCAGGGTCGCGGCCATCCGCTCGGCGGCGGCGCGGGCGGCCAGCCGGCGCGGCTCCAGCACCAGCACCTTGCCGTCGCCCAGCCAGTCCTGGTCCAGCAGGGCCAGCGGCACGACCGTCGTCTTGCCCGCCCCCGGAGGCGCGGCCAGCACGACGGCGCCCGACGCGGACAGCGCGGTCTTCAGGTCATCGAGAACGGCGTGGATGGGAAGCATCGAGCGGTCCACTAGCGCAAAGCGGGCCGGGCCAAACAGGAAAAGTCGCGCTTTACCGGCAACGCAGCCGGTCACGAAAGCGTCGTCGCGGGTTCACCAGACTGATACCACGTTGCGTACCGGGATTTCCGTGGCTAGCGTCCCGCCCAAACCGGCAGGAGCCGGGGGCAACAAGTCGAGGGGTAATCCATGTGGCGCGTTAAATCGCTAGACGCGATTCTAGCCACGGCCGAGAAGAAGTCTCTTCATCGGTCGCTAGGTCCAATCCAACTGACCCTTCTGGGGATCGGGGCCATCATCGGCACCGGCATTTTCGTTCTGACCGCGGCCGCCTCGCAAAAGGCCGGTCCAGGCATGATGCTCAGCTTCGTGATCGCCGGCGCGGTCTGCGCGGTCGCCGCGCTCTGCTACTCCGAACTGGCGGCCATGGCCCCGGTTTCGGGCTCCGCCTACACCTATACCTACGCCGTCATGGGCGAACTGCTGGCCTGGTGCGTCGGCTGGGCCCTGATCCTCGAATACGCCGTGGCGGCCTCGGCCGTGTCGGTCGGCTGGTCCGGATACGTATTGGGGCTGATCGAGAACGGGCTACATTTCGACTTCCCTGATCTTCTATCCGCCGGGCCGACCTGGGCCATGAAGGGCTTCATCCCGGTGCCTGACTTCTCGGCGGGCATCGTCAACGTTCCGGCCATCATCGTGGCCCTGGCCGTGACCGGCCTGCTGATCCTCGGCACCACGGAATCGGCCCGCGTCAACGCCATCCTGGTGGCGATCAAGGTCATCGCACTGACGGTCTTCATCGCCCTGACCCTGCCGGTCATCGACACCGCCAACCTGTCGCCCTTCACGCCCAACGGCATGTTCGGCGCCTATTCGGGCATGGGCGTCGTCGGCGCCGCGGCCTCGATCTTCTTCGCCTACGTCGGCTTCGACGCGGTTTCGACCGCCGCCGAGGAAACCAAGAACCCGCAGAAGAACGTTCCGATCGGCCTGATCGGTTCGCTGGCCTTCTGTACGGTCTTCTATCTGCTGGTCGCCCTCGGCGCCGCCGGCGCGATCGGCGCCCAGCCGGTGCTCGGCCTTGACGGTTCGGCCGTCGAGCCCGGTTCGCCCGCCTTCGTCGCCGCCTGCGCCCTGCCCGCCAACGCCCAGCAACTGGTCTGCTCGAACGAGGCCCTGGCCCACGTCCTGCGCGTGATCGGTCACCCGCAGGTCGGTAACGCCCTCGGCCTGGCCGCCATGCTCGCCCTGCCTTCGGTCATCCTGATGATGATCTACGGTCAGACCCGCATCTTCTTCGTGATGGCGCGCGACGGTCTGCTGCCGGAAGGCCTGACCAAGATGCACAAGACGTTCAAGACGCCTTACATCGTGACCCTGTTCACCGGGATCGCCGTGGCCATCGCCGCCGCCCTGTTCCCGGTCGGCAAGCTGGCCGACATCTCCAACTCCGGGACGCTGTTCGCCTTCTTCATGGTGTCGATCGCGGTCATGGTCCTGCGCAAGACGGACCCGAACCGCGTCCGTCCGTTCAAGATGCCCCTGGTGTGGATCATCGCGCCGATCTCGGCCGCCGGCTGCGCCTTCCTGTTCTGGAACCTGCCGCACGACGCCAAGATGGTGCTGCCGATCTGGGGCGGCGTCGGTCTGGTGCTCTACTTCCTGTATGGCTACCGCAAGAGCCACATGGCCAAGGGTCGGATGGAAGTCCACGAGGACGACGCCGACATCCCGCCGCCGCCCGCCACGACCTGATCAGGCTGGAACGACAGAAAGGCCCCGGAGCGATCCGGGGCCTTTTTTGTTGGGCGATCGTGACACCAGGACGCTCGAGGAACAGCCGACCGCGCTCAAGCAGCGAGCGACCGCGTCGCGAGCGTTAGCGCACCAGAATGGCGCTCAAGGAGTGAGCCGCCGCGCGGCGAACGATAGCGCTCTTCAAGAATGAATTTGGTGCGGATGAGAGGACTCGAACCTCCACATCTTGCGATGCCAGAACCTAAATCTGGTGCGTCTACCAGTTTCGCCACATCCGCACGGTAGGAGCGCCGCTCTACAGGCGGGCCGCGCTCGCGTCTACGGCCTCACGCCCACAGGCGGATGGCGTCCTCGTTCAGCGGGTCGTCGTTCGCCAGCTCCGGAGCCACCAGGCCCGCCGTATAGGTCAGGCGCGTCTCGCGCGAGCCGCAGCGGCAGCGGAAGCGTTCGGAGCGGCCGCTGACGGGCCAGAACCGGCGCGCGCCGAACAGGGGCTGGGGATCGACCAAGATCTCGTGGCTGCAGCTCGCGCCCGCACAGGCGACGACCAGCTGGGCGCCGGTGACGTGAACCGTCGTTGTCGAGGGCGTCGCAACCCGCAACCCGGGCCGGCTGTAACGTTCGGTCCTGATGTCGTGCCTGACGTCGTGCATTGGGGGCGCCTCCTCGACTCGCGAGGCTAGGCAAACGACCGATCCGGCTCAAGCCGGTTGTTGCCGTTCTGTTCCTGTTCCTGTGGACGATGCCGAAGACCGCCGTTCGACCTCAGGCAGCGTGTCAGACCGTGTCCGGCCGTAGGTCCCTGAGCACCACCGGCAGCAGCTCCGGCAGGTCCTCGGCGATCAGGCCAGGGCCGAAGCGTTCGGCGGCGTCAGCGTGCATCCAGACGGCCGCGCAGGCCGCCTCGAAGCTGTCCATCCGCTGGGCGATCAGGCCGGCGATCATCCCGGCCAGGACGTCGCCGCTGCCGGCCGTGGCCAGCCAGGGCGTGCCGTTTGGGTTGATTCTCATCCGGCCGTCGGGCGAGGCGATGATGGTCTCCCTGCCCTTCAGCACCACCACGGCCCCGGCGACGCGGGCGGCCTCCCAGGCGGCGGTCTCGCGGCCGTGCTTGAGCAGATTCGGAAAGACGCGGTCGAACTCCCCCTCATGCGGGGTCAGGACGTCGTCGCGGTCCAGACAGGCGAAGAGGGCCTTGGGTCGGTCCTTGAACAGGGTCAGGGCGTCGGCGTCCACGACCATGGCCGCCCCGGTCCGGCCGAGCGCCGCGAGGTTGTAGCCCGTCTCCTCCTCCAGCCCCGCCGCCGGGCCGATGACCACGGCGTCCAGCGGCTCGGCCAGCCGCCCCAGGGCCTCGGGCGACAGGAACTCGTCGATCATGATCGCCGTCACCGTGGGCGCGATCACCGGCGCCGCGCCCGGCGGGCACAGGATGCGCACCAGCCCGGCGCCGATCCGTAAGCCCGCCCGCGCCGCCAGCCGCGCGGCGCCCGTGTTGAAGGCCGGACCGGACACCACGCCCAGTCGACCCCTTTGATGTTTGTGCGCATCCGGACCGGGCCACGGCAGAATATTGCGCCAGAGAGCCGGGGTATTGGATTCCGTCATCTATCGGTCCGTCCTCTGACACGGAAAATACAAATGGGGCTTGCCTTATGGTGCAATGCGATGTCCCTTTGGTCCCCGAGCGCAAGGCCAATCAAGAGCCGCCTCGGGATTGCGATGAAGAAGATCGAAGCCGTCATCAAGCCTTTCAAGCTGGACGATGTGAAAGAGGCGCTCCAGGACATCGGAGTGCAGGGGATGACTGTGCTCGAGGCCAAGGGATATGGCCGCCAGAAGGGTCACTCCGAACTCTATCGCGGGGCCGAGTACGTCATCGACTTCCTGCCCAAGATCAAGATCGAGGTGGTGGTCGCCGACGACCTCTACCCGGCCGTGGTCGAGGCCATCCAGACGGCGGCCCGCACGGGCAAGATCGGCGACGGAAAGATCTTCGTCACCGAGGTCACCGACGTCATCCGCATCCGAACCGGAGAAACCGGCGCCCAGGCCGTTTGATTCCATCCCGTCGAAGGGTTTCTGGGACCCGACGACACAGCTTCCTCCCCATAAGAAACAGGACCATCGAGACATGAGCGCGGCCGACAAGATCCTCAAGGAGATCAAGGACAAGGACGTGAAATACGTCGATGTCCGCTTCACCGACACCCGTGGCAAGCTTCAGCACGTCACCTTCGACATCGACCTGGTCGACGACGAGTTCCTGAACGAAGGCACCATGTTCGACGGCTCGTCGATCGCGGGCTGGAAGGCCATCAATGAGTCGGACATGCTGCTGAAGCCCGACCTGACCACGGCCTATATCGACCCCTTCTACCAGGCCACGACCCTGTTCCTGTTCTGCGACGTCATGAACCCGGACACCGGCGAGCCCTACAACCGCGACAGCCGCTCGATGGCCAAGAAGGCCCTCAGCTACATCCAGTCCTCGGGCGTGGGCGACGTGGTTTACTTCGGCCCGGAAGCCGAGTTCTTCATCTTCGACGACGTCCGCTGGACGACCGAGCCGGGCCACACCAGCTACTCGTATGACTCGATCGAGCTGCCGGCCAACACGGGCGCCGAATACACCGAAGGCAACATGGGCCACCGCCCTGGGCCGAAGGGCGGCTATTTCCCCGTCAACCCGGTCGACTCCGGCCAGGACCTGCGCGCCGAGATGCTGGGCGTCATGCGCGACATGGGCATGCAGCCCGAGAAGCACCACCACGAGGTGGCTCCGGCCCAGCACGAGCTCGGCCTGAAATTCTCGGACATGCTGACCATGGCCGACCGCCTGCAGCTGTATAAGTACATCATCCACAACGTCGCCGCGGCCTACGGCAAGTCGGCGACCTTCATGGCCAAGCCGATGTTCAAGGACAACGGCTCGGGCATGCACGTGCACCAGTCGATCTGGCGCGACGGCAAGCCGCTGTTCGCCGGCGACAAGTATGCCGGCCTGTCGCAGGAATGCCTGTGGTACATCGGCGGCATCATCAAGCACGCCAAGGCCATCAACGCCTTCTCCAACTCGACGACCAACTCCTACAAGCGTCTGGTCCCGGGCTATGAAGCGCCGGTCAAGCTGGCCTATTCGTCGCGCAACCGCTCGGCCTCGATCCGTATTCCGTGGGTCTCCTCGCCGAAGGGCAAGCGTATCGAAGCCCGCTTCCCCGACCCCATGGGCAACCCCTATCTGACCTTCACCGCCCTGCTGATGGCCGGTCTGGACGGGATCGAGAACCAGATCGATCCGGGCGGCCCCGCCGACAAGAACCTCTACGATCTGCCGCCCGAAGAGCGCGGCTCGATCCCCGAGGTCTGCGGCTCGCTGAAGGAAGCCCTGGACAGCCTCGACAAGGACCGCGCCTTCCTCAAGAAGGGCGGCGTCATGGATGACGACTTCATCGACAGCTACATCGAGCTGAAGATGGAAGAGGTCGCGCGTCTGCAACTGCACCCGCACCCGGTCGAGTTCGACATGTACTACAGCTGCTGATGGATCACGGCGGGGCCTCGGCCTCGCCGGACAGTCAGATGCATTCCGGCCGGGACGACACTGTCGCTCCCGGCCGGTTCGTTTTCGGAGGCGCGTTTGAAACCGTTGAACTGGCTTCGGGGCCTCCTGCCCGCCTCTCTCGTCGGCCCGCGCCCGATCCCCCTGAAGGCCCTGCGCCGAATGGATGCGGAGACCCTGCTGCGCCGCAGCCGGGCGATGGCGAGCGCGGTCTATGTCGGGGATCGCACGGTCCTGTGCCGGGTGCTCAGCCGTTATCGCCTTTACGTCGCCTCGGACGACGTCGGCTTCGGCGTTCACGTCATGCTGGACGGGCTGTGGGAGGGCTGGCTGACGGCCTTCATGGCGCGGCGGATCACGCCCGGGATGCGCATCGTCGATGCGGGCGCCAACCACGGCTACTACACCCTGCTTTTCGCCCATCTGACGGGTTCGGAAGGACGGGTCGCGGCGATCGAGCCCAATCCCCGGCTGGCCGGCCTGATGCGCCGCTCCCTCTACGCCAACGGCTTCCAGACCCGCGTCGAGCTGTTCGAAAAGGCGGCGGGCGCCGAGGACGGCGCTGTCCTGCACCTCAGCGTGCCCGACCATGAGCCCAAGAACGGCCATCTGGTCGGCGAGGCCGCGCCCGGAACCGTCGCCGTCGAGACCGCGCGGCTGGAAACCCTGCTGGCCGACTGGCCGCGCGTGGACTTCATGAAGGTGGACGTCGAGGGCCATGAGGAGGCCTTCCTCGACGGCGCCTGGGCGATCATCCAGCGCGACCGGCCGATGCTGGTTCTGGAGTTCAACGCCCTGCGCTCAGCCGACCCGGCCGGACTTCTGGACCGGCTGGAGGCAGTCTATGGCCGAATCAGCGTCATCGGCCGGGAAAGTCGGGCGACCCCGGCGGACCGGACGCGCCTGCTCGACACGCGGCGGGTCGACGACTGGATGCTGTTCCTGGAGCCCTGACCGGCCTCGGCGCGGCTTCAGGCCACCTTGGCGTCGCGGGCCAGCATGCGATCGATGGCCTCGGCCTCGACCGGACGGCTGAAGTAGAAGCCCTGGATGTCGCCGCAGCCGACGATGGCCAGCCGGTCGACCTGGGCCCGGGTCTCGACCCCCTCGGCCAGCACCTTCAGGTCCAGAGCCTCGGCCATTTCGACGATGGCGCGGACGATGGCGTCGCTCTCGGGCTGCATCCCCAGATGGGTGACGAAGGACCGGTCGATCTTGATCTTGTCGATCGGGAACCGCTTCAGATAGCCGAGGCTGGAATAGCCGGTGCCGAAGTCGTCTATGGCCAGGGTGAAGCCCATCTTGCGCACGGCCTTCAGCGTCTCATAGGTCGCCGGGTCGTCGGACAGCAGGACGCTCTCGGTGATCTCGATCTCCAACGCCCGGGCCGAGGCGCCGGTCTCGGTCAGCAACCCCTGCAGCAGGCCCACCAGATCACCGGCCTGGACCTGGGTGGCGGAGATGTTGATGGCGGTGCGGATGGTCGGCCAGCGCCGGCTGTCGATGAAGGCCTGCTTCAGGGCGAAGCGATCGACCACCTCGGACAGGCCGCAGTTCTCGGCCAGGGGCACGAAGACCGAGGGCGAGATGACGCCGCGCACCGGGTGAGCCCAGCGCATCAGGGCCTCGACCCCGGTGATCACGCCCCGGGAATTGATCTGGGGCTGGTAGGACAGGGTCAGGCTGCCGGCGCCGGGCGCGCCGGACAGGGCCGCTCTCAGGTCGGCCTCCAGCGCCTTCCTCTCACGCAGTTCGCTGTCCATGGCCGGATCGAAGGCGCGCCAGCCGTTGCCGCCCTGTTTGCGGGCCGCGGCCATGGCCAGACGGGCGCGACGCAGGCCCTCCTCCGGCCGACCGTCCGCGGCGCCCCAGAAGGCCACGCCGATGGAGGCGGCGATGACGGTGTCCTTCGACGCCGCCTCGCAGGGGGCGGCCAGCAGGCGGATCAGCTGGCCGGCGACACCCTCGGCCTTGGCCGGGGTCAGGTCACGCCAGTGGATGGCGAAGACGCCGTCGGCGATGCGCGCCACGGTGTCGGTCTCGGGACAGACGGTGGCCAGCCGCTTCGACAGCTCGGCGATCACCCGATCGCCCACGTCATGGCCGAGGAAGTCGTACAGCTCCTCGAACTGATCCAGACCGATGCAGAAGACGCCGACGCGGGCGTCGTCCGGCAGATCGGCCATCCGGTCCAGCAGCAGGGATTTGGTCGGCAGGCCCGTGACCGGGTCGTGGGTCGCCGAATAGTGGGCCCGGGCCTCGCTCATCCTGAGGCCGCCCTCGTTCTTGCGCAGCTGGCGGAACAGGATCAGGCCGGCGGCGCCCAGGCCGATGGCGATGGTGGTGACGAGGTTGCGGTCCGCCGGATCGCCCGTCGCCACGATCAGCAGAACGACCATCAGGGCCATCACCGACAGGGCGGCGGCCGTGCTGAGGATATCCAGCGGCTGGCGGGCGGGAACAGGGCTCACGGCGGATCCTGACAGAACATCGTCAGGTTGCCCGCCAAACCTTGGCAAGCCGTAAAGACCGCAAGTCTCTGCCCGCCCTGGGAAATTCCGGCGGCGGCGCGAGAATTAGGCCGTCACGATGTCCGAATCGTCCTTCGGCCGGCGGAACTCGATGATGCGCACGCACCAGATCGAGATCTCGTAGAGGAGGACCAGGGGCACGGCGAGCATCAGCTGGCTGATGGGATCGGGCGGCGTGACCACGGCGGCGACCACGACCACCCCGACGATGGCGTAGCGGCGGCTGGCGACCATCAGCTTCGAGCTCAGCAGCCCCGTCATCCCCAGAAGGGTCGTCACGACCGGCAGCTGGAAGCACAGGCCGAAGGCCAGCAGCAGCGAGGTCACCAGGTTCAGATACTCCGACACCTTGGGCAAGAGGGCGACCGAGACGGTGTCCGAGGTGATCTGCTGGCTCAGCGAGAACCACATCACGAACGGCAGCATGACGAAGTAGACCAGGGCCGCGCCCAGAACGAACAGCAGGGGCGCCGCGATCAGGAACGGCAGGAAGGCGCCGCGCTCGTTGCGATAGAGGCCCGGGGCGACGAAGCGGTACAGCTGCCAGGCGATCACCGGGAAGGCCAGGACGATGGCGCCGAAGCCCGCCAGCTTCATCTTGGTGAAGAGGATCTCCAGCGGCGCGGTGTAGATCAGCTGGGTCGAGGCGGCGGTGACGTGGGGCATGGGCTCCAGACCCATGGTCACCAGGATCAGGTCGAACGGCGACACATGATGGCCGCCCGCCTTCGCCGCGGCCTCGGCATGCAGGGCGGCGGCCGCCGCGAACGGCTTGACCAGGAACACATACAGCGGCCCGGCGAAATAGAAGCAGACCAGGAAGCCCAGCACGAAGGCGACCACGCAGACGATCAACCGCCCGCGCAGCTCGATCAGATGGTCCATCAGGGGCGCGCGCGACGCCTCGATCTCGGTCTCGTCCCGTTCGTAGGTCATAGGTCGAGCTTGCTGTTACGCGGGGCGCGGGGCGCGGCCTTCGCAGCCGGGGCCTTGGCGGTGGAGGCCTTCGCCTTCGTCGCCGGAGCCTTGGCCGCGGCGGCCTTGGCGGGCGCGGATTTGGCGGTGGCCTTGCGTTTCGGGGCCGGTTTGGCGGCGACCGGCTCGGCCAGAGGCGGGGTCGCCACCGGCATCACCACCGGCTCGCCGTCGGGCCATTCGGAGGCGGCGGGCGCCGTGACCGGCTCGGCGACTGTCTCCGGCACGACCGGCGTCTCGGCGAACAGGGGCTTGTCGAACTCGTCCTTCACGCCCTGGAAGGTCGACTCGACCGCACGGACGGGATTGTTCTGGCCGGTGCGCAGAGCCTCGACCTCCTTGCGGAGCTCATCCAGTTCGGACTGGCGCGCCATCTCGTCGAAGCTGGCGCGGAACTCATTGGCCATGCCGCGCGCCTTGGCGACGACCTTGCCCAATTGGCGCAGCAGCCCGGGCAGACGCTCGGGTCCTACGACCACAAGCGCCACCAGGCCGATGATGAACCACTCGCTGCCCCCGATACCGGGACCCAGACCGCCCATGCTTTAAGGCTCTTTCAGTTCTGGCGGCGACTAGCGCTTCAGCTCTTCTTTTTCGGCGTCGGTGCGCGGCAGGCTGGACACGCCGTCCGAGGGACCGTCCTTCTTGTCGTCGTCTTTCAGGCCTTCGCGGAAGGCTTTGATGCCCTTGGCCGCGTCGCCCATGATGTTGGACAGCTTGCCGCGTCCGCCGAACAGAACGACGACGATCAGGGCGACGATCGCCCAATGCCAGATGCTGATGCTGCCCACGGCGGCGTCTCCTAAAGGGTCCGGATTCGGCCCCGTAACAAATCTTCTGGCGCCATATAGGCTATTGCTTGGCGGTGCGGCAATCGACGCTGTAGTCACACCGCGATGAACGCCCCCTCAAATCACGTGATCATCCACACCGACGGCGCCTGCAAGGGCAATCCGGGCCCCGGCGGCTGGGGGGCCATTCTCCAGGCGGCGGGCAAGACCAAGGAGATGTCGGGCGGCGAACCGCTGACGACCAACAACCGCATGGAGCTGATGGGCGCCATCATGGCGCTGGAGGCCCTGACGCGGCCCTGCGAGGTCGATCTGCACACCGACAGCAAATATGTGCTCGACGGCATCACCAAATGGATCCCGGGCTGGAAGTCGCGCGGCTGGCTGACGGCGGACAGGAAGCCGGTCAAGAACGACGACCTGTGGAAGCGACTCGACGCCGCCCGCACGAAGCACAAGGTCAAATGGCACTGGGTCAAGGGCCACGCCGGCCACCCGCTCAACGAGCGCGCCGACGAGCTGGCCAACCGCGGTATCGCCGAGATGAAGGCGGCCGCGCGAGTGCGCCCCTAGGCCGCCCGCACCTTCAGGCCCGAACCGGTCGTCCTTTCGACCACCACGCTGTCGCCGACCATGGGGGGCTCGCCCTCGATCTCGGCGGGCCATTCGGCGCCCGAGACGAAGACCCGGCCGTGGCCGCCGACAAAGGCCGCGACGACCCGCGCCCGCTGACCGATCAGACGCTCGTCGCGGTCGTTGATGTCGGGGTGTTCGTCGGGATTGAGCCGCGCGACCAGACGGCGCGAGGCGAAGGTCGAGACCAGGGTCAGGACGGCGAACAGGGCCGCTTCCGCCGGGAAGCCGAGCTTCAGGCCCAGGGCGCAGACCACGGCCACCACACCCGCCGATACCGCCGGCCACAGCAGCCATTCGGTCGAGACGGCCGCCTCGATCCCCAGAAGGACCACCCCGACCGCCAGCCACAGCCAGAAGGGCTGGGCGGCGTAAAGATCGAACAGAGTGCTCATGGCGTCACGCGCTCGGCGGCACGGCGCCGCCACGACGGGCGGGAGCCGGCGGGGTGGGCGGCGTCGGCCGCGACTGCTGGTCCTGCGCCAGGCCGACCAGTTGGCCGATGCCGGCGATGGTGCCGACCAGGCCGCTCATCTCGGCGGGGACGATGACCGTCTTCTGCGTCGGGTTGCGGGCCAGTTCGGCGAAGGCCTCAACATACTTCTGGGCGACGAAGTAGTTGATGGCGTTGACGTCGCCGCGGGCGATGGCCTCCGATACCATTGCAGTGGCTTTCGCCTCGGCCTCTGCGGCGCGCTCGCGGGCCTCGGAATCGCGGAAGGCGGCTTCCTTGCGGCCCTCGGCCTGGAGGATGGCCGACTGTTTGGCGCCCTCGGCGCGAGCGATGGCGGCCTGCTTCTCGCCGTCCGCCTCGGTGATCACGGCCCGCTTCTCGCGTTCGGCCTTCATCTGGCGCGCCATGGCGTTGGTGATGTCCGCGGGCGGGGTCAGGTCCTTGATCTCGATCCGGTTGACCTTGACGCCCCACGGCTCGGTCGCCGCATCGATGGTGGTCAGCAGGCGGCTGTTGATCGAGTCGCGCTGGAACAGCACCTCGTCCAGCTCCATGGCGCCGACCACGGTCCGCAGATTGGTCATGCACAGCTGGGTGATGGCGTAGGGCAGGTTTTCGACCCGGTAGGCGGCCGAAGACGCCTCCATCACCTGGATGAAGACGATGGCGTCGACCTTCACCATGGCGTTGTCCTTGGTGATGACCTCCTGCTGGGGCACGTCGAGGACCTGCTCCATCATGTTCATACGGCGGCCGACCCGTTCCACGAACGGGGTCAGGATGCTGATGCCGGGCTTGAGGGTCTTGGTGTAGCGGCCGAAGCGTTCGACCGTGAACTCGCGCCCCTGCGGCACGATCTTGATGACGCTGAACAGAAGGACGAAGGCGAAGATCACCACGAGGGCGATGGCGACGTAACTCATGAAACAGTCTCCCTTATGGCCTCATCCTAGACCTTCGCCATATCGCCCGCCACGGAAACCGGACGGCGTTCGACCGGTTTTCGACAACCTCAGGGCGGCAAGGTCCTCACGCGGGGCTTGCAAGCTCGAGGGCTTCGCGAATGATCCTTCGCGTCTCGCTCCAGTCGATCAGGGCGTCAACTTCCCCGAGCGGCACGAACCGCGCCTCGGCCGCATCGTCACCCGCGACCGGCTCTCCGGACAGCCAGCGGGCGGCGTAGTCGATCAGGACATAGTGCATTCCGGCCTCGGGGAAGATGCCGTCCACGACGTCGATCAGGCCGAGGAGCTCCGCCTCCACGCCCGTCTCTTCGCGCAGTTCGCGCACGGCGGCGTCGACGGCGCGCTCGCCCGGCTCGATCCGTCCGCCGGGCAGCGACCACTCCCCTGCCCGCGGCGGCTTGCCCCGGCGGATCAGCAGGACGTCCTGGCCCCGGATGCAGACGACGCCGACGGCGGGAATCGGAGGGGGCGGCGCAAAATCCATGCCCCAGCATAGCTTTCAGCTTCCGTCGCGTGCACGTTTTTGACAGAAGACGCCCATGACCGCGCCCCCTCCCGCCGCACTGGACGAACTCAAGGCCGCGCTCGGCCCGGCGGGCTGGAGCCAGGACCCGTTCACCCTCGCCCCGCACCTGACCGAATGGCGCGGACGCTGGACCGGCGAGACCCCGATCCTGCTGACGCCGGGCTCGACCGCGGAGGTGGCGAAGGCTGTAGCCATCTGCGCCGCCCACGGCGTGTCCATCATCCCCCAGGGCGGCAATACCGGTCTGGTCGGCGGCCAGATCCCCTATGGCGAGGTCCTGCTGTCCACCCGCCGGCTGCGCGCCGTGCGCGACGTGACCCCGCTGGACGACGCCATGACGCTGGAGGCCGGGATCACCCTGCTGGAGGCCCAGCAGCACGCCACGGCGGCCGACCGCTTCTTCCCGCTCAGCCTCGCGGCCGAGGGCACGGCGACCATCGGCGGGGTCATCTCGACCAACGCCGGCGGCACCCAGGTCCTGCGCTACGGCATGATGCGCGATCAGGTCCTCGGCATCGAGGCCGTCATGCCCAATGGCGAAATCTTCAACGGCCTGAAGCGGCTGCGGAAGGACAACACCGGCTATGATCTGAAGCAACTGCTGATCGGCGCCGAGGGCACGCTCGGCGTGGTCACGGCGGCGACGCTGAAGCTGTATCCGGTCATGCGCTCGCGCGCGGTCGCCATGGTCGCGCTGGAGACGGCGGCGGCCTCGGTCGAGCTTCTTGCCCGCGCCCGCGCCGAGACCGGCGGCGGGGTCGAGGCCTTCGAACTGATGAAGCGTCTGGGCGCGGAGCTTGTCATCAAGAACATCCCCGACACCCGCTGGCCGCTGGACCCGATTCCGGAGTGGTCGGTGCTGATCGAGATCGCCTCCGGCACGCCCGGCGGCGCCGAGGCCCAGCTGGACGCCCTGCTGGAGGTCGCCTTCGAGCAAGGCCTGATCACCGACGCCGCCATCGCCCAGAACGACAGTCAGCGCGCCGCCTTCTGGCGTCTGCGCGAAGAGCATTCAGCGGCGCTCAAGCCCGAGGGCGGCGGCTGGAAGCACGACGTCTCCGTGCCGATCAGCCGCATCGCCGAATACATCGACGAGGCCACCGCGGCGGTGGAGCGCTTCCATCCCGGCGCCCGCGTCTCGGTCTTCGGCCACGTCGGCGACGGCAATCTGCACTACGACATCCTGCCGGCCGTCGGCGAGGATATCCCCGCCTTCATCGCCCGCTGGAAGGAAGGCTCGCAGGTCGTCCACGACGTCGTCGCCCGCTACGACGGCTCCATCTCGGCCGAGCACGGCCTGGGCCGCCTCAAGACCGACGAGGTCCGCAAGTACAAGTCGCCGCTGGAGGTCGAGACCATGGCCGCCATCCGCCGCGCTCTCGACCCGAAGCGGATCATGAACCCCGCCGTGCTGTTCTGACATCCGTCGGAAACTTCTGATGTTTCATGGTGAAGCCTTTTCGGGCATTCCGCGTTGACCGAAATCGGGATTCCCGAATCCTGAAGCGTTGGGGAATACGTCGCTGTCCGAACATGCCGCCCAAGCCGTAGCCGACGACGGTTTCCCGAGGGGATCCGGCGAGATGGCGGCGCGCATCCGCGCCTTCGACTGGGCTTCGACGCCGCTCGGTCCGATCGACGGCTGGCCGCAGAGTCTGAAGACCGTCGTCGGCATGCTGGCCGCCGCGCCCAATCCGATGGTCCTGCTGTGGGGCCCCGAAGGCGTGCTGATCTACAACGACGGCTATGCCCGTTTCGCCGGCGGGCGGCACCCGGAGCTGCTGGGCATGGGCGCCCGCGAGGGCTGGCCCGAGATCGCCGACTTCAACGACGGCAACATCCGCCGTGGCCTCGCGGGCGAGAGCTGGTCGCTGCGGGATCAGGAGCTGGTTCTGGACCGGCGCGGCGTGCCCGAGCCGGCCTGGCTGGACCTCGACTACGGCCCCGTGCCGGACGAGAGCGGCAGCCCTGCGGGCGTCATGGTCTTCGTCACCGAGACGACCGACCGGGTCCTCGCCGACCGCGCCAAGTCCGAAATCAATGAACGGCTGGATCTGGCCCTGTCCGCCGGACGCGGCGTCGGCACCTGGGACTGGGACATCGCCGCCGACCGCGTCGTCGCCGACGCCCGCTTCGCCGAACTCTACGGCGTCGATCCGGATCAGGCCGGACGCGGCGCGCCCATCGCGGACTTCTTCACCGCCATCCACCCCGACGACGCCGTCCGCGTCGGCCAGGTGGTCCAGGAGACGCTCGACACCGGCTCGCCATTCCGCTCCGAATACCGGCTGGTCCAGCCCGACGGCTCCATCCGCTGGGTCGCCGCCGAGGGCCGCGTGATCTCCGGCGAGAACGGCAAGCCCACCCGCCTGCCCGGCGTCTCCTTCGACATCACCGACCGCCGCGCAACGGACGAGGCGCTGCACGAAAGCGGACGGCGTCTTCAACTGGCGCTGGACGCCGCCGACCTCGGCGCCTTCGTCTGGCACCCCCAGGAGGACCGTTCAGAAGCCGACCCCCGGATGATGGCCATGTTCGGTCTCGCCCCCGACAGCGACCTGACGCTGACGGGCGCGCTGGAGCGCAGCATCCACCCCGACGACGCCGCCTCCTATGCCGCCGCGGTCCAGCAGGCCCTGGATCCGCGAGGGGACGGGCGTTTGCACTATGACCTGCACGTGGTCTGGCCCGACAGGTCCGACCACGTCGTCCGGATCACCAGCCAGGTGCATTTCGTGGGGGACATCCCCGTCACCATGACCGGCACCGCCCAGGATGTGACCGAGGCCCGCGCCCAGGAAGAGGCGCTGCGGCGCACCGAGGCCCATCTGCGCTTCCTCGACTCCCTGTCCATGGCCGCCCAGGGCGAAGTGGACGCCGCGGACATCCTGGCCATCATCACTCGGCTGACGGGCCAGCACATGGGCGCTTCCGTCGTCGCCTATGCCGACATGGACGAGGACCAGAACGGCTTCACCATCCGCGGCGACTGGGCCGCGCCCGGCGCGACCAGCATCGTGGGCCACTATGATCTCGCCGATTTCGGCAGGCTGGCGCTGCAGGAGCTGGGCGCCGGGCGCCCCCTGATCGTCAACGACAACCTCAAGGAACTGCCTCCCGAGGAGGCCGCCACCTTCCAGGGCATCGGCATCTCCGCCACCGTCTGCATGCCCCTTCTCAAGGAAGGCCGGTTGATCGCCTTGATGGCGGTGCATCACAGCACGCCTCACGTCTGGACGGAGGAGGAGCTGACCACCATCCGCGAGGTGGTCACCCGCTCCTGGGCCCACGTCGAACGCGTCCGCGCAGAGGCCGAGCGACGCGAGAGCGAAAGCCGCTACCGCACCCTGTTCGACACCATGGACGAGGGCTTCTGCGTCATCGAGTTCTTCGACGGTCCGCACGGCCCGGACAGCGACTATATCCACATCGAGGCCAACCCCGCCTACGCCGCCAACGCCGGGATCGAGAACGTCGTCGGCCAGAAACTGCGCGAAATGGTCGGGGACGAGGCCCAGGCCTGGGTCGACCGCTACGGCGCGGTCCTGCACACCGGCCAGCCGATCCGCTTCGAGCAGGAACTGGTCGCGACCGGCCGCTGGCTGGAACTGTCCGCCTTCCGCATCGAGCCGCCCGAGCGCCGTCAGGTCGCGGTCCTGTTCCAGGACGTCACCGCCAAGAAGATCGCCGAGCGCGAGCTTCAGTCCCTCAACGCCAACCTGGAGGAGCGCGTCGTCGAGCGCACCGAGGAGCTCAGCCGCGCCCACGAAGCCCTGCGCCAGTCGCAGAAGATGGAGGCGGTCGGCCAGCTGACCGGCGGCATCGCCCACGACTTCAACAACCTGCTGGCCGGGATTTCCGGCAGCCTGGAACTGCTCGGCAAGCGCCTTGGCGAAGGCCGGCTGAACGGGATGGAGCGCTATATCGACGCCGCCCAGGGGTCCGCCCAGCGCGCCGCCTCCCTGACCCAGCGCCTGCTGGCCTTCTCCCGCCGCCAGACGCTCGATCCCAAGCCGACCGACGTCAATCGCCTGATCGGCGGGATGGAAGACCTGATCCGCCGCACCGTCGGTCCGGACGTCGAGGTCGAGGTGGTCGGCGCCGGCGGTCTGTGGACCACGCGCATCGACGCGCCACAGCTGGAGAACGCCCTCCTCAACCTGTGCATCAACGGCCGCGACGCCATGGCCCCGGGCGGCGGCCGGTTGACCATCGAGACGGCCAACAAATGGCTGGACGACCGCGCCGCCCGCCATCGCGACCTTCTGCCCGGCCAGTACGTCTCCCTCTGCGTCACGGACACGGGCACGGGGATGACGCCCGAGATCCAGGCCCAGGTCTTCGATCCCTTCTTCACCACCAAGCCGCTCGGACAGGGCACCGGCCTCGGGCTGTCGATGATCCACGGCTTCGTGCGCCAGTCGGGCGGCCAGGTGCGCATCTATTCCGAGGTCGGCAAGGGCACGACCATGTGCCTGTATCTGCCGCGCTACACCGGCGAGATGGAGATCGCGGACGAGGAGGGCATCGCGCCGGTGATCCACGGCGGTCACGGCGAGACCGTCATGGTCATCGACGACGAGGAAACCGTGCGAATGCTGGTCGCAGAAGTGCTCGGCGACGCCGGCTATCATGTGCTGGAGGCGCCCGACGGGCCGTCCGGACTGGAGATTCTACGCAGCGAGGCGCGCATCGATCTGCTGATCACCGACGTCGGCCTGCCCGGCGGCATGAACGGCCGTCAGGTCGCCGACGCCGCCCGCGAGGTCCGGCCCGAGCTGAAGATCCTGTTCGTCACCGGCTATGCGGAGAACGCCGCCGTCGGCAACGGCCATCTGGACCCCGGCATGGAGGTCATGACCAAGCCCTTCGTCATGGCCGCCCTCGGCGACAAGGTCCGCGAGATGATCGAACGCTGAGGACAGATTGTCCCGCGCGGTTCAATTTGTCGTCGAAGCGGCCTATCTCGCGGCTCTGAAGACTGGAGACGCCTTATCGTGCTGATCGTGCTGTCCCCGGCCAAGCGGCTGGATTTCACCGAGACCGACCCTGCCCTGCCGGCCACCGCGCCGCGCTTCGTGGACGACATCGCAAGCCTGTCACGCACGGCCAAGCGCCAGACCAAGGCCGATCTGCGCAAGCTGATGGGCATTTCCGAGGATCTGGCCAGGCTGAACCAGCAGCGGTTCAAGGCCTTCGATCCCGCCGACACCGAGGCGGGCATCCAGGCCGTGATGGCCTTCGCCGGCGACGTCTATCAGGGTCTGGACGCCCGCAGCCTCGATCCGAAGGCGCTGGACTGGGCGCAAGGCCACCTGCGCATCCTGTCGGGCCTCTACGGCCTGCTGCGGCCGCTGGACCGGATCCAGCCCTATCGTCTGGAAATGGGCGTGCGGCTGAAGACCCGGCGCGGCAACAGCCTCTACGACTTCTGGGATGACCGGATCTCGAAACAGCTGAACCTCGACGCCGAGGGGCAAGCGACGGCGGTTCTCATCAACCTGGCCAGCCAGGAATACTTCGGCGCCGTCGACGCCAAGGCGCTCAAGATCCCCGTCGTCACCCCGAACTTCCGCGAGAACAAGGACGGCGAAAGCCGCATCATCTCCTTCTTCGCCAAGAAGGCGCGCGGGACCATGGCCCGCTTCGCCATCGACGAGCGCATCGAGAACCCCGAGGACCTCAAGGCGTTCGACCGGGACGGATATCGGTTCGACAAGTCGCTCTCGACCGAAACGGACTGGATATTCACCCGAACGGGAAATTCATAGTCCGGCCTGTCGCCATCGCCGCCGCGAGCGGCTAGGCTGTCGTCAAAGCAGAAACTGAGCCTTCGGAAACGTCGCCATGTTCAACCGGACCAAGCCCGCCGCGATGGATAACCAGCGTCCCGTCTATCGTGACCCCAATGACCTGAAGGGTCAGGTGGCGGTCATCTCCGGCTCGACCTCCGGCATCGGTCTGGCCCTGGCTCGCGCCGTGGCCGCGCGCGGCGGTGACGTGGTCCTGAACGGTCTGGGCGATCCGGCCGAGATCGAACGCACCCGCGCCGAGCTGGAGGCGAGCTGCGGCGTCAAGGTCCGCTACCACGCCGCCAACATGCTGCGCGGCGAGGAGGTCGCCGACATGGTGGCCTACGGCAAGCACGAGCTGGGCCGCGTCGACATCCTGGTCAACAACGCCGGCATCCAGCACGTCGAGTCCGTCGAGAAATTCCCCGCCGACCAGTGGGAGAAGATCATCGCCATCAACCTGTCCTCGACCTTCTACGCCACCCGGGCCGCGATCCCGATCATGAAGGCGCAGGGCCGCGGCCGGATCGTCAATATCGCCTCGGCCCACGGCCTGGTCGCCAGCCCGTTCAAGTCGGCCTATGTCGCCGCCAAGCACGGCGTCGTCGGCTTCACCAAGACGGTGGCGCTGGAGCTGGCCCAGGACGGGATCACCTGCAACGCCATCTGCCCCGGCTTCGTCGAGACCCCGCTGGTCCAGGCCCAGATCGCCGATCAGGCCCGGCTGAACAATGTCTCGAAGGAAGTGGCGCTCAGGGACATCATCCTCGAGGCCCAGCCGACCAAGCGGTTCGTCACGACCGACGAGCTGACCGGCATCTTCCTCTATCTGGTCTCCGACCTCGGGGCCTCGGCCACGGGCGCAAGCTTCTCCATCGACGGCGGCTGGACCGCCCGATAACCGAACTCCGAGGGCCGATGGCGCTGTTCAAACGCAAGGCTCCGACCCCCGCCAAGGCTGCGGCCGTTACCGGGCCCGTTGAAGCGAACGGCAAGAAGCCCATCGCCCTCGCCCTTCAGGGCGGCGGGGCCCACGGCGCCTTCCAGTGGGGCATTCTGGATCGGCTGCTGGAGGATGACCGGCTCGACATCCGCGCGGTGACCGCAGCCTCGGCCGGTGCGATGAACGGCGCCGCCCTGGTCTCCGGTCTGGCCAGGGGCGGCGCGCCGGAGGCTCGCAAAAGCCTCGACAAGCTGTGGCGCGAGACCAACCAGTCGGGCGGCCGCAACGTCTTCGGCGACAGCTCCATCTGGTCCTCGGCCATGACGCCCAACTGGCTGACCGAGACCCCGGCCTGGCGGTCGATGGAGACCCTGGCCGGCTCCATGAGCCCCTATCAGTTCAATCCCTTCAACCTGAACCCGCTGAAGCGGGTGCTGGACGCCACGATCGACTTCGAGGCGGTCCGGGCCTCGGACATCAAGCTGTTCGTCGCCGCCACCGCCGTCCGCCATGCCAAGTCCCGCGTCTTCACCACGGCCGAGATCACCGATCAGGTGCTGATGGCCTCGGCCTGCCTGCCGCATCTGTTCCAGGCGGTGGAGATCGAGGGCGAGCCCTATTGGGACGGCGGCTATCTGGCCAATCCGCCGCTGTGGCCGCTGTTCTACGCCGACACGCCCGACGACGTCCTTCTGATGACCCTCAATCCGTTCGAGCGGGAGGAGGCGCCGCGCGCCGCCGGGGAGATCATGGACCGGCTGAACGAAGTGGTCTTCAACGCCCCTCTGGCCGCCGAACTGCGCGCCGTGGCCTTCGTTCAGGAGCTGATCGAGGAAGGCCGGCTGAAGGAGGATGCGCGCGGCCGCTACCGCCACATCCTGATGCACGCCATCGAGGCCGACGGCTGGCTGGGCGACCAGTCGCTGGGCTCCAAGTTCAACACCGAATGGACCTACCTCAACGGCCTCAAGGCCAAGGGCCGTCTGGCGGCGGAGGAATGGCTCTCGACCTGTTTCGACCAGGTCGGCGTCCGCTCCAGCGTTGACCTTCAGGCCCGGTTCGCGTGAGCTGGACGCCATGTCCGACCAACCCAAACTCCTCTCCGGCGGCAATCCCCAGATCCCCAAGGGCTACGGCGATGAGCCCGTCCAGGCCTGGATCGACGCCACGCCCGGCTGGAAGCAGCCCCTCGCCCGGCGTCTGGACGCCCTGATCGTCGAGGTCGTGCCCGGCGTGGCCAAGGCGGTGAAGTGGAACTCGCCCTTCTACGGGACAGTCCCAGGCGAGTGGTTCGTCAGCCTCCACGGCTATGCGAAGTACGTGAAGGTCGCTTTCTTCCGCGGCGCGTCGCTGGAGCCGATGCCGCCGGGGACCTCCAAACAGGCCGAGGTCCGCTACCTGGACATCCGCGAAGACGGCTTCGACGAGGCGCAGTTCAAAGACTGGATCAAACAGGCCGCCGAGCTGCCGGGCCTCAGGATGTGAGTTGACGGTTGCGGCCAACGCGGCCCACACCGCCCCGCCTCCCCAAGGATAGCCGATGCCCGCCCCCTCGACTTCCAAGACGCCGCAAGCCAACGACTCCGTCCACATCCGCCTGTCGATGCGCCACGACGGCGGCGCCTTCTGGCAGACCAATGCGACCATCGCCTCGGTGGCGGGCCGCACCGTCGTGCTGGACGGCTTCGACCGTCAGGTCACGGCCTCGGTGACGGAGCTCAAACCCTTCGGTCCCGGCCGCTGGAGCCTGGACTGGGAGATCAAGACGCGACCGTAGGCGTCACTTCGAATAGATGACCCGGCACTCGCCATCGACAGTGGTGTAGCGGCCGTTGGCGGCGTCGACGAAGGCGATGCGGCCGTCGTCCCGCTCGACCTTGCCGGTCGACCGGCCGCTGAAGGTCTCGGTCCCATAGGTCCAGCAGGTGATGTCCGCCGGCTTGTCGCCGAAGGTCGCGGCGTTGCGCGCCCGTTTGCTGTCGGTGCAGGCGCCGAGCGTAGTCAGGGCGAAGGCGGCGAGGATCAGAAGGGCGGGCTTCATGGCGACTCCTTGGTCGCCGGAGACTAGCGGCTTCGCCGTCGCGCGGGATGCGACGATGCGCCCTACCCTATGTCCGGCTGCGGTTCGGATGGATCAAGGGCGCTTCGCATGCGAGGATCACGCATGGCCCACCAACCCGATCTCGTCGGCACGATATTCTTCGGTGTCTGCGCCGTGGCGCTAGTGTGTCTGACCCTCTGGCCACGTCTCTGGATAGCACTCTCGGCGAACAGGCGTCGGATGCGCGAGGAGTTTGGTCGGAAGAAGCGAGTCCTCCCTGTTATATCAGGGATAGGGGCAATGCTGGGCGCCTGTGCTTCCCTCTACTGCTACTTCTGGTCCTGAGACCTACCCCACGAACCCCGCCGCTCTCCGCAGCCGGTCGTTGATGGCCTCGCCCAGCCCCGTCAAGGGGATCGGGGCAATGGCGATGCCCGCCGGATGTTCCCGGTCGGCCTCGCGCAGCAGGCGGAAGACATTGGCGGCGGCCTCGCGCAGGTCGCCGGTCGGGCTCAGGCTCCAGCGGGCTTCCCCCACACCCGGCCCGAAGCCCAGCAGGATCTCGCCGGCCTTCGCCGCCTCCGCCTCGATCCGCACCGGGGCGTCGGGGGCGTAGTGCAGGGTCAGGCGGCCGGGGGAGCGATGCCCCTCCCCGCTGTCGGACAGCGGCCCGACCAGGGCCTCGATCTCCTCGCGGGTCACGGCGCCCGGGCGCAGCAGGGCGACCTTGCCGTCCAGTACCGAGACGACCGTGCTCTCCACCCCCACGGCGCAGGGCCCGCCGTCGACGGCGGCGGCGGCGAAGGCGCCGGTCTCCTCCACGGCGTCTGAGAAGGTCGTCGGGCTGGGCCGCCCGGAGCGATTGGCCGAGGGCGCCACGACCGCTCCGCCGAAGGCCGACAGGATGGCCCGCGCCCTGGCATGGCCGGGCGCCCGCACCGCGACGCTGTCCAGCCCCGCCCGCGCCAGATCGCAGACCGCACCGCGATCCCTGACCGGCGCCACGATCGTCAGCGGGCCCGGCCAGAAGGCCTCGGCCAGCTTGCGCGCGGCCTCGCCGAACACGGCGACGCTCTCGGCCGCCACGGCGTCGGGCACATGGGCGATCAGGGGGTTGAAGCGCGGCCGGCCCTTGGCCTCGAAGATGGCGGCGACGGCGGTGGCGTCGGACGCGTCGGCGGCCAGGCCATAGACGGTCTCGGTCGGCAGCAGGACCAGCCGGCCGGCCTTGAGCGCGGCCGCCGCGGTCTCGATGGAGTCGCTCAAACGGCCGCCATTCAGGCGACTCTGGCGGCCAGCGCCACGTCCACCCTCACCTGCCTGCCCATCAAAGCGTTCCACGGTCCCTGCATCCCGATGTCGAAGGCGGCCCTGTCCAGGACGAAGCCGCCGCTCATCTGCGCCGCGTCGCCCGTCACGCGCAAGTCCGCCGGGAACACGACCTCGCGCGTGCGGCCCTTGACCGTGACGTCGGCCCAGGCCTTGAAACCGCCGCGCGCGCTCTGCTCCAGACGGCTCAGGCGCAAACGGATCGTCGGCCAGCGGGCGGCATCGAGGAAGTCGGGACCGGTCGCGCGGGAGGTCAGGACGGGCTCCTTCATCCTCAGGGACGCGGCGCGGACGTCGATCGTGGCCTGGGCCGTTTCCAGCGCGGCGGGGTCGAAGCGGATGTCGCCGGTCCAGTCCTCGAACCGGCCGGTCTGGTTCAGGCCCACGGCGCGGATGCGCAGGGTGATCGACGACCGCGACGCATCGACGGTCCAGCGCCGAACCTGGGCCGCGGCCGGATGGGCGACCGGCAGGAAGGCCAGGGCCAGAAGAACCGCCCGTCGGCGCATCCTCAGACCTGACGTCAGCGCAGTGGGCTCGGCCATGGGGCACCCCGTCGGTTAGACGCCGCACACTGACCCAGACTGTCGGCGGAGCCAAGACGCCTCTTCTTGCGCCGACGTCTTGCGTGCCGTGACGGCATGGCGGCAAAAGGCCTGAAAGTCTGTGATCACCGGAAGCCCGCCATGCCCTATCGCGCCCCTGTCCGCGACCTCGCCTTCAGCCTGACCGCCGTCGCCGGCGTCGAACAGCTTGAGGCCACCGGAGCCTTTCCCGACTTCGACCTGGACCTGATGAACGCCGTGCTCGAGGCCGGCGGCAGCTTCTCCGAAGAGGTCCTCGCGCCCCTGAACCGGCCCGGCGACCTGAACGGCGCCAAATACGCCAACGGCGCCGTTACCGCCGCCCCGGGCTTCGCCGACGCCTATCAGCAGTTCGCGGCCGGCGGCTGGACCGGTCTGACGGCCTCCGTCGAGGCCGGCGGTCAGGCCCTGCCCAAGGCGCTGGAGCTGGCCGCCTATGAGACCGTCCATTCGGCCAACATGGCGTTCGGCCTGTGCCCCATGCTGTCGCTGGCGGCCATCGAGGCGCTGGAGGCCCACGGCACCGAGGAGCAGAAGACCGTCTACCTGCCCAGGCTCGTCAGCGGCGAGTGGACCGGGGCCATGGTCCTGACCGAGCCGGGCGCGGGTTCGGACCTCGGCGCCCTGACGGCGACCGCCACGCCGAACGGCGACGGGACCTATGCCCTGAACGGCCAGAAGATCTTCATCACCTGGGGCGACCACGACGCGACGCCCAACATCGTCCATATGGTGCTGGCCCGCCTGCCCGACGCCCCTCCCGGGCCCAAGGGCATCAGCCTGTTCCTGGCGTCCAAGTTCGAGGTCAAGGACGACGGCTCGCTGGGCGCCCGCAACGACTTCCGCCCGGTCGGGGTCGAGCACAAGCTGGGCATCCACGCCTCGCCCACCTGCGTCATGTCCTATGAGGGCGCGCGCGCCACTCTGGTGGGGCAGCCCAATCAGGGCCTGTCGCACATGTTCGTCATGATGAACGCCGCCCGCCTCGCCGTCGGCGTCGAGGGCGTCGGCATCGCCGAAATGGCCTATCAGCACGCCCTCGCCTATGCGCTGGAGCGCCGTCAGGGCCGCTCGATCTGGACCGGAGAGGCCAACGCCCCGATCTTCGACCACCCGGACGTGCGCCGCATGCTGTCGGTGATGAAGGCGAAAATCGAGGCCGCCCGCGCCATCTGCTTCTCGACCGGCGTCGCCGCTGACATGGCGAAGCACGCCGCCTCGGAAGACGCCCGCAAGGCGTGGAAGGGCCGCGAGGACCTGTTCACCCCCATCGCCAAGGCCTGGTCGACCGACGTCGGCTGCGACGTCGCCTCCATGGGCGTGCAGATCCACGGCGGCATGGGCTTCATCGAGGAGACAGGCGCGGCCCAGTACTATCGCGACGCCCGCATCACCCCGATCTACGAAGGCACCAACGGCATCCAGGCCATGGACCTCGTCGGCCGCAAGCTGTCGATGGACGGCGGCGAGGCGGCCAGGGCGGTCATCGCCGAGATGAAGACCACCCTGTCCGCTCTGGGCAAGCTCTACTCCGGCAAGCCGGTCGAACGCTTCAGGACCGCCATCGAGGCCGTCGAGGACGCCACCCTGTGGCTGCTGGACGCCAAGGCCGACGCCAATCGCGCCGCCGACGTTCTGGCCGCCGCCGACGCCTATCTGAAGCTGCTGGGCGACGTGGTCGGCGGCTGGATGCTGGCCAGGGGCGCGCTGGCCGCGAAGGCGAAGCTGGATGCGAACGAAGGCGACCCGGCCTGGCTGGAAGGCAAGCTCGGCCTCTACGAGGTCTATGCCGCCAACGTCCTCGGCCATGTCTCTAGCCGCCTCGCGGCGGTGGGTCAGGGCGGCGACCTGCTCAAGCGCATGTCGCGGGAAGCCCTCGGGGCTTGAGGCCTTGCCTCTCCCGGCAGGAGAGGGTCCAGCCTCACGGAGCCTTCGGCTTGTCCAGCAGGGCGATCGCGTCGCGGATGTACTGGGCCTGGACCACCACGCCCAGCTCCAGCCGTTCGGTCCCGACGATGACCTCCTGGCTCAGCATCCCGGCGATGAAGGGATGGTCCGGCTCGGTCGTGCCCGGGCGGCGGCGCGCCGTGGGCGTCCAGAAGATCGGCCCGCCCGAGTTGCCCGGGAAGACGGTGAAGTCCATCAGGAAGGTCGGGAAGGCCGAGACCGGCGCCAGCGGGTAGGAGGCGACGCGCCCGACGCGCAGGATCGGGAAGCCGGCCCGGTTCGACGACAGGCCGCGCGGGAAGCCCAGGGCCAGCAGCTCGTCGCCGGGTCCGACGTCCAGGGTCTCGAAGGCATCAGCGTCGGCCAGCCAGGCCAGGGGAATGGCGGCCTTGGCGAAGGCCTCGGGCGCCTCGACCTCCATGACGGCGACGTCGCGGCCCTCCAGCGTGGTCCACAGCGGTGTCCCGGCCTCGTTGCGGATCTCGAGCGGCTGAGGATCGAACTTCCAGCTGCCGTCGGGCATGGCGATGCGCCAGCCGACCCGCATGTCGGGATCGGGCATCTTCTCCAGCACGTGGCCGGCGGTGACCATGACGACGCGCGGCGTGCCGTCAGGCCGGGGGGCGTCGATCAGGAAGCCGGTGCCGACCGTGCGGGTCTCGGCGCCCGTGGGCTGGTCCAGTTGAACGGTGGCGTTGATCAGGCCGACGGTCAGGTCCCAGTGCCTTGCCTGTGCGGGAGCCGGCGCTTCGATCGCCGGCGGGGTCTGTAAGGCGAGCATTCAGGACGTTTCCGGTTTGACGGCGGGGTCGGCTGTCGCACAAGGTCGCGCCGACTCTGTGGGGACCCCATATCATGAACCGTCGCCAATTGATCACCTCCGGCGCGGCCGTTGGAATGACCGCCGCCCTGCCCGATCTCGCCTCTGCTGAAAGCCCTGCCCGCATGACTGACCGCCCTGTTCCGCCCGTCGCCAAGAAGGTCCCCGTGCGGATCGAACAGCTCGGCCGGGTCCGCACGGACGACTATCAGTGGATGAAGGACGACGCCTGGCAGCAGGTCCTGCGCGACCCCTCGATCATCAAGGCCGACGTCAAGGAACACCTGACCGAGGAGAACGCCTATCGCGAGGCCATGATGGCCCCGACCCTGCCCATGCAAGAGGCGATGTTCGAGGAGATGAAGGGCCGCATCAAGGAGGACGACAGCAGCGTCCCGATGGGCGACGGGGCGTGGGAGTACTACGTCGAGTACCGCACGGGAGAGCAGCACCCTCGCTACATGCGCAAGCCCCGCACCCTGCCCTACACCGTGGGCGAGGTGACCGTCACCAGCGAGGAGTCCCATCGCAGGATCGAGCTCCTCCTCGACGCCAACGTCCTGGCCGAGGGCAAGGCCTATTCCGAGGTCAGCGCCACCTCCAACAGCCCCGACCACAGCCTGTTTGCCTATGCCGAGGACGCCCAGGGCTCCGAGGTGTTCCGCATCTACGTCAAGGACCTGGCCACCGGCGAGGTCCTGCCGGCGGTGATCGAGAGCGCGACCGAGAACTTCACCTTCTCGCCCGACAGCCAGTGGATCTTCTGGACCAACCGCGACGACAACGGCCGCCCGGACAAGATCTTCCGCCGCCCGGCCCGAGGCGGCGAGACGACCCTCGTCTATGAAGAGGCCGACGACGGCATGTTCATCAGCGTCGGTGTGACCTCGGACGAGGCATTCATCGGCGTCTCCATCGCCAATCAGGAGACCTCGGAGTACCGCTACATCCCGGCCTCGGACCCGACCGCGACGCCTGTCGTGCTCGAGCCGCGCCACACCGGCCGCCTCTATGACGCCGACCACTGGGGCGACCGCTGGGCGATCCGCACCAATGAGGACGCCGTCGACTTCCGCATCGTCGAGGCCCCGACCGCGACGCCGGGCCTCGCCCACTGGACCGACATCGTGGCCTATGCGCCCGGTCGCTTCATCGAGGGCTTCGGCCTGTTCAAGGGCTATCTGGTGCGTCAGGAACGGGCCGAGGCCAACAGCCGCGTCATCGTCCGCGACCGCGCCGGCGACGAGCACGAGATCGCCGTCGACGAGCCCGCCTACGCCCTTTCGCTGGGCGGCTCGGCCGAGTTCGACACGACCACGATGCGCTATGCCTACAACTCGCCGTCCACGCCGAACCAGACCTTCGACTACGACATGGCGACGCGGACCAGGACCCTGCGCAAGACCCAGGAAGTCCCCTCGGGCCACGACCCGGCTGACTATGTGGTCGAGCGGTTGAACGCCCCGGCTCCCGACGGCCAGATGGTGCCGATCACGGTGCTGAGAAAGAAGACCACGCCCGTCGACGGCTCGGCGCCCCTGCTGCTGTACGGCTACGGCTCCTACGGCAACCCGATCCCGGCCAGCTTCTCGACCAACCGGCTGAGCCTGGTGGACCGGGGCTTCATCTACGCCATCGCCCACATCCGGGGCGGCTCGGACAAGGGCTGGAACTGGTTCCTGACGGCCCGCCGCCACACCAAGAAGAACACCTTCACCGACTTCATCGCCTGCGCCGAGCATCTGATCGCCGAGCGCTACACGACCGCCGGGAACATCGTCGCCGAGGGCCGGTCGGCGGGCGGGATGCTGATGGGGGCGGTCACCAACATGCGGCCCGACCTCTGGGCCGGGGTGATCGGCGGGGTGCCCTTCGTCGACGTGATCAACACCATGTCGGACACCTCCCTGCCCCTGACCCCGCCCGAGTGGCCCGAGTGGGGCAACCCGATCGAGAGCGCCGAGGATTACGACTATATGATGAGCTACAGCCCCTACGACAACGTGGGGCCCATGGCCTATCCGGCGGTGCTGGCGACGGGCGGCTTGTCGGACCCGCGCGTGACCTACTGGGAGCCCGAGAAGTGGGTGGCCAAGCTGCGGCCCGCCACGATCTCGGGCAAGCCCATCCTGCTCAAGATCAACATGACCGCGGGCCACTTCAGCTCCTCGGGCCGGTTCGACTACCTCAAGGAGATCACCCACGACTACGCCTTCGCCGTCTGGGCTGTGAACAAGGGCTGGGAACAGGCGTGAGCGAGGCCGGCGTACGGGTCCGCGACGCGGTCGACGCGGACCTCGGGGCCATCACGGCCATCTATGCCGAAGGGGTCCTGACCGGGACCGGAACCTTCGAACTGACCGCGCCGGAGGCGGCGGAGATGGCCGGGCGGCGGGCCACGATCCTGAGGCTGGGTCTGCCTTGGCTGGTGGCGGAGCTGGACGGCGTCGTGGTCGGATACGCCTACGCCGGGCCGTTCCGGACGCGCGCGGCCTATCGCTACACCGTCGAGGACTCGATCTATGTCCTGGCCTCGGCCCACGGACGCGGGGTCGGCAAGGCCCTGCTGCTGGAGCTCATCGCCCGCTGCGAAGCCCTGGGCCTGCGCCAGATGCTGGGCGTCATCGGCGACAGCGCCAATGCGGGCTCGATCCGGCTCCACGCCGCCTGCGGCTTCGCGCCCATGGGGGCGGTCGAGGGGGTAGGCTGGAAGTTCGACGACTGGCTGGACGTGGTCTTCATGCAGCGCCGACTGAACGGCGGCGAGGCCACGGCGCCGGACGCCCCGGGGATGCCGCTCGACTGACCTCTAGTGGGGGGCGATGTCGGCGGGCGGAGTCTTGAGCCAGGGCGCCAGCCGGAACCGGCGCGGGGCCTGTCCCACGGTCTTGAAGAAGATGAACTGCCGGGCGAAGGCCACGACGGCGCGGATGGTGGTCTCGTCGAAGGGCTTGGACACCGCGCCCAAGGCCCCGGCGAAGCCTTCCGGGATCTGCTCGGGGTTGGCGGTCAGGAAGACCACGGCGGTGCCGTACTCCTCGACCAGCCGATGGGCGATCTGGGGGCCCGTCATCCCGTCCAGCAGGTTGACGTCGACCAGGGCCAGGTCGGGCCGCTCGCGGTCGCCGATGGCGAAGGCTCCGGCGCGGTCCATGGCGCAGCCCACGACGTCGCAGCCGGCGTCCGCAAGCACCAGCTCCAGCTCCATCGCGAGGATGGCCTGGTCTTCTACGATCATGACCCGGAGGTCGGGTGTGTCTGCCACTTCAGCCCCAGTACGCACGCACGCGACAGACCCGTTAACACTACTCTGTCGGTTACCGAACAGTTGGAACGCGGACATGGCGAAAGGGTTCAAGCTGGGCTATTGAAAATGTCGAGTTTTCAACGCCCGGGGGGCGAATGACCGCGAACGCGGACGTCCAGATCGCCGAGCTGCGCCGCCGCCTGGCGGGCGGCTACCAGCTGCTGCAGGCCCTGGTGGGCATACGACTCAGGCGGGTGACTGACCCGGAGAGCCGGCGGCACCTGACCTGGCTCAGCGACGTGACGGCCGCCATGACCCTGATGAACCGCCGAATCGGGGACGCGGGGCCGGTCGACTTCGCGGCCTATCTGGACGACGCGGCGGGCTTCTGGCGGCGCTCGCTGGAGGACCGCGGCGTACGGATAGACGTCCGGGCGGCCGATGCGGCCGTGTCCGAGACCCAGGCCCTGCCGCTCGCCATCATCGTCCACGAGCTGGTCTCCAACGCGGCCCGGCACGCCTTCCCCGACGGCGCGCGGGGCTCGATCGCCATCGCCTGCTCCCAGGCCTCGGGCGGGGTCAGTCTGGTGGTGCGTGATTCGGGCGTGGGGGCCGCGAGCCTGACGGTCGGCGACGGCCTGGCCCTGGTCGAGGGGCTGGTCGAGCACCTGGGCGGGGTCATGGCCATCGAGACGGCGCCGGGCGCCGGGGTCGGGGTGCGCGTCCGCCTGCCGCTGACCGGCGAGGCCGTCCACTGAGACTGTAAGGAAGGGCCCTCAAAGGGGCCTAATGGGCGAGCCGGCCGCCAGACTAGCGACGCGGCGGCGCAGGCTCGCCCGCCGTCCCCCGACGGCGCATCAGGGATACCGCCTCCCCGCCCCGGCCGCATCGTGTCTTTGGTTATAGAGGCCGCCGGGACGGCGCGGACCTAACCAAGGTGCTACAGCCGACGGTCCTGCCTTATGTCATTGATATCCCGGGGGTCGGGCTGGCCTACCGGAGCAACCGCGTGCTGGTGATGACAGGACCCAGGGTCCGCTATGAAGGCCCCGACCGCCGCGGCGGCGAGGCGCGTGACGCCACGGTCCCGGGAAGCCAGGGTCTGGACGCTGAGGCCTGTCGCGAGCAGGCCCGGGTCTGCTTCGCCCAGGCCGTGGCCGCCGACAGCCCCGAGGAGCGCGAGCGGCTGCGCCTGCGCGGCGAGCAGTGGATGGCCCGGGCCAAGGACTGGCGTCCGCGCGGTGTCCGACCCAGAAAATAAGCGAATCAGCGCGTTACGAAGAACATCGGACTTCGAACGCGAGCTTCTGCCCGCCGATTCCGCCGCCGGAAAAAACGTCTGCGCGTGCAAGGCGCCGCCCGGAAAGCCTGTCTAACAGACGGCTCCGTCAGAACGGGTCGCAACGATTTGGGGAAACGGCGCCGGAGGGGCGGATGGCTGGGGAACTAGGACTCGAACCTAGAATGACGGTACCAAAAACCGGAGTGTTACCATTACACCATTCCCCAGCAGGTCCGGCGTTCCTGAGGGGCTGCCCCCTCGGGAGGCGGTCAGATACGCCAAGCCGTTCCGGGATGCAACAGGGGTTTTGAACTTGCTTCAAACTCCAGCATTGGCGGGCCTCTGACGCGACCCGGGACGCTGTCCACGGAGCGAATCTCCAGTGTCCACCGCGCCTTCCACGCGAGAGAACAGACAATTTTCGCTTCTGCGATTTGGCTGCTTGCGGCGGCGAAACCCCGTCGTTATAAGCCGCGCTTCAAAGTCGGAGTGTGGCTCAGTCTGGTAGAGCACTGCCTTCGGGAGGCAGGGGTCGGAGGTTCGAATCCTCTCACTCCGACCATTTGATTTCAGGGGTCCCGAGCCCCGGATACGATCGAAAGAGCGCCCCGCAAGGGGCGCTCTTTTCGTTTCAGCTACCGGCTTTGGACGCGACCTCCGTCAGGTGGGCGCCGACGGCCTCGATGGTGCGTTGGCCCAGCGCCTTGCGGTTGGCGAGAAGCTCGGGCGAGCCGGCGTCGTAGTCGGCCATGAGGCGCTTCACGAAGGAGCCGTCGCGCACATCGGACAGGACGCCGTCCATGGCCTTGAGCGAGGCCTCGCCGATGACGCGGGGGCCGGTCAGATAGGCGCCGTACTCGGCCGTATTGGAGATCTTGGCGAAGGCCCCGGCGATGCCGCGCTCATACATCAGGTCGGTGACCAGCTTGAGCTCATAGAAGCATTCGAACCAGGCGACCTCGGGCGGATAGCCGGCGTTGACCAGCTTCATGAAGGCGCCGTCGACCAGCTCGGCCACCCCGCCGCACAGGACGACCTGTTCGCCGAACAGGTCCGATTCGCATTCGGCGGCGAAGGTGGTCTCCAGAATGCCCTTGCGGCCGCAGCCCAGGGCCGCCGCGTAGGAGAGACCCAGGGCATGGGCGCCGCCGGTCGCGTCCTGATGCACGCCGAACAGGCAGAAGACGCCCTCCCCGGCTTCGTACAGATCGCGGATGCGCGGGCCGATGCCCTTGGGCGAATCGAGGATGACGTCGAGGTCGGGGCGCGGCGTGACCAGGCCGAAACGCACCGACAGGCCATGGGCGAAGATCAGGGCGGCGCCGGGCTTGAGGTTCGGCTCCAGCTCGTCGCGGTAGAGATCGCGGTGCGCCTCGTCCGAGACCATGACGGCGACGACCTCGGCGCCCGAGGCGGCCTCTCCCGCCGTGGCGACCCTGAAGCCGTCGGCGAGGGCCCTGGCCCGCGTCGCCGAACCGGTCTTCAGGCCGATGACGATGTCGGCGACGCCCGAGTCGCGCAGATTCAGGGCATGGGTCCGCCCCTGGCTGCCATAACCGATGACGGCGACGCGCTTGCCGCGGATGATGGACAGGTCGCAGTCGCGGTCGTGGAAGACGGGGAGCGGAGCGGGTAGAGATTGGGTCATGACCGGTCTTCTATCGCCTTCCGACGTGATCGCCTTCTGGAAAGAGGCGGGACCCAAGCTCTGGTACGCCAAGGATGACGCCTTCGACCACCAGTGCCGGACGACATTGGCCGACGGTCATTGGGCAGCGGCGCGGCGGGCGCTGGACGGCTGGATGGAGACGGCCGAGGGGGCGCTGGGGCTGATGATCCTGCTGGACCAGTATCCCCGGAACAGCTTCCGCGAGACCGGGCACGCCTTCGCGACCGACGGGCTGGCGCTGATGTTCGCCAGGGCGGCGGTGGCGCGCGGCTATCTGGACGCGGTCGATCCGCAGATGCGGCAGTTCTTCCTGACGCCCTATGAGCATTCCGAGCGGCTGGCCGATCATGATGAGCTGCGGGTTTTGCTCGACAAGGGATTGGGCGCGGAAATCCCGGACGTGGACTGGTTCGCCGTCATCCATCGCGACATCATCGTGAGGTTCGGGCGGTTTCCGCACCGGAACAGGGCGCTCGGCCGGGAGACGACGGCGGAGGAGCAGGCGTTCCTGGATAGGGGCGGGTTCGCGGGGTAGCCGTCCCGGCCTTCGCCGGGATGACAAGGCTCACGGCCCCGGGCCAAGCTCGGCCAGCTGCTCATCGATATCCGCGACGCCGATGCCGTGTTCGAGGCGACGGGACCGAAGCAAAAGCAAGGCCTTGCGGTGGATATCTTTGAGCGCTTCTGAGGTGAGTATGGCCGATGTGGGGGCCGCCGGATCGGCGCCGGGCGCTGGCTCCGGCGGTGTCGCGCGCTCGGGCGTGGTGGCAGGATCGGGATCGGTTTTGCACTCGGAAAAAACAGGGTGCAAAAGGTGCAAGGCCTCACAGGCGTCCTGAGGTTCCGACTCCACTGAACGGGAATCGTTCAGGCTTTCCGGCATATCGACACGGGTCAGGCGTAGGGGTTCGCGCTCCGGCTCGGGTTCTGGCTCGGGCGGCGGCGGGAAGTCGGGGAGCTCCGACATGACCTCGCCCTGGGCGCGCAGGGCCAGTTTGTCGAACAGCCGCATCCAGGACGCCGCCTCGGCGGCGCGGCGCGAGCCGATGGCGCGACGGATGTTGAGGAAGACCTGATCGGCCAGGTCGGCGAAGCCGACGTCGTCGTCGGGATGATACTCGCCGTCCTCGGGCTCGACGTCGCAATCCAGCCGGTCGATGCGCCGCCACTTCTCCACCCGCGCCCTGAGGCGGAAGGAGCGCAACGACATGCCGTAGCGTCGGCAGATGTCGATGGCCCGCATGCCGGACAGATATTCGCGCCGGGCCAGGTCCCAGACATTTCCCTGATCAGCCGCGTCGGTTTCGGGGTTGTAGCGCCAGTGTTCCATTCGCAGATCATAGAACGCCGGTTCGTCAGAAGCGGACGTGGGTATCGTTGTTGTGGGCAAACGAATCGGCGGGGTGCGGACGAGGCGAATCAACGGCATCCTCCCCCCATGACCGTCGCCCTCGCCCATGCCGATCTGCAGATCGAAGCCGCCGCTCCGGACCATCCCGAGCGTCAGTATCTGAACCTGCTGCGCGACATCCTGGAGAACGGGGTCGAGCGCGGGGATCGGACGGGGACCGGAACCCTGGGCGTGTTCGGGCGGCAGATCCGCTTTGATCTGTCCAGGGGCTTCCCCCTGCTGACAACCAAGAAGCTGCATCTGAAGTCGATCATCGTCGAGCTGCTGTGGTTCCTGCGCGGCGAGACCAATGTGCGCTGGCTGCAGGAGAACGGCTGTTCGATCTGGAACGAATGGGCCGACGCCGAGGGCGAGCTGGGGCCGGTGTACGGCAAGCAATGGCGGTCGTGGGCGGCGCCGAATGGCGAGAGCATCGACCAGATCCAGCGCCTGATCGAGGGGCTGAAGACCAATCCGAACGGGCGCCGCCACATCGTCTCGGCCTGGAACCCCGCCGACATCGAGGACATGGCCCTGCCGCCCTGTCACTGCCTGTTCCAGTTCTTCGTCGCTGACGGCAAGCTGAGCTGCCAGCTGTACCAGCGCTCGGCCGACGTCTTTTTGGGCGTGCCGTTCAACATCGCGTCGTACGCCCTGCTGACCATGATGATGGCGAATGTGGTCGGGCTGGAGCCCGGCGAGTTCGTGCATACGTTCGGCGACGCCCATCTGTACCTGAACCACGTCGAACAGGCGAAGCTGCAGCTGACGCGCGAGCCCCTGCCCCTGCCGACGATGACGATCACGCCGAAGCGCGACCTGTTCGCCTATGAGCTGGCCGACTTCGCCCTGACCGACTACGCGCCCTGGCCGCATATCAAGGCGGCCGTCGCGGTCTGAACCGCCTTTCTCCTCGCCTCGGAAACAACCCATGCTGATCCGCGTCCTGGCCGCCGGCCTGCTCCTGTCCGTCGCACCGATGACGGCGGCCATGGCCCAGACGGCGCCCGTAGCGGCCGCGCCGGCAGCGATCGCCGCGACGCATCTGATGGTTCCCTCTCCGGACGGCCGGACCATCGACATGAGCGTCTGGACGGCGCCGCAGGAGCGGGGCGTGGTGGTGTTCAGCCACGGCTGGGGCGGGGCGCCGGCCAGCTATGGACGCGTCTTCTCGGCCTGGGCCGACCACGGCTTCACGGTGATCGCGCCCCTGCATCTGGATTCGCAGCAGCATCCCCAGCACACCGACGACAGCCGGATGGCCTTCATGACGCGGGTCATGGACGTGGCGGTGGCGCGCGGCGTGGCTGGGAAGGATCATGACGGCAAACCGCTGATCGCGGCGGGCTATTCCTTCGGCTCCCTGATCGCGATGATGGAGGGCGGCGCCGTGACGGTCATGCCGCCGATCGGTGATCCGCATGTGAAGGGGGTTATCGCCTTCTCGACGCCCGGCGACACCCCGGGTCTGGTCCAGCCGAACACCTATGACGCCCTGAGCAAGCCGCTGATGGTCGTCACCGGCGACAAGGATGTGGTCCCGGACTTCGTCGCGGACCCGACCGATCATCGCCATCCGTTCGAGCGCAGCCCGGCGGGGGACAAGACCCTGATCACCTTCGCGGGCGCCGACCACGCCATGATCCGCACCATCGACGAGGCCGATCTGGCCCTGTTGGTCGAGGCGACGGAGGACTTCCTCGACGCCTATGCGCTGGACGATGCGGCGGCGAAGGCGCGGCTCAACGCCCTGCCCGCACCGGATGGCGTGACCATCGAGCGGCGCTGATGGATCTCAAGGGCCTGTCCGACGACGTCGTCCGCATCTCGGACATCTATGCGCGCGAGCACGATATCGATCGCGACAAGGCGGCGTCGGGCGACTGGGCCCTGCTCAAGCTGCAGGAGGAGCTGGGCGAGCTGACGGCCGAGCATCTGCGGATGAGCGGTCGGGCGCGCGGCGAGGCGGATACGCAGGCCCTGCACGACGAGGCGGCGGACGTCCTGGGCATGCTGCTGATCTATTGCGACCGGGTCGGGATCGATCTGGAGGCGGCGATGCGGCGCAAATGGCTGCGCTGGCTGGAGCCGAAAGCCTGAGCCAGAAACCCTGAGGTCCGCCTCGGGGAACACCCGATAGCTCCACCGTGAGAACAGCGCATTCTGGGGTCGCTCGTGTCAGGCGGGCGGTACCTCTGGAAGGGCGCCATGGTGAAGCAATTCTCGGCCGAGCTGTTCGGCACGATGGTGCTGGTGCTGTTCGGCTGTGGCGCGGCCGTGCTGGGCCCGGCGCCCTTCGACCAGCTGGCGGTGGCCCTGGCGTTCGGCTTCGCCATCGTGGCCATGGCCTATGGCATCGGGCCGATCTCGGGCTGCCACGTCAATCCGGCGGTGTCGCTGGGCGTGTTCATCGCCGGGCGGATGACCGGCAAGGAGATGCTGGTCTACTGGATCGCCCAGTTCTTCGGCGCCCTGCTGGGGGCCTTCCTGCTGTCGCTGATCGCCAAGACGGGGACCGCCAGCCTGGGTCAGAACGGCTGGGGCGTGGGCGTTCAGGGCGGCTATCCGCTACAGGCCGCGCTGATCTTCGAGATCGTGGCGACGGCCATCTTCGTGGTGGTCATCCTGGGCGTCACCGGACCGAAGGGCGAGGCGCCGTTCGCCGGGATCGCCATCGGCATCACCCTGGCGGTGATCCATATCGTGGGCATTCAGGTGACGGGGGTCTCGGTCAATCCGGCGCGCAGCTTCGGGCCGGCGGTGCTGGTCGGGGGGCAGGCGCTCAGCCAGCTGTGGCTGTTCATCGTCGCGCCGCTGGTCGGCGCCGCGATCGCGGGACTGCTGTTTCGCTTGCGGGTGCTGGACCCGGACGCCTAAGCAAAGGTCTTGAAGGGTGCGCCGGACGGCGCGCCCGCAGACCGGAGGCGCCCATGCTGATCCCCGACATCGCCCTCGTCGTCGCGCGGGGGCGCAACGGCGTCATCGGCCGCGACGGCGACCTGCCGTGGAAGCTGCGCTCGGACCTGCAGTCGTTCAAGGCGATCACCATGGGCAAGCCCTGCATCATGGGGCGCACGACCTGGGAGAGCCTGCCGCTGAAGCCCCTGCCCGGCCGGCTGAACCTGGTGCTGACCCGCGACCTCTCCTACGAGGAGATGGGCAAGGCCCGCGGCGCCGTGGTCTGCGCCAGCCTGGACGAGGCCATCGACATCGCGCGCGAGACGGCGGTCGACGACGGCGTGGCGGAGGTCTGCGTCATCGGCGGCACGGCCATCTTCGAGGCCACCCTGCCCAAGGCGAAGCGGCTCTACATCACCGAGGTCGAGGCCGAGCCGGAGGGGGACGCCCATTTCCCCGCCTTCGACGAGAGCGGCTGGCGCGAGATTTCCAATGAACGGCATGAGGCGGGAGAGAAGGACGATCACGCCTTCGCCTTCCGCGTGCTGGAACGGCTCTGAGGGAGAAAGAGATCATGCTGGTCACCACCACCAACGACCTGCCGGGCTACCGCATCGTGCGCCACATCGGCATGACGCGCGGCATCACCGTGCGGTCGAGGAACGCCATCAGCGACTGGGTCGGCGGCATGCAGTCGATCTTCGGCGGCAAGGTCGGGGTCTATGTGAAGCTGGCCGAGATGGCGCGGCAGGAGGCCTATGACGAGCTGGTCGAGCACGCCCGGCAGCAGGGCGCCAACGCCATCATCGCCATGCGCTACGACGCCAATGAGATCATGGACGGGATCACCGAGGTTCTGGCTTACGGCACGGCGGTGGTGGTGGAGCCCGTTTAAGTGGGCCTACCGCGCGTTCGCGCTACTTGAGGCCGGGTTTGTCCGGCATCCCGTCTGTTCCGCACAGCCGGTCCCAGAAGCGGAAATACAGGCCGTAGTTGGTCTTCATATGGGTGTGGTGGCGACTGTGGTGGGTGGCGGTGATGAGCTGGGCGCCGGGTCCTGAGCGGACCCATCGGTCGGGCCAGAGCTCACGACCGGCGTGGTTCATCACGGCGGCGGCGGTCATGACCGTGAGCAGCAGCGCCAGCATCCAGACGTTCAGCGGGATCAGGAAGGTCAGGGCCGGCAGGAGCCAGGCGGTCAGGGCGGCCTCGACCGGATCGAAGGCGAAGCTGGCGAAGGGGCTAGGCTCACGCGAGCGGTGATGGGCGGCGTGGGCCCAGCGGAAGACCTCGCGCCGGTGCAACAGTCGGTGGGTCCAGTAGTAGTGCGCATCCTGCACGACCAGCAGCAGGACGAAGCTGACCGGCAGCCACCAGAGCGGCCAGGAGCCCGGATCGAGGTAGAGCTTCGTCCCACCCGCCTTCCAGGCCTCCAGCGCGATCGCGGCCGGGAGGGCGTAGATGGGGGTGGAAATGAGGGAGAAGCGGATCTCGTGCGCGATCAGGGCACGGGAGGGTGCGGCGCGGTTGAGGGCGGTTCCGGGGCCCGCGCCCCTGCCCCACAGCGCGAACCAGACGCCGCCGGCGATCAGCAGATAGCGCAGCCCGATGATCAGGCTGAGCCAGGCTGTGGTGATCAGAACGGCGAGGAGCATGGCGTCAGCCTACGCGATCCTCCCCCATCGGGGGAGGTGGCTCTGAGCCCTTGCGAGGAGACGGAGGGGGCTCAATGCAAACGGAGCGTCCGGGTCAGCCCCCTCCACCACCCGCCAAGCGGCGGGCGGTCCCCCTCCCCCGTTGGGGGAGGATCAGTACAGAACCCCTAGCGCCTGGCGTTCGAAGTTCTGGAGTTCGTCGGTGCGGCCGTCGCGGATCTTGTCGACCCAGTGGGGGTCGGCCAGGAGGGCGCGGCCGACGGCGACGAGGTCGAACTCGTCGCGTTCCAGCCGTTCGATCAGGCCATCCAGCGAGGCGGGCCTGGAGCCCTCGCCGCCGAAGGCCGCGATGAACTCGCCGTCCAGGCCGACGGAGCCGACGGTGATGGTGGGCTTGCCCATCAGCTTCTTCGTCCAGCCGGCGAAGTTGAGGTCCGAACCCTCGAACTCGGGCTCCCAGAAGCGACGCTGCGAGCAGTGGAAGACGTCGACGCCGGCGTCCGACAGGGGCGTCAGCCACTCGGTCAGGCCCTCGGGCGTCTCGGCGATGCGGGCGGTGTAGTCCTGCTGCTTCCACTGCGACAGGCGCAGGATCAGGGCCATGTCCTCGCCGATGCCCTCGCGCACGGCCTTGACCACCTCGGCGCCGAAGCGGGCGCGGTCGGCGATGGTGGAGCCACCCCAGCGGTCCTCGCGGCCGTTCAGACCGCCCCAGAAGAACTGGTCGATCAGATAGCCGTGGGCGCCGTGGATCTCGACGGCGTCGAAGCCGATCTCCTTCGCCGCGCGGGCCGAGGCGCCGAAGGCGGCGATGACATCGGCGACGTCCTCGTCGGTCATCGGCTCGTACTTCTGCTTGCCGGGGGCGACGAGGCCCGAGGGGCTGTCGACCTTGCCCAGCGGCTCCCACTCGGCGCCCTGGCCGCGGGCCGAGCCGACATGCCAGATCTGGGGCGCGATCAGGCCGCCGGCGGCGTGGACGTCATCGACGACCTTCTTCCATTCCGGCAGGGCCTCGCCGTGGAAGACGGGGACGCGGGCGTCGTTGCGGGCGGCGGGACGTTCGACGACCGTGCCCTCGGTGACGATCAGGCCGACGCCGCCCTCGGCGCGACGACGGTAGTAGGCGGCGACGTCAGAGGTCGGGATGCCGTTCGGCGAGAACGACCGGGTCATGGGCGCCATGACGATGCGGTTCGGCAGTTTCAGGGACTTGACCTGGAAAGGCCGGAACAGGGCGTCGACGCTCATGGAGGCTCCTTGGAGTGTGGAACCGGCATGGTGGCGATTAGGGTTGCGTTTGAAAACCCGTCTGGAGGAAAAATCTCGCGAAAGCCTTCAGGGAACGTGATCTTCGCCGAGGATGAGATCAGGGCCGTTTCCCTCCGCAAGGGCGAGCATCAAGATGTTGAAGACGCATTGGGTCGCGTCGTTATAGGTGACGCCGGTCGCGGGCGACGAGATGGCGCGGGTCTCGTCATCGGGCTTCAGGATAGAGCCCGGCTCGGCGCGGCAATGACGCTCGACCGCCGTGGTATAGACGGACAGGGGCCGGGTGCGATCGTAGCGCGGCAGGTCGGCCAGAAGGCCCTGATCGCCGAGCCACTGCCGTTGTTGCTCGATCATCGTGGCCCGCGCCGCGACGAGGTCGGGCCGTTGAGCGAACCGCTGGCGATACAGGGCCTCGTCTTCCGGATTGGCGAAGACCATCGAGACGCCATCGAGGCCCCGGCGATTGGCCAGACACCCGACCTGTTCGTCGCTGAGATCGGCCTCCTGAAGAGGGATCACCACCTCGTCGAGGATGAAGTCGTCGGCGAGGGTGAAGGGCTGGGGCGCGACGTGGCAATGGCGCAGATCGGCGCGTATCTCCTTGGCGTACCGCTCGCCGCCGCCCTTGACGATGACGTCCTGCATGGGAGGGGCGGCCTGCTGGAACAGCAGGGCGGTGACGGCCAGGACGATCATGGGAGGCGTGCTTTCATCCGCACATGGATACCGTTCGCCGAGCCCAGCGTCATCTTCGCATAGGGAACCGGCGTGCGATCCGGAACGGGTTCAAGCGCGAAGCGCCGCACGGCCATGGCCAGCATCAGCACGCCTTCCTGGAGGGCGAAGGCGGCGCCGGGGCAGACGCGGGCGCCCATGCTGAAGGGCAGGAAGGCGGATTTGGCGGAGGCGCGGCCTTCCTCGGTGGCGAAGCGGCAGGGGCGGAACTCGTCGGGCGCCGTCCACAGGGCGGCGTTGCGGTGGAGCAGCCAGGGGGCGATGAAAACCACGCTGTCGGGCTGGACCTCGCGCTTGCCGAGGCATTCGGGGCGGGTGGTGTCGCGGGCGACGAAGGCCACGGGCGGATAGAGCCGCATGGCCTCGCGGAAGACGTCGCGGGTGAAGTCGAGGCGGCGCAGATGGGCGAACTCCAGCGGGCCATCGCCGGCGGCGTCCAGCACCTCGCGCCGGACCCGCTCCTGATCCTCGGGGCTGTTGGCCAGCAGATAGAGGGCCCAGGCCATGGCGGCGGCCGAGGTCTCGTGGCCCGCCAGGAAGATCATGCAGATCTGGTCCAGCAGCTCGCGCGGGCAGAAGCAGCCGCCCGCCTGCCCGGCCCCGCTGGCCAACAGGGTCCCGAGGATGTCGTTCTGGGCGGGGGCGCCGGCGCAGTGGGCGACGAGACGGCGCTTCAGCGGCGCCTCCATGACCCGGC
This sequence comes from Brevundimonas sp. ALps5, assembly GCF_058681645.1. Classification (NCBI taxonomy): domain Bacteria; kingdom Pseudomonadati; phylum Pseudomonadota; class Alphaproteobacteria; order Caulobacterales; family Caulobacteraceae; genus Brevundimonas; species Brevundimonas sp. ALps5. The sequence goes on along the minus strand of NZ_CM178744.1, from coordinate 3,652,999 downwards.
GGATGCGCCAGGCGGCGAACATGGCGGGAAGCGTGCCCGGGAAGACCAGGGTCGGCAGGCCGCTGAGCCGGACCATGCCGTGGGCGTAGGCCAGGGTCTGGAAGGTCTTGAAGGCGGCGAAGGCGCGGCGGCCTGACCGGGGCTCGATCGGCTCGGAGAAGATGGTGCGGAAGATCACATCGGCCGCGAAATGGGTCATGGCGTCACAGACGGGCACGACCGGGTCGCGGGCCCGGCGGGCCTCGAGGTCGATCAGGGCGGCGTCGGCCGCCTGACGCATGCGCTCGAAGCTTTCCTTGATGCGCGCCTGCTCCAGGGCCGGGTCGATCAGGTCGCGCTGGCGGCGCCAGACCGCGCCGTTGGTGGTGAAGATGCTGTCGCCGGTCAGGCTGCGCAGCATCCGGCCCATCATGACGCTCTTGGGGAAGTCGTTGGGGCGGGCGACCAGCATCTCGCGCACCTGGGCCGGATCGCGGACGGTGTAGAGCCAGCGGCGTTTCAGGCTTGGGAAGGTCGGGATGGAGAAGCGGCTGACGGCGAGGCCGTCGTAGCTGCGGCCTGGAACAGGGCGAGGCTGGAGCGAACGCTGGCGCGGATACGGGCGATCAGGCCGGGCTTCTCGGACAGGGCGGCGGGCTTGGGCGGGATGAAATGGCTCACCGGGCGCCCGCTCTGGAGAAAGCGTCGGGACCGAAGGCCAGCCGGGTCCAGTCATAGACGGCGGGGTCGTCGCAGGCCCGCATATACTGGAAATGGTAGGCCATGGGGTCGGCCTTGAGGGCGCGGAAGGCCTCGGGCGACAGGGCCTTGTGGAAACGGGGCGAGCGGCGTTCGACCCGGGCCTCGTCGTACGGCGAATGCCTGAGCGGCGACCAGGCGCCGCCCGCTCCGGGATCGGCGGCGGCGGTGATGTCGAGCCAGCGGATCTGGCGAGCCTCGGCCAGGGCGGCGAGCGCGGCGGCGTAGACGGGGGTCGGGCCGACCATGGAATAGCCGGGCATGCAGTGGCCCAGGGTGATCAGTGCGACACCCGGACCGACCCGGCCGAGCGTGGGATCGCGTTGCAAGGCGCGGCCGGTCAAGTCGGCGGCGTGGATGGAGCCTGAGCTGTGACCGATTATCAGGATTTCGTCCCAATCGCCTGATTTCGCTTCATGAAGCAGGCGATCGGCGAAGGCGTCGATACGGGCGTCGAGGCTGGGGATCGCGCCTTGCGACAGCTCCACCATGTGCAGATGACCGCGGCCGAGCCAGCAGAGGTTCACCTTCGCATCCAGCCGCCGCCAGAGGTCCGGCAGGAGGAGGACGAGGCCCGGAGCCGCCAGACCGAGCCAGGGCGGCAGGCCGAAGGCGGCGGCGACGGCTGCCAGACCGAAGCCGACGGCGACGATGACGATCAGCCCGGCCAGCAGGAAGGCTGCGACCACGACCGGCAGGGCGAGGGCGCCGATGGCCATGGTGCGCGAGGCGCCGACCAGCGCCTCCATCGCACCGGTGCGGAGATAGGCGGAGACCCAGCGCATGAGGCCCCTCGCCTGCCCGGTCAGGGTCCGGTCCCAGCGCGAGCGGACCAGATCGTCCCAGCGCAGGGCGACGAAGGTGTTGGCGACCTGCCCCTCGGGCCAGACGGCCTCGACGGACCAGGCGCTGGCGTTGGACTGGCGCCGGCGCGGACCGACGGTCAGGGTGCGGTCGGGGCGAGCGCTTTCGCGGACGGCGTCCTCGCGCTGGAGAGCATGGACGATGCCCGGGCCGCGCGGATCGAAGCCGTGGACATAGAGGATCAGGCGACGCGAGACGCGGTTGCGCGACGGGCCTTCGCCACGCGCCATTCCGTCGTCGATCGACGCCGCCTCCATGAACGAGCCCCCCCGGGCGCGGGAGGTCTGTCGCTCACCGCAGGGGCGAGACTAGCGTTCCGTGAACGATGTGCAACAGCGACGCCGGCCGCCGTCAGGGCGCGTCAGAGACCAAGGGCGGCGCTGACGGCGGCGGCGAAGGCGGCGAAGCGGGTGGCGATGTCGCCTTGCGGCTCGGCTACCACCACGGGGGTTCCGGCGTCCCCGCCCTGACGGACGGCGGCGGTCAGGGGAAGGTCGCCCAGATACGGGACCTCGAGACGCGCGGCCTCGGCCTCGGCGCCGCCCTTGCCGAAGATGTCGCCGGTCATGTTCTCGATCAGGCCCAGGGTCGGGACATTGACCTTCCGGAACAGGGCGTGGGCGCGGCGGGCGTCGGCGAGGGCCACCTCCTGCGGGGTGGAGACGATGACGGCGCCGTCGAGCGGGGTCTTCTGGATCAGGGTCAGCTGGACGTCGCCGGTGCCGGGCGGAAGATCGACGACGAGGACGTCGAGCGGTTTGTCCTCGGTTCCCCAACGGGTCTGGGTCAGCATCTGGGTCAGGGCCTGGGAGGCCATGGGGCCGCGCCACACCATGGCGTCGGCGGCGCCGGTCAGCAGGCCGACCGACATGGCCTTCAGGCCGTGGGCTTCGTGCGGAACGATGGCGCCGTCCTCATAGCCGGGCTTGCCCGACAGGCCGAGCATGGTCGGCAGGGAGGGACCGTAGACGTCGGCGTCGAGGACGCCCACCGACAAACCGCGCGCGGACAGGGCGGCGGCGAGGTTGACCGCGACGGTCGACTTGCCGACCCCGCCCTTGCCGCTGGCCACGGCCAGGACGCGGCGGACGTGGGCGGGGCGATCGGTCGGGACCGGGGCCTTGGCCCGGGTCTGGTCGATGGCGGCCGAGGACAGGCCGGCGGTGCGGCGGGGCTCCTGCGCCGGGGCGGCCTCGGCGGTCAGGATGACGGAGACGCGGGTCATGCCCGGCATGGCCCGGAGCGCCGCCTCGGCCGCGTCGCGCACGGGGGCGTAGAGGGCGGCGTCGGCGACGGCGACCTCCATGGCGAAACCGGCGCGGTCGTCGGCGACGGTCAGCCCCTTGGCCAGGCCCGAGGCGACCAGCCCCTGCCCCGACTTCGGGTCGGGGATGGCGTCGAGGACGGCGATTACGGAAGCACGATCGATCAAAGGCTTGTTCTCAAGCTTGCAGGCGAAGACGGCTGCTTCTATCGCCGGAAGGCCCCCGCTGCGAGCCTTCCTTTGTCCCGACCCCTGATAACCCTGATCGCCGGACCGACCGCCTCGGGCAAGTCGAAGCTGGCGCTCAGGCTGGCGGCCGAGAGCGGGGCCATGATCCTGAACGCCGACAGCCAGCAGCTCTATGCCGATCTGCGCGTGCTGAGCGCCCGGCCCTCGGTCGAGGAGGAGGCGCAGGCCGAGCATCGGCTGTACGGCGTCGCGGACGCCGCCGACGCCTGGTCGGTGGGGCGCTGGACCCGGGCCATCCTGCCGCTGCTGGCCGAGCTGCGGGCCGAGGGGCGTCCTGCCCTGATCGTCGGCGGCACGGGCCTGTATTTCACGTCCCTGACCAAGGGGTTGGCCGATATTCCTGAGATCCCGCTTGCGGCGCGCGAGGAGGCCGGGGCGCTTTATGACACCGAGGGCGAGGACGCTTTCAGGCTGAGGCTGACGGCCTTCGATCCGCCCGCCGCGGCGGCCATCGCGCCGGGAGACCGGCAGAGGCTGACGCGGGCCTGGGCGGTGGCGCGGGCGACGGATCGCTCGCTGTCGGACTGGCAGGCCTCGACGAAGCCGCTGCTGGAGCCCCGCACCTATGAGCGGATCGTGGTCGAGCCGGAGCGGGCGGCGCTGTACGCCAACTGCGACGCCCGGGTGGCGGTCATGGTCGAACAGGGAGCGCTGGACGAGGTGAAGGCCCTGTCGGCGCGCGGCCTCGATCCGGTCCTGCCGGCGATGAAGGCGGTGGGGGTCAGGGAGTTCGCCAGCCATCTGGCCGGAGAGGTATCGCTGGACACGGCCATCGATCAGGTGCGGCAGGCGACGCGCAACTACGCCAAGCGCCAGCTGACCTGGTTCCGGAACCAGACCCCGGACTGGCCGCGCGCCTGACGCGAGCGGCCTAGAACTCCTCCCAGCCGTCCGCGAGGGCCGCGCCGCCGCTGCGGGCGAAGGCGACGACGCGTTGCTGGGCCTCAGCGACCGGAGGCCGCGCCGGGGCCGGGCGAGCGGTCGCCGGGCGAGCCGGCTGGGCGGTGCGATATTGGGCGGGGTGATGTTGGGCGGGGCGGCCCCGGGCGCCGGTCTCGAACCGGGCCACGAGTTCGGCCAGATGATTGGCCTCGGTCTTCAGACTGGTGGCGGCGGCGGTGGCCTGTTCGACCATGGCGGCGTTCTGCTGAGTGACCTGATCCATCTGGTTGACGGCGGTGTTGACCTGGCTGAGGCCGATCGCCTGCTCCTGCGAGGAGGCGGCGATTTCCGAGATCAGGGTGTCGATCTCGGCGACGCTTTCGACGATGTGGTCCAGGGCCGCCCCGGTCTCACCGACCAGGCGCACGCCTTGGGAGACCTGGGCGCTGGAGGCCGAAATCAGGACCTTGATTTCCTTGGCCGCCTCGGCCGAGCGTTGGGCGAGAGCGCGGACCTCGGAGGCCACGACGGCGAAGCCGCGACCGGCGTCCCCTGCCCGCGCCGCCTCGACCCCGGCGTTGAGCGCCAGCAGATTGGTCTGGAAGGCGATCTCGTCGATGACGCCGATGATCTGGTTGATCTGGGCCGAGCTCTGTTCGATCTGGCTCATGGCCGCGACGGCGTCGCGCATCACGTCGCCCGAGCGGGTGGCGTCCGAGCGGGCTTCGCCGGCGGAGGTCGCGGCCTGTTTGGCGCCCTCGGCGCTGCGTCTGACCGTGGCGGTGATCTCGTCGAGGGCGGCGGCGGTCTCTTCCAGGGAGGCGGCCTGCTGTTCGGTGCGGCGCGACAGGTCGTCGGAGGCGCTCGCGATCTCGTCGGAGCCGGTGCGAAGCCCGGCGGTGGCCTCGGTGATGCCGTTCATCGCCTGACGCAGGCTGTCGACGGCGGCGTTGAAGTCGGTCTTGAGTTGCAGATAGCGGCCCTCGAAGGCGGCCTGGATGCTGGTCGTCAGATCGCCCCCCGCCAGGGCCTTCAGCCCATTGGCCAGGGCGGTGACCACGCCCGACTGCTCGGCCTCGGCGGCGTCGCGCGCGGCGATCTGGCGCGCCGCCTCAAGTTCCTGCGCCGTGACGTCGGTGGCGAACTTGATGACCTTGATCGGCTTGCCGTGCTCATCCAGCACCGGGTTGTAGGAGGCCTGGATCCAGACCTGGCGTCCGTTCTTGCCGACCCGCAGGAATTTGCGGGCGATGAACTCGCCCCGGTTCAGCTCGGCCCAGAAGGCGCGGTACTCGACCGTCTCGGCCTCGCCCGCCGGCAGGAACATGCTGTGGTGACGTCCCACCACCTCCTCAGCCGAATAACCGAGAGCGCCGAGGAAGTTGGCGTTGGCCTGAAGAATGGTTCCGTCGAGCCGAAACTCGATCACCGCCTGGGACCGGTCCATGGCATTGGCCAGGGCCTGGAGTTCGCGCACCTGGCGCAGGGCGGCATCCTTGGCTCGATCAGGGAAAAACATGTGTAAATCTCGACGACTAGGGAGATGCCCATGGGGCCGGAAACTCCCTAACGAGATGCTAAATCTCGCCCAAAGGCGGGCGGAAGTTACAGAATTTTGCAATTGGATCGCATTATGCAACCCCGGATATAACGAGGTTCAACCAACAGCAACAAAGCTTGACCATAAAGACCGCCGCGCGTCTCGAGCGAGCGGTTTGGCGGGTGGCGAATGGAGCGCGAAACGCCCGGCGCCGGCGTGATTCTTAAATGTCTGTAATCCGTGCAGAACGCCTGAGTTTCAGCCAAGCTTCGCCGTAATTGCGCCTTTTGACGGCAACAACGTTTGCGTGTTCACCCACCACACGGAGTTGTCTGATGATCGCCGCCGCCCTCGTCGCCTTCGCCCTCTCCGCCGGCCAGCAAGCCGCGCCCAATCCGACGCCTGCCCCAACCCCTGTCCCCGCGCCGGCTCCGGCGTCAGCCCCGACGGCCGCCCCGCCCGTCGACACGGTCGAGCCCGAGCAGATCTGCCGGCGTCAGCCGATCGAAGGCTCGCGGCGCATGGAGCGCGTCTGTCACACCCGGGCGGAATGGGATGCGATCCGCGAGAACGCCCGCAACAACCGCGACGCCGTCAGCCGCAACCAGCGCGATGGCGGCTGAAACCCGGGCCGGATCATAGGGCCTGCCGCCCGCGGCCGCGTCGCCGAGCAAGAAGTCGCGGACCATGAAAATGCGACGGCGATATTGGTCCCCGGCGCGGCAGGGACTATATGGGGTTTGTCCGGGTTCGCCCGGACTATGGCGATAAACGCGCTTGTAATAAGCGGACCGGACCCGGGTGCGATTCCCGGCGGCTCCACCAATCGCTCCCGGTTATCGGCGGGAGATGCGGGGCCGACTAGCATCGACGGACGTGTAAAGAAGACTGCTTTCGCCCGTCCTGGCCCACCGTATCGGGCCATTTTCTAACTGCGAACGATAACTTCGCTGGAGAAGTCCGCCTCGCCGCGTAATGCGGTTCGGTTGATTTCGAACACTTAAGTCCTGAGGGTTCAGATCCTCAGGCGGGGCCTGCCGGGAGCCTGCCAACAGAATCCCGGCGCTTTCCTTCAAGGCGCCTGCGAACAGAAACCCGGCGCTTAACCTGTTTCCCGTCTTTCGCCCGCCGACCTGCGCGGTTATCAGACACGTCACAGACGCTGAGGATCAGATGGCGGAAGACACCCCCCCGGTCGACGAGATGCACTATGAGGCGTTGGCCCAGGACGCGCTGCGTGGCGTGATCCGGTCCGCGCTCGAACGCGCCGCCAGCCCGAGCGGCATCCCCGGCGAGCATCACTTCTACATCACCTTCAAGACGCGCGGGCGCGGCGTCAGCGTGCCTCCCGACGTCCTGGCCAAATATCCGGACGAGATGACCATCGTCCTGCAGCACCAGTACTGGGACCTGGCGGTCGAGCACGACCTGTTCTCGGTGATGCTGAAGTTCGGCGGCATGCCCAAGGTGCTGACCGTGCCCTATAACGCCGTCACCCGCTTCTATGACCCGAGCGTGCAGTTCCTGCTCCAGTTCGAGGCGCCGGAGACGGTGCCGGAGCCGGTCGTGGCCCTGACGCCCGAACCGACGCGGCCGGCGGCCGTGCCCTCCGAGGACGGCGAGGACGCGGGCCCCAAGGTCGTGTCCCTGGACCAGTTCCGCAAAAAATAGTCCGTGAACCCCGCCGGCGGGGCTTTCCAGACGCGATAACGCCGATACTCTGAGCCTGTTCGAGCCTTCCTGGGGAGCGGGTTTTTGAGCGTGCGGCGAATCCTGACGGTGCTTTTGAGCCTGGCGCTGCTGACCCACGCCCTGCCCTGCGCCGCCCAGACCAGTCCAGTGGCCACGAGCCAGCCGCCGAGCCGCTTCGCCGGCTGGGCCTCGGTGATCGTCGCCGGGGACTGGCGCGGGCACGGCGAGCCGATCCAGGCCTTTGACAATGCACGGCGCGATCTGGTCGCCGGCTTCCTGAAGGCCGGGTTCAGCCGGGCCGACATGTATGACGCGACCCTGAGGCCCGATGTCGCCCATCCGACCACCGCGCGCGAGGCCCTGGAGGCGATCGGGGCGACGACGGCGCGAGCGACGAAGGGCTGTCTGATCTACTTCACCTCCCACGGGGCGCCCGAGGGGATGGTGTTCGGGCCGGACCGGGAGATCAACCCGACCATGATGGCCCAGCTGATCCGCAACTGGTGCCCGGACCGGCCGACGGTGCTGGTGGTCTCGGCCTGTTATTCCGGCATCTTCGTCGACGGACTGGCGGCGCCGAACAGGATGATCATCACAGCTGCCCGGCGCGACCGGACATCCTTCGGCTGCGGCGCCGATGCGACCTATCCCTATTTCGACGGCTGCGTGATCGAGAGCCTGCCGACGGCCTCGGACTTCATCGCCCTGGCCAATTCGGCCCGGGCCTGCGTCAAGCGGCGCGAGGAGGCCGAGGACCTGACGCCGGGCTCCGAGCCCCAGGTCTCGATCGGCTCGACCCTGCAGTTCCTGATGCCGACACTGAGGTTCACGCCCCAGGCGCCGCCGGGAGGGGCGGCGGCGACGGTAGCGGCCGCCGCATCCGCCCGACCGGCGGGGTGAACCCCACCGGGTCTATCCACGATTTAACTTGTGGTTTTCGGCGTTCACCGCAAACACGCCCCTACATTGTGTGGGGCGTTTGTATGATTCTGAAATCGATGGCGTCGGCCTTGGCGCTCGCAGGCCTGTGCGCGGCTTCCGCCCAGGCGCAGACCGTCGCGCCGGTCACCTTCGCCGAGCGTCTGGCGCAGGCGGGGTCGCCGCTGACCGTCCGGCCGGAAGGCTTCTCGGGCCCGGGGGCCACGATCCTGTCGGACGCCATCGGCGCCAGCCGCTACGTGCTCATCGGCGAGAGCCATTTTTCGCGCGAGATCCCCGTCTTCACCACCAACGTCTGCCGATTGATGGCGCCGGGCGGCCTGACGGCCATGGCCATCGAGACCGGGCCGGAAGCCGCCGCCGCGGTCGATGCGCGGCTGAGAGCACCGGACCGGGAAGAGCAGATGGCTGACTTCGTAACCGCCCATCCCGACGTGATGGCCTTCTACAGCAGCCGCGACGAGAACCAGATGGCGGCCGATTGCGCTGCTGCGGCCGGGCCGGACTTCCAGCTGTGGGGACTGGATCAGGAGTTCCTGGGCGTCAGCGGCTATATGTTCGAACAGATGCTGGCGGCCGGTCCGGGACCGCTGGCACGCGCGCAGATCGAAGCCCTGGCCGAACAGGAGCGGACGGCGGTACAGGCCGCGCTGACCTCCGGTTCGCCGTTCGATCTGTTCCTGCTCAAGGCTGACGACGCCACGCTGGATCAGGCCGGCGCGGCCATCGATCAGGACGGCGGCGACCGGGTGAAGGCGCTGTTCGCCGCCCTGCGCGAAACCCGCGCCATCTATCAGGCGTCGCGGTCCCGCACCGGCGATCCGAACGGGCGCCGGGTGCGGCTGATGAAGCGGACGCTGGAGGCTCATCTGGCCGAGGCGCCGCAGGCGCGCCTTCTGATGAAGTTCGGCGCCAACCATATGTACAAGGGCTACAACCCGCTCACCCAGCGCGACCTGGGCAACTACATCGCGGAACACGCCGACGGAGCGGGCGTGCAATCCATCAACATGATCGTCGTCGGCGCCAGGGGCTCTGAGGGCGGATACAACGGGGTCGGTCGGCCAGCTCGGGTGCACGCGTTCGACGCGACGACGGCCGAGGACAGCGACTGGCGCAAGGATGTGACGCTGGCCCGGCCGTCGGACATGGCGTCGGGCGACTGGTTCCTGGTGGATCTGCGCGCATTGCGCAGCGCCGATCTGGAAGCCCTGACGCCGGAATGGCGTGAGCTCATTCGCGGCTATGACCTCGCCATCGTGGCGCCGGAACTGTCCGCGTCCTCGCTGCTGGGGATGCGTATCGCCCCCTAACCCTTGCGGGGGAAGCTCCGGATCGTGATCCGTTCGCGGTCGCCCTCGCGGCGTTCGACCAGCAGGCGGGCGACCTGACTGTCGTCGTGGAACAGATAGCCCTTGATGGCGTCGAGCAGGGCCTTGGCCAGATTGTCGAGGTCCATCCAGGGCGGATCGCCGACATGCTCCATGATGATCTCGACGACATAGTCGCCCCAGGACGGCCGCGACGGCCATTCCTTGCGCATAAACTCATAGACCAGGGGCTTGTAGTATTTCGCCTGGGTGGTCAGGCCGTCGATGGTGATCTCGACGACGTCGCCGGTCTCGCGCGCCCGGACCTTGCCGGTCCCGATCCAGCCGTCGTTGAGCATCAGTGACGACACACGGCCGGCGCCGCACCGATCATCTCGACCGAGCCGATCTTCACCGGCGGCTTAAGCTGTTCAGCCTCGGCGGGCGAGGCCTGGATGGCGCGGGCGATGTCGAGGCCCGAGGTGACGCGGCCGAAGGCGGCGAAGCCCTGACCGTCGGGGTTGCGGCCGCCGCCGAAGTCGAGCGCGGGTGTGTCCTGGGTCACGATGAAGAAGCTGCTGGTCGCGCTGTCCGGCCCGCCGCGCGCCATGGAGAGGGTCCCGGCGAGGTGGCTGAGGCCCGTGTCGCGGGTGCGTTCCAGCACGATGGGGCCGAAGCCGGGGTCGTCGCTGCCACCGGTGGTCTCGGCCTGGATGACGTCGATGGGATGGGGGTTGGCGTTGGTCTGGCTGACGACGGTGCGGAAGAAGCGGGCGTCGCGATACCGGCCCGCCTCGACATAGCGCAGGAAGTTGCAGGTGGTGGTCGGGGCATGGGCGGCGTCCAGCGTCACGGCGATGTCGCCCCGGTCGGTGTGGATGATGACGCGCGCTTCAGCCGCCGGGGCCGCCTCGGGCGCGGTTTGGGCCAGAAGCCCGGCCAGAATGATCGCCGTCAGCATGAGGAATCGCTCCGTCCTTGCCCCCTCGCCCACCCGTGCTACACCCCCCGGCATCTTCCCGCCCAATCTTTTCGCCACGCCTGAGAGCCCTGTCCGCGCATGACCAGCTTCCGCACAGAAACCGACACCTTCGGCCCCATCGAGGTCGATAATTCGAAGTACTGGGGCGCCCAGGCGCAGCGGTCGCTGGGCAACTTCAAGATCGGCTGGGAGAAGCAACCCCTGCCCGTCGTGCGCGCCCTGGGCATCGTCAAGCGCGCCGCCGCCGAAACCAATATGGCGCTGGGCAAGCTGGACCCGAAACTGGCCGACGCCATCATCGGCGCCGCCAATGAAGTCATCGAGGGCAAGCTGAACGACCACTTCCCGCTGGTGGTCTGGCAGACCGGGTCGGGCACCCAGTCGAACATGAACGCCAATGAGGTGATCTCGAACCGCGCCATCGAGATGCTGGGCGGGGAGATGGGCTCCAAGAAGCCGGTCCACCCCAACGACCACGTCAATATGAGCCAGTCGTCCAACGACACCTATCCCACGGCCATGCACGTCGCCTGCGCCGAACAGGTGGTCAAGGAACTGCTGCCGGCCCTGAAGCACCTGCACGCGGCCCTGAAGGCCAAGTCGGACGCCTGGGCCCACATCATCAAGATCGGCCGGACCCACACCCAGGACGCCACGCCCCTGACCCTCGGTCAGGAGTTCGGTGGCTATGCGCAGCAGGTCGAGAACGGCATCAAGCGCATCGAACAGACCCTGCCGGCCCTGATGGAGCTGGCCCAGGGCGGCACCGCGGTCGGCACCGGCCTGAACGCCCCCATCGGTTTCGCCGAGAAGGTCGCGGCCCAGATCGCCGCCATCACCGGCCTGCCCTTCACGACCGCCCCGAACAAGTTCGAGGCCCTGGCCGCCCATGACGCCATGGTCTTCTCGCACGGCGCCATCAACACGGTGGCCGCGTCGCTGTTCAAGATCGCCAACGACATCCGCTTCCTGGGCTCCGGCCCGCGTTCGGGTCTGGGCGAACTGGCCTTGCCGGAGAACGAGCCGGGCTCCTCGATCATGCCGGGCAAGGTCAACCCAACCCAGTGCGAGGCCCTGACCCAGGTCTGCGTGCAGATCTTCGGCAACAACGCCGCCCTGACCTTCGCCGGTTCGCAAGGCCATTTCGAGCTGAACGTCTACAACCCGGTCATGGCCTACAACTTCCTTCAGTCGGTGCGCCTGATGGCCGATGCGGCGATCAGCTTCACCGACAACTGCGTGGTCGGCATCGAGGCGCGCGAGGACAACATCGCCCGCGGCCTGAACAACTCCCTGATGCTGGTCACCGCCCTGAACGGCAAGCTCGGCTATGACATCTGCGCCAAGATCGCCAAGACCGCGCACAAGAACGGCACTACCCTTCGTCAGGAAGCCGTCGGCGGCGGCTATCTGACCGACGCCGAGTTCGACGAGGCCGTGCGCCCCGAGAAGATGATCTCGCCGGGCTGAGACCTTGGGCGAGGTTTCGGATCTCGACTTCAACCGGGATGGGGCGCGGCTGTTCGGCGGCGTCCTGACCCGGACCGAAGCGACAGCGCTGGCCGAACGGCTCGAGCCGCAGATCATCGGGCGACCGGGGACGCGGCTGCGGGTCGATCCGGAGCTGGCTGCCCTTCTGGCGGCAGAGGGCCCGGTCGGCCGGGTCGCGGCGCGCCTGATCGGACCGGACGCCAGACCGGTGCGGGCTGTGCTTTTCGACAAGAGCCCAAACGCCAACTGGATCGTCGCCTGGCATCAGGACCGGACCATTCCTGTGCGCGAACGCCATGAGACGCCCGGCTTCAGCCCATGGTCGACGAAGGATGGCGTGCCGCACGTCGCGCCGCCGGTCTCGGTTCTGAAGGGCATGGCGACCCTGAGGCTGCATCTCGATCCGGTCGACGCCGGGAACGCCCCGCTGGTCGTCGCTCTCGGGTCGCATCGCCTCGGCCTCGTGCCGGCGAACGAGGCCGCGGAGCGAGCAGCGGACGGCCCCAACCTCGTCTGCGAAGCCGCGCCCGGCGACGTCTGGGCCTATTCGACGCCGATCCTGCATATGTCGGCCCGATCCGTCGGTGACCGACGGCGGCGGGTGCTGCAGCTAGACTATGCGGCCACGCCCTTGCCGGGTCTTCTGGAATGGCGCGGGATCGGGGCGTGACGGCGGTCTTCTCAAGCACGGCAGCCAGAGCGCTCGCACGCGGGGCTCTTTCGCAGTAGACTATCGGCATGGCCGAGCCCGTGCTGAAGAAGATCGAGATCGAACCGGAGCTGCTGGAGCAGGCCGCTCGACTCGGCATCGACGTCACCTGCGTGGATGAGCGGACGCTGCGGCTGTATCTGCAGAAGGTCGATCCCGCGGGCGCCGAGGCCCGGGCGAAGCGCTGGGCCGAAGAGAACGCAGAGGCTATCGAAGCGCACAGAAAGCGTGTTGAGCGCGATGGTGTCTTCGGCGAAGACTTCCGCACCTGGTGACGCGTCAGTTCTCCGTTTTCGAGAACCCCTCGCCGCGCTCCCGTGTCGCCGCGCCTTTCGTCGTCGTGATGCAGTCGCACTTCCTTGAGTCCATGCACACCGCGCTTGTGGCGCCGCTGATCCGTGAGCCGAAGAGCGGGGACTTCACGCGGGTCTCCGTCGCGGTGAGACTTGGAGATGAGGTGCTGCACCTGTCGCTGGCGGAGATGGCGCCCATACGTCAGTCACAACTCAAGCACAGCGTCGGAGACATCCGGGGTCACGAAGACGACATCCGCCGCGCACTCGACCGGCTGTTCACCGGCTTCTGAGATGACCGCCCTCACCCGCCCCTACTGGATTGAGGCCCTGTTCGAACGGCGGGAGGGCTGGGACGAGGCCGCCTATCCGTTCAACCTGCCGGCGGTGCGGTCGCTGCACAGTCTGGAGTTCCACCCGAACGTCACCTTCCTGGTCGGGGAGAACGGCTCGGGCAAGTCGACCCTGATCGAGGCCCTGGCTGTGGCCTGGGGGTTCAACGCCGAGGGCGGGACGAAGAACTTCAGCTTCTCGACGCACGAGGCCCATTCGCCGCTGCATCGGTTTGTCCGGCCGGTACGATCGGCCATCCGCGCGCGGGACGGCTTCTTCCTGCGGGCGGAGAGCTATTTCAACGTGGCGTCCGAGATCGAGCGGCTGGATGCGGAGCCGGCGCCGGCTCCGCCGGTCATCAACAGCTATGGCGGCAAATCCCTGCACCAACAGTCGCATGGCGAGAGCTTCTTCGCCCTGTTCGAGAACCGGTTCGGCGGAGATGGACTCTATATCCTCGATGAACCCGAGGCCGCCCTGTCGCCGACGCGGCAGCTGTCGTTCCTGGCCAAGATGCACGAATTGGTGCTGGCGCGGTCGCAGCTGATCATCGCCACCCATTCGCCGATCCTGCTGGGCTATCCCAACGCCTGGATCTATCAGACCTCGCAGTTCGGTCTGGACCGGGTCGAGTATGAGGACACCGACCACTATCAGGTCACCCGGAACTTCCTGAACCGCCGGGAGACCATGCTGGAGGTCCTGCTGAAGGACGACTGAGCCGCCCTACTTGTCGCGGATGGTGCGGCCGACGGGGGCGAGGGCCAGTTTGGCCAGTTCAAGGTCCTTGAGCGCGAACGGGATGCCGATGATCGAGACGAACTCGGCGACCGCGATGATCAGGTGCGACAGGGCGATGTACCAGCCGGCGAAGACGAACCAGATGATGTTCAGCGGCAGGCCGAGGCAGCCGCCACCGACCTGAAGTTCGTCCTGCCAGACGACCTCGCGGCCGAAGGGCCAGAAGGAATAGCTGGCGATGCGCCAGGCCGCGAAGGTCCAGGGCAGGCCGACGATGGTCAGGGCCAGGACGGCCCCGCCCAGCAGCCAGAGCAGGCCGGAAACCCAGCCGCCGAAGATGAACCAGAGGATGTTGAGGATCAGTCGGATCATGATGATCCAATGCTGAAGCTGTGCGTTGCAGCAAGCAAGGGCCTGACCGCGTTTGTGTCGTGAATTCGCGGTAAGCTCGGCGTCTGAAAACCGCCTCTGGAAGGGCAATGTCGATGATCCGCAGGACCGTTCTGGCCCTTACGCTGTTGAGCGCCCTGATGCTGGCCGGGTGCGGGACCCTGGCCAGGCCCGAGGGGCCACTGAGGATCGCGCCGGAAGCCCTGATCCCGGTGGCGGATCCGCGCATCCGCTCAAGCGACACGGCGAAGCTCCAGGCCCTCGCCGATCTGATCCAGAACCGGCTAAGCACCGAGGGCGGGCATGAAAGCATCCTGGCCCTGTCGGGCGGCGGGGCGAACGGGGCCTACGGCGCCGGGGTCGTGGTGGGCTGGACCCAGCGCGGTGACCGGCCGACGTTCAGCGTGGTCACCGGGGTCAGCACCGGCGCCCTGGCCGCCCCCTTCGCCTTCCTCGGACCCGAGTGGGACGACGAACTGCGCGAAGCCTATGTCGGCGGCGGTACAAACGGCCTGCTCAGCGCCCGCACCTTCTCGGCCCTGCTGGGGCCCAGCCTGTTCAGCTCCCGCGTGTTGCGCGATCTGGTCGACAAGAACGTGACGCCGGAGCTGCTGCGCGCCATCGCCGCCGAACACGCCAAGGGGCGCCGGCTGCTGGTCGCCACGACCGATCTGGACACCGAGGAGACGGTCATCTGGGACATGGGGGTGCTGGCGACCCAGGGCGACGAGAACGCCCTGCAGCTGTTCCGCGACGTGCTCGTGGCCTCCGCCAGCATTCCGGGCATCTTCCCGCCGGTGCTGATCGCCGGGATGACACCTCAGGGTCAGGTGGTGCAGGACATGCACGTCGATGGCGGGGTCAATACGCCCTTCCTGGCCATCCCCGAGGACCTGCTGCTGTGGACCAACCCCTCGCAGCACCGGGCCAACAGCGCGCTGTATGTGATCATCAACGGCCAGGTGGGGCGCAACACCGGCGTCACCCCGGGGCGGATCGACGGCATCCTGAGCCGGACGTTCGAAAGCATGAGCAAGTCGTCGCTGCGGCTGTCGCTGGCGGCGACGGCGGCCTTCGGAGCCCGCAACGGGATGTCGGTGACCATGTCGTCGATCCCGGACAACATCACCGTCTCCAGCCTGAAGTTCGACACCGCCTCGATGCAGGCCCTGTTCGAACTGGGTCGCAGCCGGGCGGTCAGCGGCGAGGCCTGGGCCTCGGTCAACCAGACGGGACGGCCCGAGCCCCTGGTCGCGCCCCAGACCCTGAGGGAGGACGAGATCCCCGAGGTGCTGGCGACGCCGCCGACGCCGGCCGCGCCCCCGGGAACGCCTGCGCCCGCATCTGAGCCGGGCACGCCAAAGCCCTGACGCGCATAGCAAAAGGCCCCGCCGAATGACGGGGCCTTTCGTTTACCGGCGGACCTGAGCCTAGTGCGGCTTCTCGGTCCAGCGCGCCTTGGCGTCGTCCTTGGTCACGTTCAGATGAACGTGCTCGTCGATATGATCGACCCAGCTGACCGGGATCATATGGTGTTTGAAGCCGCCGGCGAGGTCGAGCTTGGCCAGTTCGATCTGGTCGCCCGAGACGTGGTCGACACGACCGACGTGACCGCCGTCCGAGCCGACGACTTCGAGGTGTTCCTTGATGAGGGCGAGGTCTACCATGGGGTTTCTCCGTGCGAGATTAGGTTCGCCGTATCAACGCGACGGGGCCGGACGGGTTTCGCGGAATGACGCCCTATCCCGTTGATTATTAAAGCTTCACCGGAGGAACCTTTGGCCGAGATCATCAATCTGAACCGGGCGCGCAAGGCGAAGGCGAAGGATGCGGCCAGGGCGACGGCGGCGGCGAACCGGGCGGCGCACGGACGCACCAAGGGCGAGCGTCAGGCGGCCGAGACGGAACGGTCCAAGGCCTCGCGGCTTCTGGATGGGGCGAAACGCGAGACGCCCGAGGAGAGCTGACATGGGCGGATACGCCGCCGACCCCCGCACCCGTCTGGGCCTGATCTCCCTGCTGGCCGTGCGCCGCATCAAGGCGGAGAAGATGCGTCGTCTGAAGGCCGCCGCGGCGAAGACGCCCAACGAGGTCGAGGCGGCGAAGGTGGCGGAGAAGAAGACGAAGCGCTCGGGCTGGTTTCGCTAGGAAGCCTTCGGCGCCCGGGCCAGCAGGACCTGACCGGCGACGACGAGGCCGACGCCCACAAGCGCCGTCCAGCCGAAGCGAGCGCCTTCGAACACCACGGACACCGTCAGGGCGATCGGCGGCGTCAGGGCGCCGATATAGCTGGCCAGCGTATAGCCCCGGCTGCGGGCGACGCTGAAATAGATCACGAAGGCGATCACCGAGCCGAACACCGACAGATAGAGCAGCGAGCCGAGATAGGCGGGCGTCAGGGCGATGGAGAAATGCACGCCCGTGATCAGGCCGAAGACGGCGACCAAAGCCGCGCCATAGCCCATGGCCCAGGCGGTGGCGGGAATGACCTGGGACCCCGCCTGCTGGCCGCGCCAGGCGAACCAGTTGGCGATGGTGGAGACGGCGGCGGCGGCGACGGCGAGCGACACGCCGATCCCGGCCTGCGGGCCGAGACGCGCGCCCAGCAGCTCTCCGCCCGACAGGACAGCGACGCCCAGGGCGCCCAGCGCGGCGCCGATCCAGACGGCGCGGTGGGCCGTCTGCTTCTGGACCACCCGGAACAGGATCAGGTTCATCAGGGCCATGGAGGCGAAGGCCACGGCGACGATGCCCGAGGTGATCATCCCCTCGGCCGTGTAGACGAAGGTGTAGCTGAGGGCGAAAGCGAAGGTCCCCTGCCCGGCCGCCGCCAGATGCTGGACCCGGGTCAGGCGGATCGAGCGGCCGGTCGCCAGACAGACGCCGAACAGGATCAGCGACGCCAGACCGAAGCGCCAGACGATGGAGGCGATCGGATCGACCCGGCCCAGCTGGAAGGTGATGGCGAACCAGGTCGTGCCCCAGATCAGGGCGCACACCGCCACGCCCAGCACCGCGAGGGCGCCGGCGGAAGGCTTGCGCCAGATCGGACGAGGCAGTTCGGAAGAGGTCAGGACACGGCTCGGGGAGATGGACCCGTCAGATGGACGGACGCGCGGGGGCCCGCAACCGGATTATAAACGCCGAACCACAAACAGGCCTTATGACGCGAAGGCGAGGGCCAGCTTGTCCGCCAGTTCGCCCTGTTTGAACGGCTTGTGGACGATGCGCTCATCGGAGGCGGCGGCCAGGGCCTCGGCGTCGGCGTAGCCCGTGGCGAACAGGATCGGCAGGGCCGGCCGGCGCCCCTGCATCTCGCGCGCGACGTCGGCGCCGTTCATGCCGGGCATGGCGAAATCGAGGATGACGGCCTGGATGTCCGAACGCTTGTCGAACAGCTCCAGCGCGGCGCCGCCGCTGCCCGCCTCGACGACGATGTAGCCGAGATCGGAGATGATCCCGGCCGTGACCTCGCGAACCGCCTCGTCGTCGTCGACGATCAGGACGACGATATTGTCGGCCGGCGCCATCCGGGACGTCGGGATGACGTTGGCGTCCGGGCTGGGAACCGCATGGGCGCGCGGCAGGTAAACGTTGATCGTCGTCCCCTCGCCGACCACCGTATCGATGGTGACCCCGCCCCCCGACTGTTTGGCCAGACCGAAGACCTGACTGAGGCCGAGGCCGGAGCCCTTGCCGACGGGCTTGGTGGTGAAGAAGGGCTCGAAGGCCCGCGCAAGGACGGCTTCCGTCATGCCCGAGCCGTTGTCCGCGACCGAGACCCGCACGTGCTCGCCGGCCGGCGGCTGTTCCGGGCGCTGGGGCGCCGGCATGACGACATTGGCGGTGCCGACCTTCAGCGTGCCGCCGACGTCCATGGCGTCACGGGCGTTGATCGCGAGATTGAGGATGACCAGCTCGATCTGGGTCGG
The DNA here is from genome assembly GCF_058681645.1 of Brevundimonas sp. ALps5. Lineage (NCBI taxonomy): Bacteria > Pseudomonadati > Pseudomonadota > Alphaproteobacteria > Caulobacterales > Caulobacteraceae > Brevundimonas > Brevundimonas sp. ALps5. The sequence continues at coordinate 3,634,650 of NZ_CM178744.1, read as the reverse complement.
ATCGATCATGGCGGTCCACAGGCCGTCGGCCAGCTCGGGCTCGAGAATGTGGACGCTGCCTCCGATGGTGCTCTGAAGCAGGTCGCGCATGCTGCGGACCGTCTCGTTCAGATCGACCGCGCGGGGCTCCAGCTTCTGGCGGCGCGAGAAGGCCAGCATCTGGGCGGTCAGGGCGGCGCCGCGGCGCGAGGCCTCGCCCATCATCGACAGGCGGCGGGTGACGGAGGGATCGTCGATGCGCTTCTGCAACTGCTCGACATTGCCGAGGATGACCGTGAGCAGGTTGTTGAAGTCGTGCGCCACGCCGGAGGTCAGCTGGCCGACGGCCTCCAGCCGCTGGGCCTGGCGCAGTGCGGTCTCGATCTTTTCGCGTTCGGCGATCTGGGCGGCGAGCTGGCGGTTGGCGGCCTCGAGTTCGGCGGTGCGTTCGGCGACGCGGCGCTCGAGCAGGGCCTCGCCGCGGCGGATCTCCTCGATGCGCTCGCGCGCCTCATACTGACGGCTGCGGCCACGCAGGGCGGTGCGGACGGCGCTGACGAGGGTCGTGGGATGGAAGGGCCGTTCGAGGAAACCGACGTTGCCGAGGGCCGAGGACAGGCGTTGGGCGACGGGATTGCGCTCCACGCTGCCGCCCCTCTGGGTCAGGATCAGGAAGGGGAAATCCGACCAGGACGGCTGGCCCGAAATCCAGCCGGACAGGCCGGCCAGATCGGCGGACCGCAGCACGTCGTCGACGATGACGGCGAGCCCCGCCCCCTCCTCCATACGCTCGACCAGATCGTCGAGATCACGGCACAGCAGGGCGGAAAAACCGGCTTCCCTCAGAATGGTCGCCGCGATGGCGCCGTCCCGTCCCGCCGGAGCCAGGACGAGAGCACGTTCGGACAGGGCGCCGCCACCGCTCATGAGCCACACCTCATGCGGCGGGTTCGCCCATGAGGCCCGCGCCGGGACCGACGAAGTTGGGCACCCCACGCAACACGCCCTGGAAGCCGTCCAGAGGTTCGCCGAGCGTCAGGCCCGTACTTCCGATGTTGAACTCGCGGATGGTGTTCTCGTGCGCGCCGGAGCGCTTCTTGATCACCGAGACCGCGCGACGGACCGTGCCGATGGCCTCGAAGTAACGCAGAAGAACGACCGTGTCGGCGAGGTAGGTGACGTCGATCGGCGCCTTCATCTCGCCGACCAGCCCGTGCTGGGCCACGGTCAGGAAGGTCGAGGCGCCCTGACGGTTGAGGTACTGAAGCAGTTCGTGGATGTGCAGGACGAGGAACTGCTCCTGCGGCATGGCGGCCTGGTAGCCGTTGAGGCTGTCGATCACCACGGTCTGGATATGCTGTTCGGACACGCAGTTGCGGACCCGCGAGGCGAACTCGCCGGGGGACAGCTCGGCCGCATCAACCTGCTCGATGATCAGCGCCCCCTCCTCTTCCATGGAGCGGAGGTCGATACCGATGGCGGCCATCCGGTCATAGAGGAGACCCAGTTCCTCATCGAAGATGAACAGGGCCGCCTTCTCGCCGCGCGCCACCGCGGCGACGGCGAAGTTGATGGCGAACAGCGACTTGCCGGTGCCGGCGGGGCCGAGGATCAGGGCGCTGGAGCCCCGTTCAATGCCCCCGCCCAGCAGGGCGTCCAGCTCGCCGACGCCGCTGGACACCGGGGTCCGGGCGAAGCCGGTGTGGTGTTCGGAGGCGACGATGCGCGGATAGACCTCCAGCCCGCCCGTCTTGATGGTGAAGTCGTGGAAGCCGCCGCGGAAGCGCCGGCCGCGATACTTGATCACCCGCAGCCGGCGGCGTTCGGCTCCGTATTCGGGCGCCAGCTCCTGCAGCTGGATCACCCCGTGGGCGACGCTGTGGACGGTCTTGTCATTGATGTCGGTGGTCAGGTCGTCGAGCAGCAGGACCGTGGCGCCGTGCTTGGCGAAATAGTGTTTGAGCGCCAGGACCTGGCGGCGATAGCGCAGCGAACTCTGGGCCAGCAGCCGGATTTCCGACAGGCTGTCGATGACGACGCGCCTCGGCTTGTGGGTCTCCACCGCCTCGAAGATCATGCGGGTGGTCTCGCCGAGCTCAAGGTCCGACGAATAGAGCAGGCTCTGCTGCTGCTGTTCGTCGAGCAGGCTCTCGGGCGGAACCAGTTCGAAGATGTCCACGCCGTCCAGCGTCCATTCGTGCGACAGGGCGGTGCCGCGAAGCTCGTCCTCGGTTTCCGAAAGCGTGATGTAGAGGCCGGCCTCGCCCAGCCGCGCCCCCTCCAGCAGGAACTTCATCGCCGCCGTGGTCTTGCCGGTGCCTGGAGCCCCTTCCAGCAGATAGACCCGCTCCCGCTCGAGCCCTCCGACGAGGATGTTATCCAGCCCCTCGATGCCGAAGCCGGCCTCCTTCACGATCGTCCCAGTCGTCATGCGTAGAATCGTCCTGTCTGGCAGCTGAGCCGTAACGCCCGGGCCGGAACTTGGTTACACGGATCAGGGAAAATCGAAAGAACGCCAGCGTACACAAGGACTTGCTTACCGCCCCAACGACGGCGGCGTACGCATCGCGGGATATTGCAGCCCTCACCGACGCGGCGCAGAAGGCCGGGTGGAGGTCGTGCATGGATCAGGACAGGAAACGGGAAATCCTCGCCGCCGAGGCCGCGTTCGCGAAGAAGGACCAGCTGGCGAAGGCCCTGGCCGAAGGCGGAGTCTATGTGCTGGGCAAACTGACCGGACCCGGCTCGGACGTCGAGATCGAACGCAGGCCGCTGTCGGTCAATCCGGAGACGGCCGGGACCGAAGCCACGCCAGACCCCGACGATCGTTGATCAGGCGGCCCGCAGCTTGAGCCCCGCCTTCTTCGCCTCGGGCACGGCAGCATAGACGGTCGCCGGGCGGATGCCGAGGCGGGCGCGGGCGACGTCGAGGGGTTCGGCGAACAGGGCGTCGTAGTCGAGGCCCGGCAGCCAGCGGGCGGCGCGGCCGTTGCGCCAGGCCTGGAAGGCGGCCTTGCGGGCCGGGATGTCGCGGGCCTCGCGCTGGATCTCGCGCGCCGCGCCCCAGCCGATGAAGGCGAAGCCGAGGTTGCGGGTCTGGCCGTAGGAGAAGGAGACGACGCAGGCCTCGCCCAGCGCATCCGTGCCGTAGCCGGTCAGGACGTGCCAGATGTCGTGGACGTCGCGCAGGCGGCGCGAATACCAGACGATCGGATGTTCGGCGTCGACGAAGGGAATGACCTCGCGCTCGGCGTCGGCCAGGCCGTCGGCGGTGAAGCCCCGGGCCTCGCGGAAGGCGCGATAGGCGGCGCCGACGGTGCCGGGCTCGAACCGCGCCAACCAGGCCGGATCGTCGAGCTTGTGCGCCAGTTCCTCGGCGAGGAAGGCCTGACGTCCGCCCTCGACCGAGCGCAGCATCCGGTTATAGCCGCGCGCCACCGAGCGGCCCGACAGGGCGCGCATGATCTCGAACACCTGTGCGGTGTCTTCCTTGTCGCGGATCAGCTTCTGGAAGGCGCGGAACGCCGTCAGGGGCCGCAGCTTCTGCGGGCGGACGCGGTCGAAATCATCGGCGTAGGCGGCGTTGGTCATGCGCGGTCCGGCTGTTGACGCGGGTCAATGTCGCTGACCCTATTCTAGCGGATTGAGGGGCGGGTTAACATGCCCCTTCCCCCGCCCTCCCCGGACGACGACGCCATGCTGAAGAAACGCTCCGTCGTCCTGTCCGGCCACGCGACCTCGGTGGCGCTGGAGCCCGAGTTCTGGGCGGTTCTGGACGCCTTCGCCGAGCAGCGGGGTCAGAGCCATGCCGGCTTTCTGGCTTGGGTCGACGAGACGCGCGGACGCCGCCCCCTGGCCTCGGCCTGCCGGATTCTGGCGCTGGAATTCGCGTCCGGAAAACACCGTTTGACAACGCCATAGGCGAGCGCATTCTTCCGAAAAGAGCCCGGAAGGCTCTCGAGGAAACACCATGCAATTCGACAAGTCCCTGCTGCCTCCGGCCGTGTTCGGCGGGCTGATCGCCGTTGGCCTGATCGGGGCCGGGCTGTTCATCGGTCAGGGGGTGGTCAACGCCCGCGTCGGCGACCGACAGGTGACGGTGCGCGGCGTGTCCGAGCGCAATGTGACCGGCGACCTGGCCGTGCTGTCGCTGCGCTTCACCGCCGCCGGGGACGAGCTGCCCTCAGCCCAGGCCAAGATCGACAACGACCTGAACCTGGTCCGGACCTTCCTGAAGGCGCAAGGGTATGGCGACGATGTGGTGACCCTGGGCCGGCTGGAGGTCACCGACACCAAGAGCCGGGAGTATGTCTCCAGCGAAGCCGTGCCCCACTATATCCTCGCCCAGAGCGTTGTGGTCAGGACGACCGATGTGAACCGGATCGCGGCGACCGGCCGGGCGCTGAATGAACTGGTCCGTCAGGGAGTAGTGCTGGACTTCACCCCGCCGACCTATGTGTTCACGAAACTCAACGACGTCCGGCCCTCGATGATCGCCGAGGCCACGGCCTCGGCCCGCACCGGCGCCGAGCAGTTCGCCAAGGACTCGAAGACGCCGCTGGGCGGCATCCGTCAGGCGACGCAGGGCTCGTTCGAAATCCTGGCCCGCGACGACATCGGCGACGAGACCTCCTCGCTGAACAAGAAGGTCCGCGTCGTGACGACGGTCACCTATCAGCTGAAGTGATCAACCAAAGGCCTTGATTGCAGACATCAGTTCGTCTGGGGAGACGGGGCGTCCGGCAGTTTCGGCGCCTCGACCTTGGGCAGATTGACGTCGACGTTGACTTCCTTCTTGGCGGGATTCATCCCACCGCCGGCGAAGACGAACCAGGCGATCACCGCCACCACGACCAGAAGGCCGCCGACGATGAAGGCAAGGCCGGCGTTGCCGCCGCCGCTGGAGTTGGCTGTGTTCTCGGCCATTGTGTAGTCCCTTCCGTTATCCCTGTGGCGGTGAGAACGGAGCGAAGGCGGGGCGGTTCCCGAACGGTAACCATGGCCCCGTCACGGACGGGACTGACTTTGGCCGCCGTACTCCCTATGTTCCGGCGATACGCCCTGTTTCGAGTCGTCGATTGTCCGATCTGCCCACGCCCAAAATCTCCGACCTCGCCCGTTCGCGCGGCCCTGAAGGCGCGTCCGGCGACTATCTCGCCGGGCTGAACACCGAGCAGCGGCTGGCGGTGGAGACGACTGAGGGGCCGGTGCTGGTGCTGGCGGGCGCCGGGACGGGCAAGACCAGGGTCCTGACCACGCGGCTGGCCCACATCCTGAAGCTGGGCAAGGCCCGGCCGTGGGAGCTGCTGGTCGTCACCTTCACCAACAAGGCCGCGCGCGAGATGCGCGAGCGGATCACCCATCTGATCGGCCCCTCGGCCGAGGGTCTGCGCTGGCTGGGCACCTTCCACTCGGTGGCGGCCCAGATCCTGAGGCGGCACGCCGAACTGGTCGGGCTGAAGTCCAGCTTCACCATCCTGGACACCGACGATCAGGAGCGGCTGCTGAAACAGCTGCTGGAGGCCGCCAATCTCGACACCAAGCGCTGGACGCCCAAGTCGCTGGCCAATCTGATCGACCATTGGAAGAACCGCGGCTGGACGCCCGAGAAGCTGCCGACGACCGAGGACTTCGCCAACGGCAAGGGCCAGAGCTTGTACGCCGCCTATCAGGCGCGGCTGGCGACCCTGAACGCCTGCGACTTCGGAGATCTGTTGCTGCACAACCTGACGATCCTGTCGAAACACGCCGATATCGCTCAGGAATATCGCGACCGGTTCCGCTACATCCTGGTCGACGAATACCAGGACACCAACGTCGCCCAGTACCTGTGGCTGAGGCTGCTGACGTCCTCGACGGGCAATGTCTGCTGCGTCGGCGATGACGATCAGTCGATCTACGGCTGGCGCGGGGCCGAGGTGGACAACATCCTGAGGTTCGAGAAGGACTTCCCCGGCGCGCGGATCGTCAAGCTGGAGCGCAACTACCGCTCGACCAGCCATATCCTGGGCGCGGCCTCGGGCCTGATCGCCTCCAACCGCGACCGGCTGGGCAAGACCCTGTGGACCGAGGATTCCAGCGGCGACAAGGTCCGGGTGCGCGGTGTCTGGGACGGCGAGGCCGAGAGCCGACTGATCGCCGACGAGATCGAGACCGCGCGTCGCTCTGGCATGAAATACAAGGACATGGCCGTCCTTGTTCGCGCGTCGTTTCAGATGCGGGCGTTCGAGGAACGCTTCGTCATGCTGGCCATCCCCTATACGGTCATCGGCGGTCCGCGCTTCTTCGAACGGGCCGAGATCCGCGACGCCCACGCCTATCTGCGCCTGATCCAGTCCGAGGACGACGACCTGGCCTTCGAGCGGATCGTCAATGTGCCCAAGCGCGGCATCGGCGAAACCTCGGTGCAGAAGATCCTGCAGATCGCGCGGCACGAGGGCGTCTCGGCGATCACGGCGGTCCGGGCCCTGATCGGGTCGGACGAATTGCAGGCGCGGACGCGGACCGCCCTGTCCAACTTCGTGCGCGATCTGGACCGCTGGCGCGCGCTGGCGGCCGATACGCGCCACTGGGACCTGACCGAGACGGTGCTTGAGGAGAGCGGCTACACCGACATGCAGAAGGCCGACCGGGTCACCGGCCAGACGCGGCTGGATAACCTGAAGGAGCTGGTTCAGGCGATGCAGCAGTTCGAGACGCTGCAGGCCTATCTGGAGCACGTGTCGCTGGTCATGGACCTGGACAAGGGCGCGGGCGAGGACTCGGTCCAGATCATGACCCTGCACGGCGCCAAGGGGCTGGAGTTCCCGCTGGTCTTCCTGCCGGGCTGGGAGGAAGGCGTCTTCCCCAGCCAGCGCAGCATCGACGAGAAGGGCGAGAAGGGCCTCGAGGAGGAACGGCGCCTCGCCTATGTCGGCGTCACCCGGGCCAAGCAGGACGCGCGGATCTCGTTCGCCGCCAACCGTCAGGTCTATGGCCGCTGGACCTCGCAGCTGCCCAGCCGCTTCGTCGACGAACTGCCCGTCGCCCACGTCGAGGCCGAGAGCGACACCGGCTATTACGGCGCCTCGGGCGGGATGAAGGAGGCCAAGTCGCGCTGGGACGACGCCCCGTCGTTCGGCTCAGGCTATTCCTCGCCCGGCTGGAAGCGGGCCCAGTCCTTCACCGCCAGCCAGACCCCGCGAACCGCCCAGGCGCGCCATGCGGTGATCGAGGGCGACGGCCGTCTGGTCGCCACCGCCGATCCGAAGGCCGGGGCGAAGTGGAAGCGCGGCGAGCGGGTCTTCCACCAGAAGTTCGGCTACGGCAACGTCCAGCAGATCGAGGGCAACAAGCTGCTCGTCGACTTCGAAAAGGCCGGCGAGAAACGGGTCATCGACAGCTTCGTGGAGAAGGCGGGGTGAAGGCTTTCAGGGCGGCGACGATCGGCCTGCTTCTGGGACTGGCCGCCGGCTCGGCCTCGGCCCAAGGCGTTCATCTCCGCTCTGGCCTTCCCCTTTGGAACAATGACCATGGGGCAGATGAAACCTATCCGAAGCACTTCTTCGAAGACGACGGCTTCGGCTGCAGCAGCAACCTCAACTTCGGCGACTATCGGGCGACCCGCCCGGATGGAGAACCCGACGACTTCTGGCGGATCAGCAACTACGGCGTGTTCCACTGCGCCCTGATCCTGCGCCAGACCTCCGATCGCGAATATCTCGCCGAAGCCCGGTTCGAATATATGTGGGTCATCCCTTTGGGCGAGGTCACCCGCGACGGCGAGCGCCGCGAGCTGCTGGCCTTCCAGATCGGCATCGCGGGCGGCAGCGAATACCTGCTGCTCAGCCGGCCAAAGGACAGTCTACAGGGACCGTTCGAACTGCTCGAACCCACCTGCCCCCGGGGCGCCCAGTTTCGGGAGGCCAGCCTGGATGTCTGGCAGACGGCCTACTGCGTTGTGGAGACCCAGGGCGCGCTGAAGCGGATCGCCTTCGCGGCCGCACGGCGGCCGATTGCTGGGACGCTCGAGTGGGTCGGAGACGAGGCCTCCGCCCCTACCCCGCCCGCAGACTGACCGTCTCCCAGCCCGCCACCGCGATCAGCACCGCCGTCGTCAGGGCGGCAAGGATCAGGGGTGTCACGAACGGCACGGCGAACCAGAGGGCGGCCAGGGCCACGCAGCCGACCACGCGCGGGATCGACCAGCGCTCGAAGATGGCCAGCTTGGCCAGCAGGCCGCCGATCATGAAGAGCAAGGGCCCGCCGATCAGGACGGCTGCGACGGCGGGTTCGACGTGGCCGGTGGGGTGGACCAGCGACAGCTCGTCGCCGACGGCGGTGACGATGATCCCCGCCACGATCAGGATCGGGCAGTAGGTGTAGCCGCGACGCGCGAGCGTGCCGGGGTCCTCGGCCTTCGAGATGACGTCGGACGCCGCATCGTGGGCGGCGCTAAAATAGATCCACCACATGGCCAGGGTCCCGACGAAGGCCACGGCGGCGGCGGCGATGACCTCGGGCGTCCAGGCCGCCTCGGCGAAGGTCGCGCCGGTGATCAGCAGGGACTCGCCCAGGCAGATGATGACGAACAGGCCGACCCGCTCGGCCATATGGCCGCCCTCGACCGTCCACTCGGCGGTGTTGGCCTTCCCCAGACCCGGCACGCGGTAGAACATGGCCGGAGAGATGTATTCGATGAACAGGGCCGCCAGCCACAGGCCGGTGCGCAGCTCTCCCTCCATCAGGCCGCCGGCGATCCAGAAGACGCCGGAGAACATCTGCCAGATGATGATGCGCTGGAAGTTGCGCTTCAGCATGGCGTCGTTGCGGGCCGCGAACAGCATGAAGCCACTGCGGACCATGGAGGTGGCGACGAAGGCGACGGCGAACCACAGCCCCTTCTCGCCGAAGGCCTCGGGCAGCGATGTGGACATGACGAGGCCCAGCGCCATCAGGACGAACAGGGCGACGCGGACGGGGACGCGCTCCGGATCGGCCCAGTTGGTGACCCAGCTGGTGTAGATCCACGACCACCAGACCGCCGCCGCCATCATGGCCGCGTGCAGCGCCCCTTCCCAGGTCAGATGGTGCAGCAGGCTGTGCGAGATCTGGGTCACGGCGAAGACGAAGACCAGGTCGAAGAACAGTTCGACGAAGCCGACGCGGGCGTGATGCCCATCGCGTGTTCTCAGCAGGCTGTCGGTCATCACTTCCCCCAAATCCCAACGGTTCGTTAAGCACGAACGGCGACCCTGCCGCCGTGACCTTCTACCTTCCAGAGCCTGATTCAAGCGAGGCCTCTCCCCCGTGGTGGGAGCAGGCGGCGGTGATCTTCGTCATCGTCATGCTGACGGGCGCCCTGATCGGTCCGGTCTTCGCCCCGATGCAGGAAGAGACGCCGATCCTGCGGCTGATCTGGCTGCCGGTCTACGCGGTGATCACCGCCCTGCTCTGCTGGCGCGCCGACAAGGTGATCAACGCCTGGCCGACGCTGATCATCCTCGGCCTGCTGATCCTGCACGCCTATGCCTCGAAATACTGGTCGATCGATCCGGGCGTGACCTCGCGCCGGACCATCGCCATGGCCTTCTCCAGCGTCTTCGCCATCTATCTGGGCGCGGTGTTCAAGGGACCGCAGCTGCCGCGCGTCCTGATGCTGTCGGGCCTGTTGATGGGCATCGGCAGCCTGATCATGGTCTTCGCCTTCCCGCGCATCGGGGTGCACCAGTACGACAACGCCGGCCTGTGGCGCGGCCTCTGGTATGAGAAGAACCAGATGGGCGTCGTGATGGTCGCGGGCGCGGTCGCCGCCGCCGCCTGTCTGGCGCTGGAGGAACAGCGGACGAAGATGGCCTGGGCCAGTTTCGGGATCACCGTCCTTCTGGTGCTGGCGACCCAGTCCAAGACCTCGCTCCTCTGCCTCGTCATCGGCGTCGGCCTGATCGGGACCCTGTGGGCGATGAAGAAGGGCGGACCGGCCCTGACGGTGATCGGCGTCTGGTTCGGCGTCGTCCTGTTCGGCCTGATCGCCTATGTCTTCATCACCGAGCCGGCCGTGGTGCTCAAGGCGCTGGGCAAGGACCCGTCCCTGACCGGCCGGACGGACATCTGGACCGCCCTGATGCGCGAGGTGGCCGAGCGGCCGTGGACCGGCTTCGGCTATCAGGCCTTCTGGGGCCGGGACTCCATTCCCGCCGCCTGGATCCGGGAGGAGACCCAGTGGCCCGTGCCGTCGGCCCACAACGGCTGGATCGACCTGCTGATCCAGCTGGGCTGGCCGGGCGCGATCGCCGTGGGGGCGACGGTGCTGGTCGCCCTGCTGACGACCCTGTTCCAGATCCCCGGACGCGGCGACCGCGAGGGCTATTGGGGCATCGCCTATTTCGCCGTCTTCCTGATGCTGAGCCTGTCGGAAAGCGTGCTGCTGACCAACGCCAACCTGCCCTGGACCCTGTTGCTGGCGATCCTGACGCGGGGCCTGATAACGGGTCAGGCCTCGGTTATCCCCCGACGCAGCGCCACGCTTGCTCCAAACGCCGCCGGGGCCTACCTGACGCGGTCCCGAATCGCCTCACAGTACGCCCATGGCTCCCGCCGATCTCTTCTCCTTCGATGACGACCAACCGCAGCCGCCGAAACCGGCCGCTGCCCCCGCGCCCACGCCTGAATCCGGGCCCGCTCCGGTAGAGGCGAGCGAACCCGCGCCGACGCCCGAAGCGAAGACCGCGCCCGCCGAGCCTGCGAAGCCGTCCCTGCCGCCTGCGCCGCCGCCCATGCCCGGCAACTACTCGGCCTCCTCCATCGAGGTGCTGGAGGGGCTGGAGCCGGTGCGCAAACGCCCGGGCATGTATATCGGCGGCACCGACGAGCGGGCCCTGCACCACCTGTTCGCCGAAGTGCTCGACAACGCGATGGACGAGGCCGTGGCCCGCCACGCCAAGCTGATCACCGTCGATCTGGACGCCGACGGCGTGCTGTCGGTCAAGGACGACGGGCGCGGCATTCCGGTCGATCCCCACCCCAAGCATCCGGGCAAGTCGGCGCTGGAAGTCGTCATGACCGTGCTGCACTCGGGCGGCAAGTTCTCGGGCAAGGCCTATGAGACCTCGGGCGGTCTGCACGGCGTCGGCGTCTCGGTCGTCAACGCCCTGTCGGACCTGCTCGACGTCACCGTCTGGCGCGACGGCTTCGAGTGGAAACAGTCCTTCTCGCGCGGCATTCCGCTTGGGCCCATCGCCCAGATCCAGCCCTCGAAGAAGAAGGGCACCCTGATCCGCTTCCATCCGGATGCGGAGATCTTCGGCGTCGGCGCGGCGTTCAAGCCCGCGCGCCTGTTCCGCATGGCGCGGTCCAAGGCCTATCTGTTCCGCGGCGTCGAGATCAAATGGACCTGCGCGCCCGAGCGGATCACCGACGCGACCCCGACCAGCGCCCTGCTGCACTTCCCCGGCGGTCTGGCCGACGCCCTGGCCGAGCGGATCGGCGAGCTGGAGACGGTCACCCCGACCTTCTCGGGCCGGGTCGAGCGCAAGGGCGAGGCCGGCGCGGTGGAATGGGCCGTGACCTGGTCGCCGATCGGCTTCGGCGAGGCCGACGGCTTCGTCCAGTCCTATTGTAATACCGTCTCGACACCCGACGGCGGCACCCACGAGGCCGGCTTCCGCGCCGCCCTGGTCAAGGGCCTGAAGGCCTATGGCGAGCTGACCAACGAGAAGCGCGCGGTCCAGATCACGGCCGAGGACGTTATCGCCAACGCCGGCGCCCTGATCTCGGTCTTCATCCGCAATCCGGAATTCCAGGGCCAGACCAAGGACCGCCTGTCCTCGCCCGAGGGCCAGCGGCTGGTCGAACAGCTGCTGCGCGACCCGATCGACCACTGGCTGACCGAGAGCCCCAAACAGGCCAACACCCTGCTGGGCTTCGTCATCGACCGCGCCGAGGACCGTCTGCGCCGCCGCAAGGACAAGGACGTCCAGCGCGCCGCCGCGACCCGCAAGCTGCGCCTGCCCGGCAAGCTGTCGGACTGTTCGCGGCAGTCGGCCAACGGCACCGAACTGTTCATCGTCGAGGGCGACTCGGCCGGCGGCTCGGCCAAACAGGCGCGCGACCGGACGACCCAGGCCATCCTGCCCCTGCGCGGCAAGATCCTGAACGTCGCCTCGGCGACCGCCGACAAGCTGCGCCAGAACATCGAACTGTCGGACCTGACGCTGGCGCTCGGCGTCACGCCCGGACCGCGCTTCGACATCGATCAGCTGCGCTACGAGCGGGTCGTGATCATGACGGACGCCGACGTCGACGGCGCCCACATCGCGGCCCTGCTGATCACCTTCTTCTACCGCTCCATGCCCGAGGTGATCCGTCAGGGTCGGCTCTATATGGCCCTGCCGCCGCTCTACCGGATCAGCGCGGGCCCGCTGTCGGACTATGCCCGCGACGACGCGCACCGCGACGAGCTGATGGCGACCACCTTCAAGAACAAGAAGGTCGAGATCGGCCGGTTCAAGGGTCTGGGCGAGATGATGGCCTCCCAGCTGAAGGAGACCACCATGGATCCGAAGAAGCGCACCCTGGCCCGCGTCACCGTCCCCGAGAGCGAGGACGAGATCGAGGATCTGGTCGAGCGGCTGATGGGCAAGAAGGCCGACGCCCGCTTCCGCTTCATCCAGGACAACGCCCAGTTCGCGGTGGCTGATCTGGACGTCTAGGCCGGAACCGTCTCGCGCGGCATGAGCCCCGCCAGCTTCCGCGCCAGTTCGCGGCGCAGGAAGAAGAGCGCGATCAGCATGTGGACGAAAACCGAAGCGGCCGACAGCATCCAGACGTGCTCAAGCCGCGCCCAGGGCTGGGTCGAAAGCCAGATGGCCGGGCCGGCGAAGGTGATCAGGCGCGAGACGCTGCCGAACAGGGCCGGACGGGTGTCGCCAAGCGCCTGGAAGGTCCCGGAAGCCGTGAAGATCAGGCCGGTGGCGATGAAGTTCAGGGAGATGATCTTGAGGAAGGTCGAGCCGATCTCGATCACCTTCGGATCGTGGGCGAAGGCGCCGATCATCAGGTCGGGCCGGATGTGGCAGAGCGCGGTCAGGGCCAGCATCAGGCCGGTGGAAAGGACGGCGGCGTCGCGAACTGTGCGGCGCACCCGGTCGGCGCGGCCGGCGCCGAAATTCTGACCCGCGACCGGGGCCACGGCGAAGGACACCGCCATGGCCGGCAGGAAGACCGCCTGCATCACGCGCGAACCAACGCCATAGCCGGCCTGGGCCTCGGGGCCGAAGTGGCGGATGACGCCGTAGACGACGCCCGCGGTGATGAACATCAGCAGGAACTCCGCCGCCGACGGCAGGCCGACGCCGACGATCTTCCGCCAGATCGCGAAGTCGGGACGCGGCAGCTTCAGCGGATTGGCGATGATCGTCTGGCACCGGCCGAAGATCCACACCGTCCAGACGAAGCCGACGATGGAGGCGATGGAGCTGGCCAGACCCGCGCCGAAGACGCCCAGCGGATGGCCCGTGCCCCAGCCGGCGATCAGGACGGGGGCGAGGACGACGTTGATCAGGACCGAGACCGTCTGGATCATCATGGTGGGCCTGACCACCCCCGCGGCCCTGAGGGCCGAGCCCATGGCGTTGGTCGGGAACATCAGCGCGAGGCCCGGCAGGAAGCCGTAGAGATAGGCCACGCCCATTGAGGCCGTCGCCTCATCCGCCGCGAGCAGATGAAGGCCGGCGTGGGCCAGGGCGTAGCCGGCGACCAGGGTGATGACGGTCAGGCCGAGACCGATGACCATGGCCTGACGATAGACCCCGTCCGCCTGATCGAAGGTCTTCGCCCCGATGGCCCGGGCGATCAGGCTGAGGGCGCCGACGCCGACCATCTGCGACGCCGCCATGCACAGGAAGAAGGCGTTGCCCGCCAGCCCCACGCCCGCGATGGCCGAGGCCCCGATGCCGGCGACGAAATAGAGGTCGACGAGGAAATACAGCGTCTGGAACAGCAGCCCCATGCCGATGAAGGCGGCCATGCCCACAAGCCGGCCGGTGATCGAACCCTGTGTCAGGTCGTGCTGCATGATCGTCTCCCCCTCAGGCTCTCATAGCACGGTTTGGCGGAGATGGATTTACCCGGGTATAATGGAGCCGTCAAACGCCCTGGATGTCAGTCAGTCATCTCGGCGAGATGGACGTCGCTCTCCTCCACCCCGGTTTCGATGCCGAGCGCGACATAGAGGGCGCGGGCTTCGGTCCAGGCCTTGGCGGCGGCGGGCGGGCGGCGCAGGCCTTCGAGGGCGAGGGCCATCAGGCGCAGGGCGTTGGCGGCGTCCAGCGAGGCCTCTTGCCCGTGACGGCGGTACAGGGCCAGCGCCTGTTCGGCATGGGCCAGGGCCGCGTCCGGGCGATCGGCCTCGCGGTCGATGTCCGACAGGTGGCGCAGGGCGAAGGCGCGCAACAGGGGCTGGCCGGTCTCGCGCGCCAGGGCGGCCGCCTTGGCATAGCCGTTGCGGGCGGCGACGGGATCGCCGTCGGCGCGGGCCTGACTGGCGATCTCGAGCTGGGTCTGGATCGCCTCGGTCATTTCTGAAGGCCTCTAGTAGGTCTGGCTTTCGGCCGGACGCTCTTCCAGATGGCCGTCCTTCAGGGCGAAGACGCGGTCCATATGGCCGGCCAGCTCCATGTTGTGGGTGGCGATCAGGGCGGCGACGCCGGTGTCCTTGACCAGTCTGTGCAGAGCCTCGAACACCGCCTGGCTGGTGGCGGGGTCGAGGTTGCCGGTCGGCTCGTCGGCCAGCAGCAGGCGCGGCTTGTTGGCCAGCGCGCGGGCGAGCGCGACACGCTGCTGCTCCCCGCCCGACATCTGGGCCGGCTGGTGCAGGAGGCGTTCGGCGAGGCCCAGCGAGCCGAGGGCCGCCTCCGCCGCCTTGCGGGCTGCGGCTTCCGGATGGCCCGCGATGCGCAGCGGCAGGGCCACGTTGTCGCGCGCGTCGAACTCGGGCAGCAGGTGGTGGAACTGATAGACGAAGCCGATGCGGCTGAGACGGATGCGGGTGCGGGCCCGCTCGTCCAGCTGGCCGACATCCTCGCCGTCGATGATCACCTGCCCCTCGGTCGGGCGCTCCAGCAGGCCGGCGGCGTGCAGAAGCGACGACTTGCCGGAGCCTGACGGGCCGATCAGGCCGACGATCTCGCCCGGCTGGACATCCAGATCCACGCCCTTGAGCACCGTCAGCTCGCCCTGACCGGTCTTGTAGGTGCGGACGATGCCGCGCAGGCTGAGAACCGGGCTACTCATAACGCAGGGCCTCGATGGGATCGATCCGGGCGGCAATCCAGGACGGCACCAGGCTGGCGATGCAGGACAGGAACAGGGACCAGCCGGAGATCCAGATCACGTCGGCCGGGTCGACCTTGGCCGGGATGGCGTCCAGCATATAGACGTCGGCGTTGAACAGTTGGACCCCGGTGACGCCTTCGATGAAGTGCTGGATCGCGCCGATGTTCAGGCAGAAGACGAGGCCCAGCACCAGGCCGACGACCAGACCGGTCACCCCGATCATCATCCCCGCCAGGAAGAAGATGCGCAGGATCGACGACTGGGTCGAACCGACGGTCCTCAGGATGGCGATGTCCTTGGTCTTGTTCTTCACCAGCATGACGATGCCGACGATGATGTTGAGCGCGGCCATGATGCCGAGCTGGGCCAGGATGATGCTCATGGCCACCCGCTCGACCTTCAGCGCGCCCCAGAAAGCGGCCAGACGCACGGTCCAGTCGGTGACGGCCGAGCCCCGACCTGCGGCTTCGCGCACCGGCTCGATATAGGTCTGGACCTGATCGGGGTTGGCGACCTTCAGCTCGATGACGTCCCAGACGCCTTCCTTGCCGAAGAAGAGCTGGGCCTGTTCCAGCGGCATGAAGATGAAGGCGCGGTCGTAGTCGGCCGTGCCCGAGGAATAGGCGCCGCCGACGTAATAGGTCTTGGACAGGCCGCCGAGGTTGCCGAAGGCGCTGTCGGCGCCCGAGGGCGAGAAGATGGTGATGGGATCGCCGACGCGCAGGCCCAGCTGGTCCAGCAGCGACTGGCCGACCAGCACCCGGTCGCCGCCGTAGGCGCCCTTGCCGAAGGCCGCGCGGGCCTCGGGCGAGAGGCTCCGGTAGACATAGTTCATCGACGACAGGTCGGACGGCTTGAGCCCGCGGATGATCGCGCCCGTCGTCTGGCCGCCGCCCTGAACGAGCGCTTGCGTCTCGACCAGCGGATCGGCGCTGACCACCCCGGGCACGGCCTTGATGCGGGCGAGGGCCTGTTCCCGGTCGGGCGCGTTGAGCACCTGACCCTGGACGTACATATGGCCGTTGAAGCTGAGCATCCGGTTGAGCAGCTCCGACCGGAAGCCCGACATGATGCTGAGCGTCACGATCAGGGCGAAGACCGAGGCCATGGTCGACAGGAAGCTGATGATGGCGATGAAGGCCACCCAGCCTTCCTTGCGCTTGGGCCGCAGGTAGCGGAACGCGAGGGCGAACTCCCAGGCCGAAAACGGCCCGGCGGGCTTCACCGGCTTCAGGTCAGCCGAAACGTCGCTCAACCGATGATCTCCAGCGCCTGGGCCAGGGACACGGTCTGCTTCTCGCCGGTGGCGCGGCGCTTCAGCTCGACGACGCCGTCGGCCAGACCCTTGGGCCCGATGGTCAGCTGCCAGGGCACGCCGATCAGGTCGGCCGTGGCGAACTTGCCGCCCGGACGCTCGTCGGTGTCGTCATAGAGGACGTCCTTGCCCGAGGCCTCGAGCTTGGCGACGGCCTCCTCGCAGGCGGCGTTCACGCCTTCGTCGGAGACGCGCAGATTGATCACGACCACGTCGAAGGGCGCGACGGCGTCGGGCCAGATGATGCCGCCCTCGTCGTGGCTGGCCTCGATGATCGCGCCCAGCAAACGCGACACGCCGACGCCGTAGGAGCCCATATGGACCTCGGTGTCCTTGCCGTCCGGTCCGGCGACCCTGGCCTTCATCGGGGCCGAGTATTTGGTGCCGAAGTAGAAGATGTGGCCGACCTCGATGCCGCGGGCGGTCAGGCGGTTCTCTTCGGGCGTGCCGGCCTCGAAGGCGGCGGCGTCGTGCATTTCCTCGGTGGCGGCATAGAGGGCCGTGCGCTCGTCGAAGACATACTGCAGGTCGTTCCAGTCGACGTCGTTGCCCGGAGGCGCCATCTCGACCAGACGCTTGTCGCAGAAGACCTGGCTTTCGCCCGTGTCGGCCAGGACGATGAACTCGTGGCTCAGGTCACCGCCGATCGGGCCGGTGTCGGCGCGCATCGGCACAGCCTTCAGACCCATGCGGGCGAAGGTGTTCAGATAGGCCGCGAACATGCGGTTATAGGCCTTGCGGGCCGAGGCCTCGTCGATGTCGAACGAATAGGCGTCCTTCATCAGGAACTCGCGGCCGCGCATGACGCCGAAACGCGGGCGGCGCTCGTCGCGGAACTTCCACTGGATGTGGAACAGGTTCAGCGGCAGCTGTTTGTAGGATTTCACGAAGCCGCGGAAGATGTCGGTGACCATCTCCTCATTGGTCGGTCCGTAGAGCAGCTCGCGCTCGTGGCGGTCGGTGATGCGCAGCATCTCGGGGCCATAGGCGTCGTAGCGGCCGGACTCGCGCCACAGGTCGGCCAACTGGAGCGTCGGCATCAGCAGCTCGACGGCGCCCGCCCGCTCCTGCTCCTCGCGCACGATCTGCTCGATCCGGTTCAGGACGCGCAGGCCCAGCGGCAGCCAGGCGTAGATGCCGGCGGCCTCCTGTTTGATCATGCCCGCCCGCAGCATCAGCTGGTGCGAGACGATCTGGGCGTCGGAGGGCGCTTCTTTGAGCGTGGGCAGGAAATAGCGCGACAGGCGCATGGCAGAATCCGCGTGGTCAGTCAGACCTGAGCTTTAGCCGGGACGGCAGGGCAAAAGCTAGGCGAACCCGTCGGTTCTTCAGCCGAGTTTCGGCAGTGGCAGCCAGCCGGTGAAGATGATGACCATCGTCACACCCCAGACGAGGACCGAGATCCAGGTGGTGGTGATGAACTTCTTCTTGAGGTTGGGCGTCTTCGGCGCGCCCCACTGGCCGCCGTCGGTCGGCGGGGCCTGATCTTCCTCGGTCATCCCCAGAGGCAGGACCACGAACAGCACCGTCCACCAGATGGTGAGGAAGATGGCGGTCATGGTGATCGGGCCGATGGGCATCAGGACTCCTGGGAGGCGGTCGGTTCAGCCCCTACCCCGCTTCGTCCCTTCGAGCCAGCACCGGCGCCGGCGGCGGGGGTCGCCGTGTCGGCGGGCTTGCCCGCCTCATGGCGGGCGGGGGCGACATGACCGGCCTTGGGGGTGCCGGTGATGCGGATCTGGGTCGTCTCGGTGCGCTTGCCCGCGCCGTCATGGCAGGCGGACAGGCCCGCGACGGTCAGGGCCGCGAAGACGAGAACGGTCGCGCCGCGAACGGACATGGTGAAACTCCCCCCACTTCAGGGCGCGACCTTACGCCGCGCCCCTCGAAGCGCAAATCACGTTCAGAGACGCAGGATCACCGTCTCGACGATGGGACGGCGGTCCCAGATCTGCTGCGAGGCCTTCTTGAGGACCCGGGCCACGGCCTGTTCGACGACCATGTCGTCCTCGCGCGCGTCCCCCTTCAGGCTGTTGATCGCCTGTTCGGCGCGTTCGGCCAGTTCGTCCAGAGCGTCGCCCAGCGGGCTTTCCTCGTCGCCCGGCAGGCCGATGCCGCGCACGTCGATGTCCGAGACGATCTTGCCGCGCCGGTCCATGGCGAAGGAGACCACGATCACCCCGTTGGTCGAGGCGTGGCGGCGTTCGCGCAGGGCCTCGCCCTGTTCGGGCACCAGCATGCCGCCGTCGACGAACAGGCGGCCGTTCGGCACCTCGTCGATGATGGCCGCCGGCCCGGGGGCCAGACGCACCATGTCGCCGTTGCGTGGGGTGACGGTCTCGGGAACGCCCAGCTCGGTCGCCAGCAGGGCGTGTTCGGCGATGTGGCGGCGCATTCCGTGGGTCGGGACGGCGATCTTCGGCCGGGCCCAGGCGTACATCTGGCGCAGCTCGTCACGGCAGGGGTGGCCCGAGACGTGGATGCCGGGGTGGTCCTTCTCGGTGTAGAGGCGCACGCCGCGCTCGGCGAGACGGTCCTGCAGCCGGCCGATGGCCAGCTCGTTGCCGGGAATGACGCGGGCCGAGAAGATGCAGTGGTCGCCGCGGCCCAGCTTGACCGTCGGGTGCGTCCCCGAGGCGACGCGAGCGAGCGCCGCGTTCTGTTCGCCCTGGCTGCCGGTGCACAGATACAGGATCTGGTCGGCGGGCCAGACGCGGGCTTCCTCGTCCGACAGGAATTTCTTCACGTCCGACAGCATGCCGACGTGTTTGGCGGCGGCGGTGATGCGGTTCATCGAGCGGCCGGCCAGGAAGATCCGGCGGCCATGCTTCTCGGCGGCGCGGATGACGCTGTCCATGCGCGCGACGTTCGACGCGAAACAGCCGACCGCGATGCGGCCGTGCTTCAGGCTTCCGATCAGCTTGTCCAGCTCTTCGGCGACGCCGGTCTCGGACCCGGCCGAGCCTTCGGAGAAGACGTTGGTGCTGTCGCAGACCATGGCCAGCACGCCCTCGTCGCCGAGGTCGGTGATGGCCTTGGCGTCGGTGACCTCGCCGACCACGGGGCCGTCATCGATCTTCCAGTCGCCGGTGTGGAACACCGTGCCCAGCGGCGTGCGGATGGCCAGGCCGTTCGGCTCGGCGATCGAATGCGTCATGGTGATCATCGTCACCTGGAAGGCGCCCAGGTCGATGGTCCCGCCCAGCGGCACCTCATGGATCTTCACCTGATCCAGAATGCCCGCCTCGCGCAGTTTCTCGCGGATCAGGAAGGCGGTGAAGGGCGTGGCGTAGAGCGGCGCCTTCATCCGGGTCCACAGCCAGCCGAGGGCGCCGATATGGTCCTCATGCGCGTGGGTCAGGACAATGCCCTTGATCTTCTCGCCCTCGAGGAAGGCGGGATCGGGCACGATCACGTCGATGCCGGGCGTCGAGGGGTCGCCGAAGGTCACGCCGACGTCGGCGATGATCCATTGGCGATTATGCTCCGGCCCATAGCCGTAGCAGTTGAGGTTCATGCCGATCTCGTTCGAGCCGCCCAGCGGCAGGAAGACGAGTTCGTCGTTTGCGGATTTTTTCATTCAGTCTTTCAAATCAGTATTGCGGCGCCAGATTTCCAGCAGGCCGCGGATGGTCAGGTCCGGATCGAACCGGTCAATTGCTGTTGTGGCGCCCTCGAACAGGGAGGCGACGCCGCCGGTGCCGACGACCGTCATCGGTGCGCCCCACTCGGCCTTGATGCGGGACACCAGTCCCTCGATGAGGGCGATATAGCCCCAGAAAACGCCCGATTGCATGGCGGCGACCGTGTCCTTGCCGATCACCCGCTCCGGTCGCTGGATGGCGATGCGGGGCAGTTTCGCCGCGGCCTCGTGCAGGGCCTGCAGCGACAGATTGATGCCCGGCGCGATCAGGCCGCCTTCGAAGGCGCCGTCGGCCGAGACGATGTCAAAGGTGGTGGCGGTGCCGCTGTCGATCAAGAGCAGGTCGCCCGGATAGACCAGATGCGCCCCGATGGCGTTGACCAGACGGTCGGCGCCCGCCTCGGCCGGCTTGGTGATCCGCACCTCGATGCCCAGCCTGGCGTTCTCGCCGATAACCAGCGGCTCGGCGTTCATGTAGCGGCGCGACAGGTTGCGCAGGTTGAAGATCGACTGGGGCACAACGCTGGAGATGATGCAGCCCGTCAGGTCGTCGAACGACAGGGCGTGCATGTGCAGCAGCTGGCTCAGCCAGACGGCGTATTCGTCGGCCGTGCGGTTGGCCTCGGTCGCCGTGCGCCACTGGGCGATCCACGCCTCGCCGTCGTGGATGGCGAAGAGCGTATTGGTGTTGCCCTGTTCGATGGCCAGCAGCATCAGCCCTGCCCTTTCCCATTCACGCCGAAGAAGACGTCTCCGGCCGAGATCAGGCGCAGATGACCGTCGGGCAGGCGCAGGCGCAGGGCGCCGTCGGCCTCGACCCCCTCGGCCATGCCTTCCAGCGTTTCATGGCCCAGACGGGCGACGCAGGGGCCGTCGAGGCCGCGGGTGCGGGCGATCCAGGCGTCGAGAACCGGCTGGAAGCCCAGGGTCTCCCAGCGCTCCATCCAGATGGCGAAATGGCCGGCCAGGATCTCGGCCGCGATCTCGATACGCGGGGCGGCGTGGACTTCGGCCTTCAGATGGGCGGCGACGGCGGTGGCCGGGCGCTCGGTGCCGGACGGGGCCTCGGTCAGGTTGACGCCGATGCCGACGGCCAGCCACAGGCCGCCGTCCGCATGGGGACCGGACTCGACCAGGATGCCGACCAGTTTGTCGGCCTCGACCATCACGTCATTGGGCCATTTGATCGTCACCAGCGACGGCGGCACCAGTTCGCAGACCAGATCGGCGGCGGCGAGCGCGGCGACGAAGGTGACCTGGGCCGCTTCGGCCGGGGTCTTGCGGGTGGTGGTCAGCAGGGTCGCATACAGGTTGCCGGTCTCGGAGACCCACTCGCGGCCGCGCCGGCCGCGCCCGGCCGACTGGCGGCGGGCGACGATCCAGAGCGGGCCGGCCTCGCCCGCCTCGGCCCGGCGACGGGCCTCGGCGTTGGTGGAGTCGGTCTCTTCGAGCAGCAGGATCGGCGCGCCGACCGGCGAACCCACCTTAGAGCCCGATCGGCTGAGGAGGAACCGCTACGCGGTTCCGCTGATGCCGTGAATCGGGCTCCAGGAAGATGCTGGAGCATGATCTCGCCCGAAAACCGCGGACACTTTTCGGGATCATGCTCTAGCCCGCCCCGAAGCCCGCGGCGGCGGCCTTCGTCAGGGGTTCGAGGAAGGTCAGGCCGACGATGACCAGCGGGAAGGAGAAGGCCGCGCAGGCCCAGCCGATCCACTGCGATTCCACCGGGGCGGCGTCGGTGGCGACGTCGTCCAGCGGGGCGTCGAACCACATCAGCTTGA
Organism: Brevundimonas sp. ALps5; assembly: GCF_058681645.1. NCBI lineage: Bacteria > Pseudomonadati > Pseudomonadota > Alphaproteobacteria > Caulobacterales > Caulobacteraceae > Brevundimonas > Brevundimonas sp. ALps5. The sequence goes on along the minus strand of NZ_CM178744.1, from coordinate 3,612,617 downwards.
TGATGCGCAGATAGTAGAAGGCCGCCACGACGGAGGCCACCAGGCCCGCCGCCGCCACCATCCAGTAGCCCGCGCTCGCGGCCGCGCCGAACACATAGTACTTGCCCCAGAAGCCCGAGAACGGGGGCATGCCCAGAACCGACAGGGACAGGACGGTGATCGCCACCGCCGTGACCGGCCGGGTCTTCTTCAGGCCGGCGAGATCGGAGATCTGGCGGATCGGCTTGCCGCCCTTGCCGAGCGACAGAATGATCGAGAAGAAGCCGAACTGGTCGATGACGTACAGCGTCATGAACATCAGCATGGCCTGGACGCCGACGGTCGTGCCCGCCGCGATGCCGAGGATGGCGTAGCCGATGTTGATGATCGAGGAATAGGCCAGCAGGCGCTGGATGTCCTTCTGGGCCAGACCGCCGAACGAACCGACGGCGAACGAGATCAGCGAGATCAGCACCAGCACCTGGGCCCACTGGCCGTGGATGCCGAGGAAGGCGCCGTCCAGAACGCGGACGATCAGGACCATGGCCGCGACCTTGGGGGCCGTGGCGAACAGGGCGACGACCGGGGTCGGGGCGCCCTCGTAGACATCGGGCGTCCACATGTGGAACGGCGCGGCCGAGACCTTGAAGGCCAGACCCGAGATCAGGAAGACCAGGCCGAAGATCAGGCCGGCGCCGACGTGGTCGCCCGAGGCGACGGGGGCGATGTCCTCGAAGCGCATCGAGCCGGTGAAGCCGTAGATCAGGCTGGCGCCGTACAGCAGCAGGCCCGACGACAGGGCGCCGAGGACGAAATACTTCAGACCGGCTTCCGAGGCCTTGAGGTCGTCGCGGTGGAAGGCGGCGAGGACATACAGGGCCAGCGAGTGCAGCTCGATGCCGACGTAGAGCGAGATCAGGTCGCCCGAAGAGGCCATCATGCTCATCCCGACCGAGGCCAGGACGATCAGGATCGGGAACTCGAACTTGGCGATCTTCGCGCGCTGCATCCAGCCGCCGCCGAGGATCACGGCGACCGCGCCCGACAGATAGATGACGACCTTGGCGTAGACGGCCAGGGGGTCAGCGACCAGGGCGCCGTGGAAGGCCGCGCCCAGCGGGCCGGTGGCGGCGACGGCCGAGGCGGCGATCAGCAGGGCGACCGACAGGATCGAGATCAGGCGCGCGCTCTTCTCGCCGATGAAGGCGCCGAGCACGAGCAGGACCAGACCGCCGATGGCGAGCGTCAGCTCCGGCGCGGCGAGATGAAGGGCGGAGGAAAGGTCAGGCATCAGGATCTCACCCACCGATCGCGGCACGGTACGCGCCGACGACGGCGTCGACGGAGGCGGCGGTATAGTTGAGCACCAGGTCGGGCTGCACGCCCAGCCAGATGGTGCCGATGATCAGCGGGACGAAGATCGCCAGCTCGCGCATGTCGATGTCCTTGATGGTCGCCAGCGCCGGATTGACGATCTCGCCGAACATGACGTTGCGGTAGAGCGTCAGGGCGTAGACGGCCGAGAAGATCACGCCCGAGGCGGCGACGAAGGCCACCCAGGTCGCTGCCTGGTAGCCGCCGGTCATGGTCAGGATTTCGCCGACGAAGCCCGAGGTGCCCGGCAGGCCGACGTTGGCCATGGTGAACATCAGGAAGATGGCCGCGTACCAGGGCATGCGCGAGGTCAGGCCGCCGTAGAAGCTGATCTCGCGGGTGTGCATCCGGTCATAGACCACGCCGACGCAGAGGAAGAGCGCGCCCGAGATCAGGCCGTGGCTCAGCATCTGGAAGACGGCGCCCTGCAGGCCCTGGGCGTTGCCGGCGAAGATGCCCATGGTCACGAAGCCCATGTGGGCGACCGACGAATAGGCGATCAGCTTCTTGATGTCGGTCTGACGGAAGGCGACCAGCGAGGTGTAGACGATGGCGATGACCGACAGGGTCATCACGAACGGCTGGAACATCTGCGACGCGATGGGGAACATCGGCACGTTGAACAGGATGAAACCGTAACCGCCCAGCTTCAGCAGGATGCCGGCCAGGATGACCGAACCCGCCGTGGGCGCCTGGACGTGGGCGTCGGGCAGCCAGGTGTGCACCGGCCACATCGGCATCTTCACCGCGAAGGAGGCGAAGAAGGCGAGCCACAGCAGCGGCTGGAACTCGGCCGGGAAGTGGAAGGTCTTCAGCTCCGGAATGCTGGTGGTGCCGGCGTAGTAGGCCATCCACAGCATGGCCAGCAGCATCAGCACCGACCCCAGCAGGGTGTAGAGGAAGAATTTGTACGAGGCGTAGATCCGGTTCGCCCCGCCCCAGATGCCGATGATCAGGAACATCGGGACCAGGGTGCCCTCGAAGAAGATGTAGAAGAGGAACAGGTCCAGGGCGGTGAACACGCCGATGACCAGGGTCTCCAGGATCAGGAAGGCGATCATATATTCGACGACGCGCGTCTCGATCGACTTCCAGCTGGCCACGATGCAGATCGGCAGCAGGAAGGCCGTCAGCAGGACGAACAGGATCGAGATCCCGTCGACGCCCAGGTGATAGCTGGCGCCCGCGAACCACTGGTGCATCTCGACGAACTGATAGGCGGTGTTCGACGGGTCGAACTGGAAGACCAGCACGATCGAGACCGCGAAGACGGCCAGGGTCGTGATCAGGGCGATCCAGCGCGCCAGCGGCGCCGCGGCCTCGGCGGACTTCTGCGTGAACCGCGCGGCCAGGAGCACGAGGGCCCCGACGAGCGGCAGGAAGGTGACGATGCTCAGGATTGCGGGCACGGTCAGCCTCCGAACGCATAGAGAGCGAAGGCGAGGAAGCCGGCGACACCGACCAACATCACGAACGCATAGTAGTAGACGTACCCCGACTGGAACTTCGACAGCCAGCCGGCGGACTTGAGCGAGGACCAGGCCGCGCCGTTGGGGCCCAGGCCGTCGATGATCTTCACGTCGCCGATCTTCCAGAAGACGTCGCCGATCGCCTTGGCGCCCTTCACGAAGACGGCGTCATACAGCTCGTCGAAGTACCATTTGTTGTAGAGGAACGCCCAGACGGGGCTCTTCTGCTCGGCCCAGAACTTCGCGACGCCTTCCTTGAGGACGTAGATCCAGAAGGCGATCAGGGCGCCCAGAACGGTCAGGACCAGCGGCGACAGCTTCACCCACATCGGAACCTCGTGGCTCTCGTGCAGGACGTGGTTGTGGGCGCCGGTGAAGATGGCTCCACGCCAGAACTCGTGCTCGCCGTGACCGATGAAGTTCGGGGCGAAGACCATACCGGCGAAGACGGCGCCGACCGACAGCAGCAGCAGCGGCACGACCATGACCCAGGGGCTCTCGTGCGGATGCAGCGGGCCGTGGTGGTGGTCGTCGTGCGCGTGATCGTCATGGGCGTCGTGACCCTCCGGCTCGGAGTGGGTCTCGATCTGGGCGTGCGAGGCGTGATCGTCCGCATGGTCGTCATGCGCGTGCGCGGCCAGGGCCTCTTCCGTCCACTGGGGCTTGTTGTGGAAGGTCATGAAGATCAGACGCCACGAATAGTAGCTGGTCAGACCGGCGGCCATGATGCCGATGAAGAAGGCGAAATAGCCGGCCGGCGAGTGACCGCTGGAGGCCGCGGCGAAGGCGCTCTCGATGATCGAGTCCTTCGAATAGAAGCCGGCGAAGCCGCCCACTTCCGGAATGCCCAGACCGGTGATGGCGATCGTGCCGATGACCATGACGGCATAGGTGATCGGCAGCAGCTTCCACAGGCCGCCCATCTTCCGCATGTCCTGCTCGTGATGCATGCCGTGGATCACCGAACCGGCGCCCAGGAACAGCAGGGCCTTGAAGAAGGCGTGCGTGAACAGGTGGAACATGGCGCCCTGGTAGGCGCCGACGCCGGCGGCGAAGAACATGTAGCCCAGCTGCGAACAGGTCGAGTAGGCGATGACCCGCTTGATGTCGTTCTGCATCATGCCGACGGTCGCGGCGAACAGGGCCGTGATGGCGCCGACGATGGCCACGATCAGCGAGGCGGTCGGGGCGTATTCGAAGATCGGCGACAGCAGGCAGACCATATAGACGCCGGCGGTGACCATGGTCGCCGCGTGGATCAGGGCCGACACAGGCGTCGGGCCTTCCATGGCGTCCGGAAGCCAGGTGTGCAGGAAGAACTGCGCCGACTTGCCCATGGCGCCGATGAACAGGAGGAAGGCGGCCAGGTCGATCGCCGACCAGTCATGGCCCAGGAACTCCCAGGTGGTGCCGGCCTTCGAGGCGATCATCGGGAACAGCTCGGCGAAGTTGATCGTGCCGAACATCCAGAAGACGGTGATGATGCCGAGCGCGAAGCCGAAGTCGCCGACGCGGTTGACGACGAAGGCCTTGATGGCGGCGGCCGAGGCGCTGGGCTTCTTGAACCAGAAGCCGATCAGCAGATAGGAGGCCAGGCCCACCCCTTCCCAGCCGAAGAACAGCTGCATGAAGTCGGCGGCGGTGACCAGCGCCAACATGGCGAAGGTGAACAGCGACAGATAGGCAAAGAAGCGCGGGCGGCTGTCGTCTTCCGACATATAGCCCCAGCTGTAGAGGTGGACGAGCGACGAGACGCTGGTCACCACGATCAGCATGGTCGCCGACAGGGCGTCGATGCGGATCGACCAGACCGACTTGAAGTCGCCCACGGTGATGAAGGGCGCGATCTTGACGGTGAAGGGCTCGAGGCCGCCCCAGGTCCACTGGCCGAAGACGGTCCAGGCCACGGCGCAGGCGAAGAACAGCAGACCGGTCGTGACCGCCTGCGACGGGATGTTCCCGATGCGGCGGCCGAAGAAGCCGGCGATGGCGGCGCCCAGAAGCGGGGCGAAAACGCCGAGAGTGACGAGCAAGTGCAGGTTCACGATCAGCCCTTCATGACCGAGGCGTCGTCCACGGCGATGTCGCCGCGGTTACGGAAGAAGGTCACCAGGATGGCGAGGCCGACGGCGGCCTCCGCGGCGGCGACCGTCAGGACGAACATCGCCATAATCTGCCCCTGCACATCGTGCAGATAGGTCGAGAAGGCGACGAAGTTGATGTTTACGGCGAGCAGGATCAGCTCGACCGACATCAGGATGATGATGACATTCTTGCGGTTCACGAAGATGCCGAACACCCCGATGGTGAACAGCATGGCGGCGACCACGAGATAGGCGTGCAGGCCGATCATCAGCGAAGCTCCTCGGGGTTCAGGCCCGCGCCGGAGACGGCGCCCTTGATCTCGATGGCGGTCTTGGCGTTGCGCGTGACCTGATCGTGGATCTTCTGACGGCGAACGCCGGGCTTGTGGCGCAGGGTCAGGACGATGGCGCCGATCATGGCGATCAGCAGCACGATGCCCGCGGCCTGGAAGAAGTAGACGTAGTCGGTGTAGAGCACCCGGCCGATGGTCTCGATGTTCGAGGCGTCCGGGGTGGCGACCGCAACCGCCGTCGCCGTGGCCCCTGCCCCGCCGGTCACGACCTTGGCGGTGATCAGGATCATCTCGATCAGCAGGATGGTCGCGACGATGATCGCCAGCGGCATGTAACGGGTGAAGCCCTCGCGCAGGCCGACGAAGTCGACGTCCAGCATCATGACGACGAACAGGAACAGCACCGCCACCGCGCCGACGTAGACCACGACCAGCAGCATGGCCAGGAACTCGGCGCCCAGCAGGACGAACAGCCCCGCGGCCGAGAAGAAGGCCAGGATGAGGAAGAGCACGCTGTGCACGGGATTCTTCATGGTCACGACCAGAAGGCCCGAGACCACGGTGACCGTCGCCAGCAGATAGAAGGCAATGCCTTGCAGCATGATGGGCCCAGCGCCCCTTTTCGTCCTGAACCGCGATCCGTGAATCGCGGCTCCGTTTAAGCGAGATGCGCCTTAGCGATAAGGCGCGTCGAGTTCCAGATTCTTCGCGATCTGCCGTTCCCAGCGGTCGCCGTTTTCGAGCAGGCGTTGCTTGTCGAAATAGAGTTCCTCACGCGTCTCGGTCGCGAACTCGGAGTTCGGTCCCTCGACGATGGCGTCCACCGGGCAGGCCTCCTGGCACAGGCCGCAGTAGATGCATTTGACCATGTCGATGTCGTAGCGGGTCGTGCGGCGGCTGCCGTCGGCGCGCGGTTCGGCCTCGATGGTGATGGCCTGGGCGGGGCAGATGGCCTCGCACAGCTTGCAGGCGATGCAGCGTTCCTCGCCGTTGGCGTAGCGGCGCAGGGCGTGCTCGCCGCGGAAGCGGGGCGACTGCGGGTTGCGCTCGAACGGATAGTTGACCGTCATCTTGGGACGGAACATCTCGCGCACCGTCAGGCCGACGGCGCCGACGGCGTCGAGGAGCAGCGCGCCCTTCGCGGTCTGGATCAGGCGGTCGATCATCGGATGGGGTCTCCCGGACGGGTGCAGTCGCGTTTGTAGCGATCGCTGTCCTTGTTCATGATGGCGCACAGGCGCTGGCGCTCGTCTTCACGGCGCTGGATGTCGTCCTGACGGCGCTGCCAGCCGTAGACCGAGGTCGGATCGGCCTCATAGGGCTGCGGGAAGCTGCAGGCCCCGGTAGCGGCGGCGAGAAGGATGGCGGCGGCCATGCGCATCAGGCCCCCACCGCGAAGACGCGCCAGGCCGAGACGCCGACCACGGCGACCAGCGAGGTCGGCAGGAAGATCTTCCAGCCCAGACGCATCAGCTGGTCGTAGCGGTAGCGGGGCACGAAGCCCTTCACCACGGCGAACATGAAGAACCAGAAGACGATCTTCACCGCGAAGACCAGCAGGTAGAAGAGGTTGGCGATCCACACCGGCCATTGGCTGAGGCCGATCAGCTCGACGTCGAAGCCCGGGTTCCAGCCGCCGAAGAACAGCAGCGAGATCATGGCGCACATGAAGATGATGTTGACGTACTCGCCCATCATGAAGAGCAGGTACGGGGTCGAGGAATATTCGACCTGATAGCCGGCGACCAGCTCGGACTCGGCCTCGGGAAGGTCGAACGGCGGGCGGTTGGTCTCGGCCAGGGCCGAGACGAAGAAGACGATCATCATCGGGAACATGATCACGATGGTCGGCCAGGTCCCTGCCCCGCCGCCGAAGGCGAACCAGTTCCAGAACCAGCCGTCCTGAGCGGTCACGATGCCGGTCAGGTTCATGGTGCCGGCCAGCAGGATGACGTTGATGATCACCAGGCCGATGGAGACCTCATAGGAGACCATCTGGGCCGCCGAGCGCAGCGAGCCGAGGAACGGATACTTCGAGTTCGAAGCCCAGCCGCCCATGATGATGCCGTACACGCCCAGCGACGAGATGGCGAAGATGTACAGGATGCCGACGTTCAGGTCGGAGATGACCCAGCCCGGGGCGAAGGGCATGACCGCCCAGGTGATGAAGGCGGTGATCACGGTGATGATCGGGGCCAGCAGGAAGACCGCCTTGTCGGCGCCCGCCGGGACGACCACTTCCTTCAGGACGAATTTGATCATGTCCGCGAAGGACTGCAGCAGGCCGAACGGACCCACGACGTTGGGGCCCTTGCGCATCTGGATGCCCGCCCAGATCTTGCGGTCGGCGAGCAGCAGGAAGGCGACGGCGATCAGCACGGCGACGGTGACGAGCAGCACGGCGCCCGTGGTGGCCAGGAACCAGCCGAGAGGGGTGCTCCAGAAAGACATCGGGTCCATCGGTTACTCCGCCGCCATCGCTGCGGCCGGAGCCGACCGCAGGGCGGACAGCTCGACCATCGTGTCGCTGGCGCGCGCGATCGGATTGTTGAGATAGGGATCGGCCACGGCCGGGACGAAGGCCGTATCGCCGAGTTCGCCCTTCTTGCCCAGAGCCGAGGGATCGAAAGTCGCCGGGGTCGGCAGGGCGTCGATGCGGCCGAAGCTCGGGGCGTCGGCGATCAGCTTCGAACGCAGCTGGTCGAGGGTGTCGTACGGCAGGGTCTGACCGACCTTGGCCGACAGGGCGCGGACGATGGCCCAGTCTTCCTTGGCGTCGCCCTTGGGGAAGACGACCCGTTCGGCCATCTGCACCCGGCCCTCGGTGTTGACGTACAGGCCCGACTTCTCGGTGTAGGCGGCGCCCGGGAGGATGACGTCGGCGCCGTGGGCCCCGTTGTCGCCGTGGCTGCCCAGATAGACGCGGAAGGCGTTCGAGGCCGTCGAGTTCACTTCGTCTGCGCCCAGCAGGAACAGGACGTCCAGCGCGTCGGGCTTGAGCATCTCGGCGACGGTCAGGCCGCCTTCGCCGGGGACGAAGCCCATGTCCAGACCGGCGACGCGCGAGGCGGCGTTGTGCAGGACGTTGAAGCCGTTCCAGTCAGCCGTGACCACGCCGACCTTCCTGGCCAGGGCGCCGACGGCGTTCAGGACAGCGTCGCCGTTGTCGCCGTTCAGGGCGGCCGAGCCGAGGATGATGGCCGGGCGCTGGGCGTTGGTCAGGGCGTCGCGGGCGGCCTTCGGCATCTTGGCCAGCGTCTGCGTGCCGGCGCCGAGGTAGCTGTAGGGATAGGTCAGGTCGGCCTGTTCGCCGATCACGCCCACGGTCGCCTGACCGCTGAGCCAGATCTTGCGCAGGCGGGTGTTCAGCAGCGGGGCCTCGGTGCGCGGGTTCACGCCGACCAGCAGGACCGCGTCCGCCTGTTCGATGCCGATCAGGCTGGAGTTGAACAGCCAGCTCTCGCGCGGGCCGTAGCCCAGGGTCGAGCCGTCCTGACGGCAGTCGGTGTTGGCCGAGCCGAGCGCGCGGAACAGGTCCAGCGTCGCCTTCATGCCCTCGGCGTCCTGCAGGTCGCCGGCGATGGCGCCGATGCGGTTCGCGGGCGCGGCCTTCAGCTTGGCGGCGACGGCGTTCAGGGCCTCTTCCCAGGTCGCGGCGCGCAGCTTGCCGTTCTCACGGATGTACGGACGGTCCAGGCGGCGCTTCTGCAGGCCGTCGACGACGTAGCGGCTCTTGTCGGACAGCCACTCCTCGTTGATGCCCTCATTGACGCGCGGCAGGACGCGCATGACCTCGGCGCCCTTGGAGTCAGCGCGGATGTTCGAGCCCAGGGCGTCCATGACGTCGATGGTCTCGGTCTTCTTCAGCTCCCACGGGCGGTAGTGGTACTGCCACGGGCGGTGGGTCAGGGCGCCGACCGGGCACAGGTCGTTGACGTTGCCCGACAGTTCACTGTCGACGTTCTTCTCGAGATAGGTCGTGATCTCGGCGTCCTCGCCGCGCGAGATCATGCCGATGTCCGGCACGCCCGCGATCTCGGAGATGAAGCGGACGCAGCGGGTGCACTGGATGCACCGGGTCATGAAGGTCTTGACCGTCGGACCCATGTTCTTTTCTTCGACGGCGCGCTTGTTCTCGGAATAGCGCGAGCCGTCGCGGCCGTAGCCGACCGACTGGTCCTGCAGGTCGCATTCGCCGCCCTGGTCGCAGATCGGGCAGTCGAGCGGGTGGTTGATGAGCAGGAACTCCATCACCCCCTCGCGGGCCTTCTTGACCATCGGGGTGTCGGTGAAGATCTCCTGGTTCTCGGCGGCCGGAAGGGCGCACGAGGCCTGGGGCTTCGGCGGTCCGGGCTTCACCTCGACCAGGCACATGCGGCAGTTGCCGGCGATCGACAGCCGCTCGTGGTAGCAGAAGCGCGGGATCTCATGCCCGGCGCGCTCGGCGACCTGCAGCACGGTCATGCCGGGCTCGAATTCGGTTTCTACGCCGTTGACCTTGGCGACGGGCATCAGGCGGCCTCTTTACTCGCAGGGACCGTGAGGTCCGACTGTTGGTTCGTACCGTCGGGGAAGGTCTGGGTGACCGTCACGACGTCGCCTTTGACGGCGAAGGTGTTTGCGGGGTCGCCGGACTGGTTCATCCAGCGATTGTCGGCGGCATCGGGCAGATCCACCGGTTTCCAGGTCAGCAGCGGACCCTCGGTGCGGCATTGGGCCTTCATCAGGCCGCCGTCGACGGGCGCGGGCCACTGGGCGTTGACGACCGAGCCTTCCAGACCGGTGATCTGGATGGCCTCGGGCTCCTGACCATGGATGGCGGCCAGACCGGCGCGGCAGACGCGGCGCAGATCGACGGCCGACAGCGGACCCGTCGGGGCGGTCGCGGCGTCCGAAGTCACAACGGGGGCCGAGGCCTTTTCCGTCGCCTTGGACGCAGCCTTCTCCGCCGGCTGACCGCAGGCGGCCAGACCGAGAAGTCCTCCAGCGATGGCGGTCGCTGCCCTCATCTTTACTCCGCCGCGATCGCGTGGCCGGCGAAGTTCGCGCGGCGGGTGCGATAGGTCTGGATGCGGTCCTCGATCTCGTGGCGGAAGTGCCGGATCAGGCCCTGGACAGGCCAGGCCGCGGCGTCGCCGAGGGCGCAGATGGTGTGGCCTTCGACCTGACCGGCGACGTCGAGCAGCAGGTCGATCTCGGACGGATCCGCCTCGCCGATCGCCATCCGCTCCAGCACGCGCCACATCCAGCCGGTGCCTTCGCGGCACGGCGTGCACTGGCCGCAGCTCTCGTGCTTGTAGAAGTAGCTGATACGGGCGATCGCCTTCACCAGGTCGGTGTCATTGTCCATGACGATGACCGCCGCGGTGCCGAGGCCGGAGCGCATCTCGCGCAGGCTGTCGAAGTCCATCAGGGCGGTTTCGGACATCTCGCGGGTGATCAGGGGCACGGAGACCCCGCCCGGGATCACGGCCTTCAGATTGGCCCAGCCGCCGCGCACGCCGCCGCAATGCTCTTCCAGCAGCTGACGCAGCGGGATCGACATCGACTCTTCGACATTGCACGGGCGGTTCACATGGCCCGAGATCGACATCAGCTTGGTGCCGGTGTTGTTCGGACGGCCGAAGCCGGCGAACCAGTCGGCGCCGCGACGCAGGATGGTGCCCACGACGGCGATGGATTCGACGTTGTTCACGGTCGTCGGGCAGCCGTAGAGGCCGGCGCCGGCGGGGAACGGGGGCTTCAGGCGCGGCTGGCCCTTCTTGCCTTCCAGGCTTTCCAGCAGGGCGGTCTCTTCGCCGCAGATGTAGGCGCCCGCGCCGTGGTGGATGTAGACGTCGAAGTCCCAGCCATGGACGTTGTTCTTGCCGATCAGCTTGGCCTCATAGGCCTGCTTGACCGCCGCCTCCATGCGCTCGCGCTCGAGCACATATTCGCCGCGCAGATAGATGTAGCAGGCATGGGCCTGCATCGCGAAGGAGGCGATCAGGCAGCCTTCGATCAGCAGGTGGGGATCATGGCGCATGATCTCCCGGTCCTTGCAGGTGCCGGGCTCGGACTCGTCGGCGTTGACGACGAGGTAGTGAGGACGATCCTTGAGCTCCTTCGGCATGAAGGACCACTTCAGGCCGGTCGAGAAACCGGCGCCGCCGCGGCCGCGCAGGCCCGAGTTCTTGACGTTGGTGATGAGCCAGTCGCGGCCCATGTCCAGCATGTCCTTGGTGGCGTTCCAGCAGCCGCGATTCTTCGCGCCTTCGAGGCCCCAGTCCTGGAGCCCGTACAGGTTGGTGAAGATGCGATCCTTGTCTTCAAGCATGCCGATCATCGGGCCGCCTCCCCAACCAGGTGGATCCGGTCGCCACAGCCGGGAACGTGAGAGCTCGCTTCGGCGGTCGCGACGGTCGCGCTCGCCGAGGACAGGCGTTTGACTTGAAGGGGAAGGCGAAGGGCGTTCAGGGGCATCAACGGGGCCGGTCGGCTGAGAAACAGGGGAAGGCGACGGCGAAGGCGCCGCGCTTGAAGTCGGCGCTTGCGAAGGCGCCGGTTGCGACGCCAATCCTTGCGAGGACTGGGGCGTTTCCGGTCGGGCGTGCCCGCCCACGGTCATCCCCAGGACGCCGAGCAGATTGGCGAGGAAGGCGGCGGCGCGCCGTGTTTTCGACGGACGAGCGGACGCACGCCCGCGCTTGCCGGTTTTCCGATCGGCCATTCCATATCCCCTGGTCCTGACAGACCAGAGAGCATCGTTCGTCTTGTCGACGTTGGCACGACAGCTCGCCTGAACGGAGTCGATCCTTAACCGTATGATGCAGGGACATCACAGCCCCTCCGCCAGACGACGACGGTGATAGCGGGTGCGGATGACGATCCCGGCCAGGACCAGACCCCAGCCGAGACCCAGCGCCGCATAGGCGACCGGCAGGACACTGTTGGTCAGGCCGAGAATGTTGTTGCGGACCATCAGGGCCAGGACCGCGCCGAGCACGATCAGGGCCAGACCGCCCCAGCGGATCGGCAGGGCCACGCCGCGCAGCTCCTTGCGATAGGCCGCGCGGCCGTCTTCGGTGTTCAGGTCGGGAAGGCTCACGCGTCGCCCTCCCCTTTCTCAGCCTTCTTGCCCCTGGCGATGAAGCTTCCGCCGATGGCGAGGAAGGCCGCGCCGACGCCGAGGAAGGCCAGCAGGTCATGATTGGTCGCGCCGATCGCGATGAACGCCGCACCGGCGCCCAGGAAGGCGACGCCGCTTCCCTGCAGCGCCTTCGGCGATTTCGGATCGGTCTTCGACATCAGGCCGGCGCCTTGTCGGAGTTCGGCAGCTTCTTGATCGGCTTGGCGGCCGAGCCGTCGTACAGTTTCTTGTCGAGCAGGGTCAGGGCCCCGCCTTCCGGCGCCGAGTTGACGCGGTCGACGTACGGACCCGGCTTCGGCTTCTTGCCGGCCGCGAAGTCGTCGATGATCTGGTTCATGTCCGCGGCGGTCAGGTCTTCATGGTAGTAGTCGTTGACCATGGCCATCGGCGCGTTGACGCAGGCGCCCAGGCACTCGACCTCTTCCCAGTAGAACTTGCCGTCGGCCGACAGGGTCTGTTTCGGGCCGATGCGGTCCTTGCACACCTTCATCAGGTCGCCGGCGCCGCGCAGCATGCAGGGCGTGGTGCCGCAGACCTGGATCAGGGCGGCCGAGCCGACCGGCTCGAGCATGAACATGGTGTAGAAGGTCGCGACCTCCAGCACCCGGATGTAGGCCATGCCCAGGGTGTCGGCGAGCAGGCGGATGGCGGGCTCGGAAACCCAGCCCTCCTGCTTCTGGATCAGCCACAGCCCGGGGATCACCGCCGACTGGCGGCGGTCGGCCGGATACTTCTGGATCCACCAGTCGAGCTTGGTCTTGGTCGCCCTGGAGAAGGCGAAACTCTCAGGCTGGACCTGGGCGAGACGACGAACGCTCATCGGTCCACCTCTCCGAAAACGATGTCGAGCGAACCCAGGATGGCGGAGACATCGGCCAGCATGTGGCCGCGGTTCATCCAGTCCATGGCCTGGAGGTGGCGGAAGCCGGGGGCCGAGATCTTGCAGCGGTACGGCTTGTTGGTGCCGTCCGAGACCAGATAGACGCCGAACTCGCCCTTGGGCGCCTCGACGGCGGCATAGACCTCGCCCGGCGGGGTCTTGAAGCCCTCGGTGTAGAGCTTGAAGTGGTGGATCAGGGATTCCATCGACCGCTTCATCTCGCCGCGACGGGGCGGAACGACCTTGTTGTCCTCGGTCATCACCGGCTCGCCGGGGCAGTTGCGCAGTTTATGGATGCACTGCTCCATGATGTGGACCGACTGCTTCATCTCCTCGATGCGGCAGAGGTAGCGGTCCCAGCAGTCGCCGTTCTTGCCGACGATGATATCGAAATCGAGATCGGCGTAGCATTCGTAGGGCTGCGAGCGGCGCAGGTCCCAGGCGATGTCCGAGCCGCGCAGCATCACGCCGGAGAAGCCCCACTCCAGGGCCTGTTCCTTGGTGACGACGGCGATGTCGACGTTGCGCTGCTTGTAGATCCGGTTCTCGGTGACCAGGGCTTCCAGGTCGCCGAGCTTCTTCGGATATTGCTTACACCAGCGGTCGATGTCGTCGATCAGCGCCATCGGCAGGTCCTGGTGGACGCCGCCGGGGCGGAAGTAGTTGGCGTGCAGGCGCGCGCCGCAGGCCCGCTCGTAGAAGACCATCAGCTGTTCGCGCTGCTCGAAGCCCCACAGCGGCGGCGTAAGGGCCCCGACGTCGAGCGCCTGGGTCGTCACGTTCATGATGTGGTTCAGGATGCGGCCGATCTCGCAGTACAGAACCCGGATCAGCTGGCCGCGATACGGCACCTCGATGCCCAGCAGACGCTCGATGGCCAGGCAGAAGGCGTGCTCCTGGTTCATCGGCGAGACGTAGTCCAGCCGGTCGAAGTACGGGATGTTCTGCAGATAGGTCCGCGATTCCATCAGCTTTTCGGTGCCGCGGTGCAGCAGGCCGATGTGCGGATCGACGCGTTCGACGACTTCGCCGTCCAGCTCCAGCACCAGACGCAGCACGCCGTGCGCGGCCGGGTGTTGCGGGCCGAAGTTGATGGTGAACTTGCGGTCGTCCATCTCCTTCGCGTGCGAGGTGCGATGGTCCAGATCGTCCGCGAAGACGTCCAGTTCGGCGACGGTGGGCGTCATGTTCTGAATTTTTGCGCCGTCAGCCATCAGACAGCTCCGTTTCGATCGGTTCGATGCTCGGCTGATGCCGGCGCGTGAGCGCGACCAGCCAGCCGAGTGCGAGAGTAAGCAGCCCCATACTGGAGACCGCGGCCGTCGACAGCTGCCAGTCGCCGGTCAGGACCGCGATCGCCAGCGGCGTCGACAGAAGGATGGCCGAGGCGCCCAGCAGCGCGCTCTGCAACTCGCCGGCCGAAAGCCGACGAATGCCCGCGCCCACGGCCAGACAGACCACGGCGACCATGATCGCGATGCCCAGCGCCTGCTGCTGCTGCGGCGGCACGTCCGGCGTCCGCGTGAACCAGCCGGTCAGCCGCGCGCCCAGGGTGAACAGAAACGCGGTCGAGAACGTGACCAGAAAGAACGAAGACGCCGATCGAAAGGCCGCCCGATTCATATGTGCTCATCCCGCCTTCTCGTCGCCGGGCAGAACGGGAGCCGGGTATTCGGCGCCTTCCCAGGGCGACAGGAAATCAAAGTTCCGGAACTCTTGGGTCAGTTTGACGGGTTCATACACAACCCGCTTCTGCTCCTCGTCGTAACGCACTTCGACATACCCGGTCATCGGGAAGTCCTTCCGCAGGGGATGCCCCTGGAAACCGTAGTCGGTCAGCATCCGGCGCATGTCCGGATGGTCCGAGAAAATCATGCCGTACATGTCGAACGCCTCGCGCTCGAACCAGCCGGCCGAAGGATAGACCGAAACCGCGCTGGGCACAGGATCGGTCTCGTTGGTCGCGACCTTGAGGCGGATGCGCGCGTTCCGGGTCAGCGACAGCAGGTGATAGACCACGTCGAAACGGTCGGCCCGCTCCGGATAGTCGACGCCGCACAGGTCCATCAGCTGCTGGAACTGGAACGTGTCGCGCAGCGCCGTCAGGACCTCGATCACGCGATCGCGGCCGCAGAGGATGTTCAGTTCGCCATGCTCGACCAGGACGTCGACCTGAAGCGCGGCGACCATCTCCTGACCGAGCGGGGTCAGCATGGCCTCATTGGCGATCAGGCTCGCCAGGGTCCCGCCGGTGGCGCTGGAGGGAAAATCGCTCATCGCTCGATCGTCCCGGTGCGGCGAATCTTCTTCTGCAAGGTCAGCAGGCCATAGACCAGAGCCTCCGCCGTCGGCGGGCAACCCGGAACATAGACGTCGACAGGTACAACGCGGTCGCAACCCCGCACGACACTGTAGCTGTAGTGGTAATACCCGCCGCCATTGGCGCAGGAACCCATCGACAACACGTAACGCGGGTCCGGCATCTGGTCGTAAACTTTGCGAAGCGCCGGGGCCATCTTGTTCGTCAGCGTACCGGCGACGATCATCAGGTCGGACTGACGCGGGCTGGCGCGCGGGGCCATGCCGAAGCGCTCCAGATCGTAGCGCGGCATCGACGCCTGGATCATCTCCACGGCGCAGCAGGCCAGACCGAAGGTCATCCACATCAGCGAACCGGTGCGGGCCCAGGTGATGACGTCGTCCAGCGGCGCGGTGATGAAGCCCTTGTCGGCGACCTCGGTGTTGACCGCCTCGAAGAACTTGTCGTGCAGCTTGGGATCGTAACCCTCGACGGTCGAGCGCGCGCCGAGACCATAGGAGGTCAGGGGCTGGCCCGAGGCGGTCACCAGACCGCTTTTAGGTGCTGCTACTCCCATTCGAGGGCGCCCTTTTTCCATTCGTAGATGAACCCGACGGTCAGAACGCCGAGGAAGACCATCATCGACCAGAAGGCGAAGACCATGCCGGCGTGGCTGAGGTCGAACATCGACACGGCCCACGGGAACAGGAAGGCCACTTCCAGGTCGAAGATGATGAAGAGGATGGAGACGAGGTAGAAGCGCACGTCGAACTTCATGCGCGCGTCGTCGAAGGCGTTGAAGCCGCACTCATAGGCGGACAGCTTCTCCGAGTCGGGGCTGTTCGGCGCCATCAGCAGGGCCGCGACGATAAACAACAGACCGATGATGGCCGCGATCCCGATGAAGATCACGACCGGCAGGTACTGCAGAAGGAATGCGTTCATAAAAAATGGCCTCGCGGGCCGGATGGGGAGTCCGGCTGATCGGGGGGATTCGGCGCTTCTTAGACCCAACAACGCTGCCGTTCAAACCCATGCGGCAAAAGGGTTTTCATTGAGAATGGTTCGCAGATTTCAGGCTTAATTCTCGAAGATTCCCGGTGTCGCAAAAAGTACGTGCGAACCTGAATTCGTCGCTTGACCCGCCGCTACGGTCCGCCTAAACGACGCCCCTCGCCGCGGCGCAACCCGCCGCAGCGAGCAACGCGGGTGTAGCTCAGTTGGTTAGAGTGCCGGCCTGTCACGCCGGAGGTCGCGGGTTCGAGTCCCGTCACTCGCGCCATTCTTTCTGTGATCAGAAAGAATGGCGCGTCCCCCGCCTTCTTCTTCAAAGCATTGTTTTGTTGTTCCGATGCCTAGGCCGGATGAGGATTCGCACCATCTTCTGCGGACTGGCCGCCACCTGCCTCAAATGACCCAACAGCTGGCGCTGGAACAGCGGCAATCAGGGCCCCAAGGTCACCTTTGAAATCCGGCAAGACGCTGTGAGACCAAAGATGGAAACAGTGCCCGATATGATCGAGTGCCCCATCCTGCAGAGCCGGGCGTTGGTCTAGATCGATCGAAGCGAAGGTTCGAGGGTAAATCCACTGCAACCCCATCGCCTCCAGATGTGTGGACAACGCTAGAGGAAACCTGCCGCCAAACGCGGCAACCACGAACAAATCTCCTACGGCAAGAATCGAGCTACCCCAGCCTTCTAGCCACCGCCCATCCTTCAAGCCTGCGGCTCCGCCTTTCCAGCATCGGGCGTTATCGATGCTCCCAGCAAACCGCCCTACAAGGATTGAGGTGCCGTTCGGCATCACATGTGACGCGCCGAAGAACTTTCGATCATTCACTGGCACCAAGGGAGTCTCGCCCTGATGAGTGTCAATCACCATTGCGGTCATAGTCACCCAACGGGCAAGTGCGGCCTGCTGATCACGATCTAATGCACCCTGCTCTGCGAAGAATGCATGCCCCAGGTGATTTCGCGCGTAGTCTTGGATACCGCTCATCCAACCGTTGTTGCATCGCCGACAAAACCCTGGGGCCTTGTCATTTATGCGTGAGCGGCCGGCCCTACGCATGCCTTGGGTAATGATTACAACGTCCTCCCCCGGCATCATGGCGACCCGAGGTTCAAAGCCAGTCATTGAACTCTTCTTGGCGGTCTCCACGAATTTCGGATGAGGCCACAGCCATCGAGGCCAATAGTCTTCAGCGGACCTCTCGGAACCAGTGTTAGGCCCGCCGCAGAACCAGCAGCCCTCCTTCATCATGGCTGTCTTGCGCTCACCCCCGATGGTCGGAGCTGTTGCCAAACCAGCCCCTCGCGCTTTGGTCTGATCCATACCTCAAGCCTATTAGAATCCCGTGCCAGGGGAGCCTCGAAACGGTATCACGCCGAGATCTCTCAGTCGCTCTTCAGTCCTGCCCTCAGCAGCGTCTGCGGTTTCGCCTGCGCGGTTCCACACCGCTGACGTTTTGGCAACAATCTCTCCCGTTCCATGGCGTCAGATATTCGGGAGCAATCGCATGGCCTGCCTTTCGGTTCGGATGAAAGACGCGCGCGGGCATGGCGTAGTCGCGAATCCAATCTTCCTCACTTCAAGCATCGAGAATTTGGTCCAAGGCAGCGTCATTACCTTCGAGGTCATGGAGCAGGACGCGGGATCCCTGAACGCCTTGGTCAATGAGCCTGAGCTCTATTCCTTGGGCACAGAGGTCGCGTTCTTTGGGAAACTCCGATCACTGGAAGCCAAGCCCGCGACCGTGTCGGCCTTGGCGATCCTCGGAAGGCCGACCTTGCACGCCACAATTGATGTCTTCGTCGAAAGCGGCAGCGTCCAATGAGGCTTGCTCCGCATTAGGTCACAGATCGGTCTTCAGTCCTGCTCTCAGCAGCGTCTGCGGTTTCGCCTGTGCGTCCCGGCGCGCCGCGTCCCCGGCGGTGATCTGGACGAAGCGGAAGCCGCGGCGGTTCAGTTCGTCCAGCAGGCCCGGCAGGGCGGCGATCATGGCCGGATGGGTCTCGTGGATGATCAGGACGCCGCCGTCGCTCTCGGCCATGTTCGCGAGGGTCCGGCGGGTGATGGCCTCGGCGCCGATGCCGCGCCAGTCGTCCGTGCCGCCCTCGGCGCCCACGACGGCGATTCCCTCGTCGCTGAGCCAGTTTCTGAGCCCCGGGCTGTCTCCGAGCCCCGGGAAGCGGAAGAAGGGCTCTACCTGGCCCGGAGCGGCGTTTTCGACGGCCAGGAAGCCACGCCTGATCTCCGCCTGGGCCGTCTCCCTGCCCCACCAGGCCAGACGCGTCGGATGCGACCAGCTGTGGCTGCCCACATTATGTCCGCGGCGGACAGCGTCGCGGACGATGTCGGGCCTCAGGGCCGCGTACTGTCCCACATAGAAGAAGGTCCCGCGCAGGCACCGGGATTCGAGAATCGCCATGACCGCCTGCGACCCGCGCGGATCAGGGCCGTCGTCGACGGTGATGGCGATGGTCTTCGGCCCCAGAGGCGTGCGCCGGTACTGCAGATTTCCATAGGCGCCGGGCGTGGTCAGGACGACCTGTTCGATCTTGCCGGGGAAGTTGGGCGCCGTCGGGCACGGTCCCACGGCCTGGGGCGCGCTGATCGCCTGCACCGGACGCGGCGCGGGCGGCAGGAACCAGGCCCCCACGGCCACCAGAACAATCAGAAACAGCCGCACGCCGAGCCCCCGCCCGTGACCAGACGGGCTTTGTGGCCCATCGCACGCGGGTTGACGAGAGGGTTAACGTGAAAGGCGAGCGGCTGTGTCGGCTGCGCCTCTGCAAGCCCTAGTGGACCGCCAGTTCCTCGGCCGGATGGACGAAGGCGGGCTGGCCGCTGACGTCGGCATAGACCATGCACAGGTCCTCGAAGACGCGGTTCCAGGCGAAGCGCTCGACCGTATGGACCCGGGCCGCGGCGCCGATGGCCTCGATGTCGCGCGCGAACAGGGCCTCGATGGCGGCGGCGTATTCGGTCGGATCGGCCGAAGCAGCCAGCTGGCCGACCTCATTGGTGACAGTCTCCGCCACGCCGCCGGCGTTGACGCCCACGACGGGCCGGCCGCAGGCCATGGCCTCCAGCACGATCAGGCCGAAGGGCTCCTTGTCGTTGGCGTGGACGAAGGCGTCGCAGCTGGCGATGATCCGCGCCACGGCCTTGGGGTCCTTCTCATACGGCAGGGCGATGACGCGGTCCTCGGCGGGCATCCCCTGCCCGGCCCCGACCAGCACCAGATGATAGGGATCACCCAGCTTCTGGACCGCCTCGATCAGCACATCGATGTTCTTCTCGCGCGCCGGACGGCCGGCGAAGCACAGCAGGCGGGCGCTGGCGGGCAGGCCCAGCTTCTTCAGGAGCCAGTCGCGGTCGCGGCGGTCGGGGCGGAAGGTGTCGATCTCCACGCCCAGGGGCCGGATGACGATATTGCCGACCCCGGCCTCTTCCAGACGGCGGGCGATGAATTTGCTGGGCGAGACGACGCGGTCGAACTGGCCGAACAACCGGGCCCAACGCTTCTCGACCGGCTTTTTGGCCCATTCGCCGAAATGCAGGGCGGCCAAACCAGCGGGATCGGAGTGGCAGAAGCCGACGACCGGGCAGCCGGCCCTCTGACCCGCCTCCAGCGCGCCCTGACCGGGCGTGTAGGGATCGCCGGCCTCGATGATGGCGGGCTTCATGGAGGCGACCCAGGCGCCCCAGCGCTTGACCGAGGACGGCCAGCGATAGCCGTCGCCGAACGGTAGCTTGGTCGCCCGCAGCTTGATGATTCCGTCGGCGCCCGCGTCATGGCGCGCGCCGGGCACGACCAGCGAATGGGCGACGCCGGGCCGATTCTCGGCCAGCCACAGCTTCTTGGATTCCAGATAGCGCTTCACCCCGCCCGAGCGGGGCGCATAGAGCATGGTGGTGTCGACCAGACGCGGACGCGGATCCTCCGCCGAGGCCTTGAGGATCCTGAGCGTCTCGGCGACCTCTTCGTCCCACCCGGGGATCAGACGCAGGTCGGCTTCGGTGACGTCGAGATCGATCAGGCTCATTGAAGATTTCTCCGCTCGCTTGGACCGGGCAACGCGCGGCGTGCGAGTTTGGATGCGGGCGGCTTTTTTACGCGGGACCATGAAACGCCCCTAGACCCGCTCAACGCCAAGCTCAAGAGGTCATGCGGGATCGTCAGGCCCCGGATCGTTCCCGGTCGTGGGGATGCCGCGACGCAGCAAGGCCTCTCGCAGCAGGACCTCGACCTGGGCGTTGACCGAGCGCAATTCGGCGGCCGCCAGACGTTCGACGGCCGCCATCACGCCCGGAGAGGCGCGCATCAGGAAGGGCTTGCGCGGCTTGGCCGCCATCAGCCGTACAGGGTGCCGGTGTTGACCACGGGCTGGGCCTCGCGGTCCGCGCACAGCACGACCAGCAGGTTGGAGACCATGGCCGCCTTGCGGTCCTCGTCCAGATCGATGACGCCGCGCGCGCTCAGATCCTCAAGCGCGGTCTCGACCATGCCCACCGCGCCGGTGACGATCAGGCGACGGGCCGCAAGGATGGCCTCGGCCTGCTGACGCCGCAGCATGGCGCCGGCGATCTCGGGGGCGTAGGCCAGGTGGGCCAGGCGCGCCTCGTCGACCACCACGCCCGCCACGCCGCAGCGCTTGGCCAGTTCGTCGCGCAGCCGGGCGGCGACATCCTCGGCGTCGGCGCGCAGGGTCAGCTCCTGATCCACGCCCTCGACCTGTTCGCCGTGGTCGTAGGCGTAGTGGGACGCGATGTCGCGCAGGCCGGTGTCGACCTGGATGTTCACGAAGGCCTGATAGTCGTCGACGTCGAACAGGGCCTGGGCCGAATCCGACACCCTCCAGACGACGTTGGCCGCGATCTCCACCGGATTGCCGCGCTTGTCGTTCACCTTCAGCTTGTCGCTGGTGATGTTTCGCGCCCGCAAGGAAATCTTCTTGCGGCTGTACCAGGGCAGAACCCAGCGCAAACCGGTGTGGCGGTCCGTGCCGCGATAGTCGCCGAACAACAGGATGGCCGTCGCCTCATTGGGCTGCAGCGAATAGAGGCCGCACAGGATCAGCAGGCCGACGACCGCCGCGGACAGGCCGAAGACGACCGAGCCGACCTCCTCGCCATGCGATGCCGCCCCGTTTGCGCCCGCGAAACCGAGCAAGGGTCCGCCGACGATAAGGGCCAGGCCGAGCAGCAGCATCAGCACGCCGTTGGTGGTGGCGGCCGGCCGCTCGGATGAGGTGGAATGGGTGGTCATGATTCAGATCCCTCCGATATTCGTTATCGAAGTGATATCACTTTGATCGCGTCACTGACAAGCAGCATCGTTGCGAGATGCTTTCAAAGACGTCGTTCTGGCCTTGCAATCGCCTCAAATTCGAGAAACTTGAGGCAAGCTCGCGGACGCCCTGTTACAGGGTCGCGACAATCGTGCGCGTGTGTGTCCACAGGGGTTCCTACCGAATGCGTAAACTGCTCGCGACCGCTGCGGCGCTCGCTCCGCTGATGGTCGCCACCGGCGTTCAGGCGGAGGTCGTCGTTTCGACGACTCGCACCACCCCGATCCAGACCTCGAACGCGACCGGTTCGGCCGCCGACAACATCCGCTTCGCCTCGGGCGGCGGAACGAATCTGTCGTCCGGCACGGCCGTGACCATCGATTCGAACAACACGCTGATCATCGACAGCGGCGCGGCCGTGAATATCGAGAACGCCGCCGACAACTCGGTCGGGATTCAGGTCAACGGCGGGGTCTCGACGACCATCACCATCGCCGGCCAGGTCCTGGTCAACGACAGCATCAACACCTATCCGGACACCGACAACGACGGCGACCTGGATGGTCCTTGGGCGACGGGCACGGGCAAGTACGGCTTGCGTCTGTCCGGCGCGGGCGCTGTGACCGGCAACATCGAGATCCAGAGCTCGGGCGTTATCCAGGTCGAAGGCAACAACTCCTACGGCGTCGCGATCAACACGCCGCTGATCGGCAACCTTAATGCCTTCGGCAACATCAACATCGTCGGCGACAACTCCGTGGGTCTGAAGACCACGGGGTCGGTGACAGGCAACGTCAACATCGACGGCGCCATCACGGCCACCGGCGGCGGCGTGTCCGGCGCCGTGTTCGAGGGCGACGTTTCCGGGCGGCTGACGATCCAGGGCGCGGTGACCGCGACCGGCTATCGCTACACGGCCCTGGGAACCGACGCCTTCGTGGCCGGTCTGGAGGCGGAAGACAAGCTGCAGGGCGGCTCGGCGGTCGTGGTGGCGAGCAATGTGGGCAACGGACTGGTGTTCGACACCGCCCCGGTCGATGCGGACGCCAACAACGCCGACGAAGACGCCGACGGTCGACCCGACGCGTCCGAGGGCACGGCGAACATCACCGTCTACGGCGGCGCGCCGGCGGTCACCATCGGGTCCGCGACGCGGTCCATCAGCATCGGCGTGGCCGGCACGGGCGACGCCGCCTATGGCCTGATCAACAAGGGCCAGCTGGTCGGCAACGGCGTCTATGACGGCGTGGCGGCCCACGCCCTGCAAATCGGCGGCAACGCCGGCCAGACCGTCAACATCGCGGGCGGTATCCGCAACGACGGCACGATGGCCATCATCTCGCTGAAAGCCGACGGCACCGCGGTGCGCCTCGGTTCCGGGACCACGACGCCGACCCTGCTGAACAACGGCTTCATCACGGCCGCCGGTTCGACCTCCCTGGCCAGCAGCCTGGAGGCCGTGCGGATCGACGCCGGCGCCAGCCTGTCGTCCTTCACCAACAACGGCTCAATCCTGGCCAGCGCCGCGGGCGGCACGGCCAATCTGACCGCCATCCACGATCTCAGCGGCACCCTGACGAACATCGTCAACACGGGCTCGCTTCAGGCCAATCTGTCGCCGAACGACGCGGGCGACGCCATGACCGGCTCCGCGACCGCCATCGACGTGCGCGCCAACACGACCGGGGTGACGATCACCCAGTTCGGCGTGCTGGCCGGTACGGGCAGCACCGCGACCGACACCGACGGCGACGGCGTCGCCGACGCCGACGAACCCATCATGTACGGCAACGTCCTGCTGGGTTCGGGCGCCGACTCGGTCAACATCCAGAACGGCGTCTTCGTCGGCGACATCGCCTTCGGGGCCGGGGCCGACGCCCTGAACGTCACAGGCGGCGCGATCGTGCGCGGCGCCCTGTCGGACACCGACGGCCTGCTCAACGTCAACGTCGCCAACGGCACCCTGGAAGCCCGCCAGACCAACCAGCTGAACGTCACCGGCCTGAACGTCGGCTCGACGGGCACCCTGCTGGTCTCGCTGGATCCGGCGGCGGGCCTGACGGCCGGCGGTTTCAAGGTCAACGGCACGGCCACGGTCGCCACCGGCGCCACCCTGGGCATCCGGTTCACCTCGCTGCTGCAGGCGCCGCAGCGCTTCACCCTGATCCACGCCGACACCCTGAACTACGGCACGGTCAACCCGGCCGGGGTGCAGGACAACTCCCCCTATCTGTTCGTGGTCTCGGCCGGCGCCAATGTCGCCGCCGGCGACGTCTATATCGACGCCCGCCGCCGCACCGCCTCCGAGATCGGGATGATCGGGGTCGAGGCCTCCGCCTTTGACACGGTCTACAACGGCCTGGCCGCCAACTCGGCCCTGCAGAGCGCCTTCCTGTCCGAAACGACGCGCGACGGCCTGATGAACCTGTATGAGCAGACCCTGCCCGACCACTCGGGCGGTCCCCTGCTCTCCCTGGCCAGCGGCGTCGACGCCGTGACCCGCGCCCTGACCGGCCGCAACGCCTCCGCCGGCGTCGGCGAGACCAGCGCCTGGGTCCAGGAAATCAACTTCTACGCCGACAAGGACAAGACCGACACCTACGGCTTCCGCTCGGAAGGCTTCGGCGTCGCCGGCGGCGTCGAGGCCGGCACCAGCCTGGGCGCCGTGGGCGTCTCGGTCGCCTTCACCTCCTCCGACATCAAGGATCCCGAGGCCGAGGCCCAGGAAGTCCTGTCCGCCAGCCTGGTCGAGATGGGCCTCTACTGGCGCGCCCAGGGCCAGTACTGGACCACCTGGGCCCGCGCAGCGGCCGGCTACGCCACCTTCAAGGCCGACCGGGCCCTGGTCGGCGACGGCCTGTATCTGAACAACCAGTCGGAATGGAACGGCTATACCCTGGCCGCGGCCGGCGGAGCCTCCTACGAGCGGACCTTCGGCCGCCTGAACGTCCGCCCGGAAGTCTACGGCGAGTTCTTCAGCCTGCATGAGGGCTCGCGCACCGAAAGCGGCGGCGGCGACGGCTTCGACCTGAACGTCGACGCGCGCGACGGCCATATCCTGAGCGGTGTGGCGGCGGTCAACATCGGCTACGGCTTCGGCTCCAACGGCTGGATCCGCCCCGAGCTGCGCCTCGGCTGGCGTCAGAACTTCTCGGTCGATCCGGGCCAGACCATCGCCCGCTTCGCCTCGGGCGGCTCGTCCTTCACCCTGGATCCGACCGACATCCAGGGCGGCGGCTTCATCGCCGGCTTCCACCTGGCCGTCGGCAACGAGCTGGGCAAGCTGAGCATCAACGCCGACGCCGAGATGCTGGAAGACTACGTCCGCTACACCCTGCTGCTGCGGGCCAGCTTCCGGTTCTGATCCGAAGCCTCCGCACCAAACGCGAAAAGGCCGCCGGATCGCTCCGGCGGCCTTTGTCGTTTGGAGCGGTGGTAGGCGGCGACGGGTTCGAACCGCCGACCCTCTCGGTGGTTCTCGTCATCGCCCAGATCCGGGCCAGAGCCTTTCATCCCTTCCTCTACTGGGCGACCATCATCGCCTCGACCACCGCGGGCACAACCCTGGCCGACTTCGCGACGCGGTCGCTGGGCATCGGCTATACGGGAGGCTCGGCCCTGTTGCTGACCGCCGTCCTGGTCTCGCTGGCGGCCTGGCGGTTCACTCTCGGCGCGATCTCGTCGGATCTGATCGCCTCGCCGAAGGCCGAACTCTTCTACTGGGTCACCATCACCCTGTCGCAGACCCTGGGCACGGCGCTCGGCGACTGGACGGCGGACACCGGCGGCCTCGGCTATGTCGGGGCGGCGGCGATCTTCGGCGCGCTGCTGGCCGTCGTGGCGGGGCTTGCCCTGTGGCCCCGCATCAACCGCGTCATCCTGTTCTGGGCCGCCTTCATCCTGACCCGGCCGCTGGGCGCGGTCGTCGGCGACTTCCTC
Source organism: Brevundimonas sp. ALps5 (assembly GCF_058681645.1). Classification (NCBI taxonomy): domain Bacteria; kingdom Pseudomonadati; phylum Pseudomonadota; class Alphaproteobacteria; order Caulobacterales; family Caulobacteraceae; genus Brevundimonas; species Brevundimonas sp. ALps5. The sequence goes on along the minus strand of NZ_CM178744.1, from coordinate 3,586,873 downwards.
GACAAGCCCCTCGACCATGGCGGCCTGGCCCTCAGCCGGCCCATCGCCTCGGCCGTCCTGGCCGTCGCCATCATCGCCCTCATATGCATCCTGCCGCAGAGGGCGGGACGGCGTGACGGCGGCGATGCCGCCGTCACGGCCTGACCTGCGCTGCTCGCTATGCCCTTCGAATTGTCATGACCAAAGACCCACAGTTTGGCCGATCCGTGCGCTGGATGTCGCGTCTGGAGCGGCCGCTCCTGGCGGTCCTCGCCCTGATCGCCGGCGCCATCTGGGCCTTCCTCTATCTGGCTGACGAGGTGAAGGAGGGATCGACCGCTGCGCTCGACCGGTCGATCCTGCTCTGGTTCCGTCACGGCCAGACCCTCCAGCCGCTCGGCCCCCGTTGGCTTCAGGAGACCGAGCGGGATTTCACCGCCCGCGGCGGGTTCACCATCCTCACGCGGATCACCGTCTTCGCCGTGGTCATGTTGCTGATCACGGACGGTGGATCCAGGCCGCGATCTACTTCGCCACCGTCTGCGCCGCGCAGATCCTGTCCGAGGTGGTCAAGGCGGTCGTCGCCCATCCCCGCCCCGACATCGTCCCCCAGCTCGATCTGACTTATTCGAGCAGCTTTCCCAGCGGCCATGCCATGATGGCGCCAGCGCAGACTTCGCAGAAGCGCTCCCGGCGCCAAGGCGAGACGTCAGCGAGGCGGCGCCGTGGCGGGAGAGGGAACGCGTTTGACGCGACAGGAGGAACGCCGGCCATCGATGCGGCAGCGGTTGACCACGTGACCGTCCACGTCGCGGATCGTCGCGGCCCACGAGCGGACGCCGCGCCGCTCCAGGGTCATATAGCCGAAGCCGTCGACCCACGAGCTGAACTGCTCGACCACCGACCCCATCCCCGCGCTCGCCCCCTCGGGCAGGGTCTCCGGGAGCGGCACCTTGTCTTCCAGCGTGCCCGAGAAACCGGTCACGAACTGGCTCGGATGCGCTGACGAGAAGCTCGCCTGTTCGAACAGGTGGACATGGCCCGCCAGAAGCACGTCGACGCTGTCCGGCAGCCCCCCGCCATCGGGCGCGCCGATCACCGACTGGATGGCGCCATTGCCGGGCTGAAGGGTCATGATCCCGTTCTTGTCGTCGGCGGAGATGCTGAGGACGGGATAGTGGTCGAGCGCGAAGGTGAAGCGGGCCTGACGGCCGAGGCGGTCCAGCTCGGCGAAGGACTGGCGGATATTGGCCCGGCGCGGGTCGTCGGTCGCCAGCGCCCTGCCGCCGATGCCCGAGAGATCCATCACCACGACCTGGGCGCCGCCGCCCAGCGGCACCGCGAAGGGCGCACTGTAATCGCCGGTCGCATCGTCGGCGGCGCGGTCGCAGGTCTGGTTGGCGACCGGCGGACGGGGATCGATGAAGCGCCACCAGCCCTGACCGCCCCGCGCGCAGCTCTCGTGATTGCCCCGCGTCATGATCCACGGCGCGGCGGCCAGAAGCGGCGCCGCCGGGTCGAAGAAATCGGCCTTCCAGGCGTCATAGCCGAAGCCCCAGGGCGTCCCGGCGCATCCGGCCTCGCTGTCAGGGCACGGGTTCTCGCGATAGAGCAGATCGCCCACATGGATGACCGCGTCCGGACGCCACGCCGCGGCCCGGGCCGAGATGCGGGCGAAGGGATAGGCGGCCGGATCGTTGCAGGGCTGATACGCCGCGTCCGTAGCCTTGAGCCGGCAGCCGGTGTCCCCGATGACCACGATCCGGTTCAGACGCGCGCGCGGCAGAGGCAGACGATGGCCGTCGACCGTGGCGCTGCGCGTCCCGGTCGGCAGGGCCAGTTCGCACGTCAGCACCGGAAAGGCCGAAGGCTTCGAAAACTCGACCGCCGACGCCGTCGGACGCTGGGCCACCGTGCCCGGCTCGCGCCGCACGGTCATGGGAAGATCGCGGCGATCCGCCCGGACGGTCGGGCAATGGTCCGCCTCCGTCAGCACCCGCGCCACCGGCCTCCCCTCCTCGCCGAGGATCACATAGGCGGTCGAGGCGAAGGCCGGCAACGGCGCCAGACCACAGACCCCCGCCATCACAGTCACGAGGAGGGATCGATACGACAGGGTCATGAGCGGCGCCGGAAAAAAGGGAAACGGGGACGCGCCTGCGCGCGCCCCCTCAAGCAGACGTGGCGGACTAGAAGTTAGCCTTGAGGCTGACCTGGAAATTCCGCTCCGGCTGGAAATAATACTGGTCGTACGGCGTGGTCTTGCCAGGTTTGATGGCGGTCACTTCCTGGCTGTCGAAGACGTTGTAGACGGCCGCTTCCAGACGATAGCGGTCGAAGCTCAAGGTCGCGGTCAGATCGGCCGAGTTGTAGCCGTCGATGTGATAGGCGGCCGGTTCGCCTTCGCTGGCCCAGGACTCGCCGGTGTACTTGTCGATGAAGGACACCGTTAGGCCGTTGTGCGCGTCATAGATGACGCCGGCCGCGGCGGTGGTGGTCGGGGCCTGGGCGATCTGCAGATTACCGACCACGCCGAGCTGGGTGTTGCCCTTGGTCTCGGCGCTGTTCAGCGAGCCGTTGGCGAACACGAACAGCGAGTCCATCGCCTGGACGGTCAGCTGACCCTCGATCCCCTTGTAGATCGCCCCGCCGAGGTTGAACGATTCCGTCTCGCCCGTGGTCGCGTTGAACGCGGTCTGGATCTTGTTGTTGAAGTCCACATAGTAGACGTCGGCGTCGAACGAGAACCGGTCGCCGTGGAAGACCGTACCCAGCTGATAGTTGGTCGAGGTCTGCGGCTGCAGGTCCGACAGGTTGGGCTTGGCCACCTGGGTCGAGCTGATGTCCGGCACCAGGAAGCCTGTGGCGTACTGGCCATAGACCGACCAGTTGTCCTGCAATGCGTAACGCGCGGTCAGGAAGGTCAGGGTCTTCTCGAAGGTCTTGCCGCCGTGGAAAGGCTCGCGGGACTTCTGGTTGACCTCGGAGTCGACGCGCAGGTCGAAGTTCACGTACTTCAGGCCCGGGGTGATCGTCAGGCGCGGCGTGACGTTCCATTGCACGTCGATGAAGGGCTCGGTCTGGTTCCAGCCGGAATACTGCAGATACTCCAGCGTCTGGGGCACGCCGGCGAGGACCTTCTGGCGATAATCGGGACCGCCCGTCGTCGCGTCATAGTCGATACGCGAGCGCGGGCCGGTGTCGGCATGCTCCCACCACAGCCCCGCCCGGATCTCGCCGAACGGCACGGTCTGGGTCAGGTTCAGGGTGTCGCCCCAGATGCGATAGACGTTCAGCTTCTGATAGCCGGGGATATGGCCGTTCACCGTCGGTTTGCCGCCCGGCGTCAGAGTGATCTGCAACCCCTTCTTCGCGGCGATATCCGCCGGAGACAGGGTGACGTCCAGGGCCGATTCCGTGTCGTTCTTGTAGTAGTAGCTATAGACCGTGTTCTTCAGCGACAGGCTGTCGGTCAGGTCGCCGGCGAGACGCGCATAGTTGAAGTAGGTGTGCTTCTCGACGCTGTTGTAACCGTACCAGGTCGGCAGGTTGGGATCGTCGGTGAGGGCGAAATTCTTGCCGTACAGATCGACCTGCGCAAGGGTCGCGCCGGCGCTGTCGTTGGTGTGGATGCGGGTGTAGTTCCACGCGCCGAACACGGTCAGGTCCCAGCTGCCCATCAGCGGGAAAACGCCGCGGACCATCTGGTTGCTGGCCACCGCATCGTTGTGGGTCAGATAGCCGTCGGTCTGCATTTCCTGGAAGTTGAACAGGATATGGGCGCCGTTGAGCTGGTCGATGTCGCCGGTGTTCAGTTTGGTGACCGACATCATCGTGTTCCACGATCCGTAGGTCAGGGACTGGGAGCCGCCTCGGTCGTGGCTGACCTCGGGCGAGAACAGGTTGATCGAGCCGCCGAAGCTGGCCTGGCCGAGCTGGCTGGCCTCGCCGGGACCGCGATCGACGATCACGGCGCCGATGGTCGAGGACGGGAAGAAGGAGGTCGAGTGGTGGGTCGGGCCGTTGGCGTCGCCCCACGGGATGCCGTCGTAGGTGATGTTGTACTCACCGTCCTTGAAGCCCCGCAGGGTGGTCTTGGCCTCGCCCAGACCCGGACCGTTGAACGAGGTGCCGGAGACGCTGGGCGCCAGGTTGACGATCTGGGTGTAGTCCGCCGTGGCGGGAATGAATTGGTCGATGGCCTTGCGGTCGATGATCGATTGCGGCTGGGTCGCGTTCAGCGAGGCCTGGACGGGCGAGGACAGCGGACGGCTGGCGACGCCCGTAACCACGACGTCCTCGACGCGCGAGCTGTAGTCGGGGTTTTCCGGGTCGCCGGTCACCGGCGTGGTCGGCCCGTCGGGCCCGGTCGGCTCGGCCGCCGCGGCGCCCGCCGCCAGGCCGGCCAGGGTCAGCACCGCAAGCGCGGACACAGTGGTCCGGAAGCCGGTCTTCGAAAGGTATCGCATGAATTTTGCCCCATCTGTCCGTCTGACACCGGAGGGGGACGTTTTCGCCTCTGCCCCCCGACCTGACGAAGTCGGCGGCTAGGGCGCGGCGAGGGCCGGCTCAAATGAAGGATTCACGCACCAAAGACGACAATTCAGTAACGCCGTTTGTGGTTCTTGATTTCATTACGATTCCGCCGGATCTATATTCAGATCACGGATCATTTCTGAAACATTGTCTTTTCCCAATGTGACCAGCGGCGCGATTTTCGCGCTGGTTAATCTTGGGATGCGTCCGGAACATTCGTCGCGAAGCGCAGACGAACGCACAGGCCCGGATCGGCGTTTTCCAGCCGCATTTCGCCCCCGTGAAGACGAGCGACCGCGGCGACGATCGGCAGGCCGAGGCCCGAGCCCGGCGTCGTGCGTGCGGGATCCAGCCGGCCGAACGGCCGCAGAGCGGCCTCGCGGCGAGCCTCGGCGATCCCCTGACCATGGTCCCGGACGCAGAGTTCGACGAAGCCACGCCCTGCGGAGACGGTGACCATGGTGGGACTGCGTCCATGGCGCAGCGCGTTTTCCATCAGATTCGACAGGGCCTGGACCAGCAGCTCGGCGTCACCGGTCATCGGACAGGGCTCCGGCGCCTCGAGCAGGACGGCCCCGCCCGCCGCCTCGATATCCGCCCGCCAGGCGTCCACGACATCGGCGGCGACCTCGTCCAGCGCCAGCGACGCGAACCGTTCGCGGGCGGCGCCGGCCCTGATCTCGGCGAGCCGCAGCATGGCGTCGAACACCGCAAGGGCTGCGGCGAGGCCTGTCCGGGCACCGTCGATCGCCGCATCACGCGCTTCGGCGGTGGTCGCAGTGCGGGCAAGCTCCAGCCTTTGACGAACGTGGGACAGAGGGGTTCGCAGATCGTGCGCGACCTCCGCCGACACCTGCCGGAGCGCGCCGACGAGGTGGTTGATCTGATCCAGGGCGTGGTTCACCCCCCTTGAAAGGTCGTCCATGTCCGTCCGCGCCGTGGATCCCACGTCGATGCGAGCGGACAGATCGCCGGCGGCGACGCGGTCAAGCGCGGCGTTGATCCGGTTCATCCGTGACAGGGCGCGGCGGGTCAGCAGCAGGCCCAGCAACAGGCTCACAAGGAGCGCCAGCCCGTCCCACACGAACAGGGTTCTGAGGAGATTTCGCCGCAACGCCTCGGCCCTGTCCATGTCCTCGGCGACGGTGAAAACGGAACCGTCCGGCAGAAGGCCCGTGAAAGCCAGCAACTGGCCCTTGTCAGTCGAATGGCCGACAATGCCGGCCTCGGCCACCGTTCGCAAACCGGGCTCGAGTCGGGGCAGTTCGCCAGTGGACGAGCCCCCGCCGCCGGGAGGGTGCAGACCGTATTCGAAGGCGCCCGGCAGTCGCGTTCGAGCGGCCACGACCGAAGCGGCCCGGTCTGCTCCCCCTGCTCCGATGTCGCTGACGACGGCGTCGTATTCCATCAGGACGTGATCCCGGGCGTCGGCGAGCGCGACATTGCGGGTGACGAACCAGCCGCCGACGCTGGCCCCGACGAGCGCCGTCGCCAGAACCGCCATCTGAAGCAGGAACAGACGAAAGGCGGTGGAGCGGAACCAGAGGCTAGCCGACGAAGGCGGCATAGCCTTCTCCCCTGACCGTATGGATCAACGGCCGGTCGCCGCCCCGGTCGATCTTGCTGCGCAGCCGACTGATATGGCTTTCGACGAGGTTGGTGCCCGGATCGAAATTGAAGCGCCAGATCTTCTCCAGCAGCATGGACCGTGTCACCACCCGCGGCGTCTCGAGAAGAAGCAGCTCGAGCAGCTGGAACTCTCGGTGCTGCAGGTCGACCGGATCGCCGCCGCGCGAAACGGTTCGGGCCAGCCGGTCCAGAACGAGGTCGAGCAGGACGAGCCGGGTCTGGGTCTCCGCCTCTCCCCGGCGAGCCAAGGCGGCGATGCGGGCCGCCAGTTCGGGCAGCTCGAAGGGTTTGACCAGATAGTCATCGGCCCCGCCCTCCAGGCCTTCGACTCGGTCCTCGACCAGGCCGAGCGCAGTCAACATGAGGACTGGAATGCGATGACCGCCGGCCCTCAGCGTGCGAACGGCCGTGAGGCCATCAATGCCGGGCAACATCCGGTCGATCACCACGATATCAAAGCCCCCGCCCAGGGCCCGGGCCAGACCGCCGTCGCCGGTAGCCTCGACCTCAACCTCATGCCCCCGGACGTTCAGGCCGGCCGTGACATAGGTCTGGGTCTCGACATCATCCTCGATCAACAGAACGCGCATCGTCTCCCCGGGGCGCGAGTTTGGCCCGATCTCAAAGGACAAGCCGCACACGCGCTGTCAACCGAAGTCCCTCAAGCGCCACATAGACATTAGTCGCGCCGGTGGAACCCGAGCGGCGATGAAACCGGGTTACCAATGCAGACCAATCGCTCTCAGGCGAAGGTTCGGTTCCCGACCCGGAACTCCACGCTGTCCAGGATCGGATGGGCCTCCACGGCCGGAAGACTCAGCGCGAATGCGTGAAATGTCTCAGACGTCATCGCGCCCCAATTGAAGGGGCCTTTTTGTCCCCGAGTCGGCGAACAACGAAAGTCGGACGAGCGTGGCGGCCGTTGAATGCCGCGCGAATCGAGGGCCGGCGCACAGAAATCCGGACATTCCGCCCTGCTTGGCAGCTGGGCCGGGTTTTTCACCGAAGTGCAGATCGGTTCACCGAAGTTCGCAAAAACTGCCCCCAAACCGCCCCCAAACGGAGATTTTGCTCCATATACGGAGCATTTTTAAAATCCAATATCCACGCAATCATGTGATATTTCAGAGAAAAATGGTAGGCGGCGACGGGTTCGAACCGCCGACCCTCTCGGTGTAAACGAGATGCTCTGACCAGCTGAGCTAGCCGCCCTCACCATGTCGCGGCGCCCCTTTCGGGATGAGGAGGTCGAGAAGACCGCGCCGCGTTGGATGGGTGCTTTTGCCCGTCCCGGCCTATCCGTTCAAGACGCTTTTCAGACCTTCGCCCGGGCGGAAGCGGGCGGTGCGGGAGGCGGCGCGGCTGATGGTTTGGCCCGTCTGGGGATTGCGGGCGACGCCGGCCTTGCGGTCCACCACCACGAAGCTGCCGAAGCCGACGATGCGGACGTCCTGACCGCTCTTGAGCGCCCCGCTGACGCCGTCGGTGAAGGCGTCCAGCGCCAGCTTCGCCTGGTCGCGCGAGATATCGGCGCCCGCCGCCATGGCGGCGATCAATTCGGCCTTGGTCATCCTGGTCAGCGTCCCCTTGCCGGATGCGTCGCCGCATCCATCCCCACGTGAAGCCCATCCGGGAATCAGTAAGGCCGGGTTTTGGGCTCGCGTCAAAAGAGAAACGCGGCCCGGGAGGTCCCGGACCGCGCTTTTCGTACCTAACGCCGGATCAACCGTAAGGCTGAACCGTCAGTGGCTGACGACCGCCGAGCCGTCCGTCGCCGGCGGAGGCGTGGGGTTCAGCGGCTCGGCCGCCTCGTCCCATTCGACCGGGGTCAGGCTGCCGACCAGGGCCCATTTGAGCGCCTCGTCCGCCGTGGAGATCGGCACGATCTCCAGCGCCGACTTCACATTGTCCGGCACGTCGGCCAGGTCCTTCTCGTTTTCCTGCGGGATCAGCACCGTCTTGATGCCGGAACGCAGGGCCGCGAGCAGCTTCTCCTTCAGGCCGCCGATGGCGGTGACCCGGCCGCGCAGGGTGATCTCGCCGGTCATGGCGATGTCCTTGCGGATCGGGATCCCGGTCAGGACCGAGACCATGGCGACCGTCATGGCCACGCCGGCCGAGGGACCGTCCTTGGGCGTCGCGCCATCCGGCACGTGCACATGGATGTCGGTCTTCTCGAACACCGGCGGCTTGACCCCGATGTTCAGGGCGCGGGCCCGGACGTAGGAGGCGGCGGCGGAGACGGACTCCTTCATCACCTCCTTGAGGTTGCCGGTCACGGTCATGCGGCCGCGGCCCGGCATCTTGATCGCCTCGATGGTCAGGATGTCGCCGCCGAACTCGGTCCAGGCCAGACCGGTGACGATGCCGACCTGATCCTCCTCGTCCGTCTCGCCGTAGCGATACTTCTGGACGCCCGCGTATTCGGCCAGTTTGGCCGCGTCGACGGTGATGGAGTCCACGCCGGTCTTGGCCATCTCGCGCACGGCTTTGCGGGCCAGACCGCCGAAGGCCCGTTCCAGCGACCGCACCCCGGCTTCGCGGGTGTAGTAGCGGATCAGGTCGCGGATGGTCTCGTCCGGCACCACGAACTCGGCCGGCTTCAGACCGTTGTCGGTCGTGACCTTGGGCAGGACGTGACGCTTGGCGATCTCGACCTTCTCGTCCTCGGTGTAGCCGCTGACCCGGATGATCTCCATCCGGTCCATCAACGGTTGAGGCATGTTCAGGCTGTTGGCCGTGGTGACGAACATGACGTTGGACAGGTCGTAGTCGACTTCCAGATAGTGGTCGCCGAAGGCATTGTTCTGGGCCGGGTCCAGCACCTCCAGCAGGGCCGAGGACGGATCCCCGCGCCAGTCGGCGCCCAGCTTGTCGATCTCGTCCAGCAGGATGAAGGCGTTGGTGGTCTTCACCTTCTTCATCGACTGGATGATCTTGCCGGGCATCGAACCGATGTAGGTCCGGCGGTGACCGCGGATCTCGGCCTCATCCCGCACGCCGCCCAGCGACATGCGGATGTATTCGCGGCCGGTCGCCTTGGCGATCGACTTGGCGAGCGAGGTCTTGCCGACGCCGGGAGGGCCGACGAGGCACAGGATCGGACCCTTCAGCGAGTTGGTGCGGGCCTGAACGGCCAGATACTCGATGATCCGTTCCTTGACCTTCTCCAGGCCGTAGTGATCCTCCTCGAGGATGTCCTCGGCCTTGTTGAGGTCGATCGGCTTCTGCTTGGTCTTGCCCCACGGGATCGACAGCAGCCAGTCGAGGTAGTTCCGGACCACGGTCGACTCGGCCGACATCGGACTCATGTTGCGCAGCTTCTTGACCTCGGCCTCGGCCTTGGCGCGGGCTTCCTTGGACAGCTTGGTCTTCCGGATGCGCTTTTCCAGCTCCATGATCTCGTCACGGGCGTCGTCGGTCTCGCCCAGCTCGCGCTGGATCGCCTTCATCTGCTCGTTCAGATAATATTCGCGCTGGGTCTTCTCCATCTGGCGCTTCACGCGCGAGCGGATCTTCTTCTCGACCTGCAGGACGGAGATTTCGCCCTCCATCAGGCCATAGACCTTCTCCAGACGCGCCGGGACCGCGATGGTCTCCAACAGGGCCTGTTTGTCGGCGATCTTGACCGACAGGTGCGCGGCGACGCTGTCAGCCAGCTTGGACGGCTCGGTGATCTGGGGGATGGAGCTGAGGGCCTCGGGCGGGACCTTCTTGTTCAGCTTCACATAGTTCTCGAACTGCTCGACCACGGCGCGCAGCAGGGCCTCGGACTGGGCCGGTTCGCCGGCCTCGTCGGCGATGGTCTCGGCTTCGGCTTCGAAATACTCCTCGCGGTCGGTGAATTTGGTCAGGCGGGCGCGGCCCTTGCCTTCGACCAGGACCTTCACGGTGCCGTCGGGCAGTTTGAGCAGTTGCAGGACGGTGGCGAGGACGCCGACCGGATAGATGGCTTCAGGCGTCGGATCGTCGTCGACGGAGTTCTTCTGGGTGGCGAGCAGGATCTGCTTCTCACCCTTCATGATCTCGTCGAGGGCGCGCACGGATTTCTCGCGACCCACGAACAGGGGCACGACCATGTGCGGGAAAACCACGATGTCCCTCAGAGGCAACACGGGCAGGATTTTGGTCTCGGTCATTCTACTTACTCCCGGGCCATTGGAGATCTCCGGCCCGTCGCTCCGAAAAGCCCCGCGACATGCAGCGACCCCACGAAACGACCCGTCGATTCCGACGGCGCTCAAGGGAGTATGTGGTCTCACGGCCTCAGGGTTCAAGCGTGACCGCTCAACGGTCCACGGAAGCGTGATAAGACCGTGACGCTGGACGGTTCGGGCGTTTTTTCCGCCGGATGCGGACAAATCGGACGAGATCGCCTTGGGCGGCGCATTTCGGCTCCGGCGGGCTCTGTGGCGCGCGGAACTCACTTTAGGCGGGGCTTCGGGCTTAATGGGCGCGATCAGGCCGCCCGCAAGCCTTTCAGAGGAAGCGCAGTTCCTGCAGATCGACCTCGCGGATCAGCTTCTTGCCCGTGTCGGAATCGATCTCGCGGGCGCGCATCAGGCGGCCCAGTTCATCGCGTTCGGCCCTGAGGCCGGCGAGGCGCAGCTGGCGCTCGATCTCGTCCAGACGGCGCGAGGCTTCGATGTCGTCCTCGTCGGTGCGGGTGCGGCTCTCGATGCGCTGGCGATAGAGGGCCATGAGCCGGGCGGCGATGTCCGTATAGGCGTCGGGGTCTGACTTGCCCTCGGACAAGGCGTGGGCCTTGTCCTCGACGGCCTGCAACGCGGCCTCGGCGGCGGCGACGCGGGACCGGTCCTCCTCCTGCTGATGCGAGGGCTCGGGCGGCAGTTCGATGTTCTTCATCAGCCCCGGCAGGACAAGGGTCGCCAGCACCAGCGAGACGATGATCACCCCTGCGGCAAGGAAGATGGCGAGGTTGCGCGACGGCATCTCGGATCCGTCGGCCAGGACGAACGGCAGGGTCAGGATGCCGGCCAGGGTGATCGCGCCGCGCACGCCCGCCATAGACATGACCATGGTCAGGCGCAGACCGACCCTCGGCGGCGGACCGTCCTCCCGGCGGCGCAGCAGGGTCATCTTCAGCGAGGTCCACACCCAGATGAAGCGCAGGGCCGCCAGGGCCGCGACGATGCCGAAGACATAGACCGCCAGCCACCAGATCTCGGGCCGCGAGGTGCCCGCCACCACCTCGGCCGCACGGGCCAGGATGGAGGGCATCTGCTCGCCCAGGATCACGAAGATCACCCCGTTGGCGGCGAACTGGACGGTGTCCCAGACCACGGCGCGGCGGATGCGGGTCGTGGCCAGCTGCTGCGTCTGGCCGCGCTCGGTGAAGCTCATGGTGATGCCGGCCGCGACAGCGGCGAGAATGCCCGAGGCGTGCAGCTCCTCGGCCGCCAGATAGGCGGCGAAGGGGATCAGCAGGCTGACCAGGATCTGGGCCCCGACGTCCTCGCCCCATTTGCGGCTGATGACGTTCTTGATCAGGGAGATGGCCAGGGTGACCACGATGCCGACCGCAACGCCGGCGAGCGCCAGCCAGGCGAAGGTCCCGACCGCATGGCCGATGGAGAAGGCGCCGGTCGTCGCCGCCAGCACCGCGATCCGCATACAGGTCAGGCCGGTGGCGTCGTTCAGCATGGCCTCGCCCTCGAGGATATGCATCAGCCGCTTGGGAATCGGAACGCGGGCGGCGATGGCCTGAACCGCGATCGGGTCGGTCGGCGACAGGATGGCGGCAAGCGCGAAGGCCACCGGCAGGGGCATCTCCGGGATCATCCACCAGATCAGGAAGCCCAGCCCCACGACGGTGAACAGCACCAGCCCGAGCGCCAGCTCCAGGATCACCGCCCGGTCGCGGAACAGATCTTCCTTGGGAATGCGCCAGCCGTCGAGGAACAGCAGGGGCGGCAGGAACAGCAGGAAGAAGATGTCCGGCTTCAGGTCGATGGTATGGCCTGTGATCAGAACCACGACCGCCCCCAGCGCGATCTGCACCAGAGGCAGGGCGATGCGGGTCATCCGCGCCACCGCTCCCGAGACCACGACGGCCAGAAGCAGCAGCAGGACGGTCTCGATCACCGCCATACGGTCAGGCCCCCATGTCGGGATAGAGGCGCTCGAACCGGCCCAGCGCCTGGGGCGCCAGACGGACGACCACATGGGTGCGGCCCGCATCGTCGGTGTCGCGCGAGGTCACGCGGCCGTGCTGATAGAGCCAGGCGAGGGCGTCGCCCTGCTCCGGCTCCAGCGTCAGCCGGGTCTCCGGATCGTCGTCGATCAGGGTGGTGATGACCTGACGCAGGGGTTCGATCCCCTCCCCGGTCCAGGCCGAGACCGCGACCGCCTTGCCTTCGGCGGCGAGACGTTCGGCCTGACCGACGATGGCCTCGCGGGCCTCTTCGTCCAGCAGGTCGATCTTGTTCCAGACCTCCAGCACCCGGCGGGTCTTGCCCTCGGGAATCTCGATCTGTTTGAGCACCTGTTCGACGTCCTTTGCTTGTGCTCCGGAGTCGGGCGAGGCGATGTCGCGGACGTGCAGGATCAGATCGGCCTCGCCGACCTCCTCCAGGGTGGCGCGGAAGCTCTCGACCAGTTCGTGCGGCAGGTCGGAGATGAAGCCGACGGTGTCCGCGACGATGGCCGGCCGGCCCTGCGGCAGGCGGATGGTGCGCTGGGTGGTGTCCAGCGTCGCGAACAGCAGATCCTTGGCCAGGACCTCCGAGCCCGTCAGCCGGTTGAACAGGGTCGACTTGCCGGCGTTGGTGTAGCCCACCAGGGCGATGGTCGGGAACGGCGCCTTCTGCCGCTGCTTGCGGTGCAGGCCGCGCGTGCGGCGCACCTCTTCCAGCTCGCCCTTCAGACGGACGATGCGGTCGGCGATCAGGCGGCGGTCGAGCTCGATCTGGGTTTCGCCGGGGCCGCCGGTCGAGCCGGTGCCGCCGCGTTGCCGCTCGAGGTGGGTCCAGGTGCGGACCAGGCGCGACCGCTCATAGTCGAGCCGGGCCAGTTCGACCTGCAGCCGGCCTTCCTTGGTCCGCGCACGACGGCCGAAGATCTCGAGGATCAGGCCGGTGCGGTCGATGACCTTGCACTCCCAGGCCTTCTCCAGATTGCGTTGCTGGACGGGGGTCAGCTGGTCGTCGACGACCACGGCCTCGGCCTCGGCCGCGCGGACCAGGGCCGCCAGCTCCTCGACCTTGCCGGCGCCGAACAGGGTGGCGGGGGTGGTCTTGCGGATACGCACGATCTCCTCGGCGCGCACGTCGAGGTCCAGCGCGCGGGCCAGGCCCGCCGCCTCTTCCAGCCGTTCCTCCGCCAGTCGGGAGCTTTCGCTACGCCCGTCCGGATGGATGACGATCGCGCGGATCAGGGGAACGGAATGGTCGATCAGTTTTGAAGTCAAAGGGTCTCTGTCGTTTGGGTTCTGCGACGGCGGCACAGGCGCACGCCGTCATCCCCGGCTCGGGGGTCCGGGGATGCAATGTAGTGCGCGTCCCCCCGTTTCGAAAGGACAGGTTTCGTATGCGGCCGTGGGTGACCCGCGAGGGTCGGTCCCCGATCAGTCCTCGTCGGCGTCGGGCTCGTAGAGCTGGACCGGGGCCGAGGGCATGATGGTCGAGATGGCGTGCTTGTAGACCAGCTGCGACTGGCCGTCGCGGCGCAGCAGCACGCAGAAGTTGTCGAACCAGGTCACAATGCCCTGCAGCTTGACGCCGTTGACGAGGAAGATCGTCAGGGGGGTCTTGGTCTTGCGGACCGAGTTGAGGAAGGTGTCCTGAAGGTTCTGACGCTTGTCTTGCGACATGGCAGGTTATTCCTGTTCTTGCTTGTTACGCCCGTCTGGGGAGGACGGGGACCGGATCGAAGCGCCCGGCCCACTCACCTTAGACGCCAGCGAACCGCCGCCGCAACCGCTCGAATAGCTTAATCAGTCGCTTAAATGGCGTCGCGCCGCGCCGCTTCAATATACCGCGCCCTGAGTTTGGTCGCGACCGGGCCCGGCTTGCCGTCGCCGACCTTCGCGCCGTCGATGGAGATCGCGGGCGTCACGAAGCCGCTGGCCGAGGTGTAGAAGGCCTCCTTCGCCGCCTTGGCCTCGTCGACGCTGAACGGGCGTTCGTCCAGTTCGAAGCCTTCCGAGGCCAGGATGTCGAGCACGGCGGCGCGGGTAATCCCGCGCAGGATGTTGGCCTGTGTATCCCGCGTCCTCAGCTTGCCGTCCTGGTCCACGATCCAGGCGTTGGTCGAGGAGCCCTCGGTGACCAGCCCCATCTCGTCGACGAACCAGGCCTCCGCGGCGCCCCGTTCCTTCGCCGCCTGTTTGGCGAGGACGTTGGGCAGCAAACCCACGGTCTTGATGTCGCAACGCCCCCAGCGGATGTCCGGCTGGGTGATCACGGCGACGCCCTTCGCGGCCTGGGCCTCGGAGCGCGGGTAGTTCAGGTTCTTCGCCGTGACGATGACGCTGGGCGGGGTGCCTTCCGCGGGGAAGGCGTGGTCGCGCCGGGCCGTGCCGCGGGTGATCTGCAGATACACGAGGCCGTCGCGCACCCGGTTCCGGCGGATGGTCTCGCGCAGGACCTGCGTCAGGGCCTCCCGGGTCATCGGAGCGGGGATGCGCAGTTCCGTCAGGCTGCGGGCCAGCCGGGTCATATGGCCGTCGTAGTCGGCCAGCCGCCCGTCGAACACGGCCCAGACCTCATAGACGCCGTCGGCGAACTGAAAGCCGCGATCCTCGATATGGACCGTGGCCTCGCCCAGCGGGGCGTACTGGCCGTTGACGTAGGCGACGCGCGACATCAGTCCAGACTTCCTTCGTCGTCATCCCCGCCGCGCGACGGCGAGACGCCCAGCGACTTCAGCTTCCTGTGCAGCGCCGAGCGCTCCATGCCGATGAAGGCGGCGGTGCGCGAGATATTGCCGCCGAAACGCATGATCTGGGCGGCCAGATACTCGCGTTCGAACACCTCGCGCGCTTCACGCAGCGGCAGGGCGATGGTGCGCTCGGCCCCCATGGAGGCGCCCGAGTTGGACGAGGCCACCTCCTGCGGCAGCATCTCGGCGCTGATCGGGTCGTTGAGGTCGCCGGTCGCCAGGATCAGCAGCCGCTCGACGTTGTTGCGCAGCTGGCGGACGTTGCCCGGCCAGGGATGGACCTGCAGCACGGCGACGGCGTCGTCACCCATGCGCCGGCGCGGCAGGCCCTGCGAGCTCGACAGGCTGTCGATGAAATAGTCGACCAGTTCGGAGATGTCCTCCCGGCGTTCCGACAGCGGCGGAACGCGGATCGGCACCACGTTCAGGCGATGGAACAGGTCCTCGCGGAACCGGCCCTCGGTGATCTCGACCTTCAGGTCGCGCGAGGTCGAAGTGACGACACGGACATCGACCTGCACGTCCTGTTCGCCGCCGACCCGGCGGAAACGCTGGTCGACGAGGACCCGCAGGATGCGGCTCTGGCTCTCGCGCGGCATGTCGCCGACGTCGTCGAGATACAGGGTGCCATTATGGGCGCGCTCGAACACGCCGATCTTGCGCGGACGGCCGTCGGCCCCCTCCTCCCCGAACAGTTCGACATCGAGGCGTTCGGGCGTCATGCCGGCGGCGGAGATGGCGACGAACTCGCCGCGGCCGCGCGGGCTGGCCTCGTGGATCTGACGCGCGACCAGTTCCTTGCCCGAACCGGGCGGGCCCGAGATCAGGACGCGGCTGTTGGCCGGAGCCACCTTGGAGATGGTCGAACGCAGGGCCTGGGCCGCCGCCGACCGGCCGATCAGGCCCGACGGCGCCATGGCCTGGGCGCGCAGGCGGCGGTTCTCGCGCTTCAGGCTGGCGGCCTCCAGCGCGCGCTCGATGACCACCACCAGCCGATCAGACTTGAACGGCTTCTCGATGAAGTCATAGGCGCCGCGCTTCAGGGCGCTGACGGCGGTTTCGATATTGCCGTGGCCCGAGATCATGACGACCGGCAGGTCGGCGTCCAGCTCCTTGACCATGTCGAGCAGCTCCAGCCCGTCCATGCCCCCGCCCTGCATCCAGATGTCGAGCACCAGAAGGGTGGGCTTGCGCGCACGGATGCCCGCCAGGGCCTCCTCGGCGTTGGACGCCACGCGCACGGCGTGGCCTTCGTCCTCGAGCAGGCCCGAGACCAGTTCGCGAATGTCCGCCTCGTCATCGACGATCAGGATGTCAGCGCCAGTAGAACGCATATCGCCTCGCTATTCGGCCGCGACCACACCGGACGCACGGGCGTCGTCGGCGGTCTTGGGGTGGGGGTTCAGGGGGAAGATCAGACAGACCCGCGCGCCATGCAGGGTCTCCGCGTCGGCCAGCTTCAGCTCGCCGCCATGGTCCTCGCAGATGCGTTTGACGATGGCGAGGCCGAGGCCGGTGCCCTTCTCGCGGGTGGTGACATAGGGCTCGGTCAGGCGGTCGCGGTCGCGCGTCGGCAGACCCTTGCCGTCGTCCTCGATGACGAAGGTGGCGATTCCGTTCTCGACCGACAGCCTGGCGATGATCGCGGGCGCGGCCTCGTCCGCATCGGGCGTGCCGAGACGGCGGGCGGCGACGGCCTCTCCGGCGTTCTTGAGGATGTTGGCGAGGGCCTGACCGACCATGCGGCCGTCGGCCTGGAACTTCACTTCCGGCAGGGGCTCGACCATGTCGACGGCGATGTCGGGCGCCGCGACCCGCTGGGCGAAGACCGCCGCGCGCAGCAGCTCGGCCGGGTTCTCGGTCGTGAAGCGCGGCGTCGGCATCCGGGCGAAGGACGAGAACTCGTCGACCATCCGGCCGATGTCGCCCACCTGACGGATGATGGTGTCGGTGCAGCGGTCGAAGACCTCGACGTCGTCGCCGATCCGCGCGCGATACTTGCGCCGCAACCGCTCTGCCGACAGCTGGATCGGGGTCAGGGGGTTCTTGATCTCATGGGCGATGCGGCGGGCCACGTCGCGCCAGGCGGCGTTGCGCTGGGCGGTGACGAGACGGGTGATGTCGTCGAAGGTCAGGACCATCTCCCCGCCCTGCCCACCCTCGATACGGACGCGCAGGCGCCGGGTCTCGCCCTCGCGCGCCACATCGATGTCCTCTTCGATATGGGCCTCGACCCTGCTGACCAACTCGGACAGTTCGGGCGCCACCTCGGCCAGGGGGCGGCCATAGACGTCGGCCTCGGCGATGGAGAGCAGTTGCAGGGCGCTGTCGTTGATGGCCGAGATCCGGCCGCGCCGGTCCAGACCGATCACGCCCGCGCTGACACCCGACAGCACGGTCTCGATGAACAGGGTGCGCGACTGGGCGTCTTCGGACGCGGTCTTCAGCGCCGCCTGCTGATGCTCCAGGTCGCCGGTCATGCGGTTGAAGGCCTCGGACAGGTCGGCGATCTCGCCGGGCGCGCCCTGGTTGTCGACACGGGCGCTCAGGTCGCCGCCCGCCACCTGGTCCGCCGCCTTGATCAGCCGCCCGATCGGACCGGAGATGGCGCTGGCCGCCGACATGCCCAGCCAGACCGCGCCGACCAGCACCAGCAGGGCGGTCTCAAGATAGCTGAGGGCGAAGGCGGACTGGATGCGCGCGCGGCTCTCCTCTGCCTCGCGATAGCCCTGGATCGACACCACGGCCGCGCGCATCTGGGCGACCAGACCCGGCGCCAGGGGCCGCACGACATAGAGGTAGGCGTCGCCGTATCCCGGCAGGGGATAGAGGGCGCGGACGGTGTCGGGGTTCTCGGTCACCTGCACGGGCGCGTCAGAGCCCTCGGCCGCGATCTCCAGCGCGGAGCGCGGCGGGGCGACATAGGGCGGGGCGTCCGGCAGTTCGCCGCGCGCCAACACCTCGCCGTCGCCGTTCAGGATATAGACCGCAGGATAGCCGAAGAAGTCCGCGATCTGGGTCAGGGCGCCGGTGAACTGGATACGGTTGTCGAAGACCTGACGCACCCCGCCCAGCTCATTGGACATGGCGCCCAGATCGCGGGTCATGCGGCCGCCGACGTCGGCGATATAGGCCTTGCCGATCGAGGCGCCGTTGTCGACCGCGTCGGAAACGTTCTTGCTGAACCACTGGTCCACGCCCCGGTTGACCAGCACCCCGAACACCAGGGCGATCAGAATGGCCGGCACCACCGCCACGAGGGAAAACAGGGCGACGAAGCGCAGGTGCAGCCGGGCGCCCGGATCGGTGTTGCGGACGCGGACCAGCCGCATCACCTGGGTCCCGATGATGACCGCCAGGACGCCGATCAGGATCAGGTTGGCCAGAAGGATCAGCAGCACCGCCTGACCGGCGACGGCGCGCGCCCCGCCGTCGGCCGTGGCGCCGGGCGCGATGGCCACCAGCCAGATCGCCGCCGCCGCCGTCAGCACCGCGATGCCGTACGCCGCGCCGAACAGGGCGCGTGCGCGACCAGCCGCGAACCGGGCCCAGAGGCTGGGCTCGGCCCCGGTCGTGGTCAGGGCTTCATTATCGGCGCCCGGCAGGGAGGCGGGTGTGTCCGTCATGCCGCATCAGCTTCAACCAGCTGTGGCGAAAACTCAACAGGAGAGTTGCCGAAATGAGGCATCGGTAACCAAAGGTTTTTCAGCTCCCGGATCACGTCTTCGGGATCGTCGAGCCGACAGAGCCGCGACTTGGCCGCGCGGCGCTCCCCCGGGTCGGCGGGCCAGGGCGCCTGTTCGACGTACCAGCCCAGGTGTTTGCGGAACATCTTCAGCCCCACCGGCCCGTCATAGAAGGCGACCGAGGCCCTCAGATGCTCGGCGACGATGGCCAGCCGCGCCTCGGGTCCCGGCTCCTCGAGCTCTGTCCCGTCGGCCAGGGCCCGGTCCAGATGGGCCGCCAGCCAGGGCCGTCCGTAGACGCCGCGGCCCAGCATCAGGGCGTCGGCGCCCGACCGCTCCAGCGCCTCACGCGCCTGACCGGCGGTGATGATGTCGCCGTTGACGATGACCGGGATCCCGACGGCCGCCTTGACCTCCCCTACCGCGTCCCAGTCGGCGACGCCGGTGTAGAACTGCTGGCGCGTGCGGCCATGCACGGTGACGGCGGCGACGCCCAGTTCCTCGGCCCGTTTGGCCAGCCAGGCGGCGTTCTTGCTGTCGTCGTCCCAGCCGAGGCGCATCTTGACCGTCACCGGCCGGCTGACGGCCCCGACGGCGGCGGCGATCAGGCGCGAGGCCAGGTCGGGCGTGCGCATCAGGGCCGAGCCCGAAGCCGCGCCCGTGACCTCCTTGGCCGGGCAGCCGAAATTCAGGTCGATGATGTCGGCGCCGGCGGCCTCGGCCATCCGCGCGCCCTCGGCCATGGCGCCGGGATCGCGGCCGACCAGCTGGATCACCGTCAGGGGCAGGCCGCCGCCGACAGCCGCGCGCCGCACCACGTCGGGCCGCCCGCGCGCCAGCTCGGCCGAGGCCACCATTTCGGTCGCCACATAGGCCGCGCCCAGCCTGGAGGCGAGCAGACGGAACGGCAGGTCGGTGACCCCCGTCATCGGCGCCATCAGCACCCGGCCCGCGATCTCCACGTCGCCGATCTTGAGGATGTTGCCAGAACTGTCCGTCATCGGCCCTTTCCGCCGTCTTTCAGTTCCTCTCGTCAAGCCGAACCGGGGCGATTAGAAGGCCGCCATGACATTCGCCGCCATCGTCGTCGCCGCCGGAACCGGCTCCAGAGCCGCTGACTCCGCCGGCATCGCCAAGCAATGGCGTCTACTGGGCGGCAAGCCCGTGCTGCGCTGGTCCGTCGAGGCCCTGTTGGCTGCGGGGGCGGAAGACGTCGCTGTCGTGGTCTCCCAAGACGGGCATGAGGCGGCCGGAGCGGCTCTGGCGGGTCTGACCGGCTGGCGCTCCGTCACCGGCGGCGCGACCCGGGCCGAGTCGGTGCGCGCCGGGCTGGTGAGCCTGACCGGCCCGACCGACCAGATCGTCCTGATCCACGACGCCGCCCGTCCGCTGTTGAGCGCGCCCGTGATCCGGCGGCTGCTCACCGCCCTGGACACCGCCGACGGCGCCCTGCCCGCCCTGCCCGTCGCCGACACGCTCAAGAAGACTTCAGGCGACGCCATCACCGGCACGGTCGACCGCGACGGCCTCTGGCGCGCCCAGACCCCCCAGGCCTTCCGCCGGGATCGCCTTGAGGCGGCGTGGGCCAACTGGTCCTCCGCGGAAAGCCCCACCGACGACTGCGCCGTGGTCGAGGCCGACGGCGGCGAGGTCGTGGTCGTCGAGGGCGACGCCCGACTGATGAAACTCACCTTCCCCGAGGATTTCGCCATGGCCGAGGCCCTGATCGCCGCTGAAACCCGTATGCAGACCCGCGTCGGCTCCGGCTTCGACGCCCACCGCTGGGGTCCCGGCGGCTCGGTCTGGCTGTGCGGCATCGAGATCCCCCACGACCAGACCCTGATCGGCCATTCGGACGCCGACGCCGGCCTGCATGCCCTGACCGACGCCATCCTCGGCGCTCTGGGCGACGGCGACATCGGCGACCACTTCCCGCCGACAGATCCGAAGTGGAAAGGCGCTTCGTCCGACCGTTTCCTCGAATACGCCGCGCAGAAGGTCACGGCGCGCGGCGGCCGGATGGTCCATGTCGACGTCACCCTGATCTGCGAGCGGCCCAAGGTGAAGCCGCACCGTCAGGCCATGCGCGAGCGCGTCGCCGCCATCCTGTCCCTGCCGCTCGACGCCGTCAGCGTGAAGGCCACCACCACCGAGGCCATGGGCTTCACCGGCCGTGGCGAGGGCCTGGCCGCCCAGGCCGTCGCGACGATCGAACTACCCGGCTGATCAGGGCTGCTCCCACTGCGCCTTGAGGTGCCGCCACAGGGAGCCGAACAGGTTCACATAGTCGTCGGTCCAGGGCCGGACCTTCGGATCGCGCAGATGCGCCCAGCGGGGGTCCGCCTCGAACTCGGCCAGCCCCTCTTCCGTCGGCGACAGGATCAGGGCCTCGGTCGAGGCCTCGGCCATGTCGGGGGCGTCGGGGTCCTCGATATAGATCTGGTGCAGGTGCGGCGCCTTCAGCGCCCGCGCCGCCGCCTCGGCCGGTCCGGTGATGTCGAGATTGCGGTTCGACAGGTGCAGGATGACGACGCCGGTGGGCTTGAGCAGCTTCAGATAGCCGGCGATCGCCTCTTCGGTCAGCAGATGGGTCGGCACCGAGTCGGACGAGAAGGCGTCGATCAGCAGCAGGTCGTAGGTCCCCGCCGGCTGCTTCACCAGCGACAGCCGCGCGTCGCCCAGCACGGTGTCGATAGCCCCGCCCGGCCCGTCCTGCTTCGAACAGCCGTTGATGAAGGTGAACCATTTCGGATCGCGCGACAGCCTGTTCACCATCGGGTCGATCTCGAAGAAGGTCAGCCGGTCCTCGGCCCGCTTGTAGCCCGCCATGGCGCCGGAGCCCTGCCCCACCACCCCGATGCGGATGCCCCAGGCCCGGTTCTGCACCGCCTGCGTCACCTGACCGATCGGGGTCGCGGGCGCATAGTAGAGGGTCGGCAGACAGGCATGGGCCGGGTCGCGCGGCTGGGCCCCGTGCAGGGTCGTGCCGTGCATCAGGACGTGCACCTTACCGCCCAGCCGGTCGTCGCGGGTATCGGCGACCCGCATCACCCCGAAGAAGCTGCGCTCCGTCAGGGCCCAGTCGTAGCCCCGGCCGATGGTCAGGGTGACGATGGCGATCAGGGCGCTGATGATCACAAAGGCCGGCATCCGGTCGCGGATCAGAAAGGCCGCGATCATGGCGAACAGCAGGATCAGCTGGGTCGTCTGCTCCATGGAGACATTGACGTTGCGGCTCCAGGCCCAGGCCAGGTCCCAGTTGGCGTCGAACACACCCTTGAGCACGATGGGCGCCAGGCAGATCAGGATGGCCGCGACGAAGACATAGACCTCCCACTTGCGGATCGGCGCTTTGCTGTTGGGCCGCGCCAGACCGACCAGCACCAGCACCAGCGGATACTCCAGCACCGTGCTGAAGATGACCGGCGCCAGCAGGGCCGTGAAGGCGCCGCCGACCACCCCGCCCAGCGACATCAGCAGATAGAATTCGGTCAGCCGGTCCGGCGCCGGACGCCGGGCCGCCAGCCTCTGGTGACACATCAGCGCCAGGAAGAAGAAGGCCGTCAGGTGCAGGCCGAACATCATCGCCCAGTTGCCCGAGCGCGAGGCGGTGAAGCAGATGCAGACGATGCCCACCGCCGCCGCGATCATCAGGGTGATCGGCAGCGGGATGATGGGCCGGTTCTGGAAGGCGATGACGAAGGTCAGCAGATAGAGCGCCAGCGGGATGACCCACAGGAAGGGCGCTGAGGCCACGTCGGTCGACAGATGCGCCGTCACCCCCAGCATCAGGCTGGACGGCCCCGCCGCCAGCAGCACCAGCACCGCCTTCTCGCGCCAGGGAATGGTCGGGCTGACCGGCAGCGCCTCGGGTTCGACCGGAACGGACGCGTCGAGGCGGCGGCGCCAGACCACGAAGGCCAGGGCCACGACCATCAGAAGGAAGGCCGCATAGCCGCCGCTCCAGCCGACCCTCTGGCCCGACAGCGACATCAGGGGCTCGATCACGACCGGATAGGCCAGCAGGGCCAGGAAGCTGCCGAGGTTCGACGCGGCATAGAGGACATAGGGGTTCTGGCCGTCCGCATGGCCGGCGCGAACCCGGGCGTACCAGGCCTGCAGCAGGGGCGCGGTCGCCGACAGGATGGCGAAGGGCGCGCCGACCGACAGGGTCAGGGTGGCCAGCAGCCAGCCGATGGGCGCGGCCGGGTTCGGCTCGCCCAGCAGGCCGCTGATCTTGAGCGGCAGGAACAGGGCCGCCAGCACCAGCAGGGCCAGATGCACCATCAGCTGCGTCCGCACCGCCTTCAACCGCTGCAGCGCATGGGCATAGGCGTAGCCGGCCAGAAGCGCGGTCTGGAAGAAGACCATGGAGGTGTTCCACACCGACGGCGACCCACCCAGCATCGGCAGCACCAGCTTGGTGACCATCGGCTGGACCACGAACACCAGGGCCGCCGAGGTGAAGATGGCCACCGCGAACAACAGGGGCGCCGGATCGCGCCCAAAGGCGCCATGGAGGGGCTGAACGGAAACGCTGTCGATATCGGTGTCGGTCATCAGGGCTCCGTCACGGTCCAGCGGTCGACAGACCGGCGGGCGGCGGTCACCCTAGGCCGACTCGCCAACGCTGCGGATAGGACAATGTTTCCCGAAGACATCGAAGCCCTGGCCCGCGCCGTCATCTCCGCCGCTCTGGAGAGCGAGATCATGATCGCAACGGCCGAGAGCTGCACGGGCGGTCTGGTCGCGGGCGCCCTGACGGCCATCCCGGGCTCCTCAGCCGTCGTCGACCGGGGCTTCGTCACCTATTCCAACGAGGCCAAGCACGGGATGCTGGGCGTGCCGATGGACCTGATCGTCGCCAACGGCGCGGTGTCCGAGCCCGTAGCCCGGGCCATGGCCGTCGGAGCGGTCGCCCACTCACGGGCGTCGCTGGCCGTCTCGATCACGGGCGTCGCCGGCCCCGGCGGCGGCTCGGCCGAGAAGCCGGTCGGTCTGGTGCATTTCGCCGCGGCCGACGCCGACGGGGTGGTTCATGAGGAACGCCGCTTCGGCGACCTGGGCCGCGAAACCGTGCGGCTGGAGAGCGTCAGGGTGGCGCTGAACCTGCTCCTGGCCCAACTTACCGCCCGATGATCGTCGATGCGCGCGGCCATCGCTGCCCGGTGCCGTCGCTGCGGCTGCGCAAGGCGCTGGAGGGGGCGGCTCCGGGAACCCGCGCCACCCTTCTGGCCACCGACCCCATGGCGCGGATCGACGTGCCGTTTCTGATGAGCGAGTTGGGCGGCCGGGTGGTCGAGACGACCGAGGCCGGTGGCGTCCTGACGCTGACCGTCGAGACCTCTACCGTCGCGACTGGCGACGTTCCGACAGGCTGACGACGCGACCGTCGCCGTCGCCCGGCTCGATATGGGGCTTGCCACGCGTGCGCCAGGCGATCTCCATCTCGGTGGCGAAGGCGCCGCCGTAGAAGATGGCGTTGACGTTCCAGGACAGCCAGATCAGCAGCACCACCACGGCGCCGACCGAGCCGTAGGTCGCGCCCAGGGACGCGACCTGCTCCACATAGATGGCGCACAGCCAGGACGAGATCATCGACATCACCGTCGCCACCAACCCGCCGGTGATGGAGCAGGCCCAGGCGACCTTGGTCCGGTGCGACATGGCGTAGCGGTAGAGCATGGTCAGACCCAGGGCGAGGCCGAGCGCGGGCCAGACGCCGTCCAGCGGCAGGGCGTGGCCCCGCACCTCGGCCGTCGTGTGCTCCATCAGCCGCGAGGTCACCACGGCGCCCGACACCACGGTGAACAGGACGAAGGCGAACAGGGCCACGAAGAAGGCCAGCATGTTGAATTTCACGAAGCCGTGCGGCTCGGTCTCGTCATGGATCAGGTTCAGTCCGGCCAGCAGGGCCTTGAACCCGCGATGGGCCGCATAGGCGCCGATGAACAGGGCGAACAGGCTCTGGGCCGAGACGGTGCGCGCCCCGACGCTGGCCAGCCGCTGCACCTCCTGCTGGAAGATGGCGCGGGCGGCGTGGGGCAACATGTCGGCGACGGCCATGGCCTGTTCGCTGACCTGGGTGATCGACAGCACGGCCTTGTAGAAGCCGATCAGAATCGCGATCGCCGGAAACACGGCCAGCAGGGCGAAGAAGGAGACCCCGCCCGTATAGAGCATGACGTCACGGCCCCAGCTGCGGGTGAAGGCCCGGACCGCCAGTCGCCCCCAGAATGCAGGAGAGAGCCTGCCCTGATGACCTTCGGTCTCGGCCTCTGTCATCTGTCCGCTCAAGCCGGTCCCCACCGCAGTACAAGCGACCGAGTCTAACGGAAAATCCCCGCGAGGGAAGCAGACGAAAGTCGAACGAAGTTTTCCCCTCGCGGCGCAGCATAGCCGTTGCGTCGGCGGCGGGGGCGTCGCTATGGTCCCGCCGACTTCGCAGGGGTTTGAATCCCGTGGTTTTGCGAGGCTTAGGAGACGATATTGGGTCCCGATCCACGCGTTCTGGTCGTCGCCGAGACGGACGATCTGGTCGGGCCCCTGTGCCGCGGCCTCGACGCCCTGGGCTGGCGGACCCTGACGGCGCGCTCGGCGGCCGCCGCCGTCGCGGCCCTGGGCGACTTCACCCTGGAAGCCGCCGTCCTTGACGCCAGCCATCCCGGCTTCCCCGAGATCGCCCCCCTGCTGCGTGAGGCCGCCGGCGACCGGCGGCTGTCGATCATCGCCGTCGGCTCCCAGGCCGACGCGCCCGGCGTCGACCTGGCCATGTCGGAACCGCCGCATCCGGCCCAGGCCGCGCTGCGCATCGAACACCTGATGCGCGCCGCCATCGCCGAGGAGGAGTTCCGCCTGCGTCAGGCGACCTTCGCCCTGCAGGGCGCGACCCTGACCGCCGACACCCCCGATCCCGCCCCGCTCAAGGTGCTGGTCGCGGGCGGCGCCGATCCGCGCTTCATCGCCCTGTCCAACGCCCTGACGGCGGCGGGCGCGGAGGTGGTGGCGGCTCCCACACCCTATACGGCCTTCGACTATCTGCATGAGACGACGTTCGACGCCGCCGTGCTGTGGGGCGCGCCCGACCATGCGCCGGCCCTGTCGATCGCGGCGGGGATGAAGCGCAACACCCGCCTCTATCACATTCCCCTGGTCCTCTATCTGCGCAGCGCCGGCGAGATCAATCTGGCCGAGCTCTACAACCGGGGCTTCGCCGACATCGCCGCCGCCGATACGCCCGAGGCCGAGACCGCCTCGCGCGTCCTCGGTCTGGCCGCCTCGCACCGGCGGCATCAGGCCATCCGCAAGGCGCTGGAGACGGCGCGCGGCTCGGGCCTGATGGACGGCTCGACCGGCCTGTTCACGCGCGACCTGTTCGCCTCCCACCTCGCCCGTCTGGCCGAGGGGGCGAAGTCGCGCCGCCGGGCCCTGTCGGTCTGCGTCCTGCGCGTCGCCGACAACGACAGCCTGGCCCACGCCCGCGCCGGCGGCTGGCTGGACCGCGCCATGCCCCAGATCGGGGCCATGGTCTCGCGTCTGGTGCGGGTCGAGGACACCGCCGCCCTGCTGGCGCCCGAGGTCTTCGCCCTGGCCCTGCCCGCCACCCCCGGCCCGGCCGCGCGTCTGGCCGCCGAGCGCATCGCCGCCGTGGTCGGCTGCACCGCCTTCGACGCCGGCCCCGACCGCTCGCCCTTCGTGGTCGAGTTCGACGTCGGCTCGGCCGAGGTCTCCCCCGGCGAAAGCCCCGCCTCCGTCCTCGAACGCGCCTCCGCCGACCTCTCGCGCCGCAAGCAGGAAGCGGCGAAGGCTGCGGCGGCGAACGCCTAGGCCTTCAGAGCCGCGCGGCGCCTACCGCGGCCACAACAGGATCGCGGCGCACAAACCTGCGACCACCAACGCGATACAGATCTCGAGCACCGGCGAGCGCGGCGAGCGCAGCCGCCCGGGCGTGGCGTCACGGAAGCGCTCCCGCAGCGCCGCAGCTCTTCGTTCCTTTTCTGCCCAGTCCCGCATGGCCAGACCCTGCCGGAGCCCGCCTAACGCCGGGTTCGCAAAGGCGGTTTACGCCGCCGCCCCCGCCACCCGCGCCAGATCGGCGGTGATGCGTTCGGCGACCTTGAGGCGATCCTCCGGCGTCGGCCAGTCGCCCATGACGACGATCTTCTGGTCCGGGCGGATCTTCCAGAAGGCGTGGTTCTTCTGGATCAGGCCGACCAGCCCCATCGGGTTGGGGAAGCTGTTGTTGCGCAGCGTCATGACACAGCCCTTGGGCCCGATGTCGATGCGCTCGATGCAAGCGGTCTTGCAGCTGGCCTTGATCCCGACGATGCGCAGCAGCTGCCTGGCCTCGTCCGGCAGGGGGCCGAAGCGGTCGATCAGCTCGGCGGCCAGGGCTTCGCGCTCCTCGGTCTTTTCGGCGTCCGACAGGCGGCGATACAGGCTCAGACGAACGTTGAGGTCCGGGACGTAATTCTCTGGAATCAATACGGCCGCGCCGACATTGATGGCCGGAGACCAGCCGCGATCGACGACCTCTTCACCGGCTTCCCGCAGGGAGGCCACGGCGTCTTCCAGCATCTGCTGATAGAGCTCGACCCCCACCTCGCGGATGTGGCCCGACTGTTCGTCGCCCAGCAGATTGCCGCCGCCGCGCTGATCCAGATCGTGCGAGGCCAGCTGGAAGCCGGCGCCGAGGTTGTCCAGCGATTGCAGCACCTGCAACCGCCGCTCCGCCGACAGGGTCAGGGGGCGTTTCGGGTCGGTGGTCAGATAGGCGAAGGCCCGCGCCTTGGACCGCCCGATCCGGCCGCGGATCTGGTGCAGCTGCGCCAGGCCGAACATGTCGGCCCGGTGCACTATCAGTGTGTTGGCGGTCGGAATGTCGATGCCGCTCTCGACGATGGTGGTCGAGACCAGCAGGTCGTACTCGCCGTCGTAGAAGGCGCTCATCACGTCTTCCAGCTGGGTCGGGGACATCTGGCCGTGCCCGACCACGAACTTGATCTCCGGCACCTGTTCGCGAAGGAACTGTTCGATGTCCGGAAGGTCCGACAGGCGCGGACAGACGTAGAAGGCCTGCCCCCCGCGATACTTCTCGCGCAGCAGGGCCTCGCGGATCAGCACCCGGTCCCACGGCGTCACATAGGTCCGCACGGCCAGACGATCGACCGGCGGCGTGGCGATGATCGACATCTCGCGGATCCCCGACAGGGCCATCTGCAGGGTGCGCGGGATCGGCGTCGCCGTCAGGGTCAGCAGGTGCACATCGGCGCGCAGGCTCTTGAGCTTCTCCTTGTGCTTGACCCCGAAGTGCTGCTCTTCATCAACGATAACAAGGCCCAGATCCTTGAACCCGACCTGTTCCGAGAGGACGGCGTGGGTGCCGACCACGATCTCGAACGACCCGTCCTTCAGGCCCGCGCGGCTCTCCGCCGCGTCCTTGGCCGTGACCATGCGCGACAGGTGGCGGACGGTGATCGGCCAGCCGGCGAAGCGTTCGGAGAAGGTCTTGAAATGCTGGCGCGCCAAGAGGGTCGTCGGGCAGACGACCGCCACCTGCTGCCCGCTCATGGCCACGACGAAGGCGGCCCGCAGGGCCACCTCGGTCTTGCCGAAGCCGACGTCGCCGCAGATCAGGCGATCCATCGGCGTGCCCTTGCCCAGATCCTCCAGCACGTCGCCGATGGCGTTGAGCTGGTCGTCCGTCTCCTCATAGGGGAAGCGGGCGCAGAACTCGTCGAATAGCCCCGCGGGAGGGGTGATGGCGTCCGAGACCCGCAGCGCCCGCTTGGCGGCCAGGGCGATGAGCCCCTCGGCCATTTCGCGCAGCCGGGCTTTCGCTTTCGCCTTGCGCCCCTGCCAGGCGGCGCCGCCCAGACGGTCCAGCTGGACGTCGTCGGAATCGGTCCCGTAGCGCGTCAGAAGGTCGATGTTCTCGACCGGCAGGAACAGCTTGGAATCCCCCGCATACTGCAGCTCCAGGCAGTCGTGCGGCGCGTCCTGGATGTCGAGCGTCTTCAGCCCCTCATAGCGGCCGATGCCGTGATCGAGGTGGACGACGAGGTCACCGGTCGTCAGGGCCGAGGCCTCGGCGAGGAAGTTGGAGGCGCGGCGCTTGCGCTTCGGACGCGCCAGCCGGTCGCCCAGCATGTCGGTCTCGGAGATGACCGCGAGGCTGTCGGTGGTGAAGCCGTGCTCCACCGGCAGGACGGCGCGCAGATACAGGTCCTTCGGCGCGGCCTGCACATCGGCCCAGTCGCGCACGGCGACGACATGGTCCAGCCCGTGGTCGGCCAGCATGACCGACAGCCGCTCGGACGAGCCCTCGGACCAGGAGGCGAACAGGACGCGCTTGCCCTGCCCCTTCAACGCCTCGGCGTGATGGGCGACGGCCTCGAACAGATTGACGCTGTCCTGGGCCCGCTCGGCGGCGAAGGTCCGGCCCAGCCGGCCGCCGGCGTCCTCGCCGGTCGTATCAAATGGGGTCAGGCGGCGGACGTCGCGGCCCGCGAGCGCGCTGTTCCAGTCCCCCTCGGGCAGATAGAGCCGGTCCGGCGGCAGGGCGCGGTTGGCGGCCCCCGCCTTGGTCAGGGACGCCTCGCGCCGCGCCTCATAGGCGTCGGCGGCCAGAGCCCAGCGTTCGCCGCGCGCCGCCTCGACCTGATGATCCAGGAACAGGGTCGCCGCGTCGGGCAGATAGTCGAACAGGGTCTCCAGGTTCGGATAGAGCAGCGGCAGCCAGTGCTCCATTCCCTGACGCCGCGCGCCCTCGGACACGGCGACATAAAGCGGGTCGTCCCCGCCCGCCCCGAACAGGCCCAGATAGCCGGTGCGGAAGCGCGAGATGGTCTCGGCGTCCAGCAGGGCTTCGGACACCGGCGACAGGGAGATCTTCTTCCTCTGCCCCGTCGACCGCTGGGTCGCCGGGTCGAACGTCCTGATCGATTCCAGCTCCGAGCCGAACATGTCGAGCCGCACCGGCTCCTCGAACCCGGGCGGGAAGACGTCGATGACCCCGCCGCGCACCGCATATTCGCCGCGCTCGTTGACGGTCGAGGCGCGCATATAGCCGTTGGCGGTGAAGTATTTCTCCAGGACCGCCTGATCCAGCTCGCGGCCCACGGCGGCGTCGAAGCCGGCCGAGGCGGTGACCTCCTGCGGCGGGGTGCGCTGCATGGCGGCGGCGATGGTGGTGACGACCAGCAGCGGTTTCGCCTCCCGCGCCGGCCGTCCGGCCAGTTCGGTCAGGGCCGCCATCCGCTCGGCGGACACCGACGACGTCGGGCTCAGCCGGTCGTAGGGCAGACAGTCCCAGGCCGGAAACTCAAGAACCTCAATGTCTTTCGCGAAGAAGCGGAAAGCCTGCGAGAAGTTGCCGGCGCGCTGATAATCGCGGGCGATGAAGACGGCGACCCCGCCGGAAGCCTTCAGCCGCTCGGCGACGGTCAGGGCGTCGAGACCCTCGGGCGCCCCGCCGAGTTCGATGTCAGTCCGTTTCAAGTTCGGGGCCACTCAGCCGATCCCCTGCTGCACGGCCTGGGCGACATGGGCCTTCACGAAGGCCCGGATGCGGGCCATCAGCGGCGTGTCGTGCTCGGGCGGCGTGGGCGCCGTCTCGATGATCCAGCTGTAGAGCTCGTGGTCGTTGTCCTGCATCAGCAGGCCCTCGAACTCGGTCAGCTCGGCCTCGGTCAGTTCGGGCCCGACCTGTTCGACGAACGGCCCCAGCACCATGTCGGCTTCGCGGAAGCCCCTACGCCAGGCGCGAAAACGCGCGCGAGACAGGCGGTTCTGGTCTTGGGTGGCGGTTTCGGGGGCATCGGTCATGAGGCGCGGGATATAGCGAGACCCGCGCCGCGCCGCCAGCCGTGCCGGCGTCAGGAACGGACGCCTCCTGCCAACATCACGCGGGCCAGATCGCCTTGATCCTGTTGGTCAAGGCCGTGCGCTCGTCCAGGCCGTTGTACCCGCCGTTGACCCGCAGGGTGACCTCGCGAACATCGTCGGCGAGGGCCGGAACGCTGACCTTCTTCCACTTCCAGAAGTCGACGGCTCCGGTGACCGATCCGGCGGGCGTCAGCAGCAGATCCGGGTTCAGCTCATAGGCGGCGCCCAGCTTGGCGTAGTTGCCCCGCCCCGTCAGCTGGATCAGGCCCCGCCCGCGATACAGATAGCCGTCGCCGGGCTGGGTGTTGCCGAGGTTCTTCTCGCCCCAGGCGCCGCCATAGATGGTGTTTCCGATCGCGACCTGATCCGCCTTATGGGCAGCGGTGCGGCCATACTGCTGGGCCTGGGCGGCGGTCATTCTCTTGGGGACAAACTTGGCCAGCGCTGTCGCCGAGTAATTCAGGCTCTCTTCGACGGGCTTGAAATTGCTCTCGTGGGCGACCTGGGCGAAGAAATGGATATAGTCCAGGCGCTCCGTGACGACCTTGCGCAGGGCCAGGGCCAGCAGATCACCCGTCCCCTTCGGCGCCTTGCCGTCGGTGATGAACGCAGCCAGAGCCTGAAAGGTCAGGGCGCCCAGCTTGCCGTCCACGATGCCGGCGTCGTAGCCCTTCTTGATGAGATTCTTCTGCAGATCCGAAACCGACATGGGCCGCTCCCTCCGCGCTGTCTGGATGACGGCGATCCTGCTCCCGCATAACATCGTTCGCAACCCTTGCGCGTTGTGCGCGGAAGAATTCGCCTGACATGCGCCCGCCCGCCCTCTTCCCCCTGTTCGCCGAAGCCACGACCCTGAAGGGGGTGGGGGCCAAGGTCGCACCCCTGATCCAGAAGCTGGCCGGCCCGCTGGTGCGCGACGTCCTGTTCCTGAGCCCGTCCGGGGTCATCACCCGTCGCCGCACCACTGCCGCCGAGGCCGTGGATGGCGAGGTCGGGGTGTTCGACGTGGTCGTCGACCGGCTATTCGTGCCCTCGCGGCCGGGCGCCCCGCTCAAGGTCCGGGCCTCGGACGACACCGGCTATGTCCACATGGTCTGGTTCGGCGGCTCGCCCCAGCACATCGACCGCCAGCTGCCGCGCGGCGAGCGGCGGCTGGTCTCGGGCAAGGTCGAGCGGTTCAACGGCGAGGTGCAGATCCTGCACCCCGACTGGATCGTGCCGCTGGATCAGGGCGAGGAGATCCCCACCGTCGAACCCGTCTATCCGGCCACGGCGGGCCTGACCTCACGCGTGGTGCGCAAGCTGGCGCTACAGGCCCTCACGGCGGCCCCCGAACTGGCCGAATGGCAGGACCCGGCCTGGATCGCGAAACAGAACTGGCCCGGCTGGCGGCCGGCGCTGGAGGCCCTGCACGCCCCGACCGGCGAGCGCGATCTGGAGCCCGACGCCCCGGTGCGGCAACGGCTGGCCTATGATGAGCTGTTCGCCCACCAGTTGGCCCTCGCCCGCCGCCGCCGCGCGCGCCAGATCACCCCCGCGCCGGTGATCCGCCCGGGCGAGGCCTCCGACGCCCTTCTCGCCGCCCTGCCCTTCACCCTCACGGGAGCGCAGGCGCAGGCCGTCGCCGAGATCCGCGCCGATCTGGCCGGCGGCGAGCAGATGGGCCGGCTGCTGCAGGGCGACGTCGGCTCAGGCAAGACGGCCGTCGCGGCGCTGGCCATGGCGGACGCGGCCTCCAGCGGCTTCCAGGCGGCCCTGATGGCCCCGACCGAAATCCTCGCCCGCCAGCACTATCAGCGCCTGTCGCCGATGCTGGAAGCCGCCGGCATCGCCTCGGTCCTGCTGACCGGCCGCGATACGACGGCGGAGCGGCGCGAGCGGCTCGACGCCCTCGCCACCGGCCGCGCCCAGGTCGCCATCGGCACCCACGCCCTGTTCCAGGACGCGGTCCGCTTTGACCGGCTGGGTCTGGCGGTGATCGACGAACAGCACCGGTTCGGGGTCAACGAGCGCCAGAGGCTTCAGGCCAAGGGCGATCCGCGCAGCGGCGGCGTCCATCTGCTGACCATGTCGGCGACGCCCATCCCCCGGACGCTTGAACTGACCCAGTATGGCGAGCTGGAGGTCAGCCGGCTGATGGAGAAGCCGCCCGGCCGCACGCCCGTCGCCACCGCCGTCCTTCCCGGCTCGCGCATCGGCGAGGTGGCCAAGCGGCTGAAGGCGGCCATCGAGGGCGGCGCCCAGGCCTACTGGATCTGTCCTCTGGTCGCCGAGAGCGAAGCCACCGACCTCGCCGCCGCCGAGGCCCGCGCCGAAGACCTGCGCCGCATCCTTCAGGTCGAGGTCGGTCTGGCCCACGGCCAGATGCCGGGCGCCCAGCGTGAGGCGGTCATGGCCGATTTCGCCGACGGCCGCATCCCCATCCTGGTCGCCACCACCGTGGTCGAGGTCGGCGTCGATGTGCCCAACGCCTCCATCATGGTCATCGAACACGCCGACCGCTTCGGCCTGGCCCAGCTGCACCAGTTGCGCGGCCGGGTCGGGCGCGGGGCCAAGGCCAGCGCCTGTATCCTGCTGTACGGCGATACGCTTGGAGAGACGGCGAAGGAACGGCTGGAGACCCTGCGGCGCACCGAGGACGGCTTCGAAATCGCCGAGGAGGACTTCCGCCTGCGCGGCGGCGGCGATCCCCTGGGCCTGAAGCAGAGCGGCTTCCCCGCCTACCGCTTCGCCGATCCGATCCGGCACCGCAGCCTGATGCTGGCCGCCGCCGACGACGCCCGGCTGGTTCTCGGCCGCGACCCGGACCTGCTCACCCCGCGCGGCGAGGCGGTGAAGACGCTGGAGGCCCTGTTCGACTGGCGCAACGACCGGCCGGGTCTGGACTAGCCGCCCGGGTTCGCCGCCTTCCAGGCGTTCAAACGATCCTGAACGTCAGCCTGAACATCGGCATAGAACAGATTGTACTGCCTCGCCTTCCTGCGGTCCGCCCAGTCGCCGACCTCCTTGAAGGCCTCGGACTCCGGCGTGGTGTGACGCAGCAGGCCGCCCCGACACTGCGTGGCGATCAGCCGGTCGAGGAAGGCGGGGCGGACTCCCCATTCCAGCCCCGTGGCGTTGGCGGCGCCCAGGTGGCGGCGGGCGGGCACGGGCTGTTCGTCTGCGGCCCCGCTGACCGGATTGACGCACAGGGTCCTGCGCCCGTCCAACTCGGTCAGCCGGCCGCGCGCGTTCCAGACCAGGGCCCGGCGCAGCCGCCGTTCCGCCGCCCCATCGTCGCCCTCCCCGACCTGGGACCAGCCGACCACGCAGCCGGTCTGGCGGCGCGAGGCGCAGGGCGGAACATCGGGGCTCATCTGGTCCACGGCGACCAGGGTGTCGATCTGATAGGCCGCGACAAGACGGCGGCGCAGGGCCGCGTCGGGCGCGACCCGGGCGCGAACCAGCCGGTCCAGGAGGTCGCCGCCCTGCTCCACCCCGGCCAGGACGATCGGCCCGGTCGGATGCCGCGCCAGCCAGGTCTCGAAGGCCTTCAGTACGTCGCCATAGGCGAAGGCCCGGGCGTCGCGGGCGTCGGTGCGCAGGGTCAGCCGTGTATAGAGGCTGGCCTGACGATAGCGCGGGATGCTGATCGCCCCGGCCCGCTCAAACGGCCCGGCATAGTTGGGAATGACCACCCGGCGCAGATAGGCGTCGGCGTCCCTGTCGTCGATCGGCCCGTTCCAGTCGCGGCCGCCGTCATAGGTGGTGGAGTGGACGAAGAAGACCGCCGCCTCGTCCGCCCCCGGCGCCCGCGCCTCGCTGAGCGCCCAGCTGGAAGGCTTGGCATAGTCCGGAGCCGGCGGCGGACGGTAGGTCTGGAACGGCACCTGCGGGTCGAGCCCCGCCTTCAGGATGTCACCCCGCCAGACCGCCGTCGCCGCCGCGACGATGAAGACTATCGCGAACCCGAGCCAGCCGATCCACTGGCGAAAGGTCAGCCGCCGACGGGTCACCGGTATTGATCCGCCTGGGACAGGAAGTCCTGAACGTAGCGGCGCACGCCTTCTTCCAGCGGCGTCGACTGGCCGGGATAGCCGGCGGCGCGGATCCGCTCCATCCGGGCTTCGGTGAAGTACTGATACCGGTCGCGGATCGAGACCGGGGTGTCGACATAGTCGATGGCCGGGGTCTTGCCGGCGGCGGCGAAGGTGGCGTTGGCCAGGTCGAGGAAGGACCGCGCCTGCCCCGACCCCGCATTGAACACGCCCGAGACGTGCGGACTGTCCAGCAGCCAGGCGATGATGTCGACCACGTCCTCGACGAAGACGAAGTCGCGCATCTGGCCGCCGTCCGGATAGTTCGGGTTGTGCGAGCGGAACAGGGTGACGGTCTCACCGGCCGCGACCTTGGGCCAGATCTGGGCGACGACCGACTTCATCGTGCCCTTGTGGCCCTCGTTGGGGCCATAGACGTTGAAGAACTTCAGCCCCGCCCACTGGCTCGGCGACTGGCCGCGGTCCGACTGGCGCGCCGCATACTGGTCGAACAGCATCTTGGAATAGCCGTAGGCGTTCAGCGGGCGCAGGGCGGCCAGGCCCTCCAGACTGTCGTCGTCCTCGAAGCCGCCGTCGCCATCGCCATAGGTCGCCGCCGAGGAGGCGTAGATGAAGCGGGCGTCGCGGATCGAGCACCAGTCCCACAGGTCGCGCGACAGGATGAAGTTGGTCCGCATGATCAGATCGGCGTCCTGCTCGGTCGTCGCCGAGATGGCGCCCATATGGACGATGGCCTCGATCGACTCGGCGTATCGCTCGAGCTGTTCGAACAGGTCCTCGGGCTCCCAGAAGTCGGCGATCGGGTGCTTGGCCAGGTTCTTCCACTTGGCCAGGTCGGCGGTCTCCATGCGGTCGCAGACGACGACGTCGTAGCGGTCCTCGCCCGTCAGCCGGGCGACGATGTTGGAGCCGATGAAGCCGGCCCCTCCGGTCACGACGATCATCCGACGGCTCATGCCGCATCTCCCGACAGTTTTTCGATGGTCTTGGTGGTCGAATAGCCGTCCTGGAACTGGGCCAGCTTGACCTCGCCGCCCCAGCTCTCGACCAGATCGCCACCGACGACGCCCTCGCGCGTATAGTCCGCGCCCTTGATCAGGACGTCGGGGCGCAGGCGTTCGATCAGGGCGATGGGGGTCGGGTCGTCGAAGGCGGTCACCCCGTCGACGCTGGCCAGACCGCCGATGACGGCCGCGCGGCTGTCCAGATCGTTGACCGGACGGCCGTCGCCCTTGAGCCGACGCACGGACTCGTCGGTGTTCAGCGCCACGACCAGCCGGTCGCACCAGCTGCGCGCCTGGGCCAGATAGGCCACGTGGCCGCGGTGCAGGATGTCGAAACAGCCGTTGGTGAAGCCGATGCGCAGGCCCTGACGGCGCCAGGTCTCGACCCGGCCGGCCAGTTCCTCGACCGGGGTGACCTTGGCCTGGGCCAGCGAGGCGTGCTGGCTCATCTCGGCCTCGATCAGCTCGGCCGGGGTGACGACGGCGGTGCCGCTCTTCCCGACGACCACGCCCGAGGCGAGGATGGCGAACTCCACGGCCCGCTCCAGCGAGGCCCCGGCGCCCAGGGCCAGACCCAGCGACGCCATACAGGTGTCGCCCGCGCCCGAGACGTCGAAGACCTCGCGCGCCCGGCCGGGCAGATGAACGATGGGCTCGCCGCGTTTGGCGATGGACATGCCCTTGCCGGCGCGGGTCACGACGATGGCCCTGGCTGTGGTGATCGACAGCAGATAGGCCAGCGCCGCCTCGACCTCGGCGTCGGTCCCGACCGCCATGCCGGTGGCCCCGGCCAGTTCGGAGGCGTTGGGCTTGATCACATCGACCGCGCCGTAGCGGGCGAAGTCGCGCCCCTTCGGATCGACCACGATGGGCGCGCCGGAGGCGGCGGAGGCCGCCAGCGCCGACTGGATCAGGGCGTTGGTCACCACCCCTTTGTCGTAGTCGGACAACAGGATCGCCGAGGCGCCGGCGAAGACGTCCTGACGCTCGAAGACGGCCTTCGCCTTCTCTTCCTCGTCGAGCCGCAGCAGCTGCTGGCCGGCGGCGACGAAGCGGGTCTTGACGATGGTCGAGGCCGTCGCGGGCCGTTCGACGAAGTCGCCGATCCGGTCCTCGGCGGCGATCAGGGCCACCAGCTCATCGCCCGCGGCGTCCGGCCCGATGACCGCGCCCAGCCGCGATTCCCCGCCCAGGGCCGCGACGTTACGCGCCACATTGCCGACCCCGCCGGGCATGGAGACCGTCCGCGCGGTCTTCAGCACCGGGATCGGCGCCTCGGGCGACACGCGGGTCACCTCCCCATAGACGAACCGGTCAAGCATCAGGTCGCCGACGCAGGCGATCTCCAGCCCCGCGACCTTGTCGAGCAGGATCTGCAGCTGGCCCAGGTCGAGCGTCGGGTCGGTGGCGGCGGTCGGGTCGGTCATGGGTGACTCTTCTTCGGCGGAGTGGCTTTAGACCATTTCGGCGGCGGGCGCCGCGCCTTCGGTCGGAACGGGACGCAGCATGGCCTGGGCGGCCTCGACGACCTCGGAAACGGTGATCCGGTCCAGACCGCTCATGCGGTGGATGATGCGCACATGATCGCCGACGGGATGCCACAGGATCGGGCGATTGTAGTTTCCGAACAGGCCGATGGTCGGGGCGCCGCCGACGGCGCACAGGTGCAGGGGCCCGGAGTCATGGCCGATGAAGAGGGCCGCGCGTTCCAGCACCGCCCCGCTCTCGCGCGGGGACAGGTCGCCGCACAGGTTGAGCACCGGCCCGGCCCAGGCGGCGCCCAGCTCATCGGCGCGAGCCCGGTCCGACGGGGCTCCGACGACCACCAGGCCATGGCCCGGCGCGGTCGCGGACAGCTGACGCAGCAGGGCGTACCAATTGGCCACGCCCCAGTCCTTCTCGGCCGCCTTGCCGCCCATGTTGACGGCGATGAAGGGCGCGCCGGCCAGCGGCGCCAGCACCCGGCGCGCGGTCGCGTGCTCGGCCTCGCACAGGACCAGACTCCAGTCGGCCGGGTCGTCCAGATCGGGCGCGGCGACGTCGACGGCCATGTTGCGGGCCAGCCGCGAGGCCTCGCGCTCGACCACCCCGCCCGCGTCCACCCGCGCCTCGCGCAGGTCACGGGTCCAGGGCATGCCCAGAACGGAGCCGAAGCCGCAGAACTTGAAGAACAGCCAGTCGCGCAGGATGGCCTGGGGGCTCCGGGCCGGGGCCAGATAGACGAGGGCGTCGGCCTTCAGGGCCTTCAGCCGCTCGCGCAGATCCAGCAGGGCGCCGAGGTTTCTGAGGCCCACCGGATAGGCGATGGAGCCCTGCACCAGCGCCTCCTCGCCCAGCACCGACAGCAGGGGGGCGGCATTGGACGCCACCGGGACATTGGTCAGGACCAGACGGCGATGTTCGGGGAAGCGGCGGGCGATGGCATGAAAGCACGGCAGGGCCGCGACGGTGTCGCCGAGGCTGCCCAGGCGGAAGATGACGACGGTCTTGCCGGACGCGGCGGCGGGGTCTTCGCGACCTGCCCCAAGGCCCGTTTCTGCATTCGTCACTGCTGCCTGCCGCCCTGCTCTCAGGATCCCCGCCGATCCGCTGACAGGCATAGATCAACCGAACCGTGAAATCCACGTGAATGCTGCGCTGCAGCAGACACTTGTGACAAGACGTGACCCCTGAAGCAGGAAACCTTGGCGGCCGGGATGTCTTGTGCGTTGAAGGACTTGGGCGGCCAATGGCGGTCCCGCCTGATGATTCCCCCCGCAAGGAGCCCGACCGTTTGCCCGACCGCCTGGACGCCGCCGCCCCGCCCGTCATCCTGTGGTTCCGGCGCGACCTCAGGCTGGCCGACAACCCGGCCCTGAACGCGGCGGCCGAGACCGGGCGGCCCGTGATCCCCGTCTTCATCCTCGACAGCGCCGGCGACGGGCGGCCGTGGGGCGCGGCCTCGCTCTGGTGGCTGGACGGATCGCTGCGGGCGCTGGCCGACAGCCTGAAGGCCCGGGGCGCTCCGTTGATCCTGAGGCGCGGCCATGCCGAGAGCGAACTCCGGCGGCTCATCGACGAGACGGGCGCGGACACCGTCTTCATGAACCGCCTGTTCGAACCCGAGGCCTGGACCCGCGACGCCGACATCGCCCACGGGCTGAAGGACGACGGCGTCGAGTGCCGCGGCTTCAACGGCTCCCTGATGGCGAAGCCGGGCTCGATCCTGACCGGCTCGGGCGGGCCGTACAAGGTGTTCACCCCGTTCAAGAACGCCCTGCTCGCCAAGGCCGAGGCGCCGCCCCACACGACCGGGCCCCGCGAACTGACGCCGGTCAAGGGACTGGACAGCGACGCCATCGACGACTGGGACCTGACGCCGTCAAAGCCCGACTGGTCGACGGGCTTTGACTGGACGCCCGGCGAGGCCGCCGCCGTCGAGGCCCTGCACGCCTTCACGAACGCGGCGCTGAAGACCTACTCCGTCGGCCGCGACCATCCGGCCGAGGTCGGCGGCAGCCGCCTGTCGCCCCATCTCCACTGGGGCGAGGTCCATCCGTGGCGGGTGGTCGAGGCGGTGCGCAAGGCCGCCGCCGACGGCCGCGCCCCGGCCGCCGAGGCCGAGAAGTTCGTCGCCGAGATCGCCTGGCGCGAGTTCTCGGCCCATCTGCTCCACGCCTTCCCCCAGATCACGGAGCGGTCGTTCCGCCCGGAGTACGACGCCTTCCCTTGGCGGACGGATGCGAAGGGCTTCCGCGCCTGGACCCGGGGACAGACCGGCTACCCCATCGTGGACGCCGGCATGCGCCAGCTCTGGACCACCGGCTGGATGCACAACCGGGTGCGGATGATCGTCGCCTCCTTCCTCGTGAAGGACCTGCTGGTCGACTGGCGCAAGGGCGAGGCCTGGTTCTGGGACACCCTGGTCGACGCCGACCTCGCCAACAATGTCCAGAACTGGCAGTGGGTCGCGGGCTCGGGCGCCGACGCCTCCCCCTTCTTCCGCATCTTCAATCCGACATCCCAGGGCCAGCGCTTCGACGCCGACGGCGACTATGTCCGCCGCTGGGTCCCGGAACTGGCCGCCCTCCCCGCCAAATGGATCCACGCGCCGTGGACCGCGCCGGAGGACGTGCTGGCGAAGGCGAAGGTCCGCCTCGGGACCGACTACCCCAAACCCATCCTCGACCACGGCGAGGCGCGGGACCGGGCTCTGGAGGCCCTCAAGGCCATCGCCCGATCGAAGTACGAGGACTGAGGGCGTTCAACCTCGCATTCGCCGGCCCACGAAACCCTTGCCGATCAAGAGCCTGCCGATCCGCAGCGCCAATCGGTTCGGCGCCCTCCGGAACGGGCGTAGACTGCCGCGTTCCGGTCTTTGACATTGCCGATGACGCCTGCACGCCGTTGCACCTGAGTGCAAAGCCGAGGCGGCAGCTCTGGATTCAGAAAATGGTTTTCAATCAGCGGATTGGATGCCGGTTTTCATAACGAACATCCGCCAGTGCACTCGAGTGCAACGTTTTTTCCGGAGTGCAAACCCTCCTTCTCCCCTTGTGGGAGAAGGTGCCCCGGAGGGGCGGATGAGGGGTCGTGCGGCCTGACCGATGAGGGCTCACACGCGTAGACGTCAGCCGCCTGCGTGACCCCTCATCCGTCTCGCTCCGCGAGCCACCTTCTCCCACAAGGGGAGAAGGAAGGCCTTACCGGAACTTCCGCAGTCCCCTCGGCCCCATCCGGCCCGCCCCGGCGCGCTTGCCGAGCCAGTCCTTCCAGTCGGGCCAGTTGCGGCGGCGGCCACCGCCGTCGGCCCATTCGGGTCCGATCTCGCCGTTGAAGACGGTGATGTCCTGCAACCCGCCCTGTTTGTAGGACTGGAGCTTCACCCCCTTGCCACGGCCCATCTCGGGCAGCTCTTCCGCCTTGAAGATCAGGGTCTTGAGGTTCTCGCCGATGGTCGCGACGTGGTCGGCGGCGCCGAGGCGCAGCAGGGCCAGAAGGTCGCCGTTGAGCACCTGCTTGCCGCCCCGCTTCTGGGCCAGCATGTCGTCCTCGGGGGCGATGAAGCCATAGCCGGCCTTCGACGCCACCATCAGCTTGGAGCCCGGCTGGTGAGCCAGGACGGCGACGATGTCGGCCTTCTCCTCCAGCTCGATCATCAGACGCAGGGGCTCGCCATGGCCACGCCCGCCGGCCAGCTTGTCGGCCCCGATGGTGAAGACCCGGCCGTCCGAGGCGGCGACCAGGATCTTGTCCGTCGTGAAGGCGGGCACGAGGTAGGCGAGCGCGTCGCCCTCCTTGAACTTGAGTTCCGACGGGTCCTCGACCTTGCCCTTGGCGGCGCGGATCCAGCCGCGTTCCGACAGGATGACGGTGATGGCCTCGCGCGGGATATAGGCTTCCGGCGCAACGAAGGCCGAGGTGTCGACGGCCTCGGCGATGGTGGTGCGGCGCGGCGAGATCATCACCTTGCGGACGGCCGCCAGGTCCTGGCCGATCTTCTTCCACTGCTTGGCCGGCGAGGTCGACAGCGCCTGGAGCATGGCCAGTTCCTCGGCCAGCTCCTTGTGCTCGTTCTCGATGGCCATCTCCTCGATCCGCGCCAGCTGACGCAGTCGGGTGTCGAGGATGTAGTCGGCCTGCAGCTCGGTCAGGCCGAAGCGGGCGATCAGGACGGCCTTGGGCTGCTCCTCCTCGCGCACGATGCGGATG
The DNA here is from genome assembly GCF_058681645.1 of Brevundimonas sp. ALps5. NCBI lineage: Bacteria > Pseudomonadati > Pseudomonadota > Alphaproteobacteria > Caulobacterales > Caulobacteraceae > Brevundimonas > Brevundimonas sp. ALps5. Next base: position 3,545,524 of record NZ_CM178744.1, on the reverse strand, counting down.
ACCTCGTCGAGGTTGAGGAAGACGATCCGCAGGCCTTCCAACAGGTGCAGTCGCTTCTCGACCCGCTCGATGCGCCATTGGGCGCGGCGGACCAGGACGTCGCGGCGGTGGTCGAGGAAGGCCTGCAGACAGGCCTTCAGGCCCATGACGCCCGGGGTGCCCGTGGCGTCCAGGACGTTCATGTTGATCGGGAAGCGAACCTCCAGATCGGAGAGCTTGAACAGGCTCTCCATCAGGACCTCGGGCTCGATGGTCCGGTTCTTGGGCTCGATGACCAGACGGATGTCCTCGGCGGACTCGTCGCGGACGTCGCCCAGCAGCGGCGCCTTCTTCTGCTCGATCAGCTCGGCCAGGCTCTCGATCAGCTTGGACTTCTGAACCTGGTACGGCATCTCGGTGACGATGATGCGCCAGACCCCGCGGCCCAGGTCCTCGGTCTCCCAGCGGGCGCGCAGGCGGACGCCGCCCCGGCCGGTCTCATAGGCGTCGAGGATGGAGGCGTGGCCCTCGACGGCGACGCCCCCGGTCGGGAAGTCCGGCCCCGGCACGATCTCGGCCAGTTCGGCGGTGGTGGCGTCGGGTCGGTCCAGCAGCAGCTGGCAGGCGTCGATCAGCTCGCCGACATTGTGCGGCGGGATCGAGGTCGCCATGCCCACGGCGATGCCCGACGAGCCGTTGGCCAGCAGGTTGGGGAAGCCCGCCGGCAGGACCATGGGCTCCTCGCCCTGGTCGTCATAGGTGGGGCGGAAGTCGACCGAGTCCTGATCGATGCCCTCCATCAGGATGACGGCGGCCGGGGTCAGCTTGCACTCGGTGTAGCGCATGGCGGCGGCGTTATCGCCGTCGATGTTGCCGAAGTTCCCCTGCCCGTCGACCAGCGGATAGCGCTGCGAGAAGTCCTGGGCCAGACGCACCAGGGCGTCATAGATCGAGGCGTCGCCGTGCGGGTGATAGGTGCCCATCACGTCGCCCACGACCTTGGCGCACTTCCGCGCCGCGGCCTGCGGGTTCAGACGCATCTGGTGCATCGTGTACATGATGCGGCGGTGCACCGGCTTGAAGCCGTCGCGCACGTCCGGCAGGGCGCGGTTGGTGATCGTCGACAGGGCGTAGGCCAGGTAACGGCGGCTCAGCGCCGTCTCCATGGGCTCGTCGATGATACGGCCGCCCTCGGGGGGCGGAGGCGTGTGGATGGTCATGCGGGATCGAATCACTCAGGCGGAACAGGAAGTCTAGCCCGCCCCGGTCAAAGCCGCCCCTGTTCCCTCAACTTGCCCACCATCCAGTCGCGGGCAGGCGGCAGGGGCTTGTTCTGGGGGTGGAAGACGAACTGTTCGAGGAAGTGACCGGTCAGGTCCAGGCCCGCGCCGACGTCGCCCTCGCCGAGGCCCGCCTGGGCGCCGAGCATGAAGGGCGGCAGCTTCAGCATCTTGTCGGCATAGGGGGCGCCGGCCTCGCGGGAGACGGCGCGGCCGGTGCGGGGGCTGACGTAGATCAGGTCGTCCATCGTGCCGGTCGCGGCGCATCGGGACAGGTCGAGGCCGAAGCCGAGGTCCTCCAGCAGCCCGGCCTCGAAGCGGACGAAGATGGCGGGCCAGACCTCGGGGATCTGGAACGCCCCCATCAGGGCCTCGAAGGCGAGGAATGCGCCGGGATGGGCCTCGCGCTCCGGCAGGGCGCCTTGCGTGACGGCGGTGGCGGCGGCGAGGCCGGTCAGGGCCAGAGGGTCATCGAACAGGGCCGAAACCCCCTCGCCCACCGCCTCCAGCCGGGCCGAGCCCAGATGGTCCGAGGTGCGGGCGCGGTAGTCGGCGATGACCCGCGACCCGGGCTGGAGGAAGGGCTTCATCTTGCGCGACGCCCCGCCCGCCACATAGGCCGCGTGCCGGCCGTGGGTCTCGGTCAGCAGATCGACCACCGCCCCCGTGTCGCCATGCGCCCGCGCCGACAGGACGAAGGCCTCTTCCTGGAACTCCATACCGTCTTCTAGGCCCGTCCCCGAGCCATGAACAGGCCGACCGCAGAGATCACCCCTAGGTTGATAATGTGGCTCGACTCCTTTGATAACGGAACTATAGATAACGACGATCTTGCAAACCGGGAGGGCAGGCGTGACTAGACAGTGGATTGCTGTAAGTGCAAGCGCCGTCCTGATGCTGGGATGTGCAGGCACAGGCGCCGGCGAGGCCGCCGACATCTCCGGCTCGGCCGCCCCGACCATCCAGGCTTCGACCGCTACGGCTCCGGCCGCGCCCGCCTCGGCGCCCGCGGTGCCCGTCCCACCCACCGCGCCGGCCGGGGCGACTTGCACCATCACACGAACCTCGAACGGCGCGGCCGCAGACGCCGTCCGCCTTTGCCGCACCGGCACCACGATCACCGGCCTGCAGGCCAATGACAATCTGAGCAACTACTACGGCTTCGTCTCCGCCACGACGCTCGACATGGCCATTGACGCCACCTCAAAGAAGTCGCTCGGCGACTTCCTCTACCGGATCTTCGGGACCCCTGAGTTCACGGCCCAGATCTCGATCATCATCGAAATTCACACCGCAGGCGGCGTGACGCCCCTCGCCGAACGGCCGCTGGTGATCGTCCAGAAGAAGGGCAATGTGGTCAACGTCGAGACCGATGGCGCAGCCCTGCAGGACACACAGATCACGCCAGCCTTCGCCCTCGACGACGGCGCGCCGACGGTCAATGTGCGGTTCCGCATTCGCCGCACCGACGATGTCACGTTCCAGGCCGCGCAGATCGCCCGAGCCGGAGGCGAAGCGGTCGCGGCCGCCGGCGGGTCGGGATGGGTCATCAACGGCCTGGCCAATGCGGTCGTCTTCGACGCCCTGACAAAGAGCCAGACATTCGTGTCGGACTACTTCTCGGATGACGTCACGGTTTCGACCGTCGCCCCCCTCGCCTTCGCCCCGGGCGGCCTGTCGACGGCGACCTTTGAGACCGGGTGGAGTCAGGGGGCCCGTTCCCTCTACAAGATCGAGGTCAAGCTCGGGGTCGTTCAGTCCCAGATCACCCGACGGCTGCGCGCGATCACGGCTGGTGGCCTGCAAGTCCCCGACGTCATCACCCCCCAGTATGCGCCTGGCGCCGGCAACTGGGCCGGCAATATCGTGGTGATACCCAAGGTCGGTTCCGCCCCGTCCAAACGGCTCAACAATATCCTTGCCGAACAGGGCGTGCCACGCGCCTTGGCCGACCTCGACCCCGCCGCGTCCGCCTCCAGTCCCACCCCCGCCGAGCGGGTCAACCGGGCGTGTCAGGATTTGAGCGAGGCCTTGCGCAGCGACCAGTACTTCCGGCTTAACCAGACCGACACAGCCTTGATCGTGTACGACCAACTCTATCGCGCGGACGTATTCAGACGGTTCCAGGTCGGCGAGATGCAATGCGTCAACTCGTTCATGCCGATCTGGAAGGAACGTTACGGGCTTACGATCATGGTGGAGCCCCCCATTCCGCCTCAGGCAAGGATCGCCCGAATGACCCAGATGGCTAGGCAGTGGAAACTGCCGACCGTCGAAGGTCGGGCCGAGATCGCCAGCAGCTTCGTCAGCCCGTTGAACATCGATGTCCCCCTCGGCCTCTTCCCGGACCTGGCGGTTGCGCTGACCGAAGAGGAAGCCGGGTTCGGGCGGGGTCAGGTCAATGCCAGCGCGTTGAAATCCCTTCAGGCGACCTGCTTCGGCGCCTATGACAAGACGACTTCCACGCCCTTCGACGGCTGGGCGCTGGCGAAGTTCAGCGGCCTGACCGACTCCTACCTTGTCCAGATGACCTTTGTGGAGGTTCCGGGCCTGGGAACCCAGGCCCGATCGTTGCGGATTCGGGCCATGACGCCCGCTGACAAGGTCACCTATGCGGGCAAGGACTGCGTCGACTGAACGGGAAGCCGGCCTGTCAGTCAGCGAGGTGATGATCCCGGCCGGCCACCATCACGAATGACGGCGACCACACGATCCGCCGCCTCATTGGGCACGGTGAAGCTGAGCACGTACTGCTGGATCCTGAACCGGCCGTCGGTGTCGCGCAGCAGGACGCCCGAGCCGCGCAGCTCGCCATAGCCGGCGTTGGTCAGCTTCTCGTCGAAGAAGAAGACGTCGCCGACCGACATCACCGTCCGGTCGTGCGGGTGATAGGTCCAGCCCTTGCCCTGGGCGAAGTAGGGCTCGGCATAGGCGCGGAACTGCTCGAGGGTCCAGTGCTCGCCGGCGTCGGTGCCGATGAAGCGGGCGTAAGGGGCGAACTGGGCGAAGTAGGTCGGGCCGTCGGCGCGCGACGCCGCCTCATGCATGGTGTCGATGACCGCGTTGACCTCGGCCAGGGTCGCCTGATCGCGCTGGACGTCGGCTGCGGTCGGCGGCGCCGGGACCATGGCCGCATCGGGCGGCCCCACCTGCAGGGCGATGGCGAGGGCGAGGGCGATGACGGACATGGCGGCAGTTCCCGGTTTGTACGCACCTTCCTAGGCGTCGCCGCGCCGGACGGCAAACCCTACTCGCCGCTCTCCGGAACCGGATAGGTCTCCGGCTTCAGGACCTTGGCCATGGCCAGCAGGTTCCGGGCGGCGTTGCGGCCGACGCGGTCGGAGTAGTCGTGGCCCTGATCGGTCTCGACATAGTCGGGGCCGGGTCCGGGGCCGAGGTGCCAATAGGTCCAGCTCTGCGCCGGGATGGTGAAGCCCATGTCGATCAGGCCCTGGCTGATGGTCGCCACGATGTGGTGGGCGCCGTCCTCATTGCCGGTGATGACGATGCCCGCGACCTTGCCGAAGGCGACCGGGCGGCCGCTGTCGTCGGTCTCGGCGAACCAGGCGTCCATGCGTTCGAGGGCGCGCAGGGCGACGCTGGACATCTGGCCCAGCCAGGTCGGGGTGGCGAAGACCACGATGTCGGCGGCCTTCAGCTTCGCATCGACCTTGGGCCAGTCATCGCCCTTGCCCATGTCGCTCTCGACGCCCGGTTTGAGGTTCAGGTCGACCAGGCGGACCAGTTCGGTCTCCGCCCCGCCCTTCTCCAGCTCGGCGATGACGACCTTCGCGAGAGCCTCGGTGCTGGAGGTCTCCGGCGAGGGCTTGAGGGTGCAGTTGAGGACGACGGCCTTCATGGGTGCGCTCCGGTGGGGCTGGATGAACCGTCGAACGGCCGGCCCGTTCCATTGTTCGGAAGGGGGCTGAAGGCCCCCTCCACCACCCGTCGGGCGGCGGGCGGTCCCCTCCCCACTTCGTGGCGAAGAGATTATTTAACCGATCGGTTGACAGCTATTTCAACGAGGCGTACTTAACCATCAGGTTAGATTTGAAGACGGACGATGGCGCCCACACCCGATCCTCTGGATGCGAAGTTCGCGGCCCTGGCCGACCCGACCCGTCGGGCCATCCTGGCGCGGCTGACCGAGGGTGAGGCCAGCGTCAACGAACTGGCGGAACCGTTCGACATGAGCCTGCCGGCGGTGTCGAAGCATCTGAAGGTGCTGGAGAAGGCCGGGCTGATCTCGCGCGGCCGCGAGGCCCAGTGGCGCCCCGCCCGACTGGAGCCGATGGCGCTGAAGAGCGTCTTCGAATGGATCGAGCACTACCGCCGGTACTGGGACAAGTCCTTCGACCGCCTGGAAGACTATCTGCGTAACGTTCAGAAAGGAAAAGACGATGGCAAGCGAAACTGAAGCCGCCCACCCCAACGACAACCCCTGCGACACCGACGGCGCGGCCCACGCCTTCGACCTGGTGCTGGAGCGCGTTCTGGACGCCCCGCCGGAGAAGGTCTTCAAGGCCTATACGGACGCCACGATCCTGGCCCAGTGGTTCTCGCCCAAGCCGTGGACGATCACCGACGCCGTCGTCGAGCCGCGCGCCGGCGGGCGCTTCAACTTCACCATGCACGGGCCGAACGGCGAGGTCTTCCCGAACAGCGGCGTCTTCCTTGAGGTGGTGCCGAACCGGCGCCTGATCACCACCGACGCCTTCACCCCCGAGTGGAAGCCCGCCGGCCAACCCTTCATGACGGCGCGGATCGAGATGGAGCCGACGGCGGACGGCAAGACGAAGTACAAGGCCACGGCCAGCCACTGGAACGAAGCCACCATGAAGCAGCATGAGCAGATGGGCTTCCACGATGGCTGGGGCCAGGTTGCCGACCAGCTGGCCGAACTCGTGAAGACCCTCTGAGGCCAGAGCCATGAACCTCGCCGTCGCCGAAGCCCCCGCCAGACCGACCCTGAAGATGCGCCGAACCTTCGACGCGCCGCGTGAGCTGGTCTGGCGGGCCTGGTCGAACCCCGAGGTCCTCGTCCTGTGGATGGGACCGGTGGAATGGCCGGCGGTGTCGGCGACGTGCGACTTCCGCGTGGGCGGCGCCTGGCGCATCTGCCTGCGCTCGCCGAAGACGGGCGAGGACCTGTGGCAGGGCGGGATCTACACCGAGATCGAGGCCCCGCGCCGCCTGGCCTTCACCTTCAAGTGGGACGAGAGCCACGAGGACGGCCCGCCGGTCGACACCCAGGTCACCGTCGACTTCGACGAGACCGCCGACGGCAAGACCGTCATGGACTTCACCCACGAGGGGCTGAAGTCCGAGCAGAGCCTGACCGGCCACAAACACGGCTGGACCTCGACCGTCGACCGACTGGAGGCCTGGCTGGCCGCCAACCCCGACTGACATTCCCTACCGGAGACGCCGTGATGAAGATCGTGACCAGCGTAAGCCTGCCCGGGACCTGCCGCGAGGCCTTCGACTTCTATGCGAAGGTTCTGGGCGGGGAGATCACCACCGCCATCCGCTACGGCGAAGCCTTCCCCGACGGGCCGCCCGAGGTCGCGGACAAGCTGATGTACTGCTGGCTGCAGGTCGGGGATCAGGCGATCCTGGGCTCGGACATGCATCCGGACCATGCGCCGGACATGCACAAGCCCAAGGACGGCTTTGACATCACCCTGCATTTCGACACGGTCGAGGAGGCGCGGCGCGTCTTCGAGGGCCTGTCGCAAGGCGGCCAGGTCGAGATGCCCTTCGGCGTCAATGACTGCGCTCCCGGCTTCAGCGGCTTCACCGACCGGTTCGGGGTGCCGTGGATGACCAATGTCGTCGCGCCGACCGCCTGATCACCCCCAAAACATAAAGAGGAGACGCCGTCATGAAACTGGTCACCAGCCTGAGCTTCTCGGGCCAATGCCGTCAGGCCTTTGAGTTCTATCAGTCGGTCCTGGGCGGAGAGATCCGCGCCTTCCCGTTCGGCGACGGCCCGCCCGATATGCCGATCGACGCCAAATACAAGGACTGGCTGATGCACGGCTGGCTCGAGATCGACGGCCAGGCCCTGATGGGCGCCGACATGCCGCCCGAGTTCGCCCCCAACATCGACAAGCCCAAGAACGGCTTCGACGTCACCTTCCACTCGGACGACGTGGCGGAATCCAAGCGGGTGTTCGAGGCCCTGTCCGAGGGCGGCAAGGTCGGCATGGCCTTCGGCGAGACCTTCTGGTCGCCGGGATACGGCTCCTTCACCGACAAGTTCGGCATCCCGTGGATGATCAACACCAATCCGTCCGCGGACTGGAAGCCGGGCGCCGTCTGATGTCGCTGAAAGCTTCCCCGATGGTCTGGACGGGGCGCGTGCTCAGCGCCCTGTTCGTCCTCTTCATGCTCGGCGCCTCGGTCCTGCCCAAGCTTACGGGCATGGCCGTCGCCGGGGACACGCTGGAGCAGGTCGGCTGGTCGCGGGCCTGGGTTCTTCCGATCGGCCTGATCGAGCTGACCTGCGTCGTGCTCTATGTTTATCCGCGGACCAGCGTCTTCGGCGCCGTGGTGATGATGGGGCTGCTGGGCGGGGCCATGGCCACCCAGGTCAGGGTCGATGCGCCCCTGTTCAGCCACCAGCTGTTCAGTCTCTACCTGGGCCTGATCATGTGGGCCGGGCTTTGGCTGCGCGATCCGGCCCTGCGCGCCCTGTTCCCCTTCCGTCGCGCCGCGACGGCGATCTGAGGAGATACCCCGATGAGAAAACTGATCGGCGCCGCCTTCGTCAGCCTCGATGGCGTGATGCAGGCTCCCGGCGGGCCCGAGGAGGATCCGGCCGGCGGCTTCGCCTACGGCGGCTGGACCGCCCCCTTCTGGACCGAGGACGCCGACCCCTTCATGGGCGTCTTCGGCAAGACCGAGACCGAGCCGTTCGACCTGCTGCTGGGCCGCAAGACCTATGACATCTTCGCCGGCTACTGGCCGGTGCATCAGGAGCATCCGATCGGGCCGCTGTTCAATCGGGTGACCAAATATGTGGCCACCTCCTCTCCGGACAGTCTGGAGTGGATGAACTCCGTGGCGCTGACGGGCGACGTGCCCGCCCGGGTCGCGGAGCTGAAACAGGGCGACGGTCCGGACCTGTTGACCCAAGGCTCCAGCGTCCTGCTGCACGCCCTGCTGGCCCACGACCTGGTCGACGAGCTGCGGCTGATGATCTTCCCCCTCGTGCTGGGCGGCGGCAAACGCTGGTTCGACGGCCTGTCCAAACCGGGCGGCTTCGCGCTGGAGAAGAGCGAGACGACGAGTTCGGGCGTCATCTCGACACTCTATCGCCGCTCGGGCGAGGTGAAGACGGGGACGGTCGGAGAAGGCTGACCGCCCCCGTCTTCTGCCCGCCGCTGTCAGGCCCGGCGGGCCACCCGCTCGACCGTCCCGATTTCGGAACGGTCTGGCCGGGGCTCATGCGAGCGGGCGGCCGCCGTTTCGAGCAGGACGGCCAGCCGCTCGTCCCCGTCCCAGCGGGCCATCTGGGCCAGCTCCATACACATGCCACCGATGTATTCACGCACCGGATAGTCCTCTGCGGTCTCCGCTGCCGGCGGCTCGGAGCGCGGTTTGCGGCGGGTCTGTTCGCTCGGATGTTCGCTCGGCCTGACGACGTGCGACATGGGTCGATCCTGTGAATCGCGGTTAACCGCCCCAGTGAATACAACTTAAGGTAAGATTGCAACCTTTCCGGGAAGTTGTATTCGCCCAACGGCTCATGATTGACACGCCGCCCGGCGCCAACCACGTTCGCGCCCTCCCCAACAGACTGCGCTGTAATGAACCTCGTCATCGTCGAGAGCCCGGCCAAGGCCAAGACCATCAATAAATACCTCGGCTCCGGATACGAGGTTCTGGCCTCCTACGGCCATATCCGCGACCTGCCGTCGAAGGATGGATCGGTCAAACCCGACGACGACTTCGCCATGGAATGGGAGGTCGACGCCCGGGGCTCCAAGCGCATGTCCGAAATCGCCGAGGCGGCCAAACGCGCCGACCGCGTCATCCTGGCCACCGACCCGGATCGCGAAGGGGAGGCGATCAGCTGGCACGTGCTCGAGGTCCTGAACAAGAAGAAGGCGCTCAAGGACACCCACGTCGAGCGCGTGACCTTCAACGCCATCACCAAGTCGGCCGTGCTGGACGCCATGGCGGCGCCGCGCCAGATCGATATGGAGCTGGTCGAAGCCTATCTGGCCCGCCGCGCCCTGGACTATCTGGTGGGCTTCACCCTGTCGCCGGTGCTGTGGCGCAAGCTGCCCGGCGCCCGCTCGGCCGGCCGGGTGCAGTCGGTCGCCCTGCGCATCGTCGTCGACCGCGAGATGGAGATCGAGCGGTTCAAGGCCCAGGAATACTGGTCCGTCGAGGCCGATCTGGCCGCCGACAGCCCGCCGTTCACGACCCGTCTGGTCAAGCACGCCGGCAAGCGGATCCAGCGCCTGGACATCCCGTCCGAGGCGGTGGCCTTCGCCGCCCGCGATGCGATCAACGCCGGCGACTTCACCATCAAGTCGATCGAGAAGAAGCCGGTCCGCCGCTTCCCCTCCCCGCCCTTCACCACCTCGACCCTGCAGCAGGAGGCCGCGCGCAAGCTCGGCTTCAACGCCCAGCGCACCATGCAGGCGGCCCAGAAGCTGTACGAAGGCGTCGATGAGACCGGCGGCCTGATCACCTATATGCGGACCGATGGCGTCCAGACGACGCCCGAAGGCATCGCCCAGGCGCGCGAAGTCATCGCCGGCCAGTTCGGCCCCGCCTTCGTCCCCGCCGAGCCGCGCTACTACAAGACCAAGGCCAAGAACGCCCAGGAAGCGCACGAGGCCATCCGTCCGACCAATATCGCGCGTCACCCCGACTCCTTGCGTCTCGATGGCGACCTGCAGCGGCTTTATGAGCTGATCTGGAAGCGTATGGTCGCGTCCCAGATGGAGGCCGCACGCCTCGACCGAACGACGGTCGACGTCGAAACCTCAGACGGTCAGACGGCCCTGCGCGCCACCGGCCAGGTGGTCACCTTCGACGGCTTCCTGGCCGTCTATGAGGAAGGCCGCGACGAGAAGCAGAAGGGCGCCGAGACGGACGAGGACGACGATTCGACCCGCCTGCCGACGCTGAAGGAAGGCGCCAAGGCCAAGGTTGAGGCGATCCGCACCGAGCAGCACTTCACCGAGCCGCCGCCGCGATTCTCGGAAGCGACCCTGGTCAAGAAGCTGGAAGAGCTCGGCATCGGCCGACCCTCGACCTATGCCTCGATCCTGACGACCCTGCGCGACCGCGAATACGTCCGCACCGACAAGAACCGCTTCTATCCCGAGGACAAGGGACGGCTGGTGACGGCCTTCCTGGAACAGTTCTTCCGCAAATGGGTCGAATACGATTTCACCGCGGCGCTGGAGACCCGGCTCGATGAGGTGTCGGCCGGCGATCTGAACTGGAAGGTGCTGCTGCGCGAGTTCTGGTCGGACTTCCACGTCGCGACCGCCGCCGCCGGCGAGCTGCGCACCACGGCTATCCTCGACGCCCTGAACGAGTCGCTCGGGCCGCACATCTTCCCGCAGAAGGAGGACGGTTCGGACCCGCGCGCCTGCCCGACCTGCGGCATCGGTCAGCTGAGCCTCAAGACCAGCCGTTTCGGCGCCTTCGTCGGCTGTTCGCGCTATCCGGACTGCAAATACACCCGCCCGGTGGCCTCTCCGGATTCGGAAGCGGCGGCGGACGGCGGCGATCGCGAACTGGGTCTGGACCCGGAGACCAACCAGCCGGTTCACCTCAAGATCGGCCGCTTCGGCCCCTATGTCGAAACCACCCCGCCGGAAGCGGACAAGCCGAAGCGCTCGTCCCTGCCCAAGGGCTGGAGCCCCGCGTCCCTGACGCTGGACCAGGCCCTTCGCCTGCTGGCCCTGCCGCGCGAGGTGGGCGTCCACCCCGAGGACGGCAAGCTGATCACGGCGGGTCTGGGCCGCTACGGGCCGTTCGTCCTGCACGCCGGGACCTATGCCAATGTCGCGGATATCGAGGAGGTGTTCGAGATCGGGCTGAACCGCGCGGTCGTGCTGCTGGCCGAGAAGCGGGCCGGCAAGTTCGCCGGTCGCGGCGCGGCCGTGGCCCCGCTCAAGGACCTGGGCGCCCACCCGGAGACGGGCGAGCCGATCCACGTCATGGCCGGCCGCTTCGGTCCCTATGTGAAGTCGGGCAAGATCAACGCCACCCTGCCCAAGGGCACGGCGCCCGAGGATCTGACGCTGGAAGTCGCCCTGCCGCTGCTGGCCGCCCGCGCCGCCGCCGCCCCGTCCAAGGGCAAGAAGGCGCCGGCGAAAAAGGCTGCTCCAAAAGCGGCCGCCGAGAAGAAGCCCGCGGCCAAGAAGGCGGCTGCGAAGAAGCCTGCGGCGAAGAAGGCTCCGGCCAGGAAGCCGGCCGCCAGGAAAGCCGCCGCCGAGGACTGATCCGGACGGCGGGAAGGGGCTAGAACCAGGCCCTGAGGCCGACGACGACGCGCACGTCGTCCGCCTCCCCGCCCCCGGCCTCGACGAGGTCGCGCGTCTCGCCGAGACGACGAGTCCATTCGACGCCGACGTAGGGGGCGAACTCGCGGCGGATCTCGTAGCGCAGGCGCAGGCCCAGCTGGAGCGAGGACAGGCCCGAACCGACCTCGATCTCGGGAACGTCCGACGCCGCCAGGGTGACCTCGGCGCGCGGCTGCAGGATCCATTTCTGCGTGAGCCTCTGGTCGTACTCCGCCTCGATCCGGGCCGAGAGGTCGCCCTCGGTCGACAGGAAGGCGGCGGCGTCGATCTCGAACCAGTGGGGCGACAGACCCTGCACGCCGATCACGAGGTCGGTCGTGTCCCTCAGATCGGGCCGGAAGGTCTGTCGAACCCCCGCTTGCAGATCCCAGAAGGGCCGGATGGCGCGGCTGTACAGGGCCTGAACCTCGGCCTCCTCAAGCTTCGCACCGCCCTCCCCCTCCGACTTCCACCAGAGGCGGTTGATATCGCCCCCGGTCCAGCCCTGGGCGTCCCAGAGGTATGTCGTGTGGCCGTCTCCGAACCCGGCCTCCAGCCGGTCAATGACAATCCCCGTCGTGCGAACATCGCCGTTCTCGGCCAGCATGGCGTCACGCGCGGCCGCCATGGCGGTCGGGTCGAAGAAGCGGTCGGCGGCGTGGGCGGGGCTCGCCAGGGCCGCGGCGGGCGTCGGCTGGCGCGGCGGGCGTCCGGCGTCATCGGCGCTGGTCGGCATATCGGGCGGGCCCATCGTCATCCCGGGCATACTCATCGCGGACATGTCGTGGCCCGCGTGAGGATCGACGGGCGGTGTCCGGGCCGGCCCCTGCTGTGCGGGCGTCATCGTCATGCCGCTCATATCGTGGCCCGCATGAGGATCGGCTGCGGGCTTCGCGGGTGCGGCTTGCCCCATCGCCGACATGTCGTGACCCGCGTGGGGATCAGCCGTCTGGGCGAGCGCAGGCGTCGCGACCGCCAGCGGCAGCAGGATCGGAAGCAGAGCGCGCATCAGGCCTCCCCCTCCAGCGGCCGCACGGTCACGACGTTGAACATCCCCGCGTGCATGTGCATCAGCAGGTGGCAGTGGAAGGCCCAGTCACCGGGCGCGTCGGCGGTCAGGTCGAGCGTCACCTTCGAGCCCGGCGCCACATTGACCGTGTGCTTGAGCGGCTGACGCCCGCGCGGCCCGCCGGTGACCAGTTCGAAGAAATGGCCGTGCAGGTGGATCGGGTGGGACATCATGGTGTCGTTGACCAGGGTCACCCGCACCCGCTCGTTGCGCTCGAACCGGATCGGCTCGACCAGCTCCGAGAATTTGCGCCCGTCGAAGCCCCACATGAACCGTTCCATGTTTCCGGTCAGATGGATTTCCAGCGACCGCGACGGCGACCTCTGGTCCCGGTTCGCGGTCAGGGCGACGAGGTCGGTATAGACCAGCACCCGGTGATCGACGTCCTGAAGCCCAAGCGGCCGCTCGCCCAGCCTGTTGGCGGGATCGGGCGCGATCATGTCGACCCCGACGCCGACCGCCATCTCCGCCGGCGCATTGTCCGGATCGCGCATGGCGCCGGGCGAGTGGTCCATCCCGGCCATGGCGCCGTGATCCATCCCGCTCATGCCGGAGTGATCCATGCCGGACATCCCGGCCATGCCCCCCATCCCCATGTCCTTCATGGTCAGGTTCGAAACCGGCCTCAGCGGCGGCGCCTCCGCGCGCATGCCCGCGCGGGGCGCGAGCGTCGCGACCGCCATGCCCGACCGGTCGATGGCCTCGGCGACGAGGGCGAAGGCGCGGTCCTCCGTCGGGCGGACGATGACGTCATAGGTCTCGGCGACCGAAATCTGGAATTCGTCGGTCTCCACCGGGCGCACGTCGCAGCCGTCGGCCGCCACCACCGTCATCGGCAGGCCCGGAATGCGGAAGTTGAAGATCGACATGGCCGAGGCATTGATGATCCTGAGCCGCACCCGCTCCCCTGCGCGGAACAGGCCGGTCCAGTTCTGATCCGTCGCATGGCCGTTGATCAGATAGGCGTAGGTGGTCCCGTTGACGTCGAGGATGTCGCGCGGGTCCATCCGCATCGAACCCCACATCCGACGCTCCTCCAGGCTCATCCGGTCCGAGCCGTCGATCAGCCCGGCAAGCGTCGTACGCTGGCGGTTGAAATAGCCGGGGCTCTTCTTCAGCCGGTCGAGGATCTGGTGCGGATGAAGGGCGCTCCAGTCCGACAGGACCAGCACATGCTCGCGGTCGTGCTCGACCGGATCGGGCGTCAGGGGGTCGATGATCAGCGGGCCGTAGAGGCCGATCGCCTCCTGCATGTTGGAGTGGCTGTGATACCAGTAGGTCCCGTGCTGGCGGACCGGGAACTCATAGACGAAGGTCTCGCGCGGTTTGATTCCCGGGAAGCTGATCCCCGGCACCCCGTCCATCTGGAAGGGCAGCAAGAGGCCGTGCCAGTGGATGGAGGTATCCTCGTCCAGGGTGTTGGTCACCGACAGCCGCGCCGTCTGGCCCTCGCGCAGCCGGATCAGCGGGCCCGGCAGGCTGCCGTTGACGGTGACCGCATGGGCCGTCTTGCCGCCGGCCGAGAACATCTGATGCCCGATGCTCAGGGCGACGTCCGGGCCGGTCAGCGTGCCATCCCGGGACGCCCCCTGCGCCGACGTGTCGCGCATCGAGCCGGCCGAAATCGTCCTCGCCCAAGCCGGCGTTACGCCCTGAAGCGCGAGGAGACCGCCGCCCAGCAGCCCTCCTCGAAGAGCCGCACGACGATTCAGACCAGCAGGAGACGCCAATTCACGAGCCTTGTTCAAAACGACGGGCCGAAACCCGACGGGGTATCCTAGCGTGTCCCTGACATGGGACGTAACGCACCTTGACCGTGTCCTCCATGGCCAGTTTGTTGCACTGCAAAACCGGTCGGGCTAAGTCCCTGATGTCTCTGGAGGGGAAGTCTCGATGCGTATTGCGATGATCGGCACCGGCTATGTAGGCCTCGTGTCCGGAGCCTGTTTCGCCGACTTCGGCCACGACGTTACATGTATCGACAAGGATGCGGGCAAGATCGAGCGCCTGCACCAGGGCATCATGCCCATCTACGAGCCCGGCCTGGACCGTCTGGTCGAGACCAATGTCACCGGCGGACGCCTGTCCTTCGCCATCGACGGCAGCGAGGCCATCAAGGCCGCCGACGCGGTCTTCATCGCCGTGGGCACCCCCTCGCGCCGCGGCGACGGTCACGCCGACCTGAGCTTCGTCTATGCGGTGGCGAAGGAAGTCGCCGAGCTGATGGAAGGCTTCACCGTCGTGGTGACCAAGTCGACCGTGCCGGTCGGCACAGGCGACGAAATCGAACGCATCATCCGCGAGATCCGCCCCGACGCCGACTTCGCCGTCGTCTCCAACCCCGAGTTCCTGCGCGAAGGCGCCGCCATCGACGACTTCAAACGCCCGGACCGGGTCGTGGTCGGCGTCGAGGACGACCGGGCCCGCGCCGTCATGGCCGAGATCTATCGCCCGCTGAACCTCAACGAGAGCCCGCTGCTGTTCGTCGGCCGCCGCACCTCGGAACTGATCAAATACGCCGCCAACGCCTTCCTGGCGCTGAAGATCACCTTCATCAACGAGATGGCGGACCTGTGCGAGGCCGTGGACGCCAACGTCCAGCAGGTCGCGCGCGGCATCGGTCTGGACAACCGGATCGGCTCGAAATTCCTGCACGCCGGCCCGGGCTACGGCGGCTCCTGCTTCCCGAAGGACACCCTGGCCCTGGTGCGCACCGCCAGCGACGCCGGCACCCCGGTCAGGCTGGTCGAGACCACCGTCGCCGTGAACGACGCGCGCAAGAAGGCCATGGCCGGCCGCGTCGAGAAGGCGCTGGACGGCGATCTGAAGAACAAGACCGTCGCGGTCCTGGGCCTGACCTTCAAGCCGAACACCGACGACATGCGCGACGCCCCGTCGCTGGACGTCGTCCCCGCCCTGATCGCCGCCGGCGCCACGGTCCAGGCCTTCGATCCGGAAGGCATGCATGAGGCCGGCAAGATGCTGACCGGCGTCGAGTTCAAGGACGACCCCTACGCCGCCATCACCGGCGCCGACGTCCTGGTCATCCTGACCGAGTGGGACCAGTTCCGCGCCCTGGACCTCGACAAGGTCAAGCTGCTACTCAAGACCCCGACCGTCGTCGACCTGCGTAACGTCTATCGCCCGGACGACATGCGCGCCCGCGGCTTCAAATACTCGTCGATCGGCCGAGCCTGAGCCCAGCCCTCAGACCGGCCTGTCGCAGGCCGGTCAGACCGCCGCGAGCCTTACTGCGCGGCCGGCTTCGGCATGGCCGAGCGGAACTCCACATTCGAATTGGCGATCAGCCAGACCAGGGCCGTCCAGGCGGCGACGTTCTGGTTCAGCTGGGCCGGATCGACCTTGTCCAGCGTATCGTTGGCCGTGTGGTGCAGGTCGAAGTAGCGGGTCCCGTCCTGCTTGAGGCCGAACACCGGCACCCCCGCCTCGGCCAAGGGCCCGACGTCCGAACCGCCCTCCGTCTCCGGCCGCGCCGAGGTCAGGACGCCGATCGGATAGAGGACGCGCGACGCGATCCGCTGGAACTCCGAGCCCTGCGAGCCCGGCGGCAGGGCGAAGGCGAAGACGCGGTCGGCCCCGAAGTCGCTCTCGCCCGCGATGATGTGGTCAGCGACCTTCGCCTCACCCTGCTCACGCACATAGGCGCCGCCGCCGTTGCCGGTGTTGGTCGGCTGGGCCACCTCTTCCGAGCCGTACAGGATCACGCGGATGGTGCGCTCGGGACGTTGGCCGTTCTCCGCGATGGCCTTGGCCGCCGCGAGGGTGATGGCCCCGCCCGCGCCGTCATCGATGGCGCCCGTGCCCAGATCCCAGCTGTCCATATGCGAGCCCAGGACGATGACCTCGTTCGGCCGCGTCCGCCCCGGCAGGTCGGCGATGACGTTCTGGGAGTGGGTCTCGTACAGGCGGGCGGTCGAGGACAGATGCACCCGCACCGTCTGGCCTAGCGCGATCAGGCGCGCGATCTGGTCGGCGTCGGGGTTGGAGACGGCGAAGCCCGGGATGGCCACCTTGCCGTCGACATAGCGGGTCGTGCCGGTGTGCGGCAGGCGGTTGTCGTCGGAGCCGACCGAGCGGATCAGGAAGGCCGCGGCCCCCTTCTTCGCCGCCACATCGGGACCCGCGCCGCGGATGCGCGTCTGGGGACCATAGCCCGAGCCGTCCTGCATGGCGTGCATCTGGCCCACGTCGACGAGGGCGATCTTGCCGGCCAAGGAGCCGTCGGGCACGGCCTGCAGGGCCTCGAAGCTGGTGAAGCGCACCACCTCGGCCTCGATCCCGCCCTCGGGCGTGGCGGGCGAATGGCCCAGAGCCGCGACGGCCAGCGGTTGCGGATTGTCGCCGAGGATCGAGCCGCTGTCCTGGCCCCGCTCCCAGCCGACCAGCGGGAACTCCTGGATGTGGACGTTCTGGAAGCCCAGGCCCTTCAGGTATTCGGCGGCCCAGGCGGCGGCGGCCTGTTCCGAATGCGAGCCCGCCGGGCGCGGCCCGAAGCGGGTCGTCAGCTGGGTGACGTAGTCGAGGGCGACGTTGGACGACATCGCCTTGTCGCGCAGCTGCTCGGCCTGACGGATGGTCGCCTCGTCCTGGGCGGACGCCGCGAAGGGGGCGGCGGCGAAGGCGAGCGCGGCGGCGCTGGCGGCGAGCAGAAGGCGGGACATGGGACGACTCCGGACAAACGGGAAGCGCGACCCTAACGGCTCAGCCGCGTCCGGCAAGGCGCCGGAACGCCGCTTGGGTCAGCCGTTGTCAGCAGCCTGTGCAAACAGCGCCGCGATGTCGGCGTCGACCTGATCCACACTGGTCAGCTCAACCACGGCCGACAGCCGTTCGGACCAGCTTTCCTTCTTCACCGACGGCGACAGACGCGGCGAGACGGCGGGGTCGAGCTTGAGGCCGAGCAGCAGGCCGCCGCCCTTCAGCGGCCGCGCCGCCGCGAACTGCACCGCGCGGGAGAAGGAGGTGAAGCTCTTCCTCTGGCCCGAGATGACGCCGTCCAGCCTTCCGGCGACGGCCTCGACCGCCTCCAGCACCGCAAGTGAGCCCGGCTCCTTCCACAGGGCGGCGCGCAGGTCGGGTTCGTCCCAGCCCATGCCCTGCCCTTGCGTCTTCATGCTGTCGAGGATGAAGGCGGCGCCGTTCTGGCCCACGCCGTGCTCGGCCTTCAGCCAGGCCATCTGGGCCCGAGGCTTGGTCTCCGGGCAGGTCTTCATGATCTCGAGCCACGTGGCCATGGGCTTGCCGGTGTTCTTCTCGAAATTCGCCTGGACGGTGGCGAACCACTTCTGCTGGCGTTCGGTCAGGACAGCGGCCATGGCTCAGCCTCCCTTGCCGTCGGCGATGAAGGCGCCGGCCAGCCAGCTGACGATGCCGGTGATGATCGCCGCCCCGATCCCGGCGGCCAGGCCATCGACGACAAAGCCGTTCAGCAGCACCGCCACCAGACCGATCATCGCCGCATTCACCACCAGCAGGAACAGGCCCAGGGTGATGAGGGTGATCGGGAAGGTCAGGACCGTCAGGATCGGCCGCACGATGGCGTTGACGACCCCCAGCAGGATGGCCGCCAGCAGCAGGGTTCCGGTGTCGGTGAAGCCGACCCCCGGCACGATCCGCGAGGCCAGCCAGAGGCCGAGGGCGGTGACGAGGAACTGGGCGATGAAACGCAGCATGGAGGACGCCTGTCTGTGATGATGGGGATACTCTGCCACCGATCCTGTGTGGCGTCTTCACCGGCGCTGGAACCGCGACCGTTCACGTGCACTATGGGTGCGAACCCTCTCTCCCAAAGGACAGTCCCATGACCGATCAGCGCATCAACGGCGGCCTCTCAAACCTCGGCGGCAAGCTGCAGGAAGGTCTGGGCAAGCTGACCGGCGATTCCAAGCTCCAGCTCGACGGCAAGCTGGATCAGGTGAAGGGCAAATACCTCGACGGCTACGGCAAGGTCATCGACGGCCTGGACGGTCTGGTCGAGAAAGCCCCGAGCGATCTGCAGGAACCGGCTCGCGTCGGCCTCGACTTCGCGCGCAAGAAGCCCTTCCTGACCACGGCAATCGTCGCGGGCATCGGCCTGCTGCTGGCCGGCGCGGGCCGCCGCCGTCGCTGATCGCAGCCTGAGATCATGAGAAAGGCCCGGACGGCGACGTCCGGGCCTTTTGCGTTTCAGGAGGCGGCTTTCGGCAGGATGGCCGCGATCCGTTCGGCGCCGGCCAGGACCTGCTGATGCGGAGGGCCACCTTCGCCGCCGGGGCCGAAGCCTCCGGGAGGCGGGCCCATCATTCCGGGCGGCGGACCGCCCGGTTCACCGGGGCCGAAACCGCCCTCCTCCGACCGCGCCGCGCGATCGACGCCGAGGGTCACGGTCATCGCATAGTGGTCGGCCTGTTCGCTGATGGCGCCGAAGGTCGAATACCCCTGCCCCCGGGCGATGCCGTCGGTGCGGTTCAGGGTGTCGCGCGTCTGGCCCCCGCGCACATAGTCGGGGGCGTTCGAGAACAGCCATTCGCTGAGCGCGTCGGGGAAGAAGAGCTGGCAGGTCAGGACGTTGGTGGTCCCTTCCTCATCGAGGAAGACCTTCACATGCACATGGGGCGTGCGCCCCTGATACCAGCCCGGATAGACGGTCAGGAATGTCGCGACGCCGTCGGCGCCCGTCGGCTGATGCCCGCGCAGGAAGGTCTCGCCCTTGGTCGAACCGGTCGGCCCCTGCCCTTCGTAGCCTGAGTAGACGCCTTGGGCGTCGCAGTGCCAGACGTCGACGCGGGCGTCCCTGATCGGCGCGCAGGTCGCGCCCTCCAGCACCCTGATGGCGATCCTCAGCGGCAGGCCCTTGCGGCCCTCGGTGATGTCGGCCCGCTCCAGATTCGGATCGAACCAGTAGGGTCCCTGGGTCGCCTGGGGCGTGATCAGACAGACCTCCCCGGCGGCTGTCGTGGTGCGCGCGCCAGCCGGTCCGGCGACGGCGGCGAGGCCTCCGAAGAGACCGGCGGTCAGGGCGCTTCTGCGCGACAGGGCGATGTTGATCTTCGTTTCGTGGGGCACGGCGCACTCTCTTCAATCCGGGGCCGAGCCATAAAGACCCCACGCGCCGCGCGTGTTTCACCACCGAAACGCCGGAGACAAACAAGGAAAAAGGCCCCGGCGTTTCCACCGGGGCCTTCAGCTTTCAGCCTGTGACGGTCCTTAAACCGCCTGTTCCTCGTCGGCGGCTTCCTTGACCGCTTCGCCGCTCGCCGAGGCGATGTCGAAGGCGATCTTGCCGTCCTTGAGGGTGACCTTGACGTGGCCGCCGCGCGTGAGGCGTCCGAACAGGATGTCGTCGGCCAGCGGCTTCTTGATGTTCTCCTGAATGACCCGGCCCAGGGGGCGCGCGCCGTACAGTTCGTCGAAGCCGTTCTTGGCCAGCCAGTCGGCCGCGTCGTCCGACAGTTCGATGGTGATGTTGCGATCCGCCAGCTGGGCTTCCAGCTGCAGGACGAACTTGGTCACCACCTGACGGATGGTCTCGGGCTGCAGCGGCTTGAAGCTGACGATGGCGTCCAGACGGTTGCGGAACTCCGGCGCGAACAGGCGCTGGATGGCCTTGTCGTCCTCGCCCTCGACCTTGCCGCGGCCGAAGCCGATGGAGGCCCGGGCGTTGTCGGCGGCCCCCGCATTGGTGGTCATGATCAGGACCACGTTGCGGAAGTCGACCTTCTTGCCGATCGCGTCGGTCAGCATCCCGTTGTCCATCACCTGCAGCAGGATGTTGTAGACGTCGGGGTGGGCCTTCTCGATCTCGTCCAGCAGGACCACGGCGTGCGGGTGCTGGTCGACGGCGTCGGTCAGCAGGCCGCCCTGGTCATGGCCGACATAGCCCGGAGGCGCGCCGATCAGACGCGAGACGGTGTGCCGCTCCATGTACTCGGACATGTCGAAGCGCAGCATCTCGATGCCGAGCGTCGAGGCCAGCTGCTTGGCCACCTCGGTCTTGCCCACGCCGGTCGGGCCGGCGAACAGGAAGGAGCCGATCGGCTTCTGCGGATCGCGCAGCCCCGCCCGGGCCAGCTTCATGGCCGAGGAGACCTGTTCGATCGCCGCGTCCTGACCGAAGACGGCGCGGTTCAGGTCGGTCTGCAGTTCGCGCAGGCCCTCGACGTCGGACTTGGAGACCGACTTCGGCGGGATGCGGGCCATCTTGGCGATGACGGCTTCGACCTCCTTCTGGCCGATGACCTTCTTCCGCTTCGACTCGGCCAGCAGCATCTGCGAGGCGCCGGCCTCGTCGATGACGTCGATCGCCTTGTCCGGCAGTTTGCGGTCGGTCATGTAGCGGGCCGACAGCTCGACCGCCGAGCGGATGGCCGCCTCGGTGTAGCGCAGCTTGTGGTGGCTCTCGTACGAAGCCTTCAGGCCGCGCAGGATCTTGATCGAGTCCTCGACCGTCGGCTCATTGACGTCGATCTTCTGGAAGCGCCGGACCAGGGCCCGGTCCTTCTCGAAATGCTGGCGGTATTCCTTGTAGGTCGTCGAGCCCATGCAGCGCAGGCTGCCCGAGGCCAGGGCCGGCTTGAGCAGGTTGGACGCATCCATCGCCCCGCCCGAGGTCGCGCCGGCGCCGATCACCGTGTGGATCTCGTCGATGAACAGGATGGCGTTCTCGTGGTTCTCGAGTTCCTTGACGACCTGCTTCAGCCGCTCCTCGAAGTCGCCGCGATAGCGCGTCCCGGCCAGCAGGGCGCCCATGTCGAGGCTGTAGATGGTCGCGCCTTCCAGCACGGCCGGGACCTCGTGATTGACGATCTTGCGGGCCAGACCTTCGGCGATGGCGGTCTTGCCGACGCCCGGCTCGCCGACCAGCAGCGGGTTGTTCTTGGTGCGCCGGCACAGGATCTGGATGGCCCGCTCGACCTCGGCGTGACGGCCGATGAGCGGGTCGATCTTGCCCTTCTTCGACTTCTCGTTGAGGTCGACGCAATAGGCTTCCAGCGCCTCGCCGCCCTGTTTGACGGCGGCGGCGTCCTCGGCCTCCTCAGGGCTCGAGCCCTTCGCCGGACGGGCCTCGGCGGACCCGGCCTTCTTGGCGATGCCGTGGGCGATGAAGTTGACCGCGTCGTACCGCGTCATGTCCTGCTCCTGCAGGAAGTAGGCGGCGTGGCTTTCGCGCTCGGAGAAGATGGCGACCAGGACGTTGGCGCCGGTCACTTCCTCGCGGCCCGAGGACTGGACGTGGATCACCGCGCGCTGGATCACGCGCTGGAAGCCGGCCGTCGGCTTGGCGTCGTCGCCGTCCGAGGTGGCCAGAGCCGCCAGGTCGGTGTCGACATAGAGCGTCAGGGCGGTCTTGAGGGATTTGAGATCGACGTTGCAGGCGGACATCACCGCCGTGGCGTCGGGGTCATCGATCAGCGCCAGCAGGAGGTGCTCGAGCGTCGCATACTCATGACGGCGCTCGTTGGCGTAAACCAGGGCACGTTGCAGCGTGTCTTCGAGAGGACGTGAAAATGAGGGCATGGGGAGATCCTCTCAGTCTTTTTCCATCGTGCATTGCAGCGGGTGCTGGTGACGGCGCGCCGTCTCGACCACCTGGGCGACCTTGGTTTCGGCCACTTCGTAGGTGAAGACGCCGCACACCCCGACGCCATGCTGGTGCACATGCAGCATGATGCGGGTCGCGTCCTCGCGGCTCTTCTGGAAGAACCGCTCCAGCACATAGACGACGAATTCCATGGGCGTGTAGTCGTCGTTCAGGATCAGCACCCGATACAGCGAGGGCTTCTGAAGCTTGGGCTTTGTTTCGGTGATCGTGGTGGCGCCGAGGCCTCCACCCTGTTGATCGCCTGGCCTTTGTGACGGCATTCGCATTCCGGAGTTTCGGGGAGTCGAAACACTAGATAGGCAGTGTTCGACGGTTTTTAAGCCTCGTCCAGTCACGGGTTTCGTGAACAGCGTTCAGGGCCCTGAAACTCGCCCGCCGCCGTGCCCGCCGGGCTCCCACAACAATGCTCGAGCATCCGAAAAGCTGCTTGACACCTTTCATGCGTCAGGTATTTCTTACACATGAAAGGGCGGATGCGTTATGACCCCGGGTGATCGTTTGCTGACCGTCCTGTCCGCCCTGGACAACCCCCACCGGCTGCGGGTGCTCGCCGCCCTGCAAGCCGGTGGACGCAACTACGTCAGCCAGCTGGCGCGGGAGATCGGCATCAGCCGCCCCCTGCTGCATCTGCATCTGAACAAGCTGGAAGAAGCCGGCCTCGTGAAGAGCCACCTCGAACTCTCGTCGGAGGGCAAGGCGCTCAACTACTTCGAGATCGCCCCCTTCCATCTGGAAGTCACACCCCGGTCCATCGTGGACGCCGCCGCCTCCCTGACGGCCAAGACGGAAAAATAGGAGACCATTCGTGTCGGAACATCTCTACCTCCTGACGATCTGCCTGCCGCTCGGCACCATCCTTCTGGTGTTCGGGATGCGCTACCTGGCCATCATCCGTCAGGCGAAGGCGAAGACGGATCAGGACGAGGCCTACAGAGCCCTGGCCGAGAGCACCCGCGCCGCCCTGGCCGAGATGCAGGCGCGGCTCGAGGGCATCGAGAAGATCCTCAAGGATGTCGAATAGTGACCGACGCCGCCCTCGCACCCGGCCCCGTCGCCGGCGCTGAAGACGCGCCCCTGCCCCTCTGGCGACTGTACGGACTGCGCGCCGGCTATCTGCTGCTGGCCGTGGGGCTGGGCGTGCAGGTCTGGCCCGGGATCCTGACGAACCATTCGGACTGGGAGCTGATGGAAGGCGTGGTCCAGTGCATGCTGGGCGCGATCGGCCTGCTGGCGGTTCTCGGCCTGCGCTACCCCGTCCGCATGCTGCCGCTGCTGTTCTTCGAGATGCTCTGGAAAGCGCTGTGGCTGGGCTTCGTCGCCGTTCCGCGCCTGATCGAGGGCCGGATGGATGACGGCGCCTGGTCCACCCTGTCGGCCTGTTTGCTGGTCGTCGTCTTCCCCATCGTGACGCCCTGGCCCCGGGTCGTTTCCCTCTTCATCACGGCGCGCGGCGACCGCTGGCGCTGAGCCAGACGCCGCGCCCTCCCCGATCCGGACCGTTTCATGCCCTTTGACATCCGCAGCCGCCCGCTCGCCTACGCCCGCCTCGCCGGCGCCATCTATCTCGTGGTCATCGTGGCCGGGGCGCTCGCCGAGGGCATCGTCATGAACACGGTGACGGTTCCGGGCGACGACGCCGGAACGATCCGGACGATTCTCGCCCACTCCTCCCTCTGGACCTGGGGTCTGGCGGCGAACCTCGTCATCCCCCTGATCGCCGTGGTCCAGCTCTGGATCGAATACATGCTGCTCCGGCCGGCCGGACGCGGGCTGGCCCTGCTGTTCCTGCTGCTCAACCTCGCCTCCCTCGCGGTGGAGGCGGTCAGCAAGATGTTCCAGCTAATGGTCGTGCCGCTCGCCTCGGGCGGTTCCGGCGGCGCCCTGTCCGAAGCCATGGCGACCTTCGCCCTGACGGCCCACGGCGTGGCGTTCAACATCGCCCTGATTTTCTTCGGCGCGGCCTGCCTCGTCAGCGGGACGCTGATCTGGCGATCCGGCTATCTGCCCCGGTTCATCGGCGTCCTGATGCAGATCGCCGGCCTCTGCTACCTCGTCGCCTCGTTCGCCGAACTGCTGGCGCCGTCGTTCGCCCGCATGCTCAGCCCGGCCATCCTGCTGCCCGTGCTGGTGGGCGAGACGAGCTTCTGCCTGTGGCTGCTGATCCGGGGCGTGAACGTCCGCAAATGGAACGAGCGTCAGGACTCGATCGCGCGAGGCTAGGCGTGGCTGCGGGCCGAGGTCGCGCTCAGCTCGATCCCAAGGCCGGCCATGACCAAAGATTCACGGGACTCCGGCGCCCCACGGACACATCGTGAGTCTGGCCGTGAACTGCGATGGCGGAGACGAACCTATGACCATTCCCGCTCTTCTTCTCGCCCTGGCGCTGGCCCTGCCCGGTCAGGACGCAGCCTCGACGCCCGCCGTGACCGTCCCGAGCGAGCCGGCCCTGTCGACCGCCATCGCGGATCGGGACACTGTCCTGTTCCGCGTCATGTTCGACGACTGCGACCCGGCGGCCCTGGCCGATCTGGTGACCGACGACATCGAATTCTACCACGACCGCGGCGGACTGATGTCGACGCGGACGGCCTTCGTCGCGGACTACCAGAAGGGCTGCGAGGCGAAGAAGGCCCCCGACGCCTTCCGCTCGCGCCGCGAACTCGTGCCCGGTTCGATGCGCGTCTACGCCATCCCGGGCGCGGGCGCCGTCGAGGAAGGGACCCACCTCTTCTACGAGCGCCGGGGCGACGGGCCGGAGAAGCTGGTCGGGCGGGCGCGGTTCTCGATGTTCTGGAAGCTGGACGCCGATGGCCAGTGGCGGCTGTCGCGCGCCTTCAGCATCGACCATGCGGCGGCTTCCGCGCCGGAATAAACAAAAGGGCCCGGAGCTTTCGCTCCGGGCCCTTCTGGTACGCTACTGAACCGTGAGATCGCCTTAGCGGGCGGCCTGGAACTTTTCGACCGAGGCGGTGACGCGCTCGTTGATCGGCTTGAAGCTGTCCTTGACCGAAGCAGTCAGGGTTTCGGTCATCTTGGTCATTTCGGACATGTAGATTTCCATGGCCGACTTGGTGAAGCTGGTTTGCAGTTCGATCAGCTCCTGAACCGAACGGGCCTTCGACATCGACTGGGCGGCGGCGACGCCCGATTCCCAGCTGGTCTTGCCGTACGACAGGGCCTGGGCCTGCAGGGCCTCGGCGCCCTTCTGGGCGGCGGTGGTCGAGGCGACCACGGCGTCGAGGTTCAGCTTGGACTGGGCGCCCAGCTCGGTCAGCGAGGCGGTGGTCTTTTCCAGACCGTCCTTGAACGCCTGGGCGCTCGCGGTCTGAACCTTCTCGGCCTGTGCCTTGGCGGCGGAGGCGGTTTGTTCGACGGTCTTTTTGACGGCTTCGGCGGTGTCGGCCATGTGAAGTCTCCTGAACCCGGTGATCGGGCCCCGTTCGTGTCGACGGACCCGTGTTGATTGCTCTCGCGACGGAATGCTCCCTCGCGACAGGGCTCATATGGTGCATGTGCGAACACGGGTCAAGGATTTTTGTGCACTGCACAATATGAACGGCGATAACCTGACAAACGACGAAAACGGCTCAGCTTTCGCGTCGCGGGCGAAACGTTCAAATCTCCGTTGAGACCTCGTTAACCACCGCGAAACCCCGAGATCGCATGCTAGGGTTCACCCATTGCGCCGGGGGGCCGCCCAACATTCGCGTTGCGTCTCTGGCCACAGGGACGTCACAGTTACGAGGCTATTCGGTTGCCGATGACCGCTTTCTTCCGTCGCATCGCCGTCGGCGTCATGGCTGTTCTGGCGGTGACCGCCGTCTCGATCTCGCCCCTGTCGCCGATCACCTCGATGGTCGAGGCCCAGTCGTCGGACAACGCCCGCTACGCCGCCATCGTCGTCGACGCCCAGACGGGCGAGGTTCTGTTCGCCCGCCGCGCCGACAGCCCGCGCTATCCGGCTTCGGTCACCAAGATGATGACCCTGTATCTGACGTTCGAGGCTCTGGAAGCCGGACGGGTCAAGCTGGACGACGTCGTCACCGTCTCCCCCCTCGCCGCCTCCCAGCCGCCGTCCAAACTGGGTCTCGCCGCCGGCCAGACGATCCGCTTCGACGACGCCATGCGCGCCACCACGGTCCGGTCCTGCAACGACATGGCCATGGTCCTGGCAGAGCACGTCGGCGGCTCCCAGGCCCGGTTCGCGGCCATGGCCACCCTCAAGGCCCGTCAGCTGGGCATGACCCAGACCAACTACGTCAATCCCAACGGCCTGCCCGACAGCCGCCAGGTCACCTCGGCCCGCGACCTGGCCATCCTGGCCCGCGCCATCATGCGCGATTACCCCCAGTATTACAGCTACTTCGGCCTGCACGACTGGGCCTTCCAGGGCCGCGAGTACCGCAACACCAACGGCCTGCTGCTGGGCGGCGACGGCTATGACGGCATCAAGACCGGCTTCACCAACGCCTCGGGCTACAACCTCGCCGCCTCGGCCGTGCGCAACCATCGCCGGCTGATCGTCATCGTCATGGGCGGTCGCTCCAGCGCCACCCGCAACGCCCATGTCGCCGAGCTGATGAACACGGGCTTCGAGGTCGAGAACCGCCGGGCCCAGGGCGAGACCATCCAGGTGGCCCAGACCTTCTTCGAACAGCGCGGCTTCGGCGTCGACGGCACGGGGATGACCGACGGCGTCGGCCCGGTCGCCTATGCCGCCCTGAACGGCGAGCGCGGCTCGCCTGTCCGTGACGACGAGGACGGCGAGGGCTCGACCGCCGTGGCCTATACCGCCCTGCCTCCGCGCGCCCAGCCGCGTCCGACCGCGCCGGTCTCCTCGCCGATCCACGTCGCCGGATCGGAAACGCCCCTGCCGAGCACCGCCCGCAGCTACGCCGCCGTCGCCAATCAGCCGCCGCCGGTTCCGGCGCCCGCCCCGGCGCCCCGGACTGACAATCGCGCCGTCGCCAATGATCCGGGCAGCCTGACCGCCTCCCTGAACGGTGGGGTCGCGGCGCCGCGCACGACCGCTCCTGCTCGCACGCCTCCCGCCGCCACGCGTCCGGCCGCCCCGGCCCGCACGCCGGCGGGCCGCTGGGCCGTTCAGGTCGGCGCCTTCCGCAGCGAGTCCGTCGCCCGGGACTGGCTGACCGAGGTCAACCGCCGCTTCCGCGCTCAGTTCACCGACGCCGAGCGTGCTGTGCAGTCCAACGACGGCTGGTTCCGCTCGCGCTTCACCGGCATGACCCAGGCCAAGGCCGAGGACGCCTGCGAGGCCCTGGCCGCCCGCCGCGTCACCTGTTCGGTGATCCGCCCGGGGGCGTGACCGGCTGCCTTGGTCGCCCGAAGGGACAGATCTGCGTCCGCTTTCAGCCCGTTGGCCAACGACCGCTTTCGACCCATTGCGGACATCGGAGGTCGGCGCGATGATCGCTGATGTCCTCCATCGCACTCATCGTTCAGGCCGACGAGCCTGCGTTGTTCTTCTCATCAGTGAGTGGGGCAGAAGGCTACCTCGAAGCGATTGATGTAAGCGATGGCGTCTACCCCATCGCCTATGGACCGGACGGGCAAGTCTTCCAGTTAGAGGCGATCGGCGACCGCGTGCGGATCAACTCCGTAGAAGGCTCGAAAGCACCCGACGACCTGCGGGCACTTCTGCTCCGCTATCTTTCCGCCGCTAAACAGCATGACGTCAGAAGCACTGACCCCCTTTCTGGTCTGCTCGCGCGATGCGAGACGGCTGTGATCTGACATCCGCTTTCCACCCTTGGCGGCTGTTGGAAACGTCTGTTCCACGCAGCTAGCCACTAGGACTTCAGCAATCTGTCACGCGCCGCGTTCACCCGCGCGGCCAGCCCCTCGGTGCCGCCCTGATCGGGATGCGCCCGCCCCATCAGCCGGCGCCACGCCTCATTGATCTCGGTCTTCGTCGCGTTCGACCCGACGCCCAGGATGGACCGCGCCTCGGCCTCCGAAAGGGGTTCTGGCCTAGCCGCCCTCGGCGCGACGGCCCGGAGGCGTGAGCTGAAGATCAGATAGAAGCCCGCGCCGATCATACCGGCCATGGCGAACCAGGCCCCGTGCGACGCCGCCAGCACGGCGCCGCCCAGAAGCACCGCGCCGAGGATCGTCGCGGCGATGCGCCATTGCCCTCTTCCCGGCCTCTCGGATTGTCGCCCCAGCCGGACCAGTGCCCAGACGGCGATCGCCGCCAGGGCCAGCCAGATCAGACCCATAATGCCTGCTGGCTCAGGCCGCCGCGTCCAGGGCGGACAGGCTGTTCAGCGAGGCCTCGTCCAGACCCATGGCCAGCATCAGGTTGCGCATCTCCTGCCGCGCCGCGACGTGGGCCAGGGACACGGCCACCGGACGCACGTCGTTGGACAGGTCCGCGACCGTCAGGCCGAAGGGGAAGAGCTCGCGATAGATGACCCGGTCGCGCAGACCCGGCCCGACGCGGAAGCCGACGCGCTTGGCCAGCTTGGCCATACGCTCTTCCAGACGGCGGCGGTTGCGGGCCTCGGCGACGGCCAGACGGTTGGTCACCACCAGCCAGTCGATGGCGGCGTGGCGGCCCTCCTTGATGGCGCGCTGCTTGCGGGCCTCCCAGACGCTCTCGGAATAGATGGAGGGCTTGAGCAGCTCCAGCGTCACCGGATCCACCTGACCCAGCAGGTCGAAGTCGACGAAGCTGTCGTTCATCGGGGTGACGATCTGGTCTGCTCGGGCGTGGGCGGCGCGCGACAGGGCGGTGTCGCCGCCGGGGGTGTCGATCAGGATGATGTCGACCTCGCCGCACTGGGCGTAGGCGGCCTCGAAGGTCGCCAGCTGGTCCTCTTCGGACGCCCGGGCCAGGGCCTTGCCGTCGCCGAGGTCCGGCTCGACCGGCATGGGCAGGACGTGGCCGTTGGCGGCGGTCCAGGCGGCGCGGTTGGCGAAGAAGTGGGACATGGACCGCTGGCGCAGGTCCAGATCGATGATCGCCACCTTGTGGCCCGCGTGAAGCAGACCCACGACGATGTGGATGGCCAGGGTGGACTTGCCCGCCCCGCCCTTTTCATTGCCGACGACGACGACCTGAGGCTGCGCCATTTTGCGATGACCCGATGCTGGCGACGACTCACTCACGCGTCGTCAATGGTCGCCAGACTCGGGCGCCGCTCCGCCAACGTCAACAAAGGGTTAATGCGTAGCTGTGGACGGACGGTTACGCCCCGTCTCTAGGCTCGGCGCGCGCACCACGGGTCGCTGACCTGGGCCGCGCGGCAGATGGCGCCGGCGGCCGAGGCCGGGGCCGCGACCTTCAGCCGCGTCAGGGCGCGCCCGTTGACCGTGGCCTGTTCGAACACGGGCGACAGACCGTTCAGGACCTGACGCGCGGCGCCGGCCTTGACCGTGGTCCAGGCGTGGCGGGCGGCGGCCTCGCTGGAATAGGCGCCGAGCTGGATGACGGTGCGTCCGCCGGTCGCGGCGGGACGCAGCCCGGCGGCCTGGGACGGACGAACCGCCTCGGTCGCGCGGGTGGAAACCTGCTGGACGACGGCGCGGGCCACGGCGGGCGCGGCGGCCTCGGCGACAGCGGAGGCCTGTCGTTCGACCGCCTGGCTCACCGCCTCGGACTTGATCCCGTCGCGGGCGTCCCACAGGGCGTGCGGATCCATGACCTCGACACGCAGGGCCGAGCGCAGGCCGGACTGTGCGGCGGTGCCCGTCAGGGGCGTCGGCGCCGGTGTTGAAGAAGCCGGGGCTTCCGACCCATCCAGACGGATGTCGGCGACCTTCTGGGCGAGGGACTCAAACCGGTGCGGGTCCGCATCCACCATACCGCAGGACGCGGTCGTGAGACCGGCCCCCGACAGGGTGAGGCAAACCAGGACTGGACGAAGCATTCTGCTGGGCGTCATAAGCGCAACCCTACGAAACAGGCTTTGAAACGCCGTTCACGAACACGCTTAAAGCGAAGGGTTAACGTCATAACCATCCCCGAAAACCCTGAGACCCTGCCGATCATCCGGACCGTGAGCGAATTGCGCGCGGTTGTTCGGGGCTGGAGACTGCAAGGTTTGACGGTCGGTCTGGTTCCCACCATGGGTGCCCTGCACGAAGGACACCTGACCCTGGTGAGGGAGGCGCTGCGCCGTACGGACCGGGTCGTGACCAGCGTCTTCGTCAACCCGACCCAGTTCGCGGCTCATGAGGATCTGGGCACCTATCCGCGTCAGGAGGCCCGCGACGCCGAGCTTCTGACCGCCGCGGGCGGCGCCGTGATGTTCGCCCCGACGGTCGCGGAGATGTATCCGACCGGCTTCGTCACCTCGGTCACGGTCGGGGATGCGGCGAAGGGCGGGCCCTCACAGGGGCTGGAGGGCGAGTTCCGCCCGGCCATGTTCGGCGGCGTCGCCGTGGTGGTCTCCAAGCTGCTCAACCAGGTCCAGGCCGACGTCGCCGTCTTCGGCGAGAAGGACTGGCAACAGCTGATGGTGGTGCGCCGCATGGCCGCCGACCTCGACATCCCGACGCAGATCGTGGGCAGCCCGACCCTGCGCGACGACCACGGCCTGGCCCTGTCCTCGCGCAACGCCTACCTGTCCGAAGCCGAGCTGGCCGTGGCGCGTCAGTTGAACGTGATCCTGCGTCAAGCCGCCGATCAGGCCGCCGCGAAGCGTCCCCTCGCCGCCGTCGAGCGCGAGGCCTATGGCGCGATCCTCAAGGCCGGGTTCGACCGCATCGACTATGTCACCGTGCGCCGGGCCGACGACCTGTCCGTCTTCGCCGACGGCGTCGTTGACGGGCCCGCCCGCATCCTCGTCGCCGCCGTCATCGGCAAGACGCGGCTGATCGACAATATGGCGGTCTAGTTACTCGCGGTCAGGGTGACCGGGATGCGCACCTCGCGCACCGGAGCGTCATCGCCGTCCTCGCCCTTGCCGGTCTGGTCCTCGGTCAGGACCACCGTCCCCGCCTGGGCCGTATCGACGGCATAGGTGAGCACCGCCTTGAAGGGCACGGGGCCGGGTTTGGCCAGTCCGTCTGGGCCTGGGCGGGCGCCTGGGTGAGGAGATTGCCCTGGGCGTCCAGCAGGACGGCGTCGAACACCGCCTCGAAATACCAGTCTTTGGGCGCCACGCCCGTGACCGTCAGCGGGCTGGCCGTCGTCGCCCCGGCTGAAGGCGAGGTCAGACTGAACCCGGCGGGATAGACCACCGCCGGAGACGGCGCGGCGGTCTCGGTGGGCCCCGGCCCAACGGTTGACTGGGCGTCGGACGGTTCGGGGGTCTTCGCGGACTGGCCACAGGCGGCCAGACCCAGCAGGAGGACGCCGAGAGCAAGGTGTTTACGCATGGACGGTTCCCGAACCCGACGGCGGAGGCCGCCTGTTCGGGAACGCTCGTCCCTGACTATCGTCGCGTCAAGAGCCTCAGCCGATGGCGCCGACGCAGCCCTCGACCTCGCCCGGGGCCAGGTCGGCGTCGGTCAGGGCCAGGGTCCAGCCGTGGTCAGTGGCCAGGCCCCAGCGGCGGGCGCCGCCGCCGTCGCCCGCGTCACCGCCGGCAGCGACGACCACGCGGCGGCCGGTCGGCAGGGCCGGCGGATCGATCTTGCCGACGGCCAGGGCGGTCGGCTGACCACCGCCGAGGCCGAAACCGTCGAACACCGACAGACTGGACCATTCGCGGCGCAGGCCCACCCACCAGGCGTCGTCAGTGTTGATGGCCAGGACGGCGACGCCGTGGCCCTCGGCCGCAAAAGCCAGCGCCGCCTGCGGATCGCGGACCATGCGGATGTCGGCGGCCATGCCGAAGCGCTGGCGGGCGCCGTCGAAGGCGCGGGTCGGGTCGTTGGGGGCCCAGACCTGGACCTGCAGCGTGCCCTGACGGGCCAGACCCCAGCCGACGATCTCGCGCCACAGGCCGGACACGGCCTCGACGTTCTCGGGCTGGCACTGGCTGAGCACGCGACCCAGGACGGTCTGTTCGCGGTCGGGACGCAGCTTGGTGTGAGGGCCGTGCGGCGCGTCCTTGGCCTTGCCGACGCTGGCGGCGATGGCGAGACGGCGCTCGAACAACTCCAGCAACTGGTCGTCGATCAGGTCGATCTCGTGACGCAGGGCGGCCAGGGCCATCTGTTCGGGCGTCATGTCGGCAGGGTTCATGTCAGCGGGCCAGACCTGCTTGATGTTGGAATTCGGATTCAGGGTGGAGACGGTCATTTAAGAAGGGCTTTCGCGAATACGGGAATTTCGATGGGAGGGTGCGAACAGGCGCACAGCCGCTCGGGGTCCGAGCGGTCGCCGGTGAGGCTGTCAGGAGCGAAGAGCGCTCGAGGCCTCAGCCGGCGTATCGAAAGCCGTAATAGGAGCCGCTAAAATAAAAGCCGGCAACCGCGCGCGAACGGGTCGAAAGGGTCAGAACGGAAGCGCGCAGCGGGGACATGGGAGGGTCCAATCGCGGACCAGGACGGCCCGTGGGGCCTTAAGACACGCAACGATCGTGCGTCGTCAACCCTTTTGGGCGCCCAGCAGGACAAAACGCGTCCGGTTATCGGCCGAATCCTGAAGGTCGTGACGCAGAATCGACAGGCCATAGACCTCGGCCGCGGCTATGGGCGCCAGAGCCGCGCGGGTCCGGTCCCCGGCCTCGGCGACGTCGCGGGCGGCCCCCGCGGTGTCGAAGGCGACCACGATCTTCGCATTGATCTGAGACAGGGTCTGGCGGCACTGGTCCAGGGCGATGGGGTGGCTTTCGATGGTACGGATGTCGGCCATCCGCGCGCCCTCGATGGCCATCAGGCAGTGGCGGATCGGCCGCCAGACGTCGGCCAGGGTCTCGAAGCCCGACTCGCGCACCAGCGTCGCCGCCGGCTCCACCGCCCCGATGGTCGAGTTCTCGATCGGGATCAGGGCCATGTCGCAGTCGCCGTCCCGAACCGCCGCCAGCGCCTCGGCGAAGGTCTCGAAGGGCACGGCCTCGTCCCACGGACGCAGGGCCACGCAGGCCTCGTGGCTGAAGGCGCCGGGCGCGCCCTGAAACGCCACGCGGGCGTTGCGGTCGTCTTGCGTCGTATCCGGGGTGGTCATCTGTCTTCTCGCCTCGCTCCGGCATCAAATCCGGACGCCATGTCCGCAACGCGTCCACAACGCATCGCCTTTGCGGCGCCCGGGCGCGCGGGACAAGCCCCGACATTCCCGCTAAGCCTCGAACATCGCCAAAGCTTCAGGGGAAACAGCCGATGACGGACGCCATGCTGAAGAGCCGTCGTCTGGTCCTGATGGGTCTCGGAGGTCTGGGCGCCGGCAGCCTGGCGGGCTGCGTCACCGGCGCCGCATCCGCCCCTCCCCTGCTCACCCCGACGCCCCGCTTCATCGTTCCGCCTCTGGCCCCGATGAACCTCAGGGCGGACCGGATCACCCGCATGACCGTCTGCCTGCGCCCCTTCCGCGCCGCCGGCCCACGCATCGAGGCCGAGCGGATCGGCGACAAGCGGGTGGTGCACAACTATGGCCACGGCGGCTCGGGCTGGTCCCTGTCGTGGGGTTCGGCCCAGCTCGTGCGCGAGCTCGCCATGGCCGACGGGACGACGGACATCGCGGTCATCGGCTGCGGCGCCCTCGGCCTCACCGCCGCCACCACCCTGCAGCGCGCGGGGGCGAAGGTGACCATCTACGCCGCCGACCGCCTGCCCCAGACCCGCTCGGCCCGCGCCACCGGGACCTGGACGCCCTCCTCCCGCATCGCCGACGAGAACAAGGTCGACGCCGCCTTCCCCGACCTGTGGGAAAAGATGGCCCGCGCCTCCTGGGCCATGCATCAGACATACGTCGGCCAGCCCGGCGAGCCCGTGGCCTTCCTCGACCGCTACATCCTGTCCGATACCGCGCCCTCGACCGAGCCGTCCGGCCCGCCGTCCCCGCCGTCGTCGAACCCGGCCATCACCGCCTCGACCCCGCCGCCTCCGCCCGGCGTCATTCGTTTCGCCGACTATGAGGGCGAGGGCCGTCTGCGCGACATCACGCCCCGCTCCCACGCCCTGATGCCGGACCAGCATCCCTTCCCGGTCGCCTCCGCGCGCCAGACCTCGAACATGCAGTTCAACATCGCCGAGCTGGGCCACAGGCTGATGGCCGACTTCATCGCCGAGGGCGGACGCATCGAGCAGCGGACATTCAACACGCCCGCCGACCTCG
This sequence comes from Brevundimonas sp. ALps5, assembly GCF_058681645.1. Classification (NCBI taxonomy): domain Bacteria; kingdom Pseudomonadati; phylum Pseudomonadota; class Alphaproteobacteria; order Caulobacterales; family Caulobacteraceae; genus Brevundimonas; species Brevundimonas sp. ALps5. The sequence continues at coordinate 3,510,870 of NZ_CM178744.1, read as the reverse complement.
CGACCCTGAAAGAGCCGGTGATCGTCAACTGCACGGGATACGGCGCGCGCGCCCTGTTCGGCGATGAGAGCATCGTCCCGGTGCGCGGCCAGATGGCCTGGCTGCCGCCCCAGCCGGAGGTCCGCTACAGCCTCTACTACAACGGCGTCGGCCTGATCTCCCGGCCCGACGGCATCGGGGTCCAGGCCCTGCGCGGCGGCGACATGTTCGGCTATGGCCTCGACAACGAGACGGCCGACCGCGCCGAAGCCGAGGCGGCCATCGAAAGAGCCGCCCCGCTGTTCGCGAAAGCCTTCAGCGCCTGACCGAAGTCAGGCGGCGCGCGACTGGTTCAGACGCCCGACCTTGAGCCGCTCGGCCACCAGGAAGGCCAGCTCCAGCGCCTGGTCGGCGTTCAGGCGCGGGTCGCAGTGGGTGTGATAGCGGCTCGACAGATCGTCCTCGGTCACGGCCGTGGCCCCGCCGATGCATTCGGTGACGTTCTGGCCGGTCATCTCCAGATGGACGCCGCCGGGGTGAACGCCCTCGGCCTCGGCCACGTCGATGAAGGTGCGGACCTCGGTCATGATCCGGTCGAAGGGCCGGGTCTTGTAGCCGTTGTCGGCCTTCAGGGTGTTGCCGTGCATCGGGTCGATCGACCAGATCACCTTGTGGCCGCTGTCCTTGACCGCCTTCATCAGGTTGGGCAGGCGCTTGCCGACCTTGTCGTGACCGAAGCGGCCGATGACCGTCATCCGCCCCGAGATGTTGTCCGGGTTCAGCTTGTCCAGCAGCGGCAGCAGGTCGTCCGGCTCCATGGTCGGGCCGCACTTCACGCCGATCGGGTTTTTGATCCCGCGCATGAACTCGACGTGGGCGCCGTCCAGCTGACGCGTGCGCTCGCCGATCCACAGCATATGGGCCGAGGTGTCGAACCATTCGCCGGAACCGCCGTCCAGACGGGTCAGGGCGCTCTCGACGTTCAGCAGCAGGGCCTCGTGCGAGGTGAAGACCTCGACGCGGCTCAGGTCCGGATGGGTCTCCGGAGTGACGCCGACCGCCTCCATGAAGGCCAGGGCCTCGGTGATCTTGTCGGCCAGCTCGCGGTACTGGGCGCCCGCGCCGTTGTCGGCGAAGCCCAGGGTCCAGCGGTGGATGTTGTAGAGGTCCGCGTAACCGCCGCTGGCAAAGGCGCGCAGCAGATTCAGCGTCGAGGCCGACTGGTTATAGGCCTTGATCAGCCGCTGGGGATCGGGAAGCCGCTCCTCCAGCGTGAAGCCCGAGCCGTTGATGTTGTCGCCGCGGTAGGACGGCAGCTCGACGCCGCCGATCTCTTCCACGGGGGACGAGCGCGGCTTGGCGAACTGGCCGGCGATACGGCCGACCTTCACCACCGGCTTGCGGCCGGCGAAGGTCAGGACCACGGCCATCTGCAGGATCAGGCGGAAGGTGTCGCGGATGTTGTCGGTCGAGAACTCCTTGAAGCTCTCGGCGCAGTCGCCGCCCTGCAGCAGGAAGGCCTCGCCCTTTTCGACCTGGGCGAGCTTGGACGTCAGGGTGCGGGCCTCGCCGGCAAACACGAGCGGCGGCATCGCGCGCAGTTCGTCTTCGACGGCGGTCAGTGCGCGCGCGTCCGGATAGTCCGTCGGCATGTGCGCGACGGGCTTCGATCTCCAGCTCTCTGGGGTCCAACGGGTACTCATGCCGCGCTACATAGTCCCAAGGACGCATTCGGACAATGAAATACCCCTGCAAACGCGCTGCAGCCTAGCTGGCAGGCGTTCGGGCACAGGGCGGCGCACCAACCGTGCTCAGGCAGGCTTCACCCCGCCGACATGCTCGCCGGGGTCTGCTTGTCCTTCAGGGTGACCAGTTCCTCGGCCATGGTCGGGTGGACGGCGCAGGTTGCGTCCCACTGGGCCTTGGTCAGGCCGGCCTTCACGGCGATGGCGGCCAGCTGGATCATCTCCGGCGCCTCGGGCCCGACAATGTGGACGCCGATGACCTTCTGGCTGTCAGCGTCGACAACCAGCTTCATCAGCACCCGTTCGTCCGAGCCGGTGAAGGCGTATTTCATCGGCCGGAAGCGGGTCAGATAGACATCGACCTCGCCCTTGCAGGTGTGGCGCGCCTCATTCTCCGACAGGCCCACGACGCCGACCGGCGGCTGGGAGAAGACCGCCGTGGCCACGGCCTCATAGTCGAAATGCTGCGGATTGTTCTTGTAGACGGTCTGGTGGAAGGCCACCGCCTCGCGGATGGCGACCGGCGTCAGGTTCATCCGGTCGGTCACGTCGCCGATGGCCCAGATGTTGTCAGCCGTCGTTTTCGACAGGGTATCGACCTTGATCGCCCCGCCCTCGGTCAACTCGACCCCGGCCTTCTCGAGGCCCAGATCCTTCACATAGGGAATACGGCCGGTGGCGAACATGACCACGTCTGTCTCGATGGTCATGCCGTTCTCGAGGTGATTCACCAGCCCCGTCTCGGTCTTCTCGATGCTGGAGTGTTGGCAACCCAGGATGACCTTGATGCCGCGCTTCTCGATCTCGCCGGCCAGATGGGCGCGCACGTCGTCGTCGAAGCCGCGCAGGATGTTCGGCCCGCGATAAACCAGGGTCGTCTCGACGCCGAGGCCTGCGAAGATGCCCGCGAACTCCACCGCGATATAGCCGCCGCCCGCGATCAGGATGCGCTTGGGCAGTTCCGGCAGGTGGAAGGCCTCTTCGGAGGTGATGGCGTGCTCGATGCCCGTCATCGTCTCCGGCACCCAGGGCCGGCCGCCCGTGGCGATCAGAATCTTTTCGGCGGTGAAGGTCCCGCCGTCCGAGCCGTCGCGCTTGGTGACCTTCACGGTGTGGGCGTCGGTCAGAACCGCCCGGCCGTTGACCAGATCGACCCCGGCCTTGCCGAGGTTAGCGGCGTAGATGCCCGACAGGCGCGCGATCTCGACGTCCTTGGCCTCGAGGAATTTCGGCCAGTCGAAGCTGGCCTCGACGGTCCAGCCGTAGCCAGCGGCGATCTCGAAATCGTGGGCGAAGTCACTGGCCATGACCATGAACTTCTTGGGCACGCAGCCGCGGATCACGCAGGTCCCGCCGACCCGGAACTCTTCCGCGATGGCCACCCGCTTGCCGCCCAGCGCCGTCAGCCGCGCCGCCCGCACCCCGCCGGAGCCCGCCCCGATGACGAAGAGGTCGTAGTCGTAGGTCTGGGTCATTGTGTGCTTTCGGCGGGAAGATGGGCGAATATCGGGAGCGGCGAACGAAGGTTCAATGATCGAGCGTGGCTATTGCCCGACCTGGGCGGCGTATCGCTCTCGTCCGCGACAATAGTCAGCCAGTTCGGGGTTTGCCGCGAGCGACCCGCCATAGACCTCTACGGCTTCGGCCGACGGCGGACCTATGGACACGACGCGGTCCGCCCAGAATTCACGTTCTGCCATTCCGAGGTGGCCATACGAGCCCTTGGACTCGGTCATCCAGCCGTCCACGGTAATTGAGCCGATGCGCATCCCGCATCCTCCGGGGACATAGCGCCCCATCTGCTCACGAAGGCGGTCCCCGCCTCGCTCCGCCAATCCGTCGGTGGCGGAAAACCACGCCGTCTCATTCGTGACCTCATCGTTCTGATCGAAGCGAAGACGATCCCCCATGACGAGGCTGGACAGTTCGAAGTCGCCCAAAAGGATCCCCGTCACGCGCTGTTTCGGGCCCAGAACGGCGCAGCCCAGCCGGCGCGCATCGACATCGTGCGGCCGCGAAAGATTGGGTAATCCCGCTCGGCACAGGCCTCCGATCATCGCGGTCCGATCCACGGCGTACCATCCCGCCAGTCCGGCGACGCTCGTCCCGATCAGGCCGACCACGATCAGCCCCAGAACCATCGCGATCCGCCCGGAGCGCTTCACGGCAGCAGGACCTCGATCCCGTCGTCCTTGCCGATGATCGCCTCGTCCGCCAGATCGAGGAACAGGCCATGCTCGACCACGCCGGTGATCAACTTGAGGTCGTCGGCCAGACGCACCGGGTCGTGGATAGCCCCGCACTTCGCGTCATAGATCAGATTGCCGCCGTCGGTGCGTACCAGTCCCCGGTCGGCGGTGCGGGCGCGGGCGGGCTGGATGATCTCATGGTCCAGCAGGACGTCGGCGATGCGGTTGCCGGTCGTCTTGTGCCCGAAGGCCACCACCTCGATCGGCAGGGGGAAGGTCCCCAGCACCGGCACCACCTTGGCGGCGTCGGCGATGACGATGCAGCTCTTCGACGCCTCCCAGACCAGCTTCTCGCGCAGCAGGGCCGCACCGCCGCCCTTGATCAGGGCCAGCCCCGGCCCGACCTCGTCGGCGCCGTCCACGGTCAGATCGATCTTCGACACGTCCTCCAGCGAGACCAGCGGCAGGCCGAGTTCGCGCGCCAGATCGGCAGTCTTCTCTGACGTCGGGACGCAGCGCAGGTCCTTCAGACCCCGCGCCGCCAGCGCCTTGACGAACCAGGCCGCCGTCGAGCCGGTGCCCAGCCCGACCACCATCCCGGCCTCGACCCGTTCGGCGGCGGCCTCGCCGGCGCGTTGCTTCTGCAGATCGGACATCGGGAACTCGCTTGCGACGGGGTGGGATTCGTGGCTGGCTCCCCGCGCTTTATCGGGGGAGAGGGCAATGGGAAAGCAGAACAACACGACGCGATCGGTCGCACGCCTGAAGGCGGCCCTGCTGATCGGCGGGCTGGGCCTCGGACTGACGGCCTGCGAGACGGTCTTCGTCCAGCCGGCGGAGTCACCGACCACCGCCGGCATCGACTATGTGCGTGACCCGGAACTGGGCCGGTTCGGCACGGGCGAGATGGTGTCCTGGGCCAGCGACCCGGACTGCGCCCGGACGCTGCGCATCTCGTCCTATGATCCGATGACGCTCGGATCGAAATCCTTCCGTCTGGCCGGCGGCGCGCGGGTGCACCTTCTCGCGGACATCTTCCCGGTCGGTCCGGGCGGCCTCTACACCAACACCCAATGCGTCAATGTCGTCAGCTTCGTTCCCGAGGCGGGCCACAACTATACGCTGGTCCAGACCTTTACCGCCGGGAAGTGCAAGACCACGGTCACCGACAAGGCCTCCAACGCCCCGCCGCCGACCTTCGTCGAACACCCGCTGGTCGCGACCTGCGTCAAGACCCCGGCGGGCTATACGCGGGTGGGCTAGGCCTTCTTCTTCGCCGCCTTGATCGCCATCGCCTTCTCGCGGAAGGCCGCGCCGGCGCCCTCCTTGTTCACCTGACGCCCGCGCGCAAGGGACAGGGCGTCGGCGGGGACGTCCTCGACGATCACCGAGCCCGAGCCGACGATGGCGCCGGCTCCGATGGTCACCGGCGCCACGAGGGCCGAGTTGGAGCCGACGAAGGCTCCCTCCCCCACCACCGTCTTCGCCTTGTTGAAGCCGTCGTAGTTGCAGAAGATCGTGCCCGCGCCGATGTTCGCGCCCGCCCCGACCGAGCCGTCGCCGAGATAGCTCAGGTGATTGGCCTTGGCGCCCCTGGCCATGGCGACATTCTTCACCTCGACGAAGTTTCCGACCTTCACATCCTCGCCCAGAGCCGCGCCCGGACGCAGCCGCGCATAGGGGCCGACCTCGGCGCCCGGGGCCACCGTCGCCCCCTCGATATGGCTGAAGCCGCGGATGCGGACGCGTTCGGCGATCTTCGCGCCGGGACCGAAGATGACGAAGGGCTCGATGGTCGTGCCCGCCCCGATCTCGGTGTCCCAGGCGAAATGCACCGTCTCTGGCGCGCTCATGGTCACCCCGGCGGCCAGAAACGCCTCGCGCTGGACCGACTGGAACAGGGCCTCGGCCTGGGCCAGCTCGCCCTGGGCATTCACCCCCATGACCTGGTCCTCGCCCGCGAACACGGCCCGCGTCGGCGCCCCGCGCTTCCTCGCCAGCTCGACCACATCGGTCAGATAGTATTCGCCCTTGGCGTTCTCATTCGTCACCTCAGCCAGCAGCGAGAACAGCAGGCCCACCGGCGCGGCCATGACGCCCGAGTTGCAGGCGGTGATGGCCAGAACCTCCGCCGACGCCTCCTTGGCCTCGGTGATGGCGGTCAGGACGTCGCCGTCCATGACCAGTCGGCCATAGGCGCCGGGATCGCGCGCCTCGAAGCCGATGACGGTGACCCCGTCGTGGTTCTGGAACACCGGCTCGATGTCGGCGGCCTTCAGCAGGGGCACATCGCCATAGGTGACCACCACCTGCCCGACGAAGTCGCCCAGCACGGCCTCGGCGGCGCGGACGGCGTGACCGGTGCCCAGCGGGGGGGCCTGCACGGCGATGGCGTCCTCGCCCAGCCGTTTGACCACATGGTCGCGCACCTCCGGCGAGTGCGACCCCACCACCACCACGATCCGCTCGCAGCCCAGGGCCTCCGCCGCATCGATGGCGTGGTCCAGCATGGCCCGATGCCCGACCGGGTGCAGCACCTTGGGCAAAGGCGATTTCATCCGCGTGCCCTGTCCGGCGGCGAGGATGATGGCGGCGCGAGGATGGGTGGTCATGAGTCGATCCGGTAAGAATAGCTGTCGATCTCTACAGGGTGGCGCGGGCGGCGAAAACCGGCATCCTCCCCGGATATCAAGGGGAGCTGAAATGCGGGTTTCGAGACGATCCTTCCTGGCCACGGCCGCCGCGACGGCGGTCCTGCCCGCCCTTCCCGCCTTCGCCGCCGACGATCCCGCCGTGCCTCGCCCCGATCAGGAGCACCGCGTGCCGGTTCCGGGCGGCGAGGTCTATGTCCGGATCAACGGCGACCTGAAGTCGGGCAAGACGCCGCTGCTGCTGGTCCACGGCGGTCCGGGCGGCGCCTGTTGGCAGATGTTCCCCGCCCTGCCCCTCGCCGCCGACCGGGCGATCATCCTCTATGATCAGCTCGACAGCGGCCGGTCGTCTGCGCCCGGTGATCCGGCCAACTGGACCATCGACCGCTATGCGTCGGAGATCGACGCCATCCGCCTCGCCCTGGACCTGCAGCAGGTTCACCTGCTGGGGCACAGCTGGGGCGGCATACTGGTCGCCAACCATGCCGCCGGCCAGGTGTCGGGCGTCCGCAGCGTCATCCTGCAGGGTGCGCCCATGTCCGCGCGAGGCTGGGCCTCCAGCATGGACGAGCTGCTGGCCGCCATGCCTGACGGTCAGGGGCGGCTGATCAGCGCCCCCACACCCGCTGACAGTCCCGACGCCATCGGCGCCGCCTTCACCGCCTTCATGGCCACCCACCTGAACCGCACCCGCTCCCCGGCCTATGCGCCGGCCTATATGCGCGACGTGCCTGTGGACCGGGGCGATGCGCTGGCGGCGGCCGCCATGGGCGACGGCATTCCGCGCATGACCGGCTTCCTCAAGGACTTCGACGAGGAGCCGCTTCTGAACCGGATCAACGTCCCGACCCTGCTGCTGGGCGGCCAGTACGACCTGGTGACCCCCGCCACCAACCGCGCCCTCCTGCACCGTCTGCAAAAAGGTTCGCTCGTCACGCTTGCCGACGCCGGCCATATGGCCCAGTTCGACCAGCCCGAGGCTTGGCGACAGGCCGTCGGCGATTTCATAGCGCGAGCAGACTGACATGAATCCGGACCGCGACCTTGAAGGCTGGACGATCGCCTTCGATCTGGACGGCACCCTGGTGGAGACGCAGGGCGATCTGGTCGGCACCCTGAACCGGATGCTGGTCCGCGAGGGTCATCCGCCCGTGCCGATGGACAGCGCGCGCAAGCTGATCGGCAGCGGCGCCCGGGCCCTGCTGGAGCACGGCTTCGTCGCGGCAGGCGCTTCCTGGGAAGAGGCCAGCCAGCAGACCCTCTTCGACGCCTTCATCGCCGACTATGTCGAGCATATCGCCGACGAGTCCCACCCGTTCGAGGGCGTGGTCGAGACGCTGGAACAGCTGGCCGAACGCGGCGCCAGGCTGGTGGTCGCCACCAACAAGCGCACCGACCTGTCCGAGCTGCTGCTGGGCAAGCTGGACCTGACCCGACACTTCGCCGCCATCGTCGGCCCCGACAAGGTCAGCGCCAGGAAGCCCTCGGGCGCCCACCTGAGGGAAGCCGTCCTGCTGGCCGGCGGCGACCCGTCCATGGCCATCATGGTCGGCGACGCCTCCCCCGACACCGGCGCCGCCCGCGACGCCGACATGCCCTGCATCGTCGTCACCTTCGGCTATACCCAGATCCCGCCGGAAGAGCTGGGCGGCGATGTCCTGATCGACCACTTCGAGGATCTGGAAGAGGCGATCGATGGGCTGCTGACGGACCTGTACGTCTCGCGGGCGCTGGCGGGGCTGTGAGGTCTCCTCCCCGTCGCGAAGCGATGGGGAGGTGGCGCGGCGCTCCTTCAGCGCCGTGACGGAGGGGCTCTGCCAGCGCGCGCGATCCGCCTGACACAAGACCGCGTTCGTGGAGAACTCCTCCACCGCTTCGCGGTCCCCCTCCCCATTCGCCAGCGGCGAACGGGGAGGACACGCGCCACCCTTACCCCGCCTTCGCCTGATCGAACGTCGCCCGCGCGGCCTCGATCCGCTCCAGATGCTCCCCGGCCCAGGTCCACACCCCGCAGAAGGCCTCGGCCAAACTGAAGCCCATGTCGGTCAGGCGGTATTCGACCTTCGGCGGCACCACCGGGTGGACGGTGCGCACCACCAGCCCGTCGCGCTCCATGGCCCGCAGGGTCTGGGTGAGCATCTTCTGGCTGATGCCCTCGGACAGCTCGCCGATGCGGGTGAAGCGCAGCTCGCCGTTCTCGGCCAGCACATCCAGCACGATCATCGTCCATTTGTCCGCCACCCGGCCGATGACCTCGGTGACCAGGGCCTCGATGCGCGGGTCGACCGGCGGATATTCGACGCGGCCGTTGACGACAGGACGGGGCTTGAAGGCCGTGGCGGTCATGACTTTCCTTTCGGTAAGTACCGAACGTTTCGGTGCCTACTTTCCAATGGAGAGTGACAGGCATACATCGCCGGACGTCGCTTTTCCAGACACGGAGATCCCCCATGAACACCGCACAAGACACCGTCCTGATCACCGGCGGCGGCACCGGCATCGGCCGCGCCTTCGCCGAGGCCCTGCACGCCAAGGGCGCCAAGGTCATCATCGCCGGCCGCCGCGCCGGCCCGCTTGAGGAGGTCGTCGCCGCCAACCCGGGCATGGCCTTCGTCGTCCTCGACGTCGCCGATCCCGAGGCCATCAAGACCGTCGCCGCCCGGGTCGTCGCCGACCACCCCGCCCTGAACGTCGTCATCAACAACGCGGGGATTATGAAGCCCGAGACCCTGTCGGGCGGCGTCTTCGACCTGTCGATCGTCGAGGAGACCCTGAACATCAATCTGTTGGGCACGATCCGGCTGACGGCGGCCCTGCTGCCCCACCTGCTGACGAAGGAGGCCGCCACGGTGGTCACCGTCTCGTCCGGTCTGGCCTTCGTGCCGCTGGCCGCGACCCCGACCTACAACGCCACCAAGGCCGCCATCCACTCCTGGAGCCAGTCCCTGCGCCACCAGCTGAAGGACACCTCGGTCCGTGTCGTCGAATGGGCCCCGCCCGCCGTCGCCACCGACCTGATGCCCGGCCATGCCGAGAACCCCAACTCCATGCCGCTGGCCGACTTCACCTCTGAAAGCCTCGCCCTGTTCGAACGCGGCGACGACGAGGTCCTGGTCGAGCGGGTGAAGTTCCTGTCCGGCGCCGAGGGCCGTGGCGAATACGCCAAGGTCTTCTCCATCCTGAACGACGGCGCGCACTGACGCCAAAGCTTCCCCTCCCGGCGAAATCGGGAGGGGAAGATACGTCCGAATTCGGCGCATCGCCGGGCGATCTTACGGGTCGTCCGGATTTTCCACGCTCCCTATGTTCTTGCTTTGTTCTGTTCTCATGTTATCGTCTCCCCATGTCCATCCCGGCGACGAAGCCTCTGCAGACGAAAGGACGCGGCGCCCGCACCAATGCCTCGGGCCGGTATGAGCCGGTCGCCCATGAAGCCTTCGACGACGGCTGGACGCCGGAGGACGAGGCCCCTGCCCCGCTGCGGACCACGCTCACGCCCGAGCACGCCCGCACCATAATCGCCAAGAACACCTCCCCGGACGTCGGTTTCGACCGCTCCATCAACCCGTACAAAGGCTGCGAACATGGATGCATCTACTGTTATGCCCGCCCGTCCCATGCCTGGATGGGCCTATCCCCGGGCCTGGATTTCGAGAGCCGGATCTTCTTCAAGCCAGAAGGGGCGCGTCTCCTGGAACAGGAGCTCTCAGCCCGGAAATACGTCTGCAAACGTATCCACATAGGCGGCAATACCGACCCCTATCAGCCGGTCGAACGGGAGCTGCAGTCGACGCGGTCGATCCTTGAGGTCATGCGACGGTTCAACCAGCCGTTTTCGATCATCACCAAGTCGAACCTGATCACCCGCGATATCGATATCCTCGGCCCGATGGGGCGCGAGGGGCTGGCGACGGCCTTCGTCTCGATCACGACCCTGGACCGGGGGCTGGCGCGGGCCATGGAGCCCCGGGCCTCGACGCCGCAGCGGCGGCTGGACGCGGTCAAGGCTCTGGCGGATGCGGGCGTGCCTGTCGGCGTCGGCTTCGCCCCCGTCATCCCCGGCCTCAACGACCATGAGATGGAGGCGGTGCTGGAGGCGGCGGCCAGGGCCGGAGCGCAAACGGCCATGTACGTCACCCTGCGCCTGCCGCTGGAGATCAAGGACCTGTTTCGCGAATGGCTGGCCGACGTCCGGCCCGACCGCGCCGCCCGTGTCATGTCCCTGATCCGACAGACGCGCGGCGGCAAGGACTACGACGCCGACTGGGCCCAGCGGATGAAAGGAACCGGTCCCGTCGCCGACCTGATCGCCACACGGTTCAAGGCGGCCATCAAACGCTATGGCCTTGATCAGGAGCGGCACGTGCTGGACGTGACGAAATTCCGGGTGCCGCGAGATGCCCGCCCCCAGCTGGAGCTGTTCGATTTCTGAGTCCGGGCCAGCCCACGTCCCAATGACGGGACGCCGCAACCCCTTGGCTCTTTGCGACTTTTGAAGCCATGGAACACGAGAAGCCCCCTGCCGTGAAAAATCCCGGCCGCGCCCGCAAGGCCTTCGCCGTGATCCTCGTCCTGATCGCCGTCGTCGCGGTCGCCGCCTATGTCCTGGCGCTGGGCCATCAGGAGACCAAGGCCCGCGACCCCGTGCGCGGCGACGGGGTCGCGCCGCTGCAGGAAGCCGTACCCGGGACGTCCAAGCCGGGTTCGCCGGGCTAGGGCCGCCCCCTAGACCGCCTCCCCCTTCGCCCGTCGGCGGAACAGGTGCAGCAGGGGTTCGGTATAGCCGCTGGGCTGTTCGACGCCTTCGAAGACCAGAGCGCGCGCCGCCTGATACGCCAGACTGTCGGCCTCGCGGCCGGACAGGGGCTGGTACAGGGGATCGTCGGCGTTCTGGGCGTCGACCTTGACCGCCATCCGGGCGAAGGCGGCGTCGATCTCTGCGTCCGTACAGATCCCGTGCAGCCGCCAGTTGGCCATGTGCTGGGACGAGATGCGCAGGGTGGCCCGGTCTTCCATCAGGCCGATGTCGTGGATGTCGGGCACCTTGGAGCAGCCGACGCCCTGATCAATCCAGCGCACGACATAGCCGAGAATGCCCTGGGCGTTGTTGTCCAGCTCGGCCCGGACTTCCTCGGGCGACCAGTTATGGCCGGCGGCCAGCGGGATCGTCAGCAGGCGCGACAGGGCGGCGACCGGCTCGGCCCTGCGCTCGGCCCTGCGCTCGGCCTGACGGGCGAAGACGTCGACGCGGTGATAGTGGGTGGCGTGCAGCACGGCCGCCGTCGGCGACGGCACCCAGGCCGTGTTGGCGCCCGAGCGCGGGTGGCCGACCTTCTGCTCCAGCATGTCGGCCATCCGGTCCGGCGCGGCCCACATGCCCTTGCCGATCTGGGCCTTGCCCGACAGGCCGCAGGCCAGGCCGATCTGGACGTTGCGATCCTCATAGGCCGCGATCCAGTCCGAGGCCTTCATCTCGGCCTTGCGCACCATGGCGCCGGCCCGCATGGAGGTGTGCATCTCATCGCCGGTGCGGTCGAGGAAGCCGGTGTTGATGAAGACGATCCGGTCCTTCACCGCATGGATGCAGGCGGCCAGATTGGCCGAGGTGCGGCGCTCCTCGTCCATGACCCCGACCTTGATCGTATGGCGTTCCAGTCCCAACAGGTCCTCGACGGCGTCGAACAGGCGGTTGGTGAAGCCCGCCTCCTCCGGCCCGTGCATCTTGGGTTTGACGATATAGATCGAGCCGGCGCGGCTGTTCCGGAGCGGACCTTCGCCCTTCAGATCGTGCAGGCCGATCAGGCTGGTGACGATGGCGTCGAGGATGCCCTCGGGGGCCTCGGCGCCGTTTGCCAGACACACCGCCGGGGTGGTCATCAGATGCCCGACATTGCGCACGAACATCAGGCTGCGCCCCGGCAGGACCAGTTCGGAGCCGTCCAGCGCCGCATAGGTCCGGTCGTTATTCAGTGTACGGATCATCGACCGCCCACCCTTGTCGAACCCGGCCTGAAGGTCGCCCTTCATCAGGCCCAGCCAGTTCGAATAGGCCGCGACCTTGTCCTCGGCATCGACGGCGGCGACAGAGTCCTCGAGGTCGGCGATGGTGGTCAGGGCGGCTTCCAGAACCACATCCGCGACGCCCGCCGGATCGGTCGCCCCGATCGGATGGGCGCGGTCGACGACGACCTCGATATGCAGGCCGTTGTGGCGGAACAGCAGGTTGTCGCCGCTGCGCCCGACGAACTGTGTCGGGTCGGCCAGAACCGGATCGCCGCCCGCGAAATCGGCCCACGAGCCGCTGGCCAGCGGGACCGCCTCGCCGAGGAAGGCCTTGGCCCAAGCGATGACCAGGGCGCCGCGTTCGGGGTCATAGCCCTTGCCGGTCGCAGCACCCGGGATGGCGTCCGTGCCGTAGAGGGCATCGTAGAGGCTGCCCCAGCGGGCGTTGGCGGCGTTGAGCAGGAAGCGGGCGTTGAGGATCGGCACGACCAGCTGGGCGCCGGCCAGGGTCGCGACCTCAGCGTCCACCTTGGTCGGCGCGATGGCGAAGGGCGCGGGCTCATCGACCAGATAGCCGATCTCACGCAGGAAGGCTTCGTAGGCGGCGGGATCCGGCTGGCCGGGTTGCGCCAGATGCCAGGCGTCGATCTTCGCCTGCAGGTCGTCGCGCTTCGCCAGCAGGGCCGCGTTCTCGGGCGCGAAGCGGGCGAAGATCTCTGCAACGCCGCTCCAGAAGGCGTCGCGCGCGAGCCCGGTCCCGGGCAGGGCCTCGCCCTCGATGAAGGCGGTCAGGGAGGGGGCGACCTTGAGGCCGGCCTTGTCGATCATCTGTTCCATGAGCGCAGGATAGACCGGGCCGGATATGCGCGGTAGAGACATAAAACGAAAGACAGTCGTTCTTCAGAAGAACAGATATGCTGGACCCCGACTACGCCCTGTTCGCCCGTGTGGTCGCCGCCGGAAGCCTGTCGGCGGCGGCGCGCGACCTCGGCATCTCGCCCGCCATGGCCTCCAAACGGATGGCGCGGCTGGAGTCGCGGTTGGGCACGCGCCTGATCCACCGGACCACGCGGCGGCTGGCCCTGACCGAACAGGGCGAGGGCTTCCATCGTGACGTTCTGGCCATTCTGGCGGCGGTCGAGGCGGCCGAGGCGCGGCTGCGCGGGCCGGGCGACGGCCTGTCGGGACCGTTGCGGCTGTCGGCGCCGACCTCCTTCGGGCGCATGCATCTGGCGCCGCACCTGAAACCGTTTCTCGACCGGCATCCGGGAATCCAGCTCACGCTCGACCTGTCCGACGGCTTCTCCGACCTGATCGCCGAAAAGATCGATCTGGCGATCCGGATTTCAGCGGGCGTCGCGCCCGGGCTGGATGCGCGGCGGCTGGCGACCAGCCGCCGCATCCTGTGCGCTGCCCCCGCCTATCTGGAAATCCACGGCGCGCCGGCCGGCCTGAGCGACCTCGCGAACCATCGCCTGCTGGCCGCCGAGGGTCAGCTGCCCTGGCGGCTGACGACCGGCAAGCGTCAGATCGAGGTCGCGGGCGTCAGCCATGTGCGCACCAACTCCAGCGAGGTGGTGCGCGAGCTGGCCCTGTCCGGGCTGGGCGTCGCCCTGCGCTCGCTGTGGGACGTGTCGGAGGAACTGGCGTCCGGTCGGCTGGTCCGCGTCCTGCCCGAGATCGAGGGCGCCGCCGACGTCGGCATCCATGCGGTGCGGCCTAGAGGCGAGCCCTCGGCGGCCGTCGCCGCCCTGACCGACTTCATCGCCGGGCTCTACGCGCCGGCGCCCTGGGAAGATTTGGGGGAATGATCAGCGGCTGAGCCAACCCGCGATGTTGGCCATGTATGCGTGCGTCTGCCGCAGCCCTTCCGGATCGCGGACCATGGCGTCGCCGGGGGCCTCGTCGACGAAGCTCGGGCAGTCCGAGCGCGGGTCCCAGTTGTAGTCGGCGAAATGATGGAAGGTGGACTGGGCCAGCCCTCGCCCCTCTCCGCCGGGCTCGCCCTCGAAGGCGACCGCGATATTGAAGGCCCGGTCAGTGGCCTTGCTGCGGCCGGTGGCGATGACGCGGGCGTCAGGCCGATCGGAGGGCGCCGACACAGCGCCCTCATGCGGATGGGCGGGCAAGCGATCCAGCACCCCGCCGTTCGGGTCGCGCAGCAGCGGGTGGGTATCCCCCTCGACCACAATGGTCTGCCAGTCGCCATTGGCGCCGGAATGGTAGTTGGGCCAGGAGATATAGGTCGTCACCGCGTCGTCGACGGCCTGCCGCGCTGGATCCGTCTCCATGTTGTGGGTGTGGAAATGGTGCGCCTCGCCCACCCCGCCCAAAGTGCAGACCGAGCAGCCCAGATCCATGTGGTCGCGGGTGACCAGAAGGCCGCCGCCGCGGGCGTGGAAGGCGTTGATCGCGGCGCATTCCTCGGGGTTCAGGCCGTCGCCGACATCGACGGCGAAGAGCCAGAGCTGGTCGAAATCGCTGTCGGCCAGACCGGCCAGCACCGGGTCGGTCTCACCGGCGGGGGCGGCACGGTCGCGCGCCGTGACCTCGACGCCCGGCAGGCCCGAGAGAAAGGCGGTCAGGCGAGAGAATCGGCCGATATTCCAGTCGTCCTCGACCGGTCCGATCGTCGTCTGCAGCAGGATTCTGGTCATCGAGGTCGCCCTTCCCCATCTGGGCTATAGCTAGTCGCTCGCCCTCCCCATCGCCACACGCTTTCGCCAGAACCTTCACCGTATGCCCATCCGTCGCCTTCCGCCCGAGACCGTCAACCGCATCGCCGCCGGCGAGGTGGTCGAGCGGCCGGCCAGCGCCATCAAGGAGCTGGTCGAGAACGCTCTCGATGCGGGCGCGCGGCGTGTCGAGGTGCAGGCGGACGGCGGCGGGCTGGCCCGCATCCTGATCGCCGATGACGGGCACGGGATGGCCGCGGACCAGCTGGCCCTGGCAGTCGAGCGCCATGCGACCTCGAAGCTTGAGCCCGACGACGCGGGCGACGTCGATCTGCTGCGCATCAACACCCTCGGCTTCCGCGGCGAGGCCCTGCCCTCGATCGGCTCGGTGGCGCGACTGACGATCACCAGCCGTCCGAAAGAGGGCGGCGACGCCCATATGATCCATGTCGAGGGCGGGGATCAGAAGGCCGTGGCGCCCGCCGGCTTCCCCGGACCGCACGGCGCCCGGGTCGAGGTGCGCGACCTCTTCTACGCCACCCCGGCGCGACTGAAGTTCATGAAGTCCGAGCGGGCCGAGGCCATGGCCATCTCCGACGAGATCAAGCGCCAGGCCATGGCGCATGAAAGCGTCGCCTTCACCCTCGATCTCGACGGCAAGACGGTGCTGCGCCTGCCCGCCGAACATCCGGGCGACGAGGGGCGATTGAAGCGGCTGGCCGCCCTGCTGGGCCGGGACTTCGAGGCCAACGCCCTCTTGATCGATCAGGAGCGGGACGGCGTGCGGCTGAGCGGTTATGCGGGCCTGCCGACCTATTCGCGGGGTAACGCGGCGCATCAGTATCTGTTCGTCAACGGGCGGCCCGTGCGCGACCGGCTACTGCAGGGGGCGCTGCGCGGGGCCTATGCCGACTTCCTCGCCCGGGACCGCCACCCGGCGGCGGTGCTCTTCCTCGAGGTCGATCCGCTTTATGTCGACGTCAACGTCCACCCGGCCAAGGCGGAGGTGCGGTTCCGCGATCCGGCGCTGGTGCGCGGCCTGATCGTCGGCGGGCTGAGGCACGCCCTCGCAGCGGCGGGGCATCGGGCCTCGACGACGGTGGCGGCCGATGCTCTGGCGGGCTTCACGGCCCATACGGGGGCGCCCAATCCCGGCTATCCGGCCCCGAACTATCCGGCCTGGGGCCCTTCGACGCCGTCGGCGACCAGTTTCAGCGGCTGGCAGGGCTGGGAGGCGCCGCCCGCGCGGCCGACGACCGGCGTCCTGCCCGGACTGAACGAACAGTCGGCGCGGGTCGAACAGGCCTCCCCGGGCTTCGCGGCCTGGCCCAGTCAGGGCGGATCAGGCGCCGCGCCCGACTATGTCGACCATCCGCTGGGCGCCGCCCGGGCCCAGGTGCACGGCACCTACATCGTCGCCCAGACGCGCGACGGCATCGTGGTGGTCGATCAGCACGCGGCCCACGAACGCCTCGTCTATGAGAAGATGAAGGTCCAGATGGCGGCGGGCTCCGTGACGCGGCAGGCCCTGCTGACGCCCGAGGTGGTCGAACTGGATCCGTCCGAGGCCGACCGGGTCGTGGCCAAGGCTGAGGAACTGGCCGAACTGGGCCTGATCGTCGAGGCCTTCGGCGCCGGCGCGGTGCTGGTGCGCGAGACCCCGGCCCTGCTGGGCGACACGGACGTTCAGGGTCTGATCCGCGACATCGCCGACGACCTGTCCGAACACGGCGCCGCCCTGGCCCTCAGCGAACGGCTCGGCGAGGTCTGCGGCACCATGGCCTGTCACGGCTCGGTCCGCGCAGGCCGGGTCCTGTCCGCGCCCGAGATGAACGCCCTGCTCCGCCAAATGGAGGCCACGCCCCACTCCGGCCAGTGCAACCACGGCCGCCCGACCTATGTCGAACTGAAGCTGGGCGACCTCGAGAAGCTGTTCGGGCGGCGGTGATGACGCCGTCTGTGCTGTTCGTCTGCCTCGGCAACATCTGTCGGTCGCCGCTGGCCGAAGCCGCAATGAAGGCGGAGGCGGCGCGGCTGGGTCTCGACGTCGAGATCGAGTCGGCGGGAACCGGGGGCTGGCATGTCGGCGATCCGCCGGACCCGAGGGCGCAGGCGACGGCGCGGCGGCACGGGATCGACATCTCCGGCTATCGCGGGCGGCAGGTGAAGGCGGAGGACTTCCGGCACTTCAGCCATATCGTGGCGCTGGACGCCGACAATCTGGCCAATCTGAAGCGGCTCCAGCCGAAGGACGGGACGGCGTCGCTCAGCCTGTTGCTGGACCACGCCGGCCGGCCCGGGCAATCGGTGGCCGATCCCTATTACGGCGATGACGCCGGGTTCGAGGTCACCTGGCGCGAGGTTTCAGCGGGAGCGGCGGGGCTGGCCAAGGAGTTGGCGCCCTAGCGCCTTCTGGGCCCGGACATGAACAGCCGGGGCTGCGACCGGCGGACCAGCCACAGATTGGCGGTGGCGAGCAGCAGGACCACAGCCGCCCCCGCCTGATGCAGCCCGCCCAGCCACAGGGGCACGGCGTTCATCAGGGTGACAATCCCCAGCAAGGCCTGAAGCCACAGGGCGCCCGCGACGAGGAAGGCCGAGAAGCCCAGACCTTCGGCCAGCCGCCAGCGCCAGGCCTGAACCGCATAGGCCGTGCCGCCGATCAGCAGGGCATAGGCCCACATCCGGTGATCGAACTGGACCAGGGCCTGATCGTGCAGGAAGGCGATGGCCCCTTTCCCCCACTCCACGGGCGGGAAAACGCCGCCGTTCATCAGCGGCCAGTCGGTGTAGACGAAGCCCGCCTTGGCCCCGGCGACGAGGCCGCCGAGCAGGCACTGGATGAAGACGGCGACTAGCAGGGCCGTGGCGCCGCGGCTCCAGCCCTCGGGCGAGCGCGAATGCTCCTGCCCGGCCCAGGCCTCCAGCCCGGTCCAGATCAGGCCCATAAAGATCAGCAGGGCGAGGCCCAGATGGATGGTCAGCCGCTCAGGCGCGACGTCGACGCGGACCGACAGGCCGCTCGTCACCATCCACCAGCCGATCAGGCCCTGCAGCCCGCCCATGGCCAGCAGGACGAGGCAGCGCCAGATCAGCCGGCGCGGAATGCGCTTGATGACCACGAAGACGATGAAGGGGACGAAGAAGACCACCCCGACCAGCCGCCCGACCAGACGGTGCAGCCACTCCCACCAGAAGATGCCCTGGAACTCCGACAGGCTCATGCCCGCATTGATCTGGGCGTACTGGGGGATGGCCTTGTACTTCTGGAAGGCGTCGACCCAGGCGGCGTCGGACATGGGCGGGATGGCGCCCATGATCGGCTTCCACTCGGTGATCGACAGGCCCGAGCCGGTCAGGCGGGTGACGCCCCCGATCACCACCATGGCGAAGACCATGGCGGCGCAGAGAAAGAGCCAGATGGCGACCGAACGGCTCTGGTCGCGGTACGCGAAACGGTTCATTCGACGCCCGATGTCCTGACGGCTATGCTAGGGGTCGGGAAGGACCCCGGACCGTGGCGGTATGCCCGCCCGGGGCGACAAGATCAAAGACGATTTCGTCGTCCACCACGGCGCGAAAAACGAACACGGTTGGAGGAACAAGGGCTTGCAGTACGCCGACATCGTCATCGCCGCTCTGGGCGTGCTGGCCGTGGCCTGGATCGCCGATCTGCTGAGCGGCAAGCGCGGCTATTTCGCCGCCCTGCTGGTCGCCGGGGTCGGGGCGGTGTGCGGCTGGTTCCTGCCGATCCGGGTGTTCGCCAACACCACCATGGACAGCTGGCTATGGGTCGGCTGGGCTCTGGGCGGCGCGGTGCTCAGCCTGGTCGCCTACTATCTGTTCCGGAACAAGCGCTGATGGCCCCCCGCACCCGGCGGGCGGTCGCGGCCCTGGGTGTCGTCGCCTTCCTGGCCTTCTACGTCTGGGCGGTGATCTCGATCGGGGCGATGCTGCCGGACCATCCGCTGGTGCATCTGCTCTTCTACGGCATTTCCGGCATCGCCTGGGGCGTGCCGCTCCTGCCCCTGCTGAGCTGGGCCGAGCGGAAGCCGAAGTAGGGACAGCAGGTTAAGAGCACTGCTGCGACGGCTTTAGCCCGACTTCGCTCTAAGCAAGTCGGCAGGAACGATGTCGCCAAGATCAAAGCCGAAGAGTGGACCAACCGATACAGCGGTTGCCACGAGCAGTGCAAAAAGCAGCAGGAGGCCAACTCTCGGAATCCAATCGTAGGCAGACCCAGCCCTACCCGCACGATCACCTACGATTGATGCCGGATGATCAGGGTCGTGGTCGCGGATAATCGAGAGAATTATCTTCAGCTTCGCATGGGCTCTGGCGGTTGCCTTGTGCAATCCAAAAACCAACAAAGAACTGGAAGCTAGGGCCGCAAACTTTGGCAACGGCCCGATATCCTTGCTCAAAGCCGCTGCGATTGCCACGCCGGTGACAGTGAGAAGAGCTGCAAGTCGGGTATTGACCAAACCCTCGATGAACTGCCGCTCATCGCTCAAGGTCCATCCTGTGTAGATTTGTCCCTCGTTGGGTGGCGGGACGGAACCGCCGCTTGCCGGGTTGTTCTGGGAAGCCATTCAGCCCTCGCTTTCAAACGAGAAACCTGAAGGGTCTTGCGCAGACAGTCACGCGGTAACTCGCCAATTGCAAAGGGGCCGCCCGAGAGCGACCCCTTCAACCAACCGTCTTCTTTGAGGAAGATGGTCGGAGCGACAGGATTCGAACCTGCGACCCCTTGACCCCCAGTCAAGTGCGCTACCAGGCTGCGCCACGCTCCGAGAGGCGGTCGTATAGCGGGGCGACCCGCGCGCCGCAAACGCAAAAACGCGCTTTTATGATTAGCCGCCCAGAACGGCGTCCAGACGGGCCCGCGCGCCCTCGATCTCGACCAGGAGCTGGCGCAGGCGGACGGTCGAAACCGGGGCTGGAGGGCTCTCGACCTCTTCCAGAGCGGGTGCGCCTTCCGAAATCGATTCGGCATCCATCTCGAAGGCGGCCTCGGGATCGCCATAGGCGGCCAGCCGGGCGATGCCCTGATCCTTGTAGAGGCGCTGGACGCCCTTGATGGTCAGGCCCTCGTCGTGCAGCAGCCGACGCACGGCCTTCAGCACCACCACGTCCTGGGGGCGATAGAAGCGGCGCCCGCCGGCGCGTTTCACCGGGTCGATGAAGGTGAACTTGGTTTCCCAGAAGCGCAGCACATGCTGGGGCGCGCCGACGGCCTCCGCCGCTTCGGAAATGGTACGAAAAGCGTTGGGGCTCTTCGCCACGATGCCTAGGCCTCGACGGCGGCGTCGTGGACCTTGGACTTCATGATCTGGGACGCGCGGAAGCTGATGACGCGGCGCGGATTGATCGCGGCCGGCTCGCCGGTCTTGGGGTTGCGGCCCATGCGGGCGCGCTTCTCGCGAACCTGGAAGACGCCGAATCCGGACAGTTTCACCGTCTCGCCGCGCTCGAGCGACTCGACGATCAGATCCAGGGTGCGCTCGACCATCGAGGAGCATTCCTGTCGCGACAGGCCCACCTCTTCATGGACAGCCTCGCACAGATCCGCGCGGGTCAGTGTGCTCTGTTCAGCCAAGGTCCGTCTCCAGTCGATGCGACCACGTCATAAAAGGCGAAAAGTCAGCAAAACGAAAGCCCCAAGTGGCAAGCTTGACCATAAAGGCGAGCTAGAACCGGAAGGCGCAGGCGCCCCAGGTCAGGCCGCCGCCCATGGCTTCGAGCAGGACCATGTCGCCCCGCTTGATGCGGCCGTCCTGGATCGCGGCGTCCATGGCCAGCGGGATGGAGGCCGCCGAGGTGTTGGCGTGCATCGAGACCGTGGAGATCACCGTGTTTTCGTCCAGACCCAGACGATCGCCGACGCCCTTGATGATGCGCTGGTTGGCCTGGTGCGGCACGAACCAGTCGACGTCGGCGATCTCGATGTTCGCGGCCTTGCAGCAGGCGGTGATGGCCTCGGCGATGTTGACCACGGCGTGGCGGAAGACCTGATTGCCGAGCATGCGCAGATGCCCCACCTGACCGGTCGTCGAAGGGCCGCCGTCGACGTAGAGCAGGTCCGTCTTGTTCCCGTCGGCGCGCAGGGCGAAGCCGAGCAGGCCCTGATCGTCCTTGGTCCCCTCCCCTTCACGCGGCTCGACCACGAAAGCCCCGGCGCCGTCGCCGAACAGGACGCAGGTCGTGCGGTCCGACCAGTCCATCAGCCGGGTCATTTCCTCGGCGCCGATGACCAGGGCGCATTTGGCGTGACCCCGCGCCACGAAGCCGTCGGCGACGCTGAGCGCATAGACGAAGCCCGAACAGACAGCCTGAACGTCGAAAGCGATGTTGACCGGGCAGCCCAGCTTGCGCTGGACGATGGTCGCCGTCGCCGGGAAGGTCATGTCCGGGGTCGTGGTGGCGACGATGATCAGGTCGACGTCGGCGGGCGTCTTGCCCGCATCGGCCAGGGCCTTGCGCGCGGCCTCGACGGCCAGGTCGCTGGTCGGCTGGTCGTCGCGCGCCTTGTGGCGCTGCTTGATGCCGGTGCGTTCCTGGATCCACTCGTCGCTGGTGTCGACGAATTCGGCCAGGTCGGCATTGGTCACGATCTGCTCGGGCAGATAGGAACCGACGCCGGTGACGGCGCTGCGGATAACGCTCACTGCAGAATCTCTCCGGAAGATGCGGTGGCCGTCTCGCCCGCGTCAGCGGCGGAAGGCAGGGCGTGCATGATGTCGTCCAGCCGCCCCAGCTTGGAGCCAACCGTCGTCAGATAGTCGCTGCGGGCCAGATCGACGCCGATGCGGATGGCGTTGCCGAAACCCTTGGCGGTCGCGCCGCCGTGGCTCTTCACCACAATGCCGTTCAGGCCCAGCAAGGGGCCGCCGTTGATGGCGCTGGGGTCGATCTTCTGGCTCATGGCCTTCAGCGCCGGCATGGCGACCAGGGCGCCGAGCTTGGCCTGAACACTGGAGGTCAGGGCCTCTTTCAGCAGGCTCGAGATGAAGCGGGCCGTGCCCTCGGCGGTCTTGAGCGCGATATTGCCGGTGAAGCCGTCGGTGACGACGACGTCGACCGTGCCCTTGGCGATGTCGTCGCCCTCGACGAAGCCATGGTAGTCGAGGTCCAGGCCGCCGGCGCGCAGGATGGAATGCGCCTCGCGCACCTCCTCGTGGCCCTTCATGTCCTCGGACCCGACGTTGAGCACGCCGATGGTCGGTTTCTTCACGCCATGGACGGCGGCGTGGAAGGCCTCGCCCATGATGGCGAACTCAATCAGCTGTTCGGCGTCGCTTTCGATATTGGCGCCGACGTCCAGAACGGCGGTGACGCCCTTCAGGGTCGGCCAGCTGGCGACGATGGCCGGACGCTCCAGCCCCGGCGCCGACATGCGCAGGATCAGTTTGGAGATGGCCATCAGCGCGCCGGTGTTGCCGGCGGAGACGACCGCCCCGGCCTCGCCCGACTTCACCGATTCGACGGCGTTCCACAGGCTGGAGCCCTTGCCCCGGCGCATGGCGGTGGCGGGCTTCTCGTCCATGGCCACGACCTTGTCGGTGTGACGGATCTCGCAGACCTCGGCGGTCAGCTTGCACTTGACCATCTCGGCCGCGATGGCGGTCTGGTCGCCGTGCAGCAGGAAGCGGACGTTTTCACCGCCGTGGCGGCGGATGTATTCCCGAATACCGGGGACGACGACGGAGGGTCCGTGGTCGCCACCCATGGCGTCGAGCGAAATCAGGACGGGGGATGGCAAAAGGCTACGCTCTCCGGGGCGTCGTCTGACGCGACGCTCATCTGGGCTGTTCACGATAGACCTGCAACAGGTCGATGCAAAGGCAGGTGACCTTAGGGCAGGATTTCTACGCTTCGTCCTTGGGCTTGAACTGCTTCAGGACAGCGAAGGGCGAGATTTCCTTGGGCTCCTCGGGCTGGACGAACTCGACGCCGGGCTTTCGGGGGAAGGGGTCGAGGTTCAGAGCCAGCTGTTCGACCGCGTACTGACCCAGGTCGATTCGGCCGTCCTCGATGGTGTCGGGAATGTCGGTCTCGACGCCGATCTCGAACTCCTCGTCTTCGGGGATTTCCGGGGCCTGTTCAACCAGGTCGACGACGAATCGCTCGTCGATCTCGACCGGCAGGGGTTCGAGCGTAATCCCGCAGGTCTGGACCGCACTGGCCTTGACCCGGCCGGTCAGACGCCATCCGCCGGCCCCATGGTCGGGGTTGGGGCCGAGGTTCAGGTCGGCGGTGAAGGCGTCGAGCGAGGCGAGGTCCAGCGCGCGGGCGATGCGGGCGCGGATGGCCGCGTCGGGCTCCAGGATGCGCTGAAGGCCGGCGCCGATCTCGTTGAGCCGGACGGTTTCGCTGAAGGGAAGGACGACGGTCATGCGGTGATCTCAGGCCACGACGGTTGTTTCAGGACGACGGCGAAGGGCTGGGCGGCCAGTCCTGCGCGGGCCGCGAGGGCATAGCGGGCGAGCGCGGCGCCGCGTTCCGCGTCCTCGCTCTCGAAGACGTTGCGGGCCAGGCCGGCGGACAGGACGGCGGCGTCGCCCGACCGCAGCGGGGCCTCATAGGCGGTCATGCGCCCATAGAGGGCCTCGCCCAGGGTGCGCATCTTCTTCGCCATCGACACATCGCCAACGCCCAGCTCGCGCAGGACGTTGTCGAGCGCAGAGACATAGGCGTCGAACAGGGATTGGGCGGCGTCCACCCCCTCGCCTGCTCCGTCGGCGTCCTCGTCCCGCAGGCGCAGGATCAGCAGCAGGGCGTGTAGGGTGTAGAGCTCGAAGCGGGCATCGATGCGGTCCGCCACGCCCAGCGCGGTGTAGAAGGCCGGCTGGCGCGCCTGGGCCGCGACGGCCGCATAGAGGGCGTCGCCGGCGTTCGGAGCGGAATGTTTCCGGAAGAGTGACTTCAGCATGTTTCACGGCCCCTTTTCCGCCGCGCCGTTGAACTAGAGCCCGTGTCCGGTTAGGTCAAAGACCTTGTTCTGTCGCAGGCGCCCGCAAATGCTCCGTATCGCCCCTCTCGTCGCCGTCGCCGCCCTGGCGCTTTCGGCCGCCGCCTGCGCCCCCGTGGTGGGTCTGCACGGCTTCCAGGTGGTCGATGTGAAGCCGTCCGACATCGTCGCCGGCACCGACACCAAGGAAACCGTCCTGGCGCGGCTGGGCACGCCCTCGACCACCTCGACCTTCGAACCCGAGCACGTCTGGTACTACATCAGCCAGACCAGCGAGCGTTACACCTACAACCGTCCGCAGATCTCCCAGCGCAGCGTGACCGAGATCACCTTCGACAAGGACGACTCCAAGGTCTCCGCCGTGCGCACCCTGGGTCTGGAAGACGGCCAGAAGATCGCCATGGAGCGTCGCGAGACCCCGACCCGCGGCCGCGCCCTGACCGTCATGGAACAGCTGCTCGGCAACGTCGCCCGCGGCCAGCTGCCCCGCACCGACGAGGACGTCCCCGGCCAACGCCGCCCGGACTAAACGCCAAACCTATCGGAATACAAAAACGCCCCGGAGATCGCTCTCCGGGGCGTTTCCTTTGGTCTCCTCCCTGCGCCGAAGGCGTGGGGAGGTGGCTCGTAGCAAAGCGAAGAGACGGAGGGGGTCTTCGCGTATCCAGAGCCCCTCCACCGCTTCGCGGTCCCCCTCCCCATTCGCCAAGCGGCGAACGGGGAGGATACGATCCGCGCGATCAGCCGATCTTGCCGCTCGCCAGCACCGCCAGGAGCAGCAGGGCGACGATGTTGGTGATCTTGATCATCGGGTTCACCGCCGGACCGGAGGTGTCCTTGTAGGGATCCCCGACCGTGTCGCCGGTGACCGCGGCCTTGTGGGCCTCGGAGCCCTTGCCGTGGAGGACGCCGGTCTTATCGGTGAAGCCCTCCTCGATCACCTTCTTGGCGTTGTCCCAGGCGCCGCCGCCCGAGGTCATCGAGATGGCCACGAACAGGCCGGTCACGATGACGCCCATCAGCATGGCGCCGAGAGCCGCGAAGGCGTTGGCCTTGTCCGCCAGGAACAGGATGGCGACGAACAGGACGATCGGCGACAGCACCGGCAGAAGCGACGGCACGATCATCTCGCGGATCGCCGCCCTGGTCAGGATGTCGACGGCCCGTCCGTATTCCGGCTTCACCTGATAGGTCATGATGCCCGGGTTCTCACGGAACTGGCGGCGCACCTCGGCGACGACCGACTCGGCCGCGCGCCCCACCGCCATCATCGACATCCCGCCGAACAGGAAGGGCAGCAGCCCCCCGAACAGCAGGCCGACGACGACATAGGGGTTGGTCAGATCGAAGGCGACGGCGCCCATCCCGGCGAAGAAGGGATAGTCCGCCGGATTGGCCGAGAAGTACTTCAGGTCGGACGTATAGGCCGCGAACAGCACCAGGGCGCCGAGGCCGGCCGAACCGATGGCATAGCCCTTGGTCACGGCCTTGGTGGTGTTGCCGACGGCGTCGAGGGCGTCGGTCGAGTGGCGCACTTCCGAAGGAAGTCCGGCCATCTCGGCGATGCCGCCGGCGTTGTCGGTGACGGGGCCGAAGGCGTCCAGCGCCACGATCATCCCCGCCACGCCCAGCATGGTGGTGGTGGCGATGGCGATGCCGAACAGCCCGGCCAGCTGGAAGCTGGCCACGATGCCGACGATGATGGTCAAGGCCGGAAGGGCGGTCGCCTCCAGCGAGACGGCCAGACCCTGGATGACGTTGGTGCCGTGACCCGAGACCGAGGCGTTGGCCACCGAACGGACCGGACGGAAGCCCGAGCCGGTGTAGTATTCGGTGATCACCACGATGGCGGCGGTGACCGCGAGGCCGACGACGCCGGACCAGAACAGGTTCATCGGTTCGATGACCAGGCCGTCGCCGGTGGTGACCGGGCCGGTGACCAGGGTCGTGATCACCCACCAGACCGCGCCGACGGACAGGATGCCGGTGACGATCAGGCCCTGATACAGGGCGCCCATGATGTTCTGCTTCTTGCCCAGACGGACGAAGAAGCTGCCGATGATGGAGGTGACGATGCAGATGCCGCAGATGGCCAGCGGCAGCAGCATCATCGTCCCGACGGCGTCGGAGCCGCGGAAGAAGATGGCGGCCAGGACCATGGTGGCGACCGTGGTCACCGCATAGGTCTCGAACAGGTCGGCGGCCATGCCGGCGCAGTCGCCGACATTGTCGCCCACATTGTCCGCGATGGTGGCGGCGTTGCGGGGATCGTCCTCGGGGATGCCGGCCTCGACCTTGCCGACCATGTCGCCGCCCACGTCGGCGCCCTTGGTGAAGATGCCGCCACCCAGACGGGCGAAGATGGAGATCAGCGAGGCGCCGAAGCCCAGGGCCACCAGGCCGTCGACGACCTCTCGGCTCGTCGGCTCAAGCCCCATATGCAGGACCAGCACCGCGAAATAGCCCGAGACGCCCAGCAGGGCCCCGCCGGCGACGAACATCCCGGTGATGGCGCCCGAGCGGAAGGCCAGATCCAGTCCCTTGGCGAGACTTTCCGACGCGGCCTGTGCCGTGCGGACGTTGGCGCGGACCGAGATCAACATTCCGGCGTAACCGGCGGCGCCCGAAAGCACCGCCCCGATCAGGAAGCCAACCGCTGCATAGGGGCCGATCAGCAGATAGGCGGCGATCAGGATGACCACCCCGACCAGGCCAATGGTGGTGTACTGCCGCCGCAAGTAGGCGGAGGCGCCTTCCTGAATGGCGGCGGCGATTTCCCGCATCTTGTCGTTGCCGGTGCCGGCCTTCATCAGCACGGCCGTCTGGGCGAGGCCGTACAGCACCCCCAGGACGCCGGCCCCAAAGACCAGCGTAAGTATATGATTCATTGGCGTTTCCATGCCCTTGCAAAAGGCGCCCGGCTCCTTGGCGCGGCGGGCCTTTTGGCCTCTATCCGCCTTCCGGCTCCCCCGTGCGCAACGACCGCAGAACTGCGGTCACTCGGGATTTGCCGCATGACCGTGCCGCATGCGCCGTGATGACGCAACCGTGATCTTCGAAGGGTCTTTGGAAGGAGTGTTCGGGGAGGAAACGCCTAGAGGGTCGAGGCGACGCCGTCGGGCGAAGCGTCGGAGCCGTCCGGCGTGAGATAGGGGTCCGGGACCGTCTCGGTCACGGGCGCGCTCATGCGGCGGCGCGGCGTCTGGCGGGTGACTTCGACCCTGGTGATCGCATGGGGAACGACGACGCCGGCGATGGCCATCATGGCGGCGTTGATCTTGTTGTCGCTGAGCGTGTTCCAGTCATCCGGCAGGGTGAAGGGGGCGCCATGTCCGGTCCGCACCAAGGCGTCGCGGAAGAAGGCTTCCTTGTTCTGGATATCCTCCACCTTGGGCTCAGCCGCAAGGTGGAGCTTCAGATTGACGAAGACATAGTTGCGGATGCGGCCATCGACGACGACCGGAAGACCCACGGCGCGGATGCTGACCGTCTTGTCGGCCGGCTCGGCGCCCGCCTCTTCCTTCTTCGGGCTGCTGGCGAGGGCCGGGGTGGCGGCGATGACCGGCGCGGCCAGGGCGACGGCGGTTCCGGCGGCGATAAGGTCTCTGCGGCGCATGGGGTAACCCTAACCAGCGGGGGTTAGGATTCTGTTTCACCGATCACCGTCAGCGGATGGGGTCAGCCGTGGGTCCAGCCGGCCCGGGTCACCTCGATCGACCGCCCGTCGAAACGGACGCCGACGCCCGCCCCCTCGATCACCTGACCGATACGCGTCAGCCGGACATGGCGACGCTCGCCCTCGCGCCGCAGGGCCGACTCGTCGGAAGCGGGGGCGGTGAAGGCGATCTCATAGTCGTCACCGCCGGTGGCCAGTTGTTCGAAGGCGGCCTGACGGTCGACGCGGGTCTCCAGCCAGGCCTGACCGGCCAGCGACACTGGCGTCCGCTCCAGATCGATCTCGATCCCGACGCCCGAGGCTTCGGCGATATGGCCGATGTCGGCGATCAGGCCGTCGGAGACGTCCAGCGAGGCGGTGGCCATGTCGCGAATGACCTCGGCGAAGGCCGTCTGGGGCATGGGACGGCGATAGTGGTCGGTCAGGGCCGCGATGCGCTCGGGCGCCAGCGTCAGCGCGCCTTGCGCCGCCCGGAGGCCCAGGAAGCCGTCGCCGATCCGGCCGGTGACGAAGACGGCGTCGCCGGGACGGGCGCCGCTCCGGCTCACCACCCTGCCCGCCTTGGCCCAGCCCATCAGGGTAACGGAGAAGGAAGCCGGGCCGGGCGTGACGACCGTGTCCCCGCCCAGCAGATGAATGCCGAACGCCTTCTGGTCGCGCGCCAGCCCCTCGGCGAAGGCCTGACGCTCAGGCCAGCCGCAGCGCGGCGACCAGTGGCAAGCCAGCAGGTATCCGAACGGCTCCACCCCCTTGGACGCCAGATCCGACAGGTTCACGCGCAGCAGCTTCTGCGCGACCGTGTCCAGCGGGTCTTCGGGCAGGAAGTGCACGCCCTCGACCAGGGCGTCCTTGGTCAGGGCCAGGTCGAAGCCCGGCCGGGTCGGCACGACTGCGACGTCGTCGACCAGCCCCCTGCCCCACTCGGGGTGGGCCAGGGGCGCCAGCAGTTTCGCGATGGTCTCGAACTCGCCGGACACGTCGACGGCGGGCATGGCCTCAGGCCTTCGGGCGCACGTCGCGGGCGACGCCGTCCAGAGCGGCGTTGACGAACTTGGCCTCAGCCTCGTCGAAGAAGGCCTTCGCCAGCTCGACATATTCGTCGATGACGATCTCGCGCGGCACCTCGGGCTGGTGTGCCAGCTCCCAGGCTCCGCAACGCAGCAGGGCGCGCAGGGTGGCGTCCAGACGCTCCATGCGCCAGTTGGAGGCCAGACGCGCCTTCACGGCGGTGTCGATTTCGCGCTGGTTCTCGATCACGCCGCGCACGATGCCGGCGAAATACTCCTCGTCCGCCTCGGCCAGGGGCTCGCCCTCGATGTCGGCGTCGAAGCGGTGGTTGGAGAATTCGGTGATGACCGTCTCGACGCCCTCGCCGGCCAGTTCCATCTGGTACAGGGCCTGGACGGCGGCCAGACGCGCGACGGTGCGCGCGCGGCGCTGGCGCGAGGTCAGGGACGGCTCAGCGCGCTCCTTCTCGCTCTCGGCGAGTTGCTGCAGGACGGACTGGATGCTGTTGGGTTCGGTCATTGCGCCGCAAGACCATGCCGGAGGCGTTTGCGCAAGGCGATCAGGTCCAGCGCAGCCCGCGCGGCGCCGCCGCCCTTGTCGCCTTCGCTGATCCGCGCACGGGCCCAGGCCTGGTCCTCGTCCTCGGTCGTCAGGATGCCGTTGCCGATCGCCAGACCCTTGAGGCCGAGCTGCATCAGGCCCGCGGCCGACTGATCCGAGACGATCTCGAAATGGTAGGTCTCGCCGCGAATGATGCAGCCGAGCGCCACGAAGCCATCGTAGCGCGGGGCCGTCGGATATTTGCCGGCCTCGTCGGCCAGGGCGATGGCGGTCGGGACCTCGAGGGCGCCGGGCACCGTGACGACGTCAAAGGCCACGTTCTGGGCGCGCAGGGCGTCCTTCGCCCCGTCCAGCAGGGCGTCGGCCAGTTCGTCGTAGTAGCGCGCCTCAACGATGAGGACGCGGATCGGTTCGGTCAGGATTGGTCTTCTCCGTTCATGCCGCGCCAGCCGACGATGCGCAGGCCGTAGCCTTCCAGCGCGGTCGGCTCGGGGCGGGTCGAGCTCATCACGATCATATCGCGGACCCCGAGGTCCAGCAGGATCTGGGCGCCCAGGCCATAGGCCTTGATGGCGCGGTCGTTCACGGCCGGCTTCTCGGCGCCCGACAGGCGCTCGGCCAGGCTCTGCAGCGAGGGATCGCGCAGGAAGACGACGACGCCGGCCTCGCCACTGTCAGAGATCTGCTTCAGGGCGGCGGGGATATAGTTCTGGCGATCCTCGCGGTGACCCAGCAGGTCGGCGGCGAAATCGACCTGGTGCATGCGGACCAGGGTCGGCTTGCCGGGTTCGATGCGGCCGTGGACCAGGGCGACGTGCTCGCCGCCCTCAATGGTGTCGCGATACAGCATCAGGCGGAAAGGCCCGCCATGCACGCTCTCGAACGGCTGATCCATGACCCGTTCGACATAGCGTTCGGTGCGGCGGCGATAGGCGATCAGGTCGGCGATGGTGCCGATCTTCAGCCCGTGCAGTTGGGCGAAGGCGACCAGGTCCGGCATCCGGGCCATGGTGCCGTCCTCGTTCATGATCTCGCAGATCACGCCCGCCGGGGTCAGGCCGGCCATGCGGCTGATGTCCACGGCCGCCTCGGTGTGACCCGTGCGGACCAGAACGCCGCCGTCGCGGGCGATCAGGGGGAAGACGTGGCCGGGCGAGACGATGTCGTCGGCGCCCTTGTTCGGGTCAACGGCGGCCTGGACCGTGCGGGCGCGGTCGGCGGCGCTGATGCCGGTGGTGACGCCTTCCTTCGCCTCGATCGAGACGGTGAAGGCCGTGCCCATGGAGGTGCGGTTGTCGGCCGTCATCGGCGGCAGGCGCAGCTGGCGGCCGCGCTCGGCGGTGATGGCCAGGCAGATCAGGCCGCGCGCGTGGCGGGCCATGAAGTTGATCTGATCCGGCGTCGCGAACTGGGCCGGGATGATGATGTCGCCCTCGTTCTCGCGATCCTCGGCGTCGACGAGGATGTAGGGGCGTCCGTTGCGGGCGTCCTCGAGGATGTCCTCGATCGGGCTGATCGGACTGGAGAGCATGTCCGAGGAAAGCTGGATTGTGTTCATTACGCGGTCTCTTGCCAGCGCGCGAGATAGCGCGCCAGCATGTCGATTTCGAGGTTCACGGCGTCGCCGGGCTGCAAACGGCCCAGGGTGGTCGCTTCCCAGGTGTGGGGGATGATGTTCAGGTCGAAGTTCCGGCCGTCCACGGCGTTGACCGTCAGGGACACGCCATCGACCGTGATCGAGCCCTTGGCGGCGATGTAGCGATGCAGGGGCGCCGGGGCCTCGACCACGATCCGGTGCGATCCGCCGACCGGCTCGATGGAAACGACCTTACCCAGACCGTCGACGTGACCCGAGACGACATGGCCGCCCATTTCGTCGCCCAGCCTGGCGGCGCGCTCCAGATTGACCGGGTCGCCGGTCTTCCAGCCGCCGAGGGTGGTCTTGCTGAGCGTCTCGTCGGAAACCTCGACCGCGAACCAGCCGTCAGCCTTCTCCACT
Source organism: Brevundimonas sp. ALps5 (assembly GCF_058681645.1). Classification (NCBI taxonomy): domain Bacteria; kingdom Pseudomonadati; phylum Pseudomonadota; class Alphaproteobacteria; order Caulobacterales; family Caulobacteraceae; genus Brevundimonas; species Brevundimonas sp. ALps5. Next base: position 3,479,413 of record NZ_CM178744.1, on the reverse strand, counting down.
ACGGTCAGGCAGCAGCCCGCGTGGCTGATGGAGGCGCCCATGTCGATGCCCGAGACGTCCCAGACGGTCTCGATCTCATAGCGGCGGTCGCGATTGGTCTCGGTGACCGCGCGGACGCGGCCGATGTCAGTGATTATTCCCGTAAACATCAGGAGACCCTTTCGTAGCGCTCCCACAGGTCGTCACCCAGAGCCTCCACCGCAAGACGCCGGAACTTCGGAGCGTTCGCGAGACGCGCCAGCGACAGGGCCGCAACGCCTGGACGGCCGTCTCCGCCCAGCAGGATCGGGGCGCGGAACCAGTCGATGGCGTCCACGACGCCGGCCGTGACGAAGGCCGCCGCGACCCGGCCGCCGCCCTCGATCATCAGATCGCGCACGCCCCGGGCGTAGAGCAGTTCCAGAATGGCCTCGATGGTCGGGCGGTTCTGGGCGTCACCCGCGACCTGCACCACCTCGGCCCCGCCGACCGGATGCGGCTCACGCGTGGTGATGATCAGGGTCCCGGCCTTGGCCAGACGGGCGAAGGACGGGGTGCGCAAGCGGCTGTCCAGCACGACACGCAGGGGGTCGGCCTTCTCGATCCGGACGCCGGCCTCGCTCTCGGGCAGACGGACGGTCAGGCGCGGGTCGTCGGCCAGCACCGTCTCGACGCCGACCAGGATGGCGTCGCCCGCCGCGCGCAGACGGTGGCCCTGCAGCCGGGCCTCGGGGCCGGTGATCCACTGGCTCTCGCCTGTCGAGGTGCCGATACGGCCGTCCAGCGACGTCGCGATCTTCAGGGTGATCCTTGGACGCAATTCAGGGGGCCGCATCAGGTCTCGTCCAGGCCTTCGTCGCCGAGGAAGCGGGCGAAGTCGCCGGTGTGGCGGAAGTCCTTGTAGACCGAGGCGTAGCGGACATAGGCGACCTCATCGACGCCCTTCAGCGCCTTCATGATGAAGTCGCCGACGACGCTGGACGGGATCTCGGTCTCGCCCAGGCTTTCCAGCTGACGGGTGATGCGGCTGACCAGTTGCTCGACCTGCTCGGCCTGGACGGGGCGCTTGCGCAGGGCGACGTTCAGCGACCGCTCCAGCTTGTCGCGTTCGAAAGGCGTGCGGCGACCGTTGCGCTTCAGGATGACCAGCTCGCGCAGCTGCACCCGCTCGAAGGTGGTGAAGCGCCCGTTGCAGTTCGGGCAGGACCGGCGACGTCGGATGGCCGAACCGTCGTCAGACGGCCGGCTGTCCTTCACCTGGGTGTCCTGATGTCCGCAAAAGGGGCACTTCATCCGAGGCTTATCCGTAGATCGGGAAGCGGCGCGTGAGCTCGCGCACCTTGCCCGCGACCTCGGCGATCACCGCCGGATCGGCCTCGTCGCCGCCGTTCATCGAGGAGACGACGTCGGCGATCCAGTGACCGATCGACTTGAACTCCTCCTCGCCAAAGCCGCGCGTCGTGCCGGCCGGGGTGCCCAGGCGAACGCCCGAAGTGACGGTGAACGGGGCGGTGTCGAAGGGGACGCCGTTCTTGTTGCAGGTCATCAGGGCGTGTTCGAGCTGAAGCTCGGTCGCCTTGCCGGTCACGCCCTTGGGACGCAGGTCGACCAGCATCAGATGGCTGTCGGTGCCGCCCGAGACGATGGCCAGGCCGCGCTCGACCAGGACGCCGGCCAGAGCCTGGGCGTTGGCCACGACCTGCTTGGCATAGACCTTGAACTCGGGCTTGAGCGCCTCGCCGAAAGCCACGGCCTTGGCGGCGATGACATGCTCCAGCGGCCCGCCCTGCAGACCGGGGAAGACGGCCGAGTTGATCTTCTTGCCCAGGTCGACGTCGTTGGACAGGATCATGCCGCCGCGCGGACCGCGCAGGGTCTTGTGAGTGGTCGTGGTCACGACGTGGGCGTGAGGCAGCGGGTCCGGATAGGCGCCGCCCGCGATCAGACCCGCATAGTGGGCCATGTCGACGAAGAGATAGGCGCCGACGCTGTCGGCGATCTCGCGGAAGCGCTTGAAGTCGATGTGACGGCTGTAGGCCGAGGCGCCGGCCACGATCAACTTGGGCCTTTCCTTCTCGGCCATCTCGGCGACGTGGTCGTAGTCGATCAGATGGTTGTCCTCGCGGACCTTGTAGGTCACCGGGCGGAACCACTTGCCGGACTGGTTGGCCGGGGAGCCGTGGGTCAGGTGGCCGCCGCAGGCCAGGTCCATGCCGAGGAAGGTGTCGCCGGGCTGCAGCAGGGCGAAGAAGACCGCCTGGTTGGCCTGGGCGCCCGAGTGGGGCTGGACGTTGGCGAAGGCGCAGCCGAACAGTTCCTTGGCGCGCTCGCGGGCCAAGTCCTCGGTCACGTCGACGTATTCGCAGCCGCCGTAGTAGCGGCGACCGGGATAGCCCTCGGCGTATTTGTTCGTCAGGACAGAGCCTTGAGCCTCCAGCACCGCCTTCGAGACGATGTTCTCGGACGCGATCAGCTCGATCTGCTCCTGCTGCCGCCCCAGCTCGCCCTGGATGCCCTTGAAGACGTCCGGATCGGCGTCCGCGAGAGACTTCGAGAAGTAGTCGGCATGGGTGGTGATGGTCACAGGCGTCCCCGGCAATCTGAAGGCGCCCTATCTAGTCCCGAGAGGGGTCAACCACAACATCTTGTGTCGGACCCGTGACGTCAGACACCGAGTATCCGTCGCAATTTCGCGACCGCCAGCCGCTCGACGGCCTTGGGCTCCATCGCCGGGCCGACGGCCGTGGCCTCGGTTCCGGTCGCCACATGGACGGCGGTGACCTTCAGATAGGTTCCGTTGCGGGTCTTCTCGACGATGACCTGTCCGAGGCCACCTTCCGACATCACGCCGCCGAAGGCATCCGGGCGATGTGGCAGTGGGTCCAGAGCTGGTCCATGGCGCTGACCAGGGCGTCCATCATGCCGTCGTCGTGGTTCGGCGAGGGCGTGAAGCGCAGGCGCTCGGTGCCCTTGGGCACGGTCGGATAGTTGATCGGCTGGACGTAGACGCCGAACTCTTCCAGCAGCATGTCCGAGATCATCTTGGTGTGGACCGGATCGCCGACGAAGACCGGAACGATGTGGCTCTCGCTCGGCATGACCGGGATGCCGGCGGCGGCGAAGCGGTCCTTCAGCGTCTGGGCCCGCTCCTGATGGGCGACGCGCAGTTCCGGATGGGCCTTGAGGTGACGCACCGAGGCGAGCGCTCCGGCGGTCAGGGCCGGCGGCAGGCTGGTGGTGAAGATGAAGCCCGAAGCCCAGCTGCGCACCGCGTCCACGATGACCGCATCGGCGGCGATGTATCCGCCCATGACGCCGATGGCCTTGCCGAGGGTGCATTCGACGATGTCGATGCCGTCCAGCACCCCGTCACGCTCGGCGACGCCGGCGCCGGTCGCGCCGTAGAGGCCGACCGCGTGGACCTCGTCCAGATAGGTCAGGGCGCCGTATTTGCGGGCCAGGGCGATCGTGCCGGCCAGGTCGGCGATGTCGCCGTCCATGGAGTAGACGCTCTCGAAGGCGACCAGCTTGGGCGCATCGGCGGGCGCGGCGGCCAGCAGCTGCTCCAGATGCGCCAGATCGTTGTGCATGAACACGTGCCGCTCGCAGCCGCCGTTGCGGATGCCGGCGATCATCGAGGCGTGGTTCAGGCTGTCGGAGAAGATGATCAGGCCCGGCAGGATGCGCTGCAGGGTCGTCAGCGTCGCCTCATTGGCCACATAGCCCGAGGTGAACAGCAGCGCGGCTTCCTTCTGGTGCCAGGCGGCCAGCTCGGCCTCCAGGTCCACGGCCGAGCGCGTCGTGCCCGAGATGTTGCGGGTGCCGCCGGCCCCGGCGCCCACGGCGTCGATCTCGGCCTGCATGGCGTCCAGCACGACCGGATTCTGCCCCATGCCGAGGTAGTCGTTGGAGCACCAGATGACGACGTCCTGCTCCGACCCGTCCTCGCGCCGCCGCACCGCCTTGGGGAACTGGCCGCGCACGCGCTTCAGGTCGGCGAAGACGCGATAGCGTCCCTCGCTCTTCACCTGCTCGACGGCGGATTCGAAGGCGGCCTTGTAGTCGTACAACTGGGCGGACTTTCGCGCGGAAAACGTGGCGGGTATTTGCGCCGATAGACCCCCGGTGTCCACGCGATGACAAGGACAAATTGTCCTAAACCGATAATTGATAACGGTTCTCAATCGCCCGTCAGCGCGCCCAAGGGGACGCGCGTGACCTGTACATCCTCCTTGTTCGTGGCGTAGCCGACCCAGAGGAAGCCGTTCCAGACGGTGCTCTTGGGGTAGTGATAGCCGGGTCTTTTGTACTGACCCTCGTAGCGCAAGGGCTGAAGGTCGCCCTGCCCGCGCAGCAGGAAGGACCGGCCGAAGGTCCGGCCGTCGCGACTGACGGTCACGGCCAGGGGGATGCGGACCCGGTCGGCGTTGGGCGCATTGACGAGAAAGGCCGTGCCGTCCGGCAGGTTGCCCGCGCTCTGTTTGGCGCGGCTGTCGGGCATGGCGGTGACCACCGGCGTGGACCAGTTGACGCCCCGGTCGCAGCTTTCGGAGGCCAGCTGGCGGAAGCTGAGGTCCTCGTCGCGGAAGACCATGACGGCGCAGTCCCCGGCCTGAAACAGGCTGGGCTCGATCTCGCGGCTGAGGCGGCTTTCGTGGGCGGGAGCGCCGGCAGGCGTCGGCGCGCGGTCCAGATGGGTCATCCGACCGAGGGTCCAGCCGGAGACGCCGAGCGGATCGTCGGTGAAGGCCGGGGTCGCGATCATACCCGGACGCATGTGGAAGGCGCCGACGGTGCGGTCGCCGAAGCGGTGTGGGTCCTGCTCGATCACGCCGTCGATGGGTGAGCCGTCCGCCGCCAGAACCGACCGTGACTCGGCCCAGCTCTGGCCGTCCATGCTGGTGCGGTAAGCGGTCTGACCGCCGTCGCCGGACTGGAAGCCGTTGGGCCAGACGTTGAGGTAGGCGACCAGGGTCCGGCCGTCGGTCGTCCAGCCGCCGCTTGAGACCATCCGCCCGCCCTGCCCCGGAGGCGCCAGTTCGACCGGGGCGGTCCAGCGCTCGCCGTCGGCGCTGGAGGCGAACATCACCCGGGTGTCGGGCGAGTCCTCGTCACGCGGCGACGACTGCCACTGGGCGTAGAGCCGCCCGTGGAAGGCGATCAGTGAGACGCCGTTGCTGAAGTGATCGGTCCCCTCCCCCGGTCGGAAGACGGTGAAGGTCTCCGTGCCCCGCGCCGGGGTCAGGCCGAGGTCCGGCTTCGACGCGTCGAACAGACCCGGCGCGACCGTGTAGGGCACGGGGCGGCCGCCTTCTCCCGGAGAATGGGCCGCCGCCGTCAGCAGCAGGACGGCGGCGAGAACGCCTTTGATCACGCCGGCTTGCGGAACTTGAGCATGAACTGGCTGGTGTGGCCCCGGATCGCCGGATCGAAGACATTGGCGGTCAGGGGGTCGGCGTCGTTCTTCAGGATGTCGCTCTGGTCTTCCAGCACGAAGCCGGCGGCCTCGACCTCTTCCTTGACGATGGCCGGGTCGATGCGGTGCAGGCTGTCGGCGGCGGCGAGGCCCGAACCGGCGGCGGCGTAGTGGTCGACGATGACATAGAGGCCGCCGGGCTTGAGCGCCGCGAACACCGCCGCATTGGTCTTGGCCGCCGTATCCGCCGCGAAGGGCTTCAGGTGCAGGTCATGATAGTTCTGGGCCGTGAAGACCAGATCCATCCCCGCCGGGAACTCGGGCGCGCCGAGCGGCGAGCGGATGCCCTCGACGTTGGGCAGGGCGTCGGCTGCGGCGATGGCGTCGGCGTAGGAAGCCTGGAAGCCGATGAACTGGGCCGGTTGCCAGGCGATAACCTTGCCGGACGGACCGGTCGCGGCGGCGAAGACGCGGGTGAAATAGCCGCCGCCGATGATCATGTCGCCGATGGTCTGGCCGGGCATGACCTCGGCGAAGGCCAGGGTCTCGGCGGTGTGACGGCCCTCATCGCGCGCCTTGTCGGCGTCGGTGCGGACCGGGTCGGCCAGGGCTGCCGTATAGGCGGACGGCTCCATATGCATCTGGGCGACGGCCGCGCCCGCGACGCCGGTGGCCAGAAGAACGGCGGCCGAAACGGCCAGGACGAACGAACGCTTCATGTCAGCCTCCCTTGCGCCTTTAGCGGCGCTTGATTGAATACGACCGCGAACGGCCGAGGTTACCCCAGCCTTCCGGAATCAGCCCGGCTTGCGGAAGCGATAGACGAACTGGTCCGTCTTGCCGCGAATGGCGGGGTCGAAGACGGTCAGGGTGTGGTCGTCCTCGGGATTGGCCACGGCCGAGGTCTCGCCGGCGAAGACGAAGCCCGCGGCCTCGACCTCGCGGCGCAGCTCAGCGCCCTCGATGCGGTGCAGGGTGCCCGAGACGCTGATGCCCGAACCCGGCGCGGCCTGGTGGTCGAGGATGACATAGAGGCCGCCCGGCTTGAGCGCGGCGAACACCGCCGCGTTCATCTTCGCCACATCGACGCCGAACCGGGGGATGGTGAAGTCGTGGTACTCCTGCCCCATGAAGACCACGTCCAGCGGCTCGGGGAAGGTCATGGTGTCGAGGCTGCCGGTGATCCGGTTCACGTTCGGATAGGCGGCGGCGAGCGTGTCACCGTAGGCGTTTTCCTTGCCGGCCGTCTGATTGGGCACGAAGGCGTAGACCCGGCCCGACGGGCCGACGGCCTTGGCGAACAGGCGGGTGAAATAGCCTTCCTCGGGCCGGATGTCGGCGACGCGGTCCCCGGCGTCCAGCTGGGCGAAGGCCATCATCTCGGCGGGCTTGCGCAGGGGATCGCGGGCGACCTCCTCGGCGGGACGCAGCGGATCGGCGATGGCGGCGGCGTAAGCGTTCTCCTCCACCCGCGTCAGCTGCTCGCCCGGCATGGTGACGATGGTCTTGTCGCCTCCGTCGGCGGCGATGATCACGCAACCGGACAGGGCCGTCGCCCCCAGGGCTGCGACGGCGGCGGCGAGGAGAAGCGGCTTCGACATGAGGTCATCCTGAACGGCGATGCGCGAAGCTACGCCCCGAAGCGTCGCCGGATGCAAGCGGATTTCGCTCCTGAAACACCGGCTCGTGACACTTCATGAGGCGCGGCGACTTGACGCAGGCCGAGCCCGGGCGTTGTTTCCCGCCTCCCCCGCCGCGTCAGTTCGAGTCTGTCCATGGTCCGCTTCGCCCGCCCCGCCCTCGCCGCCCTGTTGCTTGCGTCCTCCGCGCTCCCGGCTCTCGCTCAGACGGCAGCCCCCGCCGTGACGCCCTATACGACGATGGCGCCGATCCCCGCGGTGGTGGACAGGCCCTGGCCCGGCGTCGTGAAGCTGGACGTCGACGCGACCGACCTGAACCGCCGTATCTTCAGCGTCCATGAGACCATTCCGGTCGAGAGCGCCGGTCCGCTGACCCTCTTCTTCCCCGCCTGGCTGCCCGGCGACCACGGCCCCGACGGCCCGATCACCCAGCTGGCCGGCCTGATCATCACCGCCAATGGTCAGCGTCTGGAGTGGACGCGCGACCCGGTCGAGAGCTTCGCCTTCCATCTGGTGGTGCCCGAGGGCGTGACCGAGATCAGCGCCGACTTCCAGCACCTGTCGCCGACGGCGGGCGCCCAGGGCCGCGTGACCATGACGGCCGAGATGCTGAACGCCCAGTGGGAGAAGATGCTGCTCTATCCGGCGGGCCGCTGGCACCACAACATCACGACGCAAACCAGCGTGAAGCTGCCGTCCGGCTGGAATTTCGGCACGGCGCTGGAGACCGCGTCCACCCAGGGCGACGTGACCACCTTCAAACCGGTGACCCTCGACGTCCTGATCGACAGCCCGCTGATGGCCGGGGTCCACTTCCGTCAGATCGATCTGGATCCGGGCGGCCGCTCGCCGGTCAAGCTCGACATCTTCGCCGACAGCGCCTCGAATATCGCCCCGACCGACGCCCAGATCGCCATCCTGCGGTCGCTGGTGACCCAGGCGGATCGCCTGTACGGCGCGCGCCACTTCGACCACTACAACTTCCTGATGGCCATGACCGACCGGCTGGGCGGGATCGGGCTGGAGCACCACCGCTCGTCCGAGGACAGCGTCGATCCGGCCTTCTTCACCGACTGGGACAACCAGTTCGGCGACCGCGACCTGCTGGCCCACGAATACACCCACTCCTGGAACGGCAAGTGGCGGCGTCCGGCGGGGCAGTACGTTCCCAACTACAACACGCCCCTGCAGAACGAGCTGCTGTGGGTCTATGAGGGCCAGACCCAGTTCTGGGGCAAGGTGCTGGCCGCCCGCTCGGGGCTGATGACGAAGGATCAGGCGCTGGACGCCCTGGCCATGGACGCCGCGACCTATGACAACCGGGTCGGCCGCTCGTGGCGGGCGATGCAGGACACGGTCAACGACCCGATCATCTCCATGCGCCGCCCCAAGGGCTGGTTGAGCGAGCAGCGCGACGAGGACTACTACGTCGAGGGCCAGCTGATCTGGCTCGACGCCGACACCCTGATCCGGGAGAAGACCAACGGCCGCAAGGGTCTGGACGACTTCGCCAAAGCCTTCTTCGGCACCCACGACGGAGAATACAACGAGGCGCCCTACACCTTCGACGACGTGGTCGCGGCGCTGAACGGGGTGGTCGAGAACGACTGGGCGACCTTCCTGCGCACCCGTCTGGACGGGCACGGCCCCGGCGCGCCGCTGGATGGTCTGGCGCGCGGCGGCTACCGCCTCGTCTACACCGACACCAAGAGCCCTTGGCAGAAGACGCTGGAGGGCGGGCTGAAGCGCAACAACTTCATGTACTCCATCGGCCTGCAGACCAACGGCGAGAACGGCATCTCGGCGGTGCAGTGGGACGGCCCGGCCTTCAAGGCGGGTCTGGCTATCGGCATGTCGATCGTCGCCGTCAACGGCGAGGCCGCCTCGGCCTCGAACCTGACGGACGCCATCAAGGCGGCCAAGGACACGACCACGCCGATCGAACTGATCGTCAAGGACGGCGACCGCTACCGGACCGTCAGCCTCGATTACCACGACGGCCTGCGCTACCCGCACCTGGAGCGGATTCCGGGCACGCCGGACCGCCTGGGCGAGCTCTACGCCGCCCGGACCCGCTAGCCGCAGTCCACCGCCTTGATGATCCCCGTCTGCTGGTCGAACCGGATATTCAGCCGGTCCGGCCGGTAGTCGCGGGTCGTGGCGCAGGTCGTGCAGACGATCCGGACATTGGCGCCGGGCGCGAAGTCCACCGCCCCGACGTGCGAGCCGACCAGCGACTGGGCCGCCGAGGCGTCGCACCGTTGGGGCGGAGTCGGTCCGCCGGTCTCCGGCGGCGTCGCCATACAGCCGGTCAGGGCCGCGCCGGTGACGAGGACAGCTAGCGCCCTCATCCGCACTTCACCTCGGTGATCCGGTTGGTCGCGGTCTCATAGACGATGTTCACCCGGTTCGGGTTGAAGTCCATGGTCATGGCGCAGGTGGTGCAGACCTCACGACGCGTCTCGCCCGGCGCTGCGGCCGGCAGCTCGGACCGGTTCTTGCCGATATAGCTGCGATAGGCGTCGGCCTTGCACTGGCCAAGCTCGTTCGATGGCGGCGCGGGGGTCGCGCCTCCACCCTCGACAGGCGCGCAGGCGGCCAGGGCGGAGAAGGCGATCAGGGTCGAGAGAAGCGCAGAGGTTTTCACGGGCGTCGTCTCCTTGAGGGGTCAGCCGCAGCGGACCTGTTCGACCGTTTCGGTCTGGGCGTTGAAGAAGATGTTCAGGCGGTACGGGGAATAGTCCTCCGTGATCGCACAGCTGGTGCAGACCACGCGGCGGTTGATCACATCCACGGGGACTGGAATCTCGGTCTTGTTGCGGCCGACCAGCCATTGCAGCTCATTGGCCTTGCACAGGTCCTGACCGGTCTGGGGCATGCGGGTGCCGACGGGCTGGGAGACCTGGGCCTGAGCCACCACCGCGGGCGCGGGCGTTGGGGCCGGAGCCGGGGTCGAGCAACCAGCTAGCAGCGCGAGCCCAGCGACGATCAGGCCGCCTTTTGCCAGCCCTCGTCCGTCTGCTTCCAATAGGCCAGGTTGGCGCCCTGCCCCTTCAAATCCTTCCAGCGCTGCCGTGCGCCGGTCAGCGCCGTGTCGTCGCGTCCGTCGAAGATGATGAAGCATCGCTGGTAACTCTCCGTGGCGCCCAGTTCTGAGCCGTCGACGATGAACAGCGCCTGAGCGCCGTTCGGGTTCTCCATCGATTGCGTCAGCAAGATCGGCTGACGCTCCGCATTCGGCTCGTCGGCGCGGCCGTGGGCGAGGAAGCTGTCCTCGCGAAAGGTCCATAGCCGCTCGTCGATATCCTCGAGTCGGTGCTCCCCGGCGACGCGGACCAGCGCCCGCCAGCCACGCTGAAGCGTCCGGCCCAGAAGCTCCGGCAGCACCTGATCGAGCGTCGACCGCTCGAGGTGGTAGAACCAGATTTCCGGGCCGGTCGCGTCGGTCACTTGGACTCGTAGCTGTCCGCCACCATCCGGTCGAGCGTGCGCACGCCGAAGCCGACGGCGCCTTCCGGAACGGTGGGGTTGGGCGACTTGTTGGCCCAGGCGGTCGGCGCGATGTCGAGGTGGGCCCACGGCACGCCGTTGGTGAAGCGTTGCAGGAACAGGGCGGCGGTGATCGAACCGCCGGCGCGGCCGTTGCCGGTGTTCTTCACGTCGGCGATCTTGGAATCGATGTGCTGCTCATACTGGGGCGGCAGCGGCATGCGCCAGAAATTCTCACCGACCTTCTCGGCAGCGGCCAGGATCGGACCGGCGACGTCTTCGCTGTTGGCGTAGAGCGGGGCGATGTCCAGACCGACGGCGACGATGGCGGCGCCCGTCAGGGTGGCCAGGTCGATCATGAACTTCGGCTTGAAGCGCTCCTGGGTGTACCAGAGGGCGTCGGCGAGGACGAGGCGGCCCTCGGCGTCGGTGTTGATCACCTCGACCGACTGGCCGGACATGGAGATGACCACGTCGCCCGGACGCTGGGCGTTGCCGTCAGGCATGTTCTCGACGAGGCCGAGCACGCCCACGGCGTTGACCCTGGCCTTGCGGCCCGCCAGCGCGTGCATGAGGCCGGCCACGGCGGCCGCGCCGCCCATGTCCCACTTCATGTCTTCCATGCCGTCGGCCGGCTTGATCGAAATGCCGCCGGTGTCGAAGCAGACGCCCTTGCCGACGAAGGCCAGGGGCTGGGCGCCCGGCTCGCCGCCGTTCCACTGGATCACGGCCAGCTGGCTTTCGCGACGGCTGCCCTGGCCGACGCCCAGCAGGGTCCACATGCCCAGCTTCTCCATCTCGGCCTCGCCGAGGATCTCGACCTTCAGGCCCAGCGATTCCAGCGCCTTGACCCGTTTGGCGAACTCGGCCGGGTACAGGACGTTCGCGGGCTCGGAGACCAGGTCGCGCGAGAAGGTCACGGCGTCGGCGACGGCCGACATCGGCTCAAAGGCCGCCTGGGTCGCACGCAGGTCCGAGGTCACGACCTGGATCGTCTTGATCGAGGCGATCTTCTCGGGCTTCAGCGTCGTGCGGTATTTGTTGAAGGTGTAGGCGGCCAGACGCACGGCGAAGGCGGCGCGGGCCGACTGTTCCGGGGTCAGGTGGCCGAAGTCCAGGGTCAGGGTCTCGGCGCCCGACAGCTTGACCGCGTGGTAGGCGGCGCCGGCGGCGGTTTCGACACCCTTGTCGTCCAGCGCGTCCTTGCCCGCCCCGACCAGCAGGACGGTCGCGGCCTCGACACCCACGGGGGCGGCGACGGTCAGGGTGGAGTTGGCGGCGCCGGTGAAGCGGCTGGCGGTCATCGCCCTGGTCAGGGCGCCGGAGGTCGCCGTGTCCAGGGCCGGGCCGGTTCCAGCCAGGGCGCGGCCCTCGCCAACCAGTACGGCGAGAACGTCCGACGCGCCGGCGTGGGCGACAAATTCGATCTTCATGAAACGCGACTCCAGCCGGGATTGGGCCCCGGTCGTTTGCTACAGTTCGGGAGGGAGGCCGCGCGGTTGTCCGCAGGGGCTCCGGATGTGTATTAGATGCTCTCCATCACGCGCGCCCGCAACCTGGGTGTTCGCCGGCCGCCGCATGACCCTGATTCAACGCTATCTTTTCAAACAGATCGCCCTGCCTGTCGCGGCCGCATGCGGCGCCCTGGCGGGAATCGGCCTGCTGTCCCAGAGCCTGGATCAACTGCAGGTCATCGTCGAGCGCGGGCAAAGCGTTCTGGTTATGATCAAACTGACCCTGCTGGCCCTGCCGCAGCTGTTTTCGGTCATCCTGCCGATCGGCCTGTTCGTGGGTTCGCTGATCGCCCTGACCCGGCTGCAGCGCGAACAGGAGCTGACCGCCACCTTCGCCAGCGGCATGACGCGGTGGCAGGTGATCTCTCCGGCGGTGCGGATCGCGGTGATCGTGACCTTGCTGGCCCTGTTCACGAACCTGTTCGCCCAGCCCTGGGCCCAGCGCACGGCGCGGCAGGAAGCCTTCGCCATCCGCACCGACCTGGCCGCCCTGCTGGTCGAGGAAGGCCGTTTCGTCCAGGGGCCGGGCGGCCTGACCGTCTATGTGCAGCAGATCGAGCAGAACGGCCTGCTCAAGAACCTGTTCGTCTACCTGGACAACGGCAAGACGGTGCGGACCTGGGACGCGGGCGAGGCCCGGTTCGAACGGATCAACGGCGCCCCGACGCTGACGTTGGTGAACGGATCGGCGCAGGAGTATTCCAAGGACGGCGTCTTGAACCAGTTGTCGTTCGATCGCTGGCCCTTCGACCTGACCCCGTTCACCGAGAGCTCGGAGAAGATCCGCTACAAGCCGGCGGATCTGTGGATGTCGCAGCTGGTCAATCCGACCCCGGACCTGATCGGCCATAGCGGGTCGCGCGGCGAGCTGATGGCCGAGGCCAACAATCGGCTCTCCTCGCCCCTCTACGCCCTGACCGCCATGGCCATGGCGCTGGCGGCCATCATGGGCGGCCAGTTCAGCCGTTCGGGCTACAGCCTGCGCATCGCCAAGGCGGCGGGCGTCTTCCTGCTGGTCCGGATCATGGGCTACGGCATCGTCGCGGCCAGCGCCTGGAACGGCTGGCTGAACGTCTTCCAGTACGTCCTGCCCCTAGCCTCCGCGGCCCTGGCCCTGCGGTTGCTGTTCCGCGCGCTCAAGCCCCGGCGCCGGCGCACCTGGCCCCTCCTCGAGCGTCTGAAGGCGAGGTTCGCATGAAGCTCTCCCTGCGCGGCGGCGAGATTCGCACCCCGTTCCGGCTGGGCCGGATCGAACGCTATGTCCTTATCCAGCAGATGCGCGCTTTGGGCGTGGCCCTGGCGGTGATCAGCGCCTTGGTCATGCTGATCGACTTCGTCGAGATCTCGCGCGGCCTGGGCTCGGAGACCGACCTGTCGGCCCTGCGCATCGTCGGCCTGATGATGATCAAGTCGCCGCAGGTGATCGTCCAGCTGCTGCCCTTCGTCTTCCTGTTCGGCACCCTGTCGGCCTTCGTCAGCCTGAACCGGCGTTCGGAGCTGATCGCCATGCGGGCGGCGGGAATCTCGGCCTGGCGCTTCGTTCTGCCGGCGGCGGGAATGGCGCTGGCGCTCGGAGTTCTGACGGTCACGGCCATTGGTCCGTTGGCGGCGGCCGGCGACAACCTGTTCCAGCGCGAGCGCGCCCGCATCTCGGGCTCGGCCCTGGGCGCCGACGAGCAGAACCAGGCCATCTGGCTCCGCGAAGGCGAGGACGCGCGCCAGATGGTCATCCGCGCCGGCCGTCAGGACCGCGCCAACGCCCGGCTGCTGGACGTGACCTTCTTTATCTACACGACCGACCCGCACGGTCGCCGCATGTTCAGCGAGCGGATCGACGCCCCGTCAGCCAGCCTCAGCGCCGGCCGCTGGCGGCTGATCAACGCCGTGGGCGCCCAGACAGGTCAGCGCGCGGTGCGCTACGCCACCCTGGATCTGCCCTCCAGCCTGGCCGACGACGAGGCTTTCGAGCGATTCGCCCGGCCCCAGGCGACCTCCTTCTGGTCCCTGCCCGCCCAGATCCAGCGGATCGAGGATGCCGGCTTCTCCTCCACCGCCTACCGGCTGCGTCTGCAACAGCTTCTGGCCACGCCCCTGATGTTCGCGGCCATGTCGATCCTGGCCGCGGCCTTCTCCCTGCGCCTGATGCGGCTGGGCGATCTGGCCAAGATGGCGGTCGGCGCCGTGGTGCTGGGCTTCGCCTTCTTCTTCCTGAACCAGGCGTCCTCGGCCTTCGGCTCGGCCGAGGTGGTGCCGCCGTTCGTGGCGGCCTGGTTGCCGGCGATACTCACAGCGCTCGCCGCCTTGACCTTGCTGTTCTATACCGAAGACGGCTAAGCGACCGGTCGGCGGGGGGCCGGCGGTTTACGGATTGAGTTGGCATGCAGACTGAACGCGGCGCCTCCCGGCGGACGGGAAAGGGCACTGGCTTGCGACACCGGCTTCTGGCCGGCGCCGCCCTGATCGCCTGCGCCCCGTGGCTTTCGGGCCAGGCCGCGGCCCAAACCACGCCACAAGCCGCTCCCGCCGCCGCCGAATCGCAGGCGACCGGCGCCGACGGACTGCCGCCCAAGGCCGTCTACATCCAGGCCGAACAGGCCACCCGCACCGGCGATGTGATCACCGCCAGCGGCGTCGTTGAACGGGTCCTGGCCCGCTTCCAGGGGCATACGCTGCGCGCCGGCGAGGTGACCTACGACATGGAGAAGGGCGTCGGCGGCGCCGATCGTCAGGTCGAGCTCACCAGCCCCGAGGGCGACGTTCTCTACGCCAGCCACATCGAACTGGATTCCGACCTCAAGGCCGGGGTCGCCGTCGATCTGGCCACCCGCCTGTCCAACGGTTCCAGCCTGATGGCCGCCACGGCCGTGCGCCGCTCCGAGCACGTGTCGGAACTCAACTACGCCCTGTTCACCCCCTGCGCGATCTGCGACGCGGAAGGCAATCCCAAGACCCCCAGCATCGCCATCCAGGCCGAGAAGGTGGTCCAGGACGAGGATCTCAGGGCGATCCTGTTCCGCAACGCCACCTTCCGCGTGGGCGGCGTCCCGATGTTCTGGCTGCCGGTCTTCGCCGTGCCGGACCCGACGGTCGATCGCGCCTCGGGCCTGCTGATCCCGATCATCAACTATGACGAGGGCCGGGGCGTCTCGGTCGAGATGCCCTACCTGCATGTGGTCTCCCCGTCCGAAGACTGGATCGTCAGCCCGCAGATCAACACCCGGGTCGCGCCCTTCCTGAACCTGCAATGGCGTCGGCGCTTCATGGACGGCACGGTGGTCGCGCGCGGCGGCTATACCTACGCCCAGTCCTTCGGCGACTTCGACCTGGACGGCGATGGAATCGCCGAGAGCAATGTCGACTACGGCGACCGCACCAGCCGCAGCTACATCCTGGCCTATGGCAAGTTCGATCCCGCCGGCCCGTGGCGCTGGGGCTTCACGGCCGAGCGGACCTCCGACAAGACCCTGTTCGACCGCTACGACGTCCGCGATCCCTATCAGGACAACGGCCTCTACTACGGCGACCAGCGCCGGCTGATCAGCCAGCTCTACGCCGAGCGCCAGACCGCACGTTCGTACCTGTCGGTGGCCGCCTTCTCGATCCAGAGCCTGCGCGTCGCCCAGTTCAACGACGTCACCCCGGCTCTGAACGTCTTCGAGGACGACAAGACCCTGCCGCTGGTCGCGCCGCTGGTCGACGCGCGCTGGGAGCCGTCCGAGGCGGTGCTGGGCGGGCGCCTGCGACTGAAGGCCTCTGCCGTTTCGCTGTCGCGCGACGCCTATGTCGGCGCCCCGGTCCTGCGTCCCGAGGTCATTCCGGCCGGATCGACCGACGGCTTCGGCGGCGTCGACAGCCGCCGCGTCACCTTGCAGGGCGAATGGCGCCGGACCTTCTTCAGCCCCTCCGGCATCCGCTACGAGCCCTTCGTCGACGCCCGTTTCGACGCCTATTCGGTCTCGGACCTGCCGCCCATGCCGGGCAGCGAGGCCGAGAACATCATCACCCGTGGCCGGGCCACCGCCGGGATCGACGTCAGCTATCCGATGATCAAGCGCCTCAGCGCGACCTCGGACCTGATCATCGAACCGCTGGCCCAGTTCTCGATCTCCAACAAGGCCGACCTCGACCCCCACATTCCGATCGAGGACACCCAGACCTTCGAGCTGGACGAAAGCTCCCTGTTCCGCACCGACCGTCTTCCGGGGTACGACTTCTACGAAGGCGGTTCGCGGTTCACGGCGGGCGCGCGCGCGACCCTGCGTTGGGACGACATCCGCAAGGCCAGCCTCTTCGTCGGCCGCAGCATGCGCTCGGACGACGAAGACGCCTTCCTGACGTCCATCCCTGACAGTCCGTCCAGGCTCTATGACCCCTCGGGTCTGGCGTCGCAAACCTCCGACTGGGTGGTCCAGGCCAGCTTCTCGCCGACCGACCGTTTCCGCGGCTGGGGCCATGCGACCCTGGACGGCTCGGGCGACATCCGCCGGGCCGAAGCCGCCGTCGACGGGACCTGGGGCCGCCGCAACGTGGCCACCGTCAGCTATATCGTCGACCGCTCGAATCCGCTCGGCGGGCCGAACAACCGGAACTACGAGTTCGTCCAGCTGCAGGGCCAGCAGTTCGTCTACGGCAACTGGGGCGTGGCGGTCACAGGCATCGCCGATCTTGAGCGCGACCTGATCACCCGTTCGGAGGTCGGTCTGCTGTTCGACGACGACTGCTTCCGCTTCGAGCTGGGTTTCCGCCAGGACAACACCCGCGTGCGGCCTTCAGGGCCGTCCGAAGGGGTTTATGTGCGCCTAAACCTCGCCACTTTTGGCGGTACAGGCTACGGACGAAACAGCAACCGATGAACACGTCGCTTGCAGGGGCGCGACCTCCCCGCACAATGGGGTCGAGACGGCGCTTCTTGAGGATCCAGGACAGACTATGCCTTTGATGCGTAACACGACGGGCGTCGCGATCGCCGCGCTTCTCGCAGGCACGGCCATTGCGCCGGCCTGGGCCCAGACGGCGCCGGCTCCGGCTCCGACTCAGACGCCGCCCGCGTCTCCGCCCGCTTCGCCCGCCGCCGGCGCCCTGAACCCGGCCGCCGAGCAGGCGCCGGCCCGTCCGGCCGCCGCGCCGCCGCAGTTCCAGATCTCCGAAGGCGTGATCGCCACGGTCAACGACCAGGTCATCACCAGCTTCGACCTGCGCCAGCGCATGCTCGTGATCATCGCGATGAGCCAGGTGCAGCCGACCGAGGAAAACCTTCCGGCCATCCAGCAGCAGGCCCTGAACGCCCTGATCGAGGAGCGGCTCCAGAATGAGGAGATCGCCAAGTACAAGGATCTGGTGATCAGCGACGCCGAGGTGGACGATGAAATCGCCTCCATGGCCCAGGAAGCCGGCACCACGCCCGCCAACTACATGAACTTCCTCGCCCAGGGCGGCATCCGCCCCCAGAACATGCGCGAGCAACTGCGGACCGAACTGGGCTGGCGCGCCCTGGTCGGCGGCCGCTTCAACAGCCGTTCCAAGGTCTCCCATGCCGCGGTCGAACAGGCCATGCGTCAGCTCACCGAGACGGCGTCCAAGCCCCAGTACCTGATCGGCGAGATCTACATCGAGGCCGCGCGCGTCGGCGGTCAGCAGGCCGCCGTGAACGGCGCCAACCAGCTGGTCCAGCAGATGGTCCAGGGCGCGCCCTTCCAGGCCGTCGCCCGCCAGTTCTCGGCCGCCCCGTCGGCGCAGCGCGGCGGCGACGCCGGCTGGGTCGTCCAGGGCACCGTCCAGCCCGCCCTGCAACAGGCGCTCGACCAGCTCCAGGTCGGCCAGCTGTCGCGCCCGATCCCGGTCGATGGCGGGGTCTACATCGTCTATATGCGCGACAAGCGCTCGGGGGTCGCCACCAGCCTGGTGTCGATGAAGCAGATCATGGTCGAGGTCCCGGAAACGGCGTCCGAGGCGGATGTCGCCGCCGCCACCGCTCGCCTTGAAGCCATCAAGCCGCAACTGACCTGCGACAACATTCTGGCGCGCGCCACCTCAGAACAGGGCCTTCTCGGCTCCGACCTCGGGGAATCGGACATCGCCAACCTGGCGCCCCAGTTCCAGCAGGTCGCCCGCGCGGCCGAGGTCGGTACGATCAGCTCGCCGGTCCGCACCCCGCTGGGCGTGCACCTTCTGGCCGTCTGCGGCCGTCGCGCCGGCGGTCCCGACGCCCCGACCTTCCAGCAGGTCGAAAACCGTCTGCAGAACCAGAACCTCGCCATGCTGGCGCGCCGCTACATCCGCGACCTGCGGTCGGACGCCCTGATCGAGATGAAGTAGCCGGATGGCCGCGCCCCGGCCGCTGGTCCTGTCGATGGGCGAGCCCGCCGGGGTCGGTCCCGAGATCATCGCCGACGCCTGGCGAGCGCTCTCCACCGAAGGCGCGCCCTTCGCGGTCATCGGCGATCCCGGCCTGCTGAAGGCGCAAGGCGTGCCGATCCTCGAGATCGGTCAGGTCGCGGACGCCGCCGACCGGTTCGCCCGCGCCCTGCCGGTGCTCAGCCACCCTGCCCCCGCCTCGGTCATCGTGGGCCGGCCCGATCCCGCCAACGCAGGGGTCGTGGCCGACTGGATCGAACGCGGCGTCGACCTCTGCCTGTCGGGCGAGGCTTCGGGCCTGGTCACCGCCCCGATCGCCAAGGCGCCGCTCTACGCCGCCGGCTTCCGCTTTCCGGGCCATACCGAGTTCATCGCCGAACTGACCGCCGACGCCCCCTTCGCCGGGACGCGCGGGCCGGTCATGATGCTGACGGCGAAGGACCTGCGCGCCTGTCTGGTGACCATTCACGTCGCGCTCGATCAGGTGCCCCAGCTGGTCACCGGCGAGCGTGTCATCCGCACCGCCAGGGTCGTGCATGAGGCGATGAAACGCGACTTCGGCATCGCCCGCCCGCGTCTGGCCCTCGCCGCCCTCAACCCCCATGCGGGCGAAGGCGGGGCTCTGGGCCTGCAGGAGATCGAGGTTCTGGCGCCCGCCGTCGAGGCCCTGCGCGCCGAAGGGATTGCGATCACTGATCCCCGGCCCGCTGACACCATGTTCCATGACGAAGCCCGCGCGACCTATGACGCCGCCATCTGCCTCTATCACGACCAGGCCCTGATCCCGGTCAAGACGCTGGACTTCTGGGGTGGGGTCAACGCCACCCTCGGCCTGCCCATCATCCGCACCTCGCCCGATCACGGGACGGGGTTCGACATCGCCGGCAAGGGCGTCGCCCGCCCCGACAGCCTGATCGCCGCCATCAGACTGGCCGCCGAGATGGCAGCGGCGCGCGCTGGCGGCTAGCTTTCCGCAGGTTGTCGGTGTTCAAGGGCGCATGAGTTCCGACCTCCCCTCCTTGCGCGAATCCCTCGAAGCCCACGGGCTGCTGGCCAAGAAGAGCTTCGGTCAGCATTTCCTGCTGGACCTGAACGTCACGCGAAAGATCGTGCGGCTGGCCGGACCGTTCGAGGGCCGCGCCGTCATCGAGGTCGGCCCCGGCCCGGGCGGCCTGACCCGCGCCATTCTGGAGAGCGACGCCGGTCCGGTGACCCTGGTCGAAAAGGACCCCCGCTTCGTCCCCCTGCTGGAGGAGCTGGACGCCGGCGACGGTCGTCTGACCATCGTCCAGGCCGACGCCCTGAAGGTCGATGAGGCGAAACTGGCCGAGGGACCGACCCATCTGGTGTCCAACCTGCCCTACAACGTCGGCACGGCCTTGCTGATCAAATGGCTGACCGGGCCGTGGACGCCCTGCGCCCTGACGCTGATGTTCCAGAAGGAGGTCGCCGAGCGGATCGTGGCCGATACCGACGACGACGCCTACGGACGACTGGCGGTCATCTCGCAGGCGGTGGCCGAGGCGCGGATCGTCATGCATCTGCCCGCCGCCGCCTTCACCCCACCGCCCAAGGTGGCCTCGGCCGTGGTGCATCTGGTCCCGCGCGCCGACCGTCCCGACCGGGCGACACTGAAGCGACTGGAGACCGTCACCGCCGCCGCCTTCGGCCAGCGCCGCAAGATGCTGCGCTCCAGCCTGAAACAGCTTGGCGGCGGCGCCCTGTGCGAGGCCGCCGGCATCGATCCCGACGCCCGGGCTGAGACCGTCGAGGTCGCCGGCTTCCTGCGGCTGGCCGACGCCCTGCTGGCGAGGGCTTGATGACCGAGATCGAACCCTTCCGCGCCATCACCATCAGCCGCATTGCCCACGCCCTGAAGGCCGAGGGGCGTGATGTGATCCATATGGAGTTCGGCCAGCCCTCGACGGGCGCCCCCGCCGCCGCCATCGCCGAGGCGCACCGGGTGCTGGACGCCGACGGCATGGGCTATTGGGAGAGCACGCCGCTGAAGGCGCGCATCGCCCGTCTGTATCAGGACCGCTACGGCGTCGAGGTCGATCCCGACCGGCTGCTGATGACCTGCGGCGCGTCTCCGGCTCTGGTGCTGGCCCTGTCGTCGCGGTTCCGGCCCGGCGACCACATCGCCATGGCCCGGCCCGGCTATGTCGCCTATCGCAATACGGTCAAGGCGCTGAACCTGACGCCGGTCGAGATCGCCTGCGGCCCCGCCGAACACTATCAGCTGACCGCCGCTGCGCTGGAAGCGCTGGAACCCGCGCCCGCAGGCGTCATCATCGCCAGCCCCGCCAATCCCACCGGTTCGATCATCGCCCCCAAGGAACTGGCCGCCATCGCCGCCGTCTGTCGCCAACGCGGCATCGTCATCGTTTCGGACGAGATCTATCACGGCCTTAGCTACGGCAGCCCCACGCCCTCGATCCTGGAGTTCGAGCCCGAGGCCTTCGTCATCAACAGCTTCTCCAAGTACTGGAGCATGGCCGGGTGGCGACTGGGCTGGCTGCTGGTCCCGCCGGATCATGTCGCGGCTGCCAAGGCCTATATCGGCAATCTGTTCCTGACCCCGCCGTCGCTGAGCCAGCACGCCGGTCTGGTCGCCATGGACTGTGTGGACGAGCTGGAAGGCCATATCGAGGTCTATCGGAAGAACCGCGAGCTGGTTCTGGCCGCCCTGCCCTCTCTGGGTCTGAAGACCATCGCCCCACCGGACGGCGCCTTCTACGTCTGGGCCGACATCGGCCATCTGACCGACGACAGCGTGGCCTTCTGCGAGCAACTGCTGCGCGACACCGGCGTGGCGACCGCGCCCGGCGTGGATTTCGACCCCGTCGACGGCCACCGCTTCATGCGCTTTAGCTTCGCGGTGTCCACGCCCCTGATCGAGGCGGCGCTGGAACGGCTGAGGCCCTGGTTCGCGGCGCGGGCGGCAGCCTGAAGGTCAGGGCCTGAGCATCACCGGGGTGAACGTCGGGTTCTTGAGGCAGAGGACCTGTCTCTGCCAGTAGAACCCCTCGCCGGTCGGATGCCAGTTCAACGGCCCGGTCTGCTTGAACTCGAAACAGCCTTCGCCGGTGCGGACATTGAAACCTGTCTCAGCGCGCACCAGCGGCTCCTGCCCGTCCCTCTGTTCGACGATCAGGGCGAGCCGATAGGGCTTGTTCCACGGCGAGCCCATCTCGATCCGCGCCGTGAACTCGGTGGGCAGCGCCGGTCCGGCCAAAACCACCGCGTCCTTGTAGTGGCCCAGGAACATGGAGGTGCAGTTCGGCTGCGGGCACAGCGGCTGGGGATCGGTCTCGGACACCGTCTGAACCAGCACCAGACTGAGCTTCGTCGTATCGGCGGGCGGGAACGCCGGGCTGGCCGGAGACACGGCAGGCGCCTGAACGACGGCTTGCGCCAGCAACAGACTGAGAAGCGTCATCTCTCCCCCCAGAGTGAAAAGGCCCGCCGCCCTCGCGGAACGGCGGGCGCTACACTGTTATTCAGTGACCGCCGCGATGATCGCCGTGGCCGTCGTGGTCGCGACCTTGGTCGCCACGTCCGCCGTGGCCGCCCCGGTCATGGCCGCCGCGGTGGTGGTGGTCGCCGTAGTCGTCATAGGCGCAGGCCGCGGAACCGAGCGCCAGGGCGCCGAGCACGGCGAAAATCGCCAGCTTGCCGGGTTTGAAAGTCGTCATGTCGAAGTCTCCCAACACCCCCGTGTCGGGATCAGTAATGCACGCCGGCGGACCGTCGCCAATCGGCGTTCACCTTAAATTTCAGACATCTTCCTGCAGCAGGTCGTCGCGATACCCCTCGACCCAGGTGTTGCGGAACCGGCGGCTGCGCTCGGCGTGGTAGATGTGGGCCAGCTCGGCATAGGAGCGGTCGAAGTCGTCGTTGACGAAGACATAGTCGAAGACGTCCGAGTGCTCGATCTCGCCCTTGGCGTTGCGGATACGGCGCTCGATGACCTCGTCGGCGTCCTGCGAGCGGGTTACCAGACGGCGGCGCAGTTCTTCGAGGCTGGGCGGCAGGATGAAGACACGCACGGCGTCGCCCGGGCATTTCTCGGCGATCTGGGCCGCGCCCTGCCAGTCGATATCGAACAGGACGTCGCGGCCTTCGGACAAGGCTTTGTCGATGGGCGCGCGCGGCGAACCGTAGCGGCTGCCGTGGACGTCGGCCCACTCCAGGAAGGCGTCCTGATCGATCAGGTCCTGGAACGCTTCCGGGCTGACGAAGTGATAGTCGCGGTCGGCGACCTCGCCCGGACGAATGCCGCGCGTGGTCATGGAGATCGACAGTTCCAGATTGCCGTGGTCGGCCATCAGACGGCGGCACAGGGAGGTCTTGCCGGCGCCCGAGGGGCTGGCCACGATCAGGAGGACGCCCCGGCGCGGCGTGCGGTCATTCGACATTTTGGACTTGTTCTCGGAGTTGCTCGATCACCGCCTTCAGATCGAGTCCGATGGCGGTGAGCGGCGTCGTAGCCGATTTCGAGCAGAGTGTGTTCGCTTCGCGCATGAATTCCTGCATCAGGAAGTCGAGTTTTCGTCCGGCGGGCGGTTGCCGCAACAGGGTGCGGGCCGAGGCGACGTGGGCGGTCAGTCGATCCAGCTCCTCGCGGACATCCGCCTTTGTGGCGAGCGCCGCCGCTTCCAGCACGGTCCGGTCGTCGAGGCCATGGGCGTCGGGCGCCAGTTCGGCCATGCGGCGAGCGAAGCGGTCGCGGATGTGATCGGTCTGGGCCTGGGCCTCGCCCTCGCCGCGCGCGACCAGTCCCTCGATGGCGTCGATGAAGTCGGTGATGACGGGCGTCAGTTGGCCGCCTTCCCGCTCGCGCGACAGCTTCAGGGCGTCGAGGGCCTCGGCGATGGTCGCGGCCATGGCGGCCTCGATAGGGGCTCGCGCCTCAAGATCGGCGTCCTCCTCCGGCGCGTCCAGCACGCCGCGCAGGGCCAGCAGGCCGTCGGCCGAGGGCGGCGTCGCCCCTTCCATAGTCAGCTGGTTGGCCAGCTCCAGATAGCGCAGCAGCACCGCCTCATTGACCTTCAGCGCCGCTGCGCCGCCCTGCGCCTGCTTCGCCTGGACCCCGACGGTGACCTGGCCCCGGTTCAGCCGTCCCTGCGCCGCCGTTTTGGTCAGGCGTTCGAGGTTGTCGAAGCCGTTGGGCCCACGGAAGCGGACCTCCAGATTGCGGCCGTTGACCGAGCGCGCTTCGACGCTCCAGCTCCAGCCGTCCAGCGCCCCGTCGGCCCGGCCGAAGCCGGTCATGCCCGATATCGCGCTCACCGGGGATCCGCCGGGGCGCCGCGCAGAGGCCGTGAGGGCGTCAGGGCTCCCGGCGGCTGCATGGTGATGACGGCCTCACCGGTCAGGGGCTGGTCCGTCGGGGCCGTACCGGGAGCCAGAGCGCCGGGAGCGGCGGGCGGGGTCGCGCCGGGCGGCAGGCCGGCTTTCCGCCGTTCGATCTCCCTCCAACGCGCCACATTGACCAGATGCTGCTCATAGGTGCTGGCGAAAACATGCCCGCCGGTGCCGTCGGCGACAAAGAACAGGTCATTCGAGCGCGGCGGGTTGAGCACGGCGGCGATGGCGTCCTTGCCCGGGTTGGCGATGGGCGTCGGCGGCAGGCCGTCGATCAGATAGGTGTTGTAGCCCGTGTCGGCCTGCAGCTCGGACTGGCGGATGCCACGCCCCAGCGGGCGTCCGTGCGTGATGCCGTAGACGATGGTCGGATCGCTCTCGAGCCGCACGCCCATGCGCAGACGGTTGGAGAAGACCGCCGCCACACGCGGACGCTCGGTCGCCAGACCCGTCTCCTTCTCGACCACCGAGGCCAGGATCACCGCCTCTTCGGGGGTGCGGACCACGGTCGTGGCGCTGCGGGTCGCCCACAGCCGGGCCAGATTCTCGGTCATGGCCCGCTGCATGCGGGCGACGACCGAAGCGCGGGTCTCGCCGCGCGAGACCTCATAGGTGTCGGGCCACAAGGAGCCCTCGGCCGGCGGGGTGTCGACCGTGCCGGTCAGCACCGCCTCCTTGTTCAGGATGTCCACCGCCTGAAGCGACGACCAGCCCTCGGGGATGGTCACATAGTGGCGCACGACCCGGCCGTCGGTCAGCAGCCGCAGCACGGTGCGCAGCGAGGCCTTCGTCGGCACCTGGTATTCGCCGGCGCGCAGCTTGCGGTCCGCGCCGGTCAGGGTGGCTGCGGCCTTGAACATGTCGGTGGAGCGGATAACGCCCGCGCTCTTCAGCTGGGCTGCGATGGCCGAGACGCCCGAGCCGCTGGACAGGGAGACGACGGTCGCCTCCCCCGCCCGCGCCGAGGGTCCAGGCGCGTAATAGACGCTCCAGGCCCAGACCAGGGCCGCGATCAGGAACAGGCTGAACGTCGCCGACGCCGCCAGCAGGGCCGCGACCAGGCCGGAGCGCTTGCCCCGCATCGCTGGTCTCGGGCCTTTGATGGGTCCCCCCGAACCCTTGGACACTAGGCCACCTTCTTGAAGATGATCGAGGCGTTGGTGCCGCCGAACCCGAAGCTGTTGGACATGGCCACATCAATCTCCATCGGCTTGCCTTTGTGTGGCACGAGATCGATGGCGGTTTCGTGTTCCGGGTCGTCGAGGTTGATCGTCGGCGGCGCGATCTGGTCGCGGATGGCCAGCACCGAGAAGACGGCCTCGATGGCGCCGGCGGCGCCGAGCAGGTGACCGGTCATCGACTTGGTCGAGGACATGGCCATGTTCTTCGCATGGTCGCCGACCAGCTTCTCGACCGCGCGCAGCTCGATCCAGTCGGCCATGGTCGAGGTGCCGTGGGCGTTGACGTAGTCGATGTCCTCGATGGCGATCCCGGCGCGCTTCACAGCGGCCTTCATGGCGCGATAGGCGCCGTCACCGTCCTCGGACGGGGCGGTGATGTGATAGGCGTCGCCGGACATGCCGTAGCCGACGACTTCGGCGTAGATCTTCGCACCGCGCGCCTTGGCGTGCTCATACTCTTCCAGCACCACGACGCCCGCGCCCTCGCCCATGATGAAACCGGCGTGGCCCCGGTCATAGGGCCGCGAGGCCGCTTCCGGGGTGTCGTTATAGGCGGTGCACAGGGCCTTGCAGGCCAGGAAGCCGGCGATGCCGATCGGCACGATCGAGCTTTCCGCCCCGCCCGCCACCATCACATCGGCGTCGTCGAAGGCGATCATCCGGGCCGCGTCGCCGATGGCGTGGACGCCAGAGGCGCAGGCCGTGACCACGGCGTGGTTCGGCCCCTTCAGCCCATGGCGAATCGAGATCTGGCCTGAGGTCAGATTGATCAGGGCCGAGGGGATGAAGAAGGGGCTGACCCGGCGCGGGCCCTGCTCCTTCAGGATGATGGAGGTGTCTGCGATGGGGCCGAGGCCGCCGATGCCCGAGCCCATCATGACGCCGGTGCGTTCCTTGTCCTCGTCGGACTCGGGATGCCAGTTGGCGTCGTTCAGCGCCTCGTCGGCGGCGGCGATGCCGAACAGGATGAAGTCGTCGACACGCTTGCGGTCCTTGGCGGACATGATCTGATCAGGATCGAAGCTGCCCGGCACGTCGGGGCCGCCCTGGCCGCGACCGTCAACGCTGGGCACTTCGCCCGCGATGGTGCAGCCGTAGCCCTCGGTGTCGAAGGTCGTGATCGGGCCGATGCCCGACCGTCCCTCGACGATGCCCTTCCAGCTGTGTTCGACGCCCCAGCCCAGGGGGGTGACCAGTCCAAGGCCGGTGACGACAACGCGGCGCATGCCCTGCGCTCCATGACTGTTGAGACTCAAGCCGTAAATCATAGTGAGCGCGGGCCCGACTCGCTAGGGCGCGCGCCGATCGGCCGCCCATGCCCTGACCGGAGAACGCCGGTACTTGAATTCAGGCGCTGGCCCAGTCACCCTCGGCCCGAGCCATCCTGCCTCTCTCCTGGAGCAGGCCGCGCGCTGGAGAGCGAGCATGGACGACCCCGCTGAACCCTCCGCCGAACCGTCCCGGGCGAACCCGCCCTCGGCGCTGACGCCGGTCCTGACCGAGCCCTCGCCGCCTCGCAAGTCGATCAAGGGCGCCCTGGCTTCCCTCGGCGGCGGGACGGCGCGGCTGATCGGCAAGGGCCGCGAGCAGATCAACGAGACCCTGAACGACGCGGGCGCCTCGATCGAACGGCTGCACCGGCGCCTCGCCCTGATCCTGCTGGGGCTGTTCGCGGTGTTGGTGCTGGGCGCCGGCTTCCGCGCCATGGGCTGGGCCGAGGGCAACTATCTGCTGGTCGGCCTGATCTCCGCCGCTGCCCTCTATACCGTCATCAGTCCGGTCCATCTGATCGGCGTGGCCCTGGTCGGGGGCGGGATCGCGGCCTGGAAGGGGCGGCAGGACGCCCAGGCCGGACTGATGGCCTATGCCAGGCTGCTCGGGCTGGTCCTGCTGGCCTGTCTGACGCCTCTGGTCCTGTTCGCGGTCGCACCGGGGGATACCGCGTTCTGGGTGTCGCTAAGGCTGTTGCTGCTGACGCCCGTGGTCGTCCTGGCCCTGTGGCTGTTCGGGCAGGTCTCGCCCAGGGCCGAACGCTTCATCTTCATCGCCGCCCCCCTGGCCGCCGCTGCCCTGGCGTTGGGAAACATGCTGATCCCGGAACAGACCCTGGCCGGCATGGGCGTACCCGCCTGGCTGCGCGCGCCACGGCCCCAGGACGAGGAACTGGCCCGACTGGAGACCGCCATCGAGAAGCGCCGCAACGAGGCCCGCGCCGTCCGCCTGCGCGAGATCCGGGTCAAGATCGAGAACGGCCTGCCCCTGACCGCCGAGGATGAGGCCGCCGTCGCCGAGGCCCAGCGTGACCGCATCACCCTGTCCGGCTGGGTCGGCGCCCGCACCGAGGCGGTGCTGGCAGACATCCGCCGCCGCACGGCCGCGACGGGCAAGGTCACGCGCCCCGCCCTGGTCCTGCCCGCCGCCGGGACCCTGATCGCGCCGGCGGGCGCCTGGTCCAAGCCGATCACCGTGCCGAAGGACGCCCGCCTCTGCACCTCCGGCGAGGGCGGCGAGGCGGCCTATACGACCCAGTGTTCCTCGGGCGACGGCGGCTGGACCCGACGCTCGGCCGGCGGCTGCGAGGCCGGGGCCTTCGACCGGGCCCGCTTCCTCGGCCGCAGCCGCGCCCGGACCATCAGCTACCGCTTCACGCCCCTGACCACGGCCTGCGACGCGGGCTGAGCCTGTCGCCAAACGAAAACGGCCGCCCGCGCTCCGCAGGGAGCATCGGGCGGCCGTATCTGTGTCCAGACCCGACCGGGTCAGGACGCCGGGATTAGCCGGCGGTCTTTTCCGAGATGAACTTCACGGCGTCACCGACGGTCTGGATGTGCTCGGCGGCGTCATCCGGGATCTCGATGTCGAATTCTTCCTCGAAGGCCATGACCAGTTCGACGTTGTCGAGCGAGTCAGCGCCCAGGTCGTCGATGAAGCTGGCCTTTTCGGTGACCTTGTCCGGATCGGCGTCCAGGTGGTCGATGACGATCTTGCGGACGCGTTCCAGGGTGTCGGACATGGGTGTCTCTGCCTTATGAGGCCGCGAGAAGCGGCTGTTGTCTCAAATCCTGCCGTCTCACGACGGCGACGCTTGTGCAAGACCCTAACGAGCCACGCGGCAAGCGGTTGCGCCGCCCTTTAGCACAGCCGCGCGGGCTGGAAAGGGGCGATTACACCGTTTGATCGGTCAGATCATCGCCATGCCGCCGTTCACGTGCAGGGTTTGCCCCGTGACATAGGCGGCTTCGTCGGAGGCGAGGTACACGGCGGCGGCGGCGATCTCGTCGCCCAGACCCAGCCGGCCCATCGGGATGTTCTTCATGATGGCGTCCTTCTGGGCGTCGTTCAGGACGTCCGTCATCGGCGAGGCGATGAAGCCCGGCGCGATGCAGTTGACCGTGATGCCGCGCGAACCGACTTCCTGGGCCAGCGACTTGGAGAAGCCGATCATCCCGGCCTTGGACGCCGCATAGTTGGTCTGGCCCGGGTTGCCGGTGACGCCGACCACCGAGGTGACGGCGATGATGCGGCCGGAGCGGCGCTTCATCATCCCCTTCATCGCGGCGCGCGATAGACGGAAATAGCTTTCCAGATTGACGGTCAGGACGGACTGGAAGTCCTCGTCCTTCATCCGCATCAGCAGGCCGTCCTTGGTGATCCCCGCGTTGGCGACCAGGATGTCCAGCGGCGCGCCCGCCGCGGTCTCGGCGGCGTTGACCAGATTGTCGACCGACTCGGGGTCCGACAGGTTGGCGGTGGCGAAGTGGGCGCGCTCGCCCAGTTCCTTCGCCAGATCGGCCAGCACGGCTTCGCGTGTGCCCGACAGGACGACGGTGGCGCCCTGGGCATGCAGGGCGCGGGCGACGGCCCCGCCGATTCCGCCCGTGGCGCCGGTGACGAGGGCGGTCTTGCCGGTGAGATTGAACATTATTCCGCTCCTTGCAGCGACTTGGCGAAGGCCTCGAGGTCTTCCGGCGTGTTCAGCGGCACATGCTCGGCCTCGGGCGCGGCGCGTTTGGCCATGCCGGTCAGGACCTTGCCGGCGCCGACCTCGACGAAGCGGGTCACACCACCTTCGGTCGCCATCCACTCCATGCTCTCGCGCCAGCGTACGCGACCGGTGACCTGTTCCACGAGTTGCTTGCGGATGACTTCGGGATCGGTCTCGATGCGGGCGGTGACGTTGGCGATCACCGCCACGGCCGGAGCGGCGATGGCCGCCGTCGCCAGGGCGACCGCCATCTCATCGGCGGCGGGCTGCATCAGAGGACAGTGGAACGGCGCCGAGACGTTGAGCGGGATCGCGCGCGCGCCCAGTTCCTTGGCCTTGGCGATGGCCAGGTCCACCGCGGCCTTGTCACCCGAGATCACGACGTTGCCGGCGACATTGTCGTTGGCCACGACGCAGACGCCGGCGGCGGAACCGGCCCTGGCCGCTTCTTCGGCGAGCGCCAGGTCGGTCTTGGGGCCGATGAGGGAGGCCATGCTCCCCTGCCCCACGGGCACGGCGCGCTGCATGGCCTGGCCGCGCAGCTTGAGCAGACGCGCCGTGTCCGACAGTGTCAGCGACCCTGCCGCGCACAGGGCCGAATACTCGCCCAGCGAATGGCCGGCGACATAGTCAGCGGCGGTGACGTCGATGCCGAAGTCGGCCTTCAGCGTGCGCATGGTGGCGATGGAGACGGCCATCAGCGCGGGCTGGGCGTTCTCGGTCAGGGTCAGCAGGTCCTCCGGACCCTCGCGCATGATCTGCGACAGGTTCTGCCCCAGCGCATCGTCGACCTCGGCCAGGACGTCTCGGGCGGCGGCGAAAACGTCCGACAGGTGGCATCCCATGCGCAGCGCCTGGCTGCCTTGTCCGGGAAACAGAAGAGCGATGCTCATCGATAGGTCCGTAAGCCGTGAATCAGGCGGGAGGCGTAGGACGATCATTCCCTCAGGGCAAGCATTGAGGTCGCATCCCGCCGTGGTTGCACAACGGCCAGAATGAAGCCGCAGGACCGACACAATAGCCCTCCAGCGTCACCATACTGAAACGGCGTTCGGGGGGAACGGGCCTTGGTTTTCAATCCGGTAGAGGTGCGTCCTGGCCGTTGGGGGCGACGCGGCCCACCCCTCGCCGCCTGGGCCTTCGGGATCGCGGCGGCAGTCGGCGGCGACCCCGCCTTCGCCCTCGACGACGACACCCCGCAGACGACCACAGCCGCCGCTGAAACCGCCACGGACGGGCGGATTACCCCCTATGCTGCGGACTTCTTCGCCGAGTTCAGGCCGGTCAGCGCCCTGGACATGATCTATCGCATTCCGGGCTTCCAGTTCGACGGCGGAACCTCGGCGCGGGGCATGGCGGGCACGGCGGGCAATGTCCTGATCGACGGCGAGCGGCCGCCGACCCGCAGCGACACCCTCTACTCCATCCTGGCCCGCATTCCGGCTTCCCAGGTGCTGAGGATCGAACTGGTCCGGGGTGGGGCCGGCGGGATCGACATGCAGGGCAAGGCGGTGGTCGCAAACGTCATCCGCAAGCCCGACGCGGGCGTCAGCGGCGCCGTCTCGGTCGGGACCAATCTGGTCAATACCGGCGACCTCCAGCCCAACCTCTATCTGCAGGTTCAGCAACAGCGCGGCGGCCGCTCGCTGGAGGGATCGCTACAACTCTATCACGGGCCGGGAGCCCAGAACGGCTATCGCATTCGCACGGCGCCGGACGGGACGGTCCTGCTGCGCGCCCTGTCGACCGGCGACTATCTCTTCGATCAGGCCGAGGCGACCGGGGTTTACGAAGGCCCTCTGGCGGGCGGCCGCCTGCGCGCCAACGGCCTGGTCAGCTACAACAGCTCCGACTACGCCTTCACCGACCTTCTGGTCATTCCGTTCGGCCGCGAGGACTCCGTCAGCCGGGACGAACAGTGGAAGGGCGAGATGGCCCTGCGCTGGACCCGCAGCCTGCCGCGCGGCGCGACGCTGGAACTGGTCAGCTCCCAGCAACTGATCCACGCCACCTCGGACGGCCGTTACGACACCCCGGACTTCACCTCCCAAAGCCTGTCGGGCGAGGACAAGGGCGAAAGCATCGTCAACGGCTCGGTCAAGTTCGCCGCCCTGAACACCCCCATCGGCGCCTGGACCTTCGAGACCGGGTCTGAGGCGGCGCTCAACTGGGTCGAATCCGATACCGCCTACCGCTTCAATGACAGCCCCCTTCTCCTCCCCGGCGACGATACCCGGGTGGAGGAGTTGCGGTCCGAGAGCTTTATCACCGGCGTCTGGGCGGCACGGCCGAACCTCAGCCTGGAAACCACCCTTCGCTATGAGGCGTCGCGCATTACCGCCACCGGCAGCGCCGGCGAGGGGGAGACGACGCTCAGCTTCCTCAAGCCGCGACTGAACCTCGGCTGGACGCCGAAGCCGGGCCATCAGTGGAACTTCAAGGCCGAGCGCAACGCCGAACAGCTGTCGTTCGGCGCCTTCCAGGCCTCGGCCTCGTTCAGCACCGGCGTCTTCGGGCGCGGCAACCCCGACATCCGCCCGGCCCAGGCCTGGCTGGCCCAGGCCCGCTACGAACATGTCTACGACAAACGAGGCGCCTTCACCGCCGAACTGACCCATGAGTGGATCGACGACGTCCTGGGCGCGGTGATCGTCACCGAAATCCCGCCGGGTGAGACCGACCCGGTCACCTTCACCATCACCCGCAACGTCGGCGATGCGACGCGCGACACGCTGAAACTGACCAACCGCCTGCCGCTGGATCGCTTCGGCTGGACCGGCGGGATGTTCAACGCCTCGGCGACCTGGCGGCGTTCGCAGACCCGCGACCCCATCACCTTCGAGGACCGCCGCCTGAGCAATGAACAGCCGTTCCTCTGGAGCCTCAGCCTGAGCCGCAACCTGACCGCCCAGCGGGTGAGCTGGACCCTCGGCGCCTCCAGCGGCGGCGACGCCCGATCCTATGGCGCCCGCACCCTCTCCGCCTATCGGTCCGATCCCATGGTCTATGGCAGCTTCACCTACCAGCCTGACGACCGGCTGAGCCTCAGCGGTGACCTGACGGTCGGCCAACCCAGCGAAAGCCGATTCCGCCTGTTCGACGGCGCGCGCGGGTCCAGCCCCGTGACCTATGACGAGATCAATTTCAGCCAGGGCCAGATCCAGGCCTCGGTCAGCTTGCGTCGCAGTTTCTGAGCCGTTTCGCCCGCCACGACCGACAGTCCTTGCCGGATCGCCGGTTTTCCCCTATACGCGCCCGCTTTCCAGGGCTTCGGTCCTGATGCGGAACGCCAAAGGGTTCGGGAAGTCATCCCGGCCGCCGCCTCAGGAGCCATCGCAGGCGCGACTTACCCGGTCCGTCGGCGCCGAAGCCCCTCAAAGGGAGACTGACGAATGGCTCTTTACGAGCACACGGTCATGACGCGCCAGGATATCTCGGCGCAACAGGCCGAAGCCCTCAACGACACGATCAAGGACATCATCGTCGCCGGCGGCGGCACCGTGGCCAAGATCGAATACTGGGGCCTGCGCAACCTGACCTACCGGGTCAAGAAGAACCGCAAGGCGCACTATTCCCTGCTCGCCATCGACACGCCTCCGGCCGCCATGGCCGAAGTCGAGCGTCAGCTGGGCATCAACGAAGACGTGCTGCGCTGGCTGACCGTCAAGGTCGAGGAACTCGACCTGGAACTGTCGCCGCTGCTGGCCCGCCGTGAACGCGAGCGTGAACGCGATCGCGACCGTCCCGCGCGTGAAGACGCCGCGGTCGAAGCGTAAGGATCAGATCACATGACCGATACCACCGCTCCCCGTAACGTCCCGGGCACCCCCGCCGGCTCCGGCTCCGCCGGCCGCCGTCCCTTCTATCGTCGCCGCAAGGTTTGCCCGTTCTCGGGTGAAGGCGCGCCGAAGATCGACTACAAGGATGTGAAGCTGCTGCAGCGTTACATCTCCGAACGCGGCAAGATCGTGCCCTCGCGCATCACCGCCGTTTCCCAGATCAAGCAACGCGAACTGGCCAAGGCCATCAAGCGCGCCCGCTATCTGGCCCTCCTGCCTTATGTGGTGAAGTAAGATGAAGGTCGTTCTGCTGGAACGCGTCGAGAACCTCGGCGCCATCGGCGACGTCGTCACTGTCAAGGACGGCTTCGCCCGCAACTTCCTCCTGCCCCGCGACAAGGCGCTGCGCGCCACGTCGAAGAACCTGGAGAAGTTCGAGCTCGACCGCGTCGCCATCGAGGCGCGCAACGAGAAGAACAAGGACGCGGCCCAGAAGGTCGCCGACAAGATCGACGGTCAGTTCTACGTGATGATCCGTTCGGCCGGTGAAACCGGTCAGCTGTACGGATCGGTCGCCGGCCGCGACGTCGCCGAAGCCGTTCAGGCTGAAGGCGGCAAGGTCGAGCGCTCGCAGGTCGTGCTCAACACCGCGATCAAGTCCCTGGGCGTTCACGAGGTGCTGGTTCGCCTGCACCCCGAGGTCTCGGCCACGGTCAAGATCAACATCGCCCGCTCGGCCGAAGAAGCCGAACGTCAGGCGAAGGGCGAGGACGTGATCAAGTCGGCCTACGACGAAGATCGCGAACTGGCCG
Organism: Brevundimonas sp. ALps5; assembly: GCF_058681645.1. Taxonomy (NCBI): domain Bacteria; kingdom Pseudomonadati; phylum Pseudomonadota; class Alphaproteobacteria; order Caulobacterales; family Caulobacteraceae; genus Brevundimonas; species Brevundimonas sp. ALps5. Next base: position 3,445,894 of record NZ_CM178744.1, on the reverse strand, counting down.
CTGAACAGGCCCGCGACATGGTCGAGGGCGGCGCCGGCCAACAGGACGGTCTCGGCTCCGAAGCCTGAGACCGGACCAGGGTCCAATGATCAAGGGGCGCGTCCAACGGACGCGCCCCTTTTTCATGCCCGTTGCATCGGGGCAGGTCGTCTCAAGCGATCAATATTTGATGCCGAGTCGCGCAAACCAGAAGCCGCCGTTCATGCCGAACGGTCCGCCCGAACGCGGGTAGATCTGACCGTCGGCGGTGCTGCCGGTCAGGGCATAGATCGGGTTCGCCGTGGTCGGGGCGATCTTGTCCGGATATTCGTCGAACAGATTGTTGGCCCCCACGGTGACCGTATAGCTCTCGGCGAACGTATAGCTGACGTCGAAGTCGGCCGTGACCTTGTCTCCGAACTTCTGGCCCGGATAGTCCTGCTCGCTGAGCCAGCTCGAGTAGTAGTTGGCCCGGCCGTTGATCGTGAAGCCCGCGACCTGGTAGTTCGCCGCCAGATTCAGACGGTGTTTGGCCGTCAGGTTTTCGATGTCCACGATCCGCGCCGCATCGATCGTCCCCGCCACGGCCCGGGTAACCTCGCTCTTGTTGTAGCTGTAGGCCAGGGTCAGGTTCAGCGGGTAGGCCAGCAGTTCGGTGCGATAGCTGGCCACCGCGTCGATGCCCTTCGTTGATGTGTCGAAGCCGTTGGTGAAATACTGAACGGCGCCGTCCACGCCGACGGCGGCGAGTGCAGGCTGGGCCACGATGTCGGCGGCGGTGACCGTATAGGACTGGCTGATGCCGATCCGGTCGTTCACGTCGATCTGGTAGGCGTCGACGGTCAGGGTCAGTTGCGGGATCGGCGTGAAGATGAAGCCGGCGCCGTAGTTGGTCGATTCCTCCGGGCTCAGCGAGGCGGCGCCATAGTATTGGGCGATGGCGCTGGTCACCGGATAGGTGCCGATCTGAACCTGGTTCCCGGCGACGAAGGTAGTGGTCAGGATCTCGGTGTTGTTCTGACCGGGCGACGGAGCATGGAAGCCGGTGCCGAAGGTGCCGCGGATCGAGAACATGTCGGTGACGTGGTACAAGGCATTGATCTTGCCCACGAAAGTTCCGCCGAACGTGTCGTAGTCTTCGTACCGTCCGGCGATGCCGACGGTGAAGTCCTCGGTCACATCCGTCTCGGCCCCGACATAGACCCCGTAGTTGGTCTGGGACGTGGTCTTGGCCGAGGCGGGGCTGGTGCCGCCGTAACCGCTGGCGCCCGGCGATTGGGACGCGGCGCCGTCGGCGACATAGACGCCCGGCGCGACCAGGCGATACAGGGCCTGGGACGCATAGGGGCCGACGCCGTAGGACTGCTCGTCGCCGGCGCCCTGTTCGTATTCTTCACGCCGGTATTCGGCGCCGCCCGAGAAGGTGATCGGGCTGGCGAAGCCGACCTCGAGCGGATAGGTCAGATCCAGGTTCAGCACCGCCTCGCGTTGGGTCAGCTTGCCGAAGTGGAACGACGTCTGGCTCAGCGGGCCATAGGAGGCGTTCAGCGACTGGGTCATCGCCAGGTCGAGCGAGTTCTCCGCCAGCGTCGCCGACAGATCGTAGGTCAGGCCGCTGTCAGCGACGCCCTTGGTCCCCAGTGTGCCGTAGGCCTGATCGACCACGCCCTGGAACCGCGGCGTGAAGCCGGCCGGATAGATCGAGGTGAAGCTGAAGGTATTGCTGTCCCGCACGAAGCCGCCGGCCGGGCAGGTCGCGTTCCCAGTCGGGCACCGCGTCAGGAAGATGGTGTTGAAGGACCCGTTGCGGCCCGGCGAGCCGGTCGCCGGCACGCCCGTGCCATTGTCGATCGCCAGGGGCGTCGGCGCCGAAATCGGCGAGCGATAGTTGAAGCTCTGGTCCGCCTCCCGGTGGCCGACATTCACAGTGAGGTAGAGGCTGCTGCTGTCAGTCAGGTCATAGGCGGAGTTCAAAAGCAGTTTGTAGCCGTTGGTCGGCGAGGTGCCCCAGATCTGGACCGGGTCCGGATAGTTGGGCAGCTGATTGGCCAGGGACGGGTTGTTGGCGGCGAACACCGCCGCGATCGGCCGGGTGGCGCCCCGGCTGGTCTGGCCATCGTCGAAATACTCGCCTGAAATATTGACGAAGCCGGAGCCCCACAGGCTGAACCCGGCGTTACCGGCGATCTGATAGCTCTCGCCGTCGCCGGCGTAGGTCTGGCCGTATCGGGTCTGGATCTCGAAGCCGCTGTCGTTCTGTCGCAGGCCGTAGTTGATCACGCCGGCAATGGCGTCGGAGCCGTATTGAGCCGTCGCGCCCTCACGCAGGATCTGCATGTTTCCGATGCCGATGGTCGGAATCATCGAGATGTCGGGGCCCTGCGAGCCCAGCGACAGCGCCGTATCGCCGCCGCCGACAACCTGAACCAGGGCCGAGCGGTTGTATCGCTTGCCGTTGACCATCACCAGGATCTGGTCGCCCGCGAGACCGCGCAGCGCGGGTGCGCGTACGAAGGTCGAGGCGTCGGAAATGGTGTTCTGCGGCACATAGAAGGACGGGACGAGGTTCTTGACCACGTCCAGCATGTCGGCGGCCGGCTGGCCGTTGAGTTCCTCGGCGCCGATGACGTCCACAGGGGACGCCGAGTCCGCCACCGAACGGTCGGTTCGTCGCGTCCCGATGACGACAACGTCATCGACTGCGGTCTGTTCTTCCGTCGGACTTGGCGCCGTCTGGGCCAATGCCGGTTGCGCCAGAAGCAGGGCGGCGAGCGCACTGCCGGCGGCAAGCATAGTTTTAGGCGATACCTTTTTGTCGTTCATGCGCATTGGAAGATCCCATCGTGTTGAACCGAAAAGACTTCCTGCGGCGTCCCCTCCCAAAGACAGGGGTATCCTTAACCAACACACGCGGAATGATAGTCCGTCCCCGTGCAATTCGCCGTTCTGTTGCCGAAGCGTCACTATAACGTCGATAGATCGACCCATTTCGGACACAAGTGCGACAGGTCCGGGGTCGGCGGCGCGTGGGCCCTTTCCGCCCGCGCCTCTCGAGCCCGCAATCGCGTCCGGTCGCCATTCTTCCGCCCCGGATGTCCGCTCAAGCTTGGCCTTCACATCGGAGGGGTCCGACATATGAAGCGCATCGCCCTGGCCACCCTCGCGGTCGCCGTCAGCCTGATCGCTACGGCCGCCAGCGCCATGACGGTTCAGGAGTTTCTGAACACCGCCAGCCACATCCCCCAGAACCCGACCGCCCTGCTGCGCTCCGACACCCGCCGGCTGATGAACGAGTTCAGGGATGGCATGCGGACCGTGCGCGCCGAACAGACCGCCGCGCGCGCCGCCGGCCGCCGACCGGCCACGTGCATGCCGGACAAGGTCAGCTTCTCCCCCAACGACATCCTCGGCCGCTTCAACGCCATCCCGGCCGCGCGTCGCAGCCAGATCACCGTGACCCAGGCCCTGCGCGAATGGATGGCCGAACGCTACCCCTGTCCTGCATAGGGGCCGACATAAGGGCTCGCCCCTACGCAAAACTTCCCCTCCGGAAAGTTCCGTTCGCTGACGGGATTGGACATTTTCACCCTGTCCCCAGAAGCCCTCGTTTTGTCCACGGATGCGGGTACGGCCGAGCATGTCGTAGGGGCGTGCGACGGGTAGAGCGTTAACGCAATGAACGCCTTCGCCCCCTTCCCCGATACGGTCGCCGTCCCGTCCCTGCCGCACAACCTTGAGGCCGAGCAGGCGCTTCTCGGCGCGCTGATGTTCGACAACGCCATCTTCGAGCGCCTGTCCGACCGGCTGAAGGGCGTGCATTTCTACGAGCCCTTCCACCAGCGGCTCTATGACGCCGTCGAGGATCACATCCGTCAGGGCATGCTGGCCGAGCCGACCATCCTGATGGAGCGGTTCAAGCTGGACCCGGCCTTCGCCGAGTTCGGCGGCCTGCGCTACCTCGCCGATCTGATGGACCGCGCGCCTCCGGGCGCCAACGCCCCCGACTATGCCCGCGTCATCTACGACCTGGCCCTGCGCCGCGACCTGATCCGCATCGGCGGCGAGATGATCAAGGACGCGCCGGACCCGGAAATGGCGGCGATCGAACAGATCGAACAGGCCGAACTGACCCTCTATTCCCTCGCCGAAAGCGGCGGGACCTCATCCGGATTCGTCAGCTTTTCCCACGCCCTGGCCGGCGCGGTTCAGATGGCGGGCGAAGCCTATCAGCGTGAAGGCAAGCTGGCCGGTCTGGCCACCCACCTGAACGACCTCGACCAGAAGCTGGGCGGCATGCACCCGTCCGACCTGCTGATCCTCGCGGGCCGTCCGTCGATGGGCAAGACCGCGCTGGCGACCAACATCGCCTTCAACGTGGCCCGCAACTATCGCTGGACCCCGACGCCGGATGGTCGAAAGACCGAGTCCGGCGGTGTCGTCGCCTTCTACTCGCTGGAAATGAGCGCCGAACAGCTGGCCATGCGGATCCTGGCCGACGCCTCCGGCGTGTCCTCCGACAAGCTGCGCAAGGGCGAGATCGACGCCTCGGACTTCGGCAAGGTGCGCGACGCCGCCATCGAGATCGGCGAAAGCCCCCTCTACATCGACGCCACCGGCGGCATCTCCATCTCCAAGCTGGCCGCCCGGGCGCGCCGCCTGAAGCGCGCCGAACAGGGCCTGGACCTGATCATCGTCGACTACCTTCAGCTGATCACCGTCGGCGAGGGCGGCGGCCAGAAGAACCGGGTGCAGGAGGTCTCCGAGATCACCGGCGGCCTGAAGGCTCTGGCCAAGGAGCTGAACGTCCCGATCATCGCCCTGTCGCAGCTGTCGCGTCAGGTCGAGAACCGCGAGGACAAACGGCCCCAGCTGTCCGACCTGCGGGAATCCGGCTCGATCGAGCAGGACGCCGACTGCGTCATGTTCGTGTACCGCGAGAGCTACTACAAGGAGCGGATGGAGCCCCGCGAGGGCACGCCCGAGCACCTGGAGTGGCAGGAGCAGATGGACATGCTGCGCGGCACCGCCGAGGTCGTCGTCGGCAAGCAGCGCCACGGCCCCATCGGCATCGTCAAACTCAGCTTCGACGCCGACACCACCAAGTTCGGCAACCTCGCCCGCGGCTATGGATCGAGCTTCGCCGACATTCCGGAGTGAAGACCGGCCAGACTTGCGGCATAAGGCGCCCATGCACGCCCCTGCCCGCCTGACCGTCGACCTCAACGCCCTCGCGCGGAACTATCAGACCCTGGGTCGGGTCAGCGGCCGGCCGGTGCATCCGGTGGTCAAGGCGGACGGCTATGGGCTGGGCGCCGCGGCCGTGGCGACGCGGCTGATGGCCGAAGGCGCGCGGACCTTCTTCGTCGCGCGCGGAACCGAGGGGATCGCCCTGCGCGAAGCCCTGGGGCCCGAGCCGGTCATCTATGTGCTGGACGGCTGCCATGGCGATCAGGCCGCGACGCTGAAGGCGGCGGGCATCCGCCCCGTCATCAATCATATACAGCAGCAGGCGGCCTGGGCGGCGGTCGGCGGCGGCCCCTGCGGCCTGCAGATCGACACCGGCATGAACCGTCTGGGCTTCCGCCCGGAAGAAGCCCCCGAGCCCTTCGAGGGGCTGGAGCTGGTCATGACCCACCTGGCCTGCGCCGACGAACCGTCCGAGCCGATGAATGTGCGCCAGCGCGACGCCTTCGCCGCCGCGACCCTGAAATATCCGGGCGTGATCCGGTCCTTCGCCAACTCCAGCGGCTGCTTCCTGGGGCCGGAGTTCCAGTTCGATGTGGTTCGCCCGGGCATCGGCCTGTACGGCGGCGGGCCCGAAGCGAAAGCAGATCCACGCATCGCCGCGGTCGCCACCCTGACCGCCGAGGTGCTCCAGACCCGCGACGTGCCGGCGGGCGAGAGCGTCGGCTATTCACGCGGCTTCATCGCTGATGCGCCCGTGCGCGTCGCCACCTGCGCCACCGGCTACGCCGACGGCCTGATCCGCGCGACCGGGACCAGCGGTTCGGGTCAGGTCTGGGTGCACGGCGAGACCCGCCGCATCCTCGGCCGGGTGTCGATGGATGTCATCGCGGTCGACATCACCGGCCTGGACGTCGCGGTCGGGGATTCCATCGAGCTGTTCGGCGCCAACCGTCTGGTCGATGATGCGGCCAAGGCGGCGGGCACCATCAGCTATGAGATGCTGACCTCGGTCATGCCCCGAGTGCCACGCGCCTATATCGGCTAGTAGACCCCGCCGGTCGCGACCGCGCTACCGATCAGGAAGCTGGCCATGACCGCGCCGACGACCGCGAAGATGACCCACCAGATGATGATGGCGATGATCACCACCACGGCGGTGTATCCGAGCGCCTTGTCCTGCGGCGCCTTCATCAAAACCGGCAGGCCCAGATAGAGGATGTAGAGGCCGTAGAGGGCCAGGATCAGGCCGAGGATGCCCAGCATCGGGATCAGGCTGAACACCCCTCCAACCCAGGAGGCGGTCGCCGAATGGACCGAGACCTTCATGGCCGCGAGCCGGTCCTTGGTCCCGTTGAAGTTCGGCGCAAGGTTCTCGATCACCAGCCCCAGCAGGAAGACCCCGGCGAGCGAGAGGGCATAGCCGACGACCGCCGCAACGATGGCGCCGATGACGTTGCCATGGCCGAAGACCACGGAGCCGATCAGGCCGCAGACGGGGCCGATGGCCGCCAGGATCATGGCGTAGCGGCTGAACAGCGTCGGGACCGTCGCAAACTCCCGCTCGATGAGCTCCCACTCGGCCTTCGGATTGAGCAGAATCCCCTTCACCCGGGCGATCAGGGAGGGGTCGATGGCGGGCGGGTTGTCGGTCATGAGGCGGCTCCGGAAATGGCGGTCTGTGAGTAAGCTCTGCCGCTGGCGAAGGGTTCCCGCGTAGCGTGCGTCAGGAACGGTCGCAGGCTGCGCCGAGCCCCCTGCCCCGCCACCCGCGACTCCTGTAAGCCAGTCCCATGGCGAGAGACGGTGCGATCTATGTGTGTCAGTCCTGCGGGGCGGTGCACGGCAAATGGGCGGGGCAATGCACCGCCTGCAATCAATGGAATGTCATCGTCGAGGAGAGCCGCGCGGCTCCTCCCGGCGCGTTGAAGCCCGTCAGCGCCTCGAAGACGCGCGGCCTGCAGTTCGAATCCCTGATGTCGGAGACGCCGGAACCGGCGCGCATCATCACCGGGGTGACCGAGTTCGACCGCGTCTGCGGCGGCGGAGTGGTGCCGGGCTCGGCCTTGCTGCTGTCCGGCGACCCGGGCGTCGGCAAGTCGACCCTGCTGCTGGACGTCGCGGGCCGCGCGGCCCTCGCCGGGGTCAAGGTCGCCTATATCTCAGGCGAGGAGGCGATCGAGCAGATCCGCTCGCGCGCCAAGCGGATGGGGCTGGAGAAGGCGCCGGTCGCCCTGGCGTCGGCCACAGCGCTGCGCGACATCCTCGGCACCCTGAAGCGCGAGAAATTCGACATCGTCATCGTCGATTCCGTCCAGACGCTGTGGAGCGACGCCCATGAGGCCGGGCCGGGCTCGGTCACCCAGGTCCGGGCCTGCGCCGGGGAGTTGGTGCGCATGGCCAAGGCGGGCGGCCCCGCCGTCGTCCTGGTCGGCCACGTGACCAAGGACGGTCAGGTCGCCGGCCCCCGCGTCGTCGAACATATGGTCGATGCGGTCCTGAGCTTCGAGGGCGAGCGCGGCTATCCGTTCCGGATCCTGCGCGCCGGCAAGAACCGCTTCGGCGCCACCGATGAGATCGGGGTGTTCGAAATGGGCGACACCGGCCTGCGCGAAGTGCCCAATCCCTCGGCCCTTTTCCTCGGCGAGGGCAAGGAGCGGGCGCCCGGCGCCGCCGTCTTCGCGGGCATCGAGGGCTCGCGGCCCGTGCTGGTGGAGATCCAGGCCCTGGTCGCCCCTTCCGCCTACGGCACGCCGCGTCGGGCGGTGATCGGCTGGGAGACCGGCCGTCTGGCCATGGTCCTGGCCGTGCTGGAGGCGCGCTGCGGCATCGGCTTTGGCAATCAGGACGTCTATCTGAACGTCGCCGGGGGCCTCAGGATCAACGAACCCGCAGCCGATCTGGCGGCGGCGGCGGCCCTGATCAGCTCGGCGACCGGCGTCCCCCTGCCCCAGGGCTGCGTCGTCTTCGGCGAGATCAGCCTGTCGGGAGAGATCCGCGCCGTCGGACGCGCCGAGGCCCGCCTGCGCGAGGCGCAGAAACTGGGTTTCGATCACGTCCTGTCGCACCCCCTGACGGTCAAGGGCGATGGCGTTCTGGTCACAGGCGTCAGCCGATTGACGGAAGCCGTCGAACGAATCTCGGAGAACAGGTATTAGGCATCTGTGCCTGTTGAGGATCGCCCGCTGACGTGACCGGCTTTGACGCCTTCGCCATCCTGGTCATCCTCGCCTCGGCCGCCGCCGGCTGGGTGCGCGGGGCCACGCGCGAACTGATCACCCTGCTCAGCTTCATCCTCGCCGCGTTTCTGGCGCTGGTGAGCCTGCCCCTGACCTCGCGGATCGGGCGGGCGCTGATCAACCCCGACTGGGCCGGCACCATCTTCGCGGCCGTCGCCGGCTTCCTGATCATCTATTTCGGCATCCGCATCTTCGGCTCCCTGCTGTCGAAGCGGGCGCAGGCGCATCCGACCCTGGGCGGCGTGGACCGTTTTCTCGGCGTCTTCGTCGGCGCCGGCCGGTCGCTGGTGCTGCTGGGAGCCATCCATCTGGTCATCGTCGCCGCCATGCCGGGCGAGAAAACCCCGCACTGGCTCAAGGATGCGGCCCTGCGTCCGGTCAGCGCCGGCGCCGCCCGCGCCATCCAGATCATCCTGCCGGGGATTGGCCGGGGCGCAGACGCCCTGTCGCCGGTCGTCGATTCCTCTGTCCGCAGAGGATTTTCCGACGATGACGCCTTGCGTCGGCCCCAAACAGGCAATACTTCGCCCGACGCCGCCGCCCCCTGAATTTCCCGCTATCATCGGAGCCCCACGATGAGCAGCCTTGATCACGTTATCTCCGCTCCGGTCGTTCACCGTGAGCACCATCGAGACGCGGATGACGACCATCCGCGCCTGGAATGCGGCGTCTGCGGCGTCTGGGGTGCGTCCAACGACGAGGCCTCCTCCATCGTGGCCCTGGGCCTGCACGCCCTGCAGCATCGCGGTCAGGAAGCCTGCGGCATCGCCGCGGTCAAGGAAGCCCGTTTCCACACCGAACGTCACATGGGCCATGTCGGCGAGGCCTTCGGCGGCTCTGACCTGAAGGACCGGATGCCCGGACCGGCGGCCGTGGGCCACACCCGCTACTCCACCGCCGGCGGCAGCTTCCTGCGCAACATCCAGCCGATGTTCGCCGATCTGGATCAGGGCGGCATCGCTATCGCCCACAACGGCAACCTGACCAATTTCCACTATCTGCGGAACCAGCTGGTCGGCGAGGGCTCGATCTTCCAGTCCACTTCGGACTCCGAAGTCATCCTCCACCTGATCGCCCGCAGCCGTAAGGCCAAGATCGTCGACCGCTTCATCGACGCCCTGGCGCGCATCGAAGGCGGCTACGCCCTCGTCGCCCAGACCCGCACCAAGATGATCGGCGCCCGCGACCCGCTGGGCATCCGCCCGCTGGTGCTCGGCCAGATCGGCGAGGCCTGGGTTCTGGCGTCGGAGACCTGCGCGCTGGACACCATCGGCGCCACCTTCGTGCGCGACGTCGAGCACGGCGAGGTCATCGTCATCGACCATGAGGGGCTGCGCTCGATCAAGCCCTTCCCGGCCCGGGCCGCCCGCCCCTGCCTGTTCGAATACGTCTACTTCTCGCGCCCCGACAGCGTCGTGAACGGCCGCTCGGTCTATGGCGTGCGCAAGCGCATGGGCGAAGGCCTGGCGCGCGAGTTCCCGATCGACGCCGACGTCGTGGTGCCGGTCCCCGACTCCGGCGTGCCCGCCGCTCTGGGTTACGCCCAGGCCAGCGGCATTCCCTATGAGATGGGCATCATCCGCAGCCACTACCTGGGCCGCACCTTCATCCAGCCCAGCCAGGGCGCCCGTCAGAAGGGCGTGGCCATGAAGCACAGCCCGAACCGGGCCGTGATCGAGGGCAAGCGCGTCGTCCTGATCGACGACTCGATCGTGCGCGGCACCACCTCGGTGAAGCTGGTCCGCGCGGTGCGCGAGGCCGGTGCGACCGAGGTCCACCTGCGCTCGGCCAGCCCGCCGATCCTCTATCCCGACTTCTACGGCATCGACATGCCGGAGCGGGATCAGCTGATCGCCGCCAACAAGACCATGGAAGAGATGCGCGAGATGCTGGAGGTCGACTCGCTCGGCTTCCTGTCCGTCGACGGCCTCTACAAGGCCATGGGCGAGACCGGCCGCAACAACGCCCATCCGCAGTTCACCGACCACTATTTCACCGGCGACTACCCCACCCGTCTGGTGGACCGGGAGATCGAGGAAGGCGGCCGCGACGCCGTCAGTCGGCAACTTTCGTTGCTGGTGAGCGCTTAAGGGCGATACGCTCAAGCTCAGGACGCCCATGGCCCAGATTCAGCTCGGCTATTTCACGCTCGACACCGCCGACATCGGCAAGGCGAAGGCCTTCTACAGCGGCCTGTTCGGCTGGTCGTTCGACGAGGAAGCCTCCAAGTCGACCTATGCCCATGTCGCCGACAGCAATCCGGCCTTCGGCTTCGTGAAGGCCGAGCACCCGGCCAGCGAGACCAACCTCTACTTCAAGGTGCCGGACATCACCGCCGCCTGCGCCCGCGTCGTCGAACTGGGCGGCAAGGCGGCCATTCCGGCCGAGAGCGCCACCGGCCTGTCCTGCACCGTCTGCGACGATCAGGGCTTCAGCTTCAGCCTGTGGCAGCCGGGGCCGGGGTTCTAGACGTCTTCGTCCGGCAACGGCGACCAGCCGGTCCAGTTCTGGGCGGAGTGGAAAACGCGGTGAATCCGCAGGGCGTCGTCCGGTCCGCCGATCAGCGAATAGACGATGACGTATTCCGTCCCGAGCACGGCCTTTTCATACGTTCCTTCGCGGTAACCCGGCCTGCCGATCGGACGTCGCGACAGGCCGGCGACCGTTTCTTCCAGCCTGTCAGCCAGACGGTCCGCCGCCGCAGGATTGCGCTCCGTCAGCCAGCCGACGGCGTTGTCAAATTGGTCGAGCGCCGTATCCGACCATCGAACCGATCTCATTCCTTCGGTCTGTGCTTTTCAATAGTCGCGCGGATGCGCGCCATTGCGTGCTCGTGCGAAACCGTGCGGCCCTGTCGAAAGTCTTCCTGGGACTGCTCGATCGCTTCGAACATCTCAAGCTCACGATCCAGAAACGCCTCCATTGCGCGTTCGGCGACTGCCGAGGGCGTACGGTGTGTCAGCTCGGCGAACTGGCCGAGCTTCAACTTCAGGGATTCACTGACGCGAAGGTTGAGGGCGGCGGTCTTGGCCATGGGTTCCACTCCGGCTGTGAATGCAATGTAACACATTGACCCCGTCGCGCGCCACTTCTACCACCCGCCCATGACCCAAGCCCTGCCACTCAAGGACCGTATCGCCCTCGTCGTGGGAGCTTCGCGCGGGATCGGCTATGAGAGCGCGCTCGCCCTCGCCTGCGCCGGCGCCCATGTCGTCGCCACGGCCCGGACCCAGGGCGGGCTGGAAGAGCTGGACGACCACATCTTCCGCGAGACGGGCCGTCACGCGACGCTCGTCCCGTTCGATCTGGTCGACGGCGGCGGCATCGACCGTCTGGGCGGCGCCATCTTCGAGCGCTTCGGCAAGCTGGATATCTGGGTCAATGCAGCGGCGACCCTCGGCGCCGCCGGCCTGACGCCCGTGGCCCATCTGGATCCGCGCGGCTGGGCCAAGATCGAGAAGACCAACTTCACCTCGGTCTTCCGCCTGATCCGCTCGCTGGAGCCCCTGCTGCGCCTGTCGGACGCCGGGCGGGTGATCCACCTGACGTCCAGCCTCGCCACCACGCCGCGCGCCTTCTGGGGCGCCTATGCCGCGACCAAGGCGGGCGCCGAGGCCATGATGAAGGCCTGGGCCGACGAGATCGAATCCACCGCCATGCGGGTCTCGGTCCTCGATCCCGGCCGGATGCGCACCGCCATGCGCGGTCAGGCCTTCCCGGGCGAGGATCCCGAGACCGTGCCCCATCCGTCGGAGCTCGCCCCCCTGATCGTCGAACTGGCCCGCGCCGACCTGACCCCGCCCCTGACCGTCTCCTTCAAGGAATGGCGCGAGGGCATCTCGGGCGAGGCCCTGGTCTAGGACGACGCTCGTCCCGAGGGGCCGCCGTTCGTCCCACGGGACTGGGCGGACGCGAGGCGGCGCCGCATCGGTCGGGCATGACCCTTCCCGATCCCTTCCTCCCGCTCCTGATCATCCACATCAGCGCGGGCTTCTGCGCCGTGCTCGTTGGCGTCATGCCCATACTCACCCGCAAGGGCTCGCGACTGCATCGGCTATCGGGCCGGATCTTCGCGGTGCTGATGACGACCTTGCTGGTCTGCGCCTGGGGCATGACGGCGCTGAGGCCCAACGCCTACTTCCTCGCCCTGTCCTCGGCGGCGTCGCTGGGGCTGTTCTCGGGTTTGCGGGTGCTGGGGCGCAAGCGGCCGGACCTGCGCGCCTCGGACCGGGCCCGGCCGGTCGACTGGATCGCCACCCTCGGCGCCGTCGGCGTTGGCCTGTTCACCGTCTGGCTGGCGCTGACCGGTCATCATGACACCCCGCCCCAGATCCTGATCGCCCTGGCTTACGGGTCGCTGTCGCTGGGCGGCTGGGACCTGTGGCGGTTCGCGCGGCCGCTGGACTGGCCGTTCAGCCCGGAGCTGTGGACCTATGAGCATCTGTGGAAGATGCTGGGCGCCTATAGTGCGGTCTGGTCGGCCTTCGCCGGCAACTTCCTGACCTTCGTCCCCTCGCCCTGGAGCGCCCTTTGGCCGACGGTCCTGTTCCAGTCGCTGAGCCTGATCTGGCTGGTCAGCCTGCTGGTCCGCAAGCGCCGGATCGCCGTTCCGGCATGAAACGCAGACTGCCCTTCCCGGTCCTGATGACGGGCTTCGCGGCGTACAGCTACGGGGCCACGGCGGTGTCGGCGGCGTGGTTCCTGAGGCGGGATTTCGGGCTGGCGCTGTGGCCGTCCATCGGCTGGGCGGCCCTGCTGTTCTCGCCCTGGGTCGCGGTCGGGCTGATGGTCTGGGCGGTGCTCGCCCTGCTCGGCGACCGGGCGAAGAGCATGGGAATTCTGGCGGTCCTCGCGGTTCCCGTCGTGCCCCTCGCCGGCCTGACCGCGACCGCTGTCGACGGGACGATGCGCAATGCGGACTGGTCGGTTGGCGAGGTGCTGAACCGCTCGATTGACCGGTTGCCGGTCGCCATCCTGCTCTACACCGCTCTCGTCGCCGCAGGGCTGGCCGCGGCCTGGTGGCGACGCACCGACCTTCAGCGGCGCGAGATGGAGGCGCTCCGGGCCGCGCTCGAAGCCGTCCGGACCGAACAGGCCATCGCCGCCCGCGCGCCGGACGCCCCCACGCCCCTGATCGTCTCGGTCGGCCGTGGGCGAGCGCCGGTTTTGCCCGCCGACATCGAATGGGTGTCCTCGGCCGGCAACTACGCTGTCGTCCACTGGCGGGATCAGGAAGGCCTGCTTCGCGAGCCCCTGCAGCAGCTGGAGGCGCGGCTGGTCCCCGCCGGCTTCGCCCGCGCCCACCGCTCGACCCTGATCAACCTGGCCCATGTCGCCGAGCTGAGGCCGCTGGCCGACGGCGCCTGGCGGGCCACCCTCGACAGTGGCGCCGAGCTGGTGATCAGCCGCAGCTACCGCGACGCGGTCCTCGCCCGGCTGGGCAGGCGCTAGTCAGCGGGACGGGCGCAGCGGAACCCGCATGGCCAGGATCTCGCGGCTCGAGCGGGTGATGCCGTACAGCATGCCCGGCGTGCTCTCGTCCCAGTCGATCGCCTGACCCTCGGCTTCCATGCCCCAGGTCTCGACGTGCTCCAGCACCCCGCCGCCATTGGGGATGGCGACCACATAGAGTTCCGGCAGATCGTGCCCGCTCAGGTACAGCCGCCCGTCCGGACCCCATCCGCCGCCCGAGATGCTCATCGGCGCGATCCTCTCGAGGATCGAGGCCGGCAGGGCCCAGGCCTCGAGCCGCCGCCACTGGTCGTCGAACTTGACCAGGGTGGTGTGACGATGGTCGCGCGGCGCCTCGCCGCCCCGGCCGTCATAGTTGGCGAACATGGCCCACCAGAAGCCGTCGTGCCGTTCCACCCAGGTCACCGACCCGGTCCCGAGGCCCAGGGCCACGCTGCGGATGTGGTGCAGGTCCACGGGGTCGAAAAACTCCACCGTCGAGACGTGCGGCACGGCCGGATAGTTGGAGCTGGCGCAGACCAGCTGCTGAACCCGCTCCACCGCGATCAGGGTGCAGGAGTTGATGTGGGGGTAGCGACTGCGCTCCCCCACCCACTCTGCCTTCTTCTCGCCCGTGGCCTTGTCGAAACGGGCCAGGGTGAAGTTGGACACCGCATAGACGTCGTTCGGCCCAACGGCGACGCCCTGGCTGGCATGGGCGTCATAGCGGCGCAGGGTCTCCGCCTGTCCCGCGAGCGGGATGGGCGGATGCTCGGGCGCAGCGGGAGCCGCCTGCACGGCTCCCGACAGGACCAGGGCGAACAGGGCCGAAGCGATCATCGTTCAGGTCCTTAGAAGGCGGCCGACAGACCGACCCAGAAGGTCCGGCCATATTCCGCCGATTCCTGCAGATAGCGCTGGCCGGGACCGGTGTTTTCCTGACGACCCGAGTTCGACAGGTTCTGGGCCTCGAAGAAGACGGTCATGCCGCGATCGGTGCGCCAGCTGACCGAGGCGTCGTACAGGTGACGGCCCTTCCAGAACTGGTCGGCGTTGGGGATGGTGTCGTTCACCGTCTCCAGGAAGCCGCCGATGTAGTTGTGCGAGATCTTCGCCTCGAACGGACCGCGCTGATAATAGATCGACTCGTTCGTCGTCGTGCTCGGCTGCAGGAACAGGCCGTGGTGACGCTCCACCGTGCCGCCGTTGGTCAGGAAGGTGAAGTCGGTGTCCAGGAAGGTGGCGTTGGCGCTGACGCCGAAGCCGTCGAACGGCGCCGACAGGAAGTAGAGCTCCTGCTGGAAGGCCAGCTCGATGCCGCGGATCTCGGCGCCGCTGGCGTTGCGCGGCGTGGTGACCGTCACGTCCCGGGTCGCCCCGTCGATGTCCAGACGCTCGATCGAGGTCGAGGTGAAGATCTCGTTGGTGATGTCCTTGGAGAAGACGGCCAGCGAGATCAGGCCGTCGTGCGGATAGTATTCCACCGACAGGTCGAAGCCCTCGCTCTCGCGCGGCTTCAGGTCCGGGTTGCCGCGCGACATGGTGTAGACGCCGCCGGTCACCGTCACGTTCTCCGCGCCTGCCAGTGAGCCGAAGTTCGGACGGCCGATGGTGTTGGTCCAGGCGGCGCGGACGGTCAGGTTGTCCAGCACGTCCCAGCGCAGATGCACGCTGGGCAGCCAATTGTCGTAGTCGCCGCCGTTCGAGACCGGGGTGATCACACCCGACCGGACGCTGAAGGCGTCGGCCGAAACCTCGGTCTTCTCGTAGCGAACGCCGGCCAGGGCGGTGAAGGTCCCGATCCGGTAGCTGGCCTGGCCATAGGCGGCCGAGACGTCCTCGCTCACCGAATAGTCGCCCGAGCGCGCCGCCACCGTGCGGGTGAAGCTGGAGCGGTTGGCGGCGAAATAGTCATAGGTCGAGGCGACGTCGATCCGCGCCCAGACAAGGTTGCCGTGGATCAGCTGGGTCGGCCCCGGACGGTCGACCGAGTCGAAGGTCATGGCGCTGTTGGCATAGTCGGTGCGCGCGCTCTGATAGTCTCGGTCGCTGGTGCGCAGGGCCAGGCCGAACTTGGCCTTCAGATTGCGCTCGGCCCCGCCGTCGTCGAAGGCGGCGTTCAGATTGAACTGGGCGGTGTTCTCGAACGACTGGACCAGGCTGTCGCGGTACTGGGTCAGGAAGTAGTTCGAGGCGGTCGTCAGACCCGCGGTGCGCGGCGTGAACACCGGGAAGAAGCCCGAGGTGTCATAGCTGAAGCCATAGTTGGCGGCCTGGGCGTCGCGGGTCGTGAAGGTCACCGAGGTGTTCGGCTGCTCCATCTTGGCGTGCGAATAAACCAGCGAGCCGTCGATCGCCCACTGGTTGGTCGCATCCCACTGGAAGGCGGTGCGGGCCAGGCTGATCTCGCGCTTGGTGATCGGCTGGTTCAGGCCGATGATGCCGCGCCCGCTGGCGAAGGTCCCGCTGGTGGCGGTCTGGGCGGTGACGTTGCCGACGGGCTCGATGCGGTATTCGATCCGCTCCTCGTCATCCTCCATGTGCGCCCACAGGCCCGAGGCCTCCCAGTGGAAGGACGCGTTCGGACGCCACTCGATCTTGCCGTTCACGCCGTCGCGGGTCTTGGTGTTGTTGTACCAGAACAGGCGCGACTGGGTCGGCACCTGGATGCCGTTGCCGGTCGCGGCGCCCGAGTTCACCGGGGCGCCGGCGGCGGTGTATTCGCGCACCGAGGGGTCGGCGACCTCCATCTGCGGGATGTCGTAGTCCAGCTGTTCGTGGCTGGCCCCGACGACGACGCCCCATTCGTCATTGGCGCCGAAGGTCGTGCCGGCGGCGAAGCTGAGGCGGTAGGACGGGTCGTCGTTGCGGACGTCGCCGTGCTGCTCATAGACGCCGTACGACGCCATGCCGTTGAAAAAGGGCCGGCCCACGTCCAGCGGGCTGCGGGTGGTGATGTTGATCACCCCGCCGATGGCGTTGCCGTCGTTCTCGGGCGTCACCGTCTTGATGACCTCGACCCGGCCGGCCATGACCGACGGGACGATGTCCAGCGGCACGGTGCGGGCGGTATCGTCGACCGAGGCGACGATGGCGCCGTCGATGGTGGTGCGGTTGTAGGTCGAGGTCAGGCCGCGCAGGACCGGGAAGCGCGGCTCGCCCTGGTCTTCCTGGACCGAGACGCCCGGGATGCGGCGCAGGGCGGCGGCGGTGTTGTGATCGGGCAGCTTGCCGATGTCGTCGGACGAGACGGCGTCCATGACCTCGAACTCGGCGCGTTTGACCGCGATGGCGGCGCGGACGGCGGCGCGTTGGCCCGTGACCACAACCTCATCGACCTGCGAGGCGTCATCCTGAGGCGCAGGAGCAGCCTGCTGGGCGAAGGCCAGGCCCGGCGCGCACAGGGCGCTGGTGGCCAGAAGTCCGGCCGCGAGGCCACGAACCGAATGGAAATTGCGCATGAGAAGCCCCCTTCTTGGTGCAGTGCAACAAGGCGCTCCTAGGGCGGCGAGACTTCACTTCGAACACAGGTTGGTGGCGGATGGATCAAGAGCCGATGACGTTGGAACGACGGTCGCGCGGCTGTACGGAGCATTCCCGAAACGCCGTTTTTCCTGCGGGAACGAGCTCGCCGATCCACCCGTTGATCGGGCTCAAGGAGAGAAGCCGTGCAACAACAGATGTCTGTGGTCACCCTCGGGATCGACGACGTCGCGCGCTCGAAGCGGTTCTACGTCGAGGGCTTCGGCTGGACGCCCGCCTTCGACAATGGCGAGGTCGTCTTCTACCAGATGAACGGCTTCGTCCTGGGGACCTGGCTCCGAACGGCGCTGGCGAAGGATTCGGCGCGGCCTGTGGCCAATACGTCAGGCGATATCGCACTCGCACACAACGTCAGCGAGAGCGATGCGGTCGCCCCCCTGATGGACCGGCTGGCCGCGGCGGGCGGGACAATCCTGCGCGCGGCCGAGGCGCCGCCGCACGGGGGGATCAACGGCTATGTCGCCGACCCCGACGGCCACGCCTGGGAAATCGCCTTCAACCCCGCCTGGCCCATTTCACCCGAGGGCTATGTGACGTTCGGGGTCTGATCCCTGAAATCACGGCCTGATGCGGGCCAATGCCAAGGTTCGCGCCGCCTGATAGCCGACAACCGTAGCCTCAGGACCAAACCGTACTCCGTCGCAGACAACTCTCGCGACGAAATCCCAGGTCTCATTCGCCCTGATCGGCATAGCCGGTTCTGGCCCCAGTCCAGTGACCCGACGTCCAGACGCTAAAAAGGCGTCAACCGCGACCTGGCTGACGGTCCGGGCCGAACAATCGATGACCATGCGCGTCGTGTCGTAGGCGATCGAACCACCAGTCACGGGTATCTCGTCGGCATAGACACGAAAAGTCGCGACTTTGACTTGGTCACCTTCGCGTCGGATCGAGTCTTCAATGATGAAGTTGGCGGCCTGATTATTGCCGGCGAACAGCGTCAGCCGCCCCTCCGGAAGGCTGGCGTTCTGTGCCAGGACGGGGGCCGCAAGGCTCCAGATCGCACCAACGGCGAAAAGCGAAATCCTCATAGCCCCCCGCTGTGTTTCTGACCCGCTACTTCTTCGGCGCGTGCTTCTGACCGGTCCGGATACGGCCGGACCTCGACACCTGACGAGCCCCGCCGCGCGCGCCCTTCTGGATCGCCACCGAGGAACCGGCCTTCTTGGACGAGGAGGCCTTCACCCCGCTGATAACGCGCGGCTTGGCGACGCGGGTCTTCTTCTGCTCCAGCGCCTTGCCGGGCAGGTGGGACTCTTCCTCTTCCTTCTTGCGCACCTTGCGCGGCGCGGTCTTGGCGTCGCCTTTGTA
The DNA here is from genome assembly GCF_058681645.1 of Brevundimonas sp. ALps5. NCBI lineage: Bacteria > Pseudomonadati > Pseudomonadota > Alphaproteobacteria > Caulobacterales > Caulobacteraceae > Brevundimonas > Brevundimonas sp. ALps5. The sequence goes on along the minus strand of NZ_CM178744.1, from coordinate 3,427,187 downwards.
GCGTTCGGGGCCGGACTTGGCGCCGCCCGCCGCATAGGGGTTCTCCGAGCCGCCCTTGACCGTCAGCCGGATCGGCACGCCGGGCAGGTCGAAGCTCTCGCGGATCGAATTGGTCAGATAGCGCAGATAGTGGTCCGGCAGATTGCCGCCACGGCTGGCGAACAGCACGAAGGTCGGCGGCCGGGCCTTGGTCTGGGCCATGTATTTGGTCTTGATGCGCTTGCCGTCCACAGCGGGCGGCGGGTGCCTCTGGGTGGCCATGGACAGCCAGTCGTTGAGGTCCTTGGTCTTGACCTTGACCGACCACAGCTCGTGCGCCTTGAGCACCGCCGGCATCAGCCGCTCGACCCCGCGCCCCGAATGGGCCGACAGGGCGACGAAGGGCGAACCCTTGAGCTGCGGCAGCTTGTCGTCGGCCATCCGCTTCAGCTCGGCCATGCGCGCCTGCGGGTTCTCTTCGAGGTCCCATTTGGAGGCGACATAGACGAGCGCCCGCCCCTCGCGCTCGACCAGATCGGCCAGTTGCAGATCCTGGACGTCGAAGGCGTTGTCCTTGTCCATGACCACCACCACGACCTCGGCGAAGGTGATGGCGCGGATGGTGTCGGCGACCGACAGCTTCTCCAGCTTCTCCTGCACCCGGGCCTTGCGACGCATGCCGGCGGTGTCGACCAGACGGATGTTCTGGCCCTCGTACTCCCAGTCGACCGAGATCGAGTCGCGGGTGATCCCGGCCTCGGGACCGGTCAGCAGACGATCCTCGCCGATCAGGCGGTTGATCAGGGTCGACTTGCCGGCGTTCGGACGGCCGATGATGGCGATGCGGATCGGCTTGTCGGGCTCGTCGATCTCTTCGATGAAGATGTCGGCGCTGGCGGTGACGAGGGCGGCGTAGAGATCCGCCATCCCCTCCCCATGCTCGGCCGAGATGGGCACCGGCTCGCCGAAGCCCAGCGAATAGGCTTCGCCCACGCCACCGCCGCTCTCGCGGCTCTCGGACTTGTTGGCCAGCAGGATGACCGGCTTTTCCTGGCGGCGCAGACGCTCGGCGAATATCTCGTCCAGCGAGGTCACGCCCTCGCGCGCGTCCATCATGAACAGGATGACGTCGGCGTCCTCGATGCCTGCCTCGGTCTGTTCGCGCATCCGCGCTTCGAGGCTGTCGTCGGTCACATCCTCATAGCCGGCGGTGTCGATCAGGGTCAGGTCCATATCGCCGATGGTCCCGTCGGCATAGCGACGGTCACGGGTCACGCCCGGGCGATCATCGACCAGCGCGAGGCGCTTTCCGACCAGCCTGTTGAACAGGGTCGATTTGCCCACGTTGGGGCGGCCGACGATGGCGACCTTCAATGCCATGACTGGCCTTCTAACGTGTTTCGGGCGGAAGCGTCAGCGCCTCCGCCCGAAGAAGTGAAACAGGCGAACCCGAAAAGGGTTCGTTTAGCGGATGCAGACCAGCTGGCCCTTGTCGTTCAGGACGTAGAGCGCGCCGTTGTAGGCGGCCGGAGCGATGAAGGCCGGGGCGCCCAGTTTGATCGAGGCGGTCTGGTTTCCGGTCTTGGGATCGAAGGCCACGGCGTCGCCGTCCGAATTGACCAGGACCAGGCGATTGGAGGCCAGGATCGGGCCCGACCATTCCGGATGGACGGTGTGATCCCAGAAGCCGAGGAAGCCGCCTTCCTGACGCACGCGACCGGTGTTCAGATCCTTGGTCCAGTAGACGGCGCCGGTGTCGCGGTTGACCAGGGTCAGTTCGCCCGACTTGGACACCACATAGACCACGTCGCCGGCCGGCAGGGGCGCATTGACCCCCGCGATCGGCAGGGACCACTTCGGCTGGCCGGAGCGGATGTCCATGGCCTGCATCACGCCCGAGTGGCTGACGGCGTAGACGAAGCCGCGCGAGACGACCGGGCGACCGGCGATGTCGCGGATTTCCGACAGGGCGCTGGTGCGGCTGGTGCGCGACAGGACCTGATTCCAGACGGCCTGGCCGTTGGAGGCGCGCAGGGCGACCACTTCGCCGGACGAGAACGGGGCGATGACGGTGTCGCCGACCACGGCCGGGGACGAGGCGCGCATGATGCGGGCCGGTTCGGCGATGCCGCGGTAGGACCAGTCCTGCTGGCCGTTGGCGGTGTTGAAGGCGATGATCTGGTTGTCGATGTCCACGACATAGACGCGCGAGCCGGACACGGTCGGGGCGCCGTGGATCGGGCTGTCGACCGGGACGGTCCAGGCCACGGCGCCAGTGGCGGCGTCCAGCGCCGTCATGGTGCGATAGCCGGAGGAGACGAAGACCTTGCCGCCCGCGACGGCGACGCCGCCGCCGAAGCCGCCGGTCAGGGCTCCGCCCCCGCGAATGCCGATGTTGAAGCCCAGGATGCCGTCGCCACGCTCACGGCCGTCCGGCCGCACATTGTGCTTCCACAGGATCTCGCCCGAGGTGGCGTCCACGGCCGTCACGGTCGATTCGCCGTCCAGGACGAAAACCTTGCCGCCGTCGGCGACGACGGGGGCCATGACCTGGCGGGTCTTGGATGAACCGGCGCCGATGTCGCGCTTCCAGGCCACGCTGAAGTCCGGGGCGGCGATGACGTGCTCGATCGAGTTCTCGGCGTTGCCGCCCGGCAGGGGCCAGGCGGTGGCGGCCTGCGGCCCCGGAATGAAGAAGTCGCGGCCGGCCAGCGCGGCCGAGGGGGCCAACTTCTGTTCAAACTCCAGCACCGAGACGCGTTGGCCGGCGGTGGCGACGGCGGTGTTTTCCTGCTTGCCGCCGAGGCCGAAGGGCAGCATCCGGCGCTGGGCGGCGCAGGAGGCCGCGGTCAGGGCCATGCCGCAGACAAGGGCGATCTTCAGGGCGCGGGTCATGTGCGTCGTGGTCAAGGCGCGATCCGTCATTGTGCGGCGGCCGGAGCGGCCGCTTGAGGTTGAGCAGCGGCAGCCGAGGCCTGGGCTTGGGTCTGAGCCGAAGCGGGCGCCGGCGGCGGCAGGGCCTTCTGGGCCTTGATGATGTCGTTGACGTTGGAGGCCGCGCCGGTGTCGATGGCGTCGATGCACTGCTGGGCGATCTGGCGGACCGAGTCGGGCACGTCCTGACCGAGGGTCAGCTGGACGCACAGGACGCGGGCGTCGGCGGGCTTGCCGGCCTGAAGATTGGCCAGGGCCAGGGCTTCCTGGGCGAACGGGCGAAGCGGGCGGCCTTCGGCGGCCAGAGGCGTCAGACGCTTGATCGCGTCCTCGGTCGTGCCGGTGTCCATGACGATCAGGGCGGCCTTGTAGGCGGCGGTGTCCTTCAGGATCGGATCGCCGGCGGCCTTGGCGGCCTCGTCGAACAGTTCGACCGCCTGGGTCAGGTTGTTGGCCTCAACGGCCAGGCCCGCGCGCTGCTGCAGGGCCAGGACCTTATAGGCGCCGTTGCCTTCCTTCTGGGCCTCCAGGAAGGCCGCGCCGGCGCCGGCGGCGTTGCCCGCCTGAAGCGCTTCCAGACCCCGTTCATAGGCCTGGGAGGCCTTGTCGGCCTTGGAGTTCTGCCACGAATCCCAGCCCCACCAGCCCAGCGCTCCGATCAGGGCCAGCAGCAGGACGCCGCCCACGATCGGACCAATGGTCAGGAAAAGGCGCTTGTACCGGGCGGAGCGAAGCTCCTCCTCGACCTGTTCGAAGACATCAACCACTTAAACGTCGCCCCAAAAGCTATTCGGCAAAACCGCGCGGACCCTAGTGGGTCAACGTCGCTCCCGCAACGCGTCTCAACAGAAGCGCGTTATTGCGAAGCCGGCTTTTTCGAGAAGTAGGTCTCGACTTCGGCAGGAAAACGGCGGGCTTTGACGTCAGAGGCGTAACTTGCGGCCGCCCGGTCGATTTCGGAGCGCAGATCGGCGTACTTGCGCACGAACTTCGGCGTCCAATCGAACATGCCCAGCATGTCGTTGGTCACCAGGATCTGGCCGTCGCACGCCGAGGAGGCGCCGATTCCCACCGTCGGCTTGTCGATGATCTCGGTGATCTCGCGCGCAACGCCCTCGGCCGTGCCCTCGATGACGATGGCGAAGGCGCCGGCGTCGGCGGTGGCCTCGGCCTCGGCGATGACCCTCAGACGCTCGTCGTCGGTCTTGCCCTTGGCCTTGAACGCCCCGTCGGTCAGCACCGCCTGGGGCCGCAAACCCACGTGACCCATGACCGGAATGCCGCGCTGGACCAGATAGGCGATGGTTTCCGGCACCGTCGGGCCGCTTTCCAGCTTCACCCCCTGGGCGCCCGTCTCCTTCATCACCCGCGCACAGTTCTCATAGGCGATCTCCTTGCCGCCTTCGTAAGAGCCGAAGGGCATGTCGATGACGACCATGGCCTTCTTCGAACCCCGCATGACCGCCTGGCCGTGCAGGATCATCATCTCCAGGGTCACGCCGACGGTGTTGGGCAGGCCGTGCACCACCATGCCCACGCTGTCGCCGACCAGCAGCAGGTCGCAATGCTCGTCCAGAAGCGCCGCGGTCGGGGCGTCATAGGCGGTCAGGCAGACGATGGGCTCGCCGCCCTTGCGCCGCATGATGTCCGGGGCCGCGAGACGGCGGACCGTTTCCTGCTTCTGGCTCGACATGGGCTTCAGGCTTCCTGGGACAGTTTCATCACACCGGCGGCCGCAAGCGCGATCAGGGCGCCCGCCGCGATCCAGAATAGCTGAATACCCCCCATCGACCCAAGCGACAGATCGCCCATGCCGGTCTGGTTCAGCAGGGACTGGATCGCATCCTGGGTCCCGACGCTGGCTGCCTGGATGCCCTGTCCCAGGGCCCGACCGGCCACCGGCGCCTCGCCGGAGCCGAAGTTCAGGCTGACGTGCATCGTCTCGTTGACCGCCAGCGCGCCCCCGATCAGCCCGGCCAGGGTCAGGGCCAGGGTGCGGACCCGGGACCCGGAGGCCAGTTTCGCCTCCACACCGGCGATGAACAGCGGCGCATCGGCCATCGTCGGCGTCCGGGCGAACAGGCGCTCGATCTCGGGATCGAACTCATCAACCGACATGTGACGCTCTCCCTGAAAGAGGCGGCTCCGGCCGAAGCCGGGCGCGGAGTTTATCCAGACCACGTTTGACATGAGACTTCACCGTACCAAGCGGCAGATTCATGGCGGCCGCGATTTCAGGGTGGGACATCCCCGCCCCGTGACAGAGTGAGACGCACAGCCGCTCGGTCTCGTTCAGCGACTTGAGCGCCTCGTCGAGGTCGACCAGGCCGGGTGTGTCGATGACCGGGGCGACATCTTCCGTCTCGATTTCCGAGACATAGCGAGCGTCCTTCGACTTCCGCTTCAGATAGAGACGCGCGGCGATCCGCTTCACCCAGGCGGCGAAGGTGCCCTCCCCCCGGAATTCGGCGCACCGCTGGAAGGCGGTCAGGAAGGCGTCCTGGGCCACGTCGTCGGCTTCGGACGCCTGGGCGCCCATGCGGCGCAGCAGGGCCCGGACGGCGGAGCCGTGCCGACGCACCAACTCGCCGAACTCCCGCCGCCCGCCCGCCGCCGCGAGGGCGGCGAGCTCGACATCGTGCAAGTCCATCAGGGACTTGGTCATTACAGTTTCCCCCTGTCGTGACCGCCGCTCAATCCTTGTTCTTGTTGAAGAAGCTCAGGACGATGAAGGCCAGACCGATGGTGACCGGGATGCAGGCGACGCCGAACAGGCCGTTGCCGATGTGCTGCGGACCGTCCCAGCCGTCGTGGCTCCAGCCCAGTTCACCGACGGCGCCGAAGGCGGCGATGCCGATGCCCACGGCCAGCCAGATGATGCCGCGGCGGATGTCGCGGGTGCGCGACGGGACGTTCTTGGTGGCTTCCTTGCTCATCGCCTCGATCACCTCGGGCGGCAGGGGCTGGCCCTTGTCGATAGCGGCCCGGACGGTGGCCTGAAGTTCCTGGCGCTCCTTGCTCTTCAGATATTGCGGTCCGAAGACGATGGCGACCAGCGAGCCGAAGACGGCGAAGATGGCGAAAACGGGAATGAAGTCTTCCATGGCGTAACCCCTGTTTGGACTGTGAACCGGAGCCTGACGCCCCGGCCTTCTGACAACAAGAGGCGGCCAGATCGCCGTATGGATGCGCGGCCCGACGTGAAACTTTCGTAAGGCGGCGAACCGCCCGCGCGATCAGGCCCGGCGGTAGCGCCTCAAGATCTGAATCAGCCAGAGCGCCGTCGCCCCGGTCACCCCGACGACAGCCAGCACCGGCAGCAGGTCCGGCGTCGCCGACCCCGCCTGCTCCAGCATCCGCGCCGCCTCGGGCCACAGGGGCTGCAGGCCCCACAGGCCGGCCGCAGCCGCCACGGCCAGCGGAACCATGGCCGCGATCCGCGCCTGGAAACGCCGCGTGGCGATACGCTGAACCATACGCGCCTCGAACGCGAAGTCCCGCGCCGGGGGCGCCTCGGCCGCGAACAGGGCGGCCATCTTCTGTTCAGGCGTCATCGGATCCTCCGAGCGCTTTCAGCAATTTCGCCCGTCCACGCAGAACATGCGACTTCACCGTGCCCAACGGCAAGCCCAAAGCCTGGGCCGCCTCGGCGTTGGAGAAGCCGTCCGCGAGGCACAGGGCCACACAGGCCCTGACATCGGGGGCCAGTTCGCCCATGGCCCCCGCCATGGCCATCCGGTCGGTGTGCGAGACGCCGGCGGGCGTCTCCAGCGCGTCCAGCCAGTCGCGGTCCCGCCGCGCGCCGCGCTGGGCGCTCCTGATCCGGTCCTGGGCCCGGCGCCAGGCGATGCCCAGCAGCCAGGAGCGCACGCCCTCCGGGTCCTTCAACGACCGCATCGAGCGCCAGGCGGCCAGAAAGGTCTCCTGCGCCACATCGTCGGCCTCGCCCCAGCCGCCGCCCAGCGTGCGGCGCAGGAAGGCGCGGACCACCGCCTGATGCCGCTGGACCAGCCGCCCGAAGGCCGCGTCCGATCCGGCGCGGGCGGCCCGCGCCAGATCGCCGTCGGTGACGATGGTCATCCCCCTGCCCCATCCCGGCCCCGGTCAGAGGCGCGGCCGCCGGAACAGCAGGGCGTTGATCAGCGACCACACCGCCACCGCCGCCATGACCATGGAGACGATCACGAAGGCCCCGCTGTTGCCGTCGATCCCCATGAACGCCCCGATGCCGAAGCCCGCCGACAGGATCACGAACAGCCCGACCAACGACCAGTAGTGGGCCGGTGTCCGGTCGCGCCGCGCCTCCCGCTCATCCCCATCCAGTTCCAGCGGCGCGTCCAGCTGTTTGAGCAGGGCTTCGGGCGGCTCCATCCCCTTGTCCGCATAGCTGCGGATCAGGTCCATCATCGCCTTCTGCTGGCGCAGCTTCAGCCAGCTCTGGAAGGCGGCATAGATCATCCCGCCGACCGGAAAGATCAGCCACCAATAGGATCGAAACAGGTCTTCCATGGTCTTCATCCCATCACGCCGGGCCCATCGCCCACGCTTTCAAAGGGTAGTCGGCGCCGGACGCGGCATTGGATGCAGCCCGGCGACAGTCGGATCGAATTTATCATCGAACGCTGGTTTGAACCCTCGACAACCGTCCGCTTACGGTCAAGGCTGATCGCCTGAAACGCCGCCCGTGCGGCCCTTAGGGAGGAACTGCGATGCTTCTGCCCCAGCTTTCGGCCCTGGGCTGGTTCCACACCCTGGGCAGCCTGCCCGCCGTGCCCCTGGCCCTCTATATGCTGATCCGCCACGGCCGGGTGACGCCCGAGGCCGTGATCGGCAAGGCCTGGCTGGTCTTCATGTTCATCGGGGCGATCTCGGGCGTTCTGGTGATCAAGGACGCGCCGGGCGTCGCCATCTCCATCCTCAGCCTCGGCTCCCTGACGGTCGGCTCGACGGTGCACAAGGCGACCTTCCTGGGTCGCCATCGCGACTGGATCCAGACCGTGGCCCTCAGCACCGCCGTCTTCACCCTGTTCCTGCCCAGCGTGACCGAGACCCTGACCCGCCTGCCCGCCGGCCATCCGATCGCGGCCAGTCCGCAGGCGCCGCTGGTCGTCGCCTTCCAGCTCAGCCTCCTCGTCGTCCTGATCGTGGGGGTGACACTACAGTTGATGTTCCTCAAGCGGCCGACACCGGCTACGGTCGCCGCCTGACGTCATTTCGAGGAGCTCCCCATGTCCCAGGTCACCTATCGCATCGTCGAACACGACGGCGGCTGGGCCTACAAGCTGGGGGACACCTTCTCCGAAACCTTCCCCGACCACGACAGCGCCCGCGCCGGCGCCGTGCGCGCCTCGCGTGAACAGCGCTCGCCCGACGAGACCGCCTTCATCGAATACGAGAACACCTCGGGCCAGTGGATCACCGAACGCGCCGACGGCCACGATCGTCCCGAGACCAGCGTCGAGGGCTGATCGCCCTCAGCCGAGGGCGATCGCGTAGACGTCCGGCTTGAAGCCGACGATGCGCCGGTCGCCCAGGTCCAGCACCGGCCGTTTGATCATCGACGGCTGGGCCAGCATCAGCGCGATCGCCTTGTCGGCGTTCAGGTCGGCGCGATCCGCGTCCGGCAGCTTTTTGAACGTCGTGCCAGCGCGGTTCAGCACCGTCTCCCAGCCGTGCTCGGCGACCCACCGCTCCAGCGAGGCCCGGTCGATCGCGGCCTTCTTGTAGTCATGGAATTCGAACGCCACCCCGTTCGCCCCCAGCCAGTCCCGCGCCTTCTTGACGGTGTCGCAGTTGGGGATTCCGTACATGGTGGCGGTCATCTGAGGCTCTCCTGAAGGCCGCCGGTGCATACGGGACCTCGGGAGCGCAGGCCAGACGAAACCCGCCATTGTCGGCGTCCGTCAGTGGCCGGACAACTGCTCCGATTTCGCGAGCGCGACGTCGGCCCGGTCGAGAGTGGCTCGCGCCTTCTGATAGGACGCCGGTTCCTGGGGGTTCACTCTGGCAACCGCGTCGCGTGACGCCGACACGGCCTCACGAGCATCGGACAGTGCGGCGCGTTCCGCCTCGGCCGCGACCTCTGACCTGTAGTTCAGACCAAACAGAGCCAGCGCCACAACGATCATCGCCGCGCCCAGCCCCCTTCGCCAACCCCGCCCGTCCCTCGGCGGTGGATAGGCTTCAAGCGACCGGCGCTCCTCGAAGAAGGCTTCCGGCGCGCCGGCTCGCAGCTGACTCAGGCGCCGGCCGTGCGTCTCGTCCGCGCGCGGCCCCAACAAGCCGGGCCAGAACAGCAGACTCACGCCGACGACGAGAAGGAATATCTGACCGCCCATGGGCCCAGACTGTCGGAGAACCTCAGCGTGTGCAATGGCGCCTTTCGCGGACGCCAGGGCAAGGACCAATCGTCCTCGAAACCCCGCCATCTTGCATTTAACCTATCGGTTATCTAAAGTGCCCTCCAACGACAAGGAGGACGCCCATGCCCGCCGTCAGTTTTTCCCGGAACAAGATCACCCCCTTCCTCTGGTTCGACAGCCAGGCCGAGGAGGCCGCGCGTTTCTACGCCGGCCTGTTCGAGGATTCGAAGATCATCAGCGCCAGTCCGATGATGTGCGAGTTCCAGTTGGCGGGTCAGAGCTTCCTCGCCCTCAACGGCGGCCCACGCTTCCCCTTCACCGAGGCCGTCTCCCTCTATGTCTCGTGCGAGGATCAGGCCGAGGTCGACCGGCTGTGGGACGCCCTGACCGCCGACGGCGGCGCCGAGAGCCAATGCGGCTGGCTCAAGGACAAATACGGCCTGTCCTGGCAGATCATCCCCGAGGCCCTGCCCCGCTATATGCAGGACCCGGACCGGGCGAAGGCGGAGCGCGCCATGCAGGCCATGCTGAAGATGCGGAAAATCGTGGTCGCCGACCTCGACGCCGCCGCGGCCGGCTAGGCTTCCAGCGGCCAGCGCCCGATGTGTTCGTGCACCCCCTGCCCCAGCAGGCTGCGCACCAGCACCAGCTCCCGCACCGTCCATGAGATCGGCGCGATCGGGTCGGGTTCGATCATCGGGTCGTCGTAGAGCAGGGTCACATGCGGGGTGAAGGCGCCCGCCGTCTTGACCCCCTGCCCGGCCAGCGCCATCCCCAGGGCCGCGCGATAGGCCTGCAGATCCGCCAGCGCATCCTCACTGCCTTTGAGAATGAACGGGCGGTTACCGGGACGCCCCGAGAAACTCGTCGCATGGTCAAAGTTCACCTCGAACGGCGCGGCCCTCATCGCCTCGGCGGCGGCAACGGTCCGGCGCACCAGATCCTGCGGCAGGCCCGCGAAATCGCCGAGATGGAAGAGGGTAATGTGCAAACGGTCCGGCTCATGAACCGGCCTCTTGAGGCCATGCTTGCGCTTCAGCTCCTCGCCCAGACCGGCGATGACGGCAGCCGTCGCCGCGTTGGGGAAAAGGCCCAGGAACAGGCGGTCCGTCGGCGTCTTGGAGGCCTCTCCGAACAGGTCGGCGGTCTCAGCCATTGGCGCTCTCCGGCGGCCGGGTCAGGGTATAGGGCTGATAGACGGCCCTGAACTCGGGCATGGCCTCGCAGCGGTCGGCATGGGCGGTCAGGGCCTTGAACCCCGTCATGTCGAAGGCGCCGTCCAGAGCCTCGGTCAGGAAGCGGTACGTCGTCCCCATCAGGATGTCCGCATGGCTGATCGTCTCGCCGAACAGCCAGGTTCCGCTCCGGCCTGCCCGCTCGGCCTCCAGCGCATCAAGCCCCTCGCCGACCTGGGTCCGGCAGCGCTGGACCCACATCGGCAGCCCTTCGCGGAAGGCCTTCTCATAGAGCAGGCTGACGCCCTTGTCGGCGACGCCGCCGGCCAGGGCGCACAGGCGCAGCAGCTCGCGCCGCTCCGCCCCCTTGCGGTCGAGGAAGGCGTTCTCGCCCTGCCCGGCGTCGATGATCTCGAGGATCGACCCACTGTCCATCAGGCTGAAGCCGTCGTCGAACACCAGCGTCGGCACCCGGCGCAGCGGATTGTATTGCGCGATCCGATCCGCATTCCCGAAGGTGGACCACGGCGCATGCTCATAGGCGACGCCGTAAAGCTTCAGCGCTACCGCAACGCGCCGGACGAAGGGCGAGTCGTATTGTCCGATCAGCAGCACCGGCGCGGTCCTCTCACAGGCAGGGATCAACCGCGATCCTGCCCGTCCTCCCGGCCGATGTCGATCATGACCGCGCCGGAACGCGCGGTCGCCGGGCCCTATTTGCGCTGGACCTCGAGGGTGTAGGCCCCCTTCTGGCCCTGGGCGAAGCTGCGGGCGCGGATGATGTAGGTCCCGGCATCCTCGACCGTCCATTCGACCTTGGCGTGGGTGTCCGACAGGCTGTCGTCGTCGCTGATCGTGCTCTCCCACGTCCCGCCGTTCATCTTGCCGATGTCAAGATAGGCGTCGAAGTCGTTGGACACGAGCGTGATGTCCAGCTTGTCGCCCTCGGCGACGGTGATCGCATAGGCGTCGAAGAAGCTGCCGTCGTCGGCGATGCCGTCGTTCTCATCCAGCGTGCCGCGCGCGGTGGCGCCGATCAGGATGCTGCCCGGCTCGGGTTGCGGTCCCTTGTCGGTCAGTTCGATCGAGAACAGCCCCTTCTCGTCCGCCCCCAGGGGCGAGGCGCGGATCACATAGTCGCCGGTCTCCGGCAGGATGTAGTTCAGACGCGAGTCCGTACCCTCGCCCAGACCGTCGTCGTCGCTGCTCAGGGCCTCGAAATCGCCGTCACCCTTGCTGATTTGCAGATAGGTGTCGAAGTCGCCGGACCGCATCACGATCTGGACGCGGTTGCCCTCCGTGCCGTGGAACCCATAGGCCAGATAGGCGCGGCCGTCGTCGTCCCGGCCGCCGTCGGTCTTGATCTCGCCCTGCACGGTTTCCCCGAACGCCAGGGGCACGGCTTCAGGCGCCGGGGCGGCCTCGGCCAGGCTGATCTTGTAGGCGCCTTCGGTGACGTCGCCGACCGAGCGGACCTGCAGCGTATAGGTCCCGGCGTCCTTGAGCGTGGCGATCAGGCGGGAATCCGTGTCGTCGCCGCTGTCGTCGTCCTGATCCAGGCTCTGACCGTCGGGACCGAACAGTTCAAGGAAGGTGTCCAGGGTGTCCGAGCTCGCCGTCGCCTCGATGCGCTGGCCGGCGGTCGCGGTGAAGCTGTAGGCGTCGGCGCGCGCCCCCGTGTCGTTGGAGCCGTCGTCCGGGCTCAGCGCCCCGTCCTTCGTCTCGCCCAGGGCGATCGGCGTGGCCCGCAGGGCGGGCGGGCCCTCTTGCAGCGACAGGGTGTAGTCGCCCTCGCTGTCGGCGCCGAGGGGCGTCGCGCGAATGATGAACTCGCCCGAGCTCGGGGCCGTGAAGACCAGGAAGGAGTCCAGTCCGCCGTCGCCGGAATCGTCGTTCTGAGCCAGTTCGACGAAGTTTCCGTGGTCCATGCGCCCGACCTTGACCACCGGATCGAGGCTCTCGGTATCCTGGGACTTCATGGCGATGGCGAAGCGCTGCCCGGCGCGGGCGCGGAAGGCGTAGGCGTCATAGCGCAGGCCGGTTTCGTCGTCCTCGGGATCGTTGGCCGAGATCGATCCCGAAACGGTCCGTCCCATGCGAATGCCGGTCGGGCGCGGGGCGCGGGGGGCGGGCGGACGTTCGGCCAGCGACAGGCTGTAGGCGCCGCCATCGAGGCCCGACAGGGTCCGGACACGCAGGGTGTAGGCGCCGTCGGCCGGGGCCGCGAACCGCAGCCGCGAGTTGGTCCCCTCGGCCAGTCCGTCGTCGTCGGAAGCCAGGGGGCCGTCCTCGGCCTCTTCCTGACCGGCGCGGAAGACCTCCAGATAGGTGTCGAAGGCGTCGGAGCGCATGACGGCCTCCAGACGCTGCCCGGCGCGGGCCGTGAACCGATAGTCCTCGAACCGGTACTGGCCGTCCCCGGATCCCAGCGTCGCATCACGGTCGTTCAGGGCGCCTTCAGTGCTGGCCCCGATCGCGATCGGCGTCGGCGCGTCTGACTGGGCCGCCGCCTGACCCGCGCTAAGAACGCTGGCCCCCGCCGCGAGCGCCAGGGCGCTGACGGTGGCGGTGATCACGGAACGGCGCATGGAATCCCCCGGGTTGTGTCGGCGATACATAGACGCCGAACCGCCTCCACTGTAAATCGCCCGCATCTGAACGAAACCTGACGGAAGCTGCTTTCATGGCGGAAAACGACGCGCGCGCCCGGATCATCGATGGAAAGGCCTTCGCCGCCGGTCTGGTGGAGCGCGTGACCGCCGCTTCCGACCGCCTCAAGGCCGATCACGGGGTCACGCCGGGCCTGGCCGTCGTCATCGTCGGCGAGGATCCGGCCAGCCAGATCTATGTCCGCAACAAGGGCGAACGCACCCGCGAGGCGGGTATGCGCTCCGACACGCATCGCCTGCCCGAGACCACGTCGCAGGCCGAGTTGCTGGCCCTGATCGCCGATCTGAACGCCGATGCGGGCATCCACGGCATCCTGGTCCAGTTGCCCCTGCCCACCGGCATCGACAGCACCGTGGTTCTCGACGCCATCGACCCGGACAAGGACGTCGACGGCTTCCACGTGGTCAACGCCGGACGCCTGGCCGTCGGCCTGCCCGGCATGGTGCCCTGCACCCCCCTGGGCTCGGTCATGCTGCTCAAGGACGCGCTCGGCGACCTGTCGGGCCTGAACGCCGTCATCGTCGGCCGTTCCAACATCGTCGGCAAGCCGATGGCCCAGCTGCTGCTGGCCCAGAACTGCACGGTCACCATCGCCCATTCGCGCAGCCGCGACCTGCCCGCCATCTGCCGCGAGGCCGACATCCTGGTCGCCGCCGTCGGCCGTCCCGAGATGATCAAGGGCGACTGGATCAAGCCCGGCGCGACAATCATCGACGTCGGCATCAACCGCGTCCCCTCGGCCGATCCGGTCAAGGCCGCCGAGGGCAAGACCCGCGTCGTCGGCGACGTCGCCTTCGCCGAGGCCGCCGTGGTCGCCGGCGCGATCACCCCTGTGCCCGGCGGCGTCGGCCCCATGACCATCGCGTGTCTGCTGGCCAACACCTATGTCGCGGCCTGCCGCGCAAATAGCGTCGAACCGGCATCTCTTGACGCTTGAAGCGTAACGCCTGACCGCTAATAGTCCGACTCGGTCGTCAGAAGAGCGGCCGGCGGAGGATACACGTCATGGTTCGCTTCCCGGTTCGCAACGCGGCCATCGCCGTGGCGCTTCTGCCCGCCGTCGCGGGCTGCGGCTACAACACCATTCCGACCAAGCAGGAGCGGGCCGAGGCCGCCTGGGCGGATGTCCAGAGCCAGTATCAGCGCCGCGCCGATCTGATCCCCAATCTGGTCGCCACCGTCCAGGGCGCGGCTATCGCCGAACGCACAACCCTGACCCAGGTCGTCGAGGCCCGGGCCAGGGCCACCTCGGTCCAGGTGACGCCCGAAACCCTCAGCGACCCCGCCGCCTTCCAGGCCTTCCAGGCGGCGCAAGGGCAGCTGACCGGCGCCCTGTCGCGCCTGCTGGCCACGGTCGAGGCCTATCCGAACATCCAGTCGAACCAGAATTTCGTCCAGCTCCAGTCCCAGCTGGAGGGCACCGAGAACCGCATCACCATCGCCCGGCGCGACTACAATGAGGCGGTGCGCGACTATAACACCTCGCTGCGCACCTTCCCGACGGTGATCTGGGCCAAGACCTTCCAGTCCGGCTCCAAACCGATGCAGCTCTTCACCGCCTCGGCCGAGGCCCAGAGCGCGCCGACCGTCACCTTCAACGTCGGCCCAAATGTGCCGGCGGCAACGCCCGGCGGGACCGCCCCCGCCGTCACCCCGGGTTCCGCGCCGGCCCACTGATCGCCCATGAAGGCGCTCTCCTCCCCCCTGAAGGCGTTCGCGCTGCTGCTGGCCGTCTGGCTGGCGGCTGTGGTTCCGTCCTCCGCCCTCGCCGACCCCACCTTCCCCGCCCTCACCGGCCGGGTTGTTGACGGAGCCAACCTGCTCGAGCCCGCGACCGAGGCGGCCCTCGTCGCCAAACTGGAGAAGCTTGAGGCCGACACCGGCGATCAGCTGGTCGTGGTCACGCTCGACAGCCTCCAGGACTATGAGATCGAGGACTACGGCTATCGCCTGGGCCGCCACTGGGGCATCGGCGACAAGGACCACGACACCGGCGCCCTGCTGATCATCGCGCCGAACGAGCGCCGCGTGCGGATCGAGGTCGGCTATGGCCTCGAGCCCGTTCTGACCGACGCGATGTCGGCGCAGATCATCCAGAACCAGATCCTGCCCGCCTTCCGCACCGGGGGCTATGAGCGCGGCATCACCCAGGGCGTGGACGCCATCGTGGGCCAGCTGACCGCCGACCCGGCCGAGGCCCGCGCCCGCGCCGCGGCCGCCAAACCCCAGGAAGCCGGCATTCCGATCGGGCCGATCATCCTCGTGACCCTGGTCTTCCTCTTCATCCTGATCGGCATGATCCGCGCCTCCCACGGCGGCGGACGCCGGCGGCGCGGAAGCGGCATCGGCCCTGTCATCCTGTGGAGCGCGCTCGACGCCATGAGCCGTTCAGGGGGGAGTCGATCCGGCGGCGGGTTCGGAGGCGGTTTCGGCGGTGGCGGCGGCTTCTCGGGCGGCGGCGGCAGTTTCGGCGGCGGCGGGGCCTCAGGCGGATGGTGAAGCGCATCACTCCCGACGACCACGCCCGCATCGCGGCGGCGGTGGCCCAGGCCGAGACGCGGACCTCGGGCGAGATCTTCTGCGTCCTGGCCCGCCAGGTCTCCTCCTATCGCGACGTCAGTCTGGGCTGGGCGGCGGCGGCGGCCCTGATCCTGCCCATGCTGCTCATCCCCTTCAATTTCGACCCGGCCTGGTTCCCGGGCCTCGGCGACAGCTGGGAGACCGCCCATATGGCCGCCCGCGACGTCACCATCGGCAAGGCCCTGTCCGCCTATGCGGTGATCCAGGCGGCGGTGTTCGTCAGCGTGCTTCTGATCACCTGCTACCCGCCGGTCCAGCGGCTCGTCATCCCGCGCCGCGTGCGCCGCGCGCGGGTGCGCCGCGCCGCCCTTCAACAGTTCCTCGCCCACGGCCTGCATACGACCGAGCGGCGCACCGGCGTCCTGATCTTCGCCGCCCTGGCGGATCGTCAGGTCGAGATCGTCGCCGATGAAGGCATCCACTCCAGGGTCGACGCCGAGGTCTGGGGCCGCGCCGTCTCCGCCCTGACCAAGGCCCTGCGCGCCAACCGCCCCGCCGACGGCTTCGAGACGGCCATCGGCCTGACCGGAGACGTCCTCGCCGCCCACTTTCCTCCGAGGGCGAACAATCCCGACGAACTGCCGAACCGGCTGGTCGAAATCTGATCCCGTGACCGTTTTCAGACACGGCCTCGGCAGGGTCGCAATCGGGTTCGAATTGGCCTAGCAGTTCGCTCGCGTCATCGTCGCTGGACCGCATGCCCCGTCTTCTGACCTACAATGTCCACCGCTGCGTCGGCACCGACAAGCGTCTCGACATCGCCCGTATCGTGGGCGTCATCGCCGAGCACGAGCCCGACATCGTCTGCCTTCAGGAGCTGGACGTCGGCCGCGCCCGCACCGGCAACGTGGATCAGGCCGAGGCCATCGCCGCCGGCCTGGACATGAGCTTCCACTTCAACGCCGCCATGCTGATCGAGTCGGAGGAGTACGGCGACGCCCTGCTGACCCACCGGCCCGAGCGGCTGATCCGCAAGGGCGGTCTGCCGACCATCCGCGGCATTCCCGGGCTGGAGCCGCGCGGCGCCGTCTGGGCCGCCATCGACTTCGACGGCGTCGAGGTCAATGTCATCAACACCCACCTGGGCCTCGTCCCTCGCGAACAGAGGCTTCAGGCGGCCGCCCTGATGGGCAAGGACTGGCTGGGCCATCCTGACTGCACCGGGCCGACCATCCTGACCGGCGACTTCAACGCCACCTCGATCACCCGCCCCTATCAGACCCTGTGCCGCAACGGCTTCAGCGACTGCCAGCGCAAGCTCGGCCTCAAGCAGACAGTGAAGACCTTCCCTTCGGCCTTCCCGGCGATCCGCATCGACCACGCCTTCGTCAGCCCGCACATCCGCATCACGGGGGTGAAGGCGCCGTTCTCGCCCCTGGCGCGCGTGGCCTCGGACCATCTGCCGCTGGTCATCGACTTCGAGATCGAAGCCTGACTCCTACTCGGCCCGTTCCCGCAACTGGCTGAAGTTCCCGCCCGCGATCCGTTGTGACGGGTTACGCCGCTTCCACGGCCGCCAGGCGTTGTCGGACGACGAGGGATCGCCCAGCTGCCATTCGGCGATGAACCGCTCGACCCGCGACGGCGGCGTCGCGCCCAGCAACTCCATCCGTCCGGTGTCGAAGGTCCGGATCGCCTTGCCGGTCGAGCCCAGCACGGCCTCCGCCGCCGCGAAGTCCTTGGCCGAGACCCCGATGAAGTGACCGATGCTGCGATGGCGATAGGCGCGGATGGCGTCGCGGCCCGCCTGGTCCAGCGGCTCGGCGGCGATGTCGCACTCCGTATCCAGCCCCATCGACCGATTGTTCAGATTGGTCGAGCCGATCCGCAGCAGCCGGTCGTCGATGATCGAGACCTTGGCGTGGACGATGATCCGGTCCCCGTCCTCCGTGTGCGGGGCGAAGGCGTGGAAGCGGTCGTACTTGTCGGCGGCCTCCAGCCGGAACAGGACCTCGGACCGGGCGGTGTCCATGGTCATCTTGTCGAACCAGCTGGGGCTGTTGCCGGTCGAGACCAGCACCACCTCGGGCCCGTCCTCCTCGCCAAGCCGCTGGGCCAGGCAGGCGGCGATGGCCGGCGAGGTGAAATACTGGTTCTCCAGATAGATCAGCCTTTTCGCCTTCTGGATCGATTCCAGATGCAGGGCTTCGTTCTCGCGCACCTCGCCCCGCCCGCCCCACTTCGGCTCGCTGCGGGCGACGCCGACGGGGACGTTGGCCATGGTCACCGGCACGCCGTCAGGCCACGGGTCGTGATCGACCTCGTCGGGCACGGTCCGCTCCCAGGTCGCCCGGAACCAGCGTTCGCGCGCCAGATCGCCCAGCGCCCGCGCCGCCGCCCCGTCCATCACCGCCATGGTCTCATGCCGGGGCGCGCTGATCAGGCCCGACGGCATGCAGCGGCGCGGGTCGTGATCCAGATGCTCGGGCGAATCCCAGCGATCCACCGACACGTCGCCGCCGCCGCAGAAGGCGACCTTGTCGTCGATGATCACCACCTTCTGGTGATGGCAGGCGCCGATCGGCCCGGGTGAATCCAGCCGGAACTCGACCATCCGCTTCCTGAACCAGCGCTGGGCCTTGTGCGGATAGAAGCCTTGCGACGCCGCGATCAGCAGCGGCGACTTCCAGATCAGCAGCCGCACATCCAGCTCGGGCCGTGACCGCACCAGCATGCGCAACTGGTGGCCGATCTCCGCCTGCCGGTCGCCGGCGCGGGTCTCCGGGTCCAGCCGGGTGCGCGGATCGAACTGCCAGCCCAGCAGGACGATCGACCTCTGCGCCTTGGAGATCGCCGAGGCCAAGGCGTCGAAATAGGTCTCGTTCTCCATCAGGACGGCGAACCGGTCGGCCTGCTCCACGCGCCACACCGACCGGCCGGGGGCCAGCAGGCTGTCGGAATAGGCGTCTTCGGTTGCGGCCATTCGTCCGGTCTGAAGGATTCGCGTGACAACGGTGTTTTCGGGGACGCTTCGGAAATGTCGCCCGCACACGGAGCGCCACCCTGTGTCTTCCGTTCCACGCCCGGCGTAGATCGGTCAATGCCCGGCTCCGCTTCCTTGTGTGAACGCGGTTTTGGGAGCATAGAGGCCGCGCAGGTTTGGAACGCTGGCGAGGGAGGGTGTGATGCAGGCTTTGATCGAACTGATCGCCGGTTTCATCGCCATGCTGGCCGCCGCGGCCCTGGCCCAGTTCGGCGTCGATCTGCACAAGCCCAGCGCCCCGGAACGCGAGGTCCATCGCGTGGTCGACTGCCCCCAGTCGTCGCCGCGTTCGACGATGATCGCCACTCCGTCCGACCACTGCTGAAACACCGGTCTCAAAACGGGGACTAAGTCACGGACTCGCCTTTGCGGACGCGTCCCGAGCCGTTAGGGTTGTCGGGCCTGTTGCGCCGCTCCCGGCCACAGGCCGCCAGTCCGAGACCTACGCCTGATGAAATCCCGCCAGCGGCCGCCGCTCAATCTTCCCGAACCCGCTGTCGAGGATGCCGCGACGACGCCCGATCAAGCGCCCGCGCAGGAAACGCCCGAGGCCGTCGCTGCCGAGGAAGTCGCGACCGAGGCCGAGGCCCCGCTGGTGATCGACCGCCCCATCTCCGAACGCCGCCGTCGCCGCCTGCTGGAGGAGCAGCGCCAGGCCGAGGCCCGCGCCGCCGCTCGCGCCGAGGCCGAGGCCGCCCGCGCCCGTTTGGCCGCCGAACCCTTCGCTCCTATTCCTGACTTCGCGCCCGAGCCCGCTGAAGCCGCCGCCGACATCTTCGCCGACGCGCCGGAAGCCGTCGTCACCCCCGATTTCGCCCCCGCTCCGTTCGCCGAGAGCGCCGAGGCCCCGCCGGCCACGGTGGCCAGCCCGCCCGCCCCGGTCGCCGACACCGATGCTCCGACGACCGCCGCGACCATGACGCGCCTGTTCGAGGCCGCGCCCTCGGGCCGTTACGCCTATCTTCTGGCCGGCGTCGCCTCGGCCCTGTGGGTCGGCGGCGTCGCGTCCTGGGCCGCCTTCGAGGTCGGTTCGGGCGCCGCGGCGCTCGATCCCCTGCGTCTGGCCCTCTACGCCCTGATCGCCCTCGCCCCCGCCGGTCTGGCCGTCATGCTGGCCCACGCGGTGCGTCAGGGCGCCGGCCTGGCCGCCGAGACCCGCCGCGCGCGCAGTCTGGCCGAGGCCCTGGTCGCCCCGACGGCGCTGGCCGCCCAGCAGACCGGTCAGGTCCTGCTGACCCTGCGCAACGACATCGATCAGGCCGCCCTGGCCGCCGAGCGCGCCCGCAACGACATGGCCCTGCTGCGCGAGGTGCTCGTGCAGGAGACCAACCGCCTGAACGAGGCCGCCGAGACCGCCGGCCGCACCGCGCGCCGCCTGTCCGAACAGCTGGGCCGCGAGCGCGAGGGCATGCAGACCCTCGGCCTGCAGCTCGACACCCAGTCCGCCGGGGTGCTGGACGCGGTCGAGCGCCAGTCGCGCATGATCGTCGACGCCTCCGACCTGGCCCAGACCCAGCTGCGCGAGGCCGAGGCCGCCCTTGCCGCCCGCGCCGCCGACCTGGCCGCCGCTGCCGGCGAGGCCCAGGACGCCGCCCGTCTGGCCGCCGACGACCTGGCCCGCCAGACCCTGCGCCTCGAAAACACCGGCGCCGGCGTCGCCGAACAGATCCAGTCGGTCGAGGAAGGCCTCGGCCAGCAACGCGCCGCCCTGGTCACCGCCGCCTACGCCCTGCGCACCGATCAGGAGGACTTCTCCGCCCAGGTCGAGAGCCAGCGCGCCCAGCTGACCGAACAGCTCGACGCCGCCCGCACCGTCCACGCCGAACTGGGCGAGACCTCGGTCCGCTCGACCGAGTCGATCAAGGACCTCGTCGAGGCCGCCACCGACCAGTTCCGCGCCCTCGTCGACATGTCCCAGCGCGAGGCCGACGGGTTCGACGCCGCTACCAAGGTCTCGCTGGACCGCTTCGAGCACCTGGCCGCCGAGGCCCGCGACACCCTGGTCGAGGAGACCCGCCGGGCGCTGGCCGCCCTTCAGGCCACCGCCGAGGACAGCCGCATCGCCGCCGCCGACGCCGCCGGCCAGGCCCAGATCCGCGCCGACCGTCTCGGCGAGGCTCTGTTCGACGCCGCCCAGAAGGCCGACGCCGCCGCCGACAGCCGCATCGAGGGCGCCCGCCGCATCGTCAATGAGACCGCCGCCATGGTGGATCACGCCGGTCAGAACGCGATCGAGAAGCTCGAACGCACCATGGACCGGATGATCAAGGCGCTGGGCGAGGTCGACGCCTCGATCACCGACCTGGACGAACGCGCCGCCCGCCTGCCCGACGAGGCCCGCGCCCGCGCCGAGGACGTCCGCGCCACCGTCGAGGAAGGTCTCGCCGCCCTGGCCGCCGCTTCTCGGAAAGCCGCCGAGGACACCGAGGCTCTCGATATCGGCTTCCAGGAACGGGTCCGCCGCAACTACGACATGCTGACCGAGGCCGTGCGGCTGATGGGCGTGGTGTCGGGCGAACCGGTGTCTTCGCGTCGCCGCGAGCCCGCCCCTGCCCCCGAGTCCCGCCCGGCCGTGGCCGAGGAACGCGGCTTCGGCCTGCGCGGCCGCCTGCGGCTGGAGCCGACGGAAGAGGCCGCCCGGCGCGCCCCGCCGCCCGCGACCTCGGGGCCGCTCGATTGGTCCGACCTCGTCAGCGACGGCGCCCCCCCGCCCCCGGTCGAGCCCATGGACCTCGACCAGCCCATCATGCCGGCGGACGCGGACGCCATGGCGGACCGGATCACCGCCGCCATCCGCCGCATGGGTGTCGATCCCAACGCCCTCCTGCCTCGTTCGCGCGTCGAAGAGGCCGCCGAGGCCTTCGCCGGCCGCGATCCGGACCGGGCGCGCCAGATCGTCCGCCGCGTCGCTCCCGCCGCCGTACGCAGCGTCTCGCGCCGGGTGATGAGCGATCCGGAGCTGAAGTCAGACGCCGAACGCTATGTCCGCGCCTATGCCCAGAAGCTGGCCGGCGCCGCCCGTTCCGGTGACGGCCCGGGGGTTCTGTCGGCCCTGGCCACCGACCCGGGCCGGGCCTTCATGCTGCTGGACGCCGCCGTCGGCGATCTCGCCTGAGACACGAAGACCGCCGTTATTGCGTCGAGTGTGGCCGGAATCCGGCGCATTAAGGCTTGACGAAATCGTCCGCATGCCGACACCTGCGGCCTGCCTGTCACGACTTCGTCACACGCTCAGTAGGGTCCATGCTCGACACCGTCGCCGAGAAACAGCCCGACCGCCGGCCCGCCATAGTCATCTGCGCCTGGGACGCTGATGATCTGGCCTGGGACCCGGTCGAGGACCTGTCCGGCCAGCCCTGGAACCCCACGGGAGCCCGCACCGTGGCCATCCCGCCCGAAGACCCTGAACAGCTGGTCGCGACCCTCAGCCACAGCCTGCGCGATCCGTCGTGCCGCGCGGTGCTTCTCGTCGGCCGCACCCACAAGGCGGGCGGCTTCCGCGTCCAGATGCGCGCCGAGAACCGCGCCCTGAACGGCGACGGCGGCAAGCTGACCCATACCGGCCCCGCCATCGCCCGCGCCACCGCCCCCGTCGCGGATATCGTCCGTGCGCTGAACGCCGCGGGTCTGAACGCCGACGCCAGCTCGGACGGCGAGCATGATGTGGGCAGTTTTCTGCTCTACAGCATCCTGACCGCCCTGCCGGACAATGCCGACGTCCCGGCCATCGGCCTTCTGCGCGCGCCCGCCGACCTCTCGGCCGATGCGGTCCAGAAGGGCGTCAAGGCCGCCGCCGGCGCCATGGCCCGCAGCCTGTCTCCCCTGCCCCGCGCCCGACCCAATTAGGCCTTCGCCAGCGTCCGGCCGAGGCTGAACGCCGCCAGCGCCCCGACCGCCGCCATCCCCGCCATGGCCAGATAGCCCTTCACCCCGACGGCGTCGTACAGCGGCCCGGCCGCCAGCGTGGCCAGCCCGATCAGCACCCCGGCCGACAGCACCGAGCTCAGGGTCTGGGCCACCGTCTGGCTGCCCGGCGGGCTCAGCCGCTCGACCAGCTGCACCCCGGCCAGATAGGTCGCGGCGAAGCTCAGGGCGTGCAGGGTCTGCAGCGGCCACAGCAGCCACAGCGGCGGGGCGAAGGCCAGGGCCGTCCAGCGCAGCACCGCCGCTCCGGCCCCGATCCCCAGCACCGTCAACGGCCCGATGCCCGCCTTGCGCCGCCACGGCTCGCCCCACCACATGAAGCCGATCTCGACCACGACCGAGGCGGCCCAGAGCAAGCCCGTCATGTTCTCGGGAATGCCCTGCGCCTTCCACGCTATGGCCGAAAAGCCGTAGTAGAAGGCGTGGGCCGCCTGGACGCAGCCGACGGCGAAGATGGCGGTCATGAAGGCGCGGTTCCGAAGCAGCCGCCCCATCCCGGCGAACCGCGCCCAGCCCTTCGCGGGCTCGACTTCCCCCACCGGCGTATCGGCGACCGGCTCGGCCGGCAGCACCCACCGGGCGCAGATCGCCATGATCACGCTCGCGACGGCGATCCAGAGCAGCACCGCGTCCACCGGCGCCCGCACCAGCAGCGCCCCCATCAGCACATTGGCGCCCACGAACGACGCCGAGCCGAAGCCCCTCGGCACCGAAAAGACGAACCCCGCCCGTTTCGCCAGCCTCAGGGTCATGACGTCGCTCAGCGGAATGATCGAGCCGAAACACGTCGCCGCCACGAACCACAGCGGCGCCCACAGCCAGAAGCCCTGCACCAGCCCCGTCGCCGCATAGGCCAGGGCCGTGACCAGGGCCAGGATGGCGATGGCCGTCCTGCGATACCGGAACCCGTCGGCCCAGAGCGCGATCGCCGGCCCCGTCACCAGCCGCCCCAGCATGGGCGCCGCCAGCAGGGCCCCGATCTCGGCCCCGTCCAGCCCATGGGCATGGAACCACAGCCCCGCGAACGGCAGGCTGACCCCGTTGGCCCCGAACAGCAGCACATACTGGAGCCCCATCCGCCAGGCGGACCCTGGCGCGGGTGCGGGGAGAGACTCAGTGGCGGAATTCATGCGTTCCGATAGCAGACGGAACCGCGCCTGTGGGCTAGCGTGAAATCATGACAGTGAATCGCAACCTCGTCGTCTACGCCGCCTTCAACGGGGCCATGGCCGTGATGGTCGGGGCCTTCGCCGCCCACGGCGCCGGCCCGGCGGTGAAGACCCTGCTGACGACCGGCGCCCACTACCAGCTGGTCCACGCCGTCCTCGCCGTCGCCTGCGCCCTGTGGGGCGAGAAGCTGGCCGTCATCGCCGGCTGGCTGGCCGCGACCGGGGGTCTGATCTTCTGCCTGGCCCTCGCCTTCATCGCCCTGCTCAGCATGCCGGTCATGGGCGCGGTCGCCCCGATCGGCGGGGTTCTGATGATTGCGGGTTGGCTTTTGCTCGCCTTTGCCGCATTGCGGAAGACCTCCACCAACGCCTGAAATCGCAGAACCGAAAGCGTTTTTCCTTCCGATGGCCTTCACGATCCCCGACGCTCCCCGACGCGACCTCTATCCGGAGATCGAGCCCTTCGCCTCGGGCTGGATGAGCACCGGGACCGAGCACGAAATCTACTACGAGGAATGCGGCAATCCGCAGGGCAAGCCGGTCGTCGTTCTGCACGGCGGCCCCGGCGGGGCGGTCAATCCGGGCATGCGCCGCTACTTCGACCCGGCCAAATACCGCATCGTCCTGTTCGACCAGCGCGGCTGCGGCCGCTCGCGCCCCAACGCCTCGCTCGAGGACAACACCACCTGGACCCTGATCGAGGACATCGAGCGCCTGCGCGAACGCTGCGGTATCGAGAAGTGGTCGGTGTTCGGCGGCTCCTGGGGCTCCACCCTGTCGATGGCCTACGCCATCACCCATCCGGAACGGGTCGAGAGCCTGATCCTGCGCGGCATATTCCTGCTGACCAAGAAGGAGCTGCACTGGTTCTACCAGGACGGCGCCTCGATGATCTTCCCCGACGCCTGGGAGCGGTTCGTCGCCCCCATCCCGGAGGCCGAGCGCGGCGACCTGATGAGCGCCTACTACAAACGCCTCACCGGCGACGACAAGGCCGAGCGCGAGGCCTGCGCCGTCGCCTGGTCCAGCTGGGAGGGCGAGACCGTCAGCGTCGAGGGCCCCTCGGCCCGTCCCGACAAGTTTGCCGAGCCCGACTTCGCCCTGGCCTTCGCCCGCATCGAATGCTGGTACTTCGTCAACGGCGGCTTCTTCCCCTCGGAGAACTGGCTGCTCGAGAACATCGGCCGGATCCGCCACATCCCCTGCTGGATCGCCCAGGGCCGCTTTGACGTGGTCACGCCGATCTCCGGCGCCTGGTCCCTGCACCGCGCCTGGCCCGAGGCCAAACTCGACATCGTCCCCGACGCCGGCCACGCCTCGTCCGAACCCGGCATCATCGACAGCCTGATCCGCGCCACCGACTGGGCGTCGGGGCTCTGATCATCCCCTCTCCCATAGGGAGAGGGAGGGACCCGCGAACGCAGTGAGTGGGAGGGTGAGGGGTTATGCCCTCACCGGTTGGCGACAGAACCCCTCACCCTTTCGCGCCAGGACGACGGCTATCGCCGCCGTGCGCTCAAGCCCTCTCCCTCCGGGAGAGGGCGCCCTGAAGTCAGAAAATCCCGTGCCCCTTGGGCAGTTCGGCGTAGCGGTGCACCCGCGTGGCCATGACCAGGCCGAAGCCGATCATCACCGTCACCATCACGGTGCCGCCGTAGGACAGCAGCGGCATGGGCACGCCCACGACCGGCGCCAGCCCCATCACCATCGCCCCGTTGATCAGGACGTAAAGGGCGAAGGTCGAGGTCACCCCCGCCGACGCCATCCGCCCGAAGTGGCTGTGCGACAGCGAGGCGATACGCAGGGCGATCAGGATGATGCCGGCGTAGCAGAGCAGCAGGGTGATCGAGCCGACAAAGCCGAACTCCTCGGACACCGCCGCGAAGATGAAGTCGGTCTGCTTCTCGGGCAGGAACTCCAGCTGGCTCTGGCTGCCCAGGCCAAAGCCCTTTCCCAGCAGGCCGCCGGAGCCCAGGGCGATCTTGGACTGGACGATGTGATAGCCGTTGCCGCTGGGATCGCCCTCGGGATTGAGGAAGGTCAGGATCCGGTTGCGCTGATAGTCGTGCATGCCGAACATGATGTAGGGCACGCCGCCGACCACGGCCGCGACGGCCGCCGCGGCGATCACCTTCCAGTCCAGCCCGGCCATGAACATCATCGCCGCCCCGGTCAGGCCGATCAGCATGGCCGTGCCCAGGTCCGGCTGGTGCGCGACCAGCAGGAAGGGCGCGCCGATGATCAGTACGGGGAAGATCAGCTTCCAGCTGAACCGCGCGTCCTGGGCCGAGGCCCCGTGGTACCAGCGCGCCAGGGCCAGAACGACGCCGATCTTCATGATCTCCGACGGCTGGAAGCTGAACGGTCCGACCGACAGCCAGCGCTGGGCGCCCAGACGCACGTCGCCGACCGCCTCGACCGCCACCAGCAGGATCAGGCCGACCGCATAGACCGGCCAGGCGGCGCGGAACCAGTAGCGCGGGTCGATCATCGACAGGCCCAACATCAGGGCCAGACACAGGGCGAAGCGGATGATGTGCTTGATCGCCCACGGCTCCCACGAGCCGCCGGCGACCGAATAGAGCATGGCCGTGCCGGCGCCCGCGACGGCGCACAGCAGGGCGACGAAGCGCCAGTCGATCTCGCTGATCTTGGTCGAGATCCGGTCGCGTTCGCCGGGACGGGTCAGGGCGGAAGCGGTCATTGCGGGGCCTGATAAGGACGCGGGCCGGTGGTCGTTGAAGGCGCGGGGGCCGGAGCCGGAGCCGCGTCGGGCACGGCGGCGCCCTCGACGATCTCGTCAGGCGCGGCGCCGAAGTTCGGATCTTCCGTGACCGGTCCGGTTGGTTCCGGCGGCGGCGGACGCGTGATCCGCGCGCGCATCTCCGGATCCTTCAGCAGAACCGTGCGCATGACCTCGCGGGCGCGCGGGGCGCCGGCCGTGGCCCCGCCCTTGCCCCCGTGCTCGACGATCACCGCCACGGCATAGCGCGGCGCGTCCACCGGGGCGAAGGCGATGAACAGGTTGTGGTCCTTCTCGGCCCAGACGTTCGACTTGCGGCTGCCCGAGCCGTAGTTGCGGGTCTGGGCCGTGCCGGTCTTGCCGGCCATCTGGATGTCGCCCAGCCCCAGCTGCGACTGGCGGTAGGCGGTGCCGGAGGTGTCGTTGGCCACCGCGATCATGCCCTGGCGCACGATCTCGATATGGGCCGGATCGAACGGCAGGTCGGGCACGTCGCCGCCCGAGGGCCGCTCCTTGCCGCCCACCGACTTGATCAGACGCGGCAGGATGGCCTTCTTCCCGTTGGCCAGGCGCGACGTATAGACGGCCAGCTGCAGGGCGTTGACCAGCACCGCCCCCTGGCCGATCGCCACGGAAGTGGTCTCGCCGGGGTGCCAGACGGGGTCGCGCTTGAAGGTCCGCCGCTTCCAGTCCGTGGACGGCAGCAGGCCCTTGCGCTGGTTGTCGACCCCGATGTCGAACTCGTGCTCGAAGCCCATCTTCAGGCCCGTGTCGCGGATCAGGTCGACGCCCGCCCGGTTGCACAGGGTGTAGAAGTAGACATCGCAGGAGTTCTTGATCGCATTGTGCATGTCCTGCGGGCCGTGACGGCCCCAGCAGCGCTGGATGCGGTTGCCGTTCCGGAAGGCGCCGGTGCAGACGATGCGGATCGACGGGTCCACCCCGGCGCGCAGCAGGGCCAGGGCGGTGTTGGGCTTGAAGGTCGAGCCGGGCGGGAAGTTGCCGTTGATGGTCTTGTCCAGCAGCGGCTTGCGCTCATAGTCGCGCAGGGCCGAATAGACCCGCGACGGCACCCCGCCGACGAACAGATTCGGATCGAACGACGGCGCCGAGGTCATGCACAGAATGTCGCCGTTGCGGACGTCCATCACCACACAGGCGCCGCTCTCGTCGCCGAAGACCTCCAGCGCCCGGTTCTGCACGTCGGCGTCCAGGGTCAGGACCACGTCCTCGCCGTTGACGGCCGGTCGCGAGCCGCCGACGTCGGTGGCCACGACCCGGCCATGGGCGTCCACCTCGACCCGGGTGCCGCCCGCCTGACCGCGCAGATCGGCGTCCAGCGCCTTCTCGATGCCCGACCGGCCGATCCGGAAACCGGGATTGTAGAGGATTTCCGGCGGGGTCTCGCCGCGCTTCTTGATGCCCTCGATGTCGCGGTCGGTGACCTTGGCCACATAGCCGATGACGTGGGCGAAGGCTCCCGCGTAGGGATAGAACCGCGCCTCGTTCATGTCCGTCATCACCCCCGGCAGCTCGGGGGCGTAGAGGTTGACCTTGGCGAACTCTTCCCAGCTCAGGTCGCTCTTGACCGGCACGGGCGAGGACGGACGCGCGGCGTTGACCTCGCGGATGATCGAGCGGCGACGGTCGACCGTGTCGGGCATCAGCCGGCCCAGCAGGTCCAGCGTCGTGTCCAGGTCCTTGGTCTCGTCGCGCACGACCAGGACGCGGAAGCTCGGCCGGTTGCCGGCGATGACCACCCCGTTGCGGTCCAGGATGCGCCCGCGCGGCGGCGGCACCAGGCGGAAGTTGAACTGGTTGTTGGTCGCGAGGGTCGCGTATTCCTTGGCCTGGACCACCTGCAGCTGGCCCAGACGCGTGGCCAGGGCGCCGATACCCAGCGCCGTCAGCCCGCCCACGACGAACGTCCGCCGCAGGAACGAGCCCTGCCGCTCGTTGACGTCCGAAAAGAAGATCGAGGGTTCGCTGCTCATCGGAAACGGGTGTCGCCGTCATCGAAGCGCTGGATCATCCAGTTGGCGACGGGAAACAGAAGCAAGGTCGGGATCAACTGGCCCAGCAGCGCCAGGATGCTCGGCGCGTTCACGGCGTCCAGACTGACGATCAGATAGGTCAGGAAGAAGGCCAGAAGGGTGCAGCAGCCGTACCAGACGAACAGCACCTGGGTCTCCTGCCCGGCCAGCAGGTTGCGCGACAGCAGGACGACGCCATAGACGGCCAGCAAGCTCAGCGGCCAGACGCCCAGCATCCCGCCCCACAGCAGGTCGACGAACAGCCCGGTCAGGAACAGGGCCACAGGCGCGATCATCGACGGCCGAACCAGAGGCCAGGCGAAGGCCAGGATCATCGGCAGGACCGGCTCGGGCAGCTTCAGCCCGAACATCTCCACCGGGGTAGCCAGGACGATGGTCGCGCCGATCACCGCCAGGGCGGGATAGAGGATCCACTCCACAGGGCCGACGACACGGACCGCGGCGGGCCGTTTCACAGCGCGCCTCCCGGCGTTTGCGGCGCTGTCTGGGCGGGCGGCGCGGCAGGACGGGGTGCGGCCGGCGCGGGCGTGGCAGCCGGGGGCGGAGCCGCGGTGGCGGCCCGGGCGCGGGCGGCGGCGGCGTCACGCTGGGCCGCGCGGCGAGCGGCGGCGTCGTCGATGGCGGCGGCCTCGGCCGCATCCGGAGCCGGGGCAGTGCCCAGGCCGGCCAGGGGCGCGGCGTTCAGGCTCTCGGGGTTCACCAGCTGGCCGAAGTCCTGGAACAGCAGCACACGCACATAATCGATGGCGCCCCGGTCGCTGAACAGCTTGACCCGCCAGGAGCCGTCGATGCCCTTGGCCGCCACCCCGATCGGCACGCCGCGCGGGAAGCCGCCGCCGTCGCCGGAGCTCAGCACCCGGTCCCCGGCCTGCAGGGCGCCGACGCCGCGGATATATTCAAGACGCGGATTGCCGCTGCCGTCGCCGGTCAGCATGGCGCGGGCGTCGGTGCGGTCGATCAGGACAGGCGTGCGGCTGGCCACATCGGTCAGCAGCAGCATGCGGCTGACGCCGCCGGTCGTGCCGACGATGCGCCCCACCAGGCCGTGTTCGTTGATGACGGGGTTGCCGATCCGCACGCCCTTGGCGGAGCCGGCGTCGATCAGACGGGCGTTGACGAAGGGACCGCGCGCGTCGGACACCGACCGCGCCGTGACCATGGCCACCGCCGGCTCAGTCCTCAGACCCAGCATGGCCTCATAGCGGGCGTTGACGTTCTTCAGGGCGATGGCCTGGTCGCGCCAGGGCTGCAGCTCGGCGACCTCGGCCTTCAATCGGCGGTTCTCGGAGACGGCGAAGAAATAGCCTTTCACCCCGTCAGTCAGGGCCCCGGCCCAGCGCACGGGTGCCGCCAGCACCCCGCTGACCGGCCCCATCACCGCATCGAAGCCGGCGCGGACAGGGGTGTAGCTGTCGTGATCGCGCACATCGCGCCGGTCGCTGACGATCAGGGCCAGGGATGCGATCACGACAACGATCACCGCGGCCGCGGCGGTCCACGCCAGCGGCACCTTGAGGTTCTCGAACGGTCCGTCGCGAAACGCCACGGCTGCCTTTCCGGTGAAGGTGGAATCAGCGGGACGCCCCCCGCCGACATCGCAGCCTATTGCAAAATACAGGCCGCTTGGAAACCGTGCAAAACGTAAGAGCGGCGGGGATTTGCGGCTACGCTCGCCGCCCTCCCCGCCCGGGGCTCACCGACCGGCTTAAAGGGCCGAGTCGAGCACGCCCTTCATCCAGCGCGGATGCTCCAGCACGCGGCCGCAGCCGATGGCCACGCACGACAGCGGATCGTCGGCGACCGAGACCGGCAGGCCCGTGTGGTCGCGGATTTCCGCGTCCAGGCCGCGCAGCAGGGCGCCGCCGCCCGTCAGCATGATGCCCTTGTCGGCGATGTCGGCGGCCAGTTCTGGCGGCGTCGCTTCCAGGGCCACCTTCACGGCGTCGATGATCTGCGACACCGGCTCGGCCAGGGCTTCGGCGGCCTGACGCTCCGAGATGCGGACCTCGCGCGGCACGCCCTGCATCAGGTCGCGGCCCTTGACCTCGATCGACAGGCCTTCGCCGTCGGCCGGGATACGGGCGGTGCCGATGTCCTTTTTGATCCGCTCGGCGGTCGTTTCGCCGATCAGCAGGTTATGGTTGCGGCGCATGTAGCTGATGATGCTGTCGTCCATCTTGTCGCCGCCGACGCGGACCGACTTGGAATAGACGATGCCCGACAGCGACAGGACGGCGACCTCGGTCGTGCCGCCACCGATGTCGACAACCATCGAACCGGTCGGCTCATGGATCGGCAGGCCGGCGCCGATCGCGGCGGCCATCGGCTCGTCGATCAGGCCAACGCGGCGGGCCGAGGCGTTCAGGCAGCTGTCGTTGATCGCGCGGCGCTCGACGGCGGTGGCGCCCGACGGCACGCAGACGATGATCTTCGGGTTCACGAATCCGCGGCGGTTATGAACCTTGCGGATGAAGTGCTTGATCATTTCCTCGGCGACCTCGAAGTCGGCGATGACCCCGTCGCGCATCGGACGGATGGCTTCCATATGGCCCGGGGTGCGGCCCAGCATCTGCTTGGCCTCGATGCCGACGGCATGGACGATCTTGCGGCCGCCGACGTTGCGCAGGGCCACGACCGAGGGCTCATTCAGGACAATGCCCTTGCCCTTCATATAGATAAGGGTGTTGGCGGTGCCCAGATCCATCGCGATGTCGTTGGAGATCGCGCCGAAGAGGTGTGAAAACATGGGGGTCGGTTACCGTCTGGTTCGGGCCTGAAGGGGCGTTCTTTATGTTCGACCGGCCCTGGCGACGCCCCGCCGCGCGCATCCCCATACGCGCAACATACTGATCGTCTTTCGCCTGACCGGCAGGAGCGTCGTTTGCCTGTATGAGACGGCGATTACAAGCCCTGATCCCCCCTCGGGCGAGAGGATCGATCACGTCCCGGTTACGGCTCTGCTTGGCTTAGAGCGGCGCCGTAGGGTCCCCGCCCCTCCCGGACCCGCGTTCGGCGCCCGCACCTTCAAACCGTATACGGACGACAGGTCGTGTCCGGACGGATTTCAATCGCCGCGCGCGGCCTCGCGACGCTTCACGATCTCGCGCACGGCCAGCATCAGGCCCAGCCAGACGACGGCCACCCCGGCCAGAATCAGCGAGGTCCAGACCCCGTCGCCACTGACCGCCGTCATGAAGGATCCGCCGAAGAAGGCGACCAGCGCCGTCTTGGGCAGCACCCCGAGGGCACACCCGCCCAGGAAGCCCCAGAAGTTCGCCCGCGCCGCGCCGAAGGCCATGTTCACGACGATGAAGGGCGCCGAGGGCACGTTGCGGATCATGAAGCTGGCATAGAAGGCGTTCTGGCCCACGAACCGGGTCATCCGCCCCATGGTCTTGCCGCCGAACCGCTCGACGAACCGCGCCGTCGGTCCGCGCCCCAGCCAATAGGTCGCCGCCGCCGAGGCCACCGTCGCGATCCAGCTGTAGGCGAAGCCGAACCACGGCCCGAAGGCGACCACGCAGGCCGCGATCAGGATGAACTGGGGCACGCCCAGAAACGCCGACAGGGTGAACAGCAGGATCGCCGCGAACAGCCCCCACGGCCCGCTCCGGAACCCGGTCAGCCATTGCTCCAGCCGCGCCTCCGCCCCTTCCGCCCCATGTCCCAGCCCCAGCGAGGACTTCCCGATCGCGAACAGGCCCACGATCACTGCGAACAGCAGCAACGTCGCCAGCAGCGCCCGCCAGCGCTTGCTCTCCATGTTCAGGAAAAAATCGAGGATCGGACGCATCATCGGGCGGGAATAGCACCGCTGGACGCTTTTCCGCGAGCGCCACGGTTTTCAGCGTCACATCATCTGCGTAAAGAAGCCCGCCGCCTTCCTCCTCCAGGCTCCGGGATCTGCTCATGTCCACGCTCCAGTCCGACGCCCTCGCCCGCGTCAAGCCGTCCGCCACCATCGCGGTCAGCGCCAAGGCCCGCGCCCTCGCCGCCGCCGGTCGCGACATCATCGGCCTGGGCGCCGGCGAGCCGGACTTCGACACCCCGGACAACATCAAGGCCGCGGCCATCGTCGCCATCCACAACGGCGAGACGAAGTACACCGACGCCGACGGCATGCCCGCGCTCAAGAAGGCCATCTGCGCCAAGTTCGCGCGCGAGAACGGCCTGACCTACGACGTGTCGCAGATCCACGTCGCCCCGGGCGGCAAGCCGGTCATCTTCAACGCCCTGGTCGCCACCCTGAACCCGGGCGACGAGGTCATCGTCCCGGCCCCCTACTGGGTCTCCTACCCCGACATGACCCTGCTGGCAGGGGGCGAGCCCGTCTTCGTGACCGGCGAGGAGAAGGACGGCTTCAAGCTGCGTCCCGAGGTGCTGGAAGCCGCGATCACGCCGAAGACCAAGTGGCTGATCCTCAACTCCCCGTCGAACCCGACCGGCGCCGCCTACACCCGCGCCGAGCTCCAGGCCCTCGCCGACGTCCTGCTGCGTCACCCTCAGGTCTGGATCCTGACGGACGACATGTATGAGCACCTGACCTTCGGCGACTTCGAATACACGACCATCGCCCAGGTCGAACCGAAGCTCTACGACCGCACCCTGACGGTGAACGGCGTGTCCAAGGCCTATGCCATGACCGGCTGGCGCATTGGTTACGCCGGCGGCCCCAAGGCCCTGATTGACCTGATGCGCAAGGTCGCCAGCCAGACGACCTCCAACCCGACCTCGATCAGCCAGTTCGCCGCCGTCGAGGCCCTGAACGGAACCCAGGACTTCCTCGCGCCGCGCAAGGACGCCTTCGAGAAGCGCCGCGACCTGGTCGTCTCCATGCTGAACCAGGCGACGGGCATTACCTGCCTGACGCCCGAGGGCGCCTTCTACGTCTATCCCTCGATCGCGGGCCTGATCGGCAAGAAGACCCCCTCCGGCGTGACCATCACCGACGACGAGGTCTTCACCTCCGAACTGCTGGAGGCCGAGGGCGTGGCCGTGGTCCAGGGCGCGGCCTTCGGCCTCAGCCCCTACTTCCGCATCAGCTACGCGACCTCGGAAACCATCCTGGAAGAGGCCTGCGGCCGGATTCAGCGTTTCGCCGCCAGCCTGACCTGAAATTGCACCCAAAGCGTCACGCTTTGCGTTCAGCCTGAATGGCGTTAACCTCGGGCGTAATGTGTTCCGGGGCGATTCAACGTTCCGGCAGGGAGGCTGAAATGGTCCATCAGGATCCTCAGGCGCGTCACACCTTCTCGCTGTTCTCGGCGGCGGGACTGCTGGCGGCCGGCATGGTCTGCGGCGTCTTCTGGCGCGAGATCGCCCACGCGGTTCTCAGGCTGACCTGAGCCGCGTCGCTTTCCGATTCGATGAACCGGGCTCGCACGGCCCGGCTGCTTCCCTTTACGCCGCCGTCAGGCGGCGCGACTGACGGCAAAGTCCGCCAGCTGATCCAGCGCATCGCGCCAGTCGCTGTGCGGCAGCACCCGCAGGGCCGCCTTGGCCGCGTCGGCATAGTCGCCGGCCGCATCCAGGGTCGCCGTCACCGATCCGGTGCCGATGATCAGTTCGCGCGCCCGGCGGAAGTCGTCCTCGGTGCGCTCGCCCTTGGTGATGGTCCGGTCCCAGAAGGCGTCCTCGCGCCCCTTGGTCCTGGCCATGGCCAGCAGCAGCGGCAGGGTGACCTTGCCTTCGCGGAAGTCGTCGCCCGCGTTCTTGCCCAGGGCCTCGCTGGAGCCGCCATAGTCCAGGGCGTCGTCGGCCAGCTGGAAGGCCAGACCCAGGTTCAGACCATAGGACCGCAGGGCCGCCACGGCCGCGTCGTCGGCGCCCGCCCCCACTGCCCCGGCCTCGGCCGCCGCGGCGAACAGTTCGGCGGTCTTGGCCGAGATGATCTGCAGATAGGTATCGCGGTCCAGGTTCAGGTCGTGGGCGCGCGTCAGCTGCAGCACCTCGCCCGCCGCGATCACGCTGGACGCCCGCGCCAGAATGCCCAAAGCCCGCATCTGGCCGGTCTCGACCATCAGCTCGAAAGCCCGGGCGAACAGGAAGTCGCCGACCAGCACGCTCGTGGCCGAGCCCCAGATCAGATGGGCTGCGACCTTGCCGCGCCGCCGCTCCGACCCGTCCACGACGTCGTCGTGCAGCAGGGTGGCGGTGTGGATGAACTCGACCGAGGCGGCCAGCTTGAGCGGGTGTTCGATGCTTCCACCGGCGGCGCGCGCGGCCGCCACGGTGATCAGGGGCCGCATCCGCTTGCCGCCCGCCGCCACGATATGTTCGGCCAGCAGCGGAATCACCGGCACGTCGGACTGCATCCGGTCGATGATCAGGGCGTCGACGGCGGCCATGTCAGCCTGGGCCAGACGCGCCAGGGCCTCGACGTCGCCCGTCGGCCGGGCGCTGCGCCCGTCAGAGGGCCGGTCGGAGGTCAGGGTGACGGCGTCCACGCAAAACTCTTTCGAAACCCGGGCGCGAAAGGGGGGAAACGCCCGTCAGAAGTCGTCCCGTCTTGCGACGGGCCGATTGGCGGGACAATGGTGGTCGGGCCATGATGGGTCAAGCCGCGTGACGTCCGTATTGACATCGGAATCCCCGGGAACGGAGGTCGCCGAAAGCGCCCTGCTGGGCGGTCGCGTCCGGCTGCGCCAGCCGGTGAGCGGCTACCGCGCCGGAATGGACGCCGCCCTCCTCGCGGCCGCCGTCAATGCGAAGCCGGGGGATCGGGTGTTCGAGGCCGGCTGCGGCGCCGGCGCCGTCCTGACCCAAGTCGCCGCCCGCCGTCCCGAGGCCGTGTTGACCGGGCTGGAGCGGGACCCTGCGGCGGCCGCCCTCGCCCGCGAAAACGCCGCCCTCAATGGATTTGAGGGCCGCATGACCGTCCTGACCGGCGACGTCGCCGACAGCTTTCGGCCGCTGGATCTGAAGCCCTTCGACTGGGCCGTCTCCAACCCGCCCTTCTTCGACGACGCGGGCGCCTTGCGCGCCCCTGCCCCCGGCAAGCGCGGCGCCTGGATGGCCGACGACGGCCTTGCCGCCTGGTCCTCGATCCTGCTCAAGGCGACCCGCGAAGGCGGCCGCATTCTGATGATCCACCGCGCCGACCGTCTGGCGGACATTTTTTCCACCCTGGGCGAAAAGGCGGGCTCCTTCACCATCCTGCCCATCCAGCCCTTCGCCGATCAGCCCGCCAAACGCGTCCTCGTCCAGGCCGTCCGCACCGGCCGCGCCCCGCTGAAACTCCTCCCCGCCCTGATCCTCCACGACCGTTCCGGCGCCAAACACACCCCCGAGGCCGAAGCGATTCTCCGCGGCGAGGCGGGGCTGGAGCTCTAGGTCTCGATGCACAGCGCCAACGCCCATCTGCAGCGAAAGAGCCTGACCCTGAACCAGCTCGAACGGCTCAGAGCCCAGCTCGTCGACGAGGTGGAGCGCTACAAGGTCGCCATCCGGGGATACTCGCCCGAGAAGATGGCTCAATACGGCGCGCCCTATCTTGCGATGCTCGAATCCCGGGTCGCCGATGTCGATGCGGAGATCGCGGGTCGGGGCGCCCCGCCACCTTAGCCGATCACCTCGCAGAACATGATCCGGTGCCCGTCCGGCGTCCGCACCGCCATCTCGCGCAGCCCCCACGGCTTGTCCGTCGGCCCGTTCAGGATCTCGGCCCCGCGCGGCGCGATCTCGGCGTGATAGTCGTCCAGCCCCTCGACGAAGATCCGCGCGATCCACGAATGGTCGCCCAGGGTCTTCGCCTCGGGCACGCCGATGCATTCGCCCATGTCGAACCGCGCCGTGCCCCGCTGCACGAACCGCCAGCCGGGCGCGTCGATGTCCAGCGGCTCGAACGCCAGCTTGTCCACGAAGTACGCCTGCGTCGCCGCCACATCGTGGACGGCCGTCACATAGCAGCACTGGCCGAACGTGGCGGTCATGGCGGTCTCCCTTACCGAAGCCGCCACCCTACTCCGCTTCCTGCACGGCGAAACCCGTGCCCGACAGCCGGGGTAAGCTTGACTTTAAATCGCACTGACCGCCGTTTGTCGCGCTGCCTCCGTAGATTCAGGCGATGGCGGCAACCATGAGGGGGAATGCATGGATCGGTTCGAATATCTGATCGGACTGGTGTCGCTGATCGTTGGCCTCGGTCTGGCGGATCTGGCCACAAGTCTGCATCGGCTGATCAAACAGCGCGCCCGGGTCAAATGGGACGCCCTCGCCCTCGCCACCGCCGGCTTCGCCGGGTTCATGCAGGTCTGGATCTGGTACAACATCTGGGACCTGAAAGGCTTTCAGGGCGTCGGCGGCTTCTGGTTCTATCTGTCGCTCCTGATGGAGATGGGACTGCTGTTTCTCGCCACCGCGGCCTGCCTGCCCGACGAGGCCGAGCTGGCCGAAGGCGAAGGCCTGGACCTGACCGCCTACCTCGCGCGCCATCGCCGTTACATCTGGATCCTGTTCAGCCTGTTCTTCACGTCCTACGCCCTGCGGTTCGTCTATTTCGCGAGCCGCCACGGCGTGCTCACCCCCCGCGAGCTGATCTACATCGCCGTGCTTTGTATTCCGGTCGTGCTTTGCGTCGCCTCCGCCATGGTCCGCCGGCGAGCGATCCAGTGGGCTCTGATGGTGATCCTGATCGGGCTCGCCGCCGCCTCCGCAATCGGAATGACGATCTGACGGAGCACTTTTACCAGGCGCCCATCTCGCGCAGCTGGATCGCCAGATCGTCCGGCAGATCGCCCGCGTCCATCGTCGTCAGATCGACCGGCGCGTCCTTCGGCTCCAGGTAACGCCAGCCCTGGAAGGGCCTACGCGCCTGCGGGGCCGTGCGGATCACCTCGGGAGCCAGGGTGATCAGGCATTCGCTGGCCTTGCCCTCGCCGCGCGTGGTGATGTCGGTGATCGGCATGCGGCACTGGATGACGCCCTTGGTCACCCAGTAGAGGGAGCCGCCGTCCTCCATCTCGGCCGCCCGCTTGGGCGTCATCCGGGTGTGGACGACCAGCGGCCCCTTGCGGGCGCGCTCCTCCAGCCATTCGACATTGTCCACGCCGACGCTGAGCTTGATCATGTGCAGAGGCATGACGCGCCTCTAGCACCTCAGGCCCCCTTCAGGGCAAGCGCGACCTTTGGATCAGGGCTGCGGCGACGTCGGGGTGATCACCGCCACGCCGCTCGACGGCGCGGGGGTCACGACGGCGGGCGGAGCCGAGCGCGCCTCAGCCGCGCGGGCCTCGCTGTCGGCGCGCTGGGCCTCGGCCTGGGCGCGGGCGGCGTCGGCGCGCGCCAGGGCCAGGCTCTGCTGCCCGCCGGCAATCTGGCCCTGAACGGCGGCCACGTCGGCCGAGGCCTGGGCCTGGGCCACGGCTTGCGCGGCCTGCGCTTCCGCCAGCCGCGCCTCGGTATCGTCCGTGGGCGTTGTCGCCCGCGAGGCCAGGATCCAGAACACGGCGATGACGATCACCATCGCCAGCCCGCCCGCGATCCACCAGCCGGTGTTGGACTCGCGCCGCACGATCACGGTCTCCGTATAGACCGGCTCGCCCGGCAGGGGCCGCCCCGAACCGGGCATGGGATCAAGCTTGGGGTCGTACTGGGTCATGGGGTTCCTCCCGCCACTAAGCCCCCGAAACGGCCCCTGACGGCGGGAGTTCCCCAGGGAGCGTCCTGTTAACCCATCCGGCGCAGCACCAGGGCGCTCCAGGCGTCGCGATGGATGCGCCGCTCCAGCCGGAATCCCTTGGACAGATAGGCCGCCGTCACCCGCCGCTCCTGCGTCCGCAGCAGGCCGGACAGGATGGCCACCCCGCCGAGGCGCAGCGCCAGCTTGATGTCCTGCGACAGGGCCACCAGCGGCGGGGCCAGGATATTGGCGAAGACCAGATCGTAAGGCCCATCCTTGCGCACCATCTGGTCGTTCAGACCCGAGGCGTGGACGAAGCGCGCCTTGGCCTGATTGAGTTTGGCGTTCTCATTG
Source organism: Brevundimonas sp. ALps5 (assembly GCF_058681645.1). Classification (NCBI taxonomy): domain Bacteria; kingdom Pseudomonadati; phylum Pseudomonadota; class Alphaproteobacteria; order Caulobacterales; family Caulobacteraceae; genus Brevundimonas; species Brevundimonas sp. ALps5. Next base: position 3,388,641 of record NZ_CM178744.1, on the reverse strand, counting down.
GCGATGCGGACCGAGGGGCCGTCGATGTCCGTGCCGACGGCGATGCGGCTGCCGGTCTTGGCCGCCGCGATGGCCAGCACGCCCGTACCGCAGCCGACGTCCAGAACGCGTTCGAACTTCTCGCGCTTGAGCAGTTCGTCATAGGCCAGCAGACAGCCGACCGTCGTGCCGTGGTGGCCGGTGCCAAAGGCGGCGCCCGCGTCGATCTTCAGGGCCACCGCGCTGGCGGGCACCAGACCCTGGTCATGGGCGCCATAGACGAAGAACCGTCCGGCCTTCACCGGCGGCAGTCCCGACAGCGACATGGCCAGCCAGTCGGCGTCGGCCAGGACCTCGACCGTCACCGTCACGCCCGGATGATCGGCCAGCCGCGCCTGGATCCCGGCCGCCTCCTCGTCCGTCGTGGGGAAGGCGTCGATACGCCAGATGCCCTTGTCCTCATCCTCCTCGAGGATGGAATAGGTCGCGCCTTCCAGCATGACGTCGGCGTCGATCGCCTCGGCGGCGGCCTCGGCCTCGGCGCGCGGGCCGCGTGCGATTATCTGAACTGCGGTTTGGGACATTTTGTTAAAGGCCAGTACTATATCGAATCGATGCAATTACGGACGCCGGACCGGCGTTCTTTCCAACCGAGGGGTCGGCGAGTTCTATGGCTAAAGCACCATCCAAACCCGCGTCGGCGAAACCCGCCGCCGCTTCCAAGCCCAAACCGGCGGCAAAGTCGAGCGCCGCGAAGCCCGTCGCTGCGAAAACCGCCCCGAAAGCTGCGCCCAAGGCCGCTCCGGCGACCGCCGCCAAGACCGCTGCGCCCAAGGCCGTGAAGGCCGCCCCGAAGCCGGCGGCGAAACCCGCTGCCAAGCCTGCCGCCGCCCCCAAGGCCGCCGCTGCGAAGGCCGCGCCCGCCAAGGCCGCTGCGCCCAAGCCCGCCGCCAAGCCTGCCGCCGCCCCGAAGGCCGCAGCAAAGCCGGCCGCCAAGGCTGCCCCGAAACCCGCCGCCAAACCCGCTGCCGCGCCCAAGGCCGCCGCTGCTCCCAAGGCCGTGAAGACGCCCGCCGCCAAGCCGGCCGCCAAGACCGCGACCAAGACCGCCGCTCCGAAGGCCGCTGCGAAACCGGCTGCCGCGCCCAAGCCCGCCGCACCGAAGCCGGTCGAGGCTCCGAAGCCCGCGCCGGTCGCCGCTGCTCCGGTCGCCGCTCCTGCCCCGACCCCGACCCCGACCCCGGCTCCCGCGCCCAAGCCCGCCCCGGTCGCTGCGGCTCCGGCCGCTCCGGCTCCGGCTCCTGCTCCGGTCAAGCCCAAGGGCTTCCTGGCCAAGCTCGGCGACGCCATCTTCGGCAAGCGCTGATCTCGGCGCTCCAAGGCTGAAAAACAAAACCCCCGGGCGGTTCGAACCGCCCGGGGGTTTTTCTTTGTCCGTCATGCGAACCGGTCAGTCGGCCGGCAGGTCTTCCGACAGGATGGCCATTTCGAACATGAAGCTGCCGTCCTCATCCTCGTCGTCGAAGACCACGCCGACGAACTCGTCGCCGACATAGACCTCGGCCGAGTCGTTCACCTTCGGACGGGGCTTCACGATGATGCCGCCCGTGTTGAAGGTGCGCTTCAGATGCGCCTCGATGCGCTTCATGTCGTTGGTGTTCATCGGGGCCTCGGCGGTCTCGGTTGGAATCTGGTGGCGGACCCTAGTCGCAGAGCCCGCAAGGGGAAACCCTAGATCGAGAAGTCGTAGACCACATCGGCGAGCGTATGATCCATCGTCCGGGCCGGCTCGGCGCCCGTGGGGCAGTTGACCAGCCGCGCCGGCACCCCGGCGACGGTGCAGCCCGACGGCACGGGCTTCAGCACCACCGACCCCGAGGCCACCTTGGCGTAGTCGCCGATCTGGATATTGCCCAGCACCTTGGCCCCGGCGCCCAGCAGCACGCCCTTGCCGATCTTGGGGTGACGGTCGCCGCGTTCGGCCCCGGTTCCGCCCAGGGTCACGCCGTGCAGCATCGAGACCTCGTCGCCGACCACCGCCGTCTCGCCGATGACGATGCCGGTGCCGTGGTCGAGGAACAGCCCCTTGCCGAGCCGGGCGCCCGGATGGATGTCGATCTGGAACAGCTCGGAGATGCGGCTCTGGAAGTGGAAGGCCAGGGTCTCGCGCCCCTGGGTCCACAGCCAATGGGCCACCCGCGACGCCTGCAGCGCCTGGAAGCCCTTGAAATAGAGGAACGGCTGCAGCAGCGACCGGATCGCCGGATCGCGCTCGGCGACAGCCTGAAGGTCGGCCTCGGCGGCCGCCACGATCGAGGGGTCGGACCAGAAGGCGAAGGCGCAGACCTCGCGCACGCTCATCGGGGCCAGTTCGGCGTCGCCGATCTTGCGTGCGATCTGGAAACTCAGGGAGTTGGCCAGGTCGAGGTGCGACAGGATGGTCGCGTTCATCATCGAGCCCAGATGCGGCTCGCTGCGCGCCGCCTCCTCGGCCGAGGCGCGCAACTGGGCCCAGGTCGACGATGAACCGGTCGTCGCGTCCTGTCCCGCGATCACCTCAAGCTTGGGTTGGGTCATGTCTGCACGGCTCCGATGGTCAGGGACTATACCCGCGTCAGCATGGCGTGCGCCAGCCAGCCGGGCAGAAGCCCCTCCCTGGCCATATGGTAGGCCCTATATGCTGTCGCCACCGTAAACGAATCCCGGACCGCCCCGCGCCCGATCTCGTGGATCAGGCTCAGGAAGGGCACGCGCACCACGGTCATCACCTCGGTCGGGTCCGGGTCGGTCGGGACGGGGCTCAGGTCCCAGGCGATCCAGGCCATGGCCATCTCGTCGGTGACCGAGTTGGACAGCTCCATCGTCAGGCAGTGCCGCCAGCTCCGCGCCTTCAGCCCCGCCTCCTCCGCCAGCTCGCGCTGCACGCCCAGGAACGGGTCCTCGTCGAACGGCGCCCCGCCCTCGGGCATCTCCCAGGAATAGTTCATCAGGGCGAACCGCGCCTGTCCGACCAGGGTCACCGTCCCGTCCGAATGCACCGGCAGCACCCCCGTCGCCACGCTCTTCGGCCGCAGAACCCCGTACAGCACCTCATTGCCGGTCGGCGCCAGGGCCCGGTGCTCGGTCACCGTGACCCACGGGTTCTCATAGGCGGTCTTGCGCTCCAGATCCGTCCAGGCAGGCGTCGGCGGCAGACCCTCCGCCCAGGCGGGGATCGGTTGCGGGTTCGGAGTGGTCTTTTCAGCGTCGTCGGTCACTCCCGACCTATGGCGCAAGCCGCCTCCCGCGCCTAGCTAGGCGGCATGACCCAACTCCCGAAAGCGGCCGATCTCGGCGACCTCCTGCCCCAGCCCGTCCGCTCGCAGGAGCTTCTGAACCGGCTCTCGACGCGCCGCTCGGCCCCGGCCCAGACCCTGACCGCCCCCGGCCCGAACCCCGAGGAGGTCGCCGAGATCCTTCGCCTCGGCGCCCGCACCCCCGACCACGGCAAGCTGTTCCCCTGGCGCTTCGTGGTCATGGGCCCCGTGACCCGCGCCGACCTCGCCGAACGCCTCTCCGCCCTCGCCGTCCGTCAGGGCCTCGGCGGCAAGGCCCAGGCCGTGCTGGCCAAGCTGACGGCGGCCCCCGTCTCGATCCTCGTCATCTCCACCGCCGCCCCCGGCCTCAAGCCGGTCTGGGAGCAGGAGTTGTCCTCCGGCGCCGTCTGCATGAACATCGAACACGCCGCCGACGCCCTGGGCTACGCCGCCTGCTGGATCACCGACTGGTACAGCTATGACGCCGAAGCGCTTGAAATCCTTGGCGTGAAGGCCGGGGAGAAGGTCGCTGGCTTCATCCACATCGGCACGACCGCCGAGGCCCCGCTGGAGCGCGTCCGCCCCGACCTCTCGACCCTGACGATCACCCTGCCCTGAGGCCTAGACTGCCGCCGCCAGCGACGGATCGGCCCTCAGCCGCTCCAGATCCCGGCCCGGCGGGCGTCCGAACTGGCGGCTGTATTCGCGGCTGAACTGGCTGGGGCTGTCATAGCCGACGGCGAAGCCGACGCCGGCGATATCGCCCCCCTGCCCCAGCAGCCGGTTGCGCGCCTCCTGCAGCCGCACCTGCTTCTGGTACTGCAGCGGGCTCATCGAGGTCACGGCCTTGAAGTGGCGGTGCAGCGAGGTCTCGCTCATCCCCGCCAGCGCCGCCAAACCGCCGATGGTCATCGGCTCGGCATAGTGGGTGCGGATCCAGCGGATCGCCCGTTTGACCTGGGCCAGCCGCCCGTCGACGGCCGCGATCTGGCGCACCATGGCCGCGTGCTCGCCCTGCATCAGCCGCCACAGCAACTCGCGCCGGATCATCGGGGCCAGCACCGTGGCGTCGCCCGGCCGGTCCAGCAGCCGCACCAGACGCGTCACCGTATCCACCATCTCGGCGTCCATGGCGCTGACCGCCAGCGCCCGGATCGGGGTCTCGTCGGCGGCCAGCCCGCCCTCGGTCTCGATCAGCAGCTCCGCCGCCGTCGCCGGGTCCAGCGGCAGCCCGAGGGCCAGATAGGGCGCCGTCAGCACCTGCCCGCTGACCGGCAGATCGGCAGAGACCACCAGATAGTCGCCCGCCCGATAGGAATGGCTTTCACTGCCCAGCGTCGTCTGCTTGGCGCCCTCCAGAATGACGCAGAGCATGGGCTCATAGACGATCTGCTGGGCGTCAGTGACGATGTCGCTGGCCAGGATGCTGATGCCGGGCAGCAGCACCGGCGCGGTGCCGTCCTGCGGGCCTTCGCCCAGTCGGCTCCGCACCAGGGCGGCGAGTTCGTGCAAGCGTTCCATGCCCACACTCAACGCCTGCGGGACCACGCGCGCAAGCCCGCATCGCCGGCTGGCAGGATCGTGCAAGAGGCTGGCGGCATCCGTCTACGTTCCCGGGCCGGTCAGGGCGCACAAGACGGTCATCCCAACCACAGGAGATACCGAGATGACCAACACCACTCCCCGCACCTGGTTCATCACCGGCGCAGCCCGCGGCCTCGGCGCCGCCATCGCCCGCGCCGCCCTCGACGCCGGCGACAATGTCGTCGTCGCAGGCCGCAACCGCGACGCCCTGATCAAGGTGGTCGGCCCGGACTCCGACCGCGTCCTCTCGGTCGCCCTCGACGTCGCCGACCTGACCGCCGCCCAGCCCGCCGTCAACGCCGCCCTCGCCCGGTTCGGCCGCATCGACGTGCTCGTGAACAACGCCGGCTATGGCCATCTCGGCATGTTCGAGGAAACCACCGCCGCCGACGCCCAGAGCCAGTACGACACCAATGTCTTCGGCCTGATGTCGGTCACCCGCGCAGTCCTGCCCTCGATGCGCGCCAACCGGTCCGGCCGCATCTTCAACGTCTCCTCCATCGGCGGCATGGTCGGCGGCGAGAGCGGGACCCTGTACTGCGCCTCCAAGTTCGCTGTCGAGGGCTTCTCGGAGTCCCTCGCCGGAGAGGTCGCCCGCTTCGGCATTCAGGTGACCATCGTCGAGCCGGGCTTCTTCCGCACCGACTTCCTGGAGCCCACCTCGGTCAAGCACGGCACGACCCCCGTCGCCGACTACGCCGAGGCCTCCGCCGCCCTGAAGAGCTTCTACGACGGCCGCAGCCGCAATCAGGCGGGCGACCCGGCCAGGCTCGGCCAGGCGCTGGTCACCCTCGTCAACGCCCCGCAGCAGCCGGTCCGCTGGGCCGCGGGCTCGGACGGCCTTAGCCTGATCCAGGGCAAGATCAACAGCCTGCAGGCAGAGCTCGACGCCTGGAAGGACCTGACCCTGTCCACCGACGGCGACTTCGACTTCCGTCCGGAAGCCGCGACGGGCGCCTGGGGCTGAGCCGAAGCGTCCTTCTCTTCCGCAAGGGGGAGAAGGACGCCCTACCCGCGGAGGCACACCGGTTTGCCGTCCCGCATGACGCCGGCGGACCGTCCCCAGACGTGCCGCAGGGTGTGCAGCCTGACCCTGTCGCCGACCTGACAGGCGTCCTGCGGCCTTATCGGAACCCGGTCCCGCCCGCCCTCGAAGGCGACATAGGCCACGGCCTGACTGCCGAAATCGGTCTCCGAAAGACCGAACCCCTCGATCCGCCCTTCCACGACCTCGGACTTCGCCACCGGCCATAGCACCAGCGCGACGCCGATCATGATCACCACCGCCATGGCCAGTGTGAGCCCGCAGCCGAGGCTGGTCGCGCGCCGCTCCAGCCACCAGAACCGGACCAGATCGCGCGGAGCCCAGCGCCGCGGGCTCAAGCGGCGGCCTTCGGCGTCGGCCGCCTGTACGGACTGTCGAACATGGTGCCCCTCCCCGGTCGGATCCACAAAGACGATCCCGCACCAGACGTCGGTTGACCAGCCCCCGACCCGCCACAATCGGCGCGCTTACTCCCCTTCGATCTTCGGAGGGGAGTGAGCCATGTTCCGCCGCCTGCGCCTGCCTGCCGCCCTGATCCTCGCCGCCGCCGCGCTCGGCCTCACCGCCTGCGTCGGCGTCCTCGACCGCTGCGCCGACGGCCTGAACCCGCCGCCCGGCGGCTGGGATCGTCACGGTCCAGGTTAGGCTTCCGATAAGCCTACAGGCGCACGGACCGATCCAGCCAAAGATGCCAACCTTCATGTCGGTTGTCTGTTATTTCAACGAACGCTTTGAAAGCTTCTGCATGCGAAGGCAGATCTGTAGATTTTGCAGCGAGCAAATTGCCGACGAACGTAGATAGTTCCTTGAATTTTATGTATCCTGGATCCGAGGCATACCCATAGGAAACGCTTTCCCCCTTCTGTATATTTTCTCTAAGGAACTGGAAGGATTGCCTCAAAACACCCAACCGATCCAAATCTTCGTCACTTAGAATTCTTTCGGAAGAAATTTTTAGTAAAACTGACTCAATATTTCCCTCAACCGAAGAGGCCATCGCATGAAGTTCGATTTGCTTTTCTAAAAGATCAGATTTGTTCGTTATAGTTTTCTTGCACCAATTCCACTGCTTCCATACAGAGATAAAATCTCCATAACTCGTATAAAAGCTGTTCGCGAGCGCCATCTCGAGCTCTCGCCGCTTTTGCCGATAGCTCCACATCGCGGAAAAGCGTTGCCCCAGAAAACCGGCAAGCAAGACTGTGGCGGTCGGCCCGACAGCTGCAACTACACCTTTCTCCAGAAAGCCAAGCCAGCTAAAATCAGTCAAACCGCCCCCCGAATTTTCAACTCGCGTCAGAAACTGGCACCTGGACTTTCGATGGACCGACACCACACAACCTAAGAGAGCTCGGTGTCAATATCTCAGGGCTCCTCCTGCGGACGGTGCACCAGGGTCACCAGCACCACCGAGATCATCATCAGCAGGAACCAGCTGCCCAGCTTGGCCAGCCCGACCGGATGCCAGCCGTCCTCCTGCCCCGGATACACCCAGGCCCGCGCCAGCGTCCCCAGGTTCTCGGCCAGCCAGATGAACACCGCCACCAGGAAGAACCCCAGCAGAAACGGCATCTTGCGCCGCACCCGATCCGGCGTGAAGTAGAACCAGCCGCGTCCGAACAGCAGCACCGTCGCCGCGAACAGGCCGATGCGGATGTCCGGCAGCCAGTGATGGGCGAAGAAGTTGACGTAGATCGCCGCCGCCAGCAGCCAGGTCGTCCACAGCGGCGGATAGTGGCGATAGCGGATGTCGAAGATCCGCATGATCCGCGCGATGTAGCTGCCCACCGCCGCATACATGAAGCCCGAGAACAGCGGCACGGCCCCGATCCGGAGCAGGCTCGGCTCCGGATAGATCCAAGACCCGTGCGCCGTCTTGAACAGCTCCATGATCGTTCCGACGACATGGAAGACGAAGATGACCCGCGCCTCCTCCCAGCTCTCCAGCCTCAGCGCCAGCATCCCCGCCTGGATCAGCACCGCCGCCACGACAAGGAAATCATAGCGCGCCACCGGCGCCCCGTTGGGCCAGACCACCGGCCACAGCCAGTGCGTCCCCATCAGCAGCGCCAGCATCAGCCCGCCGAACAGACAGGCCCAGCCCTGCTTGAGCCCGAACATCAGGAACTCGAAGGCATACCGCGACCCCGCCGCCCGATCCGCCCGCGCCTGAAGCCGCGCGAGGAGATGGCGGCCCCAGGCCTCGAGGGGAAGGCGACGAGTGGCCAGGGGCATCATTCCGAAGGCTTCGGCGGCGTCAGCACCAGCCCGTCGAGGAATCGCTGGAACACCACCTTGTCGGCCGCCAACGTCTTGCGGGTCGTGGAGAGGCTCGCGCTGTAGAGATACCGCGGCGCGTCCGGTTCGCCCATGCCGACCGATTGGGTCCCCGCATAGGCCAGAACATCGATACGAATCCTGCCTCCGCCCTCAACCGCTTCGCAGGTTTGCGAAGCCAGCCCTCTGAACGCCCACGGTCGCCCCTGAGGACTGATCAGATCGTCGCCGACGCCGGTGATGCGGCAGTTGTCGCCCCGCGCCTCCTCTGGCGTTCGATAGAAGGCGGCGTTGTAGTCGGCCCAGACGCTGAGCGTGCTGAGATTCGGCAGATCGCGGCTAGGCTGGCACTCCATCCGGTCGTCGCCCACGCGGGTGAAGAAACCATGCGGATGCGCCCCGCTGAGGCCTTCGCAGACCCTCGAGCCGACAGGGAAGATCGCCCGAATCCCGTACTCCTCGTTGGTCACCGGCATCCCGTCGGACACATGGGCCAGCCTCTGGCACTCAGGCTGACCAGGGCCGTCACAGCCAGAACCGGGCTGAACCGTCGACGCCACTGACGCCGTTGGCTTCTCCGGCGCCCCCTCGCACCCCGCCAGCATCAGGCAGACGCCGACCCACACGACCGAAACCGACCGACGCCTCATCACTTCATCCCGAACGTGCGAAGCGCCACATTGACGACCGTCGCGAGAGCCCGTCAAGCGGTCCCGACCTCGCATTCGCGCGCCGATGAACCCCTTGCCGATCAAGGCTCTGTGATGACGGCAGGCCAATCGGTTCGGCGCCCTTTCGGGAGGGTGTAGACTACCTTCTTCCGGTCTTTGACATCACTGATCCAGACGCCCCGCGTCGTGCACGCGCTTGCACTCGAGTGCAAACCTGGCGCGGAAAATCGCGGGAAAGAAATGCCCACGTTAACAATCGACTGTCAGGCTTATCTCACATCCGGCCTTCAGAATTGCACTCGAGTGCAAAGCTTTTTTCCGAGTGCAAAACGGCCCGCCGCGATCACCCCCGGCCGCGATAGGTCGGCACGCCCTGGTCGGGCAGCCACAGGCCCTCGGGCGGGGCGCCCGTCTGCCAGAAGACGTCGATGGGGATGCCGCCGCGCGGGTACCAGTAGCCGCCGATCCGCAGCCACTTGGGCTGCAGCAGGTCGGCAAGCTTGCGGCCGATGGCGACGGTGCAGTCCTCGTGGAAGGCGCCGTGGTTGCGGAAGCTGGTCAGATAGAGCTTCAGGCTCTTCGACTCGACCAGCCACTCGCCCGGGGCATAGTCGATGACGATGTGGGCGAAGTCCGGCTGGCCCGTGACGGGGCACAGGCTGGTGAACTCCGGCGCCGTGAACCGGGCCAGGTAGAGGGTGTCCGGATGCGGGTTGGGCACCCGTTCCAGGACGGCGGTTTCGGGGCTGGTCGGCGCCACGGTCTGGGCGCCGAGCTGGGAGAGGCCGGAAGTGTCTGTGGTCATGCCCGCGACCTAGCATAATCCCCACCCCGGATGGGAGGGGGCGTTGCCTTACCCGACGTACCCCCGCTAAGCGTAGCGAAAGACAACTAAGGAAACGCCCATGGCCATCCCCGCTTCCCTCCAGAAGGGCCTCAAACTGCCGGTCATCGAGGCGCCGATGTTCCTCGTCTCCGGGCCCGATCTGGTGGTCGAGTGCTGCAACGCGGGCGTGATCGGCACCTTCCCCTCGCTGAACCAGCGCACCACCGAGGGCTATCGGGAGTGGCTGGTCGAGATCAAGTCGCGCCTCAACGACGACGCAGCGGCCTTCGGCGTCAACCACATCGTCCACGGCTCCAATGAGCGTCTGATGGCCGACCTGGCGGTGACGGTGGAGCACAAGGTGCCGCTGGTCATCACCTCCCTGGGCGCCGTCAAGGATCTGGTCGACGCGGTCCACGGCTACGGCGGCGTGGTCTTCCACGACATCGCCAATGTCCGCCACGCGAAGAACGCGGCCAAGGCCGGCGTCGACGGCCTGATCCTCGTGGCCAACGGCGCAGGCGGCCACGCCGGGATCGTCAACCCCTTCGCCCTGGTCAATGAGGTGCGGGAGTTCTTCAAGGGGACCATCATCCTGTCGGGCTGCCTGTCCAACGGTCAGGACGTCGCCGCCGCCCTGATGATGGGCGCCGACTTCGCCTATATGGGCACCCGCTTCATCAACACGACCGAGGCCATGGCGTCGGACGGGTACAAGGAGATGATCATCGAGTCCGGCGCGACCGACATCGTCCACACCCCGGCGGTCTCGGGCATCCCGGCCAACTTCATGATCAAGTCGCTGGAGGCCAACGGCATCGACCCGAAGACCCTGCCCGAGCACAAGCTGGACATGGGCGACGAGGCCCGGGCCTGGAAGACCGTCTGGTCCGCCGGTCAGGGCGCGGGCACGGTCCACGACGTGGTCCCGGCCGCCGAACTGGTCGCCCGTCTGCGCAGCGAGTACGCTGTGGCCTCGGCCGCCTTCGCCACGAAGGCCGGCGTCGCCTGACGGAGGCTCCCCATGCTCGCCACGGCCCTGCTGCTGACCCTCGCCGCCCCCGCCGCCCTTGCTGCCGACCCCTTGGCGCCCGCGCGTCAGGGAATGCTCCAGTGCTACGACCCTGTCCCGGCGCAGAAGCTGTGCCGGGCCATCGGGGCCTATGAGTTCGGGCCCGACGGCTCCATCCTCAACACGGCCGAGACCCGGCTGCAGGACAGCCCGGCCATCATCATGTTCGCCCGCAGCAAGGTCGTCCTCCGCGACGGCAAGGAGTGCTCGGTCGAGGCCGTCAAGCCGACCGACATCGACCGGATCGAGATCGACGGCCAGCCCCTGCCTCCGGACGCCCTGGAGACGGTGCGCACCCAGATCGTCGCCGGCCTGCCCGAGATCCTGACCGGCGGCCAGCCCCTGTGCTCGACCTATCCGGCCAAGGCTGACGGCCCCATGCAGGTCACCGTCGAGGTCGGCGGCGTGGCCCATCCCGAACTGACCTCGACCGTCCTGTGGATCAGCCCCACCGACGGCTGGAAGGTGACGCCCTAGGCGCCCCGGTTGGGGCCTCAGGTCGCGACCCCATTCGCGGAGTGTCCGATCGGGGCTAAGCGAGGGAGGATGACCCGCCTTTCCGCCCCCCTCGCCGTCCTGGCCTGCCTCGCCGCCTCCCCCGCGTTGGGCCAGGTCGTGGGTTCGGCCGGGTCCGCCGACGACGGCCCCCGGACCCACGGCGAGCACACCCGCCTGCTGCTGCTGCCCCGCGGCCAGTGGGCCTTCAACATGGGAGCCGGGACCGACAACCGGTCCAAGGACGCCTCAAAGTCGCGGGGCGATCCCTTCGTCGCCGTCTCGGCGGACTGGGAGGGGGCGGGCGGCCTGGCCTATGCGGGCGGCGGCTTCGAGACCATCGACGCGAGCGGATCGGGCGTGCAGGCTGAGGCCTTCGTCGGCGTCCAGCCCAAGGTCGCCGGCTTCCAGCTCGACCTGTCGGTGACCCGCCAGTGGCGCCTCGAGGCCGACCCCGGCACGGACGCCGACAACTGGGAGATCACCGCCAACGTCAGCCGGCGGATCGGCCGCACCTCGGGCCGGCTCCAGCTCCAGACCTCGCCCGACGGCGCGGGCGGCACGGGCCGCTGGACCTGGATCGAGGGCCGCCTCGGCTGGACCTTCACCAAAGCCCTCCAGGGTACGGTCGCCGTCGGCCGCCGCGAGCAGCAGGACTCGGTCGACTACACCGGCTGGAACGCCGGGGTGACCTGGGCCGTGACGCACAAGGTCGCGCTCGACCTGCGCTGGTACGACACCAACGCCGACCCCGGGGCCTCGGAGGAACAGTACGGCTCGGCCCTCGTCGCCGCCGTCAGCCTCGCCTTCTGAGATTGGTTCCCGACGCGGCCAGATGCCGCGATCTGCATCCGGGGACGGGCAACCAACGTCTATTAGACGGACCGCAACAGGCGGCCACCTCAGGAAGTCGTCCCATGACCAAAGTCTCGCTTCGCGGCGTCGCCGTCGCCGCCCTCGCCTCCGCCGCCCTGATCGGGGCCGCCCCCGCCCTCGCCCAGTCCATGGCCCACGGCGCTCACGCCGAAGCGACCGTCACCGTCGGCGGCGCGGCCATGTACCCGACGAAGACCATCGTCGAGAACGCCGTCAACTCACCGATCCACACGACACTCGTCGCCGCGGTCAAGGCCGCCGGCCTGGTCGAGACACTCTCCGGTCCGGGCCCCTTCACCGTCTTCGCCCCGACCGACGACGCCTTCGCCAAACTGCCGGCCGGTACGGTCGAGACCCTCGTCGAGCCCGCCAACAAGGCGACTCTGACGAAGATCCTGACCTATCACGTCGTCGCGGGCCGCATCACGGCCGCCGACCTCGCCGCCCGCATCGCGGCCGGCGGCGGCAAGGCTGAACTGACTACCGTGGAAGGCGGTACGCTGACCGCATCGATGCGCGGCGCCTCGGTCATCCTCACCGACGAGAAGGGCGGCGTCGCCACGGTCACCCAGGCTGATGTGTTCCAGTCGAACGGCGTGATCCACGTCACCGACACCGTCTCCATGCCCGGCTGACGGCTAGACCGAGAGGGCCTGATCCAGATCGGCGATCAGGTCCTCGACGTCCTCCACGCCCACGGACAGGCGGATCAGGTTGTCGGTGACGCCGCCGGCCTCACGGACCTCCTTGGGCACCGAGGCGTGGGTCATGATGGCCGGGTGGTTGACCAGGCTCTCCACCCCGCCCAGCGACTCGGCCAGGGTGAAGACCTTGACGCTCTCCAGCACCCGCCTGGTCCGCTCCAGATCGCCGTCGATCAGCACCGTCACCATCCCGCCGAAGCCCTTCATCTGGCTGGCTGCGAGCGCATGCTGCGGGTGGCTGACCAGCCCCGGATAGATGACCTTCTGGACGCCTGCCCGGTCCTCCAGCCAGCGGGCCACGGCCATGGCGTTCTCGCAGTGGGCCTTCATCCGGAGGCCCAGGGTCTTCAGCCCCCTGTTGGCCAGGAAGGCGTCGAACGGCCCCATCACCCCGCCGACCGAGTTCTGCAGGAACTTCAGCTCCTTGGCGACGTCCGCGTTGCCCGCAACCAGCACCCCGCCGATGATGTCCGAATGGCCGTTCAGGTACTTGGTTGCCGAGTGCATGACGACATCCGCGCCCAGGGCCAGCGGCTGCTGGCAGAAGGGGGTGGCGAAGGTGTTGTCGACGATCAGCAACAGGCCGTGCGCCTTGGCCACCTTCGACAGGGCCGCGATGTCGGCGATCTTCATCAGGGGGTTGGTGGGCGTCTCGACCCATAGCATCTTCGTCTTCGGCGTGATGGCCGCCTCGACCGCGGCGATGTCCGACAGGTCGACATAGGCGAAGTCCAGCCCCATCGAGCGCCGCCGCACCCGCTCGAACAGCCGCCAGGAGCCGCCGTAGAGGTCGTCGCCGGTGACGATGTGCGACCCCGCGTCCAGCAGTTCCAGCGCCGTCGAGGTCGCCGCCATGCCCGAGGCGAAGCCGAAGGCCTGAACCCCGCCCTCCAGATCGGCGATACAGGCCTCGAACGCCTCCCGCGTCGGGTTCTTGCCGCGCGCATACTCATAGCCCTTGTTCACGCCCGGACTCTCCTGGGCGTAGGTCGAGGTGGCGTAGATGGGCGTCATGACGGCCCCCGTCGTCGGGTCGGGCCGCTGGCCGGCGTGGATGGCCCGGGTCGAGAAGCCCTGGGAGTTCTTGAGGTCGGCCATTCACGGCTCCTTGGGTTGGTTCAGGCGCCGAGCTGTTCGGCGAAGAAGGCTTGGCTGCGGCCATAGACCTCGGACCACTGGGCCGCGGTCATCAGGTGCCCCGCCCCTCGCGTCACCTGCACCCGCACCGGCACATCGGCCTCCTGCAGGAAGTCGCGCCAGGCGAGGGTCGAGGCCGGCGAGACCACCCGGTCGCGCTCGGAGCGGATGATCAGCACCGGGATGCGCCGGGCAGGCGGGCGCGGGACATAGACGTCCCAACCACCGCAGATCGCCACCGCCGCGGCCGCCCGGCTGTCGCCCAAAGCTCCGTCGACGGCGATGTAGGAGCCCAGAGAATAGCCGATGAGACCGGTCCGGCGCCGGTCGATGCCCTGCCCGATCAGCCATTCCACACCATCACGGGCGCAGTCGCGCCAGGCTTCCATGATCGGCGCCCGGCGGATGGCGTCGTCCTCGGCTGCGTCCAGATAGGTCAGGGCCAGGGACAGATAGCCGTCGGTCGCGAACCGGCGCGCGAAAGCCAGCTGGTCCAGTCCCATGCCGTTGGAGCCGTGCACATAGACGACCCCGGCGCCGTTGGCGTTGGCCCCGGGCCGGAAGGCCGCGGCCCTGATGGTCTTGCCGTTGCTCTGATAGTTGACCCGCTCGGTCGTGACCTCGTCCGGAGCGGTCTGCGCGGCCGCCGACGGCGTCGCGATCGACGCCGCCAACAGCCCCAGACCGGTCCGGCGGGTCAGGTCCATCCTACCGGTTCAGGCTCAGGTGATTGATCAGGTCGACGCGGGCGATCAGGCCGACGAAGGTCTCGCCGTCCAGCACGATGGCCACCCGGTCGCGGTCGAACAGCGGGATCAGGGCGTCCAGCGGCTCATTGACCTGCACTGTGTCCAGATCGCGGGTCATGGCCGAGGAGACGGGCTTCCTGAACCGCTCCGCCCGGGTGATCTCGTCGGTGTTCATGATGTGGACGATGTCGCTCTCGTCCAGGATGCCGACCAGGCGGCCGTCCTGAATGACCGGCAGCTGGGACACGTCGTTGGAGCGCATCCGCTTGAAGGCGCTGTCGAGGCTGTCGTCCGGTCCCGCCACGACCACCTCGCCGTCGGCGTACTTGCGGCTGATCAGGTCCGACAGATTGCCCTGGATCGGGTCGTCGCCGAGGCCCTGATCGGCCAGCCAGGCGTCGTTATAGACCTTGGACAGATACTTGGCGCCCGTGTCGCAGACCAGGGTCACGCAGCGCTTCGGCTCGGTCTGCTCGCGGCACCAGCGCAGGGCCGTGGCCAGCAGAGTGCCCGAGGACGAGCCCGCCAGAATGCCTTCCTTGAGCAGCAGCTCGCGCACCGCGGCGATCGCCTCCGCGTCAGGGATCGAATAGGCCTTGTCGATCAGGCTCATGTCGGCGGTGTCGGGCACGAAGTTCTGGCCGATGCCTTCGACGGTATAGCTGCCCTCCGGCCCCGGCACGCCCTCGTTGACGATGCCCGCCAGGGTCGATCCGACCGGGTCGGCCAGGATGATCTGGGCGTTCGAGCCCACGCTCTTCAGATACTGGGCCGTGCCGGTGATGGTCCCGCCCGAGCCGATGCCGGCGACGAAGGCGTCGACGTCGTGATCCAGCTGCTCCCAGATCTCCGGGCCCGTGGTCTTCACATGGGCGGCCGAGTTGGCCTCGTTGGCGAACTGGTTGACGTAGTAGCCGCCGGGGATCTGCTGGGCCAGGCGCTCGGCCATGTCGGTATAGTAGTCGGGGTGGCCGTGCGGCACGTCCGACCGGGTCAGCCGCACATCGGCGCCCATGGCCCGCAGGTGCTGGATCTTCTCCTTGGACATCTTGTCGGGGATGACCAGCAGGACCTTGTAGCCCTTGTTCTGGCCCACCAGCGTCAGGGCCAGACCCGTATTGCCGGCCGTGGCCTCCACGATGGTGCCGCCGGGCTTGAGCCAGCCCTCCTTCTCGGCCGCCTCGATCATCGACAGGGCGATGCGGTCCTTGATCGAGCCGCCGGGGTTCTGGGCCTCCAGCTTCAGGAACAGACGGCACTTGCCGGTGTCGATCCGCGTCACCTCGACCATCGGCGTCTTGCCGATCAGGTCCAGCAGGGAGCCCGAGGGCTTGCTGAGGGTGGGCGTCTCGGCGATGGGCATGGGGGTCTCCGTGGCAACTATGGGCGAAGGCTGGTCGCCACGCCGGATAAGGTCAAATCACGCACGATCCTGCCCCGCCGCCGCCTCGTGCGGCCTCAGCGCGAGCGTTTCCGGACCCACATGGCGGCATCGGCCTCGGCCAGCCAGGTTTCCGCATCGGGCTGGCCGCTCCAGGCGCGCACCCCGAAGGAGCCGCCCAGACCGGTCGGCTCCCCGTTCCAGACGAAGCCGTCGCCGCCGATGGTCTCGGCCAGTCGTCTGGCCTTGTCGCGGCCTTCCTCGACGCCGGCGTTCAGCATCAGCAGGGCGAACTCATCGCCGCCCAGCCGCCCGACCGCATCCGATTCGCGCACATTGGCCATCAGCAGCTCGGCGATCCACACCAGGGCCGCATCCCCGGCCGCATGGCCCATCCGGTCGTTGACGCCCTTGAACCCGTCCAGATCCAGATACAACAGCACCGCCGGCGCCTCGTATCGGTTGCACCAGGCCATGGTCCGGTTCATCGCCGCGACGAAGCCGCGCCGGTTCAGAACCGGGGTCAGGACGTCGTGATCCGCCGCCGCCTCGGCCGCCTCGGCGCGCTTGCGCAAAGCCTCCACCTCGGCGCGCAGACGCTCGACTTCGGACTTCAGATCGATGTCGGCCGCTTCGATCACGGTCGGCGAAACTCCGGGAGGCCGCGACTCACTGGGTCGACGGAATGAACCTCATGCTAGCGCCCTTGGTTGCGGGCGCAACGCGTGTGCTGTAACGGGCCGCTTTCCGCGACAGGAGCCTCAGCATGGCGACCTCTTCGACGCCGGTGGCGATCATCATGGGCAGCCGGTCCGACTGGCCGACGATGAAGCACGCCGCCGATGCGCTCGACGCCCTGGGCGTCAGCTGGGAAGCCAAGGTCGTCTCGGCCCACCGCACGCCCCAGCGCCTGTATGAGGTCGCCACGGGCGCCAAGGCCGCCGGCTTCAAGCTGATCATCGCCGGCGCGGGCGGCGCGGCCCACCTGCCCGGCATGGCCGCCTCCATGACCGAGCTGCCGGTGCTCGGCGTGCCGGTGCAGTCGAAGGCCCTCAGCGGCCTCGATTCCCTGCTCTCGATCGTCCAGATGCCCGGCGGCGTGCCCGTCGCCACCCTGGCCATCGGCGAGGCGGGCGCGAAGAACGCCGGCCTGCTCGCCGCCCAGATCCTGGCCCTGTCGGACGAGGCCCTCGCCGAACGCCTCTCCGCCTACCGCGTCGCCCAGACCGAGGCGGTCGCCGAGACGGTCGAGGACTGAGTGACCCTTCCCCTGCCCCCCGGTTCGACCATCGGCATCCTCGGCGGCGGCCAGTTGGGCCGGATGCTGTCCCAGGCCGCCTCGAAGCTGGGCTTCGACGTCGTCATCCTCGATCCGGAAGAGAACTCCCCGGCCGGTCGCGTCTCGCGCGGCCAGATCGTCGCCGCCTATGACGATCCCACCGCCCTGACGGTGCTGGGCCGGGTCTCCGACGTCGTCACCTTCGAGTTCGAGAACGTCCCGGCCGCCTCGGTCGAGACCCTGGCCGGCGCCGGCGCCCTCGTCGCCCCCGGACCGACCGCCCTGTCGACCGCCCAGGACCGGGTCGTCGAAAAGACCTTCCTCAACGCCGTCGGCGCCACCACCGTCGACTTCGCCCAGGTGGACACGGTCGACGACCTGACCGCCGGTCTGGAGCGTCTGGGCGTCCCCGCCCTGCTCAAGACCCGCCGCGAGGGCTACGACGGCAAGGGCCAGATCTGGATCCGCAACGCCTCCGAGGCCGCCGACGCCTTCGCCGCCATCGGCGAGCGCCCCGCCATCCTCGAGGCGAAGGCCGCCTTCAAACGCGAGCTCTCGGTCATCGCCGCCCGTGGCCATGACGGCGCCGTCGCCGTCTATCCGCTGGGCGAGAACCATCACGCCAACGGCGTCCTCTCGACCACCCTCGCCCCGACCAGGGTCGATGCGAAGACCTCGGCCCGCGCCATCGAGATCGCTGAGGCCATCCTCGACGGCCTCGACTACATCGGCGTCATCGGGGTGGAGCTGTTCGACCTCGGCAAGGGTCAGTTGCTGGTCAATGAGATCGCGCCGCGCGTCCACAACACCGGGCACTGGACCCAGGACGGCTGCGTCTGCGACCAGTTCGAGCAGCATATCCGCGCCATCGCCGGCTGGCCTCTGGGCCCCACCGCCGCCCATGCCCGCATCGAGATGACCAATCTGCTCGGCGACGCCGTCGACCAGTGGGCCGCTCTGGCCGCCGAGCCCGACGCCCGCCTGCACCTCTACGGCAAGACCGACGCCCGCCCGGGCCGCAAGATGGCGCATGTGAACCGGGTGCTCGGCAAGGCCTGACTCCGATGAGGGCGACGGCCTTCGTCATGCAAAGATAACGTCAGGGTCCAGGCCCCGTCATCCGCACCGGCCCATGCTCTCCTGAACCGTCCCAGGAGACCGCCGTGGCCGCCCCTCGTCCAAACGCACCGTCATCGCCGCTGAACGCCATGTTGAACAAGGTGCCGGAGGTGACCCTCTGGTTCTGGGCCATCAAGATCCTGTCGACGACCATCGGCGAGGCCGCGGCCGACTACCTGTCCTTCAACCTCGGCATGGGGCTGGAAGGCACGACCCTGATCATGGGGCTGTTGCTGGTCGCCATGCTGGCGTTCCAGCTACGCACCCGCCGCTGCCTGCCCCTGATCTACTGGTTCACCGTCGTGCTCGTCAGCATCGTCGGCACGCTGGCGACGGACCTCCTCACCGACCGGTTCGGCGTCAGCCTGTTCGTCTCGACGGCCGTGTTCTCGGTGTCCCTGCTGGCCATCTTCGCGATCTGGTGGCGACGTGAGCACACGCTGTCGATCCATCACATCGACACGCCCGCCCGCGAACGCTTCTACTGGCTGACGGTGCTGGTGACCTTCGCTCTGGGCACGGCGGCCGGCGACCTGACCTCGGAAGCGCTGAGCTGGGGCTACGGCCTCTCGGCCCTGATTTACGGCAGCCTGATCGTGCTCGCCGCCGCGGCGCATTGGGGATTTCGCGCCAACCCGGTGCTGATCTTCTGGGTCGTCTATGTCCTGACCCGGCCCTTCGGCGCCTCGATCGGCGACCTGCTGGCCCAACCGGCGTCCAACGGCGGTCTCGGCCTGGGCGCGCCGATGGTCAGCGCCGTGTTCGCCGTCCTGATCGCCGCCCTCGTCGGCTGGCTGGCGCTCCGGGACCGGCGATCCCGACCGGCCTAGCCCGCCGCTCCGTACCTCAGCTTCGCCAGCACGTCCGTCACCCGCCGCAGCGGGGCCTCGAAGTCCTTGCCGGCCTTCCACTTCTCGAAGGTCATGACGTTCTCGATCCGGGCGGCGACGAAGGCTTCGGCCGCCTCCGGCCCATCGAACAGCCGCATGGTCAGGGCCGGGATCAGGATGCCCGACAGGATCGCCCGCTTGGAATAGTGGTTCCAGTCCGTCGCCGTATCCCCGGCCCAGCGCCAGATCACGTCGGCGCTCTCCCAGGCCAGCGACAGGCCAAGATCGGCGTTGGTCGGC
This sequence comes from Brevundimonas sp. ALps5, assembly GCF_058681645.1. NCBI lineage: Bacteria > Pseudomonadati > Pseudomonadota > Alphaproteobacteria > Caulobacterales > Caulobacteraceae > Brevundimonas > Brevundimonas sp. ALps5. The sequence goes on along the minus strand of NZ_CM178744.1, from coordinate 3,369,021 downwards.
AGGGCCAGGAAGGCGGCGCAACGCTTGGTGGCTTCGAGATGCGCCGTTCCGGCCTCGATTCGCGCGGAGACCGCCTTCGCGATTCGCTCGCGGATCTTCAGCGTCTCCGGCGGGGTCGCCTTCAGGGCCTCCAGCGTCATCGCATCGTGCCGGCGCGACAGCAGGGCCGCCAGGTCGCGCGGGCCGTTGGGCAGCAGCAGTTCCTCGTCGCCGCGCGACAGCCCCTCGGCCTCGCAGGCCGCCCGGACCAGCCGCGAATTCCAGCCAAATGTCGGCGCACGCTGGATCGCGGCGTCCAGCACCGCCTGCTCCATGCGGTCGGCCCAATCCGGCTGCGGGGCTTCGTTCGACAGGTGCGGGGCTTCGGTCATGACGCCAGAATAGGCTTGTCGAAGCCGGGATGCGACCCCACCTGAAACCTCGCAAAAGCCTGCGGTTTGGGCGTCCGCGATCTGGACAGCCGCCCGACCTTGGTGTATTCGCCCGCCTTCGCTCGGTGGGCTGTCGCCCCCGGGCTGCTATTTTATTTGTCTGCCCGTCTCCCTCACAGGACGCGGCGGGCGGCCAAAGGAGAGTTCAACCTGGTACAGATTTTCGTTCGCGATAATAACGTCGATCAAGCGCTGAAAGCCCTCAAGAAGAAGATGCAACGCGAAGGCAGCTTCCGTGAAATGAAGCGCCACGTGCACTACGAGAAGCCCTCGGAGAAGCGCGCCCGCCAGAAGGCCGAGGCCGTTCGTCGCGCCCGCAAGCTGGCCCGCAAGCGCGCTCAACGCGAAGGCCTGCTGCCGGCTCCGAAGCCCCGCGTCCCGGGCGCCGGCGCTCCGCGCTCCTAAGCGTCTGATCCAGATCAGAATTTGAAAAGGCCGCTCCTCACGGGGCGGCCTTTTTGCTGTGCGTCTCCTCCCCACGCGGTGGGGAGGCGGCTCCGAGCCCTTCGCGAGGAGACGGAGGGGCTCTTGAAGCCCTCGCGGCATCCCGCCTGATGCAGCGAGGGCTTGTGAAGAGCCCCTCCACCGCTGCGCGGTCCCCCTCCCCACTGCGTGGGGAGGACACGCGTTCCCTAGTTCCCGCCACCCCGGATCGCCGCGGCGAAGGCCTTCCAGCTGAGCTTCACGTCCGACAGGGCGCCGGCCCGGAACGCGCGGCCGGCCAGCCAGACCATCAGCAGGGCCGTGACCGCCATCCCGATCAAGGTCCCGACGATCTCGATCATCGGCGGGTCCGACGGCGCGCGGGCGCTCATCAGGAAGGGGGTGAAGAAGGGCACCCAGGACAGGATGCGAGCCACAGGGCTGTCTGGCATCTGCAGCACCAGCAGGGGCACCACCAGCACCATCATGATCGGCCCCATCAGGGTCTGGGCGTCGCGCGGCGTCTCGCAGAAGGCCCCGATGGCCGCGAACAGGACCGCGAACATCAGATAGCCCCCGACCGTATAGGCCAGCAGATAGAAGATCAGGCCGTTGTGCAGCAGCACCTCGCCGACCGCGGCGGCCAGCTCGGGCTTGGCGGTCAGTAGGCCAAAGGCCCCCATTCCGCTCCAGACGATGAGCACCGTCAGGGTCAGCATCGCCACCCCCAGCACCTTGCCGGTCAGGATCTCGGTCGCCGAGGCCGAGGAGAGCAGGACCTCCAGGATCTTGTTGGCCTTCTCCTCCATGACGCTGTTCAGCAGGATGGAGGCCCCCGTGATCACCAGCGACCACAGAAGGAAGGCCGCGCCGAAGCCGACCCAGCGCGGCAGGCGGTCGCGCATGGACACCTCTCCCCCGCTGGCCGAGCGCGGCGAGAAGGCCTTCACGTCGGCCCGGAACCGGTCGGTGGCCACCACGATGCCGGGGTCGATGCCCGCGTCCTGGAAGACCTGCCGGCGGTTGGCGCTACGCAGGCTGTCCCTGACGAAGTCCTCGACGGTCGAGTCCGACGCCCGCGACGTCCAGACCCGGGCGCCCGGCTTGCCGTCCTGACGGGTCAGGAAGACGATGGCGTCCAGCCTCTGGTCCTTGGGCGTCTCCTCGCCGAGCAGGTGGCGCACGACGGCGTCGCGGGGCTGGCCCGGGGCGGCGGCGGCCAGTTCCGCGGGGGCGGGTACGATGCGGACCCGGTCCTTGGTCAGGGAGGCGACGGCGTCGCGCGCGGCCTTGGAATCGACGGCCCCGCCGGCGGAGGCGCTGGCCTTCTCGGCGGCCTCCTGCGCGCGCTGGGCGCGTCGTTCGGCGTCGGCGGCCATGACGTCCTGAACGGACTTGGCCAGACCCGCGGCCTGGGGGCCGTCCTCGATCAGCACGACCTCACGGACGGGCTCGGACGACCGCGCCAGCAGGGGCATGACCCCGCCCAGCAGGCCGAACAGCGGCAGGGACAGCAGGGACAGCCAGAAGCCGACGGTGCGGACATAGGCCAGGAACTCGCGGCGGGCGATCAGCAGGGTGCGCTTCATCGGGCGGCCTCCGGGGCCTTGGAGACACTCTGGTCCTGATCCGGGTGGTCGCCGGTCAGGTCGATGAAGGCGTCGTGCAGGGTCGGCTCGCGCAGTTCGAACCGACGCACGTCCAGCCCCGTCAGGAAGGCTGCCTTGAGCGCCTCCTGCCCGCCTGCCCCCGCGGCGAGCGCGGCGCGCAGGACGCGGGCGCCGTCACCCTCGGACGCGATCTCCACCCCGGTCACGCCCGGCAGCTTCGACACGGCCTCGGCGGCGATGTCGCCTTCCAGCTCCAGAAAGCGGCGCGAGGTCGCGCGCGCCTCGGTCACCGTGCCCTCGAAGGCCTTGCGCCCCCGGGCCAGCAGCACGACCTTGTCGCACAGCCGCTCGGCGTGCTGCATCACATGGGTCGAGAACAGGACCGTCGCCCCGTCGGCGGCCAGCCCCCGGATCATCGCCTCCAGCCCTTGCTGGTTGACGGGGTCCAGCCCCGAAAAGGGCTCGTCCAGGATCACGAACTCGGGTCGGTGCACGATCGAGGCGATCAGCTGGACCTTCTGGGCCATCCCCTTGGACAGCTCCTTCATCTTCTTGGCCTTGGACGCGCCCAGCCCCTGGGCGTCCAGCAGCTCCTTCGCCCGACGGCGGCCCTCGGCGGTCGGCACCCCCTTCAGGGAGCCGAAGAAGGCGATGGCGTCGACCGGGGTCATCTTCTTGTAGAGGCCGCGCTCTTCCGGGAGGAAGCCGATGCGGTCGCGCACCTGGCGGCCGTTGTCGGCGCCGAGGATCTGGATGCGCCCGGTCGTCGCCGGCTGCAGGCCCAGGATCATGCGCAGAGTCGAGGTCTTGCCCGCGCCGTTGGGGCCGAGGAAGCCGCAGATCTGGCCCTTGCCGACCTCGAAGCTCAGGTCCCGGACGGCCTGGAAGTCGCCGTAGCGCTTGCCCACCCCGTCCAGCGTCAACGCCGCCGTCATGCCGATACTCCACCCCGTCGTCCCTCAGAGGTAGCAAACGGCTGGGGCATGGCAACCGGATTCGGTGGTCGCCGCCGGAGCGCGGCGTTTAGCCCGCCTTCACCTGGAAGGCGCGGCCGATGACCTTGGTCGGGTTGACCTGGGCGCCCTCGCGGCGAACCTCGAAGTGCAGGTGGGGGCCGGTCGAATAGCCGGTCGAGCCGACCAGGCCGATACGCTGACGCGGGCCGACCGCGTCGCCGCTGGCCACATCCACCCGGCTCAGATGGCCGTAGAGGCTGGTCAGGCCGTTGGGGTGGCGCATCTCGATGAAGTTGCCGTAGCCGGCCGGATCATAGCCGATGCGCAGCACCACGCCCTCGGCGGTCGCATAGACGGAGGTGCCGATGGGGGCGGCGATGTCCACGCCCTTGTGCATCCGCGCGCCGGGCTCGCCACCCAGACGGCGCATGCCGAACTTCGAGTTGATGGCCCGGCCCGGGACGGGCTCGTCGAAGCTGATCAGCCGCATCACCGGCCCGGCGGGCGCGGCGACGGCGACCACGGGCGGCTTCACCGGGACCGCGGCCGCCTCGGCCTTGCTCTTCGGCGTGAAGGGCGCGGCGGCCATCGCCAGGCAGGCGATCAGGGCGAGACCGATCGTCTGGCCCGTGTGGATCAGGTGCGGACGCCACCGCCCGAGACGGGGGTGCGCGAGATAGGCGGGCGCAAGTCGGCGCATGTCGTCGTCGGCTCCGGCGTCGCTGCATCGAGCGGGGGAGAAGTCGCACCCGCTGACCGACGATGTCGGAACGGCGTCTGGCGGCGACCGGGGGAGCCGGGCCTTTTACGGCTTGATGGGGCGACTTTGGGGCGCCCACGAGGTTTCATTCCGGACTTTGGCCGGACAGGACGCCGCACCCTCCCCGGCCACGCTTCCTCGCGAAAGCTTGGCCGGAGAGGGCTTTTGACGCCTATTGCAGGGGCAGGCTCAGGGTGATCGCGCCCATGTTGCTGGTCGCATCCTCGCCGAAGCGGCCGTGGTAGGCGACCTCGACATTGACCGGTCCCCACTTGCCCGAGAGCCCCGCCGAAGCCAGGACCTGGTTGCCGAACGGCTCGTCGACCTCGCGCTCCAACACCTTGGCGGTATTGAAGGCGATGCCCACGCCGACGGGGTCGGAGTTGTCGGCCATGCTGCCGCGATAGCCGCCCTCGGCGAAGAAGGCGAAGCCGCCCGCATTGCCTTCGGCGCGCAGGGCGACCTCGGCGCTGACATCCTCGACCGTCCGGCTCTGGTAGTCGTACTGGGCCGCGACGCCCTCCTCATAGAAGCCGCTGACGTGGCTGGAGGCCCAGGTGGCGGCGACGCGCGGCGAGACCGCCAGACCGCCCATGTCCCACCACAGGCCGCCCTGGATGCGCGCGCCCCTGGACACGCCCTCGGTCGAGCCGGTGTGGACGATCGGGTTGACCATGGTCAGGCGGTCGGTGTCGTAGTCGTCGTGGGCCGCGCCCGCCGAGACGTTGACGAAGGTCGAGCCCGAACGCCAGCCGGCGTAGACGTCGAAGGCCATGGTGTTGACCTTGGTCGAGAAGCGCGCGCCCTTGACGTCGGCGTTGCGATAGCTGCCCGCCAGACCAACCTTCCAGGTGTTGTTCCAGCCGTTCTCGACCGCCGCGCGGATGCCGTAACCGGTCGACTCGGCGTCCCCGACCACGCCGCGCGCGTCGGAATCGGTCTGGTCATAGGTCCCGCTCATGACCACGGCCGTGCCATCGGCCCAGTCCTCGCGGCCCGACAGACGGGCCGTGCCCTCGTCCAGGCTGTCCTCGCGGTGCCGGAAGGCGGTCTCGCCCATCAGGGCGCTCTGGGCGCCCAGATCGCCGTAGTAGAGGTAGTCGGTGGCCAGTTTGGCGATGATCTGATGGCCGAGGGCCGTCGGGTGGACGCCGTCGAAGTAGAAGTAGCCCGGGTCGGTGCAGACCGTGACGCCGTTGTAGCAGGCGGTGGTCACATTGGTGATGCCGAAGGCGCCCGGGTTGCCCGCGATGGTGTCGCCGATCTTGAACAGGTCCATGACGATGATGTTGCTGTTCGGGTTGGCGGCGGCCGTCGTCTGGAGGCCGGTCAGCAGGGCGCCGTTGAAGGTCGTCACCGCGAAGTCCGCCAGGGGCGCGGCGGTCGTGCCCCGGAACTGAGGCGTCAGGCTGAGCTTGGGCAGGTTGGTGACCAGGATGGTCCCGGCGCCCGCCGCGGCGACGCTGTTGGTGATGAAGTTGATGTCGCCGGCGGCGGCCGTGGCGACCGGGGTGATCGCCCCCGTCGGGTTGGCGCTGGCGCCGGCCGTCGGCAGGGCCTGGAAGATGTTGTTCGCCCCGCCCAGAATGCTGACCAGATCGGTCGCGCCGAAGCGGCCGCCGGCGGCGGTGTACTGGCTGAGCTGGGTCCGCATGCCCGGCCCCGGCGTGGCCAGGGTGTCGGTGCGCGAGCCGCCGTAGGCGTAGTCGATGCTGCCGGTCACCGGCGATCCCGCCGTCTGGCGGCCGAGGGTGAACCCGAGCAGCTCCACGAAGGTCGGGCCCGAGGAGAACCGGCCCTGATAGTAGGCGGGTCCCGGGGCGGCGCCGCCCGTCACGGCCGACAGGTTCCCGTTGTCGCTCAGGCTGTCGCCGAAGACGACGAGCCGGCCGTAGGTCTGGGCCGAGGCGCCGGACGCGGCGCCCATGGCCAGGGTCAGAGTCGCGGCGGCAGCCAGTACGGCGAACGCCGTACCGCGTTGATTGTGAGACATTTGCTTCCTCCATCGACCGTCAGAACGCGGTCGTTATCCGGAGTGTGCTCCCGTTTGGCGCGAGCGCAAGATGTCCCTAGGGAAGCCTTTGTCGATTTAATGCAACAAACGGAAGCGCAGGGTGCCGTCCAGCGTCTTCAAGGCCTTCAGCGCTTCCGGGTCGTAGTCGCGATCGACGTCGGTGATCACATAGCCGGTCCGCTCGTCGGTCTTCAGGTGCTGACCGAGGATGTTCAGCCCGGCGTGGGCCAGTTCGCGGTTCAGGGCGGCCATGACCCCCGGCTGGTTCCGGTGGATGTGCAGCAGGCGGTGCCCGCCGGAGACGTCGGACAGCTGGACGTTCGGCAGGTTGACGCTGAAGGTCGTGTCGCCGCGGTTCAGATAGCCCAGCAGCCGCTCGGCCGCGAACTCGGCGATGGCCTCCTGCGCCTCCTCGGTAGAACCGCCGATGTGCGGGGTCAGGATGACGTTCTTCAGGCCCCGGAGCTGGCTGTCGAACGGATCGGCGTTGGTGCGAGGCTCTTCGGGGAAGACGTCCAGCGCAGCCCCGCCGATACGCCCGCCCTGGATGGCCTGGGACAGGGCGCCGATATTGACCACATGGCCGCGCGACAGGTTCAGGAAGAGCGCGCCCTCCTTCATCTGCTGTAGCTGGGCGGCGCCGATCAGGTTGGTGTTCTCCTTGCGGCCGTCGACGTGCAGGGTCACGACATCGGCCTCGGCCAGCAGGGCGTCGAGGTTGCGCATCCGCCGGGCGTTGCCCAGCGCCAGCCGCTCCGACAGGTCGTGGAAGATGACCCGCATGCCCAGGGCCTCAGCCAGCACCGAAAGCTGGGAGCCGATGGCGCCGTAGCCGACGATGCCCAGCGTCTTGCCGCGCAGCTCGCGCGAGCCGTCGGCCGACTTGTTCCACTTGCCCGTATGCATGGCCGCCGACTTGTCGACGACGTCGCGCATCAGGGTGATGGTCAGGCCGATCGCCAGCTCCACCACCGAGCGGGTGTTGGAATACGGCGCATTGAACACCGCCACCCCGTGGTCGGAACAGGCGTCCAGATCGATCTGGTTGGTGCCGATGCAGAAGGCCGCGACGGCCAGCAGACGGTCGGCCGCCTCCAGCACCCGGGCGGTGACATTGGTCTTGGAGCGGATGCCCAGGACGTGGACGCCCTTGATCTTCTCGATCAGGTCGTCCTCGTCGAGCGCACCCTTCAGGGTCTCGACCGAATAGCCGGCCTCCTGCAGGCGCTCGACGGCGGCCGGGTGGATGTTCTCCAGCAGCAGCATCCGGATACGCGAGCGCGGATAGGACCAGCGGCCGGCCATGCCCTCGGCGTGGAGCAGTTCGTCCATCGAGGGCGCCTCGGCGTCGGCGACGGCGACGACCTTGTCGCGGCGGGCGATCTCGGTGAAGGCGTAGAAGCGGTCGGCGGTGCCGGCCAGCTTGACCTCGGCGTCGTTCCAGCCGTCCCCGACCATGACGATGGGCCGCGCCAGACCCAAGGCCTCGATCACCTTGGGCTTGCCGTTGTCGTACGACAGGGGGTTCTGATCATCGACGCCGGTAACCCGGCCATCAGCGTCATAGACCAGGTCGTTGCACAGCACCCGCTGGGGCGCGACGCCCAGCCGCTCGGCGACGGGGGCGATGATCTCGCGGAAGCCGCCCGAGAGGATCACGATCCGGTCCGCGTTCTCCTGGAAGAAGCGCAGGTTCCGCCGCACCGACCAGGTGCCCTCGTCGAGGATCCGGTCGGCCAGCTGTTCGACATGGGCGCGGGTCAGCGGCAGCAGGGCCAGACGGCGGCGCAGGGCCGTGCCGAAGTCGACCTCGCCCGACATGGCCTGATCGGTCAATTTGGCGATCTCGGCCCGGACCGCTTCGGCGTTCGGATCGCCCGCGAGTGCGATGTCGGCAAGCGCCTCAAGCGTCTCGATGCGGACGAGGGTCGAATCGAAATCGAAGACGAACGTGGGGGTCTCGGTCATGCCGCGCTGTCTACGCGGTCAGGCGTGGAAGCGGCAACGATGATTGCTAAGCTGAGGGCCTAGAATTTCGCGATGCGGCGGACCCGGCTGTCCGGCCGACGGCTTTCCAGCGCCGCCGCCCCGATGGCCGCCGCGATGGTTGCCACGGCCAGAAGGGCCCCGCCCTCCTTCGCGTGGTCCCGGGCGTACTGGCCGCCGGCGTCGGCATAGCGGCGCGCGGCCTTGCCGGCGTCCTCGGCGTATCCGCGGGCGGCCTTGGCGTATCTGGCGCGCTTGCCCGGCGAGACAGCCTTCTTGCCGCGCTTGAACAGCTTCTGCGCCTGATGCCGGGCGTCGTCGCCGAACTCTTCGGCGCGGTGACCGAAGTCCTCGGCCGTGTCGGTCAGACCGCGCGAGATGTCCTCGAACCGATGACGCAGGGCCTCCGCATCGATCCAGCCGCGCGGATCCAGCTTGTCGCGCAGCACCCGATAGCGCGTCGGGCCGGTGCGCTGGGTCAGCAGCACCGTGGCGACGGCGGCCAGGCCGACCAGGGCGATCGATCCGGCGGTCACGCCGGGGTGTTTGCGGGCTTCCGCCAGGACGCTGAACTGTCGAACCATCGGATAATAGACCTCTTCATCCAGGCCGTCGTCGGACGCGTCGTACAGACCATCTTCATACGGCTCGTAGTCGGAACCCCTGTCCCGCTTCAGGACAGGAGCGAACCGGGCGAAAAGTGGTTCCGCGATCCCGGGCAGGGCCGAGTAGAATGAGGCGATCAGTCGCCCTCCCCCGCCGACGGTGATCTCGCGCGTCGGATGGGTGGCGCACCACAGGATGGCGTCGGCGACGACATGGGTCGCATAGACCGGCTGGGGGATGTTGGCCGCATAGCCGGCCAGGTTGCGGGCGTGACGGTCGTAGGGAGAGTCCACCGCCGCCGGCTTGACCAGGCTGAGCGAGATCGGCGCTCCGCCGAAGCGCTTGTCGCGCAGCAGCTCCATCCGCAGCGCATTGGTGAAGCCCTTCACCGCATGTTTGGAGGCCGAATAGGCGCCCCGGATCGGCGAAGGGGCGTCCGACAGGGTCGACCCCACGTTGATGATGGCCCCGCCTCCGGGGCGGCCGCGCAGATGCTCGGCGGCGATGGTCGAGCCGTTGACCACGCCCCAGTAGTTGGTCTCGAACAGGCGGCGCTGGTCCTCCAGCGTGGTCTCCAGCACGCTGCCCACGACCGAGACCCCGGCGTTGTTGATCCAGGTGTCGAAGCCCCCGAACAGGCGCCGGCACTTGTCGGCCGCCTCGGCCAGGGCGTCATAGTCGGCGACGTCGGCGGCGGCCCAGGCGACGCGGGCTCCCGTCCCCTGAAGCTCCTCGCACAGCAGGCGCAGGTCCTTCTCGCCGCGCGCGATCAGGAAGACGCAGGCCCCGCCCCGCGCCGCGCGCCGCGCCGTCGCCAGGCCGATGCCGGACGTCGCGCCGGTGATCACGATGGACTGCCGGTTCAGCGGTTTCAGGGTCGGTTTCGCCATGCTTGCCTCGACTTGCGCCCGGTTCCGGAACGGCCTGCGCGAGTCCCGGGTTCCGACCTTAGATCACACGCCCCTTACCATGGCGACCTCAGGCGCCTATCTTGTCGCCCTTCCAGACATTCGCTTACCGGACCCCAAGACCCGTGCCCCATTCCGCGCCCGCCGCAACGACACCGACCGACGACCTCGCCGCCGCCTTCCAGATCGAGGGCTGGCCCGTGCGCGGCCGCCTGGTGCGTCTGGGCGAGGCTGTCGACAACATCATCAAGGCTCACGACTATCCGGAGCCCGTCGCGGCCCTGCTGGGCGAGGCCTGCGCCCTGGCGGCCCTCGTCGGTTCCAGCCTGAAGTTCGAGGGCCGGCTGATCGTCCAGGCGCAAGGGGACGGCCCGGTTCGCTACGTCGTCGCCGACTACGACACCTCCGGGACCCTGCGCGGCTATTGCCGGTTCGACGAGGCCGAGGTCGCCGCCGTCTCGACCGGCTTCGCCCGCCCCGGCGCCCAGACCCTGCTGGGCAAGGGCGTCTTCGTCATGACCCTCGACCAGGGCCCCGACTTCGACCGACACCAGGGCATCACCCCGATCGAGGGTGAAAGCCTGTCGCTGTGCGCCGAACACTATTTCGCCCAGTCGGAACAGGTGCCGACCAAGGTGCGCCTGGCCGTGGGGCAGGTCTCGACCGGCGAGGGCCAGACCTGGCGTGCGGGCGGGGCCATGATCCAGATGGTCGCCGGCGACACCGCTCGCGGCTCGACCGACGAGGTTTGGGAGCGCAGCCGCGCCCTGTTCGCCACCCTGGGCGACGACGAACTGATCGACCCGACCGTCTCGCCCGAGACCCTGCTGTTCCGCCTGTTCCACGAGGACGGCGTCCGGCTCGAGGAGCCGCGCGCCCTCTCGGCCCTGTGCCGCTGCTCGGCCGACCGCATCGTCGGCGTCCTGGGCTCCTTCTCCGACGAGGAGCGCGAGGGCATGATCGAGGACGACGGCAAGATCCGCGTCACCTGCGAATACTGCTCGACCGTCTATGAGCTTTCGCCCGAGGATGTGGCCGCCAGGGCGGGCTAGGTCTGGATGGCGGTCTCGCGCTCGGCGGCCTTGTCAGCGGAGACGACGCGACGCTGCATCTGGAACGTGCCCTCCCAGACACCATAGATGATCCAGCGGCCGGCGATGACGTTGCCATCGCCGGAGATCGTGCCGGCATAGTCGATCGTGTGTGTCTGGCCGCCGCCTTCCGGGAACTTGGTAAAGGTCAGCTCGCCGTCGGCGTGACTGCCGTCGATCAGGGCCGGGATCGGCGGCGCGTACGGGCCGCCGAACATGTCGGGCTCGACGGTGCGGCCAGCGACATGGCCGGCGTCATCCGTCAGTTCGGCCGTGAAGGGCGTTGCGGGCGCGGTGTCGTCGGGATTCATCTCCGGGTGGACCGGATAGAAATAGACGCCCTGCCAGCGACCGGTCAGGTCGACGGCCCGATCCTCGCCCGACAGCGCCCTAGCCTTCCAGATCCAGCGAATAGCCGGCCGAACGCACCGTACGGATCGGGTTAGCGCTTTCGCCGACGTCGAGCGCCTTGCGCAGGCGGCCGACGTGGACGTCGACCGTGCGGGCCTCGACATAGACGTCCGAGCCCCAGACGGCGTCCAGCAGCTGCTCGCGGCTGAACACCCGGCCCGGGTGACGCATGAAGTGGTCCAGCAGGCGGAACTCGGTCGGACCCAGGTGGACCTCGGTGCCGTTGCGGCGCACGCGGTGGGCGACGCGGTCGATGACGATATCGCCGTGACCGACGCGGTCGTCGGCGAGGCCCGGACGGATCCGGCGCAGCACGGCGCGGATGCGGGCGATCAGTTCGACCATCGAGAAGGGCTTGGTCAGGTAGTCGTCGGCGCCGGTGTCCAGACCGCGGACGCGGTCGGATTCCTCGCCCCGCGCGGTCAGCATGATGATCGGCAGGTTGCGCGTCTCGGCCCGACCACGCAGGCGCCGGCAGACCTCGATTCCCGAGACCTTGGGCAGCATCCAGTCCAGCAGGACCAGGTCGGGCTGGCGCTCGTCGATCTGGACCAGGCCTTCCTCGCCGTCGGAAGCGATGACCACGTCATAGCCCTCCTTCTCCAGATTGTACTGAAGCAGGGTGGCCAGGGCGTCCTCGTCTTCCATCACCAGGATGTAGGGCTGCACGTCGGTCTCTCCGTCTGTCGTCCGGGGGGCCTTGGGGAGGTCAGGCGTCCGGGAGGATATGGGTATGGGTCAGGCCGGTCTCCGAGGCGCCGGGCGCGCCGCGCGGGCGCTCGCCGATCATCTCGTCGCCGGTGATCTCGTAGTGGACGGTCTCGGCGATATTGGTCGCGTGATCGCCGATCCGCTCGAGGTTCTTGGCCATGAACAGCAGATGGGTGCAGGCGTTGATCGTGCGCGGATCGCCCATCATGTAGGTCAGCAGTTCGCGGAACAGGGCGTTGTAGTGTTCGTCGACCTCGTCGTCCGAGGCCCAGACCGCCAGGGCCCCGTCCAGCTCGCCCGAGGTATAGGCGTCCAGCACGTCGCGCAGCCGCATCGACACCAGACGGCCCATCCGCTCGATGGAGCGGGTCAGGGGCTGCATCGGTTCGGTCTCGGCGACGGCCAGGGCGCGCTTGGCGATGTTCTTGGCCAGGTCCCCGGTGCGCTCCAGATCGACCGACAGCTTCATCGCCGACAGGGTCTTGCGCAGGTCCGAGGCGACCGGCTGGCGCAGGGCGATCAGGCGGATGGCCTTCTTCTCGATGTCGCGGTGCATGGCGTCGAGACGCACGTCACGCTCGACCACCGCGCGCGCCAAAGCGATGTCGCGGCGCGCGACCGAGTCGACGGCGTCCGCGACCTGGGCCTCGGCCAGGCCGCCCATGCGGGCGACCTCGGCGGTCAGCTGGTTCAGTTCGTCGCCGTAAGCCTTGACGGTATGCGTGTTCAACCGAAGCGCCCCGTGATGTAGTCGAGGGTGCGCCGTTCGCGGGGATTCGTGAAGATTTCCTCGGTGTTCCCGTGCTCGACCAGCCGGCCCATGTGGAAGAAGGCCGTGCGTTGCGACACCCGCGCCGCCTGGGCCATGGAGTGGGTGACGATGACGATGCAGAAGCGCTCGCGCAGCTCGTCGATCAGCTCCTCGATCTTGGCCGTCGCGATGGGGTCCAGAGCCGAACAGGGCTCGTCCATCAGGATGACTTCGGGATTGACCGCGATGGCGCGGGCGATGACCAGACGCTGCTGCTGACCGCCCGACAGGCCGGTGCCGGCCGAGTGCAGCCGGTCAGCGACCTCGTCCCACAAGCCGGCGCGCTTCAGCGAGGCCTCGACGATGCCGTCCAGCTCGCCCTTGTTCGAGGTCAGGCCATGGATGCGCGGACCATAGGCCACGTTCTCATAGATGGTCTTGGGGAAGGGATTAGGCTTCTGGAACACCATCCCGACCTGGGCGCGGAGCAGCACCGGATCGATGGCCCTGGCGTTGATGTCGCCGCCGTCCATCTCGATCCTGCCGGTCACCTTGCAGCCCGGGATGGTGTCGTTCATCCGGTTCATGGTGCGCAGGAAGGTCGACTTGCCGCAGCCCGACGGGCCGATGAAGGCGGTGACCGTCTTGTCCGGGATGTCCAGCGAGACGTCGAACAGGGCCTGTTTGTCGCCGTAGAAGACCGAGACCTCACGCGCGGCGATCTTGGTCGGGCCGGCGGGGAAGTTGGGCGCCGTGACGGTCGGAGCCTTGGAATGCGCGCCTTCCTCCTTGACGGTCGGGGTCAGCATCGACTCGTCGCGCGGCGGTTCGCCCGCGCCGGTCAGGACCTGGCCGCCCATCTTCGGGGCTTCGGTCGGATCGATCGGACCCTCGCCGCCTTCGCGACCGTCAGGAGCCTTCGCCGGGGTGTGGGAAAAGGGGAATTTCATACGTTTACCACCGGCGTTCGAAGCGCCGGCGCAGCAGGATCGCGGCGGCGTTCATGACGATCATGAAGGCGAGAAGGACAAGGATGGCGGCGGCCGTGCGCTCGTGGAACGCCCGCTCCGAGGCGTTCTCCCAGATGTAGACCAGCGACGGCAGGGCGCCCGTGGGCTCGACCGCCGAGTGCGGAATGCCGGGCACGAAGCTGACCATGCCGATCAGCAGCAGGGGCGCGGTCTCGCCGAGGGCGTGGGCCATGGAGATGATGGCGCCGGTCATGACGCCAGGCATGGCCAGGGGCAGGACGTGCTGGAACACGGTTTGGGTGCGGCTGGCGCCCATGGCGAGCGCGGCCTCGCGGATCGAGGGCGGCACGGCCTTCAGCGAGGAGCGGGTGGCGATGATGATGGTCGGCAGGGCCATCAGGGCCAGGACCAGGCCGCCGACCAGCGGTGACGACCGCGGCAGGTGCATCCAGTTGATGAACAGGGCCACGCCCAGCAGGCCGTAGACGATCGACGGCACGGCCGCGAGGTTGTTGATGTTGACCTCGATCAGGTCGCTGATCCGGTTCCGGGGCGAGAACTCCTCCAGATAGACCGCCGCGCCGATGCCGATCGGAATGGCGATCAGGGCGGTGACCAGCAGCATCAGGGCCGAGCCGACGACGGCGCCGAGCACGCCGGCCAGCTCCGGCTCGGTCGAGTCGCCGTTGGTGAACAGGGCGCCGTTGAAGTGGGTCCGCACCGCGCCCGAGCTCTTCATCCGGTCCAGCCAGGCGATCTGCTCATCCGACAGGCGGCGCTGGTCCGCCGGCGTCGCCTTGGAAATCTCGCCCTTGTAGTAGAGGTCCGCCTCATCCGACGCCGGAGCAGCGATGGTCACCGTCTGGCCGATGACCGCCGGATTGTCGCGCACGATGGCGGCGGCGCGGAACTTGAGCTCGGACGAGAACAGCGACCGCATGGCCGTGGCTTTCGTCCCCTTGTCGTCGTCCTGGATCCCCAGCCGTTTCAGCTCCTGCTCGGCGGTCATGAGCTGGAAGTTGGTGCCCTGCGGATAGGTCCGGTCGATGCGGGCCGGATCCATATAGACCGGCAGTGTGATCTCATGGGCGTAGAAGGCGGTATGGCCCTGTTCGATGATGCGTCCGAGCAGCAGCAGCAGGAAGCCGATGGCGACCGACACCGCCATGACGCCATACAGCTTGAAGCGGCGCTCGCGGGCGTGGCGCTTCTTGATTCCGGCCTGCAGCTTGCTGACGCGGGCCGTATCGGCGCCGACGCCGGCCTTGGATAGGGTCGCGTCAGTCATACTGTTCCCGATAGGCTTGGACGATGCGCTGGGCGACGATGTTGAGCACCAGGGTCACCAGGAACAGCGTCAGGCCGAGGCCGAAGGCGGCCAGGGTCTTGGGACTGTTGAACTCCTGGTCACCGGTCAGAAGGGTCACGATCTGGACGGTGACGGTCGTCACCGTGTCCAGCGGATTGAGGGTCAGCTTGGCCGCCAGACCGGCCGCCATGGTCACGATCATGGTCTCGCCGATGGCGCGCGACATGGCCAGCAGCAGGGCGCCCGCGATGCCCGGCAGCGCGGCTGGCAGCAGCACCTTCTTGACTGTCTCCGACCGGGTGGCGCCCATGGCGTAGGAGCCGTCACGCAGGGACTGGGGCACGGAGTTGATGATGTCGTCCGACAGCGACGAGACGAACGGGATCAGCATGATGCCCATCACCGCCCCGGCGACCAGGGCCATCTGGTTCTGCACCAGCGACAGATAGAGGCCGACGTCGTTCAGCGGCCCGCCGATCAGCAAGTCACCGATGGAGTTGAAGAACACCCGCAGAGCCGGCCCCACGGTCAGGGCGGCGAAGAAGCCGTAGACCACGGTCGGGACGCCCGCGAGGATCTCGAGGATCGGCTTGACCACGGCGCGTGAGGTCCGGCTGGCGTATTCCGACAGATAGATGGCCGAGAACAGCCCGACCGGGGCGGCGACGCACATGGCGATGATCATGATCAGGAAGGTGCCGGCGAACAGGGGCACGGCTCCAAAGGCGCCCGACGAGCCCACCTGATCGGCGCGGATGGCGATCTGGGGCGACCATTTGGTCCCGAACAGGAACTCGGTGACCGGCACTGACTGGAAGAAGCGCAAGCTGTCCCACAGCAGGGAGAAGACGATACCGATGGTGGTCAGGACCGCCACGGCCGAACAGGCGAACAGCAGCGCGCCGATCCAGTCCTCGACCCGGTTGCGGGCGCGCAGGTCCGGGCGGATGCGCAGGAAGACATACAGGCCGCCGAGGATCGCCGCGATCAGGGCCGCGATGCCCGTGCCGACGTTCAGGACCGTGCGGATCTCGGCCGAGCGGCGGCCCTGAACGGTCAGTTGCTCTGTCAGGGGGGCGGGCCAGATCTGCTGGGCCGGCTGGCCGGCGCCGACCAGGTAGGCGTCCTGGAAGAAGGCCTCGCGGCGGAAGGGCTCAAGCTGTTCGACCTCGGGCGAGGCGCCGGCGACCAGGGCATGGTGGGCGATGCCGCCCGAGAAGATCCCGGCCAGGACCAGCACCAGCAGCGACGGCGCGCCGACCCAGATCAGGGCGTACAGGCCGTGTTGGGTGGGACGCGAGTGGGCTCGAACGCCCTTGGCCGCGGCCCGGCGCGCGGCCAGACCTCGCCCGCCGAAAAAGGCGAGCGCCGACAGGGCCACAACCACCAGAAGGAAGAACCAGATCATCGCGGTCCGAAGAGAATCGACAGATTTCGGAGCCTGGCGGTGGCCGGCTCGGTGAGCCGGGAAACTGCCTTTTATTGGCAAGCGGATTACGACGGACTTATGACACTTCTGTAACGGCGCAGGTCCCCCGGATTTCGCGCCGGATTCAGATCACGTCGGACGTCTCGGGACGGACCGCGGACATGGGGAAATAGGCGCTGAACGCCGCGCCCTCGCCGGGAGCGCTGACCACGGTCAGGCCGCCGCGATGGCGGTTGACGATATGTTTGACGATGGCGAGACCCAGGCCGGTGCCGGGGCGCTCTCCCCCGCTCTTCTGGCCCTCGACGCGATAGAACCGCTCGGTCAGGCGCGGCAGATGCTCGCGGGCGATGCCCGGACCGTGGTCGCGCACGGTCACGGCGGCATAGAGGACCCCGGCCTCCCGGTCGGGCGTCAGCAGCGGCAGGCGGGTCAGGCCGTCGGTGCGCGGCCCGGGCGCGGCGTCGATGTTCAGGTCGCGGCGGATGACGATCTCCACCGATTGGCCGGCCGTCGAATATTTGATGCCGTTGTCGACCAGATTCTGGATCACCTGAATGATCTCGTCACGGTCGCCGTCGATGTTGATCTTGCCGCCCTCGGACTGGAGGGTGACGACCACGCCGCGCTCCTGCGACAGGACGCTGACCGCATCGACCACGTCCGACGCCGCCCGCGACAGGTCGACGCGCCCCGACGGCGGGATGTGTTCGTTCAGCTCGATCCGGCTCAGCGACAGGAGGTCGGCGACCAGCCGGCTCATTCGTTCGGCCTGGGTGGCCATGATGTCGAGGAAGCGGTCGCGCGCGACCGGGTCGTCCTTGGCGTGCCCCTTCAGCGTCTCGAT
Source organism: Brevundimonas sp. ALps5 (assembly GCF_058681645.1). Lineage (NCBI taxonomy): Bacteria > Pseudomonadati > Pseudomonadota > Alphaproteobacteria > Caulobacterales > Caulobacteraceae > Brevundimonas > Brevundimonas sp. ALps5. The sequence continues at coordinate 3,351,807 of NZ_CM178744.1, read as the reverse complement.
GAAGCCGCTGAGCGAGGCCAGCGGCGTGCGCAGCTCGTGGCTCGCGTTGGCCAGGAAGTCGACGCGCATCATCTCCATGCGCCGCACATCGGTCTCGTCGCGCAGGGCCAGGATGGCCATGGGAGCCTCGCGCGGCGACGGCAGGGGCCGGACCCAGGCGCGCCAGTGCCGCGCGCGCGATCCGCCGGCGGAATAGTCGGTGGTCTTGGTGACGCCGCCGAACAGCGCCTCGTCCACCGCCTCGAGCACCCCGGGGTCGCGCATGACCGAGACCAGCAGCGCCCCCTCGCGCGGAATCCGCAGCAGGTCACGGGCGGCCTCGTTCGCCATCAGGACCCGACGGCCCGCGATATCGTCGGCCTCTCCGCCGCTGACGATCAGAACCGGGTCGTTAAGCGCCTCAAAGACGTTGTCCAGAAGCGGGCCGGCCGCCGCAATCGAGTTCGGCATGGTCTCGACGCCCGGCGATGTCGCGCCGGCGGGTCCATCCACACGCCGGCTCGCGAACCATGTGGCCGCCGCGACGATCAGGGCCAGGCCGATCAGCCAGGGCGCCAGTTCGGTGCGGAAGGCCGCGAAGATCAGAATGACCACCACCGCCAGTCCGCCGGTCGTCCCGGTCGTCCACAGCCGCGACGACGCCATGGGCGCGACGGGCGAAGGGGACTGGTCAAAGGACATGCGTCGAGGATCTCGCGAAGGCGGCGGGTCAGCCGGAGGGCCTGATTCGTCGAGTCCTAGCATTGTCCTGACACGGCCGGATGACGACGGCCGTCACAAGGCGAAAAATGCGATCCGGGGGGCGGTTTCTTTACCTGTTCCGGTGAAGCTGGGGCCACTGAAGGGGAAATCCGAACCGGTGCATCGCATCATCGACTGTCTGACCGTCCAACACGACTGGCGCTTCGTGCTGCTGGCCGCGCTGGTCTGCGCCGGCGGAATCGGGACCGCCATCATGCTGATCGGCATGGGTCGAGCCGCCGCCCCCAAGGCCCAGAGGCTGTACAGCGTGACCGGCGCCCTGGTGCTGGCCCTGTCGATCTGGTCGACGCACTTCATCGCCATGGTCGGCTTCCATCCCGGCGCGGCGGTCCGCTACGGCGCCGCCGGAACCTTCCTCTCGCTCGCCCTCGCCGTGATCGGCCTGGCCACCTGCGTGGCGCTCGGCCGGGGTGGTCGCCGCCGGGTCCGGCGCCTGCTCGGCGCCCTAGCCGCCACCTCCTCGATCGTGGCCATGCATTTCGTCGGCTTCGCGGCCGTAGCCTTCGAGGGCGCCCGCACCGTCTACCACCCTCTGCTCTCGGTCGTGGCCGTGGTGATCGCCCTGGGCCTGGGCGTGCTCACGGCCCTGGTGCCCCAATCCAGGGCATGGTGGCGCCTGCCGGCCGTGACAGCTCTCGCCGTTCTGACCGTCGGCGCCCTGCATTTCGGCTCCATGATCGCCGTCGACATCGTGCCCGACCCGACCGTCGTCCTGCACGGCGGCATGACCCAGAAGACCCTGCTCATCTGGCTGGCGACCGGGATCGCCGTCATCACGGGCCTGGCCGCCTTCGTCGGCGGCATCGCCGCCTGGTCGCGCAACACCGCCCTGGGCCAGATCCGCGAGGCGGTCGACGCCATGCCCGACGGCCTGGCCTTCTACGACGCCGACGAACGGCTGGTGGTATGGAACGCCCGCTACGCCGAGGTGAATCCCGAGATCGCCGCCGCCCTGCGCGTCGGCATGTCCTTCGAGGAGATCATCCGCATCGGCGTCGCCGCCGGCCGCTATACCGAGGCCGAGGGTAAGGAGGAGCGCTGGATCGCCGAGCGTCTGGCGGCCCGCAAGCTCCTGTCCAGCACCCTTGAGCAGCACGTCGAGGACGACCGCTGGCTGCGGGTCCAGGACCGCCGCACCGCCGCCGGCGGCATGGTCACGGTCTGCAACGACATCACCGACCTGAAGCGCGACGCCCGAGCCCTGTCCGACGCCCGCGACGCCGCCGAGGCCGCCAACCGCGCCAAGTCCGAGTTCCTGGCCAATATGAGCCATGAGATCCGCACGCCCCTGAACGGCGTCATCGGCCTGACCCAGGCGCTGGCCCGCACCGAACTGACCGCCGAACAGACCGAGATGCTGGAGTTGATCCAGTCCTCGGGTCACACCCTGCAGACCCTGCTCAGCGACATTCTGGATCTGGCCCGCGTCGAATCCGGCCGGATGGAGATCGCCGACGAAGCCTTCGACCTGGGCCGCGCCGTGCGCGAAGCCGCCCAGCTCTATGCCGCCGGCGCCGCCGACAAGGGCCTGTCCTTCTTCGTCGACATCGAACCGGAGGCCTCGGGCTGGGTCCGGGGCGATGTGGTCCGGGTCAAGCAGATCCTGACCAATCTGGTCTCCAACGCCGTCAAGTTCACGGATCAGGGTTTCGTCAGCCTGACCGCCGGGCGAGGCTTGTGTCCCGACGGTTCGGCCGTGCTGCGGTTCACCGTCGAGGACACTGGCGTCGGCTTCGACGCCGAGGCGCGCGACCGCCTCTTCACCCGCTTCGAACAAGCCGACGGCACGATCACGCGCCGCTTCGGCGGCACCGGGCTGGGGCTGGCGATCTGCCGCCAGCTGGCCGAGATGATGGGCGGCGATCTGGACTGCGAAAGCGAGCCCGGCGGTGGTTCGGCCTTCATCCTGACCCTGCCGATGATCGAGGCGCAGGAGCCCGCTGCTGCCGTCATCGCCGAGACCGAGGTCGAGGACCTGGAGCCGCACCGCATTCGGGTGCTGCTGGCCGATGACCACCCGACCAACCGCCGCGTCGTCGAACTGATCCTGGCCCAGGCGCCCGTCGACATGACCTCGGTCGAGGACGGCGCCCAGGCCGTCGCCGCCTATCGTGGGGCGGCCTATGATCTGGTGCTGATGGACATGCAGATGCCCGTCATGGACGGGCTGACCGCCACGCGGGAAATCCGCCTGCATGAGGCGGCGATGGGCCTGGGCCGCACGCCGATCGTCATGCTGACCGCCAACGCCCTGGCCGAACATGTCGCCGCCGGTCAGGCCGCCGGCGCCGATCGCCACCTGGCCAAGCCGTTCAACGCCATGGAACTGCTGGAGCTGGTCGGCGATCTGGCCGAGCAGCAGAGGGCGCTGGCCGCCTAGACAGGCCCCACGCCCTCCCCGCCCGCCTATTCGTAGCCGTGGGCGGCCTCGTTGATGACCTGCGAGGGCATGTTCGAGAAGTCGACGCTGATCGGGCTGGAGGCCTTGGCCAGCTTGGACTGGAAGGTCTTGATCACATGCTCCAGGCGGCGGCGCGTCTCCTCGGCGCCCGTCGCGGATGGATCGAGGTCCAGCGGGGCCAGACAGAAGTCGATGATGGCCTGGGGGCGGCTGAGCGGTTCCATGGCGGGTCTCCATTGCGACAGCGGAAGGCCCGCTGTCCTGACCCCACATCAACACGCCGGAAGTCATATTGATACCGACAGAAAGCCGAAAGCTAAGTCATCTTGTCATAATGTGACTCTTGCCTTTCGGTCACGATGTGACATTCTTTGCGGATGGACGCCGCCGTCGATCACAAACTCTTCCTCGGCGGCCGGCTGAAACGGCTGCGGCGCGAGCTCGCCCTGACCCAGACAGCCATGGCCGCCGACCTCGGCGTCTCCCCCAGCTATCTGAACCATATCGAGCGCAATCAGAGGCCCGTTTCGGCCCAGCTGCTGCTGCGTCTGGCCGACACCTATGACGTCGACCTGCGTCGGCTGAACTCGCCGGACGGCCACGCCTCCGAGGCCGAACTGACCGAGCTGCTGGCCGATCCCCTGTTCCAGGGCCTCAGCGTGCCGCGCCACGAAATCCTGCAGCTGGCCGATGAGGCGCCCGCCGCCGCCGACGCCATGCTGCGCCTCTACCGCGCCTTCGCCGACCGCCGCGCCCGCGACCGCGTCGAGGCCGAGCGCGGCGGAGCCGGGCTGGAGGACACCCCGGCCGACCGGGTTCGCGACTGGATTCAGGCGCGTCAAAACCACTTTCCGGAACTGGATACGCTCGGTGAGGCCCTGCACGCCGCCCTGACCGCCAATGCGACCGGCGACAGCGTCGAGATCCTGGCCCGCGCCCGTCTGGCCGAGCGGCACAATCTGACGGTCAAGGTCATGCCGGCCGAGGTCATGGTCGAATGGACCCGCCGCTTCGATCCGCACCGGCGCCGCCTGCTGGTGTCCGAGACCCTTGGCCCCGCCTCGCGCGCCTTCGCCGTCGTCTATCAGCTGGTGCTGGCCGAGCATGAGGCCGAACTCGCCGCGATCGCCGACGCCGCCGACATGCCCGACGCCGTCAGCCGCGACCTGCTCAAGGTCTCCCTGACCAACACCCTGACCGCCGCCGTCCTGATGCCCTACGGCCCGTTCCAGAAGGCGGCGGAGGAGACCGGCTATGACCTCGCCCGGCTTCAAGCCCGGTTCGGCGTCGGCTTTGAACAGGCGGCGCACCGACTGACGACCCTGTCACGGCCCACCGCGCGGGGCGTGCCCTTCTTCCTGATGCGGGTTGATCAGGCGGGCAATATTTCGAAACGCTATGCGGCCGCGGGCTTTCCCTTTTCGCGCTTCGGCGGCGCCTGTCCGCGCTGGCGGCTGCACTCGGCCTTCCGTACCCCAGGCCGGATCATCACCCAGATCATCGAGACCCCGCCGCAGGACGGCAAACCGGGCGGTCGCTGGTTCACCCTGGCCCGGACAGTGGATCGTCAGGGCCATGACGCCTTCTCCGAGGGCGCCGACCTCGCCGTCGGTCTGGGCTGTGAGCTGCGCCACGCCCACCGGCTGATCTACGCCCGCGGTCTCGACCTGCAGAACCCCGAGGTCACCCCCATCGGCCCGGCCTGCCGCCTGTGCCACCGCCACCCCTGCGCCGAACGCGCCGCCCCGCCGGTCGACCGCCCCCTGACGGTGGACGACTGGTCCAAGTCGGTGAGTCCGTACCCGTTCTCGGGCGCCTAGCTCAGCACGATCTTCCCGTCCACCAGCCGGTAGGCCACGCCCGTGCGATCGAACAGGCGGCCGATCGGGACGGTCGGGTCGGCGACGCCCTGGTCCAGCATCTGTTCGATGCTGAGCCGCAGTGAAGGATCGCGGGCGACGCGGGTCAGGCCGGTCAGCCATTCCTCGCGGGTCAGGATGCCGTCGTCGCCGTAGTCGCGCTGGAAATCGGACACCACATCGATGAAGTCGCCGCCGCGCCGGGCCTTGCGCGCCGCCTCATAGGCCATGCTCCAGACGGCGCCGCAGGCGTAGTAGGCGCGGTTGTCGCCGCGCTCGCCCGCCGTGGCGATGGGCTTGCCGGCGGCCAGACGCACACAGTCGTCGACCTCGCGCTGCAGCTCGGCGCGGGCGTTATAGGTCGGATCGATGGACTGGATGGCGCGCACGGCCATCAGGTCGGCGCCGCCCTCGGTGATCCAGGCCTCGCGCGCGAACTGATACTTCAGCCCGTTGGAGCCCAGCCAGAAGTGGGCGCTCTCATGCCCGATGAACCAGCGGGCGCGCGACAGGGCGGCGGCGTCGGGGTCGAGCACCCCCTCCCCTTCGAAATTCATCGAAATCAGCCCCGGCAGGACGCTGCCGCCCATGCTGGAGACATGTTCGGTGGGGCCGGTCCAGCTGACCATCAGGGTCGGGAGACCGCCGCGGCTCTCGCCCAGCCGCTTCTCGTAGACATCCATCACCTGCGGGGTGAACCGGCCCAGCTCCTCGCCCAGCCAGTGCGGCAGGCCGGGGTCGATGACCGTGGTCACGCCGGGGCTCTGGCGGATGCTGGCCTCGCCGAACAGGACATAGGTGTCGGCCTTGGCCGCGACGGGGGCCTCCACCCGTTCGCCCTTGAACAGGACGGGGCCGGCCTTGTCCTGCCAGCGCACCTCGGCCGGGTCGCTGTTGGGCAGGTCGACGCCGTTCAGATCCAAAGGCAGGGCGCGGACGGCCTCGACCGAGGCCATGGGCATGACATCGAACTGGCCCGAATAGAGCGCCACCGTTCCGTCAGTGAAGATCAGGGCCGGATCGTAGTCGGCCTCCAGGTCCCCGGCGCGCGGATGCATGACGATACGGACGTCGCGCGGCACCGGGCCGCCGTTCGCCGTGCGCAAAATGTCGTAGCGGCCCTGACGCTCCAGCACGACGCCCGGCGTCTCCACCGACCACCACTGCGGCCGCCACGGCTGGCGGCCGACGCGCAACAGGGCCGAGCGCTGGAAGACCCAGACCGGCGCGCTGTCGTTAAACTGATAGTCGACCGTCCAGCGGTCGCCGTCGCGCAGGACCGAGGCCTTCACCGGGCCGGAGATCATCCCCTGGGCGGGGGGCGCGGCTGCGGGCTCGGCCACCGCACAGCTGGCCGTCAGGAGCATCAGGGCAGAGAGAGCGGCGATGGATCGCATGGGGCCTCCGGGGTCGAGATCGCGGATACCGGCGCGCTTGCGAACCGTCACCTTAAGCTTTGCTAATCCCGAAGGCCGAAACGGGACGGCGGATCAGGGCGCGGCTTCCAAAGCCCGTTGGGCCGCCGCGAGTTCCCCGGCCATGGTCGCCTTCAGCCGCTGCGGCCCCAGGATGGTGACCTGCTCGCCCCAGGTGAACAGGTGCCAGGCCAGTTCGCGCATGCCGGAGGCGCGGAAGCGGACGATGACGCCGCCGTCCGGCTGGTCCCCGATCGTCTGGGTCGGATGCCAGCGCCATGACCGGGCCTCCGCGGCCCCGGCGGGCGAGACGCGCAGCACCACCTCCTCGATCTCGTCCTGATAGATGCCGAAGGACTGGCTGGCGAAGACGGCCAGGTCGAAGTCGGCGGGCGGCGGGGCGACGCCGTCCTGGGCTTCCACCGCGCTCATCCGGTCCAGACGGAAGGTCTGGATGCGCCCGCTTTCCCGGTCCGCCGCGACCAGATAGTTGGCGCGGCCGAACATCACGCCGCACGGGGCGACGCTGCGCCGGCGCGGCTCGGCGCCCGGCCGCGCATAGGTGAAGCCCAACGGCTGCTGGGCCAGCACCGCGCCACGAATGGTCGCCAGCACGCTCTCGTCCGCAGAGGGGCGCGGCCCCGCCTGGACCGCGATGGTCTCGGCACGGACCAGGGCCTCCAGATCGGGCGCCAGCCGGTTCAGCGTCGTCGAGCGCATCGCCGACTTCAGCTTGCGCTCAAGGCCTTCCAGCGCGACCGCCCGGCCCGCCTCCCCCGTCGCCCTGAGGCCCTGCGCCGCCTTGGTCAGCTCGACCAGCTCGGTCGTCGTCGGAGCCTGTTCGAAGGCCGACAGCCCACCGCGAATGCGCCAGCGCTTGGTCGGCGGATCGCTGACCTCCTCCACCGCCGGAAACAGCATCAGGACCGCGTCGCGCAGCCGCTCGGCCGTGCGCCGCCCGACCCCGCTCTCGCGCGCCATCTCGTCCAGCGTCAGCCCCTCTGCCGAGGCCGCCATGCGCCGGGCCAGCTCGATGACCATCATCGCCTTGTCGTGTCGCATCGCGGGCCTCCTGAACGATACGTCCGATTTTGGCGCAACGCCGTCGCATTGTCCATCATCGGCAAGACACCGCCCCTCAGACACCGCCTTGAAGGCAACGCTCAAAGGAAACGACCATGGCCCGCTTCGCTCCCCACACCGCCGTTAACGCCAGCCGCTACATGATCGTCCCGTGCGAGGCCGAGGGCTGCGGCGACCTGGCCATCATCTGGGATCGGCTGGAGGAACAGGTCATTGACGTCATCTCCGCCTCGGCCAGCGCCCGCTACACGGACGAGGACGCCCTGTGGGACGAGGCCCGCAGCTTCTCCGACGCCACCGATGACAGCCTGCTGTGGCGGATGGCCGCCTGAGCCCTCAGTCGGCGCGCACCGCCCGGGCCAGGTAACAGCCTCGCGGAGCGAAATGGATGTGGACCTGCTCGGTCTTCGGGTGGGCGAACCAGTGCCGCAGCCGCACGTCGAGATCGGCGCCGGCGATGACCTCGCCCTCGAGCATCATATTGGCCACATCATAGATCCGGATCGACAGCGGCCGCCGGGTCAGCATCCCGGGCGCCTGATCCGGATCGAGAACCGCCTCCGTCGCCGCCTCGCGCACGAAGATCGGCCCGGCGGCGCGATAGGGCGAGGTCGGGTCCGCGAGATGGGCGTGATTGGCCAGGATCAGCCGGTCGCCCGCCTCCGCGTCCTGAAGACTGACCCGGCACGGCGCCCGGCCGCCGAGATCGTCGGTCCATCGGCGGGCGCCGACCACGGCCAGCTCGACGTCGGACAGTGCGAACAGCGGCGCGAACGACGCCAGCGAAAGGGGCTGGATCTGATAGGTCATCGGGTGTCTCCGTGGATTGGAACCCTGTCATCGACCGCCCGCGCACGGTCGTCTGGCGGCTAACGGACCTTGCGCTTCCAGCGCCCCCGCCCTTGCGCCGGGCCGGTCGCGATATCACAACAAGGGCCATGAACGCCCCCTTCAAGACGCCCGCCGCCCCCTCGACCGAAGCCCCGCTGTGGGACCTGTCGGACCTTTATTCCTCGCGGCAGGACACGCGCATCGCCGCCGACCTCGACAAGGGCCGGGCCGCCGTGGCGGAGCTGAACGCCCTGCAGGGGACGCTGGTCGCGGCCCGCGCCGAACCGAAAGCGCTGGGCGGCCTGCTGGACAAGGCGATCGGCCTCTATGAGCGGGCGACCGATGCGCTCGGCGGTCTGGGCGCCTACGCCTTCCTCGCCGCCTCGACGGCGCGCGACGACGCCGAGGCCAACGGCTTCGAGGCCGATATCCGCGAGAAGATGACCGCCATCGCCACCCCTACGGTCTGGCTGACGCTGGAGATCAACCAGCTGGAGGACGCCGAGATCGAGGCCGCCCTTCTCGCCGATGCGGGCGCCGCGAACTGGCGGCCGTGGCTGCGGAGGGTGCGGGCGATGAAGCCGCACGAGCTCTCGCAGGAGCTTGAGACCTACCTCGCCGAGCACGGCCCGATCTCGGCCCAGTGGAGCCGGCTGTTCGACGAGACCCTGGCCGCGTTGCGTGCGGATGTCGGCAAGGAGAAGCTGACCCTGGCCGAGGCCCTGAACCGGCTGTCCGATCCCAAGGCGGCGCGGCGCAAGGCCGCGGCGGAAGGTTTGAGCGAGGCGCTCGGCGCCCGCACCTCGACCATGGCCCTGGTCATGAACACCATCGCCGCCGACAAGGCGCTCGAGGACAAATGGCGCGGCTTCAAACGCCCCGCCGACGGCCGCCACCTGGCCAATGAGGTCCACGGCGAGGCGGTCGATGCGATGGCCGAGGCTGTCGCCGCCGCCTACCCCAAGCTGTCGCACCGCTATTACGCCCTCAAGGCCAGGGCCATGGGCAAGACGGCGCTGGACCAGTGGGACCGCAACGCCCCGCTTGATACGTCAGCCCCGCGCGGTTTCGACTGGCTTCAGGGCAAGGCGATGGTGCTGGACAGCTTCGGCGATCTGGGGCCCGAGTTCGCCGACCGGGCCAACCGCTTCTTCGACAATCCGTGGATCGACGGCCGCGCCCGCCCGGGCAAGCAGTCCGGCGCCTATGCCCACCCGGTCACCGCCGACCGCCACCCCTATGTCTTCCTGAACTGGATGGGCGAGCGGCGAGACGTCCTGACCCTGGCCCATGAGCTGGGTCACGGCATCCACCAGACACTGGCGGCGGACAAGGGCACGCTTCTGGCCGACACGCCCCTGACCCTGGCCGAGACCGCCTCCATCTTCGCCGAGGGCCTGACCTTTGATCGCCTGCTGGCGACCGCGCCGAAAGCCGAGCAGCGCGGCCTGCTGGCCGGGCGGATCGAGGACGGGCTGAACACGGTCGTGCGCCAGATCGCCTTCCACCGCTTCGAGACCCGTTTCCACGACGAACGCGCCTCCGGCGAGGTCCCGGCCGAACGCATCGGCCAGATCTGGCTGGAGGAGATGGGCGCGTCGCTCGGCCCGGCGGTGACCCTGAACCCCGGCTATGAGCACTGGTGGTCCTACGTCAGCCACTTCGTCCACTCGCCCTTCTACGTCTATGCCTATGCCTTCGGCGACCTGCTGGTGGCGGCCCTGATGGAGACGCGGCGCAAGGACCCGCAGGCCTTCACGCCCCTGTACCGCGAGCTCCTCGCCGGCGGCGGGACCCGCACCTATGACGAGGCGCTCAAGCCCTTCGGCCTGAACCCCCGCGACCCGGCCTTCTGGACCATCGGCTGCGGCCGGCTGGAGCGGCTGGTCGATCAGTTCGAGGCGACCTTCTGAGCCAAAAGAGACTGTGGCTTGAGCCCGGCGCAAGCCGCGCTATAAGTCGGAAACCACCGACTCTTTCGGATTGAGACCTCATGGCCGACCCGCACCACGACGCCCACGGCGCTGACGACTATCAGCGCGGCAGCATGGCCATCGGCGAACAGGCCGCGACCTGGAAACTGGTCCAGACCATGTTCAGCTGGGGCTCGCTGGGCATCGCCGCCCTGCTGCTGGGCCTGGTCATGGCCTTCCGTCCGGGCGGCAACATCCTCCTCGGCCTCTTCCTCTGTGTGGCCCTGTTCGCCGTCGGCGCCTTCTGGCTGAAGTCGGGTTCGAAGAAGGCCCACTGAGGCCCGCCAAACGCCCCGTTCAGTTGGCAAGTCCTGCCGGTCAAATCGGGTTTCGCGCACGCCTTTCGCAACGGAAGCGGCTTTTCGCGCTTTGACGGACCAATCCATTCCAGCCTAACGTGATTTCCAAGAACAAGACTTGGGGAGATTCGTTTGGCCGTCGCCATTGCCGTGACCCGCGAACGCCGTGAAGGCGAAACGCGCTGCGCCGTCACACCCGAGACCGTGAAGAAATTCGTCGCCCTTGGCGCGACCGTGACCGTCGAGGCGGGCACGGGCGCCGGGTCGTCCTTCCCCGACGCCGAATACGTCGCCGCCGGCGCGGTGGTGAAGCCCGACACCCGCGCGGTGCTGGAAGGCGCCGACGTCGTTTTGAAGGTGCGCGGCCCGACGGCGCAGGAGATCAGCGCCCTCAAGCCCGGCGCCATCGTCGTCGCCCTGCTCGACGCCTATCGCGAGAAGGACACGGTCGCGGCCCTGGCCGGAGCGAACGCCACCGCTTTCGCCATGGAGTTCGTGCCCCGCATCACCCGGGCCCAGGTCATGGACGCCCTGTCGTCCCAGGCCAACCTCGCCGGCTATCGCGCGGTGATCGAGGCGGCGGCCGCCTATGGACGCGGCTTCCCGATGATGATGACGGCGGCGGGCACGGTCGCCCCGGCCAAGGTCTTCGTCATGGGCGTCGGCGTCGCGGGTCTGCAGGCCATCGCCACGGCGCGGCGTCTCGGCGCCGTGGTCACCGCCACCGACGTCCGCCCGGCCACCAAGGAACAGGTCGAATCGCTGGGCGCGAAATTCCTCGCCGTCGAGGACGAGGAGTTCAAAAACGCCCAGACGGCCGGCGGCTACGCCAAGCCGATGTCGGCGGAATACCAGGCCAAACAGGCCGTTCTGGTCGGCGAGCACATCAGGAAGCAGGACATCGTCATCACCACGGCCCTGATCCCGGGCCGCGCGGCGCCGGTGCTGGTCACCGCCGAACAGGTCGGCACGATGAAGCCGGGCTCGGTCCTGATCGACCTTGCCGTCGAGGCCGGCGGCAATGTCGAGGGCGCCAAGGTCGGCGAGACCGTGGTCACCCCCAACGGCGCCCAGATCGTCGGCATCGCCAACCTGCCCGGCCGCATCGCCTCGGACGCCTCCAGCCTCTACGCCAAGAACCTCGTGGCCTTCGTCGGGCTGTTCCTCAAGGACAGCGCGCTGGGCCTTGATCTGGAAGACGAAATCCTCAAGGCGTCGGTCGTCACCAACGGCGGCGCCGTGGTGCATGAAGGGGTCAAGGGGTGAAACCCGCCCAGTCCCGCTTTCTCAGCGTTGTCAGCTGGGTGCTGATCGGCGCCGGCCTGATCGGCACGGCTGTGATGTGTCTGGCCATCCCCTTCATGCCGGGCGGTCCCGTGAAGGGCGCAGTCACACTCCTGCCGGCAACGGTCATGTTCCTCACCTTGAGTGTCGGCATCGGCGGCATGCTTCTCGTACTGCTCAGCATCGATGCCCGGCTGGCGCAGAGGAGCGCCGGGACATGATCGCCCTCGCTCTCGCCGCCATGGCCCAGACCGCGACGCCGGCGCCCTGCCTCAAGGACGGCGACACCGTCGAGGGCGAGTTCCGCTACGTTGAATCGCGGCATCCCAACGGGACGCGTTTGCGACAGCCCTTTGTGGTGACCGATACCGCCTTCTGCTTCGTGCCGGTCCTCTCCCCGGAGACGTCTCCTGTGCGGGGACGATGGATTCAGGTCAACTGGACCGATCCCGGGACGCGGTCCCTGGCTCCCGGAGACGGCGTCACGGTCGTGCTGGGCTCCTGTCAGGAACCGATGACCGCTTGGCATACGGGCGATATCTTCTGCGACGCCCGTCTTGTCTCACGCGTAACCCAGTGAGGAACTGAACCATGGAACACGTCGATCCCACCGTCTTCCGACTGGCCATCTTCGTGCTGGCGATCTTCGTCGGCTACTATGTGGTCTGGTCGGTGACCCCGGCCCTGCACACGCCGCTGATGGCCGTGACCAACGCCATTTCCAGCGTCATCGTCGTCGGCGGCCTGATCGCGGCGGCGGCGACCGCCGGGGACACCGGCGCCACGCCGTGGATCGCCAAGGGTGCGGGCGTCGCGGCCGTGACCCTGGCCAGCGTCAACATCTTCGGCGGCTTCATGGTCACCCGACGCATGCTGGCCATGTACAAGAAGAAGGAACGCCCGAAGCCCGCCGCTGAGGCCAAGGCCGGCTGATGAACGCCACCTGGATCCTCACGGCCCTGATCCCGCTCAGCCTGATGCTGGTCGTCGGCCTGATCGTGCTCAGCGGCTCCCTGTCGTCGGCGCGACGCCGCCTGCTGGAGCGCGGCCTGCTACTGGTCGTTATCCCGGCCACAATCGCGCTCTGGGTGTGGCGGGGCGTTGACGGCTACGCCAATCAGGAATGGGTCTGGGTCGCGGGCAGCCTCGCGCTGATCGCGCTCACGGCCCAGACGGGGCTGCGCCTGTGGCGTCGTCCGGTCCGCGCCGACGGGACGCGTACCTGAGATGACCCTTTCCCCCGCACATCTGGCCAATCTGGTCTCGTGGATCGCCACGGGGCTGGGGCTGGGCCTGTGGGGGTGGAGCTTCTTCCGCGAGGCCAACGCCATCCGCAAGCTGCGCTTTCTGGATTGCGGCGTGGTGCTGGTCTTCTCGTCCATCCTCGTGCGTGTCGTGGCCCAGGAGCGGCCGATGAACGCCCTGGACTGGACCTGGGTTTTCCTGTCGCCCCTGTTCATCGCCGCGGCCCTGTGGCGGCTGGCGCGGACGGCCTGCCCGGGGGACTACGAGTGATGAGGGCGCTGGCCGTTTCCATCGCGACCACACTGCCCGGCCTGCTGGCGACCTCTGCACTGGCCCAGGCCTCGCTGGACACCGATGTGCCGGGACCGCCGTTCGACGGCCTGCGCTGGGCGGTCGCCGCCCCCGCCGGGACAAAATGGACGCTGGCCTGCCGGTTCGCCCCCGTGACCTACAGGGCCAGCCAGTACGACCTGCACCACTGGACCAACGGCTTCACACAGACGGGTCAGGGGCGCGATCAGGGGCGGCTGCCCGGTCCTGACGGCCGCTGCGTCCTGACCCTGACCGACGGCCCCGGCCCGATCGGCCTCGGCCTGGCCCGTCAGGGCGCGCGCACCGTCTCCGCAGGCACGAACGACCCGGCCCGACCGGCCCGGGCGCAGGTGTTCTGATGATCCAGCTTCAAACGACAAGACCAACAAGAGACTTCGGGGGACTGCGATGAACGCATCCATAGCGGCGCTGGCCTATCTGGTCGCAGGCGTTCTTTTCATTCTCAGCCTGCGTGGCCTCTCCAGTCCGGAGACCAGCCGTCAGGGCAATACGATGGGCATGGTCGGGATGGCCATCGCCGTCGCCGTGACCCTGCTGACCCTCGGCTTCACCGGGGCGCTGGATCCGCTGACCCTGGCCCTGCTGGCCGGGGGCGTGGTCGTGGGCGGCGGCGGCGGGGCCCTGATTGCGGGCCGGGTCAAGATGACCGACATGCCCCAGTTGGTCGCGGCCTTCCACAGCCTCGTCGGCATGGCCGCCTGTCTGGTCGCGGTCGGCGCCGTCTATGCGCCCGAAGCCTTCGGCATCAGTGACGGCATGGGCGGGATCAAGGTCCAGTCGATCATCGAACTCAGCCTCGGCGTCGCCATCGGCGCCATCACCTTCACCGGCTCGGTCATCGCCTTCGCCAAGCTGAACGGCAACATGTCGGGCGCCCCGATCATCCTGCCCGCACGGCACCTGATCAACATCGCCCTGGCCCTGGTGCTCGGCATCATGATCGGCGCGATGGTGATGTCGGGCGGAACCGCCACCTGGGCCTTCTGGGGCATCTTCGCCCTCAGCCTGGTGCTGGGCGCGACCCTGATCATCCCCATCGGCGGCGCCGACATGCCCGTCGTGGTCTCGATGCTGAACTCCTATTCCGGCTGGGCCGCCGCGGCGCTCGGCTTCACGCTGGAGAACATCGCCCTGATCATCACCGGCGCCCTGGTCGGCTCCTCGGGCGCGATCCTGTCCTACATCATGTGCAAGGGCATGAACCGCAGCTTCATCTCGGTCATCCTGGGCGGCTTCGGCGGCGACAGCGGCCCGGCCGGCGAGCAGCGCGTCGAGACCCGTCCGGTCAAGCAGGGCTCGGCCGACGACGCCGCCTTCATCATGAAGAACGCCTCCAAGGTCATCATCGTCCCCGGCTACGGCATGGCCGTGGCCCAGGCCCAGCATGCGCTCCGCGAAATGGCCGACAAGCTGAAGGAAGAGGGCGTCGAGGTGAAATACGCCATCCACCCCGTCGCGGGCCGGATGCCGGGCCACATGAACGTCCTGCTGGCCGAGGCCAATGTCCCCTATGACGAGGTGTTCGAGCTGGAGGACATCAACGCCGAGTTCGCCACCGCCGACGTCGCCTTCGTCATCGGCGCCAACGACGTCACCAACCCGGCCGCCAAGACCGACCCCAAGTCGCCCATCTTCGGCATGCCCATCCTCGACGTCGAAAAGGCCGGCACCGTCCTGTTCATCAAGCGCGGAATGGCGGCGGGCTACGCCGGCGTCGAGAACGAGCTCTTCTTCCGCGACAACACCATGATGCTGTTCGCCGACGCCAAGAAGATGGTCGAGGGCATCGTGAAGGCGCTGTGATCTGGCGCGCAGCGGGTTTCTGAACTGGTGGCTGCGCGCCGGGGCGATCCTGCTGGGGGTCGTTCTGGTCGCCTATGCCCTCGTCGTCGGAGTCGTCTTCTTCACCCAGCGGGAGATGCTCTACCCTATCATCCACGGCAGTCCGACGCCCGAGGCCGACGGCCCACCGATCCAGGTCGTGCACATCGACACCCCCGATCACGAGCGGCTGGTCGCCTGGTTCCTGGCGCCGAAGCCGGGGCGGCCGACGATCCTGTTCCTCGGCGGTCAGGGCGGCGGGCTGTCGTTCCAGAGCGGGCGCTGGCGGCGCATGGCGGACGAGGGCGTCGGCTTCCTCGCCGTAGGCTATCGCGGCCATGACGGCTCGACCGGCAAGCCCTCGGAGAAGGGCCTGCACACCGACGCGCGCGCCGCCTGGGACTGGCTGGCCCGGACGACGCCGGCGCGCGACATCGTCATCCACGGTTTCTCGCTCGGCACTGGCGTCGCGACGCGGCTGGCCATCGAGCGTCCGGCCCGCGCGCTGATCCTGGAGGCGCCCTATACCTCCACCGCCGACATCGCGGCGAAGGCCTGGCCCTTCCTGCCGGTGCGCTGGCTGATGCTGGACCAGTACCGGTCGCGCGACATCATCGACCGCGTCTCCATCCCCCTGCTGATCGTCCACGGAAGCGCCGACAAGGTCATTCCCTTCGAACAGGGCCGCGCCCTCTACGATCTCGCCCACACGCCCCGGCGGTTGGTGAAGATGGTCGGCTCCAACCACGCCACCCTGACCCGCGACGGCCTCTACGACCAGATCTGGACCTTCCTGAACCTGCCCCTCCCCGCCACGACCGCGGAGGCCGGGCACCGGGCGGCGGTGGAGGTTGTGAGCGCGCCATGAGCCGCAGCCCGGCCTCCCTATCCCCGAACGACGAGTTGTCGACGGCGCAGCGCCTTCTTCTCATGCCGGCTTCAGTCGTGATGATCGGGCTGGCCTTCTCATGGAAGTCCTGGGTGATGCGCCTGTTCGCCTGGCCCTGGGTGATCGGGCGCGCCGACGTTCTGGGTTGGTGGCCGATCGCGGGGCATTGGTTCTGGTACGGGATCTGCGCCGTCTTCCTGACCTTTCTTATCCCGGCCTGGTGCTTCTCCGTCGGCAAGTCGAACCGGACGATCGTGATCGTCTGGGCGGTCTTCGCCACGATTACGCTCGGGCTGCTGTTCATGGGCGGCCGCTCGCGCATCGAGGTCCGGGCCCACGACATCCGCGTCACCTCGGACCGATGGGGCGAGGCGGACGTCCTCTACCGCGTCGACAACGCCGCCGGCATGACCGCGGCCTGCTGGATCGGAAGCAAGGGCCGGGCGAACCCGTCGCTCTGGGTCTGGTTCCACGATGGACGGGAGCTGGAGTTGCAGGCCCTGACCTCCCGAGCCGCCAATCCGGGCGCGACACGGGCAGGCCTCGACTTCGCCGAAAACCTCGACATCTTCCTGGTTCACCACGGCAACCGCCGCTCGAAGAGCATCGACGACCGCTGCGTCGAGCAGATGGAAGACCGGCTGGACCCGGCCGACGCGCCCCGCATCGGCGCCCTGTTCGCCCGGGAATGGGTCGAGGTGGCGCCGGCTCCCGTGCCGGGTGCCACAGAGGCCATGGTCATCGACATGACGCGACGATGAGCCTCACCGCACGCACCTACATCCGCTTCGTCTGTTTCCAGACCGTGGGCCGCCAGCGGAGCCGCCTGGGCCTGTTCAAGGCCGTCGAAGACGCGATGGAGAGCGAGCACGCGCCGGGCTGGGCGATCACCGAGGCGCGCACGCTCACGGGCTGGTTCAACGCCAATCTCGCCATTCCCAAGGCCTTCTCCGCCGGCGGACACAAGGGCTTTGGGCAGCCCGGTCTGTCGTGGTTCGAGCCGGCGGCGGAGGAACACATCCGCCGGATGCATCAGTTGAAGCTGGCGCTCGAGGCCTGCGGTATCCACGTGGAGGTCCTGACCACCCGCGATCCCGGCCTGATCGTCTGGCAGGACGAGCACCAGCTGGTCGCCGAGCCGCGCGGGCGGAAGTTCCGGGCCTGAACCCCGCGACTCGGCTATTCAACCCCCATGCTCACCGCCGCCGAAGTCATCGCCATGCTCGAACTCCAGCCCCATCCGGAGGGCGGGCACTATCGTGAGACCTTCCGCGATCCGCGCGAGGTGGACGGGCGTTCGGTCGGGACGGCGATCTATTATCTGCTGGCCGAGGGCGAGCAGTCACACTGGCATTCCGTCGACGCGGCCGAGCTGTGGCACTTCTACGAAGGCGCGCCGCTGGCGCTGGAGATCGCGTCGGGCGGGATGCGGCGACTGGTGAAGCTGGGCAACGACTTCAAGGCGGGCGAGCAGCCCCAGGCCGTGGTCCCGACCGGCGCCTGGCAAGCAGCCAAGTCCCTCGGCGCCTGGACCCTGGTCGGCTGCACGGTCGCCCCAGGCTTCGAGTTCGAGGGGTTCGAGATGGCCCCGCAGGGGTGGCAACCGGGCTGAACCGCGCCACCGTGCGGACACAGTCGAATCGCCCTCCTGATGCGATCGCGCCGGAGCCCGCCTGATGTCCCTCGAAGACGCCCTGAACCGCAGGCCTCTGGCATTAATCACGGGGGCGTCGTCGGGGATCGGCGAGGCCTTCGCCTGCGCCCTGGCCGAGCGGGACCATGACGTCGTCCTCGTCGCCCGCCGCGCCGATCGGCTGCAGGATCTGGCGGCCAGGATCACCCGCGACCATGCGGTCGAGGCCCACGTCCTGACGATGGATCTGTCGGAACTCGGCGCCTGCGATCGGGTGCTGGACGCGGTCCACGCCATGGGCCGCCACGTCGACGTCCTGATCAACAACGCCGGCTATTCCATCCCCCAGAGCTTCGCCGCCGTGCCGTGGAAGGCCCAGAAGGACTTTCTGATGACCCTCGTCGTCAACGCCTGCGGTCTGGCCCACGGCGTCATCCCGGGCATGGTCGAGCGCGGCGGCGGGCGGATCATCGCCACGGCCTCACTGGCCGGCTTCGCGCCCGGCGTGGCGGGCCACACCCTCTATCCGGGGGCCAAGAGCCTGATGATGAGCTTCTGTCAGGCGCTGGACGCCGAGTACCGCGACAAGGGGCTATGCGTCACAGCCGTCAGCCCGGGCTTCGTCTCCACCGGCTTCGCGGCCGCCAACGGCACCGACGTGGTCATGGCCGAGGCCCCGCGGCGGCTGTTCCTGACGCCCGAACAGGTGGTCGAGGCGGCGCTCAAGGCCAATGACCGGCGCAAGGTCATCGTCGTGCCCGGCTGGTACAACGCCCTGGCCGCCGCCCTGATGCGCGCCCTGCCGCAGGGCCTCGTGCGTTGGGCCCTGCGGCAGGGCTCGGCCAAATATCATCTGGCCGCCGACTGAGACGCCGCACATGACCTCCCGCTTCGACGTCGTCATCATCGGTTCGGGCGCGGGCGGCGCGACCCTGGCCCAGAGGCTGGCCCCGACCGGCAAGTCCATCCTGATCCTGGAACGCGGCGAACACCTGCCGCGCGAGGCCGAGAACTGGAGCCCCAAGGCTGTCTTCATCGAGCGCCGCTACCGCACGAAGGACCACTGGTACGACAAGCACGGCCACCCCTTCATTCCGAACACCCACTACTGGGTCGGGGGCAACACCACCTTCTACGGCGCGGCCCTGATGCGGATGCGCAAGCGGGACTTCGAGGTCGTCCAGCACGCGGGCGGCGTCTCCCCCGCCTGGCCGATCACCCTCGACGATCTGGCGCCCTACTATGCCGAAGCCGAAACCCTGTGGCAGGTCCACGGCCATCGCGGCGACGATCCGACCGAGGCGGGGAATGAACCGCCCTATGCGTATCCGGCCGTGCACCACGACCCCGGCGTCGCGGCGCTGAAAGGCCATTGGGAGATGCAGGGCTGGAAGCCCTTCTCCCTGCCGCTGGGGGTCAAGCTGGATCAGGCCCATCCGGTCACCTCGACCTGCATCAAGTGCAAGACCTGCGGCGGCTATCCCTGTCTGCTGCGCGCCAAATGCGACGCGCGGACCCTGGCGATCGAGCCGATCATGGGCCTGCCCAACGTCACGCTGCTGACCGGCCGCAAGGTGCTGCGGCTGGAGACCGACGCCACGGGCAAGACGATCACCGAGGTCGTCTGCGAGACGGCCGAGGGCGAAGAGCGCTGGAGCGGCGACATCGTAGCCCTGGCGGCGGGCGCGGCGCCCACGGCGGTCATCCTGCTGCAATCCGCCAACGCCGCCCATCCGAACGGTCTGGCCAACGGCTCCGATCAGGTCGGGCGGAACTATATGTTCCACAACTCGACCGCCATGGTCTCGTTGACCGCGGCGCACCAGACGGTGACCTTCCCCAAGACCCTGGCGGTCAACGACTTCTATTTCGGCGATCCCGCGGGCGGCTACGACTTCCCCATGGGCCATATCCAGCTGCTGGAATACATGTCCGGCCAGACGCTGGAGGGCCAGATCGAGGACTGGCTGCCCCCCGCCCTGGTCCCCGACGCCCTGTCCGGCGCGGCGGCCGAGCGGATGCTGTCGATGCTCGTCATCTCCGAGGACCTCCCCATGCCGGACAACCGGGTCACGGTCGGCCCCGACGGCCGGGTGAACCTCAGCTACACGTTCGGCAACCTCGAGGGTCACGAGCGGCTGGTGAAGACGCTGAAGGCCTCGCTGGACGGCTTCGTCGACCACGCCCATCCGATCTCCCAGCATCACTTCCAGTTCGACAGCCTGCTGCCGCTCTACGGCACGGCGCACCAGTGCGGCACGGCGCGGTTCGGGACCGACCCGGCGACCTCGGCGCTGGACGTGAACTGCAAGGCCCACGAGGTCGACAACCTCTATGTCGTGGACACCAGTTTCTTCTGTTCCGCCAACGCCATAAACCCGACCCTGACGGTGGTCGCCAATGCGCTGAGGATCGGCGACCATCTGATCGAAAGACTGGGCGCCAAAGCCCCCACAGCCGCCTGAGCGGCGCCCCCTATCGCGGACCTCACGGACCCGTTATCACGCCGCTGTGAAAACGGCGGGCGCACATCGGTTCGAGGCTCTGGACTCCCTCAGGGGCGTCTGCGCCGTGCTGGTGTTCATGTTTCACATGCCGATCGCCAGCCACTGGCGCGACTGGCCCCTGATCCAGCACGGCTATCTGTTCGTCGACTACTTCTTCGTCCTGTCGGGCTTCGTCATCGCCCACGCCTATGCCGGACGGCTGAAGACGCCGCGCGACGCAGGCCGGTTCATGGTGCGCCGCCTCGGGCGCGTCTGGCCGCTGCACGTCCTGATGCTGGCCTGTTTCATCGGGCTGGAGTTGTGCCGCCTCTGGTTCCATTTCGACAGCGCCACGCCGTTCACGCGCGACCGCTCCATCGAGGCCATCTGGACCAATCTGCTGCTGATCCAGGCCTGGCATGTGCACCCCTATCTGACCTGGAACGGCCCGGCCTGGACGCTGAGCGCCGAAGTCGCCTGCTATCTGATCTTCGCGGTTCTGGTGCTGGTTTCGCCGAAGCGGTTCCGCTGGATCGGCGCGGTGCTGGCCGTCATCGGCGGGATCATCGTGGTCACCCACGCCCGGCGCTGGATGAACACCACCTATGACTTCGCCGTGCCGCGCGCGGTCTACGGCTTCTTCCTCGGCTGCCTGCTGCAGGGCCTGTGGACCCGGATCCCGCGCCTGAAGGCGGGCGCGGCGACGGTGCTGGAGGTCGCGACCGTCGCCCTGTGCTGCCTGTTCGTCGCCTGGGCCGAGGGGCCGGTGACGGTGGCGGTGACCCTGGTCTTCATCGGCGTCGTCTGGGTCTTCGCGGGCGAGGAAGGCAAGGTCTCGCGCCTGCTGGACCTGCCCGTACTGGTCACCTTCGGCCGCTGGTCCTTCGCCATCTACATGGTCCATATGTTCGTGCTGACGGTGATGCTGATCATCGCGCGCAAGCTCCACTGGATGCCCAACGGACGGCGCATCGACTTCGGCTCGGTCTGGCTGAACGACCTGTTCGCCCTGGCCGTCTTCGTCGGCATCGTCGGCCTGGCGGTTCTGGCCCACCACCTCGTCGAACGCCCCGCCCAGCGACTGATTGACCGCTGGACCAAACCCAAGGTCGCCGCCGCCTGAACCGTGTTATCGTCCCCGCGAAGGGGAGCGATCATGGCCGCCGAAGCGAAGACCAAGCCCACCGACGTCAGCGTCGCCGACTTCATCGCCGCCGTCCCCGACCCCACGCGCCGCGCGGACGCCGAGGTCGTCGCCGCCCTGTTCGCCGAGGCCACGGGCCAGCCCGCGACGCTCTGGGGCCCGTCGATCGTCGGCTTCGGCGCGTACCACTACGTCTACGACAGCGGCCGCCAGGGCGACGCCCCGGCCATCGCCTTCTCGCCACGGAAGCCGCATCTGGTCCTCTATCTGCACGCCGGAGAGGCCCGCGACGCCCTGCTGCCGCGTCTGGGCAAGCACAAGACCGAGGGCGGCTGCATCTATGTGAAGCGGCTGTCGGACGTGGACACGGATGTCCTGCGCGAACTGGCAGAGGTCTCGTACAAGGCCATCAAGGCCCGGTATCCGGACTGAGCTTCCCAACGGCGCAGCTTTCGGTTCAGATGGGTCGGGGAGACAACCATGACCATCAGCCACGACGATCACGCCGCCTCGGGCCGGTCCGGGCTGGCGCGCGAGGGCGACCGGCGCGCCACGGCCGCCGTCCGGTTGGCGATCGGCCTTCTGCAGGGCGTGGCCCTGTGGTGGCTGACGCGGTCCTGGCCCAATGAGTATCGCCATCCGCCGGTCTGGCCGGCGACCGATCCCTGGCTGTTCGGCTGCCTGTTCCTCGTCTTCGCCTTCCTGCCCGTGGTGCTGCTCGCGGGCGTCGGGCGGCTGAGGCCCGTCACCCTGATCGTCTGGGGCGGGATCGCCGGGGCCGTCATGGCGTCCCTGGCCTTCCACGACATCGACCGTCAGGGCGTGAAGCTGGACGACACCGTCCTGTCGCCGGTCTTCCTGGCCTTTACGGCTGTGGCCCTGTTCATCACCCACCATCTGATCGTGCCCGCCGACCGGGAGCGCAGACTGGTCGCCCCCTACCCCGCCTATTTCGACGCGGCCTGGATGGCCGGCGTCCAGCTGGCCCTGTCGATCGGCTTCGCGGGCGCCTTCTGGCTGCTGCTGTTCCTTGGGGCGGCCCTGTTCAGGGTCATCGGCCTCAACTTCCTCGGCGACCTGATCCGCGAGAGCTGGTTCGCCTTTCCCATGACCGGCCTCGCCTTCGCCACGGCGGTCCAGCTGACCGACGTTCGCGACGGCCTGATCCGGGGCGTGCGGGCCGTGGCCCTGATGCTGCTGTCCTGGCTGCTGCTGGTCATGACGGTGCTGGCGGCGGGCTTCCTCGCCGCCCTGCCCTTCACGGGTCTCAAAGGCCTGTGGGACACCGGCAGCGCCACCGCCCTGCTTCTGGCCTCGGCCGCCGCCCTGATCGTCCTGATCAACACCGCCTATCAGGACGGCCGCGCTGACAACCGGCCGCCGCTGGTGCTGCGCCTCGCGGTGCAGGTCGCCTCGATCCTGCTGACGCCCCTGATCGTGCTGGCCGTCTGGGGCCTGATGCTGCGGATCGGCCAGTACGGCCTGACGCCGGACCGGATCATCGCCGCCGCCTGCGCCCTCGTCGGCGCGGTCTATGCCGTGGGGTACGGCCTGGCCGCCGTCGTGCCCCTGATCCGCAAGGGCTCGGGCTGGATGAATGCGCTGGAGGCGACCAACCTGGCCTCGGGAGTCCTCGCCGTCGCCGTCATCCTCGCCCTGTTCAGCCCCCTCGCCGACCCGGCCCGGCTGTCGGTGGCGGATCAGGTGAAGCGGCTGGAGGCCGGCAAGGTGTCGCCGGACAAGTTCGACTACCGCTTCCTGCGCTTCGACAGCGGCAAGGCCGGAGAGAAAGCTCTGGCGGCCCTGACCCAATCGTCGGACGCAGCAATCTCGAGCCGGGCCCGTACCGCCGCCGCTGCCGACACCCGGTACGAACTCGACGAGGTCCAGCCGCTCCTGTTCACTCCGATCGTCGAAGCCTGGCCTTCCGGCCGCGCCCTGCCCGCCGACTTCGCCAGACCCTTTGCGGGGATGGGAAGGCTGCGCGACTGTCCGGACGCTGGCGACTGCGTGGCGACGCAGTGGGACCTCAACGCTGACGGCAAGCCCGAAATCCTGCTGGCCACCAAATTCAACATCACCCTCTACGCAGCCACACCGGGGGGCGGCTGGTCCGAGATCGGGGACTATCCGGTCCTTCGTTGTGAAGGCGAAACCCGGATGGACGGACGCCAGGCGCTCAAGTCGGGCATCCTGCAACCTCGCCCAGCGGCGTGGCCCGACCTTTCGACCGGCGGACGCTTCACGTCCGGCCTCGCGCCCAACGACACGTGTCGCGAGCTCATGGCCGCCGGCCGTTAACCTCCCGCACACCACGCCCACCAACCCGATCTTCACCGCATCGGGCGTAGAAACGTCCCGAAACGGGTCAGTGGCGCTTCAAGACGCCGCGGCCTTCACGGTGATGACGAAGGTGTGCTCCCCATGGCCAAGACCGTTCTGGTGGTCGATGACGATCCGACCCAGCGCCGCCTCGTTCAGGCGGTTCTGGATCGCGAGGGCTATGCCGTCGTCCACGCCGAGAACGGCGGCGAGGCCATCGATCGCCTGACCAAGGGCGGCGGCGCGGACGTCGTGCTGCTGGACATGGTCATGCCGGGCGTGAGCGGCATGGAGGCCCTGGCCGAAATCCGCACGGCGGGTGTCACCACCCCGGTCATCGTCCTGACGGCCAACGGCGGCATCGACACCGTGGTCAAGGCCATGCAGGCCGGGGCCCAGGACTTCTTCATCAAACCCGCCAGCCCGGAACGCATCCTGGTCGGCATCCGCAACGCCCTGCAGATGACCCAGCTGACCCGCGAGGTCGGCCGTCTGAAGAAGCACGTCGCGGGCCGCACCTCCTTCGACGACCTGGTCGGCGACAGCCCGCCCATGCGTCTGGTCAAGGCCTTCGGCGCCCGCGCGGCCAAGTCCTCCATTCCGGTCCTGATCACCGGCGAGAGCGGCGTCGGTAAAGAGGTCATCGCCCGCGCCCTGCACGGCGCCTCGGACCGGGCCGGCAAGCCCTTCGTCGCCGTCAACTGCGGCGCCCTGCCCGCCAATCTGGTCGAGTCGATCCTGTTCGGTCACGAGAAGGGCGCCTTCACCGGCGCCCACGACAAGCACCTCGGCAAGTTCCAGGAGGCCAACGGCGGCACCCTGTTCCTCGACGAGATCGGCGAACTGCCGCTGGACATGCAGGTCAAGCTGCTGCGCGCCCTGCAGGAGGGCGAGGTCGACCCGGTCGGCGCCAAGCGCTCGGTCAAGGTCGACGTCCGCATCGTCTCGGCGACCAATCGCGACCCGGCCCAGCAGGTCAGGGAAGGCGCCTTCCGCGAGGACCTCTACTACCGCCTGAACGTCTTCCCGATCGAGGCTCCGGCCCTGCGCGAACGCCGCGAGGACATCCCGGCCCTGGTCGACCACTTCATCGGCCGCTTCAACGCCGAGGAGGGCAAGCGCGTCGCCGGCGCCTCGGCCGAGACCATGGCCCTGCTCAGCGCCTTCGACTGGCCCGGCAACGTCCGCCAGCTGGAGAACAGCGTCTATCGCGCCCTGGTTCTGGCCGACGCCCCCTATCTGCAGCCGCACGACTTCCCGGCCATCTCGGGCGTCGCCATGCCCCTGGCCCAGGCGGAAGGCGTCCCGGCCCCGGTCGCCGGCGGCGAGGCCCATGACGGCCTGTCGGTCGAGTTGCCGCCGCTGCCCGACCAGCCGATCCGCATCCTCGACGACCGCGGCCATCTGCGCACGCTCGAGGACATCGAGCGCGACCTCATCCAGCACGCCATCGAGGTCTATGCAGGCCATATGTCCGAGATCGCCCGCCGCCTCGGCATCGGCCGCTCGACCCTGTACCGCAAGGTCCGCGAGCAGGGGCTGGAAGGCGCGCTGAAGGAAGTCGGCTAGGGCCTGTTCTGCTCACGGCCAAGCTGGGGCGACCGACCCTCGCGCCTGTCGTTTCGGGGCAACATTTCACGGCTTTGCCGGAATCTGTCTGAAATTTAACGCGTCCGCCCGACGGAGGTCGCGGGGGCGTGCGTTAGAGGCCCATGACACGGCGCATGGCCGGGGGTTGAAGGGGCGCGCAGACGCTCCACCGCCGGTCGCAGACGCCGCCACGCCACTGTTGATTCCGGAAGACCATCCATGACGATCGCTGTCGCCATTCTGTCCGCGCTTGCCTCGGGCGCGATCCAGACGGCGCCCACGCCCGCCCCCGCCGCGACGCCCGCGCCGCAGCAGACCCCGGCCCCCACTCCGCCCGAGGAGCAGGAAGACGAAGGCCTGCCGCGCGGTACGGCCTCGGCCGATGCCTACGATCTTGGCACCGTCACCGTCACGGGCGTGAAGCCGCGCGGCAGCGTTCAGGGCGATATCCCGCCCGACGTCACCCTGAGCGCCGAAGAGATCAAGGCCTACGGCGCCAGCAACATCGCCGAGCTGCTGCAGCGGCTCGAGCCCCTGACCACCTCCAGCCGCGGCCGCTCGAACGCCGGCCCGGTCCTGCTGCTGAACGGCCGCCGCATCTCCGGCTTCCAGGAGATCCAGGGCATCCCGGTCGAGGCCATCGAACGCACCGAGATCCTGCCCGAAGAGGTCGCCCTGACCTATGGCTACAGCGCCGACCAGCGGGTGGTGAACTTCGTCCTGAAGCAGCAGTTCCGTCAGGCGACCGCCACCCTCCAGGGCCGCGGCCCGACCCAGGGCGGCCGCACGACCGCCGAGGTCGACGGCAACGTCTTCACCATCAAGACCGGCGACCGCTGGAACTTCGACATCGAGCAGCAGCACGACACCGCCCTGTTCGAGAGCGAGCGCGACATCGTCCGCGACGTCCCGGCCAACACCTATGGCCCGACCGGCGCCCCGGCCACGGCAGACGACCTGTCGGCCTATCGCACGCTTCAGTCGCGCGGCGACCGGACGACGCTGCGCGGCTCCCTGGCCCACGACCTGAACTCCACCACCAAGGCCACCGGCAGCTTCAGCCTGGAGGACTCGTCCACCAACGGCTACGGCGGCCTGCCGTCGCTTGCGCTCACCCTGCCCGCCGGCAACCCGTATTCGACCAGCGCCACGGACACCCGCCTGACCCGCTATCTCGCCGATCCGGGCTCGATGCTGCGCAACAACGACACCCTGACGGGCAAGGCGGCCCTGCTGGTCGACGGCTATCTGAGCGAGTGGCGCTACACCGTCACCGCCACCTACGACCGGACTGAGACCGACACCACGACCGGCCGGGGCTATGACCCGCTGCCGGTGCAGGCGGCGCTCAACGCCAACGACCCGTCGGTCAATCCGTTCGGCGTCCTGCCCGCCTCGGTCCTGCGCGAGCGCAGCGACACCGCCCACTCCGTCTCCAGCGGCGGCAATCTGGAATCGACCCTGACCGGCAAGGTCTGGGAAGGTCCGGCCGGCAACCTGCAGTCGACGGTCAAGTTCGGCCTGGACACCCGCACCCTCGACTCCGAGTCGGACCGCTCGGGCGTCCACACCGAGAGCTCGCTGCAGCGCGACCGCGTCTACGGCAGCCTCAACGTCAGCCTGCCCCTGACCAGCACCCGGCGCGAGTTCCTGCAGAAGTTCGGCGACCTGTCGCTCAACTTCAACGCCGGCTACGACGACCTGTCCGACTTCGGCGGCCTGACCTCGATCGGCGGCGGCGTGAACTGGGCCCCCACCAGCAAGGTCGGCTTCGTCGTCAGCTACACCGACGAACAGGGCGCCCCGACCATCAACCAGGTCAACGACCCGGTCATCGCCACCCCGAACGTGCCGGTCTACGACTTCAACACCGGCCAGACGGTCAACGTCACCCAGATCACCGGCGGCAACCGCAACCTGGGCGCGGACCAGCGCCAGGTGGTCAAGCTGGGCTTCAACCTGACCCCGTTCCAGAGCGTCAACTTCAACTTCAGCTCCAACTACACCTGGAGCCGGACGGACGACGCCATCTCGACCTTCCCGACCATCACTCCGGCGCTGGAGGCGGCCCTGCCCGGCCGCTTCGTGCGCGACGGCTCGGGCACGCTGGTCTCGATCGACGCCCGCCCGCTGAACTACGCCAAGACCGAGCGGCAGGACCTGCGCACCGGCTTCAACTTCTCCAAGCCCTTCGGCAAGCCGAACCCGGCGGCGGCGGGCCGTCAGGGCATGATGATGATGGGCGGCGGTCCGCGTCCCGGCGGCGGCGGCGGCGGCGCGGGCGGCCCGCCTCCCGGCGGCGGCATGCAGATGCGCATGGGCGGACCGGGCGGCGGCGGCGGTCGCGGCGGCGCGCCGATGCAGCCCGGCCAGGGCATCTTCAACTTCTCGATCTACCACACCTGGCGCTTCCAGGATGAGATCCTGATCGCCGACGGCCTGCCGGTCATCGACCAGCTGAACGGCGGCGCAACCAGCTCGCGCGGCGGCACGCCCAAGCAGGAGATCCAGATCCAGGGCGGCGCCTTCCGCAACGGCTTCGGCGCCTTCGTCAACGCCAACTGGCGCGAGGGCACCCACGTCGACGGCGGCTCGACCGGCTCGGACCTGGACTTCTCGGGCCAGACCACCGTCGGGCTGAACATGTTCGTCGACATGAACCAGCGCCCCGAGTGGGTGAAGAAGGCCCCCTGGCTGCTGACCGGCGCCCGGATCAGCCTGGGCTTCGACAACATCTTCGACAGCCGCACCGAGGTCACGACCTCGGCGACCCAGCTGCCGGTCAACTACCAGCCCGACTACCTGGACCCGACGGGCCGGGTCATCCGGCTCAGCTACCGCAAGGTGCTGTTCTAACCCCCGACGCGCCTGAAGACGGAAGAGGCCGGTGGATCGCTCCGCCGGCCTCTTTCATTCGGGGGCGCCCTCGGGCGGCTTCCTGCGGCCCCAGCGGCGCTTCGGCTCCTCGCCGTTGGCCTTGGCCGTGATCTCCTTCAGCTTGCGGCCCTGCATGGCCGAGAGGGCCTGACCGGGCGCGCCCTTCTCGGGATCGCCGAAGGCCCGGCCATAGGTCCTGATGCGGTCGGAGACGCCCTCGATGAACTCTCCCTCCCAGTCGGACAGGGGGATGCCGGCCTTGTCGGCCGCGCGTTTGGCGCGCTTGAGGGCGTTCAGGGCCTTGCGGCGCGCGGCCTCGCGCTCGGCCTCGAAGGGGCTGGCGGGCTTGTCTGTCTTCGCTTTGAAGCCCGACCATTGCTTGAGCCCGGTCGAGCGCTTCATGCCTCCAGAGGAGGCTTTCGGACCGCCCGCTATGGGCGTCCGCTTCAGGTTCAGATCTCGCCGAGGGCGGAGAGGTAGAGGTCCAGGATGGCGTCCTCTTCCTGGCGCTTGGCCTTGTCCTGCTTACGGATGCGGATGACCTTGCGCAGGATCTTGACGTCGTAGCCCTCGCCCTTGGCCTCGGCGAAGACCTCCTTCTGGTCGGCCATGATCGCGGCCTTGTCCTCTTCCAGTCGCTCGATCCGCTCGATGATCGAACGCAGACGGCCCTGGGCCGCCGAGGTCAGGACGTCCGAGCTGTCGAAGGAAGCGGCGGCGTCGGTCATGGGGAGGCACTCCGGAGGAAGGCGGACTGGAAGAGGCGAGACGCTAACCACGTCGGCGCGGCAGGCTCAACCACGAACACGAAAAAGGCTGCGGACAGATTGCCCACAGCCCTCGATAGTCAAGACATTTCAGAAACTTAGGCGTCCGCGATCAGCTCGCGGGCGCCGTAAGCGCCTGCTTAGCCCTGCTTCGCCTTGAAGCGCGGGTCGGTCTTGTTGATCACGAAGACGACGCCCTTGCGGCGCACGACCTTGCAGTCGCGGTGACGGGTCTTGAGCGACTTGAGCGAGCTACGGACCTTCATGGTCGGACGTCCTGAGGCAAATCAAAAATAAAAGAGCCGCGGGGCGAACCTGCGGCGGAGCGGTGCATGTAGAGATTCGAGAGGCCGAAGTCAACCGCCGGGCGACGGATATGGACAGGTTCTTCGAGGAGCCAATAGCAGGCCCGGGCTCAAGCAGCGAGCCGCCGCGCGGCGAGCGTTAGCGCCAAAAGAATGGAGGCCTGGCCTCCGAGTCGAACGGAGGGTCTATGGGCTTGCGGGCCCATCGCGTAGCCCCTCCGCCACCAGGCCGCATCAGGGTGGAGGACAGAATGTCGCAGGCGCGTTGGGATTTGGCGAACGAACGCGGTGAACGGCCTGTTCACCCTGTTGGCGGCACAATGACGCTGAACTGCAACGCTCGCCGGTCTCGCGCGCTTGTGATTGCCTGAACGCCGTCCGGAGCCCTAGCCTGTCCCCCATGCGCCTTTCCGCCCGCCTCCTGCTGTTCCTGTCCGTCGCGGCCTGCGCCCCCATGCTGCCGCCCGCTGAGACGGTGCTGCCCCCTGCCCGGCCGGAGCCCCAGCCGCAGCCCCAAATCCAGCCGCCCCGGCCCGCGCCCCAGCCGACGCAGCCGGTCTATGACCAGCCGGGCTTCGAGGGCTGGAAGCAGGGCTTCCTGAACCGGATGGGCGGCGCCCGCCGCGCGGCCTATGAGCAGCAGCTGGCGGGTCTGACGCCCGATCAGGAGGTCATCCGCCTGGACGGCAACCAGCCCGAGTTCAGCCGCCCCGCCGGCGCCTATGTCGCCAACGCCGTCTCGTCCGCCCGCGTCGCCGAGGCCCGCCGCAAGGTGGACATCGTGCCGTGGAGCGTGACCCAGCGCTTCGGCGTCCCGGCCGAGATCCTGGTCTCGATCTGGGCCCAGGAATCCAGCTTCGGCCAGGTCCAGGGCAACAAGGACGTGATCCGGTCGCTGGCCACCCTCGCGTATGAGGGCCGCCGCCGCGACTGGGCCGAGGGCCAGCTGCGCGACGCCCTGGACATCGTCATCGACGGCCGCCGCAGCCGCGCCGGCCTGACCGGCAGCTGGGCCGGGGCCATGGGCCAGACCCAGTTCATGCCCGACAACTATCTGCGCCTCGGCGTCGACCAGAACGACGACGGCAAGGTCGACATCTGGGGCACCGACGTCGACGCCCTGGCCTCCGCCGCCAACCTGCTGGCCCAGGCCGGATGGAAGCGCGGTCAGGCCTGGGGCTATGAGGTCGTGATCCCGCAGGGCTTCGACTACTCGCTGGCGGACGGCCCGTCGCGGCCGTGGAGCTTCTGGCGCCAGCAGGGGGTGACCCTGGCGCGCGGGGGATCGATGTCCGACGCCGAGGCCGCCGAGAACGCGACCCTACTGTTGCCGCAAGGCGCGCGCGGCCCGGCGTTCATCGGCCTGCCCAACCACTTCGTGATCCGCCGCTACAACAACTCGGTCTCCTACGCCCTGGCCATCGGCCTGACGGCGGACGGGGTGGCGGGCAAGCCGGGCCTCGTGGCCAGCTGGCCGACCGACGCCCCGATGTCGCGCGACCAGCGGATCGGCGCCCAGGCCGCCCTGACGCGGATGGGCTATGACACCGGCGGCGTCGACGGGGTGGTCGGGGCCAACACCCGCGCCGCCCTGAAGCGCTGGCAGGCCGCCAACGGCCGCATCGCCGACGGCTATCTGACCGCCGAGCTGGCGACCGAGCTGATGAGCCGCTGACCGGGCGTTTTGCACTCGGAAATTAGTGGGTGCAAAAAGTGCAATCGGTGAGATCAGGACTTAGGAACGCCTGACAGCTTTCTGAAAATACGGCGTATTTTCCAAGTCCGTTCGTTGCACCCGGTTTGCACTCGAGTGCGAGCGGCGTGGAAGGGCGACGGGTAATGTCAAAGACCGGACGGCCAGTATAGCCGGGCCCCGAGGCATGCTGAACCGATTGGGTCACGTCAGGCGCAAGTGGCTGACATCATTGGCGACCGTGCGCGAAATTATGCCGGTTCCCTTCGCCGGATGAGCGGCGGCAGGAAGGGAAGGCAGGGCGACCGGCCCGACTGGTTGACTGGTGTGAATCGCCGGGCCGGTCACGAAGCGCCTGTCAGGGAACGCTCCGCGCCCCTGTCATGCCACCACTTCCGGTTCCGTACACCGGGGATTCGCGTCCATCTTACAACGTTTTACAATTGGCCCCACGCACCGACGCCCTAGGCTGGATTACCCGCGTCAGGCCGCCCATGATCGCACTTCGGTCAGAAGGTTGGCGCGATGTGGTGGTCCATTCAAAGCTGGTGGGAATTCCACCGGGCCGCCGTGATCGGGCTGGTGATCTGCGTCCTGATCGCCGCGCTGTTCGGCGTGGCGCTGAAGGTGTGGCAGGGCCCGTACGGCCCCACCGAGGCCGCGACCGGCCGGATCATCGGATTTGGCAATTCGGTCGGCCGCCGCTCCCACCCGATCGCCTTCGTTCAGGTAGACGGCCGCCGCATGGAAATCCGCCTTCCCGGCAACCCGCGCTGTCGGATCGGGAGCCGGATCGCACTGGCCCGGACCCACAATCTGATCGGGCCGACCTACGAGACGGCGCCCGTCCCCGCCCCCTGCGGCTCCTAGCTGCAGCCCTCGACATAACCGAGCGCCGGCATGACGCCGACGTGGATCAGGCTGACCTTGCCGTCGGAGCCGATTTCGAAACGGACGGCCGGGTCGCCGCTCGCCGCATTGGGGGCGGTCAGGTATTTGGCGGGGGCGTCCTGGTATTTGTGCGGCTCCTCGCGGAAGCCGCCGAACCAGCTCTTCACATCCTTCTCGGTCGAACCGACGCCGACCCCCTCGACCAGTTTCACGTCCGAGCGCTGGCCGACGGTGATGCGCTGGACCTTGCCCTGTTCGACGATGGCGTAGACGCCCGGATAGTCGGGCGAGGACACGGTGCGGCAGGCGTCGCCCGTCTGGGCCCCGCGCTCGGCCCACGAGCCGCCCGCCGGGACCGGCTCGCCGATCTTCAGGTCGCCGAGGCCTTCGAGGCCGATGACCTTGGTCGGGGCGGTCGGGGTCGGCGTCGGAGCGGGCGCAGGCGTCGGGGTCGCCGGAGCTGTGGCGGCGGGCGGAGCAGGCTCGGAGGCCTTCTCCGGCGCCGGACCGCAGGCGGCCAGCAGGGCGATCAGGGAACAGGCGGCGAAGGCGGGCGCGATGCGCGAGCTCGGAGCTTTCATGCCGCCTGAACGGCCCGCGCCCCCGCCGTGTTCCCTTCCCTCTTTCGGGCCCGCCTCAGCTCGCGGGCTTCAGATACTGGTCGAACCAGCCGACGATGCGGCGCGACAGGTCCTCGGTGTGCTCGCGCTGACGGATGCCGTGGCCCTCGTCCTGATAGATGACCAGCGAGGTCGGCGTGCCGTTGGCGACGAGGCCGTGCCAGAACTCCATCGACTGGGGCGCCGGGGTCTCCAGATCCCGCTCGCCGACATAGATGAAGGTCGGGGTGTGGGCGTCCGTGATCGAGCGGATCGGCGACAGGCGGTCATAGACCGAGGGGTCGTCGTAGAAGGTCGAGCCGAAGAAGGGGACCATCCACTGGTCGATGCCGTTCTGGCCGTAGTAGCTGCCCCAGTTGGCGATGCCGGCGCCGGCGACGGCGGCGTGGAAGCGCTGGGAATGGGTCACGGTCCACATGGTCATGAAGCCACCGTAGGAGTGGCCGTAGACACCGAGGCGGGCGTCATCGACCGGCGACCGGGCCTCGATGAAGTCGATCCCGGCGAGGATGTCCTTGAGGTCGCCGCCGCCGAAGTCCTGATAGTTCAGCCGCTCGAAGGTGTCGCCCTGGCCGTAGGAGCCGCGCGGGTTGGGCAGGAACATGAAGTAGCCCGCCTTGACCAGATCGGAGACCGTGCCGCCGAAGACGAACTTCGGCAGCGCCGCCGAGGACGGGCCGCCATGGACCTGGACCACCATCGGATATTTGGCGCCGGGGGTTAGTTGAAGCGGCTGGAGGACCCAGCCCTGAACCGTCTGGCCCTCGGACTGGTAGCTGATGCTGTGGGCCGAGACGGTGGCGGCCAGGCCGTCGTTGTCGTGGGTCAGGACGCGCATATGGCCGGGCATCCCGACCTCGATGCGCGGGGCCCGATCGAAGGTCTCGCTGACGTAAGCCACCGTGCGGGCGCGGGCGTCGAAGGAGGCCTTCCCCTCCCCGGCCGAGATCGACATCGGGGCGGTGGAGACGTCGGAGACGGACTTCGCCGCGGGATCGACCATGGCCGTCCCCGTCTCGCCGCCGACGATCAGGGTCGAGGCCAGTTTGGCGCCGCGCCAGGCCACGGAGGTAAAGGTGCCACGATAGCCGGGGGTGACGTCGGTCGGAACGCCGCCCTCGAACGGGACCGTGTAGACGTCGCCGCCGACCGAGCCGAAGTCGCTCATCACGCCGCCGATGAAGGCCACGGTCTTTCCGTCCGGCGACACGCGCGGGATGTTCATCTGGTAGCGGGGCGCGGCGATGATCCGGGGCGTGCCGGCGATGGGGAAGGACCGCAGGGAGGCGACCCACCAGTTGTTGTCGCCATTGCCCTCGGCGGCGGTGGCGACGAAGCCCTGACCGTCCGGGGTCCAGTCGTATTCATAGACGAAGGTGCCGTCGGGCGAGACCATGTGGGGTTGGCCGCCGCTGAGGGGCACGGTGGCGATGCGCTGGCTGTCGAGCGACAGACGGCCGATCTCGCCGACCTGACGGGCCCCGGCCTGGGTGGCGCCGGTCTCCTTGGATGGGTTCAGGGTGATCAGCAGAGCGATGGACTGGCCGTCCGGCGACCAGCGCGGGGTGGAGACCAGACCCTGGACCGTGGTCACGGCGCGCGGGACGCCGCGCTCGGACACATAGAGGGTGACGCCATCCTGACCGTTGGCGAGGAAAGCCAGTTTCGAGCCGTCCGGCGACCAGGTCGGGGCGCTGTAGCGGCAGGCGGCGCAGGGATCGAGGGTCCCGGAGACCTTGCCGTCCAGACCGCGCAGGGTGACCACGCCATGCGTCCCGGCCGCGCCCTGGGCCTGGCTGGAATCGACCGAGGCGATCGTCCGGCCGGCGGGGTCGAGGGTGACGCCGGAGTAGCTGAACAGGGTCGGCGGGACCGCTCCGGCCTGCGAGAGGGCCAGCGCGGCGACGAGGGGTGCGAACATGAGGAACTCCGACCTCGAATGAGATGCGGCGTTACAAACTACGCTCCGGCGGCTGTGGCAAGCTGTCGCAGTTCCGCGCCGTCAGGTTCCGCTGATCAGGCCCATGAAGTCGGCGAACCATTGCCAGTGCGGGGCCATGAACATGGTCCACTCCATGGCCAGCAGACCCGCCAGGGTCACGGCATAGGGCGTCAGATAGCGGGCCTTGAAGCCACCGTGTTTGAGGGCGTCGCGGACGATCAGGGCGATCAGGATGACCTCCACCGTCCAGTAGGAGGGATGCAGGGAGCCGCGCAGACCGCCGATGGCCTCGATATTCATGCCGTAGGCGCGGCCCAGCGCCGGGATCAGGGCCACGAAGACCGTCGAACCCAGCCAGCGGGAATGCAGGGACATCGTCCGGCGCGCGAGGATGCCCGCGACATAGAGGACCGAAAAGAGAAAGAGCGACCAGAGGTCGATCCAGTCGAGGATCAGCAGCAGGTCCGGCGGGAAGTGCGAGACCGCGCCCTGGGAGGTCAGGACCACCACCAGAGCGCTGATCACCAGACCGGGCGCGAGAATGAGCGAGGTCCAGCCGATCCAGCGGTGGGTCCGGTTCTGGCGATGGCCGATCAGCCAGCTCTGCACGATCAGCAGCACCATCCAGCCGACCGCGAACAGGCCGTGGACGATGCGGATCGCATCCGGCGGCCCGAAGGCGCCCACGGTCGTCGGCCAGAAGCCGAACACGGTGACGGCCAAGGCCAGGACGAAGGCCCAGAAGAGATGTTTCACGCCTATCCCCCGACGAGTGAAGGAACTGGCGTAACACGGGTTTGACATTTCGTCTCCTCCCCCGTGCGAAGCATGGGGAGGTGGCTCCGAGCGCTTGCGAGGAGACGGAGGGGGTCTTGGATCCCTGCCGTCGGGAGGTGCTTCAAGACCCCCTCCACCGCCCACCGATCGCTGTGCGATCGGCCCCTCCACCGCTTCGCGGTCCCCCTCCCCATCAGAGATGGGGAGGATGTGCGGCCTTCCTCTCCACTGCGTGGGGAGGAGACGCTGTTCCCTACTCCTTCAACCGCCAGGTGGCGCCGGTCGGGCCGTCCATGACGACGACGTTGAGTTCGGTCAGGCGGTCGCGGATGCGGTCGGCGGCGGGCCAGTCCTTGGCGGCGCGGGCGGTGACGCGTTCAGCCAGCAGGGCCTCGACCTCGGTCTTGAGGGCGTCGTCGGCGCCGCCTTCGAACCACTGGTCGGGCGAAGACAGCAGGACGCCGAGCAGTTGCCCCGAGGCCAGCAGCTGGCCCTTGGCGACGGCGACGGCGTCGTGGTCGCCGGCGGTCATGGCGCGCTCGATCTCGCTGGACAGGGCGAAGAGCTTCGACATGGCGCCGGGGGTGTTCAGGTCGTCGGACACGGCCTCGAGGAAGTCGTCGGCCGGGACGTCGGCCTTCGCCTCGATGTCGGCGGCGCGGCGCAGGGCGCCGTAGAGACGGTCGAGGTTCTTCTTCGACTGGTCCAGCAGTGACTGGTTCCAGTCGAGCGGCTGGCGATAGTGGGCCGAGAGAAGCGCCCAGCGGACCACCTCGCCCGGCAGGTTCTGGACCAGGTCGTGCAGCAGCAGGACGTTGCCGATCGACTTGGACATCTTCTCGGCGTCCACGGTCAGGAAGCCGTTGTGCATCCAGTAGCGGCTGTATTCGGCCGGGGCCTGATCCGCATGGGCGTGGCCGTGGGCGCAGACCCCTTGCGCGATCTCGTTCTCATGGTGGGGGAAGACCAGGTCGATGCCGCCGCCGTGGATGTCGATGGGCAGGCCGAGGGTTTCCTCGATCATGGCCGAGCATTCGATGTGCCAGCCCGGACGGCCCGCGCCCCAGGGCGACGGCCAGCTGGGCTCGTTCTCCTTGGACGGCTTCCACAGGACGAAGTCGTGGGCGTTCTTCTTGTAGGGGGCGACCTCGACGCGGGCGCCGGCGATCATGTCGTCCAGATTCCGGCCCGACAGGGCGCCATAGGCCGGATAGGCCGAGACGTCGAACAGCACATGGCCCTCGGCGGCATAGGCGCAGCCGGCGTCGATGATCTGGCCGATCTGGGCGACGATGGCGTCCATGTGATCGGTGACGTGCGGGGCGATGTCCGGCGGGCTGACGTTCAGCAGCCCCATGTCGGCCAGATAGGCGGCCTCGTACCGGGCTGTGATCTCGCCGATCTCGACGCCTTCGCGGTGGGCCTTCTGATTGATCTTGTCGTCCACGTCGGTGACGTTGCGGGCGTAGATGACGTGGTCGGCGCCGTATTCCCGGCGCAGAAGCCGCGTAAGGACGTCGAACACCACCGGCGGCCTGGCGTTGCCGATGTGGGCGTAGTCATAGACCGTCGGACCGCAGACATAGAGGGTCACCCGCTTCGGATCCCGGGGCGTGAACACCCGCTTTTCACGGTGCAGGGTGTCGTAGAGGGAGAGCGTCATGGTGGAGGGCGGCCTTGATCGTTTTCTTGCAGTACGGACTGAACGTCCCATATAGCCGCGAAGCTGTTAAACAGTGTCCGAAGGCGAATGAAGCCGTCTTCGTCGCCTCCCCGTTCGTTTGAGACCGATTTCATGAGTTCGACGCCCGCAAAACCCGTTCTCGTTCCCGGGAACGACATGCCCCTGAAGCCGAGCCGGGAGCAGGCGCTGGAGGCCGTGCGGACCCTGATCGCCTGGGCCGGCGACGATCCCTCGCGTCCGGGTCTGGTCGATACGCCCAAGCGGGTGGTGGACGCCTATTCCGAATGGTTCGAGGGCTATGACGCCGATCCGGCCAAGGAACTGTCGCGCACCTTCGAGGACGTGACCGGCTATGACGACATGGTCGTGCTGCGCCAGATCGAGGTCGAGAGCCACTGCGAGCACCATA
The DNA here is from genome assembly GCF_058681645.1 of Brevundimonas sp. ALps5. Taxonomy (NCBI): domain Bacteria; kingdom Pseudomonadati; phylum Pseudomonadota; class Alphaproteobacteria; order Caulobacterales; family Caulobacteraceae; genus Brevundimonas; species Brevundimonas sp. ALps5. Next base: position 3,314,472 of record NZ_CM178744.1, on the reverse strand, counting down.
TGGCGCCCTTCATCGGCAAGGCCTTCGTCGCCTATATGCCGGGCGAGAAGGTGGTCGGCATCTCCAAGCTGGCCCGCGTGGTCGAGATCTTCGCCAAGCGGCTGCAGAACCAGGAAACCCTGACCAACGACATCGTCGAGGCCATCGAATCGCACCTGTCGCCCAAGGGGGTCGCCGTCCTGGTCGACGCCGAGCACCAGTGCATGACGACGCGCGGCGTGCATCACCGCCACGTCTCAACCGTGACGACCCGCTTCACCGGCGCGTTCAAGTCCGATCCGGCATTGGTTGAGCGCTTCCTGAAACTGGCCCGGGGCTGATCTTCTCGCCCGACGGGCGAAAAGCGACGCGACGGAACCGCCGGGGCGTCGAGACCGCTTTACAAGCGACGCCGGGGACGCCAAGACACCGGTCTGAACATTCAACCGCAGTCCGCCGCGCGGCGGGCCTCGACGGAGACAAGTAAGTATGGCTGGCAAAGTTTCGGGCCCCGTCGGCGCCTCGGGCGGCAAGACGATCCAACAGAACTCGGACATCAACGTCACGCCGTTCGTGGACATCATGCTGGTGCTGCTGATCATCTTCATGGTCTCGGCCCCGCTGGCCACCGTGTCGATCAAGCTGGACCTGCCGCCGGCCACCCCGCCGGTGAACCCGGAACAGCAGAAAGAGCCGACCTATATCTCGATCCAGGAATCGGGCTCGATCTTCATCGCCGACAAGCAGACCACCATCGAAACCCTGGCCAACGACGTCTGCGCCGCCGTGGGCAACCCCACCGGTCAGGGCTGCCAGGAAGAGCGCGTCTTCGTCCGCGCCCAGGCCGAGGTGAAGTACAACCAGTTCATGGAAGTCATGAACGAGCTGCAGAAGAAGGGCTTCTTCAAGGTCGGCCTTCTGAACGAAGACATCGAATAGGGTTCGTCCCCATTCGCGAAAAGATCAGGCCGCGCCCTCCGGGACGCGGCCTTTTCTTTGACTAAATGTCGGCTCCACATCTCCCGGCGGAACAAGGGTCCGCCAACCAAATGAGAGGGAGATCGCCATGGCTATGCGTTTTCAGGCTCCGAAGGCCGCCGAACAGAACTCGGACATCAACGTCACGCCGTTCGTGGACATCATGCTGGTGCTGCTGATCATCTTCATGGTCTCGGCGCCGCTGGCGACCGTGTCCCTGAAGCTGGACATGCCGCCGGCCCCGAACACGCCGCTGCCGCCTCAGAAGGACCCGGTCTATGTCAGCGTCCAGGCCTCGGGCGCCCTCTTCATCGGGGACAAGGCCACCTCGATGCAGACCCTGGCCGCCGACGTCTGCGCCGAACTCGGCGGGGGGGCCTGCCAGAACGAGCGGGTCTTCGTGCGCGGCGAGGCCGAAACCTCCTACCGCAGCTTCATGGCCGTGATGAACGACCTGCACGCCCACGGCTTCGAGAAGGTGGGACTGCTGAACGAGGATATCGAATAGGATGGCCCCCGCCCGCACTCTGACGATCGACGCCATGGCCCGGATCGACCTGACGCCGGTCGTCGGCGTCCTGCTGGCCCTGCTCACCATGGTCATGATCACCACGCCGGTGGTGAACACGGCCTGGGAAATGGATCAGTCGCCGCTGAACGGTATGTACGGAGACGGCCCGGCCTGGGACCCCGTCTTCGTCACCGTCGGGGCGACCGGCGGGCTGATGATCGGCGGAGCGGCCGCTTCGCAAGAGACCCTGGCCCGCGACGTCTGCGCCGCCCAATACGACGCGCGAGGGAGCGAATGCCACCGGCGTCCGATCTTCATCCGGGGCGATACGGAGGCGCGCTACGCCGATATCCTGTCGACGATGCAGGCGTTGAAGGCCGCGGGGTTCAAGGTGGCGTTCCTTCATGAGGACATCGAATAGGGTGACCCACGCCGAACTCCGCGCCCTGCTGTTCGCCCTGCCGGGCGTGGAGGACGGCGTCTCCTATGGCGAGCCGTCGTTCAAGGTGGCGGGCAAATTCCTGACCTGGATCCGGCCGCAACTGGACGACAGCATCGTGGTCCATCTCGACAGCCTCGACGAGCGCGAGCTGCTGATCGAGATGGACCCGACGACGTTCCACTTCACCGACCACTACAAGGACCACCCGCTGGTGCTGGCGCGCATCGCCAGCGTCGATCCGGACTGGCTGAGGGTCATGCTGGCGCGGCGGTGGCGGAAACAGGCGCCGCGGAGCCTGTCGAAGGCGCATCCGACACTACCGGGAGAGGCTTGACCTGACGCGGGGTCAAGCTGTCATCGTCCGTCCTGAAACAGGACTGACCCCGTGACCGATTCCCCCTCTCCTGCTCTGAACACGCGCGACTTCGTCCATGAGGCGGCGGACGGCTATCCGCTGTCGATGCGGCTGATCTCGCATTCCGAGCCGAAGCACGCGGTGCTGATGTCGTCGGGGACCGGCTTTCCCAAGCGGTTCTACGAACGGTTCGCGCGGCATCTGGCGGCGAAGGGGGCGGCGGTCCTGACCTATGACTTCCGGGGCATCGCCGGATCGCGGCCCGAGGACCTGGCGGCCATGGTCATGGACTATCCCGATTGGGGCCGCTGGGACATGCCGGCGGCGGTTCAGGCGCTGGAGGCGGCCGCGCCGGGCCTGCCGATCCTGCATGTTGGCCACAGCGTCGGCGGCCATTTCGTCGGCTTCATGCCCGAGCCGAACCGCATCACGCGCCACGCCTTCGTCAGCGTGGGCATCGGCTATTGGGGCCTGCACCATCGCAGCTACAATCCGCTGGAGCTGTTCTTCTGGCACGGCTTCGGCCCGCACAGCCTGAGGCGGCACGGCTATGTGAAGGGCGGCGGCCTGTGGGCCGGGACCGACCTGCCGCGCGGGGTATTCGAGACCTGGAAGCGCTGGTGCCTGAAGCCCGAGTATTTCGAGGACGAGCTGGGCGATCGGCTGCGGCCCAACGCCTTTGACGCCGTGACCGCGCCGATCACCTCGTGGATCTTCACCGACGATCCGATCGCGACGCCGGTGACGGCCGAGCGGCTGCTGAGGGTCTATCCCAATGCGCCCAAGACGATCCTGGTGCGGACCCCGGCGGATCAGGGCGTCCGGCGCATCGGGCACGAGGGCGCCTTCCGGGCTGGAATGGAGCCGCTGTGGGACGAGATTTTCGACGATCTGGTTGCGCCCGCCGCCTGAGGGCCTAGGTAGACGCCTTCCCCCACCGCAACACAGGCGCGCGCCATGGCCGATCAACCCCGCATCGAAGTCGACGGCCTGTCCATTCCCCTGCTGGGCTTCGGCACCTGGATGCTGGAGCCCGAGGACGCGCGGCGGATGGTCGCCGAGGCCCTGCGCATCGGCTATCGCCACATCGACACGGCGTGGATTTACAAGAACGAGGCGGCGGTCGGCGACGGCATCCGCGACGCCATCGAGGCCGGCCATGTGACCCGCGACGAGGTCTGGCTGACGACCAAGATCTGGGTCGCCCACTTCCATCACGACGCCCTGATCGCCCAGGCGAAGGAATCGGCGACGAGCCTGGGCTTCACCCCCGACCTGCTGCTGTTGCACTGGCCCAAGAAGACGCCGACCTTCGCCGAGACCCTGGGCGCGCTGAACGAGGCGAAGGATCAGGGGCTGACGCGGTCGATCGGCCTGTCCAACTTCCCCTCGGCCGAGTTCCGGCAGGCGCAGGGCGTGTCCAAGGCCAAGCTGGTGACCAACCAGGTCGAGTACCACCCCTACCTGAACCTCGCCCCCCTGCTGGCGACCTCGGACGAGCTGGGCTCGTCAATCACCGCATGGTCGCCGCTGGCCCAGGGCAAGATCGCCGACGACCCGGTGATCAACGCCATCGGTCGCGCCCACGGCAAGTCGGCCGGCCAGGTGACCCTGCGCTGGCTGATCCAGCAGGAGGTCATCGCCATCCCGCGCACGACCAAGGTGAGCCGCGCCGAAGAGAGCTTCGACATCTTCGACTTCCAGCTGACCGACGACGAAATGGCGCAGATTCACGCCCTCGCCCGGCCCGACGGCCGCCTCGGCGACTGGCTGGACCCCGACTTCAAATGGGATCAGACTGACTGAAGCGTCTCTGAAGAAGGCGCATCGAGGACGTCGCTTCAAGGAGGTCCGGATGGGCGTCGTGCTGGAGTTTCCCGAGGCCGACCCCCGCTATCAGTCGGCGGGGCGGCGATTGAAGCGTTGGCGCGAGGAGCGCGGCGTCGGGATCGAGACCCTGGCCGAGGCCATCCACGCCAGCCCCGACGTCATCCGCCGGTGCGAGGCCGGACGCAGCCGTCTGGACAGCGCCCAGCTGGAGGCGGCCACCCGGGCCCTGCACCTGCCGCTCTGGGCGCTGGTGTCTGACGTTCCCGCCTACTGATGCAGAATGCCGCGCGGATCTGGCGCATCGTCTTTTCGGCCATCGGCTGCACGGCCATCGCCTACCAGTGGTGGGCCGCGGTGTTCGGCGGGATGAGCAGCTCGCCGCTGGGCAGCACGGTGGTCTATTTCAGCTTCTTCACCACCCAGACCAATGTGCTGGCCAACCTGGTCTTCCTCGCCCCCGCGCTGGCGCCCAACACGCGCATCGGGCGGTGGACGGCGAGTGAAGGCGTCCGGGCGGCGGTGGCGATGTATATCGCTGTGGTCGGTCTGGTGTTCCACTTCATCCTCAGCGCGACGTGGCAGCCGGAGGGGCTGGCGGCGCTGGGCAACTGGGTCGTCCACTATATCATGCCCGCGGCGGTGGTGCTGGACTGGCTGCTGTTCACGCCCAAGGGGCGGCTGCGCTGGATCGACCCGGTGAAGTGGCTGGCGTTTCCGCTGGTCTATGGCCTGTGGACCGTGATCCACGGCGCCCTGATCGACTGGTACCCGTACTTCTTCATCGACATCGGCAAGCTGGGCTGGAGCCGGGCGCTGATCAACTATGCCGGCCTGCTGGCCTTCTTCCTGATCGTAGGGCTGGCGATCGTCGGGCTGGACAAGCTGTTGGGCGGCCGGGCGCGCCGGGCCTCAACCTAGCCAGCAGTCAGGGCGGCGCGGGCCAGGTCGATGATCGCCCACCACGCCAGACCGGACGCGATGAAGGCCAGGGGAAGGCTGACCCGGGTCCAGAGCGTCTTCTTCATGATGATCTCCTCCCCATCCCTGATCCGGCTGCGCCGGGCTTCGAGGACGGTGATAGACCGGCGCTCGCCGAACCCCGAGTAAACGACTGTAAAATCCGCGGCGGGACCGGGTGGACAACTCGGCAGCGTGACTTGGGGCCCGCAGCCGCCTAAGCCTCGCGTACAGACTGACTCCGCCGACGAGACCCCCCATGGCCTATAAATCCCTGCGCGACTTCATGGCCATGCTGGAGGCCGAGGGGGAGCTGGTGCGGGTGTCGGAGCCCGTCTCCACCCACCTTGAGATGACCGAGATCCAGACGCGGCTGCTGCGCAACGGCGGGCCGGCGGTGCTGTTCGAAAAGCCGGTCATGCCCGACGGCTCCATCAGCCCGATCCCGGCCCTGGCCAATCTGTTCGGCACGGTGAAGCGCGTAGCCATGGGCGTGACCATGGAAAAGAAGACCCGCACGACCGCGAAGGAGTTGCGCGAGGTCGGGGAGCTGCTGGCCTTCCTGCGCAATCCGACGCCGCCGCGCGGTCTGGGCGACGCCATGGAGATGCTGCCCCTGGCCCAGACGGTGATGTCGATGCGGCCCAAGGTCGTGAAGACGGCACCGGTGCAGCAGGTGGTGCTGAAGGGCGACCAGATCGACCTGACCGCCCTGCCCGTCCAGGGTTGCTGGCCCGGCGAGCCGGCGCCGCTGATCACCTGGGGGCTGGTGGTGACCAAGGGGCCGTCGGACAGCGCCGAGGACGACTTCAACCTGGGCATCTACCGGATGCAGGTGCTGGGCAAGGACAAGGCCATCATGCGCTGGCTGGCTCACCGCGGCGGGGCCCAGCATTATCAGCGGCACAAGAAGGCCGGAAAGCGCGAGCCCCTGCCCTGCGCCGTCGTGCTCGGCGCCGATCCGGGCACCATCCTGGCCGCGGTGACGCCGGTGCCGGACACCCTGTCGGAATACCAGTTCGCCGGCCTGCTGCGCGGGCAGAAGGCCGAGCTGGTTCCGTGCAAGACCGTGCCCCTGATGGTGCCTGCCAACGCCGAGATCGTGCTGGAGGGCCACGTCCTGCTGGACGAGCACGCGCCCGAAGGCCCCTACGGCGACCACACCGGCTATTACAACTCGGTCGAGACCTTCCCGGTCTTCCAGGTGACGGCGATCACCATGCGCAAGGACCCGATCTATCTGACCACCTTCACCGGCCGGCCGCCGGACGAGCCCTCGGTGCTGGGCGAGGCGCTGAACGAGGTCTTCATCCCGCTGCTGCGCGCCCAATTCCCCGAGATCACCGACTTCTGGCTGCCGCCCGAGGGGTGCAGCTACCGGATCGCCGTGGTGTCGATGAAGAAGGCCTATCCGGGCCACGCCAAGCGGGTGATGCTGGGCGTCTGGAGCTATCTGCGCCAGTTCATGTACACGAAGTGGGTCATCGTCGTGGACGACGACATCGACGCCCGCGACTGGAAGGATGTCATGTGGGCCATCTCGACCAAGATGGACCCGGCGCGCGACATCACCGTCATCGAATCCACCCCCATCGACTACCTCGACTTCGCCAGCCCCGAGAGCGGCCTGGGCTCCAAGATCGGCCTGGACGCGACCGACAAATGGCCGCCCGAGACGAAGCGCGAATGGGGCGAGGAGATCCGCATGGAGGACGAGGTCGTCGATAAGGTCAGCGCGATGTGGGACCGGCTGGGCCTGCCGGGCGACAGCCGTCCCATCTGGAAATAAGGCGTCGATCCTCTGGGCCGATCCCTTGGGTTGAACGGGATTTCGATTCTCGCCGACCGGCAATATATGGCCCTGTGTCCGTAAAAACATGGCGCCAAAGACCTATGCTGCACCGCACACTTTGAAGGTGACGAAACTTTAATGTCGTAATATCGTCCCAATTCATTTGCGGAGCAGCCACATGAAAGTCGTCCTCGCCATCGCCCTGGCCCTTGTCGTCGCCCCGGCCGTGATCGCCCCGACCACGGCCGATGCACAGGTTCTGGCAGGCCAGCGCCGCGCGCCGACCCCGGCGCTAAGCGAACGCGACGTCGAGCGCCTGAACCACGCCCAGGACCGCGTCTTCGAGCTGAGCGACCGGATCAGCGCGATCGAGGCCGCCGGCGAGACCCAGGGCGGCCTGACCCCGGCCCAGACGACGCAGATCGAGGAGTATCGCGCCGATATGGCTCGCGCCCAGGAGACGGTCGACAAGCTGGAAGAAAAGCGCGCACGCCGCCAGCGCCACTGACCGCCCCACGCCTTACCGATCCTCGCGGCCGGCCTGAAAGGCCGGCCGTTGTCGTTTACGCCCCTGCGCGATCCGTCACGGGTGACGGAATCGGCGCGCCCGCCTAAGGTGAAGCTTGTTCAGTAAGCCTGTTCAGGCGGGGGGCGTATGGGCGCGTTCGAGTTCTTCTTCAGCTTCTATGGCCTGCTGCTCGGCTTTTCGGCGGCGGAGCTGGTCGGAGGCTTCACCCGACTGCTGCACCAGCGCAAGGACATCCGCTTCGGCCTGCTGACGCCGTTGCTGGCGATCTTCGTGGCCATCGATATCGCCACCTTCTGGAACCAGGCCTGGGTGATCCTGAGGTTCGCCCCCTACAGCTTCGCCCTTCTGATCCTGGGCTTGTTCGTCGCCGGGATCTTCTATGTCGCCGCGACCCTGACCTTCCCGAACAAGCTGGCGCCCGGCCAGTCGATGGACGACCATTTCTGGAGCCAGCGCCGCATCGTCCTGCTGTGCGTGCTCAGCGCCAATCTGATCATGGCGACCCTGTTCATGGTCGTGACCAACGCCACCGGCGAGTTCACGACCGCGATCAAGCCGTCGCTGCTGTACGGCCTGGCCCTGTTCACGGCCCTGACCCTGGTCGCCGCCATCGCGCGAAACAAGAAGGTGGTCATCGCCGCCCTGGCCATCCTGCTGGCCTATCACAGCTACAACATCGGCCGGTCGGTCACGGCCCTGGTGGCGACCGGCGGCTGGTCGGTGAAAGCCCCTGCGAACCCCGAGGCCGACAAATGAGCGCATTCGAGTTCTTCTTCAGCTTCTACGGCATGGTGCTGGGCCTGTCGGTTGCGGTGATCGCCACGGGGTTCGCCACGGCCATCCAGCACCGCAAGTCGATCCGCATCGGCTGGCTGACCCTGCTGCTGGCCCTGTTCGTGGCCCTGGACATCGCCACCTTCTGGGATTCCGCATGGCATACCTTCCGGGACGCGCCCTTCAGCTACGGCATGCTGGTGATCGGCCTGGCCATCGCCCTGGTCTATTTCATCGCGGCCTCGCTGGTGTTCCCGCACAGCATCCATGACGGCATGGACCTGGACGACCACTTCTGGGCCAACAAGAAGGTCGCCCTGCTGCTGACGGTGGCGGCCAATGTGCTGATGGCCGGAACCACGGCGATGCAGCTGCTGGGCAAGCCGAACGCCGTGGGGATCATCGGCGCCTATGCCTTCACCCTGACCCTCTATGTGGTGCTGGTCGTGCCGGCGGCCCTGACGAAGAACCGCAAGCTGTTCGGCGGCCTGATCGGGTTTCACGTGGTCATCTATCTGGTGCTGGCCTGCCTGCCCGGCGCCCCGGAAGCGCCCGACACCACGACCCTTCCTGCGGCCGCCTCGCCCGGGGGGTGAGCCGGGCTTGCCATCGGGGGCGGATCAGGGGACCAATCCGGGCCATGCCTTTCCCCCGTCTGTCCGCCGCCCCCCTGATCGCCGTCCTCGCGACCGGCGCGGCCCTGTTCCCGAGTTTCGCCATGGCCCAATCCGTTCCCAACGTCGCCCCGTGGGACCAGCCCTTCCTGCCGCCCGCGCCCGTCTGGGACGGGGCGTCGAAGGCCCTGTTGCGGCCGGCGTCGGATCCCTGGGCCAGCGGCTTCGAGGCCGATCCGGAGCATGATTTCAGCCCCAACTACGCCGACACCCGCGCCTGGTTCGACCGGTTGGACGCGGCCAGCGACCTGATCCGCATCGAGCAGTTCGGCGTCTCGCCCGAAGGCCGTCCGATCTACGCCGTCATCGCCTCCAAGGACGGCGCGGCGTTCAACCCGTCCAAGCCCGTCCTGCTGGCCCAGGCCGGCATCCACCCGGGCGAGATCGACGGCAAGGACGCCGGGATGATGCTGCTGAGGGACATCGCCTTCAACGGCAAGGACGGGCTGCTGGACAAGGTCAATCTGATCCTGATTCCCATCCTGTCGGTCGACGGACACGAGCGCGCCTCGGCCTACAGCCGCCCGAACCAGCGCGGGCCGCGCATCCAGGGCTGGCGTCACACGGCGACCAACCAGAACCTGAACCGCGACTTCATGAAGCTGGACCAGGCCGAGATGCAGGCGGTCATGGGGCTGATCGAAAAGTACGACCCGACCCTCTACGTCGACATCCACGTCACCGACGGTATCGACTACCAGTACGACGTCACCTACGGCTTCAACGGCGAGAACGGCGCCTATACCCGCTCACCGGCCATCTCGGCCTGGCTGAATGATGCGTTCAAGCCGGCCATGAACGGGGCGCTGGAGGCGCAAGGCCACATCCCGGGCGAGCTGGTCTTCGCCATCAACGACCGCGATCCCAAGGCCGGAATGAACGACGGCGGCCTGGCCGAACGCTATTCCAACGGCTGGGGCTCGGCGGCGCACGTCCCGACCATCCTGATTGAGAACCACAGCCTGAAGCCGCATGAGCAGAGGGTGCTGGGCACCTATGTCTTCCTGGAGGAAGCCCTGACCCTGCTGGCGAACAAGGGCGCGGACCTGAAGGCCGCCATCGCCGCCGACAAGACCCTGCGTCCCACGGAGATCCCCGCCAACTTCGCCCCGGACACCGAGCCCTCCTACATCCGGGCGTTCAAGGGCATCCTCTATGAGACCTACGAGAGCGTCGCCTCGGGCGGGAAGGAACTGCGCTGGCTGGGTCAGCCGGATCCGGTGCTGTGGCAGGTCCCCTATTTCGCGTCGCACCCGACCCTGACGCTGAACCGGCCGACCGCCTATTGGGTGCCGTCGTACCGCACCGACGTCATCGAACGGCTGAAGATGCACGGGGTCCAGATGGAGACCCTGACGGCGCCGCGCACCGTGTCGGTCGATCTGCTGCGGCTGGAGGACCCGGTCATCGCCCCGCGCACCAACGAAGGTCACGTCCAGATCTCGGTGAAGACGGTCGAGGCCGAGCGCCACGACTGGATCTATCCGGCGGGCTCGGTGCGGGTGCCGACGGACCAGCCGATGGGCGACATCGTCGTCCTGCTGCTGGAGCCGCAGTCGTCGGAGAGCTTCTTCGCCTGGGGCATGTTCCCCGAGATCCTGAATCGGGTCGAGTATATCGAGGGCTATGCCATCGCCCCGATGGCCGAGAAGATGCTGGCCGCCGATCCGGCCCTGAAGGCCGAGTTCGAGGCCAAACTGGCCGCCGACCCGACCTTCGCCGCCGATCAGGACGCCCGACTGGGCTGGTTCTATGAGCGGACGCCGTTCTATGATCAGCGCTACCGGCTGTATCCGGTCGGGCGGGAGGAATAGGCGTGAACTCTGCGATCCATGCTGCGGGTCTTTGGACAGGGCTCTGCATCCTGTTGCTGCTGGTCCTGTCGGGACTGACCTCGGCCAACCGGCGCAAGCACAAGGTCTCCATCGGCGACGGCGGCAAGGCCGAGGTCGCCGCCGCAAGCCGCGCCTTCGGCAACGCCGCCGAATACATGCCCATCGCCCTGATCGGCCTGGCCTTGATGGCCCTGACCGGGTTCTCACCGGTGTGGATCCACGCGGTCGGCGGGTCCTTCTTTCTCGGTCGGGTGCTGCACGCCTGGGGGATGTTCGTGACCCGCGAAGGCAGGCCGCCTGCGGTCCAGCGGATGGCCGGGATGCTGCTGACCTATTTCCCGCTGCTCGGCGCGGCGGGCGCGCTGATCTGGTGCTTCTTCTGTCACTGACAGAGTGAGCGGCCCGGCGTGTCGGGGGTTTGGGCTGGAACGCCGGGCCGCTTCAGACGGATGCGGTGTAGAACGGAGCCGCCTGATGGGTTGGGTGTAGCAAGGCTTGCGGCGCGGCGTTGTAAAGGATTGTCAAACCCGGCCTAGAACCACCCCGCCTCTCTCAGCACCGGTGCATAGGTCCGGCTGACGGGGGCGGTCAGGCCGCCGGCCAGTTGGACCTCTCCCGCCCCCTTCCTCCAGCGCACGGCCTCGACGGCGTCGGCGGCGACCCACCAGGAGCGATGCACCCGCCAGCCGTGGGCCAAGGCGAGGTCGTCGAGCGCGTCGGCGAAGCGCAGGGTGATCAGCTCTTCGCCCGCGTCGGTATGGACCCTCAGATAATGGTCGTGGGCCTCGACCGCGATGAGCCGGGCGGTGCGGCGCTTTGCCGACAGTCGACGGCGGAAGGCGGCCTCGGCCTCCGGCAGGGGCGCGGCGACGACGGTGCGGGTCTCGACGCGAACGGGCAGACGCCGCCAGACCAGGGCGCGCACGGCCATGACGGCCAGCAGGATCGGAAACACCTGCCACAGCAGGCCGAGATAGTGTGGCCAGCCGTACGGCTCGCCGAACATGATATTCTGGGTCGTCAGGACCAGCAGGGTCACCAGCGGGGTGATCAGCACCGAGACCGCCGCCACCCGCCGCCAGATCCCCGGCAGAGGCCGGATCAGCAATTCATCCGCGACGATTCCGATCAGCCCGCCGCCGACCATGCAGATCATCCAGTAGACCCAGGCCTTGACCACCGGAATGTGGTCGGAGCCGAACGGGCCGAGGAAGCCCATCAGCAGGCCGATGGCGACCAGGATCGCCAGGTCGATCGCCCACCGCCGTCCTCTCATCATGGATCGCGCCCCGTTCGCGAAGGCCCGGCGCCGTTCGCGAAACGAGGCCTAGCGAGCCGCCGGGCGACCGGCAATGGCGGTTGTCCAACGCCCCTCCGGACAGGACCCTTCATGTCTCACCTTCGCTCCTCTCTCCTCGTTGCCGCCGCTCTGTTCGCGGTCTCGCTCAGCGCCCTGCCCGCCCGGGCGCAGATTCCCGGCGCCGACGTCGATGAGCGACCCGACCCCGCCACGGTCTGCCATGTCGGCGTCTATCGGCTGGATGACGCAAGCTGGGTGGATGTGGCGCCGAACGGGACCGCCGGCCTGCGCTGGCGCCGGCTGGACGGGTCGAGTTCGCCGATGAGCCTCGGCGTGGACGGCCGCTGGGTCAGCACCCTGGGCTCGACGCGCCGCGTGGAGGGGCCGCAACCCCAGCTCGGGACCTGCGAGGACGGCCGGATCGTCTTTGACGGTCATCCCGGTCAGCGGGTGGTTCTGAACGCGCAGGAGACCACCTTCGTCGGCCATGGCGGCGTGCATCTGAAAGGGCGGTTGATCCTGCCGCCGGGCGAAGGCGTCGTTCCCATCATGGTCGAGGTGCACGGGTCGGAGGGCGCCAATGCCCTGGACTTCAATGCCTTCCAGCGGTTCGCCCCGGCCTCGGGCGTCGGCGTCTTCGTCTATGCCAAGCGCGGGTCGGGCGGGTCGGAGGGCCGCTACACCCAGGACTTCCACATCCTCGCCGAGGACGCCGCCGCGGCGGTGGTCGAGGCCCGTCGGATGGCGGGCGCCCGGGCGGGCCGGGTCGGTCTGCACGGCGCCAGTCAGGGCGGCTGGGTGGCGCCGCTGGCCGCCAGCCTGACGCCGGTCGATTTCGTCACCGTCGGCTTCGGCCTCGCCTATGGCGTTCTGGCCGAGGACAGCGATCAGGTCATGCTGGACCTCAAGGCCAAGGGCTGGGGCCCGGAGGTGCTGGAAGACGCCCGCAAGATCACCGACGTCACCGGCGCCTTCGTCGCCTCGCGCGGCGCGGTGGGGTTCGAGGGGCTGGAGGCCGTGCGCGCCCGCTATCGCGCCGAGCCCTGGTACGCCGACATCAAGGGGGAGTTCACCGGCCTGCTGCTGAACACGCCCAATGACCAGATCATCGCCATGGCGCCGCAGATGGATGCCGGGACCTCGTGGGACTATGACCCCCTGCCTGTGCTGAGCAGCCTGAACACGCCCATGCTGTGGATTCAGGCCGAGAAGGACACCGGCGCCCCGCCCGACGCCACGCGCCGACGCCTGATCGACCTGTCGGGGCGGGGGCGGCCGATCACCCTGCTGGAATATCCCGACACCGATCACGGCATCATCCGGTTCGAGACCGGCCCGGACGGGCGGCGCACCTCGCTGGGCTATGCACCCGGCTATTATAAGGCGGTGCTGGACTGGGCCCGGACCGGGCGGCTGGACGGCGACTATGGCGACGGGCGTCTGCTGGCGAAGGCGGAGGGAACCCGATGACCCTTGCCCAGACCCGCATGTCCTGGCCCGCCCGCATCGGCTGGCTGGTGGTGGCCCTGATGTGCCTCGGCATCGCCGGCTATGCGTCGAAATATCTGATCCATCCGCCGCAGACGGCGGAGCAGGCCCTGGGCAATCCGCTGGGTGTGCCCTTCCTGTTCGTCCATGTGGCGGGGGCGGTCGTGGCCCTGCTGCTGGGGTCGGTGCAGTTCATTCCGGCGCTGCGTCGGGGGCGCGCCCCGCACCGCTGGGTCGGGCGGGTCTATGGGCTGGGCGTGCTGGTCGGGGGCGTGGCCGGGCTGATCCTGTCGAGCCGGTCCTTCGCCGGACCGATCGCCACGGCGGGCTTCGGCGGTCTGGCCGTCCTCTGGCTCGGGTTCACCCTGGCGGGCTGGCGCGCGGCGGTTCAGGGCCGCATCGCCGACCACCGCCGCTGGATGATCCGCTCCTGGGCCCTGACCCTCGCCGCCGTGACGCTGAGGATCTACCTGCCGCTGGTGCAGGTGTTCGATCTGGACTTCCTGCCCTGGTACCGGGCGATCTCCTTCCTGTGCTGGGTTCCGAACCTGATGGCGGCGGAGGTTTGGTTGCGGTGGCAGAGTACGAAAAGGCACCCAACCTGACAGCACCACCACGCGTCTGCTGAGAAGGGCCAGTATGGAACCGTTGCAACGCGGCCCCGCTATCGCCACAGGACGATGTTAATCACTGTTCAGTCAATGTAGGCTTGACCAGAGGAGAATCATAAGCCGTGCCCGACCGCCTCGCCCTTGCAGCTCATTACGTCATTGCGCGCCACCCCGGCGCGGCCCTTGGCGCGACCAAGCTCAACAAGGTTCTGTGGTTCGCAGATTGCGAATTTTATCGCAGGCACGGCGTCTCAATCACCGGAGCACGAGACTACGTTCGCAAGCCAAACGGTCCTTGCGCCAAAGGTTTGGAAGCAGTTCTCGCAAAAATGAGAAGTGATGGGCTTCTTCATGAAGAGCCCGTCAAAACTATCGTTGGAACGACCCGTCGCCAAATGTACTCGACGACCGATCCCGATCTGACGACCTTCTCAGGTGAGGAGATCGATGTCCTCAACGAAGTGGCCCGGGCAATTACCCAGCTGACAGCAGATGAGGCCAGCGAGCTTTCTCACGATGATCTGTGGTCGGAAACGAAGGCAAACGGTCTGATGGCGGTTGCTGCCGGTGCCGTGAAAAGCATTGGCCTCCCCGACAACCTAGACGACTGGGCCAGAGCGTCGTTTGCGTGAGGGCTAGCGCGCCGCCTGAAGGTTTTAAGATCATCCTCGCTCCCGCAGTCGAGGACATGGTTCGGGACGTGCTGGAGTCGTTTCCAGAGGACGAGTGGCGGTGGGAAGCGGTGTTGGCGCGGCTGAGAGTCGTAGGCCACAAAGTGGGTAAACCATTCGACACCTACGGCACGCAACGATCCGACAGTTTTGAATTGGACCAATGGCGCGTCACCTTGGCTTGGACCGTCACTCACGACACGATCCGGATCGTCAACGCTATGTTCTGACCGCGTACTTTTTAGAACATGGGCGAGCAGGGTACCAAGGTGAGTGTCCAAAGCGATACAGCGGCTTTCGGCTGTAGCCTAGACACTGCAAGTCGCCCCAATCCCTCCCCGTCATTGCGTCTCCTTCCCCCGTCGGCCATATCGGGGCATGTCCGACGCCGCTTCGCCTGAACTCCTGCATGATCTGATCGCCGCCGCCCTGAAGGCGGGGGCTGACGCCGCGGAGGCGGTGACGTCCGAGCGGCGCTCGATGTCGGTGGGGGTGCGCAACGGGGCGCTGGAGGAGGTCGAGCGGGAAGAGTCGCGCGATCTGGGCCTGCGCGTCTTCGTCGGCCAGAGGCAGGCCTCGGTCTCGGCCTCGGACCTGTCCGAGGCCACCCGCAACCGGCTGGTCGAGCGGGTCGTGGCGATGGCCAGGCTGGCGCCCGAAGACCCCTACGCCATGCTGGCCCCGCAGGACCGGCTGAACATGGGGCCGCACCGCGATCTCGACCTCTATGACGCCACCGAACGCTCGGCCGCCGAGCTGGAGGCCGCGGCCGCCGAGACCGAGGGCGTCGCACTCGCCGTCGAGGGCGTGGTCCGGTCGGAGGGCGGCTACGCCTCCACCTCCTCCAGCGAATGGCGGCTGGTGACCTCGCACGGTTTCGACGGCCGTTATCAGGGCAGCGCCTTCTCGCTCGGCGTCGGCGTCATCGCCGAGAAGGACGGCGGCATGGAGCGCGGCGGCGAGAGCCGGACGACCCGCCACTTCTCCGACCTGCCGGACGCGCAGTCCATCGGCGCCGAGGCCGGGCGCAAGGCCGTGGCCCGCACCGGCCCGCGCAAGATCGCCTCGACCACCGCCCCGGTGATCTTCGAGAACCGGGTCGCGACCCAGATCCTGTCGCCCCTGCTGGGCGCCATCTCGGGCCCGTCCATCGCGCGCGGGACCTCCTTCCTGAAGGACGATCTGCACAAGAAGCTGCTGCCCTCGGGCGTCAGCCTGATCGACGACCCGTTCCGGCCGCGCGGCCTGGGCTCCACCCCGTTCGACGACGAGGGGGTGACGGTCGAGAAGCAGTATATCGTCGACGACGGCGCCCTGATGACCTGGCTGCTCAACTCGGGCGCGGCCAAACAGCTGGGCCTGCGCTCGACGGGGCACGCCTCGCGTGGTCTGGCGGGGCCTCCGGGCGTCTCGGCGCACAACCTGCACCTGACGGCGGGCCTGCGCGACAAGGCGGGCTTGATCGCCGACGCCGGGACCGGGCTTCTGGTCACCTCCATGTTCGGCCCCTCGCTGAACGGCAATACCGGCGACTGGTCCGCCGGGGTGTCCGGTTTCTGGTTCGAGGACGGGGAACTGGCCTATCCGGTCTCGGAGGTCACCGTGGCCGGCAATCTGAAGGCCCTGTGGGCGCGGATGGTCCCGGGGTCGGACCTGGAGTTCCGCTCGGCCTTCAACAGCCCCTCCCTGTTGTTCGACGCGGTGGCCATCGCGGGCAAATGATCGATCTGGCCGCCGACCTCGAACTGATCCGCGCCGCCGCCATCGCCGCCGGCGACCTGGCCCTGGCGGAGCGGGACAGGGGGATCAAGATCTGGTCCAAGTCGGGCGGTTCGCCGGTCACCAGCGCCGATCTGGCGGTTGATGCATTGCTCAAGGACATGCTCCTGACCGCCCGGCCCGACTACGGTTGGCTGTCGGAAGAGACGGCGGATTCGAGCGAGCGCCTGAGCCGCGAACGCATCTTCATCGTCGACCCGATCGACGGCACCCGCGCCTTCATGAAGAACGCCGCCTGGTGGTGCGTGCCCATCTGTGTGGTCGAGAACGGCCTGCCGGTCGCCGCCGTCATCCATGCGCCCCAGCTGGACGAGACCTATGTGGCCACGACGGGCGGCGGGGCGCGCCGAAACGGTCGGGTCATAGCCCCGGCCGACACCGACAGTCTGGACGACGCCTCGGTGCTGGCCGACGCCCAGCTGATGGAACGGCCCGAATGGCCCGAGCCCTGGCCGGCGATGCGCTATGAGAAGCGGAACGCCCTGGCCTATCGCATGGCCCTGGTCGCTGCGGGGGCCTTTGACGCGGCGATCGCCATGGGGCCGAAGTGGGACTGGGACGTCGCGGCGGGCTGGCTGATCGCCACCGAAGCCGGGGCCAGGGTCTCGGATCATCAGGGTCGGCCGTGGCTGTTCAACCGCCCGGACCCGCGTCAGGCCAGTCTGGTTTGCAGCGCCCCGGCCCTGCACCCGTTGATCATCCGGCGCACAGCGCCTATCCCGCTGGCCTCATAGCCCCTCCCCGCCGTCAAGGACCCCAGATGAGCGCCCACACCGAAGTCGAAACCCCGCAACTGCTCCACATCGTCATCGGCGGCGAACTGCGTCACCTGGACGCCCCGGTGTTCCGCGACCTGTCGCAGGTCGAGTTCGTCGGCGCCTATCCGAACTACGAAGAAGCCAAGAAGGCGTGGAAGGCCCGTGCCCAGGCCACCGTCGACAACGCCCACATGCGCTTCTTCATCCTGCACGCCCACAAGATGATCGACCCGCGCGGCGATCATTAGGTCGCACCCCCGCGAGGGGAACGGGCCCCCGTTCTGGCACGCTTCGTGTAGTCAGGACGGGCGTTCGTACCGGAGTGTTCCATGGCCCCCTTCCTCGTCATCCTCAGCCTGCTGCTGATGGGCGTGGCGATCGTCGCCTGGCACACGCGTGAGACATGGTGGCATGCGGTGGCGCATCTGCTGCCCAAGCCGCCCCTGACCCGGGCCGGAAAGGCCGCCGCCGAACAGGTTGAACCTGTCTATCCGGCCGAGCCCGACGCCTTTGCCCAAGCTCCACTGTCCGGGGCCCCGCTGTCGCGGACCGACTTCATCGCCGAAACGCCGGTGGTTGCGCCCGCCCCCGCTTCGGTCAACGATCCCTTCGCCCATGCCCCGGCCGTGTCCGACCTGTCGGACGGCGGCCTCTCGCAGTCGGAGACCCGCCATTGACCCTGTTCGGCACGACCCTGGACGGTGTCCAGATCGCCAGTCTGGTCGGTCTTCTGGCGGCGCTGGTCTACTGGGTGTTCGTCCTGCGCGGTGAACAGAACGCCCTCACCGCCTTCCGCAAATGGGAAGCCGACCGCAAGGCGCGGCGGGAGGCCGAGATCGCAGCGGAACAGGGTGAGGGTCAGGCGGAGACTCTCCAGCCGCCCTCGACCGGGCCCAAGCGCGGGCCATGGGGCTGACGACCAGCGACAGACCCGCGTCCTAGTCGCGTATCCAGCCGTCGAAATAGTCGGTTCCGGTGAGGAGCGTGGGCTCCTCATGAACCTCGGCAAGCGTGGGGTCCGGAGAGACCGGCACCCTGTCTTCATGCCGCAGGCACAGAAACGCCTGCCCATCCCAGCCGAAAGTGGCCGAACGGCACGTCGCCACGGATCTGACGTCGCCTTTGCCGACCCGATTGGGATCGACCGAGCATCTGATCCAGTTAAGCAGATCATCTTCCCCCTGAAGGGAGATCAGGTGCGGCTCGGCAAGATCTTCGTGGAACACTCCCGCATCGAGGGGCGCTCCGGGGTCGCGCCAATCTATGGCGAACTGGAAAATGTCACCGCCGCTGCGCAGGCAGTCGAATGTCATTCTCGCGATTAGGGTGATGGAGGCCTGCGTCCGTTCGTCCGGGACGCCGTCTCCATACATTTCAAACGGCGGAACGATGGACCAGGCCTTCATGCCCCTACTCCCGCCTTAGCAGCTTGTCGGTCAGCAGCGTCCCCCACCAGCCGGCCTTGAACTCGGCCTTGATGGTCTCGGGGTCGTAGAGGGGGCTGTCGATCCAGTCGAGGAAGCTCATCCCCGTCGGCTCGATCTCGCGGACGTATTTCTCGAGGAAGTAGTCGAGGACGCCGGTCAGGCCCTCGCGGCTATGCAGATACTTCTTGGACAGCTGCTCCATGGCCACCGGGATCGGCTCGCCGAGGTGGAAGTGGCGATACAGCACCGCCATCAACCCCGCCCGGTCCGCGCCCGACTTGCAGTGGATCAGGACCGGATATTCGATGGTCTGGAACAGCTTGATGGCGCGGTGGATGCGGTAGGGCTCGGGCACGTCGCGCGAATCCAGCGGGGCGTCGATCAGGGTCAGGCCCAGGGCCTCGCACGCCGCCTTCTCCAGCCAGTAGTAGCTCTCGTCCCGCTCGCCGCGCAGGTTTATGACCGTCTTCACCCCCCGATCGGCCCAGCCCTTCAGCTGGCGCGGCGAGGGCTGGTTGGTGCGGACCAGGTCCGGGCCCAGCCAGTGCGCGTTCGAGAACGCCAGCCTGAGGAAGGCGTGGTCGCTCCAGAAATAGTCCCAACCGGCATGGAACCGGCCTGCGGGCGTGGAAAGGTCGAAACGCGGCATGGGGCGCAGATAGAGGTTCATTGCGGCCGCGTCATCAGGCGACACACGCGGGCGATTTGCTTTAGGTTGCGACCGAACCGGGAGGGACACACAGATGACGGCGCGCCTCGGGATCGTGGGTCTGGCTGCTGTCGTGGCCCTGACCGGCTGTTCGCGATCCTCCGACCGTCATCCCGGCCAGCCGCCCGTGCCGCCCGCCGTGCCTGTGGCCGCCGGCCAGCCGGCGCCGGTGCTGTCGGCCGTGGCGCCGGACGACCCGACGATCGCCGCCGTGCGGGCGATGCTGGACGAGCCCGCGCGATCGAACGCCCGCTTCATCGGCAAGACGGTTCAGGCCGGGGGCCAGACCCTGACCCTGCTCTATGTCGTCGGCGACGGTCTGTGCATCCCCGAGGGCTGCGACCTGTTCGTCTTCCGCCGCAACGGCGAAGCCTTCGAACAGGTGGGCGACATCGGCTTCGTGCACCGCCCGATCCGGCTTCTGGCCAGCACCACCAACGGCATGCCCAATCTGGGGATTTCGGTGACCGTGGACGGCGGCTCGGGCTCCAGGGTCGGCGGCGGCGCCCCCCATGCGCCCAACGAGGTCCTGCTGCCCTTCCTCAACGACCACTATGTCGGGGCCCCGGCCGACTATGGCGCACGGCCCTCGGGGAACCCCGCAGGCGTGGTGGTGATTTCGCCTGAGGACCCGCCGTTGCCGCCCGCCCTATCCTCTCCCGCCCCAGAGGAGATCCGCCCATGAAGACGCTCGCCCCCATCGCCGTCCTCGCCGCCCTGGCCTCGGCGGCCTGTTCGCCCGCGCCCGTAGACAAGGCGCCGGCGGAGACGCCCGGGACCGCGGCGCCCGCCCCGGCGGTTCCGGCCCCGCCCGCGGCCGCCCCGACCGTCGATCCGGCCTTCGACGCCTGGGTCCGGGATCAGGTCAAGGACGGCGGCATGCCTCTGCAATACGCCGCGGCGGCGGACCCGGACGGCCTGGGCTTCGCCTATCTGACCGGCGGCGACTATTGCGGCTCGGGCGGCTGTGTCCTGCTGGTGGCGCGCAAGACCGAGGCCGGGTTCGAGCGGGTCGGCCGGCTGACCGTGGTCCAGACCCCGGTGCGGGTGCTGGACAGCCGCAGTCACGGCCTGCCCGATCTGGCGGTGGGCGTCGCCGGCGGCGGGGCCGCCCCGCACGAGGCCCTGATTCCGTTCGACGGCGGCCGCTACGCCTCCAATCCGACAGTCGCCCCGGCCAGACCGATCGAGGGCGCGGCGCCGGGCCAGACCCTGATCACCGACGGCACCCCGAAGGTCACAGTCCGCGAGTAAGAGGATCGCCCCGCTTGACTTGCCGGGCCGTCCGTCCGACCTCCGTCCGATGACGACGCCTGCCCCGCTCCCGGTTGAAACCGACGAAGACGAAGGTCTGCGCCCCCTGCTGGCGCGGATTTGGCGCGACTATCTCTCGCGGCACAAGACGCCCCTGTTCGCCTCGATCCTGTGCGCCATCGCCGCGGGCGGGCTGAACGCCGCGACCCTGAAGCTGCTGGAGCCGGCCATCAACGGCCTGTTCGTCGACCAGACCGTGCCGGTGAAACTGTGGGGGCTGATCGCCGTCTCGCCGGATCAGGCGTTGTGGGCGATCCCCGGCGCGATCGTCCTCGTGGCGGTCATCTGGACCCTGGCCTCCCTCGGTCAGGCGGCGCTGGTCAACCGGCTGGGTCACGGCATCGTCGGCGACATCCAGGTGCGGCTGTTCGGCGCCATGATCCGCGCCGACCTGGCCCGGCTGCGCAGCCAGCACTCGGGCAGTTTCGTCGCCTCGGTCCTGTTCGACGCCAATCTGGTGCGCGAAGCCTTCACCAACGGGGTCGTCAACTACACCCAGAACGCCATCACCCTGTTCGCCGTCATCGGGGCCATGGCCTTCATCGACTGGGAACTGACGGCCGTCGTTCTGCTGGGCGTGCCCCTGATCAGCCTGGTGCTGCGCCGCTTCTCCAAGCGCACGCGCAAGGCCACCGTCGGGGCGATGAAGGAGACGGAGACCCTGTCCACCGCCCTGATGGAGAACCTGGACGGCGTCCGCCTGATCAAGCTGGAGAACCAGGAGGCCGCCGAGCAGGCCCGCGTCGGCGACGTCGTCACCCGCCGCCAGCGCCATGTGATCAAGAGCGCCGACTCCAAGGCCTTCGCCGGTCCGTTCAGCAATCTGGTGGCCATGATCGTGGTCGCCGCCGTCATGGCCTATGCCGGGTGGAAGTCGCGCGACGGCCAGATGAGCGTCGGCGCCTTCGCCGCCTTCATCGGCCTGTTGATGCTGGCCGGCCAGTCGCTGCGTCAGGTCGTGAATCTGCAGACCATCATGACCGAAGGCCTGACGGCGGCGCGGCGGCTGTTCGCCTCCCTGGATATCGAGCCCGAGATCCGTCAGGCGGCCGATCCCGTCGCCCTGCCGACCGGCCCCGCGACGGTGGTGTTCGAGGCCGTCTCCTTCGCCTATTCGCAAACCGCCCCGACGATCAGCGACGTGTCCCTGACGGTCGCGCCGGGCGAGACGGTGGCCCTGGTCGGACCGTCGGGCGGCGGCAAGAGCACCCTGCTGAGCCTGCTGCCGCGCTTCTACGACGTCACGGCCGGTGCGATCACGGTCAACGGCGTCGACCTGCGCCAGCTCAGCCTGACCGACCTGCGCGATCATATCGGACTGGTGACCCAGGAGCCCTTCCTGTTCGACGACACCATCGCCGCCAACATCACCTATGGCCGCGAGGGCGCGACCCAGGGCGAGATCGAGGGCGCCGCCCGCGCCGCCGCCGCCCACGATTTCATCACGGCCCTGCCGGACGGCTATCAGACCCGGGCGGGCGAAGGCGGGATGCGGCTGTCGGGCGGGCAGCGCCAGCGCGTCGCCATCGCCCGCGCCTTCCTGAAGAACGCCCCCATCCTGCTGCTCGACGAGGCCACCTCGGCGCTCGACACCGAGAGCGAGGCCCTGGTCCAGGCGGCGCTGGAGCGGCTGATGGAGGGCCGCGCCACCCTGATGATCGCCCACCGCCTGTCGACCGTGATGAACGCCGACCGCATCCATGTTCTGGAGGCGGGCCACATCGTCGAGACCGGAACCCACGCCCAGCTGGTCAGGAAGGGCGGCCTCTACGCCCGCCTGGCGAAGCAGCAGTCGCTGGACGGGACGCCCGCCGTGGAAACGGTCGCCTGAGGTGAGGCCGCTCCGAAATCCCGTCATCCAGTCGATCCTGTCCCATGTGCTGGCGGGCTGGATGTCGTTCTGCTTCAAGACCATCCGCTGGACCTATGAGAACCGCGGCGTCGCCGAGGGCGTCTGGGCCGAGGGCGGCGGAGTGCTGTGCGCCTTCTGGCATTCGCGCATCGGCCTTTCCCCCTCGTGCTGGCCGCTGGACGTGGCCCAGCCGGCCAAGGCCCTGATCTCCCTGTCGCCCGACGGCCAGTTCATCGCCAAGGCCGTGGCCCTGCAGGGCTTCCCCGCCGTACGCGGCTCCTCGGCCAACAAGGACAAGGCGGAGGTGGCCAAGGGCGGGACCCAGGCCCTGCGCGACGGGCTGAAGCAGTTGAAGCTCGGCGCCCTGGCCATCACCCCCGACGGCCCGCGCGGCCCGGCCCGGCAGATGGCCGAGGGCCTGCCCCTGATGGCCAAACTGTCCAAGGCGCCGGTCCTGTTCATAGGCATGAGCTGCAGCCCGGCGATCCGGCTGAAGAGCTGGGACAAGGCCGTCCTGCCCCTGCCCTTCGGCAAGGGCGCCATCGTCTGGGACATCGACCGCTTCCCGGCGGACGGCGATCTGGCCGAGGTGGCGCTGGACTGGACCGCGAAGCTGAACGCGGTCGAGGCGCGGGCGGACGCGATCACGGGCCTCACCGATTGAGCCCGGCGCTTCTCCTCTACCGCCTCGTGACCCAGATGCTGGAGCCTCTGGCGCCGCGCCTGCTGGATGCGCGGGTCAAACAGGGCAAGGAGGACCCGGTTCGGGTCGACGAGCGGCTGGGCCTGACCCGCACGGCGCGGCCCGAGGGCGACCTCGTCTGGCTGCACGGCGTCAGCGTGGGCGAGACCCTGTCCCTGCTGCCGGTGGTCGATCGCATCAGGAAGGCGCGGCCGGAACTGACGGTGCTGGTCACCTCGGGCACCCTGACCTCCGCGACCCTCTTGGCCCAGCGGCTGCCCGTGGGCGTCATCCACCAGTTTGCCCCGGTCGATGGACCGCAGGTCGTCGCCGCCTTCCTCGACCACTGGCGGCCGACGCTGGGCGTCTTCGTCGAGAGCGAGCTGTGGCCCAATCTGATCGCGGCGGCCAGGGCCCGCGGCGTGAAACTGGCCCTCGTCAGCGCCCGCATCACCGAGAAGACGGCCAGGGGCTGGGGCCGCTTCCCCGGCGCGATCCGCCAGATCCTGTCGAGTTACGACCGCATCCTGCCGCAGGATCAGGCCTCGGCGGAGCGGCTGGAGCGGCTCGGCGCGCGCGTCGACGGGCTGGTGAACCTCAAGCTCTCGGGCGCCCCCCTGCCCCATGACACCGCCGCCTTCAGCCGCCTGAGCGCCGCCATCGGCGACCGGCCGGTGATCGTCGCCGCCAGCACCCACGAGGGCGAGGAGATCGCCATCGTCCACGCCCTGGACGCCCTGCCCGTGCGGGTCTGTCTGGTCATCGTGCCGCGCCACCCGGAACGGGCGGGCGAGATCGCGGGCCTGCTGACCCGCGACGGCTATCGCTTCGTCATGCGCTCGCGCGGCGGCCAGCTGGACGGCGGGACCGACCTCTATGTCGCCGACACCCTGGGGGAGCTGGGCCTGTTCCTGCGGCTGGCCGATGTGGTGATCATGGGCGGCAGCTTCGGCCCGGCCATCGGTCAGGCCTCCGTCGGCGGGCACAATCCGCTGGAACCCGCGCGGCTGGCCAAGCCCTCGGTCTCGGGCGCCGACTATCCGAACTGGATCGAGGTCACCGAAGCCCTGCATGAGGCCGGCGGCCTGACCGTGGTCGCGGCCCCGGCCGACCTGCCGCACGTGATCACGCCCCTGCTGGACAATCCCGCCGCCGCCCGGGCCATGGGCGAGCGGGCGAGGAAGGCCGCCGCCGACGCCGGGGCGGGCCTCGACCGGCTGTGGGACGCGCTGCAGCCGCTGCTGCCGCCCTCCGGAGGTCGCCCGTGAAGCTGTCGACGCCCCGCTGGTGGTACATCCGCGACAGCAACCACGCCCGGGTGACCCGCACCCTGCTCAAGCCCGCCTCCTGGCTGTGGGCCGCCGTGACCGCGCGACGGATCGCGAGGGCGATGCCGGTCGATCCGGGCGTGCCGGTCGTCTCCATCGGAAATCTGACGGTCGGAGGCTCGGGCAAGACGCCGGTGGCGCGCGAGACCCTGCGGCTGCTGCGCGCGGCGGGGATCGAGGCCGCCGCCCTGTCACGCGGCTATGGCGGGACGCTGAAGGGGCCGCTGCGGGTCGATCCCGCCGTCCACACCGCCGCCGACGTCGGCGACGAGCCCCTGATGCTGGCTATCGACAGCCCGGCCTGGATCTCGGCCGACCGGATCGCGGGCGCCGAGGCCGCCGTGGCGGCGGGGGCGAAGGCGCTGGTGCTGGACGACGCCCACCAGAACATGAAGCTGAACAAGACCCTCAGCCTGATCGTCGTGGACGGCGAGACGCGCGGCGAGGAATGGCCCTTCGGCGACGGCTCGGTCTTCCCCTCGGGCCCGATGCGTGAGCCGCTGAAGGCCGGGCTGGCCCGCGCCGACGCCGTGGTGGTGTTGCTGCCCGCCGACCTGCCCGAGGCCGATCCGGAACTGGTCGCAGCGTTCGGCGATCTGCCCGTCTTCATCGCCCGGCTGGAGCCCGCCGGGCCGCCGCCTTCGGGACCTCAGGTCGGGTTCGCCGGCATCGCCAAGCCGTGGAAGGTCGAGCGATCGCTGATCGCGGCGGGCTGCGATCTGGCCGACTTCGCGCCCTTCCCCGACCACGCCGACTATCGGCCCGAAGACCTGCGCTTCCTCGCCGACCGCGCCGAACTGCATGGCGCGGGACTGGTCACGACCGAGAAGGACTGGGTCCGCCTCAGCCCCGAATGGCGCGCGAAGGTCGTCTCCTGGCCCGTCGTGGCGCGGTTCGAGGACGAGGCGGGCTTCGTGAAATTCCTTCTCCCCTTGCGGGAGAAGGTGGCAGGCGAAGCCTGACGGATGAGGGGTCACGCAGGCGTGTGAAGTGAGGAAGCGGCCAACGTCAGACGTCGGCATGACCCCTCATCCGCCCCTCCGGGGCACCTTCTCCCGCAAGGGGAGAAGGACCTATTGGCGGTAGACGACCCCGCCCTTCATCACGAAGGCCATATGCTCCAGGGTCGTGACGTCGGTCAGCGGATCGCCGTGGACGCCGACGAGGTCCGCCGGCATCCCAACCGCGATCTTGCCGGCCTCGCCCGAGATGCGCAGATGCTCGGCCGCCCCGACCGTCGCCGCCTGCACCGCCTCCAGCGGCGTCAGCCCGGCCCGGACCAGAAGGGCGAACTCCTGGGCGTTGTCGCCGTGCGCCGAGACGCCCGTGTCGGTTCCGAACGCGATCCGCACCCCGCCCTCATGGGCTCTATGGGCCATGTCGATCATCTTCGGCCCGACTTCCAGAGCCTTGGCCGTCTGGGCCGGGGTGAAGAAATTGTTGGGGCCGGACGCGATCCGATAGACGAAATCGCCCGCCATCAGGGTCGGGACCAGCCAGACGCCCTGCCGGTGGAACAGCCGGATCGACTCGTCGTCCAGATAGGTGCCGTGCTCGATCGAGTCGCCGCCGGCGCGCAGGAAGGCGTTGATGCCGTCCGTGCCGTGGGCGTGGGCGGTGACCTGACGGCCCATGCGGTGAGCGGCGCCGACGATGGCGGCCAGCTCCTCGTCGGTGAACTGCTGGGCCAGACCGGCGGCGGTGTTGGACAGGACCCCGCCCGTGGCGGTGATCTTGATGATGTCGGCGCCGGCCCGGACCTGAAGCCGGACGGCGCGCATGCAGTCGTCGGCGCCGGAGCAGACGCTCTCGGGCGACAGGATGTGCATGATGTCTTCGCTGAAGCCGTTCACGTCGCCATGGCCGCCGTGGATCGACACCGCCGACCCCGCCGCGATGATGCGGGGTCCGGGCACGTCGCCGCGCCGGATCGCGTTCCTCAGGGCGAAGATGGCCTCGTTCGAGGCGCCCAGGTCGGCGACGGTGGTGAAGCCGGCCATCAGGGTCTTGCGCGCATTGCCGGCCCCGATCATGGCCTGATCGGCATTGGACTGTGTGACCTCGTCCAGCCGGCTGTTGGCGCTCTGCTGGCTGGTCAGATGGACGTGGCTGTCGATCAGTCCGGGCAGGACGAATTCGTCGCGCAGATCGACAATATTGCCATCTCCGACGAAGCCGTCGCGGATATCCACGACTTTGTTCCCCGTGATCACGAGAGTTTTATCGCGCTGCACAACGCCGGTGGCGGGATCGGCCAGAAGCCGCCCCACTTGGACGAACATGGTTCCCGTATCGGGAGAATTGGCCGGGGGCGTGGGGGTTTGCGCGGCGACGCTTCCGCCAAACGCCAGACACAATAGGCCTAAGGCCACGCTCACCTTGGTCATAAACCCCTCCTGAAAACAGCCGCTTCACCATAGACGGGATCGGCCCGACGCCAAGGCTCAGGTTGGCCCGGCGGGAATTTCATGGGACACGTTAGGGCATAACATCAACCGCGCGAGGGGCGTCGCATGCGGCTTTCGAGACGAGGCCTTATTCTGGGCGGATCGGCGATGCTCGCCGGCTGCGCCACCAACCAGGCCGTTCAGGCCCCGGTTCAGCTCGCACAGGCCTCCGTCCCGGTTCCGCCTCCCGCGCCGCGCGTGGCCGTCCAGCAGACGCAATACACCCCGCCGCCGCTCGATCCCTATCGTCAGGTCCGGCCCGAGCTGATGCAGCGCGCCATGCAGGCGCTGGACGTGCACCACGACCGCCTGCCCCTGCGCGATCGCATGTATCTGGTCGACTTCCAGAAATTCTCGGGCGAGGAGAGGCTGTACGAGGTCGATCTGTACAGCGGTCAGGTCAAGGCCTTCCGCACCTGCCACGGCCGCGGCTCGGACCCGCAGCACTCCGGCTATGCCCGCAACTTCTCCAACACCCCGGAAAGCTACATGTCCTCGGTGGGCGCCTACGCCACCGCCGGCGCCAGCTGGGGCGGCTCGCAAGGACCGAACGTCCTGCTGGACGGGCTGGAGTACACCAACAACCTGGCTCGCGAGCGCGCCATCATCGTCCACGGCGCCAACTATGCCGATCCGGACTTCCTCGCCCGCGAAGGCAAGCTGGGCCGCAGCTACGGCTGCTTCTCCACCGCCCACACCGACCTGCCCACCCTGCGTGAGCGCATGGGCACCGGCCGGCTGCTGTTCGCCTGGGCTTAAAGCCTACTCTCTGTCCAACGCGCGCCAGCCGATGTCGGAGCGGCTGAAGCCGCCCGGCCAGTCGATCTTGCGCACGGCCTCATAGGCGCGCTCGCGGGCCTGGGCGATGTCGTCGCCCTCGGCGCAGACGTTGAGGACGCGGCCGCCGGCGGCGACCAGCTGGCCGTCCGGACGGCGCTTGGTGCCGGCGTGGAAGACCTGGACGTGGGGGCCGAAGTCCTGCTCGGCGCCACGGATGATCGAGCCTTCCAGCGGGCTGTCGGGATAGCCCTTGGCGGCCATGACCACACAGATCACCGTCTGCGGCTTGAAGGCGGGCGGCGCGACCTTGGACACATCGCCGCGCGCGCAGGCCAGCAGGACCGGCACGATGTCCCCGGCCAGCCGCATCATCAGCACCTGGCATTCCGGGTCGCCGAAGCGGGCGTTGTATTCGACGACCTTGGGCCCTTCGGCCGTGGCCATCAGCCCGACGTAGAGGACGCCACGATAGGGCGCGCCCTCGGCCGCCATGCCGGTCATGGTCGGGGCGACGATGTCACGCTCCACCGTCTCGACCAGCTCGGGCGTGAAGACGGGCGCGGGGGAATAGGCGCCCATGCCGCCGGTGTTGGGGCCGATGTCGCCGTCGAAGGCGCGCTTGTGGTCCTGGGCGCCGCCGAACAGCACGGCGCGCTGGCCGTCGCACAGGGCGAAGAGGGAGCCCTCCTCCCCGTCCATGAACTCCTCGATGACCACGCGGGCGCCGGCCGTGCCGAAGCGGCCGCCCAGCATACGCTCGATCTCGGCCTCGGCGTCGGGCTTGTCGGGGCTGATGGCCACGCCCTTGCCGGCGGCCAGACCGTCGGCCTTGATCACATAAGGCGGCTTGAAGACGTTCAGGGCGGCGCGGGCGTCGGCGACGCGGTCATAGACGCCGTAGCCGGCGGTCGGAATGTCGTGCCGCTCCAGAAAGCCCTTGGAGAAGGCCTTGGAGGTCTCCAGCTGGGCCGCCTTCTGGGTCGGGCCGAAACAGGGGATGCCCGCCGCCGCCAGACGGTCGGCGAGGCCCCCCGCGAGCGCGACCTCGGGACCGACCACGACCAGATCCGCCTTGATCTCGCGCGCCAGGGCCGCCAGGCCGTCTGCGTCGTCGGCCTTCAGGTCGCCGCGCAGTTCGCCGAGCTTTTCCATCCCCGGATTGCCGGGCGCGATCACCAGTCGCTTCGTCAGGGGCGAAGCGGCGATTTTCCAGGCCAGGGCGTGTTCGCGCCCTCCCGATCCGACAAGCAGGATGTTCATGGGCGGGCAATGACCGTCTGAGGCGCTCCGGTCAAGCAGCGACTGGGTTTACGAGGCGTTACAGCAGCGCCGAGACCACATAGACCAACGCGCCGAGCATGAAGATCAGGCCCACGATCAGCCATGGACTGACCGCCGGCGTGTCGCTGCGGCGCTCCAGCTCCTCCTCATAGGGATCCTGATCGTCGGGGTCGGTTCCGGGAGCATCGGCCATCGCCTGAGGATAGTCGGTCATCGCCGTTTCCGCCAATCACGCGGCCGCGCTAGAGTGCCGCAATGAGTGACGACTCCTATGTTTTCGAAGGCCCGGCCGACGCGCCTGAGCCCGCGCGGGACAACAACCCGCCCCAGAGCATTTCGGAACTGGCCTTCGCCCTGAAGCGCACGCTCGAGGACCGGTTCGGCCATGTCCGGCTGCGCGGCGAGGTGTCCAAGGTCAATTTCCACGCCTCGGGTCACGTCTATCTGACGCTCAAGGACGACAAGGCGGCCATCGACGGGGTGATCTGGAAGGGTTCGGTGCGCGGTCTGGGCGTGCGGCCCGAGACGGGGCTGGAGGTCATCGTCACCGGCAAGATCACCTCCTATCCGGCGCGGTCGTCCTATCAGATCGTGATCGAATCGATGGAGGCGGCGGGCGCCGGCGCCCTGCTGGCCCAGCTGGAGCGGCTGAAGGTCAAGCTGTCGGGCGAAGGCCTGTTCGACGTCGGGCGCAAGAAGCCCATCCCGACCTTCCCCGCGACCATCGGGGTGATCACCAGCCCGACCGGCGCCGTCATCCGCGACATCCTGCACCGTATCGCCGAGCGCTGGCCGTGCCGTGTCATCGTCTGGCCGGTGGTGGTCCAGGGCGACGCCGCCTCGGGCCAGGTGGCCAACGCCATTCGCGGCTTCGACAGCATGAAGGCTGACGGGCCAATCCCCCGCCCGGACCTGCTGATCGTCGCCCGTGGCGGCGGCTCGGTCGAGGACCTGTGGTGCTTCAACGACGAGGGCCTGGCCCGGACGGTGGCGGGGGCCTCCATCCCGATCATCTCGGCCGTGGGGCATGAGACCGACACCACCCTGATCGACTTCGTCTCGGACCGGCGCGCGCCGACGCCGACGGGCGCGGCCGAGATCGCGACCCCCGTACTGGCCGACCTGCGCTTCGCCGTCGCGGATCTGGAGCGGCGGCTGGACCGGGCCGGGTCGCGGCTGCTGGAAGACCGGCGCACCCGCCTCAGGGCCGTGGCGCGCGGCCTGCCCGCCCGGCCGGAAGAGCTGGTGGCCCTGGCCCAGCAGCGGCTGGATCACGCCTCGAGCCGTCTGGCTTCGGGCCTGCAGAGGAATGCGGACCTGCACGAGCGGCGTCTGGTCGCCGTGGGCGGCCGCCTCAGCCGCGCTCTGCTGGACCGCGCCATCGAGCGGCGCGGTGACCGGCTGGAGGGCGTCGCGGCCCGTCTGGCCGTGCCGATCCCCCGCCGGATCGAACGCGCCCAGGACCGGCTGCACGGCCTGTCGCGGGCCTTGGCCAGTCTCGATCCGAAGAGGCCCAAGCCCGGCTTCGCCCGCATCGACGACGAGACCGGCCGCATGATCGCCAGCGCCGCCGCCCTGTCGCCGGGCCAGGCCGTGACCCTGGTCTTCCCCGATGGATCGAAGGGGGCGAGGATCGACGGCGGGGGCGATGCGCCGGTGGCGGCGCCGGTTCTTGCGAAGCCGAAGCCTGCGCCGAAGCCGAAACCGGGTCCGGTGGATCAGGGCGATTTGTTCTAGCTTCCTGATCCTCTCCATCGGGGGAGGTGGCTCCGAGCGCTTGCGAGGAGACGGAGGGGGCTCAAGCCACATGCGGCGTCTGGGATCAGCCCCCTCCACCGCTTCGCAGTCCCCCCTCCCCCGCCGGGGGAGGATTACGGAATCTCCAGTGACGCACTGTTGATGGCGCCGTCCCGAGACCCGCGCTATCTTCCGCTCATGAACGCCATCGATCCCTCCACCGGCCCGGCCACCCTGCACTACGGCGACGGCGAGTTCGCCGTGCTCAAACCCGGCCCCTATGTGGTCTGCTCCGTATCGGGAAAGACCATCCCGCTGGAGGCGCTGCGCTACTGGTCGGCGGAACGGCAGGAGCCCTACGCCAGCCCCGCCGAGGCCCTGACCCGCATGGTCCCCGGCCAGTGATCCCCAGCCGTCGGGGTCTGATCGTCGGCGCCGGGTCAGCCCTGCTGGCGTCCGCAGCCCCGCCGGCCTTCGCCGACGAGCCCAGCCTGACGTTGAACGGCCAGTGGCGACAGGGCGGCTTCGCCTTCGGCCGCACCTGGCCGCGCGCCGCCATCCACGTCGACGGCGAGCCCCTGACGGCGGCGTCGGAGCACGGATTGTTCGTGGTCGGCTTCGACCGCGACGCCGGCCCCTCGACGACGATCGAGGCGCGCTCGGCCCTGACCAGCCTGAGCCGCACCCTGGACATCGCCCCCGGGACCTTTCCGGAGAGCCGCATCGACGGCCTGCCGCCCGCGACGGTCGAGCCGACAGACCCGGCCCTGCTGGAGCGGATCAAGGAAGAGGCCGCGCTCAAGGCCGTCGGCTTCGCCAGCAAGGCCGACACCGACGACTTCCGGGACGGCTTCATCTGGCCGCTGGAAACCTACCGGATTTCAAGCCTGTGGGGCGCGCAGCGGATCCTGAACGGCACCCCGGCCCGCCCCCACTACGGTATCGACCTGGCGGCGCCGCAAGGCACGCCGATCCGCGCGCCCGCCGACGGCGTCGTGGCCTTCAGCCGTTCGGGCATGCATTTCGAGGGCGGCCTCGTCCTGATCGACCACGGCCAGGGTCTGGTCAGCTGCTACCTGCACCAGTCGCAGATCGACGTCGCCGTGGGCCAGAGGCTGGCGCGGGGTCAGGAGATCGGCCGGGTCGGCATGGAGGGCCGCGCCACCGGTCCGCACCTGTGCTGGCGGATGAAATGGCGGGACCGCAATCTGGACCCGTCCCTGATGGTGGGCGCAGCGGCGCCAACTACTTCAGGTTGAGAAGCTTGACTGGAATCCGGTTGAAACTTCGGCCTTTATGGACCGTGGCCGTTTAGGCGCCTAACATACAACCGGGCGCGCCGGATTCGGCGCTACGGTCAGATCAATTCATGTCGTCTCTTCATTCGCTCAGCGTCCTGCTGGTCGACGATAATGCACCCATGCGCACCATCGCCTCGGCGATCCTGCAATCGGCGGGCATCCGCAAGATTCGCGAGGTGGCGGACGGCGCCGCCGCGCTCGAGGCCCTGCGCGAGCATCCGGCCGACATCGCCATCGTCGATTTCAACATGTTCCCGCTGGACGGGGTCGAGTTCACGCGTCTGGTCCGCAACAGCCCGGACAGTCCCAATCCCTATCTGCCGATCATCATGATGACCGGCCATTCCGAGCGGGCCCGGGTGATGGAGGCGCGCGACGCCGGAGTGACCGAATTCGTGGTCAAGCCGATCACCGCCAAGGCCATCTTCGACCGCATCCAGGCGGTCATCATCCGCCCGCGTCCGTTCGTGAAGACCGAGGGCTATTTCGGGCCGGATCGCCGACGCGCCAATGCCGCAGGCTATCAGGGTCCCTTCCGCCGGATCAGCGACGCCAAATAGGTCTCAGGCCCGGGTCGGTCAGGCGTCGAGCGGACCCAGCGCCGCATAGACGCTGTCGGGCCAGCGCTTGTGGACCCAGAACCAGTCCTCCGGGACCTCGCGCACCCGGTCCTCGACGAAGCTGTTGCCGGCCTGGATGCCGCGCAGAACATCGCCGGTCTTGTCGCCCGTGTCCGGAACATCGATCGGCTCATGGGCGGTGACGCGGAAGCGCACGCCCGGCAGGCGCACCACCGACAGGGGCTGCATCACCGTGCCGAACTTCAGGGCCAGACGCGCGGCGCCCGGCGAGGCGTTGACCGGCTCATCGAAGAACCGGACCTCGGGCCCCTGATTGTATTTCTGGTCGACCAGCAGGGCGATCGAGTCGCCGCGCTTCATCCCGACCATCAGCTCGCGCGTGCCGTCGCCCTTGGGCGCGAACAGGCGGATGCCGTAGCGCTCGCGGCTCTGGCGGATCAGGGCGTCGACATAGGGGTTGTTGGCGGCGCGATAGGTGACCTGACAGGGCACGCCGGCCGACATGATCACCGCCGCCATGACCTCGAAATTGGCCAGATGGCCCGAGATCAGCACCACGGGCTTGCCGCTGTCGCGCACGGCGTGCAGCCGCTCGATGCCCACGACCTCGACCCGGCCGCCCTCGGGCGTCAGCTTGTCCATGACCGCCAGCTCGGCGAAGGTCCGGCCCGTCCGGTCCCATTGCTCGACCGCCAGCCGGTCGCGCTCGGCGGCAGGCATGTCGGGGAAGGCGATCTTCAGATTGCGCCGGACGATCTTGTGCGTCCCCACCAGCGGCCCGAGGGTCCGCAGCAGCCAGCCGCCGAAGTCCGAGGCGCGCTCGACCCCCAACGCCCTGAGCAGGGCGAAGAGGGCCGCGAACGCCACGGCCTCAATCCGCCAGACAATATCCTGTCCGAGCGGAATCCTGTGGTCTTCACCAGGCAATCGTCAGTCCGCCGTCCACGACCAGGGTCTGGCCCGTCACATAGGCCGCCGCCGGGGAGCAGAGATAGACGGCGGTGCCGGCGATCTCGTCCGGCTGGCCGATCCGCTTCAGCGGATTGGGCTCGACGGTCTTTTCCAGGATCTCGGGGTTCTCCCACAGATATTTGGCGAAGTCGGTCTGGACCAGGCCCGGGGCGATGCAGTTGACCCGCACGTTCGACGGTCCGAACTCGACCGCCAGGTTGCGGACCAGCTGCATGTCGGCGGCCTTGGACACGTTATAGGCGCCGATCAAAGCGTTCCCACGCAGCCCGCCGATCGAGGAAATGATCATGATGGCGCCGTCCTTCCGCTCCAGCATCTGGGGCGCGACCATCTGGACCAGCCAGTGGTTGGCCAGGACGTTGTTGTGGAAGATCTTCTCGAACTGCTCGTCGGCGATGCCCGCCATCGGCCCGGCGTATGGGTTGGACGCCGCGTTGCAGACCAGGATGTCGACCTTGCCGAAGGCTGAGTTGGTCTCGTCGACCAGACGCTGCAGGTCCTCCTTGGAGGCGATATTGGCCGGGACGGCGATGGCCGTGCCCTCCCCGTACTTGCCGTTGATCGCCTCGGCGACCTCATCGCAGGGCCCCGCCTTGCGCGAGGAGATGACCACCTTTGCCCCGTGCTCGGCCAGCCGCTCGGCGATGGCCTTGCCGATTCCCTTGGACGAGCCGGTGATGATCGCGACCTTGCCGGTCAGATCGAACAGTTCCATCGCGTATCCCCTTGAGTTTCCGTTGGCGTTTCCAGGCTTCATCGCGGGTTTCTTTCCGCGACGCTCTAGCCGATCCGTCCTGATACCCTGATACTCGGGCGATTCCACCCGGAACCTCGTCTGATCACGCGAGGCTCCCCAGTCTGGCAGCCGATGCGCGCACTGACGACCGCCTTCCTGTTCTTCGGCTACGTCTTCCTGGCGATGACGGTGGGCGCCTTCCTGTGGCGACTGGGTCTGGGCGGCGGCTCGGCCTTCGCGGCGACCGTCGGGACCCTGGGCGTTCTGGGGACGATGCATCTGTTCATCACCGGCGGCGCCCAGCGCAAGGCCTTGCGGGCCGAGATCGCCCAGGTCCGTGAGGCCCACCGCCTGCTGGCCGATGCGATGGAGTCGACCCAAGGCGCCCTGACCGAAC
Source organism: Brevundimonas sp. ALps5 (assembly GCF_058681645.1). Taxonomy (NCBI): domain Bacteria; kingdom Pseudomonadati; phylum Pseudomonadota; class Alphaproteobacteria; order Caulobacterales; family Caulobacteraceae; genus Brevundimonas; species Brevundimonas sp. ALps5. Next base: position 3,279,665 of record NZ_CM178744.1, on the reverse strand, counting down.
TGGCCCAGGCCATCGAGGCCGGCGCCCTGACCAATACAGAGGAGCTGACCGGCGAGGTGCGCATCCTCGAAGGCCTGATCCAGCAAATGAGCGAATCCATCGAGGAGCGGCTGACGGTCACCCCGATGGTCGCGCCCGACAGCCCCGACGCCATCCGCCGCCAGCAGGGCAATATCCTGCTCAAGACCGTTCACGACGCCCTGTCGGAGAACCGCGTCGACCTCTACCTCCAGCCGGTGGTCAGCCTGCCGCAGCGCCGGACCATCTTCTACGAGAGCTTCACCCGCCTGCGCGACGCCACCGATCGCGTCATGATGCCGGCCGAATATCTGTCGATCGCCGAGGGCGAGGGTCTGGTCCCCGCCATCGACAACCTGCTGCTGTTCCGCTGCGCCCAGATCGTGCGCCGGCTGGCGCGTCAGGACCGCAAGGTCGGGGTCTTCTGCAACGTGGCCCTGTCGTCTCTGGGCGACGAGACCTTCTTCCCGCAGTTCCTCGACTTCCTCAGTGAGAACCGCGACCTGAACCAGGCCCTGATCTTCGAACTGGGTCAGGCCAATTTCGAAGCGCGCGGCGCCGTCGAGGCGCGCAATATGGCCCGTCTGGCCGACCTCGGCTTCCGCTTCTCGATCGACAAGGTCCAGACCCTGGACCTGAACTTCGCCGACCTCCAGCGTTCGGACGTGCGCTTCATCAAGGTCGCCGCGGACCTCCTGATCGAACAGCTTCTGGATCTGGACGGCGGCTCGCCGATCCCCTCCTTGCGCGACATCCAGGCCGCCGACTTCGCCCATCTGACCCGCCGCTACGGCATCGAGGTCATCGCCGAGAAGTGCGAGAACGAACGCCAGATCGTCGACATCCTCGAACTCGACATCTCCATGGGTCAGGGCCACCTGTTCGGCGAGCCGCGCGCCATCAAGGAACAGGTGCTGGCCGAGACCGATCCGCCCGCCGACTTCGTCCGCTCGACCCTGCTGTCGGCCGAGAAGCGCCGCCGCTACGCCTGATCCCTCGCCCGACGCAGGTCGGACGGAGCCCGGGTGCGATTTTTTCTAAACCGGCCGGCGCGATCCTTTCGCCACCGCGCCGGTTGCGGTGTTCCGCCGCACCCCGCACATTCGCGAACCTTTCCCCGAAAGCCGTTCGCCGATGCTCGCCCGCTTCTTCGCCATTCCCCTGTGGATCCGCACCGCCGTCGGCTTCGCGCTCGGCATCGTCGCGGGGCTGATCCTCAGGGAGCAGGCCGAGACCTGGCTCCAGCCCATCGGGGACCTCTATCTGAACCTGATCCGCATGGTGGTCGCGCCCCTGGTGCTGTTCACCATCGCCTCCTCCATCGCCAGGCTCGGCGAAGGCGCCGGGGCTGTGCGGCTGGGCCTCAGGACCCTGCTGTGGTTCGCCGTCACCTCCCTGCTCGCCGTTCTGGTCGGCTTCGCCTTCGGGCACCTGATCAACCCGGGCGTGGGCCTGTCCAACCTGCCGCTGGGCGAGGTCAAGGACCGGGTCATCCCGACCCCGCTGGAAGTCCTGCTCGGCGTCGTGCCCACCAATCCGTTCAAGGCGCTCAGCGACGGCAAGGTGCTGCAGATCATCTTCTTCTCGGCCCTGGTCGGCGTGGCCCTGGTCGCGCTCGGCGACCGCGCCGCCAACGCCCGCCGTCTGGTCGACGAGGGCGCGGCCATCGTCTTCCGCATCACCCGCTGGGTGATCCAGCTGACCCCTATCGGTGTCTTCGGCCTGATCGGCTCGGTCGTGGGCGGCTACGGCTGGGAGGCGCTGCTGCCCCTGATCAAGTTCATCGTCGCCATCTACGCGGCCTGCCTGTTCCACATCCTGGTGGTCTATTCGGGTCTGCTGAAGCTGCACGGGCTCAAGGTCGTCTCCTTCTTCCGCGGCGCCTTCGCGGCCCAGCAGACGGCCTTCGCCACCTCCTCCTCGCTCGGCACCCTGCCCATCACCCTGCGCCAGACGGTCGAGCGGCTGGGCGTGCCCCAGGCCTATGCCGCCTTCGCCGTGCCGCTCGGCGCCAACGTCAAGATGGACGGCTGCGGCGCCATCTATCCGGCCATCGCGTCGATCTTCATCGCCCAGTATTTCAGGATCGACCTGACCCTGACCCAGTACGTCCTGATCGGCCTGACCGCCGTCCTGGGCTCGCTGGGCACCGCCGGCGTGCCCGGGACCAGCATCGTCATGCTGACCCTGACCCTGTCGACCGCCGGCCTGCCGCTGGAGGGGATCGGCTATATCGTGGCCATCGACCGGATCATCGACATGATGCGCACCGCCACCAACGTCACGGGCCAGATGCTTGTCCCGGTTCTGGTCGCCCGCGAGGAAGGTGTGCTGAATCGGGACATCTATGACGGCCATGTGGCCTGGCTCCCGGGCGATCCCGAGACGGATGCGCCGGAATTGGTCAAGGCGAGCGGCATCTGACGCTTGCGCTTTGGCGGGGAGCGGGCTACATCGCCGCCTCCCCGGTCGAGGCCTGATTCAGCCCCGACCAGCCGGTACGGATGCTTAGCTCAGCGGGAGAGCACCTCGTTCACACCGAGGGGGTCGCAGGTTCAATCCCTGCAGCATCCACCACCCCTTCCCCATCACAGCACCTCGCAAACCCAGACCCACACTGGGTTTGAGCCCGACGCCCGTTTTCGCCCGGGCGGTGTGCGGCGGACGTGATTTTACATTTCCCCCGCCGGGCGACCGTTTCCCGCCCTTACGGCCAAGCTTCGAAAACTTCGTCAGTGAAATCAGCCGTCGGGCTCGCCCCCGGGGCGTAAACGCGCCTTCCGTTTGTCCGCGTGCGGTGCAAGCGCCCGACGCGGCGCACCTCTTGCTCTAGGCCTGTAAAGACAGATTGGAGCGACCACTGTGAAACGGGTCATCATCATCGCGATCGCCGCAACCCTGGCCTCGGCCGGAGCGGCCTGGGCCGGCGCCGGAGCCGGCGGCAACGGCGGCGGCCATTCGGGCGGCGGCTCGTCGGGCGGCTGCGGAACCTGCGGCGGTTCGGGCGGCGGAGGCGGAAGCCACGGCGGCGGCGGCGGCTGGGGCGGCGGTGGCGGTCATGGCGGCGGTCATGGCGGCGGGCGTCCGGGCGGCGGCTCCTACACCGGGAACTTCAATTCCAACGTCAACGTCAACGTCAATGCGAACGCCAATGCGAACGCGAACGCCAACGGCGGCGCGAACTACCGCAACGCCATCAACGCCCACTCGTATTCGGGCTACGGCTCGATCCAGGGCGGCGGCGGCGGCGGCGGTTACAGCTACGTCGACGACGGCTTCTATCCGGCCGGTCCCGGCTATGGCGGCGGCGTCCAGATCTCGGACGACTGCGGCTGCGTCGCCGGCCCCAGCCAGCCCTTCGGCTATTCGGTCTCCGGCTTCGGCCGCGCCCTGACCCAGACCCGCGGCTCGGTCGCCTATACGCAAGGCTCCAGCTACTCCAGCACCACCGTCTACCAGGGCGGCGGCGCCCAGGGCTGCTACTCCTGCGCCCCTGCCCCGGCCCCGGCCCCTGTTCCTTCGTGCGGCCCCTACGGCGGTTCGTACCCGGGCGGCTATCAGGGCGGTTACGGCAATGGTTATGGCGGCGGCGCCTGCGGCCCCGTCCCGGCGCCCCAGCCCAACCCCTGCGGCGGCTATCCGGGGAACGGCTATCCGAACCGCTACGGCAACGGCGGCGGCTCCTGCGCCCCGGTTCCGGCGCCCCAGCCCCAGCCCTATCCGGGGAACTGCGACTGCGACGTCCCGGCCTATGTCCAGCCCTTCTACGGCCAGCCCCAGGCGCCGCGTCCGGTCACCCTGCGCTCGCAGGGCGTCCGCGTGGCCTCGCCGCCGGTCAACGTCCCGCCGCAGCTGGTCTACATCCAGGGCCCGCCCGTCTATGTCGACGCCCCGCCGGTCAATGTCGCGCCCGCCCAGATCTATCTGGAAGCGCCCAATGTCCGCGTGCGTCCGTCGGAAGTGACCGTGGCCCCGCCGGAAATCCACTACACCCCGGCCCAGCCGCATCCGGAAGACGACTGCTGCACCGTGGCCTCGCCGGCCTCGGTCGATGCGGCCACCGGCTCCCAGTACTCGGCCCACGCCGCCGAAGGCTCGCGCTACGAAGCCTCGGCCACCTACTCCGACACCGCCTCGGGCCAGACCGCCTACGTCAACGGTCAGCCCGTTCAGGCCTACAGCACGAACCCGAACGAGTTCCACTGAGGCTAGTAGCGTAGCGTAAGCGTATGAACGGGCGGCGGGATTTCGATCCCGCCGCCCGCTTCAATTCCAGCCTCTAGTGCGCCCCACGCGCGCTGCCGCCCGTACCCAGCCTCAGGACGACGTCGTCGATCTGGACCCCGCCCCGGTCGATGACCAGGTTCTGGTAGTTGCGCTGCCCCTCGGTCGTCTGGGCCTCGACGCCCTCGGCCTGGCTGGAGAACTGGCGGCGCAGATAGGTGGCCAGCTCGCCCGCCGTGACCATCTGGTCCCCGTCGCCGTCGGCGTCGCCCGCCAGGCCGGTTCTCAGGAAGTGGGCCAGATATCCGCCCGCCTCGAACTTGTCGGCCACCGCGCTGGTCAGATCCTCTTCCGAGCTGAACAGGCCCATGACGCCCGGCCGGTCGACGACGTTCCTTGCGAACCCGCCCGAGAAGCAGCTGTCCAGCACCAGCAGCGACAACCGGGTCCGCAAGCCGCCGAACAGCTGGGCCATCTCGCGGTCCGAAATCTCGCCGTCGCGCAGGACGATGGCCTCGCCGCGTCCGTCCGGCTCGGTGGCGCTGATCGCCGAGGGATCGGCGTCGCTCTGGTCGCCATGGCCCGAGAAGAAGAACAGGAACATGTCGTCCGGCCCGGCCTGGGCGGCGACGCGCTGGAAGGCCTGCCGCACCCCCTCCACCGTCGCCTCGGCATTGGTCAGGGTGACGCTGGCGGGGTTCAGCACCCCCTCGCGCCGCAAGGTGTCGGCCAGCTTCTCGGCGTCGTCGTCGGTGTACTCGAGATTATTGGCCGCCCCGCCGTAGTCGGACACCCCGACCATCACCGCGAACACCCGCGGCCCGCCCTGAACCGCCGCCTGACGCGGCGTGCCCTGGCTGGGCTCGACGCTGAAGCGATAGGAGCCGGTCTCGCCCGCGTTGAACGAGGTCACCATCACCTCATACTCGCCGCTCTCGCTCAGCACCGTATCGAGGCGGCTGTTGGTGCCGTCCTCGCCGTCGTCGTTGGAAATCTGCTGACCCGACGGCGTCCTCAGGATCGTATAGGCGTCGAAGGCCGAGGAGGTCAGCTCCACCGCCACCCTCTGCCCGCGCGTGCCCTGGAAGCGGTAGGTGTCGACATATTCGCCGGACTGGAGGGTCTCGTCCCCGCCCTGCAGCTCGCCCGAGACCGTATCGCCGATCCGCATCAGGCCGCTGCCGCCCGTGGTCGGACGCGTGGCGCTCTGCGTCGGCCGGGGCGGCGGGGCATTCGTCCCGTCGGCGACCGACAGCCGATAGCGTCCGCTCTCGCCCGACTGATAGCTGGTCGCCCCGATCACATAGGCGCCGTCCGCCGGCAGTGTGACGATCAGCCGGCTGTCGTGGCTGCCCTCGCGGTCCGCGTCGTCGTCGTTGAAGGCCGAGAAGCCGCCGGGGCCGGTGATCTGCAGATAGGGGTCGAACTCGCTGGAGCTCAGCCGCAGGTCCAGCGCCTGGCCCTGCCGCCCGTTCAGGGTGAAGCGGTTGACGAACTCCCCGCTCGACAGGGTCTCGGCCCCCTGCCCCAGCCGCCCGTCGCGGCTCTGACCCACGCTGATCGGCGCCGCATCGGCCGGAACCGCGACCGGCGCCGCCTCCTGCTGCTGTGTCCCCGGCCGCGACGGCCGGTTCAGGACCGCCGCGCCGTTGACCGCCTGCCGCCCGCCGCTGCTCGCGGTCTGCGTCGCCTGTCCGCCCTCGGTCAGCGCGATCGCATATCGCCCCGTCTCGCCCGCCTGATAGCTGGTCGCCGTGACCCGGACCTCGCCGTCGGCGGGGGCGGTGAAGCTCACCCGGCTGTCGGAAGACCCGCGCCGCGAGGCGTCGTCGTCATTGTCCTCGCTGAAGGTCCCCGGCCCGCGCACCACCAGATAGGGATCGAAATCGCCCGATTGCAGCGTGATCGTATAGGTCCGCCCGCGCTGGGCCTGGAACGTCCAGACGTCGCCGTACTCCCCGCTCGACAGGGTCGTGTCGCCGCGCCTCAGATCGCCGCTGCCCGTCCGTCCCGCCTGCAGCACCGGCGTGGTCGAGATCGCGATCGGCGGCGGAATGACGTTCTGCGCCGGTCCCAGATCGGCGCGCGCCCCACCCCTGGCCAGCATCAGCCGGTAGTCACCCGCCTCGCCCGCCTGGAAGCTGGTCGTCTGCAGCCGATAGGTCCCGGTCGTCGGAAGGGTCACCTCCAGACCGGCGTCGGTCACGCCCGTCGCCGCGTCATCATTCTCCTGAGAGAAGCCGTTCGGCCCGTTCAGGATCAGATAGGGGTCGAAGGCGCTGGACGACATCCGCAGGCTGATCCGCTCCCCGGCCCGGCCCTCGAAGGCCCAGCTGTCGTAGAACTCACCGCTCTGCAGCTTCGCATCGCCTGCCTCCAGCGCGCTGGCCATGACCCTGCCCGACGGCAAGGCCTGCTGCGCGACGGCCGAGCCCGCCAGAACCGCCAGAGCGGTCGTGGCCATCAGAACGGTCCTGAACATCGAAATCCCCCCGGAAGACCCGCGCACACTAACGCGTCCTCTCCACCTGTCATCAACTTCAACGAACGGCGCCCCGCCACCTACTGAATCTGATATATCACCACCATTCGGCCTTGTTCCGGGCGCAAAGGGCCGCCCCTTCAAGAAGTGACCCGCACCCGCGCGCGCCTCGCCCCCTGCACATCCGCGCCCAAGCTCGCGTTTCGCCCCGAAGCGCCCTACGAGACAATTCATGCCCTTCCCCGCCAGTCATCCCGCGCTCGACCTCGCGCTTTCCGAACGCGGCTATGCCGAGCCCACCCCCGTCCAGGCCGCCGTGCTGGAATCCGAAGCCGGCCGCGACCTGCTGGTCTCCGCCCAGACCGGCTCGGGCAAGACCGTCGCCTTCGGCCTGGCTCTCGCCTCGACCCTGCTGGGTGACGCCGACCGCATCGAGGACAACGGCGCCCCCGCCGCCCTGATCATCGCCCCGACCCGCGAACTGGCCCTGCAGGTGTCGAAAGAGCTGGAGTGGCTCTACTCCAAGGCCGGCGCCCGCATCGCCACCTGCGTCGGCGGCATGGATCCCCGCGCCGAGCGCCGGGTTCTGGAACGCGGCGCCGCCATCGTCGTCGGCACCCCCGGCCGTCTGAAGGATCACCTCGAACGCGGCGCGCTGGACCTGTCCGGGCTCAAGGCCGTCGTCCTCGATGAGGCCGACGAGATGCTCGACATGGGCTTCGCCGAAGACCTGACCTTCATCCTCGACAGCGCCCCGGCCGATCGCCGCACCCTGCTGTTCTCGGCGACCCTGGCCCGCGACATCGTCCAGCTGGCCCGCACCTATCAGCGCGACGCCATCCGCATCGACACCGTCGCCGGCGCCGGCTCGCACGCCGACATCGAATACAAGGCCATCCGCATCGCCCCCAACGAGGTCGAGCTCGGCGTGGTCAACGTGCTGCGCTACTTCGAGGCCCCCGGCGCCTTGGTCTTCGCCAACACCCGCGAGCGGGTGAAGCACCTGACCGCGTCCCTGCGCGAACGCGGCTTCGCCGTCGTCGGCCTGTCGGGTGAACTGACCCAGGCCGCCCGTTCCGAGGCGCTGCAGGCCCTGCGCGACGGCCATGCCCGCGTCTGCGTCGCCACCGACGTCGCCGCCCGCGGCCTCGACCTGCCCGACCTGGGCCTGGTCATCCACGCCGAGATTCCGGTCAACAAGGCCACCCTGCTTCACCGTTCGGGCCGCACCGGCCGCGCGGGCAAGAAGGGCGTCTCGGTGATGATGGTCTCCTACACCCGCCGCCGGAAGGTCGAGCTGATGCTCCAGTCGGCCGGCATCACCGCCCAGTGGGAAGGTCCGCCCTCGGCCGAGATGATCCGCGAACAGGACCGCGTCCGCCTGCTGGCCGACCCCATCCTGACCGCCCCGGTCGATGACGAGGAAGCCCTGGAGCTCGGCAAGCTGCTGCTCGAGAAGACCTCGCCCGAACAGATCGCCGCCTCCCTGATCCGCCTCTACCGCCAGAAGCTGCCCTCGCCGGAAGACGTCTATGACGACGACCGCATGAAGCGCGCCCAGGCCACCGGCGTGAACGATCGCGGCCAGCGCGACGGCCCGCTCACCGACTTCGCCCGTGGCGGTGACATGGCCTGGTTCCGTATCAATATCGGCCGCGACAAGAACGCCGATCCCAAATGGCTGCTGCCGACGCTCTGCCGTCTGGGCCATGTGACCAAGGGCGACATCGGCTCCATCAAGATCTTTGACCGCGAGACCAAGTTCGAGATCACCAAGGCGGCGGAAGCGAAGTTCCGCGCCGCCATCGCCTCGGGTCTGGAAGACGGTGTGACCGTCAACGACGCCGTCGCCCCCGGTCCGAAGGAAAAGCCCGCCAGCCGCTGGGACAAGAAGCCCTTCGACGGCGACCGCCCCGAGAAGAAGCCCTGGGCGAAGAAAGAAGGCGGCGGCGCCCCGCGTGGCGACAAGCCCGCCTGGAAGCCGCGCGAGGACCGCGCCCCCCGTTCGGAAGACGGCTCCGAGAAGAAACCGTGGGTCAAACGCGATGACGCTCCCGCCGGCGAGAAGAAGCCCTGGGTGAAACGCGACGCCCCGGCCCACGCCGCTGCTGAAGGCGACGCCAAACCCAAATGGGTCAAGCGCACCAAGGACGCGCCCGTGCCCGAAGGCAAGACGGCCTGGGTCGACAAGCCCAAGGCCCCCAAGAAGCCCTGGGCCCCGCGCACCGACTCCGCGCCCGCAGCGGTTGGCGACAAGCCTTGGACCGGCAAACCCAAGGGGACCGGCAAAACCTTCAAGGGCAAGAAGAAGTCGAACGGCTAGGCTGCGCTGATTTGTCCCCACGCTGAGCGTCCGCGAACAAGCTTGACCTTTTGCGCGAGCACCCAAAGCGTGTAAAAAAACAGCCCATGGCTGAAAAACTTCATTGCGGAGGCGAAAGGGAGCTGCGCCTCGCCGCCTGCATTCGCGCGCGCACACGGCGACCTCGTCGGGGGCCGGACCCTGTCCCGGGCCTCGGGAGGATCGGGCGGCGCGGTTCGCCCCGTCGACCGCCCCCGCGATGAGCGGGCCTTCATTTCAGTAGCTGATCCCGTGTCCGTAGCCGTGTCCCGTCCCCCCTCGCACCGATGAAAATCCTCTTCTTCATCGACCCCGTCATCTATCAGAATGACGGCATGTTCTTCGCGCCGCACGTCAACTTCGTGCGCTGCCTGATTAACGCCAACCTGTCCGACGACGTCCACTACGCCCTGGCGACCAGCCCCTGGCTGCTTGACGAGTATCAGACCCTGGTCTCCGCCCACGGAGGCCAGGCGGACATCGAACTCCTTCCGCTGAATCCGGTCTCGATCCTCTCCGGCGTGGGTTTCGAAACCACGGCGAACTCCGTCGACATGTTCTCTCCGCAGCCGGGCAACGCGGCCTACCGCGCCCTGATCACAGAGCTCCGGTCCCGGTTCGAGCCCGACGTGGTCATCTGCTCGACCGAAAACCCCTACATCGCAGAGGTCTTCGCCGACCGCGTCGTCCTCTATCACGACATGTCCCACATCCGCCGCACGGACGGGACGTACAACCTCTATCTGGACCCCTGCGGTCACGACGGCCGCAACATCCTGAACGCCTGCAAGACGGAAATCCTTGACCAGGCGGGTGACGACGCCGTCTTTTCGCGCCTGGCGCTGGAACACCAGACGGCCCTGTTCGGCGGCGTCGAGGCGATGCAGGCCCGCCTCGCCTTTCGCGACTGGCGACGTCAGGCCGGACTGGAAGGCGAGCGCATCGCCCTGGTCGCCCTTCAGCCGGTGGGCCCGCTGCTCAGCGTCGAGGGCGCCTGGGAAGGCCGAAGCACCGCCGCCTTCCTGACGCACAGTCTGGCGGCCCTGCCGCCGGGCTGGAAGGCCGTCGTCTCCCATCACCCCGCCGACGAGACCCTGCATCGGCTCGCGCCCTACGTCGCGCAATGCTTCGAACAGTCGCGACAGCCGCCGCCGGAAATCTTTTCGAAAGGCTCGGACCCCCTCGTGCCCGAGTTCGACGCGATCATCTCGATCTCTTCCAAGGTCGGTCTGCTGGGCGTCCTGTGCGGAAAGCCGGTGATCTCGCTCGGCCTGTCGGGGCACCACCGGTATTGCGGACGTCGTGTGGAGGATCTGGACCAGACCGAACCCCTCGCGCCGGCCGCCATCGGCCGCCTCGTCCGCTTCATGTCCAACCGCTACTATTTCACGTTCGAGGAGCTGTTCACCCGGCCCGGCTTCGTTTTCGACCTCATCAGGTCGATAGGGGCCTACCCCGACCCCCGGCGCTGGCAGCTCGATTTTTCGGACTGGACGCCCGAACGGTTGGCGCGGCTCTACTGAGGGCATTCAGGCTTCTCCCCAACCGCGTAACCGCTTACACTGCCTGAAAAACAAGACGTCCCAGGCAGGAAGACATGGCCGAAGTCCGGCTCAGCGGCATCCGTAAGAATTTCGGCGCGACAGAGGTCCTGCGCGGCATCGATCTGGACATCCAGGACGGGGAGTTCGTCGTCTTCGTCGGTCCCTCGGGCTGCGGCAAGTCGACCCTGCTGAGGACCATCGCCGGGCTTGAAGAGGCCTCCTCGGGCGACATCGCCATCGGCGACAAGCGCGTCAACGACCTGTCGCCGTCCGATCGCGGCATCGCCATGGTGTTCCAGTCCTATGCCCTCTATCCGCACATGTCGGTCTACGAGAACATGGCCTTCGGCCTGAAGCTGGCCAAGACCGACAAGGCCGAGATCGACGCCAAGGTCCGCGCCGCCGCCGAAACCCTGAACATCACCGACTACCTCGACCGCAAGCCCAAGGCCCTGTCCGGCGGCCAGCGCCAGCGCGTCGCCATCGGCCGCGCCATCGTGCGCGAGCCCGAGGTCTTCCTGTTCGACGAGCCCCTGTCCAACCTCGACGCCGCCCTGCGCGTGCGTATGCGCTATGAGTTCGCCGGCCTGCACGAGCGGCTGAAGACGACGATGATCTACGTCACCCACGACCAGATCGAGGCCATGACCCTGGCCGACCGGATCGTGGTCCTGAACGGCGGCGTCATCGAACAGGTCGGCTCGCCGATGGAGCTTTACGAGCACCCGTCCAACCTCTTCGTCGCCGGCTTCATCGGCAGCCCGAAGATGAACCTGATCCCGGCCGAGCTCTCCATCGTCGGCAAGGGCGGCGCCTCGGTCACCCTGCCCGGCGGCGAGACCATCCGCGTCGACGTCGACGCCTCCCGCGCCCAGCCGGGCGACAGCGTCACCTTGGGCGTCCGCCCCGAACACCTGACCCTGTCCGGCAAGGCCAACGCCATCGCGACGAAGGCCGCCTTCGTCGAAACCCTCGGCCACGCCACCTATGCCTATGTGAATCTGGCCGGGGCGTCGGAAACGTTGACCGTCCAGCTCCCCGGCGACATCCGCCCGGCCACGGGCGACGCCCTGAGACTCCACGTCGCCGCCGATCAGGCCCACCTGTTCGACGCGGACGGGATGGCGTTTCAGCGGCTCTGATCTTTCGTCATCCTTCGGCGAGCGTAGCGAGACCGGAGGACCCAGCGGCGCGCGAGAGCGCGAACCTGTACCGCACGCCTCACGTCCAGCATTTCGGCTGAACAGATCGCCTTCGGCGCCGCTGGGTTGCCCGATCAAGTCGGGCAATGACGAAAGCTACCGAAACTCCACCCGTCTCGCCCCCGCCGGGATCACCACCTCGCGGCCCTTCCACTCGCCACGGCGCCCGTCGATGCGTGGACGCGGCGGCAGGTCCACCCCGTCCGGCCACTGCACCACGAACCCGCCCGGCGGCGTGACGCCCGGCTCGATGGTCAGCACCCGCACCGCGCCTTCCTTTTTGAAGCTGTAGCTCAGGGCTCCATAGGCGGTGCGCACCTCGCGTACTCCGACCCCGGTCGGGCTATCCACCCAGTCCAGCGGCAGGCCCGCCGCCAGAACCAGAGCGTGGTCGCTGTCCCGCTCATAGACGAACAGGTCCAGCGCCGAGCGGATATAGTCCGAGCTGATCCAGGCATGGGGCATGTCGCCGATGAAGCGCGGTTCGCGCAGGTCGCGGCCCACCACCTCGGCCCAGCCGTTCCAGGCCTGGGGCCTCCGGTCGGCGAAGAAGAAGTCCAGCGCCCGCATGGCCCGGTCCCTCTGGCCCAGCCGCACGAAGACCCCGACATTCCTCAGCTCATAGGGGGTGTAGTCCTTCCAGGCGTTGCGGTTCTCCTGCCGCGCCGTGAAATTCTCCCAGTACTTCTCGAACGTCCGCTTCATCAGCCCCTGCGGCAGGTCGGCCTGCGCCCCCGCCGGCGACAGGGCGATGGTCGTCGAGGTAGCGTCGAAATCGCCCCGGTCCGCTGCGCCCGCGATGAAGTCGATGTGGTGACGGATGGCCGTGCCGGTGATGGCGTTGCGGATATCGATCTGGAACTCATCGCGCGCCGCCGCGAACCGCTGGGCCGCCGCCGTGTCGCCCAGAGTCTCGGCGATGAAGACCGCATCCTTGTAGCCCAGCAGACCCCAGAAATCGTCCCAGAAGGAATACGCCGCCTTGTCCGAATAGCCCTCGTGGCTGATCGTCGGAGGCAGCAGGCCGTACAGATGCCGCGTCTCCCGCGTCCGGTTCGCCGGAACCCGGGTCGACGCCCGCAGAGTGTCCATATAGGCCACCGCCGCCTGCACCTGCGGCCAGACCGAGCGCAGCAGGGCCTCGTCATGGGTGTAGCGCCAGGTTTCGGCAGCCAGGAAGATGAACTCCCCGTGGCTGTCGTTCTCGGGCACCGGATCGGCGCCGCGCTGATCGACGCAGCACGGAACCTTGCCGTCACTGAACACGAACGGCGCATAGAAGCGCAGATAGTCGGCCGATAGATCGGCGTGGCCCAGACGGTCCAGCCCCTCGGCCATCATGGCCCCGTCGCGGATCCAGCTGCGGTTATAGGACCGCGTCCCCGGCTGCAGCCTCGGCCCCTGCCGCGACATCAGCATATGGGCCAGCGACGTCTTCATCGTATCGGCGATCCGCTGCCCCTCCGGCGGAGTGATCAGGTCGAACCGGTCCAGCTTCTCGCGCCAGCTGGCGGCCACGCGCGTCTGGACCCGATCCAGAAACGCCACCGGCTGCGCCCATTGCGACCGGTCCAGCATCGCCATGTGTGGCGATTCCAGCAGGCTTCGGAAGCCCAGGGTGCGGGTCTCGCCCGGAGCCAGCACGACGTCATAGACCATGGCGCCCGCGACCAGACGTGCCGGATCGCGAACCTGGGCTGGGGTCGTTCGCCCGGTCGCCAGCAGGCTCTGTGGGTCGGCGCCAGCCTCGAAGGTCGAGGCGACGAACCGGTCCGGCGCAACCATCGGGATGACCGAGACACCGATCATCGACAGACCGGCCTCGTTGAAGCTGATCGCCTCCTGCGGGCTCGCGCCCCCCGGCGTCGTCAGGAACTGCGCCGGTCCGTTCACCTGCATCGGTCGCGCCGCCAACGCCAGCGTCAGGGTGATCGGGCGACTGGAGGTATTGGTCAGGTCATACCGGCCGTACAGCGCCGAGTTCTGCGGCGTCCCATCGGCGAAGGCCGTCACCTTCAGCGTCCACCCTTCATGGGTCCAGGTCACCGTCGGGATCGGCAGATAGCCGTCCACCAGCCCCTGTTCGATCCGCACATCGGCCCAGGTGACCAGACGGCCGTTGTCCAGCACGAACGGCTCTACCGACGGCCCGCCGCGCCTAAGTTCGATGGCGCCGTCCTCCGAGATCAGCCCGCTCTCGCCGCCGCCGTCGACGCCGACCAGCGTCCAGTAGGGCTGCTCCCCGACGAAGCCGCGCGGATAGAGGCCCCGCCGGCTCTGCCGCGCCACCGCCGACAGGAAGGCCGTCTCGTCCTTGCCGAAGGCCAGCGGCTCGACGGTCACTTCCGACAGCGCATACGACGTCTGCGCCGCCTCGCGCCCCTGCCCCGCCCCCATCTGGGCCCCGGTCCGCGCCTGAGCGGCGGGCGGCGCCAGCAGGTCGAACCGCAGATAGCGCGCCGAGGCCTCCGGCGTCCTCAGCCAGTCGGTCCCGCCGTCGCCCTGATCGACCTCGGCGAGCCCGGTCCAGACCTCGCCGTCCGACGAGGCCATGACGCGGTATTTCATCGCCGACGACCGCTCGGCCCATTTCAGGGTCAGTCCGCCGAACTCCCGCTCATAGCCGAGGTCCAGCGTCAGGCTCTGTTCGCCGACGCCGGTCGAACGCCACACCGTCGCCGGGTCGCCGTCCACCGCATTGGCCGCCAGCGAGGTCCCGTCCTCGCTGGTCGCCGTCGCCAGAGGCCGCGGCGGGACCGCCGGCTCGGGCGGCAGCTCGCGCAGGCTCAGGTCGTCGACCTCGATGAAGCCCTTGCCGCCCTCGCCCGCCGTGACCACGAACTCGATCCGCTCGGCGCCCCGAAAGGCGTGGTCGGGGTTCGCCCCCCAGGCCCAGCTGATCTGACGCTTCTTGATCACGAACTCCGTCCAGCCGTCGGGGAAGACGTAGCGCGTCGTCTGGCGCCAGTGGACATTCTCGGCCGTCGCGTCCGTGAACTTGACCTCGAAGGTGTTCGACGGCCCCGCGCCCCTGACCCGGAAGCGGATCTCATAGTTGGCCGGCGCCGTGAACGACAGCGCCCGGGCCGCGAAGGCGTATCCCGACTTGCCGTTGAAATCGTAGTCCAGCCGCATGGCCTTGCCGCCGTCGGGACCCGCGACCGACGAGATCGCTGACGACACATCCGTCGAGGCGTCGGCCTTCCATGGCGTCAGATCCTCGAAGTCGTCCAGCACCACCGGCGCGGGCGGGGCGGGCTCGGCTGGGGCGAGGGCAACGACGGGCGTCTCGACGGTAGCCGGCGTCTGGGCGAGCGACGGCCCGGCCAGCAGCGCCAGAATCCCGAAAACCATCGCCAGACGCATCATCTCAAACCTCGAACTCATAATCCTCCCCCGTCGGGGGAGGTGGCGCGGCGCGCTTGCGCCGTGACGGAGGGGGCAAGCCCCGTACACGGTATTTGGGGTCAGCCCCCTCCACCACTTCGTGGTCCCCCTCCCCCGACGGGGGAGGATCACCTCAACCCTTCACGCTCCCCGCCAGCATGCCGCGGATGTAGTACCGTTGCAGCGCCAGGAAGAGGATCAGCACCGGCGCGACCGTGATCACCGCCCCGGCCATCATCATCTCCGCGTCCTGCACATGCTCGCGCGACAGCGCAGCCAGCGCCACCGGCAGGGTATAGTTCGACTGGTCCGTCAGGATGATCAGGGGCCAGAGGAAGTCGTTCCAGCTGCCGAGGAAGACGAACAAGGCGAGCGTCACGAGGATCGGCGTCAGGGTCGGCAGCACCACCGAACGGAAGATCCGCCCCTCCGACGCCCCGTCGATCCGCGCCGCCTCCAGCATCTCCTCCGGGATCGACAGCGCATACTGGCGCACCAGGAAGATGCCGAAGATCGAGGCCAGCCACGGCACCAGCGCCCCGGCATAGGTGTTCACCAGCCCCACCGACTTCAGCATCAGGAACAGCGGCAGGGTGCCGATCTGGGCCGGGATGACCAGCGCCCCGATCAGCATCTGGAAGATCCGGTCCCGCCCCCGGAACCTCAGCTTGGCGAAGGCGTATCCCGCCGGCACGGTGAAGCCGAGCGCCAGCAGGGTCGCCAGCGTCGCCAGCGCCAGACTGTTCCACATATACCGACCCATGCCCTGATCGACGAACAGCTCGCGATAGTGAGACAGGGTCCAGACCTTGGGCAGCAGCGGCGGCGGGAAGGTCGCGGCCTCCCCGGTCGACATGAAGCTGACCGAGACCATCCAGGCCAGGGGGAACAGGACGATCAGGCCGATCAAAGCGACGGCGACATTCAGCAGGATGCTTTTCGCGTTTCCGGGCAGCTTCACGTGTGGTCTCCCCCCAGCTTCCGCGACGCCCACAACTGCACCATCGTCACCGCGAAGATGCACAGGAACAGGATGAAGGCCACGGCCGAGGCGGAGCCCAGATTCCACCATTTGAAGCCCTCTTCGTACATGAAGTAGAGCACCGTCACGGTCGACTGGGCCGGCCCGCCCTGCGTCATCACATAGGGCTCGGCGAACAGCTGGAAGAAGCCCGCCACCGAGATGATCGAGACCAGCAGCAAGGTCGGGGCGATGGCCGGCAAGGTCACGTGCCGGAACTGTTTCCACGGCCCCGCCCCGTCGATCCGCGCCGCCTCATAGAGGTCGTCGGGCACGGTCTGCAGCACGGCCAGGAAGATCAGCATGTTGTAGCCGAAGATCTTCCACACCACGAACATCAGGATGGCCGGGACCGAGGTCGCCGGGCTCCCCAGCCAGTCCACGGCGGGCAGGCCGACCGAGGTGAGGATCCAGTTGATCACCCCGTACTTGGTATGGAGCATGTAGTTCCACAGCACCGCCGTCGCGACCAGCGTGGTCACATAGGGCGCGAAGAACACCACCCGCCAGATCGGCCGCCACCTCACCGTCCGCGCATTCAGGATCACCGCCGCGAACAGCGACGCCGCGATGGCCAGGGGCACGCCCAGGACGCTGAACCACAGGGTGTTCTTCATCGCCCCCCAGAACAGCGGATTGGTCAGGAGCCGCTCATAGTTCTGCAGCCCCACGAAGCGCAGGTTCTTCAGATCGGCCAGGGCGTAGATGTCGAAGTCCGTCAGGCTCAGCAGCAGGGCCGCGATCACCGGCACGGCGAAGAAGATCGCGATGGCGATCAGGGCCGGGGCGACGAAGCCCCAGGCCGCGCGCTCACGGGCGGTGATGGTCGAGCTCATACCGCCCTCCCCTGTTCGATCATCCAGCGGCGCTTTTCCAGCAGCCGGTCGGCGCGGCGGTTGATCTCGGCGCCGGCGCCGGCGGGCGTGTATTCGCCGCGCACCATCCGCTCCGCCACGATCTGCATCTCGGCCGAGATCCGCTCCCACTCGGGCACCTTGGGCAGGGGCTTGGCCCGGCTCAGCTGGCCCTTGAAGGCGGCGATATAGGGGTCATTGGCCACCTGCGGCGCGTTCCAGCCCGACTGCCGCGCCGGCAGATCGCCGGTGATCACGTTGAACCGCGCTTGCACCGCCGGTTCGGACAGGTATCGGATCAGCTTCCACGCCGCCGCCTGCTTCTTCGAGCTCTTGAACACCGCCAGCGACGACCCGCCGGGCGCCGAGGCCCCCGGCCCGCGCGGTCCCGGCACACCCGCCGTGGTCCAGTGCGGCTGGATCGCCGGCTGAAGCTTGGCCTTCATGTCCCCGATGGTCCACGGGCCGCTGAAATAATAGCTGAAATACCCCCGTCCGAACTCGGTCCAGACGTTGGAAATCTGCGTCGAGGACGCCAGCGGCGCCAGCCCCTCGTCGAACAGGCTCTTGTAGAAGGCCAGGGCCTCAATGAACGACGGACTGGCGAAATTGCCGCGCGTCTCATTGTCCTTCAGCAGCGGATCGTCACCCTGCAGCCCCAGGGTCTGAAGCTGCTCGAACTCGTTCACGGGCAACAGGATGGCGTAGTTCCCCTCCCCCGCCGCCCGCTTGATCGCGTGCATGGACTTCTTCCACTCGGCCCAGTCCTGCGGCACGGCATCGTACCCCGCCCGGGCCAGAATGTCGGAGCGATAGAACAGCAGCCGGGTGTCGACATACCAGGGCGTCGCCATGGCCTTGCCGTCGATCATCATCGTGCCCAGCACGGCTCCGAACTGGTCGGTCTGCAGGTCCGCCGCCTCGGCCGGCACCGGCGACAGGGCGCCGATGGCCGTCAGCTCGCCGATCCAGGTATTGCCCACCTGGCTGACGTCCGGCAGCGACGCCCCGGCATAGGCGGTCAGCAGCTTCTGGTGCGCCGAGGTCCAGGGCTGGGCCTGCACCACCACCTTGATATCGGGATTGCGCCGCTCGAACTCGGGCAGGATCTGGCCGACATTGGTCGCCTCATTGCCCATGGCCCAGAACTGCAGGACCGTGCGCCCGTCGTTCCGTCCGCACCCGCTCAAGGCCGCGCCCGCTCCGGCCAGCAGGCCGAGCGCCGTCCGCCGGTCGGGCGCGAAGTCCGTCATGCCGCCAGCCAGCCGCCGGTGAACCCGGCCGCCTCCAGCCCGCGCCTCAGGTTCGGCTCGCCGTGCATATGCCGCCAGATCAGCTCCGAGCGGTGGTTCTCGATCATCATCACGATCGGTCCCTGGTCGATGCCCAGATAGTCGCCGTCGACCCAGCAAAGACCGGGCTCGATCCGCCCGTGCTGCAGCGGATGCTCCAGCACGTTCAGGGTCGGGTTGAAGCTGTCGAGGAAGCCGTACTGGGTATAGATCACCGAGCCGTACTTGGCCTTCATCGCCTTGATGCAGGGCACGACGATCTCGGGCGCGAAGGCGATCGACGCCGCCGCCGCCGTCGGCGCGATGGTGCCGTCGTCCCGGTCGCCCGGCCCGCGCGCGGAATAGCTGAAGAACTCGCGCTCGACGCCGTTGAGGGTCTGTTTGAAATCGCCCGGCCCGTCGCAGGCCGTCAGGCCCCAGACCTCGGACGAATAGCCCCAGCCGCCGACGTTGTCGGTCGCATACTGCTTCTGGGCATAGACCGCCCGGCGGCTGTTCTCGAAATAGTCGAGGTGGTCGTCGCGCATGGCCGACTGGCCGCGCATCCAGGCGTCGCGGATGCCGCGGAAGTCGACGAACATATGGCTGTACTGGTGCCCGAACAGCGGCGCGAACTCCAGGTACCGGTCGGTGTCGCGCTCGACGAAGCTGCGGTCATAGCTGGTCACCCACTCCGACCAGACGCCGGCGTCGACCGGGTGGGTCGGGCTGCCCATGGCCATGAGCAGGATCAGCATGCCCTCGTTGTAGACGTACCAGTCGGACGGGATGTAGCCCGTGTCCGGGTGCCAGCCCATGGTGATCCGGTTTGGCCGCACCACGGCCCAGGGCCATTCGATCCGCTCATAGATGGCCTGGACCCGGTCGCGGATCTCGCGCTCCTCCGGGGTGTCGCGGTCGAAGTAGCGGGCGGCGAACAGCATCCCGGCGACCAGCAGGGCCGTGTCCACGGTCGACAGTTCGGTTCGCCCGAACCGCAGGCCCGTCTCCATCTCGAGGAAGTGGTAGAAGAAGCCCTTGTATCCGGCCGTGCCCTGCTCTGCGGGTCCCTGCGGCAGCTCCCAGAAGTAGCGCACCGTGGTCAGGGTCCGCTCGCGCGCCTCGGTCCGGCTCATCCAGCCGCGCTCGACGCCCACGGGCCAGCAGCTCAGGGCGAAGCCCACCGCCGCGATGGAGCAGAAGGATTTGGTCGGCCAGCGGTCGGGCGTCAGGCCGGTCTTGCGGTCAGTGACGTCGACGAACCACTGGAAGGTCCGCCGTTGCAGCTCGTCAATCTCGGGGTCCAGCGGCTTCGCGGCCGGCAGGCGGGTGCGTTGGGCCGCGAACGCCGGCAGCGCCGCGGCCGAGGCGGCTGCGGCGACGGAGCCCATCAGAAACAGACGACGATCCATGGGGGGACTCCTACGCGAAATCAGGCACGAACGGGGGGGACGGAAAAGAAAAAACCGCCCCCTGCGAACAGGGGGCGGCGCAGTCTCAGGGGGAGTATCAGAAGCTGTAGCGGGCCCCGATCTGGAAGGACCGCGTCGGGAACAGGACCGAGCTCGGGTTGCCGAAGTTGGGGTTCGGGCTCGTCGCCGAGCCGGTGCCGCCGTCGAAGCCCGAGTAGTTCTTGAAGTTGAATACGTTGATGGCGTCCACATAGACCTGGAACTGGCTGCCGTTCCAGACCTGGATGTTCTTGGTCAGGCGCAGGTCCAGGTTGCGGTAGGCGAAGGCGTTCGGGATGAAGAACTGTTCCTTCTCCGGATAGGCGCCGTAGGGCCGGTAGACGAAGGCCGGGCCCGTGCCGTCGAACACGTCGAACGGCGTGCCCGACCCCAGGGTCAGGATGCCCGACAGCTGGAAGTCGAACGGCAGGTCGACGATGCCGTTGGCCACGATGCGGTGACGCTCGTCGTTGGCCGAGGACCGCTCAGGCGAGGTCTCCACGCTGAAGCAGTCGAAGCAGAAGTTGTCGTTGCCGCCGTTCTGCTTGGAGCTGGACAGGGTGTAGGCGATGTTCAGACCCCAGCCGGATTCCCGCGTGTAGTTCTTGTCCAGCTTGACGTAGAGCGCCTTGAACGTGCGCTCCTTGTTGTGATCCGAGACCAGATAGCTGCGGTAGGGGTTGGTCCCGCCCGGCGAGCAGAAGCCGCCGTTGTCGCCGAAGCCGTTGCCCTGGGCGCCCGTCGTCGCCTCGCGGCAGCGGTTCAGATACTGCCAGGTGAACTCGTTCTCGGTCTTGCCGTAGGCCAGGGTGAACTCGGTCTGCCAGTCGCCGAAGCGCTGACGGATGCCCAGGTTGAACTGGTCGGTGCGCGGCGGCTCGAAGTCGTTCTTCAGCAGGAAGGCTTCGCCCTTGGCCGGGATCCCGGCCAGAACCGGGTCCAGGCCCGCGGCGGTGTTATAGGACGCCTGCCACAGGATCGGGTCGGTCGGGGTGCCCGCCGCCACGCCCGCCGGACGGCCGGTGGTCGAGAAGAAGGCGTTGCGGGTGAAGTCGAACGGCTTGGCGACCTCGTCGAACGAGAAGTTGAAGTTGACCCGGTCGTAGTAGCGGCCGGCGCCGCCGAAGATCACCGTCGAACGGTCGCCGAAGACGTCATACGAGAAGCCGATGCGCGGCTGGAAGGCGTCCTTGAACGGCGAGCGATTGCTGCCGGTCGAGATGTAGTCGTTGATGTTGAACCAGCTCGGCGCATAGCCGGCGGCCTTGCCGCCGTCGGTCGAGGCGATCCACTGGTTCAGCCCGGCAACGACCGAGGCCGGGGTCACATAGTTGTTGTTGTTGGCGTTGTCCTCATAGTCCCAGCGGATGCCGAGGTTCAGCTCCAGCTTTTCGGTCAGACGCCAGTCGTCCTGCAGATACAGGCCATAGACCTTGTTGGTCAGGTCCACGGTCGGGAAGGCGTTGCCCAGCTGGACCCGGTACGGCACCGAGGCGCTGCCGCTGGCCGTCCCGTTCAGGTCATAGAAGAACTCCGGATTGCGACCGAACTCCTTGTCGACGGTGTAGTTCTGGTTCGAGAATTTGACGCCCATCTTGATGGTGTGGAAGCCGTGGAACTCGACCTCGTTGAAGGTCAGGTCGTCGCGGACCGTAACCGCTTCATCGACGATGTTCTGCCGGGTGTTGGCGCCGCCCAGGTTGATGATGGCCACGCCGCCGAAGGGATCGTAGCCCGAATCGAAGATGCGATAGCTGGCCCCGGCCGTACCGAAGTTGGCCGCGGTCGGGTTGTAGTTGTAGTTCCGGTAGTCGACCGCGAACTCGTTCAGGAAGCTCTGTCCCTGCCACTGGTAGCGGAAGTTGGCGCTCTTGGTGGTCTGTTGCAGGCCGGTGGCGCGCTCGAAGGAGTTGGCGCCGCCGACGCCCGTGGTGTCGCCTTCGTCACGGTAGGTGACGCTCAGGTCGAACAGGTGACCCTCGACCGGCTGGAAGCTCAGCTTGCCGAAGTAGAGGTCTTCCTGGAACGGGGTGGCAAAGGTGCCGAGATACTGGGCGAACTGGGTCTGGTAGGCCGGGGTCTGACGGCCCAGGTTCACGACCGCGGCGCGGTTCTCTTCCTTGTGCTCATAGCTGCCGAAGAAGTGCAGCCGGTCGCGGATGATCGGGCCGCCGAAGGCCGCGCCGTATTGCTCGACGCGCAGATCGGGCTTGGGATCGCCGCGGCCGCGCGAGAACTGGTCCTGGGCGACCATGTCCTGGTCGCGGTAGGTGCCGAAGATCTCGCCGTGGAAGTCGTTCGTGCCCGAGCGGGTCACCGCGGTGATGATGGCCGAGGAGGCCTGTTCATACTCGGCCTTGAAGTTCTGGCTGACCACGCGGAACTCGGCGATCGCCGCCTGCGGGAAGGGGTTGCCGCGGCTGGAGTCTTGGCCGGCGATGCCGCCCTGGATGATGTTGGACTTCAGGCTGGCGCCGTCGATGAAGGCGTTGACCGATTCCGCGCGCTGGCCGCCGGCCGAGATCGTGACCTGGGTCTCCGACTGCGACACCCGCACCCCGGGGGCCAGGGCAGCGAAGTTCAGGAAGTTGCGGTTGATCTGCGGCAGGACCTGGATCTGCTGGGTCGTGACGTTGGTGGCGCTTTCAGGCGTGCGCACCTCCACCAGGCGACGGCCGGTGACGACCACGTCTCCGACGGCGGTCGAGTCGGACGAGGGGGCGGCGGTTTCGGCCGCGACGGTCAGGTCCAGGCTGCCGACCTGGCCGACGCCGATGCTGACGGTGTCCGAACCGGTCTCGCCCTGGGCGGTCGTGGCGGTCACCTCATAGGTGCCGGGGCGCAGGCCCGACAGGGTATAGCCGCCGTTGGCGTTGGCCGTGGTCCGGGTGACGAAGCCGGTGGCGACCTCACGGGCGACGATGGTCGCGCCGGGCTCGGCGGCGGCGCCGTCGGTGACCGAACCCCGGACGGTCGAGGTGGCGTTCTGGGCCGAGGCCATGCCGGCCGATCCCAGCAGGGCGGCGAAGGCCATCGCCGAGGCGCCCATGACGAGCGCGCGGTTGCGTGAGCGAGTGTTCATCCTAGACATCCTGGATTTCCCCCATGAGAATTTCGTCCGGCGCGGTGGGTTTTGCCTCCGCCGGAGATGATTGGGCCGATGCATCGGCCGTGCTGGATCCGCGCACGACGAGGGTCGGGCGGAGGATTTCGTTGTTGGCTTCTTCGCTGTCCGGCGACTGGATCAGGCCGACCAGCCGCTCCACGGCGTGCTTGCCCAGACCCGCGATATCGATGCGCAGGGTGGTCAGGGCGGGCCGCACCAGTTCGGCGATCGGCACGTCATCGAACCCGACCACGGCGACCTCTTCGGGACAGCGGACGCCCGCCTCCTGCAGAGCCAGCAGGGCGCCCACGGCCATCATGTCGTTGGCGGCGAAGATGGCGTCGGGCCGCTCGCCCGAGGCCAGCATCCGGGTCACGGCGCGATGCCCCGACCCTTGGGTGAAGTCCCCGTCCAGCACCTGGGCGATCACGCCCGAGCCCGCCAGGGCCTCGGCGTATCCCGCCAGCCGCGCCTCGGCCTCCAGGTTGCCCGAGGGGCCCGAGATATGGGCGATGCGGCGTCGACCGAGACCCAGCAGATGCTCCACCGCCGTCATGGCGCCGGCGCGGTTGTCGATGACGATCGAGGGCCGGGCCGCGTCCATGGCCCCGCCGTTCATCAGCAGCACAGGCGTCCGTCCGGCCAGGCTGGCCGTCAGGCTGGCGGCGTTCAGATAGGGCGACAGGACGATCAGGCCGTCGACCCGGCCGCGCATCGACCGCACCGCCGCCGAAACCTCGTCGGCGTCGTCGTGCGAGCTGGAGACGATCAGGTGCAGCCCATGCGCCCGCGCCGCCACGTCCATGCCGCGGATCAGCTCCGAGAAGAACTCCCCGAACAGATCCGGCAGGATCACCCCGACCGTGTCGGTGCGGCTGGTCGACAGGCTGCGTGCGCCGGAATGCGGCACATATTTCAGGACGTCGACGGCCTGAAGGATGCGCTGGCGGGTCGGCTCATTGACCACGCCCACGCCGTTCAGCACGCGCGACACCGAGGCCACGGACACGTCCGCGTGGCGCGCTACGTCACGGATCGTCGCGGGCTTCATGCCGCGAGTCCGTACGCTGATGGCTGTGCGCCCGAGGGTTGCAAATGATCCGTCCCTGATCCGTTGCTCGTACCGGCCCCCTTATCGAAGGTCCGTCGATAAAAACGATGTAAGCGGTTACATGGCACACTAGCTATCGGCCCCGCAAGTGCCGTAGTTTGGTCACAACCCCAACCGTCGCTGTAATGCGGCGCCACAGGGTTCGGTTCCGTACGGTGCGACTCCATGTCCCCCAGCTTTGCAGGCCCCTCCCCCGATGACCTCCAAATATCTGTTTCCAGACAATTTCCTGTGGGGCGCGGCGACCGCCGCCTATCAGATCGAAGGCTCCTCCATGGCCGACGGCGCGGGGGAATCCATCTGGGACCGTTTCGTTCATACGCCGGGCATGATGGCCAATGGCGACACCGGTGACATCGCCTGCGATCACTACAACCGCTGGCGATCGGACATCGATCTGATGACCCGGCTGAACCTTCAGGCCTACCGATTCTCCGTTTCCTGGAGCCGGGTCATGCCCGAGGGCCGGGGCCGGATTAACCCGGCCGGCCTCGACTTCTACGACCGTCTGGTCGACGGCCTGCTGGAGAAGGGGATCGAGCCCCTGTGCACCCTCTACCACTGGGATCTGCCCGCCGCGCTGGACGATCGCGGCGGCTGGCTGAACCCCGACATCGCCGACTGGTTCGCCGACTACGGCCAGGTCCTGTTCGAGAAGTTCGACGGCCGGGTGAAGACCTGGGGGACGATCAACGAGCCCTGGGTCATCGTCGACGGCGGCTATCTGCACGGCGTCCTCGCCCCCGGCCATCGCTCCGCCTACGAAGCCGTCATCGCCGGCCACAACGTCCTGCGCGCCCACGGTGCGGCCGTTCGTCGCTATCGTCAGGTCGGCCAGCACGACATCGGCATCGTCCTCAACATCGAGCCCAAATATCCGGCCTCCGACCGACCGGAAGATGAGGCCGCCCGCAAGCGCGCCGAGGCCCAGATGAACCGCTGGTTCCTCGATCCCCTGATGGGCCGCGGCTATCCGGAGGAGCTGAAGGACGTCTACGGCGACGCCATGCGCGACTTCCCGGCCGAGGACTTCGACCTGATCGCCGAGCCGACCGACTGGATGGGGCTGAACTGGTACACCCGCGCCGTTCCGGAAAACGCCCCCGACGCCTGGCCCGTCCGCGCCCGTCCGGTCAAACAGGTCCAGCACGCCCACACCGAGACCGGCTGGGAGGTCTATCCCCCCGCCTTCACCGACACCCTGGTCTGGCTGCACGAACAGACGGGCGGGAAACTGCCCCTGATGGTCACCGAGAACGGCTCGGCCTGGTACGACCCGCCCCACGCCATCGACGGCCGCATCCACGACCCGATGCGCGTCGACTACCTCCAGAACCACCTCAAGGCCCTGCACGACGCCATCTCAAAGGGCGTCGACGTGCGCGGCTATATGGCCTGGTCCCTGCTCGACAACCTCGAATGGTCGCTGGGCTACGCCAAGCGCTTCGGCATCACCCACGTCAACTACGCAACCCAGGAGAGGACCATCAAGGACAGCGGGTTGCTGTATGCCGAGGTGATCCGGACCAATGGCGGGGTGCTGGGTTAGGGCCCCTCTCCGTCATCCCCAAACCCGGTCATCCTCGGGCTCGTCCCGAGGACCCAGACGTCCGCGTGCGGGATGATGATCGCGTGCGGAGACGCATCAACGTTTCGCGTCACTGTCCGATTTCGCTGAACCCTGGGTCCTCGGGACGAGCCCGGGGATGACGGATTTGGCGTGTGAGAAGACCCTATTCCAACCGGAACTGCACCGGCAGGATGCCCGTCTCTCGGCCCGGATGGGCCTTGATCCAGGTCTCGGAGATGACCCCGGCCTCAAGACCCCTCATCGCCGCCTCGGCGAAGCCCTCATCGGCGGGGCGCTCGGAGATGGCCTTGCAGTCATGCAGGCGGCGATCCCGGCCGATCTGACAGCGCAGCATCACCGTCCCGCCCCAGACCCCGCGCGACGCGGCGCCTTGCGGATATTCCAGCTGCGGGGGCTTCTCCCACTGCGGCGCGATGACCTCCGACGACACGACCGCCTCGGGCGGCGACGGCGCGGTCTGGGCCAAGGCGGGCGCGCTGACCGCCATCAGGGATGCGGCGGCGATCAGTGACAGGCGCTGGATCATGGTCGTCTCCCCCCGAAGTCGTCCGACAGCAGGCGCGGGCAAGCCGGGTCTGTCAAGCGCCGCGCCGATGTCAGCTGCCGGCCAACGCCTCGCCGAGCGACCCCGACCGGACCACCAGGGTCGCGGCGCCCGAGGCCCCGTCATAGGACCCCACCCAGATGTCGTAGGTCCCGGACCGGGGCTTGTCGAACTTCACCTGGGCGTCGCCGCTGCCGCCCGCATCGTCATCGCAGCGCCAGGCCCCGGCGGGGTCCCTGACGACGAGGGTCGTGTCGATCGACGACTGGGTAAGCATGTTCAGGCTGAAGGCGCCGGCCGTATAGTCGACGCGATAGTCCGGCGCCCGGGAGATGAACCCGCTGCAGGTGTTTGAAAGGCGGGAGGCGTCGATCTCCCCGCCCGCGCGAAGGCCGACGGGCGCCAGGGTATGTATGCGATCGCCCGAGAGGACGACCGAGCCATAGGTCGGCGCCTCGCTCGGGTCGGGCTGTCCGGCGGCGACAACGGCCTCTGGCCTGGGCCTCGGCTTTGCGGCCGGAGCCGAACTCGCACCCGCCGTGGGCCAGTCCGAGCGGATCCACCGTACGAAGACATCGGCGTCGATGCTGTGATCGTCCGGCCCCAACGGCTGAACCGGCCCACAGACCGTCTCTGCGAGCAGCGCCTCCGCCGATCCCGCCGGCGCCGGGCGTGCGGTTGTCTGTTCCGGCTGGATGGCCACCGCGTCTGTCGCGCTCAGGAGATAGGTGCGGCTGGCCGTCACCCGCAGTGTCCGCGCGGCGCAATCGACATATTCGCGGCTGACCCGATAGTCGCCGCCCTGTTCGGCGGCCTGGGTCGTCCTCTGGACCCAGATCACCGAGATGTAGCGATTGGCGCGGTCGCTGTTCACATAGCCCTTGTCAAAGGCGACCTCGACCGTCGGCGAGACCGCCACCCGCGTCCAGACCCCTGCCTCGGCTGTCCCCGCAAACAGGACGCCGATGGCCGCCATCGCAACCGTTCTGAGCATGATTTCCCCCGAAGCTCGCCGACAGCAGGCGCGGGGAACGGCGTGCTGTCAAGCGCTTCAACCTCGCACTTTCCAACACCCTCGCCCGTTGAAATCCCGAGAGCTTTGGCCCCGTCCCGCCCCTTTGGTCCAGCATGCCCCACGGAGGTGCTAATCTCCTCGTCGGGTCTTTGACATCACCGGCGAAAGGCGTCCGCGACGGCGGCGGTCCTTGCACTCTCCTTGCACTCCGAGTGCAAAAGCATATCGCGATATCGATCCTTGAATTTCAAATCGATACCCGACCCACCTCACTTACGCTTTCAAAATTGCACTTTTTGCGCCCGCTTTTTCCGCGTGCAAAACCGCCTCGGTCAGCGCGCCTTGCGCCGTCCGTACAGCTGCTCGATCAGGTCCAGCCGCCCGGCCTCGGGGACCGGCTTGATCACCGGCCCGTCGTTGGTGAACTCCAGCAGCTGGTCGACTTCACCGCGCAGGTCGGGCCAGCGCAGACGACCCTCGCCGTTGGGGTCCCCCTCGCGGGCGAACTGGATCCAGTAGCCGCTCATCAGGTCCGCCGCCCTCTGGTCGCGGTCGTCCGTGGCCCAGGGCGAGGCGCTCAGGGTGTCGAAGACGTACTGCCGCTCGGAGGCATGGGTCGCCCCCGCGTGCGGCTCGTTCATCGCCGCCGAGACCACGTCGAAGCGGTAGAGGAAGGTCGGATGGCCGTTGGCCGCGTGCAGCCGGGCCAGATGCCGGGCGGGCTCGTTGAACACCAGGTCGCTCAGGACATGGGCGTCATAGCCCTCCTGCCCGCCGTAGCCGGTCAGGAAGGCGGCCTTCTCCTCGGGCGTCATGGCGTCGTCGATCTCGCCGTAGGGGGTCAGGTCCGAAGGCTTCATCCACCAGAACTCGGCCGAGTTGGTGCCGATGATCAGGGGCACGGGCGCCTCGCGCCCCGCGGCGAAGGCGGTCTCGATATCCTCTTTTATTACAACGCCATCGTTCAGGATCAGGTCGCCGCCATAGAAGCTCGGCGCGGGCTGCAGCAGCCGCTCGGCGGGCACGGCGCGCAGGGCCTCGGCGCTCGGCGCGACCCCCGCGCCTTGCGCCCACGCCGCCCCCCGCGCCCGGGTCGAACGCGGCGTCTGACCGCTGGCGTCGTGGTCAGCGACATCCTCCAGGGCGACGCCCTGCTGGCGGCCGAGCCCCGACTCGACGATGGCCTTGGAGAACAGGCCCCGCGCCCCTTCGGCGACCATCAGCTGGCTCACCGCCACGCCCCCGGCCGACTCCCCGAAGATGGTCACCTGCTGCGGGTCGCCGCCGAAGGCCGCGACGTGGTCCCGGACCCACTTGAGCGCCAGGATCATGTCCATGACGCCGTAGTTGCCGGCCGCCTCGCCTGTGGGCCGCTCGGCGGCCAGGGCCGGATGGTCGAAGAAGCCCAGCCGCCCCAGACGGTAGTTCAGCGTCACCACCACCACGCCCCGGCTGGCCAGGCTGGTCCCGTCGTAGAGGGCCGCCGTGCCCGAGCCGTTGATGTAGCCCCCGCCGTGGATCCAGACCATGACCGGCAGCGGATGGTCCCTCTGCGCCGGTGTCCAGACGTTCAGCGTCAGACAGTCCTCGCTCATCGGCAGGGGCCCGACGCCGTTGTCGCCGTTGGCCGGCGGCTGGATGCAGATGGCGCCAACCTGCCCCGCGTCGCGCGGCCCGGTCCAGGCCTCGGCGGGGACCGGTGGCCGCCAGCGCAGCGGTCCGACCGGCGGCTGGGCGTAGGGCACGCCCTTGAAGCTCTCGACCGCCACCCCGGCGCGCTCCGCCTCGCGCCCCACCAGCTGGCCCCGGCCGATGGCGACCACAGGCTGTTCGGAAGGCGGGGGATCCTGCATGGGCGAGGTCATCAGAAGGGCGGCGCCGAGGAGGGCTGTCAGAGGCATGGGCCCACCCTAGCGACCCAGGCCGCCTCGCCCAACCCCACATCTGCGACCCCAAGGTGTCAGTGCGACGACAAGCCATTGAACCGAATGCCAAGCTGTGCGTTTAGACGCGCGCATAGTGGGGATGGCGTTGAAAGAACTGGCGAAGTCCGGCGACCTGGGCGCCGATCTGGCGGCGGCGTTCGACGCCTCGCCCAACCCCTATATGCTGCTGACGCCCGAGCTGCGCTACGCCGGGATGAACCGCGCCTACCTCGAGGTCACCCAGCAGACGCGCGAGGCCCTGATCGGCCGCTATGTCATGGAGGCCTTCGACGCGGGCGGCGACGACCACAACGCCAGACGGCTGCTGGGCTCGTTCCAGAAGGTGCTGGCGACCGGCGAGACCGACCACCTGCCGGTGCTCCACTATGCCATCCCCCTGCCCGACGGTCAGGGCGGCTCCCACTATGTCGACCGCTACTGGAGCTGCACCCACAGCCCGATCCTGGACGCCTGGGGCACGCTCCGCTTCATCCTGCAGCACACCACCGACATCACCGAGCTCCAGCTGTTGCGGCGTCAGGCGCGCGAGGGCGGCGGGGCCGAGAGCGCGCTGGACGCCATCGTCGGCGGCGGCGTCATGGCCCGGGCGCAGAGGGTGCAGGAGGACAACCGCCGGCTGGAGGTCGAGCGCGGCCGCCTGATCGACATGTTCATGCAGGCGCCGGGCTTCGTCGCCGTCCTGAACGGCCCCGACCACGTCTTCGAGATGGTCAACCCGGCCTATGTCCAGCTGGTCGGGCACCGCCCCGTGACGGGCCAGAGCATCCGCGACGCCCTGCCCGAGCTTCAGGGTCAGGGCTACTTCGAGCTGCTGGACGACGTCTACGCCACCGGCGAACCGTTCGAGGGCAAGGAGAGCCAGGTCCAGCTCCAGCACACCCCGAACGGCCCTCTGGCCACCGTCTATCTGAACTTCATCTACCAGCCCATCCGCGACGCCGACGGTCGGATCACCGGCATCTTCGTCCAGGGTCATGAGGTCACTGACAGCGTGCTGGCCGCCCAGCGCCAGAAGCTGATGATCGACGAGCTGAACCACCGGGTGAAGAACACCCTGGCCACGGTCCAGTCCATCGCCATGCAGACCGCGCGGTCCCACGATGATCCCCGGACCTTCGCCGAGAGCTTCCAGTCGCGGCTGATGGCCCTGTCGCACACCCACGACCTGCTGACCCGGTCCCACTGGGAAGGCGCCGACCTGGCCGAGATCCTGCGGCACGAGACCGAAGCTCACGACCCCTTGCGGCTGCTGGCCAACGGCCCGCCCGTGGCGCTGGGGCCCGCCGCGGCCCTGTCCCTGGGCATGATCTTCCACGAGCTGGCGACCAACGCCGCCAAGTACGGCGCCCTGTCCGACGCCCGGGGGCGGGTCATGGTCGACTGGTCCGTCGCCGATCAGACCGACCGCCGGCTGACCATCGAGTGGCGCGAGCTGGACGGCCCGCCCGTCTCCACCCCCTCCCGCCGGGGCTTCGGCAGCCGGCTCATCGAACGCAACGTCCGCCATGACCTTGGCGGCGAGGCCGAACTCACCTACGCCGCCGACGGCTTGCGCGCGGCGATCACCCTTCCGCTCGACAGAGGACACGACCAATGACCCAGGCCCTGGAAGGACGCACCATCCTGGTGGTCGAGGACGAGTCCCTCGTCGCCATGCTGCTGGAGACCATCCTCGAGGACATGGGCTGCACCCCCCTTGGGCCCGTCTCGACGGTCGAGGAGGCGCTGAAGGTGGTCGCCGGCGACGCCCCGTTCGACGGCGCCCTGCTGGACGTCAATGTGGCGGGCAAGGAGGTCTTCCCCGTCGCCGCCGCCCTGAAGGAACGGGGCGTGCCCTTCGTCTTCTCGACCGGCTATGGCGAGGGCGGCCTGCCCGAGGAGTGGCGCGGCCAGCCCACCCTGCAGAAGCCCTTCACCGAGGACGCCGTCCAGCAGGCCCTGATGAAGGCGCTCGGAGTCAGCGTCTAGCGCCTGAGATCCTTGAGCACCGCCCTGGCGGCGTTGTGCCCCGGCGCGCCGGTCACCCCGCCGCCGGGATGGGCGCCCGAGCCGCAGAGGTAGAGGCCCGGCACCGGCATCCGGTGGTCGGCGTGGCCCAGCACCGGCCGGGCGCTGAACAGCTGGTCCAGCGTCAGCCGCCCGTGGAAGATGTCGCCGCCGACGAGGCCGAAGCGCCGCTCCAGATCGCGCGGCCCCAGCGCCAGCCGCCCGACCACCGAGGCCTTGAAGCCCGGCGCATGGCGATCGACCGTCTCGATCATCAGGTCCGCCACGGTGTCGCGGTGCTCATCGGCCAGGTCCGGCGCGACATGCTGGCAGAACAGGCTGGCCACGTGCTGTCCCGGCGGGGCCAGACTGTCGTCCAGGGTCGAGGGGATCAGCATCTCGATGATCGGGTTCCGGGACCAGCCGTGCAGCCGCGCCTCGGCGTAGGCCCGGTCCATGTAGGCGAGGCTGGGGGCCATGATGATGCCCGCCGTCAGATGGTCCCCCTGCCCCGGCAGGCTCGTGAACGACGGCAGCCGGTCCAGGGCCACGTTCATCCTGAAGGTGCCCGAGCCCGAGGCATAACCCCGCATCCGCTCGGCGAAGTCCGCCGGGACCACCGCCGGATCGACCAGCCGGTCGAACAGCAGCCGGGGATGCAGGTTGGACACGACCGCCCGCCCGCACACCAGGTCCCCGGCCTCGGTCACCGCCCCGACGGCCCGGCCCTTCTCGGTCAGGACCTCGGCGACAGGCGTCTCCAGCCTCACCTCGACGCCCTGCTCCGCGCAGGCGGCGGCCATGGCCTGGGTGATCGCCCCCATACCGCCCAGCGCATGGCCCCAGACGCCCTTCCTGCCGTTCACCTCACCGAAGACGTGGTGCAGCAGGACATAGGCCGAGCCCGGCGTATAGGGGCTGGCGTAGTTGCCGACGATCGAGTCGAAGCCGAACAGGGCCTTGATCGGCTCGCTCTCGAACCAGCCGTCCAGCCAGTCGCCGGCCGACTTGGCGAACAGGTCCAGCAGGTCGCGCCGCCCCTGGACGTCCAGCCCCGCCGCCTGCCTGCCGAGCCCCGCGGCGCCGGCCAGCTCCGGCAGGGCGGCCAGCCATCCAGCCGTGGTCATGTTGGGCGGCGCCTTGAGGATCCAGTCGCGCAGCACCGCCGCCACGACCTCCAGCCGCCGTTCGTACTCGGGCAGGCGCCCGGCGTCCTTGGCCGAGAAGCGCGCCACCTCGCCTTGCGTCCGCCCCTCCCCGGCCAGCAGATACCGGCCGTCGTCCAGCGGCAGGAAGTTGGAGACCTTGCGCTCCACCACCTTCAGGCCGTGCCGGGCCAGATCCATGTCGGCGATGACCCGGGGGTTGAGCAGGCTGACGGTGTAGCTGGCGGTCGAGTTGCGGAAGCCGGGGTGGAAGGTCTCGGTCACCGCCGCCCCGCCGACCACGGCGCGGCGCTCCAGCACCGTCACCTTCAGCCCCGCCCGCGCCAGGTAGAAGGCGCAGACCAGGCCGTTGTGGCCCCCGCCCAGGATGACGACGTCGGTGGTGCTCGTGGTCATCGTCGGCCCTCGTTGGACCCCGAGGCCTAGCGCGCGTCGCGGGCGGAGGGAAGCGGGGCTGACGGTCTCATGCGGCCCACGCGGATCAAGTTATCAACAGCTGAAATCGATTTACCTAAGGTTGTATTCAGCTTTGCCGCAGCCCATTTGCCGATTGATCTCAGAACCTTCGACGTCCAGAAAAGCCCCTTTCTTACACCTCAGGCGCATTGAACCTAC
This sequence comes from Brevundimonas sp. ALps5, assembly GCF_058681645.1. Lineage (NCBI taxonomy): Bacteria > Pseudomonadati > Pseudomonadota > Alphaproteobacteria > Caulobacterales > Caulobacteraceae > Brevundimonas > Brevundimonas sp. ALps5. The sequence goes on along the minus strand of NZ_CM178744.1, from coordinate 3,246,790 downwards.
CAACTTCGGCGCATCATGCTTGACAGCCTTAACGACGCGAACACATCTGATGGTTGTCAGGAAGAAACGTCACATCGGACTGTCGCGACAAGACGATCGTCCGCAACAGGAAAGGATCGTGCCTATGGGAATGAGCCTCGCAGCAGCGCAACGCCTGTTTGAAATCGAGTTCGCTAAGTGGCTGGAACTCAGCCGGACTTACTTGGACCCCTCCAAATTCGCGGATGATTGGGCCCACGAACGGGCGATGGACGAGCTCTACGAGCAACGCGTAAAGATCGAGGCTTGGTTAAGTACCTATGAGCCCCGAAGCCCCTTGGAGGTTCTATGTCTGCTCGAAACGATACAGTTCCACGATGAACTCGAAGACCAGAGCGCGCGTACCCTCGACAACGTACAGCAATGGCTGGCTCGAGGGCTGGTGCGAGACGTCACCGCATGCCCTGAAGCGGTGCAGCCGCTGATCCAAGAACGGCTGACTCTAGAAGATCATTCGCGGCAATAGGGAGCAGCCGGATAACAGTACCGGAGAGGGTTCGGCGCCCAAGCTTGGGTGCCGGACAGCCCGCTCCCATCAGCTGGACCCCGCGCGAAGCCAGAAGGGCGTTGGCCTTCAGCGGCTGGACGCGGGTCTGGTCCGGGCTGATCTGCAGATTGGGCCCGATCACCCCCCTCGCCTCCTCCAGCGACAGCATCGGCGCCCCGTCGGCCGAGCGGCGCTCGGCGACGATGCGATCCAGCCGCCCGACGCGGCCCGACCGGGTCTTCTCCGCGACGGTGATGGCCACCCGGACCGAGGCCGCCGTCCCGCCGCCCCAAGGGTAGCCGGTGACAGCATAGGCCAGATGGATAGGGCCGCCGTCCAGATGGTGCTCCAGCACCGCGCGCGAGCCCTGCTGGGCGATGGAGTGGGTGGTCACGAAACCGAAGCGGCGCAGACGCGAACCCGGCCGGGCAAGGATGCGGGCCGCCCGGTCCCACCAGCACATGACCAGATCGGCCTGACGGAACCGCCCCTGGCGCACAGCCCACAGGTCGTCGACATAGGCGTCGCCCAGCTGCCGCCGGGCCTGGGCGGCGCCGAGATAGGGCGGGTTGCCGATGATGAACTCGGCCTCGGGCCAGTCCGCCGCCCGGGGCGAGCCGCCCCGGCGATAGAGGCCCGCCGCCGACCGGCCGTGGGCCAGCAGGGCGTCCCTCTGGACGATGGCGCCGTGACAGGCGCGCACGACCGAGGTGCGGGCTGCCGCCGCCACGCCCCGCCGCCGCGCCTCGGACTGCAGATCGGCGATGGTCATGACCAGCCGTGCGATCCACACCGCGCGCGGATCGATGTCCAGCCCCATGAAGCGCCTGCGCGAGACCCGCCGCCCCCCGATCCCCGCCAGGCCGAGGTTGTCGGTCAGGTCCTCCAGAGCCGCCAGAACCTCCGCCTCGAGGACCCGCATCATCCGCATGGCGACGTAGAGGAAGTTGCCCGAGCCACAGGCAGGATCCAGCACCCGGACGGTGCACAGACGGCGATGGAAGCGGCACAGGCTCTGGCGCGCCTGATCGGTCCGCCCCTTGTTCGCCCGCGCCTCGGCCCAGGCCCGGACGCCGTCCCACTCGGCCCTCAGCACCTCCATGATGGTCGGGGTGACGACCGCCTCGATGGTGCCGACATCGGTGTAGTGGACCCCGCCGGCCGCCCGCTCGCCGCTGGTCAGGGCCTGTTCGAGCAGGGAGCCGAAGACCGCCGGCTCGACGTCGCGCCAGTCCTGCCGCGCCGCCGCGATCAGCTGGTCGAGGTCCTGCGTCGTCAGGGGAATGGGCGCCACCGAGTCCAGCACCTCGCTGTCGAAGCGCGGGATGGCCTGGCCCAGGATCACGCTGAAGCCGCCGCGCCGCATCTCGCGGAACAGCTGGGCGGCGGCCCGATGGAACTCCTCCGGCGTCCGGCGATAGCGTTCCAGCAGCCTCAGGAAGGCCTGATCCTCGAACCGCCCGGTGCTGTCGGCGAACATGGCCAGGATGCACTGGGCCAGGAAGTTGGCGGCCTTGGACTGACAGGCCTGACGGTGGATGGGGTCGATCTCCCCCCGCCCCGAGGTCGAGGCCTGGTCGGCGACCAGACTGGCGGCGAGCCGGGCGCCGATGATCGGGATCAGCCCCGCCAGGGCGCGCCCCACCACCGTCGTGACCTTGCGCACCTGAAGCGTGGGATCCAGGGAGTGCGGATCCGTCCAGACGCGGACCAGCCGGTCGCGGATCCCGGGCCGGCGCAGGTCTTCCAGCGCGATGCGGTGGCTCTCCGCGTCCGGGAAGGGCTGATAGGGCGCCCGGTCCGACCCGAAGCTGGACCACAGCTCGATCGACCGCCCGACATTGACGATCACGAGGAAGGGCGGGCGCCGCTCCAGCCGGTCGGCATAGACCTCGGCCTGTTTGAGGCCCTTGCCCATCTCCTGCTCGCTGCCCTTGATCTCGAGCACGAAGGCGTCCTGACGGTAGCAGTCGGCCCGCATCCGGCGCGGCGCCGCCCCTTCGTCGCGGAAGCGCAGATAGCGTTCAAAGGCGTAGTCCGGGTCGCCCACGGTCTGGTCGTTCGGCGCCGGCACGCCGAGGACCCTGCACAGCTGGATGATGAAGGTCTGACCGTCCGAGCTCTCCCGAACCGCCGCACGACTCCAGGTGTCGATGAACGCGTCCATGTCTGATCCAGCCCCCACCAGAGGGACTGAACCTTAGATTAGTTCTGTGCCTTTATACAGCCTTAAGTTGTTAACCTTAATCCGTCCACATAGCGCCATGAAAGCAACGGCTTACCCAGCCAATAGGCCAGTTCGGCGGGGCGGGTGATGTCCCAGACGGCGAGGTCGGCGCGCTTGCCGGGCTCAACCGTGCCGAGCTGGTCGGACAGGCCGAGCGCCCGGGCGGCATGGCGGGTGGCGCCGGCCAGGGCCTCTTCCGGGGTCAGACGGAACTGGACGCAGGCCAGGGTGATGGCCGCGGTCATGGAGGCGACGGGCGAGGTGCCGGGGTTGCAGTCGGTGGCGACGGCCATGGCCACACCGTGCTTCCTGAGGAGCGCGATCGGCGGAGGCGTCGTCTCACGCAGCATCAGATAGGCGCCGGGCAGGAGGACGGCGACCACCCCGGCCTGCCCCATGGCCGCGATCCCGGCCTCGCTGGCGTGTTCGATATGGTCGGCGGACAGGGCGTTGTGACGCGCCGCCAGGGCCGCACCGCCGCCGTCCGACAACTGGTCGGCATGCAGCTTGACCGGCAGGCCCAGCGCCTTCGCCCGGTCGAACAGGCGCGAGACCTCTTCGGCAGAGAAGGCGATGGGCTCGCAATAGGCGTCGACGGCGTCGACCAGACCCTCGGCCTGGGCGGCGGGCAGGATGTCGTCGATGGCGAGGTCGACATAGGCCGCTCGGCTGGCGTCCGAGCCGCGAAACTCGGGCGGGACGGCGTGGAGGCCCAGGTAGGAGGTGCGGACCCGAACCCCGGCCTCGCTGCCGATGCGGCGGGCGACGCGCAGCATCTTCAGCTCGCTGTCGCGGTCGAGGCCATAGCCGGACTTGATCTCGACGGTGGTGACGCCGGTCGCCTTCAGGCCTTCCAGACGGCTGAGGGCCGAGGCGTAGAGCTGGTCCTCCGAGGCCTCGCGGGTCGCCTTGACCGAGGAGACGATGCCGCCGCCGGCGCGGGCGATCTCCTCATAGGTCGCGCCTTCCAGACGCTGTTCGAACTCGCCGGAGCGGTCGCCGCCGAAGACGAGATGGGTGTGGCAGTCGATCAGTCCGGGCGTGACCCAGCGGCCGTCGAGGGCGTGGGTTTCGGCCGCCTCATGCTCAGGCAGGTCGGCGCGCGGGCCGATCCAGACGATGGCCCCGTCGCGGATCAGGATGGCCGCGTCCTCGATCGCGCCATAAGGGACGCCGCCGTCCGTCATGGTGGCGACATGGCAGTCGGTGATCAGCAGGTCCGCTTTCACGGGCGGTCTCCGCGCGGCGAGAACCGGGCGACGAGGTCGTAGCGGTCGCCGGGGAAGGTCTGGCGGACCTGGGTCACCCCCTGCCCGTCCCGCCAGGTGCGGCGGTCCACGCACAGGCAGGCGGTCCCGGGCTTGAGGCCCAGCAGACGCGCGTCGCCGCCCGCCGCCCCGATGGCCGAGATGCGGTGCTCGGCCTCGGTCCAGGGCGCCGAGTCCAGCAGCCAGGCGCCCGGCGGCATAAGGGCGAAGTCGGCGACCGCCGCCTCGGGCACGGCGGCGAGGGCGATCAGGCGGCGCTCCAGGGCGAAGGGCGCGCCGTCGGCCAGATGCAAGCCCGCCAGCTCCAGCAGGGCGCCGCCGGCGGCCAGGTCCCGCTCCTCGGTGGTGCGCGGCTCGCGCGCCTGACGGTCCAGCAGGCGGAAGGCGTAGGTCTGGCCACGCTCGGTGATCTCGGCGCCGAGGTCCGGGATGGACAGGATGGCGGCGTGGGCGCGGGGCTGGGCGACGAAGGTGCCGGCGCGGCGGCGACGGGTGACGAGGCCCCGGCCGGCCAGTTCGGAGATGGCCTTGTTCACCGTCATCCGCGAACAGCCGTACTGGGCCGTCAGCTCATGCTCGAAGGGGATGCGCGAGCCGGGCGCCCAGTCGCCGGACAGGATGCGGCCCTCCAGCTCGGCGTAGATGCGGCGGTGAAGGGTAGCGGGCTCGCTCATGCGTCCTGTCCGAGTACGGTCTTCAGGGCCTTCCGGTAGCGGGATTCGATCGCCTCGCGCGCCACATGGCGGCCGTCGACCACCACCTGTTCGCCGCGCCGCCAGACGGAGCGGATGGCGCTGCGGTCCGCGGCGAAGATCCAGCTGTCGAGGACGGCGTCGCCCGACCGGCCTTCGAAGGCAATGCCCGAGGTGTCGAGACCGACGATGTCGGCAGACTGACCCACCGTGAGGCCGCCCGTAACGCCTGTGGCCTGTTGGCCGCCGGACAGGGCCCGGTCGAACAGGGCGCGGCCGGTGGTGCGGACGCCGTCGGCCATGACCGCGCGCTTCCTGAGCGACAGGCGTTGGCTATACTCCAGCTGGCGCAGTTCGCCGGCCAGACCGATGCGGACGTTGGAGTCCGTGCCTATGCCGTAGCGGCCGCCATTCTGCACATAGGCAGAGGCCGGGAAGACGCCGTCGCCGAGGTTGGCCTCGGTGACCGGGCACAGGCCGACGACGGCGGCTCGCGCAGCGACCTCGCCCCATTCGCCCTCGGTGACGTGGGTGGCGTGGATGAGGCACCAGCGCGGATCGACGGGCGCGTTGGCCAGCAGCCATTCGACCGGCCGGGCGCCGGACCAGGCGAGACAGTCCTCGACCTCCTTCGTCTGTTCGGCGACGTGGATGTGGATCGGACCATCGCCCGCGAGGGCGGGCATGGCGGCAAGCTCATCCGGCGAGACGGCGCGCAGGCTGTGGGGGGCGACGCCGACGAGGGCGTCCGGCAGGCTCGCGGTCAGGGTCCGGCCCCGCGCGACCAGATCGGCGAAGCCGTCCAGATCGGTGATGAAGCGGCGCTGGCCCTGCGACGGCGGCTGACCGCCGAAGCCGGCATGGGCGTAGAAAACCGGCAGCAGGGTCAGGCCGACGCCCGTCGCTTCAGCCGCCGCGACGATGCGGCCGGTCAGTTCGGCCGGATCGGCATAGGGCCGGCCAGCCGGGTCGTTATGCAGATAGTGGAACTCGGCGACGCGGGTGAAGCCCCCCTCCAGCATCTCGGCGAAGGCCAGGGCCGTGATGGCCTCGATCTCCTCCGGACCGCCCCGGTCGAGGAAGCGGTACATGAGCTGCCGCCAGCTCCAGAAGTCGTCGTCCTCGCCCCCCTCGGGTCCCCGCCCCTCGGTCAGGCCGGCCATGGCGCGCTGGAAGGCGTGGCTGTGGACATTGGCGACGCCGGGGATGGCGACCCCGCCACCCTGATCGATCGCCGCCCGGGCGACGCCGGTCTCGATGGAGGCGATCAGGCCGTCCGCGACGGTCATCCGGACGTCGGACGCCCAGCCTGCCCCCAACAGCGCCTGTTCGAACCACAGGCTCAGACCCTCACGCGACGTTTGCGGCACTGGACAATCCCGATCAGACTCGAACATTATGTCTAGACATACCACACCCAAACGGAATCGCGAGGGAGGCTGAAACATGACGGACTGGCTCACGATCCGCGAGGGCGCGTCGCCCCTGATCATCGGCCTGCCGCATACGGGGACGCGCATCCCGGCGGAGATCGAGGCGCGGATGACCTCGCCCTGGCTGGCCCGCAAGGACGCCGACTGGTGGGTGGACCGCCTCTATGACTTCGCCGTCGATCTGGATGCGACCTTCGTGCGGACCGGGATTTCGCGCAGCGTCATCGATGTGAACCGCGATCCTTCGGGCGTTTCCCTCTATCCCGGCATGACCACCACCGGCCTGTGCCCGGTGGAGACCTTCGACGGAGAGCCGCTCTACCGTACGGGTCAGGAACCCGATCAGGCGGAGATCGACGCCCGCCGCGCCGCCTTCTTCGATCCCTATCACGCCGCGCTTCAGGGCCAGATCGACCGGCTGAAGGCCAACGGCCCCGTCGTTCTCTATGACGCCCATTCGATCCGCTCGATCGTGCCGCGGCTGTTCGAGGGCGAGCTGCCGCAGTTCAATATCGGCGACAACGGCGGCGCGACCTGCGACGGCGCCCTGACCCGGGCCGTCGAGGCCGCCTGCGCCGTCTCGGGCCTCACCCACGTCGTCAACGGCCGCTTCAAGGGCGGCTGGACCACGCGCCACTACGGCCAGCCCGGGAAGGGCGTCCACGCCATCCAGATGGAGCTTGCCGACCGGGGCTACATGGTCGATCCGGCCGGGCCGGTCGACGAGACCAACTGGCCCTCTCCCTATGAACCCGCCCGGGCGGAACGGATGCGCGGGACCCTGCGCGCCGTCCTGACCGCCTGCATCGACTTCGCGAAAGCCTGACGGACCCCATGACCGACAAGACCCCCAACGCGCGCGTCGTGCGCAGCCCGCGCGGCTCCGAGAAGACCGCCAAGACCTGGGTCGCCGAGGCGGCGATGCGGATGATGATGAACAACCTCGATCCCGAGGTGGCCGAGCGGCCCGACGACCTCGTCGTCTATGGCGGCATCGGCAAGGCGGCGCGCGACTGGGCCAGCTTCGACCGCATCGTCTCGGAGTTGCAGACGCTGGAGGCCGACCAGACCCTGCTGGTCCAGTCGGGCAAGCCGGTCGGCGTCTTCCGCACCCACGAGGACGCGCCGCGCGTCCTGATCGCCAACTCCAATCTGGTGCCCAAATGGGCGACCTGGGAGCATTTCAACGCGCTCGATCGCAAGGGGCTGATGATGTACGGCCAGATGACCGCCGGGTCCTGGATCTACATCGGCACCCAGGGCATCGTTCAGGGCACCTTTGAGACCTTCATGGAGGCCGGCCGCCAGCACTATGACGGCGACTGGTCCGGCAAATGGATCCTGACGGCGGGTCTCGGCGGCATGGGCGGCGCGCAAACCCTGGCCGCGACCATGGCCGGAGCCTCGTGCCTCGCGATCGAATGCCAGCGCAGCCGCATCGAGAAGCGGCTGGAGACCCGCTACCTCGACGTCATGGCCGAGACCCTGGATGAGGCCCTGGCCCTGATCGAACAGTCGCTGAAGGACGGCAAGCCGGTGTCGGTCGGCCTGCTGGCCAACGCCGCCGACGTCCTGCCCGAACTGGTCAAGCGCGGCGTGCGGCCCGATCTGGTCACCGACCAGACCAGCGCCCACGACCTGGTCAACGGCTATCTGCCCAGCGGCTGGACCGTCGCCGAGTGGGAGGACAAACGCCAGTCCGATCCGGCCGCGGTCGAGGCGGCGGCCAAGGCGTCGATCCTGACCCACGTTCAGGCCATGCTCGATTTCCAGGCGGCGGGCATCCCCGTCGTCGACTACGGCAACAACATCCGCCAGGTCGCCTTCGACGAAGGACTGGCCAAGGCCTTCGACTTCCCCGGCTTCGTGCCCGCCTATATCCGCCCGCTGTTCTGCCGGGGCGTCGGCCCGTTCCGCTGGGCGGCCCTGAGCGGCGATCCGGAGGATATCCGCAAGACCGATGAAGCCATGAAGCGGCTGTTCCCCGATGACGCCGACCTGCACCGCTGGCTCGACATGGCGGGCGAACGTATCGCTTTTCAGGGACTTCCGGCCCGTATCTGCTGGATTGGTTTAGGTGATCGCCACCGCGCCGGCCTGATGTTCAACGAGATGGTGGCGTCCGGCGAGCTGTCGGCGCCGGTCGTGATCGGGCGGGATCATCTGGACTCCGGATCGGTCGCCAGCCCCAATCGCGAGACGGAATCAATGATTGATGGATCGGACGCCGTGTCCGACTGGCCGCTGCTGAACGCCCTGCTGAACACCGCCTCTGGCGCCAGCTGGGTGTCGCTGCACCACGGCGGCGGGGTGGGCATGGGCTACTCCCAGCACGCGGGCGTGGTCATCGTCGCCGACGGCACGCCCGAGGCCGCGAAGCGTCTGGAGCGGGTGCTGTGGAACGACCCGGCGACCGGCGTCATGCGCCATGCCGACGCCGGTTACGAGATCGCGCGCAAGGCGGCGAAAGAGCACGAACTGAACCTGCCGAGCCTGAAGGCCTGAAGACCATGACCACCCTGATCCTCGGCGGCGCCCCCCTCACCCTGCCCCAGCTCCGCGCCGTCCTCGACGGGCCGGTCACCGTCGAACTGACCGCCGATGCCTGGGCCTGTGTCGAGAAGAGCGCCGCCACCGTCGCCGCCATCGTCGCCGAGGGCCGCACCGTCTATGGCGTCAACACCGGCTTCGGCCTGCTGGCCAATACCTCGATCGCGCCCGGCGATCTGGAGACCCTGCAGCGCAATCTGGTGCTCAGCCACGCCTGCGGCGTCGGCGCGCTTCTGCCGGACGCCGTCACCCGTCTGATGATGGTGCTCAAGATCGCCAGCCTGTCGCGCGGCGCCTCGGGCATCCGGCGCGAGACGCTGGAGACCCTGATCGCCCTGGTGAACGCCGACGTCCTGCCCTCAGTGCCGTCCAAGGGCTCGGTCGGCGCTTCGGGCGATCTGGCGCCGCTGGCCCACATGTCCTGCGTCCTGATCGGTGTGGGCGAGGCGCGGCATCGGGGCCAGACGCTGGACGCCGAGGCCGCACTGGCCGTCGCGGGCCGCACGCCCCTGACGCTGGGCCCCAAGGAGGGTCTGGCCCTGCTGAACGGCACTCAGTGCTCGACGGCGCTGGCTCTGGCCGGCCTGTTCGCCGCCGAGGCCGTCTATGCCGCCGGGATCGCCGCCGGCGCCCTGTCGGTCGATGCGCTGAAGGGCTCCGACGCCCCGTTCGACGCCCGCATCCATGCCCTGCGGGGTCAGCCCGGCCAGATCGCCGTCGCCGAACGCCTGCGTGACCTCATGGCCGGCAGCGCCATCCGCGAAAGCCATCTGGAGGACGACGGCAAGGTGCAGGACCCCTACTCCCTGCGTTGCCAGCCGCAGGTGATGGGCGCGATCCTCGACGTCCTGACGGCTTCCGCCGCCATGCTGGAACGCGAGGCCAATGCGGTCACCGACAACCCGCTGGTCTTCATCGAGGACGGGGATGTCATCTCGGGCGGGAACTTCCACGCCGAGCCGGTGGCCTTCGCCGCCGACCAGATCGCCATGGCCCTGTGCGAGATCGGAAACATCTCCGAGCGCCGGACCTCCATCCTCGTCGATCCGAAGATGAGCGAACTGCCGGCGTTTCTGGTGCGCGAGAGCGGGCTGAACTCGGGCTTCATGATCGCCCAGGTCACCGCCGCCGCCCTTGTCGCCGAGAACCGGATGATGAGCCATCCGTGCAGCGTCGACACCGTCCCGACCAGCGCCAATCAGGAAGACCACGTCTCCATGGCCACCCACGGCGCCCGCCGCCTGCTGGAGATGGCCGAGAACGCCGCGACCGTGGTCGGGATCGAGCTTCTGGCCGCCGCGCAAGGGATCGAGTTCCACCGGCCGCTGAAGAGCTCGGCCCCGCTGGAACAGGTCTTCGCCATCGTCCGCGAGGCGGCCGCCGAATACGGGTCGGATCACTATTTCGCGCCGGATATCGAACGGGCGACGGACGGGGTGCGGGCGGGACGCTATCGCGGGTTCGCGGGGACGTTGCTGCCCTCGGCCTAGGTCTGCAGTGGCGCCCGCTTCAGCGCCGCCAGATTGGCTGACCCCGTCGCGAAACACACGGTCCGCAGCTGGCGGATAACGGTCTGGAAGTGGGCGACCACGGCCTCGGTGGAAATGGTCGCGGCGGCCAGCACATTCGCCGCCTGACCGACAACGTCGGCGCCCAGACGGATGGCCTTGGCCGCATCGACGCCGTCGCGGACGCCCCCCGAGCCGATGATCAGGGCGCCCGGACAGGCGGCGCGGGCCTCGGCGATCGCGCGCGCGGTGGGGATGCCCCAGTCGGCGAAGGCTGAGGCGTGGATCTTGTCGGCCATGTCGGTGGCGCGCTCGCCCTCGATCAGCGCCCAGTTGGCCCCGCCGGCGCCCGCGATGTCGATGGCCGCCGCGCCCATGTCGATCAGACGCCGCGCGGTGGCGGCGGACAGGCCAGCGCCCGTCTCCTTGACCACGACCGGGGCATCCAGCTTGCGGATCAGGGCTTCGAGCGCCGCGCCCACGCCCCACCAGTCGCGGTCGCCCTCGGGCTGGCAGGCCTCCTGCAGCGGGTTCAGATGCACGATCAGGGCGTCGGCGCCGATCATGGCCATGGCGCGCCGCGCCTCGTCCACACCGAAGCCACGCGTCAGCTGGGCCGCGCCGATGTTGGCGAGGATCGGGGTGTCGGGCGCCCGGTCCCGCAGGGAGGCGTCCAGACCACCCGCGCCACCCTCGCCTTCCAGCGCCGCCCGCTGGGAGCCGACGGCGAGCGCAATGCCCAGATGCTGGGCGGCCTCGGCCAGACGGGCGTTGATGGCCTCGGCCCGGGCCGGTCCGCCGGTCATGGCGCTGATCAGCAGCGGCGCCTTCAACCGCCGCCCGAGAAAGTCGGCGCCGAGGTCGATCTTGGCGTGATCCAGATCCGGCAGGGCCTCATGGACGAAGCGCACCTGATCAAATCCCGCGTCATTGGCGTGGCGCCCGGCGCCGGACAGGACCACGTCGAGGTGCTGGTCTTTTCGGCCGAGGATCGGGCTGTCATCGCTCATCCCGCCCTTGTACCCGCCTCGACCCTCAAGGGGAACGGACGTAGGATCGTCCGATGATCCCCGTCTGGTTCGCCCTGATCGTGATCGCCGTCTTCCTGGCGATGGAGGGCGTGGCCTGGGCCTCGCACCGCTGGATCATGCACGGCTGGGGCTGGGGCTGGCATCAGAGCCATCACGAACCGCGCGCCGGTCTGTTCGAACTGAACGACCTCTATGCCGTGGTCGGATCGGCGGTCGGGTTCGGCCTGTTTTTGATCGGCTATCTGACCAAGGCCTGGCCGGTCTATGCGGTCGCCTCGGGGGTGACCCTGTACGGCCTCGCCTATGCGATCTTCCACGACGGGTTGGTGCATCAGCGCTGGCCGTTCCGCTGGGTGCCCAAGGGCGGCTATCTGCGCCGCCTGATCCAGGCGCACCGACTGCATCATGCGGTGATGTCGAAGGGCGGCGCCGTGTCGTTCGGCTTCCTGATCGCGCCCGATCCCAAGGCCCTGGCCGCCGAGCTGAAGCGGCTGCGCGCCGAACGCCGCGAGCTGACCTAGACCCGCGTCCACATCTCCGGGCGCGGCGGCGGGGTGCGGCCACGGTCCAGCGCGCGGGTCCAGACGGCGATCAGGACGCTGCGCCCGAACAGCCAGAGTTTCATCGGCTTGCCGACCGAGACGCGATGCTTCCACACGCCCGGCCCGGAGCGGACCACCTTGCGGCCGATCTCGCGATAGACGCCGCGCGCCGCCGCGATGGCCATGGAGGAGCGGAACGGCAGGCCGCGCAGGCCGATGCGGGCGCTGTCGTAATAGGGTTCGGCGACGGCCAGCAGCCGGGCGGTGACGGCGTGGACGGCGGCGCGGTTCCTCGGATCGGCGACCGCCTCGGGGGTCGGCTCCAGCCCCGCCTCGACCAGCCAGTCGGCGGGCAGATAGACGCGGCCGTTCTCGGCGTCCTCGACGACGTCGCGCGAGATATTGGTCAGCTGGAAGGCCAGACCGAGATCCTGGGCGCGGCGCAGGACCTGGGCGTCGAACACTCCCATAACCCGGGCCATCATCACCCCGACGACGCCCGCGACGTGCCAGCAATAGGCCATGACGTCGTCCAGGGTCCGGTACTCGCGGTGCTCCACATCCATGGCGAAGCCGTCGAGCAGGTCCAGCGGCCAGCGCTCCGGCAGGTGGTGGCGCAGGGCCACGCGCTGGAAGGCGGCGAAGGTCTGGTCATCCATCGTCTTGCCGGCCAGGGCCGCGCGGGTCTGGCGATAGAGGCTCTTCAGCCGGCGGCGCTGTTCCTTCTCGGACAGTTCCTCATGGCCGAAGCCGTGGTCCTGACCGTCGATCTCATCGTCGCAGCGGCGGCACCAGGCGTAGAGCAGCCAGGCGTCCTCGCGCACCGCCGGATCGAACAGGCGCGAGGCCGAGCGGAAGCTCTTCGATCCCTTGACGATCGAGTCTTTCGAGGCGGCGAGGACGGCGTCGGTCATGCGCTTGCTCCAGCGCGTGACAACCCAGCTTGTTCCAGCATCAGACCCGCCGTCGCCTTGGCCGAGCCGACTACGCCCGGGATGCCCGCGCCCGGATGGGTCCCGGCGCCGACGACGTAGAGATTGGGCACCTTGTCGTCGCGGTTGTGGGTCCGGAACCAGGCGCTCTGGGTCAGGATGGGCTCCAGCGAGAAGGCGCTGCCGAGGTGGGCGTTCAGCTCGTCCCTGAAGTCGCCGGGCGTGAAGATGCGGGTCGTGACCAGATCGCGGCGCAGGTTCGGGATGTAGCGCTCTTCCAGATAGTCGAGGAGCTTTTCGCGATAGAGCGGACCCTGAACGTTCCAGTCGATGTCGGCCGCGCCCAGATGCGGCACCGGCGACAGGACATAGTGGCCCGACATCCCCTCGGGCGCCATCGACGGATCGGTGGCGACCGGCGAGTGCAGGTAGAGGGAGAAGTCCTCGGGCAAGTCAGGACCCTTGAAGATCTCGGCGATCAGCTCCCGATAGCGGGCGCCGAAGCAGATGGTGTGGTGGGCCAGCTGCGGCTGGGGCGTCTTCAGCCCGAAATGCAGGACGAACAGCGACATGGAGAAGCGTTTCGACTTCAACGCCTTCGCCTTGGCCCGGCCGCGCGGGGCGTGACCCAGAAGCTTGTCGTAGGTGTGGACGACGTCGGCGTTGGAGGCGACCATGTCGGCGGGCACGACCTCTCCGCCCTCCAGCGTCACCGCCCGCGCGCGACCGTTCTCCATCTCGATGCGTTCGACCGGGGCGTTGAGGCGCAGGTCGCCGCCGAGGTCGGTGAAGAACCGCGCCAGCCCGGCGACCAGGGCGCCCGTGCCGCCCTTGGCGAACCAGACCCCGCCGCGCCGCTCCAAGGCGTGGATCAGGGCATAGACCGAGCTGGTCTTGAACGGATCGCCGCCGACGAGCAGCGTGTGGAAGCTGAAGGCCTGCTGCAGATGCGGGTCCTTGATGAACCGCGCGACCATGGCGTGGACGCTGTTCCAGCTCTCCAGCCGCGCCAGCTCGGGCGCCGCCTTGATCATCGACCAGAAGGACTGGAAGGGCACGGCGCCCAGCTTCACATAGCCTTCCTGATAGAGCTCTTCGGAATAGTCGTGGAAACGGCGGTAGCCCTCGACGTCGTCGGGGTTGAAGGCGCGGATCTGGCGGTCCAGCCCGGACTGATCATTGACGTAATCGAAGGTCGCCCCGTCCTCCCAGCACAGGCGGTAGAAGGGGTTCACCGGCAGGAGTTCGACATAGTCGGACAGGCGGCTGCCGGTCCCCTCGAACAGGTCCTCCAGACAGGCGGGATCGGTTATGACCGTCGGACCGGCGTCGAAGGTGAAGCCGTCCTGGCGCCAGACGTAGGCCCGGCCGCCGGGCTTGTCGCGCTTCTCGACCAGGGTGGTGTGGACGCCCGCGCGCTGCAGCCGGATGGCCAGGGCCAGGCCGCCGAAGCCGGCGCCGATGACCACCGCGCGCTTGACGACGACGTCCCTCATGCGGCGACCTTTCCGGCGCTTTGGCCGGGGCCTGTCCGGGTCTCACGCAACTGATGGATGGCTTTGACGACGGGCACAGGGGGTTTTCCCGCGAGAAGCCGCACCTTGTCCAGCGCCGTGCTGCGCCCTGCGTAGAACCGCCGCACGATCCCTTCGGGCAGGCCGTAGAAGCGGCGCAGCACCTTCCAGCGCTCGCCGGGCTCGGCGGCGCGGAACAGCATCCGGTCGAGCAGGCGGTAGAAGGCCCGCTCGGCCCACAGCGCCTTTGACCGGCTCTCGGTCGCAGCGCGCAGGGCGGCGGAGGACAGGTCCTCCATCCCGGCGATCATCCGCGCCGTGGCGACGGCGTCCGGCAGGGAATAGCCGGTCGTCGGATGGAACAGGGCCGCGGCCAGTCCGACGCGGGCGACCGGTTCGCCCTCCGCCCAGAAGCCTTCGATGTCGCCGTCCAGAACGATGGGCAGGACGCCCTCCTCCTCTCCAATCACCGCCTCCACCGTCCAGCCGCGCGACCGGGCATAGGCGTCGATGCGGGCGCGGATCAGGTCGCGGTCCAAGGTGGGGGCGTCGGCGTAGTATGTGTCCTCGACCAGCATCGTCGTCGCATCGAACGGCAGCAGATAGACGAAGCGGTAGGCGTCGCCCTGCCCGACGGTGGCGTCCATGATGGTCGGGCGCGTCAGGCCGTGCGGCTGGGCCAGCCTGAGTGTCCGGCCGAGGAAGACCTGCCAGCCGAGGTCGAGGTGTGACGTCGTCGAGGGCCCGCGTGCGTCGATGACGCCGGTCGCGGTCAGGCTCCGGCCGTCGGAGAGGGTCACATGGTCCGGGGCGACCTTGACCGCTTCGCCGGTGAGGAGCCGCTCGCCCAGCAGCGGCTCGACGGCCTCATGCAGCCGCTCCGACGTCAGGCTGTTGTAGGGCGTCCGAAGGCTGCGGCTCAGACCATGGAAGAAGACGTCGTAGCCGGCGTCCCAGCGGTGCGCCGTCGCGGGCTTCAGCCAGTCGCGGTCGGCGTCGGAGACGTCGCCGTCGAAGAAGGACCAGGTGTGGCGGCCGCCGATCCGGCCGTCGCGCTCGACCACCGCCACGCGCAGATCGGGCCGGTCGAGCGCCAGTCGCCAGACGATCAGCCCGGCCGCCAGCCCGCCGCCGACGAGGATCAGGTCGTGGTCCGTCCTTGCATCCATGCCGTACGCTAGCACGGCTGAACGATCAGGCGCGCAACAGTCCCGTGAACAGGGGCCGGACGAAGGTGCGTGAGGCCCAGTCCGGATCGATCGCCGCCGGATACTGCTTGCCCTTGATCCAGCGCGGCAGGTCGGCGGCGGCGTTGACCGCGCCGGTGATCAGCTGGGCCGCCACGGCCGGGTCGATGCGCCGGATCGAACCGTCGGCGATGCCGTCGGAGACCTCGCCCGCGAAATGCTTGGACAGCCGGTCCATGGCCGCCAGCAGGTCGCCGCGGATGCCGCCGGGCGCCGCCGCCAGGGCCATATACTGGAGCAACGGCCCGTTCGGGCTGAGCTGGAACCGCGCCAGGGCGTCGGTAGTCGAGGTGATCCGGTCCCAGCCGGTCTCGCCGACAGCGTCCCTCTGGGCCCCGCGCACGATGGCGAAGCTGCGCTCGAAGCAGCTGGCCACCAGATCATCCTTGGTGTCGTTGTGATGGTAGAAGGAGCCCTTGGTCACGTTCAGCTTCGCCGCGATCCGGTCGACCGAGGCGCCGTGATAGCCCTGGTCATTGACCAGCTGGGTCACCGCCTTGAGGTAGCTGGCCTGGGAGATCTCGCCGTCCACGGGCGGATCGGGATCGACGGCGGGGCCCTCAGCGCCGCGCCAGACCGCGCCAGCCTCGGCCATTCCGTCGAGGATCAGGGCCGCCATCCGCTTCGCCACGCGCGGGTAGTCTTCCGGGTCATAGCGTCGCAGCCAGGTCCGGGCCCACAGGATCTGGGAGAAGAACAGATGGGTCCGGGCGTTCTCCTCCAGCCGGTCGAAGGGCGAGCCGGCCTCCGGCCGCAGCAGGGCGCGGATGGCGCGGAACAGGTCGTTGAAGGCATCCTTGACCGTCGTCACCTGCGGCCCGGTCAGGGCGCGGATGTCGTAGAAGTTGATCGGCTCGGGCCGCCGGTGGGTAGCGATCCCGGCCAGGACCTCGAAATAGGCGTCGAGGAAGGCGGTGACCCGGGCCTCGGGGGTCGGCGCGGCGCTCGCCGTCTCCACGAGGCCGCTCAGCAGGTCGATGGTGCGCAGCAGACAGGCCGCCGCCAGGTCTTCCTTGCGCCGGTAATAGTAGGTCACGCTGGTGGTGATCAGGCCGACGGCCTCAGCCACATCGGCCAGGGTCGCGCCCTTCAGCCCCTTGCGATTGAACAGCCGGGCCGCCGCGTTGAGGATGGCGTCGCGCTTGGCCTCATAGCGTTCGGTCTGGCGGGCGGCGGTCCGGGTCATTCACGTCTTGATTAGAAGATTGAGTATGGCGCAGGGTCCAGCCTATACCGGGTTTGCGCGTTTGGCTTGAGATTTCCGTTACGGAAACATCGACTTGTGAACGCGTCCAGTCAGAGTCGCAACAGGCGACCGTATTGAGGAACGCCATGACCGCAGCGGTCGCTGAAACTGACGCCCCCTCCTGGCCCGCCATGAGCCTGGCCCAGGCTCACGCCGCCCTGACCCAGCCGGGTTCGCCGTTCGAGATCGAGACGATCGAGATCGACGGCCGACCGACGAAGATCTGGAAGAACGGCCCGCCGACCCTGATGCACACCTTCATGGCCGGACGGATGCACGCCGACCGGACCTTCATCGTCTATGAGGGCGAGCGGGTCAGCTTCGAGGCCTTCGCCCGGGCCAGCCTCGCTTTGGCCACCGACCTTCAGGCGCGCGGGGTCCAGAAGGGCGACCGGGTCGCCATCGCCATGCGCAACCTGCCGGAATGGCCCGTCGCCTTCTTCGCCGCCTCCCTGATCGGGGCGATCGTGGTGCCGCTGAACGCCTGGTGGAGCGGGGCGGAGCTGGCGTTCGGGCTGAGGGACTCGGGCTCGAAGCTCGCCCTCTTCGACATCGAACGTCTGGCCCGCATCGCCGACCACCGCGACGCCCTGCCCGACCTCGAAACGGTTCTGGTCAGCCGGGGTGATCCCGGCAGCCCCGACCCGCGCGTCACCCTGCTGGAGAGCCTCATCGGCCCGTCCGGCGACTGGGCCGCCCTGCCGCCCGGCGAGATGCCCGCCGTGGCGCTGGATCCCGAGGACCTGTCGGCCATCTTCTACACCTCGGGCACGACCGGCAAACCCAAGGGGGCGCTGGCGACGCATCGCAACGCCGGGACCGGCATCATGGCCGGGCTGTTTTCCTACAGCCGCGCCTTTGTGCGCCGGGGCGAGGCCCCGCCCCAGCCCGATCCGACCGGGCCGCAGAAGGCCGGGCTGGTCTCCATCCCCTTCTTCCACACCACCGGCTGCAACGCCCTGATGCTACCCGCCCTGGTCAACGGCCAGAAACTGGTCTGCCAGCGCCGCTTCGACGCGGCCGAGGGGCTGATGCTGATCGAGCGGGAGAAGATCAATCTGATCGGCGGCGTGCCGGCCGTGGCGATCCAACTGCTGCAGCACCCCGACCGCGACAAATACGATCTGTCGTCGCTGGAGACCGTCACCTATGGCGGGGCGGCGGCGCCCACGGCCCTGGTCGGAGAGATCGCGCGCGAGACGAGCGGTCTGCCCGGCTCGGGCTGGGGCATGACCGAGACCTCGGCGACCCACACCCACCATATCGGCGAGGACTATCTGAACCGCCCCGACAGCTGCGGTCCGGCCCTGCCGGTCAGCGAGCTGCGCGTCATCGACGCCGACGGGAACGACCTGCCCGTCGGCCAGGTCGGCGAGCTGCTGGCCTATGGCCCCAATGTCGTGAAGGGCTACTGGAACCGGCCGGACGCCACCGCCGAGACCTTCGTCGATGGCTGGGTCCACACCGGCGACCTGGCCCGGCTGGACGAGGAAGGCTTCTGCTTCATCGTCGACCGCAAGAAGGACATCATCATCCGTGGCGGCGAGAACATCTACTGTCAGGAGGTCGAGGACATCCTGTTCGAGCATCCCGCCGTCGCCGAGGCCGCCCTGATCGCCCGCCCGCACCCCGTGCTGGGCGAGGAGCCGGTGGCGGTGGTGTCGCTGGCCCCCGGCCAGTCAGTCGAAGCCGAGGAACTGCGCGCCCTCGCCGCCGGACGCCTCGCCGCCTTCAAGGTCCCCGTGACCGTCTTCATCCTGCCCCACGCCCTGCCCCGCAACGCGGCCGGCAAGATCGTGAAGGCGGACGTCAAAGCCCTCGTCCTGACGGAGCCTGCCGCGTGAATCTGGACTACTCCCCCGAAGACCTCGCCTTCCGCGACGAGGTCCGCGCCTTCATCGCCGCCGAATATCCGGCCGCGCTGCGCGCCAAGCAGGACGCAGGCGTCGAGCTGGACGATCAGGACTTCCTGTCCTGGCACCGCATCCTGGCCAAACGCGGCTGGAGCGCCCCAGCCTGGCCGGTCGAATACGGCGGCCCGGGCCTGAGCCAGACCCAGCGCTTCCTGATGTCCGAGGAGATGGCGGCGGCGGACACCGTGCCGATCCTGCCGTTCGGCATCAATATGGTCGGGCCGGTGATCTATACCTTCGGCACGCCCGAGCAGAAGGCGCGCTGGCTGCCGCCGACCCTGGCGGGCGACATCTGGTGGTGCCAGGGCTATTCCGAGCCGGGCGCCGGTTCCGACCTCGCCAGTCTGAAGACGCGGGCCGTCCGCGATGGCGACCACTATATCGTCAACGGCCAGAAGACCTGGACGACCCTGGCCCAGTTCGCCGACTGGGGCTTCTTCCTCGTCCGCACCGATCCGGACGCCAAGCAGCAGGCGGGCATCAGCTTCCTGCTGATCGACATGAAGAGCCCGGGCATCACGGTGCGGCCGATCATCACCCTGGACGGCGCGCACGAGGTCAATGAGGTCTGGCTGGAGGACGTGCGCGTCCCCGTCGAGAACCGCATCTTCAAGGAGAACGAGGGCTGGACCTGCGCCAAATTCCTGCTGGCCCACGAGCGCACGGGCATCGCGGGCGTGGCCCGGGCCAAGCGGGGTCTGGAGAAGCTGAGGAAGGTCGCGGCCAACGAAGGCGTGCTGGACGATCCGGTGTTCGAGGCCGAACTGGCGGATCTGGAGATCGACCTGCTGGCGCTGGAATACAGCGAACTGCGCACTCTCGCCCGCGAGAGCGCCGGCAAGGGGCCCGGACCGGAATCCTCCCTGCTCAAGATCAAGGGCACAGAGATCCAGCAGCGGCTGACGGAGATGACGGTTCAGGCGCTCGGCTCCTACGCCCTGCCCGACGCCCGGGGTCTGGGCAACGTCGGGCCGGTAGGTCCCGACTACGCCGGCCGCGCCGCGCCGACCTATTTCAACATGCGCAAGGTCTCGATCTTCGGCGGCTCGAACGAGATTCAGCGCAACATCATCGCCAAGATGGTTCTGGGGCTCTGAGATGAATTTCGACCTGAGCGAAGAGCAGTCGCTGCTCAACGATTCCGTCTCCGGCTTCCTCAAGGCCCGCTACGACTTCGAGGCGCGCAAGAAGATCGTCGCCTCCGAGGCCGGCTGGAGCCCCGAGGTCTGGCAGGCCCTGGCCGAGGAGCTGGGCGTCGTCGGCGTGATGGCGCCCGAGGCCGCGGGCGGTCTGGACGGCGGCCCGGTCGAGGCCATGGTGCTGATGGAGGCCATGGGCCGGGCCCTGGTGGTCGAGCCCTTCCTCGAGACGGCCCTGACCAGCGTCTCCCTGCTCAAGCGGGCCGGCGGCGCGCGGGCCGACGCCCTGCTGGAGGAGATCGTCGCGGGCACGGCAATCGTCGCCTTCGCGCATGGCGAGGCGAAGGGCCGTCATGAACTGCTGTCGGTCGCCACCACCGCCACCCCCGAGGGCGACGGCTGGAAGCTGACGGGGTCCAAGGCCGTGGTCTCGGCCGCGCCCTGGGCGACCCATCTGATCGTCAGCGCCCGCACCGCCGGGACCGATCCGCGCGATCCGGCGGGATTGAGCCTTTTCCTGATCGAGGTCGCTTCCGCCGGGTCCGGCCTGTCGGTGCGCGGCTATCCGACCGTGGACGAGCGCCACGCCGCCGAGATCGATCTGGAGGGCCTGACCCTGCCCGCCGACGCCCTGCTGGGTTCGGTGAACGAGGCTTACGACGCCCTGATCGCTCCGGTGATGGACGAGGCCGTCGCCGCCCTGTGCTCCGAGGCCGTCGGCGTCCTGCGCGAACTGCACGGCCAGACCCTGGACTACGCCCGCCAGCGCAAGCAGTTCGGGCGGGCGATCGGCGAGTTCCAGGTGCTGCAGCACCGGCTGGTCGATATGTTCATCGCCGTCGAACAGGCGGTGTCCCTGACCCTGATGGCGACGCTGAAGCTGGACGCCCCTGCCCCCGAGCGCGCCCGCGCCGTCTCCGCCGCCAAGGTCGGTGTGGCCAAGGCCCTGAAGTTCGTGTCCCAGAACGCGGTCCAGACCCACGGCGGCATCGGCATGACCGACGAACTGGCCCTGAGCCACTACTTCCGCCGCGCCACGGCCCTGATGATCGAACTGGGCAGCCCGCAGGCGCATCTGAAGCGGTTCATCTCGCTGGCGGCCTGACGCCCTCCATCGCGCTCAAGTAGCCCGAAGGGCGGTAGCGCCACCAAAAAGAAAACCGCCCCGGCCTTGCGACCGGGGCGGCTTTAGTGGGCTCGGGATCAGTAGGTGAGCCGTAGGGTCAGACCATAGGTCCGCGGCGCCCCGAGGAAGGCGTCGTAGACGCTGATCGCATCGTTGTTTTCATCGACCTGGAACGGGCCGTTGAAGCCGACCTGCAGATAGTCCTGATCGGTCAGGTTCTGGGCCCAGGCCTCCAGCATCCAGCGGCCGTTCTCCGAACCGATGCCGATCCGGGCGTTGACCAGGGTGTAGGCGTCCTGAAGCTTGGCCGGGTGCAGATCCGAGCCGGTATTGTATTCGCTCAGGTATTTGGCCGTAACGTTCGACTTGAACACCATGCCGGCGCCGATCGGGGTCTCATAGTTGCCCGCCAGAGAGATCGACACCTTGGGCGCGAACGACAGCTGGGCGCCGGGCAGACGACGCAGGCTGTTGAACCGGCTGGCGACAAGCAGGTCGGCGGCCGTGAACTCCGAGATGGTGGTCTCGGCATAGGTCATGCCACCCTGGAAGGTCAGGCCGTCGACCGGCGTCGCCCAGTTGAAGTCGGCGTCGATCCCCTTGGAGATCACTTCCGGCAGGGTCTCCACGATGAAGGCCGTGCCGACAAAGGTGTTCAGCTGGAAGTCCGTAAACGTCTGATGGAAGGCCGCGGCGTTGAACAGCAGGGAGCCGTCGAACAGGCGCAGCTTGGTCCCGATCTCGAACGAGTCGACATACTCGCCCCGGAACGAGGTGTCCGGGTCGGCAGTGAAGTCCGGCCCCGTCGCGGTGATCCGGACGGCCTGTTCGCGGTCCAGGTTGAACCCGCCCGCCTTGAAGCCCCGCGAATAGGAGCCGTAGACCATGGCGTTGTCGCTGAAGTCGTACTTCAGCTTCAGGGTGCCGGTGACCGCGTCCTCGCTGCGCGACTGCTTGTTGGCGCCCAGGGCGTCGAAGTCGTTGTTCTCGTTGTTCAGGCACATGGTGCCGACGATGGTGCCCGCGGTCGTCGCCCCGGCCAGCCCCACCAGGGTCAGATAGGCGGCCTCGGCCTGATCGCAGGACGAGCCCGTGGTCGTATAGACCGAGGTCAGGTTCTTCTCGTCGAGCGTCCAGCGCACCCCGAGGTTCAGGGACAGCTTGTCCGTCATATGGACGGTGTTGTCGGTGAACAGGGCCCAGCTCTCGGTCGTCTGGTCATAGCTGTCGCGGCTGCCGTTGCCCGGCTGGTAGATGGCCGCCGGGGTCAGACCGAGCAGACCCGGAACCCCGCCCAGCAGCTTGCCGGCGATATAGGCGTAATAGTCCGTGCCGTAGAGCAACTGCGAGCCCGCCGTCATGTCCTCCTTGGCGTAGAAGGCGCCGACCAGCCAGTCGACAGGCCCGTCGGTGCCCGCCGCCCGGAACTCCTGCGAGAACTGCTTGATCTCGGTGAAGTTGGTCCCGTCGGTCGGGCGATAGACGATGTCGGCGCCGGTGAAGTCGGAGTCCTGGCCGTTTTCGGTGCGCCACTTCCGGCCCGCCGTGATGGAGGTCAGGGTGATGTCCGGGGTCAGGTCATAGTTGAACTCGGCCGAGACGCCCTGGTCCTCGATCTTCTGGGTCGTGTCGCGGTTGGCGCTGGCGATCCGGTCGAACGGATGGGCGGTGGTGTCGACCGAGCCCGGACGCACCTGATTGACCAGAACCGCGCGCGAGACGGCCGAGGAGCCGACGTAGAGCTGGGTGGCGGAGCAGCAGTTCTCGTCACGGCTCGTGTAGTCGGCGATGAAGCGGCCCGACAGCTTGTCGGACGGCTGCCACAGCAGCTGACCGCGCACGGTGTAGAAGCTCTGGTCCACATCCTCGTTGTTGGTGCGCGGTCCCGGCGTGGTGACCACGTCCAGGAAACCGTCGCGCTGGCGGTCGGCGAAATAGAGGCTGCCGGCCAGGGTGTCGGCGATGATCGGGCCGGTGATATAGGCCGAACCGCCCATCTGGCCGTAGTTACCGCCGGTCAGTTCGGCCTCGGCGCCGAAGTCGAAACTGGGGCTCTCGGTGATGATGTTGATGACGCCCGCCGAGGCGTTCTTGCCGAACAGCGTCCCCTGCGGCCCCTTCAGCACCTCGATGCGCTGCAGATTGCCCAGGTCGCCGAAGCCGACGCCGTTGCGCGGACGATAGACGCCGTCGATGGTCACCAGGACCGAGCTTTCCAGCCCGGGGTTGTCGCCGACGGTGCCCACCCCGCGCACGCGGGCGGTGGTGATGGCTTCGTTAGAAGTCGAGGTGACGATCAGACCCGGCGTCAGGATCTGCAGATCCTTGATGTCGTGGACCCCCGCCCCTTCCAGCGCCTCCCGGCTCAGGGCCGTGACCACGATGGGCACGTCCTGAAGGTTCTGTTCGCGTTTGGCGGCGGTGACGATGACGTCCTCGACGCGGTTGGCCTCGGGCTCCGCCTGCTGGGCGTTGGCGGCCCCGGCCAGGCCGAACATGCCGACGGAAGCGATCAGGGCAAGCGCCGAGGCGCGGCCGTTCATCCGGTATTGCAGCTTCATGATTTCCCTCCCTGCCCATCCGTTGTTGGACGGTGCGTATTTTAAGGGTCGGGCTGCGACCCTGAACGGAGGCTATATCGAAAGACCGGTATGGAGCAAGAGCATGCTCAAAGTCGTGATTTCAGCGTAGTTTGCAGCGCACAAAGGGCGACTGAAGCGCCACAGAAGAGCCTTGGTATAAGCGGTATGGAAAAAAGCTTCCCTTAGGGAACCTGATCACCTCAAGCGGAGCGGGTCGCGTCCGTCATCGGCTCGGTAAGGGGCAGGGCGTCACCGTGCTCGATCGAATGGCCGGTCGAGCGTTCGATCAGACGGTGCACCACCGGCCGCTCCGGCCCCGAATGCAGTTCGGCGATGCGTTCGGAGATCACCGCGTCGGCCTGGGTCAGGCGTTGGTTGTTGCGAACATAATCGACCCAGGTCGGGGTGTGATAGCGCTCGACCCAGACGGCGGGGTCCGCCAGATCACGCAACAGGGTCCAGTGCCGCGCCCCGTCGCGGCGGCGGATGCGGCGGCGCTCGTTCATGACGTCGAGGAACTCGGGGATACGGTCCTCATCGATGCGGTATTCGATGGAGATGACCACCGGGCCGCTGCGAGGCTCGATGTCCACGGCGATTCGGGGTTCGGTCCAGCGGCTGAGGGGGTCGAGGTTCAGGTCTCCCGCCGTCGGCAGCGGCAGGCGCAGGCCGATGAGGACACAGACCCCCTGAACCGCCGCGGAGGCGATCAGGGCGACCCCGACGCCGTGCCCGTCGGCGATGACACCCCAGACCCAGGCGCCCAGGGCCATCCCGCCAAAGGCCGCCATCTGATAGAGGGCCAGGGCCCGCGCGACGACCCAGCGCGGCACGGACATCTGCACCGTCACATTGAACGCCGACAGCGTCAGGACCCAGGCCGCGCCGGACAGGGCCAGCGCCGGCAGGGTCAGGGCCATCGACGAACTCAGGCCGGTGATGACCGCAGAGACGCCGAAGGCCGTGCAGGTGATCCGGCTCAGGACCTCATTGGAAAAACGGGCGCGCAGCCGACCGGCCCCGAACGCCCCGACCACGGCCCCGATGCCGAAGGCGCCGAGCAGCAGGCCGTAGGTCAGGGGCCCTCCCCCGACCAGGTGACGCGCCACCAGTGGCAGCAGGGCCTGGATCGAAATGGCGCCCACGCCGAAGACCGCCGCGCGGATCAGCACCGCATAGACCCGTGGCGACATGACCGCATAGCGGACCCCCGCCCCCATGGCGTGCCACAGGCCTTCGCGGGCCAGGGTCTGGGGCGGGCGCTCGGGCCGCCAGCGGGCGATGACGACGATCAGGCCGACATAGGAGACGGCGTTCACGGCGAAGGCGGTCGCCGCCCCCGCCGCCGCCACGATGATCCCGCCGACGGCCGGGCCGACGCTGCGGGCGATGTTGAAACCGACCGAGTTCAGGGTCACCGCCGCCGGCAGGTCGTTGCGCGGCACCATATCGCCGACCGAGGCCTGCCAGGCCGGGCCGTTGAACGCCGTGCCCACGCCGATCAGGAAGGTGAAGAGCAGCAGCAGCCAGGGATTGATCCAGCCCAGCCAGGTCGCGCCGGCCAGCGCCACCGAGACCACCAGCATGAAACCCTGGGCCCACAGCATGACGATACGCCGATCCGAGGTGTCGGCCATGGCCCCGGCCAGCAGGGACAGCAGCATGATCGGCAGGGTGGTCGAGGCCTGAACGAGGGCGACCATCTGGGCCGACCCCATGGAGGTCATCATCCATGACGCGCCGACCGACTGGATCAGCCCGCCGAAGTTGGAGGCCAGGCTGGTGATCCACACCGCCCGGAACACCGGATGGGCCAGGGGCGCGAGCGAGCCGGAGCGTGGCCGTTCAAGCGGCGGCGTCGGGGTCGGTTCGGGTGCGGCGGCGTCGGTCAACGCCTCCGATCAACACCCGGGCGACCGGGGATGCAAGGGCGAAACCGCCCGCTCCATCGATCTCAGCCCGCGAGCGCCGTTTCCAGATCGCTGGACGAGAAGGGCTTCACAAGG
Source organism: Brevundimonas sp. ALps5 (assembly GCF_058681645.1). Lineage (NCBI taxonomy): Bacteria > Pseudomonadati > Pseudomonadota > Alphaproteobacteria > Caulobacterales > Caulobacteraceae > Brevundimonas > Brevundimonas sp. ALps5. The sequence goes on along the minus strand of NZ_CM178744.1, from coordinate 3,221,308 downwards.
GTGGCGTCCGCGCCCAGCCCCGCCGCCATCTTGAGTAGTGATCCGGCGCCCAGCCGCCCACCCCCGCTGATGGCCACGATACGGATATCCGGCAACTTTCTGCGGATCTCCATGATGAAATTCAGCCCGTCCCGCTCGGGCATCAGTATGTCTACTACGGCAGCTTCCGCCCCTTGCGTTTCGGCTCGGGTCAGTCCTGTATCCACATCGAGGGCCGTGACGACGTCATGACCCGCGGTTGTGAGCATCCCCTCAAGGTGGCTCAGCATGAGCGGATCGTCCTCGATGACGCAGATCTTCAACTCGGCGCTCCCAACAGGCGTCACTGACAGAGGCGAGGATACGACGTCTTGACCCCCGATCGTCAACCTTGGTTGCACCGCAACAATCTGCTCGCACTGATTGCAGCGGTCCTGGTTCCGGCCCTGCTGGTGCTGATGGCTGTTGAACTCGTTCGGGAATTCGAGAGCGGCCGGGCCCTGAGAGCCGAGGTCAACAAATCCTACGAGACGCGACTTCAGATCCAGCGCGTCTTTTCGTCGCTCCAGGACGCCGAGACCGGGGTCCGCGGCTATGTGCTGACCGGGGACGAAGTCTATCTGGCTCCCTACGCGACCGCCGCCGCCTCCCTCAACGCGCAGGAAACCCGCCTGGGCGACCTGCTCACCGCCCAGCAGGACCAGACCGCGGACTTCGTTCGGCTGAAGGCCCTGGCGGACCGGAAGATGACCATCCTGGCGCGCGCCATCGCCCGCCGCCGTTCCGGCGTGACGGCCGCCGCCCTGGTCAGCAACGGCGGCAGCGAAGGCAAGACGGTCATGGACAATGTCCGCACCGTCATCGGCCGGATGGTGGACCGCGAGGCCGCCGCCCTGGACCTGCGCTCCCGCCGCGCCGACGAACGCAGCATCCGCACCGAATGGCTGGTCGCGGGCCTGTTCCTGATGCTGCTGGCGGTGATCACCCTGACGGCCTGGCTGACGCGCCGCTACATGAAGGCCCGCCGCATCATCCTGGCGGACCTGGAGGCTGCGGTGGCGCGCCAGAAGGTCACCTTCGACAGCGCCATCGACACCATCATCACCCTGAACCCGAGCGGCAGCATCGAGACCGTCAACGCGGCCGGTGAGCGGATGTTCGGCTATTCGGCCGCCGAGCTGACCCGCCGCGACATCTCCCTGCTGATCGACATCGCCCCCGACGGCGACGGCGAGTTCCTCAAGCGGCTCGGCACCTCCCAGGGAGCGCTGACACGCGGCCTGATCCGCCAGATGGAAGGATCCCGCCGGTCCGGAGAGACCTTCCCCGTCGATGTCGCTCTCGGCGCCATGCAGCTGCCGACGGGCACCCATGTGGTCGCGGTGGTGCGCGACATCTCCGAACGCCGCCGCATCGAGCAGTTGAAGGACGAGTTCGTCTCGACCGTCAGCCACGAACTGCGCACCCCCCTCACCTCCATCGCCGGCTCGCTGGGCCTGCTGTCCGGCGGCGCGGCCGGCCCCCTGCCCGAGAAGGCGGCGCGGCTGATCCAGATCGCCCAGGCCAACAGCCAACGTCTGGTCCGGCTGATCAACGACATCCTCGACATCGAAAAGATCGAGTCCGGCAAGCTGCGACTGGAGCTGGCGCCGCTGGACCTGCGCGTCATCGCCGAACGCTCGATCGAGGGGGTCCAGGGTTATGCGCGGGAACTCGGCGTGGCCGTGATCCTCGGCGACGCCGAGACGGCTCCGGTGCGCGGCGACGCCGATCGCCTGATCCAGGTGGTGACCAACCTTCTGTCCAACGCCTCGAAATTCTCGCCCGCCGGCGGCACGGTCACGGTCACGGTGGACCGCGAGACTCGCCTCGCCCGCCTCAGCGTCATCGACCAGGGCCCGGGCATCCCCGAGAGCTTCCGCACCCGCATCTTCTCCAAATTCGCCCAGGCCGACGGCTCCGACACCCGGGCCAAGGGCGGCACGGGCCTGGGCCTGGCCATCGCGCGCGAGATCGCCGAACGCCACGGCGGCCGGCTGTGGTTCGAATCCGCCGAGGGCGAGGGCGCGACCTTCCACCTGGACCTGCCGCTGGCCGACCTGCCGGTGGCGACCGCCGAAGACGACGGCCCGCGCCTGCTGATCGTCGAGGACGACCCCGACGCCGCCGACATCCTGCGCGAGATGCTGGAACGCGACGGTTTCGCCGCCGATATCGCCGGATCGACCCGCGACGCCCTCGTGGCCATCCGCCGGACGACCTACGATGCCTGCCTGATCGACCTTCAGCTGCCTGACGCCGACGGGATCAGCCTGATCCGGGAGATCCGCGCCACGCCGGGCGCCCAGGACATGCCGGTCGTCGTGGTGTCCGGCGACGCCGCCCACGGCAAGGCCCGGGGTCGGTCTCTGGAGGTGCTGGACTGGCTGGAGAAGCCGGTCGACCAGTCCCGCCTGCGCGCCGCCGTCACCGCCGTCAACCGCCGGAAGGGCGACGCCCGGCCCGTGGTGCTGCATGTCGACGACGACATCGACATCCTCGAGGTCACCGCCGCGGCCCTGTCGGACGCCGCCGACATCCGTCCGGCCGAGAGCCTGGCCGCCGCCCGGGCGATGCTGGCCCGTGGCAAGCCCGACCTGGTCATCCTCGACCTCGGCCTGCCCGACGGCTCGGGGCTGGAGTTGCTCGGCGACCTGGGCGACGGCGCGGGATCGGCCGTGCCCGTCATCGTCTATTCCGCCCAGGAAATGGACGCCGCCCTCGCCGACCGGGTCGAGGCCGTCCTGACCAAGTCGCGCACCTCCCTGACCGGCCTGGCGCGGACCGTGCGGCGCCTGACCAACGCCCGGAAAGCCCTCGAAACCAGCGGGACTGAGTGATGAGAATTCTGCACATCGACGACGAGCCCGATATCCGCGAGGTCACCGCCCTGGCGCTCGGGATCGACCCGGAAATCGACCTGACCTCCTGCCCCTCGGGTCAGGCGGGGCTTGAAGCCCTCGCCGGCGGACTGACGCCGGACGCTATCCTGCTCGACGTCATGATGCCGGGTCTCGACGGTCCGGGGACCCTGGAGCGGATCCGCGCGATGGACGATTTCGCCCACACCCCCGTCATCTTCATGACCGCCCGGGCCCAGTCCCAGGAACAGGCGCGTTTCATCGGCCTCGGCGCCGTGGGAGTGATCATCAAACCCTTCGATCCCATGACCCTGGCCGAACAGGTGCGCGACATCCTGGCCGGGGCCAGGGCGGGAGCGCGGGGGTGACCGATCCCCTGGCGCCGCTGCGGGCCCGTTTCCGCATCCGGGCCGGTGAGGATCTGGCGCGGCTGCGCGACCTGCGACAGGCCGACGATGCGGCGGAGTTGCGGCGGCTGGCCCACGGCATCGCCGGGGCGGCGGGGACCTTCGGCTTTCGCCCGCTCAGCGAAGCCGCCATCGTAGTCGACGACGACTATGTGGCCGGGCGCACGCCGACGCCCAAAGCCTTCGAGCGACTGGAGCAGGAGTTGGCCGCCGCCGCGGCCTCCAGTGACGCGTCGGGCGACTAGTCCTCCGTCACCACCGCATCGTCCCCGGGCCCTGCGGCGGGATCGGGTTGTGCGGCAAGGGGTTTGGGCTGTCCGTCCAGGGCCCGTTTCAGGGCGTCGCGGTCGAGCTGGTTCTCCCAGCGGGCCACGACGAGGGTGGCCACGGCATTGCCGATGAAGTTGGTCAGGGCCCGGCATTCGCTCATGAACCGGTCGACGCCGAGGATCAGGGCCATGCCCGCGATCGGCACCGAGGGGACCACCGCGAGCGTCGCGGCGAGCGTGATGAAGCCGGCCCCGGTGATGCCCGCCGCGCCCTTGGACGACAGCATGGCGACCAGCAGCAGCAGGATCTGCTGCTCCAGGCTGAGGTGGATGCCCAGGGCCTGGGCGATGAACAGGGCCGCCATCGTCATATAGATGTTGGTGCCGTCCAGATTGAACGAATAGCCCGTCGGCACGACCAGACCGACCACCGACTTGGCGGCCCCGGCCCGCTCCATCTTCTCCAGCAGGCTGGGCAGCGCGGCCTCGGATGAGGAGGTGCCCAGCACCAGCAGCAGCTCCTCCTTCAGATAGCGGATCAGCTTGAGGACGTTGAATCCATTGGCGATCCCGACCAGACCCAGCACCCCGACCACGAACAGGATGGCGGTCAGGTAGAAGGTGGCGACCAGAGCCGCGAGGTTGGCGATCGAGCCGATGCCGTAGGCCCCGATGGTGAAGGCGAAGGCCCCGAAGGCCCCGATCGGCGCCGCCTTCATCAGGATGGCCACCAGCTTGAAGAAGGCGGCCGAGATCGATTCCAGGAAGGTCAGCACCGGCTTGCCGACGTCGCCGATCAGGGCCAGCGCGATGCCGAACAGGATCGAGACGAACAGCACCTGCAGGATGTTGCCGGTCGAAAACGCGCTGACCACGGTGTCGGGGATGATGCCCATCAGGAAGCCCTGAATGGTCGTCTCATGCGCGGCGCTGGAATACTGGGCCACCGCCCCGGCGTTCAGCGTCGAGGGGTCGATGTTCAGGCCCCGACCCGGCTGGACCACATTGGCGACGATCAGGCCGAGGATCAAAGCCAGCGTCGAGAACACCAGGAAATAGGCGAAGGCCTTGGCCGCCACCCGGCCGACCTTGCCCAGATCCCGCATCCCCGCGATCCCGGTCACGATGGTCAGGAAGATCACCGGAGCGATGACCATCTTGACCAGCTTGATGAAGGCGTCGCCCAGAGGCTTCAGCGACTTGCCGAACTCCGGCCAGAAATGACCGATCACCGCCCCCAGCACGATCGCCGTCAGCACCTGGAAATACAGGTGCGCGTAGAAGGGCTTCTTGTCGTGAAGCGTCGGCGCGGCGGTATCGGTGATCTGCAAGCGTCGCGTCCTTGTGAGTCTTCAGACCCTTCTACGCGATCGAATGCGGATCGGGCGAGCCTAAGCCTTGCGGTTGGCTTTGGCGGGGGCCGTCTTCGGCGCGGCGGCTTTCGGTTGTTCCTGCTCGATCTCGTCGGCGCGCAGGCCGCGCTTGCCCTTGATGGCCCTGGCCGGCTTGCCCTGATGAACGGCGATGCCCCGCGCCTCGACCTCTGCCAGAATGGCGTCGAGCTCCGCCTCGGTCAGGTGTTCGATGCCGATGAAGCGAGCGTCGGCCTGACGCACGGCGAAGACCAGCTCATCCAGCTTGGCCTGCATCGCCGCCCCGTCGCGGTTCTGGGTGTTCTGGATCAGGAAGACCATCAGGAAGGTGATGATGGTCGTGCCGGTGTTGATGACCAGCTGCCAGGTCTCGTTGAACTTGAAGATCGGCCCCGACACCGCCCAGATCACGACGATGCCGACGCAGGCGATGAAGGTCCACGGCTTGCCGGCGACCTTGGCCGTCAGGGTGGCGAAACGGACGAAGATCTTTTCCATGGCCGCTCAACGGCTCCGCTTGATCAGGGTTCCTGCTGCTGGCCCGGCGCGCGGCGCGCATGGGTCTTCTGTTCGAAGGCGTAGCCCAGCGACAGGATCTTCGCGTCGTCCCACTTGCCGCCGATGAAGCTGAGGCCGACCGGCATGCCGCGATCGAAGCCCATGGGCACGGTCAGGTGGGGATAGCCGGCGACTGCGGCGATGGTCGAGGTGGACCCCTGCGCATTGTCGTCGTCGTCGCGGGCGTTGGTCCAGGCGCGCGAGGTGGTTGGAGCGATCAGGGCCACGACCGAATTGTCGGCCATCATTTTATCGATGCCTTCGGGTCCGGCGAGACGGAAGGAGGTCGCGCGGGCGTCGATATATTCCTGAGTGGTCAGGTCGCCCTTCGCCTGGGCCTGCTCGAACAGTTCCTGGCCGAACAGGACGGTCTCGGCCGGGGTGGCGGTATTGAAGGCGATCAGGTCGGCCAGGGTGCGGCTCGGCACCTGGGCTGAATCGGTCGAGGCCAGATAGGCGTTCAGATCGGCCTTGAGCTCATACATCAGCACCTTGAAGCTCTCGCCGCCGATGGTGCGCAGATCGGGCGCGGTGTCGATATCGACAAGGACGGCGCCCGCGTCACGCAGCACCTGCAGATTCTTCTCGAACACCTCCAGCGTCGGCGCCGAATAGTTCTTCGCATAGCGCAGGACGCCGATGCGGACGCCGCTCAGCGAATTGGCGTCCAGCGCGACGCGATAGTCGGTCTTGTGGGCGTCGGCCTCGGCGGTCGCCGCGTCCTCGGGGTCCGTGCCGGCGATGACGGTCAGGACACGGGCGGCGTCCTCGACCGTCGTGGCGATGGGGCCGGCGGTATCCTGGGAATGGCTGATCGGTACGATGTGCGTCCGGCTGACCAGACCCACGGTCGGCTTGAATCCGACGACGCCGTTGACGGAGGCCGGACAGGTGATGGATCCGTTGGTCTCCGTCCCGATGGCCACGGGCGCCAGACCCACGGCGACGGCCACGGCGCTGCCTGAGGACGAGCCACAGGCGGTACGGGTGCGGTCATAGGGGTTGGGAGTCAGGCCGCCGACGGCGCTCCAGCCGCTGACGGAGTTGGACGAGCGGATATTGGCCCACTCGGACAGGTTGGCCTTGCCGACGATGACGGCGCCCGCTGCTCGCAGGCGCGCGACGAGCGGCGCGTCACGGCCGGGCGCATTGTTCGCCAAGGCCAGAGACCCCGCCGTGGTCGGCATGTCGCGGGTTTCGATATTGTCCTTGAGCAGGACCGGCATGGAAGCCAGCGCCCCGTTCATGGGGTCCGTAGAGACGGGGTGGTCGGCCCAGCGGATGACGCTGTGGGCGCCGAGATCGACCTCCCGCGCATGCGCCGTACTGAAGGGGGGATAGGGGTACTGGACATCATCGACCCGCGTCGTCGCCGGCTGAGCGGGGGCGGTCGCCGGGGCGGTCTGCGCCATGGCGGCCGGCGCGGCGAGCAGGACGAGAAGGCCGAGGCCGGCGGAGAGGTTCATCGGCGAAGGTCCCGGGTCAGACGCGAAGAGAAGCGTGACAGTGACCGGGGTTCGGCCGGAAAGACAAGACCCCCACCCCGGCGTCGGGATGGGGGTCTGTGATCGCCCTACTCCGTATGCGACCGCGAGCCGATGGTGCGGTCGAAGAAGTCGAGGTAGGTGCGCCATTGCTGGAGCTGGCGTGGATTGCCGCGCACGCCGTGACGCTGACCCGGATAGACCATCAGCTCGAACGGAATGCTCTTGGCCTGAAGCGCGTCCATCAGACGGGTGGTGTTCTCGAACACGACGTTGTCGTCGGCCATGCCGTGCATCAGCAGCAGCCGTCCGGTCAGGTTGTCGAGGCGGTTCAGGACGTCGGTGCCGGCATAGCCGTCCGCATTCGCCTGGGGCGTCGACATGAAGCGTTCGGTATAGTGGGTGTCGTAGAGCGCCCAGTTGGTCGGCGGACCGCCCGCGGCGGCGGCGGCCAGACCCATCTTCGGCTCGGTGAGCATGTTCAGGCTCATGAAGCCGCCATAGCTCCAGCCCATGACGGCCATACGCGAGGCGTCGACGTAGGGCAGCGATCTCAGATAGTTGGCGGCCAATACCTGATCTTCCGTCTCAACTGTGCCCATGTGCAGATACTGGGCCGAACGGAAGGCGGCGGAACGGTCGCCCTCGCCCCGGTTGTCGAGGCGGAAGACGATGTAGCCGGCTTCGGTCAACAGTTGATTGGTCGTCGCCTGCCAGTCGCGCTTGACGCCCGCCCCGGTCGAGGGGCCGCCATAGACCTGCATCACGACGGGGTATTTCTTCGCCGGATCGAAGCCCGGCGGCGTGGTGATGCGCCACACCAGGGTCTGGCCGTGGCTCTCCAGCGTGCCGAACTCCGGCGTGCGCAGACGCGAACGGTAAGGCCAGAAGGGGTGATGCTCGTCGAGCCTGTTCTCCTCGATCCAGCGCACGAAGGTCCCGTCGGCCTTGTAGAGGCCCGAGCGCGGCGGGGTGCCCGGATCGGAATAGTTGCCGACATAGGCGGTCGCCGTCTTGTTCATCGACACGCCCCACCAGCCGCCAGAGGTCGTGACCTGAAGGGGGGTCGTGGTGCGACGGAAGGAGGCGCGGAACATCTGCTGCTCGATCGGCAGTTCGGTCCCGTCGTGCATGGAGGCGGTGAAGAAGACCTCGCCGGTCGTCTCATTGACCCCGTTCAGACCCTTGACCGGATAGAGGCCGCGCGTGATCGGGCGGACCTTCTTGCCGTCCTTGTCGTAGAGGTAGAGGTGTCGCCAGCCGGTCGACTCGTCGGACCAGATGAAGCCGCCGTCCTTCAGCGCATGGAAGTCGTCGGTCAGGTCGACCCAGGTCGTGCTGGTCTGGGTGACAATGACATGCGAGGCGCCGGTGGCCGGATCGACGGCCAGCAGGTCCAGGGTCTTCTGATCCCGCGACTGGCGCTGGACATAGAGGGTCTTGCCGTCCGCCGACCAGTCGACGCGGCCCAGGTAGATGTCGGTGTTGGTCCCGAGATCGACCTTGATCCGCTTGCCGCTGGTCACGTCGTGGACATAGAGCTCGACCACCGCATTGGGGCGGCCGGCGCGCGGATAGCGCTGCTGCACCACGGTCGAGCCCGAGGCGTTGATGTCCAGGCGCGGAACGACGTCCACGCCGCTCTCGTCGGTGCGCTGCAAGGCGATGTAGTGCTCGTCCGGGCTCCACCAGTAGCCGGTGTCGCGGTCCATCTCCTCCTGGGCGATGAATTCGGCGGTGGCCCAGGTGATCAGGCCGTCGCCGTCGGTCGTGACCGGGGTCTCGGTGTTGGTGGCCAGGTCCTGAATGACCAGATCCTGATCGCGGACATAGGAGACGTAGGTCCCCTTGGGGCTGACCTTGGCGTCGATCTCGTCGGCGGGAGTATTGGTCAGACGCTTGACCGAGTCGTCGGCGCGGTTGGCCAGGAAGATGTCGCCCTCCAGCGGGGCGAGGATGTAGCGGCCCTGGCTGTCCCAGCTGTACTCGACCACGCCGCGTTCGGAGATCCGCATCCGCTCGCGCCGGGCCTTCTCGGCCTCGGACAGTTCACCGGCGTCGGGAACCAGCGCGCGGGCGTCGATCAGCTTGAAGGGCTCGCCGGCGCCGGTGGGGGCGGCCCACAGGTCCTGCACCGAGACGTCGTCGGGGCGCGACCGCAGGAAGGCGACCAGGGCGCCGTCGGGCGACAGGCTGACCCCCTTGGCCACCGGGCCGCTGAGGCCGGGATCGGAGAAGACGCGCTCGGGCGTCAGAATGGCCGGATCGGCGGCGGGCGGGGCGCTCGATTGAGCGAAGGCGGAACCGGCGACGGCCATAAGCAGCGTCGAAGCAAGGAGAAGGGTGCGCATGGCGCGGGACGCTAGCCATGGATTCTATCGCCGTCACCGAGATTTTTTCGGCCCCGGAAACCCGCGGCGACGCCTGCGATCCTTTCGCACCGGCGAACGAACGCCTAAACAGCACGAACGATGACCGACGCCGCCCTCTCTCCCGCCCCCGCCGTCAAGCCCAGCCCCTGGCACTCCCTCAAGGTGCTTTGGGTCAGGCACTGGACCGACCAGCTGTTCTCCTTCGCCGTCGAACGGCCCGAGGACTTCCGCTTCCGCTCGGGCGAGTTCGTGATGATCGGCCTGCCCGGTGAAGACGGCGGCAAGCCCGTCATGCGCGCCTATTCGATCGCCAGCCCGTCCTGGGCCGAGGAGATCGAGTTCTTCTCCATCAAGGTCGAGGACGGCCCCCTGACCTCGCGGCTGCAGAAGATCGTCGCGGGCGACAGCGTCCTGATGGGCAAGAAGCCGACCGGGACGCTCGTTCTGGACGCCCTGACCGGCGGCGAGCGGCTGTGGCTGATCGGGACCGGCACGGGCCTGGCGCCCTGGCTGTCGGTGGCCCGCGATCCGGACACCTATTCGCGTTTCGGCCAGGTCGTGGTCTGCCACACGGTCCGCAACGTCGCCGACCTGGCCTATCGCGACTTCTTCTCGCACGGCATCCACGAAGACCCGCTGATCGGCGACGAGGCGAAGGCCCAGCTGACCTACTATCCGACCGTGACGCGCGAGCGGTTCGAGACCCCGGGCCGGATCACCGACCGGATCAAGTCGGGCGACATCTTCGCCGACCTCGGCCTGCCCATCGGCTTCTCGGCCAATACCGACCGGATCATGCTCTGCGGTTCCATGCACATGATTAAGGAAACGGCCGAGCTGCTGGAGACCTATGGTCTGAAGGAAGGCTCCAACGCCGAGCCGGGCGACTATGTGCTGGAACGCGCCTTCGTCGGCTAGGAGCACGGTTGGGCGATATGCCCACCTTGGCGGAAGCGCCGGGAACGGCTAACCCCAGCCGCATGCACCACCCTGCCCTCGTCGCCGTCGAATCCCGGGTCGATCCCGCCGAATGCAAATCCATGGCCGAGGTCCGTCAGGGCGTCGACGCCCTGGACCGCGCCCTGGTCGCCCTGCTGGCCGAGCGTCAGCGCTATATGGACGCCGCCGCCCGCATCAAGCCGAACCGCGACGCCGTCCACGACGACGCCCGCATCGAGGATGTGGTCGCCAAGGTCCTGGCCTCGGCCGAGCAGCAGCATCTGTCGCCGACCATCGCTGAGCCGGTCTGGCGCCTGCTGATCGACCGCTGCATCGCCTATGAGTTCTCGGTCTACGACCGCACGCGCAGCTAAGCCCTGAGGCTTCTCAGCATCAGCTCATGCCGCCAGGCCGCGACGTCGGCCAGGGCGATGTCGAGCGAACTCTTCACCCGGTCCAGCGCCGGGGCGGCCAGAGATTGCTCGGCCGCCTCAGCCGCCGCGCAGACTTCCGCCAGCTGACCGGCGCCGATGCCCGCCGCCGCGCCCCGGATGGTGTGGACGGCGTCGCGCCAGCCGTCGGTCTTGGGCTCCAGCATGGCCGACCACATGGCCGCCTGTTCGGCGAACAGGCCCAGGACCTCTTCGGAGATCGCATCGTCGCCGCCCGTCATCCGGTCCAGCACCGAGAAGTCGACCGCGCCGGAGAGGTCCCGTCGCGACATCAGGCCGCCTCGGCCGGGTTCTTCGCCAGACGCGCGTTCCGCGACGACCAGACGAAGTAGATCAACAGGCCGATCGCGTTCCAGATCAGGAAGCCATACTGGGTGATCGGCTTCAGGCTGAGGAAGAAGACCACGCAGCCGACCACTGTGATGGCGGCGACCACCGGCCACAGCGGGGCCTTGAACAGGCGCTTGCGGCCCGGATCCCGCAGCCGCAGCACCACCAGACAGACACCGACGGCGCAGAAGGCGGCCAGGGTCCCGGCATTGGCCAGCGAGGCCAGTTCGTCCAGCGGCAGCAGACCGGCGAGGACGGCGACGACGATGGCGGTGAAGACCGTCACGACTGCGGGCACGCCGCGCGTGGAGATCTTCGCCAGACGGGCCGGCAGCAGGCCGTCGCGAGCCATGCCGAGGAAGATACGGCTCTGTCCGAACAGGAAGGCCAGCAGCACGGTCGGCAGGGCCACCACGGCCGAGGCGCCGATCCATTTGGCCGCCCCGCCCTGCCCCAGCTCGCGCAGGATCAGAGCCAGGGGCTCGGAGCTGGCGGCGAAGGCCGAGACCGGACGGGCGCCGATCGCGGCGGCGGCGACGATCATGTACAGGGCCGTGCAGATCAGCATGGAGCCGACGATGCCGATGGCCAGGTCGCGCTCGGGCTTCTTGGTCTCTTCCGCCGCCGTCGAGATGGCGTCGAAGCCGTAGAAGGCGAAGAAGATGATGGCCGCGGCCGCCATCACCCCGGTCTTCACGAAGGGCGCGCCGAAGCCGTTGGGCATGAAGGGGTGGAAATGCTCCGGGTTGAAGGCCGGCAGGGCGATGGCCACGAAGACGATCAAGGCGACGATCTTGATCACCACCAGCACCACATTCAGGTTGGCGCTCTCGCGCGTGCCCAGCAGCAGCAGGCCCGTGACCACGGCGATGATGAACACCGCCGGCAGGTTGACGATCCCGCCCGCGTGCGGCCCGACCGTCAGGGCGTGCGGCAAAGCCAGGCTGATGCCGCCGATATCCAGACCGTTCAGGAAGCCGACCGCATAACCCGACCAGCCCACGGCCACGGCCGAGACGACCAGCGAATATTCGAGGATCAGGCTCCAGCCCACGATCCAGGCGATCAACTCGCCCAGGACGGCGTAGGAATAGGTGTAGGCGCTGCCCGCCGCCGGCATCATGGTCGAGAGCTCGGCATAGGCCAGGGCCGCACAGGCGCAGACCAGACCGGCCAGACCGAAGGACACCAGCACCGCCGGCCCCGCCAGACCCGCGCCGACACCGATCAGGGTCAGGATGCCGGTGCCGACGATGGCCCCTACGCCCAGGGCCAGCAGATGCGGCCAGCTCAGCGTCGCCTTCAGCCGCGGCCCGTGGGCGGCCTCGTCATGCGGCGTATGCATCGCATCGATCGACTTCCGCCGGTTCCAGAACGCCATCCAGCCCACTCCCCAAATTTAAACAGCCGTGATTCCCGCGACCTTAGCGCGCGGTTCCGCGGTTTAGAAACCGAAGTCGCAAATACGGGCTTGCATCCGGCGAACACAGCCAGTATGTCCGCCCCTCCCCGCCGACGACCTTGTCGATGGCGAGGAACCGAGACGATCGGTACGGGTGATTAGCTCAGTTGGTAGAGCAGCTGACTCTTAATCAGCGGGTCGTAGGTTCGAACCCTACATCACCCACCATCGTCCTCCAATAAAATCAGTAATTTACACCCCGGAAAACGGGCGATGCCGTTCTAGCTTGGCCGTTTAGAACGGTGTTTAGAACGGTGAACTTGCGCGCTCTGAAGCGCGTTTTGGCGTGTTCACGTTCGGTTGAAAGGAGCGCCGCCCCGTGCCTTTGCGGTGAGAGCCGGACGGGTGGCGCGATGGCCCTCTGCCGCCCGTACGCTTCGCATCCCGCCCCGACGTCTTCGTCGTGTACGATCCCGCCACGCGCGCCGAGCCGGGCCTCAAGGGCGAAACTCGGGTCAGGCGCACTCCTGTTCCCGGCTCATGAAAATGCGGCGCGCCCGCGCGGCATCACCTCTGTGCAGGGCGTCCAGGATCAGCGGCGTCATACGGTCCGGGGCGCACTCCGGTGCGGGATCCAATCGGGACACGATGATACTGAAAACCTCCAGCGCGCTGTCGCCGGACAACACTCCCAGGTTCGTCAACGACCTCGTTGGGTCCACATCCTGCAGTATCTGCGACCGCACGGCGGCCGGCATCTCGCTGATCGCGCTCAACGACTTCAGCCCGATCTGACGTCGGAAAGATGCGAGATCATCGGCCCGAACGTCAGTTTGTCGCAGGAAGTCCAGAGATCGCCCGAGAGCTCTTTCCGCATCCGGCAAGGCCACGACCAACCCCCCGGATCGGCCGCGCTCCATCCGGACCACGGAATGTTGTTCCAGCATCCGTACAGCCTGTCGCAGCGTGCTCACGGTGACGCCGTAGCGCTCAAGGAGATCGCCCGCCCCGCCAATCCGGGCGCCGGGCGTCCACTCCAGAAGCCGAACGTCCCGCAGCAATTCGCGGGCGAGGCGTTCTGCCGGGTTGCCCCCGCCCGCACTCTCATCCTCAATGGCCGGAACCTGGCGTTCGTCGCGCTCCATCGCGCTCCATGTCGCCTGACTGTCGCGCATGAGTGCGAGCTGCCGGTCACGCAGCGCAAACAGGGCCGCCACATCGCCGGCCATCTGCGCCTCAATCATCTCCAGCAACGCATCCCACCAGGCCTTCTGAAAGCCCTGGCCACCCGCCATCACGCTGTAGGGGACGATATCCTGGCCATACTCAGCGGTGGCCTGGTAGGCGAGGCTGGCGAGCGGATCCTTCACGAGGCGGCGGATCGCGGTCAGAAGCTGCCGGATTTCGCCCATCCGGGGCGGACCGATCCTGGACTGGCGGCTGAGCCGGAGCGCCACCTGCCGGACACCCTCACACTCGGCAAGGTCCAGTCGCGGTGTCGCCGTCAGGAAAACATGGGTGTCCGTAGCCTTGAGCAGCCGATCCGTCGCATGCGGCCCCTGCATCCGGCTTTCGATCAGGATCGCGAGCGCGCGTCCCGCTGCTTCCGGGTCAGGCGGGGCGACGATCAGGCCACCGCCCGCGCCACGTTTCATGAAGGCGACGCCTCGCGCTTCGAGGATCCGGGCAGCCTGCCGCAAAACTGAGCGTCCGACGTCGTGTCGGGTTCGCAGGTCCTGCTCGGAGGCGACAAGATCGCCCGACTTCAGACCGGCGCGGAGAATCAAACCGGCGAGTTCATCGGCGAGCCGGGCTGCGGCGGGGTCGGTGGCCATTCCTGATCTACTCGTCCCCGCCAGCCGAAGTCGGGAGCACGGTCCTGTCCCGAAAAAAGCGCGACGCCTTTGAGTCCCGGATACAGGCTCCCCAACGCGAACGCCGCCGACCGATATCCGATCCGGAAGCGCCCGGAAAGCGAATGCCGATCGGCGGCGTCTGGTCGGAGAGACCGCTGCGGTTCAGGTTCCGAAGTCGAAGCGAAGCTCCACCCCGAAGAAGCGGGGCTGGCCGTACAAGTAGGTAGCCACGCCGAATTGACTGGTCAGCTGGTTGTTCGTTCCCGTGGCATAGTCCTCATCGGTGGCGTTGCGGACGTAGGCGGCCGCGCTGACCCCTGTTCCGTTGATGTTACGCCAGTCCGCCCGAAGATCGATCCGGGTATAGCCGTCCAGATTGGTGCCCATGCTCGACAGGGCGACGAGGGGGTTGCCGTTGGGCACATTCGCCGGATCGGTCGCGATTCCGCTCTGGTAATAGACGCTGGCGAGGGCCGACAGGTCCCCCATCCCCTCAGGCAAGGGAATCTGCACCCGCGGCGTGAAGTTCAGCTGATGTTCCGGCGTATTGGGGAACTTGCTGTTCGACAGATCGCCGAGCAAGGCGTCGGTGTAGCTGTCGTATTTCGCATCGAGATAGGTGTATTGGAGCGAGGCGCTGAACCAGTCGGTCGGCGCGACGGTCACATCCAGATCGACGCCGGCGATGGAACCGGCCGCAGCATTGCGCGTCACCGTCGAGGCGGGGACCGTGGCCAGATTCACGAAGCGCTGGATGTTGGTGTAGTCGTCATAGAAGACGTCAACAGCATAGCGCACCTGCCAGCCGCCGAGCTCGGACAGACCCTTCACACCGGCCTCGTAGTCCGTGACCTCTTCAGGCTGGAAAAACTGATCGGCCGGATCGATTGCTGTGCCATTGAAACCGCCGCTTTTGAATCCCTTGCGGACGGTCGCATAGACGTTGAGGTCGCGATCGAACTGATAGTTCACCGCCAGATTCCAGGTGGTCGCGTCGAAGGATGCGAAGAGCCGTGCGCCGGCGCCCGCGTCCAGTCCGGTCGGATAAGGCTGAAGCGGAGAAAACAGCACGAAGGTCTCGGACGGTCCGCTCGACCGTTCGTCGGTGGTTTTGCGGACGCCTGCGGTGAGGGTGAGCTGGTCAGTGACCTTCCAGTCCGCCTGGCCGTAGACCGCATGGCTGCCGGAAGTGGATTGCGCGATATTGACCGCCTGGATGACGCCGCCGTTGGGCAGCAGGCCCGGGATACGGACGAACTGGCGGGTGTCGAAACCGTAGATCAGCGGCGTGTTCGTATCCTCGGTGAAATAGCCGATGACCCCGTCAATATTCCAGAGGTTGAACTGGGCCTGGAACTCCTCGGTCGTGCTCTTGCTCTTGGGACCCGTCGGGTTCGTGACATGCAGGACTGTGACCGGGCTGCCATCGAGGTCGTACGACTGGCCGGCGGTGTATCGGCGGCTGCTGTAGATGTTCTTCAGGGTCAGATGGTTGTTGAGAACCCAGGTCGTCGTATTGATCCAGCCCTGACTGTCGAGCTTGATGAAGTCGGGCTCGTAATTCGTGGCGATCGACCGCGGCCCCCGCGCATTCTGGGCCGCAAGCGCGGCCTGCAACTGGGCGTAAATCGGCTCGTTCGAGAACGTCGGCGTAATGACGGACAGCAGCAGGCCCGATCCGGCTTCGTCGACATGGACGTCCTGATACAGCAACGTGTTCTCAAAGCCGTCGAATGGACGCGCCGTGAGGCTGGCGCGCCAGGCCTCCCGATGTTCGTTGTCCATCTGGTCGCCAGTGGTGACGTTGTCAGTGTAGCCGTCGCGTCGCAGCACCTGACCGGCGACCCGGAACATCAGCCGGTCGCCCAGGATGGGGCCGCCCACGCCGAACTCGACGTCACGACGATCGTAGTTGCCGACGCGGCCCAGCAGATAGCCGTTGAAGTCCTCGCTCGGCGCCTTGGGCGCGAACAGGATCGCGCCCCCGGTCGTGTTGCGTCCGAACAGCGTGCCCTGCGGTCCCTTCAGGACCTGAATGCCCTGCAGGTCGAAGATGGCGTCGCCGAATGACGGCACCTCGGCGAAATACGGGACGACCCCTGGAGAGTTCTGGCCGAAGGCCTGCCCCTGCCCCCGGATCGAATAGGTGATGTTGTTGCGGTTCGCGGTTGTGTTCTGAATGCTCAATCCGGGCGCAGCCTGTCCCAGGTCATTGGCGTCCCGCACGCCCTTTTCCTGAAGGACTTCCTCGCTCAAGGCCGTGACGGCGATCGGCACCTCCTGCAACCGCTCCTCGCGGCGACGAGCGGTGACGACGACGTCATCGACCGCGGACGTCTGATTGAGGTCATTGGATTTCGGTGGCGCCTCCTGAGCCATTGCGAGCGCTGGCGCCGTCAGGCAGGTGGCGAACAACAGGCCGGCGAGGCCAAGCCTGTGCATTGGGCGCGCGGATTTCGCGCCGGAAGCGTGGTCAGTCATCGTTTCCTCCCATGCCGGCAAACGTCCTTTTTGGACGCAGGTGAGATGACCTCCCTGCCGTGCATTGAACAAATCAGTCTCACATGTTCAGAATGTCAGCAAGAACATTCGTCTGATATCAGAACGCCAGTTTCCACGCCCAGGCGCAAAAAGCCTATCCGGTCACACTTTCGGCAGAATTCCGATAAGAGAACGATTGACTGATTTCAGAACGTCCGGATAGGCTTGGCCCGTTCCGCCGTAGAGCGGAGACCCGGAAACGGTCACACATTGGGAAGAACGCCTATGCTGGACGTGGTCGATAAGACGCCGCTGGACACCCGCGGCTACGCCGTGCGGGACAGCTATTTCGGAGCCCCCTACATCGACCGGGACGAGTGGCGCGAGAAGCCCTACCCCCATCGCAATGTGCACGGCGGGTTCGAGAACACCGACACCCGCTTCACCTTCTACTTCCCCGCCGAGGACGAATGGGGCGGTCGGATGTACCACCCGCTGGAAGGCGCCCACGCAGGTCATGAGGAAGCTTTCGCCGGCGCCATGGGCGCCCTGCTCGGCGGGCTCGACATGATGGTCAAGCTGGGCGGCTACATGGTCGAGTCGAACTCGGGCCACATCGGCGACGACATCGACCCTCGCGCCGGGATCGATCCTGGCCTCTACGGCTACCGCGCCAGTGTCGAGAGCGCCCGCTTTTCCAAATACATCTGCAAACAGGTTTTCGGCCGAGAACCCGACTACAGCTACGTCTGGGGCGGCAGCGGTGGCGGGCGGCGATCGCCGCTCTGCCTCGAATACTGCGATGGCGTCTACGACGGCGCCCTGCCCTTCATGGGCGGAGGCAACGTCGAGCCCCACGGAACGAATTCCCGCGTGCGGAGCGAACAGCCCTTCTCGTTCGGAAGCATGTTCAACGTCCAGCGCCTGCTCCGCGGAAGCAAGCTGGACGGCGTCATCGACGCCATGGCCCCGGGCGGCAGCGGCGATCCCTTCGCCGGCCTGACCCAGCACGAGCGCGAGGAATTGGCGAACCTCTACCGGCTCGGCTATCCGCGCGGCGACGAGTTCATGATCGCCAAACCCATGGGCCAGATCTGGCTATGGTGCTCGATCGCGAGCATGCTTTTGGAAGAAGACGCCGACTATTTCGCGAATTTCTGGACCCGGCCCGGATACATCGGAAACGACCGTCCGGAAGTGGTCAGCGATGACCTGATTGACGTCACCCTGCCGATCACGCGCATCATCACCGCCCAGGATTTGATGGGCGAGGAGTTCGCCGGAGCGGAGTACGCCGACTCCAAGGCCATGGTCATGCTGATGGCCTCAAGCAGCGGCGCCTGGGACCTGCCCGTCGCGATTGAGGTCAAGGGGCTGAAAGGAGGCTACAGCACCGGTTGCGGCGTCCTCATCAAAAGCGGCGCCGTGGCCGGTCGACAGTTGTTCTGCACCCGCGCCGTCGGCGACATCTGGTTCTGCGACGGGCGCGCGGACGCCAATATTCTGAGATTCCGGGGCGTCGAGGTCGGCGACACCGTCCACCTCGACAACCATGCCTTCCTCGCCTTCTGCTACGCCTATCGGCACCACATTTCCGAAGACCCGCTGAACGATTTCCTGCGGGTCGATGGCCAGCCCATCTATCCGCAGCACGGCGTGCCGGTGCAGTCGCCCCTGATGGGGGTGCCGTATTCAGGCCAGTACGAAGGCAAGCTGCTGTGGGTGCACCACACGCACGACGCGTCGCTGTGGCCGCCACAAGGGGTCATCTACAAGCGGGCCGTCGAGGAGGCCCAGGGGCCCGAAAAGGCGCGGGAGAAATTCCGCCTGCAGTGGACCCAGAACGCCGAACACGTCCCGCCGATGCTGCTGCCGACCAATCCCAAACGCGCGACCACGACGTGGCTCATCGACTACATGCCCGTCATCGAACAAGGCCTCGTCGATCTGGCGGCATGGGTTGAGCAGGGCGTTGCACCGGCCGAAACGACCTATGAGTTCTCGGACGGCAAGGTCACCCTGCCCCGCTCCGCAAAGGCGCGCGGCGGCGTCCAGCCTGTCGTCGAGGTCACGGCCAACGGCGCACTCCGGACCGATGCGAAGGTCGGGGAAAGCGTGACATTAACGGCCCACGCCGAAGCGCCGGCCGGCGCAGGGACCTTCACCCAGGCCCAATGGGATCTCGACGCCAGCGGGGCCTTCGCGCTCAAGGCCGAGGTCGCGCCCGGTCAGACCGAACTCACGCTCTCGACCATCGTCACGTTCGACAAGCCCGGCGTCTATTTCGTCACCTGCCGGGTGCGTCTGAACCGTGACGGCGACCCGACGGCGCGACGCCAACTCGAGAACCTCGCCTCAGCGCGGGTCATCGTCACCTGAGATTCCAAAGTCGATCTATCGGCGCGCTTTCTGTCCCGACGACCCCGATAGAGGGGCGCAGGACCACAACGTCCAGGGAGGACAATCGTGAGTCTATCTATGAAATCCAGGCTGCTGGCGTGCGGCGGCGCCGTCGGAGCGCTGATGTTATTCCATGCATCGACCGCCTCGGCGGGGACGTGCGAAACCGCCGCGATCCAGGCGATGGCGCCGGCCGACACCGTGATCACCTCGGCGACCCCGACGGCGGCGCCCCTGCCGCACTGTCGGATCGAGGGCTATATCACCACCACCAATCCGGGCCCGAACAGGGTCAATTTCCGGCTCCAGCTGCCCGACTCCAACTGGCAGAACCGCTATTACTTCATCGGCATGGGCGGAGCCGCCGGCTATGTCCCGTCCGACTCCCAGATCCCGGCGGGCAATCCGCTGGTCCAGGGTTTCGCGGTGGCCGGCACCGACACCGGCCACACCGGCGACATCCTCGACTGGAGCTTCCTGGCCGACCCCGCCAAGGCCCGCGACCACATCGATCGGGGCGCCCACGTCACGGCCGTGGCGACGCAGCAGATCACGCGCGCCTACTACGGCGGCCAGGCCTTCTATCGCTATACCTCCGGCTGCTCCGGCGGTGGGCGGATGACGACCGAGGCCATCGAGCGGCATCCTGAAGACTATGACGGGGTCCTGCTCGGCGCGCCGGGGGGGCGCAGTTCGGCGACCATGCTGGCCTTCATCAACGCCGCCCAGCAGATGGCTCGCGAACCCGGCTCCTGGGTCTCGCCCGCCAAGTTCGCCATGCTGGACGCCAGGGTCACGGCCGCTTGCGACGAGATAGACGGCGCGAAGGACGAGATCATCCAGGACCACACCAAATGCCACTTCGACTTCGACACGCTCGCCTGCGCGGACGGTGACAAACCCGACTGCCTGACCCAGCCCGAACTCAAGAGCATCAAGTCGATCGTCGCCGGGCCGCGCAGTCCGTCGGGCCAGATCAAGGTCGGTTTCCCGATCTCGAACATGAGCGTCTGGGCCGGGTTCATGGGCCAGGTGCCGCCGCCATGGTCGGACGCCTCCACACCCCAGAACATGATGCGATCCTCACCCGGCTACATCATCGGCAGTTCGCTGGCCAAGGTCCTGTTCGGCCCCGACTTCGACGTGATGAAGATGGACCTGAACGATCAGGCGACCATCGACCGTTGGTGGGAGGCGACCAAAAAGCTCGACTTCGGCTGGCCCTACAGCGCCAACCTCGCCGCCTATCATGCCAACGGCGGCAAGGTTCTGATGTGGAACGGCGTCAGCGATCCCTGCTGTATCGATACGGAAATGGAGCAGTACTACAAGGACGCCGCGGCCTCTGTCGGGGGCATGGATGATCTGCGCACCTTCGCCAGCTTCTATCGTGTCCCCGGCATGGGCCACTGCGGTTCGGGCACGGGTCCAGGCGACGCGCCCGACATGCTCATGACGACCCTGATCAACTGGGTCGAGAAGGGCGAGGCTCCCGGTCCGGTCGTCGCTCACCGCGGAACGGATCGCCAGCAGTTGCTGTTCGCCGATCCCGGCACGCGGACCGTGTCGGGCGTCCTCGTGCCGCCGCCGACCGGCGCGTCGCGAGACTTCATGCTGTGCCGTTATCCCGAAGTCGCTGTGTTCGACCGTTCGAAGGCCGGCACGCCCAACGCGGTCTATGACGCCGCGAACTGGACCTGCCAGGCGCCCCGACAGACCTGAACGCCATCCGGCTGCACGCAACGCCGTCCTGCCTGCGCAGGGCGGCGTTTTGCATGACCGATCAACCGCCGTCCGGCTTGCAGAAATCGGCGCGGGGGGTTGTTGAAAACGGGCTTGTCAAAACAGCGAGCGCCGCTTCGAACACGTCGCTGCAGTACTGGTCATTACTCACATAGCCCGTGGGCGACAGCTTCAGCTTTCCGCCCAGCTCCGAAATGCCGTTCAGAAAAACACTGGCGCTGAGCGCGAGGCGACGACGGAAGACGTCCGGTCCCAGATGCGACAGACTTTCGTTCAGCTTGCTCCGGATTTCGGTCGACGCGGGTGAAATATCGGTCGAGCGCACAAAGGGATGCTGTTCGGGATCCAGATGCATGACGGCCAAGGTGAACCGGGCGTAGTCCTTCATGTCCTGCGCCTCCAGCACCGTCACCAGCGGCGAGAACAAGCAGCTCAGCATCCGGGCGACGCTGAAGTCGTTCTCTGCGCGCGCGGCGTCCAGCAACGTCTGGCGGTGGCTCTCCATCGCGGGGAGCCGCATCTCCGACACGGCCTGGATCAGGCCGAGCTTGGAGCCGAAATGATGCTGGACGACATAATTGTTGGCCTGGCCCGCGGCCGTCGCGAGCTGGCGCAGCGAGACGCCATCCAGACCGTGCTGACCGTACAGGCGTTCGGCGGCCAGCATCAGTTTGCGAGCGGTTTTCGGGTACTCCTGGAAAAGTCTCGCCATCCCGGGTTCTTGCCTCAGCCACAGGGAAAATAAAAGCGGACGATCAGCCAAAGATTGTACCGAAATTTTGCAAATCCCAACTTAAGTCGCTTGACTTATATGGGAGCTGGACCTCAGATGCATCGGGGCGTTTTGTCCGAAGGCCGCCCAGGCCGCCGGGTGATCAGACCTCGAAAAAAGAGCCGCTCGGCGCATCGCCGAACGCTCGGGAGTGGAAACGCAGTCATCACCGTTCTCACCCGCTTCGCGGCGCGCTCGGCCATGCCGATTCCGCACGCCTGGCCCTGAACGGACTCCAGCAACGAGGCCGCGAGCGGCCTTCCGGAACAGGTTCGGCATGTCTCATCTCTTCGCCTTCACCGGGGCCGCGTCCGCATCGGCCGCCGTCCTTTTCGCCACCGTGCTCGCCGTAGCCCTGCCACCGTCCCCGGCCCGCGCCCAGGAAGCCGCGCCGCCGATCGTGACCACTGCCGAAGGCCAGCTTCAGGGCGTGCCCTCGCGAGGCGTCCTGTCCTTCCTGGGCATCCACTATGGCGCGGACACAGGCGGGGCCAACCGCTTCCTGCCGCCGGCTCCGCCGCCGTCCTGGGGCGGGGTGAGGGTCGCGGACCGGATGGGCGATCGCTGCCCGCAACCGCCTGTGAACATGCCGCCTGAAATGGCCAGCGTGCTGTCCTTCTCCGACCTGCCGACCAGCGAAGACTGTCTGGTTCTGAACGTCTGGACGCCCGCCGTCGCCGACAACGCCAAACGGCCGGTTATGGTCTGGCTGCACGGCGGGGGCTTCTTCCTCGGCAGCGGCGGCGACAAATACTACGAGGGCAGCAACCTCTCGCGGGGCCAGGACGTGGTCGTGGTCACGCTGAACCACCGCCTGAACGTGTTCGGCTATCTTCAGCTCGGCCCGGAGGCCGGGCCCGAATACGCCGACTCCAACCTTGCCGGGATGCTCGACATCGTGGCGGCTCTGAAATGGGTCAAGGCGAACATCGCCCAGTTCGGCGGCGACCCGGACAATGTCACCATCTTCGGCCAGTCCGGCGGCGGCTCCAAAGTCAGCACCCTGCTTGCCATGCCGGCGGCCCAGGGGCTGTTCGCCAAGGCCATCATCGAAAGCGGCGCGGCCGTGAAGGTCGGCACGGTGGAAGCCGCTACCGCCACGCGAGACAAGCTCTACACCCAGCTCGGACTACAGATTGGCGATGTTGCGGGCTTGCGCGCCCTGCCCACGGACACGCTGATGCGGGCGGGAGCCCGCGCCGGACTGCTCGCCTATATGCCCGCAGTCGATGGCGAGACCCTGCCCACCAATCCCTTCGATCCCGTCGGTTCGCCGCTGTCGGCCAATGTCCCGATCATGGTCGGCTCAACCAAGGACGAGGCCACCAACGTCGTTCTCAGCGACCCGACCTGGCAGACGATGACCGAGGAGGATCTGGTGACCCGTGTCGGCGGCATGGTCGGCCCCCAGGAAGCGGCCAACACCATCGCCCTCTATCGCGCCCAGGCGCCGAACGACCGGCCGATGCATCTCTACACCAGCATCATGACCGACATGATGTTCACCTCGAGCTCGATCACCCTGGCGGAGCGCAAGTATGCCCAGCGGGCCGCACCGGTCTACATGTACAAGATCGACTGGAACTCGCCGGTGCTGGGCGGCAAGCTGAGGTCGCCGCACGCGGTCGAACTGCCCTTCATCTTCGACAACGTCGACGTTTCGGCCGGTCTGGTCGGCGCGGGTCCCGACCAGGATGCGATGGCGCGTCTTATGAGCGCGACCTTCGCCGCCTTCGCCCGCACCGGAAACCCGTCGATCCCGGGCGCCCCCGCCTGGCCGGCCTATACGCCGCAAACGCGCGAGACCTTCATCTACGACGTCCATCCGACCGTGGTCTCCGATCCCGACAGCCAGCTCAGGACCTACTGGGCCGAGCGCGCGGCGCGGCCCCAGCCGGGTGAATCACCGATCCAGAGCGTCATGGACGGCAAGAAGTTCGAATAGCCCCTCCCTCGAAAACGGCCTCATCTCCCCTGTGAACGGAAGAATTGCATGACACGTCTGACCGGCAAGACCGCCGTAATCACAGGGGCAGGATCGGGGATCGGCCGCGCCTCTGCGCTGAAGTTCGCTGCGGAGGGCGCGGCGGTCGCGGTGACCGACATCCTCGGCGACACCGCCGAGGCCGTCGCCGAGGAGATCCATGCGGCGGGCGGCAAAGCCGTCGGCTTCGCCGTCGATGTCTCGGATGATCTGGCCCTCAAGGACATGGTCGATCGCACCATCGGCGAACTCGGCAGGCTGGACATCCTGTTCAACAACGCCGTCAACACGGCGGCCGGGAAGCGCAAGCGGGACGTCGACTTCCTGGAGTTCGACGCCGCGGTCTTTCACGAGATCGTCCAGGTCAATGTGCTGGGCGGTGTGCTCGCCTCGAAATACGCCCTGCCCCACATGCTCGAGCGCGGCAGCGGCTGCATTCTTTTCACCTCCTCCACGAGTTCGCTGGGCGGCGACGTCGCCCAGTTTTCCTATGGCGCGTCCAAGGCGATGGTGAACTGGTACGTCAAGACGATCGCCACCAACTACGGCAAGCAGGGGATCCGCTGCAACGCGGTGATCCCCGGCGTGATCGAGACCCCGGCGATGAAGGCCTGGGCCAGCGCCGAGATGCATGCCGCCTTCATGAAGCTGCAGAACGCGCCGCGCCTCGGCCAACCCGAAGACATCGCCAACCTGGCCGCGTATCTCGCGTCCGACGAGGCGGCCTTCATGAACGGCGGGCTCTACAAGTGCGACGGCGGCATGACGGCGCCCCTGCCCTTCGCCCAGCTTCAGCTCGACTATCTGATCCCCCGGCACAAGCCGGCCGCAGCCACGGAGTTCTGAGCGATGGGCGCGATCCAGGAAGGCGTCGTTCGCGACATGCTGGCGGGTTGGTGCGACGAAGACGGCCCGGATATCGAGCGGATTCTCGCCGGGTTCGCCGACGAAGCCCGCTGGACGCTCTACATGCCGGACGGTCCGACCCTCATCGGCAAGATCGCCATCCGCGCCGAGCTGGAGCGGCAGGCCGCCCGCATCGTCGACGTCCGCAGTGAGGTTTTGCTCATCGCCTCAAGCAACGACATGGTCATCGCGGAACGACGAGACCGCTTTGTCCGCGGTGATCGACCGATTGACCGCTGGATCGCCGGCGCATTCGAATTCAACGAGGCGGGCCAGATCACCGCCTGGCGCGACTATTTCGACGGGCTCGATTTCGCACGTCAGGCCGGCGTGCCTCCGGACGCCCTCTCGGGTCTCGAGGACAGGCCCACGAGCGCCTCTCTCGATCAGCGACCGCCCATTCCCGAAGCGACCGATGGATCGGGACTGAGGATCGCCCTGCATCCGCCGCAGGGGCCCGAACAAGCCCTGATCGAGGCGTTCTGCGACGCCTGGGGCGACGGCACGCCCGCCAGTCGGCCCGACGTCGATCGCATCGTCGCCATGATGGCGCCCGACGCGGAGTGGCGCCTGTGGGTCCCTGGCGGCCCTCTGGTGAAGGGCCGCGACGCCCTAAGGGCCGAGATCAATCGACAGATCGCCTACTCCGGCCACAATCGGTGCAACACCGTCCATGCTGTCTCGAACCGGCATGTGGTCATCCAGGAACGGTCCGACTGGGCGGTACTGGTCGGGCGTCCGTGTCCGCATCAGATGATCGCCATCTACGAGCTGGACGACGACGGTCTGATCGTCCGGTGGCGGGAATATATCAACATGGCCGATCTCGACAGGAAACGCGGCGTCAAGGCGGAGGCGGCCCATCTCTCCGACTAATGTTAAGTCACTTGACTTACATTTCTTGCAGGATCAATCTCCTTTCAGGCTCAGAGTATTGATCGGGCCCAGAAGCACTTTTCCGGGTATTCGCGTCAGGGATCGCTTCCGGCGAGACAGTCGCGACAGATTACGCGTACGGCACTGACTTCAAGCCAGCTCCGATATCAAGGATGGCGTAGACTGTCCTGAGCTGGCCAACATCATTTCCTTAGGGGGAAACCATGGCTAGACACCTTCTGCTCGCGGGAGCGAGCGCGCTTGCGCTTGTCTCAGGCCCGTCCATCCTCGGCCTGGACATCGCCCACGCCCAGACCTCGGCGCCCAAAGAGGAACAGGCGGCGCAACTCGATGACGTCGTGGTGGTCGCCCGGCGGTCCGAGGAACGCCTTCAGGACGTCCCGCTGAGCGTCACCGGCATCTCATCCGAAGAGCTGGAAAATCACACGATCACCACCGGAACGGATCTTCAGAAACTGGTCCCCACCCTCAATGTGGGCGTGAGCATCTTCGGCGGGACGCAGCAGTTCTCTCTGAGAGGCGTCCGCACGGGGGTGGTCAGCTATCTGAATGAAGTCCCGGTCAATGGCGTCCTCGCCGACCAGATGCTGTGGGACCTGTCATCGATCCAGGCCGTGTCCGGACCGCAGGGGACCTTGTTCGGCAAGAACAGCACCGGCGGCGCCGTCCTGTTCGTACCCAGAATGCCCGGCCGCGACATCGACGGCTATGTCGAAGGCCGTTTCGGCAGCTTCAATCTGCGTGAAGGCACGGCGGTCGTGAACCTGCCGGTCAACGACATGTTCGCCCTGCGGTTCGGCGCCCAGGTGACGCTGCGCGACGGGATCATCGACAACCTGACCGGTCCGGATCTTCAGGCGCTGGACCACCGGTCGCTGCGCGTTTCGGCGCTGTTCACGCCGAACGACGCCTTCAGCAACTACACCACCTTCAACTACGCCCACCGTGACGACACGCCCTACGCCCAGATCAGCGGCGCCGGCGCCGGCACGCCGGTCTGCCCGACGGCCCTGCCGTCGTGCATTTATGGCGCCGCCTACGCCACGGAACTGGCCGCCCAACGGGCGCGGGGCATCCGCACCGTTTCCATCCCGCTGAACGCCAGCCAGACGGCCTCGCCGTGGCAGCTGACCAATGTGATGACCGGACATTTCGGTGGCCTCACGGTCAAATACATCGCCGGCTATCAGCACAACGAGGACCGTCAGTTCACAAGCCAGCTCTCGATCCCGTTGCCGGTCATCATCGGCCTCAATGAAAACGAGACCAGCCTTCAGACCCACGAACTGCAAATGCTCGGCAACGCCTTTTCGGAACGTTTGACCTGGGTTGCGGGTCTCTACTCGTCCAACAGCGACGTCGACAACTTCAACTCTTATCTGCTGTTCGCTCCGGTCGGCACGCCGCACAACAACAATACGACCCAGCAGACCGGCGGCAACACGACCACGGACTCAAGGGCGGTTTACGCCCAGGGCACTTACGCCCTGACCGAACGCCTGAACCTGACCGCGGGGGTTCGCTACACCGAGGACGACGTGAAGACGGCCCAGTTCGGCTACAGCCCTGGACACGTCTGCAACCTTCCCGCCGCTCTTCCCAGCGTGAACATCTCGACCTGCATCCAGTCGATCGCGGCCAAGACCGATGCCGTGACCTACAATCTGTCCCTGGATTTCAAGGCGACCGACGACCTTCTGATCTATGCGACCACGCGCAAGGGCTACAACGCCGGCGGTTTCAACCCCAACATCAACGACCCTGATCTCGAGGTCGTGCGGCCGGAATTCATCACCGACTACGAAACCGGTCTCAAGGCCGACTGGAGCCTGGCCGGCATGCCGATCCGGACCAACGTCTCGGCCTTCTACGCCCGGTACAAGGACATCCAGAGGACGACTTCGCTGGTCTTCGACAATCTGATCGTGACCGGAAATTTCAACGCCGCCGAGGCCACGATCTACGGCGCCCAGATCGAACTTCTGGCCCGGCCCATCGAACCGCTGACGATCCAGGCGTCCTACGGCTATCTGCATACCCAATACGACAGCTTCCAGAACGCCCTTCTGGGCGACGTCACGGGCAACAAGTTCGCCCAGGCGCCGGAAGACACGGTCAACATCTCGGCGACCTGGCGGCATCCGCTGCCGACAGGCGAGTTGGTCGCCAACGTCAGTTATGCCTACATCAGCGAGGTCGCCTTCTCGGACGACAACCTGACCACCCCCGGCAATATCGCCCCGGGCTATGGCTTGGTCGACGCCCGGATCGACTGGAAGAACGTCGGCGGCAGTGACGTCGACCTGGGCGTCTACGTCAAGAACGCGACCGACGAGGACTACATCCTCAACACCACCGACCGGACCAGCCGCTTCGGCTTCGACTCGCGGCTTTACGGCGATCCGCGGACCTTCGGCTTCGAGATCCGCCGCACGCTTTGACCCCACCACCCCGCCTCCCGCTCCCGAACCGCAAGGGTCGGGAGCGGAGCTCTTTTGCAGGGCGCTGGCGGACCGATGAAGGACAAAATATGACTGACGACAGCCGCCGTGATCCGAGGTTTGTCTCGAAATACGGCCCCTGGGTTCTGGTGTCCGGCGCCTCGGAAGGCACGGGCGCCGAGCTTGCGATCCTGGCGGCGGCGAAAGGGTGCAACCTCATCCTTGTGGCTCGCAGGACAGAGAAGCTCGAGGTGCTGGCGACCACGTTGCAGGACACCTTCGGCGTGGAAACCCGCGTCTGCTCTCTCGACCTCACGGCGCCTGACGCGGCCGCTCGACTGCAGGCCGGCGCGCAGGGACTCGACCTCGGCCTGGTGATCTTCAACGCCGGGGGCGACAGTGTCGGCGGGCCGTTTCTGGCCAAGCCCTACGCCGAATGGCGCCAACTGCTCCAGCGCAACATCGACATGCTGACCGACGCCTGCCACCGGTTTGCGACCGCCTTCGTCGAGCGGGGACGCGGGGGGATTATCCTCATAGGCTCCGAGGCGGCCTTCCAGGGCACCGGCCGGCTGGCGCTCTATTCTGCGACCAAGGGCTATGCGCTGAATCTCGGCGAAAGTCTGTGGCGCGAACTGAAGCCGAAAGGCGTCGACGTCCTGAACGTGCTGATCGGCGCGACCGATACGCCCAAGCTGCGGACCGTCTTCGCGAAGAATAACCTGTCGCCAGACCTCGTGCCGCTGACCGCCGCGCAGGATGTCGCCGAGGCCGCGCTGGCGCATCTGGATGACGGCCCAACCATCGTTCTGTCCGCCATGGACGACGATGAAAACCCGCTGCACTCGCGTCGGCTCCGGCGTGAGCGGATCGTCTATCAGAGCGAATTCCTGAACAACTTCTACGGACCCGAGTGACGCCATGAGACGGCTGGAAGGCAAGATCGCGATCATCACGGGCGGCGCGGGCGGGATCGGCTCGGCGACGGCCCGTCGCCTGACGTCCGAGGGCGCGACCACCGTCATCGCCGACCTGGACCTCGATCGCGCCGAGGCGGTCGCGGCCGGGATCGGCCATGGCGCGATGGCCGCATTCTACGACGCCGAGCAGGCGGAGACGGTGGAAGCCCTGATCGCGACCACGGTCTCTCGGTTCGGTCGGCTCGACATCCTGCTGAACAACGCGGCCATCACGACGCCGCAAATCCAGCGCGAGGACACCACCGCGGTCGATATCAGCTTCGAGACCTGGGATCGGGTCATGGCGGTCAACCTGCGCGGCTATCTGGCGGGTTGCAAATACGCCGTCCCGGCGATGCTGGAGACAGGCGGCGGCGCGATCATCAACACGGCTTCAGGCTCGGGCCTGGTCGGTGACCTGTCGCGGATCGCCTACGGAACCTCGAAGGCCGGCGTCATCGCCCTGACGCGGTTCATCGCCACCCAATACGGTCGCCGCGGCATCCGCTGCAACGCGGTCGCCCCCGGCCTCATCCTGACCGAGGCCTCACAGGCGGGCGTGCCGGAGCTGATCGAGATGATCCAGAACCACGTCCTGACCCCCCGCCTCGGAAAGCCTGAAGACGTGGCCGCCGTCGTCGCCTTCCTGGCGTCCGAAGACGCGGGCTTCATCAATGGCGAGACCATCGTCTGCAACGGCGGCTCGCTGGCCCATCAACCTCACAGCCATGATCTGGCTCAGTATCTCGGAGGGCTCGGCTGATGTCGGAGACGTTGGCGATCGCGCCCGCGAAACCCAGGGGGAGCCACTATCGTTGGCTGGTGCTGGCCGTCTTGACGGCCGTGCACTCAACCCATCACATCGACCGCAATGTCCTGTCGGTCGTCGTCGAACCCATCCGGCAGGAGTTCGGCCTCAATGACAGCCAGATGGGAATGCTGGGAAGCCTGGGGTACGCCCTCGCCTTCGCGCTGGCCGCCATCCCGATGGGCTACCTCGTTGACCGCGTGAACCGGCGGAACATGCTGGTCGGTATTCTGGCGCTCTGGAGCCTGATGACGGCGGTCTGCGCCTCGGCCAACTCCTACCTTCATCTTCTGCTGGCCCGGATGGGCGTCGGCATCGCAGAGTCCGGCGGGGCGCCCACGGCCATGTCGATGGTCTCGGACTATTTTCCGCCCAAACAGCGCTCGACCGCCATCGGCATCTGGTATCTGAGCTCGGCGATCGGAACCGGTATCATCTTTCTGGTCGGCGGCTTCCTGGCCCAGTCCTTCGGCTGGCGGACGGTGTTCCTCGTCGCGGGCGCCCCCGGTCTGGCGATGGGCCTGATCCTGTTTCTGGTGGTTCGCGAACCCCGCCGCGGCGGATCCGAAATCGTTGCTCCGGACACGCCTGAATCCAGTCCGGTTGCCGCCGCCGAGCCGGAAGAAAAGGCCGCCAAACTTGGCGAGGCCCTCGCCTATGTGATCCACCGCCCCGCCATCCTCAGCATGATGGCCGGGATCGTGCTGGCCGCGGCGATGAGTTCAGCCTTCGCCCTGTGGTCGGTGTCGTTCCTGGTTCGGGTTCACCACATGCCGCTGGCGCTCGCAGGCGTATCGATCGCTGCGGCCTTCTCGGTGTTCGGCATCATCATTCCGTTGATCGCGGGATTGATGGGCGACCGGCTGTCCAACTCGAAACAGGGCCACCGCCCTGAGCGTCTCGCCCTGCTCAGCGCCACGACCATGACCGGCGTCGTCATCTGCGGGATCGCCGCTGCGATGTCCGGCAGTGCGGTCGTCGCGGTGGCCATGATGTGCCTGTGGTGCGGCTTCATGCTGGCCCACAACGGTCCGGCCAACGCCCTGGTGCTGAGCCTGTTACGCCCACGCATGCGAGGCGTCGTGGTGGCCACGCTGCAGACTGTCGCGACGGTCGTCGGGACGGGACTCGGTCCCTTTCTCGTGGGCGTGCTCAGCGATGTCTACGGCGGCCCGAACTCGCTGCGCTGGGCCATCATGACCGGGATGTCGCTGAACGTCGTGGCGGTGCTGTGCTTCCTCAACGCCGCCCGGACAGCGCGTCGGGATTCCCTGCTGGACGGCTGAGCGTTCTCGGGTTCTACTAAACAAAAATAGGGAAACTGTTCAGGATATGCGCACGTTCAGCCGGACGATGCCGCGAGCTGACTTCAACTATCAGGTGCTGGTCGCGCCGATGGAGGTCAGCGCCGAGGCGATGAACGACACCCGCGGCTTCTTCGGCCTGGTGATGAACAAGACCATGCCCTACGGCGTGCTACGAGACGCCGAGGGTCACCTCTACGCCCCGGTTCGCGCCCTGATGGCCCCGACCGGAACACCCAATCCGACCACCTTCTTCTATCAGTCCACGCGGCTGGGCGAAGACACCTTGGTCATGGACAAGCCGCGCATGGCGGCCCAGGCCCAGACCGCCCTGCCTGTCCAGACGCTGGAAGGCGACACGGTCGTGTGGCGCTCGCCCGACAGCGACGCGGGCAACGCCTGGCGCGTGACGGCCTCGGCCGAACGGTTCACCTGGACGGAGGACGGCCTATTCGAGATCAGCGGCAAGCTGCTGGGCGTCGGCATGCAGTGGTATCTGCCCGGCGTCGACTGGGGCACCTTCTATACCGCCCAGATCTATGAGGTGACGGGCGTCTGCGACGGTCACCAGGTCAAGGGCGTGATCTCCCTCGACCAAGCCTATCTCGCAGAGGGCGGAGCCATCCATTACAAGAAGGACCTGATCGTCAACAACGGCATGCATGTGATCTGGTGGAACTTCGCCACCGTCTATGCCGACGGAACCTTCGACGTGGGATCCTTCTGCGTCGGCCACGACATGCTCGGCTACGCCATCTTCCAGAACGAGAAGGGCGAGATCCGCACCACCACCAAGATCGAGGGCGTGTCACATCATCCCGACGGCGACTATTTTTGCGACACGGCCCGGATCGTCCTCGACGACAGCGAGGAGTGGGAGTTCCTGCCCGATCCCAAGGGGCGAATGGTCAGCTTCCTCGGCGGCTTCCCGATCACCGCGCAACAGGAGGGCCGCTGGCGCCGCGTCGGCGATACGCGCGAGCCGTCGCACTGGCTGGGCTGGGGCGAGACCGACCGCCGGAACGGAACGTCGCGCAACGTCCGGGGGTCGGACATCGCATGACCCTCGCCAGATCCGAGATCGAGCGCTTCCTGCACGGCCAGCTCGACGCATGGAACGCCCACGACCGCGAGGCCTTCTTCGCCTTCTATCGCGAGTTCGGACGCGATGGCCTGACCATCGACTATGTCGGCAAGCCCCGGCGCGACGCCTGGGCTATCCTCGAGACCATGTGGGCCGACCATAACGCCCGCATGCGGCTGGAGGCGGTCAAGGCGGTGATCAACGGTCACGAGGCCGCCTGCCATCACCGCAACCACATCGACGCGGCCGGCGTCGTGATCGAGACGATGGAGCTTTACGACTTCGGCGACGGAACCCTGTCGATCCGCTACTTCATCGACGCCTGAGATGACTGCCCCCTATGACGTCATCATCGTCGGCGGCGGCCACAATGGCCTGATCGCCGGCGCCTATCTCGGCAAGGCCGGCAAGCGGGTTCTGGTCGTCGAACAGGCCTCCATGGCCGGCGGCCTGTCGCAGTCCGATCACGTGATACCCGAAGCACCCGATCACATGATCAACACCGGTACGGCCGAGTTGATCCATATCCGCGCCTCACCGGTGATGCAGGAACTCGATCTGCGCAGCTACGGCTGGAAGACGGTCGAGACCGATCCGATGTACGCCTGGCTCAATCCCGAGGGTGGATCGATCGCCGTGTTTCGCGACCCGCGCCGAACCGCCGAAGACATCGCGCGCTATTCGAAGGCGGACGCCAAGGCCTATCTGGAATTCGTCGACCTGATCGACGGTCTGATGCAGTTCGCGAGCGCCATGGGCAAGGGCGATCCGGGCGTCCGGACGGCGGGAAATTATCTCGACCTGGCGAAAGTCGCGATCCGCAATCGGGCGCTGAAAACGAAACTGCAGCTGATCAGCACCGCTCCGGCCGACCAGTTGGCCGCCGAATGGTTCGAGCATCCTGCGACACAGGCCCTGTTGCTGGGCATCGTCGCCGGAGCCGGTCCCTTCGACACTGACGGCAACGGCATCGCCTACGCGCTTTTCGGCCTGCTGCACCGGGTCGGAGTCTCCAAGGCGGTCGGCGGCATGCGCATGTTCGCCGACGCATTGCTGGGGGCCTACGCCGCCTCGGGCGGCGATCTGATGCTGAACGCCGAGGTCGCGGAGATCGTCATTCGGGACGGCGCCGCACGGGGCGTGCGCCTGACCGACGGCCGTACCCTCGAGGCCGGGATCGTGATCGCAACCTGTGATCCGGTCACAGCCGCACGGCTGGCCACGCCGGATGGGCTGGACCGGGTCACCCGCACCCGGCTGGAGTATGCGCCGGCGCACCGGGCCAACGTCGGGCCGTCGCTGATCAACGTCGCCTCGTCGAAGCCCTTCCGTCTGAAGCGTCACGAGCGCACAGACGGCGTCGATCTGAACCAGGCGGTCGGGCTGATCGGAACGGCGGATGAACTGAGGGCGGCGCTGGTTCAGGCCCGGCGCGGTCAGGTTCCGGCCCGGCCGGTCTTCTCCCTCTCGCCGATGACCAACTGGGACCCGTCGATGGCTCCCGACGGCCAGGGCGTCGCCTATATCTATCTGCCGGTTTTCCCGGTCGATGTGAACGAGGGCTGGGATGCCGCAAGGAACCCGACGGCCCAGGCCATCATCGCACGGGCGGACGAATACTACGAAGGCTTCGACGGCGAACTGGGCCGCTGGTTCGAGACCTGCCCGGACCGCGAGGCGCGCACCGGACTGACGAAGGGCTGCGTCACCCATGTCGATTTCGGTGCCCAGCGCACCGGCGCAAAGCGACCCGCCTTCGGCCTCGGAGGGCCAGCGCCCCTGGCGCCCGGCTTCTTCCTAGGCGGCGCGGGAATTCATCCCGGCGGCGGCGTGTCGGGCGGTCCCGGTCGTCTGGTCGCGAAACGTGTGCTCGACTACCTGGCCTGATCACCACCGGTCACATCATGACGCCGGAATGCAGCGCCAGCTGGCCCCCGTCATTGTTCAGGATCACCCCGCTCAGATAGGACGCTTCGTCCGATGCGAGGAAGGCGATGCTCTCCGCCTGTTCGCCCGCCGTTCCCATTCGCCCCAGTGGGACCCGACCGACCCGCGCCTTGAGCCGTTCCGGATCCATGCCGCCGGAACCGGTCGTCAGATCGGTCGCGGTGATGCCCGGGCAGACGCAGTTGACCCGGATTCCGTACCGCCCCCACTCGACCGCCAGCGAGCGGGTCAGACCCACGACCCCGTGCTTTGAGACGACATAGCCGATCTGGTTGGGCACGGCGGCCAGCCCCGCGATCGACGCGACATTGACGATCGCGCCTCGTTGCGAAGGGATCATCGCCGTCCTGGCCACGGCCCTGGACCAGAAGAATTGCGAATACAGATTGGTGCGGATCACCCGGTCCCAGGCGATGAAGTCCTCGGCCGGCGCGACCACCGAAATCCCGGCGTTGTTGACCAGAATGTCGATGTGGCCAAAAACGCCCAGAACCTGTTCAGCCGCGTTGTTCGCGACGCTCTCGTCAGCGGCGTCGCCCGCAATGGCGAGGGCCGCGCCGCCCAAGGTCTCGATCTCGGCGACCACAGCGTCGGCGGCGGCCTTGTCCAGATCGTTGACGGCGACGACCGCGCCCTCACGAGCCAGCAAAAGCGCCGTCATCCGGCCAATCCCCCCGCCCCCGCCCGTGACGACGGCGACCCTGTCCTTGAACCGCATCGAGACCTCTTCGAATTCCATCGCAGTCACGCCGCCTTCAGCGCGGAAAGGCTGGCCGCCCTCGCCGTGACCACCGTCGCCCTGCCCGCCGACAGGCCGGTGACGACCAGCCCGAGGCCGATCACAGCCACCAGACCGCCCACGGCGCCGAAGCCGCCGGTCCATTGGTGCAGCACGCCGACACCCAGCGGCGCCATGGCTGCGGGGATATAGCCGACACTCTGGGCCATGCTCGACATGTGCGACGCGACGTGACTGTCCGGCGAACGCAGCAAGACCATGGTCAGCGCCAGCGAGAACAGACCGCCCTGCGCCAGCCCCTGGATCACGGCCCAGAGCCAGACGCCCGACAGGGGCGCCAGCAACAGCCCGAGCAATCCCACTGTCGCCGCGATCGAGAGCCCGACCGCGATCAGCCGCTGGCCCGGTCGCCGCGTGGCGATCGACGGGACCGTAAGGGAGGTCGCCAACTGGACAACGATGAGAACGGACAGCACCAGCCCGGCGGTCGCCGCGTCCAGTCCCCGCTCCCTCAGGATCGGAGCCAGCCAGCCCAGCACGCTGAACGCAAGAGCGGACTGCAACCCCATGAACAGGGCGACGCTCCACGCCAGAGGGTCGCGCCACAGGCCGACAACCGGCAGGACGACCCCGCCAGACCGAGTGGCCTTGCGGATTTGCGGCGACCACAGGATCAGCGCCGCCAGAACCGGGATCGCCCACATCGACAGGCCAATGCGCCAGCCGCCCCCCAGCAGACCTTCCAATGGCACGGTGACGGCGGCCGCCAGCGCTGCGCCTCCCGAGATCGCGGTGACATAGGCGCCGGTCAACAACGCCGTCCGATCCTCGAAATCGCGCTTCACAAGGGTTGGTAGCAGAACATTGGCCGTGGCGATGGCCGCGCCGGTCAGGATCGAGAACCCGAACAGCGCCCAAACCGGTCCGAGCGCGCGAAGGCCGGTTCCCAGCGCGATCAGCGCCAGCGCGCCAAACAGACTGGGTTCGGCTCCCCACCGCCTCGCCACTCCCGGCGCCAGGGGCGCACACAGTCCGAGGCAGAGCACGGGCAGGGTCGTCAGAAGCCCGACCTGCCAGGGCTCAAGCCCCGTCGCGCGCACGACCTCCGGCAACCGGACCGACAGGCTGGCGAACACCAGACGCAGGCAGAAGGCCGACCCGACGATTCCCGCTCCCAACAGCAGGCGACCGCCGTGCTCAACCTGGTTCTGCGACATCGCAGGCTTCCCCTCGTCCTGGATCACGCCTCTCATCGCGCGATCGAGACTTGCCACAGATCATTCGAAGATGAGAATATCAATCTAATAACAGACAACGAGGAAACCGATGCTGATCGACGTCCACGCACACCTCTTCACGCCCGGCATGCTGAACCGGCACCCGTTCTGGGGACCGTTCATGAAGCCCCAGGGCCTGACCGTCGGGCATTTCTCGCTGGGCACCAGACAGCCGGCCAAGGCCGCCAACGACGCCGAGGCGGAGGCCAATCTGCTGGCGCGGATGACCCATGCGGCGCGGCTGGAGGTCATGGCCCAGCGCGGGGTCGACAAGCTGGTGCTGTCCACACCGTCCCACGCCTTCATGTACTGGGCCGGCGAGTTCGGGACCGAGTACGCGAGGATCTGCAACGACGAGCTGTCGGCCTTCTGCCGTGTCATGCCCGACAAGTTCGACTTCTGGGCCCACGCCAACCTCGCCGACCCCGAAGCGGCGGTCGAGGAGATCGACCGGGCCGTCCGCGTCCTCGGCGCGAAGGGGCTGTGCGTCGGCGGCACCAATTTCGACGGCATCCAGACCTATGACGAACGTCTCTTTCCGGTCTGGGCCAAGCTGGCCGAACTCGACGTGCCGATCATGGTCCACGGCTTTAACCAGTCGATCTATCTGGGCGAGCGGCACCACGAGGACCGGTTCGAGACCACCTCGATCGTCGGCGACTGCGTCGATGAGACCCTGTTCTTCTGGTACCTGATCTGCGGCGGCGCCCTTGACGCCTTCCCGACCCTGAAGACCTACATCACCCACGCGGGCGGCATGGCCGTGTTCCAGCTGGGGCGACTCTCGGAGCTCAACGGCGTCATGGCGCCCGACGCGAAGAATCAGCGCCCGGTCATGGATTACATGAAGAATTTCTACTTCGACCTGGACGTCCACCACCCTGCCCTGCGCCGCGCGGTCGCCGAGGTCGTGGGCGCCGATCAGCTGCTCTACGGCACCAACTTCGGCGGGGCCTATGACTATGGCGACCTCACCGACGGCATCGATCTGTCGGACGCCGACCGTGAGAAGATCCGCAGCGGAAACGCCATCGCCCTGCTCAAACTCGACATGGGCAAGGCCGCAGCGGCTGCATAGTCAGCCGGCGACGACGGGGTTGATCAGGGAGCCGATCTGTTCGTTGCGGATCTCGATCACCCCGCCGTCGCGCAGCAGGACCGGCGGTTTGCGCGCCAGCCCCACGCCCGGGGGCGAACCCGTCGTCACGACGTCGCCGGGCCGGAACTGGAAATGTTTCGAATATTCGGCGATCAGCCACGGGATCGGGAAGATGAAGTCGGCCGTATCCCCGTTCTGCATCACCTCGCCGTTCAGCACGCTCTGGAACTTCACCGCGTGCGGGTCCGGCATCTCATCCTTCGTGACGATGGTTGGACCCAGCGGCGCGAAGGTCGGAAACGACTTGCCGAGCGTGTTCGACATCACCGCCTGGTTGGCCTCGGTCGCGTTCTCCGCCTTGCGGACATCCATCGCCCAGTCTCGTGCGGAGACGTCGTTGGTCAGGGTGTAGCCGAGCACATGGTCCATCGCCTCGGCCTCGCTGACCTGATGGCAGGCCTTGCCGAAGACGAAACAGAACTCCGCCTCGTAGTCCACCAGATCCGGATAGGCGCGCGGCAGGACGATCGCCTCGCCCGTCCCGATCACCGACCCGCTGTATTTGATGAAGACGCCCGGCCGTTTCGGCATGGGAGACCCGAACTCCGCCAGATGGGCGCGGTAGTTGGTGCCGCAGGACAGCATCAGGCCGGGACGCGGGATGGGCGCCATCAGCTTCGCGCCGGTCGCAGGCGCGAGGGCGCCGCTGTCGACAAGTTGAGCCGAGACGGCGGAGGCCCGATCGATGATCCGGCGCACCAGATCCGTTCCCTCATCCTCCGCCGCCAGAATCCCGAGCCAGGTCGATGGCAGCAGTCTTGCCGCGGGTATGGCCTCGGCGGCCAGGACGAGATCGAGGATCTGGTCGCCGACGAACACGCCGGGATGCCCGCCTGTGGGCGTGCGGAGGGTCACCAGCTTCATCACATTCCTCCAGAACTTTCATGCCAGGCTCAGCGGCCGCGCAGAACGACAAGATCGACACGGCTGTCTTCGGGCAGGCACAGAAGGTCGATCAGCGCCCGCGCCGCCGTTTCGGGCGCCATGGCCTGACCATTGTCCTCGCCGATGCCGCTGGCCCGAACGGACTCTAGAAACCGCTCACGCACCTCGGGGTCCCAGGCCTGCTGCAACGAACTTTCGGTCATACGACCGACGCGCAGGATGCTGACGCGGATCCCGTCGCCGCGAACCTCGCGCCTCACGCTTCCCGACAGCGCTTCAACGGCGGCCTTGGTCGCGCTGTAGACGCCGAGGAAGGCCGGCGACTGATTGACCGCCTCCGACGTCACGCTGACGATGTGACCCCGTCCCGATGCGCGCAGATGGGGGATCGCCTCGCGCGCACACCAGATGACGCCCAGCAGATTGGTCTCGACCTCGGCGACCACGAGATGGTCCACGGCTTCCTCGATACGGCCGAGGCCGCACATGGCGGCGTTGTTGATGAGGATGTCGATCCCGCCGAGACGTTTCGCGGCCGCCGCCACGGCCGTCGCGACCGAGGGCGCCGAGCGGATGTCGCAGGCGATGACGCCGCCCCGGTCTCCGATCACGCCCGCGAGGCTCTCCAGCTCGGCGCCGGGGCGGGCCAGAGCCGCAACACTGGCGCCTTCTGCCAGCAAGGCCTCCACGACCCGGCGCCCCAGTCCCTTCGAGGCGCCGGTCACGATGGCGCGGCGGCCCGCGAGCCTGGTCATCCGGCGGCCTTGGGAACCACTTCGACGACGATCTTGCCCCAGGCGCCGCGCGAGGACAGCTGCCGGATCGCCTCACCGCCTTCGGCCAGTGGGTAGCGGGCCGAAACCCGCGGCCGGATCTTGCCCTGTGAATACAGCGCCAGCAGCGCGCGCATGTCCTCGGAGCCCTTGTCCGGGTCGCGAGCCATGTGCGCGCCCCAGAAGACGCCGATGATCGAACAGCCCTTCAGCAGCGTCAGGTTCAGCGGGATCGAGGGAATGCCCGCCGCGAACCCGATGACGAGATGTCGACCCTCCCAGGCCAGCGATCTGAGCGCCGGTTGCGCATAGGCCCCGCCGACCGGGTCAACGACCACATCCACCCCGCCCTGGCCGCAGGCGGACCGGATCTGTTCGGTGAACGCCCTGCCCTGATCCGCGCCCCCGGCGTCCTGCGGATACTGGATGAGGGCGTCAGCCCCCAGCTCACGGGCCATCTCGAGCTTTTCGGGCGAGGAGGCGCAGGCGATGACCCGCGCGCCCAGCGCCTTGCCCAGTTCGACGGACGCCAGTCCGATGCCGCCGCCCGCGCCGAGCACGAGCAGCGTCTCCCCCGCCCTGATCCCGGCCCGGCCGCACAGGGCGTAGTAGACCGTGCCGTAGGTGACCTGAAACGCCGCCGCCTCGTCGAACGGCATGGCGTCGGGGATGACCGCGCACCGGTTGGCCGGGACAAGAACGACCTCAGCCATCGCCCCGAACGGAAGCGACGCCGAGACGCGATCACCGACCTTCGGAAAGTCCACGCCGTCACCGACGGACTTGACCACGCCCGAGAGCTCGCTCCCGGGCGAGAAGGGACGTTGCGGCTTCAGTTGATACTTGTCCTCGATGACGAGCGTGTCCGGGAAGTTCACGCCGCAGGCATGGACGGCAATCGCGACCTGCCCCGGCCCCGGTGCCGGTTCGGGCGCGTCCAGCAACTCCAGGGCGTCCGGGCCGCCGACACGCGTACTCAACAAGGCCTGCATGCTATCGCATCCCGCCGGAATGCACCGACCTCATGGTTGCCCCGCTTCGCGTCTCAGGGCCTCGACCGTACGCTGATACGGCTTGAGCCCGGACCAGGTCAGCCACAGCCCCAGCAGGGCCGTCGGGCCTCCTACAAGCGCCAGGGCGTACGGAAGACCGTCGTCGCTCTTGAACACATGGTCGGTGACCAGGGCGATCGACATGGGCCCGAAGCCTATACCCAGCAGCCCGCCGATCAGCAGATAGACCGCGACCGCCTTGCCGCGCATCCGGTTGGGCGTGATCTCCTGAACGGCGGTGGGCGCCGCCGCCTGGGCCATGCCAAACCCGGTCACGACGATGGTCAGCAGGGCGAAGCTCATCCACGGCGCGGGGGCCAGCGACCACAGGCAAACGGTCGGCAGGACCAGCACCCAGGCCATGGCCGCCATCCGCAAGCGCGCGGCCGGCACGCCCTTCGCCGCCCACCGGTCGCTGATCCAGCCGCTCAACAGCGTGCCGACCAACCCGCCCCCGGCGACCAGGCCGCCGATGATCAGACCCGAGGTCTTGGTCGGGATATCGAAGCGCCGGTCAAAGAAGGCGGGCGCCCAGGCCAGGTTGCCGTAGCCGATGACCGCGATGACGCCGGGATAGAGCAGCACGCGCGAGAAGGTCGCGAAATGCCGTTTGAGATGGGAGAAGAAATCGGCCCAGCCGGCGCCCGCCCTCGACAGCAGGGCCGCGGCTGTATCGCGCCGGACAGGCTCGCGGATGGTCAGCAGCAGCAGGGCCAGCAACAGACCCGGCGCTCCCGCGACCAGGAAGGTCAGCCGCCATTGCGCCATGGCTCCGACCCAGGGCAGTGTCAGTCCGGCGTCGGGAACGATGTGGGCGATCAAGGCGCCGAGGACGAGCGACGCGCCCGAGCCGATGGCCAGGGCCAGATAGTAGACGCTGAACGCCCGGCCGCGCCTGTCCGGCGCGACATAGTCGGCGATCATGGAATAGGCGGCGGGCGCGAGCACGGCCTCGCCGATGCCGACGCCCATCCGCGTCATCACCAGATGCTCATAGGTCTGGGCGAAGCCGGAGAGCACCGTCATGACGCTCCACACCACCATGCCGATGATGATCAGGTTGCGCCTGATCGTGCGGTCGATCAGCCAGCCGAAGGGCAGACCCGCGAAGGTGTAGAACAGGGCGAAGGCATAGCCCTGCAGGAAGCTGAAGGCCGTGTCCGAGATGCCGAACTCGGCGCGGATGGGGCGAACCAGCAGCGCTGGCAACTGCCGGTCCAGCTGCGACAGCAGGGTCGCGACGAACAGGACGCCGATGACGTACCAGGCGTAGCGAAGGGGCGGATACGGCGCCTCGACCGGTGTCGCCTGAGCCTTGCCGTCCATCGTTTCCATCCTCCGCTGATGGCCGCCCCGTAAGGGGCGTCGGACGTTCGCCGGAGCCTCAGCGTCGCCTCTGTTTTTTGCGTGGGTGGAAGTCCCTGGCGCGTCCGGACGATACCCGATCCGGCCTCCGATCTGTCAAGGATTGTTTTGACATCCGAATGCTATTCGCGCTACAGAATGTACTGAACACTATCGACCAAATCGTTCAAAATATGCCAGACTTGGTCGTTCAGGGAACGCTTATTGGTTCGAAGAGTCCCGCCAAGGGGCCTCGACGCAGGAGGAAATCAGATGCTGATCGATCTTCACGCTCACGCCCCGCTGCCCGGCTACTACAACCAGGATCCGCACTGGGGCCCCTTCTTCGAGAAGCATGACGACGGACATATCCGCCTGCGCGTCGGCGAGTGGATTCTGACGCTCGGCTCCCCGGAACGCCGCGCCGCGGTTAACCGTGGCGAGACGATGGAAGTCTCCGAGTTCATGTCCAAATGGAACGATCCCAAGCACCGTCTCGCGGGCATGGACGCCCTCGGTCAGGACGCGCAGGTGCTGTCGGTGCCGTCGCATTGCTACATGTATTGGGCCGACCCGGCGTTTGCGAACAAGTTCTCGACCACGGTCAACGACACCCTGGCTGACTACTGTGATCGGTCGGACGGGCGGCTGATGATGTGGGCGACGGCCGCGCTGCAGGATCCGGAGAACGCGGCGAAGGAAATCCGCCGCGCTGTGACCCAGCTGGGCGCCAAGGGGCTCAGCGCCGGCGGCTCCAACTTTGGCGGCATGGAGTTCGACGATCCGCGCATGGATCCGATCTGGCAGACCCTGTGCGACCTGGACCTGCCGATGTTCGTCCACGGCTATAACCAGTCCGTCACCTGGGGCTCGAAGGCCAACACCGACAAATACGAGACCACGGCCATCGTCGGCATGAACTACGACGAGACCAAATGCTTCTGGTACCTGATCTGCGGCGGCGTTCTGGACCGGTTCCCGAACCTGAAGGTCTACATCACCCACGCGGGCGGGTTCGTGCCCTACCAGCTGGGCCGACTGGCCCAGACGATCAAGAACCTCGACGTCGTCCACAACAAGAAGGACCTCGAGGAGTATCTGCCGAACTTCTGGTTCGACCCGGAACTGCACGAACTGCCGATGCGCCAGGCTCTGGTCGAGGTCATCGGCGCGGACCGCCTGGTCTACGGCACGAATTTCGGCGGCTCCGACGCCATCCGCGGCGATCTGACCACGGGCCTGAGAATGTCGGCGGAAGACCTTGAAAAGGTGCGCTGGAAGAACGCGGTCGATCTGCTGCACATCGACCTGAACAAGATGGGCCGCGCCAAAAAGCCCATCGCCGCCTGACCCTGCCCTGATCAACGACGGCGGCTCCATGAGGGCCGCCGTTTTCTTTTGCCGGCCCCGCTCCGGCGACGCATAGCCAGGACCGTTCATGGCCCGTCACCCCGACTGCAAGATCTGCGGAATGCTGGCCGCCGCTGCGCCTGAAGACATCGTGCTCGCGGGCGAGCACTGGGGCGTCATCTCCATGCAGGACGTGCCCGGAATGCTGATGGCCTTCACCCGCGATCACGACAATGGCGTGGGTTCCATGTCCGACGCAGCAGCCGCCGAATGGGGGCCGACCGTCAAGGCGCTTTCCGCGGGACTGGTCGCGACGGGCGCTTTCGAAAAGACGTCCGTGATCTATTTCGGCGACAATGCGATCCACACCCATTTCATGCTGCTCGGCCGCACGCCCGGCGAGGCGCCGGTTTTCGACAATGCCCCCCTGTTGTCGCGGTTCGCGGGCAAGGACCGGGAGCGGTCGCGCGCGATCGTGAGAGACCTGCGCCCCCTTGTCGGCGAGACTACGGAAACATCCTCATGAAACTCGCCCGATGCACTGATGGCGGCCCGTCCTTCTGGGCTGTGGTCGACCCTGACGCCGATACGGCGCGCCCGATCTCCGGAGGCGTCGCGGACTGGGGCCCGGCCGTGACCCGCGGCGGAGGCGAGGCCGCGCTGGCGTTCGAGGGCCCTGTCCGCGCCCTGTCGTCCCTGCGCCTGCTCGCGCCCTGCGACAACACCTCGAAGGTTGTCATCGCCGGAGCCAACTACAGCAAACATCTGGTCGAATTCGGCGTCGCCGCCCCGACCCAGCCGATCGCCTTTCTGAAGGCCTACGGCGCCCTGATCGGAGCCGCCGACCCGATCCGTTTTCCTCCGCTCACCGAACAGCTCGACTACGAATGCGAACTGGTCGTGGTGATCGGCGACGAAGCGATCGACCTCGACGATCCCCTCGCCTCGGTGCTGGGTTATACCGCAGGCAACGACGTCAGCGCCCGCGACCTGCAGCGCAGCGGCCCGCCAGGGATCGGCATGGATCTCTACGCCGCCAAGAGCCAGGACAGGGCCACGCCCGTCGGGCCATGGATCGTCACCCGCGACGAATTCCCGGCGGGCAGCCCCGCCTTGCGGCTGTCGACCACGATCAACGGCGAGGTCCGCCAGGACGGAACCACCGCCGACATGACCTGGGACGTTCCGGAGCTGATCCGGTTCGTGCAGCCCCGGGTCAGTTTCGGCGTCGGCGACCTGTTGTTCACCGGCACCCCCGAGGGCGTCGGTCAGGGCTCGGGACGCTATCTGAATCCCGGCGATGTGGTCGAGGTCGCGCTGGAAGGCGTCGGCGTCCTGCGCAACGTCGTTGGACCGAAGTCCGCCTGAACCATCGCCTAGCCGGGCATCAGCTTGCGAAGCACCCCGTCGATGGTGCTCTGCAGGCGCAACGCCAGAGGCGTGCCCTCGCGCGGCGGCACGACCGTCTCACTGAGCGCCAGCCGCACCATCATCTCGGCGATGGCCGCCCGATCGACGGATGTGCCGATGTCCTTCTCCCAGGCGTCGAACACGGACTCCAGCGCCGTCAGGACCCGGGTGATGAAGTGGTCGAAGTTCGATTCAAAATACTGAAGCACGAAGGCCGGCTCGACGTGAAGGAACTGCGATCCGCGCCGGGTCTCGTTGTTCGACACACTGTACCTTATGAAGGCGGCGAAGCGCTCGGTCGGGGTTTCACACCCTTCCATCGCATGGTTCAGTTCGTCGTCGGTCTCGGTTCGCAGACGCAGAACGACCGCCTCAAGCACCGCCTCCATCGACGGGAAATAGCGGTACAGGGTCCCGCGCGAAACGCCGGCCGCGTCACACACTTCCTGGGCGGTGATGCGTGGCGTGCCGTGATTGAGCATCACGTTC
This sequence comes from Brevundimonas sp. ALps5, assembly GCF_058681645.1. Lineage (NCBI taxonomy): Bacteria > Pseudomonadati > Pseudomonadota > Alphaproteobacteria > Caulobacterales > Caulobacteraceae > Brevundimonas > Brevundimonas sp. ALps5. The sequence continues at coordinate 3,176,783 of NZ_CM178744.1, read as the reverse complement.
TGGGCGGCATTGACGATGTTCTCGATCGTCTTGGCGGCGCGCGGGTCCGGACGACGCGTCCGCACGGCGGCGGAAGACGCCGCGACGCCTTGCGCGATGGCCGAACGCGCGACCGGGGTGTCCGGACGTGCCTTTCGGGCGCTGACGGTCATGGGCGGGAATCTCCGGAAAAGCAGCGCAGAGCCTACCCGGCCAGGGCCCGACAGGCAAACGACCACGCTCGCGCCACGAGATAATCCGAGACACAAACGCTAATTCTGACTAGAAAATATTCATCAGTCGGCTCGTCAGAAGCCTCCCGGGGAAACAGCGACATGCATATCGATCTCAGCGCCAAACGCGTCATCGTCACCGGCGCCAGCCGGGGCATCGGCCATGCGACGGCGGCGGCGTTCGCCCGCGAAGGCGTCCGTCTGGCGATATGCTCGCGCAGCGCGGAAACACTGGCGGTCGTGGCCGACGAGATGCGGGCCCTGGGCGCGGCCGAGGTCATCGCGGTCGCGCTGGATGTGCGGGACACGGAGGCGGTTCGCGCCTTCGTCGCCAGGGTGGCGGAGGCCTGGGACGGGGTCGATGTGCTCGTCAACAACGCCGGCCAGGGCAAGGGCGGCACTCTGGAAGGCCTGCAGCCCGAGGACATCCTCGACCACGCCAACAACATTCAGGTCGCCCACTTCCGGTTCGTGCAGGCCGTCGTACCGCACATGCGCAAGCAGCAATGGGGCCGGATCATCAATATCAACGCCCTGGCCGGCGCCCTGCCGACGCCGGACGGGATCCCGTCGGTGACCAATCGCGCGGCCGGGATCGCCCTGTCGAAACTGCTGGGTCAGCAGCTGGCCAAAGACAATATTCTGGTCAACAGCCTGAACATGGGCTGGATCGACACCGGCCAGTGGGATCGCCATTACAAGGAAATGCCCTCGACGATCACGCGCGAGGAGTTTCTGGAGATGGTGGTCAAGGTCGTGCCGCTGGGCCGTTTCGGACGCCCGGAAGAGGTCGCCAACGTCTGTGTCTTCCTGGCCAGCGATCTGGCGAGCTTCCTGAGCGCCGCCTCGATCGATGTCTCCGGCGGCCTGCAGGGCGCCATCGCCTACTATCCGACGCTGAAGCGCGAGATGCAGGAGATGGGTCTGGAACGTCAGGCCGCCCTGGCCGCCGAATGACCTAGTGGCCCTCGCCCTGCGGGTAGAGGGCCAGCCGGGCGATATTGGCCCGGTCCGGCTGTTCCAGCATGAAGCGGATGGCGCGGGCGACGTCCTGCGGGTCGAGCGCGACCGGGTTCTCGACCCTGGCCGCCGCCATCATCTTGTCGAACATCTCGCTGGAGGTTGAACCCGGCGCAATAGTGCCGACCTTCACGCCCGTGCCGGCCAATTCGATCCGCAGCGACTGGGTGAAGGCCTCGAGCGCGTGCTTCAGTCCGCCATAGACCCCGCCCGCGCGTGAGATCAGATAGGCGCTGATGCTCGACACATTGACGATCGCGCCGGACGACTGCCCCCGGAACTCTCGCGCAAAGACGTAGGAACTGCGCACAACCGCCTCGAAATTCACGCGGATCATATAGCTGACCGCGTCCAGATCGATGGTGTCCATGGTCCCGACCGCCATGACGCCGGCGTTGTTGATGACCACATCGGCGCGGCCGAACCGCTCTTTCGCCAAGGCCAGAAGCTGCTCCGGCACGCCCGCCTCGGCGATGTCGGCCGCCAGCAGGGCGCTGGGTCCCGGCAGGGTGGCGGCGAGCGCCTCCAGCTTTTCCATCCGTCGGCTGGTCAGCACCAGATTGCAGCCCGCCTGGCTGAGCTCCAGCGCGGTCGCCGCGCCGATCCCGGCCGAGGCCCCCGTCAGGACGACGGTCTTGCCGTTCAGCTCCATTTTCCGGGCGCCTTCCTCATGCCGTCTATGATGGGCCGCATGTCCGCCACGCTGGGCAGGTGGGCGGTGAAACCGCCGTCCACGGAGAGGATCTGGCCGGTGACGTAGGAACTCAGATCCGAAGCCAGGAAGACGACCATATTGGCGATGTCTCGCGGCGTGCCGAGACGCGGCACGAGGCAGTGGCTGAGGAAGATGTCCTGGATGTGCGCGGGAAGCCGCTGCTCCATGCCGGGCTGGATGATCAGACCCGCCGCGATGGCGTTCACGCGGACGCCGCGAGGGCTGTAGCCGGTCGCCATGTGCCGCGTCAGGGCGTTCACCGCCGCCTTCGAGGCCGCATAGGCGAAATTGCTGACGTCGCCCGAAAGCGACTGGCCGGACGAGATGTTGACGATCGAGCCCCCGCCCCGCTCCAGCATCGATGGAATGGCGTATTTGCAGAACAGCATCGGACCGCGGGCGTTGATCGACTGGACCTGATCCCACAGCTCGACCGGCATGTCGGGGATGTCCAGGTCGCGCGAGGAGAAACCCGTCGCGCCAGCGTTGTTGTCGAGGATGTCGAGGCCGCCGAAGGTTTCGACGGCGAATTCGACCACCGCGCGGATGTCGTCCTCGGAAGTGATGTCCCCCGCCTTGCCGGCGACGTCGTAGCCCTGCCCTTTCAGCCGTTCGGTCACCGCCTCGAGCTCCGGCGCCCGCAGATCGGTCAGGACGACGCGCGCGCCCTGCTCAGCCAGGGCCAGGGCGGTTTCGGAGCCGATCGACCCCGCCGCCCCGGTGACCAGCGCCACCTTGCCTTCCAGCAATCCCATATGTTTTCTCCCCTCGTCGGCTTCAGCCGCCCTGTTTTTCCATCTCGGCCACGTTCGGCGGCCGCGACTGATAGCCCGGCATATGCAGCCCGCCGTCGACATTGATCAGTTCGCCGGTGACGAACCGCGACATGTCCGAGGCCAGGAAAACCGCGACGGGAGCGATGTCCTCCTCCGGGTCGCCGTTGCGCTGCAGAGGCTTCATGGCTGCGACCCGTTCGGCGAAACCGGGCGAATCCGCCGCCATCTTCTGGAACACCGTGCCCATCGCCGCGGGCGACAGCAGGTTGACGCGGATGTTGAACCGGCCCCACTCGTGCGCCGCGCTGCGAGTCAAACCGCGCAGCGCCGACTTGGTGATGCTGTAGTCGGAGTTCAGGAAGGCGCCCGTCTCGACATCGATCGAGTAGAAGTTGACGATCGAGCCACCGCCGCGAGCCACCATATGCGGCCGCGCCGCCTGCATCGCCCACCAGCCGGCCCAGAGACCCGAATGCAGTGTGGCGTCCAGCATCTCGTCGGTCTTCTGCTCCAGCAGCACCTTGGGACTGAGAGTGAAGGCGTTGTTGATCAGGATGTCGATGCCGCCGAACAGTTCGACCGTTCTGGCGACCGCGCCCTGGATCTGCTCCTTGACCCGGACGTCGACCTTCAGCACCTCGGCCGTGCCGCCGAGCTCCTCGATCAGTTCCTTGCGGATGGTCGTGCAGTAGTCGTCGTTGTACTCGGCGACGACCACCGTCGCGCCCTCGCGGATGAACCGGCGGGCGATGCCCCGGCCGATGCCGCCGCCGCCGCCCGTGACCAGGGCGATCTTGCCATCCAGCAATCCCATCAGAGCACTTCTTCGGGGGTGCGCACCGTCGTGCCGAGGATCGGCCCGACCAGTTCGTGGCCCCAGTAGCTGAGGCGTTCGGCGTTCAGCTCGAACGGATCGCCGGGCCAGGGATGGGTCTCCGCGATGACCTCGACGGCGAAGCCTGAGGGGCTGAAGTGATAGAATGAGAAATGCGGGTCCTGGGTGTGCTGGCCCAGGGTCATCTGCACTGGAATCTGGCGCTTGTTGACGATGTCCCAGGTCTCGCCGACGTCACGCAGGTCGCCGGTGAGCAGTCCCATGTGCTGGATGCCCATACGGCCCGGCGCATAGCCATAGCCAATGTCGTGGCTGGTCAGATTGTTGAGCCCGGCACGGTAGAAGCCGGTCTTGCCCTTGCCGGCGCCGGAGCCGTACCACTGGAAGCCCATGACGTTGATCAGGAAATCGTCGAGCTCGGGGCCGTATTCCGGCGTGATCACCACGACATGGCCGAAACCCCGGCCGTAGGTGTTGAAGCCGCCGTGGCGGCGGCCGGGCACGAAGGAATCCGGCTCGCCCTTCTGGCCGTAGAAGAGTTCGTACTGGTAGCCGACCGGATCCTTGAAGCGGACGACGTCGCGGACGGCGCGGCGGGCCTTGAGGTCGTCGTCGCCCTGTTCAACGGCGATGCCGGCGTCCTGCAGTTTCTTGACCGCCTTCTCGAAGGCAATGCGGTTAACGCATTCCCAGCCGATATAGGTGAGCTTGTCGATCGGGCCCGGCTGGAAGGCGAAGCGGTAACGACGGTCGTCCATGCGCAGGTACAGCGAGTCCGGCTCGTCCTCCGGAGACGGCGCGATGGCGAAACCGAGCACCTCGGGTCCGTAGGTGCGCCAGGCGTCGATGTTGGGGCTTTCAAAGCCCAGATAGCCGATACCCCGGATATCCATGGTCCAGATCCTCAGTTGTGCGGTTGGCTAGCAGGCGGTGGTGCCGCCATCGATGATGATGTCGGCTCCGGTGATGAAGGCGGCCTCGTCGGAGGCCAGGAAAGCGGCCATGCCGACCACGTCCTCGGGCTCGCCGGGACGCCCCGCCGGTATCGCGCCGGTCAGCTGGGCGCGCACGGCCGGGTTCTCGACGAAGGCGCGGGTGCCGGGCGTGAGGATGAAGCCGGGGCTGATGCTGTTGGCGCGGATGCCGAGCGGCGCGCCCTCCAGCGCCATCTGGCGCGTCATGGCGATGACCCCGCCCTTGGTCGCATTGTGGGCGATGGTGCCGTTGCCGCGCGAGCCCTGCCAGCCGGCGGTCGACGCGACATTGATGATCGCCCCGCCCTGTTTGGCCAGATGCGGCCAGGCGTATTTCGTCGTCAGGAAGACGAGGTCCAGCTCGTTGCGGATTGTGAACCGCCAGTCCTCGACCGACAGATCCGTGATCGAGCCGAACTTCGCGGCGGAGGCGTTGTTGTAGACGATGTCGATACGCCCGTGATCCGCGACCGCCCTGTCGATCCAGGCCTGGGCGCCTGTGGGATCGCCGAGGTCGCAGACCATGCTGGTCATCACACCGCCGGCCTCGGAGACCAGCCGGGCGGTCTCGGCGTCGGCTTCGGCGTTGACGTCGCAGCCGACAATGATCGCGCCGTCGGCGACGAACCTGAGCGCCGCCGCCCGGCCCTGCCCGCCTCCTGTTCCGGAGATCAGGGCGACCCGACCTTCGAGACGGCGCGTCACGCAGACGGCTCCGTCGCGGCGTCACGGGCGTCCAGCGTGGCGCGGATGGCCGCGTGCTTCTCGCGGGTCAGCGGATAGGTGAAGGCCAGCCAGGCGCCGAGCAGGAACAGCACGGCAGAGGGGCCGGCGAAGACCATTTCCAGACCCGATATCGCCTGGGGCGAGTTGGCGGCCATCAGCGCGGGCTTGTAGCCCACGAGCGCCAGCGCGGCGAACGACAGGCCGACGGCGAGGGCCCCGCCCAGCTTCCAGCTGCTGATCAACAGGGCGTAGAGGACGCCCGTCTGGTCGGACCCGGTGTCCAGCCGCAGTTCGTCCCCGGCGTCGGCCATCATGGCCCGGGGCAACAGGTTGAAGGCGCCGAACGACAGGCCCCAGCCCATCATGCCCAACGCCACCGCCGGCAGGCTGTGGTCCGGGGTGAAGATGAAGGCGATGCTGACGATCGCAGCCAGCAGGCCGGCGATTCCCAGCACGAAATGCTTGTCGAACTTGCGGGCCAGCCAGGCGACGGCGGGCACGGTGATCATGGCGGTGATGACCTGGGCGATCAGGACCAGGCCTACCGCGCTGCGGTCCAGACCCTTGGCGGCGGTGACGAAGAACACCAGCATGGCCGAGGCCGTGCCGAAGCCCAGGCCGAACAGCAGGTCGATGGCGGCGATGCGGAACACGGCCTTGCGTCCGACGACCGCCAGATACTCCCTGATGCCGACGATATGACGCTGGGCGACCACGGCGGCCTCCGGAACGCGCCAGGCGGCCAGGGCGACGGCAGGCGCCATCAGGACGATGATGATCCAGCCCATCAGCTGGGTGGGCTCGATCCCCGTGTCGCCCAGCTTTTTCAGCAGGATCGGGAAGCCCATGACGGTCAGGATGCCCAGCAGCGAGGCGAACTGGAGCCAGGCGTAGACCCGCGACCGCCCGTCGTAGCTGGCCACCAGTCCCGAAGCCAAAGCGAGTTGCGCCAACGACAGGATCGACCAGCCGAGGAAGCTCGCCGTCAGGGTGAGCAACAGATAGATCGGCCCGACGCCCGGCCTGGCCATGAACAGCAGATAGACCGCCAGCATCAGCGCCGGCGCCCCGAAGATCAGCCAGGGCCGATAGCGTCCCCACCGGCTGCGGGTCCTGTCCATGGCCGCGCCCAGCAGGGGATCAACCACAATGTCGAAGATGCGCACGCTGGTGAAGATCAGGCCGATGACCGCCAGCGGCAGGCCCAGCACCGTCGCATAGTGCTCGGGGATCATGACCACGAGCGGCAGGGACAGCGCCGTCAGCGGCACGCCCATCAACGACAGGGACAGCAGGCCCGGCAGCTTGCGCACGCCCTTGGCCGCACCCTCCGGGTTCGCGGCGACGGCGGGCGCGGTCATGCCTCGACCGGCTCGACGACGATCGCGGCCTGGGGACAGGAGTCGGCGCCCTCGATGGCCCGTTCCAGCAACTCCGGTGGGACGATGTCCGTCGTCAGAACCACCAGTCCGCCCTCCAGCTGATAGATTTCCGGGCAGATCTCGACACAGGTTCCGTAACCGCAGCAGGCGCTGCGGTCGGCCGTCACACGATGGGCGATCGCTTCTGAACTCATCTTCATCCTCCGTGCCGGGCGTCCGTTCGGGACTGCTCCGGGGGCCACCGGCCCGTCGTTCCTCGTTGAATCGAAGAGTTGCATTTTCTATACAGAAATGCCACCTCTGTTCAAAATTATATGGCGCAAGTCGCCGCGGAGGACAACCATGCTGGACCGGACACGGACGACGCTTTCGGACGGGACGACCATCGACGATCTGATCAATGTCCAGACGCGCGAAGTGCAGCTTCGCGCCATTTCGGATCCCGAACTCTACGACATCGAGATGCGCAAGGTCTTCGGGAAGACCTGGCTGCTTCTGGGTCACGAGAGCGAGATTCCGGCCTCAGGCGACTTCATCACCCGGCTGATGGGATCGGACCCGGTCCTGATCACGCGCCAGAAGGACGGGACCATCAAGGTCATGCTGAACGTGTGCCCGCACCGGGGCATGCGCGTTTGCGTCAACGACGCCGGCAACGCCAAGGTCCACACCTGCATCTATCATGGCTGGGCGTTCAGGAACGACGGCGACTTCATCGGCGCCCCGGTCGCCGGCGAGAAGATGCACGGCGACATCCTGCCCAAGGAAAAGCTCGGCCTGACCCAGGCGCGCGTCCACATCTACGGCGGCCTGATCTTCGCGACCTGGAATCTCGAAGGGCCCTCGTTCGACGAGTTCCTCGGCGAGATGAAGTGGTACTACGACATGCTGTTCTGCCGGACGGACAAGGGGCTGGAAGTCCTGGGCCCGCCGCAGAGGTTCACCATCAAGGCCAACTGGAAGACGGCTTGCGAACAGTCTGCCGCCGACGGCTTCCACACCCTGACCCTGCACCGCTGGCTGGGCGAGTTCGCCAAGTTCGGCGACGGTGACCTGACCACCTCCATGTACGGCACCGAGGTCGGATCGCTTCAGGGTCACGCCCTGCGCTGCATGCCCGTGGCCAACAAGTTCAAACAGGCCAAGGACTTCCGGGACGGCAATCTGACGCTGGAAGAAAAGCTGGCCATCGTCCCGCCGCCCGGCATCACCAAGGAGATGCTGCCGGAGTTGATCCGCAACCTGACGCCGGAACAGCTCGGCCTGCTGGTCGACAGCCCGCCCCAGGTCGGCGGCATGTTCCCCAACGTCCTGATCGCCTTCATCTATGTGCCGCAGCCCGATGGCGAGATCATCGGCCTGACCTCCCTACACACCTACATCCCCAAGGGTCCGGACGAGCTGGAGTTCTGCAACTACATCATGGCCGAGAAGGACGCGCCGGAAGAGCACAAGCAGAAGGCGCTGCAGTTCGCGGTGCGCATGCTGGGCACCTCCGGCATGGTGGAACAGGACGATTCCGACACCTGGCCGCACATCACCCAGACGGCGAAGGGCGCCGCCGCCCGCAACATCACGATGAAGTACCAGGCGGTCTGCAACACCCCTCCCCGCCCCGACTGGCCCGGCCCGGCTCTCGTCTATGAGGGCTTCACCAAGGACGACACCCAGTGGAACTGGTGGCTGGCCTACCGCGACCTGATGAACGCCCCGTTCTGATCAGCGCCGACATCATCAGGATACCATCGCCATGACCATGAATGCCGTCATCCCGACCGACGTCAGCGTCGCCGAGGACAAGCCCTTCCGCCCCAACCGCGTCCCGGTCGGATCGCCCGCCTATAACGAGATCGCCGAGTTCCTTTACGAGGAAGCCTGGCTGCTCGACGAAATCCGTCTGAAGGACTGGGTCGCGCGGCTCGACGTCGACCTGCGCTACACCTGCCCCGTGCGCCAGACCCGCTCGCTTCGGCAGAACGCCCTGTCGATCGTCCGCACCGTGATGCATTTTGACGAGACCTACGCTTCGATCCGTGGGCGGGTCGGCCGCATCACCGACACCCAGAGCGCCTGGGCCGAGGATCCGCCCTCGCGCACCCGCCGTCTGGTAACCAACATCCTCGTGGAGTCCACCGACAATCCCGACGAGTTCGAGGTGACCAGCTACCTGCTGTGCAGCCGCAGCCGGTTCGAGGAAACCACCCTGCTGATGCTGAGCTGCGTTCGCCACGACCTGCTGCGCCGCTATGACGACGGCATCAAACTGGCCCGGCGCGAGATCATCGTCGACCAGACGGTGCTGGGCTTCCCGAACCTCGCAATCTTCCTCTGACCTGACGCCTCGCTGACGTCGGCGCCGCCCGCTCGCCGGGCGTGCGCCGACGCGCGCCCAACACCCTGACACCAGGAGTTCACCCATGCGCGCCGCCGTCATCTCAGGCAACGGAGCCGCTCCCGTCCTTGAGGACTTTCCCGAACCGACGGCGCAGGAGGGCGCGGTCCTGATCGAGGTCGACACCGCAGGGCTCGGCGGCTGGGACGTCCTCGGCGCCTATCGCCTGGGCGTCCAGTATCCGTGCGTCATTCGCGGCGAAGGCGTCGGTCGCGCCGAGGATGGCCGCCGCGTCTATTTCGGCGAACGGTCGGTGGCCCCGTGGGGCGCCTGGGCGGAGAAGACCGTCGTTCCGGCCGCCGAGGTCTGGGACGTGCCCGACGACATCGACGACCGCACCGCCATCACCATGGGTATCGCCGGCACGGGCATTCTTGTTCCGCTGGAAGCCGCGAAGATCCAGCCGGGCGAGAGCGTCCTGATCCTCGGCGCCACCGGAGTGCTGGGCCAGATCGGCTTGCAGCTCGCGAAGAGTCTAGGCGCGGGTCGGGTCGTCGCCGCCGCCCGCAGCCAGGCGGGGCTGGACCGCCTGATGGAGCGCGGACTGGCCGACGCCGTGGTCGCCATGGGCGGCGAGAACGACACCGAGGCCCTGAAGGCCGCATCGGGCGGAGACGGCTTCGACGTCGTGCTGGATCTGGTCTTCGGCCAGCCCTTCCTGTCGGCAGTCAAGGCGACGAAATGGGGCGCGCGCCTGATCACCATCGGCACCGGCGCGGGCCGGGTCGTCGAGCTCAACATCGGCGACCTGTTGTTCCGCACCCTGACCTGCATCGGCACCGGCCAGCGCCCGCCCGCCGACCGCGAACAAATCTGGCGGCGGCTGCTGGCGATGCAGAAAGACCAGTCGATCACGGTCGACTATGTCGACTACGACTTCGCCGACGCCTCCGAGGCCTGGGCGGCCCAGGTCTCCGGCCCCCACGCCAAGATCACCGCGAAGGTGCGCTGACGATGGCGGCGGAGGGTTGGCTCACCCTCCGCAACCGGCGCCCTCCGGCGTCACTCCGCCGACAGCGCCCTGTCGACCGCCGCGAGCAGACGCGGATCCGCCGCATCGACATCGGGCGCGAACCGGTCGATGACCTGACCATCGCGGCCGACGAGGAATTTCTCGAAATTCCACACCACCTCGCCCGGGCCGCTCGCCGGAATTCCATACCCCGCCAGCCGCTCGCGCATCGGGCCGTCGCCGACGGCCTCGGGCTTCGTCGCGGTCAGGCCGGCATAGAGCGGATGGATGTCCTCGCCCTTGACGCTGATCTTGGCATAGAGCGGGAAGGTCACGTCGTAGCTGGTCTTGCAGAAGGTCGCGATCTCGTCCTCGGTCCCAGGCTCCTGGCCGTTGAAATTGTTCGCCGGGAACCCCAGCACCTCCAGACCATCCGCCGACTTCGCCCGATAGAGGGCTTCGAGGCCCTCGTACTGGGGCGTCAGTCCGCACTTGGAGGCGACGTTGACGATCAGCAGAACCTTGCCGGAATGGTTGGCCAGGGTGTCCGCCTCGCCGTCGATACGGGTCACGGGAATGGCGGTGATCGGGTCGCTCATGTCAGCTCCATCTTGTCCGGACGGCGGACGCCGCCTTCGGCCCGAAGTCTAGCAAACCGGGGACGAAACCGCGCCCGAAAACCGATCTCCAACGCCGGAAATCAAAGGAAAATCACCCCGTGAACCGCGCCCCGATCGACATCATCCGCGCCTTTCTCGACGTCTGGTCCGAAGGGCCCGAACCGCTTGAGAAAGCGATCCGCGACCTGTTCCGGCCGGACACCGAATGGGTCAATATGGGCCTGTCGAAAACCGTCGGCGCCGACGAGGCCCTGGCCATGGGGGCGAAGTTCGAGGCGGCCATGGGCTATTCGAAAATCCTGGTCGAAACCCTGCACATCGCCGCCAACGGCAACGTCGTCCTGACCGAAAGGATGGACCGGCTAGTCGCGGCCGACGGCCGCGAGATCGGCGCCTTCGCCATCGCGGGGATCTTCGAACTCGACGACGACGGCAGACTGGTCCGGTGGCGCGACTATACGGACCCGTCGGCGGTCGCCGGGATTCACCAATGAGGTGACGGCGCCCAGATAGACATTCAGCACAGAAAATCATATTCTGTATAAGAAATGGACTGGCCTCAGGCCGGCCGCACCCCCGGGAGGGATTTATCGATGACGACGGTGCAGACCAAACCCAACAAGGACCTCGCGGAGGGCTTCGCCCAGGTCGGGGCCCTGTTCGCGGGCGACGACAGCAATATCGAGCAGATCTATCGCGATCACCGCGCCAACATGCCCGTCATGCAAGGCGACATCTGCGCCGAACTGGGCGCCGCCTCGTTCGCCGGCGCGACGGGTCGTCCGATCTACACCATCTTCAAGCACGCCGACGTCATGAAGGTGCTGCGTGACACCAAGACCTTCACCAGCGGGATCCTGATGGAGACGGGCCTCGGCCCGTTCCTCGACGGGCTGATGATCACCGGCCTGGACGGCGACGAGCACCGCCAGCTGCGCGGCATCCTGCAGCCGTCATTCACCCCGGCGGTCATGGAGGAATGGCGCGAGACCTATATTCGCCCGCTGATCAAACAGTCCTTCATCGAGCCGTTGGTCGCGCTCGGGAAGACCGAGCTGATCACCTCGGTCGGCGTCATGTTCCCGATCCACGTCGTCTACGCCGTTCTCGGCTTCCCGGATGACGACACCGCCGCGCTCGAGACCTTCGCCACCAAGGCCCTGAAGGTCCTGGGCGGCATGGCCAACGATCCCGAAGCCAAGCGCGCCGCCTTCCAGGCGTTCCAGGAACTCTACGAGCCGACCCTGGCCGCGGTTCAGGCGCGCCGGGCGTCCGGGGCCGAAGGCTCCGACCTGATCAGCCGGCTGATCCGGGCCGAGTTCGAGGGGCGCACGCTCAGTGACCACCAGATCACCAACTTCGTTCGCATGATGCTGCCGGCCGCGTCCGAAACGACGTCGCGCACCTTCGCGATCATGATGACCCATCTGTTCGATCACCCCGAGGTGCTCGAACGTCTGCGGGCCGATCGTTCGTTGATGCGCAAGGTTCTGGACGAGAGCGTAAGGCATGACGCGGTCGCCACCTTCAAGGTCCGCGAGGCCCAGACCGACGTCACGCTTCAGGACGTCACCATTCCCAAGGGGTCGATCATCTCGGCCTGCGTCGGCTCGGCCAATCGCGACGAGACCGTGTTCGAGAACCCGGACGTCTTCGACATCGACCGCAAACAGATGGCCGCGTTCGGCTTCGGCTTCGGGGCCCATATGTGCGTCGGCATGTGGCTGGCCAAGGTCGAGATCGAGGAGGCGGTCGGCCTGCTGCTCGACATGCTTCCCAACCTGCGGCTCGACCCCGACTACCCTCCCCCGGTGGTGCGCGGCGTTTCCCTGCGCGGTCCGGACGCCGTCCATGTGGTCTGGGACGTTCCCTGACAACACCGCCTGCCGAACCTGAGCATCCCAAAGGCCCCACCCCGTGTGGGGCCTTCTTTTTGACCGGCGACGATCCCGGTCGTCGCGCGCAAGAAAAAGCCGCCGACCGGATATCCGGTCGGCGGCCAGTGGCGACGGCGAATGTCGCGGCTAGAAACGTTTGGTCAGCGAGGCGCCGAAGGTCTGCGGCTCTCCGATGAAGTCGGTCGCGAAGCCCAGGCCGGCGGAGTAGAAGTCCGCCAGGCTCCGGGTCAGATATTCCTCACCCAGGATGTTCTTGCCGTAGATCGAAAACTCGACGTTCGTCGCATCGAACTCGATCGAGAACTTGGCGTTGAGCAGGCCGTAGGCGGGAGTGTCGTCCAGCCGGTTCGCTTCGGCGTAGATGGCCTGGGTCGCGGCGGGCTGTTGTGATGCGGCCGTCACCGGGCTGAAGCGCTGCTTGCCCAGATAGGCGTAGTCGACATGGAGGCTGACGTTGCCGAACGAGGTCGGCAGGCTTTGGGTCGCGCCGAGGCTGTACTGGAGTTTCACCAGCTGCGGCAGATCCTCGCCGTTGCGATCGACCGGGCAGATGGATGAGGTTCCGCTCGGGGCGACCGTACATCCGGTATAGCCGACGCCGGGCACGGACTGCTGCTCGATGAACGATCCATTGGTGTACTCACCGTCGCTGAGCGCGACGTTGGCCGTGAGCTCCATTCCGGACCACGGCCGGTAGGCGCCTTCCATCTCGACCCCGTAGACGCGGGCGTCGCCGGCGTTGACCAGGAACTGGGTGCTGGCGCCCGCGGGGGTCAGGGCGGCGGCATTGCGCTGCACGTCCGATTGCCAGGCGTGGAAGACGGCGATGTTGGTCCGCAGGCGGTTGTCCAGCCAGGTCGCCTTGAAGCCCGCCTCGATGTCGCGGACGTTCTCCGGGCGGAAGGCCGGCAGGCCGCCGGCGCGGGTGTTCCAGCCGCCGGACTTGGACGCCCCGCGAGTCTGGACGTAGGCGAACATCTCGGGATTGATCTGCCAGTCGATACCCACGGTCCAGGCCGGATAGTCGAACTTGGTGTCCTGGGTCTGGGTGCAGACGCCGACCGCGTCGGGCGTGGCGACGTTGCAGGTGCTGGCAACGCCCCAGGTGTTGTAGTTGTGCAGTTCCGTCTCACGACCGTCCCAGGTCCAGCGCAGGCCGGCGGCGATGCGGATGGCGTCGGTCAGCTGGTAGTAGCCCTGGCCGAACACGCCCGCCGAGGTGTTGTGCACATCCGCGAGATTCTGGCCCGCGAACCCGGCGTAGGGCCGGGACACGGCGTTGTAGGGCAGGAAGGCGAAGGACTGCGACCGGCTGAACTCCTGACCTTTTTCGTCGGAGTAGTAGAGGCCCGCGATGTAGGTGAACTTGTCGCCGACGGCGCCGCTCAGCTGGAATTCCTGCGAATACTGGGTCGAGGAATAGCCCGCCCAGGTCGTGAGGATCGGGACGGGCGTCCCGTCGGTGTCGACCACGCCATCGGTATCACTGAAGCGGTAGCCCGTGATCGACTTCAGCGTCACCGGACCGAGGTCGAGCGAGGCGTTCAGGCTGGCCCCATAGGCTTCCAGCCGGTTGCCCAGCGGCTTCGAATAAAGCGCCTGCACTTCGGCCGGAAGCGAGGCGAAATTCGGATTGGCGCTGGGGTTGAAAAAGCCCGTGGCGTAGCTGTCGTAGAAGCCGCGCGTGTGCAGGGAGTTGTTCAGGGTGGTGCTCAGGCCAAACGGCCCGAACGAGCCGGTCGGACCGAACACTTGCGGCGCATAGCCCTTCAAGGCGGTGAACTGGCCGTTGTCATCGATCTTGTTCCAGTCGCCGGCAAGCGTCACCTGCAGCTTGTCGCCGGTGTATTTGATCTTGCCCCGGACGAAGTCGCTCGATCGGGCTCCGATGTCGCGGCCCAGCGGGATGTCATGGCCGTAGCCGCTGCGGTCCGAGGTGCTGGCGGTCAGACGCGCCGAAAGGCTGTCGCTGAGCGGGATATTGACCACGCCGGCGACGCCGGACTGGTCATAGCTGCCGGCCTCTACCCGGATCTGGCCGCCGAATTCGGCGGTCGGGTCGGCCGAGAGGATGTTCACGGCGCCGCCGATGGTGTTGCGACCGAACAGCGTGCCCTGGGGGCCGCGCAGAACCTCGACGCGCTGCAGATCGAACAGGTCGGTCAGGCCCTGGGAAGGCCGGGGCACATAGACGCCGTCGATATAGATCGCTACGGCGGGATCGTTGGAAACCAGGGCCTGGGTGTTGCCCTGACCGCGGATGGCGACGAAGGCGAAGCCCGATGCGGAGGGCGCGCCGGTCGCGATGGACAGGCTGGGCGCGGTGCGCTGCAGATCGGTGACGTCGGAGACCTGGGCCCGCTCGAGCCCCGCGGCGCCGAGCGCGGTCACGGCGACAGGCGTGCTTTGAAGGTTTTCCTCGGTACGACGCGCGGTGACGACGATGTCGTCGAGCTTGTCGGTCTGCGGCTGCGCCTGGGCCCGCTCCGCCGCGGTCTGGGCGAAGGCCGGCGCCGTCAGGGCCGTGCAGGCAAGAAGACCAAGGGCGCTGCCCCGCAGGATTCTGGACACATTTCGGCTGGTAGTGAACTGCATTCGTAACCTCCCCGATGGGGTCTGTCGCCCCGCGTTTCACGGCTGCCAGGAGGCGCCGCGTTGAGGTAAAACTAAACAGAATTCAAAATCTGTCGCAAGAATAAAAATCTAGGATAAGAATGCAGGCGCCTTAAGTCGCCACCGGCAGGGCGGGCCTTCCGGGACGAAACGCCTGACCTCTCGACCCCTCCTGCGGCGGGCCGGGTTCAATAAGCGCCTGACTACACACGCGAGCGGGCGCTGACGCCCTGGAGATTGGCATGACGATCGAGACCACCGTTCTGGCCGGCAAGAAAATTATCGTCACGGGCGCAGCGCGCGGCATCGGGGCGAGCGCGGCGCGCGCCCTGACGGCGGCGGGCGCAACAGTGACCGGATTGGATCTTGCCGGAAGCCCTGCCGAGTCGGTGACGACGACGATCTCGGGGACGTTGACCTATGGCGTCTGCGATGTGTCCTCGCGCGCTTCCACCGTCGCGGCCTTCGATCAGGCGGTGGCGGAGATGGGCGGCCTGGATGTCCTGATCCACGTCGCCGGCATCCAGAGATACACTCCGGCGGACGGGATCACCGATGAGGAGTGGGATCTGGTTCTCGGGGTCAACGCGAAGGGGACGATGATCACCAACCAGGCCGCCTTCCCGCACCTGAAAGGCAAGGGCGGGAAGATCGTCAACTTCGCATCCGCCGCCGGCGCCGTGGGCCTGAGGGGTTGCGCCCACTATGCGGCGTCGAAGGGCGCCGTGCTGGCCTGGACGCGCACCGTCGCCCAGGAGTGGGGCCCGCATGGGATCTCCGTCAACGCGATCGCACCCGGCATGTGGACGCCGATGTATGACGCGACGCGCGCCGGGATGAGCCCCGAGCAGCTCGAGGCGCACGACAGGATGATGGCCACGATGATTCCGCTGGGCGGACGGCTGGGCGACCCTGACGCCGACATGGCGCCGGTCCTCGTCTTCCTGGCCGGCGACGCCTCGCGCTTCATCACCGGCCAGACCCTGGCGGTGGACGGCGGCCTGATGATGGTTCGTTGACGTCGGGCAAGGCCGTCATCGTGTCATGAGCATGCCACCGTCGATGGGGATGATCTGGCCGCTGACGAACCTTGCGCCCGCCGACGACAGGAAGGCCATCACGGGAACGAAGTCCGTTTCGACATCGCCGAGCCGGCCGCCCAGAGGAATGGTCCGCGCCTTGACGGCGTCGTGGGCGACGAGTTCATCCGGCGTCAATTCGCTCCGCGAGGCCTCGTACATCGGCGTCCAGATGGCCGGCGCGATGGCGTTGCAGCTGATGCCGTAACGACCCCATTCCTGGGCGATCGTCCGCGTCCAGGCGACGACGGCGCCCTTGGCGGCGGCATAGGCGGCCTTGCCCGGATGTCCGCGCACGCCGGCCGCCGATGCGAAATTCAGGATCGCCCCGCCCTCCTCCTTCAGGTGGGGAAACACAGCCCGGTTCATGAGGAAGGTCCCCGTGGCGTTGACCGCCATGGTCCGCTCCCACAGATCCAGCGCGGTGTCGGCTCCGGGGGAGCCTGGCGCGATGCCCGCGGCGTGGATCAGGACATCCAGCCCGCCCAGCATGGCGGCCGCCTGCCCGATCGCCTCCGCGACGGAAGCCTCATTCGACACATCGACAGGGAAGAAGCCGGCCGCGCCTGACGCCTCCACGATCGCCCCGCCCGCGCCGGCGGTCAGGTCGAGAGACACGACCCTCGCGCCCAGGGCCGGAAACGCCCTGACCAGCGCCTCCCCCATGCCGCTCGCGCCGCCGGTGATGAGGATGCGCCGTCCGTCGAGAGACACCAGGGACATGGAACGCGCCTTTCGGATCAGGAGTCAGGCCAAAAAGAGAGCGGCGCGACCCGTTCGGGACCGCGCCGCCAAGGCTCACAGGAAGTCAGGTTGGAAAATCAGAAGGCGTAGGAGACGTTCACCCCATAGGTGCGGGGCTCGCCGACGACGATCGAGTTGAAGTTGGCTGCGGCGAAGGACCCGGATCGCGCGGCGAAATACTCGTCGGTCAGGTTCTTGCCATAGGCGGTTATGGTGATCGGACGGTCGTCAAAGGTGTAGGCCACCTTCGCGTTCAGCAGACCGTAGCCTCCCTGGCTGATCGATTTCCGCTGGAAATCGGTCAATGGCACGGGCCCTGCACCCGTGATGGTGACCGTGTTCAGGAAGAAGACCTCGGAACGGTAGTTGTAATCGAGGTGCAGATCGACGCGACCGAAGCCGAGGTCCAGCGGATAGTCGGCGCTGACGGCATAGGTCGTCTTGGCGACGGTCGGCACCTCCGACCCCTTGTAGGGCCCTTCGGTGAACTCCGGGTGGATCAGGCCGAGCGACGCGTTGAGGCGCAGGTCGCCCAGCAGGGCCGTCGCCTCAAACTCGCCGCCATAGATTTCCGCCGAGCCCGAGTTCAGCACCGCGATGATCACGGGGCTGGCCGACAGGATCGCGTTCTGCTGGATGTCCTCGAATTTCGAGAAGTAGCCGCTGACCGCGACGCGCAGGCGCTTGTCGAAGAAGGCCAGTTTTGTCCCCGCCTCGTAGCTGCCGACGCTTTCCTCGCCGAACGGCGTGTAGAAGGCGGCCGTGGTCCCGCTCGCCTGCTGGAAACCGCCGGCGCGGAAGCCCTTGGAGAATTTCGCGAACAGCAGGCCGTCGCCGGGCAGGCGATAATCGATGCCGACGGTGAACGGCACGGTGTCGAAGGTGATGCTCGGCGGGTGGTAGTAGCATCCCGCCGGGTCCTGGTTGAGGCCGATGGCGGTGAACGGACAGGCGGCCGGCGTCAGGGCGGACGCCGGCGGCTCGGCCACCGTCGAACTGGAGGAGGCCACAGCCGTGCGGGCGGGGGTGTAGACCATGTCGCGCTTGTCGGACACGACCCGCAGACCCGCCGTCAATCGCAGGTTCGGAATGACCTCATAGCTGATCTGCGCAAAGGCGCTGACCGAGGTGTTTTCGGGGCGGATGGTATTGTCCTGGATCGCGGCGGGCACGCGCGTGATCGGGGAGTTGCGGATGTTCTCGCGGAAATAATAGGCGCCCGTGGTCCAGTCGAGCCGGTCGCCGAACGCCTGGCCGTTCAGCTGGAACTCTTGCGAGACCTGATATCCGGCCAGTTTGAAGGTACGCACATCGGCGGTCGGGAACGGCGTGCCGTCCAGATCGGAGGCGCCCTCGAAATTGACGTTGCGATAGCCGGTGATCGACTTCAGCGTCGCCCACCCGAGCTGGGCCGTGACCGTGCCGGTGAAGTCATAGACCGTGGTGTCGTTGACCGGATTGTAGCCGGCCTGGCTGATGCGCGAACCCGAGGCGGCCGCATAGGGCGCGTACTGGGCGGGCGAGAGACCGGCCTGATAGGAGTTCAGCACCCACAGCGGCTGATGGTTCGAGCCTTCGTACCGGTCGGCGCTCAGATCGATCCGCAGATCGGGCGTGATGTCGGCCCGCAGGCTGGCGCGGAGGAAATCGTCGTTCTGATCCGCGACATCGCCGCCAACCACGGTGTTGCGTCCGTAGCCGGAGTGCTCGACATGGCTGTAGACCAGCCGGGCCGCCAGCTTGTCCTCGGCGATCGGCAGGTTGACGATGGCCGTGCCCGACAGGGCGTCATAGTTGCCGTAGCCGATCTTCACCGAGCCGCCGAGGTCATAGCTCGGCTTGTTGGTCGAGATATTGAGCGCGCCGCCGATGGTGTTGCGGCCGAACAGCGTCCCTTGCGGCCCCCGCAGCACCTCTGCCGCGGCGACGTCAACGAGCGCGAAATTGCTGCCCTCGGGCCGCGCGTAATAGATGCCGTCGACGTAGGTCCCGACCGCCTGGTCGACGTTGGGCAGGACCCCGCCGGGGGCGACGCCGCGGATGGCAAGGATGAGATCGTTGTTGCCGTAGGGCGTGGCGGTGAAGGTCACGGACGGGGCGTTCTCGGTCAGGGCGCGCACATCGGTGATCTGGCGCCGCTCGAGCTCTGCGGTTCCGAAAGCGGTGACGGCGACCGGAACATCCTGCAGGCGCTGCTCGCGCCGCTGGGCGGTGACGATGACGTCCTCGATGCCGATGGCGGTCTCCGGCTCGGCGGGGGCGGTCTGGGCGAACGCCGCGAAAGGCAGGCCCAGGGCCGAAACGCTCGCGCAGAGCCCGATCTTCCAGGTCGATGTCTTCATGTCCGTTCCCTCTTCCCCGCCGCCCGAAATGGGTCGGCCAGATCGGCCTGTACGGAGCCTCGTCGGGTCCCTGGCCGCTTTTCATTGAGGGCACGGGACACCAATGCGCGCCTTCGTGTCAATCAAATTGATCTGATATCGGAATGTCGTTCTGTATCCAATCTATCTTTTGAACAGATTCACGAAATCTGTCTCACAGCTTTCCGCGTCAGACACAGGCTCTCGATCGCGCCTGGAACAGCACGAGGGACAGCTTCGGCCGACCGGAGGCGACGGCCTGGAAAGAGGAAGGCCCCGCGGAAGCCCTACCGTTTCGGTTTGACGTCCGAGGTCTCGATATCCCAGGTCGTCGTCGTGGCGCCTTCGTCCCTGAGCTGGAATTTGAGCACCCTGCCCTGCGGATTCACCGGCAGCTCGGACCGGAACTCGATGTAGCGTGGCACCGCGTAATACGGCACCCGCTCCACCAACCACCGGCACAGCTCTTCCTCGGTCAGGACGGCGTCGGGCTTCAGTTTCGCCGTCACCTTGAGATCGTCTTCCTGCAGGTTCGACGGCACGGCATGGACGGCCACCTGCTCGATGGCGGGGTGGGTCAGGATCGAGGTTTCCATCTCGAAACTGGAAATATTCTCACCCCGTCGGCGCAGATAATCCTTCTTGCGATCGACGAAGTAGAAGAAGCCGTTCTCGTCGAACTTGCCGATGTCACCGGTGTGGAACCACAGGTTCCCCCAGACCTTCAGCGTGTCTTCCGGCCGACGCCAGTATCCCTTGAAGATGATGTCCGGCAGCAGCGGCCGACAGACCACCTCCCCCGCGGTTCCGACGGGGACCTCGTTGTCGTTGTCGTCGAAGATGCGGACGTCGAGTTCCGGCGCCGCCTTGCCCGACGAGCCTTCGGCATAGGATCCGTCGGCGGGCATGGATGTCAGAAGCCCTTCGGTCAGACCGTAGACGTTGGAGCCGACCTTCTTCGCGCCGAAACGGTCGCGCCAGATTTGTTTGATCTCCTCGGGGAACGGATTGCCCTTGACCGTGTGCACCTGGCCGAAACAGCGCGCCATGGCTTCGTGTTCGTCGGCGCGAGCCAGCATGGTGCCCAGCGACCCGAGGATCGAGACGACGGTGGCCCCGGACGCCTCGATCGCGGGCCAGAAGCCGGAGACCGAGAATTTCGGCGCGAACGAGATCGTCGCCCCGACCAGCATCACGGATACGACGCCGGTCGCCAGGGCGTTCATGTGGAACAGGGGCAGAGGCGTCCAGTAGATGTCGTCCGGACCGAACGGCGCCGAGCGCGTCAGCATTCGCGCGAAGTGGCACATCTGGTTGCCGGTGATCATGCAGCCCTTGGATGGGCCGGTCGTGCCGGACGTGTAGATCAGGGCGTTCAACGCGCCCGGATCGGGCAGGTCCTCGAAAGCGCTGTCGTCGGTTCCCCGGTAGTCATCCAGCGGTGCGATCGTCAGCGACGATCCCGTCACGGGCTCGAAGTCGCCGCGCACCAGAACCGTTTTCAGCGTCGTCAGCTGGTCTTCGATGTCGAGAACGCGGGACAGATAGCGCGCCTCGCAGACCATGAGGGCCGGGCCCGTGTCCTCGATCTGGTGACGCAGGAATTGGCCGATAAGGGCCGTGTTGAGCGGAACGCTGATCGCGGAAATCTTGTTGGCGGCGATCCAGGTGGTGACGGCGTCGACGTTGTTGTCCAGCATCGAGATGATGGGCTGGCCGGCGGACAGCCCCAGATCGCGCAGCACATGGGCGAACCTGTTGCTGGCCTGATCGAAGGCCCGGTAGGTATGTTTCTCACCGCTGAAGTCGAGGAAGATCTTGTCGGGATGGGCCGTCACCGCCCGGCCCAGCGCCGCCACCGGCGTGTCCCGCGGTCCGACCTGCCATCCGGCTTCAATCTGGGTCATTGCAGTCATCCGTCCACTCTTCCAGGCGGCTCGCCCTGACGAGGCCCGGCGTGGTCGCGACCACCTCCGGGGCTGCAGGCCGGCCGAGGCGCCGCGCATTCCTGTCCCGCGACCCGGTCCTCCGCACCCCGTTCACCGGATGTCCAGGCCGAATCCCGACCCCGGCGACAGGCGTCGACAGGGTCACTCGCCAGACTAGGGGCCAAGGCGGACCGGGTCCAGCATCAATTCTGATATCAGGTTTATGTTCTGTTTTCAGAAGCTGCATTTTCGGCTGCGAACATCGCCAAACCCCCGTCCCGCCTGATCCCCTCGGAAGAACCGCGTGGCTTCCGGAAAAATATTCTGATACCAGAACGTCGTTTCGCTTGCCGAACAACCTCTCGTCTTCTAGCCTCACTGAAAGAGCCGCACCATCAAGTGCGCCGGGAGGGATTTCTGTGCCTGTCATCCATCGCATCACGGCGACGCTGCAGCCCGACGGCAAGGCAGGCCTCTGATCATGGCGAACGCATCGCCTTCACCGCTCGCCAAAGGCGCGTGGTATACGCTGGTCATTCTGACGCTGGTCTATGTCTCGAACTCGATCGACCGGACCGCGATGTCGATCCTGATCGAACCGGTGAAGGCCGAGTTCAAACTGTCCGACAGCCAGCTGGGCTTGCTGACGGGTCTCGCCTTCGGCCTGACCTATGCGCTGGCTGGCCTGCCGATGGGTTGGCTGATCGACCGGGTGAACCGGACGAAACTGCTTGCGGCGGTCGTCGCGATCTGGAGCCTGTGCACGACCATCTGCGGCTTCGCCCAGAACTATCCGGCCCTGGTCATGGCGCGGCTCGCCGTCGGGGCCTCGGAGTCGGCGGCGGCGCCGACGGCCATGTCGATGATCGCCGACCTGTTTCCCAAGGATCGCCGCTCGACGGCCATGGGCATCTTCTGGACCAGCACGGCCTTCGGCACCGCCACCAGCCTGGTGCTCGGCGGCGTGATCGCGGCCAACTACGGCTGGCGGGCCGCGTTCTTCGTCGCCGGGGCCCCGGGCCTGATCCTCGCCGTCCTGATCTTCCTGACAGTCCGTGAACCTGCCCGCGAACGGGATATCGGCCAGAGCGAAGGATCGCCCGCTCCCTCGTTCCTGCAGACACTGAAGTTCGTCTGCGCCAACCCGACGGTCTTCCATGCCTTCGCAGGCGTGGGCCTCGCCTCCCTGGCCATGTCGGGCGTCCCCGTCTGGGCCGCTTCCTTCCTGGTCCGCACACAGGGCTTTACCCTTCCCCAGGCGGGTCTCATGGCGGGCCTCGGCGTTGGTCTGTTCGGCGCGCTCGGCTCCCTGCTGGGCGGTCCGGTCGGTGATGCGGTTGTCCGCCGCTGGGGCGTCCACACCTTACCCGCCGTACCGATGACCGCCTGTATTCTGGCCTGCATCTCCGGTCTCGTCTTCGCGCTTGGATCGTCGCTGCTGATCGTGGCGCTGGGCTTCATCGTCTTCGAAATCGTCTCACGCGCCTTCACTGCCCCGGCCTACGCCATCCTTGTCACCGGCGTTGAACCCCGTATGCGCGGCGTCGTGATTTCGGCGGTCCAGGCCGTGACCAACCTGATCGGTTATGGCGTCGGCCCCCTCGTGGTGGGTGTCGTCAGCGACCGTGTCGGCGGGCCCAACTCGCTGAAGGTCGGCATCGCGGCGGTGATGATCTTCAGCCTGTGGTCCGGCCTTCACTTCCTGGCCGCCTGGTTCGCCGCGCGGCGTTCGGAACGTTTCGCGGGCGGGACTGTCGCATGATCGCCTTCCCGCCCCTTTCCAACGACACCTTCGGAGGCCGGACGCCGGCCGCCGACCGCGCCGGAGCATGACCGCCATGGCCGACGGAGCCATCGAACACACCGTCCAGATCGAACGCGTCAACCGCGTCGGCTGGATCATCCTCAACCGCCCGGGCCAGATCAATGCGATCAACCTGGCCCTGCGGCGCGAGACCCAGCAGGCGCTTGACCTGCTCGACAAGGACCCGGACATCGGCGCGATCGTGATCCGGGGCATGGGCGAGCGCGGCTTCTGCGCCGGCGCCGACATCAAGTCCCAGGCGGATGCGAGCTCCCTGCCCGCGCTGCGGGACGGCATGACGCCGGGCTGGATCGAGACGCTCGACAAGGTCCGCAAGCCCGTCATCGCCGCCATCCACGGCTATTGCCTCGGCGGCGGTCTCGAAATTTCGATGGCCTGCGACATCCGCATCGCTACGCCGAACGCGGTGTTCGGCCTGCCGGAGACCGGGCTCGGCCTGATCCCGGGCGGCGGCGGCACCCAGCGTCTGCCCCGCATCGTCGGGCTGGGTCGGGCCCTGGACCTGCTGCTGACCGGCGACCGGATCGACGCGGCGGAAGCGCACCGGATCGGCTTGGTGTCCCGCCTCTCGACCTCGAACGAGAGCCTGATCGAGGAGGTGCAGGCGCTCGCCGAGCGGATCGCCGCCAAGCCGGCCACCGCCACGGCCTATGCCAAGGAAGCCGCGCGCAATGGTCTGGAGCTGACGCTCGAAGCCGGCCTCAGGCTGGAGAAGGACCTGTTCGTCCTCCTGATGTCGACCGAGGACCGCAAGGAAGCCGCCGCCGCCTTCAAGGAAAAACGCCCCCCCGTTTTCAGGGGGCGCTAGATGCACCCTCGTCTTCACAGTCCAGGGGCCGAACGGTGAGAAAACTTCCTCTGCTCAACGCGGAAACGCGGCCGTTCTGGACCGGCGGCGAGGTCGGCGAGCTGCGCATCTGTCGTTGCGGCGACTGCGCGCGCTACTTCCACCCCCCGGCTCCGATCTGTCGCGACTGCAACAGCATCAACGTCAGCCCGACGCCGGTCTCCGGACGCGGCACGGTCCTGACCTTCACCATCAACCACCAGGCCTGGACGCCGGAGCTCACCGAACCCTACGTCGTCGCCATCATCGAGCTGGAGGAGCAGGACGGCCTGCGCTTCCTGTCCAACATCGTGAACTGCGCGCCCGAAGCGGTCGCGATCGGCATGCCGGTGAGCGTCGTGTTCGAAAACGTCGAGGACGTCTGGATCCCGCTGTTCGAGAAGGCAGCCGCATGACGGCCTCCCGCTTCCTCGAAAAGAATGTCGCCATCACCGGCATCGGCCAGTCCGAGGTCGGCCGGCCGTCCACCCGCTCGGCCATGCAACTGACCGTAGACGCGGCGCTTGAGGCGATCGCCGACGCAGGGCTGAGCCCGAAGGACATCGATGGCGTCTGTTCCTGGCCCGGCGACAACTCCAACGGCTCAAGCTTTTCTCCGGTCGGACCGCTGTCCGTGCTCTCGATGCTGGGCCTGAACTGCAACTGGTTCAGCGGCGGCTATGAGGCGGCAGGCCCGTTGGCGGGCGTGATGCAAGGCGCGATGGCGATCGCCTCGGGTCTGGCGAACAATGTGCTGGTCTTCCGCACCATCACTGAATCGAGCAACCGCACCAGCGGCTCGAAGGACCAGAGCCTCGCCGCCAAGTCCGGCCCGCGCGACGGCAATTTCATGTGGCAGTGGTGCACACCGTTCAACGTGCTGTCGGTCGTGAATATCACCGCCATGTACGCTGCCGCCCACATGGCGAAGTACGGCACTACGCCGGAACAGCTGGCCCAGATCGCCCTGACCACCCGCCGCAACGCCCAGCTCAATCCGAAGGCCGTCATGCGCAAGCCCATGACGATGGATGACTATTTCGCGTCGAAGATGATCTCGACGCCGTTGCGCATGTTCGACTGCGACGTGCATTGCGACGCCTCGACCGCCATCGTCCTGTCGCGCCGGGACATCGCCAAGGACCTGCGCAATCCACCGATCCGGATCGAGGCGATCGGGGCGGCGATGAACCAGCCCTATCTGTGGGACCAGGTCGATCTGACCGCCAACGCCATGCCCGACGCAGCGGCCGCCATGTGGGCGCGCACCGATCTGAAACCCGCCGATGTCGATACGGCCCAGCTCTACGACGGCTTCAGCATCCTGACGATGATGTGGCTGGAGGGGCTCGGCCTTTGCCCGAAGGGTCAGAGCGGCGCCTTCGTCGAGGGAGGGCGGCGGATCGCCCTGGACGGCGAACTCCCCCTGAACACCAACGGCGGCCAGCTTTCCGGCGGACGCACCCACGGCATGGGCTACGTGCACGAGGCCTGCACCCAGCTCTGGAAGCGAGGCCGCGAACGCCAGATCCGCGACCCGCAGGTCGCCGTCTGCGCCGCCGGCGGCGGCCCGCTTGCCGGCAGCCTGTTGCTGGTCAGGGACTGACATGACGCGCGGCGCGCGCTTCCCCGCCGCCGACGAGAAGGAGAACGAGATGAGCCTTTACGACCTGCTGCTGAGCGGCGACCTGATGGTCCACGACGCCGACCATACGGCCGAACAGATCGTCTCCAAGCTGGAGATTCATGGCCACGCCAACTGGCGTCAGGCCTTCCCCGGCCACCCCTATGTCGCCCATTTCCTGCGCGTGCATAAGTCGCTGGCCGTCTCGCCGACCCGGGTCGAGCCCCAGGGCCACCTCGACTTCCCGAACCACGGCGATCCGATGTTCCCCGGCTTCCTCAAGAGCCTCGAGGACTTCCAGGGGCCGTTCCGCCCTATCAAGACCCACGCCACGGTCCTCGTCTCCGACAATATCGGCGGCGTGGTCGAGCATCTGCTCAGCAAGAACCAGCCCTTCCGCCTTGCCCAGCTGACGCCCGAGATGCCGTTCGACCGTCTGTGGGTCGGCTGCACGCCCGAAAACCCGGTCTATGAGCCCTCGGTCGACGGGGGCCTGTGCATCGAGGTCATTCCGCTGGCGGCGATCCAGATGCCGGCCGAGGCCTTCACCACCCCACCGCCCCGCCCCCGCGATCCGAAGCCCGGCGACATGGTCCGGGTCGTCGGACGCGGCTTCCTCGTCCGCGATCTGGACGACGTGCTGCGCCGTCTCGACCAGAACCTCGATCTCCAGCCCGCCTCCCCCGTCGAACAGCTGGATGGCGAGGGCTACAAGATCGCCCGCATCGGCTTCAACCTCGGGACCAGCGCGACGCTGGACGTCATCCAGCCGACGCAGTGGGACAGTCCCTCGGGCCGCTATCTGCACAACTGGGGACCCGGCCCGCACTATATCCGCATCTCGGTCAACGGCCTGGACGCCAAGGCCGAGCGGCTAAGGGCCCTGGGCGTCAGGTTCGAGCGCATCGAACACTCCGAGGCCGTCGGCGGCGCCCTGCTGCGCGTCGATCCGGCCGAGCTCGGCGGGGCCATCTTCGAATTCTGCGAAGACAGGGGATAGCCAGAATGGCCCGCGTCGCCCCCCTGCCCCTCGAAAGCCTGTCGGACCCGCTGCGCGCCTCGATCGATCGCGGCACGGCCAGCCGCATGCTGTCCAACACCCTGCCGGTCCAGATCTGGGCGCGCCGCCCGGCCGCGGCCAACGCCTGGCTCGGCACGATGGCCGAGATCCACGAACGCGGCGTCCTTCCCGAGCGGCTGCGCGAACTGGTCCGGCTCAAGATCGCCTCGATCACCACCTGTCCGGTCTGCCAGATCGCCCGCAAGTCCGACGACGTCTCCGAAGCCGACATCGTCGCCTGCAGCGACTGGTCCGACCCGCGCTTCAGCCCGCCCGAGCAGGCCGCCCTGCGGTTCGCCGAGCTTTTCGCAGGCGACTATTTCTCGCTGGGCGACGAGGTCTATGCCCATCTCCGCGAGCATTTCAGCGAGGAACAGATCGTCGAACTGCATCTGTTCAGCGGCCTGATGCTGGCCGGCGGTCGGATGACCTATGTGCTCAAGGGCTACGAGGAGACAGACTCCGGGGAAGCGGCGGCGTGAAAGCCTGGTTCGCGCGCCTGAGCCCCAATACCCAGGGCGCGATCTGGGTTCTGCTGTCCGGCGTGACCTTCGTCACCATGACGACCCTGGTGAAGCACCTCAGCGGTGATTACCCGTCCCACGTCCAGAATTTCTACCGCCAGACCGGGTCGTTGATCGTCGCCATCCCCTTCATGCTGCGGAACCCCCGACAGGTGCTGTTCGTGCCGCACCGGACGATGCCCGCCCTGTTCCTGCGATCCCTGCTGGCGACGGTCGGCATGATCCTGCTGCTCTACACCTATGAGGCCATGCCGATGGCCGAGGCGAACGCCCTGTCGTTCACCCGCCCGCTCTGGGTCGTTCTGCTGGCCGCCCTGTTCCTGCGCGAGACCATCGGCCCCAGCCGGATCGCCGCGGTTCTGATGGGTTTCGTCGGCGTGGTCATCATCATGAGGCCGTGGGGCGCCGGGGTCGCCGTCGGCTGGCCCCACCTCGCCGCCCTGGTCTCCGCCCTGTGCCTCGCGGGCACGATCACGGGCGTGAAATCCCTGACCCGGGACCTCTCGGCCAGCTCGATCCTGGTCTGGTCCAGCATCATCGGCGAGCTTCTCTGCCTGCCCTTCGCCATCGCCGACTGGCGCTGGCCCAGCGTGGGCGATCTGATCCCCCTGTTCCTGATCGGCCTGCTCAGCGCGGCCAACCAGGTGCTGTTCATCAAGGGAATGGCGGTCGGCGAAGCCGCTGTTCTGGCGCCCATCGACTATGCGCGGCTGGTGCTGTCGGTGATCGCCGGCCTGCTGGTCTTCGGGGAATGGCCGGATGTCTTCACCTGGCTCGGCGCCGGTGTGATCGTGGTCTCGACCCTCTACATCACCATCCGCGAGATCCAGTCGAAACGGGCGAAGACCCTCGCCATCGACGCAGGTCAGCCGGACGCATCAACGCCGTTGGGATTGAATACGGAAGCCGACCGGACGCCCTGAGCGGCCCTGTCAGGACGCGGCGAGCGCGATCCCTGCGCCGTTCACGGCGACGGAAGCGTCCGACAGCAAAAAGGCGATCACCTCGGCCGCATCGGCCGGACGCACCCATCCCGCCGGATCCGCGTCGGGCATGTCCCTGCGGTTGGTCGGGGTATCGAGGATGGTCGGCAGGACCGCATTGACACGAACGCCCTTACCGCGAACCTCGTCGGCCAGACTGCGGGTCAGGGCCATGACGCCGGCCTTGGACGCCGCATAGGGCGCCATACCCGTCGCCGGATCGATCGCGCCCGCCGCCCCGACATTGACGATCGCCCCGCCCTGTTTCAGCAGGTGCGGCAGCGCCGACCGGCTGGCCAGGGCCGCCGTCAGCAGGTTGGTCCGGAACATCCGGTCCCAGCTGTCCGCCTCGCCGCCCATCATCGGCTCCCAGACGAACCCGCCCGCGACATTGGCCAGTCCATGAACCGCGCCGAGCGTCGCGACGACTGTGTCGAACGCCGCGCCGACCGACGCCACGTCCGCCAGATCCACGCCGGGCAAGGTCAGGTCAGCCTCGATCTCGACGGAGGGCGCCGCATCCACGGCCGCGACGATTGCGCCATCGGCCTTCAGTCGGGCGACCACTGCGCGGCCGAGCGCGCCCGAGGCGCCGGTGACGATCACGACCCTGGACATGGCTGGCCTCTCGGTTGCTCAGGAAGGAAAGGGCGGCGTCTTCTCACGCGCCATGGCGCGCTGAACGCCGGGTCGTTCGGCCATGCGTCGCGCCAATGCCGAATAGTGGGTCATCTCCGCCATCGGATAGTCGCCGGCTACGCCCCAGGCGTAGAAGACCAGCGCATAGGCGTCCGCCACCGACAGACGCTCCCCGACCAGCCAGTCGCGACCGGCCAACAGGGCGTCGACCTTGCGCAGATTGGCCTCGAACCGGATCCGTCCTTCGGTCTTCAGCGGCTCCCAGGCCGTCTCGTCGGCGGTGAAGCGGAGCGGCGCGCGCGCCATCCGGCCGGTGATGTGAACCGTGCTGGCGAACCAGGCGGTCAGCGACAGGGCCTTGGCCTGATCGAACAGGTCGTCGGGCAGAAGCCCGGCCTCGGGGGCCAACCGCGCGACATAGTTCAGGATGGCCACGTTCTCGGTCAGCAGCCGGCCGTCGGAAATCAGGGCCGGAACGCTTCCCGAAGGATTGGTCTCACGCCAGACGGCGACCGAGGCCGGGTCGTGCAACCGGATGCGACTGGCCTCGAACGGCAGACCGGACTCCTCCAGCGCGACGTGCGACGCCAGCGAACAGGTGGTCGGGGTGTAGTGGAAGGTCAGTTCAGGCATCGACGCCCCTTCAGGCGGGTTTCGGCATCAGGTTCTCATAGACGGTCGCCGTGGCCAGGCCGCCGGCGCAACAGATCGCCTGCAGGCCGTACTTCTGGCCCGTCCGGCCCAGTTCATGGATCAGACTGGTCGCCAGCCGCGCGCCGGTCGCGCCCAGTGGATGGCCCAGGGCGATGGCGCCGCCATTGACGTTCAGCCGGTCGGCGCCGACGCCGGTCTGCTGAAGCCACATCAGCGGCACGCTGGCGAAGGCCTCATTGACCTCGAACAGGGCGATCTCGTCGAAGGACAGCCCGGCCAGAGCCGCTGCTTTCTGGCTGGCGGCGATGGGCCCTTCCAGCATCATCACCGGATCGGCGCCCACGACGGCGACGGACTTGACCAGCGCCAGCGGCGTCAGGCCATACGCCTTCACCGCCCTTTCGGACGCCAGCAGCACGACCGCCGCCCCATCGGAAATCTGGGAGGCGTTGCCCGCGGTGACGCGGCCGTTCTCGCGGAAGCTGGTCTTCAGCGTCGAGAGCTTCTCGCGGCTGGTGTCGCGCCGGATGGTCTGGTCGGCGTCCAGGGTCTCGCGCGGCCCCTCCCAGTCCTTCTCGGCCAGATCGCCGACGGGAATGGACACCGTCTCGGCGCGGAAATAGCCGGCGTCGGTGGCGACGGCCGCACGACGATGGCTCTCGGCCGCATAGTCGTCCAGGGCATCCCTGTCGAAGCCGTATTTGTCGGCGATCCGCTCGGCCGCCTCGCCCTGGGAGGTCAGTTCATACCGATCCGAAACCATCCAGCCGAAGGCCTCGCCGTGGATGGCGCGGTTCGAGCCCATCGGCACGCGCGACATGGCCTCGGCCCCGCCCGCGACCACAAGGTCGCTGAGCCCCGCCGCGATCTGGGCCGCGCCGATATGGATGGCGGCTTCCGAAGACCCGCATTTGCGATCGACGGTCATGGCCGGGATCGTCTCGGGCCAGCCGGCGCCCAGCAGTGATGTGCGCGCGATATTGGCCGACTGCTCCCCGATCTGGGTCACATTGCCGAAGATGACGTCGTCGATCTGCATCGCCTCGACGCCCGCCCGGGCGATCAGTTCATTCAGGGCGTGGGCGCCCAGATGGTCGGCGCGCACTCCGGCCAGGGCGCCGCGGAATTTGCCGATGGGCGTGCGAACCGCCGCGACCACATAGACCGGGTTCACAGGTTGCTCCCGCGCAGGCCCGAGCCCGGCACCTTGACGCCGTTCTCGTACTTGTAGACGCCCCAGCCGACCTTGCGGCCATAGCGCCCCGCCTTGACCATCTTGATGATCAGCGGGCACGGCCTGAACTTGTCGCCCAGGGTCGCGTGCAGATAGTGCAGCACCGACAGACGCGTGTCCCAGCCGGTCAGGTCGCCGAGCTCCAGCGGCCCCATCGGATGGTTGAAGCCGAGCCTGAGGGCCGTATCGATATCCTCGGCCGTCGCGGCGCCTTCCTGCAGCATCCACATCGCCTCATTGCCGGCCATGGCGGACATCCGGCTGGTCGTCAGGCCCGGCGTCTCGTTGACGACGATCGCCGTCTTGCCGAGCTGGGCCACATAGTCGCGGCACAGGGCCACGGCCTCGTCGGTGGTGGCGAGGCCCCGCACCAGCTCGACCAGCTTCATCTTCTGGACCGGGTTGAAGAAATGCATGCCGATGACCCGGGTCGGGTCCTGACAGGCGGCGGCGATCTCGGTCACGCTCAGCGCCGAGGTGTTGGTCGCCAGCAGGCCGGTCGGCGCCATCACGGCCTCGGCCTTGCGCACCACATCGATCTTGATCGCCAGATTCTCGGAGACGGTTTCGACCAGCAGGTCCGCGCCCGCCGCGCCGTCCGTGACGCCCCCGAAAGTCGTCAGCCGGGCCAGGGCGGCGCTCGCCGCCGTTTCCTCGACCTTGCCCAGCCGGACCCCGTCGGCGAGAATTCCCGCGATCGTCTTTTCCGCCTTGGCCAGCTGTTCGGACGAGACGTCGATCAGACGGACATCATGGCCCGACGACGCGAACGCATGCGCGATCCCGACGCCCATCAGGCCGGCCCCCACCACTGCAACCTTGGCCAATACTCTATTCCTTTGCTGGGCCGGTCATCGCGCCGTCAGGGGCAGGCCATGCGCCGACGGAGCCGGTTTCACCGGGCCGCTTCAGACGCTGGGCCTCCCCCGAGCGCGACAGCTCCGCCGTCGTCATTCTTGGCCCGACCCTAACGGGAAACCGGCTGTCGCGGCAAACAATATTCTCTGGTCAGAACGATATTCTGGAATGTATAGATCGCGACGCTCCGAAGAGAGCCGATTCAAACGCCCGGGAAGCCTTCGTGAACCTGCTCGACCAGTTCGGCCCGCCAGTCCTGCCGCCGGACCTCGCCCCGCTCCGCGCAGACGTTCGCGCCTTCCTGGCCGAATGGTCCCCAACCTCGACGCCCGAGAAACGCGCCCTGTCCTGGATGGGGTTCGACGCCGACTTCAGCCGGACGCTTGGCGCCAAGGGCTGGCTCGGTCTCAGCATCCCCAAGGCCTATGGCGGCCACGACGCCTCGCCCTTCGACCGGTTCGTGATCAACGAGGAACTGCTGGCCGCGGGCGCCCCTGTCACCGCCCACTGGATCGCCGACCGCCAGAGCGCGCCCCTGATCCTGCGCCACGGCACGGAAGCGCAAAAGTCGCGCTACCTGCCCGCCATCTGCGCCGGCGAACTGTATTTCTGCATCGGCATGAGCGAGCCCGCCTCCGGCTCCGACCTGGCCTCTGTGCGGACGAAGGCCGACCGTCAGCCCGACGGCTCCTGGGTGCTGAACGGCCGCAAGGTCTGGACCACCAACGCCGACCGCTGCCACTTCATGATCGCCCTCGTCCGCACCGATCCCGCCAGCGAGCGCCACGCCGGCCTGTCGCAGCTCATCGTCGACCTGACCCTGCCCGGCGTCCTGATCCGCCCGATCAAGGACCTGTCGGGCCATGAGCACTTCAACGAGGTCACCTTCGACGACGTCCGGCTGGACGCCGACGCCCTGATCGGGGTCGAGGGCGACGGCTGGGCCCAGACCACGTCGGAATTGGCCTTCGAGCGCAGCGGCCCGGAGCGCTTCCTCAGCGCCATGACCCTGTTCCGCTGCCTGGTCGGCGCCGTCGGCCCGGCGCCGGACGCCCGTCAGGCCGTAGAAATCGGCCGCCTCGCGGCCTGGCTGATCGCCCTGCGCTCGATGTCGATCTCGGTCACCGCCCAACTGGCCTCGGGCCAGGATCCGGTCTGGGCCGCCTCCTGCGTCAAGGACCTCGGCACGGGCTATGAACAGGACACGGTCGAGGTGGCGATGCGGCTGATCGATTCCCTGCCGCCCGGCGACAAGGCGGCGACCACTCGACGGGTCATGGCCATCGTCCAGAGCATGGCTCCCTCCTTCTCCCTGCGCGGCGGCACGCGCGAAATCCTGCGCGGCATCCTCGCCCGCGGCCTGGGAGTGCGCTGATGCGAACCCTGTTTCAGGACACCATCGAGCGGCTGCTGGCCGATACGGTCACGCCCGACCTGCTCCACGCCGCCGAAACCGGCGTCTGGCCCGTCGATCTGTGGGCCGAGATCGAGGCCCTCGGCCTGCCTCTCGCCGCCGTCCCGGAGGACCTCGGCGGAACCGGCGCGAGCTGGAGCGACCTCTTCGTGGTCGTCCGCGCCTGCGGAGCCGCCGCCGCCCCCATCCCCCTGCCCGAGGCGATCCTGGCCAACAGTCTGCTCGCGACGGCCGGCCTCACGCCTCCCGAGAGCGGCGTCATCGTCTTCGCCGCGGGCTCGCCTGACGCGCCGATCGCCGATGTCCCCTGGGGTCGAAACGCCCAATGGCTTGCGCTGCACGACACGTCGTCCGGCCGCATCGCCCTGCATTCCCTGACCGATGCGCAGATCGTCCCGGGCGGCAATGTCGCCGGGGAGCCGCGCGACACCGTCACCCTCGCGTCCGGCTCCCTGATCGCCGAGGCCGCGACCTCGGCGGCGACCGACACGGTCCTGCTCGGCGGGGCCATGCTGCGCTCGGCCCAGATGGCGGGAGCCCTCGGCCGCCTGACCGGGCTCAGCGCCGACTACGCCAACGAGCGCGTCCAGTTCGGCCGTCCGATCGGTAAGTTCCAGGCCGTCCAGCAGCAGCTCGCCTTGCTCGCGACCCAGGCCGGGGCCGCCGTCGGCGCCGCCGAGGCCGCCTTCCTGATGGCTACGCCCGCCGCCGATTTCCTGACCACCGCCTCGGCCAAGGCCGTATCAGGCGAGGCGGCCGGCAAGGGCGCGGGCATCGCTCATGCCGTCTTCGGCGCCATCGGCTTCACCCACGAACACAGCCTGCATTTCCTGACCCGACGCCTGTGGGCCTGGCGCGCCGAATACGGCTCGGACGCCTTCTGGGCCGAGCGTCTCGGCCAGACCTTCGCGGCGGCGGGCGACGACGGCCTGTGGCCGCTTGTCGCCGGCGCCTTTTCGGAGACCCCGATCCATGACTGATTTCCTGCTCAAGACGCGCGACGGTCCCGTCGCCGTCTGGACCCTGAACCGCCCCGAGAGCCGCAACGCCTTCTCGAAACCCGAGGACATGTTCGAGATCGAGGACGCCTGCGAGGAGGTCCGCGCCGACCCTTCCGTCCGCATCGTCGTCCTGACCGGGGCGGGCGCTTCGTTTTGCGCGGGCGGCGACATCAAGGCGATGCAGAACCGCACCGGCATTTTCGAGGGCTCACCGTATCGGCTGCGCAATCGCTATCGCGACGGCATCCAGCGCATCCCGACGGCGCTCTACGAGCTCGAGACCCCGGTCATCGCGGCCGTCAACGGCCATGCCATTGGCGCCGGTCTCGACTTCGCCTGTATGGCCGACATTCGCATCGCCTCCACGACCGCGACCTTCGCCGAGAGTTTCGTCAAACTGGGCATCGTCCCCGGTGACGGCGGCGCCTGGCTCCTGCCCCGGATCGTCGGCATGCCGCGCGCCAGCCACATGGCCCTGACCGGCGATTCCCTGAATGCCCAGCAGGCGCTCGACTGGACGCTGGTGACCCAGCTGACCGCGCCCGAAGATCTGATGACCACAGCCATGGCCCTGGCGCACCGCGTCGCCTCCAGCCCCGGCCATGCGCTGCGCCTGACCAAGCGCCTGCTGCGCGAAGGCCAGCACATGCGTCTCGGCCCGCTCCTCGAGCTGTCCGCCGCCTATCAGGCGCTCGCGCATCACACCCACGACCATGCCGAGGCGGTCGCGGCGATGATCGAGAAACGCCCCGCCGTCTACACGGACAACTGAGCCCGCCATGACCACCCGCAAAGTCTTCCGCGACGACCACGAGATGTTCCGCGATCAGGTCCGGCGCTTCGTCGAGACCGAGATCGTGCCCCACCACGCCGAGTGGGAACGCGACGGCATCGTGCCGAAATCCCTGTGGCTGCGCGCAGGCGAGGAAGGCCTGCTCTGCGTCACGGCGCCCGAGGAATACGGCGGCTCCGGCGGCGACTTCGGTCACAGCGCCGTCCTGATCGAGGAACTGGCGCGGGTGAACGCCACGGCGGTCGGCTTCACCACCCACTCGGACATCACCGTGCCCTACCTGGTCAACTACGGCACCGAGGAGCAGAAGGCGCGCTGGCTGCCCCGGCTGATCACCGGCGAACTGATCGCCGTCATCGCCATGTCCGAGCCCCAGATCGGCAGCGACCTGCGCGGCATGAAGACCAAGGCGGTCCGCGACGGCGACCACTACATCCTGTCGGGTCAGAAGACCTTCATCACCAACGGCATCAACTCCGGCCTCGCCATCGTCGCGGCCAAGGTCGAGGGTCAGGCCAACCCCAAGGACATCACCCTGTTCTGCGTCGAGGCGGGCACGCCCGGGTTCGACAAGGGCAAGAAGCTGGAGAAGATCGGCCTGCGCGGCCAGGATACCTCCGAACTGTTCTTCTCGGACGTCCGCGTCCCGGTCGAGAACCGGCTCGGCGAGGAAAGCGGCGGCTTCGCCTGCCTGATGACCGAACTGGCCAAGGAACGGCTGATCATCGGCATCCGCGCCGCCGCCTCGGTGGAGTCGATGCTCGACAAGACCATCGCCTATACAAAGGACCGGGTCGTCTTCGGCAAACCTCTGTTCGAGTTCCAGAACACCCGGTTCAAACTGGCCGAGGTCCGGGCCCGCAGCCAGATGCTGCGCGTCTTCATCGACGACTGCATCCAGAAGCTGCTGGACAAGGAACTGACGCCCGAGATCGCCGCCATGGCCAAGCTGACCAGCGCAGAGCTGCACGGACAGCTACTGGACGAACTGCTCCAGCTGCACGGCGGCTATGGCTATATGAGCGAATATGACGTCGGGCGCGCGTGGGTCGATGCGCGGGTCGCCCGCATCTACGCCGGCACGTCCGAGATCATGAAGGAAATCATCGCCCGCACCCTCTGAGGGCGGCGATCGGGAGCCCCAACCGGGGAACAAGCCATGGACCTCGGCATCGCCGGCAAACGCGCCCTCGTCTGCGCCTCGTCGGCGGGCCTGGGGAAGGCCTGCGCGATCTCGCTGTCCAGCGAAGACGTGGAGGTTTGGATCAACGGGCGGGACGCCGAACGGCTTGAGGCCGCTGCGATCGAAATCGAAAACCTGACCGGACGGCGGCCCCACACCATCCTGGCCGACGTCGACACGGCGGAGGGGCGCGCCGCGGTTCTGGCCGCCTGCCCCGCCCCCGACATTCTCGTCTGCAACAGCGGCGGCCCGAAGCCCGGCCGCCTTGAGGAGTGGACCGACACCGTGTGGAGCGAGGCCGTCGCCGCCACGATGCTCTCGCCCATCCTGCTGATCCAGTCGGTCGTCGGCGGCATGCGCGAACGCGGCTTCGGCCGCGTGGTCGCCATCACCTCCGCCATGGTCAAGACGCCGAGACTTCCCATGGCCCTGTCGACCGGACCTCGCGCCGGACTGACCGCCTTCTGCAAGGCCCTGGCCGGCGAGGTCGCGGCGGACGGCGTCACCATCAACTGCATCCTGCCCGAAAAGGTCGAGACCGATCGGCTGGCCCGGATGACCCGTTCTCTCGCGCGTGTCCGCAAGGTCGAGGAGGCCGAGGCCCGCGCGGAAATGGTCGCAGGCATCCCCGCCGGTCGCTTCGGTCGCCCATCCGAGGTCGGCGACGCCTGCGCCTTCCTGTGTTCGGATCGCGCCGGCTATATCACCGGCCAGAACCTGCAGCTCGACGGCGGCGCATACCCGGGCTTGATCTAGGTCGGCGCCCTCCCATATCGACGGTCGGCCAGAGGGTCGCAGGTCTTTGACATCACAACCGCACAGGCGACGGATCAGCCGGCTGCACTCTGCATTTTGCAGGATCAGATCGGCCTCAAATAATTCATCTCTGGATTCAGATGGCTGCGGCGCCTTTCTGATCCTGGCTCTGAGAATTGCACTTTTTGCACCCGGTTTTTTGCAGTGCAATTTCGCCCGCAGCACGGCGCTCGCGGTTCAGCCTTCCCGAACGATCCGGTTCCTCAGGATGCCGATCCCCGAGACCTCCAGCTCCACCTCGTCGTCGGATTTCAGGAACCGCTGCGCCTCCAGACCGCAGCCGTTGCCCACCGTTCCGGACCCCAGGAACTCGCCGGGATACAGGGTCTCCGACCGCGAGATGAAGGCGATCAGATCCTCGAATTTCCAGTGCATCGTGCCGGAGTTCCCCCTGCCCCACTCCTCACCGTTGACCCGGGCGATCATGGTCAGGTCATAGGGGTTGGGCATCTCGTCGGCGGTGACGATGCACGGTCCCATGGCGTTGCCGGTGTCGAAGTCCTTGCCCTTGGATGGACCAAGTTGTCCAATCATTTCAACAGCTTGCGCATCGCGCGCACTGAAGTCGTTGTAGATCGTATAGCCGAAGATGTAGTCGCGGGCCTGCTCGACCGGCACGTCCCTGGCCGCCTTCTTGATGTAGCAGCCGAACTCCAGCTCGAAGTCCATCAGCCGCGAATAGGCCGGCCAGATCACCCTCTCTTCGGTCCCGATCACCGAGAACCGGTTGGCCTTGTAGTAGAGCGGCTGTTTGACGAAGAGGTCCAGGATCCGTTGCTCCGCTTCGCTCGGCCCTGTGTCCTCGATGACCTCCACGCCCTTCGCCTTGGCCCGCATGGCGCGGCCGGCGGCATAGGCCTGGCGCTGATGCTGTTCGAACGTGCTGCAGTCGCGCATCTGCGGCGGCGGCTGGATCGGCGCCCTCAGCTTCACCTCGGCGCGGGCCAGGATCGCAGCATCGGCGGCCGTCTTGACCGCCTCCGCGGCCTTGTCGAGCGCGTCGTCGCCGCCCTCGACCAGCGCCAGGATGTCAGCCAGCTCCGGCGCGCGGACGCCATGCTTCTGCTGATGTGCGGCGGCCAGATCGACGATGCGCGTATCGCCGTCGATGAAGGCCCCGGCCCGACGCCGGCCCTCGTGTTCGAAAGTCACCAGACGCAACGGTTTCACCCTGTGCTGGCCGCAATGTCGGCCGGTTCAAACGACGACGTCGCCGCATCCCGGCTTCAGCCAGGACGCGGCGACTTTCAGCTCAGTCTACCCCGATCCGTCCGTCAGAACGGCCGGAACGTCAGCTGCAACATGATCTCCCGGCCCCGGTTGACGTTGCCGCTCAGGTCGGCCTGACCGCCCGTCAGCGCCGTGCCGGTCCGCGTCGCGATCCCCGTCTGGGGCACGTTCGACGCGACGTCCACACGGTACTCCTCGGTCAGGTTGCGACCGATGAGCCCCAGTTCCCAACGCCGGTCGGCGCTGAAGACGCGAACGCCGGCGTTGAGGAAAGTCACCCCCTTCTGTTCGGCGCCCGGGTGCAGTTCGGGATGGGGATTGTACTCCGACTTGTAGAGCGCATCGAGGTTCATGCCCCAGTCGATCCCTTCGATGAAGGTCGATCCGGTATAGGCCCCGCCCAGGGATCCGGTCCACTTGGGCGCATTGACCATGCGATGCCCGGCCAGTTGCTGGCCCGTGTAACGCCCCGTCACCGGGTTCAGCAGCAGGTTGCAGCCGTCGGCGATGGTCTGGCCGATGTAGCAGGTGGCCAGGAAGTCCGTGTACTGGGCGTCGTTGTAGTTCGCCGCCCCGCGGATCGTCAGGCCGGGCACGGCCGGCAGCCTGAGCGTGAAGTCCCCTTCGAAGCCCTTGACCGTCGCCGCGCCGGCGTTGTTGACGCGAATGACCGGAACGCCGCTGGAGTTGTCCAGGGAGTTCACCTGAAGGTTGGTGTAGTCGTAGTTGTACGCTGCGGTGTTGATGCGCAGGGCGCCGTCGAACAGCAGCGCCTTCAGACCGCCCTCGAACCCTTCGGCCGACTCGGGCAGGTAGAGGGCGTTCAGCGGGGCCGTGAAGGCCGCGCCTGTATTGGTCGCCGCCGCGAAGCCGCCCGACTTGAAGCCTTCCTTGTACGCCCCGTAGAGCGTCAGCCGGTCCGTCGGCCGCCAGGTCAGGGTCACTTCCGGCGAGGTGTTCTCGAAGTCGGCCGAGCCCGGCGAGACCGGCTGGAGAACCCCTTCCCGGTGAACGGCGAAGTCCTTGGATTCCTTGCTCCAGCGCAGGCCGCCGGCGAGCTCCAGATTATCGGTGATGTCCCAAAGCACCTGTCCGAAGACCGAGGTGGTCTTGCCGTCGATATTGTGCAGGAACAGGGGCGAGCCCGCCAGGATGGCGCGGGTATAGGTCTCCAGCTCCGACTTCTCGAAGAAGGCGCCGGCCAGGAAGTTGATGGGGCCCGACAGATCGGACGCCACGCGGACTTCCTCGGTGAACTGGGTGTAGCTGGTGTTGCCGCTGAAGTCGTTGGCGGCGACAGCGTCCGACGGCGCCACCGCATAGGTATCGACGCGGAAGTCCTCGTTCTTCGCCCAGCCCGTCACCGAGGTCAGCTTCAGCCAGTCCGTCGGCCGATAGTTCATTTCCAGCGAGTGAAGCTGCTGGCTGTAGTTGCCGGCGCCCTCGGGGTCGGTCCAGCCCGAGGGCGATCCGACCAGGAAGGCGGGATTGATGTTGCCGTTGGCGTAGGTCGCATCCGCACGGCAGTTGTCGACCGACAGGGCCGTGGCCAGCGCCGGATTTGGCACGCCGCCGTTGAGAGGAGTCGACTGGGTCGCCAGCTGGGGCGCGCCGTTGGGGCAATAAATCCGCTGGAACCCGCCGGCCTGATTATAGCCGATGCCCTCGTTGTCGGCGTAGCTGAGCTTGAGCCGCGCATCGAAGCGATCGTTCGGCTCCCACTTCAGGGTCGCGCGCGTGAAAAAGAACTGCTGCTGCGGGCCGCCCGAGGTCGATCCGGTGACCGAGCCGGGCCGGATGGCGTTCGCGGCGGCGGCCGCTGTGTCGGCGATATTGTCGCGCCAGCCCTCCATATCCGCGCCATAGATCACCAGCCGCCCGCCAAGGGTGTCGGTCAGCGGCCCCGAGATCGTGGCCTCCAGCTGACGCTCCTGGGCGTTGAACTCATACCCTGCACGAACCCGGGTCTCGAAGCTCGCCGTCG
This sequence comes from Brevundimonas sp. ALps5, assembly GCF_058681645.1. NCBI lineage: Bacteria > Pseudomonadati > Pseudomonadota > Alphaproteobacteria > Caulobacterales > Caulobacteraceae > Brevundimonas > Brevundimonas sp. ALps5. The sequence continues at coordinate 3,136,909 of NZ_CM178744.1, read as the reverse complement.
GATCGGCGGTGGTGATCGAAATGACCCCCGCCGGGCTGTTCTTGCCGAAGAAGAGCGCCTGCGGACCGCGCAGAACCTCGATCTTCTCCATGTCGATCTGGCCGATGCGGACGGCGCCGCCGCGCGACAGCTGGACCCCGTCGATGTTGATGGCGACGGTCTGCTCGAAGGTGGGGTTGGACCCGGCCGTAGTCCCGACCCCGCGCAGGGACACCGTGCCGCCCACGCCCCCGGAGACCTCGCCGACGGCGATTCCGGGGCTCACGGCCCGCAGGTCCTGCAGACTGTCCACCGCAAGGACATGGAGTTGCTCGGAGCCGAGAACGGTGACCGAGACCGGAACCGAGATCGGGGCCTCGTCGCGACGTCGTGCGGTGACCACGATCTCGTCGACAGCCGTCGCGCCGTCCTGTTGCGGAGCCGTCTGGGCCATAGTGGGGGCGGCCATTGCAAGCGCCCAGGCCAGGGCGGCGCACGAGATGCCCGTTTTCATGATCTTCATCTTGTCTCTCCCCTGCCCTCGCCCGCTCTTCGGCGGGTCTATGGGCGATTGCCGGATTCCTGCCTGACAGCCGGATCACCTGACGATGCTAGTCAGACGATACGCGCGCATCAACAAATAATCTGATGTTGGAATGCAATTCTATAATCCGAAGCAAATCGACAAAAGCCAAGCGCCTGTTTGTCGTTCGGATTTCGGAATTTCCTGAACAATATCGAAATTATGTTCTGATATAAGAATATCGCGCTCAGGTTCGCATTCTTGCCGCGCACATCCCAGAGCTATGCGCTTGACGGCGACACCATGCCGACCAGGGTTTCCACCAGATCGTCCAGCGTAGCCGGCGGCCCCCAGAAGCCGTGGTCCGGATGCCCGGCCATGGCGGCCTCCCGCGCGGTCATCACCGCGCGTAAACCGAGGCTGAGAAACACAAGACGGCGCTCCAGAATCTCCGTCGGCATCGGCGACAGCCGGCGAATATGATCGAGGCATCGCTGATAGCCCCGGTTCCAGTGTTCGACGACGATGGCCTCGAAGGCCTCGCGATTCTGCAGGCTGAAGGCGCTGATAAAGCGCAGGTAATCGCCCTCACCGCCATTGCGGCCCAGGTTGGTGGAGGGCACGATCAAGACCTCCATCACCTCGCGCAGGCAGCGTGGTCCGCCCTGGGCCTCCATCGCATCCAGCGTGGCGTTTCGACGCTCGTCGATCAGCCGGGCTCCGTCGACGACCAGTTGCGCGACGAGGTCGTCCTTCGAGCCGAAATAGTAGTGCAGCGAAGCCCCGTTGCGATGCCCGGCCGCCGTCAGGATGTCGCGGACCGAGACGGCGTCCACGCCACGGGCGGCGAACAGGCTCTGTGCGGCGCGTTTGATCGCGTCCCGGGCGAGATCGGCTTTCATGGATTGACGGTCTAGCGCACACGTGACAAATAAAACAACCGTTTCATTCATACGTTTTAGATCGCCGTGGACCTCGATTTTAACGAAAAGAACGTTCTGGTCGTCGGCGGGTCGAGCGGCATCGGACTGGCCTGCGCCCAGGCGTTCGCGAGCCGCGGCGCCCGTGTCGCCGTCACCGGGACCCGGGCGGACAAGGACGCCTATGGGGACGTCGCCGAGGCGCTTGAGCCCTTCGCCTTCTCGACCCTGAATGTCGCCACGCCCGGCGCGATCGAGGCCTGGACGCCGCCGTTCGAGGCTCTGGACGTGCTGGTCCTCTCTCAGGGCGCGGTCCAGTATCGCCGCAAGGAATTCGAGGCGGAGGCCTTCCGTCAGGTGGTCGAGGTCAATCTCAACAGTCTGATGGCGTGCGCCCAGAAGCTGGCGCCGGCGCTGGAGGCCCGGGGCGGCAGCCTGATCATCATCAGCTCCGTCGGCGGCCTGCGCGCGGCGCGCGGCAATCCTGCCTACTCGGCCTCCAAGGCCGGCGCTATCCATCTGACCCGCACCCTGGGCGACGCCTGGGCCGGTCGCGGGATCCGCGTCAACGGCATCGCGCCGGGCCTTATTGCGACGAAGATGACCGAGGTCACCACCTCGGACCCGACCCGCCTGCAGGAGCGGCTCAGAGGCATCCCGCTGAACCGGCTCGGACGCCCCGAGGAGATCGCCGGCGTGGCGATGTTCCTCGCCTCGCCCCTGGCCGCCTACATCGTCGGCGAGACCATCGTCGTCGATGGCGGCCGAACCCTGTCCTGAAAATCAAAAACGAACGGAAACGCCGATGGCTTGGGAATTCGAAACCGACCCCGATTTCGCCGAACAACTGGCCTGGATCGATGCCTTTGTGCGCGACGAGGTCGAGCCGCTGGATCTGATCCTGCAAAGCCCCTTCGATGTCGACAATCCCCTGAACCGGCAGTTCGTCCGGCCGCTGCAGGAACAGGTGAAAGCCCGCGGCCTGTGGGCCTGCCACCTGGGTCCCGAGCTCGGCGGGCCCGGCTATGGCCAGGTCAAGCTGGCGCTCATGAACGAAATCCTCGGACGCTCCGTCTTCGCCCCGACCGTGTTCGGCTGTCAGGCCCCCGATTCCGGCAATGCCGAGATCCTCGCCGTCTACGGCACGGCCGAACAGAAGGCGCGCTACCTTGAACCGCTTCTGGCCAACGAGATCGTCTCCTGCTTCTCGATGACCGAACCGCAGGGCGGGGCCGACCCCACGACCTTCACGGCGCGCGCCGTTCTCGAGGGCGATCGGTGGGTGCTGAACGGCGAGAAATGGTTCGCCACAAACGCCCGCTACGCCAGCTTCTTCCTGGTCATGGCCGTGACCGACCCCGACGCCCCGCCGCATCGTCGCCTTTCCGTCTTCATCATCCCCAGGGGGACGCCCGGGCTCGAGATCGTGCGCAACGTCGGCTACGGCGACCGCGATCCTGCCCATGCCTATCTGCGCTTCACCGATGTCGGTGTGCCGCTGGATCATATGCTGGGCGGTCAGGGCGACGGCTTCGTCGTGGCCCAGGTCCGGCTCGGCGGCGGGCGCATCCATCACGCCATGCGCACGATCGGCAAGGCGCGTCAGGCGTTCGACATGCTGTGCGACCGCGCCCTGTCGCGCATCACCCGCAACGAGCCCCTCGCCGACAAGCAGCTGGTGCAGGAGAAGATCGCCGACAGCTGGATCGAGCTTGAGCAGTTCCGCCTGCTGGTCCTGCGCACCGCCTGGAAGATCGATCGCGAGAAGGACTACAACAAGGTCCGCGGCGACATTTCGGCGGTCAAGGCGGCCATGCCGAAGGTGCTGCACGACATCGCCGCCCGCGCGGTCTACGTCCACGGCTGTCTGGGCCTGTCCAACGAAACTCCGCTGGCCGCCATGGTGCTGGACTCGTTCCAGGTCGGCCTCGCCGATGGCCCGACGGACATCCACAAGGTGACGCTGGCCAAACAGCTTCTGCGGGGCCGCAAGCACTCCCAGGGTCTGTTCCCGGACTACCACATCCCTGCCCGCCGCGCGGCGGCCCTGGCCAAGTATGGCCTGTCGGGCGAGGAAGCCGGTCTGAAGGCAGCCGTCGCGTGAGCATCGATCGCCCCCACGGCCTGGAACTCGTTGATCTCGGGGATCTGGCCGGATGGATGGACGGTCAGGGCCTCGGCTCGGGACCGATCGTTGACGTCATCCAACTGACCGGCGGGTCCCAGAACGTCCTGCTGCGCTTCAAACGGAGCGGCCGCGAATATGTCCTGCGCCGTCCGCCGCTCAATCCCCGACACGACGGCAGCGACACCATGCGGCGCGAGGCGCGGGTGCTGAAGGCGCTGGCCGGTTCGAACGTCCCGCACGCCGGGCTGATCGCCGCCTGCGACGACGCTTCCGTGCTGGGCGCGGCCTTCTATCTGATGGAGCCGCTGGATGGCTTCAACGCCGCCGTCGGCATGCCGCCGCTTCACGCCGGATCGCCCGAGGCCCGACACGTCATGGGCCTGTCGGTGATCGAGGCCCTCTCGCGCATCGCCATGGTCGACTACCAGGCGGTCGGCCTCGGCGATTTCGGCAAACCGGAAGGGTTCCTCGACCGGCAGGCCCGGCGCTGGATGAAGCAGCTCGAAAGCTATGGCGAGTTCGCCGGCTGGCCGGGGCCGGACGGCCTGCCCGACGTCGGCGAGATCGGCGACTGGCTGGATCGGCATCGCCCGCAGACCTTCCGCCCCGGCCTGATGCACGGCGACTTCCACCTGAAGAACGTCCTGTTCCGCAAGGATGCGGCCGAGGTCGAGGCGGTCATCGACTGGGAGCTTTCCACGATTGGCGATCCCCTGGTCGATCTCGGCTGGCTGCTGGCGACCTGGCCCGGCCCGGGCGGTGACATGAGCCAGACGACCATCGTCGTCCAGCCGTGGGAGGGCTTCCCCGAAGCCGAGGAACTGGTCGAGGTCTATGGGCGGTTGACCGGCGCCGATCTCTCGAACCTCAACTGGTATCGGGTCTTCGCCTGCTACAAGCTGGCCCTGATCCTGGAGGGATCCTACGCCCGCGCCTGCGCCGGCAAGGCGCCGATGGAGATTGGCGAACGCCTGCACGGCAACGCCGTCCGCCTGCTCGGCCGCGCCGGACGCTGGATCGACGGCAAGCGCACATGAAAACGCCCGCCGGAAACGATCCGGCGGGCGTCCTTGTTCTCTGTCGGCTCTAGCGGCGGCCCGAGACCGTCGATTCCGCCGAGGCGTTTTCGAACATCCGGTTGATGTCGCCCGAGGTCACCGGCTTGCCGGCCTCCCGCTTGGGCGCCGCGCCGCCGAGGTTGAGCAGCGGATCGGTGTGAACCGGAACCGCCGCCGCCGCCGCCTTCAGGGCGCCGACGGTGCAATCTTCCTTCTTGAGCACCGAGAACGGGTCATAGGAAAACTCCCGCATCGCATTGATGTGGGTGATCTTGTCGATGGTTTCGCGCGACAGATGCTGGACGTCGGCCCACAGCTTCTCGGCCGAGTGCGGCCAGACCGAGTCCGAGTGCGGATAGTCGCATTCGTACATGACCATGTCCTCGCCGATGTAGTCGAGGTTGGCGAGGCCGAACTTGTCCTCAATGAAGCAGCTGATGATGTGCTTCTTGTAGACGTCGCTGGGCATGACCCCCGGGCCGAAGTTCGAGTTGGTCCAGGCCTTGTGGTGGCCGTGGGTGAAGTCGGCCCGTTCCAGCAGATAGGGGATCCAGCCGATGCCGCCTTCCGACAAAGCCATCTTCAGGGTCGGATACTTCTTCCACATCGGCCCCCAGATCCAGTCGGCCGCCGAGTTGGCGATCGAGATCGGCATCGAGGTGATCCAGGCGTCGATGGGCGAAAGGTCCGAAGCATGCGCGGCGGCGGAACCGGTGCCGATGTGACAGCAGATGACCACCTGGTTGTCGGCGCAGACCTTCCAGAGCGGATCCCAGTACGGATCGTGCAGCGACGGCCAGCCGCTGAGCGCGGGATTGTCGGAGAACGACAGCGCGTGAACGCCCAGGGCCGCCATCCGCTTCACCTCGGCCACCGCAGCCTGCATGTCCCAGAAGGGCGTCAGCATCAGCGGGATGAAGCGCCCGGGCGCGGCTCCGGCCCAGTCATAGCAGTGCCAGTCATTGTAGGCGCGGATCGCGGCCAGGGCGACGTCCGGGTCCTGTTTCGAGGCGTTCTGGAACCGGGCGCCGGCGAAGCCGGGGAAGGTCGGGAAGCAGATCGAGCCCAGGATGCCGTTGGCGTCCATGTCCTCGACGCGCGCCTTGATGTCCCAGGTGCCGCGCCGCATCTGCTCGTAGTTGAGCGGCTCCATGCCGTACTCTTCTTTCGGGCGGCCGACGACGGAGTTGAGCCCCATGTAGCCGGCGGCCTTTTCCTCGAACATCCAGACGTCCCGGCCGTCGCGTTGCTCGATATGGGGCTGCCGCCCCTTGAGCCGTTCGGGCCAATGGCGGTCGAAGGCGCCGGGGGGTTCGATGACGTGGTCGTCCACGCTCACAAGGATCATGTCATCGGCGGTCATGCTTGCTCCTCCATGGTCGGGCGAAATGAGGCCGCCCAGGAAGGCGTTGACCAATCGGCCTCGCCTTTTCAGAATACCATTCTATATCAAGAACGATTTTCAGGTCCACCGCTGAAACGGCGGAACCACGATTTTCTCCGGCGAACGCAAATCGGGACGGGCGGCACATGATCCGGCGAATGGACCATTTCACGATCGTCACGGACCAGCTGGCGCAGACGATCGCCTTCTACGAACGGCTGGGCCTGTCCAGCGGCGCCCGGCCGGACTTCGGCGTGGGCGGCGCCTGGCTCTACATCGGCGACCACCCGGCGCTTCATGTCGTCGAGACGGAACGCATGCCCGAACCGCGGCGCGGCGTACTGGATCACATGGCCTTCTTCGCCCGCGACTTCGTCGGCCTGGCGGAGCGCGTGACCGCCGCAGGCATCGCCTACCGCGTCATCCGCACGCCCCGGCCGTTCAGCCTGTGGCAGATGTTCCTGTACGACCCCAACGGCGTCGAGGTCGAACTGGATTTTGCGCCGGACGAGACCCCACCGGCCGACTGGAAAACCTTCGCGGGCCTCGGCCCGCGCTGATCATCAGGTCAGGGCGCGGCTCAACCGTTCGCCGGCGGCCTGAAGCGCCGACCCGATCTCCGCGATCGCCGCTGCGTCGTGCTGACCGATCAGCATCACGCCGGTCACGGTGAAAGCCACCTCCCCGTTGCGATCCAGAACAGGCGCCGCGATCGTCTGGACCCCCCGGGTGAAATAGCCTTCGTCGCTCGACCATCCGCGCTTCTCGGCGGCCTCGACCTGGTCCCAATAGTCCTCGAAGGTCAACGGCGTCTGCCACCGCAGCGTCTTGAACGCGACCTTCAGGTCCTTTTTGGTCATTCCCAGATGCGGAGCGAGGACGCGGCCTGTCGCGCCCATCATGATCGGCAGGCGCTGACCTTCGGCCATCTCGATACGAACATCGGCAGGGCTCGCCACGCTCTTCACGAGGACGATCTTGTCATGCCCGAGCGGCTTCCACAGGGTGACCGTCACGTTGAACCGCGTGGCGATGTCGCGCATGTGGGGCACAGCGGCCGCCACCCTTTGGCCCTCGGTCAGCAGATTGCCGACCAGGGTCATCAGGCCGACGCCGACCGAATAGGTCTTGGCCATCGCGTCGAACTCGACGACCCCCTCGATCACCAGGGTCCTGAGAATGTTGAAACAGGTGCTGGCGTTGATGCCGAGGCTGCGTGAGATCGTCACGGACCGCGCAGGCCCGCCTGTTTCGACCAGATATTTGAGGATTCGGATCGCATTGGCGGCCGGCTTTACGATCACGGTCTTTTCGGACGCGTCTCCGCCGGCGTCGCCTGACTCGAGGTCATCGAATTCGGCGTCCTCAGAGTTGACCTTCCGGGCCTGCAACCGCGCCATACGCTCTCCACTCCCGGCGAAACGCCGTCGCAACGCTTGATTCCCTACCAGAAACCGCCGCGAAGCGAAATGCGGGCAATTCGCAGCTCACTCGCCACCAGAATTTCATTCTGGCGCCAGTGTGGCGATCCGAATAGCCTGCCGCGACGACAACAGGGATCGACAAGCCGGATGAACGATCATGTGTCCCTTTGCCGGGGTTGTCGCGTCGGCGGACGGAATTGTCGCTTCAATGCCGATGATTTCACCGCGACGGGACCTGACGAAGCCATCCTTCGGCTGACTTGCCCTGCCGACTTTCAGGGAGGTCCCGACGTAGCTCACGGCGGCTGGATCAGCGGCGTGTTCGATGACGCCCTGGGGCGGTTCCTGACCCACAAAGGCCTGCTCACCGTCACGGCGACCCTGACGGTGGACTTCCTGATGCCGGTTCCGGTCGAGCAGCCCCTGACGGTGGCGGTCCGGATCGTGGCGCGCGAAGGGCGACGGCTGACAATGTCCGGCGCCCTCAGGCTCGATGGCGATCCCCGCGACCGGGCGACGGCGAAGGGCGTCTGGGTCGAACGCCGCCCCGATCATTTCGAGCGGCATCAGGCCCAGATCGCGGAGTATGTCTCCGCCCCGTCCGACGTATCCGGCGGCTAGGCGTTCCGGAACGCCTCGGTCAGGACATCCTCCAGCGAACGCGGCGTCCGCCCCGACAGCATTTCGATGTCGCCCGTGACGATGTCGAACCCGCCCGCGACGAACCCCGCGCGGATCGACAGGACGACCTCGACGATATGGGCCGGCAGACCGGCCTCGAGGAATTTGGTCTGCAGGGCGTCCCGCGTCAGGACCACATGGCTCAAGGGCTTGCCGCCGAGTTTCGCGGCCAGTTCGGCCCGCCCGGCGCCCGACCATGTCCGGGGACCGGTTCCCGTATAGATCGCGCCGCCGTGCCCCTCCCCGGCCAGCAGCCCTGCGGCGGCGGCGGCGAGATCGTCGCGGGAGACGAAGGCGACCCGGTTCTCGCCCAGCCCCACCAGCGCCCCCTGCGCCAGGGCCGCCTTCGCCTCGTCCGCGAAGGACTCGGCGTAATAGTTCATCCTCAGCACGCTCCAGGTCCGGGCGGTGCGCATCAGGTGCTGTTCGGCGGCGAAATAGGAGGCCCAGACGTCGGGTTCCTGCCGCGCCCGCGTGCCCGCCGACGACATGAAGACCACATGCCCCACCCCGGCCCGGTTCGCCGCATCGATAGCGGCCAGGTTCTGCTGCGCGCGCTGGCCGGGCGCGAGGGCCACCGTCGGGATGATCAACAGGCGATCCAGCCCCGCATAGGCGGCGTCCAGACTCTCAGGCGTGTCGTAGTCGCCGAAGCGGGTCTCGTATCCTGCGGTAGGGGACGGCGTGCGCGATACTCCGACGAGTTCGATCCCTGACCGCTTGCCGAGATGGTCCAGAACGCCTGCGCCCAGCTTGCCGCTGGCGCCGCTCACGCCGATTTTCATGGGTCAGACTTCCTTGATGGGTATCGAAACATCCGCCAGCCGGACTGGATCGACCTCGCGCCGTGACGCCAGCCATTGCCGTCCGACCATGAACTCCGGCGGGGAGTTGATCGCCTCGACCGCCTGAACCCGGCCTTCGGACAGATGGAAGACCGCGAATTTCCGCGTCGCCGGATCGCCGCGCACCACGATCTGGTCCACGTCGAACGGCATGCCGCCGATCTGGAGTTTGAGGTCGTACTGGTCGGACCAGAACCACGGCGTCTCGGGCTTCGGCTCCGGCTTGCCGCAGATCGCCGCAGCGGCCTGACGCGCCTGCTCCAGGGCATTGGGCACGCTCTCCAGGCGCACCGACCGGTCATAGAGCGCCATCGGCCGCTGGGTCATGTCTCCGAGCGCGAAAATGTCCGGGTCCGAGGTCCGCGCCTGACCGTCCACGACCACGCCGTTGTCGCACACCAGCCCGGCCGCCTTCGCCAGGTCGTCATTGGGGATGGCGCCGATGCCGACGAGCACCGCGTCGCAATGCAGGACCGGCTGGCCGGCCAGCCGAATGCCCGACACCTGTCCGTCCAGCCCCTCGAACCCCTCAACCACGGCGTCGAAGTGGAAACGGACGCCCTGCGCCTCGTGAACCTCGCGGAAGAAGGTCGACAGCACCGGCCCGGCGACGCGCGCCAGCAGCCGGTCCTCGCGCTCCAGCACATCGACCTCGGCCCCCAGTTTCCGGGCCGAGGCCGCGACCTCCAGCCCGACATAGCCGCCGCCGATGATGGCCAGTCGGAAGCCCGGCTTGAACCAGGCCTTGATCGCCTCGGCGTCCTCGATAGTCCGCAGTTCGAGGAAGCCGTCCAGATCGCTGCCCGGCAGCACCAGCTTTCGAGCCCGTGCGCCGGTAGCGATAATCAGTTTGTCGTAAGGCAGGAGCTCGTCAGTCGACAGGGTCACCGTCTTTGTCGCCCGGTCGATCTGCACGACCCGCGTCGAGGTTCTGAGGTCGATGTTCGCCTCGGCGTACCAGTCACGGGGCCGCAGCAGCAGGCCGTCGCCTTCGATCTCGCCCTTCAGCCAGCCCTTGGACAACGGCGGCCGTTGATAGGGCGGATGGGGCTCCTCGCCGATCAGGGTGATCGCGCCCTCATAGCCGTTCTGACGCAGCAGGGCCGCCGCCGTTCCCCCGCCGTGCCCCGCCCCGATGATGATCGTGCTCATGTCGCCTCTGGCCATTCAGATGTGGATCGCGTGTCCCAGAGCCTTGAGCGCGCTTTCATGGATCGCCTCGCCGAGGGTCGGATGGACATGGATGGTCCCTGCCACATCTTCGAGCACGGCGCCCATCTCCATCAATGTCGCGAACTCGCCCGCGAACTCGGAACAGTGGCGCCCCACCGCCTGGATGCCGAGAATTCTGTGGTCCGATTTGCGCGCCAGCACCCGCACGAAGCCGCCGTCGTCGCCCGCCTGCATCGACAGGGCCCGGCCATTGGCCTGGAACGGAAACTGGCCGACGACGGTCTCGACGCCTTCCGGCGCCTGATCTGGCGTCAGGCCGACGCTGACGATCTCCGGCTCGGTGAAACAGACCGCGGCGATGGCGACCGGATCGAACCGGCGGCGATGACCCGCGATGATTTCGGCGGCCATCTCGCCCTGGGCCGAAGCCTTGTGCGCCAGCATCGGCTCGCCAACCAGATCGCCGATGGCCCAGACATTGGTCGTCGAGGTCGCGCAGCGGTCGTCGATCTTCACGAACCGCCCGTCCATGGCCAGCGCCATCTGCTCCAGCCCCCAGCCCTCCGTCAGCGGCTGGCGTCCCACGGTGACGAGGATGCGTTCGGCCGGAACCGTCAGCCGGCTCTGGCCGCCCGCCGTCTTGATCAGCAGGCCTTCGTCGTCCTGCCCGAGCGCCTTGGCGCCGAGGTGAACCGTGACCCCATGTTTCTCGAGCCAGCGCGAAACCGGCGCCGTCAAAGCGGCGTCATACAGCGGCAGGATGCGATCCATCGCCTCGACGATCGTCACCTTCGATCCCAGCTTTGCGTAGGCGATGCCGAGCTCCAGCCCGATATAGCCGCCCCCGACAACCGCCAGGGTCGCCGGGACCTCGGCCAGCGACAGGGCCTCGGTCGAGGAGATGACCCTGTCGCCGAACGGCAGGAACGGCAGCTCCACCGCCGTCGATCCCGTCGCGAGGATCACGTGCTCGGGCCGGATGGTGACGACGCCGTCGTCGCTCTCGACGACACAGGTCTTGGCGTCCGAAAAGGTCGCCCAGCCGGTCAAGGTCTTCACCTTCGCCTTGCGCAGCAGACCGCCGACCCCGCCGCTCAGCCGATCGACGATGCCGTCCTTCCAGCCGACCGTCTCGCTGAAACGCAGCTCCGGCGTCTGGCCGAGATGGATGCCGAACCGCCCGGTCTCGCCCGCGGCCAGCACGGCCTCTTCATACAGACCCGCCGCATGGATCAGGGCCTTGGACGGGATACAGCCGCGCGTCAGACAGGTGCCGCCCAGCCGGCCGCTTTCGACCAGCACCGTATCCAGCCCCAACTGGCCGGCGCGAATGGCGGCGACATAGCCGCCCGGTCCCCCGCCGACGACGAGGACCTTCGGTCTCAGGGTCTCGGTCATCGCATCAGTCCATGAAGATCAGGGCGGGGTGTTCCAGCAGCCGCTTCACGCGCTGCACGAACAGGGCGGCGTCGTAGCCGTCGACGATGCGGTGATCGAAGGCCGAGGACAGGTTCATCATCTTGCGCACCGTGACGAACGACCCGTCGATCACCGGCCGGGTAACCAGTTTGTTGGGATTGAGGATCGCCACCTCGGGGTGATTGATGACCGGCGTCGAGACGATCCCGCCCAGAGGCCCCATGCTGGTCAGGGTAATGGTCGAGCCCGACAGCTCGTCCCGCCCCGCCGTCCCGTCGCGCACGGCCTTCGCCAGACGCGCGACCTCGCGGGCGCATTCCCAGATATCCAGCGCCTCGACATGGCGCACGACGGGCACGATCAGTCCGTTCGGCGTCTGGGTGGCGATGCCGATGTGAACGCCTTCATGCGCATGCAGCACGCCGTTGTCATCATCGTACAGGGCGTTGACTTGCGGGAAGTCTGGCAGCGCCTTCGCCATCGCCCGCATGATGAAGGGCAGCAGGGTCAGTTTGGGCTGATCGCCGGTCCGGTGTTCGTTGAGGTCGAGCCGCAGCGACTCCAGCTCGGTCAGATCGCATTCCTCGACATAGTTGATGTGCGGAATGCGGCGCTTGGCCTCCTGCATCTTCTCGGCGATCTTGCGACGCAGGCCGATGATGCGGGTGTCGTTGACCCCGGTGCGCGCGACCCGCGAGGAGCCGCCCTGCGCCAGCTTGCCGTCCGCGACCAGATAGGCCTCGAGATCGTCCGGGGTGATCCGGCCGGCGGGGCCGGTGCCGGGCACCTGGATCAGCGACACGCCCAGGTCGAGGGCGCGCCGACGCGTCGACGGGGCGGCAAGCGGCGCTTCGCCCGCCGCGCGTCCGGATGAAGCCGGCCGGGGTGCGGTCGCCGGAGACGTCGACTTCGCCGGCGCGGCTGGAGCGGAAGGGGCCGGCGCGGGAGCCGCTACCGGAACGGTTGGAACGGCCTCGAACGGAGCCGATGCGGCCGGAGTGACGGGCGCGGCCACGTCACTCCCCTCCTCGCTCTCGAACTCGACCAGGACGGCGCCGACCGGCAGCGCGCCGCCGACCTCGCCGTGGATCGCGATGACCACGCCCGCGACCGGTGAGCTGATCTCGACCGTGGCCTTGTCGGTCATGACCTCGGCGATGTTCTGGTCTTCCTCGACGACGTCGCCGACCTTGACCAGCCAGGCGACGATCTCGGCTTCGGCGACGCCTTCGCCGACGTCCGGCAGACGAAACTGGTAGAGGCCCATGACCTAGTCCTCCATCGCGCGCTTGAGCGCCGCCGCCAGCCGCGCCGGGCCGGGGAAATAGTCCCACTCGAAGGCGTGCGGATACGGCGTGTCCCACCCCGCGACCCGCTGCACCGCGCTTTTCAGGTGATAGAAGCACCGCTCCTGAACCAGGGCCGACAACTCGCCGCCGAAGCCGCCGAACCGCGACGCCTCGTGCAGGATCACGCATCGCCCAGTCTTCTTCACCGAGGCGACGATGGCGTCGACGTCCAGCGGCACGATGGAGCGCAGGTCGATCAGTTCGGCGTCGACGCCGCTGTCCTCGATTCCCGCCAGCGCGACATGAACCATCGTGCCGTAGGCCAAAACAGTCGCCTCGGTCCCCTCGCGCACGGTTGCGGCCTTGCCCAGCGGGACCGTGTAGCGTTCGGCCGGAACCTCGGCCATCGGATCGCCCGCCCAGGTCTTCAGCGCCTGTTCGTGCCGCCCGTCGAACGGCCCGTTGTAGAGCCTTTTGGGCTCCAGGAAGATCACAGGATCATCGTCCTCGATAGCGGCGATCAGCATCCCCTTGGCGTCATAGGGGTTGGAAGGGATCACGGTTTTCAGGCCGGTGATGTGGGCGAAGATCGCTTCCGGGCTCTGGCTGTGCGTCTGCCCCCCGAAGATGCCGCCGCCATAGGGGGACCGCACCGTGATGGGAGCCCAGAACTCGCCGTTGGAGCGGTAGCGCAGCCTTGCCGCCTCCGACACCAGCTGGTCGAACGCGGGCAGGATATAGTCGGCGAACTGAATCTCGGGGATGGGCCTGAGGCCGAACGCCCCCATGCCGATGGCGGTGGCGATGATGCCGCCCTCCGAGATCGGGGCGTCGAAACAGCGGGTCAGGCCGTGCTTCTTCTGCAGGCCGTCGGTCACGCGGAAGACGCCGCCGAAATAGCCGACGTCCTCGCCGAAGATCAGGGTGTCGGGGTCCTCGGTCAGCATCACGTCGAGCGCCGAGTTCAGCGCCTGGATCATGTTCATGGTCGGCATGGCGTCAGATCCCCAGTTCGCGGCGTTGTTCGGTGACGCGCCAGTCGGGGTCCTTGAAGACGCCCTCGAACATCTCCTTCACGCTGGGCTTGGACTTGCCGAGCGTGCCGACGGCTTCGGCCTCCTTGACCGCCGCCCGCACCTCGGCGTCGAGCTCGGCCATCAGGGCCGCGTGCCGGTCCTCGTCCCAGGCGCCGAGGCCGATCAGATGGGTCTTCAACCGCTCGACCGGATCGCCCAGGGGCCAGGCCTCGGCCTCGTCGGCGGGCCGGTATTTGGTCGGATCGTCCGAGGTCGAATGGCCCGACGCCCGATAGGTATAGAGCTCGATCAGGGTCGCGCCGAGGTTCTGCCGCGCCCGCTCCGCCGCCCATTCGGTCGCCGCCCAGATGGCCAGGAAGTCGTTGCCGTCGACCCGCAGACCCGGCAATCCGTAAGCCAACGCCTTGGCCGCGAAGGTCGTCTCATTGGCGCCGGCGATGCCGGAGAAGCTCGAGATGGCCCACTGGTTGTTGGTCACGCACAGGATGACCGGCGCCTTGTAGACGCTGGCGAACGTGAGCGCCTCGTGGAAGTCCCCCTCGGCCGTCGTGCCCTCGCCGATGTAGGCAAGCGCGATGGAATCCCCGCCCTTGAACGCCGAGGCCATGGCCCATCCCACCGCATGGCCGAACCGGCTGCCGACATTGCCCGACAGGGAATAGAAGCCGTATTTCCGCGCCGAATACAGGATCGGCAACTGCCGGCCCTTCAGCGGGTCTTTCTCGTTGGAGAAGATCTGGTTGCACAGGTCGATCAGCGGATAGTCCCGCGCCATCAGCCAGCTCAGTACCCGATAGGTCGGGAAACACATGTCGTCGCGGTCGAGGAACAGCGACTGGGCCGCGCCGATCGCCTCCTCGCCGGTCGACTTCATATAGAAGCTGGTCTTGCCCTGACGGTGGGCCCGGAACAGCCGCTCGTCGAAGGCCCGGGTCAACAGCATGGCCCGCAGCCCCGCCAGAAGGGTCTCGACAGCAAGGCCAGGATTCCAGGGTCCGGAGGCCTCGCCGGCGTCATTGAGAACCCGAACCAGCCCATAGGGCAGGTCGCGCATATCGGCTTCAATCGCCGTCGTCTCGGGTCGGCGCGTGTCTCCGGGTTCGGGGATCAATGACCGGTCGAAGGCGGGCGCATCGCCGGGGCGCGCTGCGGGTTCCGGAATATGCAGTCGAAGGGGGAAACGGTTCTTCATTGGGGGACCGAACTGATGAGACCTCGCCACCTTATCGTCTGATATCAGAACACGTCATGTCTATGTGAAATGATTTGCTCGCCAAAACGCATTCGCCAATGCGTTTGTGGTTGCATTTTCGACATTTTGTTCCCCAAATCCCTCAAAGTCAGGGTTACGATGGTTGCCTCCATCAAGCCCGAGCCATGAGGATCAGCACAGCCTTGACGAACATTCTCGACGACATGGATTTGCGAATCCTCGACGTGGTGCAGCGCAACGCGCCCATGACCACCGCCGAACTTGCCGAAAGGGTCGGCATGTCACAGTCGCCCTGCTGGAGGCGGCTTACGCGCCTGCGCGAGGATGGGTTCATCGTCGACCAGGTCACCCGATTGTCGCCGGAGAAGCTGGGACTGCGCACCAACGTCTTCGCCAACGTCAAGCTCTCCGCGCACGGTCGGACCAATCTCAACGAGTTTATCGAGGCGGTTTCTCGCATCCCCGAGGTGCTGGAAATCCACCCGACGATGGGGCCGTTCGATTTCCTGCTGCGGATCATCACCCGCGATGTCGAGGACTACCGCGAGCTGGTTTTCGGCCGATTGCTGACGCTTCCAACCGTCCAGGAGATAAACTCCACCATGTCGCTCGGCCCGGTCAAGATGACGACGGCGCTCCCAATTCGGTGAACGAACGACCGCCATCCGCGCGCTCCGCCGATGCAGCCGACGGCGTAGCATCCTCGGACACCCAGTAACTGTAGACATGCGCGCACATCAGCGGGCAGGCGGTGCGCCCCGCCGCTCCAGAAACAGGAGCAACCCAATCCAGCAGCCAAGACCAAAGTCCCATGCCATGTCCTCCCGACCACTCTCCGGCGGTCTGAGGTCGGATTAGCCGTCTAAATGCAGATCAGGTCAAGTCTTCTGGACAGTTTCACGATTTTGTTTAGGAAATCCGCTCCTGCGGGTCGCATTGCGCCGCTCCACCTGAAGCCCGCGCCCTGCAGCACACTGGAATCCCACCGCGTAACCATGACCGATGTCGTCTCCCCCGAAGAAGCCGAAGCCGCCGTTCGCACCCTGATCAAATGGGCCGGCGACGATCCCGACCGCGAGGGCCTGCTGGACACCCCGGCGCGGGTGGCGCGCAGCTACAAAGAGCTGTTCCAGGGCTATGAGAGCGATCCCCGCGCCTATCTGGAGCGGACCTTCGAGGAGGTCGGCGGCTACAACCAGCTGGTGGTGCTGAAAGACATCCGCTTCGTCAGCTTCTGCGAACACCACATGCTGCCCGTCGTCGGCGTGGCCCATGTCGGATACCTGCCGACCGACCGGGTCGTGGGCATCTCCAAACTGGCGCGAGTCGTGCGCGGCTACGCCAAGCGGCTGCAAATCCAGGAGAAGATGACCGCCGAGATCGCCACCGCCATCGAGGAGGTGCTGCGGCCGCAAGGGGTGGGCGTGGTCATCGAGGCCGAGCACAGCTGCATGACCCTGCGCGGCGTCAACGTCCCCGGCGCCAAACTGACCACCAGCGCCCTGCTGGGCGTGGTCAAGGACGACCCTCGCACCCGCGAGGAGTTCCTGCGCCTGACCCGGGGCGGGTAGGCGGGAGCCAGGCTGATCGGATTTGCCCCTCTTAATCGGCGGGTCATAGATTCGAACCCTACATCACCCACCACCGTCCTTCAATAAAATCAGCCACTTACACCCCAACAGACGGGCGATGCCGGTCTGGCTTGGCCGTTTAGAACGGTGTTTAGAACGGTAGATTTCGGGGAGTTTCCAACACTCTGGACGTGGTTCACTTCCGGTTGATCGCACCGATTCCCGCAGACATACGGTGTCCGCCTCGCGGATCGCCAACGATCCCAATGCCGCTCACGATCACGCCAGTCAGAGGAGGTCCGGATGGGCGAACACATAGGGCGGCGGTTTCTGCGAACGCCAGAGGCCAGCGAGTATCTTGGTCTGTCGAGCCGGACACTCGAGAAGCACAGGACCTACGGCACCGGCCCGGTCTACAGAAAGCTCGGCGGAAGGGTCGTCTATGACCTGGCGGACCTGTCACACTGGGCCGACAGGGGCTTGCGCGCTTCGACGGCGGACCCGCGCCCCCATCCACGCCCTGCCTCCCCTCAGTTGGCGTCGCGACACTCCTGACTTGTCGCAGCAACCGACGGCCTGAGCTCGGCTGCGCTGACGGGATGCTGCAATGGCGCCGCTCGACATTTGCCCGGATCAGAAGAGCTGAGGATCACCATTGACGTTCCGGCGACGCTTGGTGAGCGAGAACCGAGCAGCCCCCGCATACTCGACCAGCAGAGAGCGGCTTTGCGACAAGTTCGGTCGCTCGGAACGAAGTCGATACGGGCCGTATCGCGTTCCGGCGTCCAATCGCCTAAATCACCATATGGTTGAGCTTCCCGAGCCGTTCGCCACGCCTCCCGTTCTCGTCGCCCGCCAGGCGACGGAAGCCCTCAGGGGTTACGTCTACCAGATATATGCAAGCGCTCTCGCTTGGCTGGACCTCACGGAGAACAACCTTCTGGTGCTGGAGGCCCTGGAACAGGTTGGAGATCGGAAGTGGGCGACCTCGGTGCAGGAGTGGATCGCGGATGGCGGCCCCAAAACGCGCTACCTGCCTTTTGTGGAAGGTGAGCGTCCTTCCGACCAACCCTGGCGCTGGCGCGACTGATCATCGAACCGGGACGCACGCCAGACGGCGGGTGACGTGCAGCGCGACAGGTTCACAACCCGAAACTGTTTATGGCCGAGCTTGTGGTCTAAGACGGGTCCGGGCGACATGAGCGCGCCGGGAGAGAATGATGGCGACCGCTCAACCGAAATCCGTGCCGGAAATGATCCTGACCTGGTCCGAGACCAAGCCGGACTGGCAGCGTGACGGCCTGCGCCGCATCACCAGCGGAGGCGAGGTCACGGCCGCCGACGTGGTCGAGCTCGTGCAACTCTGCAAAAAGGGCCAAGGCGCCGAGGGCATCGATCTGGTGGCGCGTCCGCTGACGCGAGCCCATCTTCCGGCGGCCCTCGCTCCTGGCGCCAGCATCGCCATAACGGCCATCAAGGACGTGAAGAACGTCAATCGCCTGTCTGCCGGTCAGGAACTGTCATTTGCCCCCACTGGCATCACCGTCGTCTACGGCGACAATGGCGTGGGCAAATCGGGGTACTCGCGTATTCTCAAGCGCGCGTGCCGGGCGCGGTTTCCTGGAGAGATTCTTCCAAACGCCTTTGAGCCTCTCGCTGCCGCAGGCGCTTCCGCCGTCATCACCTATCGTGCGGGAACGACTGATGGCGTTCCGATCCAATGGACTGACGAGGAAAGCCCCCATCCCATCCTGTCCGGTGTCAGCGTCTTTGACCGCGAGTCCGGTCAGGTTCACGTCAAAGACAAGAATGAAGTCGCGTTCCGTCCCTTCGGCCTTGATATTCCAGATGGCCTGGCCGCGGCCTGTCTGGCCGTGAAGGAAGCCCTCGTCGCGGAAGAGACAACCCTGAAAGGTGCGCAGGACCCAGCGTTCAGCGCTCCGACATTCAGCCCTGCTACGAAGGTCGGTAAAATCCTGGGAAGCCTGACCGCGAAGAGCGATCTCGCCTCCCTGAATCCCCTGATGGAGATGTCGCCTGAGGAGACCGCCCGTCTGGATCGACTGCGGACAGATCTGTCTCGCGATCCTGCCACGGCGGCAGCCGAGCAGAAGCGACAAGCGAGCGCGCTGACACGCATGGCGAATGAGATCGCCGCGATCACGGCGAGAGTGTCCGACGATAAACTGGGTGGCCTTATCGCCTTGCGGTCGACAGCGAAGACCCTGAGGGATGCCGCGAAACTTGCGGCGGACGAAGCCTTCAAGGGCAGCGCCCTCCCCGGCGTTGGTGAGGAAGCCTGGCGCGCACTGTGGGAAGCGGCGCGTCGCTACTCCATCGAAGCAGCCTACCCGGAGCTGCCGTTCCCGCAAACAGCTGACCAAAGCGCATGCGTCCTTTGTCACCAGACCTTGGATGAAGCCGCGCGCGACCGCTTGGCGGGCTTCGATGCATTTGTCCGCAACGACACTGAACAGGCCGCTCAGCTGGCCGAGGAAAGGTTTGCGAAGGCCCGCGAAGAGCTGGCCGAAGGCCGGGTCAGCATTCCGGTTCCGGGCCTGCGACAACAGCTCGTAACTACGCATCCTGTGATCGCTCGCCAGGTGCTTGAGGTCCTCGCCGCGGCGCGGGTACGACGCGCCATGACCTTGGCCGGGTCCGACCTGGATGGGTTGCCGGCGCTGAGCCCGAGCCCATCCGCCGCGCTCTTGAGCCTCGCGTCGGAGGCGCAAACCTATGCGGACGAACTGGCGCAGACCGGTGAATCCGAAGGCCGGCGCGCCTTGGAGGATGAGCGCAACGAGCTTCTCGACCGCGCGGCGCTCGCGGATCTCATCCCTAAAGCAGAAAAGGAAGTTGAGCGCCTGAAGGCCTTGAATCTTCTGAAATCTTGCATTGTTGAGACGGCGACCAACGCGATCACCTCTCTCGGAAACACGATTGCGGACGAGGTTATCACTCCGCGGGTGCGGGATCGCTTTCAGGAGGAGATCCAGAAGCTGGCGGCCACCCGGGTTCGGGTCGACATCGTCCGTTCGGGTGGAAAGTACGGCTCACCCCAGTATCAGGTGCGCCTGTTCGCGAACGACAAGGCCAAGGTCGCGCAAGTGCTCAGCGAAGGCGAGCAGACCTGCGTCGCCCTGGCCGCCTTCCTGACTGAACTGGCCACCAGCGCTCACGGATCCGCTCTTGTCTTCGACGACCCCGTGTCCTCGCTCGATCATCGCTGGCGCCGGAAGGTGGCCGAGCGGCTGATCGAAGAAGCGGGTGTCCGCCAGATCATTGTCTTCACCCACGACCTAATCTTCCTGAACGACCTGCACGCCCTAGCGCAGGAACGAACAGTCCCTCACAACGCCTTTTCCCTGATCCAGTCCGCCGAGGGCGCTGGTGTGGTGACGACCGATCTGCCGTGGATCGCCGCGAGGGTCCCGGAACGTGTCGACTTGCTTGAGAAGGAAGCGCGCGCCGCAAAGCTCCTTTACGACGCCCACGACGACACCGGTTACGAGGCAGCGGTGGCTAAAATCTACAGCCGCCTGCGCAGCACGTGGGAACGCGGACTGGAGGATGTTGCGCTGGGCGGGGTCGTGACCCGTCACCGCGACTACATCAACACCAAGGACCTGGTGAAAGTCACGGTGCTCCAAACGCAGGACGTCCTCGATTTCCAGGCCGCCTTCAAGAAGTGCTGCGATCAGACCGATGCGCACGACCCGTCCCGCGGTCGCAACGCAGCCCCGCCTCCGCCCGATGAGCTGCTCGCTGACATCGCCAAGGTCCGTCCCTGGGTGGATGCGATCCGTCAGCGGCAGAAGGCCGTCGCCTGACGCCATGGACCCGGTCATTCGAAATCACTGCCAGCAGCGTTGCTGCGCCCAGCGCTCTCATCAAATGCCTCTAACCGGGGGCGTCCGTGCCGGCGCGTAAGACTGTGGCTTCGGCGACGCCTCGTCCCATCAGTGACGCCGCCGTATTCTGGGCAGAGGTGACCTCACGGGGCGGCCTCAACCCGCGCCGCCGCAACGGCGAGGCGGGCTTCGACGGCGGGTTTGAAGCGACTGTCCGAATGATGCTCGGCATCGCCGAAGGCCGTCCGATCGCCGCAGCGATAAAGAAGGACAAGGTGACGCTTGAAGCGACCGTTCAAGCGGTGCTCGCGGCTGCGGCGCCCTGGTCGAGGATGACCGCAGCGTCCCTCAAAACGCCCGCTGAGCTCGAAGCGATCGGGGCGCGGCTCCTCGCCGTCGTGTCGAAGGCCGGCCCAGGGGAAGCGGTCTCGACCTTGCGACAACAGGCGCTCGACATATTCGACCTGCCGTTGTGGGAGCGGCGTCACGAACTCTATTCCGTCTGGATGGCCGCGGTCATCACCGGCGCCAGCAAAGATCCCCTTCAGTGGGTTCTCACGAGCGGTGCCCTTGATTTCTCCTTCGGCTCTTCGCGACTCGCCCGCTTCACGCCCGAGAGTCCGTACGGCCCGCGCGGCGAGACCGTCCTCTGGTCGGAACTGAGGCACCCGCTGAAGAGCCCGATGGGCGCATCGCGCAAGAACGGGGTCCAGCCGGACTACAGCGTGGTCGCCCATGGCTCCGGAACGACGCCTGTCGGGCTTGTGGTGGAATGCAAACAGTATTGGAAAGCCTCGAAGCGGAACTTCCGCGCCGCGCTGATCGACTACGCCCGCGCCCATCCAGACGCCGCGGTTTTGCTCGCCAACTACGGAGCCACACCGGCATCGATCACCGCCGAGCTCGAACTTGATAACCCTTCACAGCACGTGAAAGCGTTCGGAGACGTTCATCCGTTCGGCACGGGTCTCGCTCTCTTCATCGAGGCGGTCAAAGCCGGTCTCGAAACGACCGCCGACCGCGCCAAGACATTGACAGCGCATGAGACCAGGGTCGCGCAAGCCGCTGCGGATGCCGACGTTGCTGAAGCCGGGCTTAGAGCGCGAAGCGCCTGGTTCGCTTCCATCATTGCCGAGGTCGAGGTTCAACTCAGCTGGGCATCGGGCGGCGATCTCGACCTTTGGGCTGTTCCCGTCGAAGCCGATGAGGCGCGCGCTGTCAGTTTTTCCGCCACGGGCAGTCCCGACTGGCCCCCCTATGCGATACTCGACCACGACGACCGTCTCGCGCCGGGTCGGGAAACAATCAAGATCTGCAGCTGGAATGACGATTGGCTGATCAAGGTCCACCGGCATTCCGGGTCTTGGCCCGATGATGCGGCGAAGGTCGAGGTCAGGATCGGTCAAGCAACCAAAACCTATATGCGCCACCTCACAGACACGGACGAACGTTGGTGGTTCGTCTGCCGAATTGATAGCGGGTCGAAATCGATTGTCGATCTCGACAGTATGGCGCCATCCGGTTTTACCGCCCCGCCTTGATGGGCGCCCTCCTCCGATCTACCGTCGGGAATGGGCAAGTACGATCCACTGACCGCCTATCTTTCGCGACACGCCTCATCTGAGGTCGAGCTGACCTTCCGTGAGATCGAGCGTCTCGTCCGCGGCATCCTGCCCAAGGCCGCCATGAGCGCCGATTGGTGGGATGTGGACACGGATCCTGCGGACGCTCCCCAGAAACGAGCCATCACCGCCGCCGGGTTTCGGCCCGATGTTTCGCTCAAGGGGGAGCGCGTTCGTTTCCGATCCCGTGACTCTGGCGCAGCGACCTGACGACCGGCGGTGGCTTGAGGGTCAGATCCGCATTCGTATCGTAGCCTCCGCTTGCCCGCCTGCGAGCCCTGCCGGATCAAGGCGCCGAAGCGGTTTCGAGGTCCGGTCTGGCGGTATGGCAGACCCGACGGGTCGTCGCCTATATCGACGCCACCCTGGACCGCCCGATCCGCGTCGATGACCTCGCCGACCTGCTACGGCTCAGCCGGTCGTATTTCTCACGCGCGTTCAAGGCCAGCCTCGGGACCTCGCCGCACAAGTTCATCGTCGCCCGCCGGGTGGCCAGCGCCATGCAGGCGATGACCGCCACCGAGACGCCCTTGAGCGAGATCGCCCTGATATGCGGCTTCAGCGATCAGGCCCTTCTGTCGCGCGTCTTTCGTGAAGCTGCCGGCGCCTCACCGCATGCGTGGCGACAGAGCGCTCTGGATCGTGAGGCGTGCACCCGCCCTGCGTACTGAACAGGGCGATCCGGACACTTCGCCGGCGTGCGCGGTCTTGGATTCTCTTGCGGTCTTGATACGATGACAGTCGGCGGGCCTCGACCGGATAGCCTTGGATCTTGAGCCAGGGGACGCGTTGCGTCGGTGGCGATCACCGGTGAAGAGGTCGTGCTTCGCACAGAAGTTCCCGGCCCGCCCCCTCCCCTCCTGCTTAATCCCTACGCCGTCACCAGCGCGCGGCACCGAGCCGGCGCCACCGATCCATCTCTGCTTGCGGAACCTCCGCCAGATCGGCGTGATCGCGCCAATGGGTGATGAGCTTCTGGCGGACTTCAAAAATCGTAATGGCCCTCACGGGCATCGGGTCGCTTCCGCGTTTGCCGAGCAGGTAGACGCTGTCGGCGATGACCATGTCGTCTTCTGCGACCGCCTTTAGAATATGAAGCTCGAACAGCGCATACGACTGGAAGAGGCGACGCCAGAATGCCAGAAGGGCCGCGCGTCCCACCACGGTGCCGGCGACATCAAACCGGGCCTGGACACTCTCCGAGAGATAAGGCGCCAGTCTTCTGGCGTCGCGCGAGGCGATCTCACCGGCGAAGGTTTGGACGAGGTCTCTGGGCATGCGCACTATGATCACCGTTCAGTTGGCGATCATGAACCGATTCCCGGACGATTATCCCGCACTGCGTGTGCAAGAGCCACCTAATCGGGATCGATGATTCCGGTCCGGACGGCCAGGGCGACGGCCTCGATGCGCGTCCGAACGCGAAGCTTGGCGCAGACCTTCTCGATATAGCTGTCAACGGTCCGGGGCGACAGGCCCAGGATGCTACCGATATCGCTCGAACTCTTTCCGCGGCTGACCCAAACCACGCATTCGAGTTCTCGCGGGCTCAACAAGGGGCCTTGTGATCGGAAATGCATTTGAGGGTCTGAGGGCATGAAATTCCTCGTCTTTGAGGCGGGATATTCGGATGGAGCCACCGGCGCTTCAATGCAGGCTCCTTGCGGAACCTCCGCAACTTTCTTGCGGACACCCGGCCGCAGGCCGGGTGCTGACCGCCACGGCAACGCTCCAGGGGGCCGCTTGCCCTCGACACTGTCGGCGCCTAAACGGTGACGCGTCGGGCGCCGTCAGATAGGGGCGGAACTTGAGCCGGGGCCTGCCCATGGCGGAGGCGGCGTTTCACCCTGAAGTAGCGGGCCTCTTCGCAGAGGATTCCTCGCCCGACCCCTCCGCCTTGCGCCCGGACTCGGTTTGATTCATGCTTGGGGGTCGGCGCTCGCGTCGATAGGGGCCGGGAATCCCCTGTGCGAAGCTCAACCTTTACGGCCGCGCCTCTGATGCGCGGCGTCCGTCCGCAATCGACCGCGGCGCGCGCTTGCGCGCGCCCGATCCGTCGCGGGCGCGCTCTCGGATTCCTGCCGCCTGAAAACCGGCTGGAGGTCGCGTTGAGCGATGTGAAGGAGTTGAATCCGGGCGCGGCGGCGAGTCTGAACGGGCTCTACCGCCGCTATTCGGTCTGGCTGGGCAAACGGCTCAGCGGACGGGTCGGCGCCGACGAGGCCGCGGACGTGGTCCAGGAGACCTATCTCCGCATCACCCCCTATCTGCTCGACGACATCCGCCATCCCAAAGCGTTGCTGCTCAGAGTCGCCCTGAACCTCGTGCGCGACGAAAGACGGCGCCTGGCGCTGCGGGAGCGGGCGCTGCAGGGCTCAACGCCGGTTGCCGGCACAGCGGCGGAAGCGCCGGTTGATCGCCTTCACCTCAAGCAAATCCTCCTGACCATGCCGCCGCTCTACAGGGACGTCTTCGTCCTGAGCCGGTTTGACGGTATGACGTACGGCGAGATCGCTCTGGCGCACGGGATCAGCTTGGCTACGGTGGAGCGGCGGATGGCCAAGGCTGTCGCGCACTGCATGGCGCAACTGGACGTCTAAGGCACGCACGATGACTGCGGATACAGACCTGGACCTGAGACGGCGCGAAGCCGCGTCATGGTTCGCCACGCTCAATCAGAAGCGCGTGGCGGCCGCCGATGTCACGGCCTTCAGCCAGTGGCGGCGCAATCCCGAGAACGCGGAGGCCTACGCCCGGATCGAGTCGATGTGGGAAGCGGCCGGAACCCTCAAAGGCGACGCTGACATCGCCGCGCTGACCGAAGGCGCGCGGGCACGGGCGGACGTTTCGCGACGGGCGCGCTCCCGCCTCTCCAAGGCGTTTCTCCCGATCGGCGCTGTGGCGACCGCCCTGGCCCTGGCCGTCGGCGTGACGTTCTGGATGGCGCGGGACGAAAGCTATGAGACCGGCCTGGGTGAACGGCGAATGGTCGTCCTGGCGGATGGTTCGCGGGTCACGCTCGACACGGACTCGCGCATCAGGGTCAGCCTCACAGGCCATCGCCGCGCCGTTGAGCTGGCCGCCGGCCAGGCGTTCTTCGAGGTGAAGGGCGACCGAACCCGTCCGTTCGTCGTCAGCGCGGGCGGCACCGACGTCACCGCCGTCGGCACACGATTTGACGTGCGACGCTCGGGAGGCGGCGCGCAGGTGACCCTCGTAGAGGGCAAGGTCGATGTTCGGGACCGATCGTCGCCGTCGCCCCGCTGGTCGCTGACGCCGGGCCAACAGATCGTCACCACAGAACGGCGACCGGAAGTGCGGGCGGTGGACGCCGGATCTGAAACCAGCTGGACGACCGGACGTTTGATCTTCGCGGGAGACACCGTCCAGGCGGCGGTGTCGGAAGTCAACCGGTACAGCCGCGTCAAGGTCGTCCTGCAAGCCCCGGGGATATCCGACATCGCCGTCAGCGGCGCATTCAATACGGGCGATGTGGAGGGCTTCGTTTCGGCGCTCACCCAACTCTACCCCGTCGTCGCCGAGCGCACGCCGGCCGGCGAGATCGTCGTTCGTGACGCTCCTGCGAATAATCCGGCGGTGCCCTGAGGGGTTTTGCCGCGCCCCTTCGTCTCTTCCCCGACCCGCGTCTGTGCGGATATCCATTTCGGGGGAGTATTTATGCGTTTCGGTCTCTGTTCGACTGCGCTCGGCGCGCTCGCACTTGTCGCGGCGACGCCCGTCCTGGCGCAGTCGCAAGCGCCCTCTGTCCAGTTCCGGGTCCCGGCCGGTCCGCTCAACGCCGCCCTGCCGCTCTTCGCCGCCCAGAGCGGAGAACAGATCCTCTATTCCACCGATCTGGTGGCGGGGCGGCAATCGCCCGGCGTCAGCGGCGCGTTCACAACGGATCAGGCGCTGGCCGCCCTCCTGCGAGGCACCGGCCTGCGCGCGCGGCGCGCCAGTCCCAACACCCTCGTCGTCTTCGATCCTGACGCACGTGCGGAGATCACGGACGAGGCCACCGAGCTCGCCGAAGTCGTGGTCACCGGCAGCCTCATCCGGGGGGCGGGCGACGGCCCCTCGCCGGTCGTCACCGTCACCCGGGACGACATCGACCGCCAGGGACATGGCACGGTCGCCCAGGCGCTCGCCGCCCTGCCGCAGAACTTCGGGGGGACGGGCAATGATGCGGCGATGAGCAACGGCGGCGACCGGACCGGAGCCAACAGCTTTTACGCCTCGGGCGTGAACCTGCGCGGGCTGGGCAGCGATGCGACCCTCGTGCTGGTGAACGGGCGCCGCATGGCGGGGACGGGAAACAAGGGCGATTTCGCCGACGTCTCCACCATTCCGACCAGCGCCGTCGCCCGCATCGACGTGCTGCTCGACGGAGCCTCCGCCTTGTACGGCGCGGACGCGGTCGGCGGCGTGGTCAACATCATCCTCCGGGACGACTACGACGGCGCCGAGACGCGGGTCCGATATGGGGCCAACACAGACGGGGCCAGCGACGAATTCCAGATCGCGCAGACCTTCGGCCGCCGCTGGTCTTCGGGCTCGATCCTGGGCGTCTACGAATACAACGACCGCAGCCGCCTGGCGGCCTCCGAGCGGGACCGCGCGAGCGACGCGGACCTGCGGCGGTTCGGCGGCTCCGACCGCCGCCGCATCTTCAGCAATCCTGGTAATATCGTCGTCTTCAACGCCGCCGCGGGCGGATACGTGCCGACCTACGCCATCCCCCCGGGGCAGAACGGGGTCGGCCTGCGCCCCGGCGACTTTCTCGCGGGGCAGGCCAATCTCTATAATCACCGCGAGGGCTTGAACGTGATGCCGCGTCAAACGCGGCACAGCGCCTATCTGGTTCTCAATCAGGACCTCGGGGACAGGGTCTCTTTGAACGCCGATGTCCGCTATGGCCTGCGCGACTATGAAGCGGTGTCGCAGGGGTTTCCGACGACCTTCACCGTGACTTCAGCGAACCCATACTTCGTCTCCCCCACGGGGGCGAGCTCGCACATCATCGCCTATAATTTCGGCCCGGATCTCGGCAATCCGAAGATCAACGGGCGTGCTGAAAGTCTGGGCGTCTCGCTCGGAGCCAAGGTCGATCTGGTCGGCGGCTGGCGGCTGGATACCTATGCCGCCTATGCGCGGGAACATGGCGAGAGCCGCAACAGCAACCAGCTCAACTCCACCTCTCTGCGCGAGGCCCTGGGCGCCGTCGCCGATAATCCGGCGACGCCGTACAGCGCCACGCGCGACGGGTATTTCAACCCTTTCGCGGACGGCTCGAACAGTTCGTCGGCGGCCCTGGCTTTCATCGGGTCGGGCTGGTCTCGCGGCGAGGGCGAAACGACAGTTTCTTCCATCAACGCCCTGGCGGACGGAACGCTCTTCAACCTGCCCGCCGGGGAGGTCAAACTGGCTGTGGGCGCCGCCTTCCGCCGCGAGACGTTCGAGCGGCAGGACACAAGCTTCACCTCGGGCGTGACGCCGACGGTCGGCGCCCAGATCGCGTTCGACCGCGAGGTCGCATCCGCCTTCGCCGAGTTGCGCGTTCCCCTCTTCAGCGCGCTGAACCGGCGCGCGGGGTTCGAGCGGCTCGAGCTGTCGCTCGCCGGCCGGTTCGAGGACTATTCGGACGCCGGCCAGACGACCAGCCCGAAGGTGGGCGTCCTGTGGCAGCCCTATTCCGAGCTGGTGCTGCGCGCCAACTACGGCGAGTCCTTCCGCGCTCCGGCGCTGCGCGAGTTGCATGAAGCCGCCGACCAGAGCCCGACCTTCCTGACGCGCGGATCCCAGCAGGTTCTCGCGGAAATCCTGTACGGCGGAAATCCAAATCTGGAGCCGGAGCAGGCCAAAAGCTGGACGGTCGGCGGAGACTATCGACCGGCGGCCATTCCGGGGCTGCGGGTCGGCGTCAATCTGTTCAGAATCGAGTTCGACAACCAGATCGGTCAGCCGGCCTTCACCGCTCTCACCACTGCGCTCACCAATCCCGCCCTGTCGGCCTTTGTCCGCATCATCGATCCGGTCAACAATGGCCAGGACCGGGCTGACATGCAGGCGCTGCTGGACCTTCCGACGACGGCTCTGGCAGACCTGTTTCCCGCCGAGGCCTATGGGGCCATCGTCGATGCGCGGTTCGTGAACACCTCGAGCGTCCTGCTCGAGGGGATCGACGCCAATCTCGACTACGGCTTCGACATCGGCGACCACGCGTTCGACCTCGACGCCAACCTGACCTATCTCGACCGCTTCGATACCCGGGCCACCCCCACCGCCCCCGTTCAGTCCGGCATCAACAGTCCGAACCTGCCCGTCGATCTGCGCGGGCGAGCCTCTGTGAACTGGACCCGTCTCGAATGGGGCGCCTCCGCAGCGGTCAACTATGTGGACGGCTATCCGGACGCCGCAGGCCGCCCCATCGGCTCCTGGACGACGGCGGACGTCCAGGTCCGCTACACGCCCACTCGCGGCCCCCTCGGCGGAACGGCGGTGACCCTCAACATCCAGAACCTCCTGGATCGCGACCCGCCCTTCTATGACTCGCCTGAAGGCGTCGCCTTTGACGCCGCCAACACCAATGTCCTTGGCCGCTTCGTTTCCGTCCAGCTGACCCGGAGCTGGTGATGAAGTTTACTTTCGGCCTCGTGGCCGCGGCGACCCTTCTGGTCGCCGCGAGCCCTTCCCCGTGTCAAACGACGTCCCACCCCGAGACCCTTCGACCGTTTACCCTGGACGACCTGCTCACACAGGAGGCCGTCGGCAACGTCCGCATCTCACCGGACAGCCGATGGGTCGTTCTGGAACGACAGGCGCCGTGGAACACGGCCAGCACCTACAGGTACGACTACTTCACCGAGACCTTGCTGAGCCGGCTAGAGGTCTTTTCCGCCACGGACGGCGCCCTGACCCATACGCTGGAGGATCCGGGCCACGCTTCGGGCTTCGCCTCAGGCCCCTTCTCCCCCGGCGGCGCGCAGATGGTCGTCTACCGGCTGTCGGAAGCGGGCTGGAGCATGGGCGTCATGACGCTTGCGACGGGCGCTGTGCGGTGGCTGGATCTTTCCCCTGAACTGGCGCGCTTCGGCGAAACCGTAGTCTGGCGTTCGCAAACGGAGCTTGTTGTCGTCGCCCGGCGGAACGGGGTCCTGCCTTACATCATCGGCGTCTACGCCCAGTCGGTTGTAAAGCAGACCGACCTCTGGCGGCGCGCAGAGAGCGGACATTCGCCCTCGGCGATCTCCTTGCCCAGCGGCGCGGCCCGCGACACGCGCGACAAGGGCACGCCGCTCCAGATGCTGCAGGTCGATCTTGCGACCGGCCGCGAGACCCTCCTCCTCGAAGGCCCGATCATCGACGTCTCGCTCTCGCCGGACGGGCGCTCAGCGGCGGCGCTGCTCGACGGCGCGGACATCCAGTACGGGCTGGACACGGTCATGTTCACCGGCACGCCGAAGCGCGTGCGGCGTCTCATCCTGGTCGACCTTGAAACGGGCGCGACCGCGGAGCCCCTGCCCGATCAGGATTTCACATCGCACCTGCTGTCCTGGTCCCCGCGCTCGGACCGCCTGATCGCCTTCTCCAGACAGACGGGTGGACGTTTCGAGGCGGGTCAGTTCTGGCTTCTCGGTCGGGACGGGTCCGCGAACGCCGTCGATCTGGGCGACGCCACACCGTGGATCGACGGCGACAGCCAGACCATTCCCATCGCGCGGGCCAGCTGGGATTCCGATCGCCCGGTCTTTCAGGTTCGAACGGCTGACAGATCCAAGGGATGGCTCACGACAGATCGAAACGGCCGCCAAAGGATCGTGCCGCAGGTCGAGGATGGCGAAGCCCTCGCCCGCTTTCGCGGCGGCGCCTTCATCGCCCGCAGCAGTGGTCTGACGCCCTTCCCGTCCGCCTCCTCGTCCGCAACCGTGCAGGGAAGGCTCATCGACGCCGGGACGTCTGGTGATCTCGGCGCGCGGGCGACCCGAAATCCGAACCCGGATCAACTCGGCGAGGAGGTTTTGCTCGACGCGGCGGGTTGCCTGCGGCGCGTAGACGGCCCGGCGCGCTGCTTCGGCCCCCTCTCGGCAGGCGAGACCGCAACAGCGGCAAGCCCGGACGCGACCTTCCTCGTGACGCGCTTGCGCTCTTCGGGGGGAGCGACCCGGGTGCGGCTGCGAACCCTAGCGGGATCGATCGCACTGGCGTCCGTCAATGACGATCTCGATCGCCGGGACTGGGGCCGTGTCGTCCAGGTCGATCATCCGGGCCCGGCGGGGCAGCCCCTGAGCAGCTGGCTGTTGCTTCCCGCCGCGCCGACGTCCGGACCGCCGCCGGTCGTTGTGATCGCCTACCCCGGTGCGACCTTCGCGGCTCCGCCCTCGCGCCTGTTGCCGGGCTCCCTGAACCTGCACATAAATCCGGCCATCCTCTCTGCCGCAGGTTATGCCGTTCTGATGCCGAGCCTGCCTGAGCGGGCCTCTCCGTCCACGGATCTGGACGACCTCGGCGCACAGTTGCTGGCAATCGTAGAGACGGCTTGCGCCGAGGGCCGATGCGACACGCGGCGGGCGGCCCTGATCGGGCACAGTTTCGGTGGTTACGGCGCTCTTCGGGCAGCGACACAGACCGATGGCTTCAAGGCGATCATCGCCTCCAACGGCTATGCGGATCTCAGTGAGGCCTATGAGCCGCGGCTCTATTCAACCTTGAGCGGAGAGGCGGGCGTCTCCATCCAGAGCGGCTGGCTCGAAGGCGGCCAGGGCGGCCTCGGGGCGCCCCTGGGGACGGACCCGCAGCGCTACATCGCTCGCAGCCCGCTCTATGCGGTCGATCGTATCCATACCCCAACCCTGCTCATCCAGAGCGACTTCGACGGCTCCCGCTTCGACGCGATCTTCGGCGCGCTTTATCGGCTGAACCGCGAAGCGGAACTGGTCACCTACCTCGGCGAGAGCCATGAGTTCGTTAGCCCCGCCAATATCAGGGACCTGCACCTACGCATTCTCGATTGGCTCAGCCGCTACCTTGGCCCGCCGCACCCGACCGATACGCGCCTCCCAAGTCCGCGCCCAGACTTCCAGCGCGCCCAGGATCAGGAACCGGTTGGTGGCAGGATCCCAGATTAGGCGCGCGTCGGAGAGGGCCTGATCATATCCACTGGTGTCGATCAGGCCCTTTTGCGCGAGCCGCCCGCCCACGAGCAGCTCTTTCAGAACGGCCACACTCTGGCGCACCACCAGGGCGTAGAAGCGACTGAGGTCGCCCTTGTCCCGCCGCTCGGAGAGGGCCGGCGGCAGCCTGTCCTGAAAGGCGAGTCTTGCCAGCCCTCGATCTCTCGCCCCGAGGGTGAGCCGGTCGGTGGGGATAGCGAGGCAATGTTCCATCACCGGCTGCGTCAGAAGCGGGTGCAGGAGCGTCGCCGAACGGGCGCGCAGACAGTCGCTCCAGTAGGTCTGGCAGTTGGCGAGTTGCAAAACCTGCCGAGCCTTGGCCGGCGGCAGCCCCTCTACCCCGTCCAGCCATCGATGTCGTCGCGTGGTCGCAGGCGGGCGCGGTTTGGGAAAGAGACTGTGTCTGGCGATGGTCCAGGCCGAATGCCGGGTCCAGCGCGCCACGGCCGCCAGATAGGACGGGTCCAGGCCCCTGGCGCCCTCGCGTTGCAGGCGGTCCGCCACGACGAGGGGGTCGGGCGACTGGAAGAAGACGGCGTCGCCGCCCTGTCCGGTGAGCAGGCCGGTCGCGCGGGCCTTGCGCGCCCGACCGGCCATGTCGGCGTCGTAGACCATGTCGATCCCATGGAGCGCGGGGCGCACGCCCTGGCCAAGCGGATCAAACTGTCGGCGGTTGAGGGGCGCGATCGGCTTGTGGACCTCCTCCAGATGCACGCCGAGCCGATCCGCCGCCGCGCGAGCAAAGGCCCGTTCATCCCCCTCCGGCTGGTCATCGAAATAATTCACGAACCGCGATTTCGTCCCCTGCCCTCCCTCGACGAGGCTGGCTGCGACGATCGCAGAGTCCAGACCTCCCGAGATCTCGGTGACGAGGCGCTCCTGTCCGTCCACGAGCGCCGCAACGGTGTGATCGACAACCTCCACCAGGCTCTCCGGTCGATCATCCCAGTCGCCGGCGGTCGCTGCGAAGCGCGTCGGCGTCCAGATCGCTTCCTGGGTCACCACCTCACCGATCCGTGCGAGGCTCCCCGGCGCTATGGCGTGCAACCCGGTCAGGGCAAGCCGGTCAGAGGCCAGATTCACCGCGGCGGCGATTTCGCCCAGGACGGGCCAGTCGATCTCCAGCTCGTCCGGCAGGACCGCATTCAGGGCCTCGGGCGGCTGGCTGGTCGCGACAGAGACCGATTGCCGCCGCCAGCAGATGCAGTCGAGGGCGCCGCTCGGATCGCGAAGAAGACGCAGATCACCGTCGTCGCCCCGCCACAAAAGGACGTAGCGCCCCCAGCCCTGCGACACGACCGCGTGCGCCAGGGCGCGGTCGGAGCGATGAAGCGCGACCAGGTTCGACAGGAAGGCGCCGTCGCCTCGCCAGTCTCCGATCAGGATGTGACGCCGATGAACCTGGATCGCCTTGAGCGGAGACTCCGGTCCGAGGAAGACGGCCAGACCGTCGAACTCGAGAGCCTTTCGCCAACCGGCGTCGAGAAGCCTTCGAGCCGCGTCGACGACGGGGCCGGCGCCGGAGGGAGGGCCGCCTTGATCAATGACGACGTAGCCCCGAAGGTCGGGCGTGGGAATGGTCATCGGCAGTAGATCGGCGTGTAGGCGGCGAGCCGCTCGATGTCGTCGTTAAGGCAGAGATCATCGACCTGAACCCAGCAGTGCGCCGAAAAGGGCCACAGGCGGACGCCGAAGACCCAGTCCGCCGACAGGCCGGCGCGTCGGAGGTAGCTCATCAGCATGGCCGACCGTACGAGACATTCGCCCTCCAGGGGCAGCCATGGCCCCATGCGCCAGAAGGCTCTGGCCGCGTCCACGATCGCCGATGGATCTGCCGCTGTATCGGGGGGCGGCGCGATGGCGAGGATCGGATATAGCCCGGTCCCCCGAAGCGCACGCCGGACATCGCGTACGGCCTCCACGCCCCTGAAAAATTCGCCGAGTGTAACGCGCGGCGGCGTATCGTGGATGACGGTCCTGCCCGGCAATGCAGGGGGCGTCCGCGTCGGCCGGCCCGGGCGATCCGCGCCGAGACCTGCTTCGGTGATCGCGATCGCACTTGGCCCGGAGAGATGCAGGACGCCGCCGTCTCCGACGGACACGTCGGACGCGGCGGCCGCAAGACAGAGATAGGCGTCGGCGTCGAGGTCGATCAGGGCGAGGTCACCGCCCACCATGGCGGCATGCACGCCATCCCTGAGGAAGGACTTCATTCTACAGACCCCGAACGGTTGCCGCGCCCGGACGCCGGACGGCAAGGCGCACAAATGACCTCCGGGTCCGGGCGGGCCCCAGACCTGCTCACGAGGCAGGCCCCCTCAGGGTGGTCGACAGGATGTAGAAGAAGGGTGGGATCAGCTCCGCCCTGTCTCCGAAATCGCATGCGCGGGTCGTCTGCCGGACTGAACCGCAAACGATGACGCGTGTCAGAATGGTTTTCATGGAGGTCTCCATGAGCGAACGGAGCCACCGGCGACGCCGACGGCTCCGCAGCCGCTCAGCCGAGGCGGACTTCCGCCGTGGTGTAACGGAGCTCGGGCACGAGTTCGGCCCGCTTGCCTTCCTCGACCGCCCTGGTTTCTTCCCGGGCCGAGCCGAGACGGGTGACCTCCGCCCCGACGCCGGCCTTGGTGTAGAACTGGCCGCCGATGAGCTCCATGTGCGTCCCACTGGAATCCGCACGGGTTTCGCGCCGGGCGGAGCCCAGGGCGATCAGGCTCGAGCTTGTCTTGTTCAGCATGACTTACCTCCTTCACCCGGCCGGAATGGCCGGTAGAAGCACAAGGCGATCCGGCCCGCGTATTTTCAAACTATATTTGAAATATACTTCATGCCGATTGCCGCATCACTTTTTCAAGCGAGGTGGAGAGCGCGATCCGGCCTTCATGATACTCGTCGATCGCCTCCGCCAACTCCGCAGCCCGGCCGTCGGTGCGGAGACGTTCAATTTCGAGCGCGATCTTCAATCCCGTGGCCTGCAGGAGCGCTTCAATCCTGCGGATCGGTCTGAGTTGCGCGGAAACGCGGCGAAAGGCTTCGAAGACTGCGCCGTTTCCGCCCTGCCTGGCGAGTTGGTCGAACACGCCTTCGATCCGCAGGACCTCATCCGCCGCCGGCATGACAGGCGGCGCCTCGGTAGAGACGCCCTCAGCGGAGGACCAGCGCAGGAACTGGCGATGAAGTTCATAAAGCCCAACAATATCAGCGGCTGTCGGGCTGGGCGCGAAATAGCCGCGTCCCGGCCGATGTTCGATTATGCCCTCCCCGGCGAGATGGGCGAGCGCTTCGCGAACCGGCGTCGGGCTCAAACCCAGCTCACTGGCGAGGCTGGTGGCGACAAGCGGGTGCCCCCAGCCGAAACGCCCCGCTGCGGCGTAACCGGCCAGGGCGGTGTGGGCGACGGCGAACTGGTCCCTTTCGCGCATCACAGGCCACCGGCCTGCGCAAGGGCCGGCGCCGCGGCAAGAGACGACGCGGCAAGAGACGACGCGGCAAGAGACGACGCGGCAAGAGACGACGCGGCGCGATCATTTCGCTGAGAGGGCGGATGAGTAGCTGAGAGCCGGATATCAGATTTCATACACGAACCGCATGTTCTTTGCGCACTTTCCGCAAGACTTGGGACACCGTGAGCTTCCCGTCTTTCATTTGATGCTCAACTGCCCCATTTTTCAACCACCGGGAGTACGGCGTCGAGAATCGCGTTGACCTCCACAACCCGAGGCAACCGAGCTGATGGAAAGCGATCGTCCCCGATCCCAGAACGAAATTCTCGCTGCGGCCCTGAGGTTGATCCGCCTGCACAGGCGAATGAAGCCGGCCGATGTCGCGGAAGCGATGGGTATGGCCAAGCGGTCTTACGAGCACTTCGAGGCGGGGAACGGAAAGATCAATCTCGAGCGCATCCACCGCTTCGCGGAGGCCACCGACAGCGATCCGTATGCGATCATTGACTGCATGGCGCTGGGGTCGCCGGAGTTCGCCGTCCGCTGCGCGGACAACAAGGCCATGCTCGCGTTGCGCGTCGTCACCCAGGAGTTCGACGAGGAGGTCGGCGACGCGATCATGGAGCTCGATACGCGATCGATCATCAACGCCTTCACGAGGACACTGAAGGATCTCGGCATGCAGGCCGTGAGACGCGATGACGCGGCGCAGGCCTGGCTCGAGGAGCGGATCGGTCGACTCGTCAAACCGTCGGCGGATGAGGACGGTTAGGCGAGAGCGATCTCACACCGTAGATTTCCTGCGTGAACCTTGCGGACTTGCCGCAAACGCCGATCCGGGTCTGGCTTGAGTCCATGTCCCAGTCGCTTTCTCCTCCCCGCAATCCCCTGCAGCTGACCGTCGCGTCAGAGCTTTCCGATCGACAGTCGGACTGCCTGAAGCTCGCGGCCGAAGGCCTCTCCTCCCGGCAGATAGGTGAGCGCCTCAATCTGTCCGCCCGGACTGTGGACGATCACATCCTTCTCGGCTGCCGCACGCTCGGCGTCAGAACCAGGGTGCAGGCCGTGGCCGTGCTCATGCGCGACGATCGCCGGGAGGCGGAGCCGAGGTCCTTCGCCCCGTAGATCGCCGGTGGCGCCCTGACGGATCGAAACCGCGTCCGGGATGCGGTCTCCTGAGGCTCTCATCAGGAGCCCCGCCGTGCTCGATCTTGCGCTCGTCCTCGCCCTCTCGGCCCAGTGCGCCCCTAGCGTCTCCCCGCAGACGCTCGCGGCGATCGCCCATGCGGAGAGTCGGTTCAACCCGCTCGCCATCGGCGTCAACCGGGGCTCTGCCGTGCGTCAGCCCCAGTCGCGCGGCGAGGCGATCGCGACCGCGAAGCGTCTGATCTCGTCTGGCGCCAACATCGATCTCGGTCTCGCCCAGATCAACTCCGCCAATCTGGACTGGCTGCGTCTGTCGATCGCAGACGCCTTCGACCCCTGCCGCAACCTTGCGGCGGCCGCGACGGTGCTGCGCGCCGGCTACGACGCCACGCCATCCCATGGCGACCGCCAGCAGGCGCTGCGCGTCGCCCTGTCCCGCTACAACACCGGCCACCCGGAGCGAGGGTTTCGCAACGGCTACGTCGCGCGCGTGGAAGCCTCGGCCATGCGCCTCGGCCTTGCAGAACCCGGCCCTCTGACGCCGGCCGGTCCCCAAGGCCCCGCCTCCGATCCCGCCCTGGAGCCCGTCTCGCCGCCCGCGGCCTGGGACGTTTTCGCCCGAGCCAACGCCGCCATCCTGTTCGTCCCCGCCTCACAGACCCAGACCTGGAGCGTCATCCCGTGATCCTGTCCCTCACTCACCGACGCCATTGCGCGGTCGGGGCCATCGCACTGGCCACCACCCTGATCTCCGTTCAGCCGGCCTTCGCCTCGGCCAATGTCGAGGGCCTGCTGCAGAACGTCGTCGACATGCTGACCGGCAATACAGCCCGGCTTTTGGCGATCCTCGCGGTCGTGGTCGTCGGCATCCTGTGGATGTTCGGCCTGTTCGACCTGCGACGCGCCGCGATCGTCATCCTCGGGATCGTCGTGGTCTTCGGGGCTGCCGAGATCGTCGGCCTGATCACGGGCGGCGCCTGATGGCCGCCGCCGACGTGATCTTGATCGTCGCTGGAGCCGTCGGCGCCCTGGCCCTCGGCCTGATGCTCGGCGTCAAGCTGATCTCGCCGACGCGTTTCGCACAGGCCCTCGCCGGCGGCCTTCTCGGGCTTGGCCTGGCCAAGACCGCCCTCGTCCTGAGCGGCTCCGGTCATGGCTGAGGAACGTCTGATCGAAGAGCCGTTGTTTCTCGCCTGCACCCGGCCGGCGATGATCATGGGTGTCCCGATGGAAGCCATGGGCGTGAACGTCATGGTCTCGGGCCTCGCCTTCCTGGTGGGAGGCAGCCTGCTCTACCTCATGACCGCACCGGCGTTGCATCTGGTGTTTCGCGCGATCTGCCGGGTCGATCACAACGCCTTCCGGCTGCTGCTGGCTTTCGTCGACACCAAGGGCCGGTCCCGCAACGGGGCTCTGTGGGGCGGCAGTTCGCCGACGCCCCTCCCGCTCGTACGGCGATTTCACCCCGGGGAGCTGGCTCGTGGTTGATCCGCGCCCCACCCCGTCCCGGCTCCGCAAGGAGGCCGATGCGACGGCCGGCCTGCCCTATGCGCGGCACGCGAGCGATCATGTCGTCGTCCTCGACAGCGGCGCCCTGATGATGGCGTTCCAACTCCAGGGAGCGGCGTTCGAAACCGCCGACCCGCGCGATCTCAATGACTGGCACACAAAGCTCAACCAGGCCTGGCGCAACCTCGCCGACGACCGGCTGGCGATCTGGCACCATATCGTTCGACGTGAAGTCCAACCCGAGACGGCGAGCGGGTTCCGCTCGGACTTCGCCCGGGAGCTGAGCGACGCCTATGAGCGGCGGCTCGGCGGCCGCCGGCTGTTCGTGAACGAGCTTTTCGTCACCCTGGTGCTTCACCCGGGCCGGGATGCGAGCGATCGTGCGGGCGCCCTCATGCGTCGCCTGCAGGCGGCCCGACGCCGGGACATGGAGATCGCGCCCGAGCTCATCAAACGTCTGGAAGACGCGGGACGCGATCTCGAACAGTACCTCGGCCGATACGCTCCCCGACGCCTCGGCCTCTACGCGCACCGCGAGGTCTGGTGTTCGGAGCCGATGGAACTGATCAGGCTCGTGCTGACCGGACAGTCCGGTCGAGCGCCGATCGTTTACGGCCATCTCGGCTCGGCAGCCTACACCGTGAGGGTCATCTTCGGACGCGAGACCCTGGAAATCCGCGATATCGACGCCGCCCGCTTTGCGGGGGTGCTGGCGATCAAGGAGTATCCCGCGTCGACGCGCCCGGGCCTCTGGAACGCGCTGTTGAGCGCGCCCTTCGGGTTCGTCATGACCCAGTCCTTCGCCTTCCTGTCCAAGGCGGCGGGCCGATCCGTCATGGAGCGCAAGCAGAACCAGATGGTCTCGGCTCGCGACCGGGCGTCGTCCCAGATCGAGGGCCTGTCGGATGCGCTCGACGACCTGGTCAGCAACCGCTTCGTCCTCGGAGAGCATCAGGCCTCCGTCCTCGTTTTCGGCGACACTTCCGCGGCTCTGGCGGATCACCTGTCCAAGGCCAGAGCGCACCTGGCGGATTCCGGGCTCGTCGTCGCGCGCGAGGATCTGGGCCTCGAGGCCGCTTTCTGGTCGCAGTTTCCGGGCGGCTTCGCCCGAAGGACGCGCCCCGCCGCCATCACCTCGAGGAATTTCGCGGCCCTTTCGCCGTTTCATGCCTACCCTGTCGGCAAGCCGTCGGGCAATCATTGGGGCGCCTCGGTCGCCACCCTTCGCACGACCGCCGGCTCGCCCTTCTACTTCAACTTCCACGTGGGCGACCTGGGTCACACCTTCATCTGCGGACCGTCGGGGTCTGGAAAGACGGTGGTCCAGAACTTCATGCTGGCGCAGCTCGAGCGTTTCGACCCCCAGCAGCTCTTCATCGACAAGGATCGTGGCGCCGAGATCTTCGTCCGGGCGTGCGGCGGAACCTATCTCGCTCTGCGAAACGGCGAGCCGACCGGGTTCGCCCCCTTCAAGGCGCTGGCGCCTTCACCGGCCAATCGCGCCTTTCTCAGCAGGCTTGTTCGCACCCTTGTGACCCGGCCCGATGAGACCCTCTCGGTCCAGGACGCGCGCGCCATCGACGAGGCCGTCGCCGCCCTTGAGGCCCTGCCTTGCGAGCGACGATCCCTGACCGCTCTCCGCAGCCTTCTGGGCCAGTCCGACAGCGGCGGCGTCGGCGCGCGTCTCGAACGCTGGACCCAGGCCGGGCCGCTGGGCTGGGCTCTGGACGGGGACGACGACGCTCTGTCGCTGGACGCCCGCTTCGCCGGTTTCGACATGACGGACGTGCTGGACCACCCCGAGGTCCGCACCCCGATGATGCTCTACCTGTTCCACCGCATCGCCCAACGCGTGGACGGGCGGCGATTGGTCCTCGACATCGATGAGTTCTGGAAGGTTCTCGGCGACGCGGCCTTCACCGACCTCGCGCAGGATGGCCTGAAGACCTGGCGCAAGCAGAACGCCCTGATGGTCTTCGGAACCCAGTCTCCGGCCGACGCCCTGCGCTCACCTATCGCCCACACCATCCTGGAGCAGTGCGCGACCAAGATCTTCCTGCCGAACGCCCACGCCCAGGCGCGCGACTATGTCGACGGCTTCGGCCTGAGCGAGGAGGAGTTCCGGTTGATCCGCGACGAGCTGACGCCGGAGTCGCGTCGCTTCCTGGTCAAGCAGGGTCACGACAGCGTCGTCGTCGAACTCGACCTCAAAGGTCTCGAGGACGAGCTCGCCGTCCTTTCGGGTCGAACCGAAACCGTCGCCCTGCTGGACCGGCTGAGAGCCGGAGCCGGGGACGACTACGCCGACTGGCGGGGGCCGTTTCACACGCAAAGGAGATCGACATGAAGACCGCGATTCTGGCTGCGAGCGCTTCGCTCGCCCTCGCCCTGGCGGCGCCCGCGAACGCCCAGCAGGTCGTCTACGACCCGACCTCCTTCGCCCAGATGGTGAAGGACGCCCGCACGGCCATGGAACAACTGGATGCCCTCAAGGCGCAGGTGCGGCAGGGCCAGGAATTGTTCAACAGCCTGAACGACCTCTCGAACGTCAACGCCGTCGCCGGGAGCCTCGGTTTGCCCGAGATCCGCAATCCCCTTCCGGACCTGGCGACCCTTCGCGCGGCCGCCGACGGCGACCTTTCCGCCCTCGGCGACCTCGCAGAACGGGCTGACGCCATCCGTCGGGACACCCGCCTCTATACAGCGGAAGAGGAGACCGCAGCGTCCGCCGCCCTGGAGAGGTCCGGCGCGCTCGCAGCGCGGGACCTGGCCATCGGCGAGAGCATCGACCGATCGGCGACCCGCCGCCTCGAAGGTCTGGAAACACTGCGGCGGGCGCTGGACACCGCGCCCAATGCGCGGGCTGTGATGGATCTGAACGCCCGCCTCGCCGCCGAGCAGGCCATCATCCAGAACGAGCAGATCAGGCTGCAAGGTCTGGCCCTGACGCAAGCCGCCGAGACGCGACTCGAGGAGCAGCGCGCCCGCGAACGGGTCGCGGCGGAACGCGCCTCGCGGATGGATGTCTATCGCCAGGCTTTCCGGTGAGGGCCGCGGCCGTCGCGCTGGCGGCGCTCGCTACGGCCTGCAGCGAGCCCCGTTCGGAGCCGTCAGGATCAGCGTCTGACCGCGCCTCGCTCGAAGCCGCCGTTGCGAACTGCGACCGGGGCGCGGGCGGAACGCCGTGCGACCTCGAACGCAAGCGCCTCGCCGAAGCGCGCCGCGCCGACCGCATGGCCGCCTACCGGCAGGCTCATTAGGAGGTCGCGATGTCGTTCCGGGTCTTCGAGCCGGCCTACAATTTCCTCGACGAGAGGCTGAACGTCTTCCTCGGCGATCGGCTCGGATCGGTCATCGCCGAGGTCGAGGGGCCGCTTCGTATCGCTCTG
Source organism: Brevundimonas sp. ALps5 (assembly GCF_058681645.1). Taxonomy (NCBI): domain Bacteria; kingdom Pseudomonadati; phylum Pseudomonadota; class Alphaproteobacteria; order Caulobacterales; family Caulobacteraceae; genus Brevundimonas; species Brevundimonas sp. ALps5. The sequence continues at coordinate 3,096,132 of NZ_CM178744.1, read as the reverse complement.
GTGCTTTACGTCGTTCTCTATGGCTTTGCGATCTTTCGGGGCGCGATCAGCGAGCCGATCATGGATTTTGCGATCCGGGCGATCAAGCTGTTGTTCATCTACGTGCTGGCGACGACGCCCGCCTATTCGGAGTTCGTCACCGAACCCCTGTTCAGGGATCTGCCGAACTTTCTCGCGCGCGCGATCAGCGGCGCCGAGACGCCGAACGTCGGCGGCGCCTTCGATCAATTTCTCGCCTATGCCGGCTACCTCGGTGAGAAGATCGGCAGCGAAGGATCGGCTTTCGATCTGGCGCCCTACCTCGTTTCGGCAACCGTCTTCATCGTCGGCGCGCTGGCCTGCGCGCTCGGCTTCGGCGTGGTGCTGGTCGCGAAGCTGGCGCTGGCGCTCCTGGTCACGCTCGGCCCGATCTTCATCGCCTGCGCCCTGTTCGATGCGACGCGGCGCTTCTTCTTTGGCTGGCTCTCCCAGTCCGTGAACTACCTCGTCCTGTTCGCCCTGATCATCACCATCTTCCAACTGGTCCTCTCGCTGGTCCGCGATCAGTGGGGCGCGATCGAGGGCGGCGATCCGATGGTCGGCGGCCTGATCTTCATCGCCCTGTGTCTGCTCGGAGCGATCTTCTTCCTCCAGACACCGGCGATCGCCGCCGGGATCGCGGGCGGCGCCAGCGCCGGCCTCGCCGACTTCGCCAATGCTGCGGCCCTGGGATCGAGCCCGAGCGGCGCAGCGCGTGGCCCGCTCGAAGCCAGCCGTCAACCGCCGCGCGGCGGCGGATCCATCCGTCCCACTGGAGCACGCTGATGTCCCCTCTCCGAACCGTCTCAAGTCTGTGTCTGCTCGTCCTCTCAATGCCCGTCCTTACCGGCTGCACGACGCTGGGGCCGTCCGAGGCACCGATCTGCGACGGCCGTCATCGCCGGCCGGCCAATCCCTACGGCTCGGTCCTGGCGCCTCCGCCCCCCGCTGAGCCAACGCCTGCGAGCGCGGGGGCGCCGATCACGAGAGAGGCGGAAGCGCCGGGCGCGGGGGGCTGCGCATGACCGGCGTCCCCTCCTCCGACCTGAAAACCTACTTCGCCGAAGCGCGCCGGTGGGATCAGGATCGTCTCGTTGCGGCGATCCGGTCGCGGCGTCTGGCCTGGACCGTCGCCGGGGTCGCCTCCGGCCTGACCCTGGTCGCGGTCGCCGCCGTCGTGGTGCTGACCCCGCTCAAGACCACGGAACCCTTCGTCGTGCGTGTGGACCAGTCGACGGGGGCCGTGGACGTGGTCCGCGGTCTGTCGTCGGCGGAAGGGCCGGCGACCTATGACGAGGCCGTCAGCAAATACTTCCTCGGTCAGTACGTCCGGGCGCGCGAGGGCTATCTCGATCCTGCGGCGGAAGAGACCTTCTCCCTGGTCTCCATCCTGTCCGGCGGCACGGAGCAACGACGCTGGGCGGACCACTATCGCGGCTCGAACCCCTCCAGTCCGCAGAACCTCTACGGACCCGGCGCAGAGGCGGTCGTTTCGATCCGGGCCATCGGTTTCATCAACGCGGGGGTCGCCAACGTGCGTTTCCACCGCACGGTGCGGCAAGCCCAGCAAGTGACGGAGAGCGACTGGATCGCCACCGTCGCCTTCACCTATACCCGGGCGCCCATGTCGGAACCGGATCGCCTGCGCAATCCGCTGGGCTTTCAGGTGACCTCCTACCGCGCCGACCCGGAGGTGGTTCGATGAAAAGGCTCATACTCGCCTTGAGCGCCGGTCTCGCCCTTCTCTGCGCCACGCCGGCGCTGGCTGACGACGCGCCCCGGGACGCCAGAATGATCGAGGTCGACTATGCGCCGGGCTCGATCTACCGCGTGGCCGGCGCTTTTCGCACCGCGACGCAGATCGTCTTCAGCCCCGACGAGACCATTCGCCATGTCGCGATCGGCGACAGCGTCAGCTGGGAAGTCGCCGCGGAGGGCTCGGTTCTCTTTCTGAAGCCCCGCGAGCGACTGCAGGCCACCAACCTTCTCGTCGTCACGGACCGCGCGGGCGAGCGCCGCCATTACGCTTTCGAGCTCGCGGCGCGCGACGCCCGGGATCGGTCGGCCATCGCCTATCAGATCCGGTTCCGCTACCCGCACGATCTTCAGGCGGCGACCGTGTCCTCGCTCGAGGCCGCGAGCGAAGCCATCGAGGCGCGCCTGCTCGATCTGACGCTGGATCAGGCCGCCCTCACCGGACACCGCAACCTCGCCTACACCGTCCAGGGGGCGACCGACCTTCAGCCGAGCGAGGTGACTGACAACGGCCGCTTCACTGTCCTGCGGTTCCCCGCCAATCAACCCATCCCGTCGATCTTCGCGGTGTCCTCCGAAGGCGTGGAGAGTCTCGTCCCATTCGACGTCCGCGGCGAATTCGTGGTGGTGCACGCGGTCGCTCCCGGACTGCGTCTGCGACGCGGACGATCGGTGCTGTGCATCTTCAACGACGCTTACGACGCACGCGGGATCGGGACCGGCACAGGCACGGCCTCGCCGCTCGTCGACCGAACCGTAATGCAAGGAACCCGCCCATGACCGAGTCTCCCGAACCTGACGACCGGCCGTCTGCGGACGTCCGCCGGGACGGCCCTGTCGCGCCTCCCATGACGGACCGGGGCATCTCCCCGATCGCCGGTCGCTTCGGAGGTCGCAGCTCAAAGCTGGTCACCCTCGGCGCTCTTGGACTTGGATGCGCGGTCTTCCTCTACGCCACCTGGGACCGGGGCGACGCCGAGAAGGCGCGCACACCCGGCGACACGGAGCCCGCGCGCCAGCTCGTGCCGTTCGAGCCGGCAAGACGGGAGCCGGCGGCGCCGACCCTGGGCGAGGAGACGCTTGATCCGGCGGCGCCCGCCCTCACGCCGGCGGGAGAGCCCGTCCCTGCGATTGAGAGCAGTCCAGGCCGCGCAACGGGCGAACCGTCGGCGGCGGATCGGAGGCAGGCGATCGCAGATGAAGCAAGGCGGTCCCCGGTTCTGGCCTATAGTCGGCAGGGATCCGGCGGATCGGGCCCGCACGTCTCGCCGGCGACGGGCTCGGCGTCAGCGATGCCGATCTCCACCGGCCAGGCCGGTGCGACACCGCTCGACGCCCTGAGGCGGGGGTCGACAATCCAACAGGCGCGCGCGAACGTGCTGGGCGACAGAAATCTCCTGCTCACGGCCGGCGCGGCCATCCCGTGTGTCCTGCAGACGGCCATGGACAGCGCGACGCCGGGTTTCGTGAACTGCATTCTGCCGCGAGACGTCTACTCCGACAGCGGCGCAGTCGTGCTCCTGGAACGGGGCACGCGCGTGCTGGGAGAATATCAGGGCGGCCTTCAGCAGGGGAGAAACCGGCTGTTCGTCCTCTGGACCCGCGCGGTCACCCCGGCGGGCGTTTCGGTCGGTCTGGCCTCGCCGGCGGCCGACGCCCTCGGCCGGGCCGGTTTCGATGGCCGCGTCGACACCCACTTCTGGGATCGGTTTGGCGGCGCGCTTCTCCTGTCCCTGGTGGATGACGGGCTTTACGCCGCGGTCGGTCGCAACGACGCTGTGCGGGAGACCGCCCGCGTCCCCTCCGACGCCGCCGGTATCGCCCTCCAGAACTCGGTCGATATTCCCGCGACTTTGCGCAAGCCTCAAGGCGCGGAGGTCTCGATCTTCGTGGCGCAGGACCTCGATTTCGCCGGCGTCTACCGCTTGCGGGTGCGGTGATGGACGACACCGCCGTCCTCGAACACTACCTCGCTCCGTTGCGCCCCTTGCTGGCTCCGGATGATGTGACCGAGCTCGTCATCAACCGTCCGGGCGAAGTCGGAATCGAGCAAGGCGGCAGGTGGCGCTGGCACGAAGAGCCGGTTCTGACGGAAGCCTGGCTTCGAACCCTGGCGGTGGCGGCCGCGGCCTTCACCAAACAGGACGTCAGCGACGCTCGGCCGATCTGTTCGACCGCCTTGCCTGGCGACGAGCGCTGCCAGATCGTCCTGCCGCCCGCCGCCCCCTCGGGCACCGTATCACTCACGATCCGTAAACCGTCGCGCCGGCATTTCGGGCTGGAGGCATTCGCGGCCGGCGGCCTGTTCGAGAACGTCGTTGCGGTGGACGACGCCGTTGCGGATCCCATCGACGCAGAGCTCAGCGCCCTCAAGGCCGCCGGCGACTGGTCGGCATTCTTCCGACTGGCAGTGGTGTCCCGGCGAAACATCCTTGTCTCCGGGGCGACCGGATCCGGCAAGACGACTTTCGCCAAGGGACTCGTCGAAGCCATCCCCGAGCACGAACGGCTGCTGACGATCGAGGACACCCGGGAGTTGGTCGTCCCTCATCGCAATGTCGTCCACCTGACCTATTCCAAGGAGGGTCAGGGACTTGCCCAGGTGACCGCCAAATCCCTTCTGGAGAGCGCCCTGCGGATGCGTCCGGACCGAATTCTTCTGCAGGAACTGCGCGACGGCACGGCCTTCTTCTATCTGCGCAACGTCAACTCGGGCCATCCGGGATCGATCACGACGGTCCACGCCGACAGCGCCTCATTGGCTTTCGAGCAGCTGACGCTTCTGGTCCGGGAATCCGAGGGGGGCCGCGACCTGCCGCGGGAAGACATCCGGGCCCTTTTGCATCTGCTGGTCGATGTCGCGGTCCAGATGCGCAAGGCCGATGGTCGGTTTCGGGTAACGGAGGTCTGGCATGACCCCGCTCGCAAACGCGGCCCCGGCCACTAGGGCGGCGGCGTTCGCTGCCACCGCCGTCGTCCTCCTCGGCTGTCTCATCCTGATCGCCGGCCTCATCGCACTCATCGGTCTGGGGCGCTTCTCGACCGACATCGATCCCCTGCGGACGCCGGCCTGGTTCTGGTACTACCGCCATGATCCCGATGTCCGGCGGTGGCTCGCCATCGGTGCGATCGGCGCCGGCCTGACCGCCCTCATCCTCAGCGCCGTGCTGGCCCTGAGCCGCCGCCGGCCTCTTCATGGCGCCGCCCGATGGGCCACAGCGTCCGAGGAACGCCGCGCGGGGCTGCGCGCCCGATCCGGCATTCTGCTCGGCCGGGGACGATCAGGGGGCTTTCTCATCGCAGACGGCCCCGAGCACGTCATGCTTTATGCCCCGACCCGCACCGGCAAGGGCGTCGGGGTCGTGATTCCCAATCTCCTGACCTGGCCCGGCTCTGTCGTGGTGCTCGACATCAAGCGCGAGAACTTCAACGCCACGGCGGGATTTCGGGCCGCGGCCGGGCAGCGCGTGATCCTTTTTGATCCGCTCGCCCGGGATGGCCGGACCGCCCGGTACAATCCCCTGGGTCACATCGACCGAACGGACGCTGTCGGCGTGCTGGACGAACTGCAGCGCCTGGCGCTGATGCTCTTCCCCACCCATCCGCAGGCGGATCCCTTCTGGGCGGAGGCGGCGAGAACGGGCTTTCTGGGGGTCGGCGCCTATGTCGGCGCGACCTCTGCGCTCCCCTTTACGCTCGGCGAGATCTTTCGGCAGCTGACCGGGGACGACGCCCGCGTCCGCTTTCCGAAGCGGATCGAGGAGCGTCGTCGGCAGGGTGACCCGCTTCCGGCGGCCTGTGTGTCCGCCCTGATGGATTTCTGCGCTGCCAGCGAGAACACTTTCGCCTCCATCCGCCAGTCGATCACGACCCGGATGGGGCTGTGGTTGAACCCTCTGGCCGATGCGGCCACGAGCGCCTCGGACTTCGACCTTCGGGACCTGAGAAGCGGGCGCCTGTCTCTCTACCTCGGGACCAGTCCGGACAATATGATCCGCGTCGCTCCCCTCTACAGCCTGCTTTTCCAGCAGCTCGTGGATCTGAACAGCCGGGCGCTTCCCGGGCCTGCGGATCAGACCGTGCTTGTGCTTCTGGACGAGTTCGCGCGCCTCGGCCCCGCGCCCGTTCTCGCTCACGCCTTCGCCTGGGTCGCCGGATACGGTCTTCGGCTCTTGCCGGTCATCCAGAGCCCGGCCCAGCTGAGGGCGCTCTATGGTCCGGACGTCACCGAGGAAATCCTGACCAACTGCGGCGTTGAGATCGTATTCGCGCCCAAGGAGCTGCGGGTCGCCCAGGAGCTCAGCGAGAGGCTGGGCTATTACACCGAGGTCAGCCGGAGTTTCAGCGCGCCTCGCGGTCTGGGGGCGGGCCGCCGCAGCATCACCCGGTCTTCTCAAAGACGGGCGCTGATGCTGCCGCAGGAGCTGATGCAGATGTCCGCCGAGGCCCTGATCGTGCTCAAGGCGGGCGTGCCGGGCGTCCGCGGCCGCAAGATCAGATACTTCGCGGAGGCGGCTTTCTGTCGTCGCCTGACGCCTCCGCCTCCACCGCCGCCTCGTGTCGCGGGGGTCGCCTCTCCGGATGTCGGTACCGTCGTGCCCTCCTCTCCAGAACGCGAGAACGATGACATGGATATAGACGCGATCACCCGTGCGTTCGCAGAAGAGGGCCTGCCCCCGCCCCGGCCCGGTGCGTCGGAAGAAGACATCGCCGCCTGGCTCGATCGTGTCGCCGCCGGCCCGCCGCAGCGGATGGCGCGCGAGGAGGAACGCGCATGAGCAAGGATCGCGCCCCGCAGCCGCAGCTCGAGCCTAACCGGATCGGTCCGGATCGAAAGACGCAAACCCCGATCTCGACGACCAAGGGCGATGTGCCCGCAACCCTGCTCGACCGCTACCTGATCGAACGGGACCGTCAGGGGAGACCCGAGCGGTTTTTCCGGGATCATCGTGCGACCGATCCCATGTTTCGCGACCGGGGCCGGAGCCTGACGGCGACCCAGGCCTACCCGGATGCGGTGGCGGACATGCTCAGGATCGCCCGGCATCGCGGCTGGGCCGCGGTTCGGGTTGGAGGTGACGAGGCGTTCAGGCGGGAAGCCTGGATCCAGGCGCGCGCGCTGGGTCTGCAGGTGACGGGACACCGGCCCCGAGACCGCGACCGGCAGGCCGCCGGTGAAGCACCGGCGCCTCCGCGCGATATCGAAACCCGTATGCGGAACGCAGCTCTCGTGGTTCGCACACTCCTTCCCGAGCCTGCCGCCCAGGCGCGGCTCGTCGCCTATGCGGCCTCGCTCGCGAACCGGGCGATGGGCCGGGAGCCTCCGGAACGACGGACCGACCGCGAACGTCGCCACTGACGCAAACCACAGTTCGACAAAATCGCGATCCGCAGATAACCATATTTGTGGTTGTGCGGCCCGATGTCCGCACCCGCTCTGGGGGTGAGTGTTCGCATGGCGCGCAAACCAAGGACAACGACCGCGGCCTCGACCGCCAAGGCGACGCCCGCACCGACGCCGTCGCCGGCCGCATCCGCGCCCAAGGCGAAGCCGAAGACGGCCGTCGTCCTGATCCATGGGATGGGGGAACAACGCCCCATGTCGACCCTCTGGGGGTTTGTCGAAGCCGCCTGGTCCTCGGACCGCAACCTCGTCCCTGCATACGACAACGCCGTCTACGCCAAGCCGGACACCATCAACGATAATTTCGATCTTCGCCGGGTGACGACACGCTACTGGAGCGCCCCCAACCCGCGCCGCGTGGACTTTTTCGAATTCTACTGGGCGCATCTGATGCAAGGCAACACGGTCCGCAGCACGCTCGGGTGGGTGCGCGATCTGTTCATTCGCCCGCCGTCCAGCGTGCCGCGGGGTCTGAGGCGGGTGTGGCTCGTCGGCGTGGTCCTGCTGCTGATCGGCGCCGCCTTCATGATCGTGGCCGCCCTGCCTTCGAGCTTCGCCGACCTGTTCATCCCGAAACCCTTTGCGGCGGGCCTCGCTCTTGTGGGGGTATTCGCAAGCCTTGCCGCGACCAGTTGGCTCGCTCCAGTGGCCGGCGACGCCGCGCGGTACTTCAGCGCCGACCCGCCGAACGTCGAGGCGCGCAACGCCATCCGGCGCGCCGGCGTCGACGTTCTCGAGCGTCTGGCCAAATCCGGAAAATACGACCGGATCATCCTGGTGGGCCACAGCCTCGGATCCGCGATCGGTCTCGACATACTCGCCGCCGCCTATGAACGGGTTCCTCGCGAGACCTGGGCCAAGGCTCACCCAAAGGGTGGCGCGGCGGCGGTCGCCCTCAAGGCGCTCGAGAAGGCGGCAGATCATTTGAAGCGAAAGCCCAAGGATCGCGCCGCCTTCATCGCCTTCCGCGATGCGCAACGCGTCTATGCGACGATTCTGGCGGACGGCTGGGAGACCGGTGGAGCCGCCTGGCTGGTTTCGGATTACGTCACGCTCGGGTCACCGCTGAGCAAGGCCGAGATCCTGATCACGCGGAATCGGGAGCGTTTCGACTTCCGGGTCGGGGCGCGGGGTTTGCCGACGTGCCCCCCGTTCTTCGAACAGACCAGCCCGCCGCGATTTTCCTATGAGGTCGCACGTGGACAGTGGGGGCCTCACCACGCGGCGCCGTTCGCCTCGACCAGCTGGACGAACCTCTACTTCTCCAACACCCTGATCGTCATCGGCGATATCGTTTCGGGCCTCGTGGCGCCTCTGTTCGGCCCCGGCGTCCGCGACGTCAGACTGCCGATCGGCGCCCCGAGATTCCGCCACAACGACTACTGGCTGACGCCTGAGGTCGAGCCCACGCCGCCGTGGATCAAGGCCCTGCGGCACGCGCTCAACCTGCGCCTCGCGCCGGAGACCCAGGTCTGGGATCAGACGTCAACCGACACCATGCTGGCCGACCGCCCTAATCCCAAGACGCCCAAGGCCTGACATGCTTGAAGTCGACCGCGACAGCCACCCCGCGCCGGCCTGCCTCTCGGATACGCGAGCCGATGCCGGACGCGAGGCCCTGTCCCGAATCTTCTCGATGGACCCGGGGTTCGCGGCCCAGACCAGTTTCAGCATGGCGTCGAGCCTGGTCCAGGACCGGCAACTTCAGACGGCGTTGGAGAGCCTGTTTCACGGGCGATGCGCGTTCTGCGAAAGCGAGACGCCCACGCGGGCGTACCGGTTCCGTCCCAGCGAGGAAGCCGGACCGGCCTCGCAAACGCCTCGCAGGGATGCGGATCGGGCTCACCTCTATTATGCGTGGCTGGCCAACGCCTGGGACAATATCTACCCGGTTTGCAGCGGCTGCCTTCCCAAGGAGCCGTCGATCTTTCCGGTCTTTGGTCTGAGACGCCGCCTGCCGGACGACGAGGAAATCCGGCTGAACATCGACAATTCGAGCGGCAACTGGATCTCGAACCGCACCGACAATGCGGTCTTCCTCGACCCCTGCGAAGGCAAGGATTTCCGCAAACATCTGGCCGCCCTGCCCGGCGGCGCACTGCTCGGCCTCGGCGAGCGCGGTCGGGCAACCATCGCCCATTTCAATCTCGATCGCCCTGAGCTTCAGGCGCGACGCGCCTATGCGTTCGACACCTACCGCCATCGCCTGTTCGAGCGCGGCAAGGAGGAGACCGAGTCCTCGATCTTCGATTTCCGGAATCTGGAATTCGGCGGCGCCTGGTTTCTCCTGCTCTATCAGTTGGCGCGCAAACTGGGTGGCGGCGGCGGCGTCCGGCCAGCCCTGTCGATCAACCGCATCGATCGCTATTACGCCGACCGACTGGCTGACGACGACTTCGCTGATCTGTTCGAGGAGGCGTGGTTCGACTTGCTGGAGCGGCCCGACCAACTGCTGACCAGCGCCGGTCCGGCCGCGCCGCCGAACCGGGGCGACATCCGCCCCCGGTCGTTCGAGATCGAGAATTTCAAGGCGCTCGAGCGCGTCCATCTCGACCTCCCCCCACCAGCGCAGATCTCGAGCGCGACCGGCGAGGAGTCAGGTTCGGTCCTCGTGATCCTCGGTGAAAACGCCGCTGGAAAAAGCTCCCTGCTCGAAGCGATGGCGCTCGCTCTCGTCGACCAGCCGACGCGCGACGATCTTTCCCAGGACGCACGCTCGTTCATGCTCTCGCCCGGCCTGATGGGCGCGACCGACAGCCGCCGGCCTCGACGAGGGCACGTTGCGGTCCGGTACGAGAACGGATGGACCGCCGCAATGGGCGTGCGACCGGGGTTCCCGACGCTGGACGGGGCCGATATGCCTCGCCTCCCCGTCTTCGCCTACGGCGCCTTCCGTCTCTATCTCGCCAGCGACAAGCGGGTTCGCCGGTCGTCGCCGATCCGGTCGCTGTTCGAGCCGGGCTACGTCCTGCCAAACCCCGAACAGTGGCTGGCCGCTCTCTACGCCGACGAAAGCAAGCGCGAGCAGTTCAACGATGTCGCCCGGCGGCTGAAGATCATTTTTGGCCTCGAACAGCCGGGAGAAGTTCTGGTCGTTGAATACGGCAAATGCTTCCTGCGCGTGGCCGTCGACCGACCCGGCCTTCCGCCGCTTGAGCAGCTCACCCCGCTCAGTCTCGTCTCGTCTGGCTTCCGATCGGTCCTCGCGATGGCCTGCGACATCATGCGAGGCCTCATCGCGATCCAGGACCGCTACAGCGCAACCCTCGCCAACAGCCGCGCAGTCGTCCTCATCGACGAGATCGAGGCCCACTTACACCCGCGCTGGAAGATGCGGATCGTTCAGGCGCTCCGGGAGGCGCTGCCCAACGTCACCTTCATCGTCACCACCCACGACCCCCTGTGCTTGCGGGGTCTCCACGCGCGCGAGGTGATGGTGTTTCGCCGCGTCCAACGCGATGTCCCCGGTGAACTGCCGGTCGTGGTCGAACAACTGGAGGAGCTGCCTGAGATGGGGGCGCTCAGCATCGAGCAAATCCTCACCTCGGACCTCTTCCAGCTCTTTTCGACCGACGGGCCAGCGATCGAGACGCGTTTCGCCCAGGCGGCCGATCTGCTGGGGGCGGAACGATCAGGCCTCCCCTTGTCCGACGAAGACCAGAGAACCCTGCAACAGGTTCGCGCGGATATCGCCCATCAGATCCAGGCTGGCATGCCTGTGGGCTCCACCGAAATCGAGCGTCTGATCCAGGAGGCGGTCGAGGACTATCTGACGCGGCGCCGGCGCGAACGCGCGGGCGCCCTGGGCAAACTGCGGCGCGAGACCCGCGACAAGATCGCCAACATCCTCGAGGGGCTCTAGTCGTGCGCCGCGTCGACCGAACGGCGGAGACGGCGCCGGCCAGTCTGACCGGGCCGAACCGCGCCGGTCCCAGCGAACTGGTGCGCGCCCGGAACGAATACAACAGCCCCACGCCCCCGGCGAGTTTCACCTTCACCGCCTACAAGGGGGATGACGTCCGCCAGGCGATGGAGCGGCTCTTCCATGGGAAATGCGCCTACTGCGAAAGCCGCTACGACATCACCGGTCCTGTCGATATCGAGCACTTCCGACCGAAAGGCGAGGTGGAGGGCGTCGTGGGACACCGGGGCTACTGGTGGTTGGCCGGGGATTGGGAGAACCTTCTCCCCAGCTGCATCGACTGCAATCGCCGCCGCTATCAGGCGACCCCGACCCACCTGGTCAGTGTGAGCGCTGTGCTCGACGCCGTGCTTCGCACCGGCTTCTCTCCGCTCCAGACCGGCAAACAATCCAGCTTTCCGCTCGCACCCGGCGGCGTGCGGATGACGACCGAGCCGGACCCGGCCGTTCGGACGGCGAGCCTTGCCGCCGAAGACGCCCTGCTGCTCGACCCCTGCAGCGACGATCCCGAACAACACCTTCGCCACCTGATCGATCGGGAGTCTCCCTTGGGCCTGGTCTATCCGGCAGGTGGCGACGGCGCCCTTCCAGCTTTGGCCTTCGGCGCGGCGCAGCACGCCCCGGCGATCGAGCGCGCCGCGCGGGCCGCAGGGCTCAGCGCGAAGGGATCGGTGTCGATCCAGGTTTACGGCCTCAACCGCCTGGGTCTTGTGCAGGAGCGGACCCGCCTTCTGCGACGTCTTGAGGTCCTCGGCGAACTGGTCGTGAAACTCTTCGGCCTGGGCGCCGAGCTCCGCGACATCGCCGACGCCGAAGCCCAACCCGTCACCCGACAACGGCTCTTGAATCTTGCGGAGCGTTCGGAAGCCATGGCGCATCGGGGACTGGCCGAGATCCGCGACGCCGCCTCGCCTCAATCCCCCTTCTGCAGCCTCGCCAAGGCCTGGATCTCGGACTTCCGCCATGAACTCTCTCCAACCGTCACCGCCCTGACGCCTTAAAGCGATCCGTCACCGGCCTTTCTCCCGCCCTCCATCACCGGTAGGCGTCTTGTCTCGCTCGGATCCCCGGCCAGAAATGAACTGCCGGACCGCGATGCCGAGAGCGCGGTCGACCTTGCGTTCCGAACGCTGAAGACGGTCCGCTTCCTCCGCCAGAGCGCGTTGAATCAGAAGCCAGCGCGCCCTGCGCCGGCGCGCCCAGGGCGCTTCAGGGTCGGTCGCGTCCGCTTGCGACCGCTCATCAGGCCGACGCGCCCGCTCCTCGCTGTTTCGTCCCAAGCGCTCATCGGCCTTCAGCCGGTCGAGGCGCTCGGTCGACCGGGTCACGCCGCGGGCGCGCCTCGGCGTGGCCTCCGCCTCGATCCCGCGGTCGCGCAGCGCCTGGGCGAAGGTCTGGCGCCAGACCTCCAGATCCGCCTTGCGTGGATTGAGCCTCTGGCCATCGTCGCCCAAGGCCCGAACCGCGAGATGGACATGCGGATGACGCCCCTCGTCATGGAGGGTGAAGACATAGGGAAATCTCGTACCGAACGCCTTCTCGGCGAAGGCGCGTGCGGCGTCCTCGACCACATGGGGAGCCACCCCGGCCGGCATGCTCAGGACGATGGAGCGAGACAGCGGCGCATCGCACCGTCCGGGCGGCGCCAACGAGGCCTCCAGTGTCCATTCGGTCGCCAAGGCCTTCACGCTCTCACGGCTCAACAGACGCTCACCCTCGGCGGTCTCCAAAGGAAGCCGTCCGTTTCGCGTCAGGTAGCTGAGATGGCTCAGCAGATGCGCCCCGTCCTTGGTCCGCCCGGTCACCTTCACCATCACCTCCGGCGCACGGCGCACGACCCGCGCCAGCTGGGCGTAGGCGGCGCGGTCGCCGGCCGCCCCGGAAGGCCGCAGAACGGCCCGCGTGATCCGCGCCTTGCGGGGACGAACCGGCGGACGCAGCGCATCCTCGAAACCGAGCGGCTGACGGAAGTCGTTCACGACGCATCCCAGTAGTCGAGGTTGGCCCTGAGGGCCTGATCGATGGCGCCTGAGTGTCCCCGGATTTCGTCCGCGAAAGCGGCGAGTTGAACGAGCTCGACGCGTAGAACGACGCCCTCCAGCACGGCGGTGTTCAGGGCCCTGGCGATCTGGTTGATGTTGACGCCGATCCGGCGGAGCTCACGGCGCGTCTCGATCAGGGCCTGGGCTTCGGCCGGCGCCGGCTGAGGGCGATCATGCAGGCGGCGACGGATCAGGGCGGTCGCCCACTGGGTTCGGGACAGGCCGCAACGGTCGGCCTCAGCCTCAAGGGCTGCGAGGTCGCCTGCCCTGAGCCTGAGCGTCAATTTGGCCGCAGCGCCGACGGGCGCGGCCGCCGGGCCTTCCGGGACGGATGCGTCCGACGCCCCCTCGATGAGCCTGCGCAGCAGACGCGACCGGCCGCCCTCTCGGCCTGCGGTGGCGTCGAAGCGGCGGGCCAGGTCGGTGGGAAGGCGAACAGTGAAGCGGTCCATCGAGGAATGTGTTTGTCTGACAATGCCGGCGCAAAGCCTATCCTGCCCTAGACCGTCACCCCCTTCGCCCCGCAGGCCTACGGGGCTCCCAGCCCTCCCCTCGGCGACCGAAGGCGGTCGCTCGCCCGCCGCCCTGAAGGGCGCCCCAGCCGAACGGGTGCTTCGCTTCAAGCCGGGAACACGTTGTCCAGCGCGACCTTCGAGAAAGGTCTAGGCTGAAGCGTACACCGAAGGCGGAACAGAATGGACGTGAGCGACGAACAGAGGACGATCGACGTCAACCAGATGCGGGATGTCGCGATCCGCGCCCACCGCCTGACCAAGGCCGACGTGATCTACACCCTGTACTATGACGAGACCCAGAACGTGCGTCGGCTGCACGTCACGTCGGACGGGCTCAACGTCCGCGAGCCTCAGTGCTTCGTTTTGGGAGGGATCGCACATACGGGCGTACCGCGGGATCTCGGCTTCGAGGCAGTGCGCCCGGGGCTGAGACTGCAACCGACCGCCAAGGAGATGAAGTTCGCCCAGATCGCGACCGGCGACTTCCTTTCGGTCCTGCGATCTCAGCGGTTGGCCACGTTGCTCGAGTGGCTGCTCGGCGAAGGTCTGTTCATCCACTACCAGGCGACGGACCCGCTCTACTGGTCGACCGTCGACATGATCGATTCCATTCTGAGCGAGCATGGAGACCCGCGCCTCTACGGGATCGGACCACCGCTGAAGAGCGACCTCCATCTGATCCTGCGCGCTGATCTCGACGATCTCGTCAACCTCTTCCAGCGCTACACCTACCCCGATGTCGGGCGAGAACGGCGTCGCGCCTTCCTTAAGGAGCTGGCTGAGCGCCTCCTCGCCCGGCGCGCGCTGTTGCCGGCCTTCAATGCCCGGATGCTGAAGGACGTGCTCGATATCGGCACGAGGCTGGACGCGCTGCCGTTCCTTGAAGACGCGGAGCCGCACGTCCTCATCAACGACTTCGCGGCCTTCTATCTGAACCGGATCTACATGCTGAAGAATGCGTCGCACATTCTCGACACGGAGCGCCTGATTATGGACAGGCTGGATGCAATGCCGCTCGTGGACGGCGGCCGGCCCTTCCGGAATTTTCGCTTCATCGAAAACTCCGAGGACGAGATCGGCGTCCAGATTTCCGATGTGGTCGTCGGCCTGTTCGGGAAGTTCTTCGCCTGGGCCGTCGCCACGGAACGGACCAACGTCGCCCAGGCTCGCGCGAGCTTGTCGCCGATCCAGGAACGCAATCGCGCGGCCATGTCCGCGCTCCTCGATCGCTCGATCGAGGAAAATGAAATGTTCGCCCAGAACGCCTTCAGTTTGGAGGACCAGCACAAGGCCGGCATCTTCCTCGACGCTAACGGCCGCCCGACCTGAGGAAGAGGCGGCGGCGCCGGAAAGCGCCGCCGCGACTGTTCAGCGGGACCAGATCAGGCTGTGTCCGCCCTCCACCTCGACCAGCGAGGCGTAGATCGGCGCGGGGAAGCTGGGGTCGTCGAGCTTGACCGACAGATACTCGCGGTTCTGCTGGCTCGTCTTCTTCCAGGCCGCGCCGAACTCGGTCTGACCGGAGAAGATGCGGAAGTCGGGAGCCTTGTCGTCGGACTTTTCGTTAGCCCGTAGTTGGGCCGTCTTGACGTTGAGGGTCAGGGTCTTGATCGACCCGCTGTAGCTGCCGTCCGCTTGCTGGGTGAAGGTGCCGATGGTGGCCATTGAAGTCTCTCCTTGCTGATGTCGGGCCACGCCTGCCGCAGCCTCGATGGCGATCGATGGACCGGAGACCGGACGGCCCGCAGGGCGAGCGCGGCGAGCCCCCGCAGCGCAGCGGAGGACCGCGAGAGCGACTTTCTTGCCTCGCGAGGAAGGCCGTCAGGCCGGGGAAGAAAGTCGCGCGAGCGGTTGCGGAAGCCGGGCGGGCTTCGGTCAGATCAGGCCATTGAGAGGCCGCGCGAGGCTGGCCCGTTGCCGGAGAGACGAAGGGTCACTGCCGCCTGAACCAAGCGGGCCAGTCGCGTCGGTCGTAGGGATCGTGTCGCCAATGTCGACGCAGTCGCTCCGCCACGAACGGCTCGCCCACGCCCCAACGCTCCAATGTCGTCTGCACCTGACCCCGTTCGATCAGTTCAAGCCGAGACGCGGGACGCTTGCAGGCCGCGCACCGGAACCGGCCCGCCAGCCACAGCTCTCCGATCGCGATCGCGCGCGGAATGACGGGGAGGACAGACCCTTCGATCGACTGGAACCGGCTGCAGGGTTCGCATGTGATCCGCAGCACCAGATTCCGACGTCGGGCGGACTGCACCGTCACGAGCCTTGGCGGTGCTTCTGGTCCGACTGGCCTGTGCATCCTAGAACCAAAGCCTGAGAGCGGCGGGCGAAATCGGCCCCTCCGGCTGATCGCCATTGTCCGTGTAGGACACCTGCGCCACGCGATGTCCGCAGCGGCATCTGAACCGATACGAAGGCCCGACCGCCGGCCAATAGCGCCGCGCGCCAAACACCGGGCCCGGATCCATTAGCATCGCATGGTCACAGATCGGGCTGTCGCAGCGCACGATCAGCCGGCGCCCAACTTCCGGAACAATGTCTTCACGTGACGGCCGCTGCACACCCTGCTCTTTCACGGTCCGCTCTGATCCAGCCAACCGACCCGGTCGTGCGTCTAGGCCAATCTTGCCTATTGCAACAAGGAGAACGTTCTCTTTATGTTCTCGAAGGTGTGGACATGCCCCAGCCGTGAGCTATCTCGCACTGCTTAGCGGTTACGCTTCCAAGCTGCGCTCTGTCCAAGGAACCATTCAGGCGTCACGACATTGCCAATCCCAAAGGCCCGAGCCACTGGTCCAGCAAGTTCCGCCGCCACCTCGTGCCACGCTGACTCCAGCATGCCGATGGTCGCGGTGGCCCGCGATTTCCTGACATCGTCCGCCGCCGGGTGTCCTACGAAAATCCAAGGATGATAGAAGTCGTGCAGTTGGCGGTTCTGCAGACCTCTCCATTCGCATCGGAAGTGCACCTGGCTAGCCACTCCAAACTCGCGCGACAGGAGCGCCGCGTGGCGAACGAGTTCGGCGACGTTCATCGCCATCTGGTTCGGACTGAACACCTGCCCGGCGGGGATGTCTTTCCACCAATGTGTGTCTTCGATGAAGCCCCGCTGGATGCTTGCCAAGCCCGTCGCGGACACTCGCCAGAGATCGGTCATACCGACCTTACTGTCTGTTTCGAGCAGGTTCATTTCGAGGAATTCGAGTTCCCCATCATCTAGACGAGCATCGGTTTTGGATCGTGGCGCAATAGGTCCGTCGAAGACATGAAACATCCCCCACCCGGTGCGGACCTGCGTATCCAGCTCGAGGCCAACACGCCGCAGAATGCCGGAGAGTTCGGATATCTTGGGAAGGTCGCCTGAGGTTTCGATCGCATAGGAAAGGCGGAAGTGAGAGGTCCCGGCCTTAAGACCGGGGTGATAGTCTTCGACACCCTTTGAGTAAGCGACCGCGACAGCATCGTCCCACTGGCGGAGTACCGCCTCCAGAGCCGGCGTCTGGTCGCCGCCCCTTAAGGCCGTCTCGATTGCTCCGAGCAAATTTGATCGTTCGGCGAGCGCGCAACGGCGGATCAGGGGTGTCCATTCTTGCGGCGTCAGTACGGGCGCACTCTCCGGTCCCGGCTTCCGGATGTAGTAGACGCCTCGCGAAATCCCCTGAACCTTCCCATTGTCCTGAGGGCCGTCAGCGCAGCAGCAGACCGGCGTCGGACCGTGTGGCGGCACCACGATGACGGCATAGGTTCGCCCGTGAGCGTCGGCGAGTTCTCGAACGTCGCATTGAAAGACCGGCTCAAGATATTGCTTCACCACGCGGGCGATGTCGTCGCGAGAGGGCAACTGCGGACGAGGTTCTTGCGGCTTCAGATCGTCGGTGAAGCCGATGATGATGTAGCCGCCGCCGTGGTTCGCCAGCGCGGCCAAATGCCGTGCAAATTTCGCCCGTCCAAGGGGTGCATCCAGATTCCCCTGCGCCTTGTACTCCGCGCCGAGGGTTTCATTCGGATCGTCTATTAAAGACTGAAGCGCGTCGGGGCGGCTGGGATCGGAAGGAGGCATTCTTAGCTTTGTCCTTCAGGGAGAAGCCGACCTATCACGGCTCAGACTTTCACGGAGTCGTAGAAGCTCTCCGCATCGACTTCGAATTCTTCCAGGAACACTTGCCTCTGCTCTTCCGAGCTAAGCACCCGCTGGCGCTGCCGGAGGACTTCGGCGTTGTGATAGCGGACGAGCCATTGGAACTTTCGCCAAGTCCGGCGATCCGACTTTGTCGCCTCCAACCCCTCGCGGATTAGTTCAGCGTGTCGCTGGAGAAAGCCAAGGTAGATCTCGGGCCCGTCAAACTCATCGATCTGGGAGAGATAGTCGATGTAGTGAGTTCCATCGTCGCCAACGGCCAGTAATCCGCTGATCGTAGCCTTCTCCTCAGCGTAGGAGTTGCCGGCCATACGCAGGCGTGGATCAGTCTTGTGCGCTTCGAGGACGGCATCATCGACGACGATCCGAGGAAAGACGGCCTCGTTGGTTTCAATCTCATAGGCCCTCGCGAGCGCCGGCCCGAAAACAGGTCCCTGCCCTTTAAGTCCCACATAGGTAGGCCCGACGGTGAGGCCCCCGCGTACGAGAACGCCGAGATTTATCAGCTCGATCTGGGCGTGAATGATGTCGAGCAGTTCCCAGACAAGGGCGCCGTCGCGCTGCTGGGTATCGTACGGTCGAACGCGAACGATCGCGTCGGACATGGCGAAGGCGAAGGCGCGACTCGTCAATCGTGCTGATTTGATCGATTCAATGCTGCCGCCGTCGTCCACGGACAGGCGGAAATAGTTCATCTGGTCGAGCACCTTCATGACCTCGGCGGCGGTCCGGCGCTTAAGGAGATCACGAAACCCGAGGACGTCTGTGAAGCTGACGATGCAATCCTCGTACTCGACGGGAGTCGCCGAGGTCTGCGGAGCCTTAGCCATCCCAATCGTCCTCAAAGTCCGGTGTCAGGGCCAATAGGCCGGTCTCGATCTGTCGCCAAACCAGGCGAAGATCTTTCAGATCATCTGGCGTGAACATCCGGGCGTGATGGGATGCGGCCCGCAGTTGGCCAGCCTGTTTGAGCAGGTCGAACACCGCAGTCGGATCATCGAAGCCGGCTTCGAATATCGCCTGGAAATGCTCGGGGTGGCTCATAATACGGGCGTAGTGGACGTAGTCCGCGTGGTCGAAGACTTCCCCACCCCGCTTTCTCCATTTGCCCAAGAGATCCTTGCAATCGCAAAGCGGCAGCCGGGCTGCGGCCCAGTCCTCGCCGTAGGTTTCCGCCATGACGGCGTCGAGGATCTCGCGCAGCGTCAGTTCATATCTATGCACCATGGATTTGGCGCGTTTGACGTGGTGCGCTTCCGCGTTCGCCTGGAGCCTCGCTTTCAGGCGACGGCGCTTGTCCGCTCGCGTGAGCAGACGAGGTCGCGGCCAATGCGGCAGCCGTAGACCCGCTGCGTCCAGAAACGATCGATAGCCGGCCAGACCGGCGAACTCGGGCATGTCGGTAACGGAAAAGACGCCGACGGCTTCCCGGACGCCCCGGGTCAGTCGGTCGGACTCAGCGAACATGTCGGCGATGGCCGACGCCCTGGCGAATGCCTCGATCTGAGGCCGTTCGGAAAACGCCGAGGAGGCGCTGCCGAGGCCCACGTTTGACGCTCTGAGGATGCGGTCGACAAAGCTGTCCGTGGGCGTTCGAAACCGCTCCAGAACGTCCGGCAGTGCATAGCCGGCCGCCAGCTGGGCGATATGTTCGGCCCGGTCGATGAAGGCCGGGGCGAACGCGGCGCGGAAGAGACGATCCGCTTCTGTCTGCGCCCGCAAGAGCGTGCTGAGCCTGTCGTCGCGCTGCTGGAATGGTCCGAGCCCGGCTGCGGCCAGCGCAAGCGGATGCTCGTGCGCGACCAAGCCGGCAGCGGCTCTCATCACGGCGGATTCGCGGTGGAGTCTCTCGAAGGGTTCGGCGGCGCGGCGAGCGGCTTCAAAGGTGGCGGAGAGCGGCGAGTTGAACAGATCACGCGGAAGGGTCATCGCCCGCCTCGTCGCGCAGCTGCTTCAGCCGGTCCTCGCAGACCGTCCTGGTCAGCCCCCGCAAAACTTCGACATGTTCGGTCAGCCAGACCAGTTCCTCGGCGCTGATCTTGTAATGCTTGGAATAGCGCGCCTTCACATATGCTTCGCGGAGCAACTCGAAGCAGCGACGCTCGAACTTGGTTTCGCGCGGCCAAGCGTCGGACAGGCGCGCGTCAATCGCCTCGGCCTTCTTGCGGAGGAAGGCGAGGTTATGGGCCTTGCCGCTGTAAAGCGTCACAACCAGAAGAATGCAGTGATAGAGGTGCTCTACGGACTGATGAAGGTTGAAGGCCGCCAGTTTTGGATTGGCACCTTCACCGCTGAAGAACTTGGCACCGAGCGCGAAGCCCGCCGAACTCTCCATCCAGTCCGCATAGAACTCCTCGGCTTCAGCGAGCGCGGCCTTGGCTTCTAGCTGCGCCGGCTTGTGCAGCTTCGTGCCCGGCGTGTCGTACAACACGACACCGTCGCGAAGGATGTCGGCGAAGAAGTAGCGGCCGCGATCAAGCTGGTCGTTCACGTCGTCGAGGCTGTGAACGATAATGCTGACGGGTGTCCGAATCTCGCCTTCACCCGGCATCGTGCGGTTCTCGGCGTCGTGCCAGAACTCGCCGTCTGTGAGATCGTCGTGATCGACAACGACCAGCAGATCGAAGTCTGAGAAGTACCGTCCGACGGGGTCATGGACCCAATCGCCACGCGCATACGATCCATACAAGATGATCTTGAGGATCTTGCCGTTCTTCAGACGCGCCGCCCGACGCGTCGAGATCGCTTCATCGAACGCGCCCCGGATCACGTCCACGACGTGACGCAGCTCCGCCTGCTTCCGCAGTGGCAAATGATCGAGACTCTTCTTCATCGTCCGGAGTCTCTCTGATGGTGGCGCGGACGGCAAGCCAATTGCCCCACCTCAAGTTCAACGGAACGCCTTTGGGTTGAGACGGCCGCCACCCGTGGCACGTGGCCTAGGAGGTCTCGCGGTGAGCCGCCCGCGCCGCTTCCAGTTCGCGGCGACTGATCTCATCAATCTGGCTTTGATGCGTTTCGGGGTCGATCCCAAGCCGAGGCAGGATCGGCGCCACGGCGGCCTGCACCGCCTCGTCCGTGCGCGTGAACAGATCGTGGTCTCGATCGAGTTCTTCGATCATGGCCAAACGCCCGGCGCTGTGGGCGAACGCGACCGCGTTCTCCCGGAAGAACTCATGCGCAATGGCGTTGCGACGGCGCAGGGACTCCGTCAGCAGGGCGTCGAGCGATGGATCGACCCTATGGACGCTTTTGAAGCGGTCGATCAACGTCCCGAGCGTCAGCAGATGATGCTTGTCCATATAGGCGTCGAACATCGCCTCCCATTCGGCCTTGCTCGGTGCCTTGCGCTCGCGTCGCGCGCGGCCGTGGACCTGGGACATGAGCTCAACGTGCATGAGCGCGATGGCCAGGCCCGTCTCCACGCAGCTCGCCGCATAGGCCGCCCGTCCATAGTAGGCGAACACTTCCCGCACCTGAAATTCAGCGTCGGGATCGTCTTCCATATCGTCGGTCATGCAGTCGTCTCGGATTGTGGTTCCGCGCCACCGCCAACGCCAGCCAAGACAAGGTGCTCTTCCAGCAACTGCTGGACCTTCCCCGCGCCTTCGGCGTGAGGCCATGTCGCATTGAAGGCTGCCAGGCAGGCAAGCAGGGCGTGGCTACCCAAGGTCAACGTCCGCTTAATGCCATCCCCATCAGGTCCGGTGATGTGGCCCGACCAAGTCCCATCGGGGTTCATTTCCAAATGCCTCGACAAGGAGTGCAAGGACGGATGCGCCGATCCAGACGACAGCATCTTGTAGAAGGCGTAGAAATCGTCGGATTGCCCTTCGGCCGCCAGCGCCTCGATGCCAAGTTTGCGGCGACCGCGTAGCGTCTGTTCAACCTCCGCCACACGCTCCATCAGGCGCGCCTTGAGAATTGGATCAGGGGCGTCGGTGCGATCGAGCTGGCCGAGCACCGCTCGGTCACGGCCACGCTGGCTGTGGAGCTCGTCGGTTCGGAGCGCCTCGACTGCGGCTGCGGGCGCAGTGTGAAGATAGCCGAGCCACAGGCTGTTCTCGTAAAGGCCGCGGATCAGGGTGTCCGCCTCCACTGTCATCCCGCGCTCGGCGAGGAGCACGACGGCTTGAAAGCCTGACAGGCTGCGAATGAGGAAACGCGTCGCGACGCAAATCGGATCGTGGGTGCTGCGATCGACGCAGGCGACCTCGGCGGCGTTCATGATGCGCTGACCCACGCCGTTAGCGCGCATGGAGAAGTCGAACCAAGACCGATTCATCTCACGCAGGCTCGGGATCACCCGTGCGATCGCGTCAGACAGGAAGCCGTCGCTTCGAATAGAGATTATTGCGGGGTGGGTGTCCAGTTCAGAGTTCATCGGCATCGGGTCCTCCCTGGTCGTCAGCGACCTCCGCGGGAAGGAGGTCTTCAAGACGCGGCATCGGCTGGTCAGCGTCCTGGATCAGGGTCTGGGACCAAAGGATGGAATAGGGGTAATGTGAGCGGCACATCATCTCCCCACCCTCGTCAAACCAATGTGTCGCCTCCGGTAAGAGGTCAAAGGGGACCGGATGCCGGGCGAACGGGTTGTGGAACACTTCAAGCTCAGCCGTCCACGGCTCATAGCCTTGAGGCCACAAGGACCGGTACTCCTCGCTGGCGACGTCCAGACAGAAGGGAATCCCCTCTACGGCGCCGGGCGTGCGGTCGAAAAATCGACCGATGCGGACGTAGCGCAGGCCTTCCGGCGGGCCGGCCGCCGACGTCATCACGCGATTCAATTTTCCCGTCGAACAAGCGTTCGAAAAAATGACTGCGGACAGTTCTGCATGCCGATCGTCGGCGAACAGCCCAGCGGGAAAGGCGGAGGATCCGAGGAGGTGCGAGGCCGAGACCGGTCGGGCGACAGATGCGCCGTCGATCTCCGCGACCTCAGCGCCTTGGCCATACAAGTAACCGATGAGACCTTCGCGGCTCCAGGTCATCGACGCTGGAGCCTGAAAGTCAGCCAGAGCGATGATGAATGGTTTCCCCGAGACGTAGGGCAGCGTGTGGTAGTTTCGCACCAGCTTGTTGCCGAGCGTCTTGGCGAACCGCACAGCCGCTGGCCCGAAGAATAATTCTTCGCGTCCCTGTGGCGGGTGACTACGAGGCGCGTTTACATGGTCGTACGGAAGGGCCGGGTTCGCGGTCACGGCCTCGACCCACGCCTCGTCGCCCAGCCGGTTCTCGATATGGAAATCCGGCGACTCGTGCGGCTGAGTCACCAGCAACCCCTGCTCCCGGAACGAGGCGAGCAGTTGGGCTTCCCACAGACGCGTGTGAAAATTGGTGGTTTGGCAATCGCTGGCCCAGTTCCGGTCGGGGTTCGGTAGCGACAGGTAAAGCTGATTCAAAATCCAGCCCGCCCGTCGATGAGTCCGAGCTCGCAACAGGTTGAACGCGCTACCAGGACTGCGCCCCTGCAGGTCGTGCAGCGCGGGCCGTGGAGCAGTATTGGCGGGAAGTGGTTCAGGGGCCTCGCCCTCGCGCAACAAGAGCGCGATCCGAGATTTCGCTTCCTTAAGCGAAGCGAGGCCATCCTGTTGCGCGGTCACCACCCAAACGTGATCAACACGCCTTCGCATGACGATCAGCCCGAACAATCCACTGTGGTCGTCGCGTGTGGCGATGCCACAAACCATCCCCTCGGCGTCCTGCCAAGCGCCGACTGGCGGGCGATCGCCAAAGCCGTGGCCCCACGGAAGGCTCAAGGCGTAGACGTCGAACAAGCTTTGCGGAAGCTCTTTCATCCGATCCATCTAGGAAGCGCGGGCGTAGGTGTCGCAGATTATCTTGGTGCAGAAAGAATCCGTGGAGCACGACTGCCGACTGCTGAAGGGATGAGAATGGACGTTGAGACCTCGCACTGGCTGCCTGATATCGACATCGCTGTCGCCGGTGAGCCCGGCGCCTTCCTGAACCAGATGGCCGACATCGGCCGGGCGTCAGGTCGTTTCGATGTTGATCACCGCCATGATGCCCTCGGCACGATCGGGTTCGACGCCGTGAACTTTCGGTTTCGGGAAGAGGGCGTCCATCGTGAGTTGGGCTTCCAGCTCCTCGCGCACCCTGACACACCCGGCCGGGTCGCCGTCGAGGTCCGCGCACAGCGCTGGGACCCGGATCCGCCGACCCACGCCGTCTACTGCGGGGCCGCGCGAAGTCTGGCCGGGTCACTGCTCACCATCCTGAACCGCAGCAACGCCTCGCAGTATCGCCTGCGGATCGAGCGGCAGGGAACCAGGCGGTTCAAGGTCTCCCCACACAGCAGAACGCTAATCGACCGGTTTGCCCTGCTCGCGAACTCGTCGTCGCTCCATCCGCTCGATTGGCGGCGGTTCTACGCGCTGGTCAGGGAGGGACGTCAGGAAATCCCGGAAGCGCGGCTTCGGGCATTGCTGGTTGAAAGCGGCTTCTCAAAGACTGCGGCCCAAGAGCTGGCCGAGCTCTACGGCCATCTGTGGGCGTTCAAGCGTTTTCGCTAGCGGGCCTTCGATGGGATCGCAGACATCATTGCCAACCCCAGCTCAGTGCCGGATCCGTGCCAAGGGTAGGCCGGTCAGGACGCGGTTACGGGCCTGCAATCGCTCTATCCGCTCGACGTTGAAATGCACGATCGGTGAGGATTCGACCACTCTGGTGCCGTGCAGTCGGACGACCTGATGCGAATAGCCTTCATCCGTCCCGAGCGCCGCTATGGCGTCGCGATTAGCCAGGCTCCAGTGGGCCTGCCGTTCTGCGACCAGAAGACGGGCGGCGATGAGGACTTCTGACAAGGCAGCGACGTAGTGCCGGATGAGCGGACCCATTTCGATGCGACCCTTGTCGTCCGCCACATCGTCCAGAAGCCTGTTTAGCTGCTGCTGGGCCGCTTTGGGCGCCCGGCGGTCGGGTTTGATCAGGTCTCGTCGGACTGTCGCCACGAGCGTGCGCTCGATCACTATCGCTGCGCCCTCTTCCAAGCGGCGCCCGCCGAGCGATATCCCGCTGACGCTCGAACCCTCGTGTTGAGCGTAGTTACGGATCGCCTCGACGACGGCGAGCGCCGGCAGTCGGTTGCGGATATCGGCGTACTCCGCCTTGAAGCGCTCGCCGAGCTCACGCCCACCGCGGCGTGTCATGCGCAATCTGGTCTGTTCGAGGAAACTGAACGACGTACTGAGCAGGTTGTCGAGAAGCCGGCCAATGGTCCGGCGCGCATGATCGATCTGTTCGAGGTCGGTGGCCGGATGAACAAGTTCAGTCGCGAGTTGAGCCGTTACGCCCCGTTCGTAGTCGATGAAATTTCCAAGGTTCGCCTCGTAGGCCTCCTCGATGTCCAGGATGTCGCCGAGGCCCTCGTCAGACTCCCTCACGGCCTCAAACAGGTCACGAGGTATCAACGCCCGACAACGCCGCCCCATTTGGTCGCGTCGACTCGCCGCGAACGTCTCTTCAGGCTCGCCATTCGGCGATGGCATCTGGTCGGTCATGGTCGAGACACCAACGACCACACCATTGCGGCCACCCCGATCAGAACAGGAATGAGAATGCAGCCGAGTCCGGCGCGCGCGGAATCGTTGCCGACCTTCCAGTCATCCGGCCAATCCTTACGCGCCATCCTAGCCTCCCTCCCGTGAGTGTCATGACGAACCTGGCGACAGGCAAGAGAAAGCCGCGCGCCCCCAAAGGGCGCGCGGCGAGTTTTCGAAGCAACGGAGCGGCTATTCGGCGGCAAACGAATAGGCGTCGTCAGCGCCTTTCTCATCCGGCTCCGCCGCGTCCGACACCGTCCGCAACGGAACGGGCAACCACCCCTTCCCCTCGACCAGCCGTTCGGCCGCCTCGGCCATGTCCGTCTTCCTGAACCCGGCGATCCGGCCCGCCTCTTCCGGATTGACGGCCTCAGTCACCGCCTCCAGCACCCGCGCCTTCGACACGCGCGAGAAATACGACGACGCCGTGGCCGACCACGTCCCGGCCATGTCGAGGCCGACCGCCGTCGCCAGCGTCTCGGCCTGAGCCAAGGCGCCGGGCCGCCGGTCGTGCGGATCGCGCACGGCGTAGAGACCGACCCCGGCGCAACAGGCCATCAGGTCCAGTTGGTCCGACGGCACCAGCGCGGCCACCATGCCCCAGAGGTCTTCCGGAAGTTCGGGCAGACGCGCGCCCCACGCCTCGCACCGGTCGCGGACCCGCCGACCGGCAGGACCGTCATCGACCCCCGGCGCCAGCCGTTCCAGCCCGGTCGTCGTCAGCCGGAGTTGTAGTGGCGTCCAGACGCCGTAGCCCGGATAGAAGGCCTGTAAAACGAGGGCGTGGACCACCGTCGCCAGCGCCGCAGTCACATCGCCCTGCACCGCGTCGCGCAGACCCATGGTCTTGTGGGCCGTAAGGTCGATCAGCAGACGGTCCGACAGGGCCGAGAGCGTCTCGTCCTCGGACGCGTCCGCACCGGACTCCGGCTGGCTGTCCGCGCTGCCGTGCGCCGCCTCGTCCTCCTGCCACGGCGACGGCGGCTCGGCGGGCACGTCCTCGGCCCGGACCAGCCCGCGCTCGAAGCGGGCGAGCCCGTCGTGACCCAGCATCACCATGACCCCCGACCGCGCCTTGGCCTCGGGCAGATAGGCGAAGTCCGGGCCGAAGGCTTGCAAGGCCTTGTCGATCTCCTCCATCCGCGCGTCCGCCTCCACCGACAGACCGTCCCCGCCCGCCTCTGAAACGACGCGGTCGTACTCCTCGGAGAGGGTCGCGATCTCGGACGCGTCCGCTTGCGACCGCTCGACGGCGACCGGATAGACCCGTCCGAACGCCGCCACATCGGGATAGTCCAGGCTGGGTTCGGCCCACTTCCATCCCTCGCGCTGGCGCGCCTCGTCCGCCAGCCCGGCCAGCTTCTCGCCGACCAGCCGACCCAGCAGGCCGACATCTTCCAGCCAGCCGCCGCCGTCCTCGGTGAACAGGTCGCGCAGCACCGGCCCGCCCGCCGCCTCATAGGCCTCCACGCCGACGAAGCGGACACGCCGGTCGCCGACGCTCACCTTGGCCTCGGTCATCGCACGGCGGATGGCATAGGCCGGGGTATGGGGACCGACTTGCTCCAGCACCTGCCGCTGCCGCTCCTGATCCTCGCTGACGCAGAAGGCCGTCAGCTGGTCGAGCGCCAGCGTCCCCGACCGATAGGCGGCCATAAGCTCGGGAGCCGCCGAACCCAGTCGCAACCGCTGGCGAACCACATGGGCCGACACCCCGAACCGGGCGCCGATTTCCTCGGGGCCGTAGCCCCTCTCCGAGGCGAGCCGCTGGAAGGCCTCGAACTGGTCAGCGGGATGCATGGCCTCGCGGGTCATGTTCTCGTCGAGACTGATCTCATGGGCGTCGTTCTCGACGTCCACGATGACCCGGACCGGATGGGTTCGCTTGATCGCCTTGCGCCTGGCGAGCAGCCGCAGCCCCTGACGACGCCCCTCCCCGATGGTGACGAGGTAGTTTCCCGTGGGTTCCCCCTCCCCGTTTCGCTCGATCTCGACCACAGGCGGCTGCAACACCCCCTTGGCCTTGATAGAGGCTGCGAAGGCCTCGATGGTCGCGGGGTTGTGCGGAGTCTTCCTCGCGTTCTTCGGCGAGGCCTTGAGCCGGTTCAGCGGCACGATGATCTCCGCGCCGTGCTGCGGCGCGGTCGCGACGGTTTCGATGGATTGAGCAGTCATGTCTGCCTCCTTTGGGCATGGGTTGCAGGCACGCGAACTGCGCGCCTGAAACCCTGCCCGTCGGCGAGACCGGGGTAGCAAGGGCCAGGGCGGACCGGTCGGAGGGGGATCGCCCGGCCTGCACAAGCCTGTTCCTGATGACTGCCGTCAGGCCATCGCGGGCGCGGAAGGCCGGGGAAACCGGCCGGTCCGGCGGCGAAGCCGCTTCACCCTGGCCCGCGCGGGGGCGGAGCCCCTAGCGCTTCGGATTGCTGTGTCGGCGATCGAGGAAGCCCCATGCGAGATAGTCGCGCCAGCGTGGGCTTTCGCCGATGCGGGCCTGCTTCTGTTCGAGTTGCCACCGGGTGATTTCGATGGCCCGCCTGAGCTGAACGAGGCGCGCGCCGTCGCCTTCGTCCACCATTGTGACGTCGAGGGCGGCAAAGGCCTCCCACCAGTCATCGTTCCGCCTCCACTTCAGGAGGGATCTCGGATGCCGCTCGCCGGCGATCAAAGCCGCGAACACGTCAGGGGAGACATGCTGTCCCAGAAGGATGGCCCGGCCGGCCCAGGGTCCCTTGTCCAGACGTCGCATCAGGGCGCACAGATCGAGCATCTGGTTGCGCCCGCTGGCGCCGACGCATTCGCTGCAGGGAAAGTCCGTCGTCCAGACGAACCAGCGAAGGTCATCGCGCTCGAGGATGATGGTGACCTCGGCGTCCTCGTTGTCCTTGCGGACGAACCAGACAGTCTCGGGCTCCATGGCGACCAGGAGATCATGGAGCGCGCTCACCTCGGTGTAGCGGGTCGGATCGTCGCGTCGGAACGGGGCGTGCTTGCCTTCGATCAGCCAGGCCTCACACAGCCCCATGCCGTCAGCCAGGGTCCGCAACTCCGACAGCGGGGCCTGAACGTCTCCCGATGCGATCCGCTCCAGCCGCCCCCAGTCGTCCAGCCCCAGGTGGGAGGCGATCGACTGCAGGGTCAGGCGTTCCGTCTCGTCCCGCCCCTCGTTCATCAGCTCGAGCGCGTGCAGAAGGCGCGCGCCGATCTCGCGCGCGACCGGCGATCCGCCGGCGCGGGCTGACCTGTCGATGAAGCGAGCCAGCTTGTAACGGTCGATCAGATCGTCATGGTCTTCAAGCTTGCCCGAAATCCAGTCCCAGCCATGGATCTGGACCTCGAAGTCCGGCTCGCTCAGTTCGCCCGCCAGGGCCTTGTTCGGCGCATGGTTCGGCGCGGTGGTCAGGATCATGTAGCGGTCCGGCCTGATCTCCCCTGCCTTCACTTCCTGCACGAGCGCGCGGATGGTGGCCTCGTCAAGCGAACCCCTGCCTTCGAGCACCTTGCACTGGGCGCGAACCCGGACGCCCGATCCCCGGTCCACGGCCCAGAGATCCACTCCGCCCTGCGCCTGACCGGTCCGGCCATGCAGATCGCTGTGGATGTCGTTGAACAGACGGCCGAGCAGGTCGCGGCACAGCGCTTCGAAAGCTTGCCAATGTTCGGGCCGGTTGAGGTGCACGACGAACGCGTCCAGACGCCCGCAACCGGGCATGGGCCGTCACAATACCCATTCATCCGCGTGCGGCCATGGCCGCCGCGGTGGGGGCGACTGTCGTGCGGTCGGGGCCGGCCTATTCCGCCGCGACGGCCATCGGTGTGAGATCGCGATAGGGCTCGCCCCGGTCGCCTGCCTCTGCCCTCGACAGCACCGCCGTTTCCAACCCGGACGACACATAGATCTTGATGTCGCGATACCGGAGACCGTCCTGAAGAGAGGCGCAGCGCGCCCGGACTTCCGAGATGTGGCTCACCCAGTGGGAACTCTCCACGGTGATCAGACCGGGCGAACTCTCAGTGTCGCCCTGCGCCCTGGAGGACGCCTGCATGCGGTCGAGGGTCTCGTCGAGTTCATCACGGGTCATCTCGCCCGAATAGCCTGAGTCGCTTTCGAGCGGCGTCGCAGTAGCCCTCCGCCCCGCTCAGCCCGCTCCAAGAAAACGGAGGATAACACCGATCGCCGTGTCGATCAGGACCGGCGACACATCCTAGGATCGCGCGGCGTCGATTCGATCGCTCTGGTCGTACGATGGCGCAGGAAGTTCAGCGACGCTCCGCCATGTGGATTCTCGACCCTACCGCCCAGGATGTTCAGGCCCTCGACGACGGCCAGCTGGTGGAGCTGGTGCTCCGCCTGTGCCGGCGCGAGGCGGAAACCCTCGGCTTGCCGACAACGGCCGTCATGCGCGGCGGCAAGGATTCCGAAACCGACGGCGGCATCGACGTGCGAGTCGCTGGATCGAGCCTGTCGGCCAACGAGCTGATCCGGCTGCCGGCGGGGATCCAGGTAAAAGCCCGCCTGATGCCGCCGCCGAAAATTCTCGCGGAGATGTGGCCTCATGGCGAATTGCGGCCATCGATCCAGGCCCTGCTGGAGGCGGGCGGGATCTACGTCATCGCCTCCGGCAAGGAGAACCTCGCTGATCGCCGACGCGGCCTGCTTCTGGCCGCGATGCGCGATCTGGTGGCGCCGGAGCACCGGGATCAGGTCGCGATCTACGACAGCCAGCAGCTGGCGGGGTGGTGTGGCAAGCATCCGGGAGTGGCGGCCTGGTTGAGAGAGCAGGTCGGACGGCCTCTGGAAGGCTGGAGCGCCTGGGGATCCTGGTCGGCCCCGGATCAGCCTGCGGACTTGCCGTATCTGCTCGATGAGGAGGCCAGGGTCTGTCGGCCGATCGTCGAGCCCGATCGCGCCTACGCCGTGCCGACCGGACTGGCGCTGATCCGCGACGCCCTGGCAACCCCCCGGTCCGTCGTTCGGCTGACGGGACTGTCCGGAATGGGAAAGACCCGCTTCGCCCAGGCCCTGTTCGATCCCCGGGTGGGAACGGGCGCACTGGACGCGTCCCTCGCCGTCTACGGCGACGCCGGTTACGAGAAGGCAGTGTCCCCCGGCCAGCTCGCAAGGTCCCTGGTCGAGGACCGCGTGGAGGCGGTCCTGGTCGTGGACAACTGTCCAGCGTCACGGCACAGCGAACTCACCGCTATCGCTCGAACCGCCGGAAGCCGTCTGCGCCTGCTGACGATCGATTTCGATGTGGGCGACGACCAGCCTGAGCACACTGACGTCTTTCGTCTTCAGAATGCCGGCGAGGATTTGATCGACAGCCTGCTGCGGCAGAGAGCGCCGCAACTGACCCAGGGCGATCGCCATCGCATCGTCGAGTTCTCCGGGGGAAATACCCGGATCGCGTTGGCCATCGCGCTTGCCCCCCGGGGGCGCAAGGGCATTGCGCACCTCCGCAATGACGAGCTGCTGGACCGGCTGTTCCTGAAGGGGCGACGCGATCCTGACGTCGAGCTGAGGCGTGTGGCCCGGGCGGCCTCGCTCGTCTACGCCTTCTCCGTCTCGGGCGCCGAGGCCGAGGAAGCCCAGGTGCTGGCCAGCCTCGCCGGCGTCTCCGAACTGGTCTTCCACGAGAAGATGGCGGACCTTCTCGAGCGCGGTCTGGCCCAGAAGCGGGGCGACCAGCGCGCGATCTTGCCGCCGGCGATCGCGGCCTGGCTGGCCGCTGAGGCGCTCACAAAACTGCCGGACGCCTACCTCACAACCGTGTTCGAGACCCGTTTCCCGGCGCGCCTGCAAGTCTCGTTCGCGCGACGTCTCGGATTGCTGGAAGGCACGGCCGAAGCGGCCGCGCTCGCACGGCGACTGCTGTCGCCCGGCGGCAGGTTCTCCGACCCGAGAGATGAAAATGGAAGCGAGATGAAGGCGGTCCGCTTTCTGGCCCCGCTCGCCCCGGATCTCGCTCTCGACATCGCCGAACGGTCGGTTGCCCGGGGGCGGACACTCGAGCCCTGGCGCCCCATGCGCCGCGAGATGCGCCAGCTGCTGGTCGCTCTCGCGTACGAGTCGGCGCAATTCGATCGTGCGGTGGAACTGCTGGCGACACTCGCCGAGGATGAAACCGACGATCAGCGGAATTTCGAGACCATGCGCGAAAAGATCGTGCCGATGTTCCACGTCCAGCGATCCGGCACCCATGCGACCCCGGCCCAGAGGTTCGCCGCCATCGACCGCTGGCTCGCGTCCTCGATCGAGAGCCGACGTTCGCTCGGTTTGAAGGCGCTCAACGCGGCTCTTGAGACACGGTTCGTTGGCGCCGACCCCCACCTGGACTATGGCGCGGCGAGGCGCGATTCCGGCTGGTATCCGGGGACACCGGAAGCCCTTCGAGACTGGTATCGCGAGGCCCTGGCCCGCGCGCATGCCCTGCTGGAGACGGAGAGCACCGCCGAGGCCGGCCGGCTGGCGATCGTCGAACATTATCCCTCGCTCGCAGCCTATCCCGTCGTCGTACCCGACGCCGTGGCGGCCATGCGCGCCGCCTCCGGTGGTGCGTTCTGGCCGAAGGGCTGGTTTGCGGCCTGCGATGCGATCTGGCGTCTGCGCAAGACGAAGCGCACACGCGCCGTGATCGCGCTGGAGCGCGAGATGCGTCCGGCGTCCCTTGCCGATGAGATGGAGGTCTGGCTGAGGCTCGACTGGTACGATTGGCGCAATCCCGAGCATGCCGATCAGGCTCGCGACGACACACCGGAGGCGCGACGCCGTGCGCGAACGGCCTGCCTGGCCGCAGCGGGGGACGACGCGCTCATTCGACGTATCCTGGCTGATCCGACGTATCACGGCGGGGTTTTGGGCGACCATCTGGCGGAGGCGTGGGCATCGGATCCCCGGGCCGGTTGGGATCGGCTGAGAGCGCTGATGGGCGGGACGGTGACGGAGCGAGCCAACTGGACGGTGTTCTCGGGCTATCTCTACAGGGTTCGCCAGTCTGCGCCCGAGCTCTCCGATGCGCTTCTGGATGAGGCCGTCAGCGACCAGGTCCTGAAGCCCTTCGTGGTGCAACTCTGCGTCAGCCAGGGCCGAACGGATGACCGCGCTCTGGGCCGTATTCTGGGTTTGTTGCGGGATCCTGAGATCGACGTGGACCGCCGGCGAGGTCTCTGGACCCTCCGGTTCGACGAAGACGTCTCTCCCGACAGGGCCGCTGAACTCGTCGACGCTCTGGTGGCCTGCGGGGAGATCGATCAGGCCGTCTCGGTGCTTTCGCAGCGGGACAAGGATGCCGAGTGGTCGCCCGCGCTCCGCGCCGCGGCCGCCGAAATGGTGGTCACTGCGGACATTGTTCGCGACATCCGGACGAACGCGCAGGGGGAATGGGATCGCCGGCTGGCCAGGATCGCCGAGCGCGCCCTGGTCGGCCCGCAAGCCGAGCCGTTCGCCGCGCGCCTGCTCGAAAGGATCGTCGCGCTCGGCGACGACTATTCCTGGACGAGGCGCAGTCTCCCGGAACGTCTGACCAAGGCCGTGTTCACCACGCAGCCGCGCATGGCGCTGGACGCCTTTCTTCCGGGGCTGCTCGACGAGCGCCGCCACGCGCTGCGATCGGTCGTGAACGAACATGACGACGATGACCGACCGGCGCGCAGTGTGTTCAACCGCGTCCCTGCGGAAATCCTGCGGGCTTGGCTACTGGAAAACCCGGCGGTACGCGGCCGGGTGCTGGCGACCTATGGATCCTATTTCGAGAAGGGTCCGGACAACGCCTTCCAGTGGACGCCGCTGGGGTTGATGCTGCTGGAGGTCGCCGATCCCGAGACGCTGGAGATCGTCGGCGATCGGTTCGACACGGGCATGTCGAGCGGCGGCTGGACGGAGCGCTACCGCCGACGCCGGCCAATGGTCGAAGCGCTGCAGAACCATTCCAATCCGAATGTTCCCCCTTGGGCGGACGGGCTGCTGGCCTACATCGACAGACAGATCGAAGCCCGGCGCGACTGGGACCGGCGACCCGCAGAGCGGTTCGAATGAGGCATTGACGCAACCTCTCCGAGAGAACATTGTTCGCCCACATCTGGGGGAGTTGCGATATGACGCGGTGGGTCTCGGCGGTCGTGCTGGCTCTGACGGTCCTGGTCGGGCTGGCGAGCGCCCCACCGGAGGCCCGGGCCTGGGGGCGCCAAGGCCATCTGACGATCTGCGACCTCGCCTATCGCAATCTTACGCCCACCAGTCGCGCGGCCCTGATTGAACTGATGCAATCCAACGCGGGCGGCGTCCAGGTGCCGGGGCGCGGGCGGTTGCCGGATCGCCACTACACCTCGTTCAACATCGGCTGTCTCGAGGAGGACGCGATGCCTCGCGCCCATCCGGATGACCACTTCATCAATGTCGGGCGAGATATCCTGTCCATCGACAGCGCGGCCTGCCCCCGGGACGGCGAGTGCATTCTTTCGGGCATCACCCGCGATCTGGCCATTCTGCGCGATACCTCGCGGTCTCGAGCCGATCGGGTTTTCGCGCTGATGGCCATAGGCCACTGGCTCGGCGACATTCACCAACCCTTGCACGTCTCCTTCGCGGACGATCGGGGCGGCAACGGGATCGACGTGCCGAGCTTCCGCTGCGGCGGATCGAGTTACCGGTCTGATAACCTGCATTCGGTCTGGGATGCCTGTATTCTCGAGGCCGGACTGTTCAACCGCGTCCGCAAACGCGCCGACTACAAGTCGAGTTGGGGCGCCAACACGATCACCTACCGGGCGGTCGACACCCTGATGGCGAATACGAGCCTCGCGCAGGAGCGGACGATCATCCAGGGCGATCCTCAGGCCTGGGCCAATGAGTCGTATGCGATCACGCTCGCCCCCACGACCCTCTACTGCGTCCGCGTGGGGCCCAACTGCCAGTATTCCGCCACGACCGCGGTTCTGAGACGCGGCGCTGCAAAGCGGGTCCAGACGATCGATGCCGCCTATCTCGCGGCCCACGACCGCGTGGCCGAGGATCGCGTTCGCTACGCCGGCTTCCGTCTGGCTCACCTGATGAATCAGGCGCTGGACCCGGCCTACACGGGCCCTGTCGCGAACGGCGCACAGCCCACCTGACGCCGGTCCATCAGGACGACAGAACGCCGGGCTGGTTCACGGCGGTGCGACCACGCGCCTGGAGAATGAAAGCTGCCAGCCGTTTCGATGGTTGTTTTGGTTGCGTTGGTTGTCCTCCTGTTGAAAAAGGAGGATAGTGCCCCCAGATGGAGATCTAGGGAGCCCGCCATGCCAGCCTCGATGACCACAAAACCGTCCTCTATCCGCAAGGGCGTGCGAAGCGCCCGATCCGAAGAGCATGGAAACCTGGTGTCCGGGACGGTTTACCTCGCGACAGGCAAGGCGCTGGACGGCATGGTTACCTTCACGCACGCGCTTCCGAAGGGCGCGCGGTTTGGGCTGATCCTCGAAAGCGCAGAGGCGCGAGAGGCCGTGACCCATATGGACGGACCTGTCCACTTCGAGATCATCCAGGCCAGCAGAGAGGCTGCGCAGGGCGTCGCGCCGGACCCGGACGCCTCGGCCTATGAGCCCAGTGCGCAAGCGCAGTTGCTGGCCCGCGGCGTCAAACGTCGCAACGAGGATCTGGTGAAGGCCGAGGGAGCCTTTGAACTGGAGCAGGTTCGCGAGCTCATGAACGGTGTGACGTCTCAGGCCGTATCCAAACGGGTTCGCGAGGGCTCGGTGCTTGCGGTACCGGGTCCTTCCAACCGTCGTCGTTATCCGGTGATCCAGTTTCTATCGGACGGATCCGTGGTGGAGGGATTGAAAGCCGTGACCAGGGCCTTTCCGAGCAAAAGTCCGTGGATGTTGCTGAGCTTTCTCGTCAACAAGGACAGCGCCCTGGGCGGCGCGCGGCCCATTGACGTCCTCAAGGCCGGAGATGTGGCGCGCGTTGTCGAATCCGCCCGTCGGATCGGCGTCCAGGGCGCGTGACCGCGCCGAAACCGCCGGCGAACCTCGCCTCGCGGACACCGCTGATCATCGAAGTCCCGGCCGGCGCTCTCCTGCACCGTTTTCACAATGGTGCGTTCGGGCCTGTTTATTTCGACACGTCGGATCTCGGCCGGCTGAACGCCCCCGACGGGAGCTACGGCACGACCTACGTCGCGGCGGCGGTTGAGGGCGCTTTTGCGGAGTCCTTTGAGCGGAACCCGGGTCTTCAACTGCTGGCCAGGGACTTCATCGCCTCAAAGGCCTATGCCACCCTCTCGTGGCCGCGTCCGCTGAAGCTGGCGATGTTGCACGGGCGCGGGCTTTCGCCTCTGGGGGCTACGGCAGCCGTCACCCACGGCGCGCCGCCCTACGCTATCGCCCAGCAATGGTCGGCGGCGCTGTTTCATCATCCCGCCAATCTGGACGGGATCGCCTACCGGGCAAGTCACGACGACGATGAGCTCTGCTACGCCATCTTCGAACGCGCCGGTCCGCCCGACATCGTCGAGACCCGCAAGGACCTTCATCAAAACTGGTTCTACCAGTTGATGCTCGACAGGTCGCTGGACCTGACGGATTGAGACCGCTGGAGCCTCGGGACAGGTCGGACGCTGAAACTGAACCGTCATCAGAATCCCCTACATCCAAACTTCCCTCACCTGTCTGTAGAGACCCCAAATGGCCCGGACCTTCGGCGGAACTGTCGCAGCCCTTGTAGCCGCCTGCCTCCTCCTGCCGGCGCCGGCCATGGCCTGGGGCGGCGCCGGCCACAGGCTCATCGGCGATCTCGCCTACGAGCAGCTGACCCCGCGGGGGCGCGCGCTCGTGGATCGACTGGTCGCCCAGTCTCCGGGCCAGGAGGGCGCAACCGCCTGCCCCGTCGCGTCTCTGGCCGATGCCTCGACCTGGGCCGACTGCGTTCGGGGCGCACACATGGCCAGCTTCGACTACATGAGCACGCTTCACTACGTGAACACGCCGATATCTCGCCCGGCTCCGACCGGCCTCTTCTGCATCGACGGCGATTGCGTGACCGGCGCGATCCGCCGAGCAGAGATCGATCTCGCCAATCCCGGGCTTTCAGATCTCTCGCGATTGCTGGTGCTCGAACAGCTCGCCCATTTCATTGAGGACGTCCACCAACCGCTTCATGTCGGCGAGAATAGCGACAAGGGCGGCAACGACGTCCAGATCACCCCCCTCCCCGGCGGACGGGCGCGCAATCTCCACGCCCTGTGGGACGGCGATCTGGTGACGGCGGCGGTCGGCGCCGATCAGGAGCGGCTCGGCGAGGTGCGCGATCTCATCCGCGCCCACGGCGCCGAATGGCGGGGCCAGTCGGTGGAACAATGGGCCCTGGAGAGTTTCCAGATCAGCAAGACCTACGCCTACCCAAACCTCGTGACGCCGCCGGCGGCCGACCAGGGACGTGCGAACGGGGGTCAGATCAGCCAAGCCTATGTCGACGGCGCCACGCCGATCGTTCGCGAACAGCTCGCGAGAGCAGCGGTCCGTCTGGCCGAGGCCATCAACAGGGCAGCTGCGGCCGAAAGCACGTCCGCCGGCTAGAGTTTCAGCGCCAGGCAGGCCCGAGGCGCGGCCACCACGAAATGGCCAAGGTCCGCTTCCTGGTCGCCTTGGCGTGCCCGTCCCGCGCGTCCCAGGTCCGGACCGATCCCTGACGCGAGACCGCTCCCCTCCTCCTGGGTACTCAGAGCCGAGGCGATCCCGGTGCTGGCCCTCGCTACGGGCCCAGGTCGATCTCCGGGTCGAGCGGCTTCGCATCCGGCCCCAGGTCCAGTCTCGCATCCTGCGTCAGCCGATCCAGGTCGTCCGCTTCGGCAAAATGCGCCTCAATCGCGCGCGCGACCGCCTCGACCACAACGGCGCGCCGGACCGGATCCGCGAGCCGGGCTTCATCCCCCTCATTGGTGATGAAGCCGAGCTCCAGCAGGGCGAAGACGCCGATCGGATAGGTCGAAAGCGTCAGGGCTGCGGTTCGCTGGGGATTGCTCAGCGTGGGGATATCGGCCTCTTCAAGCTCTTTGATCACAAGATCGGAAAACCGCCGTCCGTCTCCGCCGCCGAACGCGATGCCGGGTCCGAAAAGGGCGGTGACGGCATGTTCGGTCCGCAGTTTCCAGGTCGTCTGGGCCGGGGTGCCCAGATAGACGCTGGACCCGCGGGACTCGGCCTGCTCGCCCGCGTCGAAGTGGATCGACAGGAAAATATCGGCGAACGCCCGACCGGCGAGGCTGATCCGGGTCGACAAGGGCACTTCCACTTCCGTCTCCCGGGTCAGGATCACCTCGATGCCGGGTCGCGCGTCTAGTCTTCGTTTGAGTTCAAGTGAAAAGGCGAGATTGACGTCGCTTTCCCGCGACGAAGCGCCGGTCGCGCCCGGATCCCGGCCGCCATGCCCCGGATCGATCATGATGATGTGCCTGCCGTCCAGTCGGGGAGCGACAAGGGGGGGCGGCAACGGGGATCCGCTTCCCGGCGAGACGACCGCTTCGCCCAGAAGATCGAGGACGGGAGCCGGGGTCCAGTCTTCCGAGCCGGGCGCCTGGTAACGGATCTCGAAATAGACGGCATCCGGTTGCCCGGCCCCGGAAACCACGGTCCCGATGCCGTCTCCACTCCGGACAGACCAGCTCGTATCGACGAACACCTGATCCAGATTGGCGTAGGCGCTGAAAAATTGGTCGGAATGCCGGATCAACACGACCTTGCCGGGATAGGGATCGAGGTGACCGACATAGGCCACCGTTCCCGCGGCCGCGGCCGTGACCGTCTCTCCCTCCCCGACGCCGAGAAGAAGCCCTCCCGAATTGGCTGGGTAGGCCGCGCCTGTCGCATGAACCTCGCGCGCAACGACAGGCCAGCTGAAGAGGCCCGCGCCGGCCAGGATGATGTCCGAGCGGTCCTGGGCCTGGGCGCGGGCATTGCGGCCGGCCGCCGCCGACTCTGCCGCCGACGGCGGATCGGGCGGACTCAGGCGCGTCCCCGCCAGTTTGGCGATGTAATCCAGACGCAGGACGCTCGCCACGGATTGCCCGCCCGTCTCCTCGGCCGTGCGAACCAGTCCCACCGGCACGCGATCGAAGATCACGGGCGCTCCGCTCATGCCGCGCTGAACCGACCTCAGACTGTCGCTCGCCGAGAGATTGACGGTCCGATCGTCCAGGGCTGCGAGGACGACGGCGCGGGTCAGACGCGAGCCACTGGCGACGCGGAACCAAGTGTGGCCAAGGGCCACACTCAAGGCACGCTCGACGGCGACGGTGCTTGGCGGAGCGGGACAGGTCGCGATCGGGTCGACGGGACGCAACAGCGCATAGTCGATATCGGGATCGACATAGACCGTTTCGGCTCGACCCACGCCGTCGTCCGTCCAGATCTGGACTTCTGACGCTCCCGCGAGAACGTGCGCGACGGTGACGATCAGGCATTCGCTACGCCCGCGGATGGCCATGCCTTGGCCGAAGGCGCCTCGCCCGTCGGGGCTGCGGATCATGATCGGGCTTGAGGCCTCTGTCTGGGCAGACGCGGATAAGGCGCCCGCCCAGTAAAGCGCTGCGACGAAGAGGGCGGAGGCGAGGCGTTTCATGGCTCTGAGGGAGTCCGGGCGGCGAAAGCCTGAGCCGCGGCGAGAAGATTGAGCATCACAGCTCCGCAAAAGAGGACGATGCCCCATTCCGATTGCGCCCTGACCTTGTCCCAGAAGGTCGGGGCCACGACGGCGACCCCCGCCTGGTTCTGGCCGACCCTGGAAATTTCGGCGTGATCGCCGCGCGCACGAACCATCAGCGACAAGCCGTCAGTTCCGGACCGGAGCACGCCATGGGCGACCGCTTCGCCGAGATGGTCCGCCGCGTCGAAGACGCGGACCTCGTCGCCCATCGCCAGTCTTGTTTCCGTGCGAACAAAGCCCGACCGGAAGGGGCGTGAGGAGGACTCGACCGAAATCGTCCCGCTTCTGAGAAGCCGCAGATTCGTGGCGGCCGGCGTCGGCACGGCCCCGACGACGGTCCGACCATCGATATTGAGGGTGGGCAATTCGCCTGACCAGGTCAGGGACAGGGTCGGGGGCATCGCCAACGCTTTCCCGCTGCCACAGAAGATTTCCAGCCCGCTTCCCCCGCCGCCCACAAGCTCACCCGAAATCGTTTGCCCGTCGACGTGATCGAAGACGATCTGCAGCGGCGCCCGCAGCAGCTTGGGAAGAACAAGGGCCGGCGCCGGACAACCCGGGACGGAAGGCGGCAGGTCGATGCGTCCGAGCGCCAGCCAGGCGGGCGGACGATCTCCCTCCAATACGGTAAGGTCGACACGCTCGGTCACCGCTTCGACGACGAAGGTCGCCGTGCGGGGCATCGCAGCGACTGCCAGCGCCAACCCCAGCAACAGAATGTCGACGACGGCTGTAGCCGAGAATACAAGCCCCGGGCTGACCCAGCCCAGTCTGGCGATACGGCTCAACCGCATCCGGACCCGACTAACACGCGCCACGTATCGTCGTCCTGATCGTGGGCAACGCCGTTCCGTGATATCGGCGATAGACCGCTACAGTCATCGCTTCGCCACACCGCGGCTCAGGCACGGTGCAAACCCGGTCGAAGGACCGCCCGACGACCGGCGCCCCTACCGCATCGCGCAGCGGCGTACACGCGGTCTCCGGCTGACCCCGCGCCGAGGCGGCCACATAGTTGGTCTGTTCCGAATTCACCAGCAGAGCCAGTCGATCACGGGGCTGTCCCACCCAGCGCGTACTAAGAAATCCGCTCGTCCCTCGACAGTCGGCGGTCGCTGATCCCTGGGCGGACACCGCGAGTTCTCCAAATCGCGCCCCGCTCCTGCGCAAGACCCGGGCCTCCAGCGAAAAGCGCATCCTCGAGGAATGACCGGTGTTGGGCGCGACGAACTCGGCGGCGTAAAGTCCGGACGCTCTCTCGATGAAGACGCACACGAATCGATCAGCCGGTCGCAGGCCCCCGACCTCGATTTCAGTGTTCCGCAAACGGCCGGCCGCATTTGGCCCCGAGAGTCCGACCAAGCCTTCGCCGCTGACCTCGACGGAAGACCGCACATGCTCCGTCAGTTGGGGGGGGCGGATCAGAACGCGAGGCATTTGCCCGGGTCTGGGCGGGCTGCCCTGCACGGCCAGCACCGCGAAAGTCATCGCGCAGGTCAGAAGTTTCATGGACGGAGCCTCTCAACCTTCGAGTTCATCGGCCGCGGCCCGGCGAGTCAACCACCGGTATGCGAAATCCATCCGGGCCGCCGGACGCCGTGGTTTGGCGGCCCCTCATCTATGATCGAATGAGGCCTGCGAAGGCCCTGACCAAGGGATCGTCGGCGGCGGGCGTGGACAACACATCCACGAGGTACTGGAGGCCGCCCGACTTAACCCAAGCTGGTCAGACCCCATCGCGAAGAATCTCGACGAGCCGCTGGCGAACCGGCGTGTCTGGACGGCTTCTCCAGAGATCCACACCTGTAGAAGCGACGGGCTCGAGACGCAGTCGTGAAATCGCCGCATCCACCCAGCGCCGAAGGTCGGGCGTGACGCCATAGGCCGCGGCCATCAAGGAGACGAGGGTCAGGATTTCCCCCGCGGTCGGCTCACAGTTGAGAACAGCCATCAGCTCGCTTGCGATCGCCGGCTCCCGCTGCAGTCGACGAACCGCACTGGGCAACCAATAGGGCAGTCCGTCCCAGATCTCGACCTTGAGTGTGTTGGACGCCTCCCGCAGCGCCCGCACCACGCGCTCGGGCCGGGAGCCCGCCATCGTCACCTTCATGACCACCGCGGTCATCGAAAGCTCCGGCCCCGCCTCCCCGCCGAGCGCGACAAGCCGGGAGAAGACGTGAGCGAATACTTCCGACTCCGGCCAACCGTCGCTCAGCGCCGCGATCGCGCCGAACGAACCAAGGTCGTGACTGAGGTCCACGATCCTTTGGAAGACTGCCGGGTCATCATGAAAGTCCTCGGCGAGAATGCGGGCCGCCATGAACACAGACTCGATCTGATTCCAGCTCCCCCCGCCGCGGCTTAGCAGATCGAGGCAAACGGTTTTCAGCGCCCCGCGCCCCGTCCGCTCGCGGGCGCGAAGCGCAAGGACCGCCGGTCGGGGGTGGGCCAGACGCAACTGGCGCTCCACCGCCTCGGCCACCGCTTCCCTTCCCGCCTCGTTGGCGGCGAGGCGCGGCGCCATTTCGGTAAGGAAGATCTCATCGTCGATGCCGAGCGCGGTGTTCACCGAAGGATCGCCCAGCGCGGCCGCGAGGGTCGGCCAGGCCTTGGCCAAGGCCCCGAAGGCCGCACCGTAGTCACGCCAGCTGTAGAGATACTGCACTTCCCAGCCGTCTTTGGACTCCCGTGCGGCCTGGACGAGATCCCCCCGGCCTATGATCCCGAGCGCCGCGACGCCGCCCAGCCGCCGGCCGGCCATACGACCGCCGATGGCGAGGAGCTCGCGAGACAGGAAGGCGACATAGTCATCGTTGACGTCGGCGCGAGACTGCCGGCATTCTGCAACGGCGATCAGCGCTGCGGTGCACACGTCTTCCTCGCTTTCCTTCTGCGCCTGAACGAGAAGGTCCATCGCATAGTCGTCGTCTACCGCCCGGTCGCGGAGCGCCTCGACCACCGTCATTCGGAGCGCGTCAGGCAACGGTGCCGAGACTTTCAACACTTCGGCCCGCATTTGCGGAATGTGACCCTGGCAGAGGGCGACCACGCCCGTCAGTCCCGCGGCCGTGTGAAGAGCCTGTGTCGCAAATGCCTGGACTTCGGGAGCCTCCTTGAAAGCTTCGATGATCGCTGCCGTGTTTAGTCCCGACCAGAAATAATCGCTCTCCTTGTCAAGCTTTAGGGCGGCTTGCAGGATTTCAGGGTCATCAGCGATGGGCCCGGTCGCCATCAGACCTTTGAGGATCCGGTCGGCGCGCCCGTGCCGGCCACCCTTGCGCGTTTTCAGAAGGCGGATCAGCCGCGTGCGACAGGCCTTTTTGTCTGCCATGATTTCCGGCAGACGATGCGCGACTTCGGACAACTGGTCGTCATCCCAGTCGACGAGCTTCTGCAGAACCTCTTGAACGCCCCGGTCGTGAGGCCAGAGATCGAGGAGTGCATCGACAAGCCAAAAATCCAGGTAAGATCGCTCAAGCTGCCGAGACAGGAGCTTGGCCTTGAAAGCTTCGCTGCGCCCGACATAGGCCGCATTGGCAAGGCCGAAATCATCTTCGACGCTGTCCAGTCTGTCTTCAAGCGCTCTGGCCAGGATCGGATGCCCGGAGAAATGCTCGCGGATTTGGCGCCAGTGGCCGTGGAAGGCGAAGAATCCCTTTTGCCGGCCCAACAGTTCGACCAGAACACGTGCGATCTCATCATCGCCAGGGAAGGTTTCAATGGCGACTGCCAACGCGGGATCGCGACTCCAGCTATGGCGATCCGTCAGCAAGATATCCCGCAAACTGTCCCAGTCTCGCCACCCCCGGGCCAGGAGAGCGGGTATCGCCCCATCGTAGGCGATCTCCTCGCTCAGCATCCAATGTACCAGTCGGTCGCGATCGGCCGTCTCGGGACGGCCGAGCGAAACGCGACCTTCGATTCCGGCCAGAGCAATAATCCGGGATTGCGAGCCGGCGGCGCGATCCACGACCTCGTTGGTCTCATCATGGCCCGGCCAGCCGGCGACGAGCCCTGCAACAGCCGCCGCAACGACGCTGGACCGTGTGGCGTCGCGGGCAAGCTCAGCAAAGCGCTCTCGCCAGGTTTCATCGGCCTGGTGTCGCCGCGCCAAGCCGGAGGCCGCCATTACGGCGTGTTCCAGCCGGTCGTCGTAGAGGCACCGCCAAAGCACATCATCGACCTCGGGCTCTGACCATTTCGCGATCAGCCGGATCGCATCCAGGTGGTTCCAGTCGGCCCACTTCGGGAACCAGAGCGACAGGCGGGGACGCACTAGAAGAGCTGTTTGCTCCGAGCCCAAGCCCGCAATCACGCCCTGCAGGATTTCGACGCGCTGGGCCTCAAAGGGGCGAGCCTCCACGGCCGCGAAGAACCGTTCAGCCAGCCGTCGTGTCAGCGTCGAGGAACGAACGACCTCCGAAAAGGCGATGTCGCACAGCAGAAGTTCCCGGGACCAGTCTATGGCGGGATCCGCACAGGCGCCGGCGTCGATCGCCTCGACGATGCGCTCGACATCGCTTTCACGTGTCGCGGCCTGGGCGGTGAACAACAATACGTCCCGCCACTGGGGGTCCCCCGCCCAACGAGAAAAGAGCTCGCATTGGGCGACGAGGTCCTGGGCGTTGAGATGACTGGCCGCCAGAAACTCCTGGAAGGCTCGATGGAGGAAGCCCACCGTCAATGGCGACTTCTCGACCAGAATCCCAAGGGACTCCTCGCCAACGGCGATCAACCGACGCGCGCCCGCAGCGGCGTCCGCCTCTGAAACCCCCAAGTACTCGACAATGCGGTCTGCGCAAAACCTGACGGCGGCCTCCGTGCTGATCGCGTCGAGGCCAGCTTCGGCGCGGCCGCCTTCCTGGATGTGAAACGCCAGTGCTCCCAGAATTCTCCGACGCATCGGAATATCCAGATCGCCGCCGCTGGTCTGCGCCAAGGCGGCTTTGCCGCGCGCCCGTGGATGGCTTTCAA
The DNA here is from genome assembly GCF_058681645.1 of Brevundimonas sp. ALps5. Classification (NCBI taxonomy): domain Bacteria; kingdom Pseudomonadati; phylum Pseudomonadota; class Alphaproteobacteria; order Caulobacterales; family Caulobacteraceae; genus Brevundimonas; species Brevundimonas sp. ALps5. The sequence goes on along the minus strand of NZ_CM178744.1, from coordinate 3,052,121 downwards.
GCAGCCGTACGGTCAGCTCCCGATAGGCGGCGTAGCGATTTCGGGGCAGCCCGGCGCCGTCGAGGGCCAGCGCGAGAAGACCGCCGAGCATCAGGGGAATAGTCGCTAGGCTCGCGATCTCTGCCGAACGACCGATGTCAGCGACGATACGTTCCGCCCGCGCCCGGGCCAGTGACCGGGGATCGGACACGCCGCTGCCCACGTCGGCGATAGGCGCTTCCAGCCATGCGCTGGCGAACTCGACCTGTTGCGGGGATGTGAGGCCCGCAAGTTCGTAGCGCGCCCACCGGGCGTCGAGGCTGCCGAGCAGCCGTCCGCCGTGCGGGCGGCTGGTTACGATCGCGGGAAGATCCTGCACGGCGACATAGGCGTTCAACAAACCCAATGCCGTGTCCGCCGCGGTCTCACCGCTCCATTCATCAACGCCGTCAACGAGCAGGACGGCCCGGCCGGTTCGGAGCGCGCGCCGAATGAGGCCGACGATCTCGGGGCGCCCCTGGGCCGTCAGCCACGCCGCCGCCGCGGCCTCCAAGGAGATATCCGCAGGGGGCACGGCGCTCTCGATGAGACGAGTCCAATATGGGAAGGACACCCATACGGGCAGCCTGCCCGACCACGCCTCGCGCATCGACTGGACACGAGGCGTCTCGGACAAGAGGTCGAGAGCGAGATAGCGCAGGAGCGTGCTCTTGCCGGCTCCCGGCGGACCCAGAACGATTGACGCGCTGGCGCTTCCCGCCCACATCTCAAGCGGTATCCGCTGTCGCTCTCGGACCGACGTGGCGTCCGAAGAGCCCGAGCGGGTCCGACGCTCGCCCTCCTGCCCCTCCTGCCCATCCGGCTCGAGATGACGGCCGCCCCGCGGCTCGGGTGTTGTCTCCGACGGCGCGAGCAGGTCGTGAGGCACATAGCGCGCTCGTAGAGGCACCGCGGTCGGCGGCCGCAGGGTCGCTGACGACGCCCGTAAAACCCCGGGGTCTACGGCCGCGAAGTGCGCCTCATAGACATTCAAAAGGCTCTGCTTGAGCCGGGAATAGTCTCCCCTCGGGAGGTGATCTTCCAAGCTCTGGACTGCCGCCGCGCCACAGAACTTCTCGGTCCAGGGCCGATCAAAGAAGTCGTCGACGATCCGGGGGTGGACTTTCAACGTCTTCGACAATTTCACGACGTCGCGAACATCCAGAATCACGTTCTTTTCAGCCAGCCTCATGGCTTGGCCCTCAATCGCGAGCGCCAGTTCGGTCGGCGTCATGTCGGCGCTTGTGGCGAGGACGAACCGGCTGGATTTTGCGGCCCAGCTGCCCGCGAGGAAGCGATCGACAGCCTTCGTGAGACGCGCCGGAGTCATTTTCGCATAACGTTTGGACTGCCAAACGACATAGCGGTCGTCGCCCGGGTGCCTGACCAGGATATCGATCCCGCCCTGCTCCTGACCCGCTGTCCCGAAAATCTGGAAATGTTCGGGTTCTCCGTCGATCTCCGCTAGCCGAAGACAAAGCCGCTCGAAATCCTCCCAACCGAGCGCACCGAGAGGCAAACGCGGCTGACGCGGCGCAACAGGCGGATCCGGCACGACGCCGCTGGGTGGCTCGCTGACCCAGGACGGCTGTTCGGCGATATCGAGCTTGGACATAGCGGTTCACGATCGGCGGTGAGCCACATTCAGAGTGGCACAAGACTCGGGCCCTTACGGCTTCCAGTTGAGCCTAGAGCGGCCTCGCAACAGAAGGAAACAGATTGGCGGTCCCATTCCGAGAGTCGGATGCGCCGATCAGCGGTTTCACCTGTAGGGGCCTGACGGCGGCGCCTTCGATGCCAGGGCTGCCAGGCAACGACAACGCCAACCGCCGCTTTGAGTCAGGAGCGGACGTTGCCGCCCCCCTCACGCAGCCGCCGCCGCCGGCTTGGCGCGTCGATCAAAACGCCGGGCAAGGCGTGCGTCGCGACGCGCGCGGCCTGCACCTCGAGCCGCCGGATCGCCGCGCGCGGCCCCGCCTTCAGCCTCGCGGTGTCCGGATGCTCGCTCAGGAGATCATCGAGCAGCATTCTGCTGGTGCTGTTCAGCCAGCGCGTGAGCTCGGGCGGTGCCGTTCGGCCGCGCCCGACGACGCCGGCGAGGATGAAGGTCGAGAGCTTCTCCTGCGCGCCGCGAAGGTGGTCGCGCATCAGTTTGGAGCGGGTGATGTAGCCGGAGTTCACGCCGGGCAGCGAGTGGTTCATCAGCAGGTGCATGTCGACCTCCGAGATCTCGGCGGCCTGCCCGATCGTCCGGAAGGTCTGGCGCAGGTCGTTGCCCCAATGGCTGAGGACCGTGCGCTTTTCCTTGTGCTCTTCCATGTGGCCGCTGGGGCTGTCGCTCGGGAACAGCCACTCGCGCCCGCTTCGCGGATAGATGACGGGCCCGATCCGGCGCAGGCGGAAGATGCATTCCATCATCGCGCGCGAGAGCGGGATGTCGAAGGCCCTGGCGGTCCCGCCCTTGGGCGCGCGGATATGCATGACGCGGTCGCGCAGGTTCAGGTCCTCAATGCGGACGGCCTTCAACGCCTCAGGGCGCGAGCCGCTGAGCAGCATCAGAAGGTGATATTCGCGCCGGATCGGATTGGGGATGGCCGCGAGCTGCGCGAACCACGCCGGCAGGTCGGCGACGCCCATGGCGGTGTCCTTGCGCTGCTCGGGGTTCCAGTCGATGGCCAGCGAAGGGTTTTCGGCCGGCAGGGCGCGGCAGGTCTTGCGCGCGTGATTGTAGACGGCGCGGAAGCTGCGCATCGCTCCGTTGGCGATCGCCGGTCCGTTGTCGGCGGAGATCTTGTCGTGACGGTCGGCCAGGAGCCGCGGTTCGTCGCCGATCTTCGACAGCGGCCAGTCGAGCCAATCGGCGAACAGCCGCTCCATATGGTCCCGGTACATCCGGACGGTCGCCTTGCTCCGGTTCTTCCGTTCGAGGTGCGAGGTCCGGAACCGGTCCCACGCTTCGCGCAGCGTCGGGATCGCGCTCGAAGGCTCGGGCGGTTTGACCGGCTCGGCGCGCGGCGGGCGCGGGTCCTCGCCGCCGGCGATCCGCCCGAGCAGCGTCTTGGCTTTGGCGCGGGCGTCGCGCGCGGGGATGTCGCCGACGTCGGCGACCTTCATGCGCACGCTCTGGCGCACGCCGTCGATCCGCAGATCGGCCTGGATCATGAAACTCTTGGTGCGGCTTCCCACCAGAACGAAGAAGCCGCCGAGCTCGGTGTCGCGGGCGCGGTACTGGCCGGTCGCGGCGAAGGGAAGACCGATCAGGTTCTTGTCGGTGAGCGCCAGTCGGAGGTCGGGCATGTTGCTAACTCGAAGGCCATTAGAACGGCGTTTTCGAGGGGCCCTAGAACGGCGTTAGAACGGTAAAGTCTTCCGTTCAGGTCAACATCGGGCGCCTGCGAGAACGTCCGAAAATCTACGCCGCCATACGAAAATATTCAATCACATCAATTGCTTGCATCGCGCTCTGGCGTGCGATCGGCGGTGATCGGAAAGGCCGGGAACGGGTTCTCTTAATCAGCGGGTCGTAGGTTCGAACCCTACATCACCCACCATCGTCCTCTCAGACACAGCGGGCATTTCAGAGGTTTCGGCGGATCCCGAGGACGGAACCTCCTGGGAGCCGTGCGCCTTCGCCATCCGCACCGCCGATGGTTTGCCTGTGCTCCGGGGCGCCCGCGCGCCGGGTCACGGCATGGGCGGCCCGCACCAGCCCCTTCTCAGACCGTATGGCGGCGACTTTGCGGGGACGGCTGGCAGAGACCCCACAAAGTAGTATACCCGGAAGATGCATCTTCCGGGTAACCTCACCGGCGACCTTCTCTACGGCATCGGAATCGTAGCCGTTCTGGCGGCGGCCGCCGTGCTGACGGCCCGGTTTCGGCGACAGCCCGACAAATGCCCCCACGGGCGCACCGGCGACTGCGCCGATTGCTGGTACGACCGGCAGTACTGACCGCACCCGGCCGAGGGGCGCGCCTGGAGCCCCACCCAGTCCAGGATCGCGCACAGGACCGCCGCGGCCTCCGGCTCACCCTGGCTTCGGGCGCCACTATCCGAAGAGCCCGCCAGGGTCGATCTGACCCTGGCGTTCTGATCCCGTCCGCCGCGTCAGGCTCAGGACACAGGCTCAGGGGGCGGTCGATATCCGGGCCATCGGGTTGCCGTAGACCGTATAGGCCAGCCAGGTGAAGTCGCCCTTCGCCTTGCAGGCTTCGCGCGCCGCCGCGACCGATTTGATCAGGGTCTCACCCTTGTTCAGGCTCTCGTAGAAGGTCCGGGCGAAGTCCAGGGCCAGCTTGTCACTCACCGACCACAGGGCGCCGACGAAGACGGCCGCGCCGCGCCCGGAGGCCGGGCGGATGAAGGAGTCGGCGAAGCCGGACACCCCGGCGATGCCTTCGCCCGTACGTCCCGTCTGGCAGGCGTTGATGAACACCACGCCCGAAGGGGCTTCGGCCGCCATACGGGTTCGCACCTTGACCTGGTTGACGGTCAGGGGGTCACGGAAAAGCCTGCCGTCGGGGCCGGTGCCTCCGGACATCAGCAGATCGGACTGCAGCACGGCGCGCTGTTCGGCCTCGCCATGGCAGGCGAAGTGGATCAGGCCGCACTCGGCGGCCTCGGCGCCGAGGAAGCGTGTCACCTCCAGACTTTTCGCCGTCACCTCGCTGATGCCAGGGAAGACCTCGCCCAGCATGTCCCGCTCCGCGGCGGCGCCCGTCAGCTTCAGATCCTTATCGGCATACTCGGGCACCACCATGCGCGCCGTCTCGCCCTTGAGGTCCAGCGTCGGACCGGGCCACCGCGCATTGTACATCCAGCGGATCGCCCCCCATTCGCTGAGGAACCCCTTCCGGGTGTCGTCCTGGCCGTCGGGGTCGCTGATGTACAGCAGTTCCCACGGAATGGAGGGCTGCTCCGAAATGATCTGGACCGCCTCGATACTGTCGCGATACTTCCACAAGGCTTTGCGGATCGACAGCGGCAAGAGCAGATTGGCGGCGGCGATCGAGGTGTCACTCAGGCGTTCGATGAACTCGTCGTAGCGCGCTTCCGAGATATTCCAGGCGTTCTCGAGGTCCGCCAGGAAGGTCGTCACGAAGGAGCTGACGTCCAGTCCCGCGCCCAGATCCACCTGATCCAGGATGGAGACGTTCGGATTGGAGCCCGAGAGATCGAACCGCAGGCGCAGGGAATTGTCGGCCTGATGGATCTCGTAGATCCTCAGCATCATCGGCACGTTCGCGCCCGGGGGCGGGGCGGTCACCACCTGCTCTACCCGCAGGGTGTCGACGCGGGACACGAAAACAGGCGCCAGGTCCAGTGAGGTCAGGAGCGCGTCTCCCTGGCGAATCTCGACCAGAAGATTGGCGACGCCCGGGTCCCGGCCCTCGATCTCGAAGCGCAGGGTGGCCGCGACCATCCCTGCCGGGAAGACCTTCTTGTCCTCGCCCTTGTCCTGGCCGACGACCTCGCAATTCGAACGCGCGATCAGCATCACCGAAATGCCTTGGGCCGTGTCGACCGGCACCGCGACATCGGTGGTCGCCGAGCCGCCGTCCCGGGCCACGCGAATGGTGTCGCCGGACATGGTCACGAAGACGGCGCAGGGTCCGCCCAGTCGAGGCGTGGGCTGGGTCTCCGCCGCGAAATGCCGGGTATCGGTGGGGGGCGGCGCCGACGTCGGCGGCGCGGACGTCATACGCGGGACCGGAGCGGCGGTCGGCTCCGCTGCTGCGGGCGGGGCAGATGTGGGTGGCGCTGACGCCACACGCGGGACCGGAGCGGCGGTCGGCGGCGCGCTCCGCGTCCATCCGCCCCTGAACCGGGGCTCGGCGTGCGGCGTCTCCGGCAGAGCCTCGCCGACGATATCCATGTCGCCGAAATCGGGAGCGGCTTCGGCGGCGGGCAGATCGAGGGCTTCGCTCTCGGGGACGCTCCATGACCGAGACGCGGGCCCGGCGTCCGGTTCCGGCGGGATGGTTCGACGCGAAGGCGGCGGCGCCGCCGCAGGCGCGCCCTCGGACAGCTCCAGCCACTCCATCAACTTGCCGGGGGTCTGATCCACATCGAAATACCGGATGTGGTACATCGCGTCGCCCTCGCCGTAGCTGAAGGCCCTGTCCGCCGAGAACCGGCCCGAGCGCCCCCCGAACTCCGTCATCGACGAGACGTGGACCACCAGATCGTTGTCCACGCCAAACAGGCGGTCAGTCAGGCGGTCCGCCAGGAATTCGATCAGTTCCTTGCTGAGCTTGCCCTGGGTATCCAGCGTCGCTTTGAAACTCGAGGTGATGGCATGATAGAGCGGGGTCGCAACCTCCTGTTCGACGGCCCCGTTCAGGCGTTTGACGGTGGGCCCGTCGGGCTTCATCGAGGCCAGGCCCGGGACGCGCCCGTCATTGACGCCCACCTCGGGGATGACCTTCACCAGCTGGCCCAGGGTGCGGATGGCCGCCGCGAGCGCGGCCGAAACGACCGGGCCGGTCACCGTCGACAGGGCGGCCGCCCCCGCGACCATGATGTTCACATAGACGTCGGCCATCGCGGCCCAGTTGGCCGGGCTGGCCAGGTTGGTGCCCCCGTTGGTGCAGCCGACGAAGACCGCCCGCCCGAGCGAAACCTGGGGCCGGTCGCGCGGAATGATCTCTTCGGCGAAGACGCGGTAGACCAGACCGCCGCGGCTGTAGGCCACCGCGTCGATGTTGGCGTCGTCAGGCAGTCCGGCGGCGACCAGCGCCTTCATCATGGCCTCGGCGTTCTGCTCCACCGTTTGGGCCAGGGTGGGGTGATCGAACCCCAGGATCACGTCGTATTCGGCCTTCGCCAGCTCCAGGAACCGGCGCCCCTGACCGGTCTTGGTCAGACCCACGAAGCTGCCGATCGTGGTCGAGAAGGTGCCGTGGACCATCAACAGGACCCTGGCCGGGCGACCGACGGGCCACTGCGGCTTTTCCGGCGTCGGGACCCATCCGGCGGGATCGTCCGCCATGATGACCAGCCCCGAGGGCGTGCCCCCCTCCAGACGGCCGACCGCGACGTCGATCCCCTTGGCGGCGATGTAGCGCAGAACCCTCAGCCGCACCCCGTTCAGGAGGCCGCCGAGGTTCGGCAAGGCGCGGCGTGTGGCTGCGCCTGCGCCTGCGGCCTCGCCGGAGACCGGCGGCGCGAGGTCGAACCGCAGCAGGACGCCCCCGCCGCCGAGACCGCGCCGCGCCGGCAGGGTGATGGCTTCAGCCGGATGGCTCCACCGCAGGACGCCGCTGGGCTCCTGGACCAGGATCACGGCGGACTCGCCCTCGCTGACGGTCAGGTCGACGCTCGCCGGGACGGCCGATAACGAACGGGACGGGGGTCCGTCGGCCATCAGCTCGACGTCGGCAGCCAGATCGAAGCCGCCGCCCTGGAGGGCCTTGGTGACCACATCGTCCGAGGGGGCGTCTCCCCCTTCGCCTGGCCCCCGTGCGCCTGGCCCACGACGCCCGCCCGAGGCGTCGACCGCCTTCAGACCTTCGGGCAGATTGAGGACGACGCCGTCCCCGATTTCACTTTGAACAGCCATCTCTTCCCCCTGCGTGTTCGACCTGCCCTCCCCGGGTCAGGTCAATCCAGGCTGATTTCGCCGATATATTTGGACGCCTGGGCGCCCAGTTTGGTCAGCACCTGCTCACGCACCTGACCGTAGAGCGTCGTGTTGAAGGTCAGCTTCTGCGCCGCCGTGTAGAAATTGACCTGGGCGCCGCCCCAGCTGAAGAACAGGAACTTTCGGCGACGCTGGGCCGCCCGGAAATAGAAGGCGCCCAGAGCCATGTTCAGGCTGCCGTTGGCCGCCTTCTGGACGGCGCCGATCTGGAAGTTGCCGGCGTCTTCGGTGGAGGTCTGGAAATCGAAGATGGACAGAGGGCCGTCGCCGTCCGCCAGCTTCGACAAGGCCTCGATCGATTTGGTGATCACGGCGAGCTGGTTCTGGGTCGAGATGGCGCTGATGATGGACAGCGCCTCCTTGTCCATCCGGAAGTCGCCTTCGCTCTGATCCTTGGCCACGAAGGCGAACTGCTCGGTCGTCCAGCCCAGGGCCTCCAGAACCTCTCCGTATTTCCGGTACCAGTTGCGCGTCTCGGCGAAGCGATCGAAGGCCTTGCTGGCGGCGCGCTGCGCGAACTGGACGGAGTAGAGAACGTCCTCCTTCTCCGGGCCGGACAAACCTTCAACGAACGACAGCAGGCTGCCGGCGTTCACCGCGGCCTCAAGCTCGGCCGGGATGACCATCGGCGGCGCGGGGGTCTCGACCGGCCCTCGCCTCTGCGCGCCCGCCTCCTCGCTGTCCGCGAGCTCAAGATTCTCGATATAGGTCGCCAAGGCCACGATCGCCCTCCCGGTTTTGGCTTCAGAGAAATCGCACGGTACGCGATTTCAGTCGGCCCACAACCTCAAGTCACAGCGATATCTGTGAGGGTGAACGCCCGCCCGACCGCCCTCGAAAGCCCTGATCGTCCCTACACGGATCGATCAGCAACTGCCCGGGGTGCATTTCTTCAGAATCACGCCAGTTTTACGCTACGGCAGCGCCGGAATGCCCCAGCTCCGCCGTTGAACACGTTCAAGATCTGCATGGACCGGTCGCCCTCCCCCTTTCGCGGCCGGCCATGTGTGGATTGTCACGGCAGTGGAGTGCGGCATGGCGCGCGGCGACGGCGAAAACGAACCCGGTCCTCATCCGGTTGATCGGTATGTGGGTCGAAAGGTCAGCGAGAAGCGGATCTCCCTCGGCTATAATCAGGGCGACCTGGCCCGGGCCCTGGGCCTGACCTTCCAGCAGGTCCAGAAGTACGAGAAGGGCTCCAACCGCATCTCGGCGTCCAAGCTCTGGATGATCAGCCAGTTCTTCGGCGTCGAGGTCGACTATTTCTTCGAGGGCCTCGAGCGCGGCGACGTCGAGGGCGGGTCCGAGACCCTGACCCCGACCCCCAATCTCGATTATCCGCCGACCCGTCTGACGCTGGAAATGGCCGCCCTGACGCCGCAGCTGTCCAGCCGCCGCCAGAAGCTGGCATTGGAGATCGTGCGCGAAATGGTCCAGGCCGCCCCGCCGGAACACTGATCACCCGATCCTTTCGGGATCAAAAAAAGGGCCGCGCGGATCGCGCGGCCCTTTCAGTTTGTTCTGGGAGGGAAACGCCCGGGAGGGGCGTGCGCCGTGGCGCATCGGTTTTCTAGGCGGACCGCGAGGCGGCACGAAGGCGACTTTGTTGCAACTCGGCGAAGATGGTCAGCCGCGCGCCGCATTTGGGGCGCCGTCCAGGCTCCGCCCCCGTGTGGCGGCGGGTCCCCGGATGAAGACGATGAACTCGCGCAGGGTCCAGGAGCGGTCGGAGGCGCCGGGGCCCGCCTCGACGATCCGGACGCCCCGATCCCCGTGGCTCTGCCAGGCCTTGGCCACCTTCAGGGCGGTAACGCCCTCCATCGGGTCCGAGCTGGCCCGCAAGCCGTTCTGTTCCACATGGACGACGTACTTCATCGCCTTGGGATAACACAGTCTCTGGTTGTGAGAAGCCGGATACGACTATAACTTTCGCCCTACTCCCCGGCCGTGCACGCCTGAGCCGGGAGTTCTTCCCGGTTCAGAAGAATTTCGGGATCGGCCCCAGCTGCGGCGTCTGGTCGGGCAGGTCGACCTCCACCTCGTCGACATAGCACCAGCCCCAGCCCTCGGGCGGGTCATAGCCCTCGATGATGGGGTGATGGGTGGCGTGGAAATGGGCGCGGGCGTGCTTGCTCGGCGAGTCGTCGCAGCAGCCGACGTGGCCGCAGCGGCGGCACAGGCGCAGATGCACCCACCAGCCGCCGGTCTTCAGGCATTCCTCACAGCCGCGCGCGCTGGGCGTCACCGTGAGGATGGTGGGGGAATGGCCGCACGACAGGGTCAAGTTCAGGCTCCCGGATTGCGGAAGCCACCGTGCAAAGCAAAGGCGGCCCCGGTCAAGCCGGAGCCGCCTTCACAATCTCAGACCCGGAAACCTCAGGCCTTGCGAGGATGGGTCGTCTCGCGGTTGATCCACAGGGCGACCAGGGTGCCGGCGGCGCCCGAGAGCAGATAGACGCCCGCCGCGCCCAGGCCGAAGTTCGAGGCCAGCAGCAGGGCCGCCAGCGGCGCGAAGCCCGCGCCGAACAACCAGGCCAGGTCCGAGGTCAGGGCCGAGGACGTATAGCGGTTGATGGCGGCGAAGTTGGACGCCAGCGAGCCCGACGACTGGCCGAACGACAGGCCCAGCAGGATGAAGCCGCTCATCATGAAGACGATGCCGCCGATCTCGCCCCCGGCCAGCATCTGGGGCGCGAAGCCCGAGAAGGCGGCGATGGCGGCGGCCGTGGCGGCCAGCAGGTTACGGCGGCCGTAGCGGTCGGCCAGCGGACCCGACAGGATCACGCAGATCAGGCAGACGATGGCGCCGATCAGCTCGATGACCAGGAAGCGGGCCGGCGGCTCCTGGGTGTACAGCAGCACCCACGACAGCGGGAACACGGTCACCATGTGGAACAGGGCGAAGCTGGCCAGGGGGGCGAAGGCGCCGATGACGATGTTCTTGCCCTCGGCGCGGACGGTCTGGCGGAACGGCGTCGGCTGCAGCTCGCGGTCCTCATAGGACTCGATGAAGGCCGGGGTCGCCGAGATGCGCAGACGGGCGAACAGGGCCACCACGTTGATCGCGAAGGCCACGAAGAACGGATAGCGCCAGCCCCAGTCGAGGAAGTCGGCGGTCGACAGCAGCGACACGAAGAAGGCGAACAGGGCGCTGGCCAGGATCAGGCCGATCGGGGCGCCGATCTGGCCGAGCATGGCGTACCAGCCCTTCTTACCGGCCGGGGCGTTCATGGCCAGCAGCGAGGCCAGACCTTCCCAGGTGCCGCCCAGGGCCACGCCCTGACCGATGCGCAGCAGGGCCAGCAGCACGATCGACCAGACGCCGATGGTCTCGTAGCCGGGCAGGAAGGCCGTCGCCACGGTCGAGGTGCCGAGCAGCAGAAGCGCGATCGTCAGCTTGGTCCCCCGACCGAAGAAGCGGTCGATGGCGATGAAGCCCCAGGTGCCCAGCGGACGGGCGATGAAGGCCAGGGCGAAGATGGCGAACGAATAGACCGTGCCCATCAGCGGCCCGGCGAACGGGAAGACCAGCTGCGGGAAGACGATGACCGAGGCGATGGCGAAGACGAAGAAGTCGAAGAACTCCGACGCCCGGCCGATGACCACGCCGATGGCGATTTCGCCCGCATCGATCTTGTCGTGCGCTCGGGCATTGATCTGTTGGGCGTCTCTCTCAAGGGGAGTAGAGGAGGCTCCGGTGGTGGCGCTCATCGACTGATCGCTTCCTTGCAAATTCTGGGTGTGACGCGCGACGACGAGTCACGGACTTGTGGCGCGCTTATTGGAACCCAGAGCGTCAAAAAGAGATAGGGCAGATTGTCCAATGTCGTTCCCGGCCCTTCCGCACTAGAGGCCCGCACCATGCCTCCCCAGCACCCGAATCGATCGCCCCTGCGCCGCCTCGCGCCGTGGCTGGCGGTCCCCGCCCTCGCCCTTCTGGCGGGATGTAACGCCGTCGTCCTGGCCCCGTCCGGTGACGTCGCGGCCCAGCAGCGCGATCTGCTGGTCATCTCGACCATCCTGATGCTGTTCATCATCATCCCGGTGATCGCCCTGGTGATCATCTTCGCCTGGAAGTACCGCCAGTCGAACAAGGATGCGAAGTACGAACCGGACTGGGACCACTCCACCTATCTGGAAGTGGCCATCTGGGGCGCGCCCCTGCTGATCATCATCTGCCTGGGCGCCGTGACCTGGGCCGGCACCCACCTGCTGGATCCCTATCGTCCGCTGGACCGGATCGCCGCGGGCCGTCCCGCCGAGAAGACGGTCAAGCCGCTGCAGGTCAACGTCGTCGCCCTCGACTGGAAATGGCTGTTCATTTACCCGGAGTATGGCATCGCCACGGTGAATGAGCTGGCCGCCCCGGTCGACCGCCCGATCCAGTTCACGATCACCTCGTCGTCGGTGATGAACTCCTTCTACGTCCCCGCCCTGGCCGGCCAGATCTACGCCATGCCGGGTATGCAGACGACGCTCTACGGCGTGATCAACCAGCCCGGCGAATACCAGGGCTTCTCGGCCAACTATTCCGGCTCGGGCTTCTCGGGCATGCGCTTCAAGTTCCACGGCCTGCCCCAGGCCGGCTTCGACCAGTGGGTCGCCCAGGTGAAGTCCAGCGGCCTGGCCCTGGACCGCGACGGCTATCTGCGTCTGGAAGCCCCCAGCGAGAACGTCCCCGCGATGCGCTTCGCCCAGGTCGACGGCGGGCTGTTCAGCGCCATCGTCAACATGTGCGTCGAGCCGGGCAAGATGTGCATGCACGAGATGCACGCCATCGACGCCAGGGGCGGTCTCGACATCGAGAGCGCGCACAACATGCTGGCCCTGACCTATGACAAGACCGAGCGCCGCGGCGCCGTCTTCGGTCCGACGCCGACCTATGTCGCCACCCTGTGCACCCCCACCGACCCCGAACCGAAGCCCCAGACCCGTCTGGCCTCGCTCGGTTCGCCCGCCGATCTGACCCGCTCCGCCCCCATGCTGGGCGCGGGTTTGACCGCTCCCGCCGCCTTCAGCCCCGCAGCGCCGTCGGCGCCGCGGGCCGCTTCCTGATCGGACCACATCCATGTCCGCCGACAAGATCATCCAATTCGTCTTCGGGCGCCTCAACATCGAGGCCCTGCCCTTCCACGAGCCCATTCTCGTAGCGACCTTCGCGGTCGTCTGCCTGGGCGGCGTCGCCCTGCTGGGCGCCATCACCTACTTCAAGCTCTGGGCCTACCTCTGGAAAGAGTGGTTCACGACCGTCGATCACAAGAAGATCGGCATCATGTACATGATCCTGGGTCTGGTCATGCTGCTGCGCGGCTTCGCCGACGCCATCATGATGCGTCTGCAGCAGGCCATGGCCTTCGGCGGGTCCGAGGGCTACCTCAACGCCCACCACTACGACCAGGTCTTCACCGCCCACGGCGTGATCATGATCTTCTTCGTGGCCATGCCCATGGTCACCGGCCTGATGAACTACATCGTGCCGCTGCAGATCGGCGCGCGCGACGTCTCCTTCCCCTTCCTGAACAACTTCAGCTTCTGGATGACGGCGGGCGGCGCGGTCATCGTCATGATGTCGCTGTTCGTCGGCGAGTTCGCCCGCACCGGCTGGCTGGCCTATCCGCCCCTGTCGGGCCTGGCCTACAGCCCTGACGTCGGGGTCGACTATTACATCTGGGCGCTACAGGTCGCGGGGGTCGGTACGCTGCTATCCGGGGTCAATCTGATCGCGACCATCGTCAAGATGCGCGCGCCCGGCATGGGCCTGATGAAGATGCCGGTCTTCACCTGGACCGCGCTGTGCACCAACGTCCTGATCGTCGCCGCCTTCCCCGTCCTGACCGCCGTCCTCGCCCTGCTGGGTCTTGACCGCTACGTCGGCACCAACTTCTTCACGAACGACCTCGGCGGCAGCCCGATGATGTACGTGAACCTGATCTGGATCTGGGGTCACCCCGAGGTCTACATCCTGATCCTGCCGGCCTTCGGCATCTTCTCGGAGGTCGTCTCGACCTTCTCGGGCAAGAAGCTCTTCGGCTATACCTCCATGGTCTACGCCACGGTCGTGATCACCATCCTTTCCTACCTGGTGTGGCTGCACCACTTCTTCACCATGGGATCGGGCGCGAGCGTCAACTCCTTCTTCGGCATCACCACCATGATCATCTCGATCCCGACGGGAGCGAAGATCTTCAACTGGCTGTTCACGATGTACCGGGGCCGGATCCGCTTCGAGCTGCCGATGATGTGGACCATCGCCTTCATGATCACCTTCACCATCGGTGGGATGACGGGCGTGCTGCTGGCCGTGCCGCCGGCCGACTTCGTCCTGCACAACTCCCTGTTCCTGGTCGCCCACTTCCACAACGTCATCATCGGCGGCGTGCTGTTCGGCCTGTTCGCGGGGATCAATTTCTGGTGGCCCAAGGCCTTCGGGTTCAAGCTCGACGAGAAGTGGGGCAAGATCTCCTTCTGGTTCTGGGTCGTCGGCTTCTGGTTCGCCTTCATGCCGCTGTACGTCCTGGGCCTGATGGGCGTGACGCGCCGCATGCGGGTCTTCGACGACCCCTCGCTGCAGATCTGGTTCATCATCGCCGGCTTCGGCGCGGCCCTGGTGGCCTGCGGCATCGCCGCCATGCTGATGCAGTTCTTCGTCTCGATCCGGGACCGCGAGAAGCTGCGCGACAAGACGGGCGATCCGTGGGGCGGCCGCACCCTGGAGTGGGCCACCTCCTCGCCCCCGCCGGACTACAACTTCGCCTTCACCCCGGTCATCCATGACGCCGACGCCTGGTGGGACATGAAGAACCGCGGCTACAAGAAGCCTGTCGACGGCTACCGCGACATCCACATGCCCTCCAACACGGGCGCCGGCATCATCCTGGCGGGCTTCAGCGTTGCCTGCGCCGTGGGTCTGATCTGGTACATGTGGTGGCTGGCCGCGATCAGCTTCGTGGGCATCATCGGCTACGCCATCTTCCACACCTTCAACTACAAGCGCGACTTCTACATCCCGGCCTCGGAAGTGACCGAGACCGAGGCGAAGGCCCGCGCCCTGGCCGCGGAGGCCTGATCCATGGCGAGCGCTGTGAAAACCCTCGCACCCGGCGAGGAGGTCGTCTTCCACCTGAAGGAAGAGCCGCATCATCCGGAGGGCTCCAGCACCATGCTGGGCTTCTGGCTCTATCTGATGAGCGACTGCCTCATCTTCGCGATGCTGTTCGCCGTGTTCGGCGTGATCGGCGGCAACTACGCCGGCGGTCCGGGGCCCAAGGCCCTGTTCGAGCTGCCGCTGGTGGCCCTGAACACCGCCATGCTGCTGTTCTCGTCGATCACCTATGGCTTCGCCATGCTGGCCATGGTCCGCAAGAACGTCGCCCAGACCCAGATCTGGCTGGCGATCACCGGCGTGTTCGGCCTCTGCTTCCTGGGCATCGAGCTCTATGAGTTCGCGCACCTGATCCACGAGGGCGCGACGCCGCAACGCAGCGGCTTCCTGTCGGCCTTCTTCACCCTGGTCGGCACCCACGGCCTGCACGTCACCTTCGGCCTGATCTGGCTGGTGACCCTGATGGTGCAGATCGGCTGGAAGGGCCTGATCCCCGCCAACCAGCGCCGCCTGATGTGCCTGTCGCTGTTCTGGCACTTCCTCGACGTCATCTGGATCGGCGTCTTCACCTTCGTCTACCTGATGGGGATGCTGCGATGAGCAAGGCTCCGACCCAAAAGCCCTCCCCCGCCAAGGCAGCCGCCAAAAAGGCCCCTGCCCGCAAGCCGGCGGCCCCCAAGACCGCAGCCAAGGCGACTGTCGCGGTCGCCGCCGCCGAGGTCGAGCCGCATGGCCACACCCACGCCCATGACGTCGATCACGGCCACGGCCACGACGACCATCACGACGACGGCGCCGCCCACGGCTCGATGAAGGACTATCTGATCGGCTTCGGCCTGTCGGTCGTCCTGACGGCGATCCCGTTCTGGCTGGTCATGACCGGCGTCCTGCCGGCCCAGATGACCGGCGGCATCATCATGGCCTTCGCCGTGGCCCAGATCGTGGTCCACATGATCTTCTTCCTGCACATGAACGCCCGCTCGGAAGGCGGCTGGAACATGCTGGCCCTGATCTTCACCCTGATCCTGGTCGTCATCGCCCTGACCGGTTCGCTGTGGGTCATGTACCACCTGAACACCAACATGATGCCGCAAGGCATGGACATGAACCCGGCGCCCTGAGCCGGGTTCGTCAGGACCAGCTGATGCCCGACGGGCCTCACGATACGCCGAGGAAGCCGAGGTCGACCCTGACCCTGGCCGTCCTCGGCGTCTTGATTCCGGGGATGATCCTCGGGCTCGTGGCCCTGGGCGTCTGGCAGGTCGAGCGCCTGGCCTGGAAGCAGGACCTGATCCGTCAGGTCGACGCCCGGGTCCACGCCCCCGCCGTCCACGCCCCGGGTCCCGACCGCTGGCCGACGGTGACGCGCGAGAGCGACCAGTATCGTCACGTCTCCCTGCGCGGCCGCTACGACAACGACCGAGAGACCCTGACCCAGGCGGTCACCGACTACGGCCCCGGTTTCTGGGTCATGACGCCTTTCACGACCGACGCCGGCTTCACTGTTCTGGTCAATCGCGGTTATGTGCCCACGGATCGCCGCGACCCCGACAGCCGGGCGGCCGGCCAGATCAGCGGAGAGACCACGGTTCAGGGCCTGTTGCGCATCACCGAGCCCAGGGGCGGCTTCCTGCGCGCCAACGCTCCGGCGACGGACAGCTGGCGCTCGCGCGACGTCGTCGCCATCGCAGCCAAACGCGGCCTGACGAACGTGGCCCCCTACTTCATCGACGCCGACGCCACGGCCAACGCGGGCGGCTGGCCCAAGGGCGGGCTGACGGTGATCCGCTTCCCCAACAGCCATCTGGTCTATGCCCTGACCTGGTTCGGTCTGGCCCTGATGTTGACGGCGGGCGGCGCCTTCCTGGCTTGGGACGAGCGCCGCGTGCGCCAAACCTGGGCTGATCGCGCCTTCGCGGGCGAGGCCTGACCGTGGCGGCCGAGACCCTGAGCAAACTGGCCGGTCTCGGCGTCTGGCGCGACCGCAACGCCGACGTCGCCGCCTCGACCGGCTGGCGCAATATGCAGCTGTTGATCCAGCTGCGCTGGATCGCCGTCGCCGGTCAGATCCTGGCCATCCTGGTCGTCCACTTCGGCATGAAGGTCACCCTGCCGCTGGGGCTGATCCTCGCCGCCCCCCTCGCCCTTCTGGCCTTCAACATCCTGGGCCTGCAGCGGCTCAAGCTGCATCCGCACGTCTCCGAGGGCGAGCTGGTCCTGTCGCTGCTGGTCGACGTCGCGGCCCTGACCTGGCAGCTCTATCTCAGCGGCGGCGCCGCCAACCCCTTCACGCCCCTGTATCTGCTGCAGGTGGTGCTGGCCTCGGTCCTGCTCAGACCCCTGTCGGCCTGGCTGATGGTCGGGGTGACCATGCTCTGCTCCCTGCTGCTCCTGGCCGTGCATCGCCCGCTGCTGCTGCCGGAGCGGCTGCAGGACAATGACTTCAGCCTGTATCTGCAGGGCAGCCTCGTCTGCTTCGGCCTGATCGCCTTCCTGCTGGTGGTCTTCGTGACCCGGATCAGCGGCAACCTGCGCGCCCGCGATTCCTATCTGGCCGAGATGCGCCAGCGCGAGGCGGAGGAGGATCATATCGTCCGCATGGGCCTGCTAGCCTCCGGCGCCGCGCACGAGCTGGGCACTCCCCTGTCGTCGCTGGCCGTGATCCTCGGCGACTGGCGGCGCATGCCGACCATCAAGGCCGATCCGGAGCTGTCGCAGGACATCGCCGACATGCAGGCCGAGGTCGAGCGCTGCAAATCCATCGTCACCGGCATCCTGATGTCCGCCGGCGAGGCCCGCGGTCAGGATCCGGTCGTCACCACCCCCCGCGCCCTGATCAACGACCTGATCGCCGGCTGGAAGCCGACCCGCCCCGGCGTGGCCGTCACCCTGCGCGACGCCCTGGGCGAGGACGTCAACGTCGTCTCCGACCCGGCCCTGCTGCAGGTCCTCGTCAATGTGCTGGACAACGCCGCCGAGGCGGGCGCGACCGACATCGTCATCCTGGCCGAGCGTCCCGAGGACGATCTGTCGATCACCGTCAGCGACAACGGCTCGGGCTTCGCCGACGCCGTCCTGAACCGCTTCGGCCAGCCCTATCAGTCCACCAAGACCCGGCCCGGCGCCGGTCTGGGCCTCTTCCTTCTGGTCAATGTCCTGCGCAAGCTGGGCGGCGGGGTCGAGGCCCGCAACCGCAAGGATGGCGGCGCGGTGGTCGTCCTGCGGTTGCCCCTGTCGGCCATCGCCCTGCCCGGAAAGGCGTCCTGATGTCGTCCGACAAGCTGCTGGTCCTGGTCGAGGACGACGAGGCCTTCGCCCGCACCCTGAAGCGGTCGTTCGAGCGCCGTGACTACACCGTCGTCACCGCCGCCAACCACGACGAACTGGTCACGGTGCTGGAGGTCCATAAGCCCGACTACGCCGTGGTCGATCTGAAGCTGGCGGGCGGGGCCTCGGGCCTGACCTGCGTCCAGACCCTGCACGCGGCCGATCCGGCGACGACCATCGTGGTCCTGACCGGCTTCGCCAGCATCGCCACGGCGGTGGAGGCTATCAAGCTGGGCGCCTCCCACTATCTGGCCAAGCCGTCCAGCACCGACGACATCGAGGCGGCCTTCGGCAAGGTGGAGGGCGATCCCGACATGGCCCTCAGCGCCCGCCCGACCTCGATCAAGACCCTGGAGTGGGAGCGGATCCACGAGACCCTCGCCGACACCGGCTTCAACATCTCGGAGGCCGCCCGTCGCCTCGGCATGCACCGCCGCACGCTCGCGCGAAAGCTGGCCAAGCGCCAGGTCACCTGAAAATCGGGCTGCCTGACCCGGTCAAATCCGCAACGGTCGCCGGCTTTCTTAACCCTGTCCCTCACCCGGCGCGGGAAGGCGGTTGCCGAACAGCGGTCGCGTCCCCTAGGGGAAAGACAACATGCTGGGGTTTGATCGCATTTTCAGGGGCTTGGCCTCCGGAGCGGCCGTCGCCGTTCTCGCGGGCGTGATGACCCCTGCCCTTGCCCAGCCGGCGCCGCAGACGGCCGCCCTGCCGCCCCCGCCGCCCCCGCCGCCGCGGTCGACCGGAACCCTGATCGCACCGACCCTCAGCCGCCCCGTCGCCGCCGGCGTGACCTGGCCCAAGGTCCCCGAGATCGAACGGCGCGACGGCAACGGCGTCTCCTTCTACGGCGGCGTCGCCACCATCGACGGCAGCGATCAATACGGCCTCAGCGTCCTGAATTTCGACCCGTTCCAGTCCCGGGTCCGCGCCACCTATATCGACGCCTGGGCCCTGAACGCGCCCAACGCCGCCTCCTGTTCGCTCACCTTCCGCGCGGTCGAACGCCCCCTGACCCAGGATCAGGCCAACGCCCTGAACCCCGAGCTGGCCACCGCCGAGTTCGAGACCATCAAACGCGACCACCCCGATCTGGTCCGCACCGGCGAACGCACGCGCGAGGGGTCGGGCGACACCCGCGTGGTCGATCGCTTCAGCTGGGGCGGGGCCGACGGCGCGGGTCCGCGCTTCGACGGCCTGAGCAAGTCCTGGGTCTTCGTCCGTTTCGGCAAGGCCTACTACGTCAACAAGATCTGCCTGTCGCAGACCGGCATCGGCGACCTGACGGTCATGGACCAGCTGATCGGGCTGAACTACCGCACCGGCGACGCCCCCGATCCCCTGCCCGCCGATCAGGTCCCCGAGAACCCGCCTGCGCCGCGTCAGCTGATCTATCTGCCGCCACCGGTCGGTAACATCGTCGCCCGCGATCAGGACCGCCCGCAGCTGGAATCCCAGACGGCCAGTGGACCCGAGGGTGAAGCCGCCCCGGCCGTCCGTGCGCCCGAGCCTGCTCCCGAACCCGCGCCCGTCGAGACCCTGCCGCCCGCGCCGGTTCCGGTCGCACCCGTCGCCGCCCGGCCTGTCGCCGAGCCGTCCAGAGCGCCCGAGACGAGTGCGCCGACGCGGCGCACCACGCCCGCCGCCCGTCCGGCCCAATCTGCTCCGGCCCAATCTGCTCCGGCCCAACCTGCTCCGGCCGCGACGGCGCCGGTCCTCGAGACTCCAAAAGCCGAAACCCCGGCCATCGAAGCCCCGGCCCAGCCCGCCTTTGTCGCCAGCCCGACGCCGGTCCCGGCCCCGCCGCCCGCGCCGACATCTGACCAGAGCCAGGCCCGCAGCCTGACCCGCTCTCTGAACGGCACGCCGCCGGCATCCTGAAGTCAGGCGCTCAGCCCACCGTCCAGGAAATCACCTCGGCCACCTCGGCGGCCTGAAGCCGGATATCGGGCACGGAGGTCACCTCCCAGAAGGCGCCGCGCGTCATCGGCCCGACGGCGTAGAACTCATCCTGGGCCGCCCCGTCGATGTCGCGCACCCGGCAGTCGTCATCGACATCGAGACCCAGTCCGTCCGGATCGGCCCGCGCCAGACCGCCCTCGACCAGCCCACGGATCAGCGGAATCCGGCTGCCCGCCACATCGGCCAGCGGCCCGGTGCAGTTGATCACCGCATCCACCTTCCTCGTCGTGGTGCGGGTCCAGCCGCGCGGCCGCCAGGTGACCAGAACCTTGTCCTCCGCCGGTTCGATCCGGACGATACGGCCCGCGTCGATCGACAGTTCCCCCGCCGCGACCATGGCTTCGACCCGTCCCGCGACACCCGGCGCCAGCCGATGCCGATGCACCTCCCAGATCGGCCGCAGGTGCCTCAGGAACCGCCCGCGCTGGGCCCGGGTCCACGACCGCCACAGCGACCGGGCCGAGCGTCTCAGGTCGTCGGTCACCGCCCGCCAGTCCGAGGTCAGGGCCGCCTCCCGCGCCCGCCGCAGAACCACGCCGGGCGATCCGGAATAGGGCCGGGAGGCCACGGCCAGATCGGCCGCCTTGTGCGCCCGGGGCGTGAAGCCTCGCCGCGACAGGGCGAAGAAGCGCCTTCCCGTGCGGGCGTGCGACAGAACCACATCGACCATGGTCAGGCTGGACCCGACCAGCAGGACGCGCCGAACGTCGCCGTCCAGCGCCGCCGCCCCCCGCCAGGGATCGGCGACATAGCGGCCTGCCTCGACCACCGCCGGGTCCAGTCCCGGCGGATCGGCGGGCTCCAGATTGCCCAGCGCCAGGACCACGACGTCGACGTCCAGTTGATCGCCGGAGGCGAAGCCGATGCGCCAGCCGCCGCCTTCTCGCGCCAGCACCGTGCTCTCGTCATGCACCAGCTTCAGCCGCGATCCCGACTGGCCGAGCGCCTCGGACAGGATGGACCGCAGATAGCGGCCATAGTCGCCGCGCGTAATGAAGGCGCCCTGGGCCGACCAGTGCGGCTGGGTCGCCAGCCAGCGCGACAGGTGGTCCGGATCGTCTGGAAAGGCGCTCATATTGCCAAGGCGGACGTTCAGCACATGGTCCGCTTCACGGGTGCCATAGGCCGCTCCCTCCCCGAACCGCGGCGCCTTCTCTATCAGCCAGAGTTCGGCGTCTGGCAGTTTTCGGGACAGATGGACGGTGGTCAGCAGGCCGCTGAAGCCCGCCCCGATCACGGCGATGCGCGGGGCGGTCACCGCCCGCCTCGCGAGGCGATGGAGACCTTGGGCTTCGGGGGACAGCGCTCAACCATGCCCCAGCATGGCGCGACCGCCTGAAGGCGGCCACGGAAATATCCTATCTTATGGATAGAGAATTATTCGCGGAACCGTCTCACGCCGACAGGCGACGGCCGTCATCCAACCTGAACGTCTCCGGCAGGCTGCGTTCGAAGGTCCTGGTCATCCCCGACATCTTGGCGGCGCGAGCGAAGGCGATCTTGGCAAGGGCGGTCGGATGCGGCGCCTGTTGCACGCGCGGGCGGGCGCCGGCCTTCCTCATCACCCCGTTGGCGTACAGGACGTTGGCGCGCATCAGGGCCGCAGGGGTCATGAATTCCACGCTCAGCGAGACGTTCAGCATCGGGCCGTTCTCGATCCGGTGCGGGGCGTTCTGGCGCCAGGTGACCATCTTGCCGGGCGTCAGGTCGAAGACCTCGGCCTCGGCGTCCATGTCGAGACGGAACTCCAGCTGTTCGGCGGTTTCCTTCAGGACGACGCGTTCCAGTTGCTCCGCCCCGACGCAGGGTTCGGCGACCGGATAGACCCAGACCTTCTTCTGGCCGCGCAGCTGCCACAACGACACCAGGGGCACGTCGAGATGGTAGAAGACCTGGGCGTTGGCCGAGGAGATCAGCATCCCCAGATCGCGCTTGAAGGTCTTGATCCCGGCATGGGCGCGCTTCTCGGCGAAGATCTCCTCCTCCAGCGCGGCGTATTCCGGCAGATAGTCGTTGGCGTGGCGCAGGTTCAGCCAGATGCGGCCCGCCTGCGCCGCGCGCAGCAGTTCCTCGCCCGACAGATCGCCCGCCGAACCCCGCCGCCAGCTCTGCCAGTCGACCGGGTCGTGGCCCATGGTGAAGACGCCCAGCTTGTCGCGCGGATAGCGGTCCAGCAGGGAGATCAGCCCCTCGTCATTGAACATCGGCCGTTCGTGCAGGCCGTGGTCGAAGCCGAGGTTGGCCTTCGTCAGCTGGGCGGCCTTTTCGGCGGACCAGTCGGTGATGATGCTCATTCACCGGCTCCGGTGTTGGAGCCCAGCGACCGGCGGCGCGTGGCCACGACGGCCTCCATCAGCCCCTGAACCCGGCCGCGCATCGACGGGTCGGCGGTGGCGATATGGTCCAGACGGCGGCGCACCTTGTCGACCGCCGAGGACCGGCCGAGCGGGCCCAAGGTCCAGGCGGCCTCTTCGGCGCGCTTGAAGGTCCCGCCGGGCGCGGAGTGGAAGCCCGATCCGACCAGGCTGATCGCCGGGGCGAAGGGGCGTTTATAGTGATCATGGCCGCAGCCGAGGTCATAGACCTCCAGCCCCAGCTCCGGCATGGCGCGGATGGCCTGATCGATGAAGGTCTGGCCGGGCGAGAAGGCCGCCATCTCCGGCGACATCGAGGCGATCCACGGGTGGTAGACCCCGCCCTCGCGCACCCCGAAATGGCCGCCCACGAGGGTGTCACCGGCATAGAGGGACAGCAGCAGGCCGGTCATCGGTCCCGTGCGCGTCTCGAACAGGGACTGCATCAGATCGGTCGCCCATTGCGGGCGCAGCACGTCCTGGACCCCGGTGCGCAGGAACTGGGCGCTCTTCCATTCCATGACGGCGTCGAAGGCCTCTTGCGAGGTGTCAGCGCGGATCGTCAGCGGCCCGACCTCGGCCAGACGGTGGGCCAGACGGCGCCAGTTCTTGAACTTCTTCGGGCTCGCCGCGCGGACGGCCTCCAGATAGTCGTCCGGCGACTGGGTCAGCTCGATGGCGAAGGCCTCGACACCGTCCTCGGTCGCCGGGAACAGGCCGTGCGGGTCGATCAGGCCGTTGTGGCGGAAGGCCTTGAGACCCGCCAGCGCGATGATCTGGCCGGGCTTCAGCCCCGTATCGGCGGTCGAGACCACGCCGTGATAGTCGCTGAACGGGGCGCCGAGGGGCCGGCCGAAGCCGCCCGGACGCTGGTGGAAGCCGAAGAAAGCGACCCTCTCCCCGCTCCGGCTGACCATGGCCACCCGGGCGTCGTCGCGGACCTTGCCCACGGCGCGGGCGAAATGGGGGCTGAGCAGCGGACTGCGGAAGGCCGGATGCGATCGCTGGATCGCCGACCAGGCGGCGGTGTCGGCGACCCTCAGCATGGAGGGCCGGACGATCTCGACTTCGAAAGGCGTGGCTCGAACAGTCATTTTGACACACTCGCGAAAGGCTCTGTTTCAGCCCTGCAATGCGTCGGCCACTTCCCTGTCCCTTATGGCTCCTGTGTCGTCGGCACGGCGCCGACCATGGCATAGCACTGGGCCCGCGTCGGCCGGTCGCCGGTCAACGGCCCATAGGCCGAGGCCACCGAGCAGCGGTCAGCCTCGCTGAGCTTCCCTTCCCACCGCTTGGCGTTGCAGTAGTTCATGATCGAGTTGGGGTCGTAATAGCTCTCGGACGCATTGACGGCCTCGGGCGTCGTGGTCCGGGCCAGGCAGTTGGGCGCGGTCGCGCTGACGTGGTCGTGCGAGAAGCCGAGCGCATGCCCCAGCTCATGCAGGGCGTCGGCGTAGAAGCATTTGAACTCGCCCAGCGTCCCCCGCGGCCCGCACAGCCGGTTGGTGACCAGATATTCGGCGTTGAGCGTGATCTCCCCGCCGTTCAGCAGGCTGCGGCCCAGGTGGCTGGACGAGGCGAACATCTCCGGGTCGTGGACGATGCGGATCGGCACGGCCCGACCGCCGTCCGAACCCGTGGCGCAGTCGTCGGCGATGTGGAAGTGGACGTCGGCGGCGCCTTCCCAGGTCGCAGCGGCCGACCGGACCTGCTCGCGCGCCCAGTCGTCCTCGGCCTGGGGCGCCTCGAAACACATGGGCACGATCCCGCCGTCCCAGGTGTCGCTCTGCGGCGGCGGCGCGGCCATGACGATCATGGGCGGCGGAGGCGGAGGCGGCGGGGGTGGCGGTGGAGGCGGCGGGGCGACCTGGGTCGCGCACCCGGCCAGCAGGCCGATGGCCATCAGGGCCGTGATCCGGCGGAACAGGTTCATACCCAGCGGGTCTCGGTCAGGGTCAGCACGACCTCCAGCGACAGCCCTTCCGTATTGGCGCGCTGCACGGTGGGCGTCAGGTCTTCCGCGTCGACCGTGACCACCACCGGCCCCGCATCGCGCGCCAGCAGGTTCAGGATCTCGGTCCCGAACTGGAAGCTGACCCCATAGTCGTCGCCGGTCGTATGGTCGTGGACCATGCCGGGCATCGAATGATCCATGCCGCCCATCGGCCCCACATGGACGAAGGTCGGCGACGAGCCGAGCGCCAGCTTCCGCTCCCCCGCCAGGATGTCGATGTTCAGACACCGGTCCAGCAGCCGCTCATCGCGCTTGTAGGTCGCCTGACCCACGCCCTGGATCAGCAGCGTATCGTCGGCGGCGCGCAGCCGGGTCGCGATGTCCGCAGGGATCGTCACCGACATCTTCGTCTGGCCGGGCTCGCAGCGGGCCTTCAGGGTCACCGAGGTCTGGCCGATCGGCTCCTGCCGCGTCGCCCCCTCCGGCCCGTTGCTGGCCACATTGAACACCGGGAAGGGATAGAGCCGGTCGTAGCTGTAGCCGAGTGAACGGGTCTCGACGATCGCGCCGGGCGTCCAGGTCCCCGTGTCCTCGCCGTTCGCCCCGATATAGCCGGTCAGCGGAACCTTGCCCCAGTCTGTGGGGTACACCGGCTTGGCCAGACTGTGCCAGGTCGCCCAGACCCGGTCGATATTGCAATGGTGCAGCCAGAAGACCGCGTCCGCCGCCGCCGTCTCGGTCCGCCCCATCAGGCCGCCGACCAGGACGTGGATATGGTTGTGGCCATAGGCCTCGACCGCCCCGGCCGAACGCGGCAGGCCGGCGAAGACCTCGAAGGTGTCCGACGCCAGCCGGGCCACATTGCGCGACGTCGCCCAGCGCGCCTTGGCGAAGTCCATGGTGTTGGCGTTGGGGCCGCGCTGACGCTCGTACAGCGGCGAACCCGGCGTCGTCACCCAGCTGGGCAGGAAACGGTCCTCCTGCCAGTCCCAGTAAGGCAGGGCGAAGGTCGTATGGCCGGTCAGCCGCGCGATGATCCGCTCCAGATGCGCCAGTTCCAGCCGGTGCCAGGGCAGGAACAGGCCGCTGCCGTGCTGGGCCTTCTCGCGGTGCAGCCGGGTCTGGCGCGCCCACGAGCGGTTGTCGGTCCGCCGCTTCATCGCCGCGACGCCGTCGCGGAAGGCGACCAGATCGTCCGAGTTCGGCGACAGGGTCGAGGCCCCCTTGCGCACCCGTCCGGTCTGGGCCCAGGCGGGCATGGCGCCAAGAAGCGTGCTGCCGGCGGCGAAAGCAGCACCGGCCCCCGCGAGCGCCTGACGTCTGTCGATGGTCATGGTCAGCCCCCCGGCCGGTCGTCTCTTCGCCACGGACAGTCCAGCAAACGCCGGTCTCTGTCCAGTCGGCTAGCCCAACCGGCGAGTGATCAGTCCTCGCCCTTCCGCGCCGGCGTCTGGCCGGGGAAGCGCAGGGCGTGGAGGGATTCATAGGCGTCGCGGACGGTCTGGCGCGGCTGGTCGGCGCCCAGCTGGGCGATCTGGGCGCACCAGACGTCCGACAGCTGCTGCACGGTCGAGGTCACCCAGCCCGGCGCCTGCTGCCGCGACCAGTTCTGGATCGAGGCGGCGTTGAAGACCAGCAGGAAGACCGTCACCAGCAGGATCACATGGCTGGTCCAGCGCCGGTCGCGCGCGGCGACCCCCTCCTCGTCCGGCGGCGGCCCGGGCGGGAAGGCGAACCGGCCGAGCGCCGCCAGGGGCTCGGGCACCAGCGGGTGGCGCGTCGGCAGGTCGTGCGCGTTCGCCGTCTCGATCCAGTCGCTGGGGGGATCGGCCGGCGCCTCCCCCTCCAGCGGCGGAAACGGCGAAGCGGCCGGAAACGGCTCGACGGGCGGGTCTTCAGGATGATCGGTCATCGCTCTCGAACCTCCCTCAGAACTGGAAATAGATGAAGGGGGCGACGCCGTCCGGCCGCACCGCCTCGACCAGCAGGATGGCCACCCCGATCAGCACCGCGACGGTCAGGGCCGGCGCAGGCTTCAGCCGCTCGGCGACGCCCTCGATCATCCGCGGCGGCAGCCAGTGCATGGCCAGCCCCCCGACGATCAGCAGCAGCAGGAAGGGTGTGGTCAGCAGCACCGGCCCGACGCGGCCCAGCCCCGTCAGCACGTCCATGGCCATGCCGAAGCTCTCGGCCCGGAACAGGATCCAGCCCAGACAGACGATGTGGAAGGTGATCAGAACCCCCAGCCAGCCGGGGATCACGCGCCTGTCTCCAAAGACCGACCGCCCCAGCCGCTCGACCACCTGGGCCGCGCCGTGCAGACCGCCCCAGGCCACGAAGGTCCAGGCCGCCCCGTGCCACAGCCCGCCCAGCAGCATGGTGATCATGACGTTGACGCAGGACATGATCAGGCCCTTCCGGCCCCCGCCCAGCGGCACATAGAGATAGTCCCTCAGCCAGCTCGACAGGCTGATGTGCCAGCGCCGCCAGAAGGACTGCATCGAGTTCGCCCGGTACGGCTGGTCGAAGTTTCGCGGGAAGGAATAGCCCAGCAGGGCCGCGATCCCGATCGCCATGTCCGAATAGGCCGAGAAGTCGCAATAGATCTGGACCGCATAGCCATAGACGGCGGCCGCGATATCCAGCCCCGAATGGGCCGAGGGATCGAAGAAGACCGGATCGACCAGCCGGATCGACAGCTCCGACGCGATGACCGTCTTCTTGAACAGGCCCCAGGCGATCAGCAGCAGGCCGTGGATCGCCATCTCCTTGGTCAGGCGCGGCACCCGGTCGAACTGGGGCAGCAGGTCCGAGGCCCGCACGATCGGCCCGGCGACCAGATGCGGGAAGAAGCTCATCAGCAGCATGACGTCGAGCAGCGACTTGGCCGCCGGGGTCCGGCCCCGGTTCACATCGACGACATAGCTGATGCCCTGGAAGGTGAAGAAGCTGATGCCCACCGGCAGGACCACCTGCAGCAGAGGCAGGTCCCGCTCCCAGCCAAACCGGGTCAGCAACTCGCCCATCTGCACGGCGAAGAAGCCGTAGTATTTGAAGAAGCCGAGGATCAGCAGATTGGCCGCGACGCCCAGCCCGACCAGCCAGCCGGCGCCGATCCGGCGCCCCTCACCGTCG
Source organism: Brevundimonas sp. ALps5 (assembly GCF_058681645.1). NCBI lineage: Bacteria > Pseudomonadati > Pseudomonadota > Alphaproteobacteria > Caulobacterales > Caulobacteraceae > Brevundimonas > Brevundimonas sp. ALps5. The sequence continues at coordinate 3,024,627 of NZ_CM178744.1, read as the reverse complement.
ACGGGCTTGCGCGCGATCATCGCCGCCACGGCCCAGTTCATTACCGCCGAGCCGATCAGCAGCCCGACGAAACGCCAGTCCCACTGGGCGTAGAAGAACCAGCTGGCCAGCAGCAGGAACAGCTTTCGCCGCCCGTTCTCCCGGTCCAGCGACCAGGAGGCGAAATAGACGAACAGGAAGAAGACGCCGAAGGCGAGGGTCGGGAACAGCATCTAGCGCGCGCCCCCGCCATCTTGCCTGGACTGCCTGTACCACTGCCGTCCAGCCGTCATGAGGTCCTCATACAGAAGGCCGCCGATCCAGTCGGCCCCGGCCTGGGTGAAGTGCACATGGTCCCCGCGCATCATCGGGTCCTCGCCGTTCGCGCCGGGCTGGGTCAGGCGGAAGGCCGAACAGTCGCCGCCCATCCGGCCGCGCCAGTCCCAGTAGGCGACGTCCAGACTGGCCGCGACGCGCTGCTGGACGTCGCGCACCACCGCCAGCATGGCCGGAGACCGCCAGCGGGCCTCGGCGTCGCCGGGACAGCTTCCCCCGCCCTCCCCGCGCTGGGCCTCGGGCGCCCCCATGATCAGCAGGGCCGCGCGGGGCGCCTCGGCGCGCAGACGGGTGATCTCCGACCGCAGCAGCCGCTCATAGGCGACGGGGTCCAGCGTATCGTCGAAGCCCTCATTGACCCCGTACTCCAGCACGATCAGGTCGACGGGCGCGTCCAGCACCGGCAGCGGATGGTTGGCCAGATCGGTCAGGGTCACCCCGACCACCCCGATCGGTTCGATGCGGATGTCACGCGCCGGAAAACGGGCCTTCAGCCGGGTTTCCAGAGCCCCGGTAATCAGCCGCCCGGCCGTATGGCTGTCGCCGAACTGGACGATGCGCACCACCCCACCCCAACGTCCGTCGAGGGCACGGAACAGAGGGGTCAGCTCGCGCGCCTGGCACAGGCCGTCGGGACAGGACCGGCTCGGCGGCGACGGCAGGGGCGTCCACGGCCGTTCCTGGGCCACGGCAAAGCCAGGAACCGCGACGAACGCGGCGGCTGACAGCACCGAAGCCAGAACCAGCCCGCGGATCACGCCCCGGCGCCGCCCGCGCTGGCTTGAGCAGGAGCCGCCGCCTGCGGCGAGGCCAGACCGGCGTCGGCTCGCAGCCGCTCGACCACCGGCTCGCTGATCCGCAGATAGCCGGCCATCGACATGTGGATGCCGTCGTTGGCCCGCATCAGCTGGCGTCGGCCGCTGTCGTGGGCGGTCAGATAGGCGTCATAGTCGCCGGTATCGTCCGAGGTCAGGGCGACGGTCGAGATATAGGGTACGTTCAGCGCCTTCATATGCGCGGCGACGACCTCATTGATCAGGGTCATCTTGGCGTCGAAGCTCTCGCGCTTCATCTTCGGCAGACCGACCCAGTAGACGGCGATGTCACGGCTGCGCAGCAGGGCCACCAGATCGTCGACCCGCTTGCCATAGGCCGTCTTCCAGCCCTCGGAGCCGAAGGCGTGGATCTGGCCGTCCATGCTGATGCCCTGGGCGTCATTGGTGCCGAACAGGATGACGGCGACATCGACCGGGGTCTCGGCGATCTGGCGCTCGGTCTTGGCCTGGATGTCGACGTAGTCGTAGCGCGACAGGCCGGTGGAGACCTCGGAGAACTTGGTTACGGTCACGCCCGGCGTGCCGTTCAGGTCGCGGTACAGGCCTGCCCACAGGCCATCGCCCATGGAATCGCCGAACACCCCGACGCGCAACTTACCGCTGGCCATCCGCACCTTCAGCGGGGTGATCGCCGGACCGGCCGAAACATTGGCAGCGGGCTGGACGGCGGCCGAAACCGGTTCAGGCCCCGCCGAGGCGTTGGCGGTCGAGCCGAACAGCAGGGTCGGATGGCGGATCCACGCGCGGCCATCGGGCGTCAGCAGCAGGCCAATGCCCACGCCGACCAGAAGCGCCGCCGTCAAGGAGTTGATGTTCGCCCGCACGCCCCACCCGCACGTTTACTGACCGAACAGCCATAACCGATCCCCGGATCGTCGCCCACCGCCTGCGCGTCGCGAGCGAAGAAAAAGGTTAACTGTGGCGTCCGAAACTTTCGGTCTGGCGCCGGGATGGCAGGCGAGGCCTGACGGAGGCGGGATCGAGGGCCTTCTGTTAGGCGCGTCCGGCCGTCGTGTTAGCCTTCTCGACAGACAAACCCGACCGGAGGCGAAACGTCGACTTGGCACGGTTTGGCACGGTTTGGCCGTGTATTCTTGAAAGGCGGACAGCCATTCCGCCGACGCCCCCCACGGGCTACGATCCGGCTTGCGAAGCGGTTCGGGCCGGACTATTCACGAGCCCAAGAAATATTCATCAAAGCGTGAAAAAGGGAAGCGTATGGGGAAGATCGTCGCTGACGCGAAGGCCGCCCTCGAGGGTGTGGCCTTCGACGGCATGACCGTCATGTCCGGAGGCTTCGGCCTGTGCGGCATTCCGGAGAACCTGATCGCCGCCCTGCGCGACAGCGGGGTCAAGGGCCTGACCGTCATCTCCAACAATGCGGGCGTGGACGGCTTCGGCCTCGGTCAGCTGCTGGAGACCCGCCAGATCGCCAAGATGATCTCGTCCTATGTCGGCGAGAACAAGGAGTTCGAGCGCCAGTATCTGGCTGGCGAGCTGCAGCTGGAGTTCAACCCGCAGGGGACGCTCGCCGAGCGCATCCGCGCGGGCGGCGCCGGCATCCCCGCCTTCTTCACCGCCACCGGCGTCGGCACCCTCGTCGCCGAGGGCAAGGAGGTCCGCAACTTCGACGGCCGCGACTACGTCATGGAAACCGGCCTCGTCGCCGACCTCGCCATCGTCAAGGCGTGGAAGGCCGACGAGCGCGGCAACCTCGTCTTCCGCAAGACTGCCCGCAACTTCAACCCGATGATGGCCACCGCCGGCAAGGTGACCCTGGTCGAGGTCGAGGAAATCGTCCCGACCGGCTCGCTGGATCCCGACCAGATCCACACCCCCGGCATCTACGTCGACCGCCTGTTCAAGGGCAGCTTCGAAAAGCGCATCGAACAGCGCACCGTGCGCCAGCGCGCGGACGCCTGATCGGGAGTGGGGCATGGGGTGTCGGGTGTGGGGCAGAGAAGATGACGGCGCCGCTCTCGTCCTATCGTGAACTCACTGTCTGGAGAGACGGGATCGCGCTTGTGAAGGCGTGCTACTTCGTCACTCGAGAGTTCCCGAAGGACGAACTGTTTGGATTGACTTCGCAAATCCGACGCTCGGCAGTCTCTGTCCCCGCCAACATCGCAGAAGGATACGGGAGAGGCACACGGAAAGACTACGTCAGACACCTGATGATCGCACAGGGCTCGCTCAAGGAACTGGAGACCCACCTGATTATCGCTGTTGAAGTAGGCCACTCCCCACAGGCCCAGATCGACCCGGTGCTCAGCCGATGCGATCAACTAGGCAGAGGTCTGGGCGCCCTGATCCGATCCCTCCGCGCAAAGCTCGACTGACCCCAACACCCCACACCCCATCCCCCACACCCATTCCCTACACACCCGGATCAAACCCATGCCCCGCACCCGCGAACAACTGGCCGAACGCGCCGCGAAAGAGCTGCAGGACGGCTTCTATGTGAACCTGGGCATCGGCATCCCGACCCTGGTCGCCAACTATATTCCCGAAGGCATGGAGGTCACCCTCCAGTCCGAGAATGGCATGCTGGGCATGGGCCCCTTCCCCTGGGCCGGTGAGGAAGACCCCGACCTGATCAACGCCGGCAAGCAGACGATCACCGAAATCCCCGAGAGCGCCTACTTCAGCTCGGCCGACAGCTTCGCCATGATCCGCGGCGGCCATATCAACCTGTCGATCCTTGGGGCCATGGAGGTCGCCGAGAACGGCGACATCGCCAACTGGATGATCCCCGGCAAGCTGGTGAAGGGCATGGGCGGCGCCATGGATCTGGTCGCGGGCGTCAAGCGCGTGGTCGTGGTCATGGATCACGCCAACAAACACGGCGAGTCCAAGGTCCTGAAGGCCTGCACCCTGCCCCTTACCGGGACGGGCGTGGTCAGCCGCATCATCACCGACCTGGCCGTCTTCGACGTCAAGCCGGACGGCGCGGGGCTGGAGCTGATCGAACTGGCCGACGGCGTCACCCTGGACGAGGTCGCGGCGAAAACCCAGGCCGCCTACACCGTCTCGCCTTCCCTCGCGTAGGCGCTTCTTCCCCTAACCGACTGAGACTTAACCAAATCCGGCAACCCACACGCGATCTTGCTTGGCAAAACCGACGATCCCGGACGATAGTGGTTAAGGGAGATGGGCATGCCGGGAACGAACGCGCACAGGGTCTGGCCGGGTCTTCCGGCGCCGGATGAGGCGCGCGTGGCCCAGCTCTCGCCCGAGGCCGTCTCGGACGGCTTCGGCGAGGACGCCCGCAAGGGTCTCGCCGCCCTCGCCGACCGGGTCCGGGCCGAGATGCGCAGCGGCGAGCTGACCGAGGCCCTCGCCGTCATCCACCATCTGCGCGCGGGTCTTGAGAGCCTCAACCCTGCCGATCTGGAGCCCCGAAAGGGCCTGGGCGGCCTGTTCGACAGCCGCAAGCGCCGCCTCAAGGCCTTCCGCGACCGCTTCGCCGAGGTGACCCGCACCCTGGCTGAATCCCTCGACGACCTTCAGGTCCGGGTCGGGGCCGTGAACCGCCGTTCGGGTGTGCTGGAGCAACTCTGGACCGACATCCGCCATGGCGTGCTCGAGATGGACGACTTCGTCGCCGCCTGCCTGAGGAAGGTCGCCCCCGTCCAGACGACCGAACCCGGCGCCGCACCCGTCCTGCATCCGGTGCACCAACGCGGCCACCGCCTGGCCGACGCCCGCGACGCCGGCGTCCGCCTCCTGCCCCAGGTCCGGGTGGGCCAGAATGCCGACGGCCAGGCCGCCCGGCGGCTCAAGATGGCCTGCGACGCCATGATCGAGTGGCACCACGAATGGGCCGACAACCTCGGGATCCGGGCCCTGGGCATCAAAGGCCCGAAGAAGGCGAAGAAGGTCGCGCCCGATCAGGCCCGGCTGACCACCTCGCGCCAGACGGTGCTGGCCATGCTGGACGCCGCCGCCCGCGAGGTCGAGACCGCCCGCCAGCGCCGCGTCGAGGCCGACGGCCGCATCGAGGCCGCCCGAAAGGCGATCTGACTACCGGGCGGGGGCCGCCACCGCCGCAGGGGCGCTGTTCGCGGTCCAGTCCACGATCTGGGCGTCCAGATCCCGCGAGGCGATGTCGAAGGCGTCGACGATGGCCGAGACCCGGTTCTCCCGCGCCGGCTGGGAGACGGTGAAGACCTCCTCGCTGGTCACATTGCGCTCGGGCAGGACCGTCAACCGGGCCCGGGCCGTGATCACCACCGTGGGCGTCCCGCCCAAGGCGTCGTAGCGGGCCTCGAACCGGGTCACATCGACGCTCAGGACCCGCGTCGCCACGCCCGGCTCGCGTCGCCCGATCAGCCGCACCTTCGGATGGGCGTTGAAGGCCTCTTCCAGGGCGTCGTTGAACAGGATCTCGGCGGGCGAGACCCAGCGCGCGCCCTTGATGTAGGCGGCTTCCGTGCCCGTGACGCCGAGGATGCGGTCGCCCTTGGAGGCCTCGGGGAAGTCGATGCGGCGCAAAGCTACCGGGATCGGCGCCGCCGCCGAGGCCGGCGCGCTCGCCTCCCCGGCCCCACTGCCGCCGAAGCGGTAGAGCTGCACCGGCTTGGGCGTCGACAGCAGCGAGCATCCGGACAGGGCCACCGCCGCCACGGCGGCCGCAGCGAGGATGCGGGTCGAGGAAGCGATCACGGCTGGACCTCCATTTCCTTGGATGCGGGACGGCCGATGAAGTCGCGCGGGCTGGCGCGAACGTCATCGATCAGGCTCTGCAGCGAGGCCGTAGCCTCGTTCAGCTCCTCGATGGTCTCGTTGAGCCGCGGCAGGCCCGTTGTCGCGAAATCGCCCACGGGACGCTCCAGCGCGTTGGCCGACCGATTGATCGAGGCGATCGCGGTTCGGGCGTCCTCGGTCGCCTTGTTGATGTTGGCGATGGCCTGACGCCCGTCGCCGTTGACCACCACCCGGGCGTCGGCCGCGAGCTGACGGTATTCCTCGACCGCCTCATTGGCCTTGGCGAGCGCGTCTTCCAGCTCCTTGAACATCCCCTTGCGCGCCTCGAGCTCGGTCGACAGGGCCTCGATGTTCTTCAGGCTGGTGGAGAAGGAGCGGATGTTGTCGTCGGACATGACCCGGTTGATCCGGTTCAGGGCGTCCACCGTCTGGGCCAGCACCGTGCCCGAGCCGGACAACAGCTCGGAGATCGGCGACGGCTGGCTCTGGATCACCGGCACCACATTCTCGGGATACTGGCTCTTGAGCAGGGCGCTGCCCTCGGTCCCGGCAGTGATCTGGATATAGTTCAGGCCGGTGATGCCCTGGGGCTCCAGCTGGGCGCGCGAGGAGACGCGGACCGGGGTGGTGCCGTTCAGGCGAACGCGGGCGATGACCTGATCGCCCTTCTTGGGATCGAGGTTCAGATCGGTGACCTCTCCGACGCGGATGCCGTTGAAGTGCACCTCCCCGCCCTCCGACAGACCGCGCACCGGCCCGTAGAAGACGATGTCGTAGACGTCATAGTCCTTGTTGAACTGCAGCCGGGCCAGCCAGATCGTGAACACCGCCAGCGCCATCAGAAGGGCGACGGTGGCGATGCCGACGGCGGCGTAGTGTGCGTCTCTTTCCATAGTCGTCCGCTCTCCTCAGGCGGCTTTGGTCGCAGCGCGTCCGCGCGGCCCCAGGAAGTATTCCTTGATCCACGGATGGTCGGAACGCTCCAGTTCCTGAACCGTGGCCTTTTCGACGATCCCCTTGTCGGCCAGCACCGCGACCTTGTCGCAGATGGCGTAAAGGCTATCGAGGTCGTGGGTGATCATGAAGACCGTCAGCCCCAGGTCGTCCGACAGGCTGCGGATCAGGTCGTCGAAGGCGGCCGCCCCGATCGGGTCCAGCCCCGCCGTCGGCTCATCGAGGAACAGGAGGTCGGGATCCAGGGCCAGGGCGCGGGCCAGACCCACGCGCTTCCTCATCCCGCCCGACAGCTCCGACGGCTTCTGGTGATGGGATTCCGGCTTGAGGCCGACCATGGCGATCTTCATCTCGGCCAGCTCGCGGATGGTGTCGCGGGGCAGCTTGGTATGCTCCACCAGGGGCGAGGCGACATTGTCGAGCACGCTCAGCGAGGAGAACAGCGCTCCTTGCTGAAACAGGGTCCCGGTGCGGCGCTCGATCTCGTGCGACTGTTCGGAGGTCAGGTCGGCGGTGTCGTGGCCGAACAGGCGGATCGTGCCGCCGTCGGGCTCCTTCAGGCCGATGATGGTGTTGAGCAGCACCGTCTTGCCAGTGCCGGAGCCCCCGACCACGCCCAGAACCTCGCCGCGTTGGACGTCCAGGTTCAGGCCGTCGTGGATCACCTGATCGCCGAACTGGCTGACCAGACCGCGCACCTCGATCAGGTTCTCGGGCTCTTTGTCATTGGCGGGCGCTTCCGCCGCTTCAGGAATCTTCGCCTTGGTCACAGGTTCAGCTCCAGGAAGATCAGGGCGAAGACGGCGTCCAGAAGGATGATGGCGAAGATGGCCTGGACCACGGCCGCGGTGACGCGCCGCCCGAGGCTCTCGACGTCGCCGGCGACCGCCATCCCCTGCCGGCAGCCGATGGCGGCGATGACGATGGCGAAGACCGGCGCCTTGACCATCCCGACCATCAGATGGGTGCCCGACTGGGCGTCCTGGCTCATCTGCTGCAGGAAGAAGGCGGGGCCGTAGCCGAGCTGGCTCCACGTCACCAGCAGCCCACCGAACAGGCCCGCGATGATGCCGATGAAGGTCAGCAGCGGCAGCATGATCAACATCGAGGCCAGTCGCGGAATGACCAGGGCCTGAAACGGATTGACCCCCATGACCTGCATGGCGTCGACCTCCTGGTTCATCCGCATCGAACCGATCTCGGCGGCGAAGGACGAGGACGACCGACCGGCCAGAAGGATGGCGGTGATCAGGACGGCCAGCTCGCGCAGGGTGGCGACGGAGACCAGCTGGACCGTGAACACCCCGGCGCCGAACTGGCTCAGCAGATTGGCGCCGAGGAAGGCGATGACGGCCCCGATGAAGAAGTTGGTCACCGCCACGATCGGGATGGCGTCCAGCCCCGCCCGCTCGCCCTGGCTGAACCAGGCAGGCCAGCGGATGTCGCCGGGATGGCGCACGGCCGCGCCCGAGGCGGTGATCAGACGGCCGAGGAAGGCCATCGACAGGATGAACTCGCCGCCGACGTCGTAGACGCCGTGGCCGATCTTGGCGAAGGTGCGGGTGAAGGCGTCAGGGCGGCGCGGCGGCGGCGCGCTTTCGCGCTCCAGCTTCTCGACCATGGCGAAGATGCGGCCCGCCTCGGGCCGGGCGGACCAGGCGTCGGCGGGCAGGGACTTGTCGGTCGCCTGGACGATGACCAGGGCGCCGGCGGTGTCGAACCTGCCGAGATCCGAGATGTCGATACGCGAAACGGTGCGGCCCGACAGCTGGTCGCCGAGCCGCCGCGCGGCCTGGCCCAGACCACTCGTCGTCCAGTCGCCACGGAGGCGCAGCACGGCGCTGTCGCCGCCCGACTCATCGATCTGGAAATCCGCTGCGCTCATCCCCTCCCCTTTAACCGAGCCCGCGCCGAACGCCCATGGCGAAGCTGGTCCCGAGGCCTGTGAACGCCCCTCTGGTCAAGTTGTTCAGTCGACCGTGGCAGTTACGCGTCACAGCAGCTGACGGACGCGTTTCAGGTCGTCGATGAAGGCGGCGTGTTCGCGCCGTTTCGCCGCCTCGTCCGGCAGGCGCAGCAGATAGGCCGGATGGACGGTGACGATGGCGTGGGAGCCGTCGGTCAGGGGGATGGGCATGCCGCGTTCCTTCGTCACCGCGACCTTGCGTCCCAGGACGCCCAGACTGGCCGTGGAGCCCAGGGCCAGAACCACCTTCGGCCGGACCAGCGTCCGTTCGTGATCCAGCCACCAGCGGCAGGCCGTGACCTCGCTGGTCGTCGGCGTGCGGTGCAGGCGGCGCTTGCCGCGCGGCTCGTGCTTGAAATGCTTGACGGCGTTGGTGACGAAGGCCTCGTCCCGGTCGATGCCCGCTTCGCGCAAGGCGTCGTTCAGCAACTGCCCCGCCGGACCGACGAAGGGCCGGCCTGCAAGGTCTTCGTGATCCCCCGGCTGTTCGCCCACGATCATCAGCTTCGCGCGCGGCAGGCCTTCGCCGCAGACCCCTTGCGTCGCATCGCGCCACAGCGGGCAACGGCGACAGGCCTGAACGCCGTGGCGCAGCTCGTCGAGGTTGGAGGGCGAAAACCCCTCCTCGAAGGCGCCGTCGCGGTTATGGCGGAAGATGGCCTTGGCCAGGCGAGGATTGGGCTCGGAGTGCGGGGTCGCGACCATGACATCGGTGCGCACCGCCGAGGCGGCGACCAGTTCCGGGATCAGGGCGGCCTCGGGCAGGTTCTTCCAATAGCGTTTGGGCATCTCGCCCTGCATGGTCTTAGTCTTCAGCCGCGCCGGATTGAAGGTGGAGGCGTAGTAGGTCTTCCAGAACGACTCGATCTCGTCCTCCTGCGGCGCGTCGGCCGCCTCGGCGGGCGGGCCGAAGCTCATGGCCTTGCCGTCCCAGAAGCCCGAGCCGTCCGGCGTCAGAATCGACCAGCGCATGGTGGTGAAGCGGTTGGCGAAGAAGGGGGCGGTACGGGCCAGGACCCGGTGCGCGGGCTCGAACCAGGCGACCCAGCATTCACCCTGATCGTCGAAGGCCTGACGGAAGCGGACGAAGGCCTTCATCTTGTGACTGGCCCGGCTGACGTTGCGCTGCCGATCCATGGCGTCGGAGACGTCGCGATCCGAGCGCACCCGCATCAGGTCCGGCTCGGCCTGAAGCCGCCAGAGGACGCGGTACAGCAGGTCGAAGCGGTCCGCGGTGCGGTGCAGGACCACGTCCTGGGCCATGTCCATGAAGGCCTGGGGGACGCGAAGCGGTCGAGGCGCGGCCGAGGAGAGCGCCCCTTCCGCAGGCGCGGCGTCGAACAGTCCGCCTTGCGCATCATCTCCCACCACGAACCGCGCCTCTCCCGGCGGCACGCCCTCCAGCCGGAAGGCGCGGGCGGCCAGACGCCAGCCCTCGAAGTCGGTCTCCGAGGCGAGGACCGCGATGCGCATCAGAACAGGCTCATCTGCACCGGTTCGACCGTCGGGGTCAGCCGGGCCCGCAGGTCGACGGCGTCGGTCAGGCCGCCGGGCGTCCAGTCCAGGGCGGTGATGAAGGGCCGGACCTTGTCGATGCCTCGGCACAGCCGCGCCACGTCCTCCAGCCTCAGGGTGCGATAGCGGCGCACATCGATCATCCGGTCGACAGACTTCACCCCCAGTCCAGGCACGCGCAGCAAGGCCTCGCGGTCGGCGGTGTTCACATCGACGGGAAAGAGCTCGCGCCGGTTCAGGGCCCAGGCCAGCTTGGGATCGACGGCCAGATCCAGCATGCCGCCGGTCGTCGCCTCTCCGATCTCGGGAGCCGAGAAGCCGTAGAACCGCATCAGCCAGTCGGCCTGATAGAGCCGGTGCTCGCGCATCAGCGGCGGCTTGGACAGCGGCAGGGCCGCGCTGGAATCCGGGATCGGGCTGAAGGCCGAATAATAGACCCGGCGCAGGCCGTAGCCACCGTACAACGAGGCGCTGCGGTCGAGGATTTCCGTGTCCGGCGCCCCGTCGGCGCCGACGATCAGCTGGGTGCTCTGGCCGGCGGGGGCGAATTTCGGCGGCTTCGCCCGGTCCTTCTTCTGCGGCTTCGCGGCCTCGACCTTCAGCCGGACCTGGCCCATGGCCTTCTTGATGACCCCGATGTCCTTCTGGGGCGCCAGCCGGCTCAGGGCCTCCTCGCGCGGGACCTCGATATTGGCCGACAGCCGGTCGGCGTAGAGGCCGGCCTCCGCCACCAGTCGGGGATCGGCCTCGGGGATCAGCTTCAGGTGGATATAGCCGCGGAAGTCGTGGTCGAGGCGCAGCGATCGCGCCACCCGGACCAGTTCCTCCATCGTGTAGTCGCCCGAGCGGATGATGCCCGACGACAGGAACAGCCCCTCGATATAGTTGCGGCGATAGAAGTTCAGCGTCAGGTCCACGACCTCCTGCACCGAGAAGCGCGCCCGCTGGACGTTCGAGGACACCCGGTTGATGCAGTAGGCGCAGTCATAGATGCAGAAGTTGGTCAGCAGGATCTTGAGCAGGCTGACGCACCGCCCGTCCGGCGTATAGGCGTGGCAGATGCCCATCCCCTCGGTCGAGCCGATGCCCTTGCCGCCGACGGAGGTCCGCTTCTGGGTTCCGGACGAGGAACAGGAGGCGTCGTACTTCGCCGCGTCCGCCAGGACCGCCAGCTTCTTGCGCAGATCGAGTTGGGCCATGTTCGCGTTATGTTCTCATCGAGAACGCAGGTCCAGCGTGGCCATAAAATCAATGTGGATAAGGACTTACGCTCTACCGCAGGTAGTTCAGCAGCGAGGTGTCCTTGAGCTGGCTGATGACCTGGGCGGAGGCCTGGACGGCGAGCTGGGCCAGCTGGATGTCGGTGACGGCCTTGGCCATATCCGCTTCGGTCTTGGTGTTGACCATGTCGCCGAGCTGGGCGACCTGGGCCTCATGGCTGGCGTTGGTGGCCTCGACCTGCTTGGCCAGGGCGCCGTTGCGCGAGATGACCTCGATGGTCGCGGTGCTGGCCGAATCCAGCCGGGCGAGCTGGGCTGTCAGGAAGGTCTTCTGGGCGTCGGTCGGCTTGCCGGTCAGGGGGCCGGTCGTCGGGTCGTCGTTGTAAGCCTGGATGTCCTTGAAGATCTGGAAGATCGTCGTACCGAGGTCATTGGCCAGGTAGCCGGTGCGCACCGTCGTCTGCTCCCCCAGGCGTGAGGTCTGGGGCAGGCTGTCGTTGGTGAAGGTCGAGGCGATGCTGGGCGCCGCAGCCAGTTCGGCCATGGTCGAGACGGTGACCGGCGCCTTGGACGAATCCGAGCCCGCGAACAGATAGTTGCCCTGGTGCTGGGCGTTCAGCCCGTTCTGGATCGACTGGAACTGCCCCTGCAGCTCCAGCATCACGGTGTTGATATTCTCGGTGGCCAGGGCGCTGCCGATGGCCGAGCGGGCGGCGGTGACGCCGTCGCCGACCTGGTTCAGGGCGAGGTCCTGGCTTTCCAGCCGGTCGGCGACCGCCGTGCCGGTGTCGATGAAGCCCTGGACCCGGTTCTGCGCGGCCTTCAGGGCGGTCAGGCTCTCGGCCCCGCGCCCGAAGCCCTTCATGTCGGTGGCGATCTTCTGCGTCGACAGCCGTGTCTGGGCCTCGTTCTGCTGGGCCTGGGCCGACATGAGGTTCAGAAGGGCCGACTGGTAGTTGCCCGTGGTCGAAACGCGGCTCATTGGACCATCCCCAGAAGCGTGTCGTACATATCCTTGACCGCCTGAATGAGGCGGGCGGAAGCGTTGAAGGACTGTTGGAAGGTGGTCATGTTGACCAGCTCCTCGTCGAGATTGACGCCCTCATAGGCCGTCTGGCGTGTCTGGGCCTCGGTGTGGACGGCGTCGGCGCTGGCGGCGCGGGTCTTGGCCGCCGCGGCCCGGGCGCCGATGTCGCCCGAGAAGTCCGAGGCGTAGCGAGACACCGACTGGGAGCCCGCGGCCGAGCCGCCGCTGGCCTGGAAGTTGACCGTCTTCTGACCGGCGTCGGCCAGGCCGAGAGCGCCGCGGCCGTCGCCGGAGGCCAGGGCCGTCGTTCCCGCCGCCGCCGACAGATTCAACTGGGCCAGCGACAGCTTCATCGGATTGCCCGAGATGTCGGCGCGCACGTTGAACCCGTCGGCGCGCGAGGCCCGGACCCCGCCGCCCAGACCGAACAGCTCCGTCATCGAGACGCCGGAGGGCACCTGGGTCGTGGTGTCCTTGATCACGCTCATGGTCGCTGCGGGATCGGTATTGCCCTTGAAGACAACCGACCCGCTGGGATCCAGGCTGAAGGTCCCGTAGCGGCCCGCCCCGGTCAGGGGGTTGTTCATCGCCGTCAGCAGCTCGGACATCGTGCCCGTTCCACCGGGCACCGTCACGGTCAGGTCGCGCAAACGTGTGCCGTCCGGCTCGGCGAAGCGCAGGGTCACCGTCTCGCCCGCCGTGAAGCCGTGCTGGGAGGTCGCCGACAGGCCGATGTCATAGGTCGCCGGGCGATCCGTGGTGATCAGATCGTTCATCCCGAAATAGTGGGAGAAGCCCCGGCCCGCCTTGCTGCTGGGCGAGGTCGCGTCGTCCGCGATGACGACGCCGTTCGTGCCCGTCGCCGACAGGCTCAGCTTGCCGTCGGTGAAACTGGCGGTCGCGGCCCCGCCCAACTGGGCGTTCAGCGTGGTCAGGAATGTCGCGGGCGTCGCCGCGACGCCGTTGATGGTCATGGTCCCGCCCGAGAAGACGATCGGGATCTGGGTGGTGATCACGCCCGAGGCGTTGGTCACCGCGATATTGGTCGTGCCGGTGAAGCCGGTCAGGGCCGTCTCCAGGGTCTGGCCGACATTCTTGCCGGTCAGGGCCGTGGGGGCCGGGACGGAGGAGTTGGCGTTGTGGGCGCGGTTCAATTCGTCGGCGACGTGGGACATCAGTTCGCCCAGACGCTCGGCCGCCGCGGGCGCCTCGATGTCGCGCGTTTCCAGCAGACCCTTGATCTCGCCCGAGACCAGACCCTCGGTCAGGGAGCGCTTCTGACCGCCCGGTTCGGTGATGTAGATGTCGTCGAACTTGCTCTCGGCGTTGACCGACCCGGCCGCGCGATACTCGATCTTCGCCGCGCCGGCGCCCGCCAGCAGCAGACCCGAGCTGGTGCGGACCGTGACGCCGCCGTTGTTCCTCTGGGTGACCTTGACGTCCATCAGCGAGGACAGCTGGCCGATCAGGGTCGCCTGGGTCGTTTCCGAGCCCGAGGCGTCGCCGTTGGTGGCCAGGGCCTTGGCGATGTCGGTGTTCAGGGTCTCGATCTGCTTGAGCAGGTCGTTGGCCTTCTCGACCGCCGTCTGAATACGGCCGTCGGCGTCCTCGCGTACCGACTGGATCTGGCCGGCGATACGCCCGGACTCGTCGAACAGGGCCTGGGCCTTGAACAGGGCTTCCTGACGCAGCGGCGAGGAGGTCGCGTTCTCGGCCGTCGCGGCGAAGGCGGAGAAGATCCCGTCGATCTGGGAGAAGAAGCCGGTGTCGCCGCCCGGGTCGCCGAACAGGGTCTGGATCCGGTCGTAGAGTTCGTACTTCACATCCTGGCGGTTGGCCTCGGCGCTCGAGTTCAGGCTGGCGGCCTGAAGGAAGCGGTCGGTGGCCAGACGGACGCGGGCGATATCGACGCCCGACCCGACGCCCTCGGTCGTCAGGGCGACCTGGTCGGCGATCTTGCGGACATAGCCGGGCGTGTTGACGTTGGCGACGTTGTCGGAAACGATCCGCAGCTGAGCCTGGGAGGTGGCCAGACCGCTGTTGGCGATATTCAGGATCGAACTCAGCGACATCGGTCTAAGCCCCCCTCATCCGTGCGGAGCCCGGCAAGACCTGCCCGCCGAGGCGCGTTTCTTGCCCGGCCACGAAAAGGCTTCGCATCTGTAATGCGTTGAAACCAAAGACAATCGTGTGTCGCGCTTGAATCATGATGACTCTGGAGCGCAAGCGGCGGGCCAGTCCTTCACAACTGAAATCCATGCCGTGCCGACCGGGCAAAAAACGGCGAAGGCGCGGCAAGTTTGGCCATGGCCGTGCCGGGGACGCCTGGCCTCCCCTGCAGCTTTATCAAGCATTTTCATGATGTTGCGGGCAGAAGCCAAACTGGCCCGGCCTTTGCGATGGGGGTTTCGAATGTTCCGGGCGCAGCAGGCGCCGACCTCACACCGTCAGAGCCGCCTGCACCCGCATGCCCGTTTCCACGCCCGCCATCGCCGCGCTCGTTCCGCCCGCCCCGACCCGGGCGGCGACGTCGGCCGCCTCGGCCGCGAACGACGACTTCGGCGCGATGATGGCCGCCGCCCGGGACGACGCCCGGAAGGAAGCCGTGCAGGATCGCCGGACAGCGGCCGCGGTCGCTTCGAAGCAGGCCGACGCCAAACGCGCCGACGCCAAGGCTGAAGCCAGGGCCGAGGCGAAGGCCAACGCCGCTGAAGAGAGCGTTCCGGAACCGAAGGATACCACCGTCGCCGCGACGGAGGCCGCGCCCGTCGAGGCCGACAAGGCGGAGACCTCGGTCTCGACCTCCGACGCGCCCGCCGATGAGGCGGCTCAGCCCGTCGCCCAACCGGTGGCCCAGCCCTCAACTCAACCTGCCGCCCAGATCGCGGCCCCGCTCTCCGCCGGTGTCGCCGCCGCTGCGGCCTCGACCGAGGACAGCGAGGCCTCCCTGACGATCGCGCCGTCGGTTCAGACCCCGCTCACGGCCCAGGACGCCGGCGACAAGGCGACGGGAACGCCCGCCCCGGTCGTCGCCCAGCCCCCGGCGCAAGCCGGCGCCGAAGCCGCCGCCGCCCCTTCGGCGCCGGCCTCGACGCTGTCTGACGAAGCCGAGGCTTCGCCCGCTTCGGCGCCCACCCAGGCCACGGCGATCGCGGCCGCCGCCGCCATTGAGGTCGCCCAGGCGGCCGCCTCGACCGCGGGCCCGGTGGCCGGGGCCGTCGCCGAGGTGGTGGGCGATCTGCTCGCCGCCGCGCTGAAGCCCGAGGCCAAGCCGCAGGCGCAGGCGGCCGAAACCGTGGCCGTCGCCAAGGCCGACACCGAGACGCCCGCCGCCGGGGCCAAGGCTCAGTCGGCCGCTCCGAACGCAGCCGCCGCAAAAGCCGTGATCGCGGAAGCGCCGGCGTCCGAAACCCCGGCGACCGACGCTTCGGCCAAGGACGTCCTGACCAGCGACGCCGCTGCCAAGGCCGTCGCCTCGACCGAAGCCGCCCCGGCCGAGCCCGCGCCCCGCCTGCCCGCCCATCTGCGCGGCGAGGTCGTGTCCAACGCCGCCTCCGCTCGCGCCGAGGCCGACGGAAGGGTCGCCAAAGCCGCCCCGGAGGCCGCAACGGTTTCGCAAGGCGCGGATCAGGCTGGGACCCAGACCCCGGCTCAGAACGCCGCGCCCGCCGCCCCGACCGCCACCTCCGCCGCCACCTCGACCTTCGCCGCCCAGATGCAGGCCCAGGCCCAGGACACGCCCCTGCCCCAGGCGCTGGGTCCGGACGCCGTCCCGACGGCCCAGACCGGCGTCACGGCCCAGACCGCCTCGACCCCGGCGACGCCCGCCGCCGTCAACCTGTCCAGCCTGTCGCGCGCCACGATCGACACCACCGTCCAGATCGCGGCCCAGATCACCCGCCAGCTGGCCGGCCGCTCGACCCGCTTCGAGATGGGTCTGACGCCGGAAGGGCTCGGCAAGGTCAACGTCAGCATGGACATCGATGCCCAGGGACGGCTGACGGCCCAACTGGCCTTCGACAATCCCCTGGCCGCCGCCGATCTGCGCGCCCGCGCCGACGAGCTGCGCGGCCAGCTCCAGGACGCCGGCTTCACCCTGACCGACGACGCCCTCAGCTTCACCCAGCAGGACGCCTCGTCCTCGAACGGCAACGACCGGGGTTCGGAACAGCGTCAGGGCCGCGCCTTCGCCTCGGCCTCGCGCGTCTCGGACGTCGCCGACGCCGTCCCCGCCATTCCCGCCGCCTGGGTTTCCCTGTCCCTCACGCCTCGCGGCGTGGATTTGAAAGTCTGATCCGATGGTTGCAGCCGTCACCACAGTCGATTCAGCCGCCGCGAACTCCGCTTCCGCCCGGACCAGCCTGGCGACGAACTTCGACACCTTCCTGACCCTGCTGACCGCCCAGCTGAAGAACCAGGATCCGCTGTCGCCGATGGACTCGACCCAGTTCACCCAGCAGCTGACCCAGATGACGGGGGTGCAGCAGCAACTGCTGACCAACGACCTGCTGACCAGCCTGCTCGCGGCCCAGAACGGCGGCGGCCTGGCCAACGGCTCCAACTACATCGGCAAGGAAATCACCGCCGTCTGGTCGGCCGACAAGCTGACCGACGGCAAGGCCAGCTGGAGCTACGAGCTGGGCGCCGACGCGGCCAACGTTAACCTGTCGGTTCTGGACAGCACCGGCAAGGTCGTCTGGACCGGCAAGGGCAGCGAGCTGAAGACCGGCACCCACGACTTCACCTGGGACGGCAAGACCACGGCCGGCGGCCAGATGTCGGACGGCGGGGTCTATACGCTGAAGGTCGCCGCCACGGACGCCTCGGGCAATGCCCAAACCAGCCAGGTCCTGATGACCGGCACCGTCAACGGCGTCGAGCTCTACAACAACGTCCCCTACCTGAACGTCGGCAACACCATCATTCCGCTGAGCACCGTCATCTCGCTGCAGCAGAAGGCGGCCGCGGCCACCGGCACGACGACCGACACCCCTTCCACCGACGCCTGACCCCTCTTCCCCGACATTCCACAGTTTAGTTTCAAGGAACACACGCCATGAGCATCAACAGCGCCCTTCTGGCCGGGGTCTCGGGCCTCTCGGCCAACTCGGCCGCCCTGGCCGCCATCTCGCAGAACATCGCGAACGTGAACACGATCGGCTACAAGCGCGTGTCCAGCGAGTTCTCGACCGTGGTCAACAGCCAGACGCGCGGCGCCGGCTATTCGGCGGGCGGCGTCCTGTCCAACACCCGCAACTACATCTCCCAGGGCGGTCAGCTGCAGCGCACGACCGAGTCGACCGACCTCGGCATCTCGGGCTCGGGCTTCTTCGTCACCACCCAGAAGGCGGAAGGGCTCGACCCGACCGATCCGCGCCTGTTCACCCGCGCCGGCGCCTTCCGCGTCGATGAGTTCGGCTATCTGAAGAACACCGCCGGTCTGTACCTGCAGGGCTGGCCGGTCGACAGCAACGGCAACCTGAACACCGACCCGTCGGACCTGGGCCGCCTGCGCTCGATCAATGTCGGCTCGGTCGGCGGCACCGCCGAGGCCACCACCCGCGCCCAGCTGAACGCCAACCTGAAGTCCAGCCAGCCGGTCTCGGCCGAGGCCAAGGCCGCCGCCGCCTATGCCGCGGACCCGCTCGATCCGGCCGGCGCCGGCCGCTACGACCCGACCACCAACTCCATGGCCATGTACGATCCGGACACCCTGACCGGGGTCAAGCCGGACTTCGAGATGACCGTGCCGGTCTCGGACTCCAAGGGCGGCCAACGCACCGTCGCCGTCTCCTTCCTGAAGAGCTCCGTTCCGAACCAGTGGTACGCTGAAATCCGCGCCGTCCCGGCCAGTGACGTCATCACCGGCGCCCCCCTGACCAACGGTCTGCTGAAGAGCGGCCTGGTGGCCTTCACCCAGGACGGCCGCCTCGACGTCGACGCCATGACCGCCCTGGGCTCGGCGGCCCTGTTCACCGACGTGAATGACGCCACCATCTCCTTCCAGGCCTCCAACGCCGCGGCGCCGGCGGCCGGCGAGATCAAATGGGCCGACGGCCTCGGCATCGACAACCAGAACCTGACCTTCAACCTGAACGCCTCGGCCGGCGGCCTGACCCAGTACGACTCCGACTCCGTCGTCCAGGCCGTGGTCACCAACGGTACGGCCTTCGGCAACCTGTCGAACATCGAGATCGACGAGAACGGCTTCGTGACCGCCATCTTCGACAACGGCGTGACCCGCAAGATCGCCCAGGTCGCCATCGCCACCTTCACCAGCCCGGACAGCCTGACCCCCGCCAACGGCAACGCCTTCAAGGTCAGCCAGGGATCGGGCACCTACAACCTGAAAGCCCCGGGCAGCGGCGGCGCGGGCTTTATCGGCGCCTCCCAGCTGGAGGCCTCGACAGTCGACCTCTCGGCGGAGTTCACGGGCCTGATCACCACCCAGCGTGCCTACTCCGCTTCGTCCAAGATCATCACCACCGCAGATGAGATGCTCGCCGAGCTGATCAACGTCAAACGCTGATCGGTCAGTAGTTAATCATTAGTGTCAATGAATCGTCGCTTAAATACTGGCCTGACGGGCTCCGTGGACGGACTGGATTTTATCCTTTCCTTCACCACGACGCTTAAACGGCCTTTAGGTGCACCCGGCTATTCTCTCATCAACGGTGATTGGTGATGAGGCAAAAGCCCATGTTGCAAGAGCGACGCCTGAACAACAAAGGCGAACAATACGTGGTCGGACCGACTGGCACGCCCCTGACGCTGCGGGACCTTCCGCCGGCGAATACCGACCGGTGGGTGATCCGCCGCAAGGCCGAGGTCGTCGCCGCCGTTCGCGGCGGCCTCCTCTCCCTTGAGGACGCCCTTTCGCAATACCGCCTGACGGCGGAAGAGTTCATCGCCTGGCAGAAGGCGATCGACAAATGGGGCATGCAGGGTCTGCGCACGACGCGGATCCAGAGCTACCGCTCCTAAGGCATTCCCTATCAAGGGAAGACGGACGGCCGCACCCGGCGACGGGGGCGGCCGTTGTCGTTTGGGGCGCCCGAAAGACACACTGCGAGGTCACCTGAGGTCCAGACCTCGAAATTGTCCCGGTTCCGCACTAGATGGCGGCGATGAGTTTGGCTGAAGACTTCTGCCCCGTTCCCGACATGGCCCCCGCTGACATGGATCAGGCGGTCGAGGCCGCGCGTCTGGCGGTCGGGCTGCCGGTCGGATCACGGATCGTGGCGGCGATGTCGGGCGGGGTGGACTCCACCGTGGTCGCGGCCCTGCTGCACAAGGCGGGCTATGACGTCGTGGGCGTCACGCTTCAGCTCTACGACCATGGCGCGGCGCTCAAGAAGAAGGGCGCCTGCTGCGCCGGTCAGGACATCCACGACGCCCGCCTGGCCGCCGAAACCCTGGGCATCCCCCATTATGTGCTCGACTACGAAAGCCGGTTCCGCGACGCGGTCATCGACCAGTTCGCCGACAGCTATCTGGCGGGCCAGACGCCGGTGCCGTGCATACGCTGCAATCAGACGGTGAAGTTCCGCGACCTGCTGGACGTCGCCCGCGACCTGGGCGCCGCGGCCATGGCCACGGGCCACTATGTCGGCCGCGCCGTCGGCCCGGACGGCCGCGCCCAGATGCGCAAGGCCATCGACCCCTCGCGCGACCAGTCCTACTTCCTGTTCGCCACCACCCCGGCCCAGCTCGACTATCTGCGCTTCCCGCTGGCCGGGCTCGAAAAGCCTCAGGTGCGGGGCGTCGCGGCCGAACTGGGCCTCAGGATCGCGGCCAAGCCCGACAGCCAGGACATCTGCTTCGTGCCGTCCGGCGACTACCGCACCCTGATCGACCGTCTGCGCCCGCAGGGACGCGAGGCCGGCGAGATCGTGCATATGGACGGCCGGGTGCTGGGCAATCACTCGGGCATCACCGACTACACCATCGGCCAGCGCCGGGGACTGAACGTCGCCGTGGGCGAGCCCCTGTTCGTGACGAAGCTGGATCCCGCGCTTCGCCGCGTCATCGTCGGCCCGCGCGAGGCCCTGCTGACCGCCAGCCTGACGCTGGACGAAACCAACTGGCTGGGCGACGAGGCCGACATCCAGGCGGCGGCCTTGGCCGAAACGCCCGTGCTGGCGCGCGTCCGCTCGACCCGTCCGCCCTCCCCGGCCCGGCTGACCCTGACCGACGGTGTCGTCGGCGTGGCCTTCGAGACGGGCGAGGAAGGCGTGGCCCCCGGTCAGGCCTGCGCCCTCTACGACCCGGCCGATCCGGACCGCCTGCTGGGCGGCGGCTTCATCCAGACGACGACGGCCGTTGTCTGAACCCGCGGGTGATCCGCTTCACCTGACGATCCGCGCCGGCCTGCCCGACGACATGCAGGTGCTGCTGGCCGACTATCCGCGCGAGCGCTGGGGCGAGCCCACCCTGGCCGAGATGGCGCGCTTCTGGCTGGGCGTGCACGAGAACTTTCGCCGCCACCACGCCCATATGGTCGCTATCGCCGATCATTGGCGGAGCGGCCATTCGGACCTGCGCAGTCTCCACAGTCGGCTGATCCCTTCGGTCGACCAGTTCCTGCAGCATCTGGACATGCACCACCGCATCGAGAGCGGGCAGTATTTCCCGATCTTCCGCCGCGTCGAGCCGCGCATCGCCCACGGCGTCGATCTGCTGGACCGCGACCACGACGCGGTCCACGCCGACCTCGAAGCCCTGCTCCAGGCCGCCATCGCCTTCCATCAGGACATCCAGACCGACGCGCCCGGCGCCGCCGACAATGCCTCGCGCCTCGCCGACGTGCTCGACGCCATGGGCCCGCGCGTCCTGCGTCACCTCCACGACGAGGAGGAGATCGTCATCCCCCTGATCGCCACCCGCGCCGACGAGATCGGTTGAGAGGGGGCTGGTCACGGATCGCCGATCTGTGTATCAGGCCGCCTCCGAAGACGAGCGAACCATGTTTCTGAAAGTCGCCACCTCGTATCTGCCCATGAACTTCGACCGCCAGTTGGTCGAGGGTTGTGGCGCGTGCGTGGAGGCGTAGCAGGAACGAAGGCCGCAAGACTTCGGATTTCCAGCAACCCCTCCCGCCACCGGCCGGAGGGGTTTCTTGTATCCGCAAGCGACAGTTCTCCGTCCGGTCCTGGAGGATCGAAAGACAGAAAAGGAGACGTCCGCCATGCGTGGCTATGACGTGATCGAAAACCCGGACCATGTGCCGATCAAGGCCTGGACCCGGGGCGTGCCCATCGAGGATGCGGCGCTGAAGCAGCTGAAGAACGTGGCCTCGCTGCCGTTCATTCACAAACACGTGGCGGTGATGCCGGACGTGCACTGGGGCATGGGCGCGACCGTGGGGTCGGTGATCCCGACCGTGGGGGCCATCATCCCGGCCGCCGTGGGCGTGGACATCGGCTGTGGCATGATGGCGGTGCGGACCTCGATCCGCGCCGAACACCTGCCCGACGACCTGTCGGCCATCCGATCCGCCATCGAGGCGGCCGTTCCGCACGGCCGGACCGACAACGGCGGGCGCAACGACAAGGGCGCCTGGGCCGGCGAGCCCCCGGCTTCGGCCGTGACCCGCTGGGCCGACCTCAAGGCCGGCTATGACGCCGTGATCGAGGCCCATCCCAAGGCGGCCCACCCGCGTGGCTTCGGCCACCTGGGGACGCTGGGGACCGGCAACCACTTCATCGAGCTCTGCCTCGATGAGGCGGGCGACGTCTGGGTGATGCTGCACTCCGGGTCGCGCGGCGTGGGAAACCGGTTCGGGAGCTACTTCATCGAACGGGCCAAGCACGAGATGCGCCGCTGGCACATCAACCTGCCGGACCAGGACCTGGCCTACTTCCCGGAAGGGACGGACGGCTTCGACCACTACGTCCGGGCGGTGTCCTGGGCCCAGAAGTACGCGCGGGCCAACCGTGAGGTGATGATGGACCAGGTGCTGGGCGTGCTGCGCACGATCTGGCCCGATCTGGAGACGACGCAGGAGGCGGTGAACTGCCACCACAACTACGTCTCGAAGGAGCGGCATTTCGGCAAGGACGTCTACCTGACCCGTAAGGGCGCGGTGTCGGCCAAGCAGGATGAACTGGGCATCATCCCCGGGTCGATGGGGGCCAAGTCCTTCATCGTGCGCGGCAAGGGCAATGCGGAAAGCTTCTGCACCTGCTCGCACGGCGCCGGTCGGGCGATGAGCCGGACCGAGGCCAAGCGCCGCTTCACGGTCGAGGACCACGTCCGCGCGACCGAAGGCGTGGAATGCCGCAAGGACGCCGAGGTGATTGACGAAACGCCGATGGCCTACAAGGACATCGACGCCGTCGTCGCGGCCCAGGCCGACCTGATCGAGGTCGTGCACACCCTGCGTCAGGTGGTGTGCGTCAAGGGATGACGGGAGCCGGTTCCGCGCACGCGGGGCCGGCTTTCGTCGTTCAGACCTTGCGCGCGTGAGTTGAACGAGCCTTCACAAGCTCTGCCGTTTCAGGCACCCCTTTGGTCAATCAAAAACGTTCGGGGGGACTTCATGAGATATTTCAAAGGCGCGGCCTGTGCGGCCGCGATTCTGCTGGCGACGCCGATAGCGGTGCGCGCTGAACCGGCCCCGAGACCGCAGGTCGAGACCGAACAGGATCTCGTCGCCGTGCGCCAATGGTTGTCGGACACCTCGCGCTGGAGCACCCGGCACAATCAGATCCTCGCCGCCCGCGTCCAGCATCTTGTGGGCCTAGGCCCCACCGCCCTGCCGATCCGGCAGCTGGCCCTGTCCGGCGACAAGGCCGGGGCCGAGGCGCTCCTGGCCCGCTGGAAGACGGAGCAGCAGGCGCTTCTGGCCGGCGACCGCGCCGCGCTGGCGGCCATCCCGCCCGTACCCCCGTTGGCGGCCAACCCCGCCCTGCTGGCCCGCCCGGACGTGCGCGAGGGCCTCGCCGGCCCGATGGCCCATATCGAGAGCCTGCCGGCGCGATACGCCGCCTTCATGGAGATGACCGACCACCAGTCGGCCGACTTCATGGCCGCGATCAGCGCCGCCGTCGCCTCCCGGGATCCCGAACAGGCGTTCAATCTCGCCCGGATCGATCTGGTCATCGCCCTGCTGGACAGCGAGTGCGCCATGCTGGACGCGTCCAGCGCACCCGGCGGAGTTCAGCGGTTCGTCAACGCCTCCAACATCCAGTCGGACAAGGCCCTCGCCCAGTGGTACCGCCACTTCCGCGATCTGTGGAGCCAGGCGCCGCTGACCCGGCCGGCCCGCGCCGCCGCCATCCACGCCTCGGCCGCCGAAATCCGGCTCGACGCCGACCGGATCGTACAGGCGGCCCGGGAACAGGACGAGGACCAGCGCTCCAATCCCGGTCTGGCCGCCCCGGCCCAGCAGGAGTTCCTGACCCGTTATCGCGCCGCTTTCGAAGAGGGCGCCGGCATTGAGCGCGAGATGGCCGACCTCCTCGACCAACTGGCCGAAAAGATCGCCCAGGGCGACGACGAAGGCGCCCAGGCCCTGGCCGACCGCACCGGCGCGATCGCCCGTCGCCGCACCGCATCCCAACAACAGCGCGACGCCCTCCTCCAGCAGATCGCGCTTCCGACCTGAGGCCCGCGCGCCAGCGCGTCAGTCCAGCGACGGATTGATCAGATACTTCTCGCCCGTGGCGCGGCGGTTGTAGACGGCGATGACCTCAGGCCTGAGCACGTCGCGCAGGGAGATTTCGCCGGCATAGGCGCTGGCGAAGGTGGTCTTGAGCTCAGTGACCACCCGTTGGCGCAGGGCGCCGCGACGTTCGGCGGGCAGGCCCGCATAGCGCGGGGTCAGCAGCCAGCCGCCGACGCCCCAGGACAGGCCGAAGGCCCGGTTCAGCTCCGTCGCGCTCGTGTCCAGCGCGCCGTAGATATAGACCTGCTTGTGCACCGAGGAGCCGTAGCGGCTGTAGGTGGTCGCGGTGCGATTGGCCGCGGCCTCCATCCCCGTCAGGATCTGGCCCGCGAGCTTGCCGCCGCCGATGGCGTCGAAGGCCAGGGTGGCGCCGGTCGCGACAAGCGCCTCGATCAGCTCGCTCATGAAGTCCGGCGAGGTCGAGTTGACGATATGGGCCGCACCCAGCCCGCGCAGAATCCCGGCCTGCGCCTCGCTGCGCACGATATTGACCAGTCCGATGCCGTCCTTGAGGCACAGCTTGTTGAGCATCTGGCCGAGGTTGGACGCCGCCGCCGTGTGGACCAGGGCCGTGTGCCCCTCCGCCCGCATGGTCTCGACCATGCACAGCGCCGTCAGCGGATTAACGAAGCAGGAGGCGCCGTCGGCCGCCGTGGCGTCGGCGGGCAGCGGCAGGGCCGCGTCGGCGCGCAGCGTCCGGTACTGGGCGTACATCTCGCCACCGAGGATGGCGACGGTCTTGCCGATCAGGGCCTGGGCGGCAGCACTGTCGCCCGCCGCGACCACCACCCCCGCGCCCTCGTTGCCGACGGCCATGGAGTCGCCGAGGCGGCCCGCCATGGCCCGCATCCCTTGAGCCGGAACATCGGCGACGGTGATCTCGCCCTCAACGCGCGCCGTGCTCATGTCCGCCGCCCCGACCAGCAGGCCGAGGTCGGAGGGGTTGATCGGCGTGGCCTGGATTTGCACCACGATCTCGTCGGGCCCCGGCGCGGCGACCGGAACCTCGGCCAGCGACAGCTCCAGCCGTCCGTCAGCCGTGATCAACGACCGGAGCTGCAGCCCGGTCGCGGGAAGGGATTGGGTCATGGAAACTCCGGTTGAAAGCCGACGCTGAAAGCGTCAGGCGGCCTCTTCGTCCGCCGTCACATCCTTCGGCATGACGTCGCCGACGGTGGGGCGGTTGGCCTTGCGGGTCAGGACGATGTCGCGGCCCTTCACGATCTCCTCGCAATGGGCGCAGGCGATGCGGGGGTTCAGGGTGTGGCCGCAGGTCTTGTGGACAAGATCCACGCCGCTGTCGGTGTCGCCATAGACGTGTTTGTTGCCCCAGGCGTGCAGGGTCACCAGCACCGCCGACAGGTCCTTGCCCTTGGCGGTCAAAACATATTCGTTGCGCGGCGGCCGTTCGGAATAGAGACGCGGCTCCAGCACCCCGTGCTGGACCAGGGTCTTCAGTCGGGCGGCGAGGACGTTGCGGGCCACGCCCAGCCGCTCCTGCCACTGCTCGAAGCGGGTCAGGCCCTGAAACGCGTCGCGGATCACCAGCAGGGTCCACGGATCACCGATCACTTCCAGCGTCGCGGCGATGGAACAGCTTTGTTTTGAATAGTCTGCGGTACGGCCCATAGGCGGAAGGTGACCTCGCGTCAGGGTTTTTGCAAGTGGGTTGCCAAACCGAACCCTCTGCGTCAGTCTTGTTTCGCAACGGACGTGGCGCAAAATCCTCATCGGGTTTCGCGGCGTTTCCTGCATTCCTCGACTGACGCGGGCGGAGGCCAGTCTTCCGCCCGTCTCCTTTGGACGCTAATCCGCCTGTCATGACCCTGCCCTCCCTCGCCGACGCCCTGATCCTGACGCCCGGCCCGGAGGGGCTGATGGGCGCGGTCGACGGCGAGTTCTCCAACGGCCCCATCGCCATGCCGCCTGAGAAGGGCTTTCCGTTCGGCGGCCTGCTGGCGGCCCTGTGCGCCAACGCCCTGCGTCAGGGGCTGGAGCTGACCGCCCCCTTACGCAGCCTGTCGATCCAGTATCTGGCGGCGCCCGCCTACGACGCCCCCATCGTCTTCACGCCCCGGCTGATGCGCGGCGGACGCAGCGCGGCCTTCGCCGGGCTGGACGTGCGTCAGGGCGAGCGCCTCACCCACCACGCCCAGGCCACCTATGGTCAGGACGACCGCAATGCCCCGGTCACGCCGGGTCCGATCCTTCCCCCGCCGCTGCTCGACAGCATCAGCCCCGAACGGACCTTGCACGGCCCCCTGGCGCCGCGCTTCTCCCGGTATGTCGATTATCGCCTCGATACCGGCCCCAGCCTGCTGCAGGGCTTGCCGGGCGACAAGGCGGGCGAACGGCTGTGGATGCGCACCAATGACGGCGCCCCGCTGGACGAGGCGCGCCTCTGCTATCTGATGGACGCCCTCTATCCCCCGGCCTGGACAGCGATCACCAAACCGCTGGCCATGGCGACGGTCGATCTGCGCTACGACTTCATCGCCGACCTGACGCCCGAGACCGCGCCCGACGGCTGGGCCTTCTTCGAATTCACCCTGGTCGACCTCGGCGGCGGCTGGACCGTGGACGACCTGATCGTGCGCAGCGGCGACGGTCGTATCCTCGCCCTGGGTCGTCAGAGGCGCAAACTGGCGCCGGTTCGACCGCCCCGTCCGTCAGCAGACACCTGAAGACAAAGTCTTGACCCCGCGGCGCTTTGGCGGTGCCCGACGCAGCAGCGCTTGAACCCGACCGCCAGACCGACGATCTAGGCCCCAACTCTTCTCCGCAAGGACATCCCCCGTGACCGCTTCAAACGATCCTGTCGTCATCGTCTCCTTCGCCCGCACGCCGATGGGCGGCTTCCAGGGCGCCTTTGCGGGCGTGAAGTCGACCGAACTGGGCGCCACCGCCGTCAAGGCTGCGGTGGAGCGCGCCGGCGTCGCCCCGGACAAGATCGACCAGATCTATATGGGCTGCGTCCTGCCCGCCGGCCTCGGCCAAGCCCCGGCGCGTCAGGCGGCGCTCGGCGCTGGCCTGCCGAAATCGGTCGAGGCCACCACCCTGAACAAGATGTGCGGCTCGGGCCTGCAGGCCGTGATGATGGCCAGTGACAGCCTCGCCGCTGGTTCCGCCGACATCATCGTCGCGGGCGGGATGGAATCCATGACCGGCGCCCCCTTCCTGATGAACAAGCACCGCGCCGGGGCCCGCATCGGCCACGACGTCATCGTCGACTCGATGATGATGGACGGGCTGGAGGACGCCTATTCGCCCGGCAAGCCGATGGGTTCGTTCGCCGAGGACAGCGCCCAGACCTATCAGTTCACCCGCGAGGCCCAGGACGCCTATGCGGTCGAGAGCCTGAACCGCGCCGTCGCCGCCATCGCGAGCGGAGCCTTCAAGGCCGAGATCACCCCGGTCGAGGTCGCGGGCCGCAAGGGAACCGTCACCGTCTCGGAGGACGAACAGCCCGGCAAGGCCATGCCGGAGAAGATCCCGGGCCTGAAGCCGGCCTTTGCGAAGGACGGCACCATCACCGCCGCCTCCTCGGCCTCGATCTCGGACGGCGCCGCCGCCCTCGTCATGACCCGCGAGAGCGTGGCCAAGGCCATGGGCCTGCCGATCGTCGCCCGGGTGGTCAGCCATTCGGCCCACGCCCACGAGCCGGGCCTGTTCACCACCGCCCCCGTGCCCGCCATCCAGAAGGCGCTCAAGAAGGCCGGATGGTCGGTCGAGGACGTCGATCTGTGGGAGGTCAACGAGGCCTTCGCCGTCGTCCCCATGATCGCCATGCAGGAGCTGGGCATCGACCACGCCAGGCTGAACGTGAACGGCGGCGCGACGGCCCTGGGTCACCCCATCGGCGCCTCGGGCGCCCGCGTCCTGGCCACCCTGCTGGGCGCGCTTCAGGCCCGGGGCGGGACGAAGGGCGTGGCGTCCCTGTGCATCGGCGGCGGCGAGGCCGTGGCCATGGCCGTCGAGCTGGCCTGATCTTTCGGCGGCAGGCTGGCCCCGCAGCCTGCCGTCCGGTCCGCCTCCATGAGACGACTGAGGGCGTGGGGTCCGGTGGCCAGCACGATCATCACGGCGACTCTGCGACTGCGAATAGTTCTCAAGATTGCGCGCGAGCGATCCCTGTGGCAAGCCCCTTTTCGGCGGCTTTTTCGGAACGGAACGAGAACATGCGCGAAGACGGCAAGCTGGACTATCTGGAATTCCCCGCGACCGACGTCCCGGCGGTGAAGACCTTCTATGGCGCCGCTTTCGGCTGGCGCTTCCAGGACTATGGCCCCGAATATGCGGCCTTCAGCGAGGGTCTGGACGGCGGCTTCAACGGCCATGAGGGCGACGCGAGCCCGCAGCCCCTGCCCGTGCTCTACGCCCACGATCTGGAGGCCATGCAGGCCAAGGTCGAGGCGGCGGGCGGCGTCATTATCAAGCCGATCTACGCCTTCCCCGGCGGGCGGCGCTTCCACTTCCGCGATCCGGCGGGAAGCGAACTTGCGGTCTGGTCGGAAGGTCTGCCCTCGTCGGAAGACTAGCCCCTATTTGGCGTCGACGGATTGGGCGATGCGTTCGGCCAGGAGCTCGTCGGCGCCTTCGAGGCTGGAGACCCAGACGTGAATTTCCTTCGGGGCCCTGGCGCGCTGGAACAGGTGCTCCATGGCGTGCCTCTGGCCGTTCTCGGTGACCACGATCGAGGCGCGCCCCCCGGCCTGGACCATCTGCCCGTCATAGATGGGGAACTGCGACGAGGGTCCGACATAGACCATGGCGAATTCCTCGTCGCCACGCCGGATCGAATAGACGTTGAAGTCCGGCCCGGGCCGCCCCGTGGTGATGCGGAAGCCCTGCGGTAGTTCGACGGTGAACGGCAGGGCCGCCACGGCCTGAGCGCCCAGGGTGGTCGTCACCGGCGGCTGAGGCGCGGGCTCGACCGGAGCCGGCGTGGGCGCCGGCGCGGCTGAGACCGGAGGTTGGGGCTGGGGCTGGCTGCCCGGCAGCACCGGCGGCGCATAGATCCGCCCACCGGCCCCCGGCGTCGGCCCGGGCGTCGGCATTGGGGCCGTCGGCCGTGGCGTTACGGCGGGCGCCGTGGTCGCGGGGGCTCTCGTCGCGGGAGCCCTGGTCGCGGGAGCTGTCGTCACAGGGGCCGTCGTCGTGGGGGCCGCCCGGGTCGGAGCGGGCGGCGTGCGTGTTGGCGCAGGCTGGGGCGTCGTCGTGCGCGGAGCCGGAGCCGTGGTGGCAGGCGTCCGGCTGGGCGCGGGCGTCGCGGTTGGCGGCGTCGTGCGCGGCGCGGCCGGAGCCGGAACGGTCGCCGGGGCGGTGGAACGGGGCGCCGCTGTCGTCGGGGCCGCAGGGCGCGGGACAGGCGCCGTCGTGGCAGGCGCGCTCCTCGTCGGCGCCGTGGTCGCGGGCGCCGGCGTCGGGGACCGGACGGGCGCTGTGGTCGCCGGAGCCGGATTCGGAACCGTCGCGGGCGGCGGCGTCAGATAGTCGGACCGCGCCGGAGCGCCGCCGTTCAGACTGCGGGTCAGGTCGCTGCCCGGCCGCTGACCAGGAGGCGTCTGGGTCGTGGAGGGCGTCGCCGTCTGGCCTGTCGCGCGCACCGGCGCGGAATTCAGGCTGGAGGTCGTCTGGGTCCCGCTGCTCTGGGCCAGGGCGGGCGCCGTCATCAGGGCCGGGACGGCGCAGGCCAGCAGCAGGGATACGCTAAGGGTACGGGCGGCGATTTTCATGGGCCGGACCATCGCCTCTCGGCGGACGGACGGCAAGACCGCAAACCGGTCAGGCGACCTGGGGCGACGACCTCAGGCGGCCGGCAGCTCGATCCAGAAGGTCGCGCCTTCGCCGGGAACGGACTCCACCCCGATGGCGCCGCCCTGCAGCTCGATCAGCCGCTTGGCCAGAGCCAGGCCGATGCCGTGTCCCTCGACCGTGGATCGCTCCAGGCCCAGACGATTGAACGGCTCGAACAGCTGGGTCTGCTTCTCGGGCGTCAGGCCCGGACCGCGGTCAGTGACCTCGATCCTGACGCCTTCGAACACACGAGCCACGCGGAAGGTCACGACCCCGCCCGAGCCGCCGTACTTGACCGCATTGGTGGCCAGATTGTCGATGACCTGGCTGAGCCGCTGGGAGTCGGCCAGGGCGACCAGACCCTCGCCGTCGCGCACGACCTCCAGCCTCAGGCTCAGGGCCTCGGGCCGCAGCGCGGTGGCGCGACGGATGTCCTCGACCAGCCCCAGAACGTCGGTGGGGCGCAGCTCGACCTTCACCGCGCCGGATTCCGCGCGGGCCACGTCGAGCAGGTCATGGGCCAACGCCTCGACCTGACGCGCGGTCTTGACCAGCATCTCGGCCATTTCCTTCTGGGTCGCGTTGACCGGGCCCAGTTGGCCGCTGGACCACAGTTCGCCGATGCCGATGACGCCGCCGACAGGGCTCTTGATCTCATGGGCGACGTTGGCCAGCAGGCGCGACTTGGCCTCCGACGCCAGTTCAGCCCGCTTCTGGCCCGCCTTGGCCTTGGCCGACAGACCATCCAGCTCGGTCAGCAGGGCCGCCGCCAGCATGAAGGGCAGGACCACGGAAATCATCATCAGCTGGGCGTTCAGGATCTGCATCGCCGACACGGTCGCCACGGCGCCGGGATGGCCGTGCAGCATGGCCATGAACATCAGGATGCAGGAGCCGAGGATGGCGATCGTCACCCCGGCCATGCGCAGCCTGGCCGCGATGACCACCATCAGCATGTTCAGGAAGAAGGCGACGAAGGTCACCCCGTGGAAATAGCGCGCATAGGCCACGGCGAAGAGCAGACCCAGCAGGACCGTCCACTCCAGCATCCTCAAGGGCTGCTTCACGATGGCGAAGGATTGCCGGTTGATCGACAGGATCAGCGGCACGACCAGCATCATCGCCAGCGCATGGCCGAACCACCAGACCTGGAAACTCTGGAGCAAGGGCGCGCCGCGCATCACCGAGAACACCACCGCGCCCGCGGCGGCGCCGATCAGGGGCGCGGCGATGGCGACCACGGCGACCAGCCGCAAGGTCGACCTGACCGTCTGCAGCGAGATGTCCGGCGCGAACCGGCGCACCAGGGTCACGCCCGCCACCATTTCGAACAGGTTCACCACCGTCAGCATCACGGTATTGGCCAGGGTGTGACCCGCCAGGATTTCGCCGCTGGCGATGGCGATGGCCATCAGCCCGCCGAAACAGACGTCGAACGACGCCCCGCGTCCCGTTCTCAGCCAGACCGCGACCGCGACGGCATTGGCCAGCCACATCACGACGATGCCGTCGGAAGAGCGGCCGAACTGAACCGAGAAGACAGTCAGCAACAGCACCGAACAGACCGTCGCCAACGGGGCCAGGGGCTGGCTGAACAGGCGCGCGGCGTCGGTCGGCACGGCCGCGCTCGGGAGGGGGGCCGTGACGGGGGTCGCTGAGGAGCGAACAGGGGTCGTGGCGTGACCTCCAGACCGGGTTTCCAGCACGGGGCTGAGCGACATAGGCGACGACTCGAGGATACTGCGATGCGTCAGCTAAGCCCTTGCTCCCTAATATCCCGTGAAGTTAACGCGGCGGAATGGGCGGCCCAGCGGGAAATGTCAGACGCCGGACAGTTCCGCATTGAAGGCCGCGACCGCCGCAGCCGGCCCCTTCGGATGGTTCCAGACGCCCGCGCTGACCGCGATGAAGTCCGCACCGGCGTCGGCCACCGCGCGGGCCGTCTCGACGGTGATCCCGCCGATGGCGACGCAGGGGACCTCCACCGTCTCCTGCCAGATGGTCAGGACGTCCAGCTCGGGCCGGTGGGTCGTTTCCTTGGTGCCGGTTGGGAAGAAGGCCCCGAAGGCGACGTAGTCGGCGCCGGCCTCGGCCGCCTCCATGGCCAGGTCGCGGCTGTCGTGGCAGGTGGCGCCGATCATGGCGTTGGGGCCCATCAGCCGCCGCGCCGAGGCGACCGAGGCGTCCTCCTGCCCCACATGAACCCCGTCGCAGTGCAACGCCGCCGCCAGATCGGGCCGGTCGTTCAGGATCAGGGCGACATCATACTTACGCGCGATCGGCCCCAGCCGCTCGACGGCGGCGCGGATCTGGTCCTCGCTCGCGGGCTTCAACCGGATCTGCAGGGCGGCGACGTCGCCGGCGCCGAGCGCGGCCTCCAGATCGGCGGCGAAGGCCTCCAGATCCGGGATCGTGGACGGAGTGATCAGATACAGACGGGTCGCCGGACGGTCGGGGATTTGGGGAGCACGAGCCATGGCCCCGCCCTGCCCCCTTAAGCCCCCTCCCGTCAACGGCCCCGTCGATAGTCGCGCGTTGCGAACGCGCATGCGAACCACTTGCAGCCGCGTTTATATGTGTTACAGAGAACCATTCTCAGTTCGGGTTGGGTTCGCCTCTCTTGTACGTCTGTAACTGTAACGGCCTGCGCCAGCGCGACGTCGCCCTCGCCATCGAGGCCGGCGCGACCCGTCCGCGTGAAATCTTCGCCCGCAACCAGTGCCAGGCGCAGTGCGCCAAATGCGTCTGCGAGATGCGCCAGATGATCGACGACAGCCGCGAAGCATTCGCACTCGCAGCCGAGTAGTCGCGGCCAAAAATCACTCGCAATATCAATGCGCGTGATAAATACTCTCAAATAAACAACAGCCGATTTCCTGTGCTAAACGCCGTTTGAACAGACGGCGGATGAGTCTGGACGCGCCCCGGCGTCCCGTCCGCGAGACGAGCAAGGACCATGGCCATGAAGGGCGATCCCGCGATCATCCGCACCCTCAATGCGGTGCTGACCAACGAACTCACGTCGGTGAACCAGTACTTCCTGCACGCCCGCATGTTCGAGAGCTGGGGCCTGGCCCATCTCGGCCATGTGATCTACGAGGAATCGATCGGCGAGATGAAGCATGCCGACATGCTCATCAAACGCATCCTCTTCCTCGACGGCCTGCCCAATCTGCAGGATCTGCACAAGCTGAAGGTCGGCGAGCATCCGATCGAATGCCTGGGCGCGGATCTCGCGCTTGAATACGCCGGCCGCGCCACCACCGCCCCGGCCGTGGCCCAGTGCGAGGCCGCCGGCGACTTCGTCAGCCGCGACCTGCTGATGCGTATCCTCAGCGACACCGAGGAGCACATCGACTTCCTCGAGAACCAGCACAAGCTGATCGAGCTGATGGGCGCCCAGAACTATCTGCAGTCGGCGATGAAGGAGATCGTCACCGACGGGGCCGCGACGGGCAACTAGAGCACCTCGCGCCGGGACAGGTGGGTGATCGCGAGCAGCAGCACGACGGTCCCCGCCCCTGCCCCCAGCGTCAGGGCCGTAGCCGCGCGCCACGGCTCGCCGGCCAGCATGTTCACCGGCATCTGCCAGGGGAAGAAGACCCCCTGCTTCGCCGCCGTGGCCACCACCGAGAAGAAGGTCCCGCCGATCCCGAGCGCCAAAGCCGGGACGAAGCTGGCGAACCTCAGCGCGGTCCACAGCTGGATCGCGATCATCAGGATCGCCGCCAGCAATACCTTGCCCATCAGGATCACCTGCGCGGTCACATCCAGCGCGCCCGTCGGCATGATCTCCGGCTTGACCGTCGCCGCGCCGTAAATCGCGCCCAGCGTCAGGGCCAGGTTCAGCAGACTCATGGCCGCGACCACCGCCATCACGCAGATCGCCTTGGCGGCATAGAGCTTCCAGCGCGCCACCGGCAGGGCCCGCAGATGATCCCAGGCGCGCGGCCCGTGCTCCATATGGGCGACCAGGGCGGTCAGGGCCGTCACGCTCATCGGCAGCATGAAGAAGGCCCAGATGCCGGTCGAGGACTGGGTCCACATCTCCCACGGCTGAGGCTTGCCGCCCCTCAGCAGGTTGAAGAACAGGAAGACGGCGATCAGGCTCGGGGCGGCGACGGCCAGCAGGGCGGCCAGCGACCGGTTCAGCTTGCGCGCTTCGACGGTGAGGACGGCGATCATCGGACGGTCTCCGGTTGGGGCTGGGCGGACGGCTGGGAGACGTCGCGATAGATGCCCTCCAGAGAGCGGGCGCGCGGCCCGATGGCGAAGACGGACAGGCCGGCCTGGATCAGGGCGCGGTTGAGCTCGGCGGACCTGCGGTCGGCGTCGTCACCGGAGCGCAGCCGGGCGGTCAGGCCGTCATCGCTGGCGATCACTGTCAGGTCCCAGCCGCGCAGGACCTCGGCCGCGCGGACGGGATCGTCGGTCCGCACCGCGATCTCTGGCGCCAGATCGGATTTCAGCCGCGACAGCTCCCCCTCCAGCACCAGTCGCCCCTCGTTGACGATGCCGATGTGGGTGGCGGTCTGTTCGATCTCGCCCAGCAGGTGGCTGGACAACAGGACCGTCGCCCCCGTTCGTTCCGGCAGGGCCTTCAGGAAACGGCGCATGTCGGCGATGCCGTCGGGGTCCAGGCCGTTGGTCGGCTCGTCCAGCACCAGCACCGGCGGCGCGCCCAGCATGGCCCGGGCCAGGCCCAGCCTCTGGCGCATGCCGAGCGAATAGTCGGACACCCGCCGCGCGGCGTTGTCGCGCATCTCGACCACCTCCAGCACCCGGTCGACCTCGCTCGCGGGCACGCCCAGCAGGGTGCGGGTCAGGTCCAGGTTCTCCCGCCCTGTCAGATTGACGTAGAAGCCGTGCGCCTCCAGCAGGGCTCCAACCCGCCGGGCCGCGCCCATCCGGTCGCGCGCCACATCGACCCCGTCGACGAAGGCCGAGCCCGCGCTCGGCCGGATCAGGCCCAGCAGCATCTTCAGCGTCGTCGTCTTGCCCGCCCCGTTGCGGCCGAGGAAGCCGTAGACCGCCCGCTCCGGCACGGTCATCGACACCCGGTCGACGGCGGTCCGCGCCCCGAAGCGGCGCGTCAGATCGCGTGTTTCGATCGCCATGGCCATGCTGTCCGCCCTCGCAGTCATTTAACTCTGAGATAAAGTTGCGGACAGCGCGTCTTTAAGTCAAGATTAAAGACAAGACAGGATTCGACCGGACCTCCGCCGCCATGAGCAAGACCGATATCGCCCGCTTCCGCCGCCTGTGCGGCCAGTTCCGCTGGCTGGCCGTCTTCATGGTGGTCAGCGTCGGCGCCGTGCTGGCCCTGCTGCACGTCATCTCGCCGTGGGTTCTCGGCGCGCGGGGAGTCATTCCGGACTACGGCCGCGTCATCCTCGAACAGCTGATCCGGGCCTCTCCGTCCGTCTGCTATCTGTTCGGCGTCTGGTCGATCGGTCAGGCCATGGGCGAGTTGCAGAAGGGCCGGCTGATCCAGCCGACCCTGGCCCGCGCCCTTCGCCGCGTCGGCCTGGCGATGGGCGTCGGCGGGGTGCTGCAGGTCTTCGTGATCACCAACCTGCTGCGGATGATCGGCGAGATCCGCGGCGGCTATCTGTACTGGGACGTCGCATCCATGAGCCTGGGCATGATCGGCGGGGCCCTGTTCCTGCTGGGCCGGGTCGTGGATCAGGCCGACCATGTCCAGGCCGAACTGGACGAGATGATCTGATGCCCGTCCGCGTGACCCTCGACGCCCTGATCGTGAAGAAGGGCCTCAAGGCCCGCGACCTCGCCGCCGAGGTCGGCCTGTCCGAGACCCAGCTGTCCCTGTTCCGTTCGGGCAAGGTGAAGGGCATCCGCTTCCGCACTTTGGCGAAGCTCTGCGCCGCGCTGGACTGCCGCCCCGGCGACCTGCTGGACTATGCGTTCGATCCGGAAGACCTTCGTCATACTGACGAGGAATAGGCCGATGAAGAGCAGGCGGAACTGATCCGGGTCCCGCTCATTGCTCAGGCGGGCTACCGGGAGACGACGGGCATGAGCGCGATAGACGAACTGATCGACGATGTGCAGGACCAGGCGACGGACCTGCTCAACTCCGAGGGCCGTAGCGGCGCCCATGTCGCGACCGGCATCGTCCTGACCGTCGGCTTCGCCCTTCTGGCCACCGCGCTGGCCTCCAATACGCTGAAGCCCAAACGCACCGAACGCCATTTGCTCGACCGGGCCGCCCCGGTGATGGAAAAGCCCCGCGGCGCCTTTAGCCTGATCCTGCCGGCCGTCTTCTCGGCGACGACCCTGTCGGCGGTGCGGGTCTGGAACGCCCCGGCCAGCCGCGAGCGGTCCCTGGCCATGGGTCTGTGGTTCGCGGCCCAGACGATCAACGCCGTCTGGCTGGGCCTGCGCCCGGCCTCGATGCGCAGCCAGATCGCCGCCGCCATGTCCTCGGCCGGCCTGGCCGCCGCCTTCGCCTTCGAGGCCCGCAAGCTGGACGAGGGCGCGGGCAAGATGGCCGCCCCCATGGGATCCGGCACCCGGGTCGCCAACTTCATCCAGCGCAAGGCCCGCCACACCGCCGACGGACGCACACTGCACTAGGGCCCACGCTTCACTGACCCTCCGTCAGCCCCGGGTTGCCCTTTCGACCGGCTTCCTCTAGGGATCGCGCCCTCTTTCGCGCGCCCGTCACGGGACCGGCTGCGCCCCTCAGACAGTGAATCTCATGGCGAAGATCAACGGCAACACCATCAAGCCCGGCATGGTGCTCCAGCACAACGGCGGCCTGTGGGTCGTCACCAAGGCCAGCCACGTCAAGCCCGGCAAAGGCGGCGCCTTCGCCAACGTCGAGGCCAAGAACCTCGAGACCGGCAACAAGCTGAACGAACGCTTCCGTTCGGAAGACAAGGTCGAGCGCGTCACGCTGGAGCAAAAGGACTTTTCCTACCTGTACGAACAGGGCGACGCCCTGGTCTTCATGGACGACGCCACCTACGAGCAGATCGAACTGCAGAAGGACTGGGTCGGCGAGGATTCGATCCCCTATCTGCAGGACGGCATGAAGGTCGTCATCGAGATGCACGAAGACCGTCCGATCGGTCTGTCGCTGCCCGATCAGGTCACCCTGACCGTCGCCGAGACCGAGCCGACCGTGAAGGGCCAGACGGCCTCGTCGTCCTACAAGCCCGCCATCGCCGACAACGGCGTGCGCATCATGATCCCGCCCTATATGTCGGCCGGCGAACGCATCGTCGTCGACACCTCGACCGGCGAATACGTCCGCCGCGCCGAATAGGCCTGACGGACCGAACTATCGAAGGCGCAGTCCTGCGCCTTTGCACATGAACTTCTCCGTCTGTCCGGGCATTTCAGCCTTCTGAAGGACAGACGGACCAGGAGATTCCGACCATGGCCCTCGCCTCCGCCCTCGTTTCCGTCATGACCGACGCGGTCCGCAAGACCGCCCGTCCGATGCTGCGCGACTTCGGTGAAGTCGGTCACCTGCAGGTCTCGCGCAAGGGTCCCGGCGACTTCGTCACCCAGGCCGACATCAAGGCCGAGGACACCCTGTTCGAGCTGCTGATGAAGGCCCGCCCCGGCTACAGCTTCCTCGGCGAGGAGCGCGGCCTGATTGAGGGCACCGACAAGTCGCACCGCTGGATCGTCGACCCGATCGACGGCACGACCAACTTCATGCACGCCATCCCCCACTTCGCGATCACCGTGGGGCTGGAGCGCTTCGCCCCGGACGGCTCGTCCGAGATCGTCGCCGGCGTCACCTACAACCCCGTCATGAACGAGCTGTTCTGGGCCGAAAAGGGCAAGGGCTGCTATCTGAACGACCAGCGTATCCGCGTCGCCGGCCGCCGCGACCTGTCGGAAAGCCTGATCTCGACCGGCCTGCCCTTCATCGGGAAATCGGGCCACGCCCAGTCGATCAAGGACATCCACGCCATCGGCCAGCGCACCGCCGGCATCCGCCGTCTGGGCTCCGCCGCACTGGACTTCGCCTGGGTCGCCTGCGGCCGCTACGATGCCTTCTTCGAGCGTAACCTGAAGCCCTGGGACGTGGCGGCGGGCATCCTGTTCGTCACCGAAGCCGGCGGCATCGTCACCACCATCGAACAGGATGGCGATCCCAAGACCGGTTCGTCGGTTCTGGCCGCCAACACCGAACTGCACCCGCAGCTGCGCAAGGTGCTTCAGGCCGCCTGATTTCGGCGCGACAGGTTCACCAACCTGTCGCGCCCCTGCCCTACCCATGGGCCATGATCCGCGCCATCCTGACCGCCGCCCTTCTCCTGCTGACGGGAGCGCCCGCACTGGCCCAGTCTCCGGCACAGAACCATCCCGTCGTCATCGCCCACCGCGGCGCCTCGGGGCTGCGGCCCGAGCACACCCGCGCGGCCTATGAGCTGGCCATCGAACAGGGCGCCGACTTCATCGAGCCCGATCTCGTGATGTCGAAGGACGGCGCCTTCGTCGTCCGGCACGAGAACGAGATCGGCGGCACGACCGACGTCGCGGCCCATCCCGAGTTCGCCGACCGCAAGACGACGAAGGTCATCGACGGCGTCTCGACCACCGGCTGGTTCACCGAGGACTTCACCCTGGCCGAACTGCGGACGCTGCGCGCCCGTGAACGCCTGCCCGCCTTCCGTCCCGCCAACACCGCCTTCGACGGCCAGGACGGCATCCTGACCTTCGACGAGGTGGTCGCCATTGCCCGCGAGGCCACGGCCCGCACCGGCCGGACGATCTCCGTGGCGCCCGAACTCAAGCACCCCTCCTACTTCGCCGGCATCGGCCTGCCGATGGAGGACGGCTTCGTCGCCATGCTGGAACGACTGGATCTGACCGGCGCCGAGGCCCCGATCCTGATCCAGTGCTTCGAGGTCGGCCCACTGGAGCGGCTGTCGGGCCGCATCCGCTCGCCCCTTCTGCAGCTGATGAGCGGCGCCGGCGGCCCCATCGACCGGCCCGGACTGACCTAT
Organism: Brevundimonas sp. ALps5; assembly: GCF_058681645.1. Lineage (NCBI taxonomy): Bacteria > Pseudomonadati > Pseudomonadota > Alphaproteobacteria > Caulobacterales > Caulobacteraceae > Brevundimonas > Brevundimonas sp. ALps5. Next base: position 2,985,633 of record NZ_CM178744.1, on the reverse strand, counting down.
GCCGCCATGGCGACGCCCGAAGGGCTGAAGGCGATCCGCGCCTATGCCGGGGCTATCGGGGTCGAGACGGCGATGATCGTGCCGCGCGGCCCGGACGGCGTCTCCCTGCCCGCGACCTCGCTGATCCCGGACGCCCATGTGGCGGGGCTGAAGGTGGTTTCCTGGACCTTCCGCGCCGAAAACGCCTTCCTGCCGACCGAGCTGCGCCGGGGCGACGCCATGGCCGACCATGGCGATCTGACGGGGCAGCTCAGGCAGTTCCGCGATCTGGGCGTCGACGCGGTCTTCTCGGACTTCCCCGGGATCGCGGTTGAGGCGTTCAGGCCCTAACCGAGCGTCGAAATCGCCTCGATCACCTCATCCACCACCGCCTCTTCCGTCTGCCACGAGCAGACGAAGCGGACCGAGCCGTCGTCGAAGCGGTAGCAGGCCCAGCCCAGCGCGTTGAGGCGAGCGTGGGCCTCCTCCGGCATGCGAACGAAGACGGCGTTGGCCTCGACCGGGTGGGCCAGGACGAAGGGCGAGCGGGCCTCGATGCCGTCGGCCAGCCGCTGGGCCATCAGATTGGCGTGGGCGGCGCCGTCCTCCCAGGCGTTCGATTCCAGCAGGCCGAGGAAGGGCGCGGCGAGGAAGCGGCCCTTGGACGCCGTCTGCCCGGCCTGCTTCAGCCGGTTGTCCAGACGCCTTGCCAGCGACTTGTCGAACAGGACGATGGCCTCGGTCCCGTTGGCGCCGGCCTTGGCCCCGCCGAAGACGAGGATGTCGACGCCGAGGCGTGGGATCTGGGTCAGGTCGAAGCCCGCCGCCGCCGCATTGGCCAGCCGGGCCCCGTCCAGATGCACTCCATAGCCCATCGCCTTCACCGGCTCGATCAGGTGGCGCAGTTCTTCCTCGGTATAGACCGTGCCGTATTCGGTGGACTGGGTCAGCGACAGGGCGGCCGCGGGCTGGCGATGGCCGACCACCGGCTCGGACAGGGCGGCCTCCAGCGCGCGCTTGTCGATCTTGCCCGACATCCCCGGCAAGCCGATGAGGCCGACGCCCTGACCGAAGAAGCCCGGCGCGCCCGTCTCGTCGGTGCAGACGTGGGCCGCCTGATGGGCCAGCACCGCCTCGAACGGGAAGGCCAGCATCGACAGGGCGATGGCGTTGGCCGCCGTGCCCGAGAAGACGAAGCGGATCTCGGCGTCGGCGTCCAGCCTCTGGCGGATCTGGTCGGCGGCGCGCGCCGTCGTCTCGTCAGCCCCATAGGCCTTCGCAAAGCCCGAGTTGGCCTCGATCACGGCCTGAAGCGCCGCCGGGGCCATGCCGGCGGTGTTGTCGGATCCGAAGTCGTAACGCATGCCCGCCCTAGCCTTCACTCTGGTCTGCGCCGCGGTTGTCCGCTGACGTCTCGTACGTGGGTTTGCCGGGCTTACGCCTCCGCGCCGCGGCTGTCTCGTCATACTCGGGCGCGCCCTCTTCAGGCGCATAGGGGACGGCGACCTGATGCGGGAACGGGATCTCGATCCCGGCCTCGTCCAGGGCCTCCTTGGCGGCCTGAAGCACATCGGCCTTGGCCTGCCAGTAGTCGCCCGACAGCGTCCAGGCCTGCAGCGTCACCTCGACCGAACTGTCCAGCAGATTGGTGACCCCCGCCCAGGGCGCGGGATCGGGCAGTACCTTTTCATGCGCCGCCGCCGCCGCGACCAGAACGTCGCGCGCCTGGCTGAGGTTGGCGCCGTAGCCGACGCCGATCTTCAGCTCCATCCGCCGCGTCCGCTGGCCGGACAGGTTCAGGATGGTGCCGTCAAAGACCTTGGAGTTGGGCACCACGATCTTGACGTTGTTGGCGTCGATCAGCTGGGTCGTGAACAGGTCCAGCCGCTGCACCTTGCCGATATTGCCGTTGATGTTGATGAGGTCGCCGACGCGATAGGGCCGCAGCACCAGAAGCATGACGCCCGCCGCCACGTTCGACAGCGTGCCCTGCAGCGCCAGACCGACGGCCAGGGAGGCTGCGCCGAGGACGGCGATGATCGAGGTGGTCTGCACGCCCAGCCGCTGCAGCACGGCGATGACGCCGATCAGCAGGACCAGCACCCGCACCACCTGCACGGCGAAGCTGAGCACCGTCGGATCGTGGCGGAAGCCCCTTACCCGGCCCAGAGCCCGCCGCGTCCCCGACGCCGCCCAGCGCGAGGCGAACAGGGTGACGATCAGGATGATGATGGCGATCGTGGCGCTGACGGCGAAGTCGCCCGCCATGTCGGTCAACTTGGCCACCATGGCGGCGTCCATGGCGACGACCTTCTGTCCGGCGGCGACGGCGTGATCGAGAGGATTGACGAGAGAGGCGCTCATTGAGCCGGGTCTAACGCCTCGGCTTCGATTTGGAACCCTCGAAGGTGTTTCATTTCGACGGTCGGTGACGGGCCCTCAGATATCCATACGGTCGACCAGGGGCCGGGCCTTGAGGGCGAGGATGGCCCGGTTCAGGGCGTCGAACACCGGCCCCGCCTCCTTCTCCATCCCGGCATAGGCGCGTTCGAAGGCCTGGGTGAGGCCTTCGAACAGAGCCAGTTGTTCGCGCCCCTTGTCGGTGATCTCGATCAGGACGGCGCGCTGGTCCTCAGGGTTGGGCCGGCGTGTGACGAGGCCCAGAGCCACCAGCTTCGGCATCTTCTGCTGAATGAGCTGGTGCGACCGGTTCAGGGCGCGCACCAGATCGGAGACAGAGACCGGCCCCAGCGACGCGACAGCGCCCAGCAGGGAGGCGGACTTGACCGGGATGACGAGGCCGGCGCGCCTGAACACCTCGGCCGACTGCTGCTCGATCAGGTCGCTCAACTGTTCGCTGAGCAGGCCCAGAAAGGTGCGGTTCAACCCGGTCATTCGTCCAACAGCTCCTCAATCCAGACGGCGGTAGGCAATCGCCTCGCCAGACTTGAACACGCGCTCCAGGCCGCTCACCCGGCCGTTCTCGCGCACCAGTCGGAACCGGTAGTCATCCGTCCCCTCGACCGCAAACCAATCCTTGCCGATCGGATCGAGCTCAAGCACGAAATGCCCGCGCCAGCGGTAGGACAGACCCGTCGGCGTTCGGACCAGGGTCCGCCCCTCGTAGGCGCCGACCGCCTCATCCAGATCCGCCGGGGTGGTGGTCTCCCCCGAGAGCGCGAACGCGATCGGGACCAAGGCCCACTTCGCGTCGGCGTCGCCCGCCTCCGCCCGGCTCTGCAGCAGGAATTTCTGCGCAGTCAGCAGGGCGTCAGAAGCCGGCACGGCGATGTCCGGCGCAACGCCGACGCCCTCGAAATCCTTGCCGTCGACCGGGTCCCGGATCTGGCCGATCGGGACCTGCAGCATGAAGCGGTCGTCGATCGGCACGCTGTTGACCGGATGCGCGCCGCCCGCAGTTCGCTCGCCGATCACGGTCGCTCGACCGAGCTTCTGCAACGAGAACGCCATCCATTCCGCCGCGGAAAACGAGGTCGATCCCGTCAGGACCACGACGGGAACATCTCCAAGCCTTTGGCCCGGCACGGCGGCGAGGCTCCACTGGCTTCGCTCAACCCGAACTCCATCCTTGTTGTAGAAATAGTCGAAGAATTTCTGTTCCTTGCCGGCAGCGTAGAGGTAGCTCATCAGCAGCTGCGCCATCTCCAGAACGCCGCCGTTGTTGTAGCGTAGGTCGATGATGATCCCCTTGGCGCCCTCGGTGAACCGCATGGCCCCGACAGCCGTCTCCTGGGCGTACTGCGGGTCGGCGAAGAAGTCGAAGCGGATATAGGCCAGGCCGCCGTCGAGCCGTCGCGCATCCCGATAGCCGAAATTGGCCGCCCGCTCGCTGTCGCGCTGCTCCTCTGTCGTTTCCTCGCCGTTCGCCTTCGCCCGCTGTTGGGCCGCGACGGCGTCAGGATCGAAGGCCACGGCGAAATGCAGATCGTTGCTTGCCTTGACCAGCCCCTGGGCGAGACTGGCGGCGAAAGGCGCGCTCTCGACAGGTCCGGATCCAAGGCGTCTGCCGAGCTCGGCGGAAATGGCGGGGATACGGTCGGGAAAGACGTAGTTCTGCTTCAACGCCTCTTCGAGATGAGAAACGACCTCGCGCTGCGCCGGAAGATCGAGGGTCTGCGCGAACACCGAGGCCGGCGCCACCGCGAGGATGGCGGACAGCAGTAGGGAAACACGTGACGACATTGAAAACCCAATCATGAAATATATTGCGCAATATATTTCATAAAGAACGGTCGTCAATCGATGGATTGGAGACAATGCCCGTCGCGACAGGGATCAGGCGCGAAAATCAGGCCGGTTCAGGCATTGAGGCGCCCATTCGCGCCTCGCCACCGCCGATCGATTGTCCGGGTGACGCCGCACAGCTGAAGGAAGGCCACCGCCACGCCGGCGCCGCTTTCGGCCCGCACCAGCAGGGGCAAGACGATCCAGTCCGCGGGAAACCGCATGATCAGGACGTCTTCGCTCGCCCTGAGATGCGGGCAGTATTTCATCGAACGATCGACGCAGCGGCGATGCAGAGGCGCGATCGAACCGGCGTCTATCAGCACCTGATCGTCGTCGATGTCCGAACTGATGTTCCCGCCTCTGGCCCGAAGTTCGCCGGCGGTCCTTCGCTTCGCGATCTGGGTCCAGCGATCCAGCTCCCGCGTACGTTCGCCGCACATGGGGCAACGCATTTCCACGACGGAGAGGCGCTGGCGGACGAGGTGGTTCTTCGAATACTGCGGCTTGCCCACGCCGGGCGCATGGTCCTGAAACAGGGCGAGACGTCCGCCGACCGTCGCGCAAGGGGCGGCGCCGTCGATCGCCTCCCCGGTCCAGCTGGTGACCCAGGGGACGTCGACGCCGACCTCAAGCGTCGAAAGTTTCAGCATCGCATTCGCCCCTGGTTTCATACGCGAGAGGACGCTTTGGCCAGGGCTGCGTCAACCCGTCGCAGGCGCGGATCGGGAGGTCGATGATCGGGATTGCCACTGACCTGCCTGCCCCGGTGCGCCTCGAACGGGAATGCGCTAGCCTCCCCTTCGACAGACAAGATCGGCTTGAAGCTGACACCGGTGTCACAGGGAAGGAAGCAGGATGCACAGAACAGCCCTGGGCGGGCTGATGCTCGCCATCATCGTCGCCGCTGGCCAGCCGGTCATGGCCCAGGACACCCTTGTCGGGTTGGGGCCCGTGCGCGGCTATACCGACGTGGTCTTCGACACCACCGCCGAGCGGTACGACATCCTTGTCGATGCCTCCCGGCCCGAGGACGCCGCGGCGCACCGTTACCAGACCCTGCAAGCCGCCTATGCCGCCGCGCCGGAGGGGACGCGCGACCGGCCGACCGTCATCGGGCTGATGCCCGACGTCTATCAGCTGCACGGGACGGAAACCGAGACGGGCCTGACCATCACCAAGGCCAACATCACCCTGATGGGGCTGACGCGCGACCGACGCAGCGTGGTGATCGCCGACAACCGTGGCAACAAGCAGGGGGCGGCCAACAACGGCTTCACCATGATGGTCGATGCCGACGGCTTCTCGATGATCAATCTGACCATCCTGAACTACTGCAACCTCGACTACGACTACCCCGGCGATCCGTCTAAGAGCCTGAAGAAGCGGTCGGACGTGATCACCCAGGCCGTGGCCGTCCAGATGCAGGGCGACCGCCACGTCTATTCCCACGTGGCCATCCTCAGCCGCCTGGACACCATGTTCAACCGGACCAAGCGGTCATACTTCACCCACGCCTATCTGGAGGGCACCGACGACTACCTCGGCGCGCCGGGCGCCAGCGTATGGGAAGACTCCGAGATCAACTTCATTGAGGGCGGCGGCATCCTGTTCGCGGGCGGCACGACCTTCTTCCGCACCCGCTTCCGGGCGACGAAGCCGATGACCTTCTACAAGGTGCCGGTCGCGCCCGTGGCCCTGATCGAGTCGACCCTGCCCGACGTGCCGGTCGCCTGGTTCGGCTGGGCGGCGCCCGAGCGGTCGAGCGAATACTCCCTGACCTACCACACGACCACCGACAGCGGCCGGCCCGTGGACATCCTCGACAGCGTGGTCGGCGAACCCCGCCGGACCCTGACGCATGAGCTGTCGGACGTGGAGGTCCTGGCCTTCAACAGCTTCAACCTGCTGCGCTGGACGCCCGAGGGGGCCGACGACGGCTGGGATCCGGCGGGCTATGTGGCGAAGTACGGGGGACAGACGCCTGCCCTGCCCTGGCGGATCAAGCTGACCGGCGGGGTGTCGCGCGTCCGCACCGGGGAGCCCCCGATCACGGTCGCGGCGGCGGTCTATCCGCCCTCGGGGACGACGCGGGTGCGCTGGATGACGGATTCGCCGCTGGTGCAGCTCAGTGCGACCGAGGGCGACCGGATCAGGGTGACGGCGGACAACCCCACCGAACGGACGCAGACGGTGGCGATCCGGGCCACGGCGGACAACGGCTTCGCCTCGACCGCCTGGATCACCGTCGATCCCGCCTATCGGCCCGCACCGTCGCTGGCCGCGTCGCCGGTGCTGACCCCCACGCCCGGAGGTCTGCGCATCGACTATGACATCGCCCTGCCGCCCGGGCGCGAGGACCAGTCGCTGGTCAGCTGGTTCGCCTGCCCTGACGCCGCCTGCGCCCGCCCGTACAAGATGGCCATCTCACGCGGAGATGCGCCGCTTCGCGAACTGGCGATGCCCACGAGCCTCTCGGGTCAGTATGTGATCGCAAACGTCCAGGCGGCGCACGATCTCAGCCTGCCCGGCCACACCTGGACCAGCCAGCCGACCCGCGTCCCGGTCGAGATGGGTGCCGCCACGGCCGCCGTCGATTTCCGCAGCCTGCCCGACACCACGGTCGAGCGCCGCTGGGAGGGCGACTGGAAGCTGACCGGCGTCTGGACCTCGGAGACGCCCGCCTCGTCCGAAGGCTCGTGGGGCATGCGTGTCGGCGGCGAGGACTCGACGCTCCTCTATGTCGGCCATCCGGAAGCGAGCGACATGGACGTCATCGTTGCGATGGACACCGACAAATACGAGGGTCAGGGCTTCGCCATCCCCGGCTCGCCCAGCGACATTCCGGATGCGACCGGCAAGCGCGGCCCCTATGCCGAGATCCTGTTCAAATACGACCCGGCGACGCGGACCGGCTATTCCCTGCGCTTCTGGCGCTCGACGCGGTCGGCGACGGCGGTGGTGTTCCAGCTCTACCGCATCGTCGACGGCCACGGGACGCCGATGGGCGAGGACCGGCTGACCGGGGTGATCAAGCCGACCACCACCATCCGCATCCGGACGCACGGCGGCGCCGTCGAGGTCACCGGGTCGAATACGAAGGACGGGGAAACCCTGGCCCTGACCGGAACGATCGAACCCAACCGCTTCGGCGGCGCGGGCTTCTTCTGGACCGCCTCGCGGCCCAGCGGCTCGGTGGTGCTGAGGGGGCTGCAGGTCAACTATCCGTAAGGACCGTCAGTCCTTCGACAGCTCCCGCGCCCGCTTGAGGGCGGCGCCGACGGCGGCGGCGACAGCGTCGTCCAGCGCCGCGCCGCCGTTCAGCGCCTTGAGCCCGGCCTCGGTCGTGCCGCCGGGCGAGGCGACGCGGGCGATCAGGGCGTCGAGACTGTCGGACGGCTCGGCCGAGGCGGCGGAGCGCACCGCGCCCCGGGCCAGGGTCAGGGCGCTGGCGGAATCGAGCCCGGCCGCCTCCCCCGCCGCCGCCAGTGACTTCGCGAAGGCGTGGACATAGGCGGGACCCGAGCCGGCGACGGCGGTGGCGACGTCCATCAGGTCCTCGACCGCCAGATCGACGACCTGGGCCAGAGGCGCGAACAGGGCGTGGGCGACGGCCCGGGCGTCATCATCGGCGGACCAGACGGCGGCGATGCCATTCCCTGATGCGACGGCCGTGGTCGGCATGACCCTGGCGACCGGGCGCGACGTCATGGCCTCGCCGATGGCGGCGGCGCGCACCCCGGCCATGACCGAAACGAGGGTGGCGTCTTCCGGCAGGGCGGAAGCCAACGGCTCGACTGCGCCCTTCCAGTAAGCGGGCTTGACCGACAGGACGGCGGCGCGGGCGTTCGTCAGGGCTTCGGACGGCGGATTGACCCGCGCGCCCTTGGCCCGCGCCTGTTCGGCGACGGGCTTCTCGGAGGGTGTGAGAATGATCAGTTCGGCGGGATCGACCGCCCCGGTCAGGAGCCAGCCCTCGACGATCGCCGAGCCCAGCCGGCCGCAGCCGACCAGGACAACGGGCCTGTCGCCAGCCGCCATCAGGCGGTGCCGACGGTCTCGAACAGGCAGGCGTCGATCGCGTCCTGCGGCTTCTTGTTGCCGCGGATCATGAAGTCGAAGGCCGGGTAATAGCGGTCGGCGGTCTCCACGGCGGCGTCGATCATCGACGCGGCCTGGGCCAGGGTCGGACGCTCGCCGTGCGGCAGGGCCAGGGAGTGGCGGAAGACGATCTCGCCGTCCTCGGACCAGACCTCGAAATGGCCCATCCAGGTGCGCTGGTTGACCAGCGACACCAGCTCATAGGCGGCGCCGCGGCGGGCCTTGGACGCGCGCAGGTCGAGCGCACAGCACAGCTGCAGGCAGTCGCCCTCGGGCCGCCAGGCGAACCACAGCTCATAGTCCTTCCAGTCGCCGGCCAGGGCAAAGGCTAGGTCGCCGTCGTCCGTCCTGTCGAAGGGCAGGTTTTCAGCGTTTAGCACGTGTTCCACGACGTCCAGCGGATCGTAGGGAACATCGACCTCCTCAGGCCTCACGGCGTCCATCAATATTCCCCGATCAGCAAGAGAGCCCGGTCGATGGGCCGCGACAGCCGCGACTCATCGATCATGGCGGGACGGTAGACGTGTTCGCGGATTCGGCTCAACCGGCTGCGTCCGAAGCGGGAGTTCCGCCTGTGGACGTTCCCGTGGCAGGCTTCTTCGCCGCCTTTTTCTCCGCCTGCGGAGCACCCTTCAGGGTCGCGATCTCGGCCCGCAGGGCGGCGATTTCGGCCTTCAGGGCGTCGAACTCGTCGCGACGGACCAGGTCCATCTCGGCGGCGACCCGGTCCGTCTGGGCGCGGAAGGCGGCTTTCGCCTCCTCCCCCGCGGCCTGGGCCAGGCCCATGGCGCCGGTCGTCAGCTTGGCGAACTCGTCGAGGATGGGATTGCGGGTCTGCATGGTCGTCTCCGCCCCGGTTGAATCGGCCCGGTTGAATCGGCCCGGGAGTCGTTAATGAGGGTTACTCGATATGGTGAACGAAACCTTTCCGTCCATGCGGCTTATAGCGCCCCCATGGCGGAAATCGACCAGCCCCGAAGCCGCCGCGATTGAGAGGGAAGACGAACAAGGCGACGCTTGCTAAACGGCAGGCCCGAGACTCATGGAGCTGCCCCTCGTGATCTTTCCCGAGTTCGACCCGGTCCTGATCCACCTCGGCCCCCTGCCGATCCGCTGGTATGCCCTGGCCTATGTGGCGGGCATCGTCCTGGGCTGGTGGTATGCGGGCATCCTGCTCAAGAAGGCCTCGCTGTGGGCCCCGCGCCGCCCACCCCTGAGCACGGTCCAGCTGGACGACCTGATCCTGTGGATCACCCTCGGCATCATTCTCGGCGGCCGTCTGGGCTATGCCCTCTTCTACAAGCCGGAAATGTACCTGCACCTGTTCACCGGCCACGGCTGGGGCGAGCGGCTGGAGCTATTCCAGCTCTGGACCGGCGGCATGTCCTTCCACGGCGGTCTTCTGGGCTGCACCATCGCCGTGATCCTCTATTCCCTGCGCAACCGGCTGGCGTTCCTCAGTGTCGGCGACATGGCCCTGGCCACAGCGCCTATCGGCCTCGCCTTCGGTCGCATCGCCAACTTCATCAATGGCGAGCTCTGGGGCCGGGAGACGACCGTTCCCTGGGCCATCCGCTTCTGCAACGCAACCATCGAAAAGACCTATGGCCTGTGCCCCGCCGGAGATGTGCCCCGCCACCCCAGCCAGCTCTATGAGGCGGGTCTTGAGGGCATCGTTCTTCTGTCCATCCTGAGCCTGGCGGTCTGGAAGCTCCGGCTGCTGGCCAAGCCCGGCTATGTCACCGGCCTGTTCTTCCTGGGGTACGGCATCATTCGCGCCTCGCTGGAGAATGTGCGCCAGCCCGACGTCGGCCTGGACCACCTGCCCTTCGGCCTGACCATGGGGATGATCCTGTCTTCCCCGATGATCGTGATCGGCGCCTTGCTGATCTGGAATGCCTGGCGAACGGCTCCGGTCGCAGCCCCGGAAGAGCCCGAACCCGAAGCGGACCCTGAAGCGGAGAAGGTCGCGGCGTGAGCCTGAAGGCCAGCCTGACGCGCGAGATCACCCTGACGGGACCGATGTCGGTCGCCGACTATGTGACCCGCTGCCTGCACGATCCGGCGGACGGCTACTATTCGACCCGGCCCGCCCTCGGCGAAGGCGGCGACTTCATCACCGCCCCCCTGATCAGCCAGATGTTCGGCGAACTGCTGGGCCTGTGGGCCGCGGAGACCTGGCACAGGCTGGGCGCGCCCGAGAAGGTGCGGCTGGTCGAGGTCGGCCCCGGCGACGGGACCCTGATGGATGACGCCCTGCGCGCCCTCCGCCTCGCGCCCGACTTCCTCGAGGCCTGCGACCTGATCCTGATCGAGCCCAGCGCGCCCCTGCGCAAAGAGCAGGAGCGGCGGCTGGCGGGCGCGGACATCTCTCCCCGCTGGCTGAGTTCGCTCAACCAGATCGAGACCGACGCCCCGGTCATCCTGATCGCCAATGAGGTGCTGGACTGTATGCCGGCCCGCCAGTTCGTGAAGACCGACGACGGCTGGTCCGAGCGGCGCGTCGGGGTCACCGACGACGGTCAGGACATCCTGTTCGGCCTCAGCAACATCACCGGCGGCTTCGAAAAGCCCGACTACGACGTCGAGCCCGGCCAGATCATCGAGATTTCCGAGCAGCAGGCCATCTTCGGCCGCGACCTGGCGGTGCTGATGGCCGAGGCCTCGGGCGCGGCCCTGCTGATTGACTATGGCCGCGACAAGCCCGCCCCCGGCGACACCCTTCAGGCCCTGCATCGGCACGCCAAGGTCGATCCGCTGGCCCACCCCGGCGCCGCCGACCTGACCATGTGGGCCGACTTCCCGCGCGTGCTCGAGGCCGCCGTCCGCGCCGGCGCCGACGTGACGGGCTGCAAGGGCCAGGGCGAATTCCTGCGTCTGCTGGGGATCGAGGCCCGCGCCGACCGGTTGATACAGGGACGCCCCCCGGCCGAGGCTGTGATCCGCCGCCAGCTGGACCGCCTGACGGCCGACGACCAGATGGGGACCCTGTTCAAGGTCGCCTCCATCTTCTCGCCGCGCAGCCTGACCGTTCCCGGATTCGAATGATGAGCGACCTGCCGACACCGATCACCCACCCTCTTCTCACGAAGGCCGGGGTGCGCCACGGCTTCTTCACGCGTCAGGGCGGAGTCTCGACCGGCATTTTCGAAGGCCTGAACGCCGGACTGGGCTCCAGCGACGATCCCGCCGCCGTCGCCGAGAACCGCCGGCGCATCGCCGAGGCCATGGGCGGGACGCCGGACGACCTGGCCGCCTGCTACCAGATCCATTCCGCCATCACCCGCGTCGCCGACGGCCCATGGAAGGGCGACCGGCCCGAGGGCGACGCCGTGGCCACAGCAACGCCCGGCGTCATCTGCGGTGTCCTGACCGCCGACTGCGCGCCTGTGCTGCTGGCCGACGCCGAGGCCGGGGTGGTCGCGGCCGTCCATGCGGGCTGGAAGGGCGCGCTCGGCGGCGTGGTCCATTCGGCGGTCGCGGCGATGGGGTCCCTCGGGGCGAAGCCTTCGCGCACCGTCGCCGTGGTCGGCCCCCTGATCGCCCAGACCAGCTATGAGGTCGGCGCCGACTTCGAGGAACGGTTCGCCCATCACGACCCGGGCTCTGAGCGCTTCTTCGTGGTCGGAGACACACCCGACAAACGCCGCTTCGACCTGCCCGGCTTCGTCCTGTGGCGGCTGGAGCAGGCCGGGGTCAGCGAGGCCGCCTGGACCGGCGACGACACCTGCGCCGACGAAGTTCGCTTCTACTCCAACCGCCGCGCCTTCCAGCGGTCGGAGCCCGACTTCGGCCGGTTAATGTCCGCAATCGCCCTATAACTTTAGTTATAAGAGCTTGGCCGTATCCGCGATCCTCGCCCGGCTTGCCGGAAAAAGATCAATCTTTACCGCGCAGGTGTAAAGTTCGCGGGAAAATTGCCACCGCACAACCTGTAGAAACACCTACCGCGACATAAAGACACGGGTAACCAATCGCGTCCTAGCTGACGTTGGGGCAAGCCGTTCCACCCATGGCTGTCCCGGGGGAAGACCATGTTTGCGCGCGCCAGGAAGAAGGACGCCGACCTTGCGGCGGCCACACAGGATCTGCAGGCCCGGATGGCCGCGATCTCCCGATCACAGGCGGTGATCGAGTTCCAACCCGACGGGACGATCCTCGAAGCCAACGAGAACTTCCTGACCGCCATGGGCTATGCCTCCGGCGAGATCGTCGGGCGGCACCACAGCCTGTTCATGGACCCCGCCGAGGCCGCGACCGACGGCTATCGCGAATTCTGGCGCAAGCTGCGCGAGGGCCAGTTCGTGGCCCAGAAATTCCGCCGCCTGGCCAAGGGCGGCCGCGAGGTCTGGATCCAGGCCTCCTACAACCCGGTCTTCGACGCCACCGGCAAGACCATCAAGGTCATCAAGCTGGCGGTCGACATCACCGCCGCTGAACAGGACGCCGCCCGCAAGGAAGAGGCGCGCCGCCACGCCGAGACGACCCAGGACGACCTGGTCCAGGCCCTGGCCGCCTCGCTCGGCCGCCTGGCCGACGGCGACCTGACGACCCGGCTGGAGGGCGACCGCGACGGCGCCCACAAGCGTATCCAGGACGACTACAACGCCGCCGTCGAAAGCCTGCGCTCCGCGCTCGACACGGTCGTGACCAGCATCGCCGGCATCCGCAGCGGCTCCAACGAGATTTCCACCGCCTCCGACGATCTGGCGCGACGCACCGAACAGCAGGCCGCCTCTCTGGAGGAGACCGCCGCCGCCCTGGATCAGATCACCGCCACCGTCCAGCGCAGCGCTTCGGGCGCAAAACAGGCCGCCGGCGCCGCCGGTACGGCCCGCTCCGACGCCGAAACCTCCAGCGCAGTCGTCCGCGAGGCGGTCGCCGCCATGGGCGAGATCCAGAAAAGCTCCATCGAGATCGGCCAGATCCTCAGCGTCATCGACGAGATCGCCTTCCAGACCAATCTTCTGGCCCTGAACGCCGGCGTCGAGGCCGCGCGCGCGGGCGACGCCGGCCGGGGCTTCGCCGTCGTCGCCTCCGAGGTCCGGGCCCTGGCCCAGCGCTCGGCCGAAGCGGCCAAGGACATCAAGGTGCTGATCACCGCCTCCTCGGCCCAGGTCGCGCGCGGCGTTCAGCTGGTCGACGACACGGGCGCGGCTCTGGCCGCGATCGCCGGGCGCGTCGCCGAGGTCGACGGCCTGATCGTCGAGATCGCCGGATCGGCCCAGGAACAGTCCACGGCCCTGGCCCAGGTCAATTCCGCCATCAACCAGATGGATCAGGTCACCCAGCAGAATGCGGCCATGGTCGAACAGGCCACCGCCGCCGCCGCGGGTCTGCGCACCGAGGCTGGCCATCTGGGCGAGCTGACGCGTCGTTTCGACACCGGCTCACAGGTCCCGCAGGCCGCCAATCCGGTTCGCGCGGCCCAGGCTCGTATCGAGGCCTTCGCTTACAGCACTGGGGCCCACAGCACGGGGGCGACACGCGCGCCCGCCGCCCGACCCGCCCCGGCTCAGCCGCGGCCGGCCGCGCCGATCCGCACGATCGGCTCGTCGGCCCTCAAGGCCGACGGCTGGGAAGAGTTCTAGATCGCGCTTCCGCATCACGGGCACACAAACGCCGGCCCCGCGAGGGAGCCGGCGTCGTTCTTTCAGGACCCGTTGAATCAGAAGTAGACGGTCCCGTCGGCCGTGCACCAGCCGACGTGTTCGGAGCTGTAGTAGGCGGTCTGTTCGCCGGTCGTGTACTGGCTGCTGCCGGCCCAGATCGGCGTGTTCCAGCCGCCGTAGCAGACGCCGTAGTTGCGGCCGACCTCCACCGTCCTGGAGGCGTCGCTATAATAGACGACGTCATAGAGCGGCACGTTCGGGTCGGCGAGCGCGGCCGGAGCTCCGGCGCCGACAAGGGCGACCGTCGCGGCGGTCAGGGCGGCAAGACGCAGGGAAAGCTTCATCTCATCCTCCAATGCCTTCCAGACGAAGGCCGGAGAACGATGCCAGAGGTTGCGACGCCGTCAACCCAAGATAGATCACCCTACAGAAACACGCGCTGCGAGCGCAGAGCGGATCAGCCCTCGGCCGGGGTCTCGTCGGCGCTCTGGAAATAGGGCTCGACCACGCCTTGCAGCTTGATGGTCAGCTGGTTGCCCTTGCGGTCCACAGCCTTGCCGGCCGCCAGACGGACCCAGCCTTCCGAGACGCAGTATTCCTCGACGTTGGTCTTTTCCTCGCCCTTGAAGCGAATCCCAACGCCGCGCTGAAGCACATCGGCGTCGTAGAATTTGCTGCTCGGGTTGACCGAGAGGCGGTCGGGGGGCGTGTCGGACATGGTCGGAGGCCTGAAGGCGAAAGAGGAGGCGCGTGCATAACCCCCCTCGCCCGCCCTGCCAACCGGCGAGTGGCTTTCGGCCCCTGCTGCACCGCCCTTACTGGACGGATTGGCGCGGCGCCGTCGGAGCGCTGGCGGCCGGGGCCGAGGCGCCGGCGGCATAGGGTTGGGGGCCGGATGTGGCAGGCGTGGCGGCCGGCTGGCGCGCGGGCGTGCGAGCCGGGGTGCGGGGGCGGTTGGCTGCCGCGCGCGGCGCCTGACGGGCCGGCGTGGCGGCCGGGGTCGCGGCGGGCGTCTGGGTCGCGGGCTTGGCGGCGGCGTTGGCGGGGGTGGTCGCCGGGGCCGCTGCCGGAGCGGCAGGCGTCGTCGCCGGCTCCGCGGCGCTGGCGGCGGCGGCGCGGGCGGCCAGCTGCTGGGCCTCGAAGCGGCGGGCCAGTTTCTCAGTCAGCTCCTGGGCCTTGGCGGGCGGCATCTGGGCCATGACGGCGGCCAGGGTGCGCGGACGCATGGCGGCGGCGACCGGCAGGCGCACATCGTCGGACAGGGTGTTGAAGACGGCGGCGGCCTCACGCGGGCGCATGGCCGAATAGACGGCGACCAGACGGTCGGTCTCGGCCTTGGCCTTGGCGTCGACCTGACCCAGCATGCCCTGAATCTCGGCCTTGATGGCGGTCAGGGCCTGGACCTTGGCGTCCAGCTTCTGCTCGGCGGCGACCATCAGCGGCAGGGTGGTCGAGAAGTCGGCGTCGCGGGCGTCCAGTTCCTTGCGGCGCGTCGACAGCGACTGGATGATCCGCAGCTCGGCCGGAGAAATGCCGGCCTGTTGAGCCAGCTGTTCGGGCGTCAGGGCGCAGACCGGGGCGGGCTTGGGCGCTTCCGTATTGCCTGGAGCCGGAGCGACGGCGCCCGCGGCGTCCTCGGCCCAGGCCTTGGCGCCTTCGAACAGGCCGGGACTTGCGCCCACGGCGCGCACGGCGACCACCCCGCCGATGGCGATGGCGATGAGCGGCAGGAGGCGAGGAACTTTGGCCATCGTCTTACTCAGTCTTTCAAACTCGTCCCTCAAGTCGCCGAGCGCCGCGCGCAAGGCATAGGGACACTAAAATGGATCAGGCCGCGAAGAGGTCGTTGTCCAGACTACGCCGGGCCTTGTTGAGGCTCTGTTGCGCGGTTTGGTTAGCGGTCAGCGCCGACATGATGGCGCTGACGTTGTCGCGGGCCGGGGACGGCGGCGCGTTGCGGGCCGCGTTCAGACCCGAGATGCGCTCGGCCAGGGCGGCCATGCGCAGGGCGCGGTCCTCGTCGTCGGGCAGGCCGTCGATCAGGGGATTGCGGGTCGTCAGGGTCGCGGCGGTGGCGCGGACAGGCTCGCGGACCGGTTCACGCACGATCTCGGGCGCGCGCGCGAGCTCCGGCGCGCGGACGGGTTCCGGCGACGGCAAACCGCGCGACTGGCGGGCGACCAGAACCTCCAGCTCCTGCTTCAGGGCGCGGGCCTTCAGGATGCGGTCGTGCAGCATGTCGGCTTCCTCACCCGCCGTGCTCAGGGCCCGCAGGGCGTTCTCGGCGCGGCCGGCGGCCTGGTTCAGCTCGGTCACCGCGCCGGCGAAGGCCAGCTGTCCGGCGCGCAGGGCGGTCAGCTTCTTCTCCAGACGGATGCCGTAACCGATGGCGGCGACCAGCAGCAGCATCAGGAAGGAGTCGAGAACGATGCCGATCATGAGCGTTTCACCCGGGTCAGGCTGCTCGCGACCTCGACGCTGATGGGCGCCTCGACGCGAACGGCGATGTGCTGGCCCTTGCGGCCCATTCGGCCCGTCGTGACCGGAATCGGGCCGCAACGGATCGAGATGTCGCTATCGGGAGTCGCGTTCAGCATGAAGGTGTCGCCGACCTTCAGATTGAGAACCGTCGACAGGGGCGCCTGCTGCTCGTCCAGAACCGCGCGGACCTCGGTATCGGTGGTCCAGAGCTCGGTGGCCAGGTGGCCTTCCCAGATGTTGTCGCGGCCGAACTTCTCACCCATGAACTGCTGCAGCAGCATCTTGCGGATGGGCTCCAGCGTCGCATAGGGCAGCAGCAGCTCGACCCGACCGCCCCGGTCTTCCATGTCGATGCGCAGCTTGACCAGGATGGCGGCGTTGGCCGGGCGCGCGATGGCGGCGAAGCGCGGGTTGGTCTCCAGACGGTCCAGATTGAAGTGGACGGGCGTCAGGGGCTCGAAGGCGGCCTGGGCGTCGGCCAGAATGACCTCGACCATCCGCTGCACCAGCACCCGTTCGATGGTGGTGTAGGGTCGGCCTTCGATACGCAGGGCCGCCGTGCCTCGACGCCCGCCCAGCAGGACGTCGACGATCGAGTAGATCAGGTTGGAATCGACCGTCAGCAGGCCGTAGTTGTCCAGCTCCTCGGCCCGGAACACCGCCAGAATGGCCGGAAGCGGGATGGAGTTCAGATAGTCGCCGAAACGGATCGAGGAGATGTTGTCCAGCGACACCTCGACGTTGTCGGAGGTGAAGTTGCGCAAGCTGGTCGTCATCAGCCGCACCAGGCGGTCGAAGACGATCTCCAGCATCGGCAGACGCTCGTAGGAGACGAGCGCGGAGTTGATGATGGCCCGGATGCCGGTCCGTTCGGAACCGTCGTCGTCGCCGAGGTCGAAGCCCAGCAGGCTGTCGATCTCGTCCTGGTTCAGGACGCGCTCGGAAGCCGCCGAGCGGAACTCGTCTCCCAGACCGGCGTCGGCGAAATCCGTGTCGCTCATTACTGGATCAGCATCTTTTCGATCAGGACGGCGTCGACCTTGCCGGGCGCCGCGATCAGGTTGACGCGGCGCAGGATCTCGGCGCGCAGCTGGTAGCTGCCGGCCGAACCGGCCAGGTCCTCGGGGCGCAGCTCGCGCAGGAAGCCCTGGAACATGTCCTGCATCCGGGGCATCTGCTCCTGCAGGCTGGCGGCGAGGTCGGCGTCCTTCATCTCCAGCGTCAGCTTCAGTTGCATATGGGTCGGACGGCCGTCCGGCGACTGGATGTCCACCAGCAGGTCCGGCAGGGTGAAGAAGGTGACCCCGTCGGGCCCCTCGGCGATCACGCCCAGCGACGGATCGGCGGCGGCCTCGCCCTCGCCGCCCTTGGCTTCGCCGTGGCCGCCCTTCTTCTCTTCCTTCTTCGCGCCGTGCCCTCCGGCCTTCTCCTCGCCGTGTCCGCCGGCGGCCTCGCCGTGCTCGCCCTCGGCGGCGGCGTCGGCCTTGGGCTGCATCATGACGAAGGCGGCCGCGCCGCCGCCGCCCAGGACGACCAGGGCCGCGACCGGGGCGATGATGAACAGCAGGGGCAGCTTCTTCTTGGCCGGCTCGCCGTCGACCTCATGACCGTGCGCCACGGCGATGTCGGTCGCCGCATCTTCGGGCGGCCCCTTCTTCTTGCCAAGCTTCAACATGCGTCCGACGCCCCGGAATGATTCCAGTCTCCAGATGCGGCCAGTTTGGTTAACGCGAGATTGAAATCCGGCAAATCCTGCCGGGCGCCAGAGCCTGAAAACCCGCCAAAAGCCCGCCACGCCTGCATTAACCCTGTTGGCACGGTCATTGCGTGGGGCCTTAACGAAGGAGCCCGCCCACCGTGGAAAACGCCGCCTACATCGGATTGTCACGCCAGATGACGTTGCGCCGCGAGCTGGACATCGTGGCGAACAACATCGCGAACGCGAACACGACCGGCTTCAAGGTCGAGCAGCTGCTCGTCGGGACCGAGGTCGGCGCCCGGGCGCGCAACGACATGGTCAAGCCCAGCGCCAGCTTTGTCCTGGACAACGGCGTCGGCCGCGACTTCGGCCAGGGCGCCCTGCAGCAGACCGGCCGCGACCTGGACTTCGGCATCGAGGGCGAAGGCGCCTTCTTCACCGTCAACGACGGGACCGCCGACGCCTACACCCGCGACGGCGCCTTCACCCTGGACCCGACCGGCAAGCTGGTCACCAAGGGCGGTCTGGCCGTTCAGGGCGACGGCGGCGACATCATCCTCGATCCCGCCAAGGGCGCCCCGGTCGTCGGCGAGGACGGCACCATCAGCCAGAACGGCGCCCTCGTCGGCCGCCTGACCCTGGCCCGCTTCGACACCCTGGCCGCCCTGTCGAAAGACGGCGACGGCCTCTACCGCAACCGTTCCAACGCGACCCCGATCAACGCCACCGGCGCCAAGATCCATCAGGGCTCGCTGGAGGGTTCCAACGTCAATCCCCTGGTCGAGATCACCTCCATGATCGAGATCAGCCGCGCCTACGAACAGGCGACCAGGATGATCGATAACGTCAATGACCTGTCCAAGCGCGCCGTCGAGCGCCTTGGCCGGTCGAGCTAGGAGGGCCGTTAGATGCGCGCTCTGAGAACCGCAGCCTCGGGCATGGCCGCCCAACAGCTGAACGTGGAAGTCATTTCCAACAACATCGCGAACATGAACACGGTCGGCTACAAGCGCCAGCGGGCCGAGTTCCAGGACCTGATGTATCAGAACGTCGAGCGGATGGGCGCGCAGTCGTCCAGCGCCGGCACCGTGGTCCCGACGGGCATCCAGGTCGGCCTCGGCGTCAAGGCGGGCAGCGTTTACCGGATCACCGAACAGGGCACGCCGAGCCGCACCGACAACCAGTACGACGTCGCCATCGACGGCCACGGCTATTTCCAGGTCACCCTGCCCTCGGGCGAGATCGGCTATACCCGCGCCGGCAACTTCTCCCTGAGCCCGGAAGGCACGATCGTCACCGAGGACGGCTATGCTGTCGAACCGGCGATCACCATCCCCCAGAACGCCGTCGACGTGATCATCTCCAAGACCGGCGAGGTCTCGGCCAAGATCGACGGCCAGGTCGCCCCGCAGGTCGTCGGCCAGCTGGAAATCGCCAACTTCTTCAACGAAGCCGGTCTGGAAGCCATCGGTGACAACCTGCTGATGGAAACCGCGGCCTCGGGTCCGTCCAATGTCGCGGCGCCCGGCCAGCCGGGCTTCGGGCAGCTTCTGCAGGGCTACACCGAATCTTCGAACGTCGATGCGGTCAGCGAGATCTCGAGCCTGATCGTGGCCCAACGCGCCTACGAAATGAACTCCAAGGTCATCTCGACGGCCGACAGCATGATGTCGGTCGCCAACCAGGTGAAGAACTAAGCCATGCGCATCGCGGTCGCCTTCCTTCTCGCCCTTGCCGCCACGCCTGCGCTGGCGGGTCCGGTCACCCTCAAGGCCCAGCCGGTCGACGACGACGGCCGCGTCACCCTGGGCGATATCTTCGAGGGCGCGGGCACGGCGGCGAACGTCGTCGTCGGCACGCGCGTCGGCCCCTCGATCGTCTTCGAGGCGGGCCAGCTTCAGACCCAGGCCCTGCGCGCCGGACTGCAATGGACCAACCCGCAGGGGCTGAACCGCGTCGTCGTCCGTCAGGGCTCGGCCTCGCCCGCGGTCCTGAC
Source organism: Brevundimonas sp. ALps5 (assembly GCF_058681645.1). NCBI lineage: Bacteria > Pseudomonadati > Pseudomonadota > Alphaproteobacteria > Caulobacterales > Caulobacteraceae > Brevundimonas > Brevundimonas sp. ALps5. Next base: position 2,965,520 of record NZ_CM178744.1, on the reverse strand, counting down.
CCCCGCCTCGACCGGCGCGGCCGCGTCCAGCGCTACCGCCACGGCGAGCCACCCCGGGGCCACGGTCGATGTCCTGACCTACGCCCGCAACCTCAACACCGGCGACATCGTCCAGCCCGAGGACGTCGTCTGGACCAGTCTTCAGGCCCATATGGCCCCGGCCGGCGGTCCCCAGGACGCCGATCAGGTCATCGGCCTGACCGCCAAACGTCCCTTGCGCGCTGGCGCCCCGGTCTCCTCGCGCGATCTGGCCGCGCCCCAGGTCATCGCCCGCAACGACATGGTCGAGGTCGCCTATATCGTCGGCGGCGTGAAGCTGACGATCACCGGCCGGGCCACGCGCAACGCCGCCGTCGGCGAGGCCGTGCCCATCCTCAACACCACCTCCAACCGCACCATCGACGCCGTCGCCGTGGGTCCGGGTCAGGCCGTCGCCGGCCCGGCCGCCCAGGCCGCCCGCGCCAATCCCCAACAGTTCGCCGCTCGCTAGGAGCCTCCCCTCATGCGTACCGCCCTGATCCTGCCCGCCTCCGCCGTTCTCGCCGCCGCCGCCCTGTCTCTCGGCGCCTGCTCCACCGCCGTGGAGGCTGTGCGCGGCCCCCAACTGGCTCCGATCGGCTACCCGGCCGCCCTGGTGCCGACCAGTCAGGCCTATCTGCCCTCGCCCGAGGAACAGGCCGCCCTGCGCGCCCGCCAGAACGGCGCCATGGCCGCCAGCGCCAACAGCCTGTGGCGCACCGGCGCCCGCACCTTCTTCGGCGACCAGCGCGCTCGCCGCGTCGGCGACATCCTGACCGTCTCGATCTCCATCGACGACAAGGCCCAGACCTCGAATTCGACCACCCGCACCCGGTCCAACGACGCCTCGGGCGGCGTGACCCATTTCTTCGGTCTCGAAAACAGCCTCGGCCGCGCCTTCCCGGGCGGCTTCGACCCGGCCAACATGGTCGGAACCCAGGGTCAGTCCAACGCGGCCGGCTCCGGCGCCGTCAATCGCTCTGAAAAGGTCAACCTGACCATCGCCGCCGTGGTCACCGAGGTCCTGTCGAACGGCAATCTGGTGATCCAGGGTCGGCAAGAAGTGCTCACCAACCGCGAGGTCCGCGAACTGACCGTCGCCGGCATCGTGCGCCCGGAAGATATTTCCTCGGCCAACACCATCAACCACACCCAGATCGCCGAGGCCCGCATCAGCTACGGCGGTCGCGGCGACATCAGCCGGGTCCAGGCGACGCCCGCCGCCCAGGCCCTGGTGGAGCGCTTCAGCCCATTTTAGGCGGCCTGGCGCGCGGTCGCGCTACGTGAGGCCAGCGAGTGGGCCTGCTGCGCGGTCGCGTCCCTTGAAGTCGAAATTGAGAAGGGGCCGCGCATCGCGCGGCCCCTTTTGCGTCAGTCGGCCTTGAGGCTTCGCCCCTCTCGATAGGCCGTCATGAAGGGAGCCGCGAGGATGGCCGTCGTCAGGGCCATGGCCAGGGACATGATGAGCAGAAGGCCGCCGACGACGATCGGGCCGACCGCCCCCGCCGCGCCGCCCGCGCCCGCCAGCCAGACCGGCAGGGCGACGATGCCGAGCAACAGCAGGACGACGAAGGCCATGAAGCCGGCGATGATGGCCATGCCCAGCAGGGGCCAGAACAGGCCGGCGGTCGCCTGCCATGCGGCCTTGAGGTCGATCTTGCCTTGCGTGAAGGCCGCCGGAACGACCAGGACCAGGCGCACCGACAGATAGATGCTGATGACCAGGCCCACGAACTCGATCAGCAGGGCCAGGATCGGAACTCCGCCGGCGGACGCCAGGGTGGCCAGCAGTTCGCCGCCCTGGCTGATGATCAGGGACACCAGGGTGATGATGACCTGGGCGCCGAGGACCCGCAGTTCGTCGCGCCCCAGACGCAGGAAGCCGAACCGGTCGCCGCCCGACTGGTTCATGGCGCGATAGATGGCCGGCAGCATGATGGACTGCAGCACCAGACTGACCGGAACCGTCGCCAGGGCCGCATACTGGAACTGGGTCTGCATCGCCGCGGACGGTTCCGCGGTTCCGCCCGAAGTCATGATCGCCTGGAACTCGCCGGCGACCGGACCGAGGATGGGCGCCACGATGGCCACCATGGCGATCAGCCCGACCAGCCACACCAGGGCCCAGGCGACGACCGCCATGGGATGATGCCGGGTCACCCTGAAGCCTTCGAAGGCGGCTTCCGTTGCCGAAAAACTCATCGGTTCACTCCTGGCGATTCCCTTGCAGGCCGCTCATAGCGCGCGGTCGGGACGGCGTCGCCCTTCTTTCAAAGACTTGAAGTCGGTTCGGTTTCCATTGAGCTGGGTCTGGCGGGCCGGGTCGGGTCACTGCCAGACCCCCAGAAGCTCGTGGGTTTCCAGCCGCCGATAGGCCGCGCCCAGGAAGGCGCTGGTCAGGGGCCACTGGATCGCGACCAGCGTCAGGATCGCCACCGCACCCGCCGCCTTGCCGCCCAGAACCCCCGCGGCGACCAGACCCAGCCAGATCAGCCCCGGAACCGCGCAGGCGATCAGCCCGGCCAGCAGCGGCAGGATCGCCCGGTTGGTCAGACCCGTCGCCGTCAGCGAAATCATCTGCCCCCGCCCCACGGTCGCGGGCGCATAGAGGCTCAGACGGACGGCGAACAGGATCGGCGCCCCCAGCACCACCAGCGCCACCCCTGTCAGCAGGACCAGCTTCCACGCCGGACCGACGGCGGCCCAGTCGCGCGCCTTGACCGCCTCGGCGTTCAGCCCGGCGCCACCAAACAGGGCCAGGGCCACGAGGAACAGCAGGGCCAGCATGATCGCCATGAACAGGGCGCACAGCAGGGTCGCCCCCGCCAGCCGCGCCTCGGGCCTGCCCAGTTGCAGCCCGCCGGGACGCAGGCCCGCGCGTCGCGCCGCCTCCAGATCGCCCGCCGTCCCGATCCGCGTCGTGGCCCCGAAAGCCGACAGGCCAGCGATCAGTGTGAGAAGCAGCAGCAACAGCCCAGCCCCCTGCGGCAGGCGCAGCAGGATCACGGCCAGGGCCAGGACAGCCGTCAGGGCCAGCACCGGACCGGCGCCGCGCGCCATCTCGCCCATCCGCCCCACCGCCTCGGTCAGGACCTCGATCAGGTCCAACCGTTTCCTCGCAGGCGATTGCGCCATTCATTCCCCCGTCTTCGCCGCCACTCTAGCGCCTGCCGCGCGTCCGCGACCAGACGAATGCTGACGAACCGGTCCGGGGGCTCTAGAAGGCCCGCCATGACTTCTTCTTCCGACATCAAGCCTGTTCACGTCATCGGCGGAGGCCTCGCCGGCTCCGAGGCCACATGGCAGATCGCCTCGGCGGGCGTGCCCGTCATCCTGCATGAGATGCGCGGCGTCCCGGGCGTGAAGACCGACGCCCACCACACCGATGGTCTGGCCGAGCTGGTCTGCTCCAACTCCTTCCGCTCCGACGACTGGGAGCACAACGCCGTCGGCCTGCTGCACGCCGAGATGCGGGCGCTGGACTCGATCATCATGTCCTGCGGCGACGCCCATCAGGTCCCGGCGGGCGGCGCACTGGCCGTCGACCGCGACGGCTTCTCGCAGGCCGTCACCGCGAAGCTCGAAGCCCACCCTCTGGTCACCATTCAGCGCGAGGAGATCGCGGGCCTGCCGCCTGAGGACTGGGACAGCGTCGTGGTCGCCACCGGCCCCCTGACCTCCCCGGCCCTGGCCGACGCCATCCTCAAGCTGACCGGCGAGGAGAGCCTCAGCTTCTTTGACGCCATCGCCCCCATCGTCCACGCCGAGTCGATCGACTTCGACATCGCCTGGCGCCAGTCGCGCTACGACAAGGAAGGCCCGGGCGGGGACGCCGCCGCCTATGTCAACTGCCCGATGAACAAGGAGCAGTACGAGGCCTTCATCGACGCCCTGCTGAACGGCCCCAAGGCCGAGTTCAAGGAGTGGGAGAACGTCCCCTATTTCGACGGCTGCCTGCCCATCGAGGTCATGGCCGAACGCGGCCGCGAGACCCTGCGCCACGGCCCGATGAAGCCGGTCGGCCTGACCAACCCCCGCGACCCGCTGGTCAAGGCCCACGCCATCGTCCAGCTGCGTCAGGACAATGCGCTGGGCACCCTGTTCAACATCGTCGGCTTCCAGACCAAGCTGAAGCACGGGGCCCAGGCCGAGGTCTTCCGCATGATCCCGGGCCTGCAGGACGCCCAGTTCGCCCGCCTCGGCGGCCTGCACCGCAACACCTATCTGAACTCGCCCCACCTGCTGGACCGCCAGCTGCGCATGAAGTCCATGCCACGCCTGCGCTTCGCCGGTCAGGTGACCGGGGTTGAGGGCTATGTCGAAAGCGCCGCCACGGGCCTGCTGGCCGGCCGCCTCGCCGCCGCCGAACGCCTCGGGAAGCCCCTCGACGCCCCCGCGGCCCACACGGCCCTGGGAGCCCTGGTCGAGCACATCACCGGCGGCCATCTGGATGGCGCCAAGTTCCAGCCGATGAACATCAACTACGGCCTGCTGCCGCCGCTGGAAGCGCCCAAGGTGGATGATGAGGGCAAGAAGATCCCGCTCAAGGAACGCGGCCGCGCCAAGAAGCGTCTGATGAGCATCCGCGCTCTGGAGGCGCTCAAGGCCTGGCGGGACGCAGCCGCCGCCTGAGCGCCCACCGCCCTGAGGATGTGACCATGTCCCTGCCCGCCCCCTGCCCGGACTTCGACTTCCAGATCGGGCGGTGGAGCGTCAAGCACCGGCGCCTGCGCGAGCGGCTAACGGGCTGCACCGACTGGGACGCGTTCGACGGCGCCTGCGAGATGCGGACGGTGCTGGGCGGCGACGGCAATATCGAGGACAATGTCCTGCATTTCCCGAGCGGAACGGTCCGCGCCATCGCGATCCGCTCTTACGATCCGGCGGCGCAAGCCTGGGCCATCTGGTGGCTGGCCTCCAACGATCCGCATCGCATGGACGTGCCCGTGGTCGGCCGGTTCGAGGACGGCGACGGGACCTTCCTCGCCGAGGACATGCTGGACGGCCGGCCGATCCTGACCCGCTTCCTCTGGCTGAACACCCGGACGGACACGCCCCGGTGGGAGCAGGCGATGTCGGCCGACGGCGGAGCCAGCTGGGAAACCAACTGGACCATGGATTTCACGCGGGCCTGAAGGCGTCTGGCGGGATGCGGCCTGATCAGGACTACAACTCATCGTGGACAGGATGCCCCGTGGTCAGCGCCTGATTGCCGAGCTACGAACCCGAATGCCCTCTCCGTCCGAAACCGTGAAGATCGCCATCCGGCGGCGCATCAACGAGCTGTTCAACGACTATGAGCGTGGCGAGCGCCCCGCCCTGCGCCGCGTCGACGCCCTGTTCCCGACCGACTCCATGGCCTGGCGGGTCAACGGCGACATCGTCACCATGATGATCGGCGGGGTCTCGGGCCTGCTGCTGCAGATGCTGCATCCGGCGGTGCTGGCGGGCGTCTGGGACCATTCCGACTTCCGCGCCGACATGCATGGGCGGCTCCGGCGCACGGCCAAGTTTATCGCCGTCACCACCTATGACCACGCCGTCGCGGGCAATGCCGCCATCGACAAGGTCCGGCGCATTCACGACAAGCTGGGCGGGACCCTGCCCGACGGCACGCCCTATCGCGTCAGCGACCCGGCCCTGCTGGCCTGGGTGCATGTGACCGAGACCATCAGCTTCCTCGACAGCTGGGTCCGCTATGCCGAGCCGACCATGTCCGCCGCCGATCAGGACGCCTATCTGGCCGAGATGGCGCGCATCGGCCGGGCCCTGGGCGCCGATCCGGTCCCGACCAATCGCGTCGAGGCAGAGGCCCTGATCCAGTCGATGCGCCCGCAGCTGAAGGCCGACGCCCGCACGACCGAGGTCGCCGCCCTCGTCATGCGCCAGAAGGTCGGTGGCCTCTTCGAGGACATCTCCGCCGATCTGATCATGCAATGCGGCGCCGACCTTCTGCCCGACTGGGCGCGCGAGATGCACGGCCTGCCCAGAGCCTCGGCCGTCGCCAGGGCCGGGGCACGCACCATGCAGCGCACCCTCGACTGGACCTACACCGGCTCGCCCAACCGCCAGGTCTGGCCGCCGGAAGTCCTGGTCTGGCCCACGGGAGGGCCGCGCTAGATCCGGCCCCTGAGGCTGGCCCACAGCAGCTTCAGTCGCTTCGTCCCCTCGCCGCGCTCGGCGCCCGACAGTGTCGCATGGGCGACCGCCGGAAAGGCCGCCGTGGGCAGGCCTTTCAGCCCCGAATTGGCCGCGCCGCGCAGGGCCTTCGCCTCCGCCGCCCGCCCGACCTGGGTCAACCCCCGGACGCGCCCCGCCTCGGCTACGGCGGCGTCATGGCTCTCGCCGGCCAGAATGCGCACCGCCGCCTGCATCGGGCCGACATAGAAGGCGTCCAGATCGTGCGGCTCGCCGTGCACCCGACCGACGTGGGCCTCGATCAGGGCGTCGAAGGGCGCGCGCTCCAGTGGCCTGCGCCCCGCCGCCGCCGTCAGGGCCTCCAGGACCGGATGCCCCTTCCTTGGCTCGCCCGCGAACACCCCGTCCATCTGGTCGCGCCACCAGACGTAGCGCATCTCGGCCAGCATCGGCTGGGTCACCCGCGTCGGGATGGTCAGAAGCTCGGCCTCGAAGGCGTACAGGGCGATCAGGTCGGCGCGCGCCTCCGTGTCGCCGACGAACCGGCTGGACAGCCAGCGGTCCGGATCGGCGGCCCGCACCTGGGCGTCGAGATCGGTCTCGCTCACGACGACGCCGTCATCGTCGTCAGCTGAACAGCGGCTGCAGGGCCAGATAGGTCAGCATCGGGACGCTGAGCAGCAGATTGACGCGGGTGGCCAGCATGGCGACGCGCGCCGCCTTGGCCTTCGTATCCTCGTCGTGCTCGACCGCGCCTTGGCCGATGCTCAGCGCCCGCCTCTGGTTCGGCCAGATCACCGCCCAGGTGTTCAGGAACATGATCAGCGCCAGCCAGGCGCCGACGCCCATCAAGGCATAGGCCTGATCACCGGGTTCGAAGCCGCGATGGAAGCCGAAGCTCATGATCTCGACCAGATAGGTGCCGGCGCGGGCGACCATGGCGGCGGCCCCGAAGATCACCGTCGCCAGCGACGCCCAACGCACCCAGAACAGGGCTTCGGGCGTGATGTACAGATTGACGATCGCCTTCTGCTCGGCCGGGATCTGCGACCAGACGCGGAACTGCACGGCGTTGAAATAGCAGAGCAGGCCCAGCCAAAGCAGGCCGGACACGCCCAGACCCCAGTTCATGACCGCGCGCAGGAACTCCCGGTCGAAGCCGCGCGGCGTCACGAAGCCGGCGGCGACCAGCAACAGGGCCGCCAGGAAGAGGCCGAGGATGACGGTATTGCGGAAATTGCTCAGCAGTCCGGCCATGCGACCGCCCTCCCCCGGGTAATGAGTCGTCTGGCGTCAGACATACCTCTCCCTCCCCGCGAGGGGGAGGAAAAGATGGTCAATCACGGCCGGCTGGCCATGCCCAGTTTGACCGGCTTGACGTCCTCGTTGAGCTCGCCGCGCTTGACGCCCCACAGCAGGATGATCGGCGCCCCGACATAGATCGAGGAATAGGTGCCGATGATGATCCCGAACATCAGGGCGATGGAGAAGCCGCGCAGGGCCTCGCCGCCGAAGATGGCCAACGCTGCCAGAACCAGCACCGCGGTCACGCCGGTGATGATGGTCCGGGTCAGGGTCTCGTTCAGCGACAGGTCGATCACGTCGCGCAGCGGCAGGGTCTTGTACTTGCGCAGGTTCTCGCGAAGGCGGTCGAAGACGACGACGGTGTCGTTCATCGAATAGCCGATGACGGTCAGGATGGCCGCGACCATGTTCAGGCTGAACTCGAGACGCAGCAGGACGATCAGGCCGAAGGTCAGGATCACGTCGTGCAGCAGGCCGGCGACGGCGCCGAAGCCGAACTGCGGCTCGAACCGGAACCAGATGTAGGCGAACATCAGGGCGATGGCGACGCCCAGGGCCAGCAGGCCCGAGGTGAACAGCTCGCCCGAGACCTTGGAGCCGACGACGCTGACGCCCGAATAGGCCACCTGGCCGGTGGCGGCGGTGATGGCCGTCTCGACCTCATTGACCACCTGGGTCTGGTCCTTGCCGTCCGGCACCTGGAACTTGACGATCGCGGTGGAGCCATCCTGGACGTTGGTGTCCAGACGCGCGATGCCCTGAACCTGGACGTCGCCGAGGCTCAGCTTGGATACGGCGTCGCGCACCTCTTCCAGCTGGATCACCTGGCCGGCGGGCTTGGACACTTCCAGCGACGCGCCGCCGCGGAAGTCGATGCCCATGTTCAGGCCCGGAACGAAGCAGCCGACGATGGAAGCGACGCACAGCACGACCGACAGGACGGCGGCGTAGCGGGCGTATTTGACGAAGTGCAGATTGGTCTTCTGCGGCAGGACCTTGATCAGGGGCCACCAGGTCATCGGACAGTCTCCGCGTCGGCGATCGGCAGTTTCTTGGGCTTGGCGACCTTCAGCCAGTAGGCCAGCAGCACCTGGGCCACGAGCACCGAAGAGAAGACCGAGGTGAACACCCCGATGGTCAGGGTCCAGGCGAAGCCGCGCACCGGGCCGGCGCCGAAGATGAACATGATGGCAGCGGCGACCAGGGTGGTCAGGTTGGCGTCGACGATGGTGCCCATGGCCTTGTTGAAGCCGGCGTCCATGGAGGCGATGACCGACCGGCCCGCCCGGGCTTCGTCACGCATCCGCTCATAGATCAGCACGTTGGCGTCGACGGCCACGGCGAAGGTCAGCACAAGCCCCGCGATCCCCGGCAGGGTCAGCGACGCCTGGGTCAGGGACATGGCAGCGATGATCAACAGGCCGTTCAGGAGCAGGCCGATCACCGACACCCCGCCGAACAGCAGGCCATAGGCGCCCAGCATGAAGATCACGATGATGGCGAAGCCGATGATCGTGGAGACCTTGCCCTTCTGGACCGCGTCGGCGCCCAGTTCGGCGGTGACGGTCCGGCGTTCCTCGACCTTCAGCGGGGCCGGCAGGGCGCCGCCGTTGAGCAGGTTGACCATCTCGGACGCCTCGGCGATCGAGAAGCGGCCCTGGATGATGCCCGAGCCGTTCGGAATGGTGGAGTTGATGCGCGGGGCCGAGATGACCTTGCCGTCCAGGATGATGGCGAAGCGCTTGCCGATGTTCTCGCTGGCGGTGGCCTGGGCGAAGCGCTGGGCGCCGACCCCGTCGAAGCGGAAGCCGATGGCGGTCTGGCCGTTCTGGTCGGTGGTCACGTCGGCGTGGGTCAGCTGTTCGCCGGACACCAGGACGCGGCGCTTGATCAGGATCGGGGTGACCCCGTCCTCGTCCATCATCAGGACGGCGTCGGGCGGCACGGCGCCGGCGACGGCCTGCTGGACCGAGTTTTCGCTGTCGACCATCTGGAAGGTCAGCTGGGCCGTCTGGCCGATGACGCGTTCCAGGGCGGCGGGATCGCTCTCGCCCGGGGCCTGGACCACGATGCGGTTCGAGCCCTGACGGGTGATCGCGGGCTCCTTGGTGCCCAGGCTATCGATCCGGCGGCGCACGACCTCGATCGACTGGTCGACGGCGGTGGCGCCCATGCTGTCCAGCGTCTGCTGGGTGAAGGCGAAGCGCAGACGGCCATTGCCCTCGCGGGTCACGGCGCGCTCGACGACGCCCTGCTGGTTCGCCCCGCCGACGAGGCGACGCAGGGCCTGATAGGCGGCTTCGTTCTGGCTCTGATCGGCCAGGGTGATGACCACCCCACCCTCTTCACGCTGGGTCGAGGCCACGTTGATCCCGGAGTCGCGCATCGTCACGCGGACGTCCTCGGCCAGGTTGTCGACCCGCTTGGCGCGCATCGCCGGCACGTCGACTTCCAGCAGCAGATAGGAGCCGCCCTGCAGGTCGAGACCCAGGTTCAGCGCGCTCTTGGGCACGAAGCCCGGGAGCTTGGCCCGTTGTTCGGGCGTCAGGACGTTCGGGAACGCCAGCAGCAGCCCGAAGACGAGCGACAATGCGAGAAGAACGACCTTCCAGCGCGAAAGCTGAATCATGGGAATCGATTATCCGTTGCGGCGACGCGAGGCGTTCAGCCCTTGGAGATGGCTTTGGTGTCGTTTGCGGCGACGGCGGTGCGGTTGCGCACCTCGGCGATCATGCCCTTCACGACGCGAATGTTGACGCTCGGGGCGATCTCGACATTGACCTCGGCGTCTTCGACGCGGGTCACCTTGCCGATCACGCCGGACGACAGGACGACGGTGTCGCCGCGCTTCACGGCCGAGATCAGGGCCGCATGCTCCTTGGCCTTCTTCTGCTGCGGACGGATGAGCAGGAAGTAGAACATCACGAAGATCGCGACGAACGGCAGGAAGGTCACGACCTGGGCCATCAGGCCGCCAGCTTCACCAGTAGGCATATTCAATAGTCCCCGACGCGGGCGGGCCTCTGTCGGGCGCCCTTTGAAAACGAGGCGCGGAACCTAGGGCCGGTCGCCCCAAGATGCAACGCGACGTTTAAGCCAAGACGCCTTTGCTGCGTCAGCGCGGCAACACCGTCAGGGGATCGATGGCCACCGGCTCGTCGCCCTGCATGCGCCGGGTCTCGAAATGCATCGACGGACGGCCGTCGCCGGCGGTCAGGCCGACGGTGCCGATCTGCTGACCGGCGCGCACATCGGCGCCGTCCTCGACCGTCGCGGAACCCAGGTGGCCGTAGACAGTGCGCCAGCCGTCGCGGTGGACGATCAGCACCGTCAGCCCCTGCCCGACCAGGGCGTCGCCGACATAGGCCACGCGTCCGGCGGCCGAGGCGACCACGGGGGCGCCGGCCGAGGCGCCGATGTTCACCCCATTGTTGCGCTCGCCCATGCTGACCGGGCCGAAGCGCCGCACGATGTCGCCGCGCACGGGCCATTGCAGGCCGATATTGCCCGCGACGGGCGCGGAGGGCGCCGTCGAAAGGGGAGCCTGGGCAGGGACCTGGGCCGGCGGACGGATCGGACCGGTCGGGACCGGCGTCACGGGCGGGCGGGCCGGCGGCAAGGCGGCGTTGCCCGCGGGCGGGGTCGGCGGCGGCGGCACGGCGCCCGCGCGCGGCACCGTCACCCCGACCGGCGCGGGACCGGTGGCGTAGGGGTCAGGACCGGTGTCGACGGCGTTGTCGGGCAGGACGATGCGCTGGCCGCTGTTGATCTGGGCGCGCGGCCCGAGGTCGTTCAGGTCGATCAAGGTCTGGACCGGGGTCTGGAACCGCCGCCCAACGCCCGAAATCGTATCCCCCGGCTGGATCACATAGGCGACCGCCCCGCCCGTCACCGGCGCCCGCGGCGTGCCGGGCGGATTGTAGGTCGGCGGGCTGTAGTTCGGCTCAGGCAGGGTCGAGCTCGGATAGTTGTTGCTGGGCTGCGAGGGCCGGCCGGGCGCCGTCGCCGGGCCGCCGTTCAGCGAACTGGTCACCGCCGCAGGCGGCAGGCCGCCGCCGTCGATGCTCTCGATCGGCGCCCGCGCGGGCGGCGGCGCCTCATTGGCGACCACGGCGCCCGGATAGGGCTGGCCCGGCTGTCCCGGATAGACGGGGGCGTTTGGATAGGGATTGGCGGTCGGCGGCACATTGGCCACCGCGTGCGGCTGGTCGGCGCGCGTCGAATAGCGGGGCTCGGTCGGATAGCTGGCGCAGGCCGTTACCGTCAGGGCCGCGCCCGCGACCACCAGACCCCGGGTCCAGCCGCTCATTCCGCTCATCGCGCTCTCCTGAAGTTCTGGTCTCGAATCCCGACCAGATGTGCCCCGCCGTTCACCATAAGCCAAGCCGCCAAACCCGGCGAAAGTGGGGAGCGAAGGTTAATGGCGGGGAGAAAGCGTCACCCCTCCTTCGCCGTCCCCTCGACCAGGGGCACGAACCGCACCTCGCGCAGGCTTTCGCGGTGGAAGCTGCCGTCGGGCTGGCCGGTGTAGCGGTGCAGCATCTGGACCGAGGTCCGGCCCACGGGGCAGACCAGAATCCCGCCCGGTTTCAGCTGCTTGAGCAGTTCGGTCGGCTCGGTCGGAGAGGCCGCCGTGACCATGATCCGGTCGAAGGGCGCCTGCTGCGGCCAGCCCAGGCCGCCGTCGGAGTGCTGGGTGATGACGTTGTCGATCTCGAGCTGGCGCAGCTTGGCCTCGGCCTCGACCAGCAGGCTGCGGTAGCGTTCAACGGTATAGACATACCGCGCCAGCCGGCTCAGCACCGCGCACTGGTATCCGCTGCCCGTGCCGATCTCCAGCACCCGGTGGCGCGGCTGGACGTCCAGCGCCTGGGTCATCAGGCCGACGATATAGGGCTGGGAAATCGTCTGGGCGCAGTCGATCGGCAGGGCCTGGTCCTCCCAGGCCTGATCGAGGAATTTCTCGTGCACGAAGACGGCGCGGTCGATGGACTCCATCGCCCCCAGCACGCGCGGATCCGTCACCCCCTGCTGACGCAGGCTCAGGATCAGTCGGCCCGCGCGGTCGTCCCTCAGGTTCATTCGGCCGCCAGAACCTTCGGCGGCACCCCGCCCAGCACGCCCTTCAGGTCGTTGACGCTGGCGCGGTGGGTCAGGTCGATGTGCAGGGGGGTGACGGAGATCTTCCCGTCGTCCATGGCGCGCAGGTCGGTGCCCGGCGCATGGTCCTGTTTCGCGCCCCGGAAGCTCATCCAATAGTAGTCGCGGCCGCGCAGGTCGGTGCGTTTGACCGGATGCATCTCGCCGATCTGGCGGAAGCCCTGGACGGTGACCTCGACCTCGGTCACCTGCTCCGGCGGACGCGCCGGGAAGTTCAGGTTCATCACCACGCCCGGCCGCCACTCCTGGGCCAGCAGGGTGGAGATGATGGCCGGGGCGAAGGCCTCACAGGTCTCCCAGTGGGCCGTGACCTCGTCATGGAACCGGTCCAGAGACTGGGACAGGGCGATGGAGCGCACGCCGTAAGCCATGCCCTGCAGCGCCCCGGCGACGGTGCCGGAATAGGAGCAATCCTCCCCGACATTATGGCCGCGATTGACGCCCGACAGCACCAGATCGGGCTTCTGATCCATCAGGTCGAAGGCCAGGACCACGCAGTCGGTCGGGGTCCCCGTCACCGAAAACCGCTTGTCGCCCAGACGGTTGACACGCAGGGGCTCGGTCAGGGTGATGCCCCGGCCCTTGCCCGACTGCTCCGTCGCGGGCGCGACCACCCACACGTCGTCCGTGAACGTCCGCGCGATCCGCTCCAGAGCCGCCAGGCCCTCGGCCTCGATCCCGTCGTCGTTGGTCAGCAGTATCCTCATCCGCCGCGCAGCACCCGCACGCTGTCGGCCGCGATGACATAGTCGCCGCGGCATTCATTGGTGATCACCGAGCCGGCATGGCTCTGCGAGGTCGGGGCGTCACGGTCGGCCCAGGCCACGGCCTTGCCGGTGAAGGTCACCTTCTGGCCCGAGATGTCGGCCGACGACCGCTGCAGGTCGCGCGGCAGGGCGCCGGAAACGCAGGGGCGCGAGAAGGGCTGCGCCAGCGCGCGCTGCTCGGAATAGAGTTCGAACTCCCCGCCCGTCACCTTGACCCAGCCGGTGAAGCTGGTGGCGGACGGGTCGACGGCGTTCGACGACTGGGCGGTAGCGGCGCCCGCGAACACGGAGGCGGCGATCAGGGCGGCGGTGACGGCGATGCGGGTCATGGCTCAGGCTCCGATGTGGGTCAGACCACCCATATAGGGCTGCAGGGCGGCCGGGACAGCGATACGGCCGTCCTCGTCCTGATAGTTCTCCATGATGGCGACAAGAGTGCGACCGACGGCCAGACCCGAGCCGTTCAGCGTATGGACGAACTCGGTCTTCTTCTCGCCCGCGCGCTTGAACCGGGCGTCCATGCGCCGCGCCTGGAAGTCCCCGCAGTTGGAGCAGGAGCTGATCTCGCGATAGGTGTCCTGCGACGGCAGCCAGACCTCGAGGTCGAACGTCTTGCGGGCCGTGAAGCCCATGTCGCCCTTGCACAGCAGCATCCGGCGATAGGGCAGCTCCAGCTTCTGCAGCACCGCCTCGGCGCAGCCGGTCATCCGCTCGTGCTCGGCGTCCGAGTCCTCGGGCCGGGTGATGGAGACCATCTCGACCTTGGTGAACTGGTGCTGGCGGATCAGGCCGCGCGTATCCCGCCCCGCCGACCCCGCCTCGGCCCGGAAACAGGGCGTCAGGGCGGTCAGGCGCATCGGCGTCGCGATCTCCGCCTCATCGAGGATCTGCTCGCGCACGAGGTTGGTCAGGGAGACTTCGGCGGTGGGGATGAGGTAGCGGCGATCCGCGGAACCGCTTTCCGGGAACCATTCCATGAAGTTCTGGTGGTCCCGGATCGACAACTCCAGCAGTTGCTTTGCGTACCCATCGATCCGGTCGAAACCCATCCGGACGCGCTCGTCGGCTGTCAGCGCCTTTGTCGCCGCCAGATACACGCCGATAAAATCGTCGCTCGTCTTCGACATGGACAGGTACATGCGGCTCGCCAGGGACAAGGCCTCCTGGTCTGACCCGGTGCTGAACAGGTCCTCCTCGAATTTCGGCAGCTGTCCCGTACCGAACATCGCGTCCCCCTTCACGAGGTACGGCGGATTGACCTCCAGATAACCGTGCTGGTCCGTCTGGACGTCCAGCATGAACTGGCCGACGGCGCGTTCCAGCCGGGCCAGCTGGCCCTTGAGCACGGCGAAACGCGCGCCCGACATGCGGGCGGCGGCCTCGAAGTCCAGCATCTTCAGGGCCTCGCCGAGGTCGGCGTGGTCCTTCTTCGGCCCCGTGCGGCGCGGCTCGCCCCACTTGGAGACCTCGACGTTTCCGGCCTCGTCCTCGCCGTCCGGCACGCCCTCGGCCGCCAGGTTCTGCTCGCGGGCCAGGATGTCGCGCAGCTTCGCCCCGACCGTCTTCTCGGTCTCTTCGAACTTGGCGATCTCGCCCTTCAGGGTCTCGACCTCGGCCTTCAGCCGGTCGGCCTCGGCCACGTCCTTCCTGCCCATGGCGGCGCCGATCAGCTTCGAAGCGGCATTGCGCTTCGCCAGCGCCTCCTGCCCGGCCGTCTGGGCCGCGCGCAGCTCGACGTCCAGCTTCAGGATCTCGGCGACGATCTCCGCGGCATTGTCCACGCCGCGCGACGACCAGCCGGCCACATAGGCGTCCGGATTGTCGCGAAGGGCTCGGATATCATGCATGGCGGCGTCGTTTCAGCTTCGGCGTTTTGGG
This sequence comes from Brevundimonas sp. ALps5, assembly GCF_058681645.1. NCBI lineage: Bacteria > Pseudomonadati > Pseudomonadota > Alphaproteobacteria > Caulobacterales > Caulobacteraceae > Brevundimonas > Brevundimonas sp. ALps5. The sequence goes on along the minus strand of NZ_CM178744.1, from coordinate 2,950,254 downwards.
AAGGCTACGCCTTACCGCCCCCGACGGAGTCGGGCAAACCCCCGAAAGCGATCCTCCCCGTTGCTCTTGCAATGGGGAGGGGGACCGCGAAGCGGTGGAGGGGCCGAAGCGCATGCAGTCCTTTCACCTAAATGCACTCATTGCGAGAATATTCGATCAACCCTAAGATCGCCCCATGCCGCCCGAGCCGATCACCTACCGGCGCGCCGCCTTCATGCGTCGGCATCTGACGCAACCGGAAGCGCGTCTGTGGGCGGCTCTCAAGGGCCAGAAGCTTCAGGGTCTCCGTTTCCGACGCCAGCATCCGGTCGGCCCCTACATCCTCGATTTCTACTGCGCCTCGGCGAAGCTGGGCATCGAGATCGATGGCGCCGTCCATGATGATCCCGATCAGATGGCTCATGATCGGCGAAGAACAGCTTGGTTGGCGGAAAGGGGGATCCGGCTGATCCGCTTTCAGGCGGCGTCGGTGCGGGACAATCTCGACGGGGTGGTAGCCGGGATATTGGCGGAGATCGGCGGGCGCTGACTAATAAGCTCCACGCGGTCAGCCCCTCCACCGCTTCGCGGTCCCCCTCCCCGCCGCGCGGGGAGGATCGTTGGCAACCGGCCTCTTGTCTCAACGTTAACCGCACCCGTTCATGATGGTGGGCCTAGCGTCGCGTTCGTCTCAACACATATCGGTTCCATGGCCCCTCGCCGTCAGACCCCGCGCCCCGACACGCTTGAAGCCGCCCTGGCGCGCGTCTTCGACGATCGCAACACAAAGGCCAGCTGGTTCGCCCTGACCGGCGGCGAGCCCCTGTTCACGGCGGGGGAGGAGGCCGACAGCCTGTATCTGCTGCGCTCTGGCCGGCTCGGCGTCTTCCGGCGCGAGGAAGGCCAGCTGCCGCATTTCGTCGGCGTCGTTCGCCCCGGCGAGCCCGTCGGCGAAATGGCCCTGATCGCAGGCACGCCCCACACCGCCGACGTCGTGGCCCTGAGGGATTCCGAGATCCTCGCCCTGCCCCGCGAGGCCTTCTTCGACGCGGTGAAGACCCAGCCCGACGTCATGATCGAGCTGTCGCGGCTGATGCTGCACCGGGCCCGTGAGCGCACCACGGGGGCGACCGAGCCCAGCGTCTTCGGCTTCATCTCGGCCCGGCACCGCCCGATCCGCGCCTTCGTCGAACGCGTCGCCGCCGCCATCGAGGCGCAAGGGTCGACCTGCCAGGTCATCGACCATTCCGCCCTTTCGTCCGCCTCGGAGTGGTTCTCCCGCGTCGAGGACAGCCACGACTACGTCCTCTATGTCGCCGAACAGGACGAGCCCAACTGGGCCTCCCTCTGCGCGCGTCAGGTCGACCGGCTGTTCATCGTCGGCAACGCCCTGACCGCCCCGCCGCGCTCCATCCCGACCCGCGACCTCGGCGGCGGGCACCAGTTCACCGACCTGATCCTGCTGCGCGACCCGCGCATGCCGCGCCCGGCCAACACCGCCGTCTGGCTGGATGCGCTGGAGCCCGGCCGCTGGTTCCACGCCACCGAGGGCGACGCCGCCGACGCCGAACGCATCGCCCGGGTCGTGACCGGCACCTCCGTCGGTCTGGTCCTGTCGGGCGGCGGCGCCCGCGCCTATGCCCATATCGGCGTCGTCAGGGCCCTGCATGAGGCCGGCGTCACCCTCGACTTCCTCGGCGGCTCCTCCATGGGCGCGGTGGTCGCCGCCGGCCCGGCCCTGGGCTGGAGCGACGACGAGCTGGACGCCCGTATCCGCAAGGCCTTCGTCAAGTCAGATCCCCTGTCGGACCTGGCCCTGCCCATCGTCGCCATGACCCGGGCGCGCAAGGTCGCGGGCCTGCTCAACGACGCCTACGGCGAGATTGACATCGCCGACATGCCCCTGCCCTTCTTCGCCGTCTCGTCCAACCTGACGACCGGCCGGATCGAGGTGCACCGTCGCGGCCTCCTGCGCCGGGCCATGCGCGCCTCCATCTCCATTCCCGGGGTCATGCCGCCCGTGGTCATGGACGGTCAGGTCCTGGTCGACGGGGCGGTGATCAAGAACTTCCCGACCGACGTCATGCGCCAGCTCAACTCCGGCCCCATCATCGGGTCGGACATGTCCCAGACACGCGGCGTCGATCCCTCGGGGCTCGAGAACCCGCCGTCCTGGTGGAAATGGATCCTGTCGGGCGCCTGGAAGGCCGGGCCGCCGATCGTCTCCATCCTGATGCGGTCGGCGACCATCACCACGGACGCCGAGCTGGAGCGGTCGCGCGAGGACACGGACCTGCTGATCCTGCCCCAGCCGACCGGCGCCGACATTCGCGACTGGAAGATCTACGACCCCGTGGTCGCGGCCGGCCATGCGGCGGCGGCGGCGGCCTTGGCGACCCTGGACGGACCCATCCCCACGCTGCGCAAGCGTCGGGCGGCGGCCCTTGTCGGTGATGACGTCTCTTCGCCCGAGCCGGAGGCCGAGGCCGTCCCGGCGCCGACCGGCAAGCGGCGCGCCCTGTTTCCGGTCAAGGCCAAGGCCTGATCCGGGCGCCTGATCCGGGGGCCTGATCCGGGCTTCATGTCCCCATCGGGCGCGGCGTCGCGAAACCTCGGGCCGGAGGCGGGATCCGCAGCCGCCCCGCTCAGGTGTGAAGCCGCCACGGGCGACCCCCGGCCAGGACTGACAGGCTGACGATGTGAGGAATTTCGCACCGGCGTCTCGACCCGACTTCGGGGGACGCAAAGGGCGATGGTACCACCTCTCAGGCTTGAACTGAGGACCTCCGGTTCCACAAACCGGCGCTCTAACCAACTGAGCTAAGGTGGCGCATCGATGCGGCGAACCGCGCGAGGGGCGTTCTCTAGCGGCGGTCCGTCCGCCGATCAAGCGCACAATGCGCCGATCCACACCAACCGCACAAAGAAAAACGCCCCGGAGTTTCCTCCGGGGCGTCTGACCTTGGTTTCGGTCTGCCTTAGTCGGGCAGGCGGAACGACGTACCGAACCGCACCTTGCCGCCGGTGGCGACCCCGTCGACCGAGCGGGGCGACAGGCGGGCGCGGCGGGCCGCGGAGAGGGCTGCGGCGCCGAAGCCCGCACCAGCCGGGGTTTCCGAGATGATCGTACAGGCCGTGACCGAACCGTTCGCGTTCACGGTGCACTCCAGCTCGACACGGCCGCTTTCGATGCCGCGCGAGATGGCCCGTTCCGGGAACTCACCGCGCGGGGCGGAAGTCCAGCTCGGGTTCGAGATCACCGCGGGCCGGGCCGGAGCCGGCGGAGCCGGAGGCGGCGGCGGACCGGGGACGATAACCGGAGGACCCGAATACTCGACGCGGTCTTCCTTCTTCGTCGGCTCGATCGGCAGGGTGATCGGCGGCGGCGGCGCGTTGGGCACCACGACCGGCGGGCGGACCTGGAGCTTCGGCGGCGGCGGGGTGTCCGGCGGCGGCGGCGGCGGCGGCGGAGGCGGAGGCGGAGGCGGAGGAACCAGGTCCACCTTCACCGCATCATCCTCGTAGGTCATCACCTTGTTCTCGAACTTGGTCCGTTGGACCCAGAGGAGAAGCGCGACGAACAGGAGGCAGACGACAGCCAGGGCAATCAGCCAGACAACGGGGTTGGCCTTCTTGCGCGGTGCGTCATACCGGCTGCGATGATACTCAACGGGAGTGTCTGTCATATGTTTCCCGTCCTACTTCGCTTTGTCTTCGCCGACGAGCGCGACACTGTAGAAGCCCGCGTCCTGGAGCGAGTTCATGGCGTGCATGAAGTCGCCGTAGCGGGTTTCCTGGTCGGCCCGGATGAAGATCCGTTCCTTGGTCGGGTCCCGACGGCCGATCTGGCTGTTCAGGTCCGAACCCAGGGTGTCGAAGCTGGACTCTCCGTCACCGATGTAGACCCGTCCGTCGGTGGTGATCGAGATGAACACCGGCTTGGGCGGGTTTGTCCCGGCCTTCACCTGGGAAAGAGGAAGTTTCACCTCCACCGACACAGTGGCGACCGAAGACGCCACCATGAAGATGATGAGCAGGACGAGCATGATATCAACGAAAGGCGTGACGTTGATGTCAGCGTTCTGCTCGACGTGATACTTACCGCCGCCCGGTCCTCCGAGTTTGGCGGCCATCCGTCTTACGCTCCCTTGTCGAGCTGACGCGAGACGGCGTTCAGCAGCTCAGCGGCGAAGCCATCCGAGCGGGTGCCGTAGGCCGAGATGCGGGTGTTGAAGTAGTTGTACATGACGACGGCCGGGATAGCGGCGAACAGGCCGATACCGGTGGCGAGCAGGGCTTCAGCGATACCCGGAGCAACCGAGGCCAGGTTGGTGGTGTTCGACTGAACGATACCGATGAAGGAGTTCATGATGCCGTAAACCGTACCGAACAGACCGACGAACGGGCCGATGGAGCCGGTCGAGGCCAGGAACTGCTGACCGCCCGAGAGACGCGAGGCCAGACCGGCTTGCACGGCCGAGACGGCGTGTTGGGCGCGGGCCAGAGCCGAGTCGCGGTGATCGCCGGTGACCGAGAGACCGGCCTGACGCGACAGCTGGATTTCCTCGGTGGCGGCGGCGGCCATGTCGGCCAGCGGGTTGCCTTCGTAGGCTTCGTCCGTCGCGACCTTGTGCATGTCGGCGATGGTGCGGGCGCCGCGGAACTCTTCCAGGAAGCGGTCCGTCTTGCGGTTCAGGCTGCCGAACTCGATCAGCTTGATGATCAGCAGGGTCCAGGAGAAGACCGAGGCCAGCAGCAGGCCGATCATGACGACCTTAACGACCGGGGTCGCCTGCATGAACATGGAGATCGGCGTGATGTTGCCGTGCGCGGCCGGGGCGGCTTCGTCAGCGGCGGCCGGAGCCGGAGCCGGGGCGGCGGCGGGAGCCGCGGCGGCCGGGGCGGCAGCAGCGGCCGGAGCCGCGGTTTCCTGCGCCAGGACCGGCGTGCTCGCCATGAGGACGGCGGCGCCGGCCATGGCGAGAAGGATGTTGGTTTTCTTCAGCATGTGTCGCCAGTTCCTGTTTCGGTCTTAGCTCTTGGACCCTGGAGCCAATCGCATGATGCGACCGCCCCTCCACAAATTCGGTTTTGTTCCACCGCCAGGCCGGAATGGCCGACGGCGGAACGCCTTCTATCACATCCGGTTGCCCCTAGGGGAACCTTCACGTGCCAAACGACCCCCGGACAGGTGTCCTCAGGCCGCTCGTTCGCTAACGCTTAAGAAAGGCGTCAAGCGTCTTTGGCGAACCGTTATCAGAGCGTCAAGGGCGCATTGGCGCTTTTCGCTCGTGAAGCGAATGCGACGTGCAAAACCCATATGCAGTGGGCGAAAGCGACATTTTGATGATGCCCGGAAGGCATCGTCCCATGCGCGCCGGACATCCCTCACGGCGATATCCGAATCCCGACGAAAACCGGTGGCGGTGAGCGACGCGATTAACAACCGGAGGAAAGACCGATGGAGCGATGGTGCCTGGGGGCGGATTCGAACCACCGACACGCGGATTTTCAATCCGCTGCTCTACCAACTGAGCTACCCAGGCGAACGCTTCCCGTTCGGGAGCGGGGTCTATAGGCGAGCCGATCCGGGGTGTCCAGCACTCGCTGAAAGAAGTTTTCAGTCTTCCTCGAAAGACCGCCGCGACGGGGTTTGCGCCCCCTGCCCCGCGACACCCTCGTCGTCCGTCGGCTCGTCGTCGCGCACCGGAATCGCATAGGTCCCGGAGAACCAGCGGCCCAGATCCACGTCGGCGCAACGGCGCGAGCAGAAGGGTTTGTACTTCGCGTCGGCCGGATGCTTCTGGCAGATCGGACAGGTCGCCATGGGTCAGGCCTCCTCGATCACGACGCGGCCGGGCGTGGCGGCGGGATCGGGTCTCAGATGGGCGCGCGGCCCCAGTTTTTCCACCAGAGGGCCTGCGATTTCAGCCTCTTGCGGCGTACAGCGTGCGAACAATCGCGGTGAGCGAGTGTCGGCCAGCAGGGCGTGACGCAGCCGTCGCACGATCGCGATTCCCCGCGCCATCTCGCTCGGTCGACCGTCCGCGCCGTTCAGCACCTCCTCCAGAGGGGTCAGCCGCCACGGCAGGGACAGCATCAGCACGCCGAAGCGGTTCAGCGGCCCGAACACGATGTCGGGATCGTCGCCGAAGCCGGCGCGCGCGGCCTGGATCAGCGGCTCGGCCTCCTGTCCGCCGCCGATCAGATCGATCGCCACCAGTCCGCCCCAGCGGTTCAGCCGGATCAGCCGCGCCGCCTCCGCCAGACCGGTCAGATTGGCCTGACGCGCGCCGCCTGACTTGCCGCTCCCCTTACCGGCCGCGGAATCGATATCGACCGCGATCAGGGCCCGGGTCCGCTGCACCGCCAGATCGACGCCGGCCAGAACCACGCGTCGGCCCAGCGCCTCCTCCTCCGCCTCCCAGACCGCCTCGATGGCGACGGCCCCGGCCTGGACCTCCACACCCGGAGCGAGTGCGGCGAGGCTCTGCGCGACCGTCGGACCGGCCTGCAGCAGGCGCGGATCGCCCTCTGCCGCGCCATTCCGTCGCAGGGTCGCGGCCTTGTCCTCGCGCGGCTCGGCGACGACCTCGACCTCGATCTTCTGGCCCTGCTTCAGGTCGTGGGCCTTCGGAAGCGGCAGAAAGCCCCCCTGCCCGCCACCAAGATCGACGAAAGCGCCTTTCAGCCCGGCATTGATCTCGGCCACACGCCCCACCGAGCGCGCCCCCAGCCTCACGGCGGCGGGATCCCCCTCGCGTTGGATCAGAATGTGGGTGAAGCGGCCGTCGCGGGCGATCAGGCCCCGCGTCTCGCCGGGCGTCTGGTCGAGGAAGACCTCGATCTCACCGGGCATTGGCCTGGTTCCGCCAGCCGGCGCCGGCCAGCAGATTGACCGTCTCGAACAGCGGCAGGCCCATCACCGCCGGATAGGAGCCTACGATGCGGGTGACGAAGGCACCGGCCGGGCCCTGGATGCCGTATCCGCCCGCCTTGCCGCGCCAGTCGCCCCCGGCGACATAGTCGGCGATCTCGCCGGGCGACAGGACCTTGAAGCTGACGCGGGTGTCGACCACCCGGGTGCGGACCTTGCCCGCATGGGCCACGGCGACGCCGGTGAAGACGCGGTGATTACGGCCGGACAACAGGGTCAGAAAGCGCGTCACCTCCGCCTCGTCGGCGGCCTTTTCCAGCAGACGGCGGCCGACCGCGACCACGGTGTCGGCGGCCAGCACCACGGCCTCGGGCGACCGCGCCGCGACCACCTCGGCCTTGGACCGGGCCAGACGCACCGCCAGCCGCGACGGGGTCTCGTCGCGTTGGGGGGTCTCGTCGATGTCGGCGGGATCGATGCGATCGGGTTTGATCCCGATCAGCGCCAGCAATTCGATGCGGCGCGGGCTGGCCGAGGCCAGCACCAGTTCAGGTCGGGCAGTCACCCGACCTTACTTGAAGCGGTAGGTGATGCGGCCCTTGGTCAGGTCATAGGGCGTCATCTCGACCAGGACCTTGTCGCCGGCCAGGACGCGGATGCGGTTCTTGCGCATCTTGCCGGCGGTGTGGGCGATGATCTCGTGGTTGTTGTCCTCGAGCAGAACCCGGAACGTGGCGTTCGGCAGCAGTTCGCTGACGACGCCGGGAAACTCGAGCAGTTCTTCCTTAGCCATGCGGCCTCTCACGCCCGGTGAATACGAATCAAGGCTCGCGCCGGGCGGAGCGCGAGCCGTAAGAAGTGGGGGCTAATGCCCGAAAATGCGCAAACAGTCGAGGGCGGGAGGCCATTTGGGCGCCCGCCGCCCGGATTCACCGCCGATAAAGCGCGCACACCAGCGTAAACAGCCGCCGCGCCGTCTCGTGGTCGATGGCGACCTTGCCCTTCAGCCGCTCCTCCAGCGCATCGGCGCCTTCGTTGTGCAGACCGCGCCGGCCCATATCGACGGCCTCGATCTGGCTGGGCGAGGAGCCGCGCAGGGCTTCGTAATAGCTGTCGCAGATCAGCAGATAGTCCTTCAGGACGCTCTTCATCGGCGTCAGCGACAGGGCGTAGGTGCGGGCGTAGTCCTCGTGCGCCCCCTCCCCCGCGATGTCGAAGACCAGCCGGTTGTCCTGCAGCGAGAGCCTCAGCCTGTAGGGCCCGCCGGGCGCACCCTCGGGCTCGAAGCTGTTCTTCTCGATCAGGTCGAAGATGGCCACGCGGCGCTCGTGCTCGATCTCGGCGGTGGCGGCGGGCAGGGTCGCCATGTCCAGATCGACGGCCGAAAGCCTGTGCTCGCTCATGCGGCGCTCTCCGACGGCGTCTCTTCCGACACCGGATCCAGATGGGTGGGAGCGACGCGCGCTTCCCAGCGGTCGGACAGATCGGCGACCACGGCGTCCAGGCACTCGACCTCGACTCTCAGGTCGCCGCCGCCCGCGAACATCAGCGTCACCTTGCCGCCCGGCGCCTCGACCTCCTCGAAGTCGATGGCCAGCAGCTCCAGCGGCGTATCGGGCAGGCGCGGCAGGCCCCGGCTCTTGACCGCCATGACGTCGCCGAACTGCATCGCGGCCCGGACCCGGGTGCCTCCGCATTCCCAGCAGAAGCGGCTGAACTCGACCGTCAGCCGGCGCGCGGCCCGCTCCCAGACGATGTCGGCGGGGCGCAGGATGGCGTCCTGAAGCGCCGCGGAGATGATGGCCAGGTCCTCGGCGTCCTCGGCCAGCAGCCGCAGCGGCTCATTGGCGCCCGAGCGGACGCTCTCGACCTGTTCGGCGACCTCGGCGGCCGTCGGGGCCGCCTGCATCATGTCCGCGTCAGTGCTCATCCGCCGGTCCTTCCACGGGGGGACCGTGGATCCGGCGGATCTCGGCCCCGCAGGCCCCCAGCTTCTCCTCGAGACGCTCGAACCCGCGATCCAGATGATAGACGCGTCCGATCGTGGTTTCACCCTCCGCCGCCAGACCGGCGATCACCAGGCTGACCGAGGCCCGCAGGTCCGTCGCCATGACCGGCGCCCCTCGCAGCCATTCGACGCCCGTGACCTTGGCCTCACCGGCGTGGACCGAGATGTCGGCGCCCAGCCGCGCCAGCTCCGGCGCGTGCATGAAGCGGTTCTCGAAGATGTTCTCGTGGATGGTCGACACGCCCTCGGCCGTGGTCATCAGGGCCATGAACTGGGCCTGCAGGTCGGTGGCGAAGCCCGGATAGACCTCGGTGGCCACATCCACGGCCTTCAGCCGGCGGGCCCGATCGCGCTTGATGATGACGCCGTCCTCGGTCGGGGTCACCTCGACGCCGGCCTCGACCATCTTGACCGTCAGGGCGTCGATCAGCTCGGGCCGCGCCCTGGTCAGACGCACCTCGCCCCCCGCCATGGCGGCTGCGCAGGCGTAGGAGCCCATCTCGATCCGGTCCGGGATCACCGCCCAGTCCGTGCCCTTCAGCGAGGTCACGCCGGTGATGGTCAGGGTGTCGGTGTCCACGCCCTCGATCTTCGCGCCCATCGAGATCAGGCAGCGAACCAGGTCGCCGATCTCCGGCTCGCGCGCCGCGCGCTTCAGCACCGTCGTGCCTTCCGCCAGGACGGCGGCCATCAGGGTGTGCTCGGTCGCCCCGACCGAGACGAACGGAAACTCGATCTCGGCGCCCTTCAGCCCCTTGGGGACCGTGGCGTTCACATAGCCTTCTTCCAGCTCGATCACCGCGCCCAGCCTGGTCAGGGCGTCGATGTGCAGGTCGACCGGCCGCGCCCCGATGGTGCAGCCGCCCGGCAGGGAGACCTTGGCGTGGCCGGTGCGCGCCAGCAGCGGCCCCAGGACGTTGAACGAGGCCCGCATCTGGCGAACCAGATCATAGGGAGCGAAGGTCGAGGTCAGCTCCTTGGCGTCGAACAGGGTCTGCTGCCCGTCCGGGCCGTCGCTCTCGGTCACCGTCAGGCCGAACTGGCGCAGCAGCTGGCCCAGGAACTTGGTGTCGGCCAGACGCGGCATATTGGTCAGCCGCACGGGCTCGGCCGTCAGGATCGAGGCCGCCATCAGCTTGATGGCCGAGTTCTTGGCGCCGCTGACCGGGATTTCCCCGTAGAGTTGGGCGCCGCCGTTTACCGCGATACTGTCCATGTCGATCCTGGTCGCCATCCGCGACGTGCGGTCCGACGAGCCGGCTATCTAGCGCGCCACGCCCGTCCTGCGAAAGGCCCGCTCAAACGTCCGGTGATGACTTTCCGTTGCCGGAGCCTTCAGGGGTTCTGATGGCCCGGCCCTAGTTGCCGGGACGGGGGGCCGCCGGGTGGGCGATCTTCCTGCGGCGCAGATTGTCGCGCAACGCCTTGGCCAGGCGCGTGGCCTTTTCGGTCTGCTCCGGCGAACGCTGTTGGACGGCGACTTTCGGGTCGGGCGTTTCGCCCGGCGTCTTCGGCGTTTCGGTCATGCCGCATCAGGGCCCGAAAATCTTTCGTCGCACAAGCGCACTTTTCAGTTTGCCCACTGCGAGTCTGTTGGCTATACGGCCGCTTCCTCAGAACAGGCCGCCGTAGCTCAGTGGTAGAGCGCATCCTTGGTAAGGCTGAGGTCGTGGGTTCGATTCCCCCCGGCGGCACCATCTGAAAAGAAAGGCCCGATCCTCACGGATCGGGCCTTTTTCCTTATCGGGCCTGTCGAATCCCCGCCTCGCGGGGCCCCTCCCCTCAGGGATAGCCGGGCTCACGCGTGGTCGAATCGCTGGTGAAGCCGAGGCTGAAGCTCTGGCTGCTGCCCGACAGGGGGCGGCCGTAGCCATAGGCCCCGTAGCGGCCGTAACCGGGATAGAAGCCTGGATAGCCATAGCCGTACATGCCGTAGCCGTTCTTGGTCTGGCGATATTCCAGATCGACGCGGCCGGTCTCGCCCACGGGGATGGAGACCGCCGCCGAATATTCCGAGAAGTCGCCCGTGCCGATGGCGGCGGAGACCTGGCCGTGGACCTTGCGGTCGTCGACAGGCCTGGCCCAGGGGTCCGGCGCGTTGGAGAAGGGCTTCTCCGCATCGGCGCGCTTGCTGATCCACTGGTCGATCTGCTCGGCGGTGGTCAGGCCGTGCGGCGTAATTTCCTGGCTGGAGGCCGGCGGCACCTCGGTCGCGACCGGCGCCTGGGCGTCGGTGGCCACGGACTGATGCCCCGCCGGGGCGGTAGTCACCACCCCGTCCGGGTCGTCGGAGGCCATGACGGCGGTCAGGGCGAGAAGAGCGATCAGCATGCGGCCTTACTCCGGGTACAGAGGCACTCTAGCGAACTTTGCGGCCAAGGTCAGGCGGTTCCGTCTCCGCGCTGCAACGGGTCCGGCAGGGGTTCGCCCTCGGGCACGAACTGCAGCGCCACCGAGTTGATGCAGTAGCGCAGGCCGGTCGGCGGCGGGCCGTCGGGGAAGACGTGGCCCTGATGGCTGCCGCAGCGGGCGCAGGTGGTCTCGGTCCGGACCATGCCGAACGACCGGTCGACGATGGCGGTGACGTGGGCCTCGTCCACCGGCTGGGTGAAACTGGGCCAGCCCGTGCCGCTCTCGAACTTGGTCGTGGCCTTGAACAGCGGCAGGCCGCACTCGCGGCAGCAGAACACGCCCGGCCGCTTCTCGCCCAGCAAGACGCCGCAGAAGGGCGCCTCGGTGCCATGCGACAGCAGGACCCGCTTCTCCTCGGCGTTCAGGTCGGCCTCCAGGGCCACACGCTGCCCCTCCGACGGCGGCGTCAGATCATAGCCGGACGGAGAACGGAGCGGATGCGGAGCGGTCGATGTGTCGGTCATGGCGTCCAAATGGGAAGGGCCGGGCCGAGGTTCCACCCCTGCCCGGCCCCAAACAACCCCAAAAGCGCGCTCAAGCAGCGAGCCGCCGCGCGGCGAGCGTTAGCGCGCCCCTGGACTATTGCATCAGCGTCCCGACCCAGGCGCGGACCGCGGCCTCGTCGGTCGGGTTGCCGGTGTAGGCCAGGCCCGCCGCCGGAACGAAGGCGGTGTTGTTGGCGCGCTGACGCGAGGTCCAGGCCTTGTGGCCGTAGCTGAGGTCCGAATAGTTCGACGGCAGACGCACCATGGTCGGCTCGATGAAGATCGAGTCGGTCGCGGTGGTCGAACCGGCGATGCGGACGTTCGGCAGGCGGCTCAGCAGGTCCAGGGTGTCCAGGCAGCCGCCGGCGCAACCGGCGTCGACCAGGACGATGACCGGGCCCGAGATCGGGTTGGCGGCGCCCGTGTCCTGCACCGCGGCGCGGCCCGGCAGGGTGAAGCTCTGCTGCCCCGAAGCCAGGGCGGCGTCGAAGGCGGCGACGATGGCGGCGGTCTGTTCGATCACCGGGCCGCTTTCCTGCACGAAGCGCGGGTCAGCCTGCATCCGGCCCAGGGTGTCGGCGTACCACTGACGGTTGGCGGTGGTGGCGCGGTAGGTGATTTCACCTGCGGCCGGCTGGCGGCTGACGGTGAACTCCGGCGTCCAGATGCGGTTGGCCAGGCCATAGCCACGCGCGGTCGACGTATACGACTGACCCTTGGCGCCGCGCAGGTCCAGAACGAAGCCGTTCTTGAAGGTCGCGGCCTGGGCCAGGACCGTGGCGTTGAAGGCGTCCCAGCCGGCGGTGTCGGCGAAGGAGTGGACGTTGATCCACGGACGGCCGTTCACCTGTTCGATGCCCAGCGGGGCGCCCGAGGGCATATAGACGGTGGCGCGGTAGGCGGCTTCCAGATCCCCGGCCATGACCGGCGTCGGGCGCAGCTGGAACTCACGCGGACGGCCGCGACCGACCTGGAAGTTGCACAGGGCCGGCACGCCGCTGGCGAAGGGGTTGTTGCGGTTCCACAGCAGATAGGGGGCGGTCAGGACGCGGCCCGATTCCGAGGTCAGGTCGCCTTCCCAGCGGTCCAGCTTCTCCTTGGCCAGGTCCTCGGCGGTCTTGCCGAAGCAGTCGACCAGGATCGCGCCGAGCGGCGGCGTGTTGCGCACGCCGGGCTTGATGTAGGTCACGACGTACTTGCCGTCGCGCCAGCCGGTGGTGAAGCCCGGCCAGCTGATGCCGAAATAGGGACCCGCCCCCTCGAAGCTCGGCGTCATGGCGATGTTCGAGTCGCGGAAGCCGTTGGCGTAGAAGCGCATCAGATAGGCGTGGCTGTCGCCGCTGGTGGCCTGATTGGCCTTGGACAGGGCCTCGGCCAGACCGGCGTCGACCCAGCCGTTGAAGGTCTGGGCCGCGGCGCCGCCGACCACCGGGGCCGGGTGGTTGGCGCGCAGCTGGTCGTGGGCGGACTGCAGGTCCTGACGGGCCAGCTCACGGAAATCCTGGGCCTGGGCCGATCCGGAAGCGACGACGAGGGCGAGTGCGGCGGCGGAAGCCGCGATCAGACGATGCATCATGGGAGGACTCCGGGAGCGGTCACAGCGTGTTGCGGCGTGTTAAAGCCGATCCACCGCCGCCTTGCCAAGTCCCAACCCCTGTGACGCGACGTCATGCGGCATCAAAGACCGAAACCGGTCGCCTAGACAGCATTCACCGCAATTTTCTCGCCCATTTCGGCCCGGACGGCGAGATCGCTCACCACCTGGATCAACGCTGGCGGCGTGAAGGGCTTGGCCAGGTGGCGATCGGCCCCCGCCGCCTCCGTTTCCGCAAGGTGCTGATCCATGGCGTTGGCGCTCAACATCACGATCGGCGTCGCCGTCCGATCGGGCGATCCGGCCTCGATGGCGCGGATGGCGCGGGTCGCGGCCAGGCCGTCCATGACCGGCATCTGCATGTCCATCAGGATCAGATCGTAGCGGTCGAGGTTGAAGGCCGCGACGGCGTCGGCGCCGTTCTCGACCGTCACCACCTCGACGCCGTACTCGCCCAGGATCAGCTGAACCACGCGTTGGTTGACCGGATGATCCTCGGCCAGCAGCACCTTCAGCCCGCCCAGACCGTCCTGCTCCGCCTCCTCGGCCCCGAGGGCTTCGAGGGCGCGCGCGTCATAGTCGGCCAGGGACCGCGTCCGCGACAGGGGCAGCAGAACGGTGAAGGCGCTCCCCTCCCCCACCGCCGACTGGACGGCGATGGTTCCGCCCATCAGCTCGACCAGCGACTTGCAGATCGACAGGCCCAGGCCCGAGCCGCCGAAGCGCCGCGTGATCGTCCCGTCGGCCTGGCTGAAGCGTTCGAACACCCCGAACCCCGTGTCGAAGCCGATGCCGGTGTCGCGCACGGTCAGGCTCAGCTGGGCGACCCCGGTGCTCGGCGTGTCCTCGGCGACGTCGAGCTCCAGATCGATCCCGCCGCTTTCCGTGAACTTGATGGCGTTCGACAGCAGGTTGGTCAGCACCTGCTTGACGCGCAGGGCGTCGCCCAGGAACTCGCCGCGCGTCGTCGATCCGATGCGCATGTCGAAGCTCAGGGCCTTCTCCTCGGCCCGGGCCCGCTGCATCTCGATCAGCGGGTCCAGTTCGGTTTGCAGATCGAAGGCGGCGATCTCGATCTCCATCCGGCCGGATTCGACCTTGGACACGTCCAGAATATCGGACACCAGCCGTTCCAGGGTCGTGCCGGAGCGGGCGATCAGGTCGACCATCTCCTTCTGGCGCGGCTCCAGCCCGCTGCGGCCCAGGGTGGCGGCCAGACCGATGATGCCGTTCAGCGGGGTGCGGATCTCGTGGCTCATATTGGCCAGGAAGTCGCTCTTGGCCTGGTTGGCGGCCTCGGCGGCGGCCTTGGCCTCGGCCAGGGCGTTGTCGGCGGCCAGCCGCTCGGTCACGTCGCGCGCCACGCCGTAAATCCGGTCGCCGCGCCGCTTGGCCCGCCATTCCAGCTTGCGGTACTCGCCGTCCTTGCGGCGATAGCGGTTGATGAAACCGAAGACCTCGTCGCTGAACTCGCCGCCCTCGATCCGGGCCATCTCGGCGCGGGTCGCCTCCAGGTCGTCCGGATGGATCAGCGGCAGCATCGCCCCGCCCTCCAGCTCGGACAGGGGATAGCCCAGCACATCCTCCCACGACCGGCTCAGCTTGATCAGCCGCCCGTCCATGCCGCGGATGCACAGCATGTCCAGGGAGACGTCGAAGAAGGCGGACGCATCGACAGCCGCCTCGTTCGTCCTCACTTCAAGATCCAACATCAGACGCACGGCTCCGGCGGGAAACGCCCCTGGGGGCCTAGCTACGCCTTAAGGTCTTAACCGTGTTTTGTCGTCTGCCGTACAATGTTCACTTTGACGCACACGCCTGTTTTCACGGCGAAACTGTCTCAGTTCCGCACCGGTTTCATCCGGGTGACCGCCCCGGCGTCACGGGGCCGAAAACCCGCTGGAAACTGGCTTTCAGCGCCGCGTCGGCGTCGTCCATCGAGGCCGTGATCCCCAGGTCGAGCAGACTGGTCACCCCGTGCTCGGAGATGCCGCACGGCACGATCCCGCTGAAATGGTCCAGATCGGGTTCGACGTTCAGGCTGATGCCGTGGAAGGTCACCCAGCGGCGCACCTTGACCCCGATGGCGGCGATCTTGTCCTCGCGCGACCAGCCCGCGCCCTTCCGCTCGACCCAGACCCCGACGCGTCCTTCGCGCACCCCGGCCTCGACCCCGAACTCGCCCAGGGCGCCGATGATCCAGTCTTCGAGACCGCGCACGAGGGCCCGAACGTCGCGGCCGCGCCGGTTCAGGTCCAGCATCACATAGGCCACCCTCTGACCCGGCCCGTGATAGGTGAACTGCCCGCCCCGGCCGGTGCGGTGCACGGGGAAGCGGCCGACGTCCAGCAGGTCGTCGTCCTTCGACGAAACCCCCGCCGTATAGAGCGGCGGATGCTCCAGCAACCAGATCAGTTCCGGGGCCTCCCCGGCTGCGATCGCCGCCACCCGGGCCTCCATCGCCTCCACCGCCGGCTCGTAGTCGACATAGCCGGACGCCACGGCCCATTCGACCGGCGGGCCGTCAGGCCGGAAAACAACCGAATCGGTGCTGGAACGGGCGGGATTTAACGGGTCGGCAAGCATAGCGGATTCAATGTGGGCCCCGATGCGTCCGCGCAAGACCTCCTCTCGCGCGTTCCAAGGATTAAAGTGTACCCCTTGAGCCAGATCGATTCCGTCGACGTCGAGATTTCGGTGGTGCTGGGCCGTTCGGTCCTGCCCATGTCGCAGCTGCTCAAGATGGGCCGCGGCGCGGTGATTCCGCTCGACGCCTCCGAGCATGACGAGGTCTGGATCCTGGCCAACAACCACCCGGTCGCGCGCGGCGAGATCGAGATCCGCGAGGACCGGATCGCCATCACGGTCACCCGCCCCGCCGACGTCTACGACTTCATGGCGGGGGCCGCCTGAGCCCGCGCTCCGACAGCCGGGTTAACCAGACCGTTCGCCTGACGGCGGTAGCGTCTTCTGCGGCGCCGCAATATCATCTAGAGATCGAAACAGTATTGGGATCGCCAGTCGGCCGGAGGAACATCCGCCCGCTTGCATCCGGGGCCTGGGGAGCGCCGAAGTGAACTATCTGTGGCTGTTTGTCGGCGCGGTCATCGGGACCTACTGGGTCTCGCGCCTGATCATCCGCCTGACCGGCACGCGCCGGCAGACCTGGGGCCTGGTCGGCGTCCATGCCGTCACCCTCCTGGGTCTGGCGGTGATCACCGGCCTGATCCGCGGCGGGATGAACACCTTCGACATCTGGTCGATCACCCTGTTCGGCCTCGCCGGCGCCCTGTGGCTCCGCTACGACCTGGTCCGCCGCAAGACGGCCTGAGCCCTTCGGCGCCGACCAAAGAAAAACGCCGGATCGACGATCCGGCGTTTTCAATTCTGTCTTGATGCGTCCCGATCAGGGCAACATCAGCCGTCCTGCCTGGAAGATCGTCAGATCCGGCCGGCTGACCGGGATGAAGGCGATGCCCTTCACCGCGAACCGCTCCAGGGTGAACTGAACCCCCAGGCCGCTGTAGGCGATGACCTTGGTGTCGCCGTAGTATTTCTGGGCGTCGGGCGCGCCCATCATCGTCCAGATGGCGTCCTCGGTGGTGTTGATGCCCACGCCGAGGAAGGCCGGGCAGGCGCCGCCGTTGGTCCCCTTGGCGTAGCACAGGATCGATTCGGCTTGCTCGCGGTCGTTGTAGTTGAAGACCATGGTGCTGGCGCCGCGCTCATAAACCCACTGGCTGGCCCCCTCATTGCCCGGCGTGCCGAGGATGTAGCGGGTGTCGGTCTTGGACAGGCCGCGCGGCAGGCCGCCGGTCTGTGTCGCGGCGTGATAGATCCAGCCCCCCGACGCCACGACGTACAGCACCGCCGCCGCGCCCAGAACCAGGGGGGCGAATTTGCTGACGCCCTGGTGCTGCAGGAACGAACTGGCCGTGGTCAGGCCGCGGCCGCTGCGTTCGCCAGTCCGGCGCCGCCTGCGTTTGACCTCGCCGTCGCTCGGCTTCGTATCCATGCACTATCCCCACAGCCCGACGCCTCAGCGCCCTTTTTCGCTTATGATATGATCGCCTGAAGGCCCGCAAGAGCCTGCCCGCGTCAGGAGAGCCAGTCTTGCGACAAACTTCCTGAGAAAGGATGTGCAAACTCGCGCTTGGCTTTCTTGTCGGGCTCCGCTATCAGCCCCGCTCCGATGCGAGCGGTCGTGGCGGAATTGGTAGACGCGCAGCGTTGAGGTCGCTGTGGGGCAACCCGTGGAAGTTCGAGTCTTCTCGACCGCACCATCTGTTTGGATGACGAATCAGGGATACTAATCGGCGCTACCGGCTGATTGACATCGAGAGGGAGGCAAACCGCGTGAGCGACAGAACCCCCCTTCTCGACCCTGAGGTCATCACCGAGGACCACGAGGCCCTCGACGAGGACTACGTCCTGACCGCCTCCTTCGTGGAAAAGGTCGTCGACGCCGCCGATGACGGCGACGGCATGCGGCTGCGGTCCTTGCTTGAAGATTTGCACCCCGCCGACGTCGCCGACCTGATGGGCTTCCTGACGTCCGAGCACCGGGCGGTCGTGGTTCTGTGGCTGCCGCCCGAGCTGCTCGCCGAGACCCTGCCCGAGCTGGACGACGGCATCCGCGAGGAGGTGCTGGAGCGCGTCCCCAACGCCACCCTCGCCGAGGCCCTCCAGGAACTCGATTCCGACGACGCCGCCGCCGTCGTCGAGGACCTCGAGGACGACCAGCGCGAGAAGGTTCTCGCCGCCATGCCCGCGCCCGACCGCGCCGCGATCGAAAACTCGCTGGGCTATGAGGAAGACTCCGCCGGCCGCCTGATGCAGCGCGAGGTCATGGCCGCGCCCCAGTTCTGGAACGTCGGCGACACCATCGACCACATCCGCCGCCAGAGCGACGACCTGCCCGAGCTCTTCTTCGACATCTATGTCGTCGATCCGATGAACAAGCCGGTCGGCGGCCTGCCGATCAGCCAGCTGCTGCGCGCGCCCCGGGCGGCGAAGCTCACCGATCTGATGGAGCCGATCAACGAGATCACCGTCGATCAGGACCAGGAAGAGGTCGCCTACATCTTCGAGAAATACCACCTGATCTCGGCCCCGGTCATCGACGCGGGCGGCCGTCTGGTGGGTCAGATCACCGTCGATGACATCGTCAACATCATTCAGGAAGAGAACCGCGAGGATATCCTGCGTCTGGCCGGTGTCTCGGACGAGGACCGCGGCTCGTCCGTCCTCGAGATCGTGCGCGGCCGCGTGCCCTGGCTGGCGATCAACCTGGCGACGGCGGCGCTGGGCGCCAGCGTCATCGGCCTGTTCGAGGGCACCATCCAGCACATCGTCGCCCTGGCGGTGCTCATGCCCATCGTCTCGGCCATCGGCGGCAACGCCGGCACCCAGGCCCTGACCGTCACCGTCCGCGCCCTGGCCACGCGTGAGCTGAACTCGGCCAACGCCAGCCGCACCTTCTGGCGCGAGCTGGTGGTGGGTCTGGCCAACGGCCTGATCCTCGCGCCCCTCATCGGCCTCGCGGCCGGCCTGTGGTTCCGCGACGAGGACTGGCGCATCGGCCTGGTCATCGGGGCGGCCATGGTCCTGAACCTGCTGGTCGCCGCCTCGATCGGGGTTCTGACGCCCCTGACCCTGTCCAAGCTGAAGTTCGACCCGGCCGTCTCCTCGGCCGTCTTCGTCACCGCCACGACCGACTTCTTCGGCTTCCTGATCTTCCTCGGCCTGGCGACCCTCGTTCTCCTGTAGAAACGACCCACTGCCCATCACGGTTAACGGACCGCCTGAGGGTGGAATCCGGTTTCGGGCGGCGCCGCACTGCGGCAATGTTGCGGCGCGGGCCTTGCTCCCTCCCCGACAGGGCGAGTCCGCCTGTCTCGATTTGGGTCATTCCGTGTCCGAAGCCGTCATCCAGCGCCTGAAGATCTCCCGCGAGGGGGTCATTCTGATCAAGAGCTTCGAGGGCTTCCGCCCCCGGGCGATCCGTCGCGATGACGGCGGTTGGGTGATCGGCTATGGCCACACCCTCTCGGCCCGCGAAGGCGCCACGGTCGGCGAGGCCGACGCCGAGCTCCTGCTGCAATACGACCTGATCCCGGTCGCCAGGGCGGTCAATGAGGGCGTCGTCGCCCCCCTGAACCAGCACCAGTTCGACGCCCTGGCCAGCTTCGCCTTCTCGGTCGGCGTCGACCGCTTCCAGACCTCCGACGTCCTGTCGCGCCTGAACGCCGGCTTCGCGGGCGAGGCCGCCGACGCCCTGATCGGCTGGCCCGAGCCGGTGGTCGCCGAGACCGCCCTGCGCCGCCGCGCCGCCGAACGCGCCCTGTTCGTCGCCAATCCGGGCCTGCCGGTGGCCCTGGCCGACCTTCTGGCCGCCCCCCTGCCCCCGCCCTACCGGGGTCCGGTCGAGCCGCCCGTTCCGACGCCCGCCGCCTCGGTCGAGCCCGAGGTGCCGGCGGAATACCTCGCCCCCGATCTCGCCCAGGACGCGGCCCCGGAATCCGAACACGAACCCGAACAGAATTCCGGCCCCAGCGCCCGTCAGGCCGCCGTCGCCGCCCTGCTGGCAGAGCCCGCCCCCGTCCTGCACGCGCCCGACAGCGAAGCGCCCGAGCCTGAAACCGCCGAGCCGGAAGCCGCCGCCGAGGCGCCCGAGCCTGTCGCCGAGGCCGCTCCCGAAGCCGCATCGGTCGAGCCTGCCCCGTCCGAAGCTGCCGAGCCCGAACTTGTCGAGCCCGAACTTGTCGAGCCCGAACCGGTCGAACCCGAGTCCGCCGCGGCCGAAACCGCCCCGGCCGACGCGAAGCTGGCTGACACGGATCCGGCTGAAGCGCCTTCCGACCCGGCGGCCACGCCTTCGGACGCCTCCGTGACGCCCGTCCCCGCACCGGCCCCGGCGTCCTTCAGCAGCGTCCTGCCGATGCAGCGCTATGCGGCCTATTCCGGGGTCATCGTCGGCCCCCTGCCGGGCCCGGCCCCGTCGTTGCGGATCACCCCCCCGGCCGGCGCATCAGCCGTTCCGGCGCCGGTCGTCGACATCCCCGCCGCCGAAGCCGAGGCTCCCGCCTCCGTCGAACCGGAGGCGGTGAACCCCTTCGCGCCCCCCGCGGTCGCTGAAGAGCCCGTCGCTGAAGAGCCCGTCGCTGAGGAGCCCGTCACCGAAGAGCCCGCCGTCGAGGAAGCCGCCGTCGAAGCGACGCCGGTTCCGGACGCCGAGAGCGAAGCCGCTGTCGAGACGCCCGCCGCGCCCCAGCCCGTCCAGACCGGGCCCGCCGCCTGGTTCGTCGACCCCGCCTCGGCCATCGCCGCCGCCCCCACTGAGACCCGGAACGGGACCCGGGCCGATCCGTTCGCCCACCTCCCCGCGCCCGAACCGGCTCCGGAAGCCATCGCTGAAGCAGCCCAACCGGAAGCGCCCGCCGTCGCCACGCCCGAGCCCGAGGCCGCGCCCGTCCCCGAGGTCGTCCCCGTCTTCGACGCTCCTGCCTTCGACGCCCCGGCCGAGCCCAACCCCTTCGCCCTTCCGCCCGCGCCTTCGCCCTTCCCGGCTGCGGCCCCGGCTTCCGGCGAGCACCGCCTCGAGCTGCCGGTCTTCGGCGCCCCGACCTCGAGTCCGGCTTCCATCCCTGAGCCCTCGCCCTTCCCGGCGATCACCGCGACCAGCGAACCGCGCACCGACGGCGAGCTGGTCCTGACGCCTTCGCCCGACACCGAGGTCTTCGCCTCGCCGCGTCTGGTCTGGCCGCACGGCGAGCAGGCGGGTGACGACACTACGCCCCTGTTCGAGGACGACGGCTCCCTGCGCCTGGCGCCCGGCAACATCCTGCGCCACGAGATCGTCGAGGATGCCGCCGAACCGGCGCGCATCCCCTGGGGCGAACTGGCGGCCTATGGCGTCATGGGCGGTTTCGGCCTGGTGTCCTTCGGCATGTCCATGGCCGCCTTCCGCCGCGCCGCCGGCGAGGACGCTGGCGGCGACGGCACCGTCCTGATCGCCGTGGTCCTGGCCGTGGTCGGCGCCGCCTGCGTGGGCGTCTCGGCCTACAACCTCTATCGCCGGTGGGGCCGCACGGACGAGGAATAGGCGACCGCCCTCTCGGGGACGCCCCCTTGGGGACGGCCCCTGGGGAACATCGCCTCTCCAGCCTCGTTGACCCTCCTCGAAAGAGGAGGTCCTCCCATGCCCGCCAAATCCGCCGCCCAGCAGAAGGCGGCCGGCGCCGCCCTGTCCGCCAAACGCGGCGAGACGCCGAAATCCAGGCTCAAGGGCGCCTCGAAGTCGATGCTCGAGTCCATGACCGAGACGCAGCTCGAGGACTTC
Organism: Brevundimonas sp. ALps5; assembly: GCF_058681645.1. Taxonomy (NCBI): domain Bacteria; kingdom Pseudomonadati; phylum Pseudomonadota; class Alphaproteobacteria; order Caulobacterales; family Caulobacteraceae; genus Brevundimonas; species Brevundimonas sp. ALps5. The sequence continues at coordinate 2,928,558 of NZ_CM178744.1, read as the reverse complement.
GCCCACACCCGGCGCAAGGGCAAACCCGAGCACGTCCCGGCCAGATGACACGCCCACATTACGACCGCCGTTCGGCAACCTGAAATCGCCGTAACACTCTGTGTCAGCGCTGGCGCTGGGGTTCGGCGCCGACTACATCACGCGACGAGGCCGCATGGGGCCGCTGATTGGCTTCCGATGTCTCTGGTTCACCCGCCCTCCTCCAACGACCGCACCTTTTCCCAGGTGCTTGAGGCTCTGGGTGTGGCGGAGGGGCCGACCCTGACGCTGGGCGAGGTGGTCGAGGCCTTCGGCGACCGGGGCCTCGGCGCCCTGATCCTGGTGCTGTCCCTGATGGCCCTCTTCCCCTGGCCTCCGGGCGGCAAGGCCGTCTTCGCCCTGCCCATCATCCTTCTGGCCACCGAACTGGCCTTCCAGCGCAATGAGGTCTGGCTGCCGCGCTGGGCCCTGCGCGCCTCGGTCAGCCGCGCGGCCTACCGCACCGCCGTCTCCAAGGTCATCCGGCCGATCCGCAGGGTCGAAAACCTGACCCGTCCACGCCTCACCTTCCTGACGGGGGCCGTCAGCGAGGTGCTGATGGGCCTGACCTGCGTGGTCCTGGCCCTGATCATGGCCCTGCCCGTCCCGCTCGGCGATCTCCTGCCGGCGCTGGGCATGATCTTCTTTGCCCTGGGCGTCATGCAGAAGGACGGCGTCGCGGTCCTGCTCGGCATTCTCGGCACCCTCGCCACCGCCGCCTATCTGGCCCTGATCTGGCGCACCGCCGTCGAGGCCGCCACCCACGCCGCCGAATGGTTCGCCCACATCGCCGGCTGGTTCGCCCACATCCCGGGCTGGTTCGCGGGGCTGTTGGGCTAAAAGGGGCCACGCTCAAGCAGCGAGCCGCCGCGCGGCGAGCGATAGCCCCAAACAAAAAGGGCCGCCGGGTTGCCCCGACGGCCCTCATTGTCTGACCGCGTTACGGCCTGACCTGAAACCAGTCTGTCTACTTGCGTTCAGCCGGCCCGAAAGCCGTCCGCGCGCGAAGGAGTTATCAGACCCGGACCTCGTGAGAGGACCAAGCTTCGGTCACCGTACGGGTTTGGGACAATGAGATCACTTGATCACCTCCTTTCGCTGCTAACAGGGACTCGAAAGGTGGGACTGCAAACCCCTGACGTCAATGGGGTTCGAGACGAGCCGACGGCGGCATTACCCAGAGCCGTACCGGGTTTCACCGGATGCCCCGCGGTCCTGCTTTGGCCGATAAGGGAAAGGTCGAAGCTGAACCCCCGAGGCGTCCGATGCGGACCGCTCACACCCATCCTCATCCGACCGCGAGCGCGAGCCCGGTCCACATGCCTGAAACCGTCCTGATGATCATCGCCCTGGCCGGGGTGGCGGTTGAGCTGGCGACCGTGCCCCTGTTCAACGCCCTGCTGCCGCGCCAGTGGCTGGGCGTCCATGTGGTCCTGTTCGGCCTGTGGCTGATCGCCTGGGCGATCTCGACGCGGGCCCGCGTCCAGCCCTCGGGCGTCGTCGTGGCCGTCACCCTGACCATCACCGCCCTGCCCGTCGTCGGCTGGCTGGCCTTCACCACCGGCTGAGCGGGAGCCCTCCCCAAAAAAGGAAGCGCCGGAGAGGTTTCCCCCTCCGGCGCTTGATCCCTGAACGCATCCTAGCGGAACAGCGACGTCAGGATTTGCGGCGCCTGGTTGGCGATGGACAGAGCCTGGGCTCCCAGCTGCTGCTTCGTCTGCAGAGCCTGAAGCGTGGCGCTTTCCTTCGCCAGATCGGCGTCGACCAGATTGCCCACCCCCGCTTCCAGCGCGTCCGACAGCTTGCCGACGAACGTGGAGTGCGTGGAAATGGCCTTCGACGCCGTACCCAGACGCGCCAGGGCGCCCGAGACCTTGTCGATGGAGGCGGAGACCAGAGCCAGGGCCGAGGTGGCCTGGGTCGCGGTTCCGATGGTGGTCGTCGCGGTGACGGTGACGTTCGTGGACCCCAGCGCCAGGACTTCCGGCTTGACGGTCAGGGTCGCGGTGCCAGCCGCATTGGCCAGGGCCTGGAAACCCGTGGCGCCGGTCTTAATCAGGTTGATCCCGTTAAAGTCGGCGTTGTTGGTGACCGTGGTGATCTGGTCGCGGATGGCCTTGAAGTCTTCGTTCAGCGCGCTTCTGGACGCCGTCGACAGCGACTTGTCGGTCGCCGCCAGTGCCTTCTCCTTCAGTTGGAGCAAGAGGTCGGAGACCGACTCGCCCGCAGCCAGCGAAACGTCGACAGCGGAACCACCGCGGTCGAGCGAGGATTTCACCGCTCCCAGAGCCGAGATATCGGCGCGTTGCCCCTGGGCGATAGCCCAGATGGCGCCGTTATCCTTCACGCTGGCGACCTTCTTGCCCGTATTGATGCGGGACTGCGTGGTCGCCAGTTGGGCGTTGGTCGCGTTCAGGTTCTGAAGCGCAATGAGCGCGCCAGGGTTCGTATTGACCGAGTTGGCCATGGGGGTGTCCTTCCATTCTGGTCGGGGAGAAAACGGCCTTCTGGCCGTCGAGCCGGTTCTTGGCTCGTCAGGGCACACGCAAGACAAAGGCCAGACCTTGCGGGTCTGGCCTTATGTAAAATCAAGGACTTGTTTCAGCCCTGTATGGTTAACCCGGCATCATGCGCCGGGGACCGGTCAGGATTTGCCGGGCGGAAAACTCCGCCCCGAACGCCGGGGTCAGAGTCGGCCTCAGGCGGCCTGCTGAACGCCCTGGGCCAGGCCCTGCATGATCGAACGGTTGATGTCGATCAGGATCTCGAAGTCGTCCTCGCCGCGCATCACCACCGAGGAATGCTTGCCCACGAAGATGCTGATCGAGATGATCTGGGCGCGCAGGGCCATGGGCATGGAGTTGCCCGGATCGGCGCAGTCGGTGGCCAGGGTCGACCACAGCCGCCGGTTCCAGTCCAGGGCGTCGATACGCGTGGCGACATCCGACGCGTCGACGGCCGCGGCCTGCATCAGCGCCCGTGTCACCTGACCGAACAGGCGATACTCCATTTCACGCGGCGATTCCGCCCGCGTGGCCGCCTGCTTATACGCCTGAAGCATCACTCAACCTTCGTTACCTGGTCTTCGTAGTCCACCAGTTTGCGGGCGGACATCAGGGCCTTGTAGTACTCGCGGGCCATCACGTGCTTGGAGGCGTCGACGCAGTCCTGCATCGCTTCCGGATTGCGCGTGGCCCCCATGAATTCGGTCACCCGACGCACGAACTCGTCGTAGACCTTGGGGGCCGACGTCTCGTCCAGGTACATCATCATGACCGGGAAATAGATGCGTTTGGCGGGGGTGGTGACCTCCTCCAGCTGCATGATGTCCTTCTCACGCAGCACCGAGGCCTTGTTCTGGAGGATCAGCACGCCGCGACGGTCGCCGTTCTGCACGACGGCCCCGTTCAGGACGAACTTCTCACCCGGCTTCAGCGACAGTTTCAAAGGCATCCGGCAGGTCCCCAATCTCACCCGCGCGTCGTCTGTAACGCACGAGGGCCAACACAGATTAAACGGGCGTGGTTAACCATCCCTTGTGAGCCGTTAAGCCAAACTCCGTAGCGAGGGCGATTTCACGTCCCGCAGCGCACGATTTCCCATGTCCGTACTCGCCGCCGATCCTTCTGTTCCCGAAGAAGAAGCCCATGCCCTGATGCCGGTCGCGCAGGGGGCCGTCGGCGACGCCGCCTCGCCCGAGGCCCTGCGCCGCCTGTCGAAGGCCCTGGCCGGCGACCGCACCTCGATCAAGGCCCAGAGGAAGGCGATCGAGACCCTGAAGGCCGCCCTGGCCTCCGTGCGCATGGGCGACTACGCCGGCGGCGCCAACCGCGCCCTCCAGGTGCTCAAGGCCGATGAGCACAACAGCCTGGCCTGGCACGTCCTGGCCATCTGCCGCGAGAAGGGCGGCCATCTGTCCCACGCCCTCACCGCCTACGACGCGGCGCTCAGGCTCAGCCCCGAGAACCCGGACATCGCCCACGACCTCGGTCGTCTGGCCCAGCGCCTCGGTCATCTGGAGATCGCCGAGAAGCTGCTGCTCAAGTTCCTCAACGCCAACCCGGGCCATATCGAGGGCGTCAATAACCTGGCCTGCGTCTATCGCGACCAGAAGCGCTACAACGAGGCCATCGACGTCCTGCGCGACCTGATCCAGATCGAGCCGACCGAGCCGACCCTGTGGAACACCCTGGGCACCGTGCTCAGCGACCAGGGCCAGATGCGCGAATCCCTGACCTTCTTCGAGGAGGCCCTGCGCATCGATCCGGCCTTCTCCAAGGCCCGCTACAACCGCGCCAACGCCCGCCATCCCCTCGGCGACCACGAAGGCGCGCTCGAAGATCTCGACGCCGCCATGCCCGGGGCCGAGACCCCCTATGAGGCCGCCATGATGACCATGGCCAAGGCCCTGACCCTGATGGGGATGGGTCGCCTCAGGGAAGGCTTCGAAGCCTATGAGATCCGCCTCAGCCCCGAGCTGACCGAGGCCATGCACGTCCTCGTCGACTGTCCGCGCTGGAATCCGAAGACGGAAGACATCACCGGCAAGCGGCTGCTGGTCGTCGGCGAACAGGGCATCGCCGACGAGATGGTCTTCGGCACCGTCCTGCCCGACATCGTCGAGGCCGTCGGCCCGACCGGCAAGGTCTTCATCGCCGTCGAGCCCCGCCTCGTCGACATCTACCAGCGCACCTTCCCGACCGCCGTTGTCGGCGGCCACCGCGCCGTCCGCATCGAGGGCCGCCTGACCCGCTTCGTCCCCTTCATGGAGGAGATCGCGGAAAAGGAGGGAAAAGCCGACTGCTGGGTCCCCATGGCCAGCCTTTCCGCCATCTATCGCCAAACCCTCGCCGACTTCCCCGACCGCGACGGCTATCTGGTCCCCGACCCGGTCAAGGTCGCCCACTGGAAGGCGGAGCTGGAGAAACTCGGCCCCGGCCTCAAGGTCGGGCTGCACTGGAAGAGCTCGGTCCTGACCGGCGTGCGCGCCCGATACTTCTCCAACTTCGAACGCTGGGCGCCCGTCCTGACCGCCCCGGGCTGCGTCATGGTCAATCTCCAGTGCGGCGACGTCTCCGACGATCTGGCCGCGGCCGAGGCCGCGGGCGCGAAGATCTGGACCCCGCCGATCAACCTCAAGGACGACCTCGACGATCTGGCCGCCCTGTCCAATGCGCTGGACCTCGTCATCGGCCCGGGCATCGCCGGCACGAACATGGCCGCGGCCTCGGGCGCGCGGACCTGGCTGATCCACGCTCCAGACGACTGGCACCTGCTGGCGACGGACCGCTATCCCTTCTATCCGCGCGTCCGCACCTTCGCCACCGGCGGCTTCGACGGCTGGCCCCGCGCCATCGCCGAGGTGCGTGCGGCCCTGGATCAGGTCGTTAAGTCCGGCTTCTGACGGAACAGCCGCGCTCGGCCGAACGTTCTCCCCTGTAACCAAGCAGGGAGGCGAACCATGCCCGATCTCGATGACGGCCGTGACGATCAGGACCAGTCCGAAACCTTCGACGAGACCCATCTCGACGACGAGGGCGACGGCGACTTCCTGCTCGACGAGGCCGACGACGTCCTCGACGTCACCCAGGCCGAGGGCGACGCCGACGAAGACGACTTCGACGAGGACGATCAGGATCTCGACGACGAACTCGGTGCCTCGGGCATCGAGGCCGAGGCTGACGCCATCCTCGGCGCCGACCGCGAGCGCGTGAACCAGATCGACGCCGAAAGCGACGGCCTGCGCGGCGAGGACGAGGTCGAGCTGGTCTACGCCGGCCTGATGGAGAACGCGCGCGGGGCCCAGGCCAGCGCCGCCCACTGGGAGGCCAAGACCCTCTCCGACGACGACATCGACGACCTCGGCTACGGCCCTGAAGGGTCCGAACAACAGGAGCAAATCCGATGAGCGACATCGAAAAAGCCCGCGAAGACTGCGACACCCAGATCCCTCACGCCCGCCGGGCCGCCCCGCAGAAGGGCAAGCCCGACCAGCTCAAGGACGCCCTCCACGCCGCCGAAGACCGCCAGGAAGCCCTCGTCGACGAAGGCATCGAGGAAACCTTCCCCGCCAGCGACCCGGTGTCGGTCAAGCGGATCAGCTAGGTTACTGTCGTCATCCTCCGGCAAGCCGCGCCTTCGCGGCGCAGACCGGGGGACCCAGCGGCGCCGAAGGCGACCTGTTCGGGCACGATGCTTGAGGAATGCCTTCGCGAAGAGTCCTGCTCACGCAGGCCGCTGGGTCCCCCGGTCTCGCTTTGCTCGCCGGAGGATGACGAAAGAGTTGGCGGCGGTTGGCTAGCATTGATTGGTTCCAAATCATTCACGAATCCAACCCCTTCCCCATCCACACCCCCATTCGGTTCAGCATGCCCGAAACCCGGCGTACACTCCCCGCGCTTCGGGTCTTTGACATCGCTATCCATCAATGCCGCCTGCACTCGCCCTTGCACGCGAGTGCAATCGATGCACCGGGTGCATCAAAATTAAAGCCAAGCCCTTTCAACAGGCTCGACGCCGAACCTCCCACCCCGCCTCCGATTTGCACTCGGAGTGCAAAACTTTTTCCGAGTGCAATGCGCCCCTTGCCACGAACCTTATCGTTGTTAACCCCGGGCTTCGGCGCTAGGCGTGACCGGGACTGACCGGAGCCTTGCATGACCCAGCCGACCGACCGGTTCGAGGGGACCTCGAACTACATCGCCACCGACGACCTCAAGGTCGCGGTCAACGCCTCGGTGGCCCTGCAGCGGCCCCTGCTGATCAAGGGCGAGCCCGGCACCGGCAAGACCGTCCTGGCCTATGAGATGGCCCGGGCCCTCAACGCCCCCCTGATCACCTGGCACGTCAAGTCGACGACCAAGGCCCACAACGGCCTTTATGAATACGACGCCGTCAGCCGTCTACGGGACTCCCAGCTCGGCGAGGAGCGGGTCCACGACGTCCGCAACTATCTGAAGAAGGGCAAGCTGTGGGAGGCCTTCACCTCCCCCGTCCGCCCCGTTCTCCTGATCGACGAGATCGACAAGGCCGACATCGAGTTCCCCAACGACCTGCTCCAGGAACTCGACCGTATGGAGTTCTACGTACAGGAGACCGACGAGACGATCCGCGCCGAGGTCCGCCCGGTCGTGGTCATCACCTCGAACAATGAGAAGGAGCTGCCCGACGCCTTCCTGCGCCGCTGCTTCTTCCACTACATCCGCTTCCCCGACGACCAGACCATGCGGTCGATCATCGAGGTCCACTTCCCCGGCATCAAGCAACGCCTGGTCTCGGAAGCCCTCAAGACCTTCTACGAGATCCGCGACACGCCGGGCCTGAAGAAGAAGCCCTCGACCTCCGAACTGCTCGACTGGCTCAAGCTGCTGATGGTCGAGGACATCGACCCGGAAACCTTGCGCGAGAAGACGCCCAACAAGTTGATCCCGCCGCTGCACGGGGCCCTGCTGAAGAACGAGCAGGACGTTCACCTGTTCGAGCGGCTGGCGTTCCTCAACCGCCGCGAAGGCGCCCGCCCCGGTTCTTGAGAACTGATCGCATTTCATGCCTGACACGGGAACGGACAGGTTTCGTCACGCCGATTACCGCGATTTCACTGGAATGCGCCGGCGTTCCGCGCAGGATAGGCCTGTGAAGAGGACCCTTTCGATGCGCCTGCCCACACTCGTCGCCTGTGCCGCCCTCCTGGCCCCCGCCCTGGCCCTGACCGCCTGTGACAACGACGGCGTGCGCATCTCCACCACCCGCTCCAACAGCGACGCCAAGGGGGTGCTCAAGGTCATCGACGCCCTGCAATGCCCCGACAGCATCGGCTCCCTGACCCGCAAGGGCTCGGCCAGCGCCGACGGCAAGGTCTGCACCTATGCCGGGCCGCGCGGCGCCGAGGTCGAGCTGCATCTGGTCACCCTGGACGGCGATGACGCCGGCCCTGCCCTGAAGCCCTTCGAGGCGGGCCTGCTCAGCGTCATGCCCCAGACCGCCGCCGAGATCAGCCGTTCGGCCGCCGAGGCTGCCCGTGGCGACGCCGAGGCCGCCCGCGCCGACGCCGAGAGCGCCCGGGCCGACGCTGAAGCCGCCAAGGCGGACGCCGAAGCCGGGGCCGACGCCGACAGCGCCCACATCTCCGCCCCCGGCATGCAGGTTGACGCCCAGGGCGACCGCGCCTCGGTCCACATGCCCGGCATCCATGTCGAGGCCAACGGTGACAAGGCCGACGTCCGCATCGGCGGCATCACCATCCGCGCCAAGGACGGCGACGCCTCGGTCAACGGCCATCTGACCGCCGGCGGCAACTCCGACTCGGTCTCCGTCCAGGCCAGCAACGACTCCGCCGAAGTCCGCACCCGCGCCCCCGGCGAGGCCGTGCGCCAGACCTACCTCCTGACCGACAACCGCCCTTCGCCCGAGGGCTGGCGCACCGTCGGCTATGAGGCGCGCGGCCCGCGCGGCGGCCCGATCGTCGTCGCCACCGTCCGCTCGCGCGAGCGCCACGCCGACCGCGTCTTCGACGACGCCAAGGACCTGGTGGCCCTCAACGTCGGGGAATAGAGGCCCCAAAAGATTGAAGTGGCGGCCCTCCCGGGCTTGATCGCGCCGCCGCAATGGGTCACCTGACCTGCCGACAGCAGGATCAACGACTTGGCCGACCCGACCTCAAAGAACGCACCCCGGGCGTGGCAGCGCATGCTGTCGGGCCGCCGTCTCGACCTGCTCGATCCCTCGCCCTTCGACATCGAGATCGAGGACATCGCCCACGGCCTGGCCCGTGTCGCCCGCTGGAACGGCCAGACCATCGGCGAGCACGCCTTCTCGGTGGCCCAGCACTCCTGCGTGGTCGAGGAGATCGCGGTCCATATGAAGCCGGACCTCGACCCCAAATGGCGTCTGGCCGCCCTGCTGCATGACGCCTCGGAGTACGTCATCGGCGACATGATCTCCCCCTTCAAGGCGGCCCTGGGCGTCAGCTACAAGGCCTTCGAGGCCCGCCTGGAAGACGCCATCCACGTCCGCTTCGGCCTGCCGCCCAAGTCGCCGGTGGCCATCAAGACCCTGATCAAGAAGGCCGACCGGGCCTGCGCCTTCTTCGAGGCGACCCAGCTGGCGGGCTTCGGCCGCGCCGAGTCGCTCAAGATCTTCGGCGCCCCGCCGGCGGGCTACGACCTGACCATCGACCCCCTGCCCGCCCCGATCGCCCAGGCCCGCTATCTCGAGCGCTTCCGCGTCCTCGGCGAGGCCGTCGGCATCATGCCCGCCCCCGACGCCTGGCATACGGAGTAGCCATGGCCTTCGGGGGGGAGCACGGCGTCAGGATCAGCCTCTCGGCGGTCGTCATGGCCCTGCGCGATCCGCCGCGCGGCGGACGGCTCTGCGTCCTGACCACCGGCGCGGGCGAGGCCACGGCCCTGCCGTCCGGCCCCTTCGACCCTGCCCATGACCGGACGTTCGAGCTGTCGCTGCGCGCCTTCGTCACCGCCCAGACCGGCTTCCGCCCCGGCTTCGTCGAACAGCTCTACACCTTCGGCGACGCGGGCCGCGAGAGCCCCCGCGCGGCCCCCGGTCCCGACCGGGCTCGCGAGATCTCGGTCGGCTACCTGGCTCTCACGCGCGAGGCCGCGACCGCCGACGCCGCCGAGGCCCACTGGACACCCGTGCTCGAGGCCTTCCCCTGGGAGGACCGTCGCGACCCCAAGGACCCCGCCCGCGCCCTGATCGCCGAGGCCCTGCGCGACTGGGCCGGCGCCGACGCCCGCCGCCTGGCCCGCGCCGAAGGCCTGTTCGCCCTCGCCCCCGGCGCCCGCTGGAACGAGGAGCGGGTGCTGGAGCGCTATGAACTGCTCTACGAGGCCGGTCTGGTCCCGGAAGCCGCCCGCGACGCAGGTCGCGCCGCCAAAGCCGGCCCCACCGCCGCCCTGCCGGGTCTGGCCATGGCTTCGGACCACCGTCGCATCCTCGCCACCGGCCTCGGTCGCCTGCGCTCCAAGCTCAAGTACCGCCCGGTCCTGTTCGAACTGGCCCCCGAGACCTTCACCCTGTCGGGCCTCCAGTCCGCCGCCGAGGCCGTCGCCGGCCTGCCGCTCCACAAGCAGAACTTCCGCCGCGGGGTCGAGCGCACCGGTCTGGTCGAGGCCACCGGCCGCCTCAGCGCCGCCACCGGCGGCCGCCCCGCCGAGCTCTTCCGCTTCACCGGCGCCGACCGCGAGGGCGGCCCCAACGACGGCCACGCCCCCGGCCTCGCCCTCCCCGCCCAACGCTAGCCCAGCGGCCGCGCAAACACCCGCCCGACATAGGGCCGCAGCGGGGGTCCCCATCGGGGAAAGTCTTTAGTTCTCAAGGGAATGAATGGCGGAGAGGGTGGGATTCGAACCCACGGTACCCTTCCAGGCACGCCGCATTTCGAGTGCGGTACATTCGACCACTCTGCCACCTCTCCGCGGTGTCATAATACGCTCGGTCGAAGCGAGCGGCTTCTCTAATCGGCCCCGGCCTGCGCCGCAAGCGGGTACGGAGGATTTTTATGAGGGGGGTGAGCGATGAAATCACTATTCGATCAAAGACCGTCCGATCGGACTCTTCTGATGCGCCAGCTCTAGCAATCCGCAGTGGGCTACCCGGCCCCACGCCCACATACTTCCGTTTAGCGCCAGAAACACTTCGCAGAAAGCGCCAATCATTGCAATAACTGACGATAAACAATGGAAATAAGCTGTAATATAGTAAGATATTCAAACTATATATATATTATCACCAATTTTTACATGGAATGATTCATAAGCACCGAAAGAATCATCGAAAAATATGACCTTTAGTTTATCTTCAAATTCAATATAGAAAGAATGTTTATCTATAGATCCAATACTATTGATTACCAGCCCGATACTATGCGCAAGACGATTATGCGGTAAAATAGATTTTCTCTTCACACCACCCTCCTCTATCAGGATATCTGAAGTAACGGATATGCTAAACTGCCTTTCGAAATTTAGTATGAGGTCACTTGAACCGATGCATAGTTGAACAAATCTTGCCCCAGCTAGGCTAGGAAGCTCATCTTCGAAATCAATGTTATACATCTCGATCCTCAGTAGGCGGGAGTCGGCCTAAGCATATAAGCAAGACCCGCACCAATTGGTCCAAATCTTCCTATAATCGCCAATAACGCAGACCCAATAGGAGGCGAATTATCTGGAAGTGGAACATGAGTCATAGATCTACTTTGAGCACTTGTTACGTTGCTGGGCGGCCTCATCGTAGAAGGGTCAATAGGTTGATTGAATTCGTTTCGCATTTGCCAGTATCCATTCGGGTACTGTTCGGTCGCTGGCATGATTCGAACAGACCATCCCGGCGGGAGAGATTCAAGTGAAGGCGGGGCTTGCGGGGGATTGGTAGGCGTAATGAACTTAGGCGAGGGCTTAGGCCTAGTCACCACTACGTCAGCAACGGGCGTCGCAGGACCATCATAGGTCGAACCACCTCCCGTTCCCCCGAATCCGTTCCCTGCCCCACCAAAGGTCAGCACGCCCGGCGCGAGACCGCCGCCCACGACCTCCTTCTTCTTGCCGCAGACGTCTACGGGAGGAAGGTCTTCGCCTTTTTTCTGCTCACTGGGCTCGCACTTATCAAGGCCCAGCGGATCTACCCAGTTCATCGGATCCCCGCCCACGTATGCATACAGGTTTGCTCCCGCCCCATACCCAATCGGATCGGTCTGCATGAACCGCCCGATCTGGGGCGCATAGGCGCGGGCGCGGTAGTGGTAGAGCTGGGCGTCGGGCAGCCACATCTGGCCGGTGTACTGGAACAGACCGGCGTTAGAGGCCCCCGGGACGCCGTATTCGTCATAGGTGTTGGTGACGAAGGCTGCGCCTGAGCCGTTGGTCAGGGCCACGACCGATTGACGCTCGTCCGACAGCAGCCAGCTGCGGTTGCCGCCGGCGTCATAGCTGGTCACCACATCGTTCAGGCCCAGACCCGGGACATAACGCCCCTGGATCACGCCCGAGCCGTCGTATTCGGCGATGACCTGCTGGCCGTCGTAGAGATAGCGGCGGGTCGTCGAACCGGTCGAGCCGCGCAGACGGCCGAGGTTGTCATAGGTGAAGCCGGCGCTGCCGAACCCGGCCGAGGCCGAGGTCATCTGGCCCAGAGCGTCGTAGCCGTAGGTCGCGCCGGGGACCGAGGTGATCTCGCCCCGGGCGTTGTAGCCCACGCCCGAGCCGTTGATGCTCGTCAGCTGGTTCAGGATATTGTTGACGTAGGCGATCGCCGTCGAGGCCGGGGTGTAGACATAGGCGTTGTTCGACACCGACCGGCTGATAATCTGACCCGCCGGGTTGTAGCCGAAGCCGAGAGTCAGGTCCTGCGCTGTGCCCGCCGGGTCGTTCGTCAGGCTGGCGAGGCGCGAAATCCCGTCATAGGCGTAGCTGGAGTTGGCGCCGTTGTTCCGTGAGGTGAAGGTGCGGCGGCCCAGATTGTCGTAGGTATAGGCAGCCAGAGCCCACGTCGTGTTCCCGTTTTCCCGGATCGTCATCAGATCGTTGGCGACGCTCCAGTCGTAGTTGACATAGAAGCCATCCGGCCATTGCATGTAGGTCCGGCGACCGGCGGCGTCATAACCATAGCTGACCGTGCTCGTCGCGCCGGTCGAAGTCTCCCAGACCTGTTCATAAAGCGGGCGATTGAGGGCGTCGTAGCCCCAGCTCGTCACCCAGGGGGCAGCGGTCGGGGTGTGAACCCATTTCGTCCGGTTCAGATTGTCGTACTCGTAGAACCGCTGAGGCATCGTCGAGGGCGTGTCGGTCGAATAGACCGAACCGAGCCGGTTCAGGTTGTCGATATATATCCCGAAATTCTGACCGGCGCGGTCGCGGTGGTAGGTGAGGTTGCCGGCAGCGTCATAGCCGTATTGCTCATACACTGACGGCGTCGCCGAGGCGCAGGTGGCAGCGCCGGGATAGCACTGGCGGTAGAGCCGGTCGAAGCCGTCATAGGCATAGGTCGAGACATTGCCGTTCCCGTCCGTCAGTGTGGCCGTCTGGCCGTTGGCCGTATAGCTGACGCTCTCGGTCAGGGTCGTCCCCGTGCCGACGCCACTGGTCGAGCTGATCGGGCGGTCGGCGGCGTCATAGGCCATCTGGACGATGCGGTCGGGGCCATACCCGCCGGTGGTCCCCAGCGAACAGGCCGAGGTGGCCGGGAAGCTTCCGAACGCGCCCGGGTTCATCCGCGTCGTCGCGCACTGTGTCCGGCCGGCCGCGTCATAGCCGACCTGCTGCAGGGCCAGGGTGTTCCCCCCCGCGTCCTGCGACCGCGAGACCACCGGGCGGCCCCAGGAGTCATAGTCGGTCGCCTGCTTCTGCAGGACCGAGAAGTTCGACCAGTCCGTGTCGGAATAGCCCGGCGTCGTGCCGGCCTCGGTCAGGGTAACCTGGCCGTTCGCATTGTAGGTGATGCGCTGGGCGCGATTCAGCAGGGCGCCGGCGCCGTCGGGATCCGGGCCGACGATGCCGACCACCTGACGTGCGGTATCATAGCGATACCGGGTGGTGTCGCCCGTGCCGGACAGGGGCCCATCGACCGTCAGGACGTCGCCGTTGGCGTCGTAGGTCGAGGTGGTGGTCGCGGAAAGCGTGCCGCCTCCGTCACCCTGGGTCATGCTGGTCGGCAGAAGGTTGTTCGCCACGCCAGTGGAGCCGTAGACGACCGTGGCCTTCACCTCGTCGATGGTGCCGACGCACGCGGGCGCGGCATTCGTGGCGCAGGCCGAGGTCGACACCGGCAGGGTGATCGAGGAGGTGGCCGCGACGATCACGCCTGAGCTATTCTTGTAGTAGGCCGTCTGGGCCGCATAGCTGATGCGCGTCTGCGGCCGCACCGTCGCCGACGGACTGGGCAGCGGCGCGGTCACGCTCTCCAGCCCGCCGTGGGTTCCGTTCCAGACATAGTCGGTAACATTGCCCCGCTCGTCCGTGGTGGTTAGAGGCCTGTTGCAGGTCACCGGGTTGGAACAGGTCGACGGATAGGCCGCGCTGGTCGTGATGGTCCCCGAACCCACGCTCGGCTTCTCATGCGCGACCGTCGAGATCAAATTGCCCCGGGCGTCATAGGCCAGAACCGTATAGTCGCCCTCGGGGTTGGTGATCTGGTCCAGCCGCCGCTGGCCGTCGTAGTGGTAGGTCCAAGTGCTGCTGACCGGCGGCGAAGCAGAGGTCGTCTGGGTCACGCTAGTGGCGCGGTCGATGGTCTGGTCCGAGATCACCGTCATCGCCTGGCCGAGAGGGCCGGTGACGTTCATGGTCCGGGTCGAGCCGGAGTCCGAATAGCTGTAGTTCCAGGTTCCCGTCGCATCGGTGACGGTGCTCAGCCGCGTCGATCCGCCCGAGCCGGTGTAGGTGATCGTCACATCGTTGGAGGACGAACCGGGATAGCGGATTCCGACAGGGGCGCCGTACAGGCCGTTATAGTAGTAGGTGGTGGTCCGGCCCGACTGGTCGGTGACGGTCTGGTCGCCGCTGGCCGGATAGCCGTAGGTCGCCGAGGGCCAGGTCCGGGAGTAGGTGCAGCTGGCGGCTGCGGGGTCACAGTAGTCGACCGCGGTGTTGACGCCCGTGACGCCGGCGATGGTCATCCAGGCGAGGACCCGGGCGTTGAGCGTCGCGCTTCCCCCGGATCCGGCGATCGTATTGCTCTGATAGACATACTTCAGCATATAGCCGCGATTGTTCGCAATCGACGTCAGGCGCACCGCGGTGCCCGTGACCGGGTTACCGTTGGAATCGACGCTGCGCAGATAGTTCTGGGTCGTGTAGGTGTAGGTGGTCTTTTCGCCCGTCGGATCGGTCACCTCATAGAGGTAGGCGCTGGTGGTGCAGGAGCCGCCGGTCGTCGTGTAGCAGTAGTTGGTCGTGTATTTGACGACGGCGCCCGAGGCGGTGGTGTAGATGTAGTCGGTTCCCGACTGGGTCAGGGTCGCCCCTTGGGCGCTCACCGGCGTATAGACCCCGCCGCTCAGGGTGAAGACCTCGGATTCCACGCCATAGATGACGGTGACGACGCTGGATCCCGCCCCCCTCAGGCTGCCCTGCACCGAGTCGGTCCAGCCGAACTGAAGGTTCTGACGGGCGTGCGACAGCCCCCCTGCCCCCGGCTGGCCGATGACGACATCGGTCGAGCTGTGGTTGAAGATGCCTGTCACGAGGTCCACGCCGCGCGGATCGAGAGTGTAGTGCTCGGGCGGAACGGGCTGGGACGGGCTCTGCGCCACGGCCCTTCCCGTCGCTCCGAAGAGCCCGGCCAGCACGACGATCAGTCCGACGATGGTCCAGTGACGCACGATGTCCCCCCGGGGTGCGGTTAGTCTCGGATCAGGCTGTGCCGGGTATCCGCGCCCGGCGTCGCTGAGGCGGATCGCGGGCTAGTGGCCGCCGGTGCCGGTCGACCAGATCCCCGTGGGTCCGTCGTAGATCACCAGGTTGCCGTCGTTCTGCATGACCAGATGCGCGCCCGGGTGGCCGTTGGTGCCCGACATCCAGACGACCGAATAGTTGGGGCCGTAGAGGACCAGGTTGCCGTCGCCCTGCATGGCCAGGAAGTTGGCCTGGGTGCCATAGGTATTGGCGGCCCAGAGCAGGGTCGATCCCCACCAGACAGCCATGTTGCCGTCGTTCTGCACGGCAAACCGGAACCGGCTGTCGGCCGAGATCAGGTTCTGCTGAAGGACCATCTGCTCGCCCGAGGCCAGGACCCAGGACGTCGCCGGGGCGGAGAAGGTCTGACCCGTCTTGGCCGTACGGTTGGTCGCGCCGTCATAGGTGTAGCTGGTGAAGCTGGAGGTCGAGCCCGCAACGACCCGGGTCGCTCCGCTGAGCCGTCCCTGCGCGTCATAGACATAGGTCTGGGCCGTCTGGGCCGCCGCAGATGATGCGGCCACGAGCCCCGCGAGCGATACCGCCGTCATCAAAATGCGCATGATCAGCCCCTCCAAAACCGAGGGTCACCCGAGCGGCCACTTAACGTCAAGGTAGTGAACCGTGAATTTCTTCGCACGCTGTGAGAGAACCAGGGAAGTGACGCCCCCTCGGATACGGAAAACCCTTATGCATCCTTGCGTTGTTAGAAATTCCTGATCCCGGCGCACATCGCGACGGAGCGATCGGCGATCGACAGGCCCGCTTTCGCACTTGGCAGTCGCCGAAATCCCGTCATTATGCGGGGCAGTAGGGGATTTCCGGATGGGTATGCGCAAGTTGATCAGGCCGTTTTCGCGCGCCTTCCTCGGAGCCGTGGCCGTGGCCGCGCCGGTTGTGGCCAACGCCCAGACCAGTCTGGCCGATCCGCGCGGATCGGGACCAATTGTCTCAGCAGTTCAATGGCTTCAGGGAACACTTCTGGGCACCGTCGCGACCGTGGTGGCGGTCATCGCCATCGCCTGCGTGGGCTTCGGCATGCTGACGGGCCGCATCAACTGGCGCCACGGCGCGGTGGTCATCCTGGGCTGTTTCATCCTGTTCGGCGCGGTGAGCATCGTCGCCGGCATCCGCTCCGCCGCCGTGCTCGGCGGCTGATCTTTTGGACGGCCTGGACCGCACACCCCTGTTCACCGCCCTGACCCGGCCGCAGATGTTCGCGGGCGTGACCTACAACTATTTCGTGATCAACGCCGTCGTGGCCGCCGAATTCTTCCTGATCTTCAGGTCGGTCTGGGTTCTGCCCCTCGCCCTGGTCATTCACGGGGTCGGCGTCCTGCTTTGCCTGCGTGAGCCGCGCATCATCGATCTGTGGCTGATGCGGCTCGGCCGGTGCCCGCGTGTGCCCAATCACCGTATCTGGCGATGCAACTCCTACCGTCCCTGAGCCAGGGCGCGCGGAGCGTTCAGCGCGAGCAATCGGCGGGCGTCCACCTGCCGTACGCGCGCCACGTCAACGATCACACGATCGAGACCCGCGACGGCCTGCTGATGCAGACCATTCATCTGCGCGGCCTGCTGTTCGAGACGGCCGACACCGATGAGCTGAACTACCGAAAGACCCTGCGCGACGCGATGCTGCGCGCGATCGGATCCTCGCGCTTCGCCCTGTATCACCACATCGTCCGGCGGCGGGTCAGCGTCGACGGCGACGCCGTCTATCCGGACGACTTCTCCCAGGCGCTGGGAGATCGTTGGGCGGATCGGCTCGCGGCCAAGCAGCTGTTCGTCAACGACCTCTATCTGACCCTCGTCCGCCGACCTCTGCAGGGGCGGATCGGCATGGCCGACCGGCTGCGCAACTGGTTCGCCCGCGCCGGCGAGGACCCCGGCCTGGCCCTGGCCTATGAGCTGGGGCAGCTGGACGCGGGCCGCGACGCCCTGCTGGCGGCGTTGGGCGACTATGCCCCGACGCTGCTGGGCGTGCACGAGACGCCGAACGGGCTGTGCTCGCGGCCGCTGGAGTTCCTGTCCACCCTGCTGAACGGCGACCAGCGGCCGGTGCTGCTGCCGCATCAGGATATCGGCGCCTACCTGCCCGCCCGCCGGATCAGCTTCGGCCAGGAGGCGGTCGAGCTCTCGGCGACGGGCCATCTTCCGCGCGGCTTCCTGGGGCTGGTCTCGATCAAGGACTATCCGGCCTGGAGCGCGCCGGGGATGTTCGACGAACTTCTGCGCCTTCCGTTCGAACTGACCGTCACCCAGTCCTTCGCCTTCGTCGAGCGCCAGGCGGCGCTGGAGCGGATGAACCTGGCGCTCAGGCGCATGCGCTCGGCCGAGGACGAGGCCCTGTCCCTGCGCGACGAACTGGCCCAGGCCAAGGACGACGTCGCCGCCGGCCGCGCCGGCTATGGCGAGCATCACATGACCATCGCCGTCCGGGGCGAGACCCCGGCCCAGGTCGACGCCGCCGTCGCCGAGGTGACCGCCGCCATGGCCGACATGGGCGTCATCGCCGTGCGCGAGGACCTGGCGCTGGAGCCCGCCTTCTGGGCCCAGTTTCCGGCCAACTTCAAATATGTCGCGCGGCGCGGTCTGGTCTCGACCAACAATTTCGCCGGCCTGGCCAGCGCCCACAACTTCCCGGTCGGTCAGGCGCGCGACGCCCATTGGGGCGACGCCGTCACCCTGCTGGAGACCACGGCCGCCGGCCCCTACTTCTTCAACTTCCATCAGGGCGACCTGGGCAATTTCACCGTCATCGGCCCGTCCGGATCGGGCAAGACGGTGGTGCTCAACTTCCTGCTGGCCCAGGCGCGCAAGCTGGACCCGCGCATCATCTTCTTCGACAAGGACCGGGGCGCCGAGCTGTTCATACGCGCCATAGGCGGCCGCTATGACGTGCTGCGGCCCGGCGAGGCCTCGGGCCTCAATCCGCTGCAGCTGGAAGACACGCCGGTCAACCGCGGCTTCCTGACCGATTGGCTGGCCCAGCTGGCCGGTGGGGCTGACATCGAGGACCTGGAGCGGATCCGCGACGCGGTCGGCGCCAATTTCGACCAGCCTGCCGACCATCGCCGTCTCAGGCATCTGGTCGAACTGTTCCGGGGCGACCGACGTCCGAAGGCCGGGGATCTGTGGTCGCGCCTGCGTCCCTGGTGGGGCGACGGGGAGCACGCCTGGCTGTTCGACAATCCGCGCGACCTGACCGACCTGTCGGCCCGCGCGGTCGGCTTCGACATGACCATCCTGCTGGACGACCCGACCGTCCGCACGCCGGCGATGATGTATCTTTTCCATCGCGTCGAGGAACGGCTGGACGGCTCGCCCGCGATCATCGTCGTCGACGAGGGCTGGAAGGCGCTCGACGACGAGGCCTTCGTGCGGCGCATCAAGGACTGGGAAAAGACCATCCGCAAGCGCAACGGCATCGTCGGCTTCGCGACCCAGAGCGCCCAGGACGCCCTGGAGAGCCGCATCGCCAGCGCCATCGTCGAACAGGCCGCCACCCAGATCTTCATGATCAACCCCAAGGCCCGGGCCCAGGACTATGTCGAGGGCTTCGGTTTGACGCCGCACGAGTTCGACCTGATCCGCACCCTGCCCGACAGTTCGCACTGCTTCCTGATCAAGCGCGGCGGCGAGAGCGTGGTGGCCCGGCTGGACCTGACCGGCGAGGACGACCTTCTGACCATCCTGTCGGGGCGCGAACGGACCGTGCGGCTGCTCGACGACATCCGCGCCTCGGTCGGCGACGATCCCGCCGACTGGATGGCGCCGCTGCTGGAGAGGGCCTGACCATGGCGACCTGTCCCGCCGTCGCGACCGGCGACCAGTTCCTCTCGACCCTGCTGCGGCACATCGACTGTCAGGCCCAGACGATCGGAACCACGGGCTATCAGGCCCTGGCGGATCCCGGGTCCCCGGTCTCGCTCGCCCTGACCGGCATCCTGACCATCTTCGTCGCCGTCTTCGGCCTGCGCCTGATCCTCGGCGGCGGCCTGAGCCTGAGAGACGGGGTGATGGCGGTGGTCAAGATCGGCGTCGTCCTGCTGATCGCCACCAGCTGGCCCGCCTATCGCGCCGTGGTCTATGATCTGGTCGTCGACGGCCCCGCCGAGATCGGCGCCCTGATCGGCCGTCCCGCCGGCCTGCCCGCGGCGCGCGGCGAGCTGATCGACCGGCTGCAGGCCGCCGACATGGCGATCAACCGGTTGACCAACGAGGGCAGTGGGCGCGGCGACACCTCCGCTGCCTTCCAGACTCCGAACCTGCCCGCCCCCGGGGAACCCGATCGGCGCTATCCTATTCGCGACGATTCCGCCTTCGGCTCGGCGCGGGTGGTGTTCCTGTCGGGCGCCATCGCCGCCTTCGCCGTGGTGCGGCTGACGGCCGGCCTGCTGCTGGCCCTGGCCCCGCTGTTCGCCGGTCTGCTGCTGTTCGACATGGCGCGCGGCCTGTTCGTCGGCTGGGCGCGGGCTCTGGTCTTCGCCCTTCTGGCGTCGGTCGCCACGACCGTGGTCCTCGGCGTCGAACTGGCCATGCTGGAGCCCTGGCTGGCCGAGGTGCTGGACCAGCGGCTGGCCCACAAGATCGTTCCGGCGGCGCCGGTTGAGCTGATGGTCATGTGCCTGGCCTTCGCCCTGGCCCTGCTGGGCGCCCTGGGCGTCATCCTGCGTCTGTCCTTCATGATCAGCCTGCCCAAGGCGCCCCGGATCGAACTGCCGTCCGCGCCCGCCGTCCGCCTGCCCGAACCGGTCGTCGCCGTGACGGGCCGGGAGGATGCCGGGGCCGCACCGCGCGCCCTGGGCGTCGCCCGCGCCCTGGTCGCCGCCCAGCGCCGCGAACAGCAACAGACCCGCACCCGGACCCTGGCCGCCGCCGTGAGCGGTCGGGCGCCGGCCGCCGCCGCGGTCGTCGTCGCCGGGGCCGCCGGCGCCACGGGGGGCTCCGCTGAATTCACCGTCCCGGCCATGGGCCAACCCCTGCGCCGCACCCGGCCGAGGAAATCCGTCGGGGCCACACTTCGGGATCGCCGTTCATGAAGAAGACCAGTCGCGAAGCGCTGGACGCCTATTACCGCGAGGCCGGCAGCTGGGCGGCCGATCAGATCGGCGCCCTGAGGAAGTCGACGCGTATCGCCTGGATCGTGGCCGGGGGCGCCTGCGTGGTCGCCGTCGTCGAGGGCTTCGCCCTTCTGGTCCTGATGCCTCTGAAGACGGTCGTGCCCTATACGCTGATGGTCGACCGCACGACGGGCTTCGTTCAGGAACTCAAGCCTCTCGATCCCGGCCAGATCACGCCCGACAAGGCCCTGGTCCAGTCGATGCTGGTCCAGTACGTCATCGGCCGCGAAAGCTTCGACATCGCCAGCGTCCAGGCCGACTATCGCAAGGTGGGCCTGTGGTCGGCCGAACAGGCCCGCACCGACTATCTGAACCGGATGCGCAACGGCGGCCCCGACAGCCCCCTGACCCTCTATCCCCGAACCACCGTGATCGAGACCCGGGTCAAGAGCGTCTCCCCGCTCGACAACCAGTCGGCCCTGGTCCGCTTCGAGACGATCCGCCGCGACGCGGGCGGCCAGGCATCGCCGGCCCGGCCCTGGGCAGCCGTGGTCGAATACCGCTTCTCCGGCGAGCCGATGTCGACGGAGGACCGCTTCCTCAATCCGCTGGGCTTCCAGGTGGTCCGCTATCGCCGCGACGCCGAGGCCCTCGAGGCGGAAGTCGAGGTCGCGCCGCCGCCTCCCCCGCCGCCGGTCAGCCTTGAGCCCGTCGATGCGGTTCCGGTCGCGGGGAGGATGCCGTGAGCCGCCTTCTTCCCCTGTTCCTGGCCGCTCTCGCTCTTCCGGCGACGGCCCAGACCGTGCCCGGCCAGATCCCGCCCGGCGCGGCGGCGTCGGCGCCTTCCGCCTCTGCGGCGGCCGACCCGCGGCTGCTGACCCTGCCCTATGATCCCGCCCGGGTCTTCCGGCTGAACATCGCCCCGCGCTATCAGCTGACGGTCATCTTCAGTTCGGGCGAGCATGTGGAGAATGTCGCCATCGGCGACAGCGAGGCCTGGCAGGCGACGCTGAACAACCAGGGCGACGCCCTGTTCCTGAAGGCGCTGAGGACCGGCGGCCCGACCAATATGACGGTCATCACCGATGCCCGGGTCTACAGCTTCGAGCTCAACCCCGCCTTCGCGCCCGGACCGGACACCCCCTTCACGGTTCGCTTCACCTATGCGGACAGCGCCGCCGTTCCCGCCGCCCCCGTCCCCCAGCCCGGGATCGGCCGCTATCGGCTGGGCGGCGCCCGCCCCCTGAGGCCCGCCGCGATCTCCGACGACGGGGTGCGCACCACCATCGAATGGCGGCCGCAGCAAATCCTGCCCGCCGTCTTCGCCATCGACGAGCGCGGCGACGAGATACTGCTGGACGGAAACATGCGCGACGGCCGCTATGTCATCGACGCCGTGCACCGCACCCTGCTGTTCCGGCTGGAGCATGAGACCGCGCGCGCCGACCGCCAGCGTGTCAGGCCAGCCCGATGAGCGTTCAGGAGACACGCACCACGACCTCGACCGTCCCGGTCCCGGTGAGCGGGACCGATATACGGCCGGTCGTGGCCTCGCGCCGCCCCCCGACGCCGGTCTGGCTGTTCGCCGGCGGCGCGGCCCTGGCCGCCGTCGCCCTGTTCGCGGTCCTGGACGGCGCCCGCCGCGACCGGACGGCGCCGTCGACCGCGCCGCGCGCCGCCGACGCCCTCCAGACCGCCCCCGCCCTTCCGCCGCTCTATATCGAGACGGACGCGCCGCCCCCGGCGCCTGCGCCGATAACGGCGCCGCCGACCGGCGTCCCGCCGCCCCGGCCCATCGCGCCGTCTTACGCTCCTGTGGGTGCGCCGTTCCAGGCGCCGGCCTTCGCCCCGCCGACGATGCCCCCCATGCCCCAATCCATGCCGGCCTATGCGCCGCCCACCGGCTTCCCCCCGCCCCAGGCCATGCCCCAGACCATGCCCCAGGCCATGCCCTATCCGCCGCAGCAGACGGCGAGCGCGGGGTCCAGCAGCCCGGCCCTGGTGATCGACAATACCTCCGGCGGCGCAATGACGACCCCGCCCGCTCCCGGCCAGACCGCCCCCGCCACCATGGGCGCCGCCGAAGGCGCCATCCGCGCCGCCCGCCTCACCCGCCGCGCCACCACGGTGCCGCAGGGGACCCTGATCCCCGCCGTGCTGGAGACCGCGCTGGACTCCACCCGTCCGGGCCATGTCCGCGCCATCGTCTCGCGCGACGTCACCGGCTTCGACGGACGTCAGGTCCTGATCCCGCGTGGGTCCCGGCTGTTCGGAGAATATGAGGCCGATCTCAACGCCGGCCAGAACCGCGCCTTCGTCCAGTGGACCCGGCTGGTGCGGCCCGACGGGGTCACTATCGCCCTCGCCTCCCCCGCCGCCGACGTCCAGGGCCGGGCGGGCATCCAGGGCAAGGTCAACAGCCACTTCCTCGAACGGTTCGGCGCCGCCTTCCTGCAGTCGACCCTCAACTTCGGCATGGGGCTGGCCAGCCGCAGCCTGACCGGCGACAACGGCGTGGTCGTCGCCCTGCCCGGCGTGGCCCAGGGCAGCGGCGGCGCATCCGCCGTCACCGGCGGCGGCGGCCAGATCCGCCCCACCCTGCGCGTTGACGCCGGGGTTCGGGTCACCGTCTTCGTCGCCCGCGACCTGGAGTTCCCGTCCAGCGAGACGCGGCGGTGAGCGGCGACGGCTCCGGTGGGGGGGGGCATCAGGGGCAAGTCTATCTGCGCAGCTATCTCGCCCCCCTCGCCGGGGTGCTGGAGCGGCCCGACGTCACCGACGTCTACGTCAACCGGCCGGGCGAACTCTGGGCCGAAACCCTGGGCGGGGCGATCGAGCGGCATGAGGTCCCGGGGCTCGACGCCGCCGTCCTGAACCGGCTGGCGCGCCAGATCGCCGCCTTCGCCCATCAGGGCATCAACCGCGAGCATCCCATTCTGTCGGCGGCCCTGCCGGGCGGGGAGCGGGTGCAGATCGTCATTCCCCCGGCCACGCGCGACCATATGGCGCTCGCGGTGCGCAAACACGTCTCCTCGAACCTCGCCCTGTCCGACTATGCCGCCACGGGCGCCTTCGATCAGGTGCTGGGCGATGCGGCGGGGCCGAGGGCGGCGCTGGACGCCCGGCTGCGGGCCCTGCGCGAGGCGGGCGACATCGCCGGCCTGCTGGCCGAGGCGGTGCGTGGGCGGCTGAACATCCTGATCTCGGGCGGCACCTCGACCGGCAAGACCACCTTCCTCAACGCCCTGATCCGCGAGATCCGCGAGGAGGAGCGGCTGATCCTGATCGAGGACACGCCCGAACTGCTGCTGCGCCACCCCAACGCCGTCGGCCTGATCGCCGCGCGCGGCGCCCTGGGCGAGGCCGCCGTCACCGCCGAAGACCTGCTGACCGCCTCACTGCGCATGCGCCCCGACCGGGTCATCCTGGGCGAGCTGCGCGGCCCCGAGGCCTGGACCTTCCTGCGCGCCGTCAACACCGGCCACCCCGGCTCCATGACCACCGTCCACGCCGACAGCCCCGCCCGCGCGGTCGAACAGATCGCATTGTTAGTGCTGCAGGGCGGCGCGAGGCTCAGCCGCGAAGACGTCGTCCACTATGTGCGCTCGACGGTGGACGTGTATGTCCAGCTGACGCGGGCGGGCGGGAAGCGCGGGGTTTCGGAGGTGGTGTTGGGGAAGCCGCCCGCCCCCTGAATGTTGGCGCAGAGATAGCTGTTGATGGGGGCGCCAAAGACGCGGCGATCATGCCGGGAGATCAGATCTGGCCCGTGAGCCGGTGACCCCGTCAGCGACCTACCGCGGAGATACTTCATATCTACACTTGCGACGCCGAACCCAGATGTTCGTTCAAGATTTTCGCTATGGACTCCTTCGGGCGATCGGACATTCCACAGAATATACCGAAGGTCTTTCCAGACGTTGTTTCAAAGTAAACAGCGTTCGCTGTCGCAGCATAAAACTTTGAAATTGAGTTCAAATCGACGGTCCTGACTCCAAACGGCGTTACGAAGCGCAGATTTTCGCCCTCAATATAGATTGACACGCCACGCGTTTTGGCAAACGCCACGGCCGCCGACAGATAGACTATAAAAATCAATCCGAACAACGACGCTATAGAATAAGTTAACCATAGATTTTTATCAAGTCTACCGATTGTGCCCGAAAGATCGGGCTTAAAATAGGCGATTGCAAGAGTAGAGGCACAAAACACAGCAGACCCAATTAAAGGAACCACTAGGCCGTTTATGCTGAAATCAGAAACCACATACTTTTCAGGCCTTCTTACAAGATCATTCCTCACAACCCGTGTACCCCCTGATTTCGGCGTAAGCGTCTCCTACCATACCGCCCAACGCCTCGCCGTAATAGGCACCTGCTGCTCCACCGGCGACACCAGCGACCACGGCCGTGACTGCGATCCCCACCCCGAGCGCGCCAACAACAGGCGCGCCCACTATTGTTGCGGCGCCGATGCCAACCGCCATGACGGCTCCGAAGGCCCAGGTGGCGCCCGCATCACCTCCCGCTACGGAGCCTACGAAACGGGCGATCCCCGATACGGCCGCGATGTCGGCAGGCCGCCCGGCGTTGTTACTCATAAAGGCCTGATTGATCTGTTGCACCGCCCCCAGGCCTTTCCCCAAGATTCCTAATCTCCCGGTAGCGATCTCGGCTGCAGCGCCTTGCCCGGAAGCCTTCAGGATTCCGCCAGCAAGGTCCGAAAGGCCGTCGCTCGCATATCCCCCTGCGTTTGTCGCCTTGCCGATGGCAGAATCCGGCTCCGGGGCAAGACATGTACGGGTCACCCCGTCGCTTCCGCGTTCGCGTTCCCTATAGTTCGGCTGGTTGTTCGACGTGCCGACGGCGCAACTCAGCGGTATGTAGTTGCCGGTGTTGGCCTGGTTGGGCATGTCCCTGGGAACACCGACCCAGGTCCGACCGCAGGCATAGGCGCGCATCAGCATAAGACCGAGGGGATCTACGAAATTCACCGGATCCGCGCTGACGTAGCCGTACACATTCATCCCCGCCGCATACCCCAGCGGGTCCGTCTGCATGAACCGCCCGATCTGGGGCGCATAGGCGCGGGCGCGGTAGTGGTAGAGCTGGGCGTCGGGCAGCCACATCTGGCCGGTGTACTGGAACCGGCCCGTGTTGGAGGCGCCGGGGACGCCGTATTCGTCGTAGGTATTGATCGCCGTCGAGGCACCTGAACCATTGGTCAGGCCGACCACCGACCGGCGCTCGTCCGACAGCAGCCAGGTGCGATTGCCGCCGGAGTCGTAGCTGGTCACCACATCGTTCAGACCCAGACCGGGAACGTAGCGGTTCTGGATCACGCCCGAGCCGTCATACTCGGCGATGACCTGTTGGCCGTCGTAGAGGAAGCGGCGGTTGGTCCCGCCGACGGCCTGATAGAGGCGCCCCGTCGGATCGAAGGCGTAGCCCGAGCTGCCGGCGCCGGTCGACGCGGAGGTCATCTGGTTCTCGGCGTTGTAGCCATAGGTCGCGCCGGGCGCCGAGGTGATGTTGCCCCGGCCGTCATAGCCCACCGCCGAACCATTGATGCTCGTCAGCCGGTTCAGCAGGTTGTTGACGTAAGCCACCGCCGTCGACGCCGGGGTATAGACGTAGGCGTTGTTCGACACCGACCGGCTGACGATCTGACCCGCCGGGTTGTAGCTGTAGCCCCAGGAAATATCCTGCGAAGAACCGGGCAGATCGTGGGTCATGCCCGACAGACGGCTGATGCCGTCATAGCCGAAGCCGGAGATCACCCCGTTGTTGCGCGCCTCGGTGATCCGGCGGCCGAGATTGTCATATCCGTAGGCGGCCAAGGCCCAGGTCGTGGCCCCGTTCTCCCGGATCGTCATCAGGTCGTTGGCGTAGCTCCAGTCATAGGCGACCCAGAAACCATCAGGCCAACCGGTCCAGACCCGACGACCTGCGGCGTCATAACCGTAGCTTACGGTTCCGAGCGGGCTCTGGGTCTGGGAGGTCAGGCGCGACAGGGCGTCCCAGCCGTTGGTCGAGGACGGACCGCCGCTGGTGAAGGCCGTCGTGATCGGCCGGTTCAGGTTGTCGTAGCTGAAGGTCCGGTCCGCGACAGCCGAGCCGCCCAGGGTGATACGCCGGTTCAGATTGTCGTAGCTCATGCCGAAGGTGTCGCCCGCGCGGTTGCGGTAGGTGATCACATTGCCAGCCACATCATAGCCGTAGCCTTCGTAGTCCGCGAGATTGATGGCGCCCGGTGACGACGGGTTCGGATAATACAGGCCCGACCGACGGTCGAAGCCATCGTAGTTGATGGCTGACAGCGCGCCGTTGCCGTCTGTCAGCGTCGCCGTCTGGCCGTTGGCCGTATAGGTGACGCTCTCGGTGATCGTCGAAGCCGTGCCGACGCCGCTGATGGTGCTGATCGGACGGTCGGCGGCGTCATAGGTCATCTGGACGATGCGGTCGGGGCCATAGCCGCCGGTGGTCCCGAGCGAACAGGCCGAGGTGGCCGGGAAGCTTGAGAAGGCGCCCGGGTTCATCCGGGTCGCCGCGCACTGGGTCCGGCCGGCGGCGTCATAGCCGACCTGCTGCAGGGCCAGGGTGTTCCCCGAGGCGTCCTGCGACCGCGCGACCACCGGTCGACCCCAGCTGTCGTACTCCGTCGCCTGCTTCTGCAGGACCGAGAAGCTGGACCAGTTGGCGTCGGAATAGCCGGGCGTCGTCCCGGCCTCGGTCAGGATGGCCTGACCGCGGCCGTTGTAGGTGATGCGCTGTGCGCGGTTCAGCAGGCCGCCGCCGAGGTCCGGGTCGGGTCCGACGACGCCGACCAGCTGACGGGCGATGTCGTAGCGGTAGCGGGTGTAGTCGCCCGTGCCCGCCAGGGGACCGTCGACCGCGAAACGGTCGCCGTTGTGGTCCCAGGTCATGGTGGTGGTCACCGAAAGCGCGCCCGTGCCGTCGGCCTGGGTCGTGCTGGTCGGCAGCAGGTTGTTGGCCACGCCGCTGGACCCATAGGCCACCGTGGTGCGGGTCTCATTGGCCGTGCCGACGCAGGACGGCGCCGTGCCGCTGGCGCAGGCCGACGTCGAGGTCGGCAGGGTGATCGAGGACGAGGCGGCCACGATCACGCCCGAGCTGTTCTTGAAGTACGCCGTCTGGGCGCCGTAGCCGATGCGCGTCTGCGGCCGGTCCGCGCCTGAGGTCGGGGCCGGTGCGGTCACGCTCTCCAGCCCGCCGTGGGTGGTGTTCCAGACATAGTCGGTGACATTGCCGCGCGCATCGGTCGTGGTCAGCGGCTTGTTGCAGGTCACCGGGGTCGAACAGGTCGAGGGATAGGTGGCGCTGGTGGTGATGGTTCCGGAG
This sequence comes from Brevundimonas sp. ALps5, assembly GCF_058681645.1. Taxonomy (NCBI): domain Bacteria; kingdom Pseudomonadati; phylum Pseudomonadota; class Alphaproteobacteria; order Caulobacterales; family Caulobacteraceae; genus Brevundimonas; species Brevundimonas sp. ALps5. The sequence goes on along the minus strand of NZ_CM178744.1, from coordinate 2,900,706 downwards.
CCGAGGCTCGGCTTCTCATGCGCCACGGTCGAGGTCAGATTGCCCCGGGCGTCATAGGCCAGAACCGTATAGTCGCCTTCCGGGTTGGTGATCTGACTCAGCCGCCGCTGGGCGTCGTACTGGTAGGTCCAGGTGCGGGTGACCGGCGGCGAAGCCGAGGTCGTCTGGGTCACGCTGGTCGCGCGGCCAATGGTCAGGTCCGAGACCACCGTCGTCGCCTCGCCCAGAGGCCCGGTCGCCGTGGTCGTGCGCGTCGTGCCGACATCGGCGTAGGCGTAGTTCCAGGTTCCGGAGGCGTCCGTCAGGCTGGTGGTCTGGCTGGCGCTGTTCACCGTTACGGAGATGTCGGTGACCGACGAACCCGGGAACTGGATCCCGGACAGGCCGTAGGCGCCAGGCACGAAGGTCGTGGTGCGTCCGGCCTGGTCAGTGGCGGTCGGATTGCCGCTGCCGTCGCTGCCATAGGTAATGGACGGCCAGGTCTGGGTCAGGCCGGTGCAGTCGTCCGCATAGGGATCGCAGTAGTCGACGGCCAGGTTGATCCCGGTCACGCTCGCCAGGCGGAGCCATGCAAGCCCGGGCGTGTCGTCCATATAGTCGAAATGCAGCATATAGCCGCGATTGTTGGTGATCGACTGCAGCCGCGCCTCCGAGGCGTACTGGGCGCAGCCGCCGTCAGGATTGTCAGGGTCTTCGCTCAGGATCGGAAGCCGGCAGTAGTTCACGCCCTGGTAGTTGTAGGTCTGGATCTCGCCGTCCGGCGTCCTGTAGTCGCCCAGAAGGATGGCGCTGGTCCCATAGGGCGTCGCCACATTGGGCCAGTAGTTGAAGAAGTGGGCGACCGCGCCCGAGGCGCTGGTGAAGGTATAGGCCGTGCCGGACTGGCTGAAGGTCGAGCCCTGTTGCGACTGGGGCGTGAAGGTCGAGCCGCTCTTGATGAAGACCTCGGACTCGCCGCCGATGCTGACCACATAGGTCGAGCCGGAGACGGTCACGGTCCCCAGCCGGGCCTCCCGCGCATTCCCGCCGTTCAGATAAATGCGACCGTGGCTCAGCCCGCCGGCGCCCGGCTGGCCGATGACGACCTCCGTCTCGGAGTGCACGAACTGGCCGCTGACGAGATCCACGCCGCGCGGATCGAGCGTGTAGTGCTCGGGCGGCACAGGCTGCTGCGCCACGGCCCTTCCCGTCGCTCCGAAGAGCCCGGCCAGCACGACGATCAGTCCGACGATGGTCCAGTGACGCACGATGTCCCCCCGGGGTGCGGTTAGTCTCGGATCAGGCTGTGCCGGGTATCCGCGCCCGGCGTCGCTGAGGCGGATCGCGGGCTAGTGGCCGCCGGTGCCGGTCGACCAGATCCCCGTGGGTCCGTCGTAGATCACCAGGTTGCCGTCGTTCTGCATGACCAGATGCGCGCCCGGGTGGCCGTTGGTGCCCGACATCCAGACGACCGAATAGTTGGGGCCGTAGAGGACCAGGTTGCCGTCGCCCTGCATGGCCAGGAAGTTGGCCTGGGTGCCATAGGTATTGGCGGCCCAGAGCAGGGTCGATCCCCACCAGACAGCCATGTTGCCGTCGTTCTGCACGGCAAACCGGAACCGGCTGTCGGCCGAGATCAGGTTCTGCTGAAGGACCATCTGCTCGCCCGAGGCCAGGACCCAGGACGTCGCCGGGGCGGAGAAGGTCTGACCCGTCTTGGCCGTACGGTTGGTCGCGCCGTCATAGGTGTAGCTGGTGAAGCTGGAGGTCGAGCCCGCAACGACCCGGGTCGCTCCGCTGAGCCGTCCCTGCGCGTCATAGACATAGGTCTGGGCCGTCTGGGCCGCCGCAGATGATGCGGCCACGAGCCCCGCGAGCGATACCGTCGTCATCAAAATGCGCATGATCAGCCCCTCCAAAACCGAGGGTCACCCGAGCGGCCACCTAACGTCAAGGTAGTGAACCGTGAATTTCTTCGCACGTCAGGAGAGAACTTCGCGAAAAGCGGGGGCATACGGACCGACGGAATCTTGCATCCTGACGTTGTCGCGATCGGCTACCGCTGAACAATCAAAGGTTTACAGCCATGGCGTGCAAGGCTGACCGCGCGCCATGGCGCGCGAAATTTTCCACCCGCTCCTCGTTCATAAAAGCGAAGGTCGCGCGTGCGAGGGTGCCGCCGGAAGCGAGGTCGCCAACATGAGCAAGCCTGGGGCCTTGCGACTCCTGGACACGACGGTGAGCGCCGGGCCGGGCCTGTATTCACGGATCGTCGAGCGGCCCGGTCTGGGGCTTGCGCCTGACGATCTCAGCGCGCTGGTCGAGGACGTCCGGTCTGTCGCCCGCAGCGTTCTGGGCGACCGCGACCTGGCCTATGGAGTCTTTTCCGGCGATCCGGAGACCCTGTCCCGAACGGTGCTGACCGTCGTCTATGAAAAGCGGAGCCGGCGGCCGGTCGCGTTCAACGCCCTCGCCATCCTCAATGCCGGCCTGGGCGGGCGGGCCGTGGACATTCTGCACCTGGGCCTGGTCATGGTGCGCCCGGATGTACGCGGCAGCGGACTTTCGGCGACGCTTTACGGCCTGACCTGCGTCCTGCTGTTCGTACGCCGGCAGTGCAGACCGGTCTGGGTGTCGAGCGTCACCCAGGTGCCCGCCGTGGTCGGCATGGTCGCCGAGACCTTCTCCGACGTCTGGCCGGGCAGGCCCGCGGCGCGGCGATCCTTTCAACACGAGCGGCTGGCGCGGCAGATCATGGGCCGGTGGCGACGCGCCTTCGGCGTCGGCGAGGATGCGGGCTTCGACGCCGGTCGCTTCGTGATCACCAACGCCTACACCGGCGGTTCCGACGAGCTGAAGAAGACGTTCGAGGCCGCCGCCAAACACCGCGAGGCCGTCTACAACGCGCTCTGCGCGGCTGAGCTGAACTATGACCGGGGCGACGACCTGCTGCAGATCGGCCAGATCGACATGCGGGCCGCCGCCCGCTACCTCGGCAAGGTCGCGCCGCCGGACACCGTGCCCGGCCTGATCGGCGGCTTCGCCCTTCTGATGATCCAGACGGCCCTGCTGCCGCTGGTGCATTGGCTCGACCACACCCAACCCTGGGGGAGTTTGCGCGCATGGAAGCGATGACGGCATTCGACTACGCCGAATTCACCACCCGCAACCTGGGCTTCGTCACGGCGGCGGAACAAGCGGCGCTGAAGGACGGCGCCGTCTTCGTCGCGGGCGTGGGCGGCATGGGCGGCGCCTGCTTCCTCGCCCTGGTCCGGGCGGGCGTGGGGCGGTTCGCGGTCTGCGACATCGACGTCTTCGAGACCTCGAACATGAACCGTCAGGTGTTCGCCTTCACCGACACCCTGGGCCAGGACAAGGCCGAGGCTGCCTGCGCGGCGGCGCGGCGCATCAACCCCGAGGTCGAGATCGAACGGCTGGGCGCCGAATGGGTCGACAGGCTGGCGGACCTGGCCAGCCGTTATCCGGTGATCGTCAACGGCACGGATGACATCGCCGCAGGCGTCGCCCTGTACCGCGCCGCGAAAGCGGCGGGGGCGACGGTGATCGACGCCTATGCCTCTCCCCTGCCCTCGGTCATCGTGGTGCGACCATCCGACCCGCGCCCCGAGGAGCGGCTGGGCTATCCGACCCGCGGCAAGGCGCTGGAAGCGATCCGGCCCGAGGATCTGAGGGCGAGCTTCATGAAGGAGCTCGAATACGTCATGACCCATTCATCGTCGGCGAAACACGTCGATCTGGAGGCCGCGACGGCGCTGGCGGCGGGCACGGCGCGGCGCATGTCCCTGGCGCCCATGGTGATCTCCACCGGCTGTCTGATGGCCTATGAGGCCCTGTGGCTACTGATGGGCCGCCGGTCGGCGACAGACTGTCGGGGCTGGTTCCTCAATCCCTTCGCCGGCCGGACCGAACGGCCGCTGTGGGCGCCGCTCGCGGCGCTCAAAGGCCTCGTCGTCCGCGCCTTCATGGCCCGATTGCTGAAGGGCGCGGCATGATCCGACTGGAGACCCAGGCCCTGCTGGACGGCTTCGCGGCAGCGGGCCTGGCGGCCTATGTCGCGACGCTGCTGGTCCGCCGCGCGGGCGGGCCCCTGACGCCCCGGCTGGTGTTCCTGTTCGGGGTGATGTCCCTGTTCTACGGCGTGCGCAGTCTGGCGGTCCGGACCGGCTGGCCCGTCTTCGAGGTCGCGACCTTCGCCGTCATCTCCCTCGCCCCCCTGGCGGCCCTGCTGCTGGCGGAGGGGCTGCTGCGCCGCCACGCGCCGCGGTCGATGAAGATCGCGGTCTTCTCCGCCTCCTCCATCGGACTGGGCTTCGCCCTGTTCACCACCAGCCATGTCGCCTTCGGCTCCAGGATCGCGCTGGCCATCACGATTCTGCTGTCGCTGATCTCCATCCTGATCCTGCTCTGGACGCGGGACCGGCGATCCCTGTCGCGGGCCGAGAACGGCGCGGTCCGGCGTCTGGCCATCGGGCTGGCCGTCGTCATTCCGCTGATCGCCACCGACTTCACCGACCTCGTGGCCTCGCCCATCGGCCTCAGTCCGATCGCCGCCCTGGTCATCGTCCTGCTGGCCCTGTCGAACGGGATCAGCGACGGGCGCGACGTCTGGATCGACGCCGTGGTGATCGTGGCGACGACCCTGGCCCTGACCTGCGGTCTGATCGAGCAACTGGATGTCACGCGCTTCGACGACCGGGCGCGCCTGTTCGCCCTCGTCGGGGCGGTTCTGATCACCATGACCCTGATCGTCCGGATCCAGCCCTTCGGCGCCGTGGCCCGGCGCACCCATCTGCGGCAGCGCCTCGGCTCGGCGGACGCCCGCTCGCTGGACGCCTTCCTCGGCGACCTGTCCGAAGAGCCGATGCTGAAGGATTTGTCGGTTCTGACCGGCCCCGACCTGGCCGACTATCATCCGGAACAGGTGCTCGAGACCCTGGAGCGCCAGCCCCTGTGGAGCGCCGCCGCCCTCGAGGCCGGAGAGGAAATTGTCAGTGACGGCGCGCGCGAGCCCCTGATCGATTTGTTGGCGAGCGCGGACGCGACCCACGTCGGCCTGCTGAGCCGCTCGCCGCTCCGGATCGGTCTGGTCCGCCTGCCCGACCTGCTGCGCAACACCGAGGCCGAGATCGATCTGGCCCTGGCCTTCCGCATGGCCCGGCTGACAGCGGAGAAGGCCGCATGACCGCGACGGGCGTCGAACTGCGCGAGGGCGATCTCGAAGGCTTCTTCCGGGTCCCGTTCGAGATCTATCCGGCGGAAAGTCCCTATGTGACGCCGATGCGCGCCGATCTGGAGCGTTATCTGGATCCGGCCCGCAATCCGCTTATGCGCGACGACGGCGGCCGCCTGACCTTCTTCACCGCCTGGCGCGACGGACGGCCGGTGGGGCGGCTGACGGCACATACCCACCCCTCCTCCAATGCACGGCACGGGCTGAAGCGGTGCCAGTTCGGCTATTTCGACTGCGAGGATGACATCGGAACGGCAAGGCTGCTGTTCGACGCAGCGGAGACTTTCGCCCGCGATCAGGGCTGCGACGAACTGGTCGGCGCCTTCAATCTGACCGCCATGCAGCAGGCCGGCGTGCTGACCGAGGGGTTCGGCAACCACACCTATACCGACATGGTCTGGGGCGCGCCGCATCTGCCCCGTCTGCTGGAGGCTTGCGGCTATGCGCCGATGTTCCCGATGTCGACCTTCGAGTTCGACGTCGGGCCGGACACCGCCGACGCCCTGCTGGGCGACCGGCAACGCGCCGTCCTGTCAGACCCCGACTGGACCTGGATGCCGATCACCCGCGGCGAGTTCAAGGCCCGGTTCGAGGAGGCGCGCCAGTGTCTGAACGACGGTTTCAGCGACAATCCGATGTTCGTGCCCCTGACCCCGGCGGAGTTCGACTTCCAGGCCGGTGAGATGATGTGGATCGTCGATCCCCGCATCGCCTGCGTGGCCCACTACAGGGGCGAGCCGGCGGGGGTGGTCATCTGTATCCCCGACCTCAATCCCTTCCAGAAGGCGACGCGCGGCCGGGTGGGTCCCATGACCCTGTTCCACTTCGTCCGCGAACGGCTGAGGCGGCGGCGGGCGGTGATCATCTTCTATTCGGTGAAGCGGGCCCTGCACGGGCAAGGGCTGAACGGCGCCATGCTGCACCGGGTGATCAAGGCCCTGTTCGCGGGCGGCTATCGCCAGTGCGGCGTGACCTGGATCGCGGACGAGAACACAGCCTCCCTGCGCCAGATGGAGAAGCTGGACGCCCGCCGGCTGCAGCGGCTGAACCTGTTCCGGAAGGGGTTGTGATGGCGCTGGACGAGGCTCTGTTCCGGACGCTGGTGGCCCAGGCCGCCCTGTCGCCGAGCGTGCACAACACCCAGCCGACGCGCTGGCGCCTGACGTCCGACGGCCGGGTCGAGGCGCTGGAAGACGGCGCGCGCCGGTTGACCGTCGGCGATCCGGAAGGTCGAGACCTGAACGTCAGCCACGGCTCGGCGGTGGAGGGCTTTGTTCTGGCCGCGAGCCTCAGGAGGCTGGCGGTTGACGTGCAGCCGGGTGACGGCGTGGTGGCGAGGCTGAGCGTCGGACCGGATGGCGCGGCCGATCCATTGGCGGCCTTTCTGACGACGCGCCGCACCTGGCGCGGCAGTTTCGAGCGGGGCGAGGACGCTGCGGCGGCGATGCCGCGGCTGGAGCCCGCGGACGACCTCACCCTGGTGCAAACGCCGGATCGGGTGGCGGATCTGGCGGCGCTGTACGATGCGGCCAGCTTGCGCTGGTTCCGCAACGCCCCCTATCGCGCGGAGCTGGTATCGTGGATGCGGCTGTCGCGGCGCCATCCGCTGTGGTCCCTCGACGGCCTGAACGCCGAGGCCATGGAGATGTCCGCGATCGAAGCCGCAGGGGCCGGGCTGGTGCTGCGCCCGGGTGTCTTCGAAGGCCTCGACCGGGTCGGTCTGGCCCACCCGCTGGTCGCCGAAGCCGCAGTGGTGCGCAGCGCCGCCGCCATCGCCCTGTTCCATCGCCCTGTCGATGAAGCCCCGTTCGAGACCGGTCGCCGGTTTCATCGCGCCTGGCTGGGCTTTACCCAGGCCGGTCTGAGCGCCTCTCCCATGGCCGTCTTGGCGGATGACCTTGAGGCGCGGGCGCGGGTCCAGTCGGACTTCGGAATCGCGGCCGACCGTCGGCTGATCACCGCCTTCCGCCTGGGCCTGGCGCCCGCCCGTGACCTGCCGTCCAGGCCCCGGCTGCCCCTCGAGACCCTGATCGTCTGAACTAGAGGCCCTTGAGGTATTCGATCAGGTCCCATCGCTCGGCGACGGTCAGACCCTCGATCTGGGCCTCATGGCCACGATTGGACCGGCCGGGCAGTCGGGTGTCATAGAGTGCCGGGGTGGACCAGGGCCGGTAGCTCGCGGGATAGACGCGAAGGCCATCACGTTCCTCGCCCGCGATGCCGACCGTCCCGAAATCCAGCCTGTGACCGCCGACGAGGAAGCGTTCGGAACGCGGCTCCAGCAAGAGGAACTGCGCCAGGCTCGGGACCGAGCCGTTGTGCATATAGGGGGCGGTCGCCCAAAGGCCGGACAGCAGGGGCGCGGCGTACTCCCCGGTGGGCCGGGCGTCCATGACCGCGTCATATCCCCCGGTCGAGGCGTAGCGCGTAAGGTCGGTGGTGAAGGCGGCGGCGCGCGCGGGATCGGACCCCACCCGCCCATGCCAGTTGGGGAAGCGCTGAAGGCGGGGACGGACGGCCGATCCGTCATAGGTCCCGTGGCATGACGAACAGCGGCTGGCATAGATCGCCGCGCCGCGCGCCGCCTTGTCCGGATCGATGGCGCCGGGGAAGGCCTGCGGACGGCGCGTCTCCAGCCAGGCGAAGGCGCGCTCTGCGACCGGGATCTGGCGATGGGCGGCGCGGGGCGACTGACCCATGCTGGGCACGGTGAAGAAGCTGGTGATCGCCGCCAGCCGGTCGCGGTGCGCCGGGGTCAGGTCCTCGCGCGCCATGGGCCGCCAGCGCGCCTGCCCTTTCGGAGCGTAGGCGCCGTCGTAAAGCAGGGCCGAGCGGAAACTGCGGTCGGCGAGGTCGGGGATGGAGGTGAAGCCCGCCTCCTCGCGGCCATAGGGCGCATGTCCCTGAAGCTTGAGGGCCGCGACGCCGTTCGTGACCCCGGGCGAGCCGTTGACGAAGGGCAAGGGTCCGGCGCCGTCGGGAATGGCGGCCAGTCGGCGACGCGCCAACGGCAGGACGGCCCAGCGCAGGCTGGCCCTCTCCCAGACGCCGGTGTCCGGGAACAGGGTCCGCACCGCCTGAAGAAGCCTGGGCGTATTCCGGGTCTGGCGCTTCAGGGCCGTTGTCACCGCCCGGGTATAGGCCTCCAGATCCAGACTGGTGTTGGGCGAGCCGAGCCAGGCCGCGTCAGGCTGCGGCGCACCGTCGGAAGAATAGGCGGGTCCGGCGTGGCAGGAGGCGCAGGCCAGGTTGGCCACCGTCACCTTGACCGGCGGCAGGCCGGGCGTGACCTCTCCGACGCTGATCCCCAGCGGGTGATCGCGAGCGGGCATGATCGGCTGATCCGCCCCCTCGATCCGGTCCGGCCAGAGGAAGCCGAAGCTCTGGAGCCGGGCCCGAAGGTGGGCCTGATCGACGCCGCCGCCCTCGGGATCGTCGAGAACGAGGGCCGCCGCCACCAGCTTCCACGGCACGGCCACCGTGTTCATGGCCCTGAAGTTGACCGCCCCGAAGTCATGTCGGGCGAAGGCCTCGGCGCCGTTCTCCGGCGCCGGTGCGAGCGACGCCGATGCGGTCAGCAGCAAAAGGGACAGGCCCAGAGCGACACGCGTCTTCATGTCCCTGCCCCCTCCAGAAGAAACCGTTCGACGGCGGCCGCGAAGGCCCCGGGCTGTTCCCAATGCGGATAGTGGCCGCACTGATCCAGCAGGATTCGCTCTGACATGGGCAGGAGCGCGACGGCGCGATCACTGTGATGCGCGGGAAACACGCGGTCCTGTCGCCCCCAGACGACCAGGGCGGGCCGCTGGAACCGGCGCGCCAGGGCCTCGAAACCGGCGCGGTCGCGTACCCCGAACAGGCCCACCCCGGTCTGGAGCGTGCGCACGAAGGAGAGATCGCTGCCCGGCTCCCGGGCGTATCGATTGACCCACTCGACCAGTTCCGGCGTCACATTCCGCGGATCGTGGATGGCGAGGTTCAGGGTGATCCTGTTGTTGGCGGGTGTCGGACGGCCAAGCCAGTCGCCGACCAGCGGCAAGGCCGGAAAACGCATCAGGGGATGGGTCTCCCGACCGAAGCCGCCCGGCGCCGCCAGCACGGCCCTGTCGATCCGGTCCAGGTTCCGATCCGAGAAGCGGACGATGACGCCGGCGCCCAGGGAGCTGCCGACCAGATGGGCGCGGTCGATCGCGAGGGTGTCGAGCACGGCCCTGAGCTGATCGGCGAAGAAGGCGGAATCATAGGCCGCGACGGGTCGGTCCGCCTCGCCGAAGCCGGGCAGGTCGAAGGCGATCACGCGAAATCTCTGCGCCAGCCGCGGCAGGATGCCGTCCCAGATCTGGATCGCATTGGCGAGGCCGTGGATCAGCACCAGCGTCGGCTTGTCGCCGCCGGTATCGACCACCCGCGTCTTCAGGCCGTTTACGAGCTCTGTTCGGTATGGCTCCACCGCCTCTCCTTACGACGCCGATCCTGAAAGAAGGTGAAGGGCGCGTCGTCCGGCGGAGACCGGTCCCCGGATGAAGTTTTAATGAAACCTTCCACACCGCGCTGAGGCCTCGAAGGCCGCCGCCGTTGAAGACCGCAGGGGGTGCACGCGACCGGACCGGAGGGTCCGTCCCGCGTCCGCCGATCATTCGACCTGCGGAGATCATCAATGTCCAAATCCACCACGCGCCTCGGCGCGAACAGCCGTGCGGCCCGCCTTCTTCAAGGCTGCGCCGTCGCCGCCCTGATCGGCGCGCCGACCGCCGCCCTGGCCCAGCAGACGCCGGCGCCCGAAGACGCCACCGAGGTCGAGGAGGTCGTGATCACCGGCTCCTTCACCACCAGCCTGGCCGACGCCCTGACCATCAAGCGCCGCGCGGACTCGATCTCTGACGCCGTCTCGGCCTCCGACATCGGCAACTTCCCGGCCGTCAACGTCGCCGAGGCCCTGCAGCGGGTGCCCGGCGTCTCGATCTCGCGCGAAGCCGGCGAAGGCCAGTTCGTCAGCGTCCGGGGCCTGGGCCCGAACTTCCAGTCGGTGACCCTGAACGGCTCGCCGATCGCCTATAACGAAAACGTCCGCAACTCCGACCAGAGCGGCCGCCAGTTCCAGTTCCGCGTCATCCCCGCCGACCTGATCTCGGCCATCGTCGTGACCAAGGCCCCGACCGCCGATCTGATCGACGGCGGCATCGGCTCCAACATCGACATCCGCACCGCCGACGCCCTGGAGATGAAGCCCTTCGTCACAGCCCGCGCCTACACCCACTATGAAGGCCGCACGGAAGCGAACACGCCGAACGGCTCGATCTCGCTCGGCTGGCGCAACGCCGACCGCACCCTCGGCGTCATCGCCGGCGTGTCCCTGGCCACCCGCGACGTCCAGTTCGACCGCGTCCAGACCACGGGCTACACCAACCGCGTCGTCAACGGCGCGACCGTCGCCGTGCCGAACGAGATCCAGCTGACCCTGGAGCAGGAAGAACGGACGCGCATCAGCGCCATGGCCGGCCTGTCGTGGAAGCCCAGCGACGCCTTCGCCCTGCGCGCCGACGTCCTGTATTCGCGCTTCAACAACACCATCGACGAGGACCGGATCAGCTTCGGCTTCGGCGGCCGCTCGGACTTCTCGACGCGCCTCGTCGCCGGCAGCGCCCGCGTCGTCAACGGCGTCCTCTACGCCGGCCAGATCAGCGGCGGCCGCGTCGACCGCAGCGCGGAATACTCGGAGCAGCAACACGAGAACCTGTCTCTGCGCGGCCAGATCGACTGGAACCTCGCCGGCTGGACCATCACGCCGTCGATCAGCTACTCCGAGGCCCTGTCCAGCCTGCCCGTCCCGCTTCAGCGCATCGGCGGCGCCACCGCAGAGAACCCGGCCGGCCTGCTGTACAGCTATGACTTCGGGAGCAACCCGATCGGCGATCGCCACTACGCCTCGGTCCTGACCAACCTCGACCTCGGCAGCCCGACCTCGACGACCGCCACCACCTACCGCACGCGGCCGATCAACTCGGAAGACACCGACACCACCGCTGTCCTGAACATCGAACGCGACCTCGGCGCGCGCTTCGTCGGCGTGGACTTCGGCACGTTCAAGTTCGGCGGCCAGTACACCGAGCGCTCGCGCGACTATCAGCGTCGCGACCGGGTGCTGACGGCGCGTCCGGGCGTCAACGTCAACACGCCCGAGTATCTGAACGTTCGGCTTCCGGGCAATGCGTTCGGTAAGTCGATCGGCAATCTCTATCCGATGGGCCTGACCTACAATCGCGGCCTGTACGGCACCGCCTATGTCATCCCGGGCGAGTCGGACGACACCAACGCACAGTCGAAGGACCTGGTCCCCACCGGCGCCGACCTGCAGCAGTCTTATGGCGTTGACGAGGCCGTCAGCGCCGCCTACGCCCGCAGCGACTTCAGCGCCGAGGTCGGGCCCTTCCCGCTGACCGGTAACCTGGGCATCCGCTGGGTCTCGACCGACACCACCGTCAAGGGCACGCTTCTGACCGCCGGCCGCAACGGCGCAGGCGCGGTGACCACCATCGTCAACCCGCAGACCTTCGAAGGTTCGTATGAAGAGTTCCTGCCCAGCCTGAACCTGAATTTCGAGCTGCGTGAAAGCCTCTATCTGCGTCTGGGCGCCTCCAAGACCCTGACACGGCCGTCGCTGGCGGACCTGCGCACCGCCGTCGTCCCCAACAGCGGGCTGGTCACCCAGGTGTTCCTGAACGGTCAGACGGCGCTCGACACCGCCGCTCCCAGCACCAAGGTCGGCGTCGGCGGCAACCCCGAACTGCGCCCTTACACCTCGATCAACTACGACGCCTCGCTGGAGTGGTACTTCAACGACTTCGGCGCGATCTACGGCGCGGTATTCAAGAAGGACATCTCGGACTTCATCGGCGGCGTCGCCCGCAACGAGCAGATCCTGTTCGCCACCCAGGCCGGCCAGACCCTGACGGCGGACCTCCTGATCACCCGTCCGCAGAACATCGGCGACGCCTCGGTCGAGGGTTTCGAACTGGGCTTCTCCTACAAGCTGGACTGGGGTCTGGGCCTCGCGGCCAGCGCCACCTTCACCGACTCCTCGGCCGACATCGAGGCCACGCCGGGCGTCTTCACCACCGCCGGTCTGCAAGGCGTGTCGGACCAGAGCTTCTCGATCAGCCCCTTCTTCGAAAAGGGTCCGTTCGAGGTTCACTTCAGCTATACCTACCGCTCCGACTTCACGGCCAACGGCAACATCACCCCGGGATCGAACGCCGTGATCGACAAGAACGCCGCCATCGTCGCCGACGGCTTCGGCTCCCTCGACTTCGGGGCGTCGTGGCAGGTGACCGACACCTTCCAGATCTTCGCGGAAGGCACCAACATCACCGATGAGCGTCAGGCGGTCTATCAGGGCAGCGAGGATCGCCCGTTCCAGCTTCATGAATACGGCCCCAGCTACAATCTGGGCCTGCGGGCGACCTTCTGAGCGCCCCACCGACCCTGACGACAGGAAACGCCCCCTCTCCGCGAGGGGGCGTTTTCGCGCATCCGAAAGACACCGTGGCGACCCGGCGTCTGCGCCAGGAACTGGTCGCCTTCCTGCTGCGCCGCGGTCAGCCGGCGGAGACCGCCGAGGATATCGTCCAGGAGGCCTTCCTGCGCTTTCACCGCGCCGGCAACCAGATCGACGACGCCGACGCCCGGCCCCTGCTCTTCGTCATCGCCAAGAACCTGCTCAAGGATCACTGGAAGAGCGCGGGCCGTGAACAGGCGCGGCGCGCGCCTGCGTCGCCCGAGGATCTGGAGACCGTTGGACAGGCCATGGCCGACGACGCTCCGGCGCCCGACCGGGGCCTTCTGGGACGCGAGCAACTGGATCAGGCCCTGACGGTGATCCGGGGCCTGCCGCCCCGCACGCGCGACGCCTTTCTGCTGCATCGGTTCGAGGATCTGACATATCGTCAGATCGCGGATCGTCTCGGCGTATCGGTCAGCATGATCGAGAAACACCTCGCCGAAGCGCTCAAACGGCTGAAATCGGCGCGGGATGATTGAGGTGTCCGTGGTTTGTGTCGTTGATAAGACAGTCGGGGCGTCCTGCCCCGGACCTTCATTCGCCCTCGAAGGCTCTTTGTCCTGATGCTTGATCGCCTGCCCCGCCTGTTCGAACCGACGCCGCGCACGGCGGAGGCCTGGTTGGTCCGCATGGGCCGGCCGGAGGTGAGCGCGCGCGACCACGAAGCTTTCGAGGCCTGGCTGGACGCCGATCCCGCCCGTCTGGATGACTATCAGGCGCTCAAGACGGCCCAGCGCGAGGCCCGCGCTCTGAAGTCAGAGCTGACCGCCGAGCTGGCGGCGATCCCGGCCCGCCCGCGCCGGTCGGTCACGGCGCGACCGCGCGGTCTGCTCATTGGCGGCCCCATCCTTGCGGCGCTGTGCGTGGCGGTTGTCGGCGTCGCCCTGTGGCCCCGGCTCGCGCCCGATCCCATGGCCGGGGCGACGACCTATGCCGCTGCGACCGGCGAAATCCGCGAAGTGGTTCTGGCCGACGGATCGCATGTGACGCTGGACACCGGCTCGACCATCCGCGTGGCCCTGGCGGACGACGCCCGCCATGTCGTGCTGGATCGCGGCCAGGCCTATTTCGCCGTGCATCACGACACCGCCCGCCCGTTCGAGGTCGGGGTCGGGGATCGTCAGGTCGTCGTGACCGGCACTCGCTTCGTCACGACCCTGTCGGGCGACGCCGCTTCGGTCGCCCTGCTGCAGGGTTCGGTCTCTCTGAGGTCCGGGTCCGGCCAGATGTTGAAGATGAAGCCCGGCGACGGCGTGGCCTATCGCGTGAAGCAGGCCGGCCAGAGCTGGAGCCGCATCGACCCGGTCGAAACCGCGCCGTGGCGTGAACGCCGGCTGGTCTTCCGCGACGCTCCCGTGACCGAGGTCGTGGCCCAGCTGTCGCGCTACACCCCCGTCCGGCTGGTGGCCGACCCGGCGTTGGCCAGGGTGAAGATCACGGCGGTCTTTCCCCTGGATGGCGAGGATTCGGTGGTGGAGCGGATTGACCGGCTTCTCCCCGTCGCGATAACCCCGTCCGGCCCCCAAACCGTCACGGTTCGGCCGGAATAAATATCGCAGAGCTGTCATCTGCGCCGTCTAGACCGGAGGCAGCGACGGACCGCGTCGCGCCTCCCCGTCCCGCCGTCGCATGCCGACCTCCAGAGCGCTCGCCCTCACAGCCGCCGCGTTCGCGGTCGTGCTTCCAACGCCAGTTCTGGCGCAGACCGCGACCTCCATCGACATTCCCGCCCAGGACGCCCGCTCGGCCCTGGTCGCCCTGTGTCTGAGGACCGGCTGCGCGGTCAGCTTCGTCTCCGAGCCCGAGGCGGTCTACCGCACCCGAGCCGTGCATGGCGCCCGCACCTGGCAGGCGGCGCTGGGGACTATGCTGGAAGGGACCGGCCTGGGCTATCGGCTGGTCGACAGCCGTTCTGCCCGCGTCTGGGTCATGCCCCGGCCTACGCTCGCGCCCTTGGCTGATTCCGCGCCGACGGAGGTCGCCCCCGTCGAGGTGATTGGACAGTTCGCCGAAAGCATCGACACGGCCCTGACGGAGAAACGCCGCGCAGCCGTCATTCAGGACTCGGTCTCGGCCGCCCGGATCGGCGAACTGCCCGCCGCCAACCTGGCCGAGGCCCTGCAGCGCATCCCCGGGGTGGCCATCGAGCGCGAGGTCGGCGAGGGCCAGTTCGTCAGCGTGCGCGGTCTCGGCCCCCTGTTCCAGTCGGTGACCCTGAACGGCGCGCCGGTCGCCTTCAACGAGAACATCCGCAACTCGACCCAGAGCGGGCGGCAGTTCCGCTTCCGGGCCCTGTCCGCCGATCTGCTGGCCGGGGCGACCCTGACCAAGTCCGCGACGGCGGATCTGGTCGACGGCGGCATCGGCTCCAACATCGACATCCGCACCATCCGCGGTCTCGGCGGCCCCGCCTTTCTCAGCGGCCAGGCTGTAAGCCATCACGAAGATCGGTCGGGGGACACGACCGGGGAGTTCAGCCTGTCGGGACGCTGGCGAAACGCAGACCGCCGCCTCGGCCTCGTCGGCGGCGTCTCGACCCAGGACCGCAACGTCCAGTTCGACCGGCTGCAGACCCAGCGCTATCGCGACATGGTTGTTGACGGCCAGACCGTCGCCGTACCCAACGATATCCGCACCACGCTGGAGCGCGAGGACCGGACCCGCATCAGCCTGTTCGCCGGCGCCCAGTGGCGCCCTGATGACCGGGTCACCATCGACTTCGACACCCTCGCCTCACGCTTCGAGAACGCCATCCGTGAGGACCGGATCGTCTATGAGCTGGGCGAGCGGGTGACGCCCGGCGCCATCGTTCCCGGCAGCGTCCGCATCACCGACGGCGTCCTCACCGGCGTCGCGCTGACCAACGGCCGGATCAGCAACAACCTCGAGGTCTCGGACCAGATCCACGACAACATCGCCTCCAGCCTGTCGCTGGAGACCGACTGGGCGGGTTGGCGGCTCCAGCCCCGGATCAGCTATTCGCGCGCCCTGTCGGGGCTAGCCACGCCCCTGCAGCGCATCGCCGCGGTGTCGCCGGAGGGCGTCGGCTATGTTCTGGACTTCGGGCCCGATCCGCTCGGCGAGCGCAGTATCACGCGCCTCCGGACCAGCTTTGACCTGACTGATCCGCGCCGGCTGACGCCGTCCCGCTACGGCGTGCGGGCCATCGATGTCGACGACGATGATCTGACCCTCCAGATCGCCGCCGAACGGGCGCTGGACCGATCCATCGGCGGCCTCAGGTTTGAGCGTCTGCGCCTCGGCGGCCAGTTCAGCGACCGGGGCCGCGACTATGAGCGGCGCGACCGGGAGGCGGCCCTTCGGCCGGGACGAAGCGTCGATCCGTCCTTCTACGACATCATGATCCCCTCGAACGCCTTCTCCGGCGTGATCCGCGACGGTCATGGCCCATGGGCGGGCGCCAATTTCGACCGGTTCCGCGACGCTTTCGTCGTGCCGGGCGAATACGACGGCGTCATTTTCAGCGCCGGCGATCTGGCCCCGACCGGCACCGACATGCAGGGCTCCTATCGCGTTGGAGAGCGCCTTGCCGCCGCCTATGTGCGGCTGGATCTCTCCGGGTCCATAGCCGGGCTTCCGGCCTCGGGCGACGTCGGTCTGCGCGCCGTCTCGTCGCAAACGGAGGTCGAGGGCTCCATCCTGGGCGTCGATCCGGCCGGCGCCCTTCAGGTCCGGCCCCTGATCCACAACGGGTCCGGCATGGACTGGCTGCCCAGCGCCAATCTGACCGTCGAGCTGGGGCCGCGCACCCTGCTGCGCTTCGCGGCCTCTCGCACCCTCACTCGTCCCTCCCTGGCCGACCTCGGCGCCGCCACCGTGCCCGCCAGCACCCTGGTCAGCGCCGTCTTCGAGCGCGGTCAGGCCGAGATCGATCATCCCTCCCCCTTCACCATCTTCACCGGCGTGGGCGGCAATCCGGACCTCAAGCCTTATTCGGCGGTCAGTCTCGACGTCTCCTTCGAGCATTATTTCGACGGCTTCGGCGGGTTCAGCCTGGCGGCCTTCCACAAGGTCATCGACGACTATGTGCTGGTGGTGAACCAGACCGAGCGCCTGACCTTCGCCACCCGGGTCGGGCCGCCCGTCCTGGTCGATGTGCTGATGTCGCGGCCGCGCAATGTCGGGCGGGCGACGGTCACCGGGCTGGAGGCGGGCTATAGCCGGCGCTGGTCCTCGGGCCTCGGCCTCTGGGCCAGCGCGACCCTGACGGACGCCGTCAGTCACGAGACGGGCGGCGGCCCCACGACCGACCTTCAGGGCGTCTCCCGCGCCTCATACTCGATCAGCCCCTTCATCGAGCGCGGCCCGTTCGAGGCCCATCTGAGCTGGACCTGGCGGTCGCCGTTCCGCTCCATCGCCGACCTTCAGGGCGGGGGCGTCAGCGCCTTCGTCGTCGGCGAGGCCGGGGTGCTGGACGCCGCCGCCTCCTGGCGTCTGGCCAAAAAGGTGAGCCTCTTCGCCGAGGCGAGCAATCTGACCGACGCCGTCGACGTCGCCTATGACGGCGTCCGCAGCCGCCCTCTGCAGATCACCCGCTCGGGCCGATCCTTCGGTCTCGGACTGAAGTTCAGTCTTTAAATCTCAGCGAAGGTTGACGAAGATCGGATTGCCATAGGCCCACAGGTCCGACCATGGGTCCTCGCCGGGCAGGTCGGCGACGGGCTCCAGCTCCGTCCCTCCGGTGGCGCGCACCCTCAGATAGATCGGATGGTCGACGCCGTGCAGGAGGTGGCGCACCGTCAGCATCTCGCCGTCGCGGGTCCAGTCCGACGCGGTGAAGCGCTGCTCCACCCGGGTCGTCGCGTTGTGGTCCGCCGTCCGGTCGGGGCTGGGCCCGGTGACGTCGCCGACGATCAGGTCGATGCGCTTGACCTCCGGCGTCCGCCCAGCCGAATTGGCCGCCGCCGGATCGCGCAGGCGAATGGTCACGACCACGTCCGCGCCGGTCGGAATGGTCAGGTCCTGGCCCATTCTGGCCTCGCCCTCGCCGCCCGAAGCCGTCACATCCATTGCCGTGACCAGATCGCCGGTCGAGACGAAGATCTGGCCGGAGCGCAGGCCGTCGAGGATGCCGTCGGAGGTCGGTCGGGCCATGACCCAGGTCTTGGAGTACTCGCCGGGCCAGAAGTCGTCGCCGCCCTCGCTCCAGTGATGATGCGAGTCCGAGGTCGCCGTGATCCACCAGTGACGCCCCTCGCCCAGCATGGCGTCCCACAGGCCGCCCAGCGTCGCCGTCATCTGGTCGAAACCGCCCATGGTCGGGTAGCGGCGATAGATGCCGCGCTCGCCGGTCGGCTTCAGGCTGGTCGCCTGATGCCCCGGCGCGCCCTCCATGCCGATGGCCACGCGTGGGGCGGCATCCTGCCAGTCGCGCAGGGAGCCGGCGTCATGCTCGCCCCACACGCCGAAGCCCTCGGCCGAGCGTGACGGATGGTTGGCGATGACGATGGGCCGGGGCGAATAGCCGTCGACGGTGCGCAGCAACTCCAGCATTGCCGCGCGGGTGTCGTGGGTCGCATCGGCCGGCCAGGGCTCGCGCGAACCCCAGCGGGCCTCGATCCCGCGCAGCATCTCGCGCTCGCCGTCATGGATCGGGATGATCAGGCTGGAGTGTTCGCTGCCGGGGGTGTCCAGTTCCATGCCGTAGAACTGGATCACGCCGGGCGTCGTCGCGCGCGACTGCAGCAGTTCCGGCCAGGCCTGTTCGGCGTTGATGGCCGAGTGGCGCGGCCCGCCGTGGTCGGTCGACACCATCCAGCTGAGCCCGAACCGCCCGGCCGCAGCGCCGTTCTGGACGATGGTGTGCGGCCCGTCACCGCCGATCGTCGGGACGGGAAGCGCCGCCGGATCGGCGGGGTTCGGGGCATAGGTGGCGCTGAACCGGCTATGGACGTGGTGATCGCCCGCCAGCCAGCGCGGCGCATCTGCATCCTGGGCCGAGGCGACGCCGGCCGCCCCGGCGAAGCCAAGGATCAGCGCCGAGGCCAGGCTCAGGCGCCGGGGAAAATCGTGCGTCATCGGGGGCGTTCCGTGCGGTGGGTTCGCCGACGCGTCAGGCGCGGCGCTCCAACACGACAACGATCCGGACCGGCGATCCCTCAGCCCGAGGCGGCGAATTTCGAACGGCGTCGGCCCGCGTCAGAACCCGAAAGTCAGGCCGTCCACATGCGCCCACCAGGCGTCGCGATCCCTGAAGTCCACGCCCCCGTCCCAGCAGGCGCCGACATGGTAGGTGAAGGGCACGCCCGGCTGGACCTCGACCAGGATCAGATAGTTGTCGAAGTCATCGACGAAGCCGACCACCGACTTCGGATCGACCACGACCGAAATCCCGATCGACCCGGGCGCGGCCTCGGGCCCCCAGACATCGAGACGACCCTTGTCCTTGTCGCGGCGGATATTGTTCGCCCGCGTCGCGGGCCGGCGCCGCGCGATGCCGATCCCCACGGTCAGGGGCTCCGGCGTGTCCGAGGTCAGGGTCGAGGTGATGCGGTTGAAGTTGGAGCCCATCGGCAGTTCGACGCGCCGCGTCTCCGACACCTTGCGGACCACATCGACGGGCCAGGCGGCGTAGTCGACCTCGAACCGCGCGACATCGCCGCCGGTGTCGAGGATCCGGTAGGTCGCGAAGTTGCGCGAGGTCCACAGCTTGTTGTCGTACCAGACCCCGAGGCCGCCGCAGCCGCGACCGCCGCCGACCTCGTAGAAGTCGAGGCCTTCGCCGTGATCGACATGATAGCTGCCGCTGGCCATCTGACGCTGCATGAAGGGCCAGCGCGCCTTCTTGCCCCAGACGTCGACGCCCGATCCGGACGGCGGCTCCTGCGCCTGCAGGGCCGGGCCATAGATGCGATGCGCGATCCGGTCGTTCTCCCACCAGAGATCGTCGAACCGCTCGGGCGCGAAATGCACCACGGCGCGCGGCGTCGGGTCCTCGGGCGGCGGCAGGGGCACGGCGGCCTCATGCGCCGTCTGAGCCAGGGCCGGGGTCGCAGCGGCGCCCGCCAGGGTCCCGGCCAGAACGGCGCGTCGGTTCAGGTCTACCAATTGAACATCGTCCCGTCTTCGAGCCGGTTCACCGGCAGATAGGCCCGGCTGTAGGGATGACGCGCGGCGAGCGCCTCGTCCAGATCGACGCCGAGGCCGGGCGCGTCGCCGGGATGCAGCATCCCGTCCTCGAAGCCATAGCCGTGAGGGAAGACGGCGTCCGTCTCCGGTGTATGGCGCATATATTCCTGGATGCCGAAGTTGGGCGTCGACAGGCCGAAGTGCAGGGCCGCGGCCATCGACACCGGCGACAGGTCCGTCGCCCCGTGGCAGCCGGTCTTCACATGATAGAGGTCGGCCAGGGCCGCGATCCGGCGCAGATGGGTCAGGCCGCCGGCGTGCACGACCGTGGCGCGGATGAAGTCGATCAGCCCCTCCTCGATCAGGGTCTTGCAGTCCCAGATGGAGGAGAAGATCTCGCCCACCGCCAACGGGGTCGTGGTGTGCTGGCGAATGGTGCGGAAGCCGCCCTGGTTCTCGGCGGTGACGGCGTCCTCGAGCCAGAACGGACGATACGGCTCCAGATCCCTGCCCAGCCGCCCGGCCTCGATCGGGGTCAGGCGATGGTGCACGTCGTGCAGCAGCTCGACGTCCCAGCCCAGGGCCTCGCGCGCCGCCTTGAACAGCTCCGGAACCATCCGCAGATAGCGCGGCGTCGACCATTCGTTCTCGGTCGGCAGGGCGGCGTCGGCGGGCTCATAGAACATCTTGTCGCGCGAGACGCCGTAGGTGCTCTTCAGCCCCGGCACGCCCGACTGCAGACGGATGGCGCGGTAGCCGAGGTCGCGGTAGCGGATCGCCTCCTGGACCGTCTCCTCGATGGTCGCGCCGTTGGCGTGGCCATAGACGGTGACCCCGTCACGGCAGGCGCCGCCCAGCAGCTGGTATAGCGGCAGGCCCGCGACCTTGGCCTTGATGTCCCACAGGGCGACGTCGACGGCGGCGATGGCGGTCATCCCGACCGGCCCGCCGCGCCAGTAGGCGCCCCGGTACAGGTACTGCCACATGTCCTCGATCCGGTGGGCGTCCTTGCCGATCAGCAGCGGGCAGACGTGCTCGGTCAGATAGGCGGCGACCGCCAGTTCGCGCCCGTTCAGGGTCGCGTCGCCCAGCCCGTACGTCCCGTCCGCCGTGGTGATCTTCAGGGTCACGAAGTTCCGGCCCGGACAGGTGATCACGACCTTCGCATCGAGGATCGGCAGGGCCATCCGGGAAGCGGAGGCCAATGAAGCCTTGGGAGGCGCGGCGGCGAAAGAACGTTCGGTCATGGCAGTCACATCATACGCGAGGGAGGAGGAAACATGTCAGGCCCTTCGGCGGACTGGCCTGACCCCATGCGGCGTCGTACAAGGATGCGGCATGACCACATCCACCGCCGACGCCCGCAAACTCTATCAGCAGGTCGCCACCGCCGTGGCCGCCGGCATCACCTCGGGCCAGTATCAGGTGGGCGCGCGCCTGCCGTCCGAACGCGACCTGGCCGAGGAGTTCGGCGTCAGCCGTCCGACGGTGCGCGAGGCGATGATCGCCCTGGAGATCCGCGGTCTGGTCGAGGCCCGTCCGGGCTCGGGCATCTATGTCACCGAGGCGGCGCCGACCGACGGCGGCGCGGCGCCGGAGCTGGACATCGGCGCCTTCGAACTGACCGAGGCGCGTCGTCTGTTCGAAGGCGAGGCCTGCGCCCTCGCGGCCGGCGAGATCACCGATGCGGAACTGGCCGAGCTTGAGACCATCCTGCGTGAAATGGTCGGGGAGAACACCCTGGCGACCGCCATCGGCGAACACGCCGATCGCCGCTTCCACGCCACCATCGCCCGGGCCACGCGCAATGCGGCCATCGTCATGGTGGTCGAGAACCTGTGGGACCTGCGCTACCGCTCGCCCCTGTGCGCCGCCATGCTGGCCCGCGCCCGCCAGGTCGGCGTCCGCCCCCTGATCGAGGATCACCGCGAGATCCTGGACGCCCTGATCGCGCGCGATCCGGCCGCGGCCCGCAGCGCCATGCGCGCCCACCTCGGCCGGGTCATCGACGGCCTGCTGACCGCCACCGAACTGGACGCCCTGGAGCGCACCCGCTCCGACGTCGAGGCCCGGCGTCAGGACATCGCGCGCCGCACCGCCATCTGACGTCGCCTTACGGCGCATAGGGCGGCACGCGCAGGTTCAGGTCGAGTTCGGCGTTGCGCTCCTGATAGAGGGCCGCCTTCGCCGCCAGCGCCGGATCGCTCCAGGCCCAGGCCCCGCGCTGCAGAACCTCGTACAGGCCCGAGGTCTCGGTCTTGTCGAGTTCCGGATAAGGCCACTCCCCTTCCCGCCCGGCCCAGCCGGCGACGAAGTTCGCCGCGCCGCGCAGCGACCGGCCGTCCCCGGTGTGGAAGTCCCACAGGTCGACGCCGACGCACTGACCCAGCTGGGCGATGTCGAAGGCCGCCGTCAGGGTCCAGGTCGAATAGTGCAGCGACCGGGTCCGGGCCAGCTCCTGCGGCAGGCTGCCGTCCGCGGCGATCTGGGGCGTCAGACGCTGGGCGCCGACCCGGCCGATGACCGTCTTCGCCACATCGTCCATCCCCGCATAGAGGGCGAACTCCGAGATCAGCAGGTCGTAATAGACGCCGTGATTATTGGTCGCCGCCTTCTCGGCCCGGCCGATAGGGCTGGTCGCCATCCACTGGACGAGCTCGGCGAACCAGTCGCGCAGACCCGCCCGCTCGGCGTCCGTCAGGCTGGACGACGTGTCGAGCAGCCCCAGCCCCTCCACGACCCGCACCAGGCGATAGGCGTCGATCACGCCCTCGGCCCGGCCCGACACCAGACCCGGCACGGCCTGGCCGTGGTTCAGGTTGGGGTTCATCTTCGTCTCGGGCGCCAGGAACCAGACCCGGAGGAACTCGGCGGCCTTGGCCGCATAGCGCTGATCGCCGGTGAAGTACCAGGCCAGCGACAGGGCCTGAACATCGCCCGTCATCGCCTCCAGATCGGTCAGGTCGAAGGCGTTGGTGTCGCGCTCGGGGTTCATATGGCCGTCACGGCGCATATAGGGCTTGCCGTCGGGCTTGGACGGATCGGGCCACCAGTAGGGGCCCATGCTCATATAGTCGTGCTTGTCGCCGCTGGCCGGGGTCTGGGTCTTGTCGACGACGGTATAGGGGCCGCGCGTCAGGGCGGCGTCGGCGCGGGCCAGCATGGCCGAGCGGGCCGGCTGCAGGGTCGGGTCGGTGGCGTAGCGCGCCTTGACGGAGATCAGCCAGTCAGGCCGCCACAGGAAGGTGCGACGACCGCCGAAGGCCTCGGCATAGCCGCTGGAGCCGTCGCAGACCGGCGCGGAGACCGGCGTCTGGGCGATCGCCGGCGAGGCCGCCAGCAGAGCCCCGAAGGCCAGGATGGAAACAAGAGAACGCATCGGGACAGGTCCGTAAAATCGAACCCGCGACGGCCGCGAAGCCGTCGCGGGTCAGGGTGATCAATAACGGAAGCGGACGCCGAAGTAGTACTGCGGGTTGCTCTCGCTGACCTCGGTGATGGCGTCCTCGCCGGGCTTGTACATGATGTCCCGTTCGTTGGTGACGTTCAGCGCCTGGGCCTTCAGCTGGATGTTGTCGGTCAGGTCGTACTGGGCCGACAGGTTCAGGTAGCCCGAGCCCTGGACACTGCGGTTGGTCGAGGAGTTGGGCTTGGAATAGTCCGAGCGGTAGCGGTACGAGGCCCGCAGAGAGAGGCCGGCGCCTTCCCAGAAGACCGAGCCCGTGAAGTTGTGCTTGGACAGGCCGCGCAGATTGGCCGGATCGACATAGGGGGCCACGGTCGAGGGATCGGGGAATTCGAAGTCCGCGTCGGCGTAGTTGTAGCCCGCCGTCACGCCCAGGCCCGACCACAGCCCCGGCAGGGAGCTGAAGACATAGTTGCCGGTCACCTCGACGCCGAACAGGTGACGGGTCTCCGGGTCGTTGGCCGGCGCCACGGCGTTGAAGGTGACTTCCGAGCCGTTGGCGATGATCGAGGTGGTGTAGGGCTGGACCGCGTCGAAGGCCGCGTTCTTGATCCACTTGTAGTAGGTCGCGAACGAGAAGACGGCGTCACGGCTGGGATACCACTCCAGCGAGGTGTCCAGGTTCCAGCTTTCCAGCGGCTTCAGGTTCGGGTTGCCGGTCGTGGAGTTGGCCAGCACGCCCTGGACCGTCGTGGCGTTGGCGTCGACCACCGGGGTGATGCCGACGTTGAACTCCTCGATGCCGACGCGGGCGATAGCCTTGGAGGCGCCGAAGCGCAGCTTGGTCCGGTCGTCGAGATCGAAGTTCAGGTTCAGGCTGGGCAGCAGATAGTCGTATTCGCCCGAGCCCGTGACCTCCGACAGGGTGCCGGGAACGGTCACGATGGTCGCCGCCGAGCCGCCGGTCGAGGGCGTCACCGTCACGGCCGAACGATAGCCGCGCGAGTCGATCGTGGTGTGGATGTAGCGCAGGCCGGCGTTGCCGCTGAACGGAATGCCGTTCAGCTCCGATCCGAAGGTCGTCATCACATAGAGGGCGCTGATCGCCTCGGTGACGTCGGTGTCTTCCGGTCCGCGCGAGTCGGTCAGCAGCGGGTTGGAGTCCCGGCCGGTATAGGCGTTGAACAGGCAGTCGTTGTTGAACTGGGCCCACGAATGGATGTTGGTGTTCGACTGGCTCATGAAGTCGCTGGAGCCGAAGGGCACGCGGCAGTTGGCGTTGGCCTGAGCCACGATCTGCGCCGCCGTCAGGCCGTCGCGAGCGATCGGGATCGCGACGTCGACGTTGTTGTTGGCGTCGGTCTTGCGTTGGTGTTCCGAATAGCGGGCGCCCGCCGCCACGGTGCGGAAGAAGCCCTCGCCCAGCTGATAGGTCCCGTCGATCCGGGCCGCCGCGATCTCGTCATGCCGGTCGGTGACCAGGCGATAGCGGGCATAGTTGGTGTTCGACGCCGGGACTGCGGTGATGAAGTTGGCCGGATCGTTGATGTCGAAGTTGAGGAAATCGACGGTCGGCACGACGTCGTTGGCGCCGCTCAGCTCATAGACCACCCGGCGCGACGAGCGCATGTTGGTGGCCTTCTGCAGCTCGGTGCGGATCGACTGCGAATACGACAGGTCGGTGGTCACCGTCAGCCGGTCGCCGCTGTACTTGGCCGCGAAGCCGCCGCCGATGTACTCCTCCTCGCGCAGCCGGTCTTCCAGCTGGATCTCGACGTTGGAGTTGCCGCGGTAGGCGATCAGGGCGCCGTCGCTGAAGCCCTCGCCGCCGCCGGTCTGGCCGCCGATGATCAGCGGCTGGATGCCTCGCGCGGCCTCGGTGATGGCCAGGATGTTGCGGTTCTCGAGGCTGCTGCGGTTCGAGTACTGGGCGTCCAGGGCGAAGTCGAGCCGGTCGTTCGGACGCCATTGCAGGGCGCCGATCAGGCCGTCGCGGATCTCGCTGGTCGTCTTCTGCTGGAAGGCGCGCGAGCTGGTGGCGAAGTAGAGCGGCGTCTCGGTCGTGCCCGCCCGGTTGGCGGTGCTCAGGGTCGAGCGCATGGCGCAGTTGAAGCTGGTCCCCGCCGCCGTCTGGGCCGCCGCCGTCCCCGTGATCGTGTACGGGTTGTTGGCCGAGGTATTGCAGGGAATGAAGGCGGAGTTGGTGGTGTAGTAGTCCTCGGGCGAGGCCTGGTCCTGATGCTGGTAGCCCAGCGAGACGCCGATGTCGCCGATGCTGGTGTCGCGCCAGCGGTTGGTCACCGAGATATTGGCGCGGTAGCCCAGACCGTCACGGCCGGTCGCGGCGTCCTCCTTCTCCTGATAGACGCCCCGGTACTCGGCCTGGATGCGCGGACGGGCGTCCAGCGGACGGATCGAGCGCAGATCGATGACGCCGGCGATGCCGCCTTCGGGGAAGTCGGCCTGCTGGGTCTTGTAGACCAGGACGCCGTTCACGAGCTCGGACGGGAACTGCTGGAAGGCGACCGAACGGTCCGGACCGGCGGTCGAGACCTCGCGGCCGTTGAAGGTCGAGAAGCTGAGGGTCGGGCCGAGGCCCCGCACCGACAGTTCGTTGGCGTTGCCCTTGAACCGGTCGGCGGTAACGCCCGTGATCCGCTCCAGCGTATCGCCGACGGAGTTGTCGGGCTGGGAGCCGATCTCGTCATTGACGATGGCGTCCACGATCGTCGCCGAGTCGCGCTTGACCGCGATCGAGCTGCGCTGGGTGGCGCGGATGCCGGTCACCACGACGTCGCTGACCTGGGAGCCTTCCTCGGGCGCGGTCTGCTGCGGCGTTTGGTCCGCTGCCGGAACGGGCGCGGTTTGCGCCAGAACCGGAACCGCGAACAGGGTCGCGGCCGAGGCGAGCAGCATCGCCCGCGTAAGGGTCTTGGACTTGGCGGTCATGGTGTATTTCCCCTGCCTGATGTTTCCCTCGCGCCCGTAAACCGGGCGACGTTATGCGAACAGGCTAGACCGGAAGTGACACCGGTGACAAGATTGGTCAGACCAAAATTATAAACCGGGCTAGCCAAATGGCCCGGAAAGGGAGTGGACGATGCGGAATAAGGCTTGGAGCGCGGCGGCGCTGGCGATGTCGGGGGTGCTGCTGGCGACCGGCGCCTGTGCGGGCGACGCGACAGACTCCGCGCTGGTTGCACAACCGGCCGAGACGGCCCGCGACGCGGCGGTGCTGGCGCAGGCCCGACGGGTCGCGGACTGGCAGCTGGCCCATATGGAGGCCTTCGACTATGTCGGCACCTTCCACGACCAGACGACCGATCCGATCGACTGGATCCAGGCGACCTTCTGGGCGGGCCTCGCCGATTTCACCGACGCCACCGGCGACGCGGCCTATGCGAAGGCCATCGTGGATCACGGCGAGGCGGCCCACTGGGGCTTCGGCACGCGCCCGCGCCACGCCGACGCCGACGCCATCGGACATAGCTGGATCTGGGCCGCCGGACGGGTTCAGGGTTCGGCCAGAGAGGCACGCCTGGCCCCGATCCGCGCCCGCTTCGACGCCGTCCTCGCGGCCCCCAGCGACGCGGCCATGACCTTCGACGAAGGCCGCGGCGAACGGCCCTGTCAGGTCCGCTGGTGCTGGAGCGACGCCATCTTCATGGCTCCGCCGGTCTGGACTGAGCTGTCCGAAATTACCGGCGACCCAAAATACCGCCGCCACTCCGAGCGCGAGCTGAACGCCACGATCGAGGCCCTCTACGACCACGACGACCACCTCTTCTATCGAGACAGCCGCTTCATCGGTAAGCCCAATGCGGCGGGCCACAAGGTGTTCTGGAGCCGGGGCAACGGCTGGTCCTATGCCGGCCTCGCCAAGGTGCTGCAGTCCCTGCCCGCCGACGATCCGGCCCGCACCGGCTATGAGACCCTGTTCCGCCAGATGTCCGAACGCCTGATCGGGCTGCAGGGCGCGGAGGGCTATTGGCCGGTCTCCCTGCTCGACGTGGGGGGGCCGCCCGAGACCAGCGGCACCGCCTTCTTCGTCTATGGCCTGGCCTGGGGCGTGAACGCCGGGGTGCTGGATCGGGCGACCTACAGTCCCGCCGTGGCCAAGGGCTGGGCCGCCCTGTCGCGCGCCGTCCAGCCCGACGGCCGCCTCGGCTGGGTGCAGCAGGTCGGCTATGCGCCGGACCATGTCGCGGCCTCGGACACCCAGCTTTACGGCTCCGGCGCCTTCCTGATGGCCGCGTCGGAAGTGTCGCAGCGGAGTGACTGGTAAGCTCGATTGACAAATTGGCCTGACCAATCCAGCCTGATCACGTTCCTTCCCAGGGACAGTTCTCTGGCGGGGGCGGCCGTGGTCGTTCCCGCCCTTTTCCCTTCAGATTCAGGGATCGGCCGATGCCCCGCAGCCTCCTTCTCGCCACGGCCGCCGCCTGCCTGCTGACCGGGACGGCCTGCGCCATCACGCCTAAAACGCCGGCCACGCCCTTCCCCGCCCCCTCTCTTGCCCCCTCTCTGGCCGAAGCCTCGCGCGGCCCGCTCTACCGCGACGTCGCCCCGATGAATCGCACGGTCGAGACGCGCATCACCCCCCAGGTCGAGGCCCTGCTGGAGCAACTTCGCGCCGACGGCCGCGACTATCGGCTGGACGGGGTCGCGGTCTTCGAGGCCCACGACAAATTCCTGCCCGGCAAGATCGCCATCGCCATGGCCCATGTGCTGAGCCAGACGCCGCGCACCGATCCGAACTTCCCCGAATACCTCTCCAGCTTCCGCCGCCTGGCCGACCTGACGGTCGACGACCCCAACGACAGCTGGGGGATCTACTACTATGCCTCCGCCCTGCATGAGCTTCAGGTCGCCGGCCTGCTCGATCAGGCGGTCAGTCCCGAGACCCTGGCGAAGCTGCGGACACAGCTCGACTGGCGCCGGTTCGTGCGCACCTCCGACCTGACCCTGATCGACCTGCCCAACAACTATTTCGGCGTCGCCTTCTCCATCGCCCGGCTGCGCTATCTGCTGGGCTGGGAGGATGCGAGCGCCAGCGAGGCCCTGCTGGCCAAGACCCTGGATCACTTCCGCGAATACTCCGGCCAGTACGGCTTCGCCGACGAGACCAACGGCGACGGCCGCTTTGACCGCTACAGCGTGCTGCTGATCGGCGAGATCGCCCAGCGCTTCATCGAGACCGGTGTCGCCCCGCCGCCGGAGGTGAAGACCTGGCTGCGGTCCTCGGTCGATCTCATGCTGCCGCGCCTCAACCTGCGCGGCGAGGGCTTCGAATACGGCCGCAGCATCGGGACCTATGGCGAGACCGCCTTCCTCGAGGTCCTGACGGCGGCCGCCTCGCTGGACGTGCTCACGGATCAGGAGAAGGCCATGGCCTATGCCTTTTCCTCGCGCGTCGCCGCCCGCTATGCCGACTTCTGGCTGGATCCGGCGACCGGCTCGGTCAATCTGTGGGACCACGGGCGCAAGACCGACGCCTATCGCGGCAAGCACCGGATCCTGGGCGAGAACCTCAGCCTCGCCCACCAGCTGCTCTACACCAACGCCATCTGGAACCTGCTCGGCTATCACGACGCCGCGCCCGATCCGGGCTTCGAAGCCTGGCTCGCCACCCTGCCCCGCAGCCAGACCAACTGGTTCGCCAGGGGGGAGTACGACCGTCTGCTGGTCACATATCGCGACGGGTCCCGCGTCATCGGCCTGCCGCTGATCAACGGCGGCGACGGCCAGCATATGAACACCCCCTACTTCCCCATCCCCTTCTCGCCGGGCGTTCTGGCCGGGACGGCGGACGAGACGTATCCGCAGCTTCTGCCGCGCCTGACCCTGTCGGACGGAGCGGTGCTGCAACCGCTGGCGTATTTCACCCACGCCGAGGTCACCACCGAGGGCGACCGCACCATCGTCACCTACAGCCAAGCGAAGCTGGACCGCATGGGCCAGCCGACCCCGGTCGCCGACGACCGCGTCAGCATCTCAACTCGCTATGTGCTGGAGCCCGGCCGCATCATCCGCACGGACCATATCGAGCCCCGCGCGGGGGTGACCATCGCCCGCGTCGACACGACCTTCGCCGGCTTTGGCGAGGCGGCCGTCACGGCCGACGGCGCGCGTTACGGTGACGGCGAGATCGAGAGCTTCAAGGTCGAGGGCCTGAACTGTCAGGCCGGTGCCCTGTCGGACCGCCACCGGACCCCCGTCGGCGCCTTGCGGTCGGTCGTGGAGTGCGGAACGACCCCGCCCGCGGGGCCCATCGACCTGTCCTGGCGGCTGGAGTTCCGCGAAACGGCCCACTAACTCTCGGCGCCTGGACTGCGGGGTGGAACAGCCTCCCCGCTCTCGCAGCCGCACGCCGCCTTCGCCAGGCCGGCGGCATCGAGGATGTCGATCCGTCCCCGACCGACACGCAGAATCCGCCTGTCCTGCAAGGCCTGGAGGCCCTCATTGACGGTCGCACGGCGCAGCCCGACCAGTTCCGCTAGTTCCTGTTGGGTCAGCACGATCCGGCTCTCTCCATTGCACTCATGAATCGTCGCAAGAAGATCGGCCAGCCGGGTCAGGCTCGAATGGGTCATCAGGCAGTCCAGCCGCGCCTTCAGCACGCGAACGCGCCGATCGGCGGCGGCTTGGGCCCGGTCGCCCTGAACGCCTTCCGGCAGAGCGACAGCGTCCCCCTCCCGATAGAGGCCCTCTGTCACCCAGACCCCCTCGCCCTGGATCAGGTCACCGGGTCCCACCACCCGGGCCAGCCGCCGCGCGCGGGTCGTTTCGACAAAGACGCCCGCCTCGATCCAGACCGCCGTCGCTCCGGGGCCTCGCCGATCTCCCCTGGCCGCCGGCACATTCGGCGGGGGAGCGGGTTGGGGGATGGTCGAATCGTGGAAATCGGAAGCCATGACCGCCGATGCGGCCCGCGCCGCGTCCGCGCATTAACATAGGTGAATCGGGCCGCTCTTTCTCAGGTCGGCTCACGATGCAGGCGCAGATAGGTGGGGTCGAACTCCGCGATCTCGGCCAACCGGTCCCACCTCAGGACCGTGATCCGCGCTCCGACCCAGGTGATGACGCCCTCGCCGCGGAGTTCGCCGATCAGCCGGTTCACATGGACGGTCGAAAGGCCGAGCGCGTCGCCCAACACGGCCTGGCTGAGGGGCAGATCGAAGACATGGTCGGCGGCCTGACCGACGACTTCCAAACGCAGATACATCTCGCAAATCAGGTGGCAGAGGTGGGCGAGCGCGCTGCGCCGACCCATGGCCACCAGCCACTGCCGATGGATGGCCGCATCGATGACCGTGTCCAGCCAAAGCAGCCGCGCCAGATGGCCGTGGTCGTCCACGAGCTTGCGCAGGTCGGCATGGCTGGCGTGGGCGATGACGCAGTCGGTCAGGGCGACGATGCCGTGGTCCATCTGCTTCATCAGCAGGCTGTGCAGATCGATAAAATCGCCGGTCAGATTGATCTCGGTGATTTGCCGTCGCCCGTTGGCCAGGGTGGTGTAGCGGGCCGTGAAGCCGCTCAGGATCAGGGTGCTCTGCTCGACACGGACAT
This sequence comes from Brevundimonas sp. ALps5, assembly GCF_058681645.1. Lineage (NCBI taxonomy): Bacteria > Pseudomonadati > Pseudomonadota > Alphaproteobacteria > Caulobacterales > Caulobacteraceae > Brevundimonas > Brevundimonas sp. ALps5. The sequence continues at coordinate 2,869,854 of NZ_CM178744.1, read as the reverse complement.
GTTCGCTGACGATATCGCGGCCGGCGGGAACGCGAATGGCGGGTCCCAGAACCCGGGCCAGGGCCGCTTCCTCGACGGCGTCGAGCACGTCACGGCGCGCCAGTTTTTCGACCAATGCGTTGTACATGCGTCAGTCCGTCAGGGCGTTGGCCCGGGCGTCATCCGGCAGATCCGTGGAGGCCTGCGCCGTCAAGGTGACTACCACCTCGCGGCTTTCGTTGGTGGCGATGACGCTGAACACGCCCGAGGCCCAGAACCGATGGCCGCAGTGCTGAAGCAGTTCGCCGAAGACGATCAGGGCCTCTTCCCTCGCAGCGTCATCGCCCGGGAGCTCCTCGCCCAGTTCGTCGCGAACGCATTCGCCGTCGAGGGTGTGGAAGAAGTAGCGGGCCATCAGCGTCTCCGTGGAGATGCGACAACCCTCGTGGGCGCGAGCCGTTCCCGGCGCCTCGCCGTCGCCGGGCACGGAAAGGCCGGCGCGGGAGGGGGTCCGCGCCGGCCGGGTCCGTCTGGGTCTGGAAACCCGACGGCGTGGTCGTCAGGCGTGCTCCGCCCGGAGCTGCTCACCCAGGCGGCCCTCCGCCTTGACCACCACCGAACCCCCGGCCCTCTCACGGCCGCGGATCCAGTCCTTGATCGCCTCGGCTGAGGTATGGTCCATGAAGGACAGCCGACGCGCATCCAGTTGCAGCTCACCCTGAGTCGGGGCGGCCTCCAGCACCTTGGTCAGGCCCGGCAGCTGCAGGAAGGTGGCGGTCCCTTCCAGCTTGACCTCGTGCGGCGCGACGTCCGCATGGTCGGCGTCCTTGCGGACCACCTTCAGGCCCATGCGCAGCAGGTGCGGCGCCAGCTCGACCAGGGTCAGGGCCATGCCGACCAGAACGCCGACCAGCAGGTCCGTCGCCACCACGGTGATGAAGGTCACCGCCCAGATCAGGGCCGGCAGCAGGCCGTAGCGCGAGAACAGGTGCCTAGCGTGCTTCAGGCTGACCAGACGCCAGCCGGTGACGACCAGAACGCCGGCGAGGGCGGCGCTGGGCACCATCTTGAGCACCCACGGCAGGACCGCGACGAAGGCCAAGATCCAGCAGCCGTGCATCACCGCCGACCAGCGGCTGACGGCGCCGGCCTGGACGTTGGCCGAGGAGCGCACGATCACCCCGGTCATCGGCAGGGCGCCGAGCACGCCGCAGATCATGTTGCCCACGCCCTGGGCGAACAGTTCCTTGTTGTATTTGGTGCGCGGACCGTCGTGCATCTGATCGACCGCCGCCGCCGAGAGAAGCGTCTCCGCAGACGCGATGAAGGCGATGGCCAGGGCCGTGCCCAGCAGGACCGGATCGACCAGTTCGGCGAAGGCGTCGAGGCCGGGGACGGCGATGGCCGAGGCGATCGATTCCGGCACCGAGATCATCTGGACGTTCAGGCCGAAGACGCCCGCCACGATCGAACCGGCCAGCACGCCCAGAAGGGCGCCGGGAACCAGCTTGAGCTTCTTCGGACGGACCTTCTCCCAGCCGACCAGGGCGACGATGGTGGTCAGGCCGACGATCAGGGTCGCCTCGGCGTTGCCGAAGGCCGCCAGCGACAGGCCGCCGATGGCGCCGGGGATGGCCATGATGTTCTCAAGCCCGTGGGCGCGCGGGGCGTCACCGAACAGGACGTGGAACTGACCCACCACGATCAGCAGGCCGATGCCGGCCAGCATGCCGTGGACCACGGCCGGGGAGATGGCGCGGAACCAGCCCCCGACCTTGAGCGCGCCGGCGATGAGCTGGATCAGGCCGGCGACGACGAGGATGGGACCGAGCGCGGAGAGGCCATGCTTCTGGACCACATCGAAGACGATGACGGCCAGACCGGCGGCGGGGCCGGACACCTGCAGCGGAGAGCCCGCCAGGGCGCCGACGACGATGCCGCCGATGATGCCGGTGATCAGGCCGCGCTCGGCCGGAACGCCCGAGGCGACGGCAATGCCCATGCACAGGGGCATGGCCACCAGAAAGACCACGATGGACGCCGTCAGGTCGCGCGAGAAGCCGACCTTCCGATACGAGTCCGCGGCCGGGGAGGAGGCTGCGGACTGGGTCATTCGGCGGCCAGCCCGATGGACTCACCGACCACGCCGATGGCGGCGCGACGAATGGCGGCGGCATGGGCGACCGGCAGGGGGGCGTCGTCGGTGACCGCGACGAACCGCTCCTGCTGACCGTCATAGGCCAGGATGGTCCCGGTCTCGATTTCGAAGAACCAGCCGTGCAGGGTCAGCTCGCCCTTGGCCATGGCCGAGGCGACCGACGGGTGGGTGCGCAGGTGGTTCAGCTGGACCACCACATTCTCCAGCGCCGTGGCGGTGACCGCCTCGTCCGGGCTCAGGTCGTGATAGGCCGAGCAGACGACGCTGTGGGCCGCGTGGGCGTGCTTCAGCCAGGCGGCGACGTTGGGCATCTTTTCCAGCGCCTCGGGGCTGGAGAAGGCCTTCATGGCCCCGCAGTGCGAGTGGCCACAGATGACGATGTCGCGCACGCCGAGCGCCATGATCGCGTATTCGACCGCCGAGGAGACGCCGCCGTTGGCGTTCGAGAAGGGCGGCACGATGTTGCCGGCGTTGCGGGTGACGAACAGGTCGCCGGGCGCGGCCTGGGTGATGATCTCGGGCACGACGCGGGAGTCGGCGCAGCTGATCATCAAGGCCTTGGGGCTCTGACCGTCGCTAGCCAGCCGGGAGTAGAGCGCGCTCTGGGCCGGGAAGACCTGGCCGCGGAAGCGGGCGGCGCGTTCCAGTACGTGTTCCATGACAACCTCCTGTGGGGGAAACAGGGGGTCAGGTTTCGCAGCCGTTCTTTGCTGCGACGCACCATCCATGTGTCAAAGTGTTGCCGGGGGTGCGGCGAAACGCCCGCCCTTCACCCGACCAGCGGAATGCGGATTTCGGCGCGTAGCCCGCTGCCCCGCGCCCGGTTCGTCAGGGTCAGGGTCCCGCCCTCGCGGCGGACGATCTCATTGACGATGCTCAGGCCCAGCCCGAACCCCGGGGTGTTGCGCGCCCGCGCCCGATCCAGCCGGTGGAAGGGCTGGAGCACATGGATGCGCTCTTCCTCCGGGATGCCGGGCCCATGGTCCTCGACCGCCAGCACCGCGTCGCCGGCCTCGGCTTCGAGGGTGACCCGCGCTGTCCCCGCATGGATCAGGGCGTTGTTGACGAGGTTGGACAGGGCCCGCTTCAGCGAGACGGGCCGCGCCGTCAGGACCAGATGATCGGGCCCGCGATAGGTGGCGGTGCGGCCCAGATCGACGGCGTCGTCGACCACCGTCATGGCCATGGCGGCCAGGTCCATGCGGCGCGGCTCCTCGGGTTCGTCGCCCTTCAGATAGGACAGGACCGAGCCCAGCATGGCGCTCATCTCGTCGATGTCGGACTCCATCGCCGCCCGGGCCGGAGCGTCCTCGATCTCCCCTGCCCTCAGCCGCATCCGGGCCAGTGGAGTGCGAAGATCATGGCTGACGGCGGCCAGGGCCTGGGTTCGCGCCTCGGTCAGGCGGGCGATGCGCGTCTGCATGGCGTTGAAGGCCTTGGCCACGCGGCGCAGGTCGCCGGCCCCCTCCTCCGCCACCGTGACGCTCTCTCCGGCCCCGACGCGATCGGCCGCCAGGGTCAGGGCGCGCAGCGGCGATCCGATCGACCTCAGCATCAGCAGCGACGCCAGCAGCACCCCGCCCAGCAGGATGACCGCCGAGCCCAGTCCGCTGACCGCCGCGACCCAGGGCGAGGGCGCCAACCGGGTCGACAGGGTGATCCAGCCGCCGTCCGCGCTCTCGAGAGCCACCAGAAGCCGATGCGGCGAGAAGGGCAATCCGGCGCCGGAGGCCGACAGCCTCAGCTCCCGCCCAGCCAGCGCAGGCCGCCAGCGTTCCATCTTGGCCTCGAAATGCTCCAGCAGGGCGCTCGGCGCCTCGTCCGGGATCGGCGGGATCGGCGTCCAGCGCGCCTGCACCCCCGGGGCGGACAGGGTGGCGACCCGCTCGGCCCGCTGGGCCGGTGGCGTCCGCGCCATGGCCTGATCGAAGGCCACCAGCTGCTCGGCCAGCAGCCGCACCTGATCGCCCCGCCCCGCCGCGATGTCGGCGCGTCCGTGCAGGATCGAGGATCCCAACGACTCCAGCACCACCGCGAGCAGAAGCACCAGGGCCGCCTGACCGACCAGTCCCTGGGGGAAGCGCCGCAGCAGCCTCATTCGCGCTCGACCAACGCCGTCAGGGAATAGCCGACGCCGCGCACCGTGCGGATCAGGGGTTCGACGTTAGAGGCGGTCGAAAGCTTGCGCCGCAGCCGGCTGACCAGAACGTCGACGCTGCGGTCCGAGGCGTCGGCGACCCGGGCGCGCGACAGCTCCAGCAACCGCTCGCGCCCGATGACCCGCTGGGGGCTGCCGACGAAGGCCAGCAGCAGATCGAACTCCGCGCCCGACAAATCGACCGCGACGCCCTCGGGCGAGGTCAACTCTCTCGCGCCCGCATCGAGGGTCCAGCCGGCGAAGACCATCCGCCGCCGCCGCGCCGCCGGGGTGATCACATTGCCGCCCGCCCGACGCAGATTGGCGCGGATGCGGGCGACGAGCTCCTTGGTCGAGAAGGGCTTGGACATATAGTCGTCGGCGCCGAGCTCCAGCCCGACCAGACGGTCCGACTCGTCGCCCCGCGCGCTCAGCATGATGATCGGCACCTCGCTGACCCGACGGATGTCGCGGCACAGGTCGAAGCCGTTCGGCCCCGGCAGCATGACGTCCAGCAGGACCAGATCCACCGGCGTGTCCGCCAGCACCGCCGCCATCTGGACGCCGGACCCGGCGCTGTGGACCTCGAACCCGTTCTCCTTCAGCGAGCGGATCAGAAGGGCCCTCAGGGCGGGATCGTCCTCGACGACGAGCACGGCCTTGGCCGGCTCCACGGCAAGGTCGCGGTGGAGTTCAGGAATCATAGACAGGCGCACTCGACTGAGGCGGACCGCGGGGCCGGTCCGTCACGCCCGATCTAGCGATCCCCGCGCCCGGCGTAACCGGGGCGCGCCGATCCGTCGCAACCCGGGGTCAGGGCGCCCGTTCGAGCGCCGGAACCTTCCAGCTCCGGTCGCGAAGGGTCTTTTTCGGCAGGTAGGCGCGCAGGGCCAGACGCATCCGCCCCTCCGGCGACGGCAGCCAGTTGGCGGCCAGGGGGCCGGTCGGACGCTCCCGCTGGATCAGGATTTCAAGACCACCGTCGGCATCGACCACCAGCCCCGGCGTCCGGTCGCCGATCGAATAGCGGCTGATCGGGTTCTCGGTGAAGAAGTAGCGCCCCTCGGGCGTCACCTCGTACATCGTCAGGGACCAGAAGGCGTCGACCGGCACCCCGCCCGGCGGCACCCGCCAGCGATAGGCCGTCCCACCGTCCAGCGGTTGGCCCGCGCCGTCGAAATTGGCGTGGAAATACATGGCCTCAGCCTCGCCCAGGGCCGCGATTCCGCCGAGCGCCACGGCGGCGCGCAGCTCATTGTTGGTCCCGAAGTCGCCGACGCCCGGCGGCTGATAGCTCCAGCCGTCGACGGCGTAGTCGCGGAACCTGAACACCTCGCGCAGGTGCTCCAGCCCCGCCGGAATGGCCGCACGCCACTGGTCGAGAATGGCCTGATCGGGCAGCGCCGCCCCGCCGACCCCCAGCGCTGCGAACTGGCCTGCGCGCCCGAATTCCGAACCGCCGCCGGGCGACCGGGCGATCACCTCATTGACCAGTGACAGGAACACCGCCGGGTCATTCACGTCTCCTGCGGCATGGGTGAAGCCGCGCGCGGACGGCCGATCGGGCCCGACGCTGAGCGTCAGTCCGCTCTGGAAGGCCTGGGCTGCGGCCAGATCGGCGGGACCGTCGACGAGCGTCCGCATCAGGGCCCAGACGTCGTTGGAAGGCGAACGGATCAGATGGACGCCGTCCGGCGCCTGACCCTGCCACTGCGGCCCGACGACGAGATAGCGACCGCCCTGCCCGCCTGTCGCCCGAGTCCCGACATAGGCGAAGACGTCGGTGAAGGCGCTCATGAAGGCAAGGGAGAAATACCGGTCCGTGGAGCCCGGAACCGTGAGTTCAACCGGTCCGCCCGACAGCTCCAGGAAGATCGACGAATAGATGGTGTCGTTGTTGGGCGCCGTGACCTGGCGCGAGTTCGAGTCCATCAGTTGGGACCGGTGCACGACGGTGTTCAGCCGCCCCGGTCCGCCGACCGCCCCCGTCCGTTCCTGCTCGATCCGGGCCAGTTCATAGAGGGGAAAGGCGTAGACGAAGGCGCGCTGGAACGGATCTGCGATCTCAGCCAGAGCCAACGCCCGCGTCGCGCAGCCGCCGAGCGACAGCATCGACAGACCGAAGGCGGATTGCATCAGCTGGCGACGGTGCATGGGCTTTCTCTCTCTGAGGCTTGCAGGACAAGGAAGGATGGCGGCGTGCGTTCAGAGCGCGGCATCCGGGGACAGGAACAGGGCGTCGATCTCGGCGGCGCGGTGCACGGCGACCCGACCGGGGTTGAGCGTGCCCTTGGCGGTCATCTCGGCGGGCGTCGGGGCCGAGGCGGCCAGCTCCAGCCGCGCCAGCCGGGTCGAAGCCGTGGTGCGATCAACATTGAATGCGCGCGCGAGATCGCGGAGCGCGGCCTTGGTCGCGTCCGAAGCGCCCGGTGCGGGCCAGACTAGGGCGGCGACCTCCTCGCGATTGGCGCCGCACAGCATCAGGTCCGCCGCATGGGGGCGAAGCGCGTCCAGCAAGGCCTCGCGCATCGGCCCGGCCCGCACCCAGACGCCGTTCGACAGCTTGAAGTCCTCGGCCAGCCGCCCGTCGTAGACCAGCCCCGCCGACCAGTCCCGCGCATCCGCCGGCCGCACCGCGTCGCCGGTCAGGAAATAGCCCTCGTCGTCAAACGGAGGCGCGGCGCCGGCCAGATAACCAGAGAAGAGGTTCGGCCCCGCCACCCGGCACTCGAACCGCCCATCGTCGCAGGGGACCAGCTTCAGCGTCTCGCCCGGCATGGGCAGGCCCAGAAGGTCGGTGCGGTCGGTGCGCCACCAGACGAGGGCGATGATGCCGCTGGTCTCGGTCATGCCGTAGCCCGAGCCGAACATGATCCGCTTCCCGACCGTGCGGACCGCGAGCGACTGGAAGTCGGCGACGACCGAGGGGCTCAGCGCCGCCCCGCCGAAGGAGCAGGCGCGGACGTTCTTGAGCACCCGCTTCGCCAGATCGCGATCGCGCTTCAGGGCCGCGATCAGCATCGGATAGGCGACCGGCACATTGGTGATCTGGGTCGGCTGGACCCGGGCGAGGTTTTCCAGCGTACGGCCGAACCGGTCGGGCGTCGGCAGCCCATCGTCGATGTGGAAGGCGCCGCCCCGTAGCATCATCGCATGCAGGTTCACATTGCCGCCGTAGGTGTGATGCCAGGGCAGCCAGTCCAGCATCACCGGCCGGGCGAACATCGGCAGGCGCGGGCTGACCGCATCGACCATGGCCGCCGACGCCGTCAGCATGCAGTGGGTGTTGCCCACCGCCTTGGGCGTGCCCGTCGAGCCCGAGGTGAAGAAGATTTTCGCCCCGTCCTCCGGCCGGATCCGGCGCGCGGCCGCAGCGAGGTCAAACGGTGGGCTGGCCAGATCCTCGTCGAGGATGCCGAGCGGCAGGGCCGATGGCAGGCCCGCTTCGGCGACGGGGGCCGCGAGGGCCGCATCGATGAACAGCAGCTTCGCATCCAGCCGTCGATACAGGTCGACCAGCAGGCTCCGCCCCGCCGCATGCGCCAGATGGGCCGGCGACAGGGGGGCGACCACGGCGCCGAGGGCCATGACGGCGAAGCCGGTCACCGCATGGTCGATGCTGTTGCCCGACAGGATGGCGACCACCTGCCCGGCCTCGACGCCCTGCCGCGACAGGGCCGAGGCGCGCCGGGCCACCGCCTCTCCGAACGCGCCGTAGGAGAGGCCGCGCCAGCCCTCGCCCGAGCGCTCATGCAGGAAGGGACGCGGACCGTGCCTGCGGATCGCCCGAACCAGAAGCGCGATCAGATTATCGGCCGCCGGACGCAGCCGCATCGGGTGGCTCAGATAGACCACGCCGTCACGCCCCCTGCGGACCCGCGCCTCCGGCGGCCGGGCGGCCATGCGGCGAAAGCGGGCGGAAACGCTCATCCGCGCCCCGCGCAGCGCGGCGCCTTGACCTCGGCGGCACCGATCAGCGCGATCCGTCCCGGCAGGCCGCAGAGCTCCGTCAGGGCCGCCGGATCGCCCAGCAGATAGGCGCGCCAGAAGGCCAGGGTCTCGCGCTCGATGGCCTCGGTCTGGCGCTGCTGGGCCTCGGTCATGGCGCCGCCGGACTGGACCCGGCCGGAATAGATCATGTGATCGCCGCCCTCGAAGACGATCAGATACTGGTCGGAGCCGGTGATCGTGCGGAACGGAACCTGTCGCCCCTCCGGCGTCGCCTCCAGATCGAAGGGCGTGCTGTCTGCGGTGCCGGTGAAGTGAAGCATGGGCGTGCGGATGTCGGCGAGCACCGTAGCGGCGTCCTGATTGCGCGGGGCATTGGGGCTGTAGACGATCGCCGCCTTGATCCGGGGTTCGCGGAACAGATCCGGTCTCGGCCCCTGGAGCTTCTGGCCGACGCTGACTAGGGTCGTGAGCGCGCCGTAGGAATGGCCCGACATGCCGATCCGCGACAGGTCGAACCGCCCGGCCAGAGGTCCCGAAGCATTGGCGGCGGTCAGCTGATCGATGGCGAAGGGGATGTCGCCGAACCGGGCCACGGCCGCGCGGGGATCGCCCACGGCCACCCTGAGCTGGTCGATGGCGCGGTCGGGATCGGTCGCACCGGCCAGCAGGGCGCTATCGCTGCCCGGATGCTGCAGGGCCAGCACTGCGAAGCCGTGCTCGGCCAGGAACTGCAGCAGGAAGGTCGCCGCCTCGCGCGATCCGCCCAGACCGTGGGAGAAAATCACCACCGGCGCCGGCCCTGTCGTGGCAGGCAGATAGAGCTTGTACGGCACGGTCCGGTCGCGGGCCGGATCGCGCCACTCGCCCCGGATCACCTGAACCGCTGCGGCGGGAGCGATGGTCGCGGCCACCGCCGTCGCCCGGGTCTCCAAGGGCGGCGGAGCGGCGCAGGCGCCCAGCAGGGCGAGGACCGAAGCGGCGGAGATGAAACGGGCCGACAGGCTCATGACGCGATCGCTCCTCAGCGCGAATGGCCGGAGAAGAAGCGCCAGATGACCTGGGTGGCGTCGATGGCGTCATAGCGGGCGCGCTCCAGCCCGCCGGACGCGACCACAGGCCCCGGCCAGGTGTGGCCTGCCGAGGCCAGACGGTAGAAGACCACTTCCGACCCGTCGCGGCATGCGGAGGTCTCGACCGTGACGTCACCCTGCACCTCGACCGAAGGAGCGCCCGCACAACCATCGGCGCGGCGCCAGAAGTCGACGGCGCGGCTGACCGGCAGGAAGGATTGCGACTGCGACCGGGCGACAAGTGACATCGGCGAGTTTCCGCCGTTGAAGGGGACGATGTCGTCCTTCTCGCCATGCATGATCAGGATCGGCAGGGGCCGGGACGGCTGGGCCTCACCGCCGAACATGGCGCCCGACACCACGGCAACCGCCGCGATCCGGGAGGACAGTCCGATGCCGATCCGGTGGCTGAGCATCCCGCCGTTGGACAGGCCGGTGACATAGACCCGCTTCGGATCGATCCCCTGCGCCGTCAGATCGTCGATCACCGCCCCGATGAAGGCCAGGTCATCGCTGTTCGAGGTCATGGCGAAGCCGCAGCAGCCGCCCGCGTTCCACGTCCCCATATTGCCCATCCGCCCGACGCCATTGGGGAAGGCGACGGCGAAGCCCTCGCGCCGCGCCGTCTCGATCCAACGCGGGACCATGGTCCGGGCGTTGCCGCCCCCGCCGTGCAGGGCGATGACCAGGGGCACAGGTCCGGTCGCGTTCGCGGGCCTGTAGAGCAGATACTCGCGGTTGGCTGCCCCGACCCGGACGCTGTGCGAGACCACCGCCGAGGCCTCGGGCGCGGACTGGGCCTGAGCAGCGCCCGCCCCCAGCAGGAGGGTCGCGATGACGGCGGCGGCGATGGCTTTCATGGTCCGGCTCTCTTCTAGTAGCGGAAGGTCAGTTCGGCGCCGTAGGTGCGCGGTTGGCTCCAGAACTCGGCCGTGCCGACCACGTTCAGGACGTAGCGTTCGTCGCTGAGGTTGCGCCCGGTCACGGAGAACCGCCAGTGCTCGCCTTCCACCCCGATGCGGGCGTCATAGAGGGTGTAGCCCGCATACTCGCGGCTGTTGTCCGGGGTCTCATAACCGCCGTCGGCGTACTGGACGCTGGTCCCGACGAAGCCGCGCAGCTGACCGAAGCGCTGGGTGTAGAGCAGGTTGGCGGCCACCTGATTGCTCCGCAGTCGCGGCACATGCTTGCCGTCCAGATCGACGGTCACGCCCTGGCTGATCAGGGAGGCGCCCTTCTCGAACTCGCCGTCGGCGGTGGAATAGGAGACGCGCGTCACCAGCCGCCCCGGCCCGACCCGGAACACCCGCCGCGCCTCGGCCTCGAAGCCGTAGACATGGGCGTCGCCCGCATTGGACAGGATGAAGCCGGTCGATCCCGCCGAGGGCGCCGTGACCACCTGCACCTGATTGGTCCAGGTGTAGTAGACCGCCGCCTCGCCGTTGAAGCCGAACAGCCGCCCCTTCCAGCCGGTCTCGTAATTATACGCGTACTCGGCGTCGTAGCGCAGGATGCCGGGCAGCTGGGCCCGGGTCACCGCCGGCGGCAGATTGGTGTTGAACCCGCCCGAGCGATAGGCGGTGGCGAAACGGGCATAGAGGCTCTGATCCTCCGCCGCCTTCCAGCGCAGGGTGACGGTCGGGGTATAGTAGGTCTCGTCGAACGCCGACTGGACGGTCGCCGTCTCATTGCCCGCTGCGCAGGCCGGGGCCACCAGGGTCGGGGGGCAGAACTGGGCCGTGGTCGCGCCTGAACCGCCGATGGGCGCCAGCAGGCCCACCGGAACCGCGCCCGAACCGAAATAGACCAGCGGGTCCTCGGACCAGCGCTCGAAGGCGTAGTCGCGGTTGTCGTTCTGGACGCGCAGCTCGACGCCCAGCGACAGGCCTTCGGTCAGCTTCGCCTCGAGGGAGCCGAAGGCCGAGATCGAATCGACGTCCTCGTTGAAGGTGTCGTGGTTCATCGTGCCGCGTCCGGCCTGACGCGCGGCGGCCGAGAAGGTGGTGGTCGCCCCGGCCGCGGCCGTGCCGACGAAACAGCCGGGCGTCATCGGCTGGGCCACGCCCGTATAGGCCGGACAGGCGCCCGGCTCGGTGACCACGTTGTCGCCCGAGGCCAGGAACTCCAGTCCGAACAGCCAGCTGATCCGGCGGTCGCCTTTCGACGCCAGCGTCGCCTGGACCACGTCGCGGGAATAGCTCTCGTACTGGTCGCGCGAATAGTCGGGATAGGCCACCGCGGCGCCCGGCGCGACGTCGGTCAGGGACAGGCCGACGAAATGCTCGTCATCTTCGCCGGTACGCGCCCCTTCCCGCTCGCGATGGGAGGCGCGCAGGGCCAGTGTCGCGCCGCCCAGATCGATGTCCGCGCGCAGCTGCAGCCCCGTCTCGCGGATGTCGGTCCGGCCCTCGCGGTTCTGGTTGGCGCGGACGTAAGGGTCGGGATCCAGCGCCGGACTGCGGGCCAGCCCGGTGAAGCCGGCGGCGTTGCTGTCATAGTATTCGGCCGTGGCGCCGAAGGTGATGTTGGCCGTCGGCCGTGCTTCCAGCGAAGCCCGTGCACCGGTCGACTTCTGGGTGTCTGTGAAGTTCCCCGTCGTCTCATTGACGATGAAGCCCTCCCTCTGGTCGCTGACGAAGCCGCCCAGACGCAGGTCGACGTCCTTGGCCAGAGGCAGATTCAGGATGCCCTCGAAGTCGGTGCGGTCGGGGTCCGAGTAGCGGGCGGTCAGGCTGGCCTGAAGCTCGTCCTTCGGGGTGTTGGAGATGACGTTGATGGCCCCGCCTACGGCGTTGCGGCCGAACAGCGCCCCCTGAGGTCCGCGCAGCACCTCGACGCGGGCGTTGTCGAACAGGTCCAGCCGCGTCAGGGATCGCCCGCCGAAGCCGCCGCCCGAATTATAGAGGCCATCGCGATAGAGGCCGGTCGCCGTCTCGGTAAAGCCGACCCGGCCACTGCCCTGCCCCCGGATGGAGATGTCGTTCAGATACTCGGGGCCCGAGGTGACCAGGGTCACGCCCTGCACCTGACGCAGATAGTCCTCCATCTTGTCGAGCACGAGGCCTTGCCGGTCGGCCTCGGTGATGGCGGTGACGGAGGTCGGGACGTCGCGCAGCTGCTCGGCGCGACGGCGAGCGGTGACCACCACCTCGCCGACATCGGTGGCGGTCTGCTCCTGTGGTGCGGTCTGTGCGTGCGCTGTTCCGTACATGGAAAGGCCCATCAGAACCGCGGCCGCCCCGGCGCGCAACAGGGCCTTCCGGCCCGGATTCAGGTCACGCGTCCTCAGCCCGGCAAACGCCGTCCAACCCTGTGTCATCGTCATCCTCCGCACGGCGTCTGCGCGCCATTGTCGAAGACGAGCCTAAGCCCGGACGATCACCCTTGTCCATAGATTGTCGACAATTTACGAAGTGACCTTCAGGGCCGCGGTCAGGGAGTCGACGTGGGTCTGCTGGGCCAGGCGGTCGGCGGCGTCGCCGTCACCCCGCACGATCGCCTCGACCATCTCACGCCAGCGCCGGGCCGCCGTATGGCGCAGCTCACTGGTGGTGAAGCCGAAGGGCCCGAAATTGTCGGCCGCGCCCATGCGCACGTCGACGATCAGGGCGCGCAACCGACTGCCCTTGGCGGCGTCGACCACGACCAGGCCGGCGCGCAGGGTCTGGCGGAAGAAGGCCGCGGCCTCCACCCCCTCCCCGGCCATGGCCTCGAGCCTTTCGACCTGACGCCAAAGCCCCGAGATATCGTCATTGTCGCGTGCGGCGGCGGCCTTGCGGGCGGCGAGGCCGAACAGGACGGCGCTGATCTCGACGCTCTCGCGCGCCTCCTGGTCCGACAATCGGGCTACGGTCGCCCCCTTCATCGGCTCGATATGGACCAGCGATCGGGTGGCCAGAACCTGCAGGGCCTCGCGCACCGGCGCGCGGCTGACGCGGAAGCGCTCGGCCAACTCGACCTCGCGCAGGCGGTCGCCGGGCTTGTAGACCCCGGTCTCGATCAGGAAGGCGAGGTCCATGGCAACACGATCGGCCGTGGAGCGGCTGCGGCGTTGCTGGAGGCGGGTCGTGGCGGGCGCGGTCATTTGTCTACAATGCGACCGGGGCGTGCGTCGGATCAAGCCCCCCGGAGCGTCGTCCTGGCGGGCGTCAGGACGCTGACCGCCTCGCTGCCGATCACCAGCCCTTGGCTCAGATCCAGCTCAGCCCGACGTCCGGCCCCGGCCGCCTCGAAGGTCAGGGCATTGGTCCCGCTGCCACTCTTGTACCCCCCGAAGGCTCCGCCGCCGAAGGCCAGGCGCGGCGCCCCTTTGACGGTCACCAGCCGGTCGAAGGTCACGACCATACCCTGCGGCCCGACCTGAACCCCGGTGACGACCGGTCCGTCGGTCCGCTCCGGATCCCAGGTCCCGGCGAAGGTCCATTTCGCCGTCATGTCCGCTGGCGTCGGCACCCCCTTGGCGGTGGCCAGATTGTCGGCCAGCCACCCATAGTCACCACCCTTGCGATGGGCGTTGTGGAAATAGTGCCGCTCGGGCCAGCGGCCCTCTTCCTGCGCCGCGCGGTTGCGGGCCAGGTCGTCGGCGGTCGGGGTCCCGCCGTTCAGCGGATAGACGACCAGATAGGGGGCCTGATCGCGCATCCGCTCCGAGAAGCTGCAGTCGACGAAGTAGAACTGGGCGTCACGGTGATGCCGGGCCAGATAGAACTGCGGCGGGCCGTCGACGATGCAGCCCTTGATGACGAACTTCTTGTCCTCGACCCGCATCCCCTCGTGCCAGAAGGCGGCCGTGGTGTTCGGATTGACCTGGGTGATCTCGGAGTTCGACAGGAAGCACCAGCCGCGCGGGCAGATGAAGTCGACTGACCCCATCACCCTCAGCCCGGTGTGATAATACCGCCCGCCGTCGGCGGTCAGGGGCGTCGCCCCCGGTCCCTCGGACAGGCCTGCCTCGTCCGATCCCTTGATCCCGCGCCACAGCGACAGGGTGTCGGCGCCGAGGCTCAGGATGTCGGCGTTCTGGATGATGGTCCGGTCGGCCCGGCCGAAGATGGTGAAGGCGTGCGGCCCGATGGCCGTGACGGTGTTGTGGACCGTCATGGTCTCCAGGACGAAGTCGTGGGCCGTGGCGCTGATGTTGAGCACGCCTTGCCCCAGGGCGTCGCGCGGCAGGTCCGCGGGCCGGTTCGACTGCAGCCGCGTGCCCATCCGGCTGGTTCCGCGCAGGGTCACATAGGCGGCGTCGACGCGGACGACCTCATCATAGACCCCGTTGCGGATCAGGATGATCTTGCGCTCGCGGTTGTCCTTGGGGATCGACTGGACCGCCGCATGGATCGAGGTGAACTGCCCCGTGCCGTCGGCGGCAACAATGATGTCGGGCTCGGCCTCCCACGTTGGAACGCTCGCCCGGGCGGCCTGGGCGAAGGCCGGGGCGGCGGCGCCGGCCAGGAGACCGGCCAGGGCCGAACGACGGCTGAGAGTGAAGGCGCGTCTATCGAGCATGATGGCGGGTCCGGCAACGGAATGGGATTTCGACGGGTCAGCCGTGATACCGCTAACATTTACCAAAATCGAGCGCCCTCGGTCGCGGAGGATTTGTGCCGCAACCTCCGCCCCATGGAGCGAGACGTGACGGTCGCACCGGCGCTAGGATCAGCCGTCGTCCGTCGCGGAGCGTTTGAATGATCATCTCGTCGCCCGGCGACTATCGCGAGGCCGCGCGTCGCAAGCTTCCGCCCTTCCTGTTCGAATACATCGACGGCGGGGCCTATGCGGAGACGACCCTGGCCCGCAATGTCGCGGACTGGCGCGAGGTCGCCCTGCGCCAGCGCGTGCTTCGGGACATGTCCGACCTCAGCCTCGAGACCCGGCTGTTCGACGAAATCCTGAAACTGCCCCTCATCCTCGCCCCTGTGGGCCTGACCGGCATGTACGCCCGGCGCGGCGAGGTCCAGGCCGCGAAAGCGGCGGCGGCGCGCGGCGTCCCCTTCACCCTGTCGACCGTCTCGGTCTGTCCGATCGAGGAAGTGGCCCCGGCCATCGACCGGCCGATGTGGTTCCAGCTCTACGTCCTGCGCGACCGGGGCTTCATGGCCTCGGTGCTGGACCGGGCGAAGGCGGCCGGGGTCAAGACCCTGGTCTTTACCGTCGACATGCCGGTCCCCGGAGCCCGTTATCGCGACGCCCACTCGGGCATGAGCGGACCGAATGCGGCGATGCGCCGGATGGTCCAGGCCATGGCCCATCCGGCCTGGGCCTGGGACGTGGGCCTCAAGGGTCAGCCGCACGACCTCGGCAATGTCTCGGCCTACCTCGGAAAGCCGACCGGGCTGGCCGACTACATCGGCTGGCTGGGCCAGAACTTCGATCCCTCCATCTCGTGGAAGGATTTGCAGTGGATCCGGGACGCCTGGGATGGGCCGATGATCATCAAGGGCATTCTCGATCCCGAGGACGCGCGTGACGCCGCCGGCTTCGGGGCCGACGGCATCGTTGTCTCCAACCACGGCGGCCGCCAGCTGGACGGGGTCCTGTCCACCGCGCGCGCCCTGCCCGCCATCGCCGAGGCCGTGAAGGGCAGGCTGACAATCCTCACGGATTCCGGCATTCGCAACGGGCTGGACGTGGTCCGGGCCCTGGCCCTCGGCGCCGACGCCGTCCTGCTGGGCCGCGCCTTCGTCTATGCGCTCGCGACCGGGGGAGAGGCGGCCGTCGCCCACCTGATCGACCTGTTCGAGGCCGAGATGCGCGTGGCCATGACCCTGACCGGCGCCCGGACGATCGGCGACATCGACGGTCGCTGCCTCGCCCGGACGAGCGGCTGAAGCCTTATTCCCCCGCCTGATCCACCGCGATCGGCAGGTCGATGAAGGTGGCGGCGGCGCCGGCGTGATAGACCCGCTGGGTCGCGCGGCGATAATCCTCGGGCTTGGCGAACATGATGTTCGGCACGAAGGTCTGGGGGTTGCGGTCGTAGAGCGGGAACCAGCTGGACTGGACCTGCACCATGATCCGGTGGCCCGGCAGGAAGGTGTGGCTGGCCGCGGGCAGGGCCCATTTGTATTCGAGCGGCCGGTTGGGCGTGATGGCCTTCGGGTCGCTGAGGCTCTCGCGGTAGCGGCCGCGGAAGATGTCCATCGACACCGCCAGCTGATAGCCGCCCATCTCGGGCTGGAGCCAGTATTCGGACGGATAGACGTCGATCAGCTTGACCACCCAGTCGGAGTCCGTGCCGGTCGTCGCGGCGAACAGATGCACCTGCGGATTGCCCGAGATGCGCACCGCCTCGGTCAGGGGCTCGGAGACATAGGTCACGACGTCGGCGCGGTCGCTGTAGGGACGCTGGTCCGTCGCCAGCCAGGTGCGCCAGGCGTCGCCGCGCACCGGCCGCTGGATATAGGGCACCGGATGGGCCGGGTCGGAGATGTATTCGTCGAAGGCCTGTCCGCCTTCCGCCGGGGCGGTGAAGCCGAGGCCGTTGCCGGCCTGGAGATAGAGGCGGCGCGACGGGACATCGGTCGGCCAGGACTGCAGGTGACGCCACTCGTTGCGGCCCGACTCGAACAGGGTGACCGGAGCGATGTCAGCCGGCGCGCCATGGGTCTTCAGATGGGCATCGAGGAAGGGCAGCAGGACGTGGCGCTGGAAGTAGAAGGCGGTGGCGCTGTCGAACTGGACATCGCCGATGCTGGAGCCGCTGTCGCGATAGGCGCCGCCGTGCATCCACGGGCCGGCGACGAGGAAGTTCATGTCGTTGTTGACGTCCTTGGGCTCCACGGCGCGGTAGGCCGCCAGCGTCCCGTAGATGTCCTCCTGATCCCACAGGCCCTGGACCCAGAGGGTCGGGACCTTGAGCGGCTGCTGGGCCAGGATCTTGTCGACCGCCTGGGCCTGCCACCAGCCGTCATAGGCGGGGTGGCGCAGCAGCTGGTTCCAGAAGCCGGTCTGCTGGACCCCCTTGGCCTCTCCCAGCTGCGCCGCCGAGCCCGCTGCCAGGGCGCACTCATAGTCGTCGAAACAGGCGGCGGGCCAGGCCGGACCGCCCGAGCGCGCGCCCTCCTGCCCCAGGGCATAGTCGATCGCGCCGAGCCAGCGGAAGGCGCCGTTGTGGAACCAGTCGTCGCCCATCCAGCCGTCGACCATGGCCATCATCGGCACGGCGGCCTTGAGCGCCGGGTGGGGGTTGATCAGCCCCTGGGTGACCGTGAAGCCATCGTAGGAATTGCCCATGGTCCCGACCCGGCCGTTGGATTCGGGCACGTTCTTCGACAGCCAGTCGATGGTGTCGTAGGCGTCGGTGGCGTGGTCGACGCCGGTCGTGTTCAGCGGCCCGACGATCGGCCTGTTCATGACGTAGTCGCCCTCCGACCCGTACTTCCCGCGCACGTCCTGGGCGACGAGGATATAGCCGTTCTGGAGGAGGGTGCCGTAGCCCTGACGCACCAGCATCTCGGCGTGGGTGCTGCCCGTGCCGTTGGTCAGGCGGTTGGCGTTGTAGGGGGTGCGATCGAGGATCATCGGCGCATCGGTCAGCCCCTTGGGGATGATGATGACGGTGTGCAGCCGGACCCCGTCGCGCATCGGGATCATCACCTCGCGGCGAACGTAGTTGTCGGCGGGGACACCCGGCTGGAAGGACGTCGGGATCTCGCTCTTCGACGCGGTCAGGGCGTCGGCCTGAGCGGGGGGCTGCGCGGGCGGGACGGCCTGGGCGAGCGCGGCCGAGGCCGTGGTCAGGGCGAGGAGGGAGAGGACGACGGACAGGCGGGCGCGCGACATGGGAAGATCTCCTCGGGGCTGGACGCCCGGAACAGACCACGCACTGTCGCGATGGACAAGCTGTCGCACCCTGCGCCGGACAGTCCCCGACGCCCGCTTGCGCGGACGCCGGGGGTCGGGGGGACGGGGTCAGCTGACGGGGGTCAGAACCGGTAGGCGACGCCGATGCGGAAGTTTCGGCCCGGCATCGGGGCGATGTCCTTCAGGAAGGAGGCGTGCTCGCGCGCCTCCTCGTCCGTCAGGTTCTTGGCCTCGGCGAAGACGGTGACGTTGCGGTCGGTCATCGGACGCCAGGCGGCGGCCAGATTCAGGAGGGTGTAGCTGTCGGTCGGCAGCTCCAGGTCGGCGACCCGGGTCTGTTCGGCGACGTGGCGCACCTCGACCGAGGCGTCGAACGGGGTCGAGGTCCAGGCCAGGCGGCCGGTCACCGACCACGGCGGGATGCGGGCCGCCGGACCGAGGTCCGTCTCGGCGTGGACGTAGTCGGCCGAGCCTTCCAGGGCCAGTTTGCGCGAACCGGTCTCCCACAGGGCGTAGGAGCCCTCGGCCTCGAAGCCGTAGAAGGTCGCGCCCGTCTGGACGAATTGATAGACGGGGAAGTCCTCGCCATCGGCGGTGTAGACAGCGCCCGTCGGCCGTTCATCGATGAAGCCGTCGTATTTCGACCCATAGACGTGCAGGTCGCCCGAGACGCGGCCGGCGTCGTAGTGGACCGTGCCCTCCAGCGTATTGACCTTCTCGGTGTCGAGTGTCCGATCGCCGGTCTCATAGGCGGCGGTGGCGACGTGCAGTCCGTCCGCGAACAGCTCGACCTCGGAGGGGGCGCGTTCGTTGTGGGCCAGGCTCAGACCCAGGAACAGGCCGGGGGCCGGACGCAGGAAGCCGGCGATGGAGGCCGAGACGTTGTTGAAGTCCCGCTGCAGCTCGACCGTGTCGCCCAGCGGAACGGCCGAGACCGTGTGGCGGTCGTAGCGCAGCCCGCCCTCGAAGCCATACTGGCCGAGGTCCAGACGCTGGACGGTGTAGATGCCGCCCTCCTTGATGTCCGTGGTCGGGACGAAAGCTTCGGCGCCGATCGCCTCGAAGGTGCGCGACAGGCCCTGGGCGCCGATGGCGCCGTTCCAGGTTCCGCCGCCGAGGGGCCGGGGGCGCTGGACCAGGTCGAGGCGGCCTTCCTGACCGTCGGAGTTGAAGATGGTGCCGGGGGTGTCGGCGTTCTCGAACTCGGTGTGGGTGTATTCGGCATGGCCGTAGTTGGCGCGGATCGTCTTGAACGGGCCGGCGTCGAAATTGTACTCGCCGCGCACGTCTTCACGCGTCTGGTGCAGCTGGATGAAGACGGTCGGCTCGGCGACCGTGCCGTATTCGCTGTCGGTGTCCTTGTAGGAGACGCCGAAATAGCCCTTGTCGGCGATATAGGCCCCGCCGACGCCCCAGGCCTTGAGGTCGGTGTAGGAGTTGGGCTGGGTCCCGCCCGGACCGCGCGGAGCGCCGTCCTCGGCCGCCAGAAGGGCCGAGCGGGCGGGCGACGGGATCTCATAGTCGTCGGTCGTGCGGCGCACGCCGTCGATGTTGAAGGCGAAATGGCCGGTCCCGGCGGTCAGGCGGGTGAAGATCGACTTGCCGTCGTCGACGGTCGAGGCCTGGGTCGAGATGACGCCCGACAGGCCGCCGGTCGGAACTTCGGTCGGGATGCGGCTGTCGATGATGTTGACCACACCGCCGATGGCCGAGCCGCCGTACATCAGGGTCGAGGGGCCGCGCACCACCTCGATGCGGCTGGCCTCGGCCGGGTCGGTGGCCACAGCGTGGTCGGGCGAGACCGCCGAGGCGTCGATCATGCCGATGCCGTTGGTCAGGACCTGAACGCGCGGGCCGGACAGGCCGCGGATCACCGGGCGGCTGGCGCCGGGGGCGAAGCCGGTCGAGCGCAGACCGGGCTGGCCGGCCAGCATGTCGCCCAGCGACTGGGCCGGAGCCGTGGCCAGGGCCTGTTCGTCCAGCACCTCGGTGGCGATGGTCGAGGCGCGCTGGCTGACGCCGTAGGGCGAGGCGGTGACGACCACGTCGTCGACCGTGTCGGCCTGATCGGACGGCGCGGGCTTACTCTGGGCGTGAGCGACCCCGGCGAGCGCGACGGAGGAGACGGCCGACAGCATGAGCAGCCGGAGGGGGGCGGTGATCGGGGGACGCATGGAGACCTCTACTCGGGGAGAGGTTTAGTGTTATGAGATAACATCACGCCCGGTCAAGAGGCTTTGCCGTGCCTGTGCGTCATTGGCCGAAACCGTGGCCAAAGCGTTGCCATGCCCTGGTTCCTCGACAACTATCGCCGCCGCTGTTGCAAAGGGGGTTGTCCATGGCCGTGTCCGGTCTTCGTCTGGCGTCTCACGTCATGGGGGGCGCGTGCGCCGTCGCCCTGTTGTCCGCATTGGCTCCCGAGGCCCTGGCCCAGACGGCGAACGTCGCCCCGACGGCCTCCTCGGCCCAGCCGCCGGCCTCGGCGGCCATCCTGCAGCAGCCGGCGATCAGCGCGAACCTGATCGCTTTCGTCTACGGCGGCGACCTGTGGACCGTGCCGCGCGCGGGCGGCCGGGCGACGCGCCTGACCATCGGCGTCGGGGTCGAATCGACGCCGGTCTTCTCGCCCGACGGATCGACCCTGGCCTTCACCGGCGACTATGACGGCAATGTCGACGTCTACACCGTGCCAGTCACGGGCGGCCTGCCGAAGCGCGTCACCTGGCACCCCTCGCCCGACACGGTCGTGGGCTGGTCGCCGGACGGATCGCGCATCCTGTTCCGCTCGAACCGCACCGCCGCCAGCCGCTACACCCAGCTGTTCTCGGTCTCCGCAAACGGCGGCGCGCCCGAGGCCCTGCCCCTGCCCTATGCCTATACGGGCCAGATGTCGGCGGACGGCAGGACCATCGCCTACAGCCCCTTCGCCGCCGCCTTCGGCTTCGACTTCAGCAACTACACGGCCTGGGGCAACTATCGCGGCGGCCGGGCCTCGACCATCAAGCTGACCACCCTGAACGGCCTCGACACCGTCGAGGTGCCCCAGGCCGAGGGGTCGAACGACATGTCCCCGGTCTGGCTGAACGGCCGGATCTACTTCCTGTCCGACCGGGCCGGGCCGATCTCCGTCTTCAGCTATGATCCGGCGACGCGGGCGGTGACCCCGGTCTGGAGCAATGACGGGCCGCCGATCCGGTCGCTGTCGACCGACGGCCAGACCCTGATCTTCGACCGGCTGGGCGACCTCTACACCCTGACGCCGGGCGGCCAGCCGCAGGCGCTGAGGATCGACGTCGCCGCCGACATGCCCGACGTGCGGCCGCGCATCCAGAACGTCGGCGACCAGATCCAGGACGTGGTCCTGTCGCCGGGCGCGGTGCGCGTCGCGGTCGAGGCCCACGGCGAGATCCTGTCGGCCCCGACGACCCGGGGCGCGGTCCGCAACCTGACCAACACTCCGGGCGTCATGGAGCGCAGCCCGGCCTGGAGCCCGGACGGCCGCAGCGTGGCGTACTTCTCGGACGAAAGCGGCCTCTACGCCCTGCACGTCTCGCCCCAGAACGGCGAGGGCGAGGTGAGGAAGTTCGCCCTGTCCGCAGAGCCGACCTACTATTTCGACCCCATCTGGTCGCCCGACTCGAAGAAGATCGCCTTCCACGACAACAAGCTGCGTAACTGGGTGCTGGACACCACCACGGGCATCGTGACCCAGGTCGGCGAGGCCCAGGCCCACGGCGGCTTCACCGAGGTTTCGTCCGACATGGCCTGGTCGCCGGACTCGCAGTGGCTGGTCTATTCGCGCAACGGCGAGAACCGGCTGACGGCCCTGTATCTCTACGCTCTGGCGACGAAGGCCTCGACCGCCCTGACCTCAAGCGCCGGCGACGCCCACAGCCCCGCCTTCGACCGCAACGGCCAGTACCTCTACTTCCTCGGTAGCAACAACTCGGGGGCGGTGACCTACGGCCTGGACATGAGTTCGGACCTCTATTCCCCGACCCAGTCGGTCTACGCCATCGCGCTGGACGCCGGGGTCCTGTCGCCGGTCGCGCCGCAGAGCGACGAGGAAGGCGCGCCGCCCGAGGCCTCGCCCCCGACGCCGGGCCCGACGCCCGCCCCGGCCGCGACGCCGCCCGCCGCGGCTGCGCCGAAGCCGACGCGCATCGATCTGGCGGGCCGTTCGCTGGACGACATCCAGCGCCGCACCGTCGCCCTGCCCATCCCGGCCCGCGCCTATTCCAGCCTGAAGACGGGCAAGGCCGGGGTGATCTACTTCCTCGAGCAGACGGGCCCGGCGGGCTCAGGCTCGACCGACACGGCGCTGAACCGCTTCACCCTCAAGGACCGCAAGGTCGAGAAGCTGGCCGATCGCGTGACCAGCTTCGAACTGTCGGCGGACGGGGAGAAGATGCTGATCTCGACCCGCTCGGGCGGCGGCGACGCCGCGCCGGGCATGCCGCCGCGTCCGCCGTCCTGGGCCGTCGTCGCCTCCGGGACCCCGGTCAAGCCGGGCGAAGGCGGGGTCTCGTTCGACCAGCTGGACGTTCGCGTCGACCCCCGCGCCGAGTGGCGCCAGATGTACGCCGAGCTGTTCCGCATGCAGCGCGCCTATTTCTACGATCCCAACTTCCACGGCTCGGACCTGGCCGCCGTGCAGCGCCAGCTGCAGCCATATGCCGACGCCATCCTCGCGCGCAGCGACCTGAACTACGTCTTCCACGAGGCCCTGACCGGGATGTCGGTCGGGCACCTGCGCGGCTCGGGCGGCGCCATCCCCTCGGCGCGGCGCGTGCCGGGCGGGCTGCTGGGCGCCGACTACCAGATCACCGGCGGCCGCTGGTGCATCTCGAAGATCTATGGCCCGACCGCCTTCTCGCCGGACGTGACCGGGCCGCTGGCCCTGCCCGGCGTCAACGCCCGGGTCGGCGACTGCGTCCTGTCGGTCAACGACATGCCGGTGACCGCCGACATGGACATCCAGGCCGCGCTGGAAGGCACGGCGGGCCGGATGGTGGTGCTTAAGCTCGGCCCGGCCTCGGGCGTGGGGGCACGTGACGTCACCGTCTCCCCGATCGGCTCGGAGACCCGGCTGCGCTACCTCGACTGGATCGAGGGCAACCAGCGCAAGGTCGACCAACTGTCTGGCGGGCGACTGGCCTATGTCCACCTGCCCGACACCGGCATGGGCGGCTTCACCAGCTTCAACCGCTACTACTTCGCCCAGAGCGACCGCGAGGGCGCGGTCATCGACGAACGCTTCAACGGCGGTGGCCAGATGGCCGACTACGTCATCGAGGTCCTGCAGCGGAAACTGCAGAGCTGGTGGTCGCCGCGCTACGGCGCCATCGACCGCACCCCGGCCCATGCGGTGCTGGGTCCCAAGGTGATGATCGCCAATGAGGTCGCGGGCTCGGGCGGCGACGCCCTGCCGTGGATGTTCAAGCATAACCAGGTCGGCACCCTGGTCGGCAAGCGCACCTGGGGCGGACTGGTCGGGATCGGTGACATGCCCCCGCTGATGGACGGCGGCCAGGTGACCTCGCCCAATGTCGGCTTCTTCAACCCGGCCGGCCAGTGGGAGGTCGAGAACGCCGGGGTTGCGCCTGACGTGGCCGTCGATCAGGACCCGAAGGCCGTCGCCGCCGGTCATGATCCCCAGCTCGAGACCGCCGTGGCCATCGCCCTGCGTCAGCTGGAGGCCAATCCCCCGGCCGAGCCGCACCGGCCGCCCTACCCGGTCTATCCGCGCCGCTGACCCAGGGGCGGGCCTCGCCAGTGTCGGCGGGCCCGCCCAACATGAAGGATAAGCAATCTACCTTTCGCCGATGTAACTGGTCGGCGCGCGGCCGCGGCTGATACTCGCCCCGGCCGCCGGGCCACACGCGCGATTCAACGCGCGACCTTCCGGACGGCGTCTCTCTCAGCCGGGACCGTCGCGGGTCCCGAAGGATGCCAGCCCATGACCGCCTCCCCCTCCAGGATCGCTCTTCTGGCCGCCACGGCCCTGACCGCCTCGATGGCCGCATCGATGCTCGCCCTGCCGGCCATGGCCCAGACGGCCACGCCCCCTGCCCCGGCGCAGACCCAAGCCCCCGCCCAGGCTCCGGCCAAGCCCGCGCCGCAGGAGGAGGAACAGGCCTCGACGGTCACCGACGTGGTCGTCACCAGCCGAGCCGACGCCGTCCACAGCTCGATCGATTCCACCAGCTACAGCCTGGCCAACGACCTTCAGGCCTCCAGCGGCAGCCTGGCCGACGCCCTGCGCAACGTGCCCTCGGTCGACGTGGATCCTCAGGGGAACGTCTCCCTGCGCGGCGACAGCAACGTCACCATCCTGATCGACGGTCGTCCGGCCGGGGTGCTGACCGGCGAAGGCCGCGCCCAGGCCATCCAGCAGATGCAGGCCGCCCAGTTCGCCCGTATCGAGGTCATGACCAACCCCTCGGCCGCCTACAGCCCCGAGGGTTCGGGCGGGGTGATCAACCTGATCTCCAAGCCCAACCAGCCCAAGCCCGGCATGACTACCACCGGCTCGATCCGCGCCAACGTCGGCGACAACGGCCGCTGGAATCTGGGGCTGACGGGTTCGCAGACGCGCGGCCCCGTGACCCTGTCCGGCGATGTCGGCTATCGCCACGACACCATCGAACAACTGATCGACCGCGACCGCGCGCAGCTGGACACCGTCTCGGGCCAGTTCCTGCCCTCGCGCCTGAACCAGGTCGTGAATGCCGACGTCGACGGCTTCAACGGCCGCCTGGGCCTCGAATACAAGCTCACCGGCAAGGACCAGCTGAGCCTGGAGGTCCGCGGCGCCGACTTCCACAACACCGGCGGCATCGAAGACCGCTTCGAGAGCCGCAACGCCGCCGGCGCGATCAACGCCGCCTATACGCGCCAGAGCGACGTCGACCAGACCTTCAGCAACCAGGGCGTGACCGCCCGCCTGTTGCACCGGTTCGACGACCAGGGCCACGAATGGACCAATGAGCTGCGCATCGACCAGGGCGACAATACCCTGGACCTCGCGACGGTCGCCTTCCCTTCCGTTCCGGCGGGCGCGCCCTCTTACGAGCGGGTGTCCAACGACGGCGGCTTCACTATCACCGCCTTCAGCAGCGCCTATGTCCGGCCGATGGGCGAGGCCCGGCTGCGGCTCGGCTATGAGCTCGAAGTCCGTCAGCCGCGTCAGGACAACACCGTCAGCCGCGGCGTGAGCGCGGCCGGCCTGACCGTCGTCCCGGCGCTGTCCAGCCGCTTCAAGGCCGAGCAGGCGGTCCACGCCCTCTACGCCACCTACGAGCGCCCCTTCACCGAGAAGCTGTCGGCCCAGTTCGGCCTGCGGCTGGAACAGGCGGATATCGAGGTCAACGCCGTGAGCAACGGCGTCTCGGCTTCCCAGGACTATTTCCGCGCCTATCCGACCCTGCACGTCTCCTACAAGCTCGACGACGACCAGACGGTGCGCGCCAGCTATTCGCGCCGCATCCAGCGGCCCCAGCCGTTCCAGCTGAACCCCTTCGTCTCCTACGTCGATCCCCTGAACGTGCGCTCGGGCAATCCGAACCTGGAACCGCAGGAGACCGACGCCTTCGAGGCCATGTGGCAGCGCCGCTCGGGCCAGACCTTCTATCAGGCGACCGCCTATTTCCGGGACACGCGCAAGGCCTTCACCGACGTCGCCAGCGACATCGGCGGCGGCGTCTTCCTGACCCGTCCCGAGAACCTCGGCGCCCGGCGCGACCTCGGGCTGGAGGTCGTGGCCAACGGCGCCCTGATCCCGAGCCTGCGCTACAACGCCAGCGTCAACGTCTTCCGCCAGGAGATCGACGCCGCCGGCATCCCCGGCGCGACCGACCGGTCGGGGACCCAGGTCTCGGGCCGGGTGAACCTGAACTGGCAGCCGACGCCCAAGGACTTCGTCCAGATCGCCGCCCAGTGGAACGGCGAGTCCCTGCTGGCCCAGGGCACGCGCGACGGCGGCGGCATGGTCAACCTGGGCTACCGCCGCAAGCTCAACGACACCCTGGCCTTCCAGGCGACGGTGCGCGACCTGTTCAACCAGTTCGGCGACGAGACCACCTACGACACCCCGACCTTCCGCGAGCGGACCGAGCGGCAGTTCGCCGGCCGGGCGGCCTATGTCGGCCTGACCTGGACCTTCGGCGGCGGCCAGCGCCGTCAGCCCGAGCAGTTCGACTTCGGCGGCGCCCCCACCGGCGGCTGATCCGCGACCGGTTCGGCTCCAGACGCAAAGAAGCCCGCCGGGGGGCGGGCTTCTCCTACTCTACGCGGGACGCACTTGGGGGAGAGTGTTGTCCTTCCGGGTGATCAGAAGGTGTAGCGCAGCGAGGCCGAGATGGTGCGGCCGTTCAGCGTCTGGGCCTGGACCACGCCCGAAGCCGGGATGGCGCTGGCGCCGATGTTCACGATCGCGACTTCATCAAACACGTTGAAGGCGGTGACGCCGACTTCGATGTTCCGGACCGGCCGGACGAAGACGTAGGGGTTGACGATCACATAGCCGGGCTGGACCAGGACATTGTCATCCTGCGCATAGCTGCTGGTCGTGCCGTTGATCGTGGCGCCGACGGTGAACATGCCGTGCTCGTACTCGGGACGGATGTTGTAGAACAGCTCCGGCTGGTGACGCGGACGGTTGCCGACCAGGGCCGCATTCGCCGAGTCGCTGTCGATGCTGGCCTTGGCGTAGGTGGCGCCGATGGCGATGCTGAACGGTC
This sequence comes from Brevundimonas sp. ALps5, assembly GCF_058681645.1. Lineage (NCBI taxonomy): Bacteria > Pseudomonadati > Pseudomonadota > Alphaproteobacteria > Caulobacterales > Caulobacteraceae > Brevundimonas > Brevundimonas sp. ALps5. The sequence goes on along the minus strand of NZ_CM178744.1, from coordinate 2,843,016 downwards.
CGTGGCTGTACTCGCTCTCCAGCTCGATGCCGGTGGCGCTGTAGTCCCGGGTGAAGCTGATCACCTTCGGCGCACCCGTCGAGTCCGCGCCGATCTGCGAGTTGGTCTCGCCCGTCGAGGCCCAGAAGGCGGTGGCGTAGGCGGTCAGACCCTGCTGGCGGAACTTGACGCCGGCCTCGGCCTGTTGGACCTCGCCATAGCCGGTGTCGGAGTTGACCAGCTTGCCGGTGGTCGAGTCGAACTGCGTCGGGGAGAACAGCTGCCGTTCGGCGGCGGCGCGACCACCACGGCTGTAGCGGCCGAAGACCGAGACCGGCTCGGCGATGCGGTAGTTCACGCCGACCGAGTAGGAGACATAGTCGTAGCCGTAGTCGACATTGCCCGGCTGGGCGAGCGGCAGGACGGCGACCTTGGTCTCGGGCAGGCTGATGGAGCCGTTGCCGTTGACGTCGATCGTGGCCTGGCCCACGCGGCCGCCGCCCAGGGCGGCGCCGTACAGGGTGCCGCTGACGTCGCCGTGGTCCAGACGGATGCTGCCGCCGAGGGCCAGCTTGCCGATCTGGTAGTTGGCCGAGGCATAGGGCGCCAGGGTCTTGTAGTTGACGTCGTACCGCTGGTGGTAGGTGTAGAGCGCCGTCGCCGTGGCGAAGCCGTAGGCGATCATGCCGTTGTCGGTGACCGGGATGTTGGTCGCCGTGGTCAGGTTGTAGCGGACGGCCTGGCCGCCGGTCGTGTAGCCTTCGAGGGCGTTGGCGAAGCTCCAGTACATGTCGACGTCTTGCGACGAGGCGTACAGGCCGAAGGTCGTGGTCAGCTTGCCTTCACCGACGTTCCACACCTTGGAGGCGCGCAGGTCGTTGGTGATGTTGTCCAGGCTGTTCAGATCCATGTTGGCGTAGACGCCGATCTGCAGCTGGCCGTTGCCGTTCAGGGTCGAGGGGCTGGCGATCACCTGACCGGCGTTCGGGCCGGTGGCGTAGCTCAGGCGCGAACCCGGGCCGGCGAACGCGGCCATCAGCGAGGTCGCCGGCATGGCGACCAGGGAGATGTCGTCGTTGAACTCGCCCGAGATCCGCGAGTAGCGGAGCTTCTCGGAGATGGTCCAGCCGTTGATGTCGTACTGGCCCTCGGCTCCGACCGACTTGACCACGCCGTGCACGCCGTTGCGGCGGTCGAAGGTGGTCGGATTATTGTTCTGGTCGACGCCGTTATAGAGGGCGGTGTCGTTCGACAGGGTGGTGTCGCGCAGGCCGTCCGTACCCGGCAGGCTGGCAAAGCTCGGATCGCTGTTCGAACCCGAGGCGACCAGGGGGAACAGGGCGTAGTTGGGCTGACGGTCGTCCAGATACTTGGCGTAGAAGCGGACATAGCCGTGGTCCAGCTGGCGCGTCAGGTTGGCCTTGAACTGGCCGCCCTTGAACCCGTCATAGCCGATGTCGCGGGGGCCTTCGCCCTGGCGATAGAAACCGCCGACGTGGAAGCGCCAGCCGTCGCCCAGCGGGGCGCCATAGTCGAAGTCGACGCGGTTCAGGTCGTAGTCGAGGCCCGAGGTCACCATGACCGCGCCACCCTCTTCTTCACCCGTCTTGGAGATGAAGTTGATCAGGCCGCCCGGCGAGTTGGAGGCGAAGGTCGAGGCCGAACCACCGCGGATCACCTGAACCTGCGACAGGCCCATGTCGGCGCGCAGGAACATATCGGTCGAACCGAAGTGGATGTCGCCGAACTCCAGGACCGGCAGGCCGTCTTCCTGGATCTGCAGATATTTGGAGCCGTCGGCCGCCAGCGGCAGGCCGCGCACGGTCACCGAGGACACGCCGTCGATGCCCGAGGTCTCGGCGCGGATGCCGGGCAGGTTGCCGATGATGCCGGCGACGCTGGAGGTGCCGACCTTGGGCAGATCGGCCTCGTCCAGGGTGCTGGCCGAGATGGCGGAGTCGAGCAGGTCGCGGCCCTTGGCGACGCCGGTGCTGAAGGCCTTGGGCGCGGTGACGACGGGGGTCTGTTCAGGAGCCGGCTGGCCCTGGGCCGCGGCAGCTTCGGCGGCCGGGGCGGGCGCGGCGTTCTCGGCCATGGCCGGAGCGGCGGCGAGGAGGGGCAGAATGGCCGCCGAGAGGTACAGGTAGTTCATGAGTTTTCCGAAATTCTTTCTGGATAGCTGCGTTCTACGACTACGTATTACTGTCTAACGTAGTATAGGTTGGTTAAATTTGGATCATTTCCAACGTGGGGATTTACCTATGTGGATTTTATTGTTCCGTTTACCTGTGACGCTCGACGCGCGGCGACCCGGCCGCCCGACCGGGCGCGAAAGCCCTGAGGGACGTTTCCGCAACGGAAACAAATGTCTGAAGAGGGCGGCCCGCCACCCCCGCCGAACCCGGCGGAAGTGAGATCAGGCCTTCAGTATTCGCGGAAGAGAGGTGTCAGGCGACCCGGCTGTAGGGCTCGGCGCCGAAGTCGGACCAGTCGCCGTCGCGATGCGAAGCGGCCGGGGCGGCGCCTGCGTCGTCGCCGAGGCGGAAGCGGGCGACCAGCTGGGCCAGTTCGTCGGCCTCGGCAGCCAGGCTGCGCGCGGCGGCGGTGGCTTCCTTGACCATGGCGGCGTTCTGCTGGGTCATGCTGTCCATGCTGGCGACGGCGCCGTTCACCTGCTTCAGCTTGTCGGCCTGGGCGCCGGAGCTGAGGGCGATCTCGCTGATCAGGGCGTTGGTGTCGCCGATCTTGGAGCCGATACGGGCCAGCATCTGACCGGTGTCGCCGACGCGGCCGACGCCGGAGGAGACCTGTTCGGAGGACTTGTTGATCAGGGCCTTGATGTCGCGCGCGGCGTCGGCCGAGCGTTGGGCCAGGGCGCGCACCTCGGTGGCGACGACCGCGAAGCCGCGGCCGGCGTCGCCGGCGCGCGCCGCCTCGACGCCCGCGTTCAGGGCCAGCAGATTGGTCTGGAAGGCGATGCCGTCGATCAGGTTGATAATCTGGCCGATCTCTTCCGAGCTCGACTGGATGGCGTCCATGGCCGAGATCGCCTCATTGACGATGGCCCCGCCTTCGGAAGCGTTCTGGGTGGCCACGGTAATGGCGGTGCGGGCGTCGGCGGCGCGCTGGGCGGTCTGGCCGACCATGCTGGTCACCTGTTCGGCGGCCGTGGTGGTTTCCTGCAGACGGGTCGCCTGCTGTTCAGTGCGGCGCGACAGGTTCTCGGAGGCCGAATAGATCTCCGCAGCGCCCGAATGCACGCTCTGGGCCGAGCGGGCGACGCTGGAGATGCTCTGCTCCAGCCCCTGGACGGCGCTGTTGAACGAGGCGCGCAGACGCTCGTATTCCGCCGCGAAGGGAGTTTCGATGACGTGGGTCAGGTCGCCCGAGGCCAGGGCCGCGAGCGCGGTGTCGAGGGATTCCACGACCTTGCGCTGGGCTGCGTCGGCGCCGAGCTTGGCTTGGTCCGCCTGCTCCTTGGCGCGCTCGGCGGCGGTCTTGGCAAGATCGGCCTCGGCCTTGGCCAGGGCGGCGTCGCGGAAGACCATGACGGCGCGGGCCATGTCGCCGAGCTCGTCGGCGCGGTCGGCGTCGACGGTGATGTCATTGTCGCCCCGGGCCAGTTGGGCCATGGCGGCGGTCAGGGCGGTGATCGGGCGCGCGATCGTGCGGCTCAGCAGGACCGACAGGGTGATTGCGGTCGCGATCAGGGCGATGCCACCCAGGATCAGGGCCGCGATGGCGGTGACAATGGCGTCTTCCTGGTTCTTGCCGTTCTTGGCGATCAGCTCGCCCTCGGCCGTCCGGATGTCCCGCAGCGGCAGGACCGCGTCGCTGACCAGAACCTTCTTGCCGGCGTCGCGCACCATCTGCTGCGCCTCGTCGCGTCGACCCGAGCGAACGACCTGGATGATCCGGTCACCCCAATCCTTGCGCCAGGCCAGGGTGGCCGTGTGCGAGTCCTCGAGACTCTTCAGGTTGGCCGGATCCTTCAGCAGGGTCTTCATCTCGGTATAGATGGCGTCGTATTCGTCACGACCCTCGTAGTAGGACTTGAGGTAGCTCTCGTCCCCGGTCACCAGGAAGCCCCGGAACTGGCTGTTCTGGCGCAGGATGGCGGTTTCCAGCGACAGGGCGTTGGCGTGAATGGACTGGGACAGGTTGTTGCTGGCCGTCGAGGAACGGATCATCCAGATCGTCCCGAAGAAGACCGTCATCATGATCGCGGCCGATACGCAGATCAGCACGAAGGAAAGACTCAGCTTCCGGGGGATTTTCATCGCAGAGATCATGTTCTTGACTTGCAACTTTGCTTTGCATGCCCCGCCAGAGCGAAGCTCGTTTTCCGTGTTTGACTGCGGGTTTGAGCATCCCGCCGGCGCCATGCAGACGCGTCCGGGCTCATCCCCACCAGCCACGGTTGACAGCATTTCCTTGAAAGGACGGTTAACGGCCGGCGGAATACAGAAGCTTGATGCCGCCTGACTCCGGGAATTCGCCTGATCTTTGTTTTAACTACGTAGTTTCACCTAAATCACATTCGTGAAACGCCGGCGCGCCCAACCCGCCCCTTGAATCCAGGCCAGGCCTGACACCGGGATCACGCCCTGACGCTGGGATGCCCGGCTCTTGGATTTATTTGAATTTAACGAACCAGGCTTAGCAGCGGAGACATCGAAAGCGCGTGGATGCGGCCGTCTCGGTCATCACACACAGCGCGGGCGACAATGTTGCGGATACTTCCGAAGTACTTCGTAGAACCGATCGGGAGTAGTTGATGATGCGGATCGTGATGTGATGGACAAACCCACGACCATCGGCGGCCGCAACGCCTTCCTGCGCCAGGCCGATCTCTGCCGCGACATGGGCTCCCCCTTCCTCGCCTCGGTGCTCGAGGCCCTGGACCGCCAACTCGAAAACGCCCCGGTCAGCGCGGACATGGTCGCGGCCTGGCCCGGCGACGCCGCGGCGGCGGCCCTGGCCATGCGCTTCAACGGCGCGCTTCACGCCCTCGCGCGGCGCGGCCGCCCCGCCGCCCTGGCGGCCCTCTATCACCGCGAGCACGACGATTTCGACGGCGCCGTCGCCGAGGCCCTGGCCAGAGAAGACGCCTTCATCGCCGACTGGATCAAACGCCCGACCCAGACCAATGAGATCGCGCGCGCGGGCGCCCTCCTATCAGGTCTGATGTCGGCGCCGCTGGAACAGTCCATGCCCTTCGAGCTGCTCGAACTGGGCGCCAGTTGCGGCCTGAACCTCAATCTCGACCGCTATGCCTATGACCTGGGTCTGGTCGCCGCCGGCGATCCCCTGTCCGAGGTCCGCATCGCGCCCCAGTGGCGCGGCCCGACGCCCCGTTTCGCCCCGGTGTCGATCGCCTCGGCCCGCGGCGTGGACCTGAATCCGCTCGACGCCTCCGATCCCGGCCACCGCGAACGCCTGCTGGCCTTCACCTGGTCGGACCAGCCCGAGCGCTCGCGCCGGCTGGAAGCCGCCCTGCGCATCGCGGCGACCCACCCACCGCGCATCGATCAGGCCGACGCCGTCACCTGGCTGGCCCAGCGTCTGGACGAGCCACAAGCCGTTGGGACCTGCCGGGCCGTCGTCCATTCGATGTTCCTGCAATATCTGTCCGACTGGGAGCGCCAGACGATCGCGGTCATGATGGCCGGCGCCGGCGCCCGGGCGACCGCCGAACGGCCCCTGGTCTGGATCGGTTATGAATGGACGGCGGATCGCAAGGAGGTCGAGCTGCGCCTGACCGCCTGGCCCTCGGGCGAAAGCATCGTCCTGGCCAAGGGCCATCCCTACGGCGACTGGCTGGAATGGCTCGACGCCCCGGCGGTCGTGGCGGCGGTGGCGGCGTAAGCCGACTACGGCAGCCTGATCAGGTTCTGGGCCAACCCCGGGACCTCGACCCGCACACGATACAGGCCGCCCAGAGTCGGCTGTTCGGCGCGCTTGTCCGCATTCCCCAGCCAGGCCGTGGTCATATAGAGGTCTTGCAGGTCAGCGCCGCCGAAGGCCGCCTTGGTCACGGTCTGCACCGGGGTCTGAATCTTGCCGACCCGCTCGCCCTCGGGCGAATACAGGGCCACGCCCCAGCCGTTGAACAGACCGACGTGCAGCACCCCGTCGGCGCGCATCGAGGGGCCGTCGCAATAGCCGTCCTCCATCACCGCGAAGACGCGCCGGTTCGACAGCGCCCCCGCCTCGTGATCGAAGGCCAGAACTGTCTTCGCCAAGGTGTCGTGGTGATAGAGCGTCTTGCCGTCGGGGCTCAGGCAGGGACCGTTGGTAACGCCGTAACCGTCATCGTGCCGGACCAGTTCGCTCTCGAACCAGCGATACAGGGCGCCGGTCTTCTGTTCCTCTGAATCGTCCATAGACCCGAACCACAGCGAGCCGTCAGGCGCGACGAAGCCGTCGTTCAGCCGGTTCTGCGGCCGGTCTTCCTCGACCGGCAGGATCAGGGTGAAGTCGCCCGTCGCCGGATCGAACCGGTGCAGGCCGCCGCGCACGCCGCAGATCAGCGACCCGTCCTCAGCCGGCAGGGCGAAGCCGGTCTGGTCCGGCGTATCCCACGAGGCCTTCTCGCCCGTCGCGGGCGTATAGCGATGCAGCCGCCGCCCCTTGATGTCGACGAACCACAGGCAGGACCGGGCCGCGTCCCAAACGGGGCCCTCCCCCAGCTCCGCGCCCAGGTCCCAGATCAGCTCAGGTTCGGCAGTCATCAGGCGGACGGGCTCCAGGACACGCTCCAGGCGCCGACGAAGGCGCGGGCGACAGCGCCGACCTCGCTAGCCGTCCGACCCGGCTTGTACAAGGCGGAGCCGATGCCGAAGCCGTCCGCTCCCGCCGCCCGCCAGCCGGCCATATTCGCCGGATCGACGCCGCCGACCGCATAGAGGGGCTGGCCCTTGGGCAGGACGGCCTTCACCGCCTTCACCGCGCCGGGTCCCGCCAGCTCGGCCGGGAACAGCTTCAGCACATCAGCGCCCGCCTCCAGAGCCGCGAAGGCCTCCGTCGGGGTGAAGAAGCCGGGCATGGAGAACAGGCCCAGAGCCTTGGTCCGCTCAATGACGCGCGGATTGATATTGGGCGAGATGATCAGCTGGCCGCCGGCGCTCGCGACATCCTCGGCCGCTTGGGGCGTGAGGACCGTGCCGGCCCCGACCACCGCCCGCCCGTCGAGCGCGTCGCGTAGCAGGCGGATGCTCTCCAGCGGGTGCGGCGAATTCAGCGGCACCTCGAGACAGGTGAAGCCCGCCTCGACCAGGGCCTCGCCGACGCCGACCGCCTCCTCCGGCGTCAGGCCGCGCAGAATGGCGACCAGAGGCAGGGCGTCGAGGGCGGACTGGACAGTGAGGGTCATAGGGAGGCCTTCCAGATTCGATAGAGACCGCGCGCCACGGAAACTTCGCCCGACACCCGGTTGACGCGCGCGAACCCGGCCAGGGCCAGGGCGCGCTCATAGCGAGCCGCGACCTGTTCCTCGCCCACGACCCGCACGGGGCTGTCGCGATCCGCGCTCTCGGCGGCCAGTTCGGCGCCGATCAGCAGGCCGGACAGGAAGTCCGCCGCGCCGTCCGGATCGAGCTGACCCGCCAAGGTCCGCACGCGAATGTTGAACAGATGGGCGGTGACCGCGGGATCCGACAGGGCCAGACGCACGCCGTCGTCGAAGGCGGCGTCATTGCCGCCCGGCTGGCCCATGCCGCGCCCGATCAGGGTCGCCTCGCGCACGGCGGCGAACAGCTCTCCGGTGAGGAAGGTGCGGAAGCCGGTGATCGCGCCACCCTCAACGCGGATCCATTTGCAATGGGTGCCCGGCGCGACCATCAGGCCGGTCTCGCCCGGCGCGAACAGACCCAGGGCCTGGGTCTCCTCGCCGCGCATCACGTCGCCCAGCCCGTTGGGCGTCAGGGCCACGCCCGGAACGATGCGGATGTCCCGATCGGCGACCGGCCGAGCCAGCTGCGCCGCCAGTCCGCCCGCGTCCGCCGGACAGAAGACATAAGGCGCTTCCACCCAGCCCTGACGCGAGCCCGCCATGCCTGCGATCAGGACAGGCGCATCGCCCAGCCAGTCGCCCGCGACCTCGTCCAGCACTCCGGCGAAGACGTCTGCGGTCAGACGCCCCGCCCCGCGCGGATCGACCCGGCGATCCAGCACCTGCCCGTCGGCGCCGAGGCGCATGACACGCAGGTTGCTGGTGCCCCAATCTACGCCGATCAGCTCAGTCATAAGCCGCCGCTACCACCAGATCGTATAGACGGCGATCAGGAAGGCGATGACGCCCACCGCGGCCAGGTTGAAGCCCAGCGTCGTCTTGTAGGTGATGTTGTCCAGCTTGATCTTCATGGCGTCGGGCTTGGCCGGGACCAGCAGGGACACGACCACTGAAGCGATCAGGGAGACGACGAAGACGACGCCGACCCGGTTCATGAAGGGGAAGATGAACTGGCCGGTGTCCTGCAGCCACCAGAAGACGGCGGACAGCACCACCGACCCGACCGCCGCCGTCAGGGCGCCGGCTTCCGAGGCCCGCTTCCAGAACAGGCCCAGCATGAAGATGACCACGATGCCCGGGGTGAAGAAGCCGGTGAACTCCTGGATGAACTGGAAGGCCTGATCGGCCGAGCCCAGCAGCGGGCGGGCGGTCAGGACGCCGATGATCATGGCCACGACGGCGGCGACGCGGCCGACCAGCACCAGATTCTGCTCCGACACGTCCTTCTTGACCTTGGCGTAGAGGTCCAGGGTGAAAATGGTCGAGATCGAGTTCACTTTGGACGCCAGAGAGGCGACGATGGCGGCGATCAGGGCGGCGAAGACCAGACCCTTCAGGCCCGTCGGCAAGAGGTTCATCATCGTCGGATAGGCCTCGTCCGGCTTGGCCAGCCCCGGGGCGATAATCAGGGCCGCCAGACCCGGCAGGACGATGATCACCGGCATCAGCAGCTTCAGATAGGCGGCGAAGGCGATGCCCTTCTGGGCCTCCGGCAGCGACTTGGCGGCCAGGGCGCGCTGGATGATGTACTGGTTGAAGCCCCAGTAGCTGATGTTCATGACCCACAGGCCGCCCAGCAGCACGGCGATGCCCGGCAGCTGCTGATAGTGGGGATTGTCCTTGGACAGGATCATGTCGAACTTCTCGGGGAAGCGATGCACGAGGGTCGCGAAGCCATCGACGACGCCCGATCCGCCGGTCGAGTCGGCGATGTGGTTCAGGGCGATGAAGCCGATGATCAGGCCGCCGGCGACCAGCAGGGCCACCTGCACGATGTCGGTCAGGGCCACGGCCTTCAGACCGCCCCACAGCTGATAGGCCAGGGCGAAGACCGCGATGCAGACGATGGCCAGGTTCTGGTCGATGCCGGTCACCGTGGTCACGGCGATGGAGCCCAGCCAAAGGATCGAGGTCACGTTCACGAAGACGTAGAGCAGCAGCCAGAAGACGGCCATGACGTTGCGGATCGTCGGCCCGTACCGCTGCTGCAGGAACTGCGGCATGGTGACGATCTCGTTGCGCAGGAAGATCGGCAGGAAGAACTTGCCCACGATCAGCAGGGTCAGGGCCGCCATCCACTCATAGGAGGCGATGCCCAGGCCGATCACATAGCCCGAGCCGCTCATGCCGATGATCTGTTCGGCCGAGATGTTGGCCGCGATCAGCGAGGCGCCGATGGCCCACCACGGCAGGTTCTTGGAGGCGAGGAAGTAGTCGGTGGAGGTCTTCTTCGCCCCCGTCTTGTCGCGCGAGACCCATTGGGCCAGGCCGAAGATCGCCACGGCGTAGATCGCCAGGATGACCAGATCTATGACTGCAAGTTTCACGCGGAGTCCCCCCAAGGGCTGTCGTTCTTCGACGCTGTGGGCGGAGACGCTAGGCCAAGGCCCGGCGACCGTCCACCTGATTTTTATATCTGGCGCTACATTTCATTGGTGATCACAATGATTGTGGTCAGAACCGCGGCTCCGGCCTAGGCTGACGTCAGGAGGATTCTCGATGACCATGCAGGACGAGCAGGATCGCAAATACCGCGCCCCGGCTCTGGAAAAGGGGCTGGACGTGCTTGAGCTGCTGTCGTCGCACGGCCGTCCGATGACGCCGTCGCAGATGTCGGTGGAGCTGGGCCGGTCGGTCAGCGAGTTGTTCCGCATGATCCAGGTGCTGGAGTTCCGGCACTATATCGAGGCCACGCCCGACGGCTATCGTCCGACCAACCGCCTGTTCTCGCTGGGCATGACCCAGGCGCCGGTGAAGTCCCTGACCGAAGGCGCCCTGCCGATCATGCGCGATCTGGCCCGCGACACGGTGCAGTCCTGCCACTTGGTCGTCCCGACCGAGGACCAGATCGTGGTCATCGCCCGCATCGAGAGCCCCGGCGACCTGGGCTATTCCGTGCGGCTGGGCTACCGCCGCAGCATCATCGACGCCTCGTCGGGCCTGCTCTTCTACGGCTGCGCGTCGGACCGGACCCAGGCGGCGCTGAAGGCGCGGCTGGAGCCGCTCTACCCGGCCGACCGGCTGGCCCGTTACTACGCCGACGCGGAGGCGGCGGGCGCCCAGGGCTATGTTCGCCGCGCCAGCGACTTCGTCATGGGCGTCACGGATCTGGTCGCGCCGATCATGGGCGCGGACAGCGTCATCGCCACCCTGATCACCCCCTATATCCAGCACTCGGGCGCGGCCTGCGATATCGACGCCTCGCTGGAGCACCTGCGCGCCGCCGTGCGGGCCATCTCGGCGGAGATGTCGGCCATGTCCCAGGCCTGATCGCGGCCTGATTTCGGGGCCCGATCAGACGGTTGCCCCTCATATTCGGTAACCGCCGTTGACTTGAGGGAGCCGCGCCGCCATTTTTGCCTGCAATATCGCTTTCATTGATGAAAGCATCAAAGACGCCGCGGAGACCGCTCCCGGCAGCAGGGAAACGACATGGGCGCGATCTATCCTGACCTGGCCGGCAAGGTCGTCATCGTCACCGGCGGGGCCGGCGGCATCGGCGAGGCCATCACCCGGGCCTTCATCGCCCAGAAGGCCAGGGTCGGCTTCCTCGACATCGATGTGGCCCGCGGCGAGCGGCTGGAGGCCGAGCTCGGCGCCGACGCCCGCTTCGTGACCTGCGACCTGACCCACATCCCGGCGCTCAAGGCCGCGATCCAGACGGTGCGCGACGCCTTCGGACCGATCGACGTCCTGATCAACAACGCCGCCCACGACGAACGCCACGCCACCCTCGAGGTCACCGAAGAGTACTGGGACGGCCGGATGGCCGTGAACCTGAAGCACCAGTTCTTCGCCGCCCAGGCCGTGCTTCCCGACATGCAGGCGACCGGCAAGGGCGCCATCGTCAACATGGGCTCGACCTCCTGGGTCATCGGCCAGGGCGGCATGCCCGCCTATACCGCATCCAAGTCCGCCGTCATCGGCCTGACCCGCTCCCTCGCCCGCGACTTCGGCGAGTTCGGCGTGCGGGTGAACGCCATCGCCCCCGGCTGGATCATGACCGAGCGCCAGCTCGAGCTCTGGGTCACGCCCGAGACCGAGAAGAGCATCTACGAGAACCAGTGCCTCAAGCGCCGCCTGGTCCCCGACGACATCGCGAAGGTCGCCGTCTTCATGAGCTCCGACGAAGCCGGCGCCATCACCAACCAGCACTACATCGTCGACGGCGGCTGGAACTGATGACCGTGAAGCCCCTGAAGAAGCCCCTGCGGTCGCGCGCCTGGTTCAACAATCCGGACAATCCGGACATGACCGCCCTCTATCTGGAGCGGTATCTGAACTACGGCCTGACCCGCGAGGAGCTCCAGTCCGACAAGCCGATCATCGGCATCGCCCAGACCGGCTCCGACCTCAGCCCCTGCAACCGCCACCACATCGAACTGGCCAAGCGGGTCCGCGAGGGCATCCGCGAGGCCGGCGGCATCTGTATGGAGTTCCCGGTCCATCCGATCCAGGAAACGGGCAAACGCCCGACCGCCGGTCTGGACCGCAACCTCGCCTACCTCGGTCTGGTCGAGAGCCTCTACGGCTACCCGCTGGACGGGGTCGTCCTGACCATCGGCTGCGACAAGACCACCCCGGCCTGTCTGATGGCCGCCGCCACCGTCGACATGCCCGCCATCGCCCTGTCGGTCGGGCCGATGCTGAACGGCTGGCACCGCGGCGAACGCACCGGTTCGGGCACCATCATCTGGAAGGCGCGCGAGATGATGGCGCGCGGCGACCTCGACTACGAAGGCTTCATCGATCTGGTCGCCACCTCGGCGCCGTCGGTCGGTTACTGCAACACCATGGGCACGGCGACGACGATGAACTCCCTGGCCGAGGCTCTGGGGATGTCCCTGCCCGGCTCGGCCGCCATCCCGGCGCCGTATCGCGAGCGGGCGCAGGTCGCCTATGAGACCGGGCGGCGCATCGTCGATATGGTCCGCGAGGATCTGAAGCCCTCGGACATCCTCACCAAAGAGGCCTTCCACAACGCGATCGTGGTCAACTCGGCCATCGGCGGCTCGACCAACGCCCCGATCCACCTGACCGCCCTCGCGCGCCACGCCCATGTCGATGTGCCGCTGGAGGACTGGCAGACCAAGGGGCTGCACGTGCCCCTGCTGGTCAATCTGCAGCCGGCCGGCGCCTATCTGGGCGAGGACTATCACCAGGCCGGCGGCGTCCCCGCCGTGGTCGCCGAGCTGATGCGACAGGGGCTGATCCACGAGGGCGCCCTGACCGTCAACGGCAAGACCATGGGCGAGAACTGCCGGGACGCAGAGATCGTCCTGCCCGACGTCATCCGCACCTTCGATACGGCGCTCAAGACCGACGCCGGCTTCGTCATCCTCAGCGGCAGCCTGTTCAACTCGGCGATCATGAAGCTCAGCGTCATCTCGCCCGAGTTCCGTGAGCGCTACCTGTCCAACCCGGACGACCTCAACGCCTTCGAAGGCCCGGTCGTCGTGTTCGATGGGCCCGAAGACTATCACCACCGGATCGACGACCCGGCGACCGGGATCACCGAACACACCCTGCTGGTCATGCGCGGCGCCGGCCCCATCGGCTATCCGGGCGCGGCCGAGGTCGTGAACATGCGGCCGCCCGCCCACCTGATCAAACAGGGGATCACGGCTCTGGCCTGCATCGGCGACGGACGCCAGTCCGGCACCTCCGGCAGCCCCTCCATCCTGAACGCCTCGCCCGAGGCGGCGGCGGGCGGCAACATCGCCCTGATCCAGACCGGCGACCGGGTGCGCATCGACCTGAACACGGGCCGGGCCGACATCCTGATCCCCGATGCGGAGCTGGCCGAGCGGCGCGCGGCGCTTAAGGCGGCGGGCGGCTATGCCTACCCCGTCTCCCAGACGCCCTGGCAGGAGATCCAGCGGTCCATGGTCGGCCAACTGGAGACCGGCGCCGTGCTGGAACCGGCCGTCAAATACCACCGCATCATCGACACGCTCGGCCTGCCTCGCGACAGCCACTGACCGTGTTTCAGCGGCGCATCGCGTCGCATATGAAAATTATTTTATTGACAGAACTTCGCTGCGGCGGTTTCCTGCCTGCAAGAGGTCGGGAACAGGCCTGCGTTCTGTCAGGGAGGCGCCGCGTTGAAGCGCGAGGATTCACATTCGACTGCCGTTGATCGCCGCGTCCTGATGCAGGGCGCGGGCGTGCTCGCTGTCGCGTCTTCCCTCGCCGTTTCCCGCCCCGCCTCCGCCCGGACGGCCATCGCGCGCCGCCGCGTGAAGCTGGCCTTCGACTGGAAGCATGCGCTCGGCCACGCCGCCGACATGGACAAGGATTTCGGCTTCGGCCGCGATCAGAGGACCTATGCCAAGACCGGCGGCTCGGAGAGTTCGCCCATCGCCCTGGCCGCCCTGGCCAGCTTCGACGATTCCGCCTGGGCCACGGTTCAGGTCCCGCACGACTGGGCCATCGACCTGCCCTATGATCCGGGTCCCGGCGGCTTCAAGGACGATCAGGACGATCCCCGCGCCGCCCATGGCTACAAGGCACTGGGCCGCGACCACCCCGAGAACAGCGTCGGCTGGTATCGGCGCAAGCTCGACATCCCCACGGACTGGGCCGGTCAGCGTCTGGGTCTGGAGTTCGACGGCGCCTTCCGCGACGTGGTCGTCTTCCTGAACGGCATCATCGTTGACGAGCATGCCGGCGGCTACACCCCCTTCACCGTCGACATCACCGACGTCGCCCGTCCGGGTCAGGACAACTGGCTGGTCGTCCGCGTCGACGCCAGCCTCGGCGAAGGCTGGTTCTATGAGGGCGCGGGTCTGTATCGCCATGTCTGGCTGACCGCGACCGCCCCCCTGCACATCGCCCCCGACGGCGCCTTCATCCGGTCCGAGCGACGCGGCTCGGGCGCCGTCGGCAAGGTCGAGGTCGCCGTCCGCAACCAGGCTGACGCCGCACGCACCGCCACCGTCCGCGCCATCGTCTCCGCCCCCAACGGTCTGGAAATGGCCCGCGCCGAGAAGCCCCTCACGCTCGAGGGCTGGGGCGACGGCAAGGTCGAGGCCGATCTGAGCTGGCCCACCGCCCCCCTGTGGTCGCCCGCCGACCCGCAACTGCATCGCCTGACCACCGAAGTCGAGGTCGACGGCGTGGTCGTGGATCGCACCGAGACCGCCTTCGGCGTCCGCTCCGCCGTCTTTGATGCGAAGCGCGGCTTCCTGCTGAACGGTCAGCCGCTGAAGCTACTCGGCGCCTGCTGCCATCAGGACCACGCCGGCGTCGGCGCGGCCATCCCGGACGCGCTTCAGGACTGGCGGATCCTTCAGCTCAAGGCCATGGGCTGCAACGCCTGGCGCGCCTCGCACAATCCGGCGACGCCGGAGCTGATGGACGCCTGCGACCGGCTGGGCATGCTGGTCATCGCCGAGACCCGGCGCATGTCCTCCGACGAAGAGTCGATGAAGGAACTGGCCACCCTCATCCGCCGCGACCGCAACCGCCCCTCCGTCATCGCCTGGTCGATCGGCAATGAGGAACAGGCCATCCAGGGGACCGAGACCGGCGCTGCCGTCGCCCGCACCATGAAGCGGATGGTCAACCGGCTCGATCCCTCGCGCCCCGTCACGGCGGCCAAGGACCAGGACTTCGACACCGGCGTCTCACGCGTCGTCGACATCCTCGGCTTCAACTACCGCACGCCCCAGATGGAGGGCTATCACGCCCGCTTCCCGGACCAGCCGATCATGGGCACGGAGACGGGCAGCACCGTCTCGACCCGTGGCGAATATGTGCTGGACGTCCCGGGCCACATCGTTCCGGCCTATGACCGCGAACATCCCTGGTGGGCCTCGACTGCCGAGGAATGGTGGACCATCGCGGCCGAGCGTCCCTACATCGCGGGCGGCTTCATCTGGACCGGCTTCGACTATCGCGGCGAGCCCACCCCCTACGCCCGCTGGCCCAGCGTCGGCTCCTACTTCGGCGCCATGGACTCCTGCGGCTTCCCGAAGGACAATTTCTGGTACTACCGCGCCTGGTGGCGGCCCGAGCCTCTGCTGCACCTGTTCCCGCACTGGAACTGGGAAGGCCGCGAGGGCCAGGACGTCGAGGTCTGGGTCCATTCCAATCTCGACCGCGTCGAACTGTTCCTGAACGGCCGCTCGGTCGGATCAAAGGACGTCGTCGCCAACCGCCACTTGGCCTGGATGGTCCCTTACGCTCCCGGCGTGCTGGAGGCGCGTGGCTGGAAGAACGGCCGTCTGGTCGCGACCCAGCGTCGCGAGACAGCCGGCGCCCCCGCCGCCCTGACCCTGTCCGTGGATCGCAATGCCCTCAAGGCCGACGGCGAGGATGTGGGCATGATCACCGCCAGCGTGGTCGACCGCCGTGGCCGCCCCTGCCCACGCGCCGACGATCTGGTCGTGTTCGAGGTCTCGGGCGACGCCCGCGTCATCGGCGTCGGCAACGGCAATCCGGTCAGTCACGAGGCCGACCGCGCCGACCGCCGCAAACTCTTCAACGGACTGGCCCAGGCCATTCTTCAAGCCGGCCGCACGGGCGGCGCCATCACCGTCACCGCGCGCGCCGAGGGCCTTCGCCCCGCCGTTCTGCGGCTCGACGCCACCGCCATCAGACAATCGACCTGAAATCAGGCGACACAGGGGAGGACACCATGACCATCAAGAGAAAGACCCTCATCGCAGCCGGCGTCTCCGCCGCCGCCTTGTTCACCGCCGCCGCGCCGGCCTTCGCCCAAACGGCGCCGGCCCCGACGACCACGCAGACGGATGACGCCGCCCAGGTCGACGAAGTCGTCGTCACCGGCATCCGCGGCTCGCTGCGCAGCGCCATCGGGGTGAAGCGCAACTCCGACCTCGTCATCGAGGCCATCTCCTCGCAGGACATCGGCCAGCTGCCGAACGTCACCATCGCCGAGGAACTGGTTCGCCTGCCCGGCATCAACGGCACGCGTGACCGCGGCAACCAGAGCCAGGCCGCCATCCGGGGCCTCGGCCCGCGCCTCGTGCTCGGTCTCGTCAACGGCCGCGAGGTCGCCTCGTCCGAGCCCGACCGCAACATCCGCTGGGAAATCTATCCGTCCGAGATCGTCTCGGGCGTACAGGTCTACAAGTCGCAGTCGGCCGACTTGGTCTCGGGCGGCATCGCCGGCACCATCGACATCCGCACCGTGCGTCCGCTCGACTACCGCGGCCCGGCCTTCGTCGGCACCGCAGGCGCGGTCTATTACGACGCGGGCAAGGACCTGCCCGACTATGACCCGACCGGCTATCGCCTGAGCGCCAATGTCACCCACCCGGTCTCGGACACCCTGGGCCTCGCCCTCGGCGCGACCCATCAGGTCCAGAAGAACGGCTATTCGACCTTCGAGGGCTGGGGCTGGAACGACGCGGCGACCGGCGGCTCGGCCGGTGACGTCGATGGCGACGGCGATCTGGACGCCACCTTCTGGGGCGCCCAGACCCAGGTCAAGCGCCTGACCGAGACCCGCAACGGCGTCAACGGCGCCCTGCAGTGGAAGCCGTCCGACCAGTTCGAACTGAACCTCGACGTCCTCTACTCGGACATCAAGATCGACGAGGACCAGAACCAGATCTGGTACGGCAACAACGGCGCCTACGGGAACTATGGCGGCAGCTCCGCCTGGGCCTACGGCGACCCGACGGCCTCCTACACCATCATCAACAACACCGTGGTGGCGGCGCGCCTGCCCTATGCCTCGGTCACAAACGTCATCGCCAAATACACCGAGGACAAGACCCTGTTCGCCACGGGCCTGAACGGCAAGTGGACCTCGGGCGACTGGACCCTGACCGGCGACCTCGCCTACTCCAAGGCCGAGCGCGAAAACCTGTGGCGCGCCATCTTCACCGAACAGTATCCGGCCATGGCCGGCGTCGACATGACGCCCGGCCGGACGCCCTCGGCCTATGCCAGCTATGACACCGGCGACGTCTCCTACCAGCCGCTGCAGAGCTACCGGCCGGCCCAGGCGGACGGCGGCAATCTGTCGGACGAGCTGACCACCGCGCGCTTCGACGTGTCCCGCTACATGGGCGACACCGGCCTGACCGACGTCTCGTTCGGCGCCCGCGTCACGGACCGCACGAAGGAATATACGCGCACCTTCTGGACCCAGGCGCCGATCATCGCGACCCTGCCGGCCAGCCTCCTGACCAGCTTCAAGGTCTCGGACTTCGACACCCCCTCCTTCATCAACGGCGACTTCGACGCCGTGGCCAAGGCCGCCATCGGCGGCTTCGTCCAGCCCGCCAACAGCACCGACACCGCCTCGGGCTGGTCCGTCGATGAAACCGTCGCCGAAGCCTATGTGAAGGCCAAGTTCGCCGGGACCTTCATGAACCTGCCGTTCACCGGCAACATCGGCGCCCGCGCGGTTCAGGTCGACACCACCAGCCACGGCTATGAATCGGTCAACGGCGGCGCCCTGTCGCCGGTCAGCATCGACAACGATTACTTCCAGCTGCTGCCCAGCCTGAACCTGACCCTGTCGCTCGCCGAAGGTCAGCAACTGCGCTTCGGCCTGGCCCGCACCATGGCGCGTCCGCCGCTGGACGAGCTGCGCGCCGGCCGCACGCTCTACAACACCACCCCGCCGCCCACGGGCTCGGCCGGCAACCCGCTGCTGGAGCCCTACATCGCCAACCAGGTCGACCTGTCCTACGAATTCTACTTCGCGCCGGAAGCCCTGTTCGCCGCCGCGATCTACTACAAGGACGTCGAGAGCCACATCGGCTATTCGACCCAGCCGGTGACCATCAACGGCGTGACCTACAACGTCACCGGTCCGTTCAACGGCGACGGCGGCGGCATCAGCGGCGCCGAGCTCACCTTCCAGACCCCGTTCAGCTTCGTTCCGGCGCTGTCGAATTTCGGCATCTACGCCAACTTCGCCTACGTCCAGTCCGACGTGAAGGAGTTCTACCCGGCCAACAACCCGCTGGAGTCCACGGGCCTGGCCAAGGAGACGGCGACGGTCGACCTCTGGTACTCGGACGGCAAGCTGGAAAGCCGTCTGGGCTACAAGTACCACAGCCCCTTCACCGTCATCACCGGCTGGGACGGCTCGGCCCTGCGGACGCTGGAAGCCGAGACCACGCTCGACTTCAGCGCCTCCTACCAGCTGACCCACAATGTCGGCTTCCGCTTCCAGGCCAGCAATCTGACGGATGAGGAAGTCCGGGTTCACTACGACAACGACGTGAACCGCCTGGCCAGCCTGACGCGCTTCGGCCGTCGCTTCAGCCTGGACGCGACCTTCCGCTACTAGGACCCGCGCGGCCTGGCCTTCCTGCCTTCCAACACCGGAGAATGACGATCCGCCGTTTGCTTCTTCCCGCTCTCGCCGCCCTCCTCGCCCTGCCCGCGCAGGCCGAGGAGGCGGGCCGACCGGCGCCCTTCTACTTCGGCGCCGACCTGTCCTATGTGAACGAGATGGAAGACTGCGGCGCCGTCTATCGCAAGGACGGCCAGGCCCGCGATCCCTACCAGCTGTTCGCCGAGCTCGGGACCAATCTGGTCCGCGTGCGCATCTGGCACAACGCCGACTGGACGAAATACAGCGACCTCGACGACGCCCGTGAAACAATCCGCCGCGCCCGCGCCGCCGGCATGGAGGTCCTGCTCGACTTCCACTATTCCGACGACTGGGCCGACGGCGACAAACAGATCGTGCCCGCCGCCTGGCGCTCCATCCGCGACGACGTCCCCGCCCTGTCCCAGGCTGTCTACGACTACACCTTCCAGACCCTGCGCACCCTCGACGACGAGGGGCTGATGCCGGACCAGGTCCAGGTCGGCAACGAAACCAATCCCGAGCTGATGGGCGAGGCGGACTGGAAGACCACACACGCCGGGATCAACTGGGACCGCAACGCCGCCCTGCTCAATGCCGGGATCAAGGCCGTCCGCGACGCCGGCGCCCAGTCGAAGATCCAGCCGCTGGTCATGCTGCACATCGCCCAGCCCGAGAACGTCGAGCCCTGGTTCGCCGCCGCCTGGGCACACGGCGTCACCGACTTCGACCTGATCGGCGTCAGCTACTATCGCAAATGGTCGACGCGTGACCTCGACGGTCTGGAGCAGACCATCAACCGCCTGCGTCACCGCTATCCGGCCGAGGTCGTGGTGGTCGAGACCGCCTATCCCTTCACAACGGACTCTGCCGACAACTCCCCGAACCTGCTGGGCGAGGATTCCCTCCTGCCCGGCTATCCGGCGACCTATGAGGGTCAGCGCCAGTATATGATCGACCTGACCCAGCGCGTGAAGTTCGCGGGCGGCGTCGGCGTGGTCTACTGGGAGCCGGCCTGGGTCTCGACCAACTGCTCCACCCGCTGGGGCCAGGGCTCGAACTGGGAGAACTCCACATACTTCGACTGGCGTCACGGCAATGAGCCGACCCCGGCCGCGACCTTCGCCCAGGCGACCTATCAGGAGCCGGCGCCGATCACCCTGACCATCCGCCGCCCGGCGGGTCAGACCGGTCCGCTCTGGCTGTGGGGCGACTTCCTCGGCTCGAACGAGATCATCGCCCGGCTGTCGCCCGACGCCTCGGACCCGACGCTCTACCGCTACACGACGACGACCCGACCGGACACGGACATCAAGTTCCAGGTCTTCGACCGTCGGCCCTTCGACCACGGCCTGCTCGACGGCGGCAAGATGGTCGAGGCCCACGTCGCCGCCGACGGCCTGACCGCGACTTACACGGTCGGCGACCGCTAGGTCGTCTGGTCTGCGAGCACGGCCCGCATGCGCGTCAGGTCGGCGGAGCGTCCGGTGAAGACCTCAAACGATTTGGCGGCCTGGGCGATGACCATGCCGATGCCGCTCATGGTCGCGCATCCCCGTGCCGTCGCGGCCTTCAGGAACTCGGTCTCCGCCGGGGTGTAGATGATGTCCGCCACCCAGATTCCGCCGGGGATCAGGTCCGCAGACAGGGGCATGCCGGGATAGGTCTTCATGCCGATCGGGCTGGTCTGGACGATGCCGGTGACACCCTCGCAGGCCGCGTCCGCGCTCGGCTGGGCCGCGACCGTCCGGCCCGGCCAGGCGATGGCCATATGGGCCGCCAGGGCCTCGGCCCGCTCACGCGCCGGATCATAGAGGCGGATTTCCCGCGCGCCCAGGCTGAGCAGGGCGTAGCAGATGGCCGCGCTGGCGCCGCCCGCCCCGATCACGGCGACGCGGCTCAGGTCGGCGCCCGGCAGGCCTTCCGTCATGGAATGGGCGAAGCCGACCCAGTCGGTGTTGTGGCCGATCCGCCGCCCGTCGCGCACCACGACTGTATTGACCGCCCCGAGCACCGCCGCCTCGGGCGACAGCTCGGCCAGCAGGGGCAGAACGGCCTGCTTGTAGGGATGGGTGATGTTGAAGGCCGAGAAACCCAGCCGTTCGGCCCAGCCCAGCACATCGGCCAGGTCCGCGAATCCCAGCCCGAGTTTGGCCATGTCGATCAGCTGATAGTGGACCGCCAGCCCCTGGGCCGCGGCCTCCGCATGATGCAGGTCCGGGCTTCTGGAGAACTGGATGCCGTCGCCGACGAGGCCGATCAGGAAGCGGTCAGCCTTTGACATGCGTCGGCTCCGCGGGGGTGGTCAGGCGGGTGGCGGCGGCGCAGATCAGCATGGGAACGGCATAGACGCCGAACAGGATCGGCAATGACGCCCCCGTGGCGATCAGATAGCCGCCCAGCCAAGGGCCGATCACCGCCCCGCCCCGGCCGATGCCATAGGCCCAGCCGATGCCGGTCGCCCGCACCCCCTCGGGATAGACGGAGGCCGCCAGCGGATAGATGCCGTTGAACCCGCCCTGCAGCAGCACCCCGATCATGAAGGCGGTGAACAGGGTCAGGGCCACCGACATCGGCACCAGTCCGAAGACCAGCATGGCGATGGTCGCCCCCACCAGGAAGGTCGGGATGATCCGGGTCAGCGGCTGCCGCACCGACAGGCTGCTCATGATCACCGTCCCGACGAAGGCGCCGAGGTTGTAGAGGGTCCCGGCATAGATGCCGTTGGTCTCTGACAGACCGGCCTGGATGGCCAGACGCGGCACCCAGCTGACGATGTAGTAGAGCACCATGAAGCCGGAGAAGACGGCGATCCACAGCAGCAGGGTGTTCTTCAGGAAGCCCTTGGACACCAGCGCTCCGAACGAGGTCGCCTTGAGCGCCCGCAGGCTCTCCGGCGAGGTCTTCGGCAGGATCAGCCAGGCGGCCGGCAGCATAACCACCGTCAGCACCCCGGCCCAGAGCAGCAGCGGCTGCCAGCCGTGCGTCGGCAGCAGGGCGGCGACGACCAGCCCCGTTCCCACCGCCGCCAGCGGATAGCCGCCCTGGACGATGCCGACGGCCAGACTGCGGTATTTCGGCGGGGCGACCTCGGCGGTCAGGGCCGCCATGGTGGTCAGGACCGTGCCGATGCCGGCGCCGACCACGACCCGGGCGGCCATCAGCTCATAGACATTGGTGACGAAGCCGCAGGCGATCATGCCGATCGACATCAAGGTCAGGGCGGTCATGATCAGGGGCTTGCGCCCGAACCGGTCGGCGAGCGGCGCGACCAGCAGACAGCCGATGGCCATCCCGCCGAGGCCCGCGCTGAACACCAGCCCGAGGGTGCTGGGCGACAGGCTCCAGTCGCGGCTCAGGGCCGGGCCGACATAGGACATGGCCACGATGTCCATGCCGTCGATCATGTTGATGACGAAGCACAGGGCCACTGCGATGAAGGCCTTGAAGGTCCAGCGGCTGGAGCGGGTCGGCCCATCGATCACATCCGATGAGCCCCCGGAAGATGAGCCCGGTGAATACGCCATGAGTTTACCGATCCGAACGCTGGAAAAAGAGACGCGGGCAGCGGCGCCGCCGCTGCCCGCGAAAGGTCGAAGGAACTAGAAGTTGGCGGTCAGGGTGACGCCGACATACCGGTGGAAGTCGCGCGGCAGGGCCTGGGCCACCGCCCCCGCGCCGCCGACCGAACCCGAGATCCGGCGCAGGCCGGCGACGTATTGCTCGTCGAACAGGTTCTTGACGAAGACCGTGACCTTGTACCGATCGTCCGGCGACGAGGCCGCGACGCTCAGATTGGCCACCCCGTACGACGGCCGCAGCCAGACCGAGTTCGGATTATTGGCGTCGGCCAGGTTGGTGAACAGGGTCTCGGAGGTCCAGGCGTAGTTGCCGTTGACCATCATGCCCCAGCCGGCGACGTCGAAGTTATAGGTGCCGCTGAAGCCGTATTTGGTGTCGGGCGCGTTCAGGGGCATGCCGCCCTTCACATTGACGCCGCCGACGAACAGATCGCCGAACTGGTTGTCCGCGAACAGGAAGTTCCCCGACAGGGTCAGGCCCGGCAGCGGGAAGACGGTGATGTCGCCCTCGAAGCCGCTGGTGTCCAGCTCGCCCGCCGACCGCAGCACCGGCGCGCCCGAGCCGTCGGCCCCGGCCGAGGTGGTCTGATAGCCCTCGAACTGGGTGTTGTAGTAGTCGACGTTGATGGCCAGGCGGCGGTCGAAGAACCGCCCCTTGAAGCCGACTTCCCAGGACTTCGAGGTCTCGGGCGCGACCGGCGAGGTGTTGAAGCCGTCCTGGGTCAGGTACATGTCGGCGTCGACCGCCTCGCCCTTGTAGCCCTTGGCCCAGGACACATAGCCGGTCAGGTCGTCGGTAAACTCATAGCGGGCCGACAGCTTCCCGATCAGCTCTGAGTCGCTGTAGCTGCGGCGGAAGTTGAAGGCCGGGGTGCCGACGTTGGCGCCCGGCGCGACCTGCCCGGCCGGGTTGGTGCCGACGCCGCCGCCGATGTGGTCGCCGTTCGGGCCGGTGACCTTGCGGTGATACCAGTCAAGGTCTTCCTTCAGATAGCGGAACCCGCCGGTCAGGGTCAGCCCGCCGAACGGCCGTACGTTCAGATTGCCGAAGATCGCCTGGTTGGTGGTGTCCACCTGGGTGATCATGTCGGCCAGCACATAGGCCGTGTCGCGCGCCACCACGACCGTGGTCGGGGTCGGGAAGACGACGTTGCCGGCGATGTTGGACCGCACGCCCGCGATGGTCAGATCCCGCTCGACGGCGGAGTCATAGTAGAACAGGCCCAGGATGAAGTCGTAATGCTCATAGACCGGCGAGGTCAGACGGAATTCCTGCGAGAAGGTGTTGTTCAGCTCCAGGCTGTTGCTCTCGCCGAACACGCCGTTGCGCGACGCCCGGCTGATCGGATTGAGCAGCAGGGCCGAAAGGCGGGTCATGGCGTCGGCCTGGGAAATGCCGGGCACGGTGGCGTTGTAGAGCTGCTGGGCCGTGACGCCGGTGAAGGGCGCATTGGTGCCGTCCCGGTCGCGGATCGCGACGTCGCGGAACTCGCGATAGGCGGTCAGCGACGTCAGGGTCATGTCGCCGAAGACGTTGAAATTGCCCTCCAGCGAGACCCCACGGTTCTCCTGCGAACCTTCCTGAACCGTGTTCAGATTGACGTATTCATTGTCCGGCCCGACCGGGGTGCCGGTGAAGGCGGCGGTGACATTGCCCGAGGCCGCGGCGACGCGCAGCGGCTCGGCGCAGCAGTCGGCGATCCGCTTGGAGGCGTCGGCGGCCAGCAGGAAGTTGATCCCCGCGCGCGGCTCCCACTCCAGCTTGCCGCGCACGCCGTAGCTCTCGACATTGTTGACCGTGTCGCCGGTCTTGATGTCGCGCACCTGACCGTCGTTCTCCCGGTAGTAGGTGTACAGCCGGTAGGCCAGGGTGTCGTTGATCGGGCCCGTCAGGCTCAGCTCGCCCCGGTGCTCATTGGCCTCGGCCAGGGTCAGGGAGGCGCGGCCCTCGAAGTGATCGCGGTTGGGGCGGCGGGTGACGATATTGACCGCGCCCGCCGAGGCGTTCTTGCCCTGCAGCGTGCCCTGGGGCCCGTTCAGGACCTCGACCTGTTCGATGTCGGCCAGGCCGTCGAAGGCAGCGCCGGGGCGAGTGTAGACGACGCCGTCGATGATCGTCGCCACGCTGGGTTCGACCCCGACCGAGAAGGATTCCGTGCCGATCCCGCGGATCGAGAAGTTGAACAGCCGCGCCTCGTCCGCCGCCTGGAAGTTCAGGGTCGGGGCCAGCTGGGGAAAGTCCTGCGGATTGGCGATCTGGGCGTTTTCCAGCGTCTCTTCCGAGATCACGGCCACGCTGGCGGGCACGTCCTGCAGGGACTCCTTGCGCTTGTTGGCGGTGACGACGATGTCCTCGACAGTGGCGGCCTGCTCCTGAGCAGGATCCGCCGCCGGGGCCGCGCTTTGCGCCCAGGCCCCGCCCGGAACCGCGATCAGGGTGCAGGCGGCCATCAGCAGGCGTGACTTGGTCGACAGGTGGTTCAGCATCCAGGTTTCCCCCTCAGGAAAAGCCACCCGCAGGGCGTGTGGCGGTTTTTGGCGGCCGATTTTCAAACCGGCTCTTGAGGGGTATTGGCTGTGAAGCGGCCCGCTAACGCAAATACCAGAACAGGCGCTTCCCATAACGGGGCGTTATGAGTTCAGAACGGCGTTCGCCGTCTAATCCATTGGATGATTTGCGACAAACTCCTCGGTGAGCTCCTCGAAGCGCCGACCGATCTTGGAGCGCGGTGCGAATTTGCCGCGATGCAGATAGACCGGCATCGTCAGCTTCCGGTCGAAACCGACGATGACCAGTTCGTCCGACGGAAATCCTCGAATCGTGAATTCGTCGACCAGGGCGATGCCGTGCCCCTGGCGCACGAAGGCGCAGGCCGTTTCGGCGAAGCGGACGGTGGTGGCGCGGTTCAGGCCCGGCTCGACGTCGGCCATCAGATCGCGCGCCAGCTGCCCGTGCGGCGAGGCCTCCCTCAGGCCGATGATCCGCTCGCCGGCCAGGTCATGGGCCGAGATGACGGTGCGGTCCGCCAGCCGGTGGCCGGGCGGCAGGGCCGCGACCAGCCGCCCCCGTCCGATGATGCGACTCTCGATATTCGGATGGCTGACGTCGAACACGCTCAGCGCATATTCGCCGCGCTCTCGCACCAGATAGTCCGAGATCTCATCGACCGGCAGGACGTCGAACTGGATGCGCAGCTCGGGGAACTGGTCGACCAGCTTGCGCAGGATCGCCGGGATCATGTGGTTCGAGAGCGAGGGCGAGGCGCCCAGTTTGAACTCATGGCTTTCACCGGTGCGGATACGCTCCAGCAGGCCGTCGAGGTCGTTCATGACGCCATAGATGGCCTGGACCTCGCGGAAGATGCGCTCGGCCTCGCGCGTCGGGATCATCCCCCCGGCCCCGCGCTCGAACAGGGCGAAGCCCAGCCGGGACTCGGTGTGCTTGAGCAGACGGCTGACCCCGGGCTGGGAGCAGTTCAGCATTCGCGCTGCGCCACTGACCGACTTGGTGGTCATGACGGCCCGGAACACCTCGATCTGACGCAGATTCAGCATGAGAGCCCCATAACTCCGAGTTATTGAATACGAAAAACTTGATCTTTGATCGAAGGGCCGGGGCCGCGCAAGAACGCTGAAAGACGTTCACAGGCGACGGGGACCCCATGCTTCATTCGATCGCGACGGTCTCCGTGAGCGGGTCCCTGACCGAAAAGCTGACGGCCATCGCCGAGGCCGGCTTCGCCGGGGTCGAGATCTTCGAGGCTGATCTGATCGGCAGTCCGGAGCGCCCCGAAACCATCGCCCGCATGATCCGCGACCTCGGGCTGGTCTGTACCGCCTGGCAGCCGTTCCGGGACTTCGAGGGCCTGTCGGGCGCCCTGCGCGACAAGGTCTTCGACCGGGCGGAGCGCAAATTCGATCTGATGCAGACGCTCGGCGCCAAGGACATGCTGGTCTGCAGCAGCCTGCATCCGGAGGCCTCCGGCGACCCGGCCCACATCGCCGACGACTTCCGAGAACTGGGCGACCGCGCCGCCGCTCGAGGCCTGCGCGTCGGCTATGAGGCCCTGGCCTGGGGCCGTCACATCAACGACCACCGGCAGGTCTGGGACATCGTTCGCACCGTCGACCATCCGGCGATCGGCATCATTCTCGACACCTTCCACTCCCTGTCGCGCGACATCCCCATCGCCAGTCTGGAAGAGATCGATCCGGCCAAGATCGTCCTCGTTCAGGTCGCCGACGCCCCGCGTCTGCAGATGGACCACCTGTCCTGGAGCCGTCACCACCGCTGCATGCCCGGTCAGGGAGAGTTCGAGGTCAGCGCCTATGTCGAGACCCTGGCCCGGCGCGGCTACGACGGCCCGCTGAGCCTTGAGATCTTCAACGACGACTTCCGCGCCTGGTCGGCCCGCCAGATCGCAAAGGACGGCAAGCGTTCGCTGGTGCTCGTCGAGGAGGCTGTCGCACCAAAGGCGACCGCCTTCCCTCCCCGCGTTCCCGCCTCCGGCCCGGCCTTCGTCGAGTTCGCCATGACCGAGGCCGAGGCCGAACCGATGCGGGCCATGCTGACCTCCCTCGGCTTCATCAAGGCGGGGCTGCACCGGACGATGGCGGTCGAGCACTGGCGGCTGGGCCGGGTCCATATCGTGATCAACCGCGAACAGACCGGCTTCGCGGCCAGCTACCGGCTGCTGCACGGCCCCTCGGTCTGCGCCATCGGGGTGACGGTCGACGATCCCGCCGCCGCCCTCGCCCGCGCGGAGGCGCTCGGCATGGAGGTCTTCCCGACCACGGTCGCCCCGCCGCGCCTGCCCATGCCCGCGATCCGCGGCGTCGGCGCCGCCCTGATCCATCTGGTCGACGCCCATGGTCCCTCGCCCTGGGAGGTCGAGTTCGAGGCGGCGGATGACGGCGCCCCGGACGCGCTCGATGCGCACATCGGCGGCATCGACCACCTGTCCCAGTCCATGCAGCACGAGGAGTTCCTGTCCTGGCAGCTCTTCTACTGCGCCCTGTTCCAGATCGACCGGACGCGCATGGCCGAGGTCGCCGATCCTCTGGGGCTGGTCGCCAACCAGGCGGTCGAGGCCCCGGATCGCGGCCTGCGCTTCATGCTGATCGGGGCCCATGCCGGCCAGACCCTGGCCTCGCGCTTCATCCACCGCAGCTTCGGCGCCGGGGTGCAGCATATCGCCATCGCCACCGAGGACATCTTCGCCGTCGCCGAGCGGCTGGCGGCGCTGGGCGCGCCCATTCTGGAAATCTCGCCCAACTACCACGACGACCTCGCCGCCCGGTTCGACCTCGCGCCCGAGGTGCTGGCGCGGATGCGCGCGGGCAATATCCTCTACGACCGGGGCGACGACGGGGAGGTGTTTCAGATCTACACCCGCGCCCTCGACAAGGGGGTCTTCTTCGAGTTCGTCCAGCGGCGCGGCTATGACGGCTATTCGGCGGTCAACACCCAGGCTCGGCTGGCGGCGCAGAGCCGTTTCCGCCCGGCGCTTCAGGACTGAGGGCTGCAGGACTGAGGGCTGCAGGACTGAAGCGACCCCGCTCAGGCCTTCAGCTGCCGTTCCAGCTGGTCCAGCACCCGGTAGCAGGGCAGGACCTGGGCCACCGAACTGTTCGGCTCGCGCCCCTCTCGGATGGCGGCGATAAACTCACGGTCCTGCAGCTCGATGCCGTTCATGGAGACGTCGACCTTCGACACATCGACCGGCTCTTCCCGGCCCGTGACCAGATCGTCGTAGCGCGCGATCCAGGTGCCGTTGTCGCCGATGTAGCGGAAGAAGGTCCCCAGAGGCCCGTCGTTGTTGAACGACAGCGACAGGGTGCAGATCGCCCCGCTTTCGCTCTTGAGCTGGATCGACATGTCCATGGCGATGCCGAGCTCAGGATGGATCGGCCCCTCGATGGCGTTGGCCTTGACGATCGGCCCGCACTGATACGCGAACAGGTCCACCGTATGGGCCGCATGGTGCCACAGCAGGTGATCGGTCCAGCTGCGCGGCTCGCCCTTGGCGTTGATGTTCTTGCGGCGGAAGAAATAGGTCTGGACGTCCATCTGCTGGAGGTTCAGCTCGCCCGCTCGGATCTTGTTGTGGATGTACTGGTGGCTCGGATTGAAGCGCCGGGTATGGCCGACCATGCAGACCAGGCCCGTCTCCTGCTGCTTGGCCAGCACGGCTTCCGCGTCGGCCAGACTGTCCGCCAGCGGGATCTCGACCTGCACATGTTTCCCGGCCTCCATACAGGCGATGGCCTGGGCGGCGTGCATCTGGGTCGGGGTGCACAGGATCACCGCATCGACGTCCTGCAGGGCGAGAGCTTCGTCCAGTTCCGTCGTGGCGTGGGCGATGCCGTATTTGTCGGCGACGGCCCGGGTGGCCTCCAGATTGCGGCTGACCAGGCTGACGACCTCGACGCCGTCGATCAGCTTCAGCCCGTCCAGGTGCTTTTCACCGAAGGCGCCGGCGCCGGCGAGTGCGATCTTCATGAGGAGGTCTCCGAAAGGTCAGTCGGCCGGCTCGAGCACGATGTGCCCGACCGCGGTGTTCGACGCGGGCACGTGATAGTGCCGGTGCAGTTCCTTGACGCCCTTGCCCAAGGCCCCGCGCATGATCAGCCACATGACCAGCTCGATGCCCTCGGATCCGGTCTCGCGCAGATATTCGATGTGCGGGATGTGGCGCAGGCGCTGGGGGTCGGCGGTCAGGTCGTCGAGGAAACGCTGGTCCCATTCGGCGTTGATCAGGCCGGCGCGCGGCCCCTGCAGCTGATGGCTCATCCCGCCCGTGCCCCAGATCTGGACGTTCAGATCCTCAGGGTACGACGCCACAGCGCGGGCGATGGCCTCGCCCAGGGCGTAGCATCGGTTGCCGGTCGGCGGCGGATAGGTGACCACATTGACGGCCAGCGGCACCACCTTGCACGGCCAGGCCTCGGGCTGTCCGAACATCAGGCTCAGCGGCACCGTCAGGCCGTGGTCCACGTCCATCGTATTGACGATGGTCATGTCGAACTCGTCCAGAATGCAGCTCTGGGCTATGTGCCAGGCCAGGTCCGGATCGCCGATGACGTCGGGCACCGGGCGCGGTCCCCAGCCCTCGTCGGCCGAGGCGTAACGCTCGCCGCAGCCGATCGCGAAGGTCGGGATGATGTTCATGTCGAAGGCCGAGGCATGGTCGTTGAAGACCAGGATGACGACGTCCGGCTTCTGGGCCGCCTCCCAGGCGCGGGTCCAGTCGAAGCCGGCGAAGCAGGTCGCCCAATAGGGTTCGGCGGTCTTGCCGAGGTCGATGCTCGCGCCCAGGGCCGGGATGTGGCTGGAGGCGACGCCGGCGGTGATCCGGGCCATCAGTAGGGATCCTTCTTGGAGCGCAGGCCGACGGGGGATCGGCCGCCCGCCAGCATCATCGCCTGATAGTCGGCCGGGCTCATCCCGGTCATGGTCCCCACGGCCTGCAGGAAGCTGATCTCGTCGGTGAAGAAGACCTTGGCCAGAAAGTAGATGTTGCCGCCTTCGTCGAGGGCGGCGTTGTAGTCGCGCTTGAGCACCGCCTGCTTCTGCGCCTCGGTCATCGGCCATTCGTCCAGATAGGCCCGCTCGTCGGCCCTGAACCGCTCGCGGTTGTTGGCCTTCATCAGGGTCATGCAGAACTGGTTCAGCCAGTAGCCCTTGCGGGCCCGCGCGGCGGTGAACACCCGGGTGCCGGGGATGTCCTCCAGCTCGGCCAGATAGGCGTGAATGTCCTGCTTCGAGGGCTGGCTGTCGCTCATCGGCCCTGCCCTTTCAGGATGGCGTCCAGCCTCGGGAAGACCCGGCGCGCATTGCCCTCGAAGATCGCGTGCTTGCGCTCGTCGGAGATGTCGAGCGCGTCGACATAGCGTTTGGTGTCGTCGAAATACTGGCCGGTGCGCGGGTCGATCCCCCGCACGGCGCCGACCATCTCCGAGCCGAACAGGATGTTCTTGGTCTCGATCACCTCGGCCAGCAGGTCGATCCCCGGCTGATGATAGACGCAGGTGTCGAAGAAGACGTTGTTCATCAGGTGCCCGTCCAGCTCGGGCTTCTTCAGCATGTCGGCCAGACCGCGATACCGGCCCCAGTGATACGGGACCGCCCCGCCGCCGTGCGGAATGATCAGCCGCAGCGTCGGGAAGTCCCGGAACAGGTCCCCCTCGATCAGTTGCATGAAGGCGACCGTGTCAGCGGCGATGTAATAGGCCCCCGTGGCGTGCAGGGCATGATTGCAACTGCCCGAGACGTGGATCATGGCCGGCACGTCCAGCGCCACCATCGTCTCGAAGAAGGGATACCAGTAGCGGTCGGTCAGGGGCGGATGCTGGAAATGGCCGCCGCCCGGATCGGGGTTCAGATTGCAGCCGACGAAGCCCAGCTCGTTCACGCACCGCTCCAGCTCGGCGATCGAGCCGGTCAGGTCGGCCTTGGGCGACTGGGGCAGCATACAGACCCCGGCGAAGGTCTCGGGGTACAGGCCCACCACCCGCGCGATCAGGTCGTTGCAGCGCCGCGCCCATTCCAGACTGACCGCCTCGTCCCCGACATGGGGCGCCATGGTCGAGGCGCGCGGCGAGAAGATGGTCAGGTCGGCGCCGCGCTCGCGCAGCAGCTTCAGCTGGTTCTGCTCGATGGTCTCGCGGATCTCGGCGTCGGAGATGTCGGGATAGGCGGGCGTCGGTTGTCCGGCCTTGAAGGCGGCGACCTGCGCGTCGCGCCAGGCGGTGTGGGCCTCGGGCGCGGTCGTATAGTGGCCGTGGCAGTCGATGATCAGGGTCATGCGGCCTTGGCCCTTTTCTGCAGCAGGGCGGCGATCTTGGCGATCAGCCCCTGGGGTGGCGTCTTCAGGCCCAGAGCGCCAATCTTCGCCTGGCGGGCTGCCGTGCCCCGGCTCATCTCCGCGCCGACGCCCAGATCCTCCAGCGTGCGCACCACCTCCTCCATCTCGGCGGAGCGGCGCAGGCCATGGACCATCATCCGGTCGAGGTTGTAGTCGGCGCGCCTGCCCCAGTCGGCGCCGGGCCAGCTGGCGTCAAGCGAGGCCACGACCTCGTCCAGCACCCCGGCCTCGCTGGCGGCCAGCACGCATTCGGCGCTCAGGGCCTCGAGCCCCTTGATCATCACCGAGCGGATCATCTTGATCGAGGAGGCGCGACCGACCTGGGGTCCGACCACCCGGATCTTGCTGAAGCCCAGCGAGGCCAGCAGCGCTGCCGCCGCCTCCGCCTTGGGCCCGCTGAGCAGCAGGGGCGAGGCCAGGGCCGCGGGCTGGACCGGCGACATCACCGCGACATCGACATAATGGCCGCCCGCCGCCTCGACCGCGCGCGCCGCCGACCGCTTGGTCTCGGGCGCGACGCTGTTCAGGTCCAGATAGAGGGCGCCCGGCGCGATCGAGCGCGCCGTCTCGGTCGCGACGATCGGGGCCTGATCGGCGGTCACGAGGGCGATCACCGCTACCGCGCCCGCGACGGCTTCGGCCGCCGTGTCGCAGCCCCGGACGCCCGACACCGCATAGTCGGCCCGCTTGGCCTCGCGCGTCGCGGCGGCGTCGGTCAGCCGGTCATGGACCCTGGCCCGCGCACCCCAGCTCCCCGCCGAAGCGAAGGTCTGTCCGGCCTCGCCGAAGCCGATCACGGCGATGATGTCGGAGGTGTCCGTCATGCGATCCGGCTTAGGCAAGCCGGTCGATCCCGGCCAATCGGATTGTGCGCCGAGCTATCAGCAAATACGAACTATGGGTCGGCGGCGATGAGTTCCGCCTGTTCCTTGAGCACGCCCAGAAAGCGCCGTTGCAGGGCCGTTGGCCGCCAGTCGGCGCGAGTGGTCACCCCGATGATCCGGCTGACGTCGCCGGGGGCGTCGGCGATCTTGGCCAGCCAGCCGGCCTCCAGCTCCACCGCCACCTGATCGGGCGACAACAGGGTCAGGAAGTCGCTGTGCAGCAGCATCTGCCGCACCATGATGACCGAGCCGCATTCGATCGGCACCGCCGGCGCCACCGCACCCGCCGCCGCGAACATCGCCTGCCACTGAGCCCTTAGCGGCGTGCCCTCGGCCGGGGTGATCCACGGATAGGCCGTCATGGCCTCCGGCGTGATCGGCCCCTTCCCGCCTGCCAGTGGATGCCCCGCCCGCGCCAGGATCACCGGCCGGTCCTCGAACAGGGGCGTCTGGATGATGCTGTCGTCGGTGGACTTCGGCCTCAGGGCGCCGACCATCAGGTCGATCTCCCCGTCGCGAAGGGGACCGACCAGTTCGGCGTGCGAACCCTCGACGATGCCCACGCTGATGTCGCCGTGAAGCGCGTGAAACGCCGTGACGGCGGCGGGCAGCAGCCGGGCGCGCGACAGGGGCATGGCGCCGACGGTGATCCGCCCGACCTCGCGCCCCTCCAGCAGGGCCAGTTCGAACAGAGCCGACCTCAGCTCCGACTCGCCCAGCCGGAAGCGCCGCGCCACCCCCACGCCGCGCGGGGTCAGGGCCACCCCCTTGCCGCGCCGCTCGACCAGGATGTGGCCTACCGCCAGCGACAGGTCGCCCACGGCCCGGTGCAGCGACGGCTCCGACAGGCCCGTCTCCGCCGCCGCCGCCGCATAGCTCCCGCACCGCGCCAGGGCCAAAAAGGCGCTGACCTGGGCCGCCGTCGCATGGCGGCTGTCCATCAGCCGGATGGCGGCCATGACGCGCGGCGCCAGCAGTTCGGCGGCGGGAGTCGGGACCATCCCGCCGGGCCGCCGCTCGAACAGCGGCAGGCCGATCTGCCGCTCCAGCTTGGCGATCCCCTGGGTGATGGCGGGCTGGGTCAAGTTCACCACCCGCGCGGCCGCGCTGATGCTGCCCGTGTCCACGACGGCGGCCACGGCGCGGAGGTGACGGATATTGAGATCGAACGGCTTCACGACCCAAACTTAGCACAGGCTAATAGGGACGCCAGTTTTCCCATTGGCGTACTCGGGGCATCGCTCGCAATACCGTCAAACCGCCACGCTGAGGGTCCAACATGTCCGGCATCGTCGTCACCTCCGTTGAGCGCGCGAGCCTTTCGACCCTCGACGGCCTCGCCGCCTGCGGTGTCGCCACCGTGCATGAGGCGCAGGGGCGGACGGGCCTGCTCGCCCCCCATATGCGCCCCATCTATCCCGGCGCCCGGATCGCCGGCTCGGCCGTGACCATCTCGGCCCCGCCCGGCGACAACTGGATGATCCACGTCGCCATCGAACAGCTTCAGGACGGCGACGTCCTGGTCCTGGCCCCCACCAGCCCCTCGACCGACGGCTATTTCGGCGACCTCCTGGCCACCTCAGCCCAGGCCCGCGGCTGCCGCGGCCTGATCATCGACGCGGGCGTGCGCGACGTCCGGGACCTGACGCAGATGAACTTCCCCGTCTGGTCTCGCGCGGTCCACGCCCAGGGCACGATCAAGGCCACCCTCGGCTCGGTCAATGTGCCCATCGTCTGCGCCGGCGCTCTGGTCCATCCCGGCGACGTGATCATCGCCGATGACGACGGCGTCTGCGTCGTGCCACGCACAGAAGCCGAGGCGGTGCTGGAAAAGGCCCGGGCCCGCGAGGCGCTGGAGGAGGCCAAGCGCGTCCGCCTCGCCGCCGGCGAACTGGGCCTCGACATCTACGACATGCGCGGCAAGCTGGAGAAGATGGGCCTGAAGTATGTCTAGCGCCGCCGACGCCCCGGGGCTCAAGCAGCGAGGGGCCGCGCCCCGAGCGATAGCCCCCACTTCGGCCAATGTGATGTGGATGCGGGGCGGGACGTCGAAGGGCGGCTACTTCCTCGCTGAGAACCTGCCCACCGACATCGCCGAGCGCGACGCCTTCCTGCTGCGCGTCATGGGCTCGCCCGATCCGCGCCAGATCGACGGCATGGGCGGCGCCGATCCCCTGACCTCCAAGGTCGCGGTGGTATCGAAGTCAGAGCGCGAAGGCGTCGATGTCGACTACCTGTTCCTTCAGGTCTTCGTCGATCAGGCCATCGTCACGGACAAACAGAACTGCGGCAACATCCTCGCCGGCGTCGGCCCCTTCGCCATCGAGCGCGGACTGGTCGCCGCGACGGGGGACGAGACCCGCGTTGTCATCTTCATGGTCAACACCGGCCAGACCGCCGTGGCCACGATCCGCACGCCCGGCGGCGTGGTCGACTACGCCGGCGACGCCCGCATCGATGGCGTTCCCGGGACCGCCGCCCCCGTGCCGCTGGAGTTCCGCGACACGGCCGGCTCCAGCTGCGGCGCCCTGCTGCCCACCGGCCGGGCGGTCGATGAGGTCGATGGCGTGCGCCTGACCCTGATCGACAACGGCATGCCCTGCGTGGTGTTCAAGGCCGCCGACGTGGGCGCGACAGGCTATGAGACCCGCGACGAACTCGACGCCGACGAGGCCCTGAAAGCGCGCATCGAGGCCATCCGCCTGATCGTCGGGCCGATGATGAATCTGGGCGACGTCGCCGACAAGTCGGTGCCCAAGATGCTGCTGGTCGCCCCGCCCCGCGACGGCGGCGCGATCACCGTTCGCAGCTTCATTCCCCGCCGCGCCCACGCTTCGGTCGGCGTCCTGGCCGCTGTCAGCCTGGCCACCGCCTGCCTGATGGAAGGCTCGCCCGCCGCCGAGGTCGCCGTTGTCCCGGAGGGGCGCCGCAAGACCCTGTCGGTCGAACACCCGACAGGCGAGACCACCTGTGTCATGGAACTGGATGACAGCGGCGCCGTGATCATCGCCGCCATGCTCCGCACCGCCCGCAAGCTGATGGATGGGACCGTCTTCGCATGAGCACCGACACCGTCGAACGCATCGTCAGCTGGCATCCGGCCCCGTCGAAGCCGCGCTTCACGCCCCCGCCCGGCGCGGTCGACGCCCACTGCCACGTCTTCGGCCCGATGGCCGAGTTCCCGTTCAGCGCCAGGGCCAAATACCTGCCCGAGGACGCCGGCCCTGACATGCTGTTCGCCCTGCGCGACCACCTCGGCTTCAGCCGCAACGTCATCGTCCAGGCCAGCTGCCACGGCACGGACAACGCCGCGACCCTGAACGCCATCGCGAAGTCTAACGGAATGGCGCGCGGCGTCGCCGTGGTCGATCCGGCCATCACCGATGCCGAGCTGAAGGCCCTTCACGAGGGCGGCATTCGCGGCGTCCGCTTCAACTTCCTCAAGCGCCTGGTCGATGACGCGCCCAAGGACAGGTTCCTGGAGGTCGCTCACCGCATCCAGGCCCTGGGCTGGCATGTGGTCATCTATTTCGAGGCCGATATCCTCGAGGAGATGCTGCCCTTCCTCGCCGCCATCCCGACGCCCATCGTCATCGACCACATGGGCCGCCCCTCGATGTCCCAGGGACCGGACGGCGCCGAGATCACCGCCTTCAAGGCCCTGATGGACAGCCGCGACGACATCTGGACCAAGGTCACCTGTCCCGACCGCCTCTCGGCCCAGGGCGACCCGTGGGACGACTTCGTCGAGGTCGTGCGCCCGATCGTCGAACGCTATCCCGACCGCGTCCTGTGGGGCACCGACTGGCCGCATCCGAACATGCAGGATGACGTCCCCGACGACGGCCATCTGGTCGACGTCATTCCCCGTATCGCCGTTACGCCCGAACTCCAGCGCGGGCTGCTGATCGACAATCCGATTCGGCTCTACTGGCCGGAACTCCGCACGGTCTGAGGCGTCCGTCCCGGATCGCGTCCCTTCAGCGCGTGGCGAAACGCCCGCTGTGGCCGAACGTGGCCGCCCGATCTCCCGGGATACGAGATTTTACAATCTTCCGGCGCGGGTAAGGGCATTATGCCGCCTTCCCGACGCGCCCGACCGGCCGCCCCCGACGACCGATATGGACCACCATGAAGATCGCCACCCTCGACGACGACCGCGTACAGTTGGATCTGATCCTCGACATCATTGCCGAAGCCGGCTTTGAGGGGTCCGGTTTCTCGCGCGCCAACGCCCTGCTCTCGGCCCTGCGCCGCGAGACCTTCGACCTGCTGATTCTGGACTGGCAGCTGCCGGACAAGTCGGGCGTCGAGGTCGTGCGCTGGGCCCAGAAGAACCTGACCCCGCCGCCGCCGATCCTGCTGGTCACCAGCCGTTCTGACGACGCCGATGTGGTCGAGGGTCTGGGCGCGGGCGCCGACGACTTCCTGACCAAGCCCGTCTCCAAGGCGGTGCTCCAGGCCCGTATCCACGCCCTGCTGCGCCGCGCCTATGGCGCGCCCGAGGCCCAGGCCGCCGAGGTCCATGGTCACGTCGCCCTGGATCCGTCCACCGGCACGGCGAGCGCCAATGGCCAGCCCGTGGCCATGACGGCCAAGGAGTTCGCCGTCGCCCTGATCCTGCTGCGCAACCTGAACCGGGCCCTGTCCCGCTCCTATCTGCTGGACAGCGTCTGGGGCAGCGA
This sequence comes from Brevundimonas sp. ALps5, assembly GCF_058681645.1. NCBI lineage: Bacteria > Pseudomonadati > Pseudomonadota > Alphaproteobacteria > Caulobacterales > Caulobacteraceae > Brevundimonas > Brevundimonas sp. ALps5. Next base: position 2,806,205 of record NZ_CM178744.1, on the reverse strand, counting down.
TCCGGACCTGAACAGCCGCACCCTGGACATGCACATCTCGCGTGTGCGCTCCAAGCTGAACCTGCGGCCCGATGCGGGCTTCCGTCTGGCCCCCGTCTACAGCTATGGATACCGTCTGGAGCGGCTCGAGACGCCGACCGCTGGGACCGCAGACGGAGAGACCTGATGAGGATCGCCCGGCTTGCCGCCATGGGAGCCGCCGCCTGGCTGGCGCTCGCCGGCCTGTCGGGCACAGCCTGGGCCGAACCCACGCCCACGCCACAGGTTCGAACCTCGGGTGAGACATTCAGCTATGTGGTCCGGTCGGGCGACACCCTGCGCAGCATCGCCGGCGCCCATCTGGAACGCGAATCCGACTGGCGCGAGCTCCAGACGCTGAACGGCGTCGCCGACCCCCTGCGGCTGTCCGTCGGTACGACCCTGCGGCTTCCGGCCGCCCTGCTGAAGACCCGCCCGGTCCAGGCCCGGCTGGTCACCTTCCGCGGCGACGTGCGCCTGCGCCAGGGCGCGGCCACGACGGCGACCCGCGTCGGCGCCGTGATCGGAGAGGGCGCCGAGATCGAGACCGGCGCCAACTCCAACGCCCGCTTCAGCCTACCCGACGGCGGGACCGTCGCCGTGCCGTCGATGAGCCGCGTGCGCCTGACACGCCTGCGCGCCTATGTCCTGAACGGCGCCGTGGATCAGGAGATCACCGTCATGGGCGGCCGGTCCGAGTTCCACGCCGCTCCGGTCCGCTCCCCCGGCGGCTTCCGCGTCGGCACTCCCCTGTCCGCCTCGGCCGTGCGCGGCACCGAGTTCCGCATCGGCTATGACGGCGGCGCCGACCGCGCCCAGACCGAGGTCCTGGGCGGATCGGTCCATGTCGCGCCCGAAGGCCTGGAGCCCCTGCTCGCCGCCCCGCGTCAGGGCGTGGCCATCGCCGACGGCAAGGCTGATCTGGTCGACCTCCTGCCCGAGCCCGCCTGGGTCGCGGACAACGCCCTTCAGGCCGGCGGCATGCTGTCCTTCGCCCTGACGCCCGAGGCGGGAGCGGCCCAGTATCGCGCCGTCGTCGCCACCGACGCCGGCTTCGTCAATGTCGTCAGCGACGGTCAGTCCCGGCCCGGCGAGGCGAAGATCGACATCTACCCCCTGCCCGACGGCCCCTATTTCATCCGCCTGACCGCCGTCTCGCCCTTGGGCGTCGAAGGCATGCCCGGCGACTATCCCTTCGTCCGCGCCCTGAATGTGGTCAGCGGCCTGAGCGTCGAACCCCAGGCCGGCGGCGCCCGCGCCTTCCACTGGAGCACCCCGCCCCGCGGCGCCGAACGCTATCGCTTCCAGCTGGCCCGGATGGACGGGACCCTGGTGGTCGACCGCGCCGACGTGCCCCGGCCCGGGATCATCGTGCCGCCCCTGCCGTCCGGCGAGTATCGCTGGCGCGTGATGTCGGTCTGGATCGTGGACGGCAAGCCGGTCGAGGCCTGGTCCCCGCCCGCCTCCCTGACCGTCCCCTGAGCGCGCGTCCACTGCCCCTGGCCTTCCTCGACTGGCTGCGGACGCAGACCGGCCGGAACGCCCGATGGCGCGACGCCATCCGGCGTCGGCTGGCCGACCGGCGCACCCTGACCGAATGGCTGGTCGTGGGTCTGGGCCTGTCGGTGCTGGTCGTCTGGCTTTCGCTGGGATCAGGCACACGCCGGGCCGACAACTGGATCTACGACGCCCTGCTGAATCTCAATCCGGGCCAGTCGAGCGAACAGGTCGTCGTGGTCGCCATCGACAACCGCAGCATCCAGACGCTCGGCCGCTGGCCCTGGAGCCGGACCCTGCACACCCAGGCCCTCGACCGGCTGACCGAGGCGGGCGCGGCCTCCATCGGCTATGACGTCCTGTTCGCCGAGCCCGAGCCGGGCGCTGACGACGCCCTGATCGCCGCCCTGAACCGCAATCGCCGCACCTGGCTGGCCGAGCTGCTGCAGGAGCCGGGCGAGAACGGCGCTCCCTTCTCCGTGGTCGAGCCGACGCCCGAACTGGCCGCCGCCGCCGCCGGCCTCGGCCATGTCGACCTGACGCCCGATCCCGACGGGGTGGTGCGCCGCCTGCCTCTCTTCATGGGCGCCGGAGCCGAGACCTGGCCCCATATGACGGCGCGGATGCGGACGGCGACCGGCGGCGCCCTCCCCTCGTCACAGGCCGCGCCTCACGCCACCACAACCCCCTGGCTGACCCCGCTCAACTCGACCCTGATCCGCTATCGCGGCCCGCCCGGCTCGGTGCGCACCGTCTCCTTCGTCGACCTGATCAATGGAGAGGTCCCGGCCGCCTTCCTGAAGGACAAACAGGTGCTGATCGGCATGACCGCCGACGGTCTCGGCGACCGCTTCGCCACCCCCGTTTCACCCCACGGCGAGCTGCGTCCCGGGGTCGAGATCCAGGCGGCCCTGCTCGACACCCTGATCCGCGGCGACGCCCTGCGCGCCGTTCCGCCCGCCCTGCTGGCTCTCCTGTCGCTGATCCCCCTCTGGGGCCTGATGGCCGCCTTCCTGATGCTCAGGCCGGCGATCAGCCTGGCGGCGGGCGTCGGAGCGATCGTCGCCGTCTTCGCCGTCTCGGCCCTGGCCTTCCTCGCCGGGATCTGGCTGGCGCCCGTGGCGGCCGTCGTCGGCGTCGCCCTGGCCTGGCCCCTGTGGAGCTGGCGCCGGCTCGAGGCGGCCTCGGCCTATATGCAGGCTGAGATCGAGGCCTTCCGCGCCGACGGCCCCTGGCTCTCCGACCTCGCCGGTGACAGGGCGCGCGGCGACCACATCGACCGTCAGGCCGGGGTGCTCAAGGCCGCCCTGACCCGCCTGCGCGAACTGAGCGCCCTGATCTCGGACACCCTGCGCAGCCTGCCCGACGCGACACTGGTCATCGACGACACGGGCCGGGTGCTGCTGGCCAACACCCGGGCCTCGGCCCTGTTCGAACAGGACGCCACCCTCGCAGGTTCGGACATCGACTCCCTGTTCGCCCGCATCGGCGCCGAGCCGCTGGAGACGCTTCTGGCCCGCGACGGGACCGCGCGCGAGATCCGCACCCCGACCGGCGAGGTGTTCAAGCTGGACGAGGCCCGGCTGGACCTCGGCCGCGACAGCCGGCCCGGCGGCATCGTCCGGCTGGCCGACGTCACCGCCATCCGCGTCGCCGAACGCCAGCGCGAACAGGCGCTGCAACTGCTCAGCCACGACATGCGCTCGCCGCAGGTCTCGATCCTGACCCTGCTGGCCGAGCCGCCCCCGCGCGACGCCGCCTTCGACCGCCGGGTCGGCGACTACGCCCGCCGGACCCTGGCCATGGCCGAGAGCTACGTCCAGCTGGCCCGCGCCGAGTCCCGCGTGCTGGACCGCCGCGAGCTGGATCTTGGCCAGAGCCTGATCGAGGCCGCCGACGGCCTGTGGCCCCAGGCCAATGCGCGCGGCGTGACCATCCTGACGCCCGACGACGAGGACGAGCGGCTGGTCATGGGCGACCCGGTCCTGATCGGCCGGGCCCTGGTCAATCTGATCGACAACGCCCTGAAGTACGGCCCCGAGGGCGGCGAGGTGACCTGCACGCTCGACACCGTCGAGGTCGGCGACCGCCGCTTCCATCTGTGCGTGGTTCAGGACCAGGGCCCGGGCTTCCCGCCCGACCAGTCCGAACAGCTGTTCGAGGCCTTCCACCAGACCGCCGAGGCCCGACCAGGCATCGGCCTGGGCCTCGCCTTCGTGCGCATCGTCGCCGAACGGCACGGCGGCTGGGTCAAGGCCGAGTCACCGCCCGGCGAAGGCGCGCGCTTCACCCTGGCGCTTCCAGACGCCGGAATGGCCGATTCAGGATCGGCCGCCCACCTGACCGAGGCTGCCTGACCCTCGGGTCTAGTGGCTGGTCGCCAGCACTACGCCGACCAGGACGGCGGCCCAGTGCACGCTGGCGGCGGCGACCACATGGCCGTGCCAGACGGCGCGGAACCAGCCCAGCTTCTTGCGCACATAGAAGACCGCGCCGGACATATAGAGGGCCCCGCCGATGGCCAGCAGCAGCAGGGCGATCCAGGACCCGTGGGCGACCATGGGCTTGAAGGCGATGACCACCAGCCAGCTCAGGGCGACATAGATCACGACCCACAGCGTCTTGCCCACGCCCGGCAGGAACAGCTTGCCCAGAGCGCCCAGGGTAGCGAGCCCCCAGACGGCGCCCGTCATGGCCCAGGCCCAGGCGCCGGTCAGGTTGTGGGTCGTGAACGGGGTGTAGGAGCCCGCGATCATCAGAAAGATGCCCGCATGGTCCAGCCGCCGCAGCAGCGGCCGCCATTGCGGCTTGGCGAAGTTGTAGGCGGTCGAGAAGCCCAGCATGGCCAGCATGCCCAGGGCATAGACGCTGACCGCGACCACCAGCCCCAGATCGCCCCGCGCCACCGACAGGCCCAGCAGCACGCCGCCGCCGAACAGGGCGAAGGCCAGACCCGAGATATGCACGATCAGGTCCGCGCACTTGGCGCGCGACGTCGGATAGTGCCTCGGCGGGAACGGGGGCTTGAACGGCGTCTCGGTCATGACCGTAGTCTAGCACGATCTCGCGCGCGGCCTATCCGGGTCTTCGCCTGATGGGGGTGGACCTCACCACCCCACAGCGTGACCTATTCGCGACAGACAGTCCGGATACAGAGCCTGACAGCAATTATGTATTCGAATTTAGAAAAGTCCAAAGCTAGCCATATATTTGGCAAGCAAAGAAACGTCTTTGTTTTCCGTAATGTTATCTAACTTCTGTTCTATTACATAACGGAAACATTGAACACGAAATCTTGCCCTTGTTTTCAGGAACCACAGGGGATGTTACCGATGCGAAACACTTCAATTCACGCCCGCCTCCTGGCGAGCACCTTCCTGGTGGGGGCCAGCCTCGCGGCCGCTCCCGCCTTCGCTCAAGATGCGGGGCCGGCCGACCAGGTCGAGGAGGTCGTGGTCACCGGCTCGCGGATCCCGCAGGCCAATCTGACCACCACAAGCCCGGTGACCCAGGTCACGGCCGAGGACATCGCCGTCACCGGCGTGACCCGGGTCGAGGACCTGATCACCCAGCTGCCCCAGGCCTTCGCCTCGCAGAACTCGACCGTGTCGAACGGCGCCTCGGGCACGGCGACCGTCTCGCTGCGCAACCTCGGCGCCTCGCGCACCCTGGTCCTGATCGACGGCCGGCGCATGGGCTACGGCTCGCCGAACGACGTCGCCGCCGACCTGAACCAGATCCCGGGCGCCCTGGTGCAACGGGTCGAGGTCCTGACCGGCGGCGCCTCGGCTGTCTACGGCTCGGACGCGGTCGCCGGCGTGGTCAACTTCATCATGAAGAAGGACTTCGAGGGCATCCAGATCGACGCCAAGTACGGCTTCTATCAGCACCACAACGACTATGACGGCGTCGGCAACGTCCGCCAGGCCATCGCCGCGCGCGCCGCGACCAACGCCTCCCAGTTCCAGCTGCCGGACGACAACGTCTCCGACGGCGAGAGCCGCGAGGTCACCTTGACGATGGGCGTCTCCGCCCCGGACGGCAAAGGCAATCTGACCGCCTACGCCAGCTACCGGAACAACAACGAGGTGCTCCAGGCCAACCGCGACTACTCGGCCTGTACGATCGCCGCGCCGTCGAGCAGCGATCCCTCGACCTACACCTGCGGCGGCTCCAGCACCTCCTATCCCGGGCGCTTCATCGCCTCGACCGGCAGCTACACCCTCGGCGCCGGCCAGACCTTCGTGCCCTACAGCACCAGCACCAACGCCTACAACTACGGCCCGCTGAACTACTATCAGCGCCCGGATGAGCGCTGGTCTCTGGGCGCCATGGGGCACTATGAGATCAACGAGCACGCCGAGGCCTACGCCCAGCTGATGTTCACCGACTACTCGTCGGTGGCCCAGATCGCGCCGTCGGGCGACTTCTTCAACACCACCACGATCAACTGCGACAACCCGCTGTTGTCGACGCAGCAGGCGACCACGATCGGCTGTTCGTCGGCGGCCATCGCCTCGGGCGACTCGGTCTCGCTCCTGATTGGCCGACGCAACGTCGAAGGCGGCGGGCGTCAGGACTCGCTGAACTACGAGAGCTACCGCACGGTCACCGGGGTGCGCGGCCTGATCACCGACGGCTGGACCTATGACGTCAGCGCCCAGTTCTCGCGGGTGCGGCTGTCGCGGGTCTATGAGAACGACTTCTCGGTCACCCGTCTGAACCGCGCGCTGGACGTGGTCAGCGTCAACGGCGTGGCCACCTGTCGCTCGGTCGTCGACGGCTCGGACCCCAACTGCGTGCCCTACGACGTCTTCTCCGAAGGCGGGGTGACCCAGGCGGCGCTCGACTATCTGCAGATCCCGCTGATCCAGACCGGCGAGACCACCCAGCAGGTCGTCACCGCCGCCGTCACCGGCGACCTGACCAAGTACGGCGTCCAGTCGCCCTGGGCCGCCGACGGCGTCAAGCTGGCCTTCGGCCTGGAGTATCGCCGCGACGCGCTGAGCAGCACCACGGACGCCGCCTTCGCCTCAGGCGACGGCGCCGGCCAGGGCGGCCCGACCATCGGCGTCAGCGGCTCGGTCGATGTGCTCGACACCTTCGGCGAGATCCAGATCCCGCTGGTCGACAACCTGCCGGGCATCTACTCGGCCTCGCTGAACGGCGCCTTCCGCCATTCGGAGTACGCCGCCCTGTCGACCGACACCTATACGGTCGGCGCCGACTACGCCCCGATCGCGGACCTGCGACTGCGCACCAGCTACTCGCGCGCCGTCCGGGCTCCGAACGTGCTGGAGCTCTATTCGGCGCAGGGCCTGGGCCTGTTCAACCTGGACGCCGACCCCTGCGGGACCGCCAGGACCGCGACCCTGGCCCAGTGCGTCGCCACCGGCATGGACTCTTCCGACTACGGCAGCTCGCTGCTCGACAACTCGGCGAGCCAGTACAACCAGGTCACCGGCGGCAACCCCGATCTGGACACGGAGACGGCCGACACCCTGACCCTGGGCGTCGTCTGGACGCCCAGCTTCGTCCCGGGCTTCAACCTGTCGCTCGACTACTTCGACATCACGGTCGACGGCCTGATCTCGACGGTGGGTGCGGCCAACACCCTGGACCTCTGCTACGACGACAATGACGCGGCCGCCTGTAGCCGGATCCACCGCGACGCCGACACCGGCTCCCTGTGGCTGGGCGACGGCTATGTCGAGAACCTCAGCCTCAACATCGGCGGACTGAAGACCTCGGGCATCGACGTCAACGCCAACTACGGCTTCGACCTGGGCGACGTCGGCCTGCCGACCTGGGGCAAGGTCTCCATGGCCTTCGTCGGCACCTGGCTGAGCACCCTGGAGACCGACACCGGCACCCAGACGGCCAGCTCGGTCTATGACTGCGTGGGCTACTTCGGCTCCGACCAGTGCGGCACGCCGAACCCCGGATGGCGTCACCGCGCCCGGGTGACCTGGTCGACGCCCTGGCCGGTCGAGATCTCCGGGACGTGGCGCTACTACAGCGCGGTCGACTACGGCTCGAGCCTGACCGGCAAGGTCGACGGGTCGCTGGACTCGACCCTGGAGGCCATGAACTACTTCGACCTGGCCGCCTCCTGGGACGTGCGTGACAACGTCACGGCCCGCGTGGGGATCAACAACGTCCTCGACACCGACCCGCCGCTGACCACCGTCGGCTCGAACGGCAACACCTATCCCCAGCTCTACGACGCACTGGGGCGCTATATGTTCATCAGCCTGACCGCCAACTTCTAGGTCCAGGCCAGACAGAACTGAGGCGGCCGTCCCTCGCGGGGCGGCCGCCTTTCGTTTGGCCGCCTGTTGCCTGGCTCAGGAGGCCCTCGGGGAGAAGTCAGAAGCGGAAGGTGGCCTGGAGCAGCAGGCTGTAGCGGACGTAGTCCTCCAGCAGCTGGGCGTCGCCCGAGATGCGGAAGGAGCCCAGATCGTTGGCGACCGTCAGGCCGAGGCCGGCGATCGGCCCGCCGCCCTCGACCAGGTCGCTGATCAGGCTGAACTCCGAGCCGCCCGAGGCGTAGCGGGCGATGGTCTCGCCGCCGTCCGAGGCGAGGATCTGCTTCCAGCCGAGCTTGAGCTCGGGCCGGATGAAGCCGTCCTGACCGAAGCCGTAGCCGATCCGCACCGCCGCCGTGGCGCTGGAGATCGAGCCCTCGCGACCGTCGACGATCAGATCGAAGGCGTCGCCGCCGCCGCTCTCGGTGCGCGAGCCCTCGGTCAGGCTGAAGGTCTCGGCATAGACCTCGGGCCTCAGGCTCAGCCGGCCGAAGCGGTGCTCATAGGCCAGGCCCGCCGCCGCGGAGAGGGTATAGCCGTTCCAGTCGGCGGTGTTGGACAGGTAGACGTCGTCGCCGACCAGCGTCCGCGTGGACCTGAAGGTCGCATAGCCCGCCGCCGCCCGGGCCCAGCCGGTCCAGCCATGACCTTGCGCGCGCCAGTAGGCGCCCAGCTCGATCAGGCTGGCCGACAGCACCTCCTCGGCCTCGGACTCGGGGTCCTCGATGTCGGATGAGGTCATGGCCAGGGAGACGCCGAGCGCCCCGACCTTCGAGACCTTCTCGATCCCTCCCGCGACGGCGAAGCCCTCGGTCCGGTAGCCGTAGCTCTCGGTCTTGGCCTTGTCGGCGTAGACGTTGATCTCCTGCATCCAGCCGCTGGTGGTCCCGACCTCCGCCGAGTTGTTGCGGTTGGCCAGGGCCTGGGTCACGGCGTCCACGCCGCCGGCCAGGGACATCAGGGTCCCGCCCGAATGGTCCGGCAGGGTCTGCTCGTACAGGTTCATGAAGTCGGCGCGGTCGGTGGTCGCCAGGAAGGCGTCCATGACGTCCGTGTCCCGGCTCAGCGCCGAGTAGAAGGCGTCGTAGGCCGAGGCCTCATTGGTCGACAGCGCCATCTCGGCCGTGGTCCGGCGGCGGACGTCGACATAGACCTGACCCGCCGTGGCATCGGCCCCGAAGTCGGCGACGACCATATAGGGGGTGCTGCCGGTCAGGTCGTTGCCCGAGACATTGCCCCAGGTCAGGCTGCCGGCGGTCACCAGGGTGAAGCGCTCCGGGTCCTCGATCAGGGAGGTCAGGTGGAGACTGAGGATCGAGCCGTCGGCGAAGCTCGCCGCGCCCGAGACGGTGAAGCCGCCCGCCGTGTGGGTCAGGGGATCGACGTTGGCGACCAGCTCGCCGCCCTCCCCCACGCTGAGGGAGGTGATGTTCAGGGCCGTGGTCTGGCGGGCGTCCAGGACAGCGTCGGCGATCGAGATGTCCAGCCGGCCGTCCGTATCCGACAGGACGCCGGTGTAGCTGGAGCCGCCGCTCATCAGGAAGGCGTCCGCCCCGTCGCCGAAGCTGATGTCGCCCACGACCACGCCGTTCTGGATGTCGACGGTGTCGTCGCCCGAGCCCAGCAGGATGGCCCCGTAGATGTAGGGCTCGTCGGAGTCATAGACCCCATCGTTGTCGTCATCGTTGTCGTCGGTGTCCTGGGCGTCGGGCACGCCGTCGCCGTCGTCGTCGGTGTCGACGTCGTCATAGATCCCGTCGCCGTCGGTATCGATGAAGCGGTTGTCGGTCAGGGCGCCCTTCTGGGTGATGGTCACGCCCGAGGTGTTGGCTGACAGGTCGATGGCGATCTCGCGGCCCGTCTCGACCTCGTTGTCGGCGTCGGTGTCGTCGTCGTCGGTGTCGCTGACCGAGTCGGTCGAGACGATGTTGCCGTAGATGGTCCCGGTGTTGGTGAGGCTGGTCAGGGTCCCGGAGAGGTCGCGGATCGCGACCGCGTCGCCCGCCTCGCCGTAGATGACGCCCAGGATCTGGCCGTTGTTGACCAGAGAGGAGAGGATGGCGTCCTGGTCGATCTGGATGGCCGTGGCGACGTCCGTTCCCTCGGTGGTCGCCGAGCCGGTGATGGCGCCGTTGTTGATCAGGGTGGCGACGTCGGCGCCGGCGGCCAGATGGACGGCCATGGCGTCGGCGCCGACCGAGCTGCCGACGATGGTCCCGTCGTTGCGGATGCCGCCCTCGATCAGGGTGGTTCCGCCGCCCAGGCCGCCGATCTGGAGCGCGGTCGTGACCACGTCGTCATAGACGCCGTAGGCCGCCACCGAGCCCTGGTTGATCAGGCCCCAGGCGTCGTCGCCGGTCCCGACCGCGCCGATGGTCACGTCCGCCGTGCCCGATCCGATCAGCAGGGCCGGAGCGCCGCCGTAGCTGGCCAGCGAGGCCGTACCCTCGCTGGCATCGAGGATGCCGTCGCCGTCGCGGTCGGTGTCGTCGGCGTTGATCACGCCGTCGCCGTCGTCGTCCTCATTGCCGTTGGTGACCCCGTCCTTGTCGTCGTCGCCGTCCTCGCCGTCGGGATCGAGGTACGTCGGCGCCGTGCCCAGCAGGATGCCGCCGGCGACGTCGGCCTTGACCTGGACGGCCGCCCCGCCCTGCAGCAGGTCGTCGGCGTCAAGGTCCTCAAGGTAGAGGGTGTCGGCGGAGAGCTTGATGGCCGCCGCCACGTCGGCGTCCAGCTCCGTCAGGGAGGTGGGGCTGGAAGTGTAGCGATAGCCGGTGCTGGTGATCGAGGACTGGATGTCCAGCCGACCGGACACCGCGCCCTCGACCGACAGGCCGACCGCGTTGGCGCCGGTGACCGAGATCGAGCCCGTCGGCAGGTCGACATTGCCCGAGACGGCGCCCTGGAGCCGGACGCCGTAGCTGTCGTCCCCGACCACGGAGACGGCGCCGTAGAGGCCGATATCGCCGATCAGGTCGGTCTCCAGCGACAGGCCGTAGCTGTCATTGCCGTAGACGGCGATGGAGCCCGTGTCCTCCAGCGTGATGTCGCCGGTGCGGGCGTCGGGGCCGGTGACGCGGACGCCGTAGCGGCCCGTCCCCTCGGCGAAGGGGCCGTCGATGTCGCCGTCGTCGTCCTCGTCCTCGGCGGTGTAGTCCTCGGTGATGGAAACGGACCCGCCGAGGGTCAGGTCGCCCGTCAGCCCGCCCTTGAGCAGGACGCCGGTGACGTCGTCGGTGGCGTCCGACAGGGTGATGGCGGAGCCGCTCTCGAGCACGATGGCGTTGCTACTATCGCCGGTCAGGGCCGTTCCGGTGGCGACGGCGATGGAGCCGCCGTCGGCGATGGTCAGGTCGGCGGCCGCGCCGCCGTTGACCGTCGAGGTCAGGACGGGGGCCGTGCGGTCGCCGGAGATGGTGACCTGGGCCTCGGCGGCCGAGGCCAGCACCAGGGGCGCGAGCGCCACCGCCGTGGCGAGTCTGGAAAGCATGGTCTGAAGGCCCCGCCGACTGAGAGAAGGGCCTGTTTCCGGGCGGCGGATGGCGATTGCGGGACGCCATTGTTGCCGCTTCGACGCCCTGGAGACGAGGCGGGGCGCGGACGGAAAAACATGCGGCCGGAGTGCGGCGAAGGTTTCGTCGGGGTCACGCTTTGCACTCGAAAAAAAGGCGGGTGCAAAAAGTGCAATGCCGAAAGTCAGGTGGGAGATTTTGCCTTCATCGCGTTGATTTAAAATGATCATTTTTCGGCGGATTCGTTGCACTCGCGTGCACACCGAGTGCAAGGGCGTGCACGCGGCGAGATGTCGGGATGGCGATGTCAAAGACCGGGTCGACGCGCAGTATAGGGCGCCCGGGAGGCATGGGCGCCCAATTGGCCCTGGAATTCGGCAAGCGGCTGAGGCGACGAGGCTTTTCCTCCGAAGGGGCGCCAGGTTGAGCCGCCCCGAGACGGGACCACCCCCTGCGACATTCTGTCCAGCTGAAACAATTTGAGGGAAGACACCGGTGTCAGGACAGGGCTAGTGTCCGCCGGCAGCCGACGCAGAGCGGCAGGCCCTGGGAGTGTTTCATGTCTGTCGTTCAACGGGCGGTCGCCGCCCTTCTCGCCGCCGGCGCCGCCATGGCCGCCGCCTCCCTCGCCCAGGCGCAGACCCCTGCCCCGCGCCCCGACGGCCTGCTGTTCCATCTGACGGCCGACAGCTCGCTCACCGCCGACTACGCCGCGGGTCAGGCCGGGCCGACCTTCGCCGACAAGCTGGCCTTGAAGCCGTCGGGCGGCGCCGAGGGCGGATACATCGAGGGCACGGACGACCAGGCGCTGGCCTATCGCGCGGCGGGCAACATCTTCGCCCAGCGCGGCACGGTCGCCTTCGACTGGCGCTCGCGCTACCCGGTCGGGCCCACGCCCTTCGTCCTGTTCCGCGTCGGATACGCCGACCATTCCAGCTGGGACATGGCCTTCCTGCGCATCGACTGGAACGGGCACGGCTTCGACGCCTTCGTCACCGACAACAACCTCGCCCGCGTGCGGGTGTCCTATGAGCTGCCGGCCAACCCGGCGCCCGACCACTGGATGCACATCGCCTTCAGCTGGGACGAGACCGGCGGCGTGGTCCTCTATGTCGACGGCAAGAAAGTCGCGGCGACCACGACCCCGGCGGTGCTGGACGCGGCGCTGGACCAGTTCGGCATCGCCTCGCGCATCGTGGCGCCGATCCAGGTGCACAGCCGCTACAGCTTCACGCGCGGCTCCGACTATGACGACCTGAGGGTCTATGACCACGCCCTGTCTGAGGCCGAGGCCGCTGCGCTCGTGACGGCCGCCGCCGCGCCGGCGCCGGTCGCTCCGGCGGGGGACTGGCAGGCGGCGTGGAACAAAAGGTTCGGCTTCGATCAGGGCTCGGCGCCCTATCTGGCCGATCCGGTCACCCGCATCCGCCGCGTCGAGTTCACCGACCAGCGCGACATCGCCCAGCGCATGTGGAAGGGCAATGACGGTATCCGTGAGACGACCTGGCCGGGCGTCTACAACCGCTCGCGCCTGGCGGGGCGGAACGACTATTTCACCCTGCCGGACTGGAACGTCTATTCGATGGGCGGCAAGTCGTCGACCTGGTTCCTGCCCGACGAACCGTGGAACCAGATCGAGATCCAGGGCGCGGCCTATGGCCGTCTGGCGGCGGTGGACGCCCGCATCGAGGCGGGCCAGGCGGTCGACGCTTCGGCGCCGCAGACGCTGACCGAGCGGCCGCGCGGGGCAGAGCGCACCACGACCCGGGTCGCGGGCCATGAGGGCGGCGCGGTGCGCTTCACCAACATCGCCCAGGAAACGCCCATTCAGGAGATCGGCGTCTACAACGTCACGGCGGGCGCGATACCGGACAGCATCGGCGAATACGCCTACACGGTGCGCGCGGGCGTTGAACCCAGCTATGTGGCGACCGACAAACTCTCGGACTTCATCGCCGGCCGCTATCCGGCCGAGGAACGCGACACCCTCGCCGCCCTGCCCTCCAGCGCCCCGACGACGGCGAGGAAGACGGCCCTGAGCGGCGACCGGCCGATCGCCCACGTCCTGATCCCCATCGACTTCCGGCGCGGGCGCGCGGGCGGGCCGCTGGTGCGCAACGTCCCGACCCTGAGCTTCCAGGAGGCCGGCGGGCTGGACGGCATCGTCCTGACCATCCCGGCGCTGAAGGCGACGCCGGGCGCGGACGGGCTGATCTCGCTGAACATCCGGGTCAAGGACCCGCTGTGGCCGCTGCGCGACCTGCTGGACGTCAATGTGGCGGTCAAGCCGGGCGAGGCGCGCACCGTCTTCCTCGACACCCGCGACCGCATCCTCGACGACGACGACAGCCTGTATTTCACCGTCGCGGCCTCCAGCCCCGACTTCCACGCCTCGGACCTCGACGGCATGGGGGTGAAGATGATCTTCAAGACCCGCGAGGCCGCGCGCGCCGAGCACGTCGCCGACCGTCTGGCCCAGATCAAGGACAGCTACGGCTTCCTGGTCGAGGAACGGCAGATCACGCGCGACCTCGGCCTGTTCGACCAATTCTATCTGGACCTGACCGACCTGCTGCGGGTCGACCCGGAGAACGTCGAGGGCCGGGCCTACTGGAGCGAGTGGAACGCGTCCCAGCCCCTGCCCGCCTTCACCCAGCCGACGCCGCCCGCCGGCGTGCCCCTGTGGGCCTTCCGTCAGACGGAGGACCTGAAGCTGGTCAAACAGTTCATCGACTGGTGGATCGACAACCGGCAGGTCGATGGCGAATTCGGCGGCGGCATTTCGGACGACACCGACCTGACCAACCAGTGGGTCGGTCCGGCCCTGATGGGGGTCGAGCCCGACCGGCTGACCGCCTCGCTGGAGGCCCTGATCGAGGCCAGCCACCGCAACGGCATGTGGACCAACGGTCTGGGCACCATCCAGACCGACGAACTGCACACCTATGAGGAGGGTATCAACGCCATCAGCCAGTCGGCCCTGCTCAACCGCGGCGATCCGAGAACGCTGGAGCGGCTGATGGCCACGGCGCGGCGTTATGGCGAACTGACCCAGGTCAATGCGGCCGGGCATCGCCACATCATCTCCAGCTACTATTCCGGCTCGCACTTCGCGCGGGATACGCCGTGGGACTGGTCCAAGGCGCAGAGCTATCTGGTGCTGCATCCGGGCATGGCCCTGGTCGACTACAATGGCTCGCCGAAGCTGCGCGGCCTGTTGCTGGAACTGGCCGACGGCTTCCTGGCCCACGGCAAGACCGCCGGCGGGGTGACCGTCTGGCCCGCCGACATCAACTGGACCACCGATGCGGATCGCGGCACGGGCCTGAGCCCGACCAATATGCTGCTGTGGGCCTCGTACCGCTGGAGCGGCGATGCGAAATATCTGGCGCCGATGGGCGAGCCGGGGTCGCCGGGCTGGTCGGGCGTCAACAGCGACGTGGCCCGTGATCTGGGCCGGCCGGAGCTGGACCAGCGCTATGTGACGGCGGCGGCCAAGACCGGCGCGTCCTCCGACGCCCTGACCATCGCGGCGGCGGAGACGGGCGACCGCAGCTTCCTCGAGCGGCTCTATGCCGACGACATCCAGTTCGCCTCGGTGCGGATGAAGATGCAGACCGAGGATCACTGGTGGACCGACCGGGTCGAGCTGCCCAGCGACCAGCTGCAGCGCGCGCGTCTGGGCGGGGTCGCCCATGTGCGCAACCGCATCGTGCCGGGGCACCGGATCAGCTGGCGGTTCGAGAACCCGGATGACGCCCTGAAGGTCGCGGTGCTGGTGCGCGAACCGGCGCAGACCGGCTTCCGCGTCGTGGTCTGGAACCTGGCCGCGACGCCGGTGAAGGCCGAGATCGGCGGGGCCGAGGTGACGCCGGGAACCTGGCGGGTGACGCAAGGGTCGGACGCGAACGGCGACGACCGTCCGGATGCGGGCCAGACCTCGACGGTGGCCTTTGGTCCGGGTCAGGCCGTGCCGGTGACCCTGCCGCCGGGCGCCAGCGTGATCGAGTTCGCCATGACCGAAGCCGGTCCGGCGATGTCGACGCGGCCCGACGTGGGCATCGGCGCAGACGATCTGGTCAGGCGCGGCGGGCGGCTGTCGGTGACGGTGCACGGCCTCGGCGCCGTCGCCTCTCCGGCCGGTCGCGTGGTGCTGGAAGGCCCGGACGGGGCGGTGCTGGCCACGGCCCGCTTCGGCGCCCTGGCCGCGCCCGACGACCTGATGCCCAAGACCGAGACGGTCAGGCTGAACGTGCCGCGCAGCGCGCCGGCGGGGACCTCGGTGCGGCTGATCCTCGACGGCGAGCCGCTGGAGATCAGCGCGAGCAACAATCGGCGTCCGCTGCCGTAAAGGCGCTCCGGAAGGTTTGACCGGGGCGTCTGCAGCGGCGAAGGTGGCGGAGTAGAATCCGGAGAACCGCCTTGGACAGACGCGCCTTCCTGACCGCCTGCGGCATCGGCGCCGGCGGCCTGTTGCTGCCCGGCTTTGCCGGCCGTGCGATCGCCGCCGAGGAGCTGGGCGACACGCTCGACATCGCGATCAAGAAGCGGCTGGCCGACGCGGCGATGTCGACGGCGAAGGCGGCCGGCGCGACCTATTGCGACGTGCGGGTCGGCAGGTATCTGAACCAGTTCGTCATGACGCGCGAAGCCAATGTCGAGAACGTCGTCAACACCGAGAGCTCGGGCGTGGGCGTGCGGGTCATCGCCGACGGCGCCTGGGGCTTCGCCGCCACGAATGAGCTGACCGCCGAGGCCGTCGTGAACGCCGCGAAGCTGGCCACCGCCATCGCCAAGGCCAACGCCACAAGCCAGACCGCCCCGGTCCAGCTGGCCCCGACGCCCGGCGTCGGCGAGGTGTCGTGGCGCACCCCGATCCGCCGCAACGGCATGACCGTGCCGATCGAGGAGAAGATCGACCTGCTGATGGGGGTCAATTCGGCCGCCATGGGCGCGGGCGCCAGCTTCGTCGCCTCGCGCCTGTTCCTGGTGAACGAGCAGAAGTATTTCGCCTCGACCGACGGGTCGTACATCGATCAGGACGTGCACCGCATCTGGGCGCCGTTCACGGTCACCGCCGTCGACAAGACGACCGGCAAGTTCCGCACCCGCGACGGCCTCTCCTCCCCCATGGGGCTGGGCTATGAGTATCTGGACGGCAACGGGATCGACAAGACGGCCCTGCCGAACGGCCTGATCGCCTATGGCAAGTCCTATGACATGCGCGAGGACGCGGTCGCCGCGACGGCCCAGGCGAAGGAGAAGCTGACCGCCGCCTCGGTCCAGCCGGGCAAGTACGATCTGGTGCTGGACCCCAACCACCTCGGCCTGACCATCCACGAGTCGGTCGGCCACCCGCTCGAGCTCGACCGGGTGCTGGGCTATGAGGCCAACTATGCGGGCACCAGCTTCGCGACCATCGACAAGCGCGACGCCCACTTCAAATACGGCAGCGAGGTCGTCAACATCGTCGCCGACAAGACCCAGGTCGGCAGCCTGGGCGCCGTCGGCTATGACGACGAGGGCGTGGCCGCCAAGCGTTGGGATCTGATCAGGGACGGCGTCCTGGTCGACTATCAGGCGACGCGGGATCAGGCGCACCTGCTGGGCAAGACCGAGAGCGACGGCTGCTCCTATGCCGACAGCTGGTCGACGGTGCAGTTCCAGCGGATGCCGAACGTCTCCCTGCAGCCCGGCAAGGTGAAGATGAGCGCCGAGGACATGGTCTCGAACGTCGAGAACGGGATCTACATCCTGGGCCGCGGCTCCTATTCGATCGACCAGCAGCGCTACAACGCCCAGTTCGGCGGCCAGCTCTTCTACGAGATCAAGAACGGGGCGATCACCCGGCCGCTCGCCGACGTCGCCTACCAGATGCGCACGCCCGAGTTCTGGGCCTCGTGCGCGGCGACCTGCGACGAGAGCGACTACCGGATGTTCGGATCGTTCTTCGACGGCAAGGGCCAGCCGAGCCAGGTCTCGGCCGTCAGCCACGGCTCGGCGACGACCCGGTTCAACGGGATCAATGTGATCAGTACGGCAAGATCGCTGGGGTAGGACGCGCGCACCGCCCCGTCATCCTCGGGCTCGTCCCGAGGACCCATGGCGGGATTCAGCGCGGACGGCATCGCATTGAGATGCGCGTTCCCCATCGCTCGTCCGATTGCGCGGAACCGTGGGTCCTCGGGACGAGCCCGAGGATGACGGTTATTGGGGTTCGGGTTTGGGCACGGCCCGGCCGAGGTTCGAGCGCTCGAACCACCACAGACCTGCGCCCGCCAACAGCCATGCCAGCAGCCAGGGCCAGGCCGGTCCGGGCTGGGTGCGGCCCTCGCCCGTCGCGGCGGCCACGGGCGTGCGACCCAGCATCATCGTGGCGTCGCGGTCGCGGGCGGCCTTAACGCCCGGCAGGCGGTCGGCGGGCTGGACGTAGAGCGGCGAGACCCGTTCGGCGTTGTTGGCTCCGACCGTGCGCAGCAGATGCCAACCGGAGGACGCGGGCCACAGACCGGCGCAGCCGCCAGCCGCCGTGTCGGGGATCAGGGTCGTGACGGCGCCGTCGGGGGCCTGGACGCGGGCGTTGGGGGACAGACCGCACAGGGTCAGGCGGTCGCCGACCCAGGCGGGGCCGGTGACGACGGGGGCGCCCGCCGAGGGTCGGGCCACGGTCGCGAGCATGCCGCTCCACCAGTCGCCATAGAGGGCGCTGTGGCCGGTCAGGGTCAGGCCGTAGCTGTCGATGCCGGTGAAGACCGCGACGCGGCCGAGGCCGACCGCGCGCCAGGCCGAGAGCGTCGAACCGCCCGCATCCCGGATCAGGGGCACGGCGTCGGCGCCGCCGGGGACGGCGGCCAGACGGCTGAGTTCGGGGATGACCGGCTCTCCGCCGAGATCGGCGTCAGCCGGGGCGTCGGCGCTGCCGATGCCCGAGCGGGTGCGGGCGATGGCGGCGTCGGCGGCGGGCGGCAGGGCGATGGGGCTGAGGGCGTCGGGGCCGTTGAGCGCGAAGCCCAGCGACCGCCAGGAGGCCCGGCCGCCGCCGTCCAGCGGGCCGCTGGTGCGCAGGACCAGACCCAGACCGTCGCGGACGGCCGCCAGAACGGCCGGACGGGCGCCGGGCCAGCTGCGGTCGTCGATCACGGCGACGTCGAACTGGCGTAGGGTCGCCGGGTTAAGGGCGATGGCGGGATCGCCGAGCTGGATGCCGCCGCCCGCGCTCATCTGGGTGTTGACGGTGAAGCCGGCGTCCGTTGCCCAGCGGCGCAGATATTTGACCTCGGGACCGGGGGCGCCGGCGAGGATCAGCAGGCGGGGCGCGGTCTCGGCGTCGACGCGGATGGGGACGTCGGCCTGTTCGACGACCTTGCCGCCGGCGTCCTTGAGACGCAGGCCGAAGGTGACGAGGCCCGCCGCGCGGGCCGTGCCGGAGACGGTGAAGCGGCCGTCGGCGTCGGCCGTCTGGCTGTCGGTGACGCGGCCGGCGGGATCGACCAGTTCGACGACGGCGCCCGGCAGGCCCGCGACCTGACCGCCCGTCTGGAAGCGCATGCCCGGGGCGACGCGCGCGGGCGGGGTCAGGGAGATCAGGCCGGGGCGCGGCGCCGTGGGGGTGAAGTCGACGGCGAGGCCGCTCGCCGCATCGCGGTCGCGCGCGGTCAGGCCGTCGCCGAGGACGCGGATGCGGCGGACGTCGGGATACTGGCGCAAGGCCGTGCCGAGGTCGGGGGCGCGCTCGACGCCGGGGACGGCGGCCTCAGGCAGGGCGACGATCTGGCCGCCCGAGGCGGCGGCCGTGCGCGGGGCGTTGGCGGTGAGCACGGTCAGGGTCCCGCCCGCGACCGGCAGGGCCGGCGGGAAGAGGCCGAGGAACAGCAGGGCCGCCCAGACCGGCTGGAGGCCCATGAGGAGCGCGAACCGCCAGAGCGGGGATGCAGGGGCGCCGCGACGCCACAGGACCAGCCGCACCCAGGCGGCGAGGACGGCGGCGGTCAGGATCAGGGCGAGGATGAGCTTCGGACTCATTGGCCGCCCCCGATCGCATTGAGGTAGCGGGCGCCGGCGGCGTCGGCGGGGCGGCGGCGGTCGAGACCGGCGGGCGGCCGGGCCATGGCGGTCCACAACAGGGCGCGCAGCTGCCGGCGGCACTCGGTGCAGGCGGGATCGCGACGCACGGCGTCGACGGCGCCCGAAAGGGACAGGGGGTCGGGCAGGCGTGCGGAATTGGCGCTGATCCAGCGTTCCAGGGCGTCGAGGGCGATGGGGCCGCGCACGGCCTCAGGGCCCTGCCCCAGGGCGCGCCAGGCGTCGGCGGCGGGGCCATCGCCGGTCTCGACGGGGGCGACGGCGAGGGCGGCCCCGGTGATGCCCTCACGCTTGCCGGTCATGCGGCGGCTGGCGTCGATGGGCGGTAGCTCCGGGCCGACGCGGTTGAGGAAGATGCGGGTGGCGCGCTGAACCTCCTTGATGAACTCCAGCGCCTTGTTGGCGTGCGGCAGGGCGAGGTCGGGACGGCCCTGCTTCAGCTCCCGTTCGGACAGCCACATCTCGTCCACCGCCTGTTTGAGGATGGCGCGGGTCTGGGGGTCGAGGCTGGAGGCCTCGGACTCGTCGTGGGGGTGGCCGAACTCGGCCAAAACGTCCTCGGGGCCGCCGAAGGTCGGGGTGCGAGTCGCGGGAGCGCCGTGGTCGTGGCCGTCTCCGTCGCTGTGCGCAGCGCCGTCGCTGGTCGGGAGTTCGGGCTCGCCCTCCTGCTCGCCGCCCAGGAATTTGGAGTAGCGGCCGCGCAGGATCTGCTGGTCGTTGCCGATGACCGTGGAGCGCTCGAGATACGTATCGTCCGACAGGCGGCGGCGCTGGGTCAGGAGCCGCTCGGCGTCGATGATGATCTGGCGCTGGCTGCGGAAATAGGCCGGGAGGGTGGTGTTGACCATGCCGTCCAGCCCCGAGCTCTCGGCCTTCTTCGGCGAGGGCCAGCGCAGGATCAGGCTGGGGCCGCGCACGACCTGGGGGCCGGGCGCGCGCTGATCCGAGACGATCAGTTGGACGACCATGTCGCTGCCCGGGCCGAAGCCGAGGGCTGTGAAGTCGAGGCGCGGCGAGAAGCGGCGGTCGCGGGCGGGGCCGGAGCCCGCAAGCGCGATCTCGCGCTCGGAGAAGGTGACGTTCTCGCCCTCGCCGATGGCCAGGGTGATCCGCAGCCGGGCGGTCGGGGCGACGCCGTAGTCGTCGGTCGCGGCGAAGACCGGGCTCCAGCCGCGCTGGCCGGAGGTGACGAGGGTGAGGCTCTCGGTCGGGGACAGGACCTTCACCGAAGGGGGCGTGTCGGCGATGGCGTCGATGCGGTGAAGCGGGGGGGTCTGAGTGCGCCCGGGAGCGGGATCGATGCGGTAGAGGAAGGAGGTCTCCAGCGTGCGGCTGGCCACCCAGTGGTCGCCGGAACGGGTCAGGCTGAGGGGGGCGCCGCCCAGCATGACCATGGCCGGGACCTGGGCCTGCGGGTCGAACTTCAGGGTCCATTCGAGGCGGGAGCCTTGGGGAGCGCGGGCGTCGAGCTTCGCTTCATCGCGCATCGGCAGGCCGGTGTAGGCGGGCGGATAGATGCGCAGGTTCTGGCCGACCAGGGCGGGGACGCCGGGCGCGGCCTGTCCCTCGGCGGCGGGCGACAGGGTGACGGGCTTGTCGGCGCCGCGCGGCCAGACGGCGACCGCGACCACGGCGATCAGGGCGACGGCCCAGAGGATCAGGATGGGGCGGTGCGACCAGTCGGCGACGAGGGCTTGCGGCGAGCCGGTGTTGATGCGCTCCAGCAGGCGGGCGCGCTGGAGGCGTTGCAGGACGCCGAGGCCATCGGGGTCGGCGAAGAGGAGTTCGGCGCTGTCCTCCATGTCCGGGCGGACGCCGTCGAGCCGATGCGTCAGCCACAGCCGGTCGAAGCGGGCGGCGCGGCGCAGGGCGAGGACGGCGATGACGGCGGCGGCAATGGCGAGGATGACGAGACCCGCCACGCGGCCTGCCAGCGCCCAGCCGAGGGCGGCGATCAGGATGGCGACCGGGGCGGCCAGCAGCAGGTCGTTGAGCAGGCCACGACGACGGGCGGGGCCGGTCCAGTGGGAGATGAGGCTTGCGGGGCTCACGGGATGGCTCCGCGTGAACGGCGCGTGGCCAGCCAGCGCTCGCCGAGCAGCAGCAGGCCGATCAGGACGGCGAGCCAGGGCTTGAGGTCGAGCGGGGCGGGGTCGAAGGCGCGCACCCCCGTCAGGGGGGCGTAGTCGGCGGCGGCGACGCGGGCGGGCTGGACGGCGGGGCCGGTGAGCGCTGCGCGGAGGTGCAGGGGGAAGTCGGCCTGAAGCAGTTCGGGGGTTTCCGACGGCGTCAGGGGGCGGGTGAAGCGCAGCAGGCGGCCGGCGCCGAGGGCCTGCGCCTCGATCACAGAACGGTCGAGGGCGTCGCGCCAGACGGTCGCGCGGGGACCTTCGGGGACGGCGGCGTCGGAAGAGACGAGAGCGGTTCCGCCGGCCTCGATCCACTGGATGACGCCCGGCGGCAGGGTCCCGGCGCCGAGGCGGATCAGGGTGCGGTCGCGGTTGGGAACGGCGGCGTCGAGGGGACCCTCTTCACCGTCCGGACGGTGTCCGGCGGGCTGCCAGGACGACGCCGCGGCGCGGAGGTAGCGGACGGCGTCGGCGTGGTCGGCGTCGACGCGGACCGACAGGGGCGGGATGGCGGCAGGCGTGGGTGCGCGGGCGGCCATGGTTCCGGGGACGACATGCCAGGCCACCGGGCGGGACAGACGGGGGCGCTCGGCGTCGGCGCCCTGAAGCACCTGCGGAACGATCACGGTCAGGGGGGCGCCGGGCGGCAGTTGGGCGTCGAGCTGGCGGATCAGGCTGGCGACGGGGGCCGAAGCGGTGGGACGCGGCGTCTTCAGATCGGGGAAGCCGGGAGCGAGCCAGTAGCCCCTGCCCTCCCCGACGACGGCTTCAGCCTGTGCAGCCTCCGCGCCGGGGACGACGGCGACATAGGCCGTCTTGTCGCCCGCGCCGAACAGGACCGGGCGGGCGAACCAGAGGGCGACGAGGGCCAAGAGGATCAGGCGCAGGATCAGCAGCGGCCATTCGTCGAAGCGCAGGCGCGAGCACGGACGTGGCTTCTGACGCAGCCAGCGCAGGGCGGCGAAGTCGGTCGGCAGTTGCTCGCTGCGCCGGGCGATGTGGATGACCAGTGGGACGATCAAGGCGGCGAGCGCGGCCAGACCCAGCGGCAGGAGAAGCGCCGGGCTCATGAGTATTCGGCCGCGTCGTGGGCGCCGAACAGACGGCGCAGCGGCAGGTCGACGGGCTGGCCCAGCACATGTTCGGCGCGGCGGATGCCGACGGCGTCAAGGCGGGCGTGGAGGGCGGCGCGGGCCTCTCCGAACCGGCGCAGGAACTCGGCGCGCAGGGCCGGGGCGTCGCCGAGCAGCTCCTCCCCCGTCTCCGGATCGCGGAAGCGGTAGCCGCCGGTGAAGGCGAAGTCCTTTTCGCCGACGGTCAGCATCTCGACGACCAGAACCTCGCGCCCGGCGGCGGCCAGGGTCTCGGCCAGATCGATGACGCCGAGGTCGAAACAGTCGCTGAGAATGACGACCAGATCGTGGGCCCCGATCCGCTCCCAGACCGGGCTCAGCTGGTCCTCGCGCGCGAAGCCGCCGGCGGGCTTGAGCGGCAGGAGCTCCAGGGTCAGGCGGTCGCGCTGGCGCAGGCCCGTGGCAGGGGGCAGCAGGCGCAGACCCTGGTCGCTGAGCGCCATCCAGCCGAAGCGGTCGCCCTGCTGCATCGCCAGTTCGGCGAGGGAAGCGGTCAGGGACTTGGCGGCGTCGAAGCGGGTGGTGCTCCCCTCGGCCTGGCCCATCGAGGCCGAGGCGTCCATCAGGATCCAGACGGCGACCGGGCTCTCGCGCTCGGCCTCGCGGACGAAGAACTTGTCCGAGCGGGCGTAGAGCTTCCAGTCGATCTGGCGCAGTTCGTCGCCGCGCTCATAGGCCCGGTACTGGGCGAACTCGAGCCCCGCGCCACGGCTGTGGCTCTGGTGCAGGCCGAGGCCGTGCGACCCCACCGCCCGACGCGTGATCAGGCGCAAGGCTTTGAGCCGGCTCCGCACGTCTGGAGGAATGAGGTCGGTCACGCCACGAGGTCCTGAGGTCAGGCCGGCATGGGAACGGCGCGGACGAGGGCGGCGACGACGTCGTCGGCGCTGCGCCCCTCGGCCTCGGCGGCGAAGGACAGCAGCAGACGGTGGCGCATGACCGGGGCCGACAGGGCGATGATGTCCTCACGCGTGGCGGCGAGACGGCCCTGCAGCAGGGCGCGGGCCTTGGCGGCGAGGATCAGCGACTGACCGGCGCGCGGGCCGGCGCCCCATTTGACGTATTTGCGGACCTCTTCCGGCGCCCCCTCGCCCGGCCGGCTGGCCCGGACGATGCGGGTGACCCAGCTGAGCAGGGCGTCGGAGAAATGGACCTCGCGGACCAGGGCCTGAAGCGCCAGAACCTCTTCGCCCTTCATGACGGCGGGGACGGCGCCGGTCTTCGCCCCGGTCGTCTGAGCGAGGATGTCGCGCTCTTCCTGCTCGGTCGGATATTCGACGCGGATGTGCAGCAGGAAGCGGTCGAGCTGGGCCTCGGGGAGAGGATAGGTGCCGGCCTGTTCGAGCGGGTTCTGGGTGGCGAGGACGAAGAAGGGTTTGGGCAGGACGTGGGTGACGCCGCCGTAGCTGACGGTCTTTTCCTGCATGGCCTCCAGCAGGGCGGCCTGGGTCTTGGGCGGGGTGCGGTTCAGCTCGTCGGCGAGCAGCAGGTTGGTGAAGACCGGGCCGGGCTGGAAGCGGAAGCTGCGGTGGCCGGTGCCGTGATCCTCTTCCAGCAGTTCGGTGCCGAGGATGTCGCTGGGCATCAGGTCGGGGGTGAACTGGACGCGGCGGAACTCCAGCTTGAGCGCCTCGCCGAGCGAGCGGACCAGCAGGGTCTTGCCCAGACCCGGCACGCCCTCCAGCAGGCAGTGGCCGCCGGCGAGCAGGCCGATCAGCAGCTGTTCGACCACGTCCTGCTGGCCGACGATGGCCTGGGCGATGGCGGTGCGGAGATCACCCAGACGCGCGAGCTGCGCCTTGATGTCGGCTTCGGAGAGGGTGTCGGTCATGGCGGGTCCCGGGGAGGGGCTGAAGCGAACTGGAGAAGCGAAACGGAAGTCAGGAACTGAGGGCGTACATCACGATGTTGACCCCGAAGCGGGTGTTGTCGACGGCGAGGAAGCGCTTGTTGCGCCAGTCGTAGTCCCACTCGCAGCCGTAGTCCTTGTTGGAATAGAGGACGCCGAGGCGGCCGTTGATCTCGATCCCCTTGAGGTAGTCGTGGACCAGGTCGTCGCCCCAGCCGTTGAGCTCGAGCCCGGTGTTCGGCGGGCCGTCCTCGAAGGTGAAGAAGCTGCGGTAGATCGGGTGGGTCTTGGGCAGGACCTTGAGCGCCGCCGGGCCGAAGATGGCGCGCATCTGGGTCTCGAACGAGCGGGCGAACAGGCCGTCGATGTCGTGGTTGCAGTCGTCGACGAAGACGAAGCCGCCGTTCCTGACATAGCGCTCGAAATTCTGTCGCTCGGCCTGGGAGAACTCCACCAGCTTGTGCCCCGCCAGATAGCAGAAGGGGGCAGTCAGCATGCGCGGATCGGACAGGGGAATGACCCGCTCGGTCGGGTCGACGCGCAGGGTGGTGTAGTCGATCAGGGAGGTAATCAGGTTGGACGGCATGCGCTGGTCCACGTCCCAGTCGCCCGAGTCGTAGCGCAGCCGCGTGAACCAGAAGTCGTAGCTTCCGGCCGAAGATGCGGCGGCGAAACGTGGAAGGGCGGACAGGGCGAGCCCGGCCAGCCCCCCTGCCCCCAACCGGAGAAACTGCGCCCGGTTCATGCCCTTTGATGGGCCTCCAACCGGGCTGTCGCCATCAGACGGCGTCCGAAAGCGAGGTGAAGGTGAAGTCGCGCAGCTTCATCGGAGGCAGGAACATGACGTTGCCGCCCTCGTCCGCCGAGACGCGAACCGGACGGCCCAGCTCCTCGACGTTGTTGAGCATGATCACCGGCGACTCGTTGAAGCGGAAGTTCTTGATCGGGTGCTTGATCTGGCCATCCTCGATGTAGAACGTGCCGTCGCGGGTCAGGCCGGTCAGCAGCACGGTCTGCGGGTCGACCATGCGGATGTACCAGGTGCGGGTGACCAGGATGCCGCGCTGGGTCGTGCGGACCAGATCGGCCGTCGACTTGTCGCCGCCCGTCATGATCAGGTTGCCCGGACCGGCCAGAGCCGTCTTGCCCTGCTTCTCGGCCCAGTAGCGCGAGTAGTTCAGGTTCGAGATCTTGCCGTTCTCGACGATCTGCATCCGCTCGCGCGCCATGCCTTCGTCATCCCACGGATAGACGGCGGCGTTGGGGTAGGACGGGTCGGTGAAGAAGTTGACCTCGGGCCCATAGACCTGTTCGCCGGTCTTGTTGCCGCCGCCCGCCTTGGACAGGAAGCTGCGGCCCTCGTCCGCCGAACGGGCGTCGAAGAAGTTCATCATGAAGCCGATCAGGCCGGCGGCCGCGGCGGGCTCCAGGATGACGGTGTATTTGCCGGGCTCCAGAGCCTGGGCGTCGGCGGAGGCGGCCGCCTTGCGCATGGCGATGCGCACGTCGTCGCCGGCCTTGAAGTTGGCCACGTCCTGGACGTTGTCGCCGACCCAGCCCGAGCCGCGGCCGTCGGCGGTGCGGACGGTGCAGGTGTAGTCCGAGCTGGTCGCGGTCTGGTAGCCGTAGTTGCCCTTGGAGTTCAGGAAGGCAACGAAACCCGAGGTGTCTTCCAGATAGCCGGCGGCGATCAGGTTCTCGGACTTGCACGGCCCGATCGAGTCGGCCGCCACCTTGGCCCGGTATTCGGGGGTGATGGCCGCGGTGGCCGCGCTGAAGGTCGGGGTGGGGGTGAAGGTCTGTTTGTCGACGGCCGACATGAACTCGGGGTTCTCGGGCGCCAGTTTCGCCAGTTCCTCGGCCCGCTTGACCACGCGCTCCAGCGAGGCGTCATCGAACTGGTTGATGGTGGCGACGCCGGTCCGCTTGCCGAAGGCCACCTGGACCGACAGTTCGACGTTGTCGACGATGCCGCTGGTGGACACATTGTTCAGGGCGAAGCGCACGTTGCCGCGCGTCGAACCGCTGAGTTGGGCCGTGCACTCGTCGGCCGTGGACAGGGCCACGACCTTGGTGAGGATTGCCTTGGCTTCCGCCTCTGGAAGAATGCTCATCTGTCAGTCTCCTTGGTGCGCGATCAGCCGAGCGAACGGGCGGTGTTGATGACGTTGATGCCGTTGAAGCGCGCGGTCGAGGACCCGTGCGACACGGCGGAAACCTGGGCGGGCTGGCCCTTGCCGTCGAAGAAGGAACCGCCGAGGCGGTAGTCGGAGGCGTCGCAGACGCCGGCGCAGGCGTTCCAGAACTCCGGCGTGCGGATCTGGTAGGCGACGTCCTCGATCTGATGCGTGATCTGGCCGTTCTTGATCTCGTAGAAGAGCTCGCCGCCGAACTGGGCGTTATAGCGCTGCTGGTCGATGGAGAAGGAGCCGTCGCCGATGATGTAGATGCCGTCCTCGACGTTGGAGATCATGTCCGCGACGCTCATCTTCTCCTTGCCGGCTTCCAGCGAGACATTGGCCATGCGCTGGAACTGGACGTTGGACCAGCTGTCGGCATAGCAGCAGCCGTCGGACTCTGTCTTGCCCTCGATGTGAGCCTGGTCGCGGATGGCCTGATAGCCGACCAGCTTGCCGTCGCGGATCAGGTCCCACTTCCTGGTCTTCACGCCCTCGTCGTCATAGCCGACGTAGCCCAGGCTGCCGGGCTGGAGCTTGTCGGCGACGATGTTGACCTTGTCGCTGCCGTACTGGAAGTGCGCTTCCTTCTTGTCCATCGTCGCGAAGCTGGTGCCCGCGTAGTTGGCCTCGTAGCCGAGGACGCGGTCGAGCTCGAGCGGGTGGCCGACCGACTCGTGGATGGTCAGCCAGGTGTGGGACGGGTCGAGAACCAGGTCGTACTTGCCCGCCTTGACCGAGGGGGCCGTCAGCTTGGCGCGAGCCTGCTGGGCCGCCGCGACGGCGTCGGCGTGCATGTCATAGGACTGGCCGTAGACGGTGACGCCGTTGGGCAGGACCGTTTTGCCGGACTCGGCGCCGTCCAGATATTCATAGCCGAGGCCCATCGGGGCCGAGAGGCCGTCGCGGCTGCGGAACTTGCCGGTCGCCTTGTCGATGGCCGTCGCCGACATCGGGCACCAGATGCGGTGCACGTCCTGATCGATGTAGGAGCCGTCGGTCGAGGCGAAATACTTCTGCTCGTTCACCAGGAAGAGCATGGACTGGAAGAAGTCGGCGCCGGCGGCCATGGCCGCGGCATTGGTGCTGAGCAGCAGGTCGACCTTTTCCTTGATCGGCACTTCCATCGAGTTCTTGACGATGGGGGTGCGCCAGGAGACTTCGCCGACGCCGGGCGTCGGGGCCAGTTGGACCCGTTCGGTCAGGGTCGGGGCGTTGGCCTTGGCGATGGCCACGGCCTGACGCGCGGCCTTGGCGATCGAGTCGGCCGTCAGGCTGTTGGTGGCGGCGAAGCCCCAGGCGCCGTCGGCGATGACGCGGACGCCCGCGCCGGTCGACTCGGTGTTGACGATGTTCTGGACGTTGGCTTCGCGGGTGATCACGAACTGGCGCAGATAGCGGCCGATGCGGACGTCGCAGTAGGTGGCGCCGGCGGACTTCGCCGCGTTCATGGCGGCGTCGGCGAGGGTCTTCTTGAGCCCGACGTCGAGGGTGGAGACCAGCTCCTCGGCGGCGATGGCCTGACCGCCGAACAGGGACGGGATGAGCAGCCCCCCGGCGGCGATAGAGCCGAGAGACAGGAAGTCGCGTCTATGCATGGCTCGCCTCCGCCTGCCCCCGGGCAGGTCACGATCTGGGAATGAATGATGTCCTCGCCCCGGACCTGACCGGTTCGGGGAGCACGATCATTGCCGCCCCGGAGGCGCGCGTCAAACCGTCGTCACATTACAAGGAAGCAAGGTTTGGCCCGGCCGGTCGTATCGCGGGCAAGCGATACATTTTCGGTCCGGCGCGAGAGCGCTGCAAATCCCCGCCCATCGCGTTCGGCCTTGCACAACAGTGTTTTCGGCCGAAATGCGGTGATTGGAAACGCGCAAGCTCCCTGCTAGGCCCCGCCAGACGATGGCTTGAGGGAACCGCATCATGAGCGCCGATCTGAAGGCCCGGGCAGAGGAAATCAGCTTCCGCCAATGCCGGCTTTTCGAAAGCGTGGGGCGTCTCGGCAGTTTCCGGCGTGGCTCGGAGGCGTGGAAGCTTTCCCAGCCGGCCGCGACCCAGGCCCTGGCCAAACTGGAGCAGCAGATCGGCCACATCCTGCTGGACCGGAGGGCGAAGGGCAGCCATCTGACCGAGGTCGGAAAAGCCTTCCACTTCCGGGTTCAGCGGATGTTCGCCCAGATCGACACCGCCCTTGTGGATTTCGGCGTCGGCGACGCGGCGACCGCTTCCGCCGCCGCCCTGAGGATTTCGCGCTCCCAGGTCCGGATCCTGATCGCCGTCATCGAATGCGGCTCTCTCGCCAAGGCGGCCGCGGAGCTGGGCCTGACACCCGCCTCGCTGCAGCGGGCGGTGCGCCAGCTGGAAGGCCATCTCGGCTCCCCTCTTTTCCACCGCACCCCGGCCGGCGTGGTGGGCACGCCGGACTGTCTCGACCTCGGCCGCAAGTTCAAGCTGGCGGTCCAGGAAATCGAATGGGGCCTTCAGGAGATCGAGGAGGCTCGCGGCGTCGGCGCCAGCCAGATCGTTCTCGGCGCCCTTCCGCGCGGCGGCAGCATGTTGCTGGCCTCGGTCCTTGAAGCCTTCACCCGAAGGCGCCCCGAGACCGGCATCCGGATCCTGACCGAGGGCGCTTCGGAAATGACGCGTCGCTTGCGCTTCGGCGAGGTCGATCTTGTCGTGGGCATCATCGA
Organism: Brevundimonas sp. ALps5; assembly: GCF_058681645.1. NCBI lineage: Bacteria > Pseudomonadati > Pseudomonadota > Alphaproteobacteria > Caulobacterales > Caulobacteraceae > Brevundimonas > Brevundimonas sp. ALps5. Next base: position 2,776,810 of record NZ_CM178744.1, on the reverse strand, counting down.
GGACACCACCGACCCTGACCTGACCAGCGAAGCTTTCGCCCATACTCCGGTCCGGGTCGTCGCCCGCAACGGTCATCCGCTGGCCGGGCGGACGGACATCAGCCTTCACGATCTGGCCCGGTACGACTGGATCGCCGGTCTGGAGGGCGACAGTCGCCGACTCTGTCTCGATGCCCTTTTCCAGGGGCGCGACCGGCCGTCGACGCCGATCGAAACCTCCACCCTGACGGTCATTCGCCAGTTGATCGCCGACAGCGACCGGCTCACCCTGATGACCCAATACGAACTCGAACACCAGGGCGAGGCGCTTGTCGCCCTGCCTTGCGATCCGGTCGCGACGCAGCTGTCCGTCGGCGTGACCATGCGGAGCGGATGGTCGCCGACGCGTGTCCACCGCGACTTCATCAATCTGATCCGCGCGACGCTGGAGCGTCCGACGCCGTCTGGCGACTAGGGTCGTTCCTGTGCCGCTCCAGGCTCCCGGGTCGCAAAACTGGCCGATTTATTGTACAACAATCGAGGCGTACCGTCCGACAAATTACTTGCTCGCGCGTCCACCGCGAAATAGGAATGTGGGGTACGGAGTTTGGTATGTTCGCCGTGAATTGCAGCGACACCGTGTGAGGTACGTCCCATGGCCACCACAGCGAAAACTCCGAAGACGCCCAAAAGCGAAGCCGTCGCCGCGCCGACGGCCGAGGATCTGGCCCACACCCTGCGCGCCCAGATCCAGAGGAGCGAGCTGGCGCCCGGCGAATGGCTGCGCGAGGTGCGGCTATGCAGCGAGTTCGGCGTCGGTCGTTCGATCGTGCGCCGCGCCCTGCGGGCCCTGGCCGACGACGGCCTGATCGAGATCGAGGAGAACCGGGGCGCCCGCGTCTCCTCCACCACCGTCGAGGAAGTGTTCGACCTGTATGAGGTGCGTGCGGCGCTCTACGGCATGGCGGCGCGCTTCGCCTGCCTGCGCGGCTCGGACGCCATGATCCGGGCCATGATCGCCAAGATCGACCGTATGCTTTCGGACGCGGAAGGCGGGGTCGCGGCCGAGCGCATCATCGAGGAGAGCGAGTCGATCTTCAGCGACATGAGCGGCTGCGCCAGCGCCGACGGCCAGCGGATGATCGAGGCGATCCGCCGCAAGACGCGGTTCCACTTCTCCTACGTCGCCCTGGCGCTGAACGCGACCCGGCCCGGCCCCTTCGACCACTGGCGCACGGTGCGCGCCGCCCTGGTCGCGCGCGACGCCGAGGCGGCCAGCCAGGGCGCCCGCGACATCCTCTACTTCATGCAGGGCGAGGTCGCCCGGATCATGCTGTCGCGGGGTCCGCGCCTGATCGCCGACGCGCCGCAAATCCCATCGAGCACGACATCGAAGCGTGCCGTACCCCGGAGGAAAACATGACGAAACACCCGCTGGCCGGATTGGCCGCAACCGCTGCCCTGGCCGTCCTGGCCGTCGCCCCCGGCGCCTGCGCCGCCCCCCTCGCCTCTCCCGCCGCTACGGTCGCCGCCACAGAGCAGACCTCGCCGGAGATGAGCGACCTTCTCGCCTACGTCCAGAACCACGCCTCGACCGGCTTCGTCGTCATCCAGGACGGCAAGGTGCTGATCGACAAGACCTGGCCCGCCCCGACCGACGCCGGGATGTTCGCCGCCTTCCTGTATGGCCGCGCCGCCGACGGCGAGCTGCTGGAGGACGTGGCGTCCCAGCAGAAGAGCTTCGTCTCCATCCTGGTCGCCGTCGCCATCGACAAGGGCCTGCTGGACATCAACAAGCCCGTCGACGCCTACCTCGGTCAGGGCTGGTCCAAGGCCTCGCCCGAACAGGAAGCCGCGATCAAGGTCATCGACGTCCTGAACATGAGCTCGGGCCTGAACGAACAGTTCGGCTATGTCGCGCCGTCGGGGACCGTCTTCTTCTACAACACCCCGGTCTATGCGATCACCAAGGCCATCGTGGCCGCCGCGGCGCATCAGCCGCTGGAGACCCTGACCCGCGAGTGGCTGACCGGCCCGACCGGGATGACCAACACCGAATGGCGTCAGCGCCCGGCGGCCCTGGCCTCGGTCGGCAACGCCACCGGCCTGGTCACCACCCCGCACGACGTCGCCAAGTTCGGCGAGATGGTCCTGCACGACGGCGTCGCCGCGGACGGCACGCGCGTGGTCTCGTCCGAGCAGCTGCACGCCCTTTTCAGCCGGGCCGCGACCAACCCCGCCTATGGCCGTCTGTGGTGGCTGAACGGCGGCGAGTACACGATGCGGGCCGCGGGCGCGCGCCGCGACGGCCAGTTGATCCCCGCCGCCCCGACCGATCTGGTCGGCGCGCTCGGCGCCTTCGACCGCCGCCTCTATGTCGTGCCCAGCCGCAAGCTGGTCGTGGTGCGCACCGGCGCCGCCACCAATGAGACCGACTTCGACCAGCAGCTGTGGCTGCGCCTGATGAAGGTGATCGGCTGACCGCCGGTCCGGCCGGCGGCGTTCGCGCGCCGGCCCCTTCCCTTCTCTCCAGACCCAGGACGCGCCCGTGATCGACGGCAGCATGCAAGACTTTCCCCTGACCCTCGACAAGCTCGTCGACCATGCCGCCAAATGGCATCAGGACGCCGAGGTCGTGACCGCCCGCGAGGGCCGGGAGAACGCGCGCATCACCTATGCCGGGCTGCGCGAGCGGGCGATCAAGGTGTCGAGCCTGCTGGCCGGTCTGGGCGTGGTCGCCGGCGACCGCGTCGCCACCCTGGCCTGGAACACCCAGCACCATGTCGAGAGCTGGTACGGCATCATGGGCATGGGGGTGGTCTGCCACACGCTGAACCCGCGCCTGACCGCCGTGCAGCTGGCCTGGATGCTGGACCAGTCGGGCGCCCGCATCCTGATCGTCAGCGCCGATCTGCTGAAGCTGGCGCTGGATGTCGCCAATGACGCGGCCAGGCTGGAGCGGATCTTCGTCATCGACGGCGAGGCCGATGCGACCCACCCGCGCGCGAAGGTCGAGACGCTGGAGCCCCTGCTGGCCACGGCGACCACGCCGGTCGCGTGGGGTCGGTTCGCCGAGACGGCGCCGTCTGGCCTGTGCTTCACCTCGGGTTCGACCGGCGCGCCCAAGGGGGTGACCTACACCCACCGCTCCAGCTTCCTGCACACGCTGAAGATGCTGCAGGCCGATGTGCTGGGCGCGCGGACCACCGACGTCATCCTGCCGATCGTGCCCCTGTTCCACGCCAGCGCCTGGGGCCTACCCTTCGCCCTGCCGGCGGCGGGGTCGAAGATGGTCCTGCCGGGGCGTCAGACGGACGGCGCCAGCCTGGCCCGGCTGATCGCCTCCGAGGGCGTGACCGTCGCCGTGGGCGTGCCCACTGTCTTCCTCGGCCTGTGCGAATATCTGGAAGCGTCGGGCGAAAAGCTGCCGTCGCTGGAGCGGATCATCCTCGGCGGCGCGGCGACGCCCCCGGCCCTGATGGAGCGGCTGGAGCGCGACCTCGGCGTCCTCGTCCAGAACAGCTGGGGCATGACCGAGCTGTCGCCCGTCGGCGTCTTCGGCGTGCTCAGCGACCCGGATCGGCGCGCCAATGTCTCGGGCCGTCCGGCCATCGGCGTCGATCTGATGGTCGCCGACGAAACCGGCGCCCCGCTGGCCGAGCAGCGCGACAACGAAGGCCGTCTGCATGTGCGCGGCGCGGCCGTCATCGACCGCTATTTCGGCCAGAGCCATTCGGTCGTCGACGCCGAGGGCTGGTTCGACACCGGCGACCTGGCGAAGATCGACCGGAAAGGCAATCTGATGATCACGGGCCGGTCCAAGGACCTGATCAAGTCGGGCGGCGAATGGATCAATCCGGCCGAGATCGAGGCCCTGGTCTGCGAACTGCCCGAGGTGTCGCTGGCCGCCGTCATCGGCAAGGCGGACGTGAAGTGGAGCGAGCGGCCCCTGCTGCTGGTCGAGCTGCGCGAGGGGCAGGAGATCAGTGATCAGGACCTGCTGGCTTCGCTGAAGGGGCGTATCGCCTCCTGGTGGATCCCCGACAGCGTGGTGCGGCTGCCGGCCATGCCGCTGGCCTCGACGGGCAAGATCGACAAGATCAGCCTGAGGGCGACCTACAGCCAGGGCTGAGGCCGCCCGCGTCCGGGACCTAGGCCGTCGGTTCTTCGACCCAGTCCTTGCGCAGCGGCTTGACCGCCAGCAGGGCCAGACCCGAGGCCACGAAGTAGAGGCAGACCAGGGCGATGGCCGACCAGCGCAGGGCCTCGTCGCCGAACTGCGGCTTCATCAGATCGCTCAGCCCGCCCAGCAGCACCGAGCCCGCACCGATGCCGATCAGGTTGTTGATCAGCAGGAAGCAGGCGGCGGCCGTCGCCCGCATCTGCGGCGGCACCAGATGCTGGGCCGCGGTCGTCAGGGGGCCGACGAACAGGATGTTGAGCGCATTGGGGATCAGCAGCAGCCCCCAGGCGATCATCGGCGACGGCGACAGGAAGCCCGCGATGAACAGGGGCGCCGTCACCAGCCAGGACAGGGACGAGACCCAGGCGTAGGCGCCGCGGTCCGCCTTGCCGAGCTTGTCGGCCAGAACGCCGCCCATGAGGACGCCGGCCACGCCGCCGACCAGCAGCAGCGAACCCACGAACCACGACACCCGGGTCAGGTCGAAATGGAAGGACTGCATCAGGATCGACGGGGTCCAGAAGGCCAGGCCGTAACCGACGGTGCTGCTGGTCGCCGCGGCGAGGGCCATGAACCAGAAGCTGGGCTTCTTCGCGAGCAGGGCGAAGACGGCGCCGACGGGAACGCGGTCGGCGGCCGGGGTCGCGACCCTGTGCGGCTCCTTCACCACCAGCCGGAAGATCGGCGCGACCAGGGCCCCGGCGACGCCGACGACGATGAAGGCCGCGCGCCAGTCGACAGCCTTGGCGATGGCCGCGCCGAACAGGACGCCGCAGGCGAGGCCCAGCGGGATGCCCATCGAATAGACGCTCATGGCGCGCGCCCGTTTCTCGGGCGGGAAGTATTGCGAGATCAGGGCGTAGCTGGGGGCCACGCCGCCGGCCTCGCCCACCCCGACGCCGAGCCGGAACAGGAACAGCTGCCAGAAGCCGCCGGCGAAACCGCACAGGGCGGTGAAGCCCGACCAGACAATCATCGACAGGGTGATGACCCAGCTGCGGCTGGTCTTGTCGGCGATCACAGCCAGAGGAATGGCCAGGGTCGAATAGAGGGCGGCGAAGGCGATGCCGCCCAGCACGCCCAGCTGGGTGTTCGACAGGTGCAGATCGGCCTTGATGGCCGGCGCCAGGATGCCGAGGATCTGCCGGTCCAGCCAGTTGAACGAATAGACGATCAGCAGCATCAGCAGGACGAGGCGGGCATAGCCGCGGCTATGGGTCGGCGTGGTCGGGACGTCGGTCATGCGGACTCCTCGGAAACGGGGTTGGCGGGGCCTTGCGCGGCCTTGGCGGCGAGGAAGGCGGGGCGAGCCGACAGCCGGTCCCAATAGGCCGAGACCTCGGGGCTGAACTTGTGATGGAGGTTCAGGTCGCGGGCGAACAGAAGGGCGTAGCCGACGCAGACGTCGGCCATGGTGAACCGCCCGGCGCACAGCCAGTCGCGGCCGTCCGAAAGCGCCCGGGTCAGGTGGCGCAGGCGCGACAGGAACCATTGGGCATAGTCGTCAGCGGCCTGTTTGAGGCGGCGTTCTTCGGGCTCCAGCTGCGTGTAGCGAAGCACGATCGTCTGCGGGAAGGTGAAGGTCGCCTCTGCGCGATGCAGCCAGTCGAGCCACAGGCCGTAGTCCGCCTCATCGGCCCCGACGGCCAGCGGCGACGGCCCATAGCGGGTCGCCAGATACTGGGGGATGGCGGCGGACTCGGTCATCCGAACCCCGCCGTCGATCAGCAGCGGGATGGTGCCGAGCGGGTTCAGCTGAAGGTATTCGGGCGCCAGGACGCGCGGCGGAAACGGCAGGACATGCAGCCGGTATTCCAGCCCCAGTTCCTCCAGCGCCCAGAGCGCGCGGAACGAGCGGGCGTCAACGCAATGATAGAGTTCGATCAAACTCCACGCCTCCCTTGTGACGGCCGCATTCTGACGGCGGCTCGCCCCCTGTCATCGGCCGATCAACGGCTAAAGTCAAAATTCTTGTACGACAATTCGTCCATTGTGGTGGTACACACAAACTGCGGCCTTGAGCTTCGCCGCATGGGTTTTATTGAAGCAGAAGACACGCCTTCCTGATCCCGGCCACACGTTCCCGGCGGCGACGCCGCAAGCGGGAACGACGAACGAAGAGCCGAGACTGAGGGCCGGAGGAAGGAAAGACAATGCACGTCAAGGCGCCCGAGAAGCACGGTCTCGACCCTGTGCGACTGAACCGGATCGACGGCTTCCTGAAGGAGCGCTACCTCGACACGGGCCGGTTGCCGCACGCCCAGATCCTGATCAGCCGCGACAACGAGATCGTCCACTTCTCCAGCCAGGGCGCCGCGCGCGAGGGCTCGGACAAGGCGATCGACGAGGGCTCGATCTTCCGCATCGCCAGCATGACCAAGCCGATCACCTCGATCGCCTTCATGATGCTGGTCGAGGAAGGCAAGGTCGCGGTCGATACTCCGGTCGCCGACATCCTGCCCGAGTTCAGGAACGTCGGCGTCTACAACGGCGGCGGCGCGGGCCTGCCCTTCGTGACCAAGGCCCCGGCCGAGCCGATGCGCATGCTGGACCTGCTGCGTCACACCTCGGGCCTGACCTACGGCTTCCAGTATCGCTCGAACATCGACGCCGCCTACCGCACCCAGAAGTCCAACGCCGGGCCGGTCGAGAATTGGTATGGCGAGGCGGATCTTGATCAGTTCATTGACGAGCTTGGCCAGCTGCCGCTGGAGTTCTCGCCGGGTCAGGCGTGGAACTATTCGGTCTCGACCGACGTCCTGGGCGCGGTCGTCCAGAGGGTCTCGGGCATGCGGCTGGACCGCTTCTTCGCCGAGAAGATCTTCGCCCCGCTGAAGATGAACGACACGGCCTTCATGGTCCCGGCCGACAAGGCCGACCGCCTGACCGACTGCTACATGTTCGCCGGCCCGGCCGGACGCGTCATGTACGACCGCGGCGAGACCAGCATGTACCTGCAGTCGCCCAAGCTGCTGTCGGGCGGCGGCGGTCTGGTTTCGACGGCGCTCGACTACCACCGCTTCTGCCTGATGCTGGGCAATGGCGGGGAGCTGGACGGCGCGCGCATCGTCGGGCGCAAGACCATCGAGCTGATGACCATGAACCACCTGCCGAACCGGTCGGACCTGTCGACCATGTCCCAGTCCCTGTTCAGCGAGACCCAGAACGGCGGCGTCGGCTTCGGCCTGGGCTTCGCGGTGACCCAGGACGTGGCCCGGGCCATGATCCCCGGCTCGCCCGGCGAGTTCTACTGGGGCGGGATGTTCACCACCGCCTTCTTCGTCGACCCGGTCGAGAAGCTGCACATGGTCTTCATGACCCAGCTCAGCCCGTCGATGCTCTATCCGATCCGGCGCGAGCTGAAGACGCTGATCTATTCGGCCCTGACCTGAGGGTTTCGGCATAGTTCCAGCCTGCGGGACCTTCCCGAAGGACCGCCGCCGGGACCGGAACCGCAAGGCCCCGGTCCCGGCTTTTTTTTGCGCCCGCCCCATAACGAAAAAGCCGCTTCCGCACGGGGCGGAAGCGGCAGTTCATCGAGACGGAAGTAGGCGGGTTACCAGCGGTAGGTGGCGGTGACGCCCCAGGTGCGCGGGCGGCTGTAGCGGTTGGCCAGCGGGATATCGACCTGCTGCAGCTTCAGGACCGGGATGATCTGGTTCGTGACGTTCTTGACGAACAGGGCCACCTCGATCTGACGGAAATCCAGACCCGTGCGGAAATCGACGTTGCTGACCGTTTCCAGCGGGATGAAGGGGGTCGAGGTGGTCACCGTATCCTGACCGCCGCCTTCCTGGCCGTTCCAGGCGACGTTGACGAAGCCGCTCATGCCCGTCCCCACCGGATGGCGGAAGTTGACGTTGGCCGAGTAGGTCCAGTCGGGCGTCTGGGCCACCTGGCTGCCAAGGATCGGGGCGCCGGCGACGGCCGCCACCTCGTCCCAGGTCGCGTCCTGATGGGCGCCGTTCAGGCCCAGCGTCAGGCGGCCGTTGGCGACCTGGTACGCCGCGTCGAGCGAGGCCTCGACGCCCTTCACTTCCATCGTGCCGCCGTTGATGTTGAAGTTGGTGGCGGCCTGGAGGCAGGCGTTGGTGACGGTGCAGCCGTCGGTGACCAGGGCGATCGCGTCCCTGGTCCGCGACTGATAGGCCGACAGACGGAAGAAGACGTTGCGCGTGAAGTTGGTCTTCAGCCCGACCTCATAGCTGGTGGTCTGCTCGTTGCCGTAGGTCGGTTGCAGCGGGTTCGGGGCCACGGCGACGGTAGAGCCGTTGTTGACGCCGCCGGCGCGATAGCCGGTGCCCATGCGGGCGTAGATCAGCGAGGTCGGGCTCAGCTTGTAGCTGGCCGAGGCGGCGTAGGAGACATTGTCCTCGTCGAACTCATAGGTCGTGGGCGTGCCGACCACGGTGGTGGTGTAGAGGCGGTAGTCGGTTTGCGACGCCTCCTTTTTGTCCTTCGAATAGCGCAGCTCGCCCGACAGGGAGAGTTGGCCGATGTCGTACTTCATCGAGCCGTAGACGGCGGCCGAATGGTAGTTCGACGGCACGACGCGGCGAGTGCCGAAGGCCAGGGGGAAGGTCACCGGGCAGTTGGCCGCCGTCGGGATCAGCTTGTAGCAGAGCGGGGTCGCCGGGGTGCCGCCGCAGATGCTGGACGTCGCCGTCAGTGCGCAGGGGCTGGTGCGGATGTCGCGGTTATAGTCGTCGTCCTGCCAGAGGCCTTCGATGCCGCCCAGCCACTGCAGCTTGCCGTCCAGGGCGTCGCCGGTCAGGTGGACGTCCTGATAGAAGGTCTTGTCCTTGACGTCGGTGCGCGTGCCGCCCAGCGGGTACAGGCCGATCCAGCCCTGTTGCTGGAACGAGGCCTCGGTCGCCAGATCGATCGCCGCAGCGAAGTTCTGGACCGAATGATACTGCATCGCCATGGTGGTCGACGTCAGCTGGGCCCAGCCGAGATCGTATTTGGCGGTCAGCATGGCGCGCTGGACGGTCTGGTGCAGATCGTTCGGCACGTCGGAACCCACGTCGTAGCGCGGACCGGTGTAGCCCTGCGGCAGGGTCGCGATCCGGCCCGCCGGCACCACCCACTGGTTGACGAAGGTCGGCAGGTTCATGTCCTGCGCATCGACCATCAGGTTCACATCCAGCGGACCCGAGCTGTAGCGGATCTGGCCGCGCAGCAGGTAGCCGTCGGTGTGATCGTAGTATTTGTCCTGGTTCGGATTGTAGTAGATGCCGCCGCCCTGGCCGGTGACCTGGGCGCCGAAGCGGACCGCGACCTTGTCGCTGATCTGGCGGTTGACGATGGCGGTCGACTGAACCTGGCCGAGGTCATCGGTGTAGGTCACCGAGGCGCGGCCGCCGTTGCGGAAGACCGGCTGGTTCAGGACGATGTTGATGCTGCCGAACTCGGAGTTACGGCCATAGAGGGCGCCTTGCGGGCCCTCCAGAGCCTCGACGCGCGCCAGGTCGAAGTAGTCGAGGCGTTTGAAGTTGCGACCGCCCAGGGTCGAGGAGCCGACATAGGCGCCGTTGACGAACAGGCCTACGGCCGAGTCGGCGCTGGTCGCGCGCTGGGTGCCCGAACCGCGCACCGAAACCTCGGCCAGGTTCTCGGACTGGACGCCGTTGAAGCGGACGCCGGGGACCAGTTGCAGCAGGTCGCCCACGCCCTCGATCGGGCTCTTCTGTTCCAGCGCTTCAGCGCCTTGCGCGGTGATCGTCGAGGGCACGTCTCGGACGGCCTCCTCGCGACGACGCGCGGTGACGACGACGTCGCCGACGCTGGTGGATTGAGTCTGTTCAGACTGCGTCTGTGCGGGAGCCGGGGCCGCCGTCTGGGCGAACACCGCCCCGGGGACCATCGCCGCGATCAGAGCCGCGGACGAGCACGCGAGCAAACGAACCATGCCTTGTTACCTCTCCCATGATTTATCGATGCCGGCTTTTTGACGCCGGTTGAGCCGGACCATCCTCCCGCCTCCGGGCACTGTCAAGATTGTACGACAATCCTTCTTTTGTTGCGTTACGACATTTCCGCGCCGACGCTTGCAGCTCAGCTATTGAGAAAAGCCGAAAGAAAAGGGCATTTTTGGCATAAGTGATAGATTTTCTATCCTACACATCGGACAATAATCTTTGTTTTGTTGTACAATCGATTGACACTCCCGTGCGACCCGGCTGAAAGTCCAGGGACGGAAGGCGTCGTCAGAACGCCCGAGGAAACCCGGAGAAAGCGATGTCTGGCACGGAGAAATCCGCCCAAAAGCCCGGCCTGAAGGTCGCGATCATGGCTTCGGCGGGCGCCGCGGTGGAGTGGTACGACTTCTTCATCTACGGCACTGCTGCGGCTCTGGTGTTCCCGCACCTGTTCTTCCCCGCCGACCTGCCGCCGTTCGTGGCCCAAATCGCCTCCTTCAGCACCTTCGCGGTGGGATTCGTGGCGCGGCCTCTGGGCGGGATGCTGTTCGGCCACTACGGCGACACCCATGGGCGCAAACAGGCCCTGGTGGTGGCCATGCTGCTGATGGGGCTGTCGACGACGATCATCGGCCTGCTGCCCGGCTATGCGACCGCAGGCGTTTTGGCGCCGCTCGCCCTCGTGGCCCTTCGCTTCCTGCAGGGACTGGCGGTCGGCGGTCAGTGGGGCGGCGCGGCCCTGCTGGCCATCGAAAGCGCCCCGGCCGGCAAGCGCGGCTTCTACGGCAGCTTCGTCCAGATCGGGGTGCCGCTGGGCGTGGTCCTGGCCAATACCGTCTTCCTGATCGTCAGCGCCCTGACCCCGAACGACGCCTTCCTGACCTGGGGCTGGCGCATCGGCTTCGTGCTCAGCGTCGGCCTGATCCTGATCGGCCTGATCATCCACCTGAGCATTCGGGAGCCCGAAGCGGAGAAACCCGCGGACGCCGGGCCCGCCGAGCGCCGTCGCTCGCCGCTGCTGGAGGTGATCTTCGGTCACTGGCGGACGGTGCTGCTGGCCGGCGGCGCCTTCGTCGCCAACAACGTCTGCTTCTACATCGCCATCACCTACGCCATCGCCTATGGCTCGACGACGCTGAAGATCGACCGCGACGTCCTGCTGTTCTCGGTGCTGGCCGGCAGCGCCCTGATGATCCCGATCCTGATGCTCTGCGGCGCGGCGTCAGACCGGTTCGGGCGGCTGGGCGTCTTCCTGTGGGGCGCCTTCCTGTCGGGCGTCTGGGCCTTCGCCGTCTTCCCCCTGATCGAGACGCGCGAGCCCCTGCTCATCTTCGCCGCCATCACGGTCCAGCTGACCTTCGTCAGCATGATGTACGGGCCACAGGCCGCCCTGTTCGCCGAACTGTTCCCCAAGTCGGTGCGCTATTCCGGCGCCTCGCTCGGCTATCAGGTGGGCGCCGTGGTGGGCGGAGGTCTGGCCCCCATCATCGCCACGGCCCTGTTCGCCCGCTACGAGACCAGCCTGCCCATCGCCGTCTATCTTTCGGCCATGTGCGCCCTGTCCTTCGTCAGCGTCCTGTTCCTCGGCGGACGGGCGAAGAAGGGGCTTGCCCAATAGAATTGGCGGGCTGAGACCCTCCCGGACATTCTGCGTTCCAGATCGACGAAAGCGACCGCGATGATCGATGCTTCCAGACGAACCTTCCTCGGCGCCGGCGCCCTGGCGACCATCGGCGGGGCGGCCATGACCGCCTCCTGCGCCACCGCCGCGCCCGCGTCCGGCGCCCCGGCTTCCAGGGTCACCGGGCCCGACGCCGCGAGCATCGAGGCGGACCTGCAGAAATACGTCGGCTTCGGTAACAAGCGCGCGGGCGGGCCCGGCGACATGGCCTGCGGCGACTGGCTGGCGGGCGAGATCGAGAAAGCCGGATACGCCGTCGAGCGCCAGACCTTCCAGGCGCCCTTCTTCGAGGCGACGAAGGCCGAGCTGACGCTGGAAGGGGCGACCGTCCCCGTCTGGCCGCAGCCCATCGTGACCCCGACCGGGCCGGACGGCGTCACCGGCCCTCTGGTGCGCGTCGATGTCGCCGGGCACTTCACGGGATCGCTTCAGGGCGCGATCGCCCTGGTCGACCTGCCGTTCGCCCGCTGGTCCTCGGCCCTGCCCCGGCCCGTCCGCGGCCCCATCGACGCGGCCTTCGCGGCGGGCGCCAAGGCGGTCGTCACCATCACCAACGGCCCGACCGGCAAGGTCATCGCCCTGAACGCCGACGGCCGCCAGCCGATGTTCCCCGGCCCCGTCGCCCTGCTGGCGCCCGACAAGGCCCAGCCCTTCCTCGCCGCCGCCTTCGAGCGCAAGGAGGCCAGGCTGGTTCTGGACGGTCAGGGCGGCCGACGCGACGCCTTCAACTTCGTGGGCCGGATGGATCGCGGCAAGGCGAAGTGGATCGCGGTTTCGACCCCGCGCTCCGGCTGGTTCGGCTGCGCGGCCGAGCGTGGCGGCGGCATCGCGGCCTGGCTGGACATCGCCCGCTGGGCTCCGGCGGCCCTGCCCGACTACAACCTCGCCCTGATCTGCAACACCGGGCACGAGTACGAATATCTGGGCGCGGCCGAGGCGATGAAGGCCATCGCGCCGCCGGTCGAGGCGACCCGCTTCTGGCTGCACCTCGGGGCCAATGTCGCGGCGCGGGACTGGCGCGAACTGCCCGGCGTGCTCACCCCCCTGCCCAATGTCGACGCCCAGCGGGTACTGTCGATCTCGCCGGATCTCGTGCTGGTGGCGCAGGGCGTGTTCGCGGGTCAGCTCGGTTACGAGTCGCCGGTGTCCAGCGCCGTCCTGTCGGCGGGCGAGCTGGATGAGGTGATCAAGGCCGGCTACGCCCCCGCCGCCGGAACCTTCGGCATTCACCGCTATCACCACGTCGAGGAAGACGACGCGCGCTGCCTGCATGTGCCCGCCACGGTGGCGGCCGCCGACGGCTTCCGGCGCCTGCTACTGGCGGTGATCGCCGCCTAGGCCAGTGTTCTAGGCGCGCCCGTAGAGGGTGACGACGCAGGCGCCGCCGAGACCCAGATTGTGCTGCAGGGCGTGGGTCATCCCGTCGACCTGCCGCCGGTCCGCCGTCCCGCGCAGTTGCTGCGTCAGCTCATAGCATTGGGCCAGGCCGGTGGCGCCGAGCGGATGGCCCTTGGACAGCAGGCCGCCCGACGGGTTCACAACGTGGCGGCCGCCGTAGGTGTTCTGGCCGTCTCGGATGTAACGCTCGGCCCCGCCCTCTTCGCAGAGGCCCAGACCCTCGTAGCTGATCAGCTCATTGGCGGTGAAACAGTCGTGCAGTTCGACGGCCTGGATGTCGTCGGGGCCGACGCCGGCCTGTTCGTAGACGGACCGTGCGGCCTCGCGGGTCATCTCGTATCCGACAATGCTCATCATCGACCGGCCGGTGAAGGTCTCGGCATAGTCGGTGGTCATGGCCTGGCCAAGGATGGCGACCTCCGCCTTCAGCCCGTGCTTCGCCGCGAAGGCCGGTGAGACCAGCACCGCCGCAGCCGCGCCGCAGGTCGGCGGGCAGGCCTGATAGCGGGTCAGGGGGCCGTAGAGGTGTTTGGACGCCATCACCTCCTCCAGCGAGATCGGATCGCGGAACAGGGCCATGGGGTTGTTGGCGGCGTGGCGGCGCGCCTTGACCGAGATCAGGCCGAACACCTCGTCGGGGGCGCCGTAGCGCTGCTGATAGTCGAGGCCGGCGCCGCCGAACTGCTGGGCGACGAGCGGTGAGGTATCGTCCTGACCGAGGATGCGCTCCTGCACCGTCAGATGATGATCGAGCGTCCGCTTGCGGTCGGTGAAGACGGCGCCGAGCGCGCCGGGCAACATCTGTTCGAAGCCGAAGGCCAGGACGCAGTCGGCGGCGCCCGCCTCGATCATCTGCCGCGCCAGGAACAGGGCGCTGGAGCCGGTCGAGCAGTTGTTGTTGACGTTGACGATCGGAATGCCGGTGCAGCCGACGCGGTAGAGGGCCGACTGTCCGGCGGTCGAGTCGGCGTAGACATAGCCCGCATAGGCCTGCTGGATCTGTTCATAGCCGACGCCGGCATCGGTGAGGGCGAGGCGGATGGCCTGCTCGGCCATGACGTCCCAGTCGGCGCTCTGGCCGGGCTTGGCGAAGGGGATCATGCCGACGCCGGCGATCAGGGTGCGAGCCATGGAGCTGAAGCCTTTCGGGGGTGCGGTTTCCTCGGCGATCTGACGTCGCCATGGCATAAGATGTTCCATCGAAATCGAGGCCGGTCAACTTTCATTCAATCGCGAGTGAAGATTGACGAAGCCGCGTTTCGGTGGAATGCATGGGATCAGGCGACGTCAGATCGCCACCGGAAACGCGAACGCCATTCGGCGGCAGAGAAGGAAGATCGAATGCCCTTCATCACGAACGGCGGCATCAGGCTGCATTGGGAAGAGCGCGGCGACGGCGTGCCGATCCTGCTGATCATGGGCCACCGCTACTCCTCGGCCATGTGGTACCCGGTCTATGAGGCGTTCGGCGGCAAGTACCGGCTGGTCTCCTTCGACAACGAAGGCACGGGCCAGAGCGGCACGCGGCGCAAGACCTCCGTCTCGGAGATGGTCGCCGACGCCCTGAAGGTGCTGGACGCCGCCGGTATCGAGAGCGCCCACGTCTATGGCGTCTCCATGGGCGGCGGCATCGCCCTGGAGTTCGGGGCCCGCTATCCGGAGCGTTGCCGGTCGCTGATCCTGGGCTGCACCATGGCCAAGACGCCGGACATCCCGCCCCGTCCGAAGTGGTTGATCAGCCTGATCTATCGCGCCCTGCCCCTGCTCAAGGCCTTCGCCAAGCCGGCCAAATACAAGGGCGGCTACGGCGATGCGGCGCCCGACGACGCCATCGCCCGCGACAAGGCCATGCTGGACAAGGACCCGTTCAACATGACCGGCGTCATCGCCCAGAGCCACGCCATCATCGACTATTCCATCACCCCGGAAGAGGTGGCGGCGGTGAAGCTCCCCACCCTCGTCCTGCACGGCACCCAGGACCTGGCCGTCCCCTATGAGGCCGGCAAGAAGATGTCGGAGATGCTGCCCAACGCCCGGCTCGTCACCTTCCAGGACATCGGCCACAACTACTTCGTCGGCGCGGGCGAGAGGGCCAACGCCGAGGTCGACCGCTTCGTCCAGGACGTCGAGAAGAGCCGATGAGCGGGGGCGCTCCGGTGCTGCTGGACCGCTGGGAAATTCTGGACTTCGACCCCGGTCAGGGTTCGGCCGTAGGCGCCGCCGACACGCCCGGCGCCTGGATGCCGGTTCCGGCGCCGGGCGACGCCTATCTGGCCCTGATCGCGGCCGGACGGCTGGCGCACCCGTTCAAGGGCCGCAACGAGGACGCGGCCGCCTGGGTGCGGGATCGGGAGTGGTGGCAACGCACGACCTTCGTCGCGCCCGCAGCAGAACCGGACACGGTCACGGAGCTGGTCTTCGACGGCCTGGACACCTTCGCCTCCGTCTATCTGGACGGCCGGCTGCTGGGCCGGACGGACAATATGTTCCGGCGTCATGCCTTCGACATCGGCACCCAGATCCAGCCGGGCGAGACCCACACCGTCGCCGTCCGCTTCGATCCGCCGGCCCTCGCCGTCGTCGACCATCCCCTGCCCGTCTGGACCGCCTTCACAGACCGCGTCAGCCGCTCGAAGCGCAACCAGATCCGCAAGGCCCAGTTCGGCTGGGGCTGGGACTGGGGCCCCGACCTGCCGACCGTCGGCGTCTGGCAGGCCGCCCGCGTCGAGACCCGCGCCCGGCCGCGACTGGCCGAGGTCCGCTTCGACACCCTGTCCGTCTCCGCCGAAAGCGCCCGCGTCCACATCACCGTCGATGCGCCCCATGACGCCGCCCTGGTGGTCGAGGTCGCCCTGACCGACCCGGACGGCGCCGTCGTCTTCAGCCGCACCGGCCCGCCCGGCGACGCCTCGGGCGCCCTGACCATCGAACGGCCGCGCCTGTGGTGGACCGCCGATCTGGGCGAACAACCCCTCTATGGCCTGTCGGTTCGCCTGTCCGACGGGGACCGCCTGGTGGACGAGGTCGTGCAGTCCGTCGGCATCCGGACGATCGCCCTGGACGAGTCTCCGGACCCGGGCGAACCGGGGACGACCTTCTTCCGCTTCGTGCTGAACGGGCGCCCCGTCTTCATCAAGGGCGCCTGCTGGGTGCCGGCCTCGTCCTTTGTCGGCGACCTGGCGTCGGAGCCCTATGACCGGCTGCTGGACGACGCGGTCGCGTCGAACATGAACATGATCCGGGTCTGGGGTGGCGGGGTCTATGAGCCTGACGCCTTCTACAACCTGTGCGACCGCAAGGGGCTGCTGGTCTGGCAGGACTTCATGTTCGCCTGCGCCCACTATCCGGAGGACGGCGAGTTCGCCGCCTCGGTGAAGATCGAGGTCGAGGAGCAGGTGCGCCGCCTGCGCCACCACGCCTGCCTCGCCGTCTGGTGCGGCAACAACGAGAGCCAGGCGATGAACCGGATCAACACCGACAAGGGCGGCGATCCGGTGCGGCTGTCCGGGACCGCCCTCTATGACGACCTGATCCCCGAGGTGCTGGGTCGCCTCGACCCCAAGGCCCTGTATCGCCCCGGCAGCCCGTGGGGCAGCTCCAACCCCAACGGCATGACCGCCGGGGATGTCCACGACTGGACCGTCTGGCACGGGGTGCCGCCGATCCCCGAGGACGAGATGATCGGCGAGTTCGGAACCACTCCGGAAGCGGTCTCGTACTTCCGCTACGCCGAGGACATGTCCCGCTTCGTGTCGGAGTTCGGGCTGCAGGCGGCGCCTGCGCTGGCTACGCTCAGACGCTGGATGAACCCGGCCGATCTGGATCCGGAGAGCCCCGGCTTCCTGATGCGGATCAAGGACGAGGCCCGCAAGGCCGACCTGATGATGTCCCCGGTCACGGGTCTGCCAAAGACGATCGAGGACTATGTCGACTTCACCCAGTGGTGTCAGGCCGAGGGGCTGAAGTTCGGCATCGAGCATTTCCGCCGCCGCACGCCCCATTGCTCGGGCGCCCTGATCTGGCAGTTCAACGACTGCTGGCCCTGCGTCAGCTGGAGCCTCGTCGACTATGACGGGGTGCAGAAGGCCAGCTGGTTCGCGGTGCGGCGCGCCTTCGCCCCGGTCATGACCTCGTTCCGGATCGAGGACGGCGTCGCCGAGCTGTGGATCGCCAACGACCGGCTGGAGCCCGTCTCGGGCAAGGCGGAGATCACCCTGTCGCATCTGGACGGGCGGTCGGAGTGGCGGGTCGAGACGGACTTCACCGTCGCACCGAACACCGGCGCGCCCGTCTGGCGCGGCGAGGTCGCGGCGGCCGATGATCTGGTCCTGACGGTGAACTCGCCTGAGGACCTGTTCCCGGCGAACCGCGAACTGTTCGCCCCGATCAAGAGCCTGCCGCTGACGAAGGGCGCCCGACCGGAGGTCGCGATCCGGCAGGTCGGGCCGCTAGAGCTGGCCGTGGATCTGTCCGCGGAGACCTGGCTGGCCTTCGTCCATCTGGTCTCGGACCGCGCGGACCTGAGGTTCAGTGACAACCACTTCGACATGGCGGCGGGTGAGCGGCGGACGATCGCGGTGACGGGCGTCAGCGATCTGACAGTCTCCGACGTCGCGGTGCGCTGCTGGAACGACCGGACCTCGGGAGCGGCGGCGTGAGCCGGGCGTCGCGGCGCGCCTTCGCGGCCGTCGCGATCGCCGCTGCGGCCTTCCTCGCCGGATGCGGCGGCGGGCCGGCGAAGCCTTTCGATCAGGCGAGCGCCTCACCCGCGCCCGACTATGCGAAGCCCGAGACCTGGCTGGCTCTGCCCGGCCGGAACGGTCTGGAGCGGTCATCGCCTGCGGGTCTGGCCGTGGTCGATGAGGCCGCCGCGCCCGCCGATGTCTTCTTCATCCACCCCACCACGGTGAAGGGCAGCGAGACCTGGAATGCGGCATGGGACGCCCCGGACGCCGTCGCGTCGCTGAACCGGGCGGTGCTGATGGGCCAGACCAGCGTCTTCAACGGCTGCTGCCGCATCTATGCCCCCCGCTATCGGCAGGCCTCCCTGCGCGGGCTCGGCGACACCGGGGCGGTCGATCTGGCCTATGCCGACGTCGCCGCCGCCTTCCGCGACTTCATCGCCAGACGCAACGAGGGGCGCAACGCCGACCGGCCCTTCATCATCGCCGCCCACAGCCAGGGCGTGGTTCACGCCATCCGCCTGCTGCAGGAGCAGGTGTTGGGCACGCCGCTGCAGGACCGGCTGGTGGTCGCATACCTGATCGGCGGCTATGTGCCCGACGCCTTCCCCGAGTTGGGTCTGCCCCTGTGCGACGCGGCCGACCAGACCGGCTGCGTCCTGACCTGGAACTCCAGCAAGCCCGGCAGCCTGACCGCGCGGATCATCATCCACGACAAGACCTATTGGTGGCGCGGGGCGTGGAAGAGCGAGGACCAGGCACCCGCCATGTGCGTCAATCCCCTGACCTGGCGGGTGCAGGGGCATGGGCCGGAAGCCGTCGGCCCGGAGAGCAATCCCGGCAGCATGCCCCTGCCCCGCGATCCCTTCCCCGCGGCCGCGGCGACGATGCCGCCGCTGCTGCCGCATCTGACCGGCGCCCGGTGCCGTGACGGCATGCTGGAGGTCGACCTGCCCAAGGACTCGCCGGCCGCCTACAGCGATCCACTGGCCCGCAATCTCGGCAGCTATCACCTGAACGACTACGGCCTGTCTACGGGGCCTTGCGCGAGAACGCCCTGACACGGGTCGAGGCCTGGACGGCGGCGCATCCGTAGAGGTCAGGCGTTGGTCTCGGCCCAGTCGATCAGGGCCCGGGTGACCTCCTCCCAGCCCGGCTCGGCCAGCAGCAGGTGGGAACGGCCGGGGAAGTTGAGGAAGTCGGTCTTAGCGGGCGAGCGCTTCTGGATCCGGTACGCGACGCGCGAGAGGTAAGGCGTCACCAGTCGATCCTTGTCGCCCGAGGTGATCAGCAGGGGCTGGGTCCGGCGGCGGGGATCGATCCGGGTCCCCGCCCAGAAGGCCGCCTGATAGAAGACCCGGCCCGAGGTCGGGATCACATACGCATCAAACGCCCCGTTCTGTACGTCGGGCGGCGCCCCGTTGGCGAAGCGGTCGGCCCAGCGCTTTCGCGTGAAGGCATAGGGCCGGTTCCAGCCGTTCCAGCGCAGGATGACCGGAAGGGCCGCCGTCAGGGTCAGCCAGCCGTGCACCACTCCGCCGATGGGCGCCGGATTGACCGCGATCCCGGCCCGGCCGACGCCCCGGTCGAGCAACATCTGGGTGAACAGGCCGCCGAAGGAATGGCCGACCAGCAGAGGCTTGCCCGGCAGGCGCTCGATCTCGGCCTGCAGCGCATCGACGATCTTCCCGACGCTGAGCCCGCCGAGCTCCGCAGGCGGCGCGGCATTGATCTCCGCCGCCGTCCGGCCGCGCAGCACCGGCCAGGTCGGCGTCACCACGGTCCAGCCCGCCGCCTCCCACGCCTCGCGGAACCCCGCCCAGGAGTCCGTCGTGACCCAGAGGCCGTGGATCAGCACCACCGTTCGGTCGTCGGCCTTGGCCATGGTTCTCCCCGTGCTCAACAAACGTAACAGACAAGCTTCCGTCGCCTAACCGCGTTATAAGGAATTCAACTCCACAGGGAACCGCACGGCGCGGGGCCACGGAGCCATGGAAGGGCTTCTCCCCAATGTTCAGGACGCTTCGTACCCTTTTGGCCGCTGCGCTGATTGCGCTCGGCGGCCTCACCGCTGTCTCGGCCAACGCCCAGACCGCTCCCGCCAGGAAGACCGTGGTGCTGGTCCACGGCGCCTGGGCCGACGGCACCAGCTGGAGCCGGGTCATCCCGTATCTGCTGGCCGCTGGTTTGAACGTGGTGGCGGTGCAGAACCCGCTGTCGTCGCTGGAAGGTGATGTGGCCAACACCACCCGCGTCATCAATGACCAGGCCGGCGACGTCATTCTGGTCGGCCATTCCTACGGCGGCGTGGTCATCACCGAGGCCGGCAACAATCCGAAGGTGAAGGCGCTGGTTTACGTCGCCGCCTTCGCGCCCAAGCCGGGCCAGTCGGTCAACTCGATCCTGTCGGCCTTCCCGCTTCCCGCCTGGTTCGCCAGCCTGCATGCGGACGCCGGCGGCTATGTCACCTGGCCGATCAGCACCTGGAAGACCGAGTTCGCCACCGGCCTGCCCGAGGGCGAGCAGGAGATGCTGCATGCGACCCAGCATCCGACCTTCCACGGCGTCAACGACAACGCCGTCGGCGACACCGCCGCCTGGTCGACGCGCCCGGTGATCTCGGTCGTCTCGCAACAGGACCACATCATCCCGGCCCCGCTGCAGATGCTGTTCGCCCAGCAGATGCATTCGACGGTCGTCCCGGTCGAGGCCGGCCACCTGGCCATGCTGATCGCGCCGGAAGAGACCGCCAAGGCCATCATCGCGGCCGCCAACAGCTACTGAGATCCATCGCGATCGAAGACGACGAGAGGCGGGCCGCAGGGTCCGCCTCTTTTCGTTTTAGCCTGCCCGACGCAGGCTCTCGACCAGCACCGGCTCCATGGCCGCATAGCCGCGCCGCGTGGGGTGGACGCCGTCGCGGGTGAAGTCGGTCCGCATCCGCCCCTCGCCGTCCGTCAGGGCGGCGAAATAGTCGGCGAAGACCAGACCGCGCGCCTCCGCCGTCGCCTTCAGCCAGGCGTTGAGCTCGGCGACCCGGCCGCTGACGTCGCCCAGAGCGGGGCTCCAGGCCAGGGTGGCGAAGGGCGGCAGGCTGGCGAGGACGACGGTGATCCCGTGCGCCTGCGCCAGATCCAGCATGGCCAGGATGTTGTTCCGGAAGTCCTGCGCCGTGTTCGGCCCGGTGTTGCCGGCGACGTCGTTGGTCCCGGCCATCAGGTGGCAGATCCGGGGCTTCAGGGCGACGACCTCGGCCATGAAACGCAGCAGCATCTGGGGCGTGGTCTGGCCGCTGATGCCGCGATTGACGTAGCCGCCCCCGAACAGGCCGGGGTTGGCGATGCGCCACATCTCGGTCAGGGAGTCGCCCATGAAAACAACGTCGATGGGGCTCCCGGCGCGGGCGAGGTTATCGTCGCGATACTGGCTCAGCGCGGGCCAGTCGCGCTGCATCCGCCAGGCCTTGCGGCGCTCGTTACGGGCGCCGCGTTCGGGATCCGACAGCATGGCCAGGACAGCGGGATCCATCTCTCCGTCGGCGACATAGGCGCGGGCGAAGGCCAGCTCCTCCTCGCCCGGACCGAAGCCCGCGGAGTCGAGATGATCGACCATGCCGAGCGGGCTTGGGAGGTCTTCGGGGCGATCCCAATCCGGCATTCCGTCTGTCTCCATCCTGGCTGCCCGGGTCTTCGCCCGCGTCGGCTGAGAGCCCAGTCTGCTCCCGCAATGCAGCAAACGTCAAATCTTCACTCGCGATTGAATGAGCGTTGACGAAACCGAATTTCGGTGTGACGTTCCGGGCCATGGCGACGCAGATCGCCGAGGAAACGCAAACGAGGGAGGCTAGCCCCATGACCGGGAAGCTCTGGATATCGACGTCCGTCGCCGCGCTGCTGTGGTGCGGCGCTGCTCACGCCCAACAGGCCCAACCGACCGCCCCTGAAGACCAGGCGACGACCCTGGGCGACGTGGTGGTCACCGCCGAACGCCGCACCACCAACCTGCAGACCACCGCCGTCGCGGCTGCCGTGCTCAGCGGCGAGGAGCTGCAGAACAAGGGCGTCTCCAACATCGAGACCCTGCAGTTCTCCATGCCTTCGGTGACGGTGCAGAACTCCGGCCAGGGCAACAGCTTCAACATCCGCGGCATCGGCAAGACCGAGAACAGCTCCTCGATCGGCGTCGGCGTCATCACCTATCGAGACGGCGTGGCGGTCTTCCCCGCCTACTTCCAGAACGAGCCCTTCTTCGACATGCAGAGCCTTGAGCTGCTGCGCGGTCCGCAAGGCACCTTCGCCGGCCAGAACGCCACCGGCGGCGCCCTGTTCATCACCGAGAAGAACCCGGACTTCAACGGTTTCGGCGGCTATGTCACCGGCCAGTACGGCAACTACAACGACATGCGCATCCAGGGCGCGGTGAACATCCCGCTGGGCGACACCCTCGCGGCCCGTATCGCGGTCAACAGGGAAACCCGCGAGAGCTTCTTCGACGTTCTGGGCACGCCCACCCGCGCCAATCCCGGCGCGCTGGACACCAAGAGCATCCGCGGCAGCCTGCTGTGGCAGCCGAACGACCAGCTCAAGGTCCTGCTCAAGTCCGACTACACCGACCATGACATGGGCGGCTATCCGACCAGCCCCTACAACTCGACCCTGCCGCTGCACACCATCTCGACGAACGGACCCTACGCGGCGCGGGACACCAGCTCCCGCACGGTGCTGAACATCAGCTATGAGTTCGCCAACGGTATCACCCTGAAGTCGATCACGGGCGCCCAGTACGGCACGACCATGGTTCGCGCCGACTCCGACGGTACGGCCACCCTGCCCTTCACATTCTACGACAAGGTCGACCAGCGCCTGCTGTCGCAGGAGTTCAACCTGATCTCGCCCGACACCGGCCCGCTGCGCTGGGTTCTGGGCGCCTACTACCAGGACGACCTGATTACCTTCCCGCCCGGGCAGTTCGTCACGACGACCTATGTCTCGGCGACCCTGCCAATCCTCTACGACACCCTGCTGGAAGGCCGGAACCCGAAGACGACGGCGGCCGGCTTCGGCCAGATCAGCTACGACATCACCGACAGCCTCGAGCTGCAGGTCGGCGCCCGCTACACCAAGTCGACCGTGGTCAACGACGCCAGCTTCCGCGCCCCGCTGCTGGGCCTGGGTCTGGTCCAGAACGACCGCTACGAGGAAGACGCCGTCACCGGAAAGGTCGCCCTGAACTGGACGATGAACGATGACAACTTCCTCTACGCCTTCGTGGCCCAGGGCCATAAGACGGGTGGCCTGAACGGTCCGAACCTCGCCTTTATCCCGCCCAAGCCCTTCGACGGCGAAGACGTGACGGACTTCGAGGCGGGCTGGAAGTCGACGCTGTTCGGCGGCCACGTCCGGACCCAGCTGGGCGCCTATTATAACATCTACAAGAACTTCCAGGTCATCGTCGGCGAGCCGACCTCGACCGCGATCGTCTCGATCTTCAACGTCGCCGGCGATACCAAGATCTACGGTCTTGAAGCCTCGGCCCAAGGACGGTTCGGCGCCCTGGCGTTCGATACCGGACTGTCGCTGTCGCACTCTGAGCTCGGCCGGTTCTTCGCCGCCGACACCCGTCTGCCCCGCACCGGCCTGTGCGATCCGAACACCGGCCCGGCCAGCGGCAACTGCCTCAATCTGGAAGGCCACGCCCAGAGCTATTCGCCCGAACTGACCTTCAGCCTGGGCGTGCAGTACGACTTCGCCCTGGGCAATGGCACGCTCACACCGCGCGTGGACTACAGCCACATCTCCGACACCTGGACGACCATCTTCGCCAACGAAGCCCTCGGCGACCATCTGAAGGAGCGGGACATCGTCAACGCCCAGCTGACTTACGACAGCGGCCACGACTGGACCCTGCAGGCCTACTCCACCAACCTGACCGACCTCGAATACGTGGCCTCGGTCAAGGCGGGCCAGCGCTATGCGGCTCCGCCCCGTCAGTACGGCCTCCGTCTGACGAAGAACTTCTAGTGGAGTACGGCGGCGTGGGGTCGATGCAGGAGTATGCGCTGACCGTGGACAAGTTCCTGGTCCACGCCGCCAAATGGCACGGGTCGGTCGAGGTGGTCTCGGCCGATCCGGGCGGGGTCACGCGAAAGACCTACGCCGAAACCCTGGACCGGAGCCGCAGGCTGTCGGGCGCCCTTCTGGGCCTCGGCCTGCGGCCCGGGGACCGGGTCGGGACGCTGGCCTGGAACACCCGCCACCATCTCGAGATGTGGTACGGGACCATGGGGGTCGGCATGGTCTGCCACACCCTGAACCCCCGCCTGACCGCCGACCATCTGGCTTCGATGATCGATCAGGCCGAGGACAGGGTCCTGGCCGTCGGCTCGGGTCTGGGCGAAATCGGACGCGCCCTGATGGCGCGCTGCCCCAGCCTTGAGAAGCTGATCATCCTCGACGGCGATCCGCTGGAGGGCGGCGACCTCGATATCGAGGCGATGATCGAGGGCTCGAACGATCGCCCGGCCTGGGGCGGGTTCGACGAACAGACGCCGGCCGGCCTCTGCTTCACCTCGGGCACGACGGGGGCGCCCAAGGGGGTGCTCTATACGCACCGCTCCAACTATCTGAACACCATCCGCTCGTTGCAGTCGGACTGTCTGGCCCTGTCGCGGGCGGACGTGGCCCTGATCACTGTGCCGATGTTCCACGCCAATGCCTGGGGCTTCCCCTTCTCGGCGCCCTCGGTCGGATCGACCCTGGTCCTGCCCGGCCGGCTGATGGACGGCGCCAGTCTGGCGGAGCTGATCCGCAGCGAGGGCGTCACGGTCACGGCGGGTGTGCCGACCGTCTGGATCGGCCTGCTGGACCATGTCGAGGCCAACGACCTACAGGTCCCGACGCTGGAGCGCATCATCCTCGGCGGCGCCGGCGCGCCCGAGAGCCTCATCCGGCGCATGGAATCCCGCCTCGGCGTCCGCGTCCAGACCAGCTGGGGCATGACCGAGCTGTCGCCCATGGGCACACTGTCGCCGCCCGACGAGGTCGCCCTGGCCTCGGGCCGTCCGGCCATGGGGCTGGACATGCTGCTGACCGACGCCGACGGCGTGGCCCTGCCCGAGCAGCGCGGCGTGGTCGGCCATCTGAAGGTCAAGGGACCGAGCGTGGCGCGTCAGTACTTCAAGGCCCCCGCCCCGGCGCTGGACGCCGACGGCTGGTTCGACACCGGCGACCTGGCCATCATCGATGACTCAGGCGCCCTGACGCTGGCGGGCCGGTCGAAGGACCTGATCAAGTCGGGCGGCGAGTGGATCAATCCGGTCGATATCGAGCAGATCATCGGCGCCGATCCGTCGGTCGGCATGGTCGCCGTCATCGCCCGCGTCGACGACAAATGGGGCGAGCGGCCCCTGCTGGTGGTCGAGCCGCGTCAGGGCCATGCGGTCGAGGACGGCGCCCTGCTGAAATCGCTGAAGGGCAAGGTCGCCGACTGGTGGATTCCGGACCGGGTGGTGCAGGTCGAGGCCATGCCCCTGGCCGCCACCGGCAAGATCGACAAGACGCGGCTTCGCGCGGACTACGGGCAGGCTCTAGGATGACCATCGATCCTTACAGGCCGCTCGCGAATCGGGCGCCGCCGCCCGAGCTCGAGACCCGCGCCATGACGACCGCCAAAGCCGCCCCGAAAGCCGCCAAGCCCGCCGCCGCCAAGGCGAAGACGACCGCTGCGAAGACCGCCGCCCGTCCCAAGGGCCGGTCCAAGGCCGAGCAACGCGCCGAGAGCCTGGAGCAGATGCTGGACGCGGCCGAGGAGCTGTTCTCCAAACACGGCCTGTACGGCGTGACGTTGAAGGACGTGGCCCAGAAGGTCGGGGTCCACACCTCGCTGATGCACTACTACTTCGAAGACAAACAGGACCTGTTCCTGCAGGTCGTGCGTCGCAAGGCGCCGATCACCATCGGCCGCCGGGTCGAGGCGATGACCCGCTATGCCGAGGAGACCGGCGATCATCCCACGGTCGAGGGTGCGCTGCGCGCCTTTCTGGACACCGACCTGGACCTCTACATCGAGGGCGGCGAGGGCTGGCGGAACTACGGCGCGCTGGGCGGCCAGCTGAACAACACCCCGGCCTGGGGCGCGGCGGTGATGTGGGAAAACTTCGACCCCGTCGTGCTGCAGCTCATCGACCTGCTCAAGAAGGCGATGCCGGACGCGGCCGAGGAAGACATCTTCTGGGGCTATCACTTCGTCACCGGCGCCCTGACCCTGAGCCTGGCGCGCACCGGCCGGATCGATCACCTGTCGGGCGGCCTGTGCCAGTCCGACGACTTCGAGGCCATCAAGGCGCGGATGGCGAAATTCATGGCCGGCGGATTCATGGCCATCTGCGAATCCCGCGCCGCCGAGCGAAAAGCAGGAACACCCCATGGCTGACGTCGCAGGCTTCCCCGTCGCGGCCCGTCCCGAGGACCTGGGCTTCGACAGCGCCCGACTGGGTCGCCTGGACGACTATATGGCCGGGATGGTCGAGGCGGGGCGCGTCGCCGGCGTCTCGACCCTGATCCTGCGGCACGGCAAGGTCGCGGCGTTCAGGACGCACGGATCGGCCGTGCTGGGCGGCGAGACGCCCCTGAGCCCCGACGCCATCTTCCGCATCTATTCGATGACCAAGCCGATCGCGGCGACGGCCATGATGATCCTGTTCGAGGAGGGCCACTGGGTCCTCGACGATCCGGTGACGAACTTCATTCCCGAGTTCTCGGCCCTCAAGGTCTGCGCCGGCGTCGGCCCGGACGGCGGGATGATCATCGAGGACGCCAAACGCCCGCCGACCCTGCGCGAGGTGATGAGCCACACCGCCGGCTTCGCCTACGGCCTGTTCCCCGACTACCACCCGCTGGAGAAGGCCTATTTCGCCGAGGGGATCGCGCGTCCGGACGGCGCCCAGGCCTTCGTCGACAAGGTCGCGGCCCAGCCCCTGATGTTCCAGCCGGGCGGCGAGTGGTTCTACTCCATCGCCTCGGGCATTCTCGGCGTCATCGTCAGCCGGATCTCGGGCCAGACGTTCGGCGACTTCCTGCAGGACCGGATCTTCGGCCCGCTGGGCATGGTCGACACCGGCTTCCAGACCGGGCCCGACAAGGCCCATCGCCTCGTGACCTTCTATCAGGACGACGCCCAGGGCGGGCTGAAGGAAGTCACCGAGGTCCTGAACGCGCCGATCAACCCCTTCATCGCCCCGCCGCCCTTCGAGGACGGAGGCGGCGGACTGGTCTCGACGATCAGCGACTACGCCCGCTTCGCCCAGATGATCCTGAACAGGGGCGAGCTGGACGGGGTGCGCATCCTGGCGCCCGTCACGGTCGAACTGATGTCGACGAATGTCATTCCGGACGCGGTGCTCGCTACCTCTCATCCCCTGCGACTGCTGCCTTTCAACCCGGCCTTCGGCTTCGGCCTGGGCTTCTCGGTCATGAAGGATCCGCGCCGGCTGGGCTCTGTCGAGGGGCGCGGCACCCTGGCCTGGGGCGGGATGGGCGGGACCTGGTTCTGGATCGATCCCGAGAACGATCTGATCTTCGTCGGCCTGATCCAGCGCTTCGCCGACCCGATCTCCGGCGAGTTCCGGGCGAAAGCCCGCACCTTCACCTATGCGGCCCTGACCCGGCCGGATCTCTGAACTTCGCGAACAACAGACGGGCCTCAAGGTCCGCTTTCGAGGAAACGACAATGACCACCGTCACCGCCGACGACGCCGAGGTCCCCACCTCGCCGCCCGCCGAGTTCCGCAAGACCAAATGGGGCGTCGTCTGGCTGCTGACCCTGACGCTGTTCACGGCCCTGACCGTCGGCGGCCTGCTGGCGCCGCTGCAGGAGGCGGCCAAGCTCGATCTCAAGATGACCGACGTCCAGCTGGCCATGATCGTGGGCACGGCGACGGCCATCCCCACCGCCCTTCTGGCCCTGCCCATCGCCTGGTGGGTGGATCACAGGACGCGCAACCGGATGCTGGTCTTCCTCGCCTCCCTGTGGGCCATCGGCACCATCGGCACCGCCTTCGTCACCGACTTCTACGGCCTGTTCGCCGCGCGCCTCGTCGCCGGCATCGGCGGCGGCACGGCCTTCCCGGTCGTCGTCTCCCTTCTGGCCGACGTCTGCATGCCCGAGAAGCGCGGCCGCTCAATGCTGCTGCTCTCGATCGGCGCCTGGGGCGGCGCGGCGGCGGCCTTCGCCATCGGCGGCACCCTGTTCGGTTATCTGGAAGCCCACCCGAGCGCCTTCATCGCCGGCATGGCGCCCTGGCGTGAGACCCATCTGCTGGTCGGCATCGGCGCCGCCATCCTGACCCTGCCGCTGTTCCTCATCCGCGAGCCGAAACGCTATGAGGTCGAGCAGCAGAGCGTCGCCCTCATCCCGACCCTGCGCGCCTTCTGGAAGCGCAAGATGTTCCTCGGGCCGCTGTTGGTCGGCAACTTCTCAGGTGCCCTGGCCGAGGGCGCGGCGGCCCTGTGGATGGGGTCGGTGCTGGTACGCCAGTACCATCAGTCGCCCGGCCAGTTCGGCGGCTGGGTAGGGCTGGTGATCCTCGGCTCGGGCATCGTCGGCTCGGTGCTGGGCGGCTTCACCGCCGACTGGGCCCAGAAGCTGAAGATGCGCGGCGGCATCCTGCTGCCCGCCGTCGTCGCCACGGCGATCAGCATCCCGGCCAGCGCCTATCCGATCATGCCGACGGTCTCCGGCTTCGCCTGGGTGCTGTTCGCCCTGCTGACCGGGGGGGCGGTCGTCAACCTGGTCAACACCGCCGCCATCGCCGTCCTGCTGCCCAATGAGGAACGGGCCACCAGCATCGCCGCGCTCAAGATCGTCGCCACCGTCGTCGGCGGCCCGATCACCGGCGCCATCGTCGTGGGCATGGCCTCCCTGTTCGAGGGGCCGACGGGAATGGGCATCTCCCTGACCTGGCTGGGCGTCGTGACCGGCTTCATCTCGCTGGGCGGCTACTGGCTCGCCATGGCCAACGCCCCGCGCAAGGCCGAGGCCGAAACGCCCGCCTGACCCCTCTCCCCGGAGCCGACGACGATGAGCCATTCCAACTGGGCCAATCCCTCGCTCGCCGTCGTCGGCATCGCCCGCCTCGCGGAGATGACCGGGACCAGCCTCAGGGCCCTGAGGTACTACGAGGAAATCGGCCTGCTGCGGCCGTTCCGCACCGCCAACCGGGCGCGGCTGTTCACCGGCCATCAGTGCGAGATGGCGGCGATGATCGTGCTGCTGCGGCGGTTGGACGTCTCCGTGGTCGAGATCCGGGCGGTCATCGATCAGGCCCCGTCCGACACCGACCGGGCGGTGCGGTTGCGCCAGACGCTGGAGCGCAAGGCGGCGGAACTGTCGGAGCGGCTGCGCGAGGTGCAGGTCGCACTGGCGGGGACCTCCGCCCCTCACGAAAAACTCAGCGCCGCCTGACCTTAGGTGACCCTTGCGAGGGGCTGTCGGCGGTGGAAGGAAAGATCCGGGCGTCCGGCAGAGACGTCGCTGGAGAGAACCGCCATGGCCGCCTTCGAGATCACCCGTGAGGGCGCCGTCGCCCATCTGCGCCTGACCCGGCCCGAGGCGTCGAACGCGCTCGACATGAGCTTCTGGCGCGGCTTCGGTCCCGCCGTCGCGGCGCTGGACCGGACCGGCGAGATCCATGCCCTGGTCATCTCCGGCGAGGGCCGCAACTTCTGCGCCGGGATGGACATCTCCGTCTTCTCCAGCGGGGCCATCCTGCCGGCCGAGACGTCGGCCCAGCGGCAGGCCTTCCATCAGGCGGTGCGCGATCTTCAGGACGCCCTGACCGCGCTGGAGAAGGCGCGTTTCCCGGTGATCGCGGCGGTGCACGGCGCCTGCGTCGGGGCCGGGCTGGACATGGTCTCGGCCTGCGACCTGAGGCTGGCCTCGGCCGACGCCCTGTTCCGGATCGAGGAGATCAATATCGGCATGATGGCCGACGTCGGCAGCCTGCAGCGCCTGCCCAAGATCCTGCCCGAGGGGGTGGTGCGCGAACTGGCCTATCTGGGGACCAGCCTGACCGCCGACCGCGCCGAGCGGCTGGGCTTCGTCAATGCGGTGCTGCCCGACGCCGGGGCCGTGGTCGCGGCGGCGCTGGAGATGGCGAAGACCATCGCGGGCAAGGCGCCGTTGGCCGTCACGGGATCGAAGGCCGCGATCGGCTATGCGCGCGATCACACCGTCGCCGAGGGGCTGGAGTGGGTGGCGGTCATGCAGGGCTCGCTGTGGAACCCGTCGGACATCCTGACGGCGATCCAGGCGCGCCGGGCCAAGGAGACGCCGGCCTTCGCGGGCCTCGCCCCCTTGATCCTGCCGGGCTCCGAAAGCTAGGCGACGCGGCGGGTCGCGCGGGTCACGGCGGAGGTCATGGCGGCCAGCCCGGCCGAGAGCCGCGCCTGATCGGCGGGCGCCAGCGACCGGTCGAAGAAGAGCACGCCCAGACCCTCGGCCTGGACCGTCACCGCGCCAGAGCGCCAGCAGCCGCAATCGATCCAGCCGTCCAGCAGGTCGCACAGGTCGATGACCAGAGGCACCAGGTCGTTGCGACGGGCGACCGCGGCCGTCTCGGCGATCGACAGGGCCAGACGGCGGATGGCGCGCGCGTCGGCCTGGATCTGCCCGTCGGGGCGGCGGCAGAGGACGAGCAGGTCGGAGAGTTGGGGACCCAGCCGGATGGCGATGGCCGGAGCGATGGCCTGGACCCTGGCCTCGGCGTCATGGGCCAAGGTCTCGATCGTCGCGCTATCCGCCGCCGTCAGGATGCGGGCCAATTCGTTGGGCGGTGTGAAGCTGGAGCCCGTCATGTGAACAGCCCGTCGATCTCTTCCTGCGACAGGGCGCGTTCGGGGACGGCAATGATCCTGAGGTCCTCGGCGCGGCGCTCGCTGATCCCCGGCGCCAGGGGTTCGGTGCGGAAGCGGCGATCCGGGCCGTGGTAGCGGGGCGTGTCGATGAAGGCCCTTCGGCTCTGGGCGATCCACAGCATCCGCTCCAGCAGGATCATCGGCGAGACCGGCTTGGCGATGGTGAAGTTTGCGCCGCAGTCCCGCGCCCGGACCACCTTGGACTCCGGCGTCGAGGCGCTGAGCATCAGGACGGGGGTGCAGGCGTTGGGCCCCTCCCGATCCGCCCGCAGGTCGCGGACCAGGGCGAAGCCGTCCTCCTCGGCCATCTCGCAGTTGACCATGATCAGGTCGAAGCGGCGGGTCAGCAGGGCCTCGCGGGCGGCCTCGACGCTGTGGCATTTGGTCGGACGGCTGATGCCGAAGCCCATCAGGATGGCGCCGAGCAGCTCCGTCGACTGCGGATTGTCGTCCACGACCAAAGGCTCGATGTCACGGAGGCCGAGGCGGGTTCCGGACAGGGGCATGGCCGCCTCACCCGGCCTGCATCAGGCGGTCGGCCGCCGTCTGGTCCAGCCCGTCCGCCGCGGGACCGTTCAGCAGATGGGCGGCGGCCCGGGACTCCACCCGGCCGGTCGCCGAGGCCGCCAGCCGCTCCAGTCTCTGGTCGGCCAGATCCTGAAAGGCGCAGGCCTGAAGGATCTCCAGAAACAGGGTCTCCACCGCCCCGGCGTCGACGGGCTCGGCCTGGACCAGATCCAGTCCCTGTTCCGACAGGGCCAGCAGGGTCTGGGCGGCGCCCTCCAGCGTTGACCGGACGGCGGCGATCTCGGCGAGGAAATCGGACCGGGTCACGGTCAGATTTCGCCCAGGACGGAGGTCAGCTTCTGTTTGAGCACGGCCAGGGTGAAGGGCTTGATGACATAGTTGTTCACCCCGGCCTGACGGGCGGCGACCACGTTCTCGGTCTTGGCCTCGGCGGTGACCATGACGAAGGGGACCGCCTTCACCTCGTCGTCGGCGCGCACCCGCTGGAGCAGTTCCAGACCGGTCGTCGGCTGCATGTTCCAGTCCGACAGGACCAGGCCATACGGTTTGGACTTGATCATCTGGAAGGCGGTGTCGCCGTCGGCCGCGTCGTCCACATTGTGGAAGCCGAGCTGGTTCAGCAGCCCCCTGACGATCCGGATCATGGTGCGGTAGTCATCGACCACCAGAACATTCATCGTCTTGTCGACCGCCATGGCCGTTGCTCCCTCTCCCGGCCCCTCCCGGCCTGTATCGAAAGTGAGCGATACACTCTAAGGTTGCGTTAATGCCAAATTGGATGCTCTTTCTGGTTGTAACTTCCGGTTAACCCTGTTCGCGCCATGGTTGCTTCGCCCGGCTGTCCGGGCTTGCGACAGGGTGATCCGTTGGACGAGGTCGTCAGGGATTTCGTGGCTGAGGCTCTCGAGGGGCTGGAAGCGCTCGATTCGAAGATGGTCCGGCTGGAACAGGCGCCGGACGACCCCGCCCTGCTGGGCGAAATCTTCCGCCTCGCCCATACATTGAAGGGCACCAGCGGCTTTCTGGGTCTGTCGCGGCTGCAGGGTG
This sequence comes from Brevundimonas sp. ALps5, assembly GCF_058681645.1. Lineage (NCBI taxonomy): Bacteria > Pseudomonadati > Pseudomonadota > Alphaproteobacteria > Caulobacterales > Caulobacteraceae > Brevundimonas > Brevundimonas sp. ALps5. The sequence goes on along the minus strand of NZ_CM178744.1, from coordinate 2,744,480 downwards.
TCGCCCATGCGGCCGAGAATGTGCTGGGCGGGTTTCGCGACGGGACCTTGGCGGTCACGCCCGGCGCGGTCTCGGCCATCCTCGACGTTCTGGACGTCATCCGCGAGATCGTGGACCACCTTTCCGTGCATGGCGAGGAGCCGTCGGGGGACGACGGCCGGCTGATCGCGGCGCTGGACGCCATCTTCGCGGGGGAAGGGGCCAAAGCCGCGCCCGAGGCGAAGACGGACGCGCGGCCGCTGCTGGAACGGTTGGGTGGAGAGGCGACGCTGGACGCGGCCTGTGAGGCGGCCCTGTTCGCCCTGACGGCCGACGCCGAGGTGCAGGCCGTCGCCAAGGCGCTGGACGCCGACCGGGTGCAATCCGCCCTGAGGGATGCGCTTTGCAGGATCGCGCGGGGCGGGGCGGGCGACTTCTCCACGGCCCTGTCCACCGCCCTGCCCGGGCTGAACGGTGAGGCCGCCGGGCGCGCCGTCGCCGCCATACGCAAGGCCCTGCTGGCGCTGGAGGCCGAGGCCGAGGCTGTGGACCGGGTGCTGACGCCGACCACCCCTGCCCCTGCAACAAGTCCGCAGGCCGAAACACCGCCCTCGACCACCGCCCCGTCCGCCGACAGCCAGTCGATCCGGGTCAATGTCGAGGTGCTCGAAAACCTGATGACCGTGGTCAGCGAGCTGGTGCTGATCCGCAACCAGCTGATCCAGACCCTGAGGACCGATCCCGAGAGCGCCTTCGCCGGGCCGCTGAACCGGCTCAATCAGGTGACCAGCGAGCTTCAGGAAGGGGTGATGACCACCCGGATGCAGCCGATCTCGGGCGCCTGGGCCAAGCTGCCGCGGCTGGTGCGGGACCTTGCCGCCGACCTCGGCAAGTCGATCGAACTGGTCATGCAGGGTCAGGAGACCGAGCTGGACCGGCAGGTGCTGGAACTGATCAAGGACCCCCTGACCCATATGATCCGCAATGCGGCGGACCACGGCATCGAAACGCCCGAACGCCGCCGGGCCGCCGGCAAGCCGGCTGCGGGCCGCATCCTGCTGCAGGCCCGGCACGAGGGCGGCGCCATTCTGGTCGAAATGTCCGACGACGGGCGCGGCCTGCCCGCCGAGGCCATCCGCGCCAAGGCTCTGTCGGCCGGTCTGATCACCCCGGCCCAGGCGGCGGCCATGACCGACGCCGAGGCGCGCCAGCTGATCTTCGCCCCCGGATTCTCCACCGCCGATCAGGTCACCGCCGTCTCGGGCCGGGGCGTCGGCATGGATGTGGTGCGGACCAATATCGAGAAGATCGGTGGGGCCATCGAACTGGCCTCGGTCGAGGGTCAGGGCACCCGGTTCACGATCCGCATCCCCCTGACGCTGAGCATCGTCTCGGCCCTGATCGTCGAGGCCAGCGGCGAGCGCTTCGCCATGCCCCAATCGAGCATCATCGAGCTCGTCAGCACCGGCGCCGGTCCGCTGTCGGATGAGACCGAGGCGACGGATGGCGAGGCGGCCCCGCCGTCCCGTCGCATCGAGGAGATCAACGGCGCCTGGGTCCTGAGGCTGCGCGACCGGCTGCTGCCTTTGGTGTCGCTGCAGGCCCTGCTGGGGCTGGAGGAGCGGGAGGACCCGCGCGCCGACGCCTGTATCGTGGTGGCCCGGATCGGCGCCTTCACCTTCGGCGTCATCGTCGACCGGGTGTTCGACACCGAGGAGATCGTGGTCAAGCCGGTGGCCTCGGTGCTGCGCCATCTGAAGATCTATTCCGGAGCCACGATCATGGGCGACGGCTCGGTGATCATGATCCTGGACTTCAAGGGGATGTCGCTGGAGGCGGGCGCCGGCCATCTGGTCAACGGCGCCGAGGATGCGGCCGAGGCCGGGACGGAGGCGTCCGGCGAGACCCGGACCCTGCTGGTCTTCAAGACCCCGGAGGCGGCGCTGAAGGCCGCCCCGCTGGACAGTGTAGCCCGCATCGAGGACCTGGACTGCGCCAGCATCGAACACGTCGACTGCCGGTCGGTGATCCAGTATCGCGGCGCCCTGATGCCGGTCGTCGGCTGTGACGGCAAACCGGTCCGGATCGAAGTCGAAGCTGAAGAAGGGCGTCGTCGGCCGCTGCTGGTTTTCGCCCGGGGCGCGACCGGCTTCGGGGTTCTGGCAGAGGAGATCGTCGACATCGTCGAGGGCCCGGCCTCGGCCCAGCTCGGCGGTGCGGGCGCGAGCGCGGCGGGCAGTCTGATCGTCGCAGGTCAGGCCACGGAGCTGATCGACCTCGACTTCTACGGACGCGGCGCGGGGGTGGCTTCCGACGCCCCCTCCCCTGCCCCTCCCCCTGCTTTGAAGACCGGCGACCGGCGCATTCTGGTCGTGGATCAGAGCCCCTTCACCCGTCTGCTGCTCGGCCCCCTGCTGGCCCAGGCGGGATACGGCGTCGAGGTGGCGGCGAGCGCCCGGGACGCCCTGACCCTGCATGACGGCGGCGCGGTCTATGACCTGATCCTGGCCGACACCACCCCCGGCGCACCCGGCGCCCGCCAGCTGGCGCACACCCTGGGACAGGCCTCGGCCTGGCACGCGACGCCCCTGCTGGGCCTGGGCGCCTATCGGATGGAAGCGCGCGACCGGCTGGACAGTCTGGAAGCCGATCTCGATCGCGAACAGCTGCTGACCGACCTCGACGACAATCTGCTGCGCGGAGCCGCCTGATGAGCCGGCCGACGACAGACGGGGTTCAGGGGCTGGTCTCGGTGCGCGTCGGCGACCAGACCTTCGGCGCCCCGGTGCTGAGCGTGCAGGACGTCATCGCCCCCGTGCGCATCGACCGCGTGCCCCGCGCCCCGGCCGAGGTGGCGGGCTCGCTGAATCTGCGCGGCCGGATCGTCACCGCCATCGACATGCGCCGCCGCCTCGGCATGACGCCGCGCGAGGCCGACCAGCCGCATATGTGCGTCATCGTCGAGAGCGCGGGCGAGCTCTACGCCCTGCAGGTCGATGATGTCGGCGACGTCCTGTGGCTCGACCTCGCCGCCCAGGAGCCCCAGCCCATCACCCTGGCCAGCGAATGGCGCGCCCTGTGCGCCGGCCTCTACCGCCTCGACGACGACCTGATGCTGGTCCTCGACATCGCGGCCGTGCTCGCCCTTCCCGCTCTTTCCGGGGCCGCCCTCACCGCCCCTCTCGCAGCCTGACCCTTCACCGGAGGAACACGCCCATGCCCGCCCTCGCTCATGCTTCCGAAGACCCCGAACCCGTCATGCTGGATCCCGCCTTCGCCGCCGCCGCGCTGGACGGCGCCGCCTCGGCCCTGATCCTGCTCGACCCGATGGGCGAGGTGCTGCGCGTCAACGGCGCGGCGCGGCGCCTGATGCAGGCCCATGCCACCGCCCTGTCGCAGGCCTTCCCCGGCCTCGATCCCCTGAGCCCCGAAGGCGGGCGGATGGGTCTGGCGGGCGTCAGCTTCGATCCCGCCCGCATCGGCGCCGCGCCCGACGTCCGCACCGGTGAGATCGCCGTCGGCGCCGCCCCCTTCTCGGTCCGGGTCACCGCGGTGCGCGACGAGGTCGGCCGGCCGCTGGGCGAGCTGGTCGAGCTGGCCGACATCAGCGAGGACCGCAAACACGCCGGCATGCTGGCCGCGCTCGACAAGGTTCAGGCGATCATCGAGTTCGGCATGGACGGGACCATCGTGGACGCCAACGCCAACTTCCTGGCCACCGTCGACTACCGGCTGGAGGACATCGTCGGCCGCCACCACAGCCTGTTCGTCGATCCAACGGAGGCCCAAGGGGCCGGCTATCGCGCCTTCTGGGAGCGGCTGGGCCGGGGCGAGTTCGATGCGGGCCAGTACCGCCGCCTCGGCCGCAACGGCAAGGAGGTCTGGATCCAGGCCAGCTACAACCCCATCCTCGACGCCGCCGGACGGCCCTTCAAGGTGGTGAAGTACGCCACCGACATTACCGCCCAGAAGCTGGAATCCGCCAACTTCGAAGGCCAGATCGCGGCCATCAACAAGGCCCAGGCGGTGATCGAATTCTCGGTCGACGGGACGATCCAGTCGGCCAACGAGAACTTCACCGGTGCCGTCGGCTATCGGCTGGAGGACATCGTCGGGCGCCACCACAGCCTGTTCGTCGATCCCGAATACGCCGCCAGCGCCGAGTACCGCCGGTTCTGGGAGAAGCTGGGGCGCGGCGAATACGACGCCGGCCAGTATCGACGCCTCGGCAAGGACGGGCGCGAGATCTGGATCCAGGCCAGCTACAACCCGATCCTCGACAGCAACGGCCGCCCGTTCAAGGTCGTGAAATACGCCACCGACATCACCGCCCAGAAGCGGGTCGCCGAGCGGGTGACCCAGATCTCGGGCATCGTCGCCTCCGCCGCCTCCCAGATGCGCGCCACCGCCGAGGGGATGGCGGTGACCGCCGAGGAGACGACACGTCAGGCCGGAATGGTCGCCTCCGCCGCCGAGATCACCTCGGTCAACGTCCAGACCGTATCGTCTGCGGGTGAGGAGCTGACGGCCTCCATCGGCGAGATCGCCCGTCAGGTGGCCGAGAGCTCCAGCATTTCCCAGCACGCGGTGACCGAGGCGGACAAGGCCTCGGACTCGATCCGCAGCCTGGCCCAGGCGGCGCAGAAGATCGGCAATGTGGTCACCCTGATCAACGACATCGCCGGCCAGACCAAGCTGCTGGCGCTGAACGCCACCATCGAGGCGGCGCGAGCGGGCGAGGCCGGCAAGGGCTTCGCTGTCGTGGCCTCGGAGGTGAAAAGCCTGTCGGACCAGACCGCGCGGGCGACGCACGAAATCTCGTCCCAGGTCTCGGCCATGCAGTCGGCGACCCAGACCTCGGTCGGGGCCATCGGCGGCATCACCGACACCATCAGGAAGGTCGCCGACATCGCCTCGGCCATCGCCGGAGCGGTCGAGGAACAGTCGGCCGCGACGCGCGAGATCGCCGCCAACGTCACCCAGGTGGCGGAGGGCACGCGGCAGGTGTCGTCCAGCATCGCCGGGGTCAACGCCGCCGCCGTCCAGACCAGCGACGCCTCTGCCGACCTGCTCAAGGCGTCCGGCGAACTGGCCCAGCAGGCCGAGGCCCTGACGCTGGAGATGGACAAGCTGGCCGCCGCCTGACCCGATCTTTCAGAAGGCTCCCGAGGGGCGCGGCGGGAGACGGCCGCGCCCCTCTTCTGTGCGCCGAGCCTAGGCGCTGAGACGGTCCTCGCGAGCGCGAGGCTGGAAGGCGCCGCGCAGGCCGGGCATGGGTTCGAAGGCGCTGTCCAGACCGACCACGGTCTCGGCGCTGCCGAGGATCAGGGCGCCGTCGGGCTCCAGCGCCTCCGAGAGGCGGGCGAGCGCCCAGCGCTTCTGCAGCTGCTCGAAATAGATCAGGACGTTGCGGCAGAAGATCAGGTCGAACCGGCCCATGCCGACGACCCCGTCCATCAGATTGTGCGGACGGAACTCGACCAGGGCCCGAACCTCGGGCGCGATCGACCAGTCGCCGCCGTCGCGTTTCAGCCAGCGCGAGCGGCGGGCCTCCGACAGGCCGCGCGAGGTTTCGAAATCGCTGTAGAGCCCGCGCCGGGCGCGATCGAGGATCGGCTGGGACATGTCGGTGGCGAGGATCTCGACGGTCCAGCCCGGCATCAGCCGACGCTCTTCCAGCAGCAGCATGGCGAGCGAATAGGGCTCCTGACCGCTGGAACAGGCCGCGCTCCAGATCCGCAGGCGCTTCGCCCCGGCCCGTCGCGCGACCAGCGCCGGCAACAGGACGTCGCGCAACTGGTCGAAGGGGGTGGCGTCGCGGAAGAAGTAGCTCTCGTGCGTGGCCATGGCGTCCACGGCGCGCTGGGCCAGCCGCCCTCGCGGGTCGAGGCGCAGACGGGCGAACAGGGCCTCCAGCGTCGCCAGCCCCTCCTCGCGCATCACGGGCGTCAGCCGGCTCTGCAGCAGATAGTCCTTGTCGGCTCCGAGGCTGAGGCCCGAGCGTTCCAGCACCAGACGGCGGAAGGCCTCGATGTCGCTGATCGCCCCGGTCATGCGGCGGCCCGCTTCAGCCACTCGCCGATGCGGGACAGGGGCAGGACCGCCTCGGCCCGGCCCGTGCGGGCGGCGGCGCCCGGCATGCCCCAGACAACGCTGGTCGCCTCGTCCTGGACCACGAACCGCCCGCCGGCCTCGGCGACGGCGGCGCAGCCGGAAGCCCCGTCCGATCCCATCCCCGTCAGGATCACCGCCCGGGCCGAGGCGCCGTAGGTCCGCGCCACGCTGCGCATCAGGGGATCGACCGCGGGGCGGCAGAAATGCTCGGGCGGCTCCTGATTCAGCCGGATCATCGGGCCGCCCTGCGACCGCTCGACGGTCATGTGCCAGCCGCCGGGGGCCACATAGGCGCGGCCCTGAACGACCGATTCGCCGTCCACGGCCTCGCGGCACGGCCGATCCCCGGCGCGCGCCAGCTGCTCGGCCAGAAGGGCGGTGAACATGGGCGGCATATGCTGGGTCAGGAGGATCGGCAGGCTCACCCCGCGCAGGGACTCGAAGACCTGAACCAGGGCGGGCGGCGCCCCGGTCGAACCGCCGATGGCGATAACCTCGGGCCGGACGGTCGCTGCTGACGGCGGCGGGACGGGGCGCGGCGACGGGCGTGCGGGCGGTGCGCCGCCCGCCGGCTCGGGCGCGCCGCCGAGGGCCCGGACCTTGGCCAGCAGCTGGCGATGGAACTCCTCGGCGTGGACCAGACCTCCGCCCTCGGGCTTGGAGACATAGTCGGACGCGCCCGCCTGAAGCGTATCCAGACACAACCTTGCATTGCACAACGTCAGGGTCGAGGCGACGATGATCCGCACCCCCGGCCGACGCGACAGGATCAGCGGCAGGGCGGTCATCCCGTCCATCACCGGCATCTCCAGATCCAGCACGATGACGTCGACCTCGACGTGCTCCAGCTGGGCCAGGGCTGCCTGCCCGTTCTCGGCCCGCGCGACCACGGAGACCGCCGCATCGGCCTCCAGCGCCCGCGCGATCAGGCCGCGCACCACGGCGGAATCGTCGACGACCATGACGCGGATCGACCGGTCAGGGTCGGGACGGGAGAGCTCAGGAAGGCGGGACGGCTGCACGGGCGACTCCTCGGCGGAGCCCTACCCTACCCCTCGAAGGATGAAGGATACACTACCTATACGCGCATTCACGCCATCGGAACCCGCACCGTTGGCCCCAGACCAGCATCAGTCTTCGCCACGCTCCAGCGTGTGACAGTCTTCGCCTCATACGGTTTGGCGACAATGGTCGACATCCCGACCAGATCGGCGCGGGCCTCGGTCGGGGTCAGGGTCAGGAGGATGTAGCCCTTGGAGCTCTGGTCGCAGAACAGGACCTCGGTGTTGGCGAGGTCCAGAGCCATGCCGAGCGGGAAGTTCCCGATGGCGTCCTGCGGCGACGGGCTGGAGATGGAGCTGGTCCCGAACTCGACCGCGACCCGTTCGCCCGCCTTGTCGGCCAGATCATTGACCCAGAAGGAATGGCTGTCGCCGGCCAGGACGATGGGCTGGACGCCCGCCGCCTTGAAGGTCTGGTACAGGCGCTCGCGGCCGGCCGGATAGCCGTCCCAGCTGTCGAGGTTGAACGGCAGGCCCTGGGCGAACAGGGCGATCGAGCCCTCGACCTGGGCGCGGATCGAAGGCGGCAGTCCGCCGAGCATCCCCGAAATCTGCTCCGGCGTGGCCATGGCGGCGATGTTCGGACCGGCGACACGCGCCATGACGACCTGATTGCCCAGCACCTGCCAGGGACGGCCGGCGGCTTTCGAAGCGGCCAGCTCGCGGCCCAGCCAGTCGCGTTGGGCGTCGCCCAGAAGGTCACGCTCGGGAGCGTTGCGTTTGGCTTCGAAGGCGGCGGCGTCGGGGACCGGCTTGCCGTCCGGGCCCGACTTCATCGTGATGTCGGCGGCATAGGTCAGTTGCTGCTGACGCCCCTGCAGCCGGGTCTCGACCATCATCAGGCTGGCCAGATCGCCGAAGTGGAAGGTCCGCTGGATGGCCTCGGCCATCTTGCCCGGGACCGGCTCGCGGATCGGCATCCATTCGAAATAGGCCTTCAGCGCGGCGGCCTTCCTCGCATTGAAGTCGCCTTCGGTCGCGGGCTGGTGGTTCTCGGCGCCCGTGTTCCAGGTGTCGTTGGCGACCTCGTGGTCGTCCCAGACGCAGATGAAGGCGGCGCGGGCGTGGGCGGCCTGGAGGTCGGGGTCGGTCTTGTACTGGGCGTGACGCTGGCGATAGTCGGCCAGGGTGACGATCTCGTGCGGCGGCTCCGGAATGCGGTTCAGGGCCGCGCCGACGGTCATGCCGTAGTCGTCGGCCTCGGCGCCGTATTCGTAGATGTAGTCGCCGAGGTGCACGACGGCGTCGAGGCGATCCAGCTTCGCGATGGCGTCATAGGCGTTGAACAGGCCGCCCGGGTAGAGCTGGCACGAGACGACGGCCAGGGCCGCGTCCGCCGTGGGGCCTTCCGGCAGGGTCTTCACCCGGCCGACCGGCGAGGTCACGCCCGCGGCGATGAAGCGGTAGAAGTATTCGGTCCCAGGCTTCAGTCCCTGACCGTCCAGGTCGTGCTTGACTGTGAAGTCGCGCGCGGGCTCGGCCGAGAGGCCCGTCGAACGCCGGACCATGTGGGCGAAGGCCGCGTCGGACGCGACCTCCAGCACCACCGGGATCGGACCGCTGGCGGTGTCGGCCGGGGTGACCCGCGTCCAGAAGATCGCCGCCATCGTCGACGGATCGCCGGAGGCGACGCCGTGCCGGAAGGACACCGTCCCCGCATCCGCCGTCGTGGCGACAGCGGATGCGGCGCCCGCCGCGCCGATGGATTTCAGGAGGCCGCGGCGATCGATCTTCATGACGCTCTACTCTCAGTAACGCAGGCTGACGGTCAGGCCGTAGGTGCGGGGCTCGCCGGCGATGAAGGTCGGCATGCCGAGGCCGTCGCCGGTGTTGCCCGCGTCCTTGATGAACTTCTCGTCGGTCAGGTTGTCGCCGAAGACCTCGACGCCCCAGTTCTCGCCCGTCGGGGCGTAGCGGACGCGCAGGTTCAGCAGGCCGTAGGCCTTCTGGACCTCGTCCACGACGGTGTCGGCGACGAAGTTGCGGGTCTGCAGGTCGGTGCGGTCGTTGTTGTCGTCGAAGAACATCTCCGACTGCCAGGTGTAGGTCGGCTGGACTTCGAGCGAACCGCCGGCGACCGGCAGGGTCCAGATCAGGCCGACCGAGGCGCGGTTGTCGGGCGACAGGCGGAACTTGTTGCCGTCGTAGATACCCGCCTTGAAGCGCGAATGGTTGTAGCCGTAGGTGCCGAAGACCTCGACCTGCTCGGTCATGGCCCAGCTCAGCTGGCCTTCGAAGCCGTAGCTCTCGGCCTTGCCGGCGTTGGTGGTGACGAACAGGGTGCCCTGCTGCACCGTCGTCTGGAAGTTTTCGTAGTTGTACAGATAGGCGGCAGCATCGACGCGCAGGCGGCGGTCCATCAGGGCGGCCTTGTAGCCGACCTCATAGCTGTCGACCTGTTCGGAGGCGACCTCGGTGAAGCGCGGGGCGCCGAAGGGCGCGCTCGGGGCGCTGGCGGCCAGCACGGTCGGGCGACGGCCACGGGCGTAGTTGGCATAGACGCTGGCGTCGTCTGACAGGGCGTAGCGGGCGGTGGCGCGCCAGGTGAAGCCGTCGTCCGTCAGCCCCTGCGTCGCCGTCGAGCCGTTGCCCGCCGTCGGCTGGAAGGTCAGGCCGAACAGGGGGAAGGCGGCGGTGACCGGGGCGGTGGCCGCGCCCGGCGTGGCCAGGGCGGTCAGGAAGCCCAGTTGCCCTGCCGGCGGAATGGCGCTGATGGCCAGCAGCGAGCCGACGATCGAGCGGCCGTTGTCGACCTGGGAGGCGAAGCCCGTGGTCTTGTCGTCATGGGTGTAGCGCACGCCCGCCGAGACCTCGAGGCGGTCGGTGATCTTGTAGGTGGCGTCGGCGAACAGATCGACGGATTCCAGCTCGCTGGAGTTGGTCGCCTCCTCGATGTGGCTGGACTTCAGGTTGGCGGCGATGCCGGGGATGAAAGGCGCCGGGATGCCGAGGCCCGCCAGGATCGGGTTGATCAGGGCCGAGGAGCTGTAGGCCGCCAGCGGCAGGGTGTTGGGCAGGGCCGCAGCCGGTGTTCCGTCCAGCAGGCCGGACAGCTGGGCCAGGGCGATGCGCTCGTTGAACTCGGTGACGGCGCGCTGCGAACCGTCTTCCTTGAAATAGCCCACGCCGGCGAAGCCCGAGAGGCGGCCGCCGTTGTCGTAGTTCAGGCGGAACTCCTGGCTCCACTGCTTGCCTTGCGCATCCTCGGCGGCGGTCAGCAGCGGCAGGGAGATCCCGTCGGCGTCGAAGGTCTCATAGCTGTCGAACTCGCGGTAGGCGGTGGTCGAGGTCAGGGTCAGGCTGTCGGTCAGGCCGGCCTTGACGATGCCCGTCACGCCCCAGACCTCGCGGTCGAGGCCGAGCGTCTTGCCGCCGTCGAAATTGCCGCCCGGGGTCAGGGCCGCGCCCTCATTGGCGTCGCGCACGCCCAGGACCGCGCCGGTGTTCGGATCCTGCGGATTATAGGCGATCGACTTGAAGGAGGTGCCGGCCGGATTGTCGGTCTGGTAGTTGCCGATGATGTCGACGCGGAAGCGGTCCGACGGCTCGAAGGCGCCCGACAGACGGAAGGCGCGGGTGTCGACGCTGTTGTAGTTGTCGCCGCCCAGCAGGTTCTCGACATAGCCGTCGCGGGTCTTCATCCGGGTGGAGAAGCGGATCGCGCCGGTCTCGCCGACCGGGACGTTCAGCATCAGCTCGGCCATGCGGTAGTCGAGGTTGCCGACGCTGGCGCGGGCGGCGGCGTCATATTCGCCGACCAGGGGCTTGTTCTGGATGATGTTGACCGCGCCGATCAGGGCGCCGCGGCCATAGAGGGTCGACTGCGGGCCCTTGGCCACCTCGACGCGCTGGATATCGAACAGTTCGACATAGGAGCCGCGCGACTTGGAGATGGAGACGCCGTCCTGGAACACCGAAACGCGGGGCTCGACGGTGGCTTCACCCGAGTCGGAGGTGATGCCGCGCATCACGAAGCCGGCGTTGTTGGGCGACTGGTTCTGGACCAGGAAGCCGGGGACGTAGGCCGACAGCTCCTCGAAGTCCTGGACGCCCAGCTTCTCGAGGAAGCTTCCGGTGTAGGCGGTCAGGGCGAAGGGAACCTCAATCGGGTCCTGGGCGCGCAGCTGGGCGGTGACGACGACGTCCTCGACCTGGCTGGACTGTTCCGTCTGGCCAGAATTCGGGGCCGCATCCTGGGCCTGAGCCATCGAGGCTCCGCCGAGGGTCGCCACCAGGGCGGTCGCGCCCAGAAGGCCGTTCTTCAGTGTGTCGTGACGCGCCATTTTCAGATCCCCTGCACAGCTTTGCAGGAGTTAACGGCGCTCCGTGCCCGTCAGGCGACAGCGCGGCGACCGGCGCATGAAGCTCCAGACGCGGATTGGTGACGGTTGATCAGTCAGCGGAGAACTGTTCGATCCGCCGCATCCGCACCCGGCGCCGGCGCGCCGCTGGCGACCGCGAAAATGTCACGGGCTTCGTCTGAAACGCTCATCAGGGCGATGCCGGCCTCGGCAAGGCGAGGCGGCCAGACGCTCAGGTCCGGGCCGAGGATTTCAAGATGGTCGCGCCATTCGGTCATGGTCATGGGTCCAGAGCTTCTTCTGATTCCGCAAATCGTCCCGGAGCGCCATCCTGCCCCTTTTGAGCAGTGAACGCACCGAGCTCTCGGTGGTGGCCATCCGCGCCATGATCTCGGGCACATCGGCGTCTTCGAAATAGTGCAGGCGCATGGCCTGCCTTTGGGCGTCCGGCAGCCGTTCGACGGCCGCTCTCAGGCGGTCGCCCGCCTGTCGTTGTTCGATGGCGCGGTCCGCCGGGACCGGGCCGTAGTCGTCATGGGCCTCGATCACGGTGGCCAGCACCGTGTCCTCGGTCGGGGCGTCGCGACGGCGGCGGCGGTGGTCGATGGCGCGGTTGATCACCACCCGGTGCAGCCAGGTCGAGAACTTCGCCCCCTCTGCCGTCCAGCCACCCCTGCGCCACAGGGTGAAGAAGACCTCCTGGACCACATCCATCGCTTCGTCGGGGTCGCCGACAATGTTGCGGCAGATGACCTGGGCCATACGGCTGTGACGATCCATCAGCACCCGAAGGCAGAGATCGTCCCCGTCCCGCAGGCGGGCGTAGAGCACCTCGTCGGACAGCTCATCACGGCGAGAGACCGGCGCGAGGGTGGTCGGTTTCGGGGCGGGCGCGGACTTGGCGGACATCGGTCGGATCCAGCATTCAACTGCTCTCCGCGCAGCAACCGACGTGCCAGTTTTGGCATTTTCTCCTTATATTTCAATGATGTAAACTTGGGGCGCCTAGTGTTGCCGGCTTGTGGCCTTTGAGAGCCCCAACATAACGCCGCGTATCTGTCCCGTTATCTCCGACCACTCCGGGCTTCCGTCCCGCAACATCGCGGCGTTGACGATGCGGCGCTGCAGTCGGTGATAGAAGCGCTCCAGTTGCCGCCCATCCGGCCCCGCCAGTTCGAAATTCATGTGCATTCTCATGGCGGTAAGAATACTGGAGGCGGTCTGGACGTGGCCGGACATCTCGTCGAGCCGATTTTGCTCCCCGGCAAGGCTTGCCGAGGTCACGGCGGCGTAGAGCTTCTGGTGCAGGGCCAGGGCGACGCTGGCGGGCTCGTGGATCAGCAGACCCGAGGCGCGATAGGCCATGCTGGCCCGTCCGTAGGCGGTGTTAGTCATCGGAGGATGTGTTCCCGAGAATGGCCGCGATCTGGGCCTGAAGAAGTTTGGCCTGGGTCAGCTCGGCCTCCATGTTCGCGTATTTGGTGACCAGCTTTTCCCGATAGGTGTCGGCGTCCGTGCGGATCTTGTCGGACCGGGTCGTCAGGTCCTCGTTGACCGTCTCGATGGAGTCGATGCGCTGCTGGATCAGGCTGGTGGTCGAGCTGTCGTAGGACGTCATCGCCTGGGTCAGCAGGTTGGCGAACCCCTGCTGGATCGACACCGAAATGTCCCCGGTCGAGGCCGGCGCCAGGATGAAGGTGATGCCCTCGTAGGCCGTGCCCGTCGCCCCGACGAGGCGGGAGCCGGAGATGGTGAAGGCCGCGTCGTCGCCGTTGGCCGTGACGCCGGTGATGGCCCCGCTCTCGTCGGTCTGGATCGACAGGGTGAAATCCAGCGACTTCGAGGTGTTGTTCCTGAGCAGCTTCAGGCCGCTGTCCGAGGTGGTGAAGTCGGTCTCGAAGAAGCTCTCAAGGGCTTTCGCATTGGACAGGATGGCGTCGTTCAGCGCGGTCTCGTCGCTGATCTCGAGCAGATTGTCCGAGGTCCAGGTGATGCCCATGTCGCTGAGCCGGGTGATGTCGCCGGAGGACGAGGCGCTGGCGCCGTTGATCAGGGTCTTCAGCGTCTGGTCCAGCGAGCGCAGCAGGCTGTCGGCGAACAGGACCGCATCATCCGACGCCCCGCCGCTGGACGACACCGCCTGCTGATCGAGGACATATTGCTTCAGGGCGTTGTAGGCGGTGACGAAGTCGCTGATCGCGGTCTTCACCCCCGAATTGTCAGCCGTGATCGTCAGGGTGATCGGCTCGGTCGTGACCCCGGCCAGCGAGAAGCTGACCCCGTCGATGACGTCGGTCATCTCATTGGTCGAGCGGGTGACGGTGGCGCCGTCGACGGTGATGATCGCCGGCTGGGCCTCGCGCAGGACATGGGTGAAGCCGCCGTCGGCGTCGGTCAGGCCGACCGACCGGGCCACGTCGTCGCCGCTGACCGTGCTGAGGACGATGGTCTCATTGGTGTCCACGGCGGAGAGGACGAGCTGGTAGTTCGCATCGTCCAGCTTCACGAGCGAGGCCTGGACGCCCGTGGTCGAGGTCTGGGCGTTGATCGCCTTGGCCAGGTCGCTGAGGGTGGTGGTGGTGGTGACGGTGATCTCGGCGGCGGTCCCGCCCTCGACGCCGATCGACATGATCCCGGCCAGACCGAGCGCGGTGGTCGAGGGGGCGGCGGTGGCGGCGACCTTCATCGCCTGGGCAAGCTGGACCACCTCGATGGAATAGACGCCGGTCGCCGCCTCGCTGTCGACGTCGACGGCCAGACCCGAAACGGTTGCCCCCGATGCTGTGGTCAGGGAGCCCGAGCGGTTGTCGAAGGCATTGTCCGATCCCAGGCTGGAGTATGCCGGCAGGGCCAGGCTCTCCATGGCGTCGGACACGGCCGCGACCAGGCTCTGGACCTCCTGATAGGCGCTGATCTTCGTGGTGTTGGCCGTGACCTTGGCGTCGATGGTGTCGGCGCGCGCGGTCTTCTGGGCCACCGCCGCATCGATGAGGGCGTCGGTGTCCAATCCGGAGGAGATGGAGGTGATGTAGCTGGCCGACCCCGAGGTCGAGGCGGTCGCGGCAACGCTGGCCATGGGCTTTGTCCGTTCGTGGGGAGATCAGGGGAACGGGCGGAGGCGAACCCCCGCCCGCGCCTTTACTGGAGCAGCTTCAACAGCGACTGGCTCATGCTGTTCGCCTGGCTCAGGGCGGCGATGGCCGCCTGGGTCAGGGTCGAGAGCGTCGTGTAGTTGGTCTGCTCGGAGGCCAGGTCGACGTCGCTGATGGCCGATTTCGCGGCCTCCAGGTTCTCGAGCGAGGTGTCGATGACACTCGCCCGATAGTCGAAGCGCGACAGGCTGGCGCCCACATTCGCCCGAGACGTCGAGATGGAGTTGATCGCCCCATCGATGGCGTCCATCGCCGTCGCCGCGTTGTCCGCGGAGGTGACGTCGGTGCCGTCGATGCCGAGATCGCTCGCCGTCACCCCGTCGATGGTCACCGTCAGCACATCGGTGCTGCTGGTGCCCAGGAGGAACGAGACGCCGGTCGAGTAGTCGCCCGCGCCGTCGAGCAGGGTCGAGCCGTTGAAGTTGGTCGAGGTCGCGATGTCCCCGACTTCCTCCAGCAGCTGCTGGTACTCCGCATCGATATTGGCGCGGCCATCATCGTCCACCGACCCGGTCTGGGACTGGGCCGTCAGCGACTTCATGCGTTGCAGGATGTCGCTGATCTGGGACAGGGCGCCGTCGGCGGTCTGAAGCACCGCGGTTCCCTGCTGGGCGTTGATGGAGGCCTGTTCGAGCACCACCACATCGGCCGCGATGTTGGTCGACGTGGCCAGGCCGGCCGCGTCGTCCCTGGCGCTTTGGATGCGTTGGCCGCTCGACAGTTTCGCCACCGAGGCCGACTGCGCCGCCGAATTGGCGTTCAGATAGCGCAGGGCGGTGTTGGCGGCGGTATTGGTTGAGATGACAGGCATTCTTTCCTCGTTCTCTCCAGGCTGACGCCGACGCGCGAAATGCACGCCGGAGGGGGCGGAGAACGCTTCTCGTCTCCGGTCCCGCAGATGGAACGGAGCGGCCGCCGCGTTTGGGGCGCGCTTTCTTTCGTCGTCAGAAAAATCGGGAGCCGCGCATTTTCCGCGCCCCATCCGTTCCGGCCGTCTCGTTGAACCCGTGACAGCAACCGGACCGGGCCGACGCCATGACCACCGTTTCATCCGTCGCGACGACGACCTCGACAGCGACCTCCTCGTCGTCGCTGACGCTCGACATGAACCAGTTCCTGCAGATCCTGGTCACCCAGCTGAAGACGCAGAACCCGCTGGAGCCCACGGACGTCACCGACTTCACCAACCAGCTGGTGGGTTATGCCCAGCTGGGCCAGCAGACCGAGACCAACGACAACCTCGCCGCCCTGTCCTCGTCCCTGACCGCCATGCTGACGGCGGGCGGGGCCGACTACATCGGCAAGACCGCCGAGATCGACAGCACAGACGCCCCCGTCCAGAACGGCTCGGCCTCCTGGACCTATACGGTCGGGTCGGACGCCGCCTCCACCGCCCTGGTGGTGACCAATCAGGACGGCGACGTCGTCTGGTCTGGCACGGGCGAGACCGCCAGCGGCCAGCACGCCTTCTCGCTGGATCAGGCCGATCTGACGGGGGTCGAGGACGGCGATGTTCTGACCCTGACCTCGGTGTCCAGCGACGCCGACGGCGTGGGCACGGTCAATGGCGTCACCGCCTTCGCGAAGATCGATGCGGTGACCTTCGACAGCGGGACGACCGGCTATCAGGCCGGCGACGCGGTCATCTCCGCCGACGACATCCTCAAACTTTACGCCTCGGCCTGAGGCGCGCTTCGATGACCTTGTCCAGCGCCCTCGCCTCCGCCGTCTCCAGCCTGACCGCCCAGGGCGTCGCCCTGTCGTCGATCTCGGAGAACATCGCCAACTCCTCAACCACCGCCTACAAGGTCAAGGACACCTCCTTCCAGTCGCTGGTCTCCTCCAGCATGGAATCCAGCGTCGCCGCCGGCGGCGTCTCGACCTCGCTCAGCCGCGCCATGCTGGTCCAGGGGGTGATCTCCACCTCGACGGTCGACACCAACCTGGCCATCAACGGCAGCGGCTATTTCGCCGTGACCAGCAGTCCGACCGGCGGCGTCGCCGATCTGGCCTACAGCCGCAACGGCAGCTTCACGACCGACTCCTCGGGCTATCTGGTCAACTCCGAGGGCTATTATCTGCAGGGTTACGCCACCGACGCCGACGGCGTGGTGACGGCGACCGGGGCCTCCAGTCTGCAGGCGATCAACGTCTCCAACCTGACCTCCCCGGCCTCGGCCAGCACCAGTCTGACGGTCGCCGCAAACCTGCCCGCGGACGCCGCCGTCGGCGACAGCTTCACCACCACCTCCTCGGTGATCGACAGCCTCGGCGCGACCCATATCTTCGACCAGACCTGGACCAAGACCGACGCCAACACCTGGTCGCTGGCGGTCAGCAATCCCTATTCGGCGGGCAGTGGCGAAGAGACCGGCACCGCCGCGACCAACACCGTCAGCATCACCTTCGACAGCAACGGCCTGCCCTCGGTGATCAACCCGGATCCGTCGTCGGTGACCTTCAGCTTCAACGACGGCGCCTCGGACGCGACCGTGGCCCTGAACCTCGGCGCCGTCGGCTCCTCGACCGGCCTGACCCAGTACGATTCCGGCGCCACCGACCCGACCATCGCGGTGACGAAAATCACCAGCGACGGCATGGCGGCGGGCACGCTCAGCGGCGTCACCATCGGCTCGGACGGGGCGGTCAGCGCCACCTTCTCCAACGGCCTGACGAAGACGATCTACAAGATCCCGGTCGCCACCTTCGCCAACGCCTCGGGCCTGAGCCAGATCTCGGGCACCACCTTCAAGGCCAGCGCGTCGAGCGGTCAGGCCCAGATCAATCTGTCGGGCATCGGCGCCGCCGGCGACGTGGTCTCCAGCGCGCTGGAAGGCTCGACCACCGACACGGCGACCGAGTTCAACAAGATGATCGTGGCCCAGCAGGCCTACTCCGCGGCGTCGCAGGTGGTGTCCAGCGTCAAGGACATGTTCGACACCCTGATCTCGGTAGTGCGCTGATGCCGGACCACGGGCAGAACCTTCAGAAACTGCTGTCCCGGGCCCGGCGCTCGCGCGGCGCGGGCTTCAGCCTGCCGATCATCGAGGGCTACGAAGAGGCCGCCGCAATGGCGCGCGACATCGCCGCCAAGCTGGCGACCCTGCCCTGGGACGACCGGGCGGTGCTGATCTCCGACGTCCAGCTGCTGGAGGCCGCGCTCAAGACCCGGGCCGAGGTGCTGCGCGCCGAAATGACCACTCACGCTTCAGAGATCATTCGCCTGACCCGCGGCGCCGGGGCGCGCGACGCCTATGGCGCGGGGGCTCGCCTGAGGCGGACGCCGCCGAGAGGCGACGCATGATCGGGGGGCAACCGTGAGTCTGGGCGGCGTTCTCGCCAACGCCTCGGCGGCCTTGTCGACGGCCCAGTACCAGGTCGCCCTGAGCACGACCAACGTCGCGAACGCCAGCACCACAGGCTACACTTCGAAGACCTATGCGGCGACGTCCCAGACGTCGGTCCTGGGTCTGAGCACCGGCACGGTCACCCGGGCCACGAACAGCTATCTGCTGAAGTCCGTCATCACCAGCGCGGCCCAGGCCGGCTACGACACCGCCGTCGACGATACGCTCAGCCGCTACGACACCCTGCTCGGCGGGACCGATGACGGCTCGGACATCGCCAGCCTGACCTCGGCCCTGTCCACGGCCCTGACCAGCCTCGCGTCGGGCACCTCGACGACCAGCGCCGCCGATGTGGTCTCGGCCGCCAGCGAACTGGCCGACGGTCTGCGCGACCTGTCCTCGGGCATCCAGTCGCTGCGCAAGGACGCCGACAGCGCCATCGCCACCACGGTCGGCCAGATCAACGACCTCCTGACCACCATCAGCGGCCTCAACGCCCAGATCGTCTCGGGCCAGGGCGACGCCGCCAGCCTCGCCGACGCCCGCGACACGGCCATGACCTCTCTGGCGAGCCTGATCGGGGTGACCAGCTATGAGGACGCCTCGGGGCGGCTGAACGTCTACACCACAACGGGCCAGCAGCTGGTCGGGGATGCGGCCAGCGTGCTCGGCTTCTCCACCAGCGCGGTCTCGACCGCGACCAGCTATCCCGACAGCCTTTCCGGCGTGACCCTCAACGGCCGCGACGTGACCTCCAGCCTGACCACCGGCGAACTCGGCGGCCTGCTGGCCCTGCGCGATACGATCCTGCCCGCGGAGCAGTCGGCGCTCGACACCCTGGCCGCCGGGGTGATCGACGCCGTCAACACGGCCGCCGCGAGTTCGGCCGGCTATCCGCCGTCCAGCCTGACGTCGAGCCTGTCGGTGGCCTCGAGCGACGCCCTGTCCCTGACCGGCAGCCTGACGATCGTCCAGATGACGACGTCGGGGACCGCGACCGGATCGACGACGCTCGACCTGTCGGGCATCACCACCGTCGCCGGCCTGATGACCGCCCTGAACGGCGTCTCCGGCGTCTCCGCCAGCCTGTCGAACGGCAAGCTGACGATCAGCAGCACCAGCGGCGGGATCGCCCTGGACGCCAGCACGGCCCTGACCGCCTCGGGCCAGACGCTGAACGCCTGGCTCGGTTTCAATGACGTCTTCACGGGGACGGACGCCTCGACCATCCGCGTCTCCGCCAGCCTGCTGGCTGACTCCAGCAAGCTGGCGACCTCGACCCTCAACTCGTCAGCGGCCGTCAATGCGAGCGCGGTCGCCTCGGGTGGAACGGGCGGCGTCCAGGCCATGCTCACGGCCCTGGGCGCCGACCGCGCCCTGCCCGCCTCCGGCAAGCTGTCGGCCCAGACCACCAGCCTGTTGTCCTATGCGTCGAACGTCCTCGCCTCGGCCGCCTCGACGGTGTCGAAGGCCTCGAGCGCGGCCGCGCTCTCGACGACGCTCGCCGCCGGCTATCAGAACAGCCTCAGCAACGTCACCGGCGTGAACCTCGACGAACAGACCGCCCTCGTCAGCCTCTATCAGCAGCAGTACGAAATCACCGCCCAGCTGATGAGCGCCATCAAGGACATGTTCGACACCCTCGTCAGTATGGCCGCGTCATGATCGGCCGGGTCGCGACCTTCAGCCAATCCCTCTACGTTCTGAACCAGACCCTGGGGGTTCAGGCGAAGATGGCCGACGTACAGGCCCAGACGGCGAGCGGCCTCAAGTCCTCGACCTTCGGCGGGCTCGGAGTCTCGGCGGGCGCCCTGACACGGCAGCAGACGGCGTACGAGGCAGCGACCGCCCAGTCGAGCGCGGCCAACAGCGCCCTGACGGTGCTGCAGCAGTCGTGGTCGGCGCTGGGCACGATCACCGACCTGACGGATACCATCTCCACGACCCTCGCCAGCGCCGTCAGCGCCAATGCCACGACCGATCTGGCCACAACGGCCGAGGGCTGGCTGTCGGATTTGCAGAGCATCCTCAACGGCCAGTTCTCGGACCAGTCCCTGTTCGCCGGGACCGCGACCGACGCCACGGCGGTGAACCTGACCGACTACGTCTCCGGCGCCGCCGACAGCTACTATACAGGCAGCACGGACGAGCGGGTCTTCACGGCTTCCGACGGCCAGACGGTGGCCCTGTCGGTCAATTCCGCCAATTCGTCTTTGGCGACTTTGGTCGACGCCCTGAAGGGTCTGATCAACGGAACCTCGGACGCGGCCACGGCGCTCGATCAGGTCCAGACGGCGGCCTCGGGCGTCGCCGATCTGCAGGCGGGGCTCTCGGCCGGGGCGACGCGGCTGGAGGCCATCGCCGAGCGCGCGGACGCGAAAGCCTCGGCCCTGTCCGACCTGATCAGCACCCTGAAGGAGGCCGACCTGGCCGAGGCCTCGGTGCTGGCGACCCAGTACGAAACCCAGCTCCAGACCGCCTACTCCACCCTGAACATGCTGATGTCGGTCAAGCTGTCCGACTATCTGCGCTAGGGATTCCGCAGCGACGCCGTCGTCCAGCCGCCGCCCAGCGCCTGAATGAGCGCCACCGCCGTGGTCTGGCGATCGACGCCCGCCTGCAGCAGGTTGCGGCGGGCGGTCAGGGCGCTGGTCTGGGCCGTGACGACGTCGGTATAGGCCACCAGACCCGCGCGATACTGGTTGAGCACCGCCGCCTCGGTCTGGTCCGCCGCCGTCGAGGCCTCCTGGATCAGGGCGTACTGGCGGGCCAGGACGCCGGTCGCAGTCAGCTGGTTCTCGACATCCTGAAACGCCGTCAGCACCGTCTGGCGATAGGTCGCGACCGTGCCGTCATAGGTCGCTCTGGCCTGCGCCACCCGGGCGCCCCGCGCCCCGGCGTCGAACACCGTCTCGGCCAGCCCCAGCCCCAGCGACCAGACATTGGTCGAGGCCGAGAACAGGTCGCCGAGACTCGACGTGGAAGAGTTGGCCGATCCGGTCAGGGACAGGGTCGGGAAGAAGGCCGCCTGCTGGACCCCGATGGTCGCATTGGCCGCCGCCACCGCCCGCTCGGCCGAGGCGATGTCGGGACGCCGTTGCAGGATTTCCGACGGCACGCCCAGCGGGACGTCCGGCACGACCGGGGTCCAGTCGTTGACCGCGGCGAGGGTGAAGCTGCTGGGGTTCTCGCCGACCAGAACGGCGATGGCGTTCTCATAGGTCGCGCGCGTCCGCTCCAGTCCGACGAGCGTCGAGCGCGCCGTCGCCAGCTGGCTCTGGGCCTGCAACACATCGGTGCGCGGCGCGATCTTGGCGTCATAGCGGTTCTGGGTGATCGTCAGCGCCCGCTCATAGGCGGCGATGGTCTGGTTCAGGATCGCCGTCTCGGCGTCGGCCTCGCGCAGGTTCAGATAGTTGGCCGCCAGTTCGCCCTGGATCGACAGCCGGGCGCTGGCCAGATCGGCGGCGCTGGCCTCGGTCTGGGCGTTGGCGCTTTCGACCGAGCGGCGGATGCGGCCCCACAGGTCCGGCTCCCAGCTGGCGCCGATGCCGACCTGATAACTCTCGCTGTCGCCCCTCGAGCCGTCGCCGCCGGACTTCGATCCCGAGCCGTTCAGATCGACCGTCGGGAACAGGCTCGACCGGGTCTCGCGCGTCGCGGCCCGGGCCTGACGGTACGACGCCTCGGCGGCGGCGATGGTCTGGTTGGCGGTCTCGGCGCGGGCGGCCAGATCGTTCAGGACCGGATCGCCGAACAGGGTCCACCAGTCGCCGCGATCCAGACGGTCGCCGGGCGCGGCCACGCTCCAGCCCGTCGGGGCCTTGAACGTCAGTGGCGCGGCGGCCGTGGTCGGGACCACATAGTTCGGCCCCACCGCGCAGGCGGAGGTCAGGAGGGCGACGCCGAACAGGGCCGCCGCGGTCTTTGCAGGGATGCGGGTCATGCGGGCGTGGTCTCCGTTTCGATGTGGCGCGCCAGGGCGCTCTCGTCGCGTTTCTTGCCCCTGAGCTTGTCGAGATAGACGTAGACGACGGGGGTGGTGAGCAGGGTCAGAAGCTGGCTGGCGATCAGCCCGCCGATGATGGTGATGCCCAGCGGCCGGCGCAGTTCAGCCCCCTCGCCGAAGCCGATGGCCAGCGGCAGGACGCCGAGCCCGGCGGCAAGGGTCGTCATCAGGATCGGGCGGAAGCGCAGCAGTGACGCCTCCCTCACCGCCTCCACCGCCGACAGCCCGCGCGACCTCTGGGCGTCCAGCGCGAAGTCGATGATCAGGATCGCATTCTTCTTCACGATGCCGAGCAGGAGGAAGACCCCGATCAAGGCGATGACCGAGAACTCCATGTTGAACAGCATCAGGGCCAGCACCGCCCCGACGCCCGCCGCCGGCAGGGTCGAGAGCACCGTCAGCGGGTGGATGTAGCTCTCGTACAGAATGCCCAGCACCAGATAGATGGCCACCAGCGCCGCGCCGATCAGCAGGGGCATCTGTTTGGCCAGATCATTGGCGCTGGCGGCGGTGCCGGCGAACGAGCCGCGCATATTGATGGGCATGCCGATCGAGGCCTCGGCCTCGGCGATGGCCGTCCTGGCGTCGGCCAGATTGGCGCCGTCCGCCAGGTTGAAGGAGACGGTGGTGGCCAGCTCCCCGTTCTGGTGATTGACCGAGGTCGCGGTGGGCTGCTGGCTGACCGACGAGATGGCCGAGAGCGGCGTCATCGGCGTGGTCGTGGTGGCCAGGGCCGTACCCGTCGAGGGATCGCGCAGGGCCGGGTTGGTCACGGCGTTGGTGGTGGTTCCTGTGCCGCTGGTCGGGACCTGGACGTCGTTCAGGGCCTCGGGCCCCTGGGCGAAGGCCTGCTGCCACTCCATGATCACGGAGTACTGGTTGATGTCCTCATAGATGGTCGCGACCTGCCTCTGACCGAAGGCGTTGTACAGGCTGTTGTCGATGGCCCGGGGCGTGATCCCCATGCGGGCGGCGGTATCCTTGTCGATGTTGATGAAGGTCTCGACGCCGTTTTCCGATTGGTCACTGTCGACGTCGGTCAGCTCGGGCCGGGCCTTCATCGCTTCGGTGAGCTTCGACGCCCAGGTCTTCAGATCGGCGCTGGAGTCCGAGATCAGGGTGTACTGATAGGTCGAGTTCGACGACCGGCCGCCCATGCGCACGTCCTGCACCGGGTTCAGGAAGACGCTGATGCCGGCGACCTTCTGCAGCTGCGGCCGCAGCCGGGCGATGACCGCCGCGCCGTTCTCTCCCCGCTGCTTGAGCGGCTTCAGATTGACGAACATGAAGGCGCCGCCGGCCCGGGCGCCGCCGGTGAAACCGACGACGGTATCGACCGCCTTGTCCTTGTGGATGATGTCCACGACCGTCTTCAGCTTGGCCGACATGGCCTGGAAGGACACGCTCTCGTCCGCCCGCACCCCGGCCATCAGCTGACCGGAATCCTGCTGCGGGAAGAAGCCCTTGGGCACGACGACGTACAGGTAGCCGGTCAGGGCGATGATCGCGATCAGCGAGATGACGACCAGCGGCTTGCAGGCCAGGGCCCAGTCCAGGCACCAGGAATAGACATTCTGGACGAAGCTGAAGGCCTTCTCGAACTGGCGCGCCAGCCAGTTCTCGCGATGCCCCTCGGGATGCCGCTTCAGCATGAAGGCGCACATCATCGGCGTCAGGGTCAGGGAGATGACCAGCGAGATCATCACCGCCACCGACAGGGTCACGGCGAACTCGCGGAACAGCCGCCCGACCTGCCCGCCCATGAACAAGAGGGGGATGAAGACGGCGACCAGAGAGACGCTGATCGACAGGACGGTGAACCCGACCTCGCGCGCGCCCAGCAAGGCCGCCTTGACCCGCTCCATCCCGGCCTCGATGTGCCTCTGGGTGTTCTCCAGCACCACGATGGCGTCGTCGACGACGAAGCCGGTCGCGACCGTGATGGCCATCAGGCTGAGGTTGTTCAGCGAGAAGCCCAGCAGATACATCACCCCGAACGTCCCCAGCAGGGAGACGACGGTGGCCACCGCCGGGATGATCGTCGCCGAGGCCGTACGCAGGAAGGCCGAGACCACCAGCACCACCAGGATCAGGGACACGATCAGGGTCAGCTCGATCTCGTGCAGGGACGAGCGGATGGAGTTGGTGCTGTCCGACGCGACCTGGATCCTGATGTCGCTGGGCAGCTGGGCCTGAAGCTCGGGCACCACCGCGCGGACGCCGTCGACGGTCTTGATGACATTGGCCCCCGGCTCGCGGGTGATCAGGACGATGATCGCCGGCTTGCCGTTGAACAGACCCAGGGTGCGGGTGTCGGCGACGCTGTCGGCGACCGTGGCCACGTCGGACAGGCGGACCGGCGCGTTGTTGCGCCAGGCGATGACCAGCTTCGAATAGTCCGTCGCGTTGCGGCCGGCGGCGGTGGTGTAGATCTGGAAGCGGCGTCCGTCGCCCTCGACGGCGCCCTTGGGCCGGTCGGCGTTGGCGGATTCGATCGCGGCGCGCACGTCCTCCAGGCTGATGCCGTAGGTGTTGAGCTGGAACGGATTGATCTGGACCCGCACGGCCGGCAGGGAGCCGCCGCCGATCTCGACCTCGCCGACGCCGTCGACCTGGGCGATGCGCTGGGAGACGGTGTTGGACACCGCGTCATAGATCTGGCCCGGGGTCTTGGTGTCCGAGGTCAGGGCCAGGATGATCACCGGGGCGCTGGACGGATTGACCTTGTTGTAGGTCGGGTTGCTGCGCATCGAGGCGGGCAGGTCGGACCGCGCCGCATTGATCGCCGCCTGCACCTCGCGCGCCGCGCCGTCGATGTTGCGGTTCAGGTTGAACTGCAGATTGATCCGCGTGGAGCCCGTGGAGCTGGACGAGGTCATCTCATTGACGTCGGAGATGACGCCCAGACGCCGCTCCAGCGGGGTGGCGACGCTGGAGGCCATGGTCTCGGGACTGGCGCCCGACAGGCTGGCCCGCACCGAAATCGCCGGATAGTCGACCTGCGGCAGGGGCGCGACCGGCAGGACGAAGAAGGCGCCGATCCCCGCCAGCGCCAGACCGACGCTGAGCAGGATGGTCGCGATCGGCCGCCGGATGAAGGGCTGGGACAGGTTCACCGGGCAGGCTCCGGATCACCCACCAGATCGTCCGGCAGGGGACCGTCGTCCTCGGACGCACCGGCGGCGCCCGTCGCCTTCTTCTTCGGCCCCAGCCTGTCGAAGGCCAGGTAGATGATCGGGGTCGTGAACATGGTCAGCAGCTGGCTGACCAGCAGGCCGCCGAAGATGGCGATGCCCAGCGGCCGGCGCAGTTCCGCCCCCTCCCCCATGCCCAGCATCAGGGGCACGGCGGACAACAAAGCGGCCATAGTGGTCATCAGGATGGGCCGGAAACGCAGCACCGCCGCCTGGAAGATGGCCTCGCGCGGCGACTTGCCCTGGTTGCGCTCGGCGTCGATCGCGAAGTCGATCATCATGATGGCGTTCTTCTTCACGATCCCGATCAAGAGGATCAGCCCGATGATGCCGATGACGCCCAGATCGTTGCCCGTGATCAGCAGGGCGAACAGGGCCCCGACGCCCGCAGACGGCAGGGTCGACAGTATGGTCAGGGGGTGGACGAAGCTTTCGTACAGAACACCCAGCACGATGTAGACGCAGACCACCGCCGCCAGGATCAGCCACAGCTGGTTGGTCAGCGACTTCTCATAGGCGCCGGCGCTGCCGAGGAAGGTCGTGGTCACGCTGGCGGGCATGCCGATGCTCTTGATCGCCGCCCGGACCTGCCCGACGGCGGCCCCGAGCGAGACGCCGGGCGCCGCGTCGAAGCCGATGGTGGTCGCCGGGAACTGGGCGACGTGGGTCACCTGCACCGGCGACTGCTGCTCGCGAATGGTGGCGAAAGCGCTCAGCGGCGCGGCCCCGCCCTCGGCCTTGAGGTTCAGCTGGCCGAGGGAGTTCAGGTCGGTGACCAGGGTCGGGTCGGCCTCGAGGATCACCCGGTACTGATTGGTCTCGGTGAAGATGGTCGAGACGATCCGCTGGCCGAAGGCGCTGTAGAGGGCCTCGTCGACCTGTGAGGCGGTGATCGACAGCCGCGCGGCGGTGTCGCGATCGACGTCGACCATGGCCGCCGAGGTCGTGGCGCTGGCGTCGTTATAGACGTTCCTCAGCTTGGACTGCTTCTCCATCGCCGCGGCCAGCTTGCCGGCCCATTCCTTGACGACGGCGGTGTCGGCGCCCTCGACCGCGAGGCGGTACTGGGTCGGGCCGGTCTCGGTGTCGATGGTCAGATCCTGGGTCGGCTGCAGGAACAGGCGCAGGCCCGCGATCTGACTGACCTCGTCCTTCAGCCGGGCCATGATCTTGTCCTGCGAGCCGTGACCATCCTTCAGATTGATGGTCATCTGGCCGTTGTGCAGGGTCGCGTTGTTGGTCCCGTCCACCCCGATGAAGGAGCTCAGCGACTTCACGTCCTTGTCGGCCAGGATGACCTTGGCGGCCTGCTGCTGCAGCTCGCTCATCTTCGCATAGGAGATGGAGCTGGTGGCTTCGGTGCGGGCCAGCAGCTGGCCGGTATCCTGCACCGGGAACAGGCCCTTGGGGATGACCAGATAGAGGACAGCGGTCAGGGCGACGGTCGCCACGGCCATGCCCAGGGTCAGGGGCTGATGCCGCAGCACCCAGTCCAGACCCTTTTCATAGCGGCGCTCGACGTCGGCGAAGAGACGGGCGCTATGGCGGCTGATCCCCTTCAGTTCGCCCTCGGCCTCGGGCTTGAGCCAGCGCGCCGACAGCATGGGCGTCAGGGTCAGGGAGACCACCGCCGAAATCAGGATGGTGATGGCCAGGGTAATGGCGAACTCGCGGAACAGCCGCCCGACCACATCGCCCATAAACAGCAGCGGGATCAGCACGGCGATCAGGGACACCGTCAGGGAGATGATGGTGAAGCCGATCTCGCCCGCGCCCTTGAGCGCCCCCGCCATGGGCTTCTCGCCCTTCTCGATATGGCGCGAGATGTTCTCGATCATGACGATGGCGTCGTCGACGACGAAGCCGGTCGCGATGGTCAGGGCCATCAGGCTGAGGTTGTTCAGGCTATAGCCCAGCAGATACATCGCCCCGCAGGCGCCGATCAGGGAGATAGGCACCGCCAGGCTGGCGATCAGGGTCGCGCGCAGGCTGTGCACGAACAGGAAGATCACCAGCACCACCCCGATGATGGCCAGGATCAGTTCGAACTCCACATGATGCACGGACGAGCGGATGCCCGTGGTCCGGTCGGTCAGGACCTGCATGTCGACGGCGGCCGGCAACTGGGTCTGGAGCTCGGGCAGGCGCGCCTTGATGGCGTCGACGGTCTGGATGACGTTGGCGCCGGGCTGGCGCTGGACGCTCAGCAGGATGGCGGGCTTCTCGTCGGCCCAGGCGCCCAGCTTGGAGTTCTCGGCGCCGTCGATGACCCTGGCCACGTCCGACAGCCGCACGGGGGCGCCGTCGGCATAGGTGACGATCAGATTTTTGTAGTCATCGGCCGTCAGCAGCTGGTCGTTGGCGTTGATCGTATAGGTCCGGGTCGGGCCGTCGAAACTGCCCTTGGCCCCGTTGGCGTTGGCGGCGGTGATCGCCGACTGCATGTCCGTCAGGGTGATGCCGTAGGACGCCATGGCCTGGGTGTCGGCCTGGATGCGGATCGCCGGCTTCTGGCCGCCCGACAGGCTGACCAGACCCACGCCCGCCGTCTGGCTGATCTTCTGGGCCAGACGGGTGTTCACCAGGTTCTGCACCTCGGTCAGCGGCAAGGTGTCGGAGGTGATGGCCAGTGTCAGCACCGGGGCGTCAGCCGGGTTGATCTTGGCATAGGTCGGAGGCGCCGGCAGGTCGGCGGGCAGCAGGGCGCTGGCGCCGTTCAGGGCGGCCTGAACCTCCTGTTCGGCGACGTCCAGCGTCTCGTTCAGCCCGAACTGCAGGGTGATGACCGAGGCGCCGGCCGAGGAGACCGAGCTCATCCGGTCCAGCCCCGCCATCTCGCCGAGCTGGCGTTCCAGCGGCGCGGTGACGGTCTGGCTCATGACCTCGGGGCTGGCCCCCGGATACAGGGTCTGGACCTGGATGGTCGGATAGTCGACCTGCGGCAGGGCCGAGAGCGGCAGCATGCGGAAGCCGACGAAGCCGGCCAGCACGATGGCCAGCATCAGCAGCGCGGTCGCGACCGGGCGCTGGATGAAGGGACGCGAAGGGCTCATCGGTTTACTGGGCCGCCGGGCGGTTGCGGTGCTGGCCGGCGCCACGCGCGCCGCGCGACGGCGCCTGACCCGCGACGGTGACCTTGCCGCCTTCGGTCAGCCGGTCGCCGCCCTCGGTGATGACCTTGTCGCCAAGGGCGAGGCCCGAAGAGATGACGACCTGGGTCGTGGTCGCCTGACCCGTCACCACGGTGCGCTTGGTCACGGTATTGTCCGCCTTGACCAGCCAGACGAAGGCCGAGTTCGCGCCCTGACGCACGGCCGTCGCCGGAACGACCACGGCGCCCTTCAGGGTGTCGAGGGTGATGCGGACATTGACGAACTGGCTGGGGAACAGGGCGCCCGAGGCGTTGGCGAAGCGGGCCTTGCCGCGCACCGTGCCGGTCGTGGTCCCGACGACATTGTCCAGCGTCGAGAAGGTCCCCGTATCCAGCGTCGTCGTGCGGGTCCGGTCCAGCGCCAGCACCGGCAGGGTCGCGCCGGAATAGACGCGCCGTTGGATCTCCGGGATCTTGTCCTGGGGCACGGTGA
Organism: Brevundimonas sp. ALps5; assembly: GCF_058681645.1. Lineage (NCBI taxonomy): Bacteria > Pseudomonadati > Pseudomonadota > Alphaproteobacteria > Caulobacterales > Caulobacteraceae > Brevundimonas > Brevundimonas sp. ALps5. The sequence continues at coordinate 2,715,739 of NZ_CM178744.1, read as the reverse complement.
ACTCGACGTCGATCGGCGTCGTGGTCGTGATGACCGCCAGACCCGCGCTGTCGCCCGCGCCGATATAGTTGCCGACGTCGACGACGCGCAGGCCGATCCGGCCAGTGACGGGCGCCGTGATCCGGCTGAAGGTCAGGTTCAGCTGCGCGGCCTGCACCGCGCCGCGGTTGGCGGTGACGGCGCCTTCCAGCTGCTGCACCAGCGCCCGCTGGGTGTCGACGTCCTGCCCGGCGATGGAGTCCTGCCCCTGCAGGGTCTCATAGCGGGTCAGGGTCACGCGGGCGGCGGCCAGCTGGGCCGTGTTCTGCTGAAGCGCGCCTTGCGCCTGGGTCAGCTGGGCCTGGAAGGCGCGGGAATCGATCTGGGCCAGGACCTGGCCGCGCTGGACGATCTGGCCCTCGCGGAAGAAGACCTGGGTGATCATGCCGGACACCTGCGGACGCACTGTCACGGTCGCGGCGGGCGTCACCGTGCCCAGGGCCTCGATCAGGACCGGAATGTCGGCGCTGGCGGCCGTGGCGACGCCGACCGTGCTGGCCGGACCGCCGCGCCGTCCTCCACCGGGGCCGCCGCCCGGACCGCCGGGACCGCCCTGCTGGCCGTCGCCGCCCTTGTCGCCGCCCAGCGACAGGGCCACCACCACCGCAAGCAGGCCGACGACGATCAGCGCGACCACCGTGCCGATCAGCTTCTGGGTGCGGGTGAGGTTGCGCGGCCCGATCTGGCGGCGGGCGGCGACCGGAGCGTCTGCATCGGTCTTCGGCGAGGTGTCTTTGTCCTGGGTCATGGTCTCTTCAATCCTCGCGCGGCGTCATTCCGGCGCACTGCGGCGCCAGTTTCCGAATGCGAGGTCCTAACGGCCCAATCAGGTTCCGGAGGTCTCTCTCTATGTCGCGAGACCGGAAAGTTGTGTCACACTATGTCGAGATGTCCGCCGACAAGAGCTGAAACCAAATGACCCGCGCGAGGAGCGACAGATCGTTTCAGGATGCGGCCATGGACACTCCTGCACGCATCCTGCTGGTCGACGACGACCGCGACATCCGCGTCATGCTGGCTGAACAGCTGTCGGACGCCGGTTTCCAGATCGACACCGCCGCCGACGGGTCACAGATGCGCAGCGCCATCGCCGCGCACGAACCCGACATCATTCTTCTGGACCTGAACCTGCCGCGCGAGGACGGGCTGAAACTCTGCCGCGACCTGCGTTCCGATTCCGCCGTGCCCGTCATCATGCTGACGGCCCGGGCCGAGGCCGTGGACCGGATCGTCGGACTGGAAATGGGCGCCGACGACTATCTGACCAAGCCGTTCGAGCCGCGCGAGCTGATCGCCCGCATCCGCAGCGTACTCCGCCGCACCCGCACCCTGCCGACCAATCTGACGCCGCTGGAGGCGCGGGCGGCGCGCATCAACAGTTGGTCCTTCGACTTCGAGCAGCGGCTGCTGCACGACCCCGACGGCCGCGTCGTCGTCCTGTCCGGCGCCGAATACCGGCTGCTCAAGGTGCTGGTCGAATACGCCAACCGTGTGCTGAGCCGCGAACAGCTGATCTCCCTGGGCGGCGTGCGTCAGGAAGACGCCCTCGACCGCGCCGTGGACATTCAGGTCAGCCGCCTGCGCCAGAAGTTCGGAACCGACGGCCAGATGCTGATCCGCACCATCCGCAATGAGGGCTATGTGCTGGCCGCCAATGTCGTCCTGACGTGACGGACGTCGGCGTCGGACCGCAATCGGGGCCCCAAGCCTGGGTCGAGCGCTTCCTCGGCTCGATGACCGGGCGGCTGTTCGTCATCCTGTTGTTCGGTACGGGACTGGCGGCCATCGCCTCCCTGTCCATCGCCGACATGCGCTACCGCGCCGACCTCACCGCTTTCCGCGCGGAACGGACGACGGACCGGATCGAATCCTACGCCTCCGTGCTCAAGGGTCTGGACCCGACCGAGGCCGCCGACATGGCCCGGACCGGGGCCGCCGGCCTGCAGCCCCGGCCCGCGACGGCCGTGCGCGGCCGGCCTGATCTGGAGCTGAACCGGCGTCTGTCCGACGGCCGGCTGGGCGAGATCAAGGCCATCGCCTGGTCCACCGAATCCACGGCCTGCCGCCGCAACGACAACCGCGACGCCCGGGTGGTGGTCGACGCCACCCACGAGAAGGCCGTCCAGACCGAGGCCCAGGCCCTGGGCCTCAACCCGCCCGCCTGCTGGATCATCGACTTCACCGATGCCCGGGGCGCGCAGTTCTCGATGGTGACCGGCGCCCCGCCGCCCGCGTCGCGCCCACGCGTGCTGGACCCCTGGTTCCTGGGCATCGAGGCCCTGGCCCTGGCGCTCCTGTCCTTCTTCGTCGCCCGCGTCGCCTCGCGGCCCGTGCGCCAGATGGCGACGGCGGCCCAGGCCCTCGGCGAAAGCCTGGATGCCCCGCCCATGGCCGACGCCGGCCCCACCGAGGTGCGTCAGGCGGCCAGCGCCTTCAACACCATGCAGACCCGGTTGCGGCGCGCCATGGACGACAAGGCCCAGGTGCTGGCCGCCGTCACCCACGACCTCCAGACCCCCCTCACCCGGCTGCGTCTGCGCGTCGAGAAGGTCACCGACGCGGATCTGAAGGACCGGCTGCTGGGCGACCTCGCCGCGACCCAGGCCCTGGTCAAGGAAGGGCTGGAACTGGCCCGCAGCGAACCCAGTCAGGAGCCCTTCGCGCGCATGGCGCTCGATTCCCTGCTGCGCTCCATCGCCGACGACGAGGCCGACGCGGGACGTCCGGTGGTCTTCGCCGACGGCTGCGACTGCGACGTCCTGGTGCGGCCCAAGGCGCTCCGGCGCTGCGTCGCCAATCTGATCGAGAACGCGGTGGTCCACGGCGGCAATGCCCGCATCTCCGCCCGCGCGGAGGGGACGAAGGTCTTCCTCGATATCGAGGACGACGGCCCCGGCATCGCCGACGCCGATCTGGAACGGGTGCTGGAGCCCTTCGTCCGGCTCGAGGATTCGCGCTCGCGCGAGACCGGCGGTTCGGGCCTCGGCCTGACCATCGCCGGCCGGCTGGCGCGCGACAACCGGGCGCGTCTGGTGCTGCGCTCGCGCAAGCCCCGCGGTCTGACCGCGACCCTGATCCTGCAGGCCGCCGGGGCCGCCTGACGGTTTGCCAATCCCCAAGGCCCGCCCCTCCGGCTTCACCGCCGGAGGGTTTCGCACGCCCGCGCCTCACCCATCGCCCCAATCCGGCCCCAAAGATATCAAATCAGATTTGAGACGAAATACTCCAGACTATAAGTTGTCATTCATATTCATCTGGAAACACGGGGATACAATACAGCAAAATCTCGTGCCTATACGGATACACAGGCCTTAATACCGTCGTTCTGTACGATTTATGGCTTTCTTGCATCGAGATGATGACACCTATTGACCGCGACGGGGCCAGATCGAGCCCCGAAAGACCTCTCGGTTACACAGGAGCGCGCTGGACGCATGATCGATTTGAGAAAACACCTGCTGGGCACGACCATGGTCGTCGGCCTCGCCGCCCTGGTTCCGGCGGCCCTCCCCGCCGTCGCCCTGGCCCAGGACACGGCCACGTCCCGGGACGATCAGGACAAGGACAAAGACAAGGATGCGACCCAGGTCGAGGAGGTCGTGGTCGTCGGCTCGCGCCTGCGCACGGACAACTACAACGCCCCCTCCCCCGTCCAGGTCATCACCCGTGACGAAGCCACCCTGGCCGGCTTCACCTCCACCACCTCCCTGCTTCAGGGCACGGCGGTCACGGGCGGCACGGCCCAGATCAACAACGCCTACGGCGGCTATGTCGTGAACGGCGGGCCCGGCGCCAACACCCTGTCGCTGCGCGGCCTCGGCGCCACCCGCACCCTGGTCCTGCTGAACGGCCGTCGCGTGGCCCCGGCCGGTTCGCGCGGCTCGGTCGGCTCGGCCGACCTGAACGTCCTGCCGACCGCCATGATCGAGCGCATCGAGGTCCTGAAGGACGGCGCCTCCTCGATCTACGGTTCGGACGCCATCGCCGGCGTGGTCAACATCGTCACCGACAAGGGCGTCGACGGCGTCACGGTCGCGGGCCAGTACAACCTCACCAACGACGCCAACGGCGGCGGCGACGAGAACCGTTTCTCGATCGTGGCCGGCACGCACGGCGACCGCTGGCGCCTGGCCGGTTCGGCCGAGCGCTATGTTCGGGAAGAGCTGACCCTGGGCGACCGGGCCTTCACCTCCTGCCCGACCGACCAGCGCATCAACGGCTCGGACTACATCGACCCGCTGACCGGCCTGTCGAAATGCTTCTCGCTGAACTCGGGCGGCGTGACGATCAACACCATCGGCACCTCGACCATCGCCGGCGTCGGCGCGACCAATGCGGTGGGCACCTCGTTCAACCGCTGGCGTCCGAACTCGGCCGTGACCACGGGCCTGGTCGGCTTCGAAGGCGTCGGCAACTCGGCGACCAACACCAGCGTCCGCACCACCTTCGACCCGGACATGTTGAACACCTCCCTGATCACGCCGGTCGATGTGACCACCGGCTATCTGGAAGGCTCCTACGACCTGCACGCCCTCGGCAACGCCCAGGTCTATGGCGAGGTCCTGGTCAACCAGCGCCAGTCCAGCTCGACCGACTACCGCCAGCTGGTGCTCGACTACGCCAAGGGCAGCCCGCTGATCCCGACCAACCTGGCCGGCAGCACCTATGCCTCGGCCAGCCAGGGCCTGAACCCCGGTTCGGCCGTCGGCGTGCGCGCCTTCATCGGCTTCGGCAACACCGAGAGCCAGCAGCGGGTCGACTTCGCCAAGGAGCTGGCCGGCATCCGCGGCGACCTGTTCCTGCCCGACTGGCACTATGACGCCTACGTCAGCTACACCCGCTCCAAGTCCGTCTATACGACCGAGCAGTTCCTCACCGACCGGCTGCAGAAGAGCCTGAACGTCGTCAAGAACGCCGACGGCACCTTCTCCTGCGTCAGCTCCGACGCCAACTGCGTCGCCGCGCCCTATCTGACCTCGGCCGTCATCGGCGGCGAACTGCCCCAGGCCTGGGTCAACTACGTCAAACAGGACGTCACCGGCACGACCATCTATGACGAGACCGTCGCCAGCGTCGGCTTCGACGGTCCGCTGTTCACCCTGCCGGCCGGTCAGGTCATGGCCTATGTCGGCGCCGAGTACCGCAAGTCCTCGATCGACGACACGCCGGGCATCGATTCCCAGAACGCCAACACCTGGAACTATTCGACCTCGGCCATCACCCGCGGCAGCGACTCGGTCACCGAGCTGTTCGGCGAAGTGGAAGTGCCGATCCTGGCCGACCTGCCCTTCGCCAAGGCCCTGACCTTCACCGGTTCGGCCCGCTGGACCGACTATGCGTCCTACGGCGACGATTCCACCTACAAGGTCGGTCTGGTCTATCAGCCGTTTGACTTCCTGACCTTCCGCGGCGCCTACGGCACCTCCTACCGGGCCCCGGCCCTGTTCGAGCAGTTCGTCGGCGCGACCTCGGGCTACGTCAGCTCCACCGCGGATCCCTGCAACAGCTATGGCTCCACCGGCACCGACCCGATCGTCGCGGCCAACTGCGCCAGCGAGGGTCTGGCGACCAACTTCAACCAGACCTCCAGCGTCGCCGTCATCACCTCGGGCGGCGCCGACAACAACCTGAGCGCCGAGACCTCGGACAACCTGACCGTCGGCCTGGTCCTGCAGCCCAAACTGCCGGACCGCTGGGGCAAGCTGTCGTTCGCGGCCGACTACTATGAGATCAAGATCGACAACGGGGTCTCGCGTATCGGCTACAGCAGCATCCTGAGCCTCTGCTACGGCTCGGCCGCCGCCGAGTTCTCGGCCGACAACGGCTACTGCGCCCTGATCGACCGCAACGCCTCGACCGGCGCCCTGACGGTGCACGACAGCTACGTCAACGTCGCCACCGACGTGGTCCACGGCATCGACTACACCCTGCGCTACACCAATGAGTTCGGACCGGGCCGTGCGATCTTCAACCTGGGCGTCACCCAGATGACCGAGCGCTACAGCACCCTGTTCGCCGACGATCCGATCCTCGACGAGGTCGGCACCATCGGCACGCCCGAGTTCAGCGCCAACGCCGACGCCGCCTACAGCTTCGACAAGTGGACGGTGCACTACGGAATCGAGTGGATCGATTCCATGGGGTACGACGCCTACTACCTGAAGAACTACGGCTACACCCTGGCGTCGCTGGGCTATGACGCCGAGGTCAGCGACTACTACCTGCACAATGCTTCGGTGCAGTATTCGGCCGACGGCTGGACCGCCACGGCGGGGATGCGCAACATCTTCAACGAAGAGCCGCCGACCCTCTCGGCGGGCGTCGTCAGCCGGGTCGGCAACGCCCCGCTCTACTCCGGCTACGACTACGTCGGACGGACCTTCTTCATCAATGTGAGCAAGTCCTTCTGATCCACCGGATCGGCAATATGGAAGGGGCGGAGATCTTCGGGTCTCCGCCCCTTTTCATTGCGCTGCATGTCAGCCCCGCGATCGGCCGTCCGGTCTGTGTCTGAACGTGTCAAACATCTGAGCTGTATAACTATTGTGCAATCGGACGGCCCCATTTGCCGGGCACAAAGTCGTTCATGCACAGTTCATCTTCCTCCCCGGACATCCTGATCGTCGACGAGGAGTACGGGCACCACGATCCCATCTGCGGCTACCTCGGCCGACAGGGCTTCACGACCCGCTGCGCCACCAGTCTGTCGGAGATGGAGCGCCGCCTGCGGGAGGACCGGCCCGACCTGATCCTGCTGGACGTCTCCATCCGCGGCGGCGACGGCCTCGCCCTGTGCCGCAGACTGTCGGAGATGGGCCCGCCGGTGATCGTGGCCAGCGCCCTGGGCGAGGAGACCGACCGCATCCTGGGGCTGGAGATGGGCGCCCAGGACTATCTGGCCAAACCCTATAATCCGCGCGAGTTGCTGGCCCGCATCCGCGCCGTCCTGCGCCGCGCCCGGTCGCCCCAGGCCGGCGCCGCCAGCATCCTGACCTTCGCCGGCCTGCAGCTGGACCTGCTGCGTCGACGGCTGATCCGGGCCGACGGCGAATCCACCGCCCTGACCCCGAACGAGTTCAACCTGCTGCGCACCTTCGCGGAGAACCCGGGTCGGCCCCTGACCCGGGCCCAGCTGATCCAGAACGCCCATGACGAGGCCGAGGTGCGCGACAGGGCCATCAACGTCCAGATCAGCCGCCTGCGCAAACGCCTGAATGACGAGAGCGGGCGCGACCTGATCGTGACCCTGCGCGGCAAGGGCTATGTCTTCGACGCGGCGGTCGTCCGCCAGTAGCCCTTACGGGCGCTGGGCGACCTGGCGCAGGCCGTCCAGCAGGGTGGCGGAGGTCCGGCCCGTACGGCAGTCGTTGCCCAGGATCAGTCGCATGGCCTGGGCGTGCACCTGGATCGAGGGCCAGCGCCAGACGCCGTTTCCGATCATCCGGTCGGCGATGTCGCACAGGCTCCAGGCCGCCTCGTGCAGCGGGCCGGTGTCGAAGAAGGCGCCCAGATCGATGACCTTCTGACCCAGGGCGTAGACCTGGAGCCCGGCCTCGGCGGGCTGCGCCGCGCAGACGGCGTCCAGTTCGTCGATCGTCGCCGCGATCATCGCCATCGCCTCCTCGCGATGGGTGTCCAGCGCCTCGCCGGCCAGGCGCTCGGCGTCGCGGACCAGGCGGCCGCCCGGCTCAAACAGCTGCTTGGACAGCGAACTCTTGACCTTGAACGTCCTGGCTTCGCTCACAGCTGCACCTTCATCGGTTTCATCATCATGTCGATCGCCGACTGATCCATATTGGCCTCGCTGGCGGCGCCGACGTGTTCGGACAGGTCGCCGGAACGGCGGCCGGCCATGCCCAGCGGCGGACCGAAATTGCGCACCCGGCGGTCGGGACCGACGTAGGTGTCGGCCTCGACGAACTGCCGCTCGTCGGCGCCCAGCCACAGGATGCGCTGCAGAAGCACGTTCGGGGTCAGGGGCTTGGTGACGACGAAGCTGGCGCCGCAGTCCCGGCTCTTGTGCACCTTGGACTGGGCCGCGTGTCCGGTCAGCATGATGACGGGGGTATAGCGCACCGGCGGCGGCGTATCGCGCCGCAGCCAGCGGATGAAGTCATAGCCGTCCATGTCCGGCATGGAGCAGTCGATCAGGATCAGGTCGAGGTCGCGCTCGTCCACGACCCGGATCGCGTCCTCGGTCGTCGAGCGCTTGATCTGTTCCTTGACCCCGAAGCCCTGAAAGATCGAGCTCAGCATGGCCAGCGACTTCTCGTTATGATCGACGAGCAGCACCGAGGAGCGGGCGAGGTTGACCCTCTCATTGACGTCAGGCCGGCGCGCCATGGCTCAGAACAGCATCAGGTCGCCGGACGCGGCGGCGTCGGGACGAGCGTCGGAATCGGCGCGCAGCCGACGGAATTGGTCCGACAGGGTCAGGGCGTGCAGCGCCGTCTCGACGGGCACGCCGACGCCCAGCGCCGCGGACAGGCCGCTGAGCCCGTCCAGCCGCTGGATCAGCAGATCGAAGGCCTGGATCCGCTGCTGGATATCGGCCTTGTCTCCGGCCGGAGCGTGGACCATCAGGTCCTGGGTCAGGCCCGACAGGTCGTCGACCTGGCCCCGGATCTCGGCCAGTTCGTCGGAGACGGCGACGAGAAGCGCGCGAAGACGGGGCATCAGAACAGCTCCACGGCGCCGGAGGCGACCGGTTCGATCTTCGGAGGGGCCTGGACCGGCACATGGCTGTCGGTCACGGCGCGCTGCAGGGCGCGGCCGCTCACGGGCCAGTAGTGCAGACGCCGTCCGCCCGAGCCGCGCAGGCTGCCGCCGACGACGGTGATGCCTTCGTCCCTCAGGAAGCGCTCGGCGAACTCGGCGTTCTGCATCCCGACGTCGCGCAGGGAATCGAACATGCGGCCGCCGCCGAACAGCTTGGCCTCCAGCCGCTCGCGACGGGCGCCCGCCTTGAGCACGTCGTTGATCAGCAGTTCCATCGCATAGGCGCCGTAGCGGCGGCCCGCGTCGGTCCCCGCCCCCGCACCCTCGGGCAGCAGGAAGTGGTTCATGCCGCCGACGCCCGCCAGGGGATCGCGCAGGCACATGGCGACGCAACTGCCCAGGATGGTGGTCAGCATCACATTCGGGTCAGAGGTGACGTGGTGCTCGCCCTGGCCCACGTGGATCCTCTTTTCGGTGGCCAGGGCCGCCGCGGACATCATGTCAAAGGACCGAAGACGCCTTCCAGCTTCTCTTTCAGCTGGGCGACGGTGAAGGGTTTGACCAGGTAGTTGTTGACCCCGAACTGGACCGCGCGGGCCACCAGTTCGCGATCGGCGCGGCCGGTCAGCATGATGAAGGCGGCGCCCTGGGTCGGCGGGTGGGCGCGGATGGCGCGCAGCAGGCCCAGACCGTCCAGGTTCGGCATGTTGAAGTCGGAAATGATCAGGTGCGCCGGCTTGCCGATCATCTCGCGCAGGGCCGCTTCGCCGTCGGAGGCCTCGCGGAACTCGCGGAACCCCAGCTGCTGCATACTGGTGCGGACAAGGCCGCGCATCGACATCTGATCGTCGACGATGAGGGTGTGGATAGCGGAGGCGGCGGGCATTGGGGGAAACCTCAGGCGGCGGAATGGACGTCGCGCGGGGGCACGGCGCACAGTTCGAGAATGGCGGAAGGCATACGCGACAGGGGTAGTTGACGCTCGACGGCCCCGATTTCATGGGCGACGCGCGGCATGCCGTAGACGACCGAAGAGGCCTCGTCCTGGCCCAGTGTGTGGGCGCCGGCGTTGCGCATCTCCAGCAACCCTTGCGCGCCGTCGCGGCCCATGCCCGTCAGGATGACGCCGGTCATGGGCTTGCGCAGGCGGGCGACCGAACGGAACAGCACATCGACCGAGGGGCGATGGCCGCTGACGGTGTCGCCGTCGCTCAGACGGCAGCGCGGCGTCGTGCCGAGCACCTCCAGATGGGTCAGACCGCCCGGAGCGATATAGACGTGGCCCGGCAGCAGAGGGGCGCCGTCCACGGCCTCGGTGACCGTCGCGGCCGAGGCCTTGTTCAGACGGGCGGCGAAGCTGGCGGTGAAGGTCGCCGGCATATGCTGGGTCACCACCGTCGCCGGACAGTTGGCCGGGAAGGCCGAGATGATGCCCAGCAGGGCCTCGACCCCGCCGGTGGAGGCGCCGATGGCCAGGATATGGTCATGCGCGGCGCGATAGTCGTTGTGCGGGCGCACGGTCTCGACCGGGTCGCGGGCGCGGACGCGCGAGCGGGCGGCGGTCTTCACCTTCAGGGTCAGCTCCGAGAAGGCCTCGGCGGCGGTGACGCCCGCGCCCGGCTTTCCGACGGCGTCCACGGCGCCCATTTCCAGGGCTTCCAGGGTGATCTCGGCGCCGGCCTGGGTCAGGGTCGAAACCATGACCACGGGCATGGGCCGCAGCCGCATGATCTTCTCGAGGAACTCCAGCCCGTTCATATTGGGCATCTCGACATCAAGAGTGATGACGTCGGGGTTCAATTCCTTGATTAACGCGCGCGCTTCCAGCGGATCGGCGGCCGAGCCGATCACCTCGATCTCGGGATCGCGACGCAAGGCGGCCGTAATCAGGCCCCGCATGGTGGGGCTGTCGTCGACGACGAGAACGCGAACGATACCGGTCATGCGGCCAGCCTGTAGGTGGTGAGGCCGCTGGTGCTCAGCTGGCTGATCGCCGGACCGCTGACGCGCTCGGAATGGCCGATGTAGAGGGTGGCGCCGGGGTTCATCAGCGGGGTGAACCGCTTCCAGACCCGCTCCTGGGTCGCGTCGTCGAAATAGATGACCACGTTGCGGCAGAAGATGACGTCGAACTTGCCGCGCATCGGCCAGTCGCCGATCAGGTTCAGCTCCTTGAAGCTGATCAGGTCGCGCAGGGGCTGGGCGGCCGAGAGCATGTTGCGGCCCTGGGAGGGCGCCTTCTCGAAGAACTTGTTGCGCAGGGCCGGGGGCGCCGGATCCAGCGCCTCTTCCGGATAGACCCCGGCGATGCCGTCGGCGACCATGTTCGGGTCGATGTCCGTGGCCAGGATGCGGAAGTCGAGCTCGTTGGCTTCCGGCAGGACGGACAGCGCCGTCATGGCCATGGAATAGGGTTCCTGCCCGTTCGAGCAGGCGGCGGACCACAGGCGGACGCGGCCGCCGCGCCGGGCGCGCTCGGCCAGCATCGGCATGACCTCGTCGCGCAGATGATCGAAATGGTGCGGCTCGCGGTAGAAGCGGGTCACGTTGGTGGTCAGGGCGGCCGTCATCGCCTGACGCTCGTCCACGCCCGAGGCGTCCTGGATCAGGGCGCAATAGTCCCGGAAGCTGCGCAGGCCGAGGGTGCGCAGCCGCTTGGCCAGGCGCGAATAGACCAGCGCGGCCTTGCCCTCGTTCAGGGCGATCCCTGCGTGGCTGTGCAGGATCTGGGCGATGTGGCGGAAATCCTCGGCGGTGAAGACGAACTCGCCTTCGACCAGGGACTCGCGCCCGGCGGGGCTGGTCATGCGGCTTCAGCCTCGGCGGCGTCGGGGATGATCCGGTCGAGTTCGATCAGGCTGATCAGGCGACCGTCCAGGGCGAACAGGCCCTTGACGAAGGACTTCACCTGCTCGCTGGCCACGTCCGGCGTCGGCTGCATGGCTTCGTCGGTCAGCTGGATGATGTCCGAGACCGCGTCGACCAGCAGGCCGACCATCCGGCCGCCGACATGGGCCACCATGATGACGTGGCGGGCCGTCGGTTCGGAGGTGCGCAGACCGAAGCGGGCGCCCAGGTCGATGATCGGCAGGACGGCGCCGCGCAGGTTGATAACGCCCTTCATGAAGCCGGGCGCGCGGGGCAGCGGGGTCGCGGGCGTCCAGCCGCGGATCTCGCGCACCGACATGATGTCCACGCAGAACTCCTGCTCGCCGATACGGAAGGCGATCAGTTCGCGGGTGGCTGCGGCGTTGGAAACTTCAGTCATGATCAGCTCGCGAGTTTGAAGTCTGAACGGGTGGCTTCGATGCGGGTCGCCTTGCGGCGCCAGGAGGCGACGATGGCGTCCACGTCCAGGATCAGGGCGACACGACCGTCGCCCAGGATGGTGGCGGCGGCGACGCCCTCGACCTGCTGGTAGTTGGTCTCAAGGCTCTTGATGACCACCTGGCGCTGGCCCTGGATGGCGTCGAACAGCAGGGCGGCGCGGGCGCCGGCCTCGGTCTCGATGATCACCGCGACACCGCCCTCGGCCGCGGCCGGCGCGTCACGGAAGCCCATACCCAGGGCGACGTCGATCAGGGGCACGAACTGCTCGCGGAAGCGGATGACCGGGTCGTGGCCGCCGACATAGTGGATGTCCTCGGCGCGCGGGGTCAGGCTCTCGACGATGGCCGTCAGCGGCGCGACCAGGGTCTGTTCGGCGGCGGTGACCACCATCCCGTCCAGAACCGCCAGGGTCAGGGGCAGGCTGAGGGTGAAGGTCGAACCCTTGCCCGGAACCGAGCTGATCGAAATCCGGCCGCCCAGGGCCTGGATCGAGCGTTTGACCACGTCCATGCCCACGCCGCGCCCGGAGACGTCGGTGATGGTCTCGGCGGTCGAGAAGCCCGGCAGGAAGATCAGGTTGTCGATCTCCTCGTCGGTCAGGACCGCGTCCTCGGCGATCAGGCCGCGCGAGATGGCGATGCCCTTGACCCGGTCGCGGTTGATGCCTTTGCCGTCGTCGCCGATCTCGATGACGATCCGGCCCGAACGGTGCAGGGCGGCCAGACGGACGGTGCCCTCGGCGGGCTTGCCGGCGGCGACGCGCTCGTCCGGGCTTTCCAGCCCGTGGTCGATGGCGTTGCGCAGCATGTGGGTGATCGGCTCGGCCAGACGCTCGACCACGGTCTTGTCGACCTCGGTGTCCTCGCCGGCGGTGACCAGACGCACGCGCTTGCCGGTCATTTCGCCGACTTCGCGGACCAGACGCGGCATCCGCTGGAAGACGGACTTCACCGGCTGGGCGCGGATGGCCATGACGCTGTCCTGGATCTCGCGCGTCAGCAGCTCGAGATCCTCGAGCCCGACCGAGATGCCGGAGGAGCGGGCCAGGCCGCTTTCGATCACGCGCTGGGCCAGCATGGCCTGCTGGATGACCAGCTCGCCGACGACGTTGATCAGGCGATCGACGCGGTCCAGATCGACGCGAATGGTGACGGCGGCCGGGGCCGCGGGCGCGGCGGCGGCGGCGGGGGCCGCGGGAGCGTCGCCATGATCCCGGCCTGGGCGGCGAAGGGAGCGAACGGCTACCTCCTCGCCGTCGTCTCGGTGGGCCTGGCGCTTCTGGCGCGGCTCGGCCTGGAGGCCTTCGGAAAGTTCTACTACCTGCCCCTCATCCCGGCGGTGATGCTTCCGGCCCTGCTGGCCTCGCGTCGGGCCACGGCCCTGGCCATCGGCCTGTCGATCACCGCCAATGTGGTCCTGGTGCCTCGCGAGAGCGCCGTGGACGCCGTGGTCAACGCCCTGCTCTTCGCCATGGTCGGCGCCGCGATCGGCGAGATCGGCCGGGCCCGGCGGTCCTTGCAGGCCCGCTCGGCGGAGTTGAAGACCCAGCTGAGCCTGCGCAACGCCACCATTCACGCCATGCTGGCCTCGGCGCCGGTCGTGACCCTGGACTCCCGATCGCGGATCGTGGCGATCAGCCAGCCGGCCAGCGCCCTGTTCCGCACCACCGAGCGCGAGGCGCGGGGGCGCGCCTTCCAGGATTTCGTCGAGTTCTTCGACGCCGGCATCATCCGCAGCGCTCCGCCGGGCGAGTATTCGTCCGATCAATACTGGCTGGGGCGACGGTCGGACGGCGACGTCTTTCCTTTAGGCATCCAACTGGCCTTCACCGGCGACCCTGAAAGCTCTGAAGCCATTCTCACCCTGACCGACCTCAGCCTCTGGCATTCAGCCGAGCTTCGCAGCCAGGAGCTCAGCGACCAGCTGAATCAGGTCTGGCGCATGAACTCCCTGGGCGAGATGGCGGCCATCCTGTCGCATGAACTGAACCAGCCCCTGACCGCCGCCGCCAGCTATCTCCAGGCCAGCCAGGCGGACCTGGGTCGCGCCGGCATCCTCGCCGACAGCGCCAGCCGCACGGTCGAACTGGCCAAGAGCCAGGTGCTGCGCGCGGGCGCCATCATCCGTCACGCCCGCGAACTGCTGACGGTCGAGACCCATCCTCTCGAACCCGAGCGGATGTCCTCGATGATCGACGACCTGGGCCCCATCATCCAGCTTCTGGGCCCGGCCTCGGACGCCAGCATCCAGATCGATATCGACAACCTCGACGATCGGGTCATGGCCGACCGGATCCAGTTCCAGCAGGCCATCGTCAACCTGGTGCGCAATGCCGTCGAGGCGGTCGCCGAGCGGGAGCGGCGCGAGATCCGGCTGATCGGACGCCCCTCGTGCTCCGACTTCTATGAGATTCGCGTCGAGGACAGTGGTCCCGGCGTCCCGCCCGATCAGGTCGAACGCATGTTCGAACCCCTGATGACCACCAAGTCCGACGGCATGGGCCTGGGCCTGTCCGTCACCCGCACCATCGTCGAGAACCACGGCGGAACCCTCAGCGTGGGCGTCAGCCCCATGGGCGGCGCCGCCTTCATGTTCAGCCTTCATCGCGCGAAGGGGGAGCCTGTCCAGTGAACACGCCGTCCATATTTGTCGTCGAGGACGACTTCGCGGTACGGGACTCCCTGATCCTGCTGCTTCGCTCCGAAGGGTTGCGCGCCCGGGGCTTCGCCAACGGCGAGGAGTTTCTGAAGAACCTGCCCAACGATCCCGTCGCCTGCGTCGTCACCGATCTGAGAATGCCGGGCGCCGACGGGTTCGAGGTGGTCCGCAGCCTGGTCGAACGACGCGGCGACGCCTGGCCGATCGTCGTCATCACCGGCCATGCGGACGTCTCCTCGGCGGTCGAGCTGATGAAGGCCGGGGTGACCGACTTCATCGAAAAGCCCTTCGAGCCCCATCGTCTGGTCGAGACCCTGAAGGGCTGCATTCGCCGGACCGAACAGGTCGGCGCCGACATGGAGCGGCGCGCCGATATCGACCGGCGGCTGAACCAGCTGACCGCGCGCGAGCGTCAGGTCTTCGACGCCCTCGCCGACGGCCTGTCGAACAAGGAGATCGCGGCCCGGCTCGACATCAGCCCCCGCACGGTCGAGATCTTCCGCGCCAAGGTCATGAGCAAGATGGAGGCGGCCAATCTGTCCGCCCTGGTGCGGATGAGCCTCGGCCTCGCCTGAATCCACAGGTTGACCTGCAGGGTTCGAATCCCCTCATGAGAGGGATGGCCAAACGCCCGACTTCTCCACGCGCCGCTTCAACGCCCTCCCCCGCGCGCCGCAAGACCCTGTCGGCCGCCAATCTGTCGGCCCTGGGCGCCGATGTCCTCGCCGAACTCCTGATCGACGCCACCGCGGGCGACGCCAATCTGAAGCGGGTGCTCAAGATGGAGCTGGCCGCCGCGGTCGGCGCGCCCGACCTGGCGCTGGAAATCGACAAGCGGCTGACGGCGCTGGAGGCCAGCAACACACGGGTGTCGTGGCGCAAGCGTCCCGAACTGGTCTCCGACCTTCAGGCCCACCGGCGCATGATCGTCGACCGCCTGTCCGCGCTGGACGCCCGTCTGGCGCTGGACCGGCTGATCGCCTGGTTCGACCTCTATCCGGGCCTGGCCGTGCGGGTGAAGGACCCCAAGGGCGAACTGTCGGCCCTGTTCTTCGAGGCCGCGCCCGACATCGCCGCCGTCGCCTCCGCCGTCGGCCCCGAGGCCGCGCCGATCCTCGCCGAGGCCATTGAGACCCGGCTGGCCGAATGGGGCGGCTGGATCGGCCGCGCGGCCCCTGCGATGAGCGAGACCCTCGCCGCCGATGTCCTGAAACGCCTGACCGAGGGCCGACCCCGCCCCACCGGACGCCGCGCCCTCGTCGTGCGCAAGCTGGCCGACCGTGCCGGGAACGTCGAGGCCTGGGCCGCCGCCTTCTCCGACGAGGACCGGCTCAAGCCCGACGTCGGCGCCGAGATCGCCCGCCGCCTCGCCGAGGCCGGACGCCCCGTCGAGGCCCGCGCCGCGCTCGACGCCTCGAAGCCGCGCATCGCCGTCCCCTCGCGGCTATCGCTCCGCGCCACGACGCCGGTCGCGCCCGATCCCTCTCCCCTGTGGGAGGCGGCCGAGATCGCCGTGCTGGACGCCGAGGGCCGCCCCGACGACGCCCAGGCCGCCCGCTGGGCCGCCTTCGAACGCACCTTGTCGGAGGCGCCCTTGCGCGCCCACATCGCCCGGCTGGCCGACTTCGACGACGTCGAGGCCATCGACCGCGCCCTGGCCTTCGCCGCCGGCTGGTTCGAGGCCACGACCGGTCTGCGCTTCCTGATCAACTGGCCCGCCCCACGCGAGGCCGCCGCCATGGTCCTGGCCCGCGCCGACGAACTGCACGCCTCGGCCGAGGACACGGCGCTCTGGGCCGGACGGCTTGAGGGGCGTTGGCCCAATGCGGCCCTCGCCCTGATCCGCTCGCGCGCCCGGGCCCTGGCGCGTCAGGGGCTGGGCCGTTCCGAGGAGGTCCGCGCCCTCTCGGCCGAAGCCGCCCACCTCGCCGAACTGCCGGGCGCGCTGGACACCCTGCCCAGTCACGCCGACTTCATCGACGAGCTGGAGATCCTCTCGCCCGCCCCCCGTGGAAGGCTCTGGCGTTAAACGCGCCGGATCACGTCGATCAGCGGCCCGCCGGGTCCCTCGGTCAGGGTCGCCTCCACCCCATAGGCCCGCCTCAGCACCTCCGGCGTCAGGGCCGTGGCGGGCGGTTCGTCGGCCAGCACCCCGCCTTCCGCCAAAACGATGATCCGGTCCGCCGTCCTCAGCGCCATCGACAGGTCGTGCAGGGTCACCACCACCCCGACCCCGTCATCGGCCAGCCGGCGGAACAGGGCGGCGGCGTCCAGCTGGTGCGCCGGGTCCAATCCGGTCAGGGGCTCATCGGCCAGCAGCCACTCGGGCTCCCCGGCCAGACCGCGCGCGATCAGCACCCGCGCCCGCTCCCCGCCCGACAGGGTATCGACGATCCGATGTTCGAAGGCCTCGACATGGGCGGCCGCGATCGCCCGATCGACGGCGGTCCGATCCTCGGCGGTCTGGCCCCGCGCACCCACGAAGGGCGTCCGCCCCAGTTCGATCAGGGTCCGCGCCTCGACCGGCCAGGCGATCTCCGGCGTCTGCGGCAGGAAGGCCAGCCGCCGCGCCCGCTCGCGCGGCTTCATCTCTGACAGGACCGCGTCGTCCAGCATGACCGACCCGGACGACGGCGTGCGCAAGCCCGCCAGACAGGACAGCAGGGTCGACTTGCCCGCCCCGTTCGGCCCGACCACGGCGGTCACCTTGCCAACCTCGAGGGCCAACGACACGTCCGACAGGATGGTCTTGCCGCCGACGGCGACGCCCAGCCGGGAACAGGACAACAGGCTCATGCGACCGTCCTCCGCAGACGCAGCAGCAGGGCGAGGAAGAAGGGCGCGCCGAGCGCCGCCATGGCCACGCCCAGCTTGACCTCCCCCGCCGCCGGGGTCAGCCGCACCAGAATATCGGCCGCCAGCACCACCACCGCCCCGCCCAGGATGCTGGGGATCAGCAGCGCCCCCGGCCGGCTCCAGACCAGCGGCCTCAGCAGATGCGGCGTCACCAGACCGACGAAGCCGATCACCCCGGTCACCGCCACACAGGCCCCCGCCGTCAGGCCGACGCCGAGCGCGATGCTCCAGCGGGTCACCCGCATCGACACCCCCAGCGACCGCGCCCCGACCTCGCCCAGGGTCAGGGCGTCCAGCGCCCGGCTGGTAGTCAGCAACAGGCCGCAGCCGGCGATGACGAAGGGCCCCGCCGTCTTCACCTCGTCGAAGCTGCGGTCGGCCAGCGAGCCCATCAGCCAGTCGACGATCTCGCTGACCGCCCAGGGATTGGGCGCCAGCGACAGGGCCAGCGACACCCCCGCCGTGGCCAGGATGTTCAGGATCGCCCCCGCCAGCACAAAGGTCACCAGACTGGACGCCGAGCCCGACAGCCCCATCAGGATCGCCACTCCGATCAACGCCCCGCTGATCGCCGCCACCGGCAGGGCCCAGGGCGCCGCCGCCGTCAGCCCGTAGTAGAGGGTCAGCACCGCCCCCAGCGCCGCCATGGAGGAGACGCCCAGCACGCCCGGGTCCGCGAGCGGATTGCGCGTATAACCCTGCAGCACCGCGCCCGAGAGCCCCAGCGACGCGCCCACCGCGATCCCCAGCAGGGTCCTCGGCAGACGCAGTTCGAAGATGATGGCCCAGCGCGGATCGAGCTCCGGCTGCGTCCAGGCGCTGAACGGAACCCAGACCTTGCCGGCCATCAGACTGATCCCCGACAGGACCAGCAGCAGGGCGATCAGGATCGCATAGAGAAGGGGTCGGCTAAGGGGCTTCATCCTCGTCCTCTCAAAGCCGTCTCCCGCGCCCGCGCCAGAGCCTGGGCCGTCTGGATCAGCACCGGACCGCCACAGAACAGCAGCCGTTCGGGGAAGGTGGCATGGCTCATATGGCCGGCGACGTGACGCAGCGCCGGATGGCTCATGACCCGCAAGGCCCGGCTCGGCGCGCCCGGCGACACCTCTCCGGACAGCAGCAGGTCCGGCGGATCGGCGATGACCTGTTCGAGCGGCACGCTCATCGACTGGCGCAGGCCGTATTTGGTCGCGGCGTTGTCGAGCCCCATCCGGGTCATCATCTCGTCCATCAGCGTCCCCGGCCCCGAGGCGAAGCCGCCGGGCATGAAGACCAGGGTCGACAGCCGGCGTGTTCCCGGCTTCGGCGCGGCCTCGGCCAGAGCCGCCTCGATCCGCGCGACCATGGCCTCGCCCCGTTCGGGCGCCCCGACCAGCCGCGCGACCTCGCGCACCTGCGCCAGACTGGCCTCGACCGTCTCGGGCACATCGAAGACGACGGTTCTGACGCCCAGCCGATCGAGCGCTCGCCCCGTCGCTGCGGAGAACCGGCCGGTGATCACCAGATCGGGCGCCCTGGCGATGATCTCCTCGGCCGTCCCCCAGGTGAACGGCAGGGTGCGGGCCACGGGTGCGATGGTCGAGCCATAGGCCTCGCGCGAATAGTGGCTCAGGGCCGCGATCCGCTGGTGATCCACCAGCTGGATCAGGATGACGTCGAGGCACGGATTCAGCGACACGATCCGTCGCGGCAGGGCGGAGGCGACGGGCGCAGCCGCAGCCCCGGCCCGGCCGACGGCGGCCACTGCCGAAGCCGTCACGGCCGCCGTCACGGCGACCGCCCCGCCCGCGATCAGCACACGCCTGTCGAGATCCATCCCGGTCTCCTCGCGGTCACAGCCGCCCGTTCCGTTTGCATCGGAACAGGCGACCGCGCCAGTTCCCGCCCTAGAAGCGGGCCCGCACGCCGACGAAGGTCCCGCGACCCGCGACGCCGTAGTTGGCGGTGGTGGCGTACTTCTCGTCGCCGACGTTCTCGACCCGGCCATAGATCTCGACCGTGTCATTGACCGGATACGAGGCCCGCAGATCGACCAGGGTGTAGGCGTCCAGACGGGTCGTGTTCGACGCATTGTCGAAGCTCTCCCCGGCGTACCGCACCGCCACCGTCGTCGACAGACGGAAGGGCCAGACGTACGTCGCCGACAGATTGGCCATGTCCTGCGGACGGCGAACCAGCTGCTTGCCGTTGTTGGCGCCGGCCGACTCATTCGTCGCGTCCGTGTAGGTGTAGTTGGCCTCGACCTCGACCGGGCCGACCGTGGCGGCGGCGGCCAACTCAACGCCGGTCGTCTTCGTCTCGGCGACATTGGCGTAATAGCCGAAGCGGCGGACGCCGTTCTTGAAGCACAGGGGCGCCGAGGTGATCGTCTCCGTGCCCGTGCAGGAGAAGAAGTCGATCTGGTTGGTCGTCTCCCGGTCGAACCAGGTCGCCGACACGGTCACGCGGCCGTCCAGCAGATGCTGTTCGACCCCGGCGTCCCAGGCGTCCGCCTCTTCCGGCGACAGGCCGGTGTTCCCGTAGTCGCTGTAGAGTTGGTACAGGCTCGGCGCCTTGAAGCCCTGACCATAGCTGGCGCGCAGCACGGTCGCGCCGCCGTTCAGCGCCCAGGCCGCCGCCGCCTGACCCAGGGTCTTGCCGCCGAACGTATCGTGCTCGTCGCGACGCACGCCCCCGGTCAGGGTCAGGCCGTCAACGACCTCGCCCTGGACCTGCAGATAATAGCCGTCGAGGCCGACCGAGGCCGAGGTCGGGGCCGCGGTGAACTCGGAATCCTCATGCTCGGCGCCGAAGGTGGCGACCCAGCCCGAGGTGATGTCGAACACGCCCTGGTATTCGTACCGCTCGTTCTTGCCGGTCGAGTCATAGGTCAGGGGCGACGCCGGGAATGTCGGGTCGAAATTCTGGCGGTCCGTGCGGGTGTAGCCATAGGCGACGCGGTTCTTCAGCCGGGCTTTGAACAGGTCGAAGTTCACGCCGGCATAGGCGACCAGATCCTTGGTCGTGCCGTATTCGCGCGTGTCGTTGAAGCTGTAGAAGGGCGGCGGGAAGCCGTCGAAATCGACGCGGGCGCTGGAATAGACCGAGCGCAGATCGATCGAGACGTCGTCCGTCAGCTTGATGTTCAGACGGCCGCTCAGGCCCGTGTTCTCATAGCCGTCCTTCTCGGTCCCGGCCGCATAGGTCGAGAAGCCGTCGGTCTGATAGTGGGAGGCCGCCACACGCCACAGGATGCGGTCGCTGACCCCGCCCAGGCCGCCACGCAGGTACGAGGTCCCGCGCGAACCGGCCTCGGCGTCCAGCGACGCCTGGAACGGACGGGTCGGCTCGGCGGTGATCAGGTTCACCACCCCGCCGATGGCCTGGGAGCCCCACAGGGTCGACTGGGCCCCGCGCAGGACCTCGATCCGGGCGACGTCGCCGGTCAGCAGGTTGCCGGGGTTATAGCCGGCGCCGGTCGCCGAGGGGTCGTTCATCTTGACGCCGTCGATGACGAACAGGGTCTGGTCGGCCTCGGCGCCGCGGATGCGCAGGGCGGTGACCGAGCCCAGGCCGCCGGTGCTGGTGACGCTGACGCCGGGCGTGCGGGCCAGAAGGTCGGCGACCGCCACCGTCTGGTTGGCCTGGATCTGTTCGCCGGTCAGGACGGTGACCGACTGGCCGACGCGGTCAGCCTTCTGGGCCGAGCGGTTGGCGGTGACAATGACGTCGCCCGGCAGGGTCGCGTCGTCGGAGGGGCTCACGGTTTGCGCGGCGGCTCCGCCGGCGGTCAGAAGCAGCGCGGCCGTGGCGGCGCCCAGGTAAAGTGCAGGTCTCATAACGGGTCCAATCCCAACGCGATGACGAGCCGGGCCCGCACAGCCATGACCGGATACAGACGCGCCCCGTCACGGCCGCGCGAACGCGGCACAAGAAGACGTCGTCATTCGGGAAAAGACCCGTTCCGCCCGGCACACCACGTCCGCGCGAAGGACGACCACGACGGGCAGGTCTCCTGGCTCACGGGTCAACACCGGTGCGCACCGCCTTCCCGGCCCTCCGGCTTTCGCCTTTGGAATCCAGTGGCCTGTGGTGCGCGGGCTCGCCGCTTACAGTTGCGTGGGCAGTCCGGGATTTTCACCCGAGTTCCCTTTTCATCCCCGTCGCCGGGGAACCTGTCGCGACGCGGGCCTTAGGCCAAAGCGGGGCCGCAGGCAATGGAGGGCGCCGCGTCTGACAGGTGACGCATCGCGATCAGGAATTTATTCCTCTTCTCGTCTTGCGTCGGATCAGAGCTGTCGCCATGTCGCCCGAACGGTCTTTGACAGGTCCAGCCCGCCTCTTCGCCGCCCCGACGCCTGGCCGCCGGATTTCACATAATCTGGCCGGGTCGAGTCACTCGGAATTGCCAAGCCACTGATAAGGCGCAACATCCCTGGCCAGCCTGGCACGATTTGGCACGGTTTGGCCGCGTTTTCCGGGCGCGGCCAAATGCCCTCAGCCGCAGCCGTCGCGGAACAGGGTGATGAAGGCCAGAGAGCCGTCGTCCTTCGCCAGCCCCTGCGGCTCGCGATAGAGGACCAGTTTTCCATCCGCGACGCCGCAGACCACCGTCTTGCCCTGCCGCTGCCGCGCCGGATCGAAATGGACCTCGGTCGCCCCCGCCGCCTTCGCCGCCGCCTCGGCGCGCTGGGTGAATCCCGGCTTCTGATGGCTCCAGGTCCAGTAGCCCAGGACCGCCAGGACGATCGCCCCGATCCAGCGGATGCGGTTGGCGCCCGGGTCGTTTGACAGGGACCTCGGCGCGCGCGGGACTGACCGGTCCACCATCCGACGCGGCCCGGTCACGACGGCGTCTCCCCGACGGCATAGCGGGCGACGACGCCGTCCGGCTGCCAGTCGTGTTCGGCGAGGCTGTTCAGCGACCGGTCGACCAGCCGGTCGAACAGCCCCCGGTCCCCTGCCGTGATCGCCTGCTTCAGATAGTCGGTCACCACCGCCCGCACCGGATAGGTCCCGACCGGCCCGGGAATGCTCAGGGCGATGCGGATGCCGTTGTCGATCCAGTGGACCACGGTGTCGAAGAAGTCGTCCGACAGCAGGAAGTCGCTCCGGTCGACGACGTAGAGGGTGATCTCCCCGTCGCTCAGCCCGTCGGGCCGCACGATGACCCCGCTGCGGTCGGGCCGCCAGTCGTCGGACAGCTCCACCACCCGCCAGACGCAGAACCAGGTCCGGCAGGTCTGCGGCCGGATCGCATGCACGCCGCAACCCGCCCCGTCCACGCAATAGGCGCAGAGCTCTCCCGTCGGCTTGGCCAGTTCGGGCAGGTCGAGCGGAATATAGCGGCAGCACTCCACGCAGCCGCCACAGGTCCGGTCGGGCAACAGAGGCAAGCCCGTCATGATCGATCCTTGGTCATGGCTCGGCCTACCTCACCCGTCCGAGAATCCGAAGGGCGTACTGGTCCGCCGGATGTCGTCGGGCAGGATCTGACGGCCGATGGGCGGCGCCGAACGCGCCGTGCACTCCATCCTCTGGCACAGCCGGCAGGTGACCCCGATCGGCGTCGGATCGGGCTCGGGCGCCCCTTGCGTATAGATCAGTTTGTGGGCGTGCTCGGCCGCGCAACCGAGCGCAATGGCCCGCTCGACCCTCTGGGTCCCATAGGCGCCGCCGCCCGCCGTCACCGTCCGGGCGATGGAGAAGAAGCGCTGGCCGTCGGGCAGCTCCAGCCACTGGGTGACGATCTCCCGGGGCGTCCGGAAGGCCGAATGCACCGACCATAGCGGACACCCCCCGCCGTGCCGCGCGAAGGAGAAGCCCGCCCCGTCCAGACGCTTGGAGACATTGCCCGCCGGGTCGACCCGGATGAAGAAGAAGGGCACCCGCTCCTGCCCCGGCTTCTGCAAGGTCGTCAGCCGGTGCGCCGTCTGTTCGAAGCTGGTCCCGAACTGCCTTGCAAGCGCCTCCACGTCATAGCGCCGCGTCTCCGCCGCCCGCGCGAAGGCCGTGTAGGGCATGACCATGGCCGCCGCCGCGTAGGACGCCAAGGCCCGCTTGGTCAGCCGCTCCCCGCCCTCGGTCGCGAACACGCCGCCCCCGGCCACGGCCTCGATGTCGGTCCTCAGGTCCAGCCAGGCGATCTGCAGGGCCAGCTGGAACTGGCGGCTGGCCCCGTCCAGGGTGTCGTCCAGCAGGACCTCGCGCCGGTGCAAATCATAGCGCCGGATCGATCCGACCATGACGTCGGGCGGCATCCGCCGGGTCCGCAGACCGTGCTTCTGGCCCAGATAGCCCTCCAGACCTCCGGCCTCCACGACCCCCGCCGCCAGCCGCTCGGCCGCCTCGTCCAGCACCGGAAAGCTGTTGCGCCTCGCCGCCAGAAACCGCCGCGACTCGGCCACCGGATCGGCGCTGTCGGCCCCATCGGGATCGATCGCCTCCACGCTCCGGTCCGCCAGGGCCAGATGCTCTTCCTGATAGGCCGTATAGAGCCTCAGCAGGGCCTCGGTGACGCCCGGGAAGTTGGTGACGAGGTCGGCGTTCTCCAGCGGCGGCAGGTCGATGTCGGCGAACATCGGATCCTTCAACGCCGACTGCAGCCGGGCCGCGATATCGGTCGAGGCGTCCCCCGCCAGGGTCGCCATGTCCAGCTTGTAGGTCTGGGCCAGCCTGAGCAGCATCTCGGCGCTGAGCGGCCGATGGTTCCGCTCCAGCAGGGCCACATAGGAGGCCGATACCTCCAGATCGGAGGCCATGTCCGCCTGGGTCAGGCCGAGGTCGCGCCGCAGCCGCCTGAGGCTGGGCCCGACATAGAGGCGGCGTTGAGCGGGCATGGAAAGGCCTGAAAAGTCAGCGTCGGTCGATACATTACATCATTACAGGAAAATCTTGTAAAGTTTGACAGCTACACCGCAAAGCCCCTGCCCGAGCCTGAACCTCACGCCTACGGATGCGCTCAACGTCATCTCCGTGCGTCGAGGAACACCCCATGTCCTATCAGGATCACATCACCCAGGTCGCTTCGCTGATCGAGGCCAAGGCCGCCCCCTGGTCCGGCATCTCCGCCGAGGCCGTGGCCCGGATGCGGCTGCAGAACCGGTTCAAGACCGGCCTCGATATCGCCCGCTACACGGCGGCGATCATGCGCAAGGACATGGCGGCCTATGACGCCGACCCGTCCAAGTACACCCAGTCGCTGGGCTGCTGGCACGGCTTCATCGGCCAGCAGAAGATGATCTCCATCAAGAAGCACTTCGGCACCACCGACCGGAAGTACCTCTACCTGTCCGGCTGGATGATCGCGGCCCTGCGCTCGGAGTTCGGCCCCCTGCCCGACCAGTCGATGCATGAGAAGACCTCGGTCCCGGCCCTGATCGAGGAGCTGTATACCTTCCTGCGTCAGGCCGACGCCCGCGAGCTGGGCATGCTGTTCCGCGACCTGGACGCCGCCCGCGAGGCCGGCGACGCCGCCGCCGAGAAGACGGCTCTGGCCGCCATCGAGGGTCACCAGACCCACGTCGTGCCGATCATCGCCGACATCGACGCCGGCTTCGGCAACGCCGAGGCGACCTATCTGCTGGCGAAGAAGATGATCGAGGCCGGCGCCTGCGCCCTGCAGATCGAGAACCAGGTCTCCGACGAGAAGCAGTGCGGTCACCAGGACGGCAAGGTCACGGTCCCGCACGAGGACTTCCTCGCCAAGGTCCGCGCCTGCCGCTACGCCTTCCTGGAGCTGGGCGTCGAGGACGGCGTCATCGTGACCCGCACCGACAGCCTCGGCGCCGGCCTGACCAAGCAGATCGCCGTCTCCAACGAACCCGGCGACCTGGGCGACCAGTACAACAGCTTCCTGGACTGCGAGGAAATCGCGCCCTCGGACCTGAAGAACGGCGACGTCATCCTGAACCGCGACGGCAAGCTGCTGCGGCCCAAGCGTCTGCCGTCCAACCTGTTCCAGTTCCGCGCCGGAACGGGCGAGGACCGCTGCGTTCTGGACAGCATCACCTCGCTGCAGAACGGCGCCGACCTGCTGTGGATCGAGACCGAGAAGCCCCACGTCGAACAGATCGCCGGCATGATGGACCGCGTCCGCGAGGTCATCCCCAACGCCAAGCTGGTCTACAACAACTCGCCCTCGTTCAACTGGACGCTCAACTTCCGCCAGCAGGTCTTCGACGCCATGGCCGCCGACGGTCAGGACGTCTCGGGCTACGATCGCGCCAAGCTGATGAGCGCGGCCTATGACGAGACCCCGCTGGCGCTCGAGGCCGACGAGCGCATCCGCACCTTCCAGGCGGACGGCGCCAAGCGGGCGGGCATCTTCCACCACCTGATCACCCTGCCGACCTACCACACGGCCGCCCTGTCCACGGACAATCTGGCAAGGGAGTATTTCGGCGAGGCCGGGATGCTGGGCTATGTCGCGGGCGTCCAGCGCAAGGAGATCCGTCAGGGCATCGCCTGCGTGAAGCACCAGAACATGTCCGGCTCGGACATCGGCGACGACCACAAGGAATACTTCGCCGGCGAAGCCGCCCTGAAGGCCGGCGGCGTCCACAATACGATGAACCAGTTCGGCGAAGCCGCCTGATCCATCGACCGGGTTAAACGAGAGCCGGCCCGGAGCATGCGCTCCGGGCCGGTTTTGCTTTCAGCGATGCATCCGGCTCAGCCGACGTGCCGCTCGTCCCAGTAGCGGACCGCATCGGCGTCGCGGGCGCTGAGCTCGGGATAGGCCGCATCCGAACCCACATCCGGAACACGCCGCCACGAGCGGGCGCATTTGGGGGTCGTCAAGGCCTCCACGCGGATTTGCGGATACTTCGCCGGGTTCTTGTCGAGAACATCTCCAAGCGGTCCATCACTCAGGAAGGCTTGAGAGGTCCGGAAGACTTCGGCCGCAAACTCGTCCCTGCTCTGGCCATCGACCTCGAAGCTCGCAAGCGAAAGCTCACCGGCCTGCAGGTAAACAGCCGCGTCGATCGCCCCGCCGATAACCTTCTCGCTCCGGGCCGTCTCGATCGCCGCAGTCACCTGCTCGAGGATACGCTTGACCGCCGCCCAACGCGCCGCCTCGGCTTCGTTCTTCCAGCTGTCCGGCGTCTCGGGGATCACCCGGGCGCAGTTGGTCTGCGAACCCGGGAAACGGGTCTGCCAGGCCTCCTCCATGGTGAAGGGCGTCAGCGGGGCCAGCCAGGCGGTCAGGCGGGCGAAGACCTCGTCCATCACCGTGCGGCAGGCGCGACGGCGGATGCTGTCGGGCCGGTCGCAATAGAGGCTGTCCTTGCGGACATCGAAGTAGAGGGCCGACAGGTCGTTGGAGCAGAACTCCAGCACCGGCCGCACCACGTCCTGGAAGCGGTATTCGCCATAGGCCTTGCGGACCTGGCCATCCAGCTCGTGCAGACGATGCAGGATGAACTTTTCAAGCGGCGGCATCTGCTCAAGCGGCAGGCGCTCGGCCTCGTCGAAGTCGGCCAGGGCGCCCAGCAGATAGCGGACGGTGTTGCGCAGCTTGCGATAGGCGTCGACCGTGGTCTGGAGGATCTGCTTCCCGATCCGCTGGTCGTCCGAATAGTCCACCAGGGCGACCCAGAGGCGCAGGATGTCGGCGCCGCTCTCCTTGATGATGGTCAAGGGATCGGTGGTGTTGCCCTTGGACTTGGACATCTTCTCCCCCTTCTCGTCGAGGGTGAAGCCGTGGGTCAGGACCGCCTCGAAGGGCGCCCGGCCGCGCGTGCCCGAGCCTTCCAGCAGGGACGACTGGAACCAGCCGCGGTGCTGGTCCGAACCTTCCAGATAGAGGTCCGCCGGCCAGTGCGACGGGCGGTCGCCCGTATAGCCGCTCTCGGCCGTGCGCGGGTCGATGGTGAAGGCGTGGGTCGAACCCGAATCGAACCAGACGTCGAGGATGTCCTCGACCTTCTCGAACCGGGCCGGATCGTGGGCGCCGAGGAAGTCCTCGTCCGGGGCGGTGAACCAGACGTCGGCGCCGCCTTCGGCAACGGCCTTGACGATGCGGGCGTCGACTTCCGGATCATGCAGGGGCTGGCCCGTCTGCTTGTCGATGAACATCGCCAGGGGCGTGCCCCAGGCGCGCTGGCGGCTGACCAGCCAGTCGGGCCGGCCCTCGACCATCGAGCGGATGCGGTTCCTGCCAGAGGCCGGGTGGAAGGCGGTCTGGTCGATGGAGGCCAGGGCGATCTCGCGCAGGGTCGCGCCGTTGCTGGCGGCGGCGTCCAGCGGCTGATCCATGCGGATGAACCACTGCGGCGTGTTGCGGAAGATGACCGGCGCCTTGGACCGCCAGCTGTGCGGATAGGAATGCTCCAGCCGACCGCGGGCCAGCAGGGTCCCGGCCTCGATCAGCTTCTCCATCACCGCGCCGTTGGCCGGACCGAACTTGCCGGTCTTCTTGCCCTCGGTCTCCAGCACCTTGAGACCCGCGAACAGGGGCACGGTCGGATAGTAGGCGCCGTCGGGATCGACCGTGTCCGGCACCTCGTGATGACCGTGGGCCTTCCAGACCTCGAAGTCGTCCGCGCCGTGGCCCGGCGCGGTGTGGACGAAGCCCGTACCGGCGTCGTCGGTGACGTGGTCGCCGCTGAGCAGGGGCACGGAGAAGCCATAGCCCGGATCCAGCGCCGCCAGCGGGTGGGCGCACTCGAGACCCGACGGGTTGATGTCGTCAACGCGGGTCCAGGAGGCGATCTTGGCGGCCTTGAACACCTCCTCGGCCAGCTTGTCGGCGACGATCAGGCGGTCGCCCGGCCTGGCCCAGGGCTCGAACTCCAGCCCGGTCTCCATGGCCGTGACCTCATACAGGCCATAGGCGATCTCGGGGCCGTAGCTGATCGCGCGGTTTGCCGGGATGGTCCAGGGCGTGGTCGTCCAGATGACGATCGATGGGGTGGCGTTGCGGAAGCTCAGCAGGTCGTCGGCGTGGTCGTCCGAGGCCGCGATGACCGGGAACTTGACCCAGATCGTCGGCGAGACGTGGTCGTGATACTCGATCTCGGCGTCGGCCAGGGCGGTGCGCTCGACCGGCGACCACATCACCGGCTTGGAGCCGCGATAGAGCTGGCCCGAGTTCTTGAACTTGTGGAACTCCGCGACGATGGCCGCCTCGGAGGTGAAGTCCATGGTGGCGTAGCGATTGGCGAAGTCGCCGGTGATGCCGAGGCGCTTGAACTGCTCTTTCTGCAGGTCGATGTATTTGCCGGCATAGGCGCGGCAGGCGCGGCGGAACTCCTCCTTGGAGACCTCATCCTTGCGGCGGCCCTTCGAACGGAACTCCTCCTCGATCTTCCATTCGATCGGCAGGCCGTGGCAGTCCCAGCCGGGGACGTAGTCGACGTCGTAGCCCAGCAGGAAGCGCGAGCGGACCACGAAGTCCTTCAGCGTCTTGTTCAGGGCGTGACCGATGTGGATGTCACCGTTCGCATAGGGCGGACCGTCGTGCAGGACGTAGAGCGGCGCCTTCTGCTTTTGGCGCTCGGCGCGCAGGGTCCCGTAGAGGTCGCCCCACTGCTCGATGATCAGCGGCTCCTTCTGCGGCAGGCCGCCGCGCATCGGGAACGGGGTTTCCGGCAGGAAGACGGTTTCGCGGTAGTCGCGGCCAGATCCGGAAGTGGATTCGGCGGTGGATTCAGCAGGCGTATCGGACATTCGGAGTCTCGGATCAGGCAAGGGGACGCAGGCGAAAAGCTTCAAACCCGGCGTGCGCGGGGGCGAGAGCCCCGTCGGCGCTACGCCGGGCGGCTAATCCGGGCCGGAATGATCAGGCGGACGTCCATGCCGGGCGGTGTAACAGGTGACAGCGCAGGGGAAAAGCGTAGCGTGCGCTTCAAGAGCGCCGTTGAGGCGCCGCAACCGCCCCCGAGGAAATCATGCGCGCCCTTCTCCTGCTTCCCGCCGCCGCCCTGGCCCTGCTGGCCGCCTGCTCCGAGCCGGAAAAGAAGGCCGAGGCGCCCGCTGCTCCGGCCTCCGCGAGCATGGCCCCGGGCCGACCCGCAATCTACGAAGCCGCCGGCGAAGGCCCCGAGCCCTTCGTGCGCGCCATCTATGCCGTCTATGTCGCGGGCGGACCCAAGGAGCCGCCGCCCGCCGCCGGCCAGGACCCGATCTATTCGCGCATGCTGAACGCCACCCTCGGCGCCGACGTGCGAGTGGCGAAGGGCGAGGTTCCCACCGTCAACTACGACATCCTGTGCGGCTGTCAGGACCAGGGCGCCTTCACCCTCGACAGCCTGGCCGTGACCAAGAGCGGGGTGAACGACGCCACCGCCGCCGTGGTTTTCACCAACGCCGGCCAGACGACCCATCAGACGCTGAAGCTGGTCCGTGAAGGCATCAACTGGAAGGTCGACGACGTCATCGACGCCGACGGCAAGTCCCTCAAGGACGCGACCATCAAGGTGATCGAAAAGGCGGGGGGCTGAGGCTCAGCCCCTCAGGATCGCCTTCGCCGCGTCCGCGTCCGCGTCGATCTGAACCTTCAGCGCGTCGAGGCTATCGAAATTGAGCTCGCCGCGCAGGAAGGCGACCAGTTCGGTCTCGACGGTCTGGCCGTAGAGGTCTTCGGCGAAGTCGAACAGCCAGACCTCCAGCAGCGGGGTCTCGATCTCGAACATCGGACGGACGCCCAGATTGGCGACGCCGTCGATGACGCGTCCATCCGGCAGGCGGGTGCGGGTCGCATAGACCCCGTAGGCCGGGCGCATGTAGTCGCCGAGCGCGACATTGGCCGTGGGCACGCCGATGGTTCGGCCGCGCTTGTCGCCGTGGATGACCTCGCCCTCGATGGCGAAGGGGCGGCCCAGGATGGCGGCGGCGCGAGCCATGTCCCCGGCCTTGAGCGCCTCGCGCACCGCGCTGGACGACAGCTTCAGCCCGTGCGGATCATCGATGCGTTCGGTCGTCGAAACGGTGAAACCCAGGGTCTCGCCATAGGTCCGCAGCGCCTCTGGAGAGCCAGAGCGGCCGCGGCCGAAGGTGAAGTCGAAGCCCACCGCCGCGTGGCGGATGCCGAGACCGTCCGCCAGAACCCGGCGCGCGAACTCGACGTCGGTCATGGCCGCCATCTCGCCGTCGAAGGGCAGCAGATAGAGACGGTCGACGCCCAGAGGCTCCAGCGCCCGCGCCATCTGGCCGGGGCTCATCAGGCGGAAGGGCGCGGCCTCGGGCTGAAACCAGCGGCGCGGATGGGGATCGAAACTGACGACGGCGAGGGGCGCGCCGATAGCGTCCGCCGCCTGACGCGCGGCAGCGATCACCGCCTGATGGCCGCGATGCACGCCGTCGAAGGCGCCGACGGCGACGGCTGCGCCCTTCGCCGTTTCCGGCAGGTCGCGCCAGCCGCGGAAGACCTCGATGGTCATCAGCCCTTGGCGGGACGACGCCGGCGCGGGACCCGGACGGTGGCCTCGCCGTCCATGATCGGCTCGTCGCCGACATAGCCTTCGCAGCGCAGGGTGACGCGGGCCGAGACCTCGTCCACCGCCGAGACGGTGATACGGGCGATGACCACGTCGCCGATGCGGACCGGCTTGTGGAAGGCCAGGGTCTGGGTCAGGTAGATGGCGCCCGCGCCCGGCAGGATGGTGCCGACCACCGCCGAGCCGAACGACGCCGACAGCAGGCCGTGGGCGATCCGGCCGCGATAGGCGGTCTTGGACGCGAAGGCCTCGTCCATATGCACGGGATTGAAGTCGTCCGAGGCCTCGGCGAATTGCGCGATGCGGGCTTCGGTGACCTCGACAGCCTTCTCGGCCGTCATGCCAACGTGGAGTTCGTCGAGGATATAGCCCCCCGACGGATGCTTCTGAACCAGTTCAACCATCGGACGGTGTTAGCGCCGGTGCGACGATTTGGCGAGGCCGAACCTACCAGACGAGGTCGAGCGCGGCATATCGGGCATAGGTGGTCTCGGCCTTGAGCAGATCGGCGGCCTTGGCCGGGTCCAGCTTGCCGTCGTCGCCGCGCGCCGCGTCGCCGTGGATCCCTTGCGCGATGAACAGGCAGTCCAGCCCCTGCTGGTTGGCGCCCATGACGTCGGTGACCACGCCGTCGCCGATGCAGAGCACGCGCGAGCGATCGACCGGACGGCCCAGCAGCTGTTCCGCCTCGGTCAGGGCCAGGGCGTAGATCGGGCCATAGGGCTTGCCGGCCATGGTCACCCGCCCGCCCATGGATTCGTAGAGATCGGCCAGCGACCCGCCGCAGTAGATGATCCGGTCGCCGCGCTGCACGACCCGGTCCGGGTTGGCGCAGATCATTTCCAGATCGCGGGCCGCGGCGGGGGCGAAGCGTTCGCGGTAGTCCTCGGGCGTCTCGACCTCGTCGTCGGTCGGGCCGGTGACGGAGACGAAGGCGGCGTCCTCGGCGCTCTCCGCCCGCTCCAGACCCAGGCCTTCATAGAGGGGGGCGTCGCGATCGGGGCCGATGATCCAGGCCGGTCCGGGGGCGCGCTTGCCCAGCTCGAAGCGGGTGGCGTCGCCGGAGGTGACGATGGCCTTCCAGCTCTCGCGCGGCACGTTCAGCTGGTCCAGCTGGACCACCACGCCCGGCGTCGGACGCGGGGAGTTGGAGATCAGCACCACCGTCCCGCCCTCGCGGTTGAACCGGGCCAGGGCCTCGCAGGCCTCGGGCCAGCTCTCGCGGCCGTTGTGGATCACCCCCCAGATGTCGCACAGCAGGACGTCATAGTCGGCGGCGACGGTGCCGAGGCCGGAGAGTGCGTGAGGCTGGGTCATGCCGGGCTTCTAGCCCGCTCACCCGTGTGGGTGAAGGCGTAAGCCGTCAATCCGCGCGGAACTGCAGCTTCGCCAGCCGGGCATAGAGCCCCCCCCTGGCCACCAGCTCGGCGTGCGTTCCCTCCTCCGCCACCTGGCCATCTTCCATGACCACGATGCGATCTGCGCGGAGCACGGTGGCCAGGCGGTGGGCGATGACCAGGGTGGTGCGGCTCTCCATCGCCTGATCCAGCGCCACCTGCACCAGACGTTCGTTCTCGGCGTCGAGCGCGCTGGTCGCTTCGTCCAGCAGCAGGATCGGGGCGTCGCGAACCAGGGCGCGGGCGATGGCCAGACGCTGGCGCTGACCGCCCGACAGGCTCTTGCCGCGTTCGCCGAGCGGCGTGGCGAAGCCTTCCGGCAGGGCGTCGATGAAGGTCAGGGCCTGGGCCTCGGCGGCGACGGCGCGGGCCTCTTCCTCCGTGGCGTCCTCGCGACCGAACTGAATGTTCTCCAGCGCCGAGCCGGAGAAGAGCGGCGCCTCCTGCGAGACCCAGGCGAAGCGGTCGCGGACCGCCGTCGGATCGGCGGCGCGCACATCGACGCCGTCCACCGACACCATGCCCGCCTGCGGATCATAGAAGCGCAGCAGCAGGCGGAAGACGGTCGACTTGCCCGCGCCCGACGGGCCGACGAGAGCCACGGTCTCGCCGGGCCGGACGGTCAGGGAGAAGCCCTTCAGCGCCGGCAGGTCGGGGCGGCCCGGATAGGCGAAGGCCACTGCCGACATCGACACCTCGCCGCGCGGCGGGCTGGGCAGGGCGACGGGCTTTTCAGGCGCTGCGATGTCGGGCGTGGCGCGCATCAGTTCGTCGATCCGCTCCATGGCCCCGGCGGCCTTCTGGACATCGCCCCAGCTTTCGCCGAGCGCGCCCACGGCCCCGGCGACGAAGACCGACAGCAGGACGAACTGCAGCAGGGCGCCCGGCGACATGGCGCCCCGGACCACGTCCTGCGCGCCCAGCCAGAGCACCAGGGTGACGCCGCCGAACATGACCACGATGACCAGGGCGGTCATCAGGGCCCGGGCCTTGATCCGGGTCAGGGAGACGGCGAAGGCCGCCTCAACCGCCGCGCCGAAGCGGGCGATGGCCGAGCCGACGCGGCCAAAGGCCTGCACCGTCTCGATCGCGTCGACGCTCTCGCCCGCGAACCCGACGGCGTTGGCGAACCGGTCCTGCGACGCCACGGTCAGCTTCCTGACCGTGCGTCCGAACAGGAAGACGGGCCCCAACAGGACCGGGGCGATCAGCAGCACCAGCCCCGTCAGCTTGGGACTGACCACGAACAGCATGCCGATGCCGCCGACCAGGGTCAGGAAGTTCCGAAGCGCGAAGGAGACCGAGGTGGTCAGAAGCGTCTCGACCAGGGCGATGTCCGTGGTCAGGCGGCTGAGCACCTCGCCGGTGCGCATCTTCGCATAGAAGGAGGGGTCCAGCGTCAGGATGCGGCCGAACAGGGCCGTGCGGACGTCGGCGATGATCCGCTCGCCGGTCTTGGTCACATAGAAATATCGGACGGCGGTCGCGCCCCCCAGGACCAGGGCGTTGGCGCCCAGCAGCAGGAACCAGCGATTGATGTGCGAGCCGCCGTCGGCGAATCCCTGATCGATCGCGCCGCGCGCGGTGGCGGTCAGGGCCAGCGAGGCCCCGGTCGAGGCCAGCAGCCAGAACAGGGCGAACAGGGCGTCGAGTTTGTGCTTGCCCAGATAGGGCAGCAACCGGCCCAGCGGACGGATGTCCTTGCGCTTCTGTCGGCGCGACCCGGCCTCGCCCAGCTGTTCGACCAGCAGGGCGCCCGCCCCGGGGCGTCCCTGAACGTCGGCGGGGCTGTTGGTCGGCGAAACGTCGGTCATGGCCGCCTCTTGCCCCGGAACGCCCCACGGTGTAAACGCCGCCGCTCATTCCCGCCCGACACGGCGGGTTTTCTCATTTATGCGCACCGACGGTCGGCATCGTCATCGCGCCAGAGGCCGAACGACCATGAAAGCGGATACGCACCCCGACTACCACTTCATCACCGTCACCCTGACGAACGGCACGACGTATCAAACGCGTTCGACCTACGGCAAGGAAGGCGACGTGCTGAACCTGGACATCGACCCCTCGACCCACCCGGCCTGGACCGGCGGCAACCAGCAGATGCTGGACCGCGGCGGCCGCGTTTCGCGCTTCAACAACAAGTTCGGCGGCTTCATCAAGAAGTAAGCCGGTTCCACAGCGCACTCCGGTTTTCGGAGACTGCGCTTTTGGGATCACGAAAGGCGCCGGTCCTGCGACCGGCGCTTTTTGTTTGCGTTGAACCCCGGTAACATCAGTGCGTTCGGCGTCTTTGGGGCGACGGACCGATCTAGAGCGGACTGAGATGAATCGACGGGAATTGGGCTTCGGCATCGCGACAGCGGCGATGGTCTCTGCTGCGGGGTCAGCGCAGGCCGCCCAGTTCCGCCGTTCCCGTCCGGCCCAGCCGGCCGTGGCGCCCAGTGGCCAGGCCGTCTTCACGCCCCAGATCGCCCGCCTGCCCGCCAACATCCAGGATGATGTCCGCGCCTTCTACACGGCCAACGGCTGGAAGGCCGTCTGGACCCCGGCCCAGGTCCAGGCCCTGAACGCGGTCGCGCGCAAGTCCGAGAACCACGGCCTGGCGTCCAGCGACTTCTTCGACTTCGTGGGACTGGCCGCCGATCCAGCCTCCAGCGATGTGCGCACCACCACCGCCGCCCTGACCTATGCCCGCGTCCTGTCCGAAGGCCGCGTCCGGCCCGAGGACGTCGAGGACCTGTGGGAGATGGGCAAGAACCGCGTCGACCTGCCGACCGGCCTGAACAACGCCCTGGCCCAGAACCAGCTGCCGCAGTGGTTCGACGGCCTGCCCCCGACCGACATCGGCTATACCAACCTGTCGAACGGCTATCTGCGCTATCGCCGCCTGAGCCGCGCCGGCGGCTGGCCGGCCTTCGCCCAGGGCGCCGGCATCGAACCGGGGATGAGCGACGTGCGCATCCCGGTCCTGATCGACCGTCTGGTGGCCGAGGGCGACCTCAGCGCCGCCGACGGTGCGCGCCTGAAGGCCCAGGGCCTGACCTATGGTGACGAACTTCAAGCGGCGGTGCGCGGCTTCCAGCAGCGCCACGGCCTGCTGCCCGACGCCCGCATCGGCACCGGCACCCAACGCTCGCTCGGCGCCTCGTCCGACGACCGCGCCCGCCAGATCGCCCTGAACCTGGAACGCCGCCGCTGGCTGAAGCGCGAGCTCAATCCGGAGCGAATCGAGGTCAACACCGCCGCCGCCATCA
Organism: Brevundimonas sp. ALps5; assembly: GCF_058681645.1. Classification (NCBI taxonomy): domain Bacteria; kingdom Pseudomonadati; phylum Pseudomonadota; class Alphaproteobacteria; order Caulobacterales; family Caulobacteraceae; genus Brevundimonas; species Brevundimonas sp. ALps5. The sequence goes on along the minus strand of NZ_CM178744.1, from coordinate 2,680,066 downwards.
TGGTCTACTGGAAGGACGGCCGTCCGGTTCACTCCAACCGCGTCGTCGTCGGCTCGGCCGAGAACCAGACCCCCAGCCTCGAAAAGCCCTTCGCCTCGGTCGTAGCCAACCCGCCCTGGTACGTCCCGGCCGGGATCGCGCGGCGCGAGATCCTGCCCCAGGGCCCGGCCTATCTGGCCGCCCGGGACATGTATATTTCCAACGGCCAGGTGATCCAGCGCGCCGGACCGCAGGCCGCGCTTGGCTATGTGAAGTTCGAGCTGCGCGACAGCTACGCCATCTTCCTGCACGACACCCCGGCCAAGGGCGCCTTCGACCTGGCCACCCGCCAGCGTTCGCACGGCTGCGTCCGGGTTCAGGGCGCGGTCGAGTTCGCGCGCCTCCTGCTGTCGCCCGATCCGATGCGTCTGGCCGAGTTCGACACGGCCCAGCAGACCCGCGAGACCCAGCGCATCCAGACCGGCCGCGAGATCACCGTGCGCCTGCTCTACTGGACCGCCTTCGTCGACGGTCAGCAGCGCGTGGCCTTCCGCGAGGACGTCTACAAGCGCGACCAGAAGCTGGCCGAGGCCCTGGGCATCGCCGTCAACCTGCCGGTGCCGGTGGATGACGGCGCCGCCGTGGCCAACGACGTCGGGCCGTAGGGTCTAGATCGCTTCCGGAGGGTTCGACGCCCAGGCCGCTTCCAGACGTTCGATCAGGGCTGGATCGCTATTGAAGGCGTGATCGCCGATGGATTTCACGGCGCAGGCGGGCGTGGCGCTGTTGCAAATGAAGGCCTGATCAAGGTCCGCAAGATCGGACAGGTGGACGGGCCGCGTCTCCGACCTCAGGCCGACGCTGGCCAGCCCCTGCTCGATCAGGGCCTGGGTCACGCCCGCCAGCATCGGGGCCTGTGGCCAGATCACGCGGTCGCCCTTCACGAAGCCGATGTTCCAGAGGCTGCCCTCCGAGATCAGGCCTGCCCCATCGACGAACAGGGCGTCGTCGAAACCGGCGTCCTGAGCCATTCGGCGAGCGTGGATCAGGTCGTGGAGGCCGACCGACTTGATCTCCGGCAACCGGCGCACATGGGTCTGGACGTCGAGGTTCACCCAGGTCGCCAGCGGCGGAGGCAACGGCGACGCCGAGGTCATGACCTTGGGGACGCCCCGCCATGACGGCTTGCGGGCTCCGATATCCGGAGAAAACAGACTGATCCTCAGCCAGCAGGCGTCACGGTCCGAGACGGCGATACGCATCAGTTCGCGCAGCCGCCCCTCATCCACCGGCTCGTCGAACAGGGCGATGGACGACAGGCGCAGCCGCGCCAGATGCCGGCCCAGCCCCCGCGCCGCGCCGGCTTCGACGCGGAACGAGGTGTAGGCGCCGTAGTTGACCGTCGCGAGATAGGTCAGGTCGTCGGCCGAGGCGGGTTCGCCGTCGATGAGGATCATCACGATCCTCCCCCGTCGGGGGAGGTGGCGCGGCGCTCTTCGCGCCGTGACGGAGGGGGCTCAACCCACAGGCGGCGTCCGGGGCGAGCCCCCTCCACCACTTCGTGGTTCCCCTCCCCCGATGGGGGAGGATTAAGCCTCGCCACCCTCTTCACCGACATCGCCCGCATCATCGTCGCCCGGCGTTTCGGCCAGACGTTCGACCGAGACGACGCGCTCGCCCTCGGCGGTCTTGAAGATGGTGACGCCCTGGCTGGAGCGGCCGACCACACGGACCTGACCGACCCGTGTCCGGATCATCTGGCCGCTGGAGGTGACCATCAGCAGCTCGTCCGTCTCCTCCACCGGGAAGGCGGCGGTCAGGCGCAGGCCCGCACGGCCGCCGAGGCCATGGGCTGTCAGCCCCTGCCCGCCCCGGCCGGTGCGGCGGTATTCGTAGGCCGAGGAGCGCTTGCCGAAGCCGGTGTCGGTGACGGTCAGGATGAACTGCTCCGCCGCGCCCAGTTCGGCGATGCGTTCGACGCTGAGGACGGCGTCGCCGACCGCTTCGTCATCGGCCTCGACCACGGTGGTTTCATCGTCGCCTTCGCCCGACGCCGCCTTGCGCATGGCGTTCGAGTGTTTGACGTAGGCGGCGCGCTCTTCCGGCGTCGCATCGACGCGGCCGAGCACGGCCATGGAGATGACCTCGTCGCCGTCCTGAAGCCGGACGCCACGAACGCCGGTCGAATCCCGGCCCTTGAAGACGCGGACGTCGTCGGCCTTGAAGCGGATGGCGCGGCCGAGCGCGGTGGTCAGCAGGACGTCGTCCTCGGCCGTGCACAGGGCGACCCCGACCATGTGGTCGTCGTCTTCCAGCTTCATGGCCAGCTTGCCGGCGCGGTTGACCGTGGCGAAGTCGGACAGCTTGTTGCGGCGCACGTCGCCCGACTTGGTGGCGAACATGATGTCGTAGTCGCCCCAGGTCGCCTCGTCCTCGGGCAGCGGCAGGACGTTCATGATCGAATCGCCCGGCTCGATCGGCAGCAGGTTGACGAAGGCCTTGCCGCGCGAGGTCGGCCCGCCCAGCGGCAGGCGCCAGACCTTGAGCTTGTAGGCCTTGCCGTTGGTGGCGAAGAACAGCACCGGCGTGTGGGTCGAGGCGGAGAAGACGCCGGTGATGGCGTCCTCATCCTTCATCGTCATGCCGGACTTGCCCTTGCCGCCGCGATGCTGGGTCCGATAGGCGTTCAGGGCTACGCGTTTGACGTAGCCGCCATGGGTGACGGTGACGACCATGTCCTCGCGCGGGATCAGGTCCTCGTCCTCCATCTCGGCGTCGCCCTCCCCGATCAGGGTGCGGCGCGGCACGGCGAACTCGTCCTTCACCGCCAGCAGGTCCTCGCGGATGATGGCCAGGATGTTGGCGCGGTCCGACAGGATGGTCAGGTGGCCCTGGATGGTGTCGGCCAGGCCACGCGCCTCGCCGAAGATGTCGTCGCGGCCCAGGCCGGTCAGACGCGACAGGGTCAGGGCCAGGATGGCGCGGGCCTGTTCGTCGGTCAGGTTCAGCTTGTCGCCGTCGATCAGCATCGAGCGCGGATCGGCGATCAGCTCGACCAGGGCGATCATGTCGCCCACGGGCCAGGACTTGGCTTGCAGCCGCTGGCGCGCCTCGGCCGGATCGGCCGACGAGCGGATGATGTGGATGACCTCGTCGATATTGGCGACGGCGACGGCCAGACCGACCAGGACGTGGCCACGGTCGCGGGCCTTGGCCAGTTCGAACTTGACCCGGCGGACCACGACTTCCTCACGGAACTCGAGGAAGGCTTCCAGCAGCTGGCGCAGGCCCATCTGCTCGGGACGGCCATGGTTCAGGGCCAGCATGTTGACGCCGAACGACGACTGCATGGCGGTGTAGCGCCACAGCTGGTTCAGGATCACATCGCCCGAGGCGTCGCGCTTCAGCTCGATCACCATCCGCATGCCCTGACGGTCGGATTCGTCGCGGACGTCGGAGATGCCCTCGATCCGCTTCTCGCGGACCATTTCGGCGATGCGTTCGATCAGGGTCTGTTTGTTGACCTGATAAGGCAGCTCGGTGACGACGATAGCCTCGCGATCCTTGCGGATCGTCTCGATCGAGGCCTTGCCGCGCACGATGACCGAGCCGCGGCCGTCGCGCAGCGCATTGCGCGGGGCGGTGCGGCCCATGATCTCGCCGCCGGTCGGGAAGTCGGGACCGGGCACGATGTCCAGAATGGCGTCGTCGGAGATGTTCGGATCGTCCAGCAGGGCCACGGCCGCGTCGACGATCTCGCCCAGATTATGCGGCGGGATGTTCGTCGCCATGCCGACGGCGATGCCGCCCGCGCCGTTGACCAGCAGGTTCGGGATCCGCGACGGCAGGACGACCGGCTCCAGCTCCTTCTCGTCGTAGTTCGGCTGGAAATCGACCGTGTCCTTGTCGATGTCGGCCAGCAGGGCCACGGCGGCCGGCGCCATGCGCGCTTCCGTGTACCGCATCGAGGCCGGCATATCGCCGTCAACCGAGCCGAAATTGCCCTGACCATCGACCAGCATCAGACCCATGGAGAACGGCTGGGCCATGCGGACCAGGGCCATATAGACCGAGGCGTCGCCGTGCGGGTGGAAGCGACCGAGCACGTCACCGACGACGCGCGCGCACTTCGAGTACGACCGCTCGGGCGTCATGTTCAGGTCGTGCATCGAATAGAGGATGCGACGGTGCACCGGCTTCAGGCCGTCGCGCGCGTCCGGCAGGGCGCGGCTGACGATCACGCTCATAGCGTAGTCGAGGTAGGAGCGTTTCAGCTCGTCCTCGATCGTGATGGTCGAAATGTCGGAACCACCGCCAGATCCCGGAGGAGGTGCGGCGTTTTCGTAGCTGTCGTCGGTCAAGGAGTTTAGGCTTTAAATGGCCGGAATCGGAACGTGATCCGCTGTCCGGTTTTCTAGCATCCGTGGCGTCCGGAGGCAAAGTTTACGCCGGTTTCGACGTCGTCCGTGAAAGGAAGATTCCATGCGCGCGCACTCCCCTGCTCTGGCCCTCGCACTCACTCTCGCCGCCGCCTCCATCGCCGGGACCGCCCCGGCTCAGACCTCGGCGCCCGCGACCGCCCCCGCGCCCGCTCCCGCCCCGCCGCCGCAGGCCGTGGTCATCGCCTCGCTGAAGACGGCGGACGGCGCAGACGCCGGCACGGTGACCGGCTATGAAGGGCCCAAGGGGATGATCTTCCGCGTCGCCGGCAAGGGCTGGCCGGCCGGCTGGCACGCCGTCCACCTGCACGCCGTCGGCAGCTGCGAGGCGCCCGGCTTCACCTCGGCCGGCGGCCATGTGAACCACGCCGAGGGGGCGCGCCCGCACGGCCTGCTCAACAAGAACGGCGGTCCGGACCTGGGCGACCTGCAGAACGTCTTCGCCGCCGCCGATGGCGCGGCCAATGCCGATGTCTACCTGGCCTGGGAGGGTCTGGACGCGCACGAGAGCGACTATGTCGACGCCAACGGCCTGTCGTTCGTCGTCCACGCCAACGCCGATGACTACGTCAGCCAGCCGATCGGCGGCGCGGGCGCCCGCATCGCCTGCGGCGTGTTCGAGCCGGTGGTCGTCACCGCTCACTAAAGACCGTGGATCAGGCCTTGGCCGCGCCGGCGCGCAAGCCCCGCTCGGCCAGGGCCACCACCGCCACACCCGCCATGGCGATGGCCGAGCCGGTCAGGATCTGGGGCGTCAGGACGTCGCCCATCAGGCCCCAGCCGATCAGGATCGACACGACCGGCGTCGCCAGCAGATAGGGCGTCACCCGCCCGGCCTCGCGCCTCTGCACCAGCCAGAACAAGAGGGTCGTCGCCACGACCGACGACACGATCCCGGCCCACAGCAGCGAGATCCAGACGATGGGCGTGGCGGCCTTCACGGCCTCGATCTGATGGTGCTCGAACACGGCCGATCCGAAAGCCATGACCGGCAGGGTCCCGACCGCCAGCATGGCCTGCATCTTCAACGGCGGGACGGAGGTCGTGCGACGCGCGACGACCGTGGTCACGGCCCAGGCGGCGGCGGCGGCGATCCCCACCAGAATGGCGCGCCAGTCCTGAAGGGCATGGGCGTCCAGCGTCATCCAACCCACGCCGACGAAGGCCACGACCATGCCGACCATCGCGGCCCGGCTGAGCCGCTCCTTCAACAGCAGGAAGGCGAACAGGGCCGTGAACGGGATCCACAGCTGGTTGGCCACGGTCACCGGACTGACGTCCCGGGCCAGCCAGTAGGCGGTGTAGACGAGGCCGTACTGCAGCGAGCCGCCGACCAGGACGATGATCAGCAGGCTCTTCCAGTCCGGGAACGGCGGACGGATGAAGCCCGCGAGACACAGGCTGGCGATGCCGAAGCGGATCGCCCCGACCAGCAGGGGCGACATCTGTTCGGTCGCCACCTTGGCCCCGGCGTTGTTCACGCCCCAGATCACGATGATCGCCACGATGGCGGCGATCTCGAGCAGGGTCAGCGGGCTGTGCGGTTTGTCGGGCGTGGTCACCGCTCGCCTATCGCACGCAAAACGCAAAACGTCGGCTCACAATCCGTGAGCCGACGTTGCAAGGTCCGAACTGAACCGGCCGTTCCCTAGAACGGGATGTCGTCGTTCAGGTCGTAGCTTTCGCGCGGGCCGGACGGCTTGTTGGCGCCGCCGGTGGAGAAGCCCGACGAATAGTCGTCGTCGCCACGACCGCCACCGCCGCCTTGCGAAGCGCCGCCGCCGTCACGGCCGCCCAGCATGGTCAGCTGACCGTTGAAACGGCCGATGATGATCTCGGTGGTGTATTTCTCGATGCCATCCTTGTCGGTCCACTTGCGGGTCTGCAGCGAGCCCTCGACATAGACCGTCGAGCCCTTTTTCACATAGTTTTCAACGACCTTGACGATGTTGTCGTTGAAGACCGAGACGCGGTGCCACTCGGTCTTTTCCTTGCGCTCGCCCGAGGACTTGTCGCGCCAGGTTTCCGAGGTGGCCAGGGAGAAGTTGGCGATCCGGTCGCCGTTCGGCATGGACCGGATTTCGGGGTCGCGCCCCAGGTTACCGACCAGAATGACCTTGTTGACGCTGCCCGCCATGGTGCTGTCTCTCGTTGTCTGCCCCGCGCCCGAACCGGGATCGCGGCTTGCTTGAATGGGTCTTCCGACGATCCGTCGTCGGAGGACCGGCGTAGCGCGCCGGAGCCGTGACGCCAGCCCGATTAACGCATCCTAAACGAAAGCTTGTGGATGTTCCAGCTTTGTTCACGTTCAGCGCCGCTGGAACGCGCCGCCGCCGGCCTCGGCTATTGGGCCGGAGCGCGCTCGATCGTCCCCGGCGTCGCCAGACGGCCGTCGCCGGTCCGGGCAAGGGCGAAGAAACGCGGCCCCTCCAGCGTCTTGCCGAACCAGACGCCCGCCCGGTCGATGAAGATGAACTGGCCCTGGTAAGAGCCGACGATCTCGGTTTGCGATCCGCCCATGCTCAGGAACCGCAACCGCATGTCTTCCAGTCGCGCCGCGCACAACTCGATCTGGGACTGGTCGCGCGCCAGGACGTTGAAGCGCGGCTCGGCCTTCTCGCCGGCATCCGGCAGGGCGACGCTGTAGCAGACGCCGTCATCGAAGGGCGCCTTGGTCTCCTTGGCGCAGCCGGCCACAAGGCCGCCCAGAACCATAACGGGGGCCATGACACCGGCGATCGTCGCGAGGGAAGAGAGACGCATCAGTTCAATCCCGGAAATTTGCAGCTGCGGTCTTGTTCGGCGAAGACGCGGAAACGACTGTTATCGCTGGACTGTTCCACCCGGCGGGGAACCAGGCGCAGCGTCTGGTCGCCCCAGCGCCCGTACTGGGCGTCGCCGGGACGGCCCACGCATTGGCCTTCATACAGGGCCCGGACGCACTGGCCGAGCGTCGTCCCGGTCGAGACGGTGCGCCATTCATTGCCGGTGTAGCGCAGGCAAGGGCTGCCGTTGACGACGGCCGTCGGGGCGGGCGTCGGATGGGTCTCGGCGGGCGTGGCGGCGATGGGGGACTCGGTCGGAGCCGGCTCGGCGACCGGGGCGGCCGGCGGCGGGGCGAAGGCGGCGGTCGGGGCGGCGGCCAGGGCGCCGGTCTCGTCCAGACCGACATCGAGGGCGTCCGTGGCCAGTCCGTTGCGCCGCGCGCAGTCGGCCAGGGTCGCCATGCCGACGAACTGACCGTTGACGAAGCAGCGCAGCTGGCGCGTCGTCTCCAGCACAGGCGCCTCGGCCAGATCGATGTTCAGACCGCCTTTCGACGCGGGCGGCGCCTCGGGCGTTTTGTCGCCGCCTCCGGCGAAGACCAGGCCCATGACCACGGCCGCGACGACGACCAGGCCGGCGCCGATCGCGATGATGGTTCGATTGTCGTTGGGAAACGCCATGGAGCACTCGTGGGGACCGGAGCCTCAATAACCCCGTCCCCGCCCTTGAGGTCAACCGCCAACCGTCAGGCTGCGGCGCCGGAGACGGGCCCAGGAAGACGGGCCCCACCGAGAAGTGAGGATCAGGCGCCGCCGGTCAGGCGCGACAGGGCGGCCTGATAGTTGGAGATCTGATTGGTCAGATAGGCCGGAACCGCGCCGCCGGCCGCCGTCGTCGTCGGATCGACGGGCGCCAGGGCGCGATAGGCGTCGCGCACGGCCTTGAGCGCCGTCTGGATCTTCTCGCCCGCGGCCTTGATCGAGGCGGCGTCGTTGAGGGTCAGGTTGGACGGCAGGTCCATGCCATAGGTCGAGATCGACTTGTCGACCGTCTTCAGGCCGATATAGCCGGCCGACAAGCCCAGGCCCGCCAGGGCGTCCCTGCCCGTCTCGCCCGCGGTGATGACGGCGCCCTTGATTCCGTCCTTGGCGGTGATCGACAGGCGCTGGAAGCCGCCCGTCGTGGTGGTCGTCTCGCCATCCTTGCCGGTGACGGTGGAGCCTTCGGAGGCGACAGTGACCTTCAGCTTGCCGCCCGAGGCGACCGAGATCTTGCGCGCCAGGGTCGCCAGGGTGTCCTTGGCCTCGATGGTCACGGGCGCCGCACGGCCGCCGTCGGGCGGGCTGATATAGAAGCGGTCGCCGACCCGCAGCGAGGTGGCGGCGGTCAGATATTTGGAATCGCTCTGGTCGATCTCACCCTGGGGCAGGCCCAGCCGGTCCAGCACGCTGGCGCCGTTGGAGGCGATGGCCAGGGTGGCGGGCTTGGCCTGATCGCCGACGCCGGTCCAGCTCTGTTCGTATTCGACCGCCCCGGTCGACGGGTCGAGGCGGGCCAGATAGCCCTTGGTCGGGTCGGTCGCGGCTGCGCCCTCGGTCTTGCCGGTGATGCCGGTGATCCAGACCTTGCCGTCATGAACCTTGACGTCGGCGGCCGTGTCCTCGCCCGCCGTGCCGTACCAGCTCAGCCGATCGCCGGCGGCGGGCGCGAGATTGGTCGACAGGGAGGCGACGAAGACGTCCTTGCCGCCCGAGTTGGCGTTGGTCGCCGTGCCGGCCGACAGGCCGCTGTCGCGGCTGGTCCCGGTCAGGATGACCTTGCCGTTGGCGACGGCGATGCCGGCGATGTCGCCGCTGATCAGGCCCAGGTCGCGCGTCGCCGCCAGGGTCGGCACGCCGTCGGCGCCCAGGGTGAACTGACGCACCACCGCATGGCCGTCCTCGACCCCCGCAGTATAGAGGTTGTTCCCGTCGACCGTGGTCGCATCGACGCTGTCGTCGCCGCCCGTGCCGAACTGGGTGACCCCGATCGATTTGGAGACGATGCCGGCGGTCGGATAGGGCTCGCCCGCCTTGAAGGCCTGAACATAGCCGTCCCATCCGCCGACCGAGGTCGCGCCGGTCATCGCCGACTTCGAACGCCCGGCGACATAGACGACGCCGTCGGCGCCGAAGCTGACCGAGGTCGCCTCGTCCGCCGCGCGCGCGCCGCGCCGCTGGGTCCACTGCTCCTCGCCGTCCTTGTTGAAGACGGTCACGAAGCTGTCGGCGACGCCGGCGACATCGCCCGTCTTGCCCGCGTCCGTGGTCGAGGTGTTGAGCGCGCCCGTGACCGAGCCCGCAACCGCGACATTGCCGTTGGCGTCGATGGCCAGGGCGTAGCCGCTGGCGCTCGAAGCGGCGCCCAGAGCCCGCGTCGCGACCAGACGGCCGGCGCTGTCGTACTTCATCAGGGCGACGTCCTGGACGCCCTTGATCGGCTGGGTGTCGGGACCGGCGGTGACGTCGGCGACGATCCACAGCGAGCCGTCCGGGCCGACGGCGCTGGCGCGCACCGTCTGGACGCCGTCGGGAAGGGTTTCCTGCGACAGTCGGCCGTCCACCCACTGGGTCTCGCCGACATTGCCCTCGGTCGGGGCCGGGGCGTCGCCGCCGTCGACCTGGAACTTCAGGATCTGGTTGGTGAGGGTGGAGGCGGCCGTGGTCTTGGTCGTCTTGACGCCGTTGACCGTGGTCGTCGTGGTCACCGCGGCATTGCCCGCCTGCTGAACCACATAGACGGCGTCCGAAGTCTTGTCGGCGGTGAAGCCCACGGTCTCGGTCGTGGTTCCCCGGATCGCCAGGGCCCATTTGTCAGGACCGGCCGGCAGGGTCACCGCCTTGCCGTTCACCTGGACCGTCTTGGGTTCTTCCTTGATCTGCTGGCGCCCGATACGCGTCTGGAAGCCGCCGTCCTCGAGCTGTTTGTTGATGTAGCTCAGAACGTTATCCATCGTCCGGGGCGTCGAGCCCATGTTCGACAGATCGATCGGGACGGAGGTCGTCTGGCTGGAGAGCCCGACCGGCACCTTGATGGTGATGTTGAACTTGGTCTCGCCCTGGAAGGCGGCGACGGGCGTGTCCAGCGAGCCTTCGTGGACCGGACCGGTGATGGAGATGGCGCTGTCGCGCGGCACGGCGGCCGTCGTCTTGGACAGGGACGTCGCCGTGCCCTGGACCACGCGCACGCCGTCCAGGTCGGCGGTGGTCATATAGCTGCTGAGTTCGGCCAGACCCGAGGCGAAGCGCTTTTGCAGCAGGGCGGTCTCGCTGGTGGTCAGGCCGCTGCTCGAGGCGCGGTTGGCCAGGGCGCTCAGGGTCTCCAGACCCGAGTACATGGCGAACAGCTTCCTGTAGTCGGTGGAAGCCCCCTTCACGTCCACCTGGGCGGCGTTCTCGTTGATGATCTTGCGACCGGCGAGCGCCGAACGCACCAGGGCCGAAGGGTCCGAGGCCTTGACGCCGCTGGACCAGGGGGCGGTGGGCTGGGCCTTCTTCGCGACGGCAGCCGTCAGGGCGCCGGCGCTCGAAGCGTCGTAGCTCCCGCCGAACAGACCCAGAAGATAGCCGTTGTTGACCGATGTCACACGAACCTCCGCCTGGGCAGTATCGCAGGGGAGAGGCAACGGACCGTTAACAGGGACTCGGAACCGGGCACGGAATCATGCGTTTCTGGCGTCTCGGGAGAGCAGGGTTCGACGACCGTTTGTGCGGCGACCCCATACGCGCCCTCCGCATTCTGGAGCGTCCGGATGAGCATTCCGTCGGTGGTTCAGTCTTTCCTCGCCCTTTACGGCTTCGGCGACCGCGCCCATGCGCCGCGCCGCCGTCCGGGTCCGGTGATGATCGGGGCGCCTCAGCCGAAGCGCTGAACCGGTCTTACTGGAACAGCTTGAGGATGACCTGCGGCGACTGGTTCGCGATCGACAGCGATTGCGCGCCGAGCTGCTGCTGAACCTGCAGGGCCTGCAGGCGGGCGCTTTCCTTGGCCAGGTCGGCGTCCACCAGATTGCCGATGCCCGATTCCAGCGTATCCGTCAGCTTGGACACGAAGGTGTTGTGGGCCTCGATCTGCTTGGCCTGCGAGCCGAGCGCGCCGAGTGCGGCGTTCACCGCCGTGATCGAGGCATCCAGCTTGTTCAGGGCGGTGGTCGCCCCGGTCAGGGTCATCAGGGTGTCGTTGAGACCCAGGCTCAGGATCGAGCCAGACAGGCTCAGGTTCTGGGTCGACAGGGTCACGAAGGCGCTGGCGTCGGCGTTGGCGAGGAACTTCAGGCCGGTCGGCAGGGAGCCGTTCAGAACGTTGCCGCCGTCGAAATTGGCGTTGTCGACCGCCGACTGAATCGCCTTCAGCAGGGCCGTGAAGTCCGCATCCAGCAGTTGGCGCGACTGGGTCTTCAGCGACGGATCCTTGGCCGCGACGACCTTTTCCTTGAGCTGATTGAGCAGGTCCGAGATCGATTCGCCGGCCGAGCGGGCGACGTCGGCGATCGAGGTCGCGCGGTCCAGGCTCGACTTCACCGCCCCCAGGGCCCCGACGTCGGCGCGCTGGCTCTGGGCAATGGCCCAGACCGCGGCATTGTCCTTGGCCCCCTGGACCTTCAACCCGGTGCTGATGCGGCCTTGCACGTCCGTCAGCTTGTTGTTGGTCGTGGTCAGGTTCTGCAGCGCGATCGCGGCTGCGGAATTGGTAAGGACGCTGTTGCTCATCGTTTTGAAAGCCCCGAAATGTACCGGGCAGCTTATGGTTAACAAGTGAGCGGATGGTTAACGCGCGATAACCACGCATTTTAACCACGTCAGGGGCTCCCTGCGTGGCGAAGGCGATGTCGCGATCCTGACGCCGAAGCGTCCGTTTCGGTCCTCAGGCGGTGGTGTCGATCACCGATCCCGCGTCGTATTTCCTGGCTTCCGCCATGCGGATGACCTGTTCCCGCGGGAACTGGCGGACGATCTCGCCGGTGGTGCTGTCCATGGTCTTGTAGATGAACGACCCGATGGTCGGGCCTTCCTCGATCACCAGCCGGTACTGGGCGGCCTGCTCGATTTCACTGGAGGCTTTGGCGATGGAGGTTTCGCTTCCGGGTGCTGCGGCGGGCGCGGCGGCCGGGGCGGGGATTACAAGACTCAGCTTCGCATTGGTTTCCATGACTCCCTAGGCCGAGGTCTGTTCGGCTCCCTGATAAGGATGAAGGGTCAAGGTCGGGCGGGACCGAAGCCCCGCCCTTCCGAGAGTATTAGCGGAACAGGCCCAGCAGGACCGACGTCGACTGGTTGGCGATCGACAGAGCCTGCACACCCAGCTGTTGCTTGGTTTGCAGCGACTGCAGACGAGCGCTTTCCTTGGCGAGGTCGGCGTCGACCAGGTTGCCAACGCCGGCTTCCATGGCGTCCGACAGCTTGCCGACGAACGTAGCATGGGTTTCGAGCGACTTGGCGCCGGTGCCCAGGCGAGCCAGGGAGGCGGAGACCTTGTCGATCGAGGCGTTGACCAGACCCAGGGCCGTGGTGGCCAGGGTCGCGGTGCCGATGGTGGTAGCCGCCGCGACGGTGACGTTGGCGCCGCCCAGCGAGAGGTCTTCACCGGCGACCTTGATGGTCGAACCGGTGGTGTTCGAGAGCGCCTTGTAGCCGGCGGTGCCCGTGGAGTTATCCAGCAGGTTGATGCCGTTGAACTTGGCGTTGGTGACCACGGTGGTGATCTGATCGCGGATCGCCTTGAAGTCTTCGTTCAGGGCGCTGCGCGAAGCCGTCGACAGCGACTTGTCAGTCGCGGCCAGGGCTTTTTCCTTCAGCTGGCCCAGCAGGTCGGAGACCGACTCGCCGGCAGCGATGGAGACGTCCACGGCGGACGAACCACGGGACAGGGAGTCCTTGACGGCGCCCAGAGCCGAGATTTCCGAACGCTGACCTTGGGCGATAGCCCAGATAGCGCCGTTGTCTTTCGCGGAGTTGACCTTCTTGCCGGTGTTGATACGCGACTGGACGACGCCCAGTTCGTTGTTCGTGGCATTCAGGTTCTGCAGGGCGACGAGGGCGCCCGAGTTCGTGTTCACGCTGTTCAGCGCCATGACGAAAGTCCTTCTTTCAAGGTTGCCGACCGCCATTTTAGCCGTCGGGAGCATTTTGCTCGGAGACACCCGCAGCAAGGGCCGCGCCAGACACCGCCGTTCGGCTTCGGACCCGTGCCAAAGCCCACCGTCGTTGATTTTCTTACGGTACTTTCGCTTAACCACGCTTCGGACCCGGCAAGCCCTGCCGGGTGAAAGCGACGACGACGGCAAAAACTGCCGGGAACCGGGCAGGTTTTGCCGGGGGCGGGTCGGGGAAATGGCCGGACGCCGTGAAAACGGGGCGCCAAACCGTGCCAAACCGTGCCAACGCCTTCATCAGTCCACGGACAGGCAGCCGGAAAGCGCATCCGTCCGGGTCCTGAGCGATCGGGATCACCGACGCGCGCCTATCCGCAACTTCACCTCGGCCAGAAGCTGGATGAGCTGCTGGGCAGTCGGGGCGACGAGGTAGAGAACCAGCAGCAGGCCCATCAGCCCCATCAGCCCGTCGGCGATGCGCGGCAGGACGTCGGGCGTCGCCGAGCGCACCACCCCGGCCAGCAAAAGCCAGAGACCGGCGCTGACGCTGAAGACATAGATCCGTCGCCAGAGCCAGCGGCCTTCGGCGAGCGGCGGCGGGACCTGGGGTGGGTTCGGCGGAATCCGGGCATCGGTCATCGGTCGTCGTCCTTGTCGGGGTCTGTCAGGGGGCCGCGATGCCGGCCGTCAGGGCCGAGGCAGGCGTCGCGGTCGTCGCGGGAGAGGCGGCGCGGCGCCTCGAAGGTCTCCGGATCGAGCAACTCGGTCTCGGGCGGGACATCGGGAAACATGGTCGTCATCCGATCGCCGTCAGCCGGACCAGGCCCGCGCCCCCTGCCCCGCCGGCGCCCGAGGCGGTCACGCCCGCGCCGCCACCGCCGCCGCCCGCCGCCGCCCCTCCGGCCGCGCCCGCGTAGCCGGTCGTCGTCGAGGCCCCGCCGCCGCCGCCGCCGCCCGCGCCCCAGGACCGTGCGGGCGTCGAGGCCGCCGCCCCCGCGGTTCCTGCCGCGCCGCTGCCGCCCGCACCGCCGTTCGCCGGGGTGGCCAGACTGCCGCCCGCGCCGCCCGCGCCCCCTGCCCGCACCGTATTGGTCGAATCCAGACCGCCGCCCGCCCCGCCGCCGCCCGAGCCGTCCGGCCGGGTCAGGGCCGCGCCGGCCGCCGAGGTCGCCGTGACCGAGGCCGCCCCGCCGCCGTTCGAGGCCGGGAAGCCCGCCCCGCCCGCGCCGCCGGCCCCGGACGCGGCGCTTCCGCCTGTTCCTCCGGAACCACCGGGCGCGCTGAGCAGGGTGACGCCGCCGCTGGCCACGGCGCTGGTCCCTCCGGCGCCGCCTGTATTGCCGGTCCCCGAGGCGACCGAGGCCCCCGCCGTCCCGGCCGCGCCGACGGTGACGGTCAGGGTGGAGGCCAGGTCGGCTGTGGCCCAGGCCGCCGTGCAGGCGCCGCCCGCCCCGCCCCCGCCGCCGCCGAACCGACTGGCGCCCGATGCCCCCGCGCAGCCCGAGCCCCCGCCCCCGCCGCCGCCCACGACGACGGCCTCGATCCGCCGCGCCCAGGCGGGCACGGTCCAGGTCGCGCCGCTGGTCAGGACCGTGGTCTCCACCCGACCGCAGCCGGTCGGGAAGGCCGCCGCCCCCGTTGAGCGATCCACCGTCAGGGCCGTGCGCCAGGTCGAACCGTCGGCGCTGACCTTCAGCGTCAGGTCGTCATCGCCGATCAGGCCCAGTTCGGCCCGGCCGCCCCAGTTGCTCTGGAACAGCAGGGACAGGACATCGGCCGCCGCCTCCTTGTTGAAGGTCATGCGCAGATCGCCGTCGCCGCCGTCGCCCGCGTTGACCGCGGTCCACAGGGCCTTGTTGATCCGCGCGGCGAAGGGATTGGTCGCGTCCGCCGTGGTGTTGAGCCCCAGCCGCGTCAGGCCCTGAACCGCGCCCAGCCTCTGGCCCAGCGTCACCCAGCTCGCCCCGTCGCGCAGGACGAAGACGTCCTCGTCGGCGATCCAGACGAGGGTTCCGTCGGGAACGGCGATCGCCGCCCAGGCGCCGGCCTCGAACCGCATCAGATCGCCGGTCGCGCGGCCGACCCAGACCGCCCCCGTGGGCGAGGCCGGCAGGATGTAGAGGGCGCCGTCGGCGGGAGTGGCCGGCTGGGCCGCCGTCGACCGGCTGACCGCCCGCGCCTGAACCAGGGCGTCGAGCCGGGTCAGGGCCTCATTGAGGGTCACATGTTTCTGAAGCTGGCCGGCGGCCAGATAGGGCAGGCCCAGGCGGGCGCTGAGGTCGTCGCTCATTTCCGATCTCCATGATTGAGGAGATCAGTGTCGGCGCGGCCCGAACCCGGGCGGGCTCAGACCCGTGCTGTCAGCGCAAACCCGGGAAATCAACGGCATTGCGATCGGGAATTGCGCGCGCAGCCCGGATCGGGCGTCTGCAATTTCGTTGAAAGGGGGTGCGGGGAGACCGTTGGAAGGGCTCTTGTGGTCTCCCCGCTGACCGGGACGCGGCTGTCAGGACCGCTCGGGGGGTGGGCCCCCGCACGCCCGGTCGCGTCAGCTACGGCGAGAGTGTTCGCCCGGATGCGGGGGCGTGTCGAAAAATTCGATCAGTCATGCAGATAGACGACACGTTTGAGCGACCTGTCGCCACGCACCGTCTCCAGATGGCGCTCGTGCTCACCCGAGGCCCGGGCGTCGCGCTCGGACCCTTCGACCCAGTGGGTGGAGGCGATGTCCTTCTGCAGGGCCTTGGCCGCCAGCAGGTGTCCGGGGAAGAGAACGTCGACCACATCGGCCGGCAGGAAGAAGGCCTCGCCCGTCAGGGTCGTGACCGTATCCAGCCCCAGCCAGGTCGCCATCTGCAGCATCGTCGAGGGCGAGGCCTTGGCGCGCGTGGCCTGGATCAGCAGCCAGCCGGCGGCGCCGACCGTATAGGCCAGACCCACCCCCGGCACGAAGGCCAGCAGACCATCCAGCCCGATGCCGAACGGGCCGATGCCGACCGCCCGGTCCGAGAGCTTTTTGACGCCCTCGACATTGGACCAGATTTTCTCGATATCCTTGATCGTCCGCCTGGCCATCTTCCCTCCGCAGCGGATACCCAACGCCCCACCACGAACAGCGTTCACCATAAAAAGGCAAGGACGTATGCCCAAGCTGCTGTCCGATCGTGGACCCGAGCACCAGCCGATCAGCTGGACGATGCGCGGGCCGGACGGATGGACGGTCCTGAAACGGGTCGCGACGATCCTGGCGCTGGGTATCCTGGTCCCGCCGCTGATCATCGGCGTGGCGGCGCTGAGCGGCATCGGACATCGCTGGGTCGATATCCTGGCCCAGTTCCCGGCCCCGGCCCTGATCCTGACAGCGATCTTCGTGGTTCTGCTGGTGATCTTGCGTCTGCGGCTCGCGGCGGGAGCGGGGGCGGTGGTCGTTCTGGTGCTGACCGTGGCCCTCTGGCCCCAGGCCATGGCGGATCGGGGCAAGCCGAAGGCGGGCGCGCCGGTTCTGACCCTCTATTCGGCCAATCTGCTGGTCACCAACACCAATGTCGCGGCGGTGAAGGCCTCGGTCGAGGCGGCGAACCCCGACATCGTCATCCTGATCGAGGCGCCGCTGGTCGTCAGCGAACATGCGAACGACCTGTTTCCCCAGTATCCGCATCGGCTGAGATCGCCCTGGCCCGGCTTCGGCGCCGGGACCTCGGGCAATATGATCCTGTCGCGCTGGCCCCTGACGCCCGGCAATCTGCGGGCTCCGGGCCTGAGCTATGCCCTGGCCAAGGTTGAGACGCCGCTGGGGCCGCTGAATGTCGTGGGCGTGCACATGACCCGGCCCTGGCCGTTCCAGTTCCAGTGGGGCCAGCTGACCCAGGCCATGACCCTGAACACCCTGGTCAGGAAGCTGGACGGGCCGGTGATCGTGGCGGGCGACTTCAACAGCGTCTCCAGCGCCCGGGTCGGCCGCCAGATCCAGTCGGACATCGGACTGAAGGCCAATCCGGGCTGGCCCGGCACCTGGCCCTCGGCGGCGCCGGCGGTGTTCGGCTTCACCATCGATCAGGTCTACCGGACGCCCGATCTGGCCGTGGTCGGCCGCAAGATCGGAAAGCGGACCGGATCCGACCACCGGCCGGTGATCACCCGCCTGACGCTGGCAGAGCCTCAATCAGCGCCTTGAGCCTTTCGGCATGGCCGTGGTCGGGAAAGTCGTCGGCGATCCAGCCGTTCTCAAACGCCGCCAGCACCTGACCCGTCAAAGGTCCCGCCGCCAGACCCGCCGCCGCCACCTGACGCCCGCCCACGGGCAGACGCGGGACCGGCCAGCGGTCGGCAAGGTCCAGCAGGGCCGCGCCGGCGCCGGGTCGGTTGGTTTGGGCCTCGGCCCTGAGCACCCGGTCGGCGAAGGTCGGCTTGCCCAGACGATAGATCAGGGCCCGGGCCGCGCGGGCGTCCGTGGCCAGCTCGACCTCTCCGCCCGCCGCCGCCAGCAGCCGGTCGCGCATGGCGTTGGGCAGGCGCAGACGTTTCGCGGCCGCCTCGACCTTCGCCGGATCGGACGACAGCAGGGCTGAAAGCTTCAGGGCCGGGTCGTCGGCCAGGCCGACCATGACCTCGAAGGCGGCGACCTCCCCGGCTTCGGGCAGGATGCGGGCCAGCACGCCCGCCCCCGCCATGGCCCGGACCGCCGGTCGCGGATCGGGCGCGGCCAGCAGCTTGAGCAATTCCTTGGACACCCGCTCGGCCGAGAGCCGGATCATGCCCTCGGACAGGTCGGCGCAGGCCTTGAGCCCCGCCGCATCGGGTTCGCCCCGGCCGTACCAGGCGAAGAAGCGGAAGAAGCGCAGGATGCGCAGATAGTCCTCGCGGATGCGGGTCTCGGGCTCGCCGACAAAGACGATGCGGCCCTCGCGCGCGTCCTCGACGCCCTGCCCCGTCGGATCGAACACCTGCCCCTCAGCGTCGGCATAAAGGGCGTTCAGGCGGAAGTCGCGGCGCGCGGCGTCCTCGGCCCAGTCGTCGGTGAAGGCGACGGTGGCGTTCCTGCCGTCGGTCGAGACGTCGCGTCGCAGGGTGGTGATCTCATAGGGTCGCCCTTTCGACACCGCCGTCACCGTGCCGTGGGCGAGACCGGTCGGTACGACCTTCAGCCCGGCCTTCTGCAGGGCCGCCATGGCCGCCTCGGGCAACAGGCGGGTGGCCAGATCCAGATCGTCGACCGTCTGGCCCATCAGGGCGTTGCGGATGCAGCCGCCGACGAAGCGGGCGCAGTCGGGACCGCCGACGGCCTCCAGCGCGTCGAGCACAGCCCGGGTGGCCGGGTCGGTCAGCCAGGGTTGGTCGGAGACGGACGCGCTCACGCCGCGTCCTCGGCGGCGGCGGCCTCCGGGTCGGGGACGTCCTCATAGAGCCGGTCGTGCAGGGCGCGGATCATCCCGGCGGTGACGCCCCAGATGTAGCGATTCTCGAACGGCATGGCCCAGAACCAGCGGCGCGGGCCCTCGGGTGGGTCCATATGGCCGCGCTGGTGATTGGAGACGTTCATCAGGAAGTCCCACGGGACCTCGAAGATGTCGGCGACCTCCCCGTCCTGGGCCGTCAGCGCGGGCGCCGAGGCGATCCAGCCGATCACCGGGGTGATCAGAAAGCCCGTGCCGGTGCGATAGGCGGGCATGAGGCCCAGCACCTCGACGGCGGCGGGGTCGAGCCCGACCTCTTCATTCGCCTCGCGCAGGGCGGTCTGGACGGCGGTCTCGCCCGCCTCGTGGCGGCCGCCGGGGAAGGCGATCTGGCCCGAGTGGCTGGTCAGGGTGTCGGCGCGGCGGGT
Organism: Brevundimonas sp. ALps5; assembly: GCF_058681645.1. Lineage (NCBI taxonomy): Bacteria > Pseudomonadati > Pseudomonadota > Alphaproteobacteria > Caulobacterales > Caulobacteraceae > Brevundimonas > Brevundimonas sp. ALps5. The sequence continues at coordinate 2,660,931 of NZ_CM178744.1, read as the reverse complement.
CAGGAGGACGGTCGCCCCGTCGGCATGGGCGATGACCGGCACCAGCACCGCCGCCGGCTTCAGCGGCTTGCCGTCCGGCGTCAGACCCGGATTGAGGTCGAAGTCCGAGCGTTCGGCGTCGGCGTCCGGCCGCCAGCTCTCGGGCGAATGCAGGCGCTCGATCAGCCGCGCCTTCAGGGAAGCGAGGCTCATTCCACCCCCGCCCCGACCGGCCCCAGGGGGAAGCGCTGGCCCGCCGACGTCACCGTCAGCCGCCCGTCGACCACCTCGGCCATCTCGACCAGATCATAGAAGACGGTGCGGGCGATGCGGGCCTCGAGGTCGGCGCGAACCCGGATGCGGGGCGCGGGTTCGCCGGTGACGGGGTCGGTCTCCACCACGATGGGATGCTCGGCGTCGGCCAGGACCTCGTCGCCGACGTCGGTGGTGAAGGCGAGCCCCTCCTCGCGCTGTTCCATGGTCACGGCGCGGAACGGCAGGTCCTCGACGCGAATCTTCATCTTCTCGACGGGGGTGACCAGATGATAGCCGTCCGGGTCGAGGCGCAGCACGGTGGAGAACAGCCGCACCAGCTCCTTGCGGCCGATGGGCGAGCCCTCATGCATCCAGACGCCGTCGGCGCGGATCAGGATGTCGATGTCGCCGCAGTGTTCGGGATGCCAGAGATGCACCGGCGGCAGGCCCCGGCCCGGCGCCTGCTTCGCGGCGGCGGCGATACCCGCCAGTCCTGTCGGTTGATCCGTCATACCCCGACTTAAGCGCGCCGGGACCGCGCGGCAAACCCGTTCAGGAGGCGGGCGTGACGGGGCCGGAGGGAACCGGCTGCGTGATCGGCAGCCACATGACCCGGCGGCGGTCGGCCGGGCCGGGCAGGATGGCGTCCGGCGCGGGCAGGAAGCCGAAGCGCTCGAAATAAGGCGGATCGCCGATCAGCAGGACGCCGCCGACGCCGTCCTGACGCGCCGCCTCGACACAGGCCGTGACCAGATCGCCGCCCAGCCCGCCCTTGCGGCAGCTCGCATCGACGGTGATGGGCCCCAGAAAGACGGCCGGAACCTCGCCGACCTGGACCGCCCACAGATGCACCGAGCCGACGATGCGGTCCTCATCGCGGGCGACGAGACCCAGGGTCATGCGAGCGTGTTCGCGAATCCGCTCGGCCGTCTTGGCGTAGCGGCCCGGGCCGAAGGCGGCCAGAACCAGCGCCTCGACCGCGGCGCGGTCGGACGGCAGTTCCGGCGTGATGGCCAGAGACGTGTTGCGAAGGGCGGCGGCGGTCATGGCGCGCGCACCTAGGCTTTTAGTGTGACGGGTTCAACCGGCTTTCGAGAAATCCGGCGCCCGCTTCTGGCTGAAGGCCATGAAGGCCTCCATCGCTTCGGGGCTGGAGAGCTGCGATCCGAAGGCCTCGCCTTCGCGCTGCATAAGGGCCCAGATCTGTTCGGCGTCGCGCATCAACCGCTTGGTCTTGCGGATGGAATTGGGCGCGCGGGCCGCCAGTTTCGCGACCAGACCATCGGCGACGGCCTCGACCTCAGCGGCCGGCACGCAGCGGTTGGCCAGACCCCAGGCGAAGGCGGTCTTGCCGTCGATGGGTTCGCCGAGGGCGAACATCTCGAAGGCCCGCTGATGGCCCATGACCATCGGCAGCAGCATGGAGGACGCCGCCTCGGGCGCCAGGGCCAGGTTGACGAAGGGCGTCGACAGAAGCGCATCCTCGGCGACCACGACCAGATCGCAATGCAGCAGCAGGGTCACCCCGATGCCGACCGCGCGGCCGCGCACCGCCGCCACCGCCGGCTTGTCCAGCTCGGCCAGGCTCTTGAGGAAGCGGAAGACGGGGGCGTCCAGCATCTGACCGCCGCCGCTGGTCCCGATGGCGATGAAGTCGGCGATGTCGTTGCCGGCGGAGAAGCTGTCGCCCTCGGCCTTGAACACCAAAACCCGCACGGCGGCGTCGGTCTGGGCCCGCTCCGTCGCCTCGGCGAGGGCGGCGTACATGGCCTGGGTGATGGCGTTCTTCTTCTCGGCCCGCGCCAGGGTGACGGTCAGGACGCCGTCGTTGAGTTCGGTGCGGATGGGGTCGCTCATGCGGTCGTTTCCTCTTCGGGATCGATCCCGATTTCAGTGTCGGTTCGGGTCGCCGTCCACCAGTCGACGCCGTCGGCGTCGCGCTCGCGGCGGGCGCGCCCCTGCGCTTCCAGATAGTTGAGGTGGGCCATGCTCTCACCCGTCGCCATGCCGAAGACGCCGTCACCGATCGGGCGGGCGAACAGGCTGGAGAAGACGTCGATGGCGCGGCGCGGCTCGCGCAGGGCGCGCTCAAGCCGGGTCAGGCCGGCGTGATGCCCCTTGGTCAGGGCGTCGAGCCGCGTATGGACGCCGGTGAACGGCTCGCCGTGCGACGGCAGGACGAAGGCGTTCTCCGGCAGGAGGGCGCGCAGCTTCGACAGCGAGGCCAGCCAGTCGCCCAGCGGGTCCTGCAAGGGCTCCGTCGGCCAGACCGAGACGTTGGACGAGATGCGCGGCAGAATCTGGTCGCCCGACAGGAAGACGTCGTCGGACTTGCGCCACAGGCAGACATGTTCGGGGCAATGGCCGTTGCCGACGACCACGGTCCAGACGTCGCCGCCGATCTCGATCTCATCGCCCTCGCTGAGCCGCTGATAGCTCTGGGGCATGGGATAGACGCCCTTGCCGAAGCGGCCGAACTCGCGCCGCCAGCCGTCGATGCGTTCGTCGTCCCAGCCCGCCGCGCGGAAAAAGGTCTCGCCCTCAGCCGGCGCCGGGCCGGTGTCCGCGACCAGCATCCGGGCGGTGACATACTCCAGCCGCGACATCAGCAGCGGGACCTTGAACCGCTCGCACAGCCAGCCGGCCAGGCCCAGGTGGTCGGGATGCATATGGGTGCAGATCACCCGTTTGACCGGCTTGCCCCCGAGCGGGCCCGCGAACGCCGCTTCCCACCCCGCGATCGAGGCCTTGGTGTAGAGGCCGGTGTCGACCAGGGTCCAGCCGTCGCCATCGGCGAGCGCATAGACATTGATGTGGTCCAGCGACATCGGCAGGGGCAGGCGCAGCCACAGCACCCCGGCCGCGGCCTCGACCGCCTCACCGGGAACGGGCGGCGCGCCGAGCGGATAGGTCAGGCCCCGTTCGGTACGGGGTCCGGACGCCGTCTCCGTCACGGTCACGCCATCAGCCAAGTCAGTCTCCAATCGAAACGCTGCACATAAACCCATCCGCCGAGCCCCGTCCAGAGACGGCGCCCCTTGCGCAGGGAAACGCGCCTTGACCGCGCCCCGCAGGCGGGTCAATGCAGTCACGACCTGTTCTGCCCGGAGCTTTCCCGTGTTCAATCGAAACCTGCTCGTCGCCTTCTGTTCAGCGGTCCTGTGTCTGGCGGGCGTCGCGCCGGCCATGGCCCAGACCACCACCCCCGCGCCGTCGGGCACCGCCACCGGAACCGGTCCGCGCGGCGAACAGGTGCTGCCCGGCCGCATCGGCGGCGGCCGCAGCGTCTCCACCAATCGCGCCTCCGCCCCGCAACGCGGACGCAACGCCCCCAGCCCCGAGCAGATCAAGGCAAGCGCTCAGGAGCTGGCCACCGCCGCCAACACCGGCTGCACCGTCACCGAGGCGGCCCTGCGCGGCGACAACGCGGAACACCAACACGTTTATGAAGCCGCCTGCAGCACGGGCCCGGGTTTCATCCTGATCGGCGCCACGCCGCCCCAGGGTTATGACTGCGTCGTCCTGTTCGGCCAGGCCGACACGAGCCGCTCGCGCGACCCCGCCGCCGATGTGGGCCTGCAGTGCCAGCTTCCGGCCAACAACAACGTCCTGGCCGTCGTCACCGGCTACGCCCACGAAGCCGGCGTGAGCTGCACGGTCGATCAGGGCAGCGCCGTCGGCAAATCGTCGGGCGACAACGTCGTTTACGAGGTCGGCTGCGCCGGCACGGACGGCTATCGCATCGAGAAGACCGCGACCGGCTGGTCCAAGACCGAATGCATCAAGCTCGGCCATTCCGACGCCTGCAAATACTCCACCCCCGACGAGCAGATCGCCTCGCTGAAGGCCTTCCTCGCCAGCGGCCAGACCCCGGCGTGCGACGTCAACGGCGCCCGCTACATGGGCGCCAACGCCAACGGCTCCTTCTATGAAGCCAAGTGCGCCGGCGCCGACGGCTTTATCGTGCGCTTCAACAACGAGATGGCGGTTCAGCAGGCCTACCCCTGCGCCACCGCCCAGCGCATCGGCGGTGGCTGCACCCTGACGCCGGCTCCGGCCGCGGCCCCGGCCCCGGCCGCCGCGCCCACGACCCAGCGGTAAGAAGCATCACAGACGACGCCTTCAAGGGCCGCCTCGCGAAAGCGGGGCGGCCCTTTCGCTTTCGGACGGATCGCCCTAGCCTCGCAGCCATGCGTATCGCCACCTGGAATGTGAACTCGGTCAACGCCCGTCTGCCGACGGTGCTGGCCTGGCTTGAGGCGGCCGCGCCCGATGTCGTCTGCTTCCAGGAGATCAAGACGATCGACGAGAAATTCCCGCGCGAAGAGTTCGAGCGGCTGGGCTACAACGTCGAGACCCACGGCCAGAAGACCTACAACGGCGTGGCCATCCTCTCGAAATTCCCCCTCAGCGACATCCGGCGCGGCCTGCCCGGAGCGGAGGGCGCGGGGCCCGACGGCGCCGACGACGATCAGGCGCGCTATATCGAGGCTCTGGTCGAGGCGCCGGTCCCGGTGCGGGTCGGGGCCATCTATCTGCCCAACGGCAATCCGGTGGGCACCGGCAAGTTTCCGTACAAGCTGGCCTGGTTCGACCGGCTGAACGCCCACGCCCGCGACCTGCTGGCGCTGGAGGAGCCCTTCGTCCTGTGCGGCGACTACAACGTGATCCCCGAGCCGGTCGATGCGAAGAACCCGGCCGACTGGGTCGGCGACGCCCTGTTCCAGCCCGAGAGCCGCGCCGCCTTCAAGGCGCTGAAGTGGCTCGGTCTGTCCGAGGCCGGCGAACTGGGCGAGCAGCCCCCCGGGACCTACACCTTCTGGGACTATCAGGCCGGCGCCTGGCAGAGGAACAACGGCATCCGCATCGACTTCCACCTGCTGTCGCCCCAGGCCGCCGACCGGTTCCGGAACGTGGAGACCCACCGCGACGCCCGCGACATGGACAAGCCCTCGGACCACGTCCCTGTCGTGGTCGAACTGGCTCTCGACGCCTGATGGGCGAGGCGCTCAGGGTCATCCTGCTGGTCGGCCTCGCCGCCGCGGCCCTGACCACCGGCGCCCTGACGCTGAACTGGTGGATGGAGCCCGAGCGCCGGATGCGCCGCGCCCTGCTCAAGTCCCTGGGCGTCCAGCCGGAGGCCGAGGCCCTGTCGCCGACGGAAGGCCGGGCGGCCGGCCTCGACTTCGACGGTGGCCAGATCGCCGTCCTGTGGGACCGGGGCGCCCATGGCCTGGTCTACGGCTTCGAAGAGGTCGAGGGCGGCGAGGTCATCGTCGACGGCCACGTCCTGGCGCGCATCCGACGCGGCGAGCCGCGCAAGGCGCTGGACGTCATGGCCCCCGACGCCGAACAGGTCACCCTGCGGCTGATGTTCGCGGACGCCCGCTATCCCGAGTTCGAACTCAGCCTGTGGAACGCCGTCGCCCCGGCCCAGACGGGCTCTCCGGCCGAGGCCCTGCGTCTGGGCCGCCGCTGGCTGTCGCACCTGGAAGCGCTGTTGAAGGCCTGATCGCCCTTTCGGCGAGCGACGGGGAACGCTAGAAGCCCCCATTCCTTTCGTGCCTGAGTAATTCTGAGGAGCCCGCCGTGGCCCGCCTTTTCGACGCCTATGTGATCGCTGACTGGACCGCCGCCGAGGGCAAGAAACTCGGCGAGAACTCCGTATGGATCGGGGTGGCCAAGCGCGACGTGCGTTTCCGCCTCTATACCGAGACCCACAATGTCGCGACCCGCGCCGAGGGCGAGGCCCTGCTGGCCTCCATCCTGGCCGACCATCGCAAGCGCGGCGACCGGGTGCTGGTCGGCTTCGACTTCTCGTTGGGCTATCCCACGGGCACGGCCGCGCGCCTGAAGCTGACCGGCGAGCCGATCTGGTCGGCCATGTGGAAATTCATCGCGGCCAACATCGTCGACAAGCCGGACAACACCAACAACCGCTATCAGGTGGCGGCCAAGATGAACCGTCTCATGACGGATGAAGCCTGGCCCTTCTGGGGCTCGCCCGCCAACCAGGCGCAGCGCTGGCTGACCACGACCAAGCCGCCTGCGGGCGCCGGCGCCGACATCCCCGAATACCGCGCGACCGAGAACGCCGTGCGCAAGGGCCGGCTGCAGCCGAAGTCGAACTGGCAGATGCACGGCGCCGGCGCCGTCGGCGGCCAGACCCTGGTCGGCATCCCGGCCGTTCGCCGCCTGCTGGAGAGCCTGGGCGCCTCGGCCGCCGTCTGGCCCTTCGGCACGGGCTGGCGCGTGCTGGACGCCGCCGACGTCGAGCCCCTGTCGGTTCTGGTCGCCGAGGTCTGGCCCTCGATGTGGCCCACCACCGTCGCCGAGGGCGAGTTCAAGGATCAGGCCCAGGTGCGCACCACGGCCGTGGCCTTCGCGGAACTGGACGACAAGGGCGAGCTGGCCAAGGCCTTCGGTCCGCCGAAAGACGCCTCGCCCGAGCTGATCGAACAGGTCGAGCAGGAAGAGGGCTGGATCCTGGGCGTCCGCTAAGGCGCCCGCCCTCCTCTCTTCTCCCGACTTCAGAATGCGAAAAGGCCCGGCGGACATGGGGCGATGTCCGTCGGGCCTTCTTTTTTCGCGGGATATCCTTCTTCGCCCTTCCTGGTGCGCCCTTCTGGAAGAAAGGAGCGATCGGCTGAACGGGAGTCCCCGATCCCGACGCATCTCTCCATACGCCGGAAGTCGATGACGGGAGGCGCTGGAACGCCTCCCGTCTGGGTCTTCAGAGGTCGGGCTTACCAGGCCTTGTAGTTCAGGCCGATGAAGAAGCGGCGGCCGTAGGGGTCGAAGTTCGAGTAGAGCGTCGTGCCCAGATACGGCGCCTGTTCGGCGTCGAAGGCGTTGACCACACCGGCGCGCAGCATCAGGTCGTCGTTGACGTTGTAGCGGACGGTGAAGTCGTTGCGGACGAAGTTGCCGGTGCTCAGTTCGTTCGGCTGACGCGAGTCCATGTTGGAGACATAGTCGCGGGCGTAGACGATGTTCTGGGCCGTCTGCCAGTCGGCGGTCCAGTTCACGCTCCAGGTCTCGTTCGGCGTCCAGGTCAGCGACGAGGTCATGCGGACGCGCGGGTAGAACAGGGTTCCGGCCAGCTCGTCATAGTCCGACGGATCCGACTCGTTCAGGTACTGCTGCTGGGTGATCAGCCAGGAGCCGCCCAGCGAGTATTCCAGCTGACCGAAGTCGCGACCGAACATTTCCTCGGTGTCGATGCGGTAGCGGGCCGTGAAGTCCAGACCGCGGGTCTTGAGCGAGGCGTAGTTGAACGAACGCTCGATGAAGCCGCCGACGGCGAACGGGCTGACGCCGCCGGTCCGGAAGATGGTCGAACAGGCGTCGGCGTTCAGCGAAGGACCGTCAACGCAGTTGGCCGCCGCCGTATCGGCCGAGACCGCCGCGATCACGTCGTCGATGGTGATCTCATAGTAGTCGAGCACCAGGCTGAAGTTCGGGATGAAGCGCGGACGCAGCGCCGTCGAGAAGGTGAAGGAGTCCGACTGTTCCGGCTTCAGGTTCGGGTTGCCGCCGGCGAGACCCGCGATCCCCGAGGTGTAGTTCGGGCGGAAGTCGTCGGTGTTTTGCGGCGTGGCGCCGGCGAAGTCGAAGCTCAGCCCCTGGGCGGTCGCCAAAGCCGTACAGTTGTTGATCCGGTTGGTCTTGGTCGCCTGATCATTGACCGCCGCGATGTTGAGCGTGGTGCAGGGGTCGACGATGCCGTTGGCGAAGGTCTGGCTGTTCGGCGCGAAGTTCTCGCCCAGGTCCGGGGCGCGGAACGAGGTGTTGTAGCTGGTCTTGAAGGTGATGTCCGGGATCGGACGGTAGACCAGGTTCACGCCGTAAACGTCGCCGGTGCCGACGGTGGAGTAGTCGAACGTGCGGTATGAACCGCTCAGCTCGGCGTATTCACCCAGGAAGCTGTCGCGGAACAGCGGCACCGAAAGTTCGGCGAAGAACTCGGTGCTGTCATAGCTGGCTTCCGGGAAGTCCGGGCCCGAGTTCAGGAACAGCAGACGGCCGGCGGTGTCGCGGTCGCGGCCCGTCGCCTCGGTGGTTTCCTTACGGTATTCAGCGCCCAGGGCGAGGCCAATGGCGCCGGCGCCCCAGAAGTCCCACAGATTGCCGGAGATCGAGGCGATCCCCTGCTGCTGCTCGTTGCGCTCGGTGATGTGGATGGTCGCGTCGACGTAGTTGAGCGCGGCCTGGCTCTGGTTTCCCTTGCCGAACACGTTCAGCGGCTGGCACTCGTTGATCGAGGCGCGGCCGTAGGCGGTGTCGCGCAGGTCGCCGCCGGCGTTGGCCGAGTCGGGGTTCTGGTCGGTGACCGGACCGGCGCCCTTGGCGAGCAGCTGGGCGCGGCAGACGATCTGGCCCGGCGTGCCGTTGACGACGCCGGCGACGTCGACGACCGAGTCGATCGCCAGGGCGAAGCGTTGGCCGTCAACACCGCGCTCGCGGTTCTCGACCTCGACCTTGCCGTAGGTGTAGCCGATGTCGAAATCGAGGTTCTTGACGAAGCCGAAGTCGCCCAGATCGCCGCGAATCCCGGCGACGTAACGCTGCAGCTGGCGCGTGTTGTCCTGGGTGCGGTCCGGACCGAACATGCTGTGACGCGCGTTCTGGACCAGGATTTGCGGGCCCAGGGCGCCCGGAGCACCGGCGACCGGCGGCAGATAGGTCTGCACCAGATTGGTGCGGATCGCGTCCTTGACGTTCTGCGGCAGGAAGGCGTTGTCCGACCAGCGCAGGTCGAAGTTGTTCACTGCATAGATGTAGTTGGTTTCGTCGGCGCCGTAGGAGTTGACCAGATCGATGTCGAAGAAGGTCGGCTGGCCGACGTCGAAGGTGTCTTCGGTCACATACTTGGCTTCACCATAGGCGGTGATGCTGTCGGTGATCTTGAAGTTGGCGCCGACCTGATAGCGCTGCGATTCCGAACGGGGTACGCGCGATCCGGTCGAGAATTCGGCCGGGTTCTCGCCGTCGCCGCCGATGTTGTAGGGGCGGTTGGCGCCAGTGGCGCCGACGCGAGTGCCGAAGTTGGCGAAGCGCGCCGTCGTGCCGTCGTACCAGAAGGTCTTGCCGGGCGTGACGCCGAAGCAGTTGGAGGAGTAGCTGAAGCTACCGGCGGTGCCGCCCGGGAAGCAGTTTTCGTACGGAACGTTGGGGTTGTTCAGGTCGCTGGGCTGCTGAACATTGACAAGGGTGGTCTGACCCCAGCGCGGACGGTCGATACGGCTGACGCCGGTGAACAGGCGGGCGTCAAGGATGCCGTCGTCGGGACGGCTGGCCGGATCGGCGTCAACGCCGATGCGGACCGGGGCGCGGCGCAGCCAGTCGATGTCCAGCGAGGTGACCTCGTCGATCTTCTCGTACTCGGCGTGGGCGTAGACGTTCAGACGGTCGTCGAAGAAATTCTTGCCGATCAGCGCCGAGATGCGGCGGTTGGCCTGGCCGTCCTGGTTGATCTGGCCGTAGTTGGCGTCGATCTCGAGGCCTTCGAAGTCCTTCTTCAGGATGAAGTTCAGCACGCCGGAGACGGCGTCGGCGCCGTAAACCGACGAGGCGCCGCCGGTGACGATTTCGATGTTCTGGATCAGCAGGCGCGGGATGGTGTCGATGTCGACCGACAGCGAACCGCCCGACGAGCCGACGTGGCGACGGCCGTCGACCAGGGTCAGGGTGCGGTTCGAGCCCAGCGAGCGCAGGTTCGGCAGCGACAGGCCGCCGTCACCCAGGTTCGAGCCCGTGGTGTCCGACGGAACCACCGAGTTCGACAGGGCCGGGATGGTGGCCAGGTAGTCGATCACGGTCGACTGGCCGGTGGTCAGCAGCTGGTCCTGCGAGATCTGGATCAGCGGGGTCGGGGCATTGACGGCGTCGCGACGGATGCGCGAGCCGGTGACGACGACTTCCTCGACGGTGGTGGCGTCGTCCTGGGCGCCGGCGACCGGCTCCGGGGCGGTTTGGGCCAGGGCGGGAGCGCCCAGGGCAATGGCCGTGGTGAAGATCGTAGAGGCCAGCAAGCGGTTTCGCATAACAACCATTTCTCAAATTGAGCTGTGAAGCTCGTTCGCATCCCTGACGCAGAGACGCCGCGATGGGGACACAAACATTTCACCAAGCTGACACGTCAAGCTTGGCCATATGTGTAATTGAGGTTGTATCGACGTTATTCGAAAAAGCGTGCTTTTCATGTGTCAATAGTCGAAAAGGCCGGTTTCGTATGAAAAAGGTTATATCTCCTCATTGTGCGGACCAACTTTCGGCAAGCATGAACAACCTTTGCGTTTAGTCACACCAATGGCTGGATTTTGCGTGTGAGCAACCCTGGAGGGGCAGAGTCCGCCCCCGTCCGTTTCAGCATTGCAATAAAAGGGAGGCGGCTGACCGACGCGCGTTCTCAGCGGGCCGGACAACCGGGACCCGCATCGAGGCATCGGTGGATCGGGGGCGTCAGCCGATCAGGGCGCGAGCCGCGGCGCGAGCCTCGTCGGTGATGGTCGCGCCGGACAGCATCCGGGCGATCTCTTCCTGACGGCGGACATCGTCGAGGGCGACGACAGTGGTTGTGGTGGCGCCGTCCTTGTCGGACTTCATCACCTTCCAGTGGGCATGGCCGCCGGCGGCGACCTGGGGGCTGTGGGTCACGACCAGGACCTGGGCGCCGGTCGACAGCCGCTTGAGGCGCTGGCCCACGGCCTCGGCGACGGCGCCGCCGACACCCTGATCGACCTCGTCGAAGATCATGACCGGCTGGCGCTGGTCCTCGCGGCCGGCCAGCGCCGCCTTCATCGCCAGGGCGAAGCGGGCCAGCTCGCCGCCGGACGCGATGGCGTCCAGCGGGCCGAACCCGTCTCCGGCGTTTGTCGCGATCTCGAAGCGGACGGTCTCGACACCCAGGGGGCCGCGCCTGCCCTCCCCCACCGGCTCGAAGGCGACCCGGAAGCGGGCCCGTTCCAGCTTGAGCGGGGTCAGCTCGGCCATGACGGCGGCGGTCAGCCGCTCGGCGGCGGCCTCGCGCGCCGAGGTCAGGAAGGTCGCGGCCAGATCATAGGCCTCGCGCGCGGCCGTCGTTTCGCGCCGGGCGGCGGTCAGGGCGTCGGCGCCGTCCTCGATCAGCCGCAGCTGTTCGCGCAGGGCGACCCGGAGCCCGGGCAGGGCATGAACCGTGGTGTTCAGCTTGCGGGCGGCGGCGCGAAGGGCGAACAGCCGCTCCTCGGCCTTGTCCAGACGCCCCGGCTCGAAGTCGAAGGCGGCGGCGGCGGCGTCGACCTCTGCGACGGCCTCAAGCGCCTCCACGATGGTGCGGTCGATGGCCTCGGCGGCCGCGCCCAGGCGGGCGATGACCGGATGGTCGGCCTCTGCGCCGTCCTGCAGGCTGATGGCCTGGACGGCGCGCTGGCGGGCGTGTTCGACCGCACGCAAGGCCGCCGACAGCTTCTGGCTCAGCTTGTCGCCGCCCAGCTGGGCCCGGGCGTCGGCCAGATCAGCCATGGCCTTTTCGGCGGCGCCGAGAATGGCGCGCTCCCCGGCCAGTTCGGTCTCCTCGTCCTCGCGCGGATCCAGGGCGTCGAGGTCGGCGAGGTTGAGGGAGATTTCTTCGGCCCGGGCCGCGGCGTCGGCGGCCGCCGCCTGAAGCCCGGCCAGATGCGCCTCGGCGGCCTTCAGGGTCTCGCCGGCGGCGGCGACCGCGGACAGTTGGGGCGACAGGCCGCCATAGGCGTCCAGCAGAGACCGGTGGGTGCGCCAGTCCAGCAGGCCGACGGTCTCATGCTGGCCGTGCACCTCGACCAGACGCGAGCCGATCTCGCGCAGGGCCGCGACCCCGGCCGGCTGATCGTTGACATAGGCCCGGCTGCGGCCGTCGGCGGACAGAACGCGGCGCAGGATCAAATCCTCGCCCGCCGCGACCTCGAACCCGCGCTCGGCGATCAGGGCGATCAGGTCGGGATCGTCGGGAGCCGTAAAGACGGCGGTCGCGCTGGCCTGTTTGGCGCCGGCGCGGACCAGGCCGGCCTCGCCGCGCCCGCCCAGCGCCAGACCCAAGGCGTCCAGGATGATCGACTTGCCGGCCCCCGTCTCGCCGGTCAGCACGGTCAGGCCGGTCTCGACGTCCAGATCGAGCACATCGACCAGGACGATGTCCCTGATTGAGAGGGCGGTCAGCATGAAGGGGCCCGATTCGACATCAAGCCCCCTCTATAGCCGTGTAGAACCAATGCGGAACAGAGGTTCCGACCGATCAGCCCGGGATGATCCGGTGCAGCCAGCCTTCGCGCTGTCCGGTCGGGGCGGCGTCCGGCTTGGCGCCCTGTTCGGTCAGCAGGGCATAGGCCTCGGCGTACCAGGGGCTGCCCGGATAGTTGAAACCCAGGACCGCGCCGTTGCGGGTCGCCTCTTCCTTCAGACCCAGGGTCAGATAGACCTCGACCAGACGGTACAGGGCCTCGGGCGTGTGCGAGGTGCGCTGATAGGCCGGGTTGTCGATGACGGCCTTGTAGCGGCCGATGGCGGCCAGCGGCTGGTTGGCGCGCTGATAGTAGCGGCCGATATTCATTTCCTTGCCGGCCAGCTGGTCGTTGACCATGTCGATCTTGACCATGGCGTCGGTGGCGTAGGGCGAGCGCGGATAGCGGCGCTGGACGTCCTTCAGCCCGGCCAGCGCCGCCTCGGCATAGGCCTGGTCCCGGCCCACGTCGGTGATCTGCTCGAAGTTGCAGGTCGCCTTCATGTAGAAGGCATAGGCCGCCGAGGGGCTGCCCGGGAACAGCTGGATGAACCGGTCCGACGCGGCGATGGCGTCGGCGTACTGGCCGTCTTGATAGTAGGCGTAGATCTGCATGAGGATCGCGCGGCGCGACCACTCCGAATAGGGGTGCTGACGCTCCACTTCCTGGAAGTAGTCGACGGCGTCGGCCCAGCGGTGGCTCTGCAGACGATCGTAGCCGGTGTTGTAGAGCAGTTCGACCGGGCGCTCCTCATAAGCCAGCTTGGGCCGTTGCTTGCCCTGGCAACCCGCGACGGTGACGGTCAGGGCCGCGGCCAACAGAATCGTTCCCGCTCGCGACAGGGGTGCGCGCGACGACCGGGCGGAACCCGAGGAGGACAGCGCCGAAATAGCAGACAAAGAAGACCTCATGACACGGCGGACCTGAAGGAGGGCGTGCGCCGCCCCCCGATGATGACCACGACCTCTACACCAGCCATCGGCGCCAAGCCAATGCGCTCCAAATCGACCCCTCGAAGTCGAAATCGACCGTATACGACTTGCCCCCGTCCGGCGCGCTGGTAAAGGAGCGCGAGAATTGAACAGGCGTCATTGGCGGTCCGATGACGGCGAAAGGATGACCGGCGATGAAGCTGCTCGCAGGCAACTCTAACCGGCAACTCGCCCAGGCCATCGCCGACCACCTCGACATGCCCCTGACCAAGTCCCAGGTGAAGCGATTCGCCGACAACGAGGTCTTCGTGGTCATCGAGGAAAACGTCCGCGGCGAGGACGTCTTCGTCATCCAGTCGACCTCCTATCCGGCCAACGACAACCTGATGGAGTTGCTGATCTGCATCGACGCCCTGGTGCGGGCCTCGGCGAAGCGGATCACGGCCGTGATGCCCTATTTCGGCTATGCCCGGCAGGACCGGAAGACCGGCGGCCGCACCCCCATCTCGGCCAAGCTGGTCGCGAACATGATCACGCGCGCGGGCGCCGACCGGGTCCTGACGATGGATCTGCACGCCGGCCAGATCCAGGGCTTCTTCGACATTCCCACTGACAACCTGGTCGCCACTCCGGTGCTGGCCCAGGACATCAAGGAAAACTATCCGCGCGGAAACCTGATGATCGTCTCGCCCGACGTCGGCGGCGTGGTGCGGGCCCGCAGCCTGGCCGAACGGCTGAACGTCGACCTGGCCATCGTCGACAAGCGCCGCCCCAAGGCGGGCGAGAGCGAGGTGATGAACATCATCGGCGACGTCTCGGGCCGTCAGTGCATCCTGTTCGACGACATCGTCGATTCGGGCGGCACTCTGGTCAACGCCGCCAAGGCCCTGATCGACGCCGGCGCCACCGAGGTTTCGGCCTATATCAGCCACGGCGTCCTGTCCGGCCCGGCGGTCAAGCGCGTCACCGACGGTCCGCTCAAGGAACTGGTGATCACGGACTCGATCGAACAGCCGCATGAGGTCCTGACCTGCGCCAAGATTCGATCCGTACCCGTCGCGCCTCTGATCGGTGAAGCTATCCGGCGGATCGCGAACGAGGAATCGGTTTCCAAGCTGTTCGATTAACGGTCGGAAAACGACTTCAAAGGCGTTATAAAGCCTCCTGAGTAAGGGGCGTCCCCGCGACGCCCGCGTTCTTGTGTGGGGAAAGCCTCGATGTCTCTGGTCCACCTTCGTCGCGGCGCCGCCCCCGTCGTTGTCTTCGCCGCCCTCGCCGTGGCGAGCCTGCTGGCCAGTTGCTCGACTCCCGAGCCGGTCGCCGTCGTCGAGGCGCCGCCGCCGCCGGCCATCGCCCCCCCGCCGCCCGTGACCCTGAACGCCGGCGTCGCCGACGCGGCCTCGATCTATGTGAGCTTCATCCGCGACGTCGGCACCATCCGGGCCGGCTTCCCCGACGCGGAATCGATCCAGCAGGCCATGCGCAAGGGCGCCGCCTATGATCCGACCCAACTGTCGCGCGGCATGATCGCCTACGCCTCCATCCTGGCCCTGCAGTCGCCCGAGTTCGTCATGGGCGTGCGCCAGTATGGCAACGACCCGGTCCAGCGCCGCCAGATCATCGCCGCCATCATCAACGACCCGGCCTATGCCGCCACCCTGCCGGGCGCCGACTACGCCGCCGGTCTGATCATCTCGACCGTGGGCCAGGACATCTCGGCCCTGACCACCATCGCGGACGCGGTGGAAGGCGACGCCTACACCATCCAGGAACGCCGCGATCCGCGCCGCCGCTGGGCCGTCGTCCCCATCGCCAATCGCGAAGTCCGGCTCCAGACGGCCAAAACGATATCGGAAAGGCAAATGCTGCCCACGGCCGAGGAATCGGCCCGGCTGTTCGCCGCCGGCAACTCGGGCCGGGGCCTGAACCTGTCCGCCGGTCCGTCGCGCGCCCCCTATACGCCCGCCGTGGCCAACGCCCTGGCCATCGCCGCCCTGGCCGCCCTGGGCGCCGCCGGCGACGACGCCCGGGCCAACACCGAGGCCCTGACGGTCGATCAGAACAGCGAGTTCTGTCTGACCATGTCGAAGCTGAACCTGTATCAGTGCCTGGCCGCCTCGCGCCCCAGCTATGAGGACATGTTCTGCGTCGGCCGCCACATCGTGCGCGACCTCGCCACCTGCGCCACGACCTCGACCCGGGCCGCCGTTGTCACCGTCACCGACCCGGTCGACACGACCGGCCAGCCGACCCCGACGGTCAGCCTGCCCCAGCCCGGTTCGACCGCCAGCCTGAACTCGGCCCCGGCCACCGCCGGCCACTGATTTCAGGAGTCTTCACGGAGTCTGGCCCAGGCGGTTGCGCCTGGGGTCCGATGCGTGTAATGACCCGCGCTCTTGAATTCGAGGGTTGATGACCCCGCCGCGCGGGCCACGAGGTTGGCGCAGGCGTTATTGTTGTTGAGGCGAGCCAGATGGCCGAGATCATTCTGAACGTGGACGTCCGCGAAAACACCGGCACCGGCGGCGCGCGCGAAGCCCGTCGCTCGGGCGCCGTCCCCGGCATCCTGTACGGCGGCGGCAAGGCGCCGGTCGCCATCTCGGTGAACGAGAAGGACTTCCGCAAGAACCTGTACACCGGCAAGCTGCTGGGCCACCTGGTCACGCTGAAGTACGGCGACGAGACCCAGCCGGTCATCGCCAAGGACGTCCAGTTCGACCCGGTGTCGGACCGTCCGCTGCACTTCGACCTGATGCGCGTCGACGA
The DNA here is from genome assembly GCF_058681645.1 of Brevundimonas sp. ALps5. Classification (NCBI taxonomy): domain Bacteria; kingdom Pseudomonadati; phylum Pseudomonadota; class Alphaproteobacteria; order Caulobacterales; family Caulobacteraceae; genus Brevundimonas; species Brevundimonas sp. ALps5. Next base: position 2,644,760 of record NZ_CM178744.1, on the reverse strand, counting down.
AAAGCAAGTCATCAAGATCGAAGTGCCGGTGCACTTCATCAACGAAGACAAGTGCATCGCCTTCCGTCAGGGCGGCTCGCTGGAAATCGTCCGTCACACGGTCGAGATCATGGTCCGCGCCGACCATATCCCGGAAGACCTGATCGTCGACCTGGCCGGCCACAAGCTGGGCGACAGCATCCGCATCTCGGACATCAAGCTGCCCAAGGGCGTGGTTCCGGCCATCTCGGACCGCGACTTCATGATCGCCTCGATCAAGACCTCGTCGGCCGCCATCTCGGCCGCCCATGACGAGGAAGAAGAGGCCGCCGCCGCCGAAGCCGCCGCGGACGAAGTCCCCGCCTCGGAACAGGCCGACGACGCCGAAGGCGAAACCTCGGAAGGCTAAACCCCTTACGAGACCTGACTTTCGGGACGGCCCATTCCTTCGCGGGAGTGGGCCGTTTCCATATCCGGACCTGACCCATGCTGATCATCGCCGGCCTCGGCAACCCGGGCCCGAAATACCAGAACAACCGGCACAACATCGGCTTCATGGCCGCCGACGAGATCGCGCGGCGCTGGCGATTCGGTCCCGAGCGGGCCAAGTTCCAGTCGGTCGTGTCCGAGGGCGAGGTCGACGGGACCAAGGTCCTGCTGATGAAGCCCCAGACCTATATGAACGAGAGCGGCCGGGCCGTCGGCGAGGCCGCGCGCTTCTACAAGATCCCGCCCGCCGACATCATCGTCTTCCACGACGAGATCGACATGGCCCCGGGCCGGTTCCGCATGAAGAAGGGCGGCGGGGCGGCGGGTCAGAACGGCATCCGCTCCCTGATCAGCCATCTGGGCGCCGACTTCCGCCGCGCCCGCATGGGCATCGGCCATCCCGGCGAGGCCAACCTCGTCATGCCCCACGTCCTGGGCGACTTCCACAAGGCCGAACAGCCGTGGCTGGACGCCATGCTCCAGGCCTGCGCCGACGCCCTGCCTTTCGCCGTCGCCGGTGACGACGAGCGCTACCAGGGCGAGGTCATGCGCCTGGCCCCCGCGCCCAAATTCAGCCCCCGCCAGCAGGCGCGCGGCGAATAGACGTCAGTCGTCGAACTCATAGGCATAGGTCAGGCGGGTCGTTCCGCCCGACGGGACCCGCATCCGCCAGACCGGATAGCCCGCGTCGCCGATCCGGCTCCGGATGCTGGACGACAGGATGCGGAAACCGGTCGCGCCATATTCCTCCGGGCTGATCTCGACCTCGACGGCGACCGGCTTGTCGTTGGTCACGGTCGCCTCGCCCCGAATGACCTTCTTCCTCTGCCCCCGGGAGTCATGGCGGCTGTCTTCGTCGAAATAGTTCTCGACCGTCAGATCCATGGATTCGCCGAACTTCAGTTCGACGGGCAGGCCGACCGCACGATCCTCGAACCGCGCCTGCCCCGTGAACATCTCCCGGCCAAGCTGGGACTGAATCAGGCTGACGCCGCCTCCCGGCAGGGGCAGGCCCAGGCCGTTCCGCGTTTCGTTACGCATTCGCAGCAGCAGGTTGAGCGGTTGCCCGGTCTCGTGTTCGTCCGCGTTCCACGAGCCGATTCGGGCCTGATAGACACGCTCGAAGGCCACATCCTCGCGCTGGATGAAGCGCAATTGCTTGGTCTGGCGCGCCTGTACATCGGTCGGCTCGGGCAGGGTGTAGATCTTGTAGTCGCCGAGCGTGTCCATCCGCACGATGCGCGAGCCGGTGACGACGATTTCATCGACACGGTCCTCGGATACCAGCCCTTCCATGCTGCCGCGGCGCGCGACCTCGGAAACACGGCGTCCAACGACGATCACCTCTTCGACCGCCGCGCCCCCCGTCGTCGTGTCCATCGGCCAGCAGCCCGGCGTCTTGCCGACCACATCCGCCTCGACCGGAACCGAGTCCTCGTCGCGGTTGAGATTGCCCGCCACCACCTGGACCGGGGCGTTCGCGAAGCTGGTCCCGCCGAAATTGGCCAGGGTGATCCAGCCGTCGAGGTTCAGGGTCCGGCCGTCAGGATTGACCCGGGCGACATAGTCCGCCGACCACTGCAGCCCCGTCGCCAGATAGGCCAGGGTGACGGTGTAGCGGCCCGCCGTACGGGCCCGGGTGCGCACCGACAGGATGGGCTGGTCGCTGAGGCCATCGGGCACACGGTCGAAGACGATACGCTCGGGCCCGCCCGAACATTGCAGCGCCTCCAGCCGCCCGTCTATCTCCAGCACCGCCCCGTTGGGCCCGGAGCGGACAATGGCCGTCTTCTCGATCTCAGCGCCGGTCTCGGGATTGGTGCGCACCAGCCTGACGGTCTCCCCGACCGACTTCCGCAACAGGGCCCCGGGGCTCAGGAGGTCGAAGTCGGTATTGCGCTCCAGAACGGTCGCCGGCAGGCCGTCGAGGGTCGCGGTCTGGGGGATGATGCCGGTCGCCACCCCCTTCAGCCGGATCACCGCCTCACCGGCGGGCAGGTCGATGGTGCGGGTCTCGATGATCAGGGCCAGGCCCTGCCGGTCCAGTTCGTTCCACGACTGGCGCGACTCTTCCAGCAGCCGGCTCGTGTCCACGACGCGATCGCGATAGATGACCACGGCGGTCTTCTCCGCCCCGGCCGAGACGGTCTCGACCTGGGCGAAGGCAGGCGTGGCCAGGGCCAGCCCCAGCAGTGCGAGATAGACGGACCCACGCACGAGGGATCAGCCGCCGGTGGTCACGACGGCCTTGAGCACCGTCTCGCCATTGGCCGGCACCGGCACGCGCCAGACGACGGTGTTGGCGTCCTGAAGTTCTCCGGCGATGGACTGCTCGCCCAGTTGGGTGTTGCGGCCCAGACCGTGCTGGCGGACCTCGACCGTCGTCGCCTCGGGCCGGGCGTTGCGGACCGTGTATTCCATCTCGAACCGCGTCCGCCAGCGGTAGTAGGCGGGCTTGGGCGCCGAGGCGCTGGAGACGAGGCGCGGCTGGACCGTGACGTCGAAGGCCTGACCGGTCGTGATCACGATGTCCGAACCCGCCGGAGTGTGGGCCACCTGATCCTCGCCGATGAAGCGGGGCTCGCCCGAGGCGTCGTTGACATAGACGCGCGCCACGCCCGCCGGCAGCTGGGTTCCCACGCCCGAAGCCCGGCTGTTGGAGAAGATCACCGCCACCTCGGCGGCCTGGGGCTCCGTCTCGGTGTCGAAACTGTCGGCCTCATAGAGGTAGCGCTTGGAGGCCGGGACGCCCGAGACGTCGATCAGCCCGACCTGCTTGGTCTGGTTGTTGGCCACCGTCACCGGCTCGGGCAGCGGATAGACATAGACATCGGCCAGGCCTTGCGCCTGTCCCTGTTCGGTCCCGTTGCCGCGCACGGCGGGACGCGGCTGGGGCGGGCGGTAGTAGCGGTCCTGGTTCGGGTTGATCAGGGCGACGTCGCCCGCCACCACCCGCGTCTCGGCGTTGGAGAAGGTCACCCCCGACCGGTTGGTCAGGGTGATCCAGCCGGTCAGGTCCAGCTTGCCCGCCTTCTCGTCGAAGCGGGCGACATAGTCGGCCTTCCATTGCAGGCCGGTGGTCAGATAGGTCAGGCCGACGTCGCGGCGGCCGGCGCGGTCGGCCTCCAGCGTCACGCTGAGCGTCGGGCGCGGCCGCAGGTTCTCGGGCACCCGGTCAAACACCACCCGGGTCGGGACGCCGTCGTCACGCAGCACCTCGACATGGCCGTCGACGGCCAGGACCACGCCCTGATTGGCCGCCAGGACCCGGGCGCGCTGGGTCTGTTCGGCGCCCGAGCCGGGATTGGTGCGGACGATGCCGATCTCCTGCCCCACCGCCGACTGCATCAACTTGTCCGGCGTCAGAAGGTCGTAGTCGAAATTCTGTTCGAGCACCGACAGGCCGTCGCCGCTCAGGCCCACGGTCTCGGGCTTGATGCTGGCCGAGACGCCGGGAAACTCGCGTCGCGACCGGCCCGCCGGCAGGGTCAGGGAGCGGGTGTCCTCCACCAGGGCTATGTCCTGATTGTAGATGGTCAGGGAGACGTGGTCGGGGCCGCCCGAGCCGTCCTGAACAGCTGCGGTCTGCGCCCAGCCCGGGCCGCTGAGCGCTGTGAGCAGGACGCCGAGACCGGCGGCGGACAGGCACAGGTTGCGGCGGTCGGACATGTTTACGACTCCAGACTGATTTCGGACCCTCCCACGGCCCCGCTCGACTGTCGAGGCGACCTGCCCCGTTCCCGGCGCGGCGCGTCGTCGCCTTTGCAGGAGCAGGCGGATCGGCTAGGCGGGGACCGTGAACCGCTCCCAGGCCGACAACTGGTCCGTCCGGCGCTCGCTGGCCTTCCTGGCCGCGACGTTCGCGATCACGTTCGGCAGCCTGATGCCTTTCGCGGCCATGGCGGCCTCGACGCCCGACCATCCGGTCTTCTGTTCGGCCGACGGCCTCCAGACCATCGCGGTCGACCAGACGGGACAGCCCCTGCCCGGCAAGGGGATGATGGGGGCCAAATGCGCCGCCTGCCTGCTGGCCCTGTCGGTCGCCCTGCCCCAACCGCCGCTGGTCGCTCCGAGAGCGGCTCCGACGACCCATCCCGCCTCGATCTTCATCGCCGAGGCGCCGCGCTTGACGCCACCGGCTCGCGGTCCGCCGCGCCCGCCCTCGACCGCACCGCCCCAAGCCTGAACCCCGACTGACGCCCTCCGCGCGCGATCCTTCGCGCGCCTGCTCATTCCTGTTCAGGACCTCGAACCTTCATGCTTCTCAAGACCACCGCGGCGCCGTGTGCGCTGCTGCTCGCCGCCCTCGCCCCGGCCGCCGCCTTCGCTCAGGACCAGGCCACCCAGCTCGACGAGATCATCGTCACCGCCGTCCGCAATCCGGAGGACCCGCCGGTCGTCGCCGAGACCCGCGCCCGACTGTCGCGCACGCCCGGCGCCGTCGCCGTGGTCTCGGCCGAGGCCTATCGCGACCGCTATGCGCCCAATCTGGCCGACGTCCTGCGCGACGTGCCGGGCGTCTATGCGGAGAAGAAGTGGGGCGGCGACATCCGCCTGTCGATCCGGGGATCGGGCATCGGCAACTCCAGCCACAACCGCGGGACCCTGCTGGCCCAGGACGGCATTCCGTTCAACGAGGCCGACGGCTTCGGCGACTTCCAGCTGATCGACCCGTCGATCGCCCGCTACACGGAGGTCTACAAGGGCGGCAATGCGCTGCGCTTCGGTGGGGCCCTGCTGGGCGGGGCGATCAATCTGGTGACGCCGACGGGCCGGACGGCGGGGGCGGAGAACAGCTTCCGCATCGACGGCGGCTCGTATGGCACGCTGCGCGCCCATGCCGAGGTCGCCCGGACGTCCGGCGACTGGGACGTCTTCGCCGCCGCCACGGGCCAGAAGGCCGACGGCTGGCGCGACCAGTCGAACGGGCAACAGCAGTACGGCTCCCTCAACATCGGCCGCCGCTTCGACGAGGACCGCGAGGTCCGGCTCTATCTCTCCGGCGGCTATGTCCATCAGGAAATCCCGGGATCGGTCAGCCTGTCCGACGCTCTGACCAAGCCGAAGGCCGCCAATCCTACCAACAAGGCCATGGCCTATCAGCGCGACATGGCGTCGGTGCGGTCGACCTTGCAGACGCGCTGGCGGCTGAATGAGGAGACCGTCTTCGAGGGCGGAATCTATGGGACCTGGAAAGATCTCGACCACCCCATCTTCCAGGTCGTCGATCAGCAGAGCCGCAACTACGGCGTCTTCGGCCGTCTCGACTGGACCGGCCGCGCCTTCGGCAAGGCGGTGGACGCCTTCTATGGCGTGTCGTACCGGTCAGGCGATCTGGACGCCAATCAGTGGCTGAACCTCGCCGGTTCGCACGGCGCCCATACGGCGCAAAGCCGTCAGAACGCCACCGGCCTCGATGTCTTCGCCGAGGGGCGGCTGTTCGTCACCGACCGGCTGGCTCTGGTTGCCGGCGGCTCGTTCGGGCGGGCCGAGCGCGACTATCAGAGCTACGCCCTGCCCCCCGTTCCCGGGGTCGCGGCCAGCTTCAACCTGACCACGGGCAAGACCTGGGACTGGTTCGCTCCGCGCCTCGGGCTGCTCTGGCAGACCGATGGCGGGACACAGGCCTACGCCAATGTCACCCGTTCGGTGGAGCCGCCGAATTTCTCGGCCCTGTCGCCGACGACCCAGGGCTTCCAGCCCCTGGTCCCGCAGGAGGCGGTGACGTGGGAGGTGGGTCTGCGCGGCAAGCGCGACGCCTTTACCTGGGACGTGTCGATCTATCGGGCGGATCTCGACCACGAACTGCTCAACTTCGCGGTCAATCCGGCGGCGGGGATTCCGGCGGCGACCTTCAACGCCGGTCCGACCGTGCATCAGGGGATCGAGGCCGGCCTCGACTGGCGCTTCGCCGACCGGTTCCGGCTGCGCCAGACCTACAGCTTCTCCGACTTCCACTTCGACGGGGACAAGGTCTATGGCGACCACGACCTGCCGGTCGTGCCGCCCCATCTGTACCGCGCCGAGCTGCGCTATAACGCCGCAGGTGGCTGGTTCGTCGCCCCGTCGCTAGAGTGGTCGATGGCCGACAGCTGGGTCGATTATCAGAACACCCTGAAGGCGCCGTCGTACGCCGTGGCCTCGCTGAACGCAGGCTGGACCGTTTCGGAGGGGGTCAGTCTTTTCGTAGACCTGCGCAATCTGACCGACGAACGCTATGTCTCGAACTTCAGCGCCGTAACCGACGCCCGGGTCGCCTCGACGGCGGTGTTTTTCCCCGGAGACGGTCGGTCATTGTTCCTCGGCCTTCGACTGGCCTATTAGGGAGGAATGACGATGAAACCGACCGTGATCGCCCTGCTTGTCCTGGCCCCCGTTCTGGCCCTGGGCGCCTGCCATCAAGGCAAGAAGAACTCGACCACCGCCTCGATCGAGACGGATGGCGTCAAGGCCACGGTCGAGATCACCGATCCCTGGTGCCGGCCCACGCCCAACGGCGCCCAGGCCGGCGCCTGCTATCTGACCATCAAGTCGTCGCACGAGAACACCGTGACCGGCGTGGCCACCCCGATGGCCGCCAACGCCATGGTCCACGACATGACCATGTCGAACGGCATGATGAACATGTCCGAGATGGCCGGCGGCCTGCCGCTGAAGGGCGGCGAGAAGGTCGAGCTCAAGCCCGGCGGCAAGCATCTGATGCTGACCGGGCTGACCGGTCCGCTGGTCGAGGGCTCGGCCGTGCCCCTGACCCTGACCTTCTCGGACACTCCGGCCATGACGGTCCAGGCCCCGGTGCGTCAGCCTAAATAGCCTCTGTTGCAGGCCGAGCCTGACAAACGGCCCCGAACCGTCTAAAGGCTCGCGCCTTCTCTGAGGAATACAATGGCCCTGAAAGTCGCGATCGTCGGCCTGCCCAACGTCGGCAAGTCCACCCTGTTCAACGCCCTGACCAAGACGGCGGCGGCGCAGGCTGCAAACTATCCCTTCTGCACCATCGAGCCGAACACCGGCGACGTCGCCGTGCCGGAGCCGCGTCTGGACGCCCTGGCCGAGATCGCGGGCTCCAAGGAGATCATTCCGTCGCGCATCACCTTCGTGGACATCGCCGGCCTGGTGCGCGGCGCGTCCAAGGGCGAAGGCCTGGGCAACCAGTTCCTGGCCAATATCCGCGACTGCGACGCCGTGGCCTTCGTCGCCCGCTGCTTCGTCGATGACGACATCACCCACGTCGAGAACCGCATCGATCCGATTTCGGATCTGGAGATCATCGAAACCGAACTGATGCTGGCCGATCTGGAAAGCCTCGAACGCCGCCGCGTCCAGATGGAGAAGCGCGCCAAGGGCGGCGACAAGGACAGCCAGCTCAGCCTCAAGCTGGTCGACCTGGCCCTGTCCAAGCTGAACGCCGGCAAGCCCGCCCGCGTCGCCCTTCCGGACGTGTCCAAGGAAGACCGTAAGGCCTGGGACATGCTGCAGCTGCTGACCGCCCTGCCCGCCCTCTATGTCGCCAACGTCGATGAAGGCTCGGCCGACAAGGGCAATGAGCTGTCGGATCTGGTCGCCGCCCGCGCCGCCGCCGACAACGCCAAGTCAGTGGTCATCTCGGCCAAGATCGACGCCGAGCTGGCCGTGCTGGACGCCGAGGAGCAGGCGGAATTCCTGGAAGGTCTGGGTCTGGCCGAGCCGGGTCTGAACCGACTGATCCGCGAGGCCTACGCCCTGCTGGGCCTGCAGTCCTACTTCACCGTGGGCCCCAAGGAGGCGCGCGCCTGGACCATCCATATCGGCGACACCGCGCCCCAGGCCGCCGGCGTCATCCATACGGATTTCGAGAAGGGCTTTATCCGCGCCGAGACCATCGCCTATGAGGACTTCGTCGCCCTGCGCGGCGAGGCCAGGGCGCGCGAGGCCGGCAAGCTGCGCGCCGAAGGCAAGTCCTATGTCGTCAAGGACGGCGACGTGATGAACTTCCTGTTCAGCTGAGGCGGCATGAAATCCGGGGGGATGATCGCACCGCTTCTGGCGGCGCTGACGATGTCGGGCGCGGCCGTCGCACAGGAGGCGCCGCCTGCGGCCGAGGCTCCGGTGGTCGAGGCTCCGGCGGCCGAACCGCCGACCGCGCTTCGCCGCGAACAGCTGACAGCCCTGATCCTTGGGCTGGAACCGGCGGGCGAGCCGGTCGTGGGCGAGGTCACGGCCAAGGGCGAGGCGGTCCTGTCCGTTCCCATGCGTCTGGCGGAGGAAGGCCGCCTGACCGGCGACATCGCCACCGCCGGCTATCGCATGTCAGCCGGAGCGCCCGTCGTTCATCGCGTCTTCAAGCCGACCGGCGCGGATCAGGCCGACACGATCGAGGCCTGGTGCGGCCCCGGCGAACTGCGGACCATGTTCGGCTGGGTCGGCTCGACCGTCTGCATGGTCGATACCCCGGACGGCAAGGCAAACCTGGGCATCCCGGTCCTCGGCAGCTACGGCGCATGGTGGATGGTCCGCGGCATGACCTTCCCGGAGCCCGACGCCCGGACGGAGCGCGTCACGGTCGAGCCGGCGACGACGCCGTCCGCCTTCCGTCTCGCCTTCATCTACGAGCGTGTGCTTGATGCCGGCGTGGCCCTTCACGCGACCATCGAAGGCCCGGGCCTTCGCGCCGAAGCCCGCCCCTACCGCCACGACATGCGCCGTCAGGTTCTGCCAGTGCGGAACGGCGCGGCGGAACTGAACTTCGACGGCCTGAAGCTGACCCTGATGCCGGAGCGACGCGGAGACGTCGTCGCCGTGACGGCTGAACGGGTTTCGGCGCCCATCGATATGGCCGGGCTCCGTCGGCGCGCGGACGCGCTGGAGGCCGAGGCCGCCGCGGCCGATCCCGCCTCGAACGACGACGCCCCCGATCAGGGCTCCACCCCGGCCCCAGCCCGTCAAGGCGTCGAGCCGACCCCCTTCGTGATCGGTGGCGTGAAGATCGATCCCACCGTCCTGACTATCGGCGCAGGCGAGCTGACGCGCGGTGGGGTGGTCTTGTCGGGTCAGGCGGAATACGCCCTGACCACCCGCCTGCCCAAGCCGGTCAATCTGCGTGCCCCGCTGATCAACGACACCACGCCCGAAGGCCTGATCCTGCATCAGGTCGAGTTCGCCGGCGTCCTTCCCGTGGGCGGGCGCGTCATGACCCGAATCTGGTGCGGTCCTCTGGGCCGGCCGACCGTGTTCGGCAACGGGCAGCGGGTCACCATGTGCCTGCGCCGCGCGGCCGTCGGCGGCTGGGAGGCCTTCTGGCCCTCGACGGGCCGCCCCTGGCTGGGCACCAGCCAGATGACGGGTACGGTCGCGGCCCTGACCGCCAACGACGTCGAGATCGATCCGTCGCCGACGTCCCTGCTGGAACCTCTCGGCGTTCGTTTCGAGATCCAGCGGATTTCCGACGCCGAGATCACCCTGCGCGTCTTCGCCCGGCTGAAGGATGAGGACGCCCTGATCTTCACGGTCAGGGAAGCCTTCGAGGACGGACGTGCGGTCGTGCCGCTGTGGTCGCACAGACTGGTCCTGACCCGGACGGCGAGCGCCGTGACGGCGGCCCTGTCCGCGGACGGCGACGGCAAGGGCCCGACCGAGGACGGCTTCTATCCCTGAATTCCCATCCCGATCCGGGCTCTGACGGCTCAGGCTAGAAGCCCGGCGCCGTCTTCGAGGCGTCGGAAAGCGTGGTGCATTTCAGCAGCCTGGCCGACCGGGGCGCGCCGTCCGCGCCCCTGCGATCGACATAGACCATGTCCAGGGTCTGGCCGGTCACGGACATCTGCACCCGCTCGACGTGAACCCCGACAGCGGCCGGGCAGGACAGGGTCGCCTGATAGCCGCCGGTCACCTGGCTGATCCGGCCAATGTCGCACCCGAGGCCGCCGCCGTCGAAGCGCAGCGGCGTGATGTCGATCACACGGGGGGCCCGCGTCGGCTGGGCGCACAGAACCGGATCAGGCGTCCAGCGGCCGACGAAGCTGGTCGGCCCGGTCCCTGGCATCAGGGGCGCCATGGAGCCCGACGGCGCCTCTGCCGTCGGGTCCACGACCGGCGAGGTGACGGGCTTGGCCGGCTCCGTCGGCGGATTGACCCGAGACCGGTCACACGCCGCGACCCCCGCCAGCAGCCCCACAACGATCACTGTAATCCGGACGCGTTTCATCGCACCCGAACGCGCCGCAAGCGCGACCGTTCACCGCGCCCCAAAAGACCCCAGGGCTATTGCGGTTGATTCTGATAGTCGTTCGCAGTAATTGCGCCCCCTCTCTCAAGCGGGACCATAAAATGCGCAACCTCCTCATGATCACAGCCGGGCTCGCCGCCCTCGCCGCCGGTTCGGCCCAGGCCGCCGCGCCCGACGCCCCGATCGCCCCGGAAGATCAGGCGACCCCGGTCGCGCCGGTCACCGTCGTCGCCACCCGCACCGCGACCCCGGTCGACGAAGTTCCTGCCACCGTCAGCGTCTACTCCTCCGCCGAGATCGAACGCCTGCTGTTCACCGACATCAAGGATCTGGTGAAATACGAGCCGGGCGTCAGCGTCGTCAGCCAGCCGGCCCGTTTCGGCGCCGCGCTCGGCACCGCCGGCCGTGCAGGCAATGAGGGCTTCACCATCCGCGGCCTCGGCGGCGATCGCGTCCTGATCGTCGTGGACGGCGTACGCCAGCCCGACGGCTTCGTCTTCGGCGCCCAGAGCGTCGGCCGCGGCGGCTATTCCGATCTGGACCTGATGAAGTCGGTCGAGATCCTGCGCGGCCCGGCCTCGGCCCTGTACGGCTCGGACGGCGTCGCCGGCGCCGTCAGCTTCACGACCAAGGATCCGGAAGACCTGCTGACCGGGGGCCGGAACTTCACCGCCCGCGCCCGCGTCGGCTACAACTCCGCCGACGAAGGCTTCACCGAGGCCCTGGCCGTCGCCGGCCGCTCGGGCGCGGTCTCGGGGATGCTGGCCTATACCCGCCGCGACTCGTCCGAGACCGAAACGAACGGCGACGCGACCGGCGAGGAAGTCACCGCCACGGGCGGCATCACCTATGCCAACCGCACCATCGCCAACCCGCAGGACAACCAGTCCGACGCCCTGCTGGCCAAGCTGGTCTGGGATTTCGCCCCGAACCAGAGCCTGCGCCTGACCTGGGACGGCTATCAGTCCGAGTCGGACTATGAGGTCCTGAGCGGCCGCACCGCCCGCACGGTCGCCGCCACCCCGCCGACCGCCGCCACGGCCGTTCTGGGCCTGACCGCCAACGACAAGACCGAGCGTCAGCGCATCGGTCTGGACTGGCGCTTCTCCGACAGCTTCGGCCTGGATCAGGGTCAGGTCTCGGGCTACGGCCAGGACGCCACGACCCGCCAGTACACCTATGAAGATCGCGTCCTGACCGACCGGATCCGCGACAACCAGTTCAACAACAAGGTGTTCGGCGCCTCGGCCTGGGCCCGCAAGACCTTCGCCACGGGCAGCGTCGAGAACCGCGTCACCTTCGGCGGCGACTGGTCGCGGACGACCCAGGAAGGCATCCGCGACGGCACCGTGCCCCCGGCCGGCGAAACCTTCCCGACCAGCCCCTTCCCCAGGACCGACTACACCCTGGCCGGCCTCTATGTTCAGGACGAGATCGTTCTGGCGGGCGGCGCACTGCGCCTGATCCCGGCGGTGCGGTACGACGCCTATGAACTGTCGACCGACAGTGATCCGCTCTACATCGGCACGCGCGCTGATCAGGACGACAGCCACATCTCGCCCAAGCTGGGTCTGGTCTGGCAGGCCACCAGGCAGTTCCAGGTGTTCGCCAATGTCGCCGAGGGCTTCAAGGCCCCGACGCCGAGCCAGGTGAACAACTACTTCGCAAACCTGGCCTTCGGTTACACCTCCCAGCCCAACCCGGACCTCAATCCGGAGACGAGCCAGAGCGTCGAACTGGGCGTGCGCTTGCGCGACATCAACGCCCTGAACGGCCGTCTGAGCGCCCAGCTGGTGGGCTTCAAGTCCGACTATGACGACTTCATCTCGCAGCAGGTCGTCTCGGGCGCCGGCACCCCGACGGACCCGCTGATCTACAAATATGTGAACTTCTCCTCGGTCGAAGTTCACGGCGTCGAGGCCCGCGCCAATCTGGATTGGGACAACGGCGTCTACGCCCGCTTCGCCGGCGCCTGGGCGGACGGCGACCAGACCGATGCGGGCGTGACCCGGTCGCTGTCGACCATCGATCCGGTCAAGCTGGTCTGGGGTCTGGGCTACAACGCCCCGACCGGTGTCTGGGGCGTCGAAGGCCTGCTGACCTGGTCGGCGCACAAGGACAACGCCGATACGAACGGCCTGAGCTGCTACAACGCCACCCCGGCCAGCGGCTGTCTGGCGGGCAAGGAGTTCGCCCTGATCGATCTGACCGGCTACTGGAACGTGACGGAACAGGTCACGGCCCGCGTCGGCGTCTTCAACGTCACTGACGAGAAGTACGGCTGGTGGAGCGACATCCGCGGCGTGGCGGCCTCCTCGGCCGTGGTCGACGCCTATACCCAGCCGGGCCGCAACGTCGGCGTCTCTCTGTCCTTGCGTCTGTAAGCGCGACGGGAGATTATGCGAATGACTATCAAGACCGAAGAGGTTCCGATGCGCGCCCTGATGATCGCCGCCGCCCTGCTGGCTTCCGCCGCCCCTGTCGCGGCTCTTGCCCAGACGGCGGCTCCCGCCGCAGCCGCACCCACCAGCGCGTTCGAGCGGGACCGGCAGTCCATCCTGTCGGAGGCGGGCCAGTTCCGCGTCCGCTTCGACTTCCGTGAGAACGTCGCCTTCCTGGCCGGCTATACGCCGATCGAGGCGCACGATTCGGCGGGCAATGAGATCGTCCGGGTCGTCTACGACCATGGCGACCGGATCAGCCTGCAGCACATCCTGGTGATGGAGCACGAGGGCCAATCGATCGTGGTCAAGCACTGGCGCGAGGACTGGACCTTCCAGCCCTCGACCGTCCTGACCTATGCCGGTCCGGGCGAGTGGAAGCTGTCCGACGTCCCCGAGGCGGAGCGCGCCGGCGCCTGGTCCCAGACGGTCTGGCAGACGGATGATTCCCCGCGCTACGGCGGCGTCGGCAAGTGGAGCTACGACAACGGCATGGCCGTCTGGACCAGCGGCCCGACCTGGCGCCCGCTGGCGCGCCGGGACGCGGTTCGCCACCCGGTCTACGACCGCTATCTGGGCACCAACCGCCATGCCCTGACCCCGGTCGGCTGGGTGCACATCCAGGACAATATGAAGATGCAACCGGGCCCATCCTCCACTGGCGGGGGCGACGACGGCGATCCCGTCGCCGTCGTCCAGGAGGACGTGGTCAACACCTACCGCAAATGGGACGGCTATGACCCCAAGGCGGGCGACGACTACTGGGCGGCTACCAGGGACTACTGGGCGGCGGTTCGCGACCTGTGGGACGCGGCCATCGCGGCCAACGGCGGCGTCCGCGTTCAGGAAGTCGCCGAGACCGGCGCCGTCACCGGGACCCCGCTGATGGACCTGGCCGAAAAGGTCCAGTCGGGCGAGGTCACCACGGCCGCCGCCATCGATCAGGCGAAGACCATCATCGCCACGGCGACGGCCCGCTAAACCGCTTCCAGCCAGCCCCGATAGCGGACCATCCGGCCCGCGATCGGAAGGCCGATCTCGACGTCGAAGGCGAACCGGCCTTCGACGTCTTCTTTTTCGTTGGTCACGGTGGTCGGCGCCCAGGCCTTCGGCATGGGAACGCCCAGCAGCCGCCAGCCCTCGACCCGATAAACCAGTCGCCCGTCTTCGGGGCTGAGGGTCAGGTCGAAGGCGAAGGGGCCGAAACTCTCGACCACACGCCCACCCGCCTTCGGAGACGACAGCCGGCTCTGGAACCGGCTTCCCGCGATCTCGCGCCGCCAGATCGAGCGGTCGCGGTCGGCGTCGATCCGGACTTCGACCGGAACGCCCTGCCCCGCCTTCGGAAAGCCGAACGCCCGGGCGATCAGGCCGGCGACGGGACTGGCCGCCCCCTCGACCGAGGCCTGACCGCGCCAGACCGACTGGCCCGGGGTCTCGTGCAGGGCGCGGATGGGGCACGGCAGGGTCTGGAAGGTCGGTCCGACGGCGCGTTCGAACAGGGCGGACGGCTCGACCGTCGTCGTGGTCCTGATGCCGTGCACAGCCAGTTCAGCTTCCAGATCGGCCAGCGGCAGTTCGCCGACGCAGGCCCGCGCGCCCGGCTTGAGCCGCCCTGCCGCGAGCGCCTTCACCACCGTCAGCGCGGGTATTCCCGGCGTCACTGGCCCAACGCCCGGCGGGGCGATCAGCAGCCAGACGGCGCGCACCGCCCTGCCCTCTCGGTCTCGCCCGGCCGCCTCGACCCGCATGGCGCCGACGTCGCTTCCGAACGGGGCGGCGAGCCGGGAAAGGAAGATCACCAAACCGGTCAAGGTTCGGGGGTCGGCGCCGGTCAATCCGACCAACCTCGCCAAGGCCCAGCCGCCCCAATGGGCGAAACCCGGCTCGAGCCCCGCCAGGAACAGGGCGCGGTCGGTCGGCCCGAAGCGCTGGGCCAGCACGTCCAGATCCGGCGTCTCGCACAAGGACAGGCGCCGCCGTCCCGCCGAGCCGAAGTCGCGGGTCGTGACGGAGCCCCAGCCGATGCGTTCGGACCAGCCGCCATCCTGAAACACCCGCACGGGCCGTCCGAGCCAGGAGAGGATGGCTTCGGTCACCGAGCGGCCGCGCGGCGCCCGGGCGCCGGGAGAGATGGCCGCCTCGACCGCGTCGATGCGGGTCCAGCCTTCGGTCAGGGCGTCCAGCACCGCGTTGGACAGGGCCGGTGTCGAGCTGGCGCCGGTCAGGGCCGTAACGCCCGCCGCCTTCGCCTCGTCGTTCAGCGCTCCGAAGCCGGCGACGAAATCACGGCCATCGGCCAGATCGACGTAGTGGAGGCCAGCCGCGATCGCCGCCCTCGCCACGCGCGGCTCCGCCCCCTGGAACGGCCCTGCCGCGTCGACGACGATGCGCGCGCCAATCTCTGTCAGGTCGGCGGCGGTCAGGCTGCGGGTGTCCAGAGCCACAGCAGAGGCCGCCCCGACCTCGGCCCGCGTCGCCTCGGCCCGAGCGAGGCTCCGTCCCGCCACCACGACCTCGAACCCGTCGCGCGCCAGCCCCTTCGCCAGCCGTGAGCCGAACACGCCGCCCGCTCCGATGACGAGGACGCGGGTCAAGTGACGAACCGGTCGCGGTCCGCGGGATCGGGGATCATGCAGACGTCAGTCCGGCCGAAGATCCGGTAGCGATTGCCTGCGATCAGGTCGTAGAGCGGATCGCGCACGGCCTTGGGCGCGATGCGGCCGATGGCCAGCGTCCGCGTCGCCGGCAGGGCGCCCAGCACCTTCAGCGCCGCGTCCGACTTGAACCAGGCGCGGCCGTTCAGGATCACGGCATTGGTCTCGGGCGCCTCCGGATCGATGCCCAGCCGCGAGGCCAGGGCTCGCCCCGCCTCGCTCTGGATCGTCATGAAGCGGAACCGCCGGGCCGTGTCGTGCCGCAGCACGAACCGCGCCCAGCGCGAGCAGAAGACGCAGACGCCGTCGAACAGGATCAGTCCGTCAGCGACGTCCTCGACCGGTTGCGACGCCCAGCGGTCCAACACTCTTAGCGCCGGGCGGCGTCGCTCTCGTGCCGGATGGCGGCGAACTCCGAGGTCGGCTTCCACTGCGGCCAGCTGGTGCTATCGGCGACTTCCTGACCCAGCTGATAGAGCAGCTTCAGGTTCTGCAGGGCGGCGGTGAAGTCGTAGTCGGGCCGCCATTCGTCGTCGAGCTTGTGGTAATATTTCGCCATCTGGGCCTGGTAGTAGGGCCGTCCGACGGCCTCGCCGCCCTCGACGAAGTCGACGCCGGTCCAGGGCATCAGGGCCGGGACCCCGCCCGCCGCGAAGTTGAAGTGGTCGCTGCGGTAGTAGTAGCCCTGCTCGGGCTCGCCGTCGCCGACGACGTGGCGGCCTTCGCGCTGGGCCAGACGCTCCAGATCATCCTCCAGCCCCGACTTGCCGATGCCGAAGATGGCGATGGTCTTCGTCGCCGGGGTGAAGGGCAGCATGTCGATGTTGATGTCGGCCGCGGTTTTTTCGAGCGGATAGACGGGGTGGGTCGCGTACCACTCCGAACCCAGCAGGCCCTGCTCCTCGGCCGTCACGTGCAGGAAGACGACGGTGCGTTCCGGCGGCGGACCGGCCTTGAAGGCGCGGGCCATTTCCAGCACGCCCGAGGTGCCCGAGGCGTTGTCCCAGGCGCCGTTGAAGATGCGATCGCCGTTGGCGTCCGGATCGGCGGCGACGCCGACGTGGTCCCAGTGCGCCGAATAGACCAGGTATTCGTCCGGACGGGTCGTCCCGGGAATCTTGGCCAGCAGGTTATGGGAGTGGATGACCTCGGCCATCTCGTCGATGTCGACGCTGAGCTTCAGGCCGGTGTCTTCGGCCTTGAAGGCGCCGCCAGCCTTGGCGGCGGCCAGAACCGGCTGGAAGTCCTCGCCCTTGGAGGAGGCCATGGCGGTGGCGACATCCAAGGTCATCGTGCCACTGAAGGCCGTCTCATGGGCGCCGGTGATGGTCATGCGCGGACGACCGCCGCCGCGCATGCCGCGTCCGCCGGACACTTCGTACAGGGTGATGACGCCGACGGCGCCGCGCTTGATCGCCTCGTTCACCTTGTGGGTCGAGGAGCCGTAGAAGTTGGGATCGGCGCCGAAGGCGGCCGGCTGGCCGCTGAGCACGACCACCACCTTGCCCGTCAGGTCGATGTTTCCGTAGTCGTCCCAGTTCCGCTCGGGCGCGACGACGCCGTAGCCGGCGAAAACGATCGGCACATTGTCCAGCTTCACATGGCCGTCGGCGGCGCCGGCGCGGACGATCAGCCCGCTCTCGACCGGATGGGTGGCGCCGTCGACGCCGGTCCAGCTGACCGTGGCCGGATGCGCCGGGGTCAGGCGCAGCAGATCGACCGGCTGCAGCCACTGACCGTCCGGACCGCCCGGCTGAAGGCCCATGGCCTCATACTGGGCCTGCAGATAGGCCAGGGTCAGCTGCTCGCCGATCTTGCCGGGGAAGCGGCCTTCCAGGCTGTCGTCGGACAGATACTTGATGTGGTCGGACAGGCGCTGGGCCGAGAAGTCCTGGGCCGAGGCCGGCAGGGCCAGAAGCAACATCGCCGAGGCGGCGACGCCGCAAGTCAGTCGGGCCAGCATCAAGGAAACTCCGTGGAAAATGCGCGCGCACCTTAGGGCGGCCGCTCAGGACCGCCCCTTACATTTTTGTAATGCAGTCTACTGCCGTTCCGCGGCGCTGACAGCGCGGGCCGGACCGAACTCCGAACCCGTCTTCCACTGCGGCCAGTCGCGACTGTCGGCCAGGGCCCGGCCGATGTCGTAATAGACCGTCAGGTCTTCCATCTGGCCGCGATAGTCCCAGTCGGCGGACCATTCGTCGTCGGCCTGATGGTAGCGTTTGGCGGTGTATTCGTCGCGGGCGGCGATGCGGGCCTCGACGGGGGCGTCGCGGAATGTTCCGCCGCTCTCGGCATAGGCCATGGGCACGCCCTCCTTGGCCAGCGGGAAGTGGTCGGAGCGGAAGTAGTAGCCGGCCTGGGTGTTGGCGTCGGGCTCGATGACCCGGCCCTGCGCCTCGACCGCCGCGGTGACGCGCTCGTCGAAGTCGGACTGGCCGAAGCCGATGATGCTCATCGCCGTGGTGCGACCGTAGACATTGGCCGAGTCCATGTTGAAGCCGCCGACGGTCTTCTCCAGCGGATAGAGGGGGTTGGCCGCATAGTATTCCGAGCCGAGCAGGCCGCTTTCCTCACCGGTGAAGCTGATGGCCACGATCGAGCGCTGGGTGCGGGGCGCGGCGCCGAATACACGGGCGATTTCCAGCAGGCCCGAGGTGCCCGAGGCGTTGTCGACCGCGCCGTTGAAGATGGCGTCGCCGTTGGCGTCGGGCGTCCCGACCCCGATGTGATCCCAGTGGGCGGTGTAGAGGATGGTCTCGTCCGGATGGGTCGTGCCCGGCAGGCGGGCGACGACGTTGTGGCTCTCGATCCGGTCGGTCTTCAGGTCGAACATGGCGTCCATGCCGGCGCCGGTCAGGGTCACCGGATGGAAGTCGCGGCTGCGCGCCTGAACCTTCAGGGCCTCGAAGTCGAGACCGGCGTGCTGGAACAGCTCAACGGCGACGTCGCGCTGGATCCAGGCCTCCATGGCGACGCGCTCCTTCGACGGATCGGCGCGCTGGATGTCGAACTGCGGCGCGGTCCAGGAGTTGCGGACGGTGCCCCAGCCGTAGGAGGCCGGCGCGGTCTCATGCACGATCAGAACGCCAGCGGCCCCCTGACGCGCGGCCTCCTCGTACTTGTACGTCCAGCGGCCGTAATAGGTCATGGCCTTGCCGCCGAAGGTGTCCAGCGACGGGTCCTCGAAGTCGGCGTCATTGACGAGCACGACGAGGATCTTGCCCTTCAGGTCCATGCCCTTGAAGTCGTCCCAGTTCCGCTCCGGCGCCTTGATGCCGTAACCGACGAAGACCAGCGGGGCGTTCATCAGCATGACGTGGCCCGAGGCGTTGGGCAGGCGGGTCGAGGCGACGATCTGTTCGCCCTGGGCCAGAGGCAGGGTCCAGTCGCCGACCTTCAGCTGGGCCTTGAAGTCCTCGACCTCGAAGCGGTTCAGGGCCACGGCCTGGGTCCACAGGCGCGAGCCGTCGGCCTGCAGGTCCCCGCCCGGCTCGAAGCCTGCGGCGGCGTATTGCTCGCTCAGATATTTGATGACCTTGGGCTCGGCCTCGGTGGCGATGCCCCGGCCCTCGAAGCTGTCGTCGGCCAGGATCCGGATGTGCTCCGACAGTTTGGCGGCGTCGAAGGCGGGCTCGGCGCTCTGGGCCGCGGCCATGGTGGACAGGGCGACGCCGGACATCAGGGCGGCGAGGGACAGGGTCAGACGCATGGCAACTCCGGGGGAACGTTCGGCGTGACCCTATTCAGCGTCGCCGGAGGAGTCGATGTCTTCCCAGTGTCGCAGTCCGCAGCCTAGTCTGGCGCCATGACCCCATCCCGCTTCGAGACCGGCCGCCCCATGCTTCTGGCGGGCCTGCGCCGCTGGTACGCCTTCTCCGAGGGCCCCAGCCAGATCCCCGTCGTCTGGAAGGACTTCGTCACCCGCCTTCCCCTGCCCGGTCAGGTCGGCGGCCGCACCTACGGCGCCACCTGCCAGATGGACCCGGAGGGCCAGCGCTTCGAATATATGTGCGCTGCCGAGGTCGAGACCTTCGACGGCCTGCCGGAAGATCTCGGCCGGATGCGCGTGCCTGAGGCCCACTACGCCGTCTTCGTTCACGCCGCCCCGGTCTGGACCATCCGCGACACCATCGAGGCCAGCCACGCCTGGCTGGCGTCCAACGGCGAATGGAAGAACGCGGGCACGCCTGACTTCGAACGCTACGGCCCGGCCTACGACGCCGCGACCGGCATGGGCGACACCGAGATCTGGCTGCCGGTTACCCGGCCTTAACCGTAAGGATTCACCATACCGGCTCCACTCCCCGGAGCTGTGCGCGTGACCGATCTGAAGACCGACATCATCCACCTTGGCGACTGCCTCGAGGTTCTGCGCGGCCTGCCGTCGAAGTCGGTCGATATGGTCTTCGCCGACCCGCCCTATAATCTGCAGCTGGGCGGCGACCTGCTGCGTCCGGACAATTCCAAGGTCGACGCGGTCGACGACGACTGGGACAAGTTCGACAGCTTCGCCGCCTATGACGCCTTCTGCCGCGACTGGCTGAAGGAGTGCCGCCGGGTCCTCAAGGACGAGGGCTCGATCTGGGTCATCGGCAGCTACCACAACATCTTCCGCCTGGGCGTCGCCATCCAGGACATGGGCTACTGGGTCCTGAACGACATCATCTGGCGCAAGTCCAACCCGATGCCGAACTTCAAGGGCACCCGGTTCACCAACGCACACGAGACCCTGATCTGGGCCGCCAAGTCGCGTGAGCAGAAGCGCTACACCTTCAACTACGATGCCCTGAAGGCCTTCAACGAAGACACCCAGATGCGCTCGGACTGGACCTTCCCGCTGTGCACCGGCGAGGAGCGGATCAAGGGCGAGGACGGCAAGAAGGCCCACCCGACCCAGAAGCCCGAGGCCCTGCTGCACCGGGTGATCCTGGCCGCGACCAAGCCGGGCGACGTGATCCTGGATCCCTTCTTCGGCACGGGCACCACGGGCGCCGCCGCCAAGCGTCTGGGCCGCAAATTCATCGGCATCGAGCGCGACGAGACCTACGCCAGGGTCGCCGAGACCCGCATCGCGACCGTCATCCCTGCCGCGCCCGAGGACCTGAAGGTCATGGGCTCCAAGCGGGCCGAGGTGAAGGTGCCCTTCGGCGCCCTGGTCGAGGCCGGCCTTCTGGCCCCCGGCGACCGCCTCTATTCGCCCAAGGGCGACCGCGAGGCCCGCGTCCGCGCCGACGGCTCGCTGGTGTCCGGCGAGTTCACCGGCTCGATCCACAAACTGGGCGCAATCCTGGAAAACGCCCCGGCCTGCAACGGCTGGACCTACTGGCGCTTCAAGACCGATCAGGGCTTCAAGTCCATCGACGCCCTGCGCTCGGAAATCCGCGCGACGCTGTAGCCCTCGCGAATTACGCGCGCGTCATTTGACCTCCCGATCCGCGGGCGGCAGGGTCGGAGCGTGACGGGGGACAGCCTATGACCGACAGTGCGCTCGAGATCCGGGGCCTGCGAAAGACGTTCAGCCGCCCGGCGGTGGACAACCTCGACCTGACCGTCAAGGCCGGCGAGCTCTATGCCCTGCTGGGGCCGAACGGGGCGGGCAAGACGACGACGCTGCGCATGGTCGCTGGACTGACCAGGGCCGACGCCGGGTCGATCCGCGTCTTCGGGACCGACGCCATCACCGATCCGGTCGCGGCCAAGCGGCTGATCGCCTGGCTGCCGGACGAGCCCATGCTCTACGACAAGCTGACGCCGATGGAGTATCTCGAGTTCGTCGCCGGCCTGTGGGGCGTGGACGCGAAGACGGCGCGCAAGCGGGCCCAGGAGCTTCTGGAGTTCCTCGCCCTGTGGCCCCATCGCGGCGAGCGCTGCGAGGGCTTTTCGCGCGGCATGAAGCAGAAGGCGGCCCTCGCGGGCGCCCTGATCCACGAACCCAAACTGCTCATGCTGGACGAGCCCCTGACCGGTCTCGACGCCGCCATGGCGCGTCAGGTCAAGGATCTGCTGCAAGACCGTGTCCGGGCCGGCGCCACCGTCATCCTGACCACCCACATCCTCGACGTCGCGGAGCGGATGTCTGACCGCATCGGCATCATCCAGCACGGCAAGCTGCTGGCCGAAGGCACGCTGGAAGAGCTGCGGGCAAGGTCCGGGCACGGCGGCGCCACTCTGGAAGACGTCTTCCTCGACCTCGTCGGCGCGGACGTCTCGTGATCAGCGCCGTCGTCCGGATGCTGCCGCCGGGATCGGCCGCCTGGCTTCTGGCCGCCGAGGTTCGTCTCGGCCTGCGCGGCATGAGCGGCAAGCGCGGGGTCAGCGGCTCGAAGATCGCCCTGGTCCTGATCAGCCTGTTCGCCATCGCCGGGGTGGTGTTCGGCGGCGTCGCCCTGGGCTTCCTCGCCTCCCGGTGGCCCCTGCCGATCACGCCGCTGTCGGCCCTGATCGTTGACGCGGCCTGCGTGGTCCTGTTCACCCTGATGCTGTCCCAGGCCATCAATCTGGCGGTTCAGGCGCTTTACGAGCGCGGCGACCTCGACCTGCTGCTGTCCTCGCCCCTGAGGCCGCGCGTGGTCCTGACCGTTCGGGCCCTGTCGATCACCGTCGTCGCCTCGATCCTCTACGTCCTGCTGGTGACGCCCTTCGTGATCACCGCCTCGGTGCTGGGGCGGCCCGAATGGCTGTCGCTGTTCGTCATCCTGATCTCGCTTTCGATGGTCGCGACGGCGCTCGGCATCCTGATGACCATGGGACTGTTCGCCCTGATCGGACCGCGCAAGACCCGCGTGGTGGCCCAGGTGATCGCCGCCCTCGTCGGCGGCCTGATGTTCATCCTGAGCCAAGCCTACAACTTCACCCGGCATGAGGACGGGCACGGCTCGTCCGGCGTCTCGGACCTGGCCCTCAGCCTGACCGGCAGCCCGCTGCTGGCGCCGAGCGGTCCGCTGGCCTGGCCGGTGCGCGCCCTGACCGCCAGCCCCCTGCCTCTGGCCGTCATTGGCGGGATCGGCCTGATCCTGTTCGTCCTGGTGGTCAGAAGCCTCGGCCCGCGCTTCGCCAAGGACGCGGCCGCCGCCGTGGGCGAGAAGTCGACCCCGGCCCGGACCAAGGGCGCGGACGGCGCCTTCGCCGACGGCCTGACCCGCGCGATGGTCCGAAAGGAACTGCGGCTTCTGGCCCGCGACCCGCAGCTGATCAGCCAGATTCTGCTGCGCATCGTCTATCTGATCCCGCTCGGCGTGGTCCTGTTCAAGAACGCCCATGCCGGGACCACGCCGATCTTTCTGTCGTCGGCCATCGTCTTCATGGCGGGCCAACTGGCCGGCAGCTTCGCCTGGATCGCCATCTCGGCCGAGGACAGCCCCGACCTGCTGCGCTCGGCGCCGATCGACCGCGCCCTCGCCGACCGGGCCAAGCTGATCGCCGCCCTGATCCCGACCTTCGTCCTGACCGGCATCGCCATCGGCGGCTTCGCGGTCATGGCGCCGCTGAAGGCGGTGGTGGTGGCGATCGGATGCGTTTGCGCCGCCGCCTCGTCCGGCCTGATCCAGATCTGGCGTCAGAAACCCGCCACGCGGAAGACCTTCAACCAACGCCAGCGTGGCGGCTCCTGGCTGGTCAATATCGTCGAGATGCTGGTTCAGGCCGGCTGGGGCGGGGCGACGGCCATGGCTCTGGCCGGTCTGTTCTGGGCCGCGATCCCGGCGGCCCTGGCCTTGCTGGCCACCCTGGCCCTCTACCGCTCGCCGCAAAAGCGCTGGGAGTCCTGAACTCTGGACGAAATGTCCGGAAACGCACAGATGTAACGCGTGTAACCCACCGCAATCACTGAAGAAAATTGCATGTTCCGCGATGGAACTTCGCAGTTGCGAGAACATTGATGTCTACGGCCCGGCTGAGCGGGTCGGAGCACACACATCATGAAGATCGCCCAGGTCACCCCGCTGTACGAGGCCGTCCCTCCGAAGCTCTATGGAGGGACCGAACGGGTGGTCGCCCATCTGACCGACGCCCTCGTCGATCTGGGCCATGAGGTCACCCTGTTCGCCAGCGCCGACGCGCGGACGAAGGCCCGGCTGATCCCGGTGCGCGATCAGGCGATCCGGCTGGACCCCGCTCCGCTCAAGTCCGACCTCGCCGCCCACCTGACCATGCTGGCCGAGGTGATGGACCGGGTCGACGAGTTCGACGTCATCCACTTCCACACCGACATGATCCACTTCCCCATGTTCCGGAAGTATGCCGACAAGACCCTGACGACCCTGCACGGCCGGCTCGACATGAAGGACCTGCCAGAGGTCTATGAGCGGTTCACCGATTTCGGCCTGATCTCCATTTCCGACGACCAGCGCAAGCCGTTGGCCTTCGCCAACTGGAAGGCGACGGTTCACCACGGCATGCCCGCCGAGCAATACCGCTTCTCGGCCAAATCGGAGGGTTACCTTGCCTTCCTCGGCCGCATCTCGCCCGAGAAGCGTCCCGACCGGGCCATCGAAATCGCGACCAAACTGGGCAAGCGGCTCAAGATCGCGGCCAAGGTCGATGCCGCCGACCGCGTCTATTACGAGGACAGGATCAAGCCGCTGATCGACGGCAATCCGCTGATCGAGTTCATCGGCGAGATCGGCGACCACCAGAAGTCCGACTTCCTGGGCGGCGCCGAGGCCCTGCTCTTCCCCATCGACTGGCCCGAGCCGTTCGGCCTGGTGATGATCGAGGCCATGGCCTGCGGCACGCCGGTCATCGCCTTCAAATGCGGTTCGACCACCGAGATCATCGAGGACGGCGCCACCGGCTATCTGGTCGACACCATGGAACAGGCGATCGCCGCCGCCGACCGGGTCGGGCAGTTGGACCGCGAGGCCGTGCGCGCCCGCTTCGAACTGCGCTTCTCGGCGACCGCAATGGCGAGGCGCTATCTCGACGTCTACGGCGACCTGCTGGCCAAACGCCCCTTCGCGGAGGCGCCGCTGGACGATGTGGTGACGCCGCTGCGGCCGATGGACGAACCACGCAGCTTCGCCGCGGCTGGATAAACTACGTTCCTTCGCGCGGTCGGCTGAACCGTCGCGCTTCTCAGCCATTAGGCCATGAAGCGGACAGTCTAGAGCCGCATTTGGGTGGGACGGTTCAGGCGACCCGAAGCCGCGTGCGGAGTTTCCATGGACGACAGCTACTCGGTCCAGACCACGGCCGCGGAGACCGGCGAGACCGGCGGTCTCGACACCCTTCAGGCGCTCAAGGACGGCGACACCTTCCTGGTCGCCGACGGCTGGGGCGATATGAAGGGCGGGGCCGACGGCCTGTTCGACAGCGACACGCGACTGCTGTCGCGGTTCCAGATGACCGCGGGGATGGCCCGCCCCTCGCGGCTGTCGTCCGGCGTGTCGCGCGACAACGTCTTCTTCACCGCCCATTCGACCAATCGGCCCCTGCCCCCGATGGGCGGGCGTTCGGCGCCGGCGGGCGTGATGCATATCGAGCGGCGGCGGTTCCTCTGGAACCGGCGGATGTTCGAGCGGGTGCGGATGGTCAATCACGGCGTCGAGGATGTCCTGCTGCCGCTGGCCTTCGACTTCGCGGCCGACTTCGCCGACATCTTCCAGGTGCGCGGCACCCTGCGCGAGAAGCGCGGCACGGTGCATACGCCGACCCACGACGGGCGGCGCGTGACCTTCAGATACACCGGGCTGGACGACGTCGAGCGGACCAGCTGCCTGTCCTTCTCCGAACCCCCGGCCCGGCTGTCGGGGACCCGCGCCGAATTCATGTTCAGTCTGCCGAAGGGCCGGCGGATGGACCTCTACATCGAATGCGGCGGCGAGGCCTGCACGACGCCCGACCCACTGCGCTGGCGCGAGAATGCGCTGGAGGCCAGGCTATCGATGCGGCGACGGCGCCGACGCGGCGCCTCCCTGCGCGGGCCGCGCAGCCCGCTGTTCAACCAGTGGCTGGACCAGTCACGCGCCGACATGGCGCTGCTGACCACCGACCTGCCGACCGGCCCCTACCCCTATGCCGGGACGCCCTGGTTCTCGACGCCGTTCGGCCGTGACGGCATCCTCAGCGCCTGGCAGATGCTGTGGCTCGATCCGTCGCTGGCGAGGGGCGTCCTGACCTATCTGGCGGCGCGTCAGGCGACCGAGGTCTCGGCCTTCCACGACTCGGCGCCCGGCAAGATCATGCACGAGACGCGCGGCGGCGAGATGAGCGCCCTGCACGAGGTGCCGTTCGGCCTCTATTACGGCGGGGTCGACACCACCTGCCTGTTCATCGCCCTGGCCGGCGCCTATGCCCGCCGGACCGGCGACCTCGATCTGATCCGCAAGCTCTGGCCCAATCTGGTCGCGGCCTCGGAGTGGATGCGCGACTACGGCGACAGCAACGGCGACGGCCTGATCGACTATGCGCGCGGCGCTGACACCGGCCTGTCCAACCAGGGCTGGAAGGACAGTGAGGATTCGATCTTCCACCGCGACGGGCGGTTCCCCAAGGGGCCGATCGCCCTGCTGGAGGTGCAGGGCTATGCCTATGCCGCCTGGCTGGCCATGGCCGACCTCGGCGCCCGGGTCGGCGATGCCCGCGCCCAGGCCTGGGAGGATCACGCCCACGAGGTCCGCTTCCTGGTCGAGGACAGGTTCTGGATGGAGGACGAGGGCTTCTACGCCATCGCCCTGGACGGCGACGGGGAACAATGCCGCTCCATCGGCTCCAACGCCGGCCACCTGCTGTTCAGCGGCCTGCCGTCGAAGGCCCGGGCCGAGCGGGTGACGCGGCGCATGCTGTCGAACGAGTTCCGCAGCGGTTGGGGCTTGAGGACGCTGGCCAAGGGTCAGGCCAGGTTCAATCCGATGAGCTATCACAACGGCTCGGTTTGGCCGCACGACACCTCCATCGCCGTGGCGGGGATGGCGCGCTACGGCGAGCGCGACGCCGTCTCGACCATCCTCGGCGAAATCTACACCGCCGCCAGCCACTTCCAGATGCGGCTGCCCGAGCTGTTCTGCGGCTTCGACCGCGAGCCCGGCGAAGGCCCCATCGCCTATCCGGTCGCCTGCCTGCCCCAGGCCTGGGCGGCGGGCTCGGCCTTCCTGATGCTGCAGGCGTCGCTGGGCGTGGACGTCAATGCGCTGGACGGGGTGGTCACCGTCGCCAACCCGACCCTGCCGACCGGCGTCGACCGGCTGACGGTGTCGGAGCTGCGGGTCGGGACGTCGAAGGTCGACCTGATCTTCGAACGCATCGGCGAGGGCACGGTCCTGATGCCCAAGGGCAAACAGGGAGATATCCGGATCCTGACGTCGCGCTAGGCGGCGCTCGCCAGCCCCCGCTCAAGCGCCTTTCGAAACACTGTCGGCAGGGCCTTCAGCGCCTCGGCCTCGGGCATCCAGACGAAGTCGCCCGTCCCCTCAGCCACCCGCACCGACAGGGTCAGGCTGAAGTGGGTGAAGACGTGTTCGATGGCGCCCGCGTCAGTCCAGTCAGCCTCGACTGGTGGGGCTTCGGATGGCGCGGCGGACCAGTCGCTGGTCTGCAGGCCGAGCATGCCGCCGAGCAGGCCCTTGTCCGGGCGCTGGACCAGGGCGACGCGGCCGGCGCCGTCGCGCAGCACCCAAGCGAAGCCGTTGCGGTGCGGTCGGTCCGCCTTCTTCGTCTTCACCGGGAAGCGTTCGGGTTCGCCCGTCCGGTAGCCGGCGCACCATGAGCTGATCGGGCAGATCAGGCAGGACGGCGACTTCGGGCGGCAGACGGTGGCGCCGAGGTCCATCAGGGCCTGGGCCCAGTCGCCGGGCCGATGGGCGTCGACCAGCGATCCGGCCAGCGTGCGCAGTTCGGGCCGGGCGGCGGGCACGGGCGTCTCGACCGCGAACAGCCGGGCCATGACCCGTTCGACATTGCCGTCGACCACATTGGCCTCACGGTCGAAGGCGATGGCGGCGACCGCCGCAGCGGTGTAGGCGCCCACTCCTGGCAGGGCCAGCAGCCCCGCCTCGGTGTCCGGAAACACGCCGCCGTGCTGATCCGCCACGGCGCGGGCGCTGGCCAGCAGATTGCGGGCGCGGGCGTAGTAGCCGAGGCCCGCCCAGGCGGCCATCAGATCGGCGTCGGCGACGGCGGCCAGATCGCCGACCGTCGGCCAGCGCTCGGTGAAGCTCTCGAAATAGGGTGTCGCGTGTGGGACGGTCGTCTGCTGCAGCATCACCTCGGACAGCCAGACGCGGTAGGGGTCGGTGCGCTCCGCCGCTCCAGGCGGCGCGCGCCAGGGCAGGGTCCGCGCGCGTTCGTCGTACCAGGCCAGCAGGGCGGCGCGCAGATCGGATTTGTGGAGGGCGACGTCGGGCATCAGTGAGGCTATATAGGGCCATGGCCCGGGACCTGCCCACGGAAAGCGAAGCGCGCGAGATCCTCGCCCGCCGACGCACGCGCCCCGCGCCCCGCCCGGCCCCGCCCGCCGGCCGCGCCCTCACCGGCTTCATCAAGGAACTGGACGAAAAGTTCGGACGCGGCGCGAGCGCGCTTGAGCCCCGCTGGCGCGAGATCGTCGGCGACCAGCTGGCCCGCGTCACCCGCCCGCAGAAGCTGACCCGCGGCAAGGGCGGGGCGCCGGGGACGCTGGAATTGCGGGTCGCGGGCCCCGCGGCCCTGCTGGTCCAGCATCAGTCGGCCGAGATCCTGTCGCGGGTGAACCTGTTCCTGGGCCCCGGTTCGGTCGACAAGCTGCGGATCGCCCAGGGGCCGGTGAAGCCCTTGGCCCAGCCCGCCGCCTCGACCAAGGGGGCGCGCCGCCGCATCGATCCGCTGGACGCAGCCACCGAAGCCGAGCTGACGCAGTCGGTGTCGAAGGCCCCCGAGGCCCTGCGCGCGGCCCTCGCCGGACTGGGCCGGGCGGTGCTGTCCGACGAGGCGAAACAGCGCTCACGCAGCCCGCGCCGTTGACAAAACTTCGCCGCACCTGTTCTCGAAAGCTGTCGATGCGCGCCTTCCCGGGGAATCGCGTGATCATCGTTCGCCATTGTCTGTAGAAAGAGCCCATGCGTCCCAGCAAGCCCTTCAAATTCGGATCGATGAGCCGCCGTGCGGCGATCACCGGCGCGGCGCTCGCCGCCATGGCCACCCTGTCGGCGTGCGGCGGCGGCGGCGGTTATCAGGAAGCCGAGGGCGACATGGGTCTGGGCGCCGCCAAGGGCGCCAAGGTCACCGTGGTGGAATACGCCTCGGTCACCTGCAGCCACTGCGCCGCCTGGCAGGAAGAGGTCTGGCCGCAGTTCAAGGCCAAGTACGTCGACACCAACAAGATCCGCTATGTCTTCCGAGAATTCCCGACCCCGCCGGTCCCGGTCGCCGCCGCCGGCTTCCTGGTCGCGCGCTGCGCCGGGGAGGACAAGTATTTCGACGTGATCCACGAGATCATGGCCAGCCAGGCCGAGATCTTCGGCGGCACGCCGCCGCGTAACGTCCTGCTGCGCATCGCCCAGGGCGCCGGTCTGAGCGAGGCCCAGTTCACCGCATGCGTCACCGACACCAAGGCCGCTGAGGCCCTGGACAAGCGGGTCAAGGCGGGGATCGACGCCGGTGTGGACGGCACGCCGAGCTTCTTCGTCAACGGCGAGAAGGTGGCGGATTCGAGCCTGACCAGCCTGTCGGCCAAGATCGACGCCGCCCTCGCAAAGTGACCCCAGCTGATCCGGAAAACCAGACCATGAACCTGATGAAGACACTGACCGGATCGGTCCTCGCCCTTCTGGCCCTGACCCTCGCGGCCTGCGGCGGCGGCGGCGGCAAGGCCGCGGAGGGCGACATGGCCCTGGGCGCCGCCGAGGGCGCCAAGGTCACGGTGATCGAATACGCCTCGCCGTCCTGCCCCCACTGCGCCCTGTGGCAGAAGAACACCTGGCCGGCGTTCAAGGCCCGCTACGTCGACACCAACAAGGTCCGCTACATCTTCCGCGAACTGCCGACCCCGCCGCAGGACGTGGCCACCGCCGGCATCCTGCTGGCCCGCTGCGCCGGTCCGGACAAATATTTCGACGTGATGCACGAGCTTCTGGCCAGCCAGGACGAATGGCGTTCCGGCGCCCTGTCGCCCAACGCCTCGCTGGTCAAGACGGCCCAGGCCTTCGGCTTCAGCCAGGAGCAGTACACCGCCTGCATCACTAACCCGGACAACATCGCCGCCCTCGAGAAACGCATCTCGGCCGCGACTGCCGCGGGCGTCACCGGCACCCCGACCTTCAAGGTCAACGGCAAGGACGTGATCACGCCCGGCAGCGACGAGGGCACCAAACTGCCCGACCTGGCCCAGGCCATCGACGCCGAGCTGGCGAAGTAGGCCCATGCATCCGTTCCGCCGTCTTTTCCTGATCCTGACGCTGGCGGCGGCCCCGCTGGCGACTGTCGCCACGCCGGTCCTGGCCGGCGACCTGCCGCCGGTCACCGCCGAGGACCGTGTCCTGGGCCGTGCCGATGCTCCGGTGACGGTGGTGGAATACGCCTCCTTCGTCTGTCCGCACTGCGCGGCCTGGCACAAGGACGTCTATCCGGCCTTCAAGGCGCGCTACATCGACACCGGCAAGGTGAAACTGGTCTATCGCACCCTGCCGACCTCGCCCGAGGACTTCGCCATGACCGCCGCCGGCATCGCCCGGTGTTCGCGGCCCGAGCGGTTCTTCACTGTCGTGGATTCCCTGTTCGACGGCCAGCCTGCCTTCTATGCCGGGAGCCGGACCTGGCTCCGCGACGCGGTCGCCCTCAGCGGCCGTACAGATGACGAGATGAAGGCGTGCTTCCAGGACCCGGCCACGGAGGCCCGGATCAACGCCGAGATCGCCGGGGCCGCGGCCGCCGGCGTCGAGGGCACCCCGACCTTCTTCGTCAACGGCCGCAAGATCGCCGATCCGTCGCTGGACAGCCTCGGCGCCGCTATCGACGCCGCCCACGGACCCGGACACTGAGCCCATGTCGATGCTCCGCCGACTGATCCTGACCCTGATGCTGGCGTCCCCGCTGCTGGCTTCAGCGGTTCTGCCCTCGCAAGCCTGGGCCGGCAACCTGCCGCGCGTGGGCTCGGCCGACCGGACCATCGGCGATCCGCGTGCCCCGGTGACGGTGGTGGAGTACGGCTCCCTCGCCTGCCCGCACTGCGCCGAATGGCAGATGTCGAACTGGTATGCGTTCAAGGAGCAGTATGTCGATACGGGCCAGGTCCGCTTCGTCTTCCGCGACATGCTGACCGAGCCGGTGACCGAAGCGACCCAGGCCGCCGCCATCGCCCGCTGCTCGGCGCCCGAGCAGTATTTCGAGGTCCTGCATACCTTCTATCGCTGGCAGTCGACGGCCCGGAACTTCGGCCCGGTCAGCGAATGGTACGACCGCGCCATCGCCGTCAGCGGCCGGTCGCGCGAGGAAATCAACGCCTGCGTCCAGGACCCGGCGACCCTGGCCGCCATCCGCGAGGCCATGACAGGCGGCATCGCCGCGGGCGTGACCAAGACCCCGACCTTCTTCGTCAACGGCAAGGTGGTCGCCGACGGCTCGCTCGAGACCCTGGGCGCCGCCATCGACGAAGCCTCCGGCCGCTAAAGCGAGGGCCGGGGGACGCGATGCAATTCCAGCGCCTCCGCCTCGTCGGCTTCAAGTCCTTCGTCGATGCGTCGGAGGTCCAGATCGAGCCCGGCCTGACCGGCATCGTCGGCCCCAACGGCTGCGGCAAGTCCAACGTCCTTGAATCCATGCGCTGGGTCATGGGCGCCAACTCGGCCAAGGCCATGCGTGGTCAGGGCATGGACGACGTCATCTTCGCCGGCGCCTCGAACCGGCCGCCACGCAACCATGCCGAAGTCCAGCTGACCATCGACAACGCCCAGCGTCGGGCGCCCCAGCCCTTCACCGACAGTCCGGTGCTGGAGGTCTCGCGCCGCATCGACCGGGGCCAGGGCTCGACCTACCGGATCAACGGCAAGGAGGTCCGGGCCCGCGACGTCCAGCTGCTGTTCGCCGATGCCTCGACCGGCGCCAACTCCCCGGCCCTCGTGCGTCAGGGCCAGATCAGCGAACTCATCGCCGCCAAGCCCCAGAACCGTCGCCGTATCCTTGAGGAAGCCGGCGGTGTCGCGGGCCTGCACACGCGCCGGCACGAGGCCGAGCTGCGGCTGAAGGCGGCCGAGTCGAACCTCGAACGCCTCGACGACATCGGCAAGGAGCTGGAGACGGCCCTGACCCGGCTGAAGCGCGAGGCGCGGCAGGCGGAGAAGTACAAGAAGATCTCGGCCGAGATCCGCGCCTTGCAGTCGGCCCTGCTGTTCGTACGCTGGAACGACGCCCGGGTCGCGGCCGAGGCCGCCGCCGGCGAACTGCGCGAGGCCGACCGGGCTGTGGCCGAGGCGACCGCCGCCGCCGCCGCCGCCCAGACCGCCGCCCTGAAGGCTCAGGAAGGCTTGAAGCCTGCCCGCGAGGAAGACGCCGTCGCCGCCGCCCTGCTGCACCGCGCCAGCCTCGAACGCGACCGACTGGACATGGCCGAGCAGCAGGCCCGGGCCGAGGTCGACCGGCTGAAGGCCGAGGGTGCGCGCATCGCCGCCGACGCCGAACGCGAGGAGAAGATGTCGGAGGATGCGGCGGCCGAACTGGCCCGCCTGACCGCCGAGCTCGAAACCCTGACCGCCGAGGTCGCCGCGGCGCCCGCACGTGGTCCGGAACTGGAGGCCGCCCTCGTCGCCGCCGAGGAGGGCCGCCGGGCCGCCGACGCCGAGGTCGAGCGTCTGGCCGGAACCCTCGCCGCCGTCGAGGCCCGCGCCAATGCCGAAACGGCCCGCAAGCGGGATGCGGAAGCCCGCGTCGCCCGCGCCCGCTCAGGGCTCGATCAGGCGAAACGCGAACGCGAGGCCCTGGGGCCGCTGGAGACGCCCGAGCTGGCCACCGCCCGCACGGCTCTGGACGAGGCGACCGCCGCCCTGACCGCCGCCCGCGCCGCCGTCGAGGCCGCCGAGGCGAAGCGCGGCGACCTGGCCCGCGCCGAGCAGGAGGCCCGCACCGAGGCCCGCGCCGCCGAGGACAAGCTGGGCCGCCTCCAGACCGAGGCCCGGGGTCTGGCCTCCCTGCTGGTCACCAGCAAGCGCGAGCACGCCCCGGCGCTGGACAAGGTTTCCGCCGACAAGGGCTATGAGGCCGCCCTGGCCGCCGCTCTGGGCGACGATCTGGACGCCGCGCTGGACCCGAAGGCCGCCGCCTACTGGGCCGGCGCGACGCCCCCTACCCCGAATTGGCCGACGGGCGTGTCGCCCCTGTCCGACCATGTGAAGGCGCCCGATCAACTGACCGCGCGGCTGGCCCTGTGCGGCGTGGCGGACAAGGCGGATGCGGCGAAGCTGGCGCAAGGCCTGCCGCCGGGCGCCCGTCTGGTGACGAAGGAAGGCGACCTCTATCGCTGGGACGGCTTCGTCTCGCGCGCCGAGGCCCCGCGTCCGGCCGCCGTGCGTCTGGCCCAGCGCGGCCGTCTGGCCGAGCTGGAAGCCGCCATCGACGAGGGCAAGCCGGCGCTGGAGACGGCGCAATCCGCCCAGAAGGCCGCGACCGAAGCCTTCCGCGCCGCCGAAGAGGCCGTGAAGACCGCGCGCCTCGCCCCCTTCGCCGCCGACAAGGCCGTCACCGCCGCCCGCGACAAGGTCGAGAGCCTGAGCCGCGATCAGGCCCGCCGCGAAGCGCGCGCCCAGGCCCTGGACGAGACCCTGGCCCGCCAGACCACCGAGGTCGAGGCCGCCGAGGCCGCCCTCGCCGAGGCCATGTCGGTCGACGCCCCCTCCGAGACCCTGGCCGGGCTGCGCGACGAACTGGCCGCCGCCCGCCTCGCCGCCGACGCCGCCCGCGCCGCCTCGGCTCAGGCCCGCGCCGACCGCGACGCCGAGGCCCGCGAACGCTCGGGCCGGGAGGCGCGTCTGGCCAATCTGACCCGCGAGCGCGACGGCTGGGCGACCCGGTCGAAGGACGCCGCCGCCCGCATCAAGACCCTGGCCGGTGATGCGGAGAAGTCCGCCGCTTTGCTGAAACAGGCCTCCGCCGCGCCCGAGGCCCTCGCCGCCCAGCGCAACACCCTGCTGGACGCCCTGACCGCCGCCGAGACCCGCCGCAAGGCCTCCTCGGATGCGCTGGCGGTCGCGGAAGGGGAAGCCGGGGACGCCGACCGGGCCTCCAGAGCCGCCGATGCCGCCGCCTCCTCCGCGCGCGAGGCCCGCGCCGGTCTGTCGGCCCGGGCCGAGGCCGCCGCCGACCGCCTGCTGGACGCCGCCAACACCGTGCGCGAGACGGCCCAGATGGAGCCCGAGGCCCTGGGCCAGAAACTGATCGACGACGCCATCGCGCGCCCGCCGGACGCGGCCGGGGCTGAGAGCCTGCTCTACGGTCTGGAGCGCGAGCGCGAGCAGTTGGGACCGGTCAATCTGCGCGCCGAGGATGAAGCCGAGGAATATGGCGAGCGGCTGAACACCATGCGCATCGAGCGCTCGGACCTGACCGGCGCCATCGCCCGCCTGCGCGACGGCATCGACGAGTTGAACGCCGAGGGCCGCGAACGGCTGATCGCCGCCTTCGACGTCATCAACGACAACTTCAAGAGCCTGTTCGAGGCCCTGTTCGGCGGCGGTCAGGCCGAGCTGAAGCTGGTCGAGAGCGACGACCCGCTGGAGGCCGGGCTGGAGATCTTCGCCTGCCCGCCCGGCAAGCGACTGTCGGTGATGAGCCTGATGTCCGGCGGCGAACAGGCCCTGACGGCCGCGGCCCTGATCTTCGCCGTCTTCCTGGCCAACCCCGCCCCCGTCTGCGTGCTGGACGAGGTCGACGCCCCGCTCGACGACGCCAACGTCGACCGCTTCTGCCGCATGCTGCACGAGATGCGCAGCCGCACCGACACCCGCTTCATCGTCATCACCCACAACCCGGTGACCATGAGCCGCATGGACCGCCTCTACGGCGTCACCATGCCCGAACGCGGCGTCAGCCAGCTGGTCAGTGTCGACCTGCATCAGGCCGAAAAGCTGGTGGCGTAACTTGACCCTCTCCCATAGGGAGAGGGCTTGAGCGCACGGCGGCGCAAGCCGTCGTTATGGCGCGAAAGGGTGAGGGGTCATGCCCTCCCCGCTCAACGACAGAACCCCTCACCCTCCCACTCGCTGCGCTCGCGGGTCCCTCCCTCTCCCTCCGGGAGAGGGGAAGCGATAGGGTGACGGAACCCATCGCCCCCTCACCGCTTGAGGCTCCCATGAAGA
Source organism: Brevundimonas sp. ALps5 (assembly GCF_058681645.1). Taxonomy (NCBI): domain Bacteria; kingdom Pseudomonadati; phylum Pseudomonadota; class Alphaproteobacteria; order Caulobacterales; family Caulobacteraceae; genus Brevundimonas; species Brevundimonas sp. ALps5. The sequence goes on along the minus strand of NZ_CM178744.1, from coordinate 2,609,734 downwards.
AAGCCATCGTCACCGGCGGCGCCGGACTTGTCGGAACCGGCCTCTGCGCCGCCCTGATCGAGGCGGGGTGGGAGGTCGCGTCGTTCGATCTGAAGCCGGGGCATGACGGCGCGCGGTCGATGATCTGCGACGTCGGCGACGAGGCCTCGGTCAAGGCGGCCTATGCGGAACTAGGCTGGGAGACGCTGGACCTGCTGGTCAACAATGCGGGCATCGCCTCGCCGAACCGCGGGCCGATGGCCGAGCTGTCGCTGGCCGACTGGCGCAAGGTGACCGACAGCCATCTGACCGGCGCCTTCCTGATGAGCCGGGCGGCGATCCCGCTGCTGCGAGAGAGCGGGAGCATCGTCCACATGGTCTCGACCCGGGCCTTCATGTCCGAGCCGGACACCGAGGCCTATGCGGCGTCCAAGGGAGCGATGGTCGCCCTGACCCACGCCATGGCCATCAGCCTGGGACCGAAGATCCGCGTCAACGCCGTGGCGCCCGGCTGGATCTCGGACGGCAAGGGGCTGAGCCAGGCCGACAACGAGCAGCACCCGGTCGGCCGCGTCGGCCGTCCCGACGACATCGCGGGGGCGGTGCTCTATCTCGCCGAGGCCGGTTTCGTCACCGGTCAGGTCCTGACCGTCGACGGCGGCATGACGAAGAAGATGATCTACGTCGAATAGGAACTGACCAAGCCGCGCCTTGACTCCCGAAGCGCTCGCCTCGATACTTAAGTGAATGCTACAGTATCAATCCGAGCCGCTCGACCTCGCCTTCCAGGCCCTGTCCGATCCCGGACGGCGGGCCATGGTCGAACGGCTGAGCCAAGGCCCCGCCTCGGTCAGCCAGCTGGCCGAACCCCTGCCGATGACCCTGTCGGCCGTCGTCCAGCATCTGAAGGTTCTGGAAGAAGCCGGATTGGTGAAGAGCGAGAAGCGGGGCCGGGTCCGGACTTGCACACTGGAGATCGCCGCCATGACCCGGGTCGAACGCTGGATCGCCGAGCGCAAGCGCTTCTGGGAAGGCCAGTACGATCAGTTGGAGGCCTATCTGGCCCAAACGGCGCCCGAGGAGGAGAAGCCATGACCGTCCACAACGCCACCTTCGTCATCGAGCGGGTGTTGAACGCCTCACCCAGCCGCGTCTTCGACGCCTACCGCACCCTGGAGGCCCGCAGCGCCTGGTTCCGAGCCCCGTCCGAGATCGAGACCCTGAACCGCGACTTCGACTTCCGCGTTGGAGGCCGGGAGCGGTTCCATGCCCGCTGGCCCAGCGGCATGGTCACCGACTTCCAGGCCGTCTTCCATGACATCGTCGAGGATGAGCGGATCATCCTCGTCTACGACATGTTCCACAACGGCGATAAGCTGTCGGTCTCGCTGCAGACGCTGGAGTTGCGACCCGAGGGCGACGGCCGGACCCGGCTGATCCACACCGAACAGGGCTCCTATCTGGTCGGCGGCGCCGAAGCCGTGGCCAGCCGCGAGCACGGCACGGCCTGGCACATCTACAATCTGGCGGCCGTGCTCGAGGGCCGTGAACCCAAGGCCTTCTCATGACCCTCGAACTGTTCGCCCACCCCTTCTCATCCTACTGCCAGAAGGCGCTGATCGCCTTCCATGAGAACGACATCCCCTTCACCTACCGGATGATGGAGGACCCCGGCGTCGGGGAAGAGTTCGCGGCGCTCTGGCCGATCAAACGCTTCCCGATCCTGCGCGACGGCGACCGGGTGGTGCTGGAGACCTCGATCATCATCGAGTACCTCGCCGTCCATTATCCCGGGCCGGTGAAGCTGATCCCCGAGGATGCGGATCTGGCGCTGGAGGCGCGGATGCTGGACCGGTTCTTCGACAACTATGTCATGACGCCCCAGGGCGACATTGTCTTCGAAAGCCTGCGCCCCGCTGAGGCCCGCGATCCCTATGGCGTCAAACAGGCCCGCGAGATGCTGGAGACAAGCTACGCCTGGCTGGACGCGCGAATGAAGGACCGAACGTGGGCGGTGGGCGAGACCTTCACCATCGCAGACTGCGCCGCGGCCCCGTCCCTGTTCTACGCCGACTGGACACACCGGATCCCAGAGCATCACACCCACCTGCTGGCCTATCGCGCCCGGCTGCTACAGCGTCCGTCCTTCGCCCGCGCGGTCGATGACGCCCGCCGCTTCCGCCACTACTTCCCTCTGGGCGCGCCCGACCGGGATTAGGCGGGCGCCATCGCCTTCTCGGCTTCCTTGAAGGGCGCCAGTTGATCGGCCAGGGCGCGCTGGAAGGCGGGCCTCGCCTCGGCGCGCTTCACATAGGCGTCCAGCTTCGGGAAGTCGGTGAGGATGTCCGTGTGGCGCAGGTCGCGCAGGACGTGGGTCATGATGATGTCGGCGGCCGAGAAGCGGTCGTCGGCGAACCAGCTGCGGTCGCCCAGCGCCGCCTGCAGCTCACCCAGACGACGACGCACGAACTCCTCGACCTGAGGTCGGCGCTCTTGCCCCCAGGCGCTGTCGGCGGCGAAGAGGTCGATGGTCGCCAGCTGCCCGACCCAGGGCTCGATTGAGTTGGAGGCCGCGAACAGCCAGCAGGTGACCCGGTCCTTACCAGCCTCGTCGGCGGGCATCAGGACGTCGGACCTCCTCGCGACGTGCAGGACGATGGCGCAGCTTTCGAACATCTGCAGGTCGCCCTCGCGATAGGCCGGGACCTGACCGAAGGGCTGGAGCGCGCGATATTCGGACGTGCCCTGGTCCTCGAAGCCGATCAGATGTTCGCCGTACGGAATGCCGGCCTCCTCCAGCGCCCAGCGGACGCGGATGTCGCGCACGGACCCTTGCGCGAACGGCGGGACCCATTTGAAGGCGGTGACCTGGATCATGGCAAAGCTCCCGATTGATCTTTTACGTTGATATCAACATAATCGACCTCATGTCGACTCCCCATCCCTTTGCGACGACGATTCACATCCGCGATCACTGCCTGTGTCTGCACGCCCAGCGCGCGGCGCGGCGACTGTCGCGGCATTTCGACGAGGCGATGCGGCCAGTGGGGATCACCTCAGGCCAGTTCTCCCTGCTGAACGGCCTGAACCGGCCCGAGCCGCCGACCATCGGGGCTGTGGCGAGCCTGCTGGCCATGGACCGGTCGACGGTGACGGCCAACCTCAAGCCGCTGGAACGTCAGGGACTGGTGCGGATCGAGGCGGATCCCGAGGACCGGCGCGGGCGGCGCATCGCCCTGACCGAACAGGGCCTCGCCCTGCTGGCTGCCGCCACCCCGATCTGGACCCGCGAGCACGCCGCCATCGAGGCGACGCTGGACGGCGGCGGCGACGCCCTGCGCGCCGGCCTCAGTCGACTGGTCTGAACAGCCTGATCTGAAAACCAGTCCCAACTGCGGCACGCCACACTCCGGACAGGGTTGAGGTTCTGTGCTAGAAGAACCATCTGTCCCCTGACCACGCCCGCCTTCCGAGCCCGCCCGATGTACGAGACCCCCGAACTGGACAACGAGACCTTCACCCGGTCGAGCGCCATCCGGATCTATGATCAGGACGACTTCGAGGGCATGCGCATCGCCGGCCGTCTTGTCGCCGAGGCGCTGGACATGATCGTTCCGCACGTCGTGCCGGGCGTGACCACGGGCGAGATCGACGACCTGATCCGGGAGTACACCCTGGACCGCGGCGGCCTGCCCGCCTGCCTGGGCTACAAGGGCTATACGAAGACGGTCTGCACCTCGATCAACCACGTCGTCTGCCACGGCATTCCGGGCGACCGGGTCCTGAAGGACGGCGACATCGTCAACATCGACCACACCGTCATCGTCGACGGTTGGCACGGCGATTCCAGCCGCATGTATGCGGTCGGCAATATCAATCCGCGCTCGAAGAAGCTGATCGACGTCACCTACGAGGCCCTGATGCTGGGTCTCGAGCAGGTGAAGCCCGGCAACACCTTCGGCGACATCGGCTATGTCATCCAGCGCCACGTCGAGGCCGCCCGCATGAGCGTGGTGCGCGACTTCTGCGGCCACGGCATCGGCCGCGTCTTCCACGACAGCCCCAATGTCCTGCACTACGGCCGCAAGGGCGAGGGCGCCGTGCTCAAGCCCGGCATGTGTTTCACGGTCGAGCCCATGGTCAATCTGGGCAAGCCGCATGTGAAGGTTCTGTCGGACGGCTGGACCGCCGTGACCCGCGACAAGTCCCTGTCGGCCCAGTGCGAGCACACCGTCGGCGTGACCGAGGACGGGGTCGAGATCTTCTCGGCCAGCCCCGCCGGCCTGTTCCGCCCGAACTGAGCCTGATGATCATCGCCGCGCTCGCCGCCGCAGCGATGGCAGCACAGGCCGCGCCTGAACCCCATCGTTTCGTCCTGACCGGCGCGGGCCGGTTCGCCGTCTTCGCCGACCTGTCGACGATCAAACGCGACGGCGACACGGCGACGATGCGCTCCTTCCAGGTGGTCGAGCCCGGCTTCACGGCGGGCGCCAACGCCTACTGGGGCGGCTGGTCGCGCTGGCGCTTTGACTGCAAGGCCCTGACCGCCGACCGGCTGGATTTCGCCGGGGTGCGCGAGGGCGGCGCGGAAGGCCCGTCCAGCCCCGACAACCAGCCTGCCTATGCCGCCTCGCCCGGCGGGGATGCCGCCGAGCTTCTGGCCGCCGCCTGTGGCGACCCGAACCGTCCGGCCGAGGCTACGACGCTTGAGGACGCGGTTCGGCGTGGACGAGCCGCTCTGGCGGAATAGCCTGCCCCCGATCCCAGTCCAGCCGGTCCCTCGGCAGGGCCTGGGGGCACTGGTCGCGCATGAAGGCCATCAGCTTCTCGCGGATCTCGCAGCGCAGGTCGAAGGCGACGGGCGCCGACCGGGCGCTGGCCAGACAGCGCACCTGCATGACCCGTTCGGTGATGTCGGTGACCTGCATCACCTGAACGTCGCCGTCCCAGAGCTTCGAGCTCTTCACGATCCCCTCGAAGGCCTCGCGCAGCCGGTCGATGGGCGCCTCATAGTCGACGTAGAACATGGCTGTGCCGATCAGCCGGGCGCTCTCGCGGGTCCAATTCTGGAAGGGATTGGTGATGAACCAGCTGAGCGGCAGGACCATCCGCCGCCAGTCCCACAGCTTGACCACGACATAGGTGGCGGTGATCTCCTCGACATTGCCCCACTCGTTCTCGACGATGACAGCGTCGTCGATGCGGATGGGCTGGGTCAGGGCGATCTGGATCCCGGCCAGCAGATTGGTCAGCACCGGCTGCAGGGCCAGACCGGCGATAATGCCGACCACCCCCGCCGAGGCCAGCAGACTGACGCCCCACTGACGGAAGCCGGCGATGGTCATCAGGGCCAGACCCACGGTCACGATCAGCAGCAGCACCTTGGCCACCCGCTGCAGGATGCGGGTCTGGGTATAGTGTTTGCGCGCGACCAGATTGTCCTCGGCGGTGATGTTGAACCGCCTCAGGTGCATTGCCGTCCACATGTCGAGCACGCCCGAGGCCAGCCAGCCCAGCGTCAGGATGAAGGCGAACAACAGGGCCGCCCGCGCCTGCGTCGACGGGCCCGGGTCCATCGGCGAGACGGTCACACCGATGCCCAGGGCGACGATGATCATCATCACGCGCAGCTTGGCCCGCCCGCGCTCGACCACCCCACGCCAGAAGACGTCGCGGTTCTTCACGACCCGACGCAGGATGGCGAAGGCCAGCTTGTGCACGATCCAGCCCCCGCCGACGAAGACGGCGAGCACGATCGCCACCACCGCCCATTCAGGCAGCCAGTTGAACTGCCGCCACAGGACGGCGATCTCGCGGGTGATGTTGTGGATTTCGGGAGGCATCGGGCTTTAACGCGCCAGCCGCCGCCCTGTTTCGCAGTTGCGAAGTCACGTGCCTGTATCCGGGCGCGGGACTATAAGGCCCACAGGACAGCAGAGCGCGGCGGATGGAACTTCAGAAGAGAGCCTTTGCCGCTTTGAAGGGCGTAGGAACGGCCCTGAAGGTCCTCGCCTTCACCGGCCTTGCGTCACTGATCTTGATCGAGATTATGGCGTTGTCCAGCGGTCGCCGGGGCTTTGGGCCTCACGGTCCGTACACTCATCTCACGACTGTCAGAGACGGGTCAGCGCAAGCCTGGCTGTCGGGAACGGAGGCGATGATTCATTCCATCGCGACGGTCGTCTGGTGGTCAGCCCTGGTCCTGTTCGCGCTGGTGCAGATATCCATCAATGAAGGATGGATCTCACGAAGGGCCGACTAGCCCGCCGTCGCCTCGACCAGATCGGCCAGACGCTGGGCCGCGTCCGGAATGGCCACCGTCTTCGCCGCCGCGCTCATCACCGCCAGCTTGGCCGGGTCGGACAGCAGGGGCAGCAGCACGTCGGTCAGGCGGTCGATGGTGACGTCGTCCTCGGCGATCACCTTCGCGGCCTCGACGTCGGTCAGGGCCCTGGCGTTCAGGGTCTGGTGATCGTCGGTGGCGATCTTCAGCGGGATCAGGACCGACGGCAGGGCGGCGACGGCCAGCTCGGCGCAGGTCGAGGCGCCGGCCCGGCCGATGACCAGATGCGCCTCGGACAGGCGCGCGGCCATGTCGCGGAAGAAGGGGGCGACGACGGCGTCGATCCCGGCCTCCAGATAGATCTGACGTGCAGCCTCCAGCGTCTCGGGCCGCGACTGCTGCTGGACCTTCAGGCGCTTACGGATGGGCTCTGGCAGGGCCGCCAGCGACCGGGGCGTGGTCTCCGACAGGATGCGCGCGCCCTGGCTGCCGCCGGTCACCAGCACATGGATCGGACCATCGGGCGCCGGGGCGACGTAAGACCGGTCGAACAGGGCGCGGATCTCGGCCCGGACCGGGCTGCCCACCACCTCGGCCTTCAGTCCCTCGGGCCCATGCTTCAGCGTCGGGAAGGAGGAGGCGACGACCTTGACCCGCCCGGCCAGCAGCCGGTTGGTGCGGCCCAGCACGGCGTTCTGTTCGTGAATGAGCGTCGGCTTGCCCTGCGTCAGGGCCGCGACCAGAGCCGGGGCCGACGGATAGCCGCCGAAGCCGACGACCACGCCCGCGTCCAGACGGCTGAAGGCCGAGCGCGCCTGCAGCACGCCCCGGGTGATCGCCAGACCGGCCTTCAGCAGGGCGACAGGCCCCGAGCCGGTGGCGGTGTCGAGATAGAGCTTTTCTTCGGCCGGGAAGTTGGCGGCGTACTTCTCCCCCCGCTGGTCGGTCGCCAGCACCACCCGCCAGCCCCTGGCCGTCAGCTCGCGCGACAGGGCCTCGGCCGGGAACATATGCCCGCCGGTGCCCCCGGCGGCGACGACGCAGACCTTGCTCGACATAGAACTCTCTAGGGCAGGATACGCCGCCGCGGACGCGACAGGCTGGCCCCCGGCTCGTAGGCGCCGGGACGGCGGCGGGTCAAGGCCAGAGCCAGCCCCATCGTCAGTCCCATGGCCAGCATGGACGAGCCGCCATAGCTGATGAAGGGCAGGGTCATGCCCTTGGTCGGGATCAGGTTCAGGTTCACCGCGCAGTTGATACAGGCCTGAAGCCCGATCAGGATGAACAGGCCCGCCGCCGCCGTCTGTTCGAACGGGTCGTTCAGCTTCATCGCCCGGCGCATGCCGCGAATGACGATGAAGGCATAGAGGCTGATGATCGTCAGGCTGAGCACCAGACCGAACTCCTCGGCCGCGACCGAATAGATGAAGTCGGTGTGCAGGTCGGGGACGTGGCGCTTCATGACGCCCTCGCCCACCCCGCGCCCGAACAGGCCGCCGGCGCGGATGGCGTCGGAGGCGCGGTCGATCTGGTGGGTGTCGGTGGTCTCGGGATTGGTGAAGCGGCTTAGACGGTCGCGCATATGGCCGAACATGAAGTAGAGCGACACCACCCCGCCGGCAGCGGCGGCGGCCAGCACCGCCATCCACTTCAGCGGCACCCCGGCCATGAAGAAGACGCACATGAAGGTGGTGGTGATCAGCAGGGTCTGGCCGATATCCGGCTGGATCAGCAGCAGGCCGACGACCAGGGCCCAGAAACCGAAGGCGATGGAGACGCCGGGCACCCCCTGCCCCTTCTGGCCTTCGGCGAACATCCACGCCGCGAAGATGATCAGGCAGGGTTTCACGAACTCCGACGGCTGAAGGCTGAACGGACCCAGGTTCACCCAGCGCGCCGCGCCCTTCACCTCATCGCCGATGAACGGCAGGGCGGCCATGACGACGATGGCGCCGAGCAGGCCCAGCACGGCCAGCCGCCGCACGCCGCGCGGCGAGAACAGGGACACCGTCAGCATGATCCCGCCCCCGACCGAGGCCCAGACGATCATCCGCCAGGAATAGTGGAAAGGGTCGGTGATCGATTCATCGGCCAGGATGGCGGCCGGCGAGGAGGCGAAGCTCAGCGCCACCCCCATCGACATCAGCACCAGCGCCGCGCCCAGCAGGGCGCGGTCGACCGTCCAGAACCACTGCGCCAGCGGGCTGGGGTCGTTGCGCGAAAACGGCGGGACGTAGGAGGTGCTGGTCATGGTTCGCTAACCATGAACGACAGGGGTAGCTCCAAGGTTAAGAGCCGCCGCCCGGAACGCCTCTCCGCGCGCCTCGAAGTCGGGATATTGATCGAAAGATGCACAGGCGGGCGACAGAAGCACGATCTGGTCACCACCGGCCGCCTTCGCGTCCTCGGCCGCCTGCGCGACCGCGACGTCGAGGGTCCTGGAGATCACATGCGGCGTGTCGCCCAGCGTCCCGGCGAAGGCCTCGGCCGCCTCCCCGATCAGGTAGGCTTTGGTGACCACGCCGAAGAGGTCGGTCAGGTCGTCGATGCCGCCGTCCTTGGCCTTGCCCCCTGCGATCCAGAAGACGGCGGGGTAAGACGTCAGGGCCTGGCGCGCGGCGTCAGCATTGGTCGCCTTGGAGTCGTTGATGAAGCGGACCGGGCCCAGACGGCCGACCTCCTCCATCCTGTGGGCGAGACCGGGGAAGCTCATCAGGCCGGCGACGGCGGCGGCGTTCGAGACCCCCACCGCCCGGGCGGCGGCATAGGCGAAGGCGGCGTTCTGGGCGTTGTGCCGGCCCGGCAGGGAGCGCGCCCCGGCCAGTTCGGTGACGAAGACCCCGTCGACCGTCAGATGGCCGTCGGTGGCGTCCACGATAATGAACCGCCCCGCCTCGAAGGCCGGGACCAGATCGGGCCGCTCGGCCTCCAGATCGGCGACCGGGACGCTGTGACGCCGCTCGCCCGGCGTGCGGGTCGTGATGGTGCTGACGCGCAGGCGGCGCGAGTTCAGGTCGCCGACCACCGCCCAGCCCCAGTCGTCGTCGACCCCGACCAGCGCCAAACGTTCGGGCGTCTGGGTCTGGAACAGCCGCCGCTTGGCCGCGACATAGCCTTCCATTCCGCCATGGCGGTCCAGATGGTCAGGGGTGACGTTGGTCAGGATCGCCACGTCGGGTGAGAAGCCCGTCGTCAGGTCCAGCTGATAGCTGGAGACCTCGATCACATAGACCTCGACCTCGGCGGGCGCCGGCAGGGCCAGGACGCCGATGCCGATATTGCCGCCGACCGCGACCTTGAGGCCGGCCTGTTTGAGGACCCAGCCGGTCAGGGCGGTTGTCGTCGACTTGCCGTTGGTGCCGGTGATGGCGACCACCTTGGGCCGCACGGCTTCCGGCGTGGCGGCCAGGGCCCGGGCGAACAGTTCGACGTCGCCCATGACGGGCACCCAGGCGGCCTTGGCCTTTTCCACCGTCCAGTGCGGCTTCGGATGGGTCAGGGGCGCGCCGGGCGACAGGATCAGGGCCGCGAACGACGTCCAGTCCGCCGTGGTCAGGTCCTCGACGGTGAAGCCCTCGGCCTCCGCCTGCATCCGGCCCGAGACGCTGTCGTCCCACAGGATGGGGATGGCCCCGCCCGCGTGCAGGGCCCGCGCCGCCGTGATCCCCGACCGGCCCAGGCCGAAGACGGCGACGCGACGCCCCTCGAAACCGGGAACCGCGATCATGGGATCAGCGCAGTTTCAACGTCGCCAGACCGGCGAGCGCCAGCATGGCGGCGACGATCCAGAAGCGGATCACCACCGTCGATTCCGGCCAGCCCAGCTTTTCGAAATGGTGGTGGATCGGCGCCATCAGGAAGATGCGCTTCTTGGTGGCCTTGTAGTAGCCGACCTGGATCATCACCGAGGCGGCCTCCAGCACGAACAGGCCGCCGACGATGCCCAGCACCAGCTCGTGCTTGGTGGCGACCGCGATGGAGCCGAGCGCGCCGCCCAGGGCCAGCGAACCCGTGTCGCCCATGAATATCTTGGCCGGCGGGGCGTTGTACCAGAGGAAGCCCGTGCCGCCGCCGATGATGGCGGCGCAGAAGATGGCCAGCTCGCCCGAGCCCGGCACATGGTGGACGCCGAGATATTCGGCGAAGATGAAGTTGCCGACGAGGTAGGCGATCAGGCCGAAGGCGGCCGAGGCCATCATCACCGGCACGATGGCCAGACCGTCCAGACCGTCGGTCAGGTTCACGGCGTTGGAGAAGCCCACGATCGTGAAGGCGGCGAAGATCACATAGAACCAGCCGACATTCAGCAGCACGTTCTTGAAGAACGGGAAGGCGATCGAGGTCTCGAGATTGGGCGAGGTCGGCGACTGGGTCATCCACAGCACCGTCAGTACGCCCGCGATGACCGAGACGACCACCTGGGCGACCAGCTTCTGTTTCGAGGTCAGCCCGGCCGAGGTCTGTTTCGTGACCTTGGCGTAGTCGTCGATGAAGCCCAGCACCCCGAAGGCCGCCGTCACGAAGCTGACGATCCAGATATAGGGGTTGGTCAGGTCGCCCCACAGCAGGACGGCGACGCCGATGCCCGCCAGGATCATCAGGCCGCCCATGGTCGGGGTGCCGACCTTGGACAGATGCGAGACCGGGCCGTCGTCGCGGATCGGCTGACCCCGACCCTGTTTGGCGCGGATCCAGTTGATGAACCGGCTGCCCATCGCCACCGCCACGATCATCGCCGTGGCCATGGCCAGGGCGACGCGCACCGTCTGATACTGGATCAGGTGGAGAAGCGGATAGTCCTTCGCCACGTCGGCGTAGTGCAGGTACAGCAGGTAGAACATCGTGGAGGGGCTTTCCTTTGTCCCTTTCCGGACGCGCGTTCGGCGCGACCGTGCCTTCAGGCCTTATGCGCCGTTCCCGGGGTTGTCGAGCGCGGCCAGGGCCTTTGCGACCAGAGAGGCCTTCGAACCGTTCGATCCCTTGACCATGACGATGTCGCCGGGGGCCACGAGTTCGCTCGCCCGCGCCGCCAGTTCGGCCGAGGTCGCGGCCCAGAGACCTTGGCGCGAGACCGGCAAGGCGTCGTACAGGTGGCGCATCTGGGGACCGGCGGCGTGGACCAGATCCAGCTTCGCGGCCTCTATGGTCTCGGCCAGGCCGGCGTGCAGGGCCGTCGATTGATCGCCCAGCTCGAGCATGTCGGACAGGACGACGACGCGGCGTCCCCCGCCCGAGACCGGCTTGGCGCCCAGGCTCATGAAGCCGGCCCGCATCGACAGGGGATTGGCGTTGTAGCTCTCGTCGATCAGGGTGAAGGCGCCGCCGGGAATGCGCACCGTGCGGGTCTCGCCCCGCCCGGCCAGAGGCTGGAACTCCGCCAGCGCCGCGAAGGCCGTCTCCAGCGTCACGTCGAGCGCCTCCAGCATCAGGATCACCGCGAGGCTGTTCAGCCCCCAGTGGAAGCCCGTCTGCTTCAGGGTGAAGGCGTGGGTCCGGCCCCGGATCTCGGCCGTGACCTTCGCCCCGTCCGGGCCGGGAACGAAGTCGATCAGGCGGGCGTCGGCGCCCGCGCCGGAGCCGAACAGGGCGATCTGGGCTCCCTGCCCCGCCGCCGCCTCGCGCAGCAGGTCGACCCAGACATTATCGCCGTTGATCACCGCCACGCCGTGGGCGTCGAGGCCCTGGAAGATGGCCGACTTCTCGCGCGCCACCCCGGTCTCGCCGTCGGAGAAGCCCTCGATATGGACCGGCCCGACGGTGGTGACACAGGCCGCGTGCGGGCGGACCATCTTCGACAGCGGCCCGATCTCGCCGGGCGCGTTCATGCCGATCTCGAACACAGCGCGCTCGACCGTGGCCGGCATGCGGGCCAGCGTCAGGGGCACGCCGATGTGGTTGTTATAGCTCTTGATCGAGGCATGGGCCGGACCGGCCAGATCCAGACCCGCCTTGATCGCCTGGGTCACGCTGGTCTTGCCGACGCTGCCGGTGACCGCGCCGCGCCGGACCTGGGGCGCACGATCCCGCGACGCCATGCCGAGTGCTTCCAGCGCCTTGAGGGTATCGGGAACGACGACGCAAGGCCCGCCCTCGACCACCCGTTCGACCAGGGCGCCGGAAGCTCCACGGGCGAAGGCGGCGGCGGCGAAGTCGTGACCGTCGCGCTCGCCCTTCAGGGCCAGGAACAACTCCCCCGGACCGATCTCGCGGCTGTCGTAGGTCAGGCCGGAAACGTTGAAATCGCCGCCCTCGATCCGTCCACCGGTGGCCGCGGCGATCTCGGGCGCCGTCCACAGCGGCGGATGGGTGTCAGGCATAGGCGAGCAGGGCCTCGGTCGCTTCGGTGACGTCGTCGAAGGGATGGGTCACCCCGGCGACGATCTGACCCTGTTCATGCCCTTTTCCGGCGATGACCACCACATCTCCTTCGCCCATCAGCGATATGGCGTGATGGATGGCTTCGCGGCGATCGCCGATCTCCAGCGCGTCAGGGCAGCCCTTCTTCACTTCCGCGCGGATCAGGGCGGGCTTTTCGGAGCGGGGATTGTCGTCCGTCACGATCGCGACATCGGCCAGACGTCCGGCGATCTCGCCCATCAGGGGCCGCTTGCCGCGATCCCGATCGCCGCCTGCGCCGAAAACCACGATCAGCTTGCCGGTCGCATGGGGACGCAGGGCGGTCAGCACCGTCTCCAGCCCGTCGGGGGTGTGGGCGTAGTCGACATAGACCTCGCCGGGCGCCGCGACGCCCTCCGGGCCACGCACCCGCTGCAGCCGCCCTTGCGCGCCGGTGATCCCTTCCAGCGCGCCCAGCACCCGGTCGGCGCTCTCGCCCGCGGCGATGCACAGGCCTGCGGCGACCAGAGCGTTGGAGGCCTGGAAGGCGCCGGCCAGAGGCAGCAGAATATCGTGGACCACGCCACGCACGTCGATCGACAGGCGCTGGCCCTCGGGCGTCGCCTTGCGCCCGATCAGGGCCAGGTCGCGACCACGCTCGCCCACGCCCATGATACCCAGACCCGACATGATGCTGGCCGAGGCGAAGCTGGAATAGGCATCGGAGTCGGCGTTCAGCACCGCCGTCCGGCCCCGCGGCAGCAGGGTCTCGAACAGCCTCAGCTTGGCGGCCCGGTACTCTTCCATCGTGCCGTGATAGTCGAGGTGGTCCTGGGTCAGGTTGGTGAAGCCCGCCGCCTTGATCGTGACCCCGTCCAGACGGCGCTGGTCGATGCCGTGCGACGAGGCCTCCAGCGCCAGATGGGTGACTTGTTTCGCGGCCAGCTCGGCCAGCAGACGCGCGGCGTCGGCGGCGTCGGGGCTGGTCAGGCCGGGGCCGGTCAGGCTGTAGGTCTTGTCGCCCTTCTGACCCACGACGCCCAGGGTGCCCATGCTGGCCGACTTGAGGCCGAGACCGGCCCAGATCTGGCGGCAGAAGGCGGCGACCGACGTTTTGCCATTGGTGCCAGTGATGGCGACGCAGGTCGCCGGCTGGGCGCCGTAGAAGCTGCGGGCGGCCAGGGCATAGGCCCGGCGCACATCGCCCGATGTGACCAGCAGCGGCGCCGTATCGATCGGGGTGTCGACCGGAGCCAGGATCGCCGCGGCGCCCTGGGCCAGGGCCTGGGGGATGAAGGCGCGGCCGTCCGCGGCGCTGCCCGGCAGGGCAACGAACAGCGAGCCCGGCGCGACCTTGCGGCTGTCGGCGGTCACCCCGGTGATCACCGGGTCGGAGGCCACGTCGCGGCGCAGCAGATCGGAGAGGTGAATGGCGCTCATCGACCGTCGCCCTCAACATCCTGGAAGCGCGGAATCTTGTCGCCCATGGCGGTGCGATACGGATCGGCCTTGCGCTGCACGCCGAGGAAGCCGGCGATGCGGTCGGCGATACGGCCCACAGCCGGGGCCGCGACGAAGCCGCCGGTCTTGGGATAGCTCTGCGGCTCGTCCATCAGGACCAGGATCGAATAGCGGTGCGTGCCGATCGGACCGTCCGCCGGGAAGATGGCGGCGAAGGTGCCGACCGCGTGGCTGGGATCATAGCGGCCATTGACCAGCTTGTTGGCCGAGCCGGTCTTGCCCCCGACCCGCAGACCCGGTGCCTCGGCGAAGTTGCCCGAGCCGGCGACGACGTTGCGGCGCATCAGTTCCAGCATGGTCAGGGAGGTCTGTTCCGACACCACCCGACGGCCCTCGCCCCGGTTCGGAGCCCCGCCACGACGCAGGCTCAGCGGCAGGTAGCGACCGCCGTTGCCCAGCGCATTCATGGCCGCGGACATCTGGGCCGGAGTGATGGAGATGCCGTAGCCGAAGGACATGGAGGCCAGCGTCGAGTCCGACCAGTCGCGAGGCCGGATCGGACGCGCCGATTCCTTCAGCTCGATCGGCGCCGGGGCCAGGAAGCCGAAGCGGTCCAGATAGTCGCGCATCATCGTCCCGCCCATGCCGACGGCGAGGCGCGACGAGCCGATGTTGGACGAGTGCAGATAGACTTCCTCCAGGCTCAGCACCCGGTTGGTGGCGTGGAAGTCGGTGATCTTGCGCGTGCCGATCATATAGGCGCTGGAGGCGTCGATCATGGAGTTCATGTCAGCCCGGCCGGCGTCGACGGCGGCGGCGATGGTGAAGGTCTTGAACACAGACCCCATCTCATAGACCGAGCCCACGGCCCGGTTCATCGTGCCCAGCGGCCAACTGGCCATGCCGAGGATTTCGCCGGTCCGGGTGTCGGCGACGATGCCGACCGCGCCCTTGGACCCGTTGGCGATGGCGGCGGCGGCCAGTTCGTTCTCCAGCACGCCCTGAACCCGCAGGTCGATCGACAGGGGGAAGTCCTCGCCGCGCTGGCCGGCGGCCCGGATCTCGTCGTTGAAGGCCAGTTCGGCGCCCGACAGGCCCTGCCCACCGGTGTCAGCCGTGCCGACGACGTAGGTGGCCGAGTTGTTGAGCGGATAGACGCGGCGGTCCTCGGGCTCGAACGACACCCCGCCCAGGGCCAGGGCGTGGATCGTCGCCCGCTCGCGCGGGGTCAGGCCGGGCTGGACGATCAGGCGGCGATCGCCGAACAGCACCTTGCGCAGGCGGCTGGCCGGGATGGCCGGCAGGGCGCGATGGATCTGCTCATAGGCCAGATCGCGATCCCAGACCTCGGCCGGATCGATATAGAGGCCGTAGTGGGTGATGTTGGAGGCCAGCAGGGCGCCGTTGCGGTCCACCAGATCGGCGCGCGACAGTGCGTTGGGATTGGATGAGGCGCTCGCTCCGCCGCGGTCGGCGAACAGGGCCGCGTGGGCCGCGCCCAGCGCCAGCCCGACGAAGACCAGCGAGAAGACGCAGGTGATCAGGAAGATGCGAACCCGGGTGTCTTCCTCGGGCCGGCCGTCGGCGCGGGCGCGCTCGAAGGCGTGTTCGATCCACCAGATGCCCGACGAGATCAGCCGAAGCCAGGGCGACAGGCTCTGGCCCACGGTCGAGCCCAGATCCGGGCCCACACCCGGGCGTTGGCCCGGCGCGGGCCGGTGATAGTCGGTGCGGTGATCGTGGGCGCTCACAGCGGCTCTCCCGGCGTCCTGGGAGCCTCGGGCGCGGGCGCCGCGGCGGGCGCCGGGGTCGGGGCATGCGCCGGCGCGTGGGTCGGCTTGAGTTCGGGCAGTTCGGTCTCGGTCGCCTGACGCCGCACATCGACGGGGGCCAGGCCGGCCTCGCGCGACAGGGCTTCCAGCCGGCTGGGCTGCTCCAGACGCGAGATCTCGGCGCGCAGCAGACGCACGCGCTGACGGTTCTCGGCGATGTCGCGGTTCAGTTCGTCGATGCGGCCGCTCTCGCGCGCCGCCGCGGTCTTGGCGATATAGACCGAGAAGATCATGGCCGCGACCAGCACCACGCCGATGATCTCGACCCAGCGGACGCCACGCACCCTCCAGTCGAACAGCCGCTTGAGCATCAGGGAGGCGTTCATGCGGCGGCCCTCCAGACGGGGGCGTCGGTGCGGACGCCGGCGCGCAGCCGGGCCGACCGTGCGCGCGGATTGGCCGCCAGCTCTTCCTCGCCCGCCTCGCGCGCGCCCTTGAACAACAGGGTGAAGCTGGGCTTGCGAGTCTCGACGGCGACGGGCGCGTGGCGCGAGCCGCCCGGCGCATTGCCGCTGCGTTCGGTGAAGAAGGCCTTCACGATCCGGTCTTCCAGCGAGTGGAAGGTCACGACTGCCAGACGGCCGCCCGGCGACAGGCTGGCTTCGGCGGCGGCGAGACCGGCTTCAAGCTCGCCCAACTCGTCATTGACCGCGATACGCAGGGCCTGGAAGGTCCGGGTCGCCGGATGGGTCGGGGCGCCGCGACGGCCGCCCAGCGCCTTTTCGACGACCTCCGCGAGGTCGAGCGTACGGGTAAAGGCCTGGCTCTGGCGGCGGCGCAGGATGGCCGTAGCGATCCGCCCCGACTGGCGCTCTTCGCCGTACAGCTTGATCAGATGGGCCAGCGGCCCGTGCTCATAAGTGTTGACGATGTCGGCCGCCGTCAGGCCCTGATCGGACATCCGCATGTCGAGCGGTCCGTCGCGCATGAAGGAGAAGCCGCGCTCGGCCTGATCCAGCTGCATCGAGGACACCCCGATGTCGAACACGGCGCCGTCCAGCCGCGCCTTGCCGCTACCTTCGAAGGCCTCGGCCAGACCGGAGAAGGGGGTGCGGACGAGAGTGAACTGGCCGGGAAAATCCTTCGCCACCGCATCGGCGTGCGGCTGGACCGTCGGATCGCGATCCAGGGCGATGACCTGCGCGCCCGTCGACAGGATGGCGCGGGTATAGCCGCCGGCGCCGAAGGTGGCGTCGATCATCGTCTCGCCGGGCCTGGGCGACAGGGCTTCAATGACCTCGGCGATCAGGACGGGAGCGTGGGGAGATGCGGTCATGCACCCTGCCCCGACATGACGACGCCGGCCCGCTGGCGGCTGACCGGCTTGCGGGCTTCCCACCGGGCCTTGTCCCAGATGCGGAAGCGGGTCCCCTGACCCAGGATGACGACCTCATCGGTCAGCCCGGCTTCTTCACACAGGCTCTCCGGCAGGGTGATCCGCCCGCCGCCGTCATAGGAGAGCGGGCGCTGAGCGGCATAGAAGGCCTCTTCCAGCGCCGTGCGGTCCTCGCTTCCGAACGGCAGCGCCTCGATGCGGCGAACATAGTCGGCCATCAGCGGATCGCCGCCGGCCTCAAGACAGTCGTCGGTCATGGAGAAGAAGCAGAAGACGCCGTGCTCGGCGCCGTTGTCGGCGGTGCGGAACTCCTGAGGGATCAGGAGGCGGCGCTTGCCGTCCAGCTGCTTCTCATAGGTTCCGAGAAACACGCCCTGATCCCATCGGGCTCCTCAGCCCGTCCCTCGCAAATCATCCAGCCGCCCGAGAGCCGGACGCGATCACCCCCGGGCTCACTAAACTGGGATAACATGGGATCAGATGGGTCTCAATGGGATTGGAAGGCACTTTTTAACCATGTTCCGACTGTGTTCCTGATGTCGCGTAATGATACGTAAGAACATACATAGAACATCGTCAGTAACGCCGATCCGTCGGCCAGTCTGACAGTCGCGGGTCTCCAGAGGATTAACGAACAAAATCAAGTCACCCGCCCGGGTTCCGTGGCGGAACCGTGACAACCGGGGCGCGCACGCTTGCCGAGGCGAATGCTCGCGCTGGTCATGCCAAAGTTAGGTGTGGATCGTCAGCCGACCGCGCTTCACCGAACGGCAAAGGTTAACGCCGCAAAGCGCTCAACCGGCCTCAAGTCGCCCGAGGGGCGGTAGGCCAAACATCCGGCCTCAAGCAGCCGGCAGGCGGTAGGCCAAAAATAAAGTCAGACGGCCTGTAAGCCGGGTTCTGTTCCGTCCGAAGACAGCGACGATCATTCCTCTGGACCGCCCATTGCTGGACGGTTCTCGCGACCTACCCGGATGCCTCGGGCGGTGACCCTGCAAGCGAGCTTGCGCGACATCCCTATTCGGTCTTGCTCCAGGCGGGGCTTGCCATGCCGGTCCTGTTGCCAGTCCCGCGGTGGGCTCTTACCCCACCCTTTCACCCTTCCCTGCGTCGCGACGCAGGCGGTTTGCTTTCTGTGGCGCTATCCCTCGGGTCGCCCCGGGCGGGCGTTACCCGCCGCCTTTTCACCGTGGAGCCCGGACTTTCCTCGACGAAGCAAGCTCCGCCGCGACCGCCCGGCCGTCTGACGGCGGCGTTAGTGAGGGTTTAGAGGGGCGACGTCAATTCAGAACGCCCGTCACGCTCTCGGCCGTGGCCAGCTGCAGCACCCCCATCAGGGTTGCGCGGGTCTCGCCGTCGGCGACGCCGTCGACACGGTCCTGACGCCAGTGACGCTGGAAGGCCTTCACGGTCGCGGCGGTTTCCGCGTCATAGGTCCCGCCCGGCTGCAGCGCATAACCCAGCCGGTGCAGGCCGGCGCGCAGCACGACGACGCCGATCCCCTCGTCCCCGAGCTGGAGAAAGCCGCCGAGCGCGGCGATCCGCTCCTGCGCCGGCTCGAACCACAGACCATGCCCCGCCTGGGCCAGACGCTTCCACGGGAAGAGCTCGCCGGGGTCCTCCTTGCGTTCGGGCGCCAGGTCGGAGTGGGCGATGATGCGGGCGTCGGGAATGCTCCAGCGCGAGCGGATGTCGGCGACCAGGGCGATCACCGCCTCGATCTGCGCCTCCGGGAAGGCGCGGTAGCCGAACTCATGGCCCGGATTGACGATCTCGATGCCGATGGAGGCGGCGTTGACGTCGGTCTCGCCCTGCCAGGCCCCGCGCCCCGCGTGCCAGGCGCGGCGTTCCTCGGGCACCAGAGAGAAGATCCGCCCGTCCTCCTCGACCAGATAGTGGGCCGAGACCTCGGCGGCCGGGTCGCGCAGCCGCGCCAGAGCCGCTTCACCGGTCGGCATGCCGGTATAGTGCAGGACCAGAATGTCCGGCGGCCCGCGCCGCGCATTGAAGTTGGGCGACGGCGCGTCTTCGAATTTCAGGGGCATTGAGATGGCCTCGGGCCGGGCGCCTTAGCGGCCCTGGCGTTCCCAGCCGTAAGCGACCCAGGTGTCGCCGACCTTGCGGGCCTCGATCACGTCGTCGCCGCGACGGGCGCGGACGGTCATCTTGCGGCGCGCGCCCATGGCCAGTCCGGCGAAGAAGACCAGAACGCTGGCGACCACGGCGATGACGGCCACGGCGGCGGCGGTGAAGACGGCCAGGATCGCGCCGACGGCCAGGGCGACGACCGTCGCCACCAGACCGCCCAGCCACATCACCGGCGCGAGCCAGCCGCTCGTCTGGCGACGGGCGTTGAAGCCGAGCGGCGTGAAACGGTCCTGGGTCATTCGAATCCCTTTCGAGGCGTCCCGGAGAACGCCTGAGCCCCCAATGTCGGTCCATAGAGGTGAACCGTCAATGACCAAGGGCTTCACACCCGGTGTGAAGCCCTGACTTTCGTCGGTTTTCGATCAGTTCAGCGGCTGATCGGCCATGACCACGGCGCCGCGGCTGCGCATCCGGTCGGCCTCGACCATCCGGGCGGTCGCCTGGACCTGCGGGTCGGACATCACCCCGCCGATCGTGATCAGGGCGTGGGCCGCCTCGCTGGAAACGCCGAAGGCCGAGGACAGGGCCTCCCACGGCGATTCCGCCTTGGGGTAGCGCTTGAAGCGAACCGAACGGTCGGCCGGGATCTTGGCCAGCTCACGCGCCTTGCCGATGGCCTCGGTCAGGCCGCCCAGCTGGTCGACCAGACCCAGTTCCTTGCCTTGCGCGCCGGTCCAGACGCGGCCGCGCGCGATCTCGCGCACCCGGTCGATCGGCAGGCGGCGCCCGGTCGAGACCCGCTGGACGAATTCGTCATAGGTCTTGTCCATCGAGGCGGCGAAGGCGGCGCGCTGGCTGGCGGTGAAGGGCTCGGTCGGGGAGAAGGCGTCGGAATAGTCGCCGCCCACCGAGATGCCGCGCATGTCGACGCCGAACCGGGCCAGCGCCGGGGCGAGGACGAACTTGCCGCCGAAGACGCCGATGGAGCCGGTCAGGGTCGAGGGCTGGGCCACGATCCAGTCGGCCTCGGAGCTGATCCAGTAACCGCCAGAGGCGGCATAGGAGCCCATCGACACCACCACCGGCTTGCCGGCGGCCTTGGCCGCGCGCACGGCGGCCAGGATCTGTTCGGAGGCTTCGGGCGAACCGCCGGGCGAGGAGACGCGGAAGACGATGGCCTTCACGTCCTTGTCCTCGATGGCGTCATAGATGGCCTTGGCCGTCTCGTCGGAATGGATGGAGGAACCGCCGCCGAAGCCGCCGCCACCACCGCGACCGGTGACGATGTCACCCTCGGCCCCGACGATGGCGATGGCGTCCTTGCCCGAGCCCTCGCGTTCGCCCTGCGAGGCGGCATAGTCGCCGAACTCGATGATCTCGGCATTGGAGCCGGCGCGGCGCTTCGCTTCTTTCTCGGCCTCCTCGACCTGGCCGATCTTGTCGATCAGCTTCAGCGACAGAGCCTGCTGAGCCGAATAGGGGCCGGCCTCGATGGCGGTCTTGAGCGCCGCCGGAGCAATCTTGCGGTCCGCGGCGGCATTGCCGAGCGCGTTCTCATAGATGGAGGTCATCCAGGCCGTCATCGCCTCGCGGTGCGGACCGGTGAAGTCGGACTGGGTGTATTCGTTGACCGCGTTCTTGTACTCGTAGCGCTGCTCGAAATCGGCCCGGACGCCGTATTTCTCGAACGCCCTGCCGAGGAAGACCTCGCTGGACGAGAAGCCCGTGACCTGGAAGTTGGCGGTGTTCTGCATCCACAGCTCAGACGCCGAGGCGCCGATCATATAGCTGTCGATCACGGTCCCGACGGGCTGGAAGCCCTGCGAATGGGCGATGACCGGCTTGCCCGAGGCGCGGAAGCGGCGGACCGCCTGACGGATCTCGTCGGCCGAGGCCGGGGTCACGCCGCCTTCGGGCAGGCGCAGCAGCAGAACCTTGACGTGCTCGTCCTTCTCCGCCTGGGCCAGGGTGTCGACCACCTTGACCACCGACAGGCCAGAGCCGCCGAAGGCCGCGAACGGGCTGGACGACGGCTGGTCCGAAATCCCGTCGCGCAGGTCCAGCTCCAGCACGGAGTTGGCGGCGGTCGTGGGCTTGGAAGAACTGGAGGCGATGCCGACCAAGGCCGTGATCAGGACGAAGGGCAGGACAATGAAGAACAACAGCAATCCGGCGAACACGCCGCCCATCGTCAGGAAGAACTGTTTCATGGTCGGGCGGCGTTCCGTCGCAGGGCCAATGGCGGCGCTTGAACGACCATAGAGGGCCGCCCGTCACCGTCAAATGAACGTATCGCGCCAGGCGAGAGGAAATCACGATTTCACCGCAACGCAGCAACGCGATTGATGCCCTCGGGTGAAATCCCTATATGAGCCGCCTGCGAGCGGGGGCCAATCGCCCCGCGTCATGACCGGACAGCACCTCCCATGCTGGTCACCCTGATGAAGGCCAAGCTGCACCGCGCGACGGTGACCCAGGCCGACCTCGACTATGAAGGCTCGATCGCCATCGACGGCGATCTGCTGGATGCTGCGGGAATCTTCCCGCACGAACAGGTCGATGTGCTCAACATCACCAACGGCGCCCGCTTCACCACCTACGCCATCGAGGCCCCGCGCGGTTCCAAGGTGATCGGCGTCAACGGCGCCGCCGCGCGCCTGGTCCAGAAGAACGACAAGGTCATCGTCGTGACCTACGGTCAGATGCCCCAGGAAGAAGCCCGTCAGTGGTCGCCGACCGTGGTCCTGCTGGACGACGCCAACAACATCAAGCGCGCCGCCTGATCCACCAGCCCCGAAGGGGTTGGACAGATTGCACCGGTGACGCCCTGCCCCATCCGTGGTTCAAGCCGCGGATGAGTGAAGCCACGTCCGATCCCCTGGCCCTGAAGAAGGCCGAGACCCGCGCCTGGTTCGAGGCCCTGCGCGACCGGATCCACGCCGGTCTGGAGGCGCTGGAGGACGCGGCGCCCGCCGACCTCTTCCCCGGCGAACCCGGCCGCTTCGTCCGCACCCCCTGGGCCCGCCCTGAAGGCGGCGGCGGGGTCATGGGCATGATGCACGGCCGGCTGTTCGAGAAGGTCGGGGTGCATTGCTCGACCGTCCACGGAACCTTCCCGGCGGACTATGCGAAGACCGTCCCCGGCGCCGCCGAGGACCCCCGCTTCTTCGCCACCGGCATCAGCCTGATCGCCCATCCGTGGAGCCCGCGCGTTCCGGCGGTGCATATGAACACCCGCTTCATCGCCACCACCAAAAGCTGGTTCGGCGGGGGCGCTGACCTCACCCCCGTGCTGGATGTCGACCGGACGCAGGACGCGCCCGACGCCCTGGATTTCCACGCCGCCATGAAGGCCGCCTGCGACGCCCACGACCCGAGCTATCACCCGCATTTCAAGGCCTGGTGCGACGAGTACTTCTGGCTGCCCCACCGCAATGAGCCGCGCGGCGTCGGCGGCATCTTCTTCGATCACCACGACACCGGCGACCACGCCGCCGACTTCGCCTTCACCCGCGACGTCGGCTCCGCCTTCCTCGACGTCTATTCGGACATCGTGAGCCGCCGCATGGCCGAACCCTGGACGGCCGAGGAGCGGCAGGAGCAGCTGGTCCGGCGCGGCCGCTATGTCGAGTTCAATCTGCTCTATGACCGAGGCACCATGTTCGGGCTCAAGACCGGCGGCAATGTCGAGTCGATCCTCAGCTCGATGCCCCCATCGGTCGCCTGGCCTTAAGGTCCGCGACAGAGGGACGCACCGCGCTTCCGCACCGTCTCCGCCTGTGACCTGATGGGCCTGTCGCTGGTCCCCCCGGCGACGGGCGGCCCGGCCTCATCGACACCGCAAACTGTCCGTGACGTTGGGCCGCCAACCCTGCTTGTCAGGGCTGTGGCGGCGCCAGCAGGGCCCCGACATGCTGCCAGGCCCCGTCGGGCCGGCGTTGCAAGACCGCATGCACCGGCCCCGCCCCCGGCTCCTGATAGGAGACGATGACCCGGTCGTCGTGGATCTCGGGCCGGCGCAGGATCACCGCCGGACCGCGCGACACCAGCTGCACCTCGATGAAGCGGCAGTTCCGCAGCGAGATGGGGTTGGTCGCCCGCTGCTCGGGCCGCTGCGGCATGAAGGACGGGGTCTCGGGCGTCGCCACGTCCAGCACCTTCAGACCCGTCCCGTCGAGCGGGCGGGAGAAGACCTCCAGCGTCGTCGACATGACGGCGCAGTCGTCCGCCGAGGCCGGGCTGCCCACGATGGGCGGCCCGCTGGGAGCGCCGGTCGTTCCACAGGCCCCCAGCGCGAGCATGAGGGAAGAGGCGGCGAAGAGGCCGAAGGCGCGCATAGGTCTCATCCTGGGTCTCTGGCTGGAGTCTCTGGTTGGGGTCTCTCGACCGGCGTCATGCAGGTTAGATGCCACTTCCGGCCTCCTCGACCGGGGGCGGGGTCAGCATCAGGAAGGCGCGGATCCAGGCCGTCAGCACCGCCCGGTCGTTGACGCGGGACAGGCTGGCCACGGCCTCGTCGGCCAGGTCATGCGGCACCCGCGTCCCGCGCCGCGCCTCGATCAGGGCGACGCCGTATTCGGGCTGGAACTCCGGATGGCATTGGAAAGAGACGACGCCGTTCTCCCCGCCGGCCGGATCGTCCCAGGCCAGGCCCGCATAGGGGGTGAAGGCGCTCGACGCGATCACCCGGGCGTCGGGCGGCAGGATCTGGACCTGGTCCTGATGCGAGACCGGGATGGCGATGGAGCGGGCGCGCGGGAACATCCACGGCTCTTCGCGCACGACGTCATAGCGATGCAGGCCGACGCCCCAGCCCTTGTCCGATTTGGCGACATGGCCGCCGAAGGCCTGGGCCAGGGCCTGATGCCCGAAACAGATGCCGACCAGCCGCGTCTTGCCCCGCGCCGCCCTCAGCCAGTCCAGCAGGGGCGCGATCCACGGCAGGTCGTCATAGACCCCGGCCGCCGAGCCCGTGACGATGGCCCCCTGGAATTCGGTCGGGTCCTCGGGCAACCGTCCGGCCTGGACGTCGAACCGCACCGTCGCCACCCCCTCGCCCAGCAGGGCGCGGAAGCGGGCGGGATAGTCGTCGAAGGCGTCCTGGAGATCGGCCGGCGGCTTTCCGGTTTCCAGAATGGCGATAGGCTTCAAGGGAGGTCTCCGGCTCGACAGCATAAGAGGCGATACCGGCGCGGCGCGAAAGGGGCAGGTTTCATTAACGCTGTCTGCTCACTGGCCCTTGAGACATCTCCGCTACGGTCATGCGATGGCCGACAGCACCCAATTCAGGTTTTCGAGCGTCGCCCCGGACCGTCGGGAGCAGACCCGGACGGGCTTCCGCAAGTCCCGCCGCCCGCAGGAACGTGTGCGCCTGATGGGCCAGACCGTCGACCTGGTGAAGCCCGAAGAGGTGCTCTACCACATGCAGCGCTGGATCCAGGAGCGGCGCAAGGCGATCATCGCCAACCACAATCTGAACAGCCTCTACCTGCTGCGGAAGCATCCCGAGATGCGCGCCTTCTATGAGCGCGCCGAGCTGGTCGAGCTGGATTCCACGCCCTTGGTGCATTTCGCCAAGCTGCTGGGCATCAACAGCCGCCCCTTCCACCGCTGCACCTATCTGGACTGGCGCGACCACTTCTGGAGCCTGGTCAACCGCAACGGCTGGCGCATCATGTACGTGGGCGCCACCCAGGAGGTCGTCGACATCGCGAAAGAGCGGCTCAACGCCCGCTATCCACGCGCCGTCATCGAGACCCGCAACGGCTATTTCGACGCGAGCCCCGGCTCGGCCGACAACGCCGCCCTGCTGAAGCAGATCAAGGCCTTCCAGCCGCACATCCTGTTCGTCGGCATGGGCATGCCGCGTCAGGAAATCTGGATCACCCAGAATTTCGAGGCCCTGCCCGACTGCGCCATCTTCTCGGTCGGCGCGGCCTTCGACTATGAGGCCGGGGTCCAGAAGTCGGCGCCCCGCTGGATGGGCAAGGCCGGCGTCGAATGGCTTTACCGCCTGGCCGCCGATCCCAAGCGCCTGTTCCGCCGCTACTGCGTCGAGCCGTGGAGCCTGCTGGATCTCATCTACGACGACCTGGCCAGCGCCGCGAAGCGCCGCCTGAAGGCCGTCCGCAAGGGCGCCGTTCTCCCCCCCGTGGGCAGCGAAGCCCACCCGGGTCGGCGGTAGCCGTCTTCTTTCTCCTCACCAGGCGTAGCGTGGGGAGGTGGCGCGACGCCGCTTGGCGTCGTGACGGAGGGGGTTCTTTCCTGCCTTGATCACCGATAGCCGGATGGAATGGGACTCTGCGAAGAGCCCCCTCCACCACCCGCGAAGACGCGGGCGCCCCCCTCCCCACGCTACGCGTGGTGAGGAAAGACTCAGGCCGCTTCCAGCTCCTCTTCCGCCCCGGCGCCCGCGAGGGTCGTCTCGATGGCGGCGAACAGGGTGGTCAGGGTGATGGGCTTGGCCAGGTGGCCGTCGGCGCCCGCGGCCTTGCCCGCCGCGACATGCTCGGCCAGGGCGTTGGCGGTCAGCATGATGATTGGCGTGCGCGCGGCGGCCTTTTCGATCTCCAGCGCGCGGATCGCGGCGGTAGCGGTCAGGCCGTCCATCACCGGCATCTGCATATCCATCAGGATCAGATCGAAGCGGCCCTCTCCCTCCAGAGCGGCGGCATAGGCGTCCAGCGCCTCCTGGCCATTCTCGACCGGGACGAGCTCGACCGCGCTCTCGGCCAGCATGATCTCGACGACCTTGCGGTTGGCCGGATGGTCGTCGGCCAGAAGGATACGCAGCGACGCGCCCTCTTCCCAACCGTCCGTCGCGGCGTTGGCGGCCTCGACCGCGATCGGCGCCTCGCACTCCGGCAGGGGCAGGTCGAACCAGAAGGTCGCGCCCTCGCCCGGCCGGCTGCGGCAGTCCAGTGTCCCGCCCATCAGCTCGGACAGGTCCCTGGAGATGGCCAGGCCCAGACCCGTGCCGCCGAAGCGTCGGGTGATCGAACCGTCAGCCTGCTGGAAGCGGCCGAAGATCCGTTCCTTCTCGGCGTCGTCGAAGCCCACGCCGCTGTCCGCGACGGTGAAACGGAACAGCCCCTCGGGCGTGGTCTCGCCGGTTACCCGCACGGCGCCCTTGTCGGTGAACTTCAGGGCGTTGGAAATCAGATTGGTCAGGATTTGGCGGAACCGCACCGGGTCACCGCTGACGACGTGTTCCAGCGCCGGATCGATGGAGACCTCCAGCGCCACGCCCTTCTCCTCGGCGCGCTGGGTCCACAGCATGCCGACGCCGCGCACGGCATCGCCCAGATGGAAGGGCGCCGTCTCGATGGTGACATTGCCGGACTCGATCCGGGCGCTGTCGAGGATGTCGGACAGCAGACGTTCCAGCGTCACGCCCGAGGCGCGGATGACCTCGACCATCTCATGCTCGCGCGGCTTCATCCCCGCGCGCGCCAGGGTGTCGGCCATGGCCACGATGCCGTTCAGCGGCGTGCGGATCTCATGGCTCATATTGGCCAGGAACTCGGACTTGGACAGGTTGGCGGCCTCGGCCCGCTTGCGGGCCTCGCGCAGATGTTTCGACAGCCGGAACTGCCAGATCAGCGTCGCGATTGCCGACAGGAAGAAGACCACGGCGATGCCGACGATCCAGTTCTGCGACTGGATCACGTCCTTCTGCAGGACCGTGTTGGCGCGTTCGGTCTCCAGCTGCTGGCGGCGGCGGTCCAGCTTGTCCTGCATGTCGCCGGTGACCTGACGGATGCCGGCGCTGAAGCGGCGGTTGGCCTGGATCTCGGCGGCCTGATCGTATTCGCGCAGCTTGCGGTAAGCCTCCTCCGGACGCCCCTCGGCGAACAACAGCTCGGCCTCGACGTGCGGGATTTCCGACGCCCCGTCCTCGCGGAAGGCGCCGGCGGCCTCGCGGCGGCGGACCTCGGCCAGATCGGCGCGAGCGGCCGCGACATTGCCCAGCTGGGCGTTGGCGATGGCCCTCATCGGCAGCAGCCGGCCGGCCAGGAAGGCGGCGGCGCCCAACTGATGGCCATAGGGTTCGAGGCATTTCAGCACGTCGCGCGGCGCATGGCGGGCCTGGGCCACGGTGGCGCACAGGCTGGCGTCATAGACTGAAAGGCTCTGCAAGCCCGCGCGGGCGGCAAGCCGGTGGTGGGCGGCGGCCAGACGGTCGGCCAGGGACTGGTCCCCGACCTGCACGGCCAGGCGGGCGAGATTATACAGGCTGTCAAAGTCGGGACGCGGATAGGCCGGATTGGCGAAGTCGATCTCGAACTTGCCGAAGGCGGTGGCGCTGCCCTCGAAGTCGTTCAGCTTCATCAGGCCGATACCCGCGACCTCCCACACCCCGGCATGGGCCGTGGCGGCATAGGCGTCCTTCTCCGGGATGATCCCGTCGATCTCGGCCAGCATCTTCAGCCCGTCGCCGATCCGGTCGTTGTCCATCAGCGACAGGGCGTAGAGGCGGGTGGCGTGCACCTTGACGAACCAGTCGGTCGCCGTCGCAGCGATCCGCTGCATTTCCGCGGCCGCCGCCGCCTCGCCGGTGTCATAACGGATCGCCAGATCGTTCAGATGGGCGATGGTCACATAGCGGGCGTCGCGCTGGTTGCGCGCCGCGGCCTCCAGCTGGCCGTTCCAGTAGCGGGTGTGATCGAACTCGCCCTGGTTCAGATAGATCCAGGCGACATGATAGAGACGGTTCAGGCCTTCGCGGTCGTTGCGGGCGATGGCCGCCTCGCCGAACCGGTCCAGGGCCTGGAAGTTCGTCGCGCTCGCCCGCTTCTCGACCGCCTCGATCAGGGCATTGGGGCTGCGCGGCGGAGTCGAGGCCTCGGCCGATGCCGCCTCGGCGCCGAGGAGGATCGCGAAGCACGCCGCGACAAGGAACTTTACAAGACGGAACATACGAAATCCGGGTGACCCTCGGTCATCGCACAAGAACCTTGAGCAAGGCTTAGCGCCCGGCTTCGCGAATCCCCGATCCCCGAACCGGCCGTGGCGCGACACGTTGCGACACATAAAATACCGCGGCTGTTACGGTTCGTGAGGGAACGACCTGCCTGACAGGCGTGTTTGCATGACAAATTGACGCACCCTGAGAAGGACTACGACATGGCCAGACCGTCCCTCGCAACATCCGGCGGAGGGGGGACGGGAGCCACGCTCACCCAAATCCTCGTCCACTCCCTTGTCCGCCTCCTGTCCCTCATCCTGATCCTGATCGGGGCCATACTGGTCTACGGCGGGATCAAGCTCATGCTGCTGGGCGGCTCCCTCTATTATCTTCTCGCCGGGCTGGGCCTGGTCGCGTCCGGCGTAATGATGTTCCGGCTGAAGCTGATCGGGGCCTGGATCTACATCGGCCTCTTCGCCCTGACGGTCCTGTGGGCCCTTTGGGAGGTCGGGCTCGACGGTTGGGGCCTGGTCCCCCGGATCGTCGGCCCCCTGGTGCTCCTGGCCCTGGTGATCGCGTCGCTGCCGGTGCTCAAGCCGGGCCGCGAGGGTCGCAAATGGGCGCTGGGCGGCGGCGTCGCCTTCGTGGCCTTCGTCCTGATCGGCGGCTTCGGCGTGGCCCTCGCCAATGCGCCCCGGGTCGACATGCCCCTGCCCGCCGCCCGGCCCGCGACCAACAGCGATCCGGACGCCATTCCCGTCGGCGCCGACTGGCCGGCCTACGGCGGCACCTACCACGCCCAGCGCTATTCGCCCCTGAACCAGATCAACACCGGCAATGTCGCCAAACTCCAGCGGGCCTGGGACATCCACACCGGCGACCTGCCCGGCGACCGCCCCCTCGCCCAGAAGAAATACGCCTCCGAAAACACCCCGCTGAAGATCGGCAACGCCCTCTACATCTGCTCCGGCAAGGGCATCGTCCTCGCCGTCGACGCCGCGACCGGCAAGACGATCTGGCGTCATGACCCCCAGGTTCCGGACGCCAACATCCCCTATACGGCCGCCTGCCGCGGCGTGAGCTACTATGTCGTGCCGAACGCGACGGCCGCGACGCCCTGCGCCACCCGCATCATCTGGGGCACGCTGGACGCCCGGCTGATCGCAGTCGACAGCCGCACCGGCCAGCGCTGCGCCGGCTTCGGCCAGAACGGCCAGGTCGACACCGCCGCCGACATGGGTCCGCTGATCCCGGGCATGGTCTCCATCACCTCGGCCCCGACCATCGTGCGCGGCGTGGTGGTCACCGGTCACCAGATCCTGGACGGCCAGTACCGCCGCGCTCCCTCGGGCGTGATCAAGGGCTTCGACGCCGTCACTGGCCGGCTGCGCTGGGCCTGGGACATGATGCGCCCCGACATCAACACCACCCCGCCCGCCGGTCAGATCTACACCCTGGGCACGCCCAACATGTGGACCACCGCCTCGGGCGACGAGCGTCTGGGCCTGGTCTATCTGCCGCTGGGTTCGACCGCCGCCGACTACTGGTCCTCGGACCGCACCGGCCCGCAGCTGGACTATGCGACCTCGCTCGTCGCGCTCGACGTCGCCACCGGCAAGCCTCGCTGGCATTTCCAGACCGTCCACCACGACGTCTGGGACTATGACCTGGGCTCCCAGGCGACCCTGGTCGACTTCCCCACGGGGGCTGGAACCACTCCGGCCGTCGTCCTGCCGTCCAAACAGGGCGACATCTATGTCCTGAACCGCGAGACCGGCCAGCCCCTGACCGAGGTCGCCGAACTGCCCGTCCCGCAAGGCGGTCAGGAGCCGGCGATGCGCACGGCCACCCAGCCCCACTCCCTGTTCCACACCCTGCGCCGCCAGAACGACCTGACCGAAAAGTCGATGTGGGGCATGTCGCTGATCGACCAGATGGTCTGCCGGATCCAGTTCCGTCAGGCCAGCTATGCGGGCTTCTACACCCCGCCGACCGTCGGCCGGCACTATATCGAATACCCGGGCTACAACGGCGGTTCGGACTGGGGCGGCATCGCCATCGATCCGAACCGGGGCGTGATCGTCGCCAACTACAACGACATGCCCAACTACAATACGCTGGTTCCCCGGGCCGAGGCGGTCAAGGCGGGCTGGTTCCCGCGTGGCGATCCGCGCGCCCGCAAGAGCGGGGCCGAAGGCGACGGCGACCCGCAGGTCGGCACGCCCTACGCCATCCACGTCAACGCCGGCTGGCGGCTGGAGCAGACCGGTCTGCTGTGCAAGGAGCCTCCCTACGGCGGCATCCGGGCCATCGACCTGAAGACCGGACGCCAGATCTGGGATCGCCCCCTGGGCACGGCGCGCCTGAACGGGCCGTTCGATATCCGCTCGGGTCTGCCGATCAACATCGGGACGCCCAACAACGGCGGCGCGGTGGTCACGGCGGGCAATCTGGTCTTCGTCGCCGCCGCCACCGACGGTCTGATCCGCGCCATCGACATCAACACCGGCAAGACGGTCTGGTCCGACGTCCTGCCCGGCGGCGGTCAGGCCACCCCGATGACCTATGAGATCGGGGGCCGCCAGTATCTGGTCCTCGCCCCCGGAGGCCATCACTTCATGGAGACCCCCATCTCCGACGAGGTGATCGCCTGGGCCCTGCCGACCTAGGGCACGGCTTCAAGGAGAAGGCAGAACGGCCGTCCGGGACCACCCGGGCGGCCGTTTCGCAGTTCAGCGCAACGCGTTGCGGCCCAGGACGATGGCCCCCAGCGGCCCGGCCATCCCGCCCAGTCCCGGCGGGACGACATAGTCATCGATCATCGCCGCGATCCGGCCTGCGGTCGCATAGCCGGCCAGGCTCTCGATCAGGGCGCTGCGCAGGCGCGCGAACAGATGGTCGTTGCCGCCGAAGACGCCGCCGCCGATCAGGATCCGCTCGGGCGCGGCCGTCAGCACCAGATTGTGCAGTAGGCCCGCGAGCGCGCGCACCACCATCTCCCAGGCCGGATCGTCCGCCGACAGGGTCTCGCCGGGCTTGCCGGTGCGGGCCAGCAGGGCCGGCCCCGCCGCCAGCCCCTCGACGCAGTCGCCGTGATAGGGGCAGCTGCCGGGCCAGGTGTCGCCCGCGATCCGACCGACGCGCAGATGCCCCGCTTCCGTATGGCCCAGACCGCTGACCGACTGGCCGTTGATCACGACGCCGACGCCGATCCCGGTACCGACGGTGACGTACGAAAATGATCGCAAACCTCGCGCCGCGCCCCAGACTCCTTCGGCGAAGGCCGCGCCGTTGACGTCGGTGTCGATGGCCATGGGCACGCCCAGGTCCCGGCCCAGCACCGTCAGGTCGGCGTCCGACCAGCCCGGCTTGGGCGTGAAGACGATGGAG
Source organism: Brevundimonas sp. ALps5 (assembly GCF_058681645.1). Lineage (NCBI taxonomy): Bacteria > Pseudomonadati > Pseudomonadota > Alphaproteobacteria > Caulobacterales > Caulobacteraceae > Brevundimonas > Brevundimonas sp. ALps5. The sequence goes on along the minus strand of NZ_CM178744.1, from coordinate 2,578,121 downwards.
CCCCAGTTCGCCGCCCGGTCGTCCAGCTCCAGCGGCCCGAAACTGCCGATGCCCAGCGCCTTGAAGTCATGCTCGGCCTTCCAGCGCTGGAGCACCGCCCGGACCTGCCCCAGGGCCTCCTCGGGTGTCGTGGTCGGCAGGCGGACCTCGTCGCGGATATCGTCAGGCCCCGTGGCCAGAAGGCAGACGATCTTGGTCCCGCCCAGTTCCACACCCGCGATCAGGGGCGCTCCTTCAACGATTTCGGTCATGCGGCGTCTCCGGCGGACGGGCCTCTGCGGGGCGGTTTGACCTGCCTCTAGCCGGTTCTCGCGGCCGTCAAAAGCACCACGCCGTCATCGCTGGACCGAACCGGGTTCCCGCGTGCTAGACTCCCGAAATCCCGCCGCTTTTCCCTCAGCGGCTCCAGACGCCGGCTTCCCCCTTCCATGACCCTCGACGTCCCCGCCGCCGAAACCCGCGTCCAGTTCGTGATGCGCCGGGTGGTCGAACACATCTCGCGCGAGCGGCTGCGCGTCGGCGACGACCTGCCGTCCGAGACCCGCTTCGCCGAGGATCTGGCCGTCAGCCGCCCGGTGGTGCGCGAAGCCTTCGGCGCCCTGGCCGCCCTCAACATCATCGAGACCGCCAACGGCCGCCGCCCCCGGGTCAGCGCCCTGAACGGCTCGGTCCTGTCCATCTCGCTGGATCACGCCGTCCGCACCGAACAGATCTCGATGCGCCAGATCTGGGAGACGCGCCGCTGCCTCGAGACCGAGACCGTCGCCCTCGCCGCCGTTCGCCGCACCGACGCCGAGGCCGCCCGGATCACCGAACTGGCCCGCGCCATGTCGGCGGCCGAGCGCGGCTCCACCGAGCTGATGAGCCTCGACATCCAGCTCCACAAGGCCATCGCCGACGCCGGCCGCAACCTCCTGATGGCCCAGATCATCGCCTCGCTGGAGCCGCTGCTGGAATCCTCGGTGTCCGCCGCCTGGGGCCTGCTGCACTCCGACGCCCAGCACCGGGCCATCCTCGATCGCCATCTCGACATCGCCGAAGCCATCACCCGCGGCGATCCCCAGGCCGCTCGGGCCGCGATGGATCGCCATTTCGACGCCGCCGTCGCCGCCCGCCTGCTGCTGGACGATCCGATCTGACGCATCAGGGCTTGGCGCCGGGCCCGGGCCGCGAGAGGGTAGGCGTTTCCCGTAACGCGGACGCCCTCCCCTCATGGCCGCCAAGATCACTCTGCCCGCCCGTCCCGAACCGCTGGAGATCGATCCGGCCTCGACCGCCGTCATCGTCATCGACATGCAGAACGCCTATGCCTCCCCGGGCGGCTATCTGGACCTCGCGGGCTTCGACATCTCGGGCGCGGCCAGGGTCATCGCCAACATCAAGGGGGTGCTGGAGGTGGCGCGCGGCGCCGGCGTCCCGGTCATCTATTTCCAGAATGGCTGGGACCCCGACTATGTCGAGGCGGGCGGTCCAGGCAGTCCCAACTTCCACAAGTCCAATGCGCTCAAGACCATGCGCGCCCGCCCCGAACTGTACGGCCAGTTGCTGGCGCGCGGGACCTGGGACTATGAGCTGGTCGACGAGCTGAAGCCGCAGCCCGGCGACATCCAGCTGCACAAGACGCGCTACTCCGGCTTCTTCAACTCCCAGCTCGACAGCGTCCTGCGCTCGCGCGGCATCCGCAACCTGGTCTTCGTCGGCATCGCCACCAACGTCTGTGTGGAGAGCACCCTGCGCGACGGCTTCTTCCTCGAATATTTCGGCGTCGTGCTCGAGGACGCCACCCATCAGGCCGGGCCCGAGTTCGTCCAGCAGGCCGCCCTCTACAACATCGAGAAATTCTTCGGCTGGGTCTCCAGCGTCGCCGACTTCAAGGGCGTCGTCGGCCAGATCGCGCCCACCACTGAACAGGAGGCCTGAATGCCCAAGACCGTCATCACCCCGCCCGGAACCGTCCCCCCGATCGCCCCCTTCTCGCCCGGGACCCTCGCCGACGGCGTGGTCTATGTCTCGGGGACGCTCGCCTTCGACAAGGACAACAACGTCGCCTGCGTCGGCGACGCCGAGGGCCAGACCCGCATCGTGCTGGAGACCATCAAGTCGGTGATCGAGACCGCCGGCGGGACCATGGACGACGTGACCATGAACCACATCTTCCTCAAGGACTGGGCCGACTACGCCGCCCTCAACAAAGTCTATGCGGAGTATTTCCCGGGCGACAAGCCGGCGCGCTTCTGCATCCAGTGCGGCCTCGTCCGCCCCGACTTCCTCGTCGAAATCGCCACCATCGCCCACATCGGCAAGTGAGCCCGCTCGCGACCCTGCTGATCAAGGCCGTCGTCTCCGCCATCCTGATCGTGGCGGCGTCGGAGGTGGCGCGTCGTCAGCCCGGCGTCGGCGCCCTGATCGCCTCCCTGCCGCTGGTCTCGGTGCTCGGCATGATCTGGCTGTGGTCGGCGAAGCCCGATGCGGACAACATGGCGAACCACGCCCAGGCGACGTTCTGGTACGTTTTGCCGTCGCTGCCGATGTTTCTCGTCATCCCTGCCCTGCTCCGACGCGGCATGCCCTTCTGGCCCGCGCTGGGCCTCGGCTGCGCTCTCACCATCGGCCTCTACCTGGCCATGACCGGCATCGGCCCGCGCTTCGGACTGAAGCTGTGAAGAGCGGAACCGCCGACGGCCTCTACTGGGAAATCCACGACGGTCCCGAGGACGCGTCCAGCGTCATCCTGTCCGCCGGACTTGGCGGTTCAGCCGCCTTCTGGGCGCCGCAGCTGGCCGCCCTGACAGAGCGCTTCCGCGTCATCCTCTACGACCACCGTGGCACGGGCCGCAGCGACCGGTCGCTCAGGCCCGACCACTCGGTCGCCTCCATGGCCGAGGACATCGTCGCCGTCCTTGATGCCACGGACACGGCCAAGGCCCATCTGGTCGGCCATGCGGCGGGCGGCAATGCGGGCCTCCAGCTGGCGCTCGACCATCCCGAGCGGCTCGATAAGCTGGTCGTCGTCAACGGCTGGTCGCGGCCCGATCCCCACGTCGGCCGCTGCTTTTCCGCCCGCACCCGGCTGCTGGAGGCCTTCGGACCCCAGGCCTATGTCGAGGCCCAGAGCCTGTTCCTCTATCCGCCCGACTGGATCTCGGAGAACGACGCCCTGCTGAAGGAGCAGGAGCCGCATCACGTGGCCCACTTCCCGCGCACCGACGTCATGCTGGCCCGCATCGGCGCCCTCCTGGCCTTCGATATCGACGACCGGCTGGGCGAGATCCCGCACCCCGTACTCGTCAGCGCCTCGGCCGACGACATGCTGGTCCCGCCCCGGCTGGCCCTGCGTCTGGCGGCCGGCCTGCCCAATGCGACGCTGGAAGTGGTCCCCTGGGGCGGTCACGCCTTTACGGCGACGCTTCCCGATGTCTTCAATGCCCAACTGATCGCCTGGCTCTCCGGCGACACCTGAAGGACTGCACCATGGAAGTCGGCGTCTTCATCCCGATCAACAACAACGGCTGGCTGATTTCGGAGAACGCGCCGCAGTACATGCCCTCGTTCGACCTGAACAAGCGCATCGCCCAGGCGGCCGAGAAGCACGGCCTCGACTTCCTTCTGTCGATGATCAAGCTTCGCGGCTTCGGCGGCAAGACCGAGTTCTGGGAGTACGGGCTGGAGAGCTTCACCCTGATGTCCGGCCTCGCGGCGGTGACCGAGAAGATCAAGATCTACGCCACCTGCCCGACCCTGATCATCCCGCCGGCCTTCGCCGCGCGGATGTGCAACACGATCGACTCGATCAGCCACGGCCGCTTCGGCCTGAACCTGATCACCGGCTGGCAGAAGCCGGAATATTCCCAGATGGGCCTGTGGCCCGGCGAGGACCACTTCCGCAACCGCTACAAGATGCTGGACGAGTACGCCCGGATCCTGCGCGAGTTGTGGGAGACGGGCCGGTCGGACCTCAAGGGCGACTATTACGAAATGGACGACTGCCTCGTCCGGCCCCAGCCGACCGGGGACATGAAGATCATCTGCGCCGGCTCCTCGGATGAGGGCCTGGCCTTCTCGGCAAAGTGGGCCGACTACGCCTTCTGCCTCGGCAAGGGGGTCAACACGCCCAAGGCCTTCGCCTTCAACAACGAGCGCCTGGCCGAGGCGACCGCCAGGACCGGTCGCGACGTGAAGATGTTCGTCCTCGTCATGATCATCGCCGCCGACACCGACGAAGAGGCGATGGCGAAGTGGAAGTCCTACAACGACGGCGTCGACGTCGACGCCATCAGCTGGCTCAAGGACCAGGGCGCCGCCGACAAGGTCAACGCCACCACCAACGTCATCCAGCTCGCCGCTCCGGAAGGCGCCGTGAACATCAACATGGGCACCCTGGTCGGCTCCTACGCCAGCGTCGCCAAGATGCTGGACGAGATGTCGGAAGTCCCCGGCACCGGTGGCGTGCTCCTGACCTTCGACGACTTCGAACAGGGCATCGAGGACTTCGGCACGAAGATCCAGCCGCTGATGGAATGCCGGAAGTAGGCCCTTGGGACGGCTGATCTCGAGCCCGACCAGCGTCTTCAACGCCGCCGTGGCGGGCGCCTTCGCGGTCATGGCGCCGCTGCTCGGCGTCTTTATGGTCAAGACGGTCGTCGCGCTCGGAGACCCGAAGGAGGCCCTCGTGGTCGCAGTCGTCGGACTGATCTGCATGGCGATCGGCGGCGTTCTCGGCGCGTTGTGCTTCGCCGTGCCGGTCATGCTCAAGAACTGGCTCTACCGCCGGATCCAGGACGTCCCGTCCGACCATCAGGTGATGAAATGACCGCGCCGTTCGACATCCGCATCGACGACCTGTCCGGCGATCCGACCCGCGCCCTGCTGGCCCTGCACCTTGCCGGGATGCACGCCAACTCGCCGCCGGATCATGTGCGGGCTCTGGACCTGACCGGCCTGCAGCGCGCTGACGTCACCGTCTGGAGCGTCTGGCGCGGCGACAGCCTCGCCGGCATCGGCGCCCTCAAGGCCCTGCCCGACGGCACGGGCGAACTGAAGTCGATGCGCACCCATCCCGACCATCTGCGCGCGGGCGTCGCCGCCGCCCTGCTGGAGCACATCATCGGCGAGGCGAAGGCGCGCGGCTATGCCCGCCTCTCGCTGGAGACCGGCTCAGGCGAGGCCTTCGACCCGGCCCTGGCCCTCTACCGCCGACGCGGCTTCGTCGACGGCGAGCCCTTCAGCGACTACGAGCGCAGCGCCTTCAACCAGTTCCTGCATCTGGAATTGTAGCCGCAAGCGCGGCGCGGATGCTCCGCCGCGCGACTGTCCGGAACAGCAGATACTGACCCGCGAACAGGGCGATCTTCGACCCGATCGCCCAGACCGTCATCACCGCCGCCACCGTCCGCGCCTCGACCGTCAGGGTCAGGACGAGGTTCAGCACCCCGGTTCCGAGGATCAGCCCGGCCCAGACATAGCCCGAGATCACCACCCATCGCTCCGGGATATGGCGCACGGCGATGGGCGGGATGTAGCGGTGCAGCCAGCCGGGCTGCAGCATGGCGCCGCCGATCAGGGCGTAGACGACGCTGACCTTGATCAGCACGAAGCGCGGGTCATGGGTGACCAGGGTGGCTCCGCCCATGACCACGACCAGCCCCAGACTGACCCACTGCATCGGCGCGATCCGCAATCGCCGCGCCAGCGCCCACACCAGCTGGCCGAGCCCGAGGGCGATGCCCAGCGCGACCGCGACCTCCACCCGGCCGCCGATGATCAGCACCAGATAGAAGACCAGAGTCGCGGCCAGATCGCTGGCGATCGGCTGGACGGCGAACAGGAAGGCCTTCAGCTCCGCCGCCCGCCGCGCGGCCGGACTGGTCCGCAGGCCCTCGAGGCCGTCATCGCTCATGACCTGCCCCGGGACCTGTCGTGGATCAGTCCGCGTCCGACCCGTCGTCCTCGCCGGAGCCGTGACCGTGACCGGTCGTGACGGCGACGCCCGCGGGCCCCGCCTCTCCGTCCGAAGACGCGAACCAGAAGGGCTGGCGCGGACGGTTGCGGCGGCCCACCTCGTCCATATGGCTGTCATAGACCCGGCCGTTGGCGACCGTGTAGGCGATGTCGCGGGTGTTCCTGATGTTCTCCAGCGGGTTGGAGTTCATCACCACCATATCGGCCAGCTTGCCGACCTCCAGCGAGCCGATGTCCTTGTCCATGCCCAGAGCCTTGGCCCCGTTCAGGGTGCCGGTGCGCAGGGCCTGCATCGGCGTCATCCCGCCCTTGGCCATCATCCAGATTTCCCAGTGTTCTCCCAAGGCCTCGCGCTGGCCGTGGGCGCCGGTCTCGACGTTGACGCCCAGATCCGACAGGGCCTTGGCCTGGCTCGAGATGGCGATGTGGTTCCACTCCTCCATCGGCTGGGTCGTCGGCCGGCGGGCGCGGGCGTCCAGCACCCGGCGCGGGACGTACTGCTGCAGCAGCGGATCGTTCCAGACCGGGCTTTCCTGGTACCAGTAATTTTCGCCGAAGGCGCCGCCATAGGCCACGATCAGGGTCGGGGTGTAGGCGACGTCCGTCTGGCTCCACAGCTGGCGCACGTCGTCATACAGATGGGCCAGCGGGATCGAGTGTTCGATCGTCGTATGGCCGTCGACGATCATCGACATATTGTGCTGGTACAGGGAGCCGCCCTCGGGGACGACGTTCATGTTCAGCTGGCGCGCGGCCTCGATGACCTGCTGACGCTGGTCGCGACGCGGCTGGTTGTAGCTCTTGACGCTGATCGCCCCCAGAGCCTGGGTCCGGCGTAGCGCCGACAGGGCGTCGTCGAGGCTGTCGATCTGGGCCGTGAACGGCGTCTGGGCGCCGTACAGGATCGTGCCCGTCGAATAGATGCGCGGCCCGACCACCCGCCCGGCGCGGGCCAGTTCGGAGTGGGCGAAGATCTCGCTGGAATCGTTCGACGGGTCGTGGATCGTCGTCACCCCGAAGGCCAGGGACGCATAGTCGATGCGGCTCTGCTGCGGGATGATGCCGTCCGCCGCCATCGAGCCGTGCCAGTGGGCGTCGATCAGACCGGGGGTGATGGTCTTGCCGGTCATGTCCATGACGGTCGCATCGGCGGGCACGGTCACCGAGCCGCGCGGACCGATGGCTTCGATCCGGTTCTCGTTGACGACGATGACGCCGTCCTCGATCACCTGGTCCCCGTTCATGGTGATGATGCGGGCGCCGGTCAGGACCAGACGGCCCGTCGGCTTGTCGGCCGTGGCGGTGATGCCGAGGTTGATGCCGTGCTCGGCGGGCTTGGGCAGTTCGGCCGGCGCCCCGTCCTCGAACTTGAAGCTGTCCTGCAGGGTGCGGGTGAAGAACTCCGGCCCGATGGCCCAGCTCAGCCGCGAGGAATCGCCCGACCAGGTCAGCCAGTTGCCGGCGTCGCGGGTCACGCGGGTCTGCGGCAGGGCGTCGCCCTTGGCGCCCATCTCGACCGGGCGGCCGGTGGCCACGAACGGCGCGACATAGGCGTTGAACCGCTCGGTCCAGGCGACCCAGTGCTCGTCCGGCGAAATCTCGAAGTCCGAGGCCCATTGCGAGGTCAGGTGGGTGCGCGGCTCATGCCCGCCCAGATCCACCGACTTGAGCGCCGAGTTCCCGTCCTGACGGCCCAGGAAGAAGATGCGGTCGTTGGACGCGCCCCACTGCGGCGAGGACCCATCCTCGGTCACCAGAGTGGATTCCCCGCCCGCCGTCGGCACGCGATAGATGCCCGGATTGCGGCCCCACAGACCCGTCGTCAGATAGCCGTCGGTGATGGCGCGATAGGCGATCGTCTTGCCGTCCGGCGAGAAGCTCGGCTCGATGAAGTGGCCCGGGTGCTGCGTCACCACGCGGCCCGTCCCGCCCGAGGCGGACACCACCCGCACCGTGCCCAGGTCCTTGTCCGACCAGGTCGTATAAACGATCGACCGGCCGTCGCGGGACCAGGACGGATAGAGTTCGAAGTGGTCGCTCTGCGAGGTCAGACGGCGCGCCGTGCCCGTCGGCAGGTCGCGGATCCAGATGTTGCCGAGCGACTCGAACACCACCTTCGTCCCGTCCGGCGAGGCGTGGGCCCAGCGGATCATCTTCGTCTGGAAGGTGTCGGGCGCCACATCGACCGTGGTGCGCACCGCGGGCTCGACCCGGCGGGTGTCGGACACATGGAAGGGGATGTCGGTCACGGCCTGCGAGGCCACGTCGATCTTGTGGAAGGTGCCACCGGCCCAGAAGACGATCGACTTGCCGTCCGGCGTCCAGCTCATCGCCGGATAGACGCCGTGGATCGCCCAGGTCTCCTGAAGATCGCGGTCCAGATGGCCATAGATCGGCGTCTCGCGGCCGCTCTCGATGTCCATCACATACAGCGTCGACTGGTAGCGGACGCGGCGGATGAAGGCGATCGACTTGCCGTCCGGCGAGGGCGTCGGGCGAATCGAACCGCCGGGGCCCGACAGGAATTCCTCGGTCTCGCCCGTCTGCCGGTCCAGCCGCTGGATGGCGTAGATCTGGGTGTTGACGTCCTTGGAGTATTCGAACTGACCGCCCGGGGTCGTGTCGTCCGAGAAGTAGAGATAGCGGCCGTCCGGCGAGAAGGCGGGCTCGCCCGTGTCCTTCTGCTGCGTCCGGCGGGTGGTCAGCTGCACGCCGCCGCCGCCCGACCGGTGCCACATCCACATCTCACCGGCGCCCAGCGAACGGCTGGAGGTGAAGTGCTTGCGGCCGACGATGAACTGGCCGTCCGGCGTCCACTCCGGCTGGGTCACCAGACGGAAGCTCTCCTTCGACACCTGCTGCAGGTCCGAGCCGTCGACGGCCATGGTCCAGATGTTGTCGCCGCCGCCCCGGTCCGAGGTGAAGGCGATGCGGGTCCCGTCGGGCGAGAACTTCGGCTGCATCTCCCAGGCGACGCCGGAGGCGATGGCCTTCGCCTCACCGCCGCCGATGGGCATGGTGTAGATATCGCCCAGCATATCGAAGACGATCGTTTTGCCGTCGGGGCTGACGTCCAGCGACATCCAGGTGCCCTGGGTGACGTTGATGTTCACGTCATGCGACGGCCCGGGCGGATTGTTGACGTCCCACTTGGGCTTGTCGGGCGTGGCGGCCGGAGCGGGCGTCGCCGTCGCGGCCGGAGCCGCGGCCTCCAGCACCGGCGCGGGCGCGGGCTGGTCCGGCGTCGGGGCCGGCGGGGCGTCTTGCGGAGCGGGGGTCGGCGTGGGCGGAGGGCTCTGCGTCTGGGCCAGAGCCTGCATCGGCCCCTGCATCGCCAGCACGGCCACAGCCGCCGTCGTCAACCACATCCGCTTCATCGAATAGCCCCTCTCCGAACAGGGCGGCATCTAGCGGCATACGGACGGACTTGGCGAGGCCGCCAACCTTACCGATTGTTCATGCAGTGGCGAGCAGCGCCAACAGCGCAAAACTGGCCAGCCAGTGCTCGCCCATATAGTCGCCGGTCACCTGCGGCAGGGCCACCGCCAGATGGTCGTCGGCGGCCTTGAGCGCGATGGCCTTGCGGTCGTCCGCCAGAGCCGAAGCGATGCCCCGCCAGCACCAGGCCCGGCTCAGGTTCAGCCCGTCCAGATGGGCGATCTTGCCGTCCGACCGGTCGCTGACGCTGGCCGGGGCGAACAGGGTCGCGGGGCTCTGTTGCGCCAGATCGGGCAGGAAGGCGTCGAACCAGCCGGCGAACTCGGCCGGCGCCAGCACCCGCCGCATCAGCTCGGCCTCCATCAGGGCCGGCGACAGGAACTCGTCCTGCGACGGCTCCCAGGCCTGACAGCCCGCATCGGCCAGATGCCAGTCCCGCGCCTTGCCCTTGCACAGCTCAGCCAGTTCCGCGTCCTTCTCCGCCGCCGCATAGTCCAGCGCCAGGGTCAGGGCGAAGGCGGTGTTGTAATGGGTCCCGACCCGCACCGGATAGGTGGCCAGCGGCAGGAAGGCCTTGAACCGGTCAGCGAAGGCGTCGGCCAGCGGCTTCAGCCTCGCCGACCACCGCAGACCGTCCGCGTTGTCATGCCGCGTCAACTCGCCCGCCAGCATCAGCAGCCAGGCCCAGCCGTAGGGCCGTTCGAACCCGCGGCTGGATGGCTCGGCCAGATAGGCGACCTCAGCCTCGACATTGCGATCCGTGAACAGCTCGTCCGCCAGTTTCCGGATCGCCTCCGCCTCCGGAATCTCCGGATACAAGCGCAACACCGTGAACAGGGTCCACCAGCCGTGCACGCAGGAGTGCCAGTCGAAGCTGCCGAAGAAGATCGGATGCAGGGCGCGCGGCCCCTTCACCGCCTCCGGTCCGGTGATCACGTGATCCAGCTTGTTCGGATATTCCCGCGTCACATGGCCCAGGGCCGTGCGGGCGTACAAGCTGGCGGTTTCAGTCGTCAGTCGCGTCATCTCAGAACCGGAAGGCCAGGGCGTACATCAGGACGATATTGACCAGCAGCATCACCGCCGCCGTCGGCGCCTGGGCCCGGATCACCCCATTGAAGGCGGCATTGCGGTCGGGCAGGTCCAGCAGATTGGCCGGCACCACATTGAAGTTCGCCGCCATCGGCGTCAGCAGGGTCCCGCAGAAGCCGGCCAGCATGCCGATGGCGCAGACGATGGCCGGATCGCCGCCGAACTGATGCACCACCAGCGGCAGGCCGATCGCCGCCGTCATCACCGGGAAGGCCGCGAAGGCATTGCCCATGACGATGGTGAACAGCGCCATGCCTACGCAATAGGCGATCACGGCCAGCAGCGGCGTCGTCAGGGGGATGACCGCCGTCACCGCCTGCCCCACCACGTCCCCGACGTCGGACGCCAGAAACACCGCGCCCAGCGAGGCCAGCATCTGGGGCAGCAGGGCCGCCCAGCCGATGGAATCCATCAGCCGCCGCCCTTCCTGCGCCGGCGCGGAGACAGGCGGCCTAAGCCAGGCCACGGCGGCGAAGAAGGCGATCAGACAGCCGAGGCCCAGCGCGATCAGCGTCGTCTGGGTCGGGCCGATCAGCCACTTTCCGGCGTCGGTGTATTTGGCCGCCAGCGTCCCTCCGACCGCGACCACCGGAATGATCAGGGCGGGCAGGAACAGGGCGTTGCCGCGGCGCTCGGCTCGCTCGACACGCTCCTCCGGCCCGGTCGTGACAGGTTTGGCGACGCCCATCTTCCCCGTCGCCCCAATGGCCACGAGGGCCAGCACCAGAATGCCGTTGCCGAGCCCGCCCAGCTTGGCCCCGAACAGCATCGACACGGCGATCAGGCCCCAGAACAGGGTGTTGCGGATCCGGGTCGGATGGCTGCGGTCCAGCGCCGTCAGCACGCAGAAGGCCAGGAACATCAGCCCGACGAGGACATAGGCGTGGTCGAGGGTGATCATGCCGGATCTCCCTTCGCAGCAGCGGCCTTCAGGGTCCGGTCGAAGAACCACAGCCTGACGCCGTGCACCACGAAGGCCGCGACGGCCGTCGGGATGGCCCACAGCGACACATGCAGGGCCTCGACCTTGATCCCCGCCTGTTCGAGGAAACCGACGATCAGGACGATGGAGCCGATGGCGATGAAGATGTCCTCGCCGAAGAACAGGCCGACATTGTCCGTCGCCGCCGCCATGCCGCGAATGCGGAAGCGGGTCTCTTCCGATATCTCGCCCTGATCCCGCTCCGCCGCGCCCTCGGCCATGGGCGCGACCAGCGGCCGGACCATCTGCGGATGGCCGCCCAGCGAGACCAGCCCCAGAGCCGCCGTCGCCTGACGCAGCACCAGATAGACCAGCAGCAGCCGCCCGGCCGTCGCGGCCCGCACCCTGCCGATCAGCATCCGCGCCCGCTCCTGCAGCCCTTCGCGCTCCAGCAGCCCGATCACCGGCAGGATCAGCCAGGTGATGTGGAAGTAGCGGTTGTCGTTAAACGCCTTGCCGAACAGGGCCAGCGTATCGACCCCCGCCCGCCACAGTCCGGCCGCGTCGGCGCCCGCGACCACCGCCGCCAGCACCCCCGTCACCAGCGCCGCGACCACGATGGTCAGCAACGGATTGAGCCTCGCCGCGAACCCCGCGACCACGACCAGAATTCCGAGAAGGACGAGCAAGAAGTCTGTTCCTTTCCCTTCTCCCCTTGCGGGAGAAGGTGGCTCGCGGAGCGAGACGGATGAGGGGTCATGCCGGCGGCGAAAGTGAGCGCTCTCCCCCGACGTCAGACGTCAGCGAAACCCCTCATCCGTCGGCCTCCGGCCGCCACCTTCTCCCGCAAGGGGAGAAGGATCAAGCGACTCCGTACCCCCCGCCCCCAGGCGTCTCGATCACGAAGACATCGCCCGGCGCCATTTCGACCTCGGCCGTCGCGCCGAGGGTCTCGACCGTGCCGTCCGTCCGCTCAACCCGGTTGATCCCGACCTGACCCGGATCGCCGCCCACCGCCCCGAACGGCGGCACGCGCCGACGGTTCGACAGGATGCCCGCCGTCATCGGCTCGAGGAAGCGCACGCGCCGGACCGCCCCGTTGCCGCCGGTCGAGGCCCCGCTTCCGCCCGATCCGTGCCGGATGGAAAAGCCCTCCAGCAGCACCGGGAACCGCGTCTCCAGCACCTCCGGATCGGTCAGCCGGCTGTTGGTCATATGGGTCTGGACCGCCGAGGCCCCGTCGAAGCCCGGCCCGGCGCCAGAGCCCCCGGCGATGGTCTCATAGTACTGCCGCGTCGCGTCGCCGAAGGTGAAGTTGTTCATCGTCCCCTGACTGGCGGCCAGGACGCCCAGCGCGCCATAGAGGGCATCGACCACCGCCTGGCTGGTCTCGACATTGCCCGCCACCACCGCCGCCGGATACACGGGCGACAGCATCGACCCTTCCGGCACGATCAGGCTGATCGGCTTCAGACAGCCTTCGTTCAGCGGGATGGCGTCGTCCACCAGCGTCCGGAACACATACATCACCGCCGCCCGGGTGATGGAGCGCGGGGCATTGAAATTGGTGGGCCTCTGGGCGCTGGTGCCGGTGAAATCGACCCGCGCCGACCGCGTCTCCGCATTGACCGACACCCGAACCCGGATGATGGCGCCGTCATCCATCTCCAGCGCGAACTCTCCGCCGCCGAAGTCGGCCAGTACGCGCCGCACCGCCTCCTCGGCATTGTCCTGGACGTGCCCCATATAGGCCTCGACGGTGTCGCGCCCGAACTCGGCGACCATCCGCTCCAGCTCCTCGGCCCCACGCGCGCAGGCCGCGACCTGGCTCTTCAGATCAGCCAGGTTCATCTCGACATTGCGCGACGGCCAGGCGCCGGAACCGAACAGGGCCCGCGTCTCGGCCTCTCTCAGTTCGCCCTGATCGATCAGCAGGAAGTCGTCGATCAGCACCCCCTCTTCCTCCACCGACCGGCTGTTCGGCGGCATGGAGCCGGGCGTGATCCCGCCCACGTCCGAATGGTGCCCCCGCGCCGCGACGAAGAAGGCCGGCGCCGCATCGTCCGCCAGAAACACCGGCAGGATGACCGTGATGTCCGGCAAATGCGTCCCGCCGTTGTAGGGTGCGTTCAGCATATAGACGTCGCCGCGCCTCAGGCCCCGACCGTCCTTCGCGTCTCCGCGCGACCGCACCACCGCCGCGATGCTCTCCCCCATCGAGCCGAGATGCACCGGGATGTGCGGCGCATTGGCGATCAGGGCGCCCGTCCGGTCGAAGACGGCGCAGGAGAAGTCCAGCCGCTCCTTGATGTTCACCGAATAGGCCGTCGCCCTCAGCGCCTCGCCCATCTGCTCCGCCACCGCCATGAACCGGCTGTTGAACAGTTCCAGCAGGATCGGATCGGCCTCGGTCCCGAGCGCCGTCCGCTTCGCCAGGGCCTCCACCCGCGTCAGGATCAGATTGGCGCGCGCATCGACGCTGGCCCGCCAGCCGGGCTCGACCACCGTCGTGCCCGTGCTCTCCAGAATGATCGCCGGACCATCCACCGCGACGCCCGCCGCCAGCCCCTCGCGCCGGTAGATCGCCGCCTCGCGCATCGCCCCGGCCATCCAGACCGAAGCGATCTCGACCGGCTCCACCGATCCGCCTGCCCCGGTCGCCGCGACCGGCGCCTCCGCTCCCTCAGGTGGCGCCGACACCGCCTCCACCTGCAACGTTTCAACGATCAGATCGCGCTCGCCGACGAAGCCGAAACGCCGCCTGTGTTGATCCTGAAACGCGGCGTGCATCTCGACCGCCGGACCGAACGGCACGGTCAGGGGCGTATCGGTCCCCGCATATTTGACCTCAGCGCGCGCCAGCCGCGAGACCACGTCCCCACTCGCTCCCTGCCCCGCCAGCCCGGCCTCGGCCGCGACGCCCAGGGCCTCGACCCGCGCCGCCAGCTCCGCGTCCCGTTCGGGCGACAGCAGCGCCCCGACCGTCTCCTGTCGGATGGCCCGCACATCGGCCAGCCCCATCCCATAGGCCGACAGCACCCCGGCGAACGGATGCAGCAGCACCGTCGTCATCCCCAGGGCGTCCGCGACCAGACAGGCGTGCTGCCCGCCCGCCCCGCCGAAGCAGTTGAGCACATGGCGCGTCACGTCATGGCCACGCTGGATGGAGATGGTCTTGATCGCCTGCCCCATGGCCTGGACCGCGATGGCGATGAAGCCTTCCGCCAGGGCCTCCGGCGTCGTCGCCCGTCCGGTCGCCGCCTCGACCTCCGCCGCCAGCGCCTCGAACTTTAACCGCACCACCTCGGCGTCCAGCGGCTGGTCCGCGCCCGGGCCGAAGACGGCGGGGAAGAACTCGGGCCTCAGCTTGCCCAGCAGGACGTTGCAGTCGGTCACCGTCAGCGGCCCGCCGCGGCGATAGGCGGCCGGTCCCGGAACCGCCCCCGCGCTCTCCGGCCCGACCCTCAGCCGTGATCCGTCGAAGCGGCAGATCGAGCCCCCGCCCGCCGCCACCGTCTCGATCGACAGCATCGGCGCCCGCAAGCGCACTCCCGCGACCACGCTGTCCGAGGTCCGCTCATAGTCCCCGGCATAGTGGGAGACGTCGGTCGAGGTGCCGCCCATGTCGAAGCCGACGACATGGTCGAACCCGGCCTCGCGCGCGGTCGTGGCCATCCCGACCACCCCACCCGCCGGGCCCGACAGGATGGCGTCCTTGCCGCGAAACGCCTTGGCTCCCGTCAGCCCGCCGTTCGACTGCATGAACAGCAGCGGCGTCGCCTCCCCCAGATCGGCCCCGACCCGGTCGACATAGGCGCGCAGCACCGGCGACAGATAGGCGTCGGCCACCGTCGTATCGCCGCGCCCGATCAGCTTGATCAGGGCGCCGACGTCATGGCTGACCGAGACCTGTTCGAACCCGGCCTCACGCGCGATCTCCGCCAGCCGCTCCTCATGCGCCGTCCAGCGCCAGCCGTGGACCAGGACGATGGCCACGGCCGTCAGCCCCCTCGCCCGCGCCGCCGCGAAATCCGCCCGCGCCTTCGCCTCGTCCAGCGGCGTCAGGACATCGCCGTCCACCCCCACCCGCTCGGCGATCTCGACCACCCCGTCATAGAGCGGCGGATTGAGCACGATATGCCGCGCGAACAGCTCGGGCCGGCTCTGCCAGCCGATCCTAAGGGCGTCGCCGAAGCCTTGAGTGATCGCCAGCAGCGTCGGCTGACCCTTGCGTTCCAGAAGCGCATTGGTGGCGACCGTGGTCCCCATCCTGACCGCCTCGATCAGGCCCGGCGCGATGGGGCCAGGTCCCGCCCCGAGAAACCGCCGGATCCCCTCGACCGCCGCATCGGCATAGTGTTCGGGGTTCTCGCTCAGCAGTTTGGCGGTCTTCAGCGCCCCGCCCGGCGTCCGCGCCACGATGTCGGTGAAGGTGCCGCCCCGGTCGATCCAGAAGCGCCAGCCGGCGCTCGCTACAGCGTCTGAATCCATGGATGTGGTCATGCCCCGATTAGACGGGGCGGGCCGCGCTGGAGCAAGCCTCTTCTCCCTCGGGTATGGGGCGTGGGGTATGGGGTGTGGAGATCAGGTGAGCGTCACGAAGTCGGCTCGGTCAGCAGACCCGCCGGGATGCAAAGTCACACCCCACACCCCATACCCCACACCCTTCAAGGCGGGTCAGCGAACCAGCGTGAACCGCACCGGCGTCCCGACCTGCGCCGACGGCGCCAGCCACAGGTCGAACGCGCCCGGCTCGACGGTCGGCGTGCCTTCCGCCCCGATGAACTCCAGCTGTTCGCGGTTCAGGGTGAAGCGCACCGTCTCGGTCTCGCCGGCCGCCAGGGCGACCTTCCGGAAATCGCGCAGCCGCTGGCCCGGTTGGGTCAGGCTGGCGACCTTGTCGCCGATATAGAGCTGGACCGTCTCGACCACGGCGACCTCGCCGGCGTTGGTCACGTCCACCGAGACCTCCAGCGTCCCGTCCCAGGCCATCGTCGGGCTGGCGACCACCGGCGTCGCATAGCTCACCTTGCCGTAGGTCAGGCCATGGCCGAACGGATAGAGCGCCGTGTTCGTCGTCTCGCGATAGCGGGCGGTGTACTCCTCCGACGCCAGGTTCGGATTGGCCGGGCGGCCCGTCCGCTTGTGGTCGTAGGAGAAGGGCTGCTGGCCCGACCTGTGCGGGAAGCTGACCGGCAGGCGGCCCGCGGGTGAGTGATCGCCGAACAGGATGTCGGCGACGCTGTGGCCCATTTCCGAACCAAGGAACCAGGTCACCACGATGCCCTGCGCGTCCTTGACGGCGCCCGACAGCTCCAGCGCGCGGCCGTTGCGGATCAGGACCACGACCGGCTTGCCCGTGGCGGCGACGGCGGCGGCCAGGGTGCGCTGGATCTCGGGGATGGTGATCTCGGTGCGCGACTGGGCCTCGCCGGTGAAGCGCGAGCCTTCGCCGAGCGCCAGCACCACGACGTCGGCCTGACCGGCGGCCAGGACCGCATCGGCGATGCCGCCGTCCAGCGCCGTCTCGATGTCGCAGCCCTTGATCACCGTCAGGTCCGACGGCGTCTTCATCGCCGCGCGCAGACCGGCCTCGACCGAGATCCGATGCGTCTCGTCGCCCCAGATGGTCCAGGGGCCGAAGACGTCGAGGTCCGAGGCGAAGGGCCCGATCAGGGCGATCTTTTGCCCCTCGGTCTTCAGCGGCAGGACGTCGCCCTCGTTCTTCAGCAGGACGATCGACTCGCGTCCCGCCTCTCGCGCCAACTCATAGTGTTCGCGCGAACCGCAGATCGCCTTCTCGCGCCGGGCGTCCATACCGCGATAGGGATCGTCGAACAGGCCCAGCGCCGCCTTGGTGCGCAGCACCCGCCGCACCGCCTCGTCCACCCGGGCCATCGGCACATCGCCCTTGGCCACCAGATCCGGGATGTGGGCCATGTACAGGCCCGAGACCATGCTCATGTCGACGCCCGCCAGCAGGGCGACGCGCGCCGCGTCGCGACCGTCCTCGGCGAAGCCGTGGGCGATCAGCTCCTGTTCGGAGGTGTAGTCCGAGACCACAAAGCCCTCGAAGTCCCATTCGCCGCGCAGGACGTCGGTCAGCATCCGGTGGTTGCCCGAGGTCGGCACCCCGTTCAGGTCGTTGAAGGCGCTCATCACCGACAGGGCGCCGGCCTTCAGCGCGGCCTTGAACGGCGGCAGGAAGACGCCGCGCAGCGTCGCCTCCGACATGTCCGTGGTGTTGTACTCCATCCCTCCGATGGCGGCGGAATAGGCGACGAAATGCTTGGGCGTAGCCAGGAGGGCGTCGCGGTCGTTCAGCCCCTTCGTGCCCTGGATGCCGCGCACCCGGGCGGTGGCCAGAACCTCGTTCAGATGGACGTCCTCGCCCGCGCCCTCGACGACGCGGCCCCAGCGCTGGTCGCGGGCGACGTCGACCATGGGGGCATAGGTCTGGTGGATGGCCGAGACGGCGCCTTCCAGCGCCATGGCCCGCGCCGTGCGCTCGGCCAGGTCGGCGTCGAAGGCCGAGGCCTCGGCCAGGGGCACCGGGAAGACCGTATAGAGGCCGTGGATGATGTCGGCGGCGAACAGCAGGGGGATCTTCAGCCGCGTCTCTTCGACGGCGATGCGCTGGATGCGACGGCCCGCCTCCGCGCCGACCCCGTTGAACAGGGCGCCGCAGTGGCCCGCGCGGATGGCGTCATTGACCTTGGCCGGATCGCCCTGCCCGTCCAGCGGATTGACGTTCTGCGGCCGGAAGCGGAACGGATCGGCCAGCAGGTTCAGCTGCCCCGCCTTCTCCTCGATCGTCATCTGGGCGATCAGACCCTCGATCATGTCCGAGTGTTCCTCGACCGAACGCGCGGCTGTTTGCGCCTCCGCCTTGCGGGCGGAGAACAGGCCGGCGCCGAGGGCCGCGAGGATGGCGAGATTGGACATGGCGGTTCGGCGAGACATCTGGGCGGAGGAAGCTACTCCCGTTCGCGTCGGGGTGGCAGTCGTGATCATCGACATGGCGGACCTTTTCGTCAGGAGCAGGGCTTCCTAACGACCGCGAACCCGTCTGTCAGGTCACCGATCGTTTCGCCCCAAACGAATTGAGAGCGTTCACCCCCGGATCACATGCGGCACGAAGCGCGAGCCGTTGCGCGTGATCCGGCCGCGATCCTCTCTCAAGCCGATCCCGGCCGCTTCGTTCCCGACGACCCAGGAGCCGACGATGACATAGCGGTTGTCGTACTTCGGCGGGGCGTGCAGCGCCTGCCGGATCCAGGCCCCGTCGCCGTATCCGCCGTCCAGCACCGCCGACTTGCGCCCGTCCTTGACCAGTTCGACATTGGCCCCCTCGCGCGAGAACAGGGGCTTCCTGACATAGGACGAGCCCAGCCGCGTATGGGCCGGATCGTTCTCGAAATAGGCTTCCAGCAGGTTCGGATGCCCCGCGTGCCGCTCCCACAGCAGCGGCAATATGCCCTTGTTGGACAGCAGGGATTTCCACGCCGGCTCCAGCACCGTGATCTCCGCATTGGGCAGGGGCTCGGCATAGTCGTCGCGCAGCATCTCCTCCCACGGATAGAGCTTGAACATCGCTCCGATCTCATAGTTCTCGTGGTCGACGAACCGCCCGGCCTCGTTCAGCCCGATGTCGCCGATGGCCACGAACTGCGGATCCAGCCCGGCCTGTTTGGCCAGATCCTCCAGGAACAGCACCGTCTGCCGGTCCTCGACATAGTCGGGGACGGAGCTGAAATGCACGAAGCCGCCATCCGGGAAGATGGCGCGGAACCGCTCGACCAGCTTCTCGTGCAGGCCGTTGAACTGGTCCGTGTCCTCGGGGAAGACGCCCGCCGCGATCTGGTCCTCAAGCCAAAGCCACTGGAACACCGCCGTCTCGAACACCGAGGTCGGGGTGTCGGCGTTGTACTCATAGAGTTTGGCCGGACCCGTCCCGTCATAGGCGAAGTCGAACCGGCCATAGAGGGACGGCTCGTTCCGCTTCCAGCTGTCGGCGACATAGTCGCGCATGGCCTCGGGAATCTCGAGCTGGGTCATCAGCCGCTCGGACTGGACCGCCTCATCGACGAGATCCAGGCACATCGAATGCAGCTCTTCGGTCGGCGCCTCGATGCCCTCCTCGATCTCGGCCATCGAGAATTCATAGGCCGCGCCCTCGTCCCAGTACTGCTGGCCGTCGACGTGGTTCCAGGTGAACCCGACAGCCTCGGCCTTGGCCTGCCAGTCCGCGCGGGGGGAGAGTTTGATGCGTTGCATGCTTTTCCGTCTCCTCCCCACGTCGTGGGGAGGGGGACCGCGAAGCGGTGGAGGGGCTCTGCCCGCACGCGCGATCATGGGAGTTCAAGAACCCCTCCGTCACGACGCGAAGCCGCGCCGTGACACCTCCCCGTCGCGGCGCGACAGGGAGGAGACTTAACTCAAGCCTTGTCCTTCTCGACCGGCACGGACGTCTCGATCTGCGGCGTCACCACCTTGATGTCCTGCTGCGTCAGCCGCGCCAGCACGTCATCCGCGGACGCATGTCCGGGCAGGATCCCCGCGTCGCGCAGCTTGGCGTCGAGGTCGGCGCCGGTGCGCTTGTCTTCCAGCTCCTGACCGGCGCGCAGCTTCTCTTCGTTGACCGCCTGACGCTGCTTGATGCGTTGCAGGCTGTCCGCCGCCGAGCCGATGCGCGACTGGGCGCCCGCCGACTGCAGGGCCACCGAGGTCTGGGCGCGCTGGACGCTCTCATTGACCTTGACGATGTCGATCTCGCGCCGGAGCGTCTCGATCTTCTGGTCGGTCGAGGCGATGGCGGTGCGCAGCTTGGCCTCGGCGGCCTTCATGTTCTCGATCTGCGGACCGCGCGTCGAGATCTCGGTCTCCAGCTCGGCGATGCGGCCGGCGACTTCGCGCGCCAGATCGGTCTTGCCCTGACCGAGGGCGGCGCGGGCCGAGCTTTCGTATTTCGAGATCTGCTCGCCGAAGCTCTGCAGCTCGTTTTCAGCCATGCGGCGGCGCGCCACCAGACCGGCCAGGTCGTCGCGGGCCTTGCCCTGGGCATTATCGGCGTCGCGGATTTCCTGATCCAGGATCTTCAGCGCATTGGCGTCGACGATCGACTGGCCGGCGTCATGGGCCGTGCCGCGGAACAGGGCGGAGAGTTTGGAGAGCATGGACATCTGTAAGATCCGGTTCCGAAATCAGGCGTCGAAGGTTTCGCGCAGGGCCGTGGCGTCGATCGCGTTCTCGGCCAGGGTGCGCAGTTCGATCAATATGGTCTGAAGCGTCGTCTTGCACGACAGTTCGCCCATCAACTCATAGACATCTTCGCCGCCCACCGAGGTGATCGCGAAGTTCGACAGGGGCACGACCCGCTGGGCCTTGAGCAGGAATTCGTTGAACCGGGCCGGATCGGCCTGTTCGGACACGGGCCACAGCAGCACCGAGACCACGATCTGCGCGCCGCCGACCGATAGATAGATCGGCAGGTCGCCGTATTCATGCATGGTCACCAGCAGGACGGGCTCGGCGCCCTCCAGCACCCGCAGGGTCATTTCGCCCTCGCGGATCAGGCTTGAGGCGTCCAGTGCGGTCTTGATGGCCGGCACGGTCCAGGGGGTTTCGATCACGGCGTCCATTTGATGGTCGGCTCCAGGAATGAAGGCTTGGAAGTGAGCGGATCGTTGGCGGGGAGCAAGAGCAGGCGCCCGCGCCGAGTCCGTGACGATTGCGCGCACCGCCGCCTTCACATCGTCGCGCGCCGCCTGGGGAACCCAGAACTCGAGTTTGATCATCCCCGCCTCACGGCGCGCCTTCCGCCAGGCCCGGATACGATCCGTGGCTGCGTTCGGCGACAGGCTGTCGTCCTCGTCCGTCATGACGTTACATGTAACGCGTAACATGTACGCTTGACAAGAGGCGCGAGCGGAGTGATTTTTTGTCGCATGCACCCGCTTCAGACGCGTGACACACCGGATCGTGCAGGACACGCCCTCGCCGCCCGCGCGGATCGAGGCTAAGGACAGACCATGTTCAAGCGTCTCTTCGGCGGACAGGATGCACCGGCGGCGCCCGCCCTGGCCGTGGTGCGCAACATCACCATCGGCCGCACCGTCGCCCTGGACCCGCTGGCCTGGCGCCGGCTGGGCGACCAGACCAAATTCACCCTCGACCGCGACGTCCTCGACATCACGGCCCAGGGGACCATCACCCTCGACAGCGGCCAGTTCGTCCACCGGTTCTATACCGAGGACCATCTGATGCTTCAGGCCATGAGCGACGACGCGGCCGGGCTGGAGAGCTACGACTTCACCCTCTTCACGCCCTGGACTTCAGCGTACCCGGCCGGCGACCGCGAACGGCGCATCTGGAAGGACCGGCTGTCCGAGCCCGTCTTCCACGGCGCGGCCGAAAGCCTGCCCGACTATCCGCGCTTCTGGTTCACCGAGGCCGACGGCCGCCAGCCGCCCGTGACGCTATGGGAGACGGTCTGGGACGACCGCGCCGCCCGCGTCCCCTATTCCAAGATCTTCCAGACCTGCATGCTCTACGCGCGCGATCTGGATGACGGCCGCGAACTGATGCTGGCCCTGGAGATGCAGCCAGAGGACGCCCGGGGCAAACAGGGCGACCTCAGCCACGAAATCATGATCGGCATCCCTCTGGAGATGGCCGAGTTCCGCGCCTGACGCGCGCATTTGGGGAGACTGGAATGTTCGACTTCGACCGCTACGCCTTCATCCAGGGGGCGACCGCCTTCCTGATCGCCTTCGCCGCGGCGGGCGTCTTCACCGTCGCCTTCAAGCTGATCTACCAGTGGGTCACGCCCTATCACGAGCAGACCCTGATCCGCGAAGGCAACACGGCCGCCGCCATCTCGCTCGGCGGCGCCCTGATCGGCTATGTCCTGCCCCTCGCCTCGGCGCTGTCGCACACGGTGACCCTGCGCGAATTCGCCGCCTGGGCCCTGTTGGCCGCCATCATCCAGATCCTGGCCTTCGTCATCGTCAGCCGCCTCGTCTATCGCAAGATGGCCGAGCGCATCGAGGCGGGCGAGACCTCCGCCGCCGTCTATCTGGCCTCAATCTCCATCTGCATCGGGCTGCTCAACGCCGCCTGCATGACGGCGTAAGATCCATGACCGACAACACCACACCCAAACCCGTCGAGGAGCGCCCCGAGGAAGGGTCGCGCTCCATGCGCCGGCTGATGCGCTCGCGCAGCCTGCACGTCACCAGCCTGATGGCCACGGCCAGCTTCTCGCTCGCCGCCTGCGGGCAGCCCCAGCTGGCGGCGCCGGAACCCGATCCGGCCCCGGCCTATACTTCGCTGGCCGACTGCAAGGCCGCCAACGACGTCTCCGACGCCGAATGCGACACCGCATACAAGGCCGCCGACGATCAGGCGAAGGAGAACGGCCCCCGCTACGCCACCCAGGCCGAGTGCGAGGGCCAGTGGGGGCCGGAACAGTGCCGCCCGATCAACCACGGCGGCGGCTCCTTCTTCGGTCCGCTGGCGACCGGCTTCATCATCGGCCAGCTGATGAACGGCGGCGGCTATCGTGGCGGCGGCCCCCTGTATCGCGACCGCGACGGCCAGTACTCGAACGGCTACGGCGGCGGCTATCTCAGCCGCGACTACCGCACGGGCCGCACCGTCGCCAACCGCAACGACGTCGACGTCGCCCGTCAGGCCCCGTCCCGCGTCCAGAGCCGCACCACCGTCGTCTCCCGCGGCGGTTTCGGCGGCGGCGGCCGCAGTTTCGGGGGGTAGTCAATCCGCTCATCCCCGCGAAGGCGGGGACCCAGAGCGAAACAACGAAGGGCGGGCCTTACGGCCCGCCCTTTCCAATTGTTGTCCGTCATCCTCGGGCTCGTCCCGAGGATGAGGGGTTTGGTGTTGGAGAGTGGTTCAACCTCGCACTCCGGCGAACCCGATCCCCTTCCCGAACAGCGCCTTACGAGAAATCCGCCGCATTCGATCCGGCGCCCTCCCCGGCTGAGGTACACTTCCGCGCTCCGGTCTTTGACATTCCGCCCGCTCGCATGCGCACCGCACGCCCTCTGCACTCGAGTGCAATCCGGCGCCCGCCACCGCCCAAAACAAAAGCCGGGCAAGATCAGCACCCTGACGGCCGCCTCTCTCACCCGGCTTCAAGCCTTGCACTTTTTGCACCCGGTTTTTTTCGAGTGCAAAGACGGTTCAGATCAGTGGCTGGCGGCGCTCACGCCCGCAGCCGTGACCGGCTTCGTCCGCATGGCGGCGACGGCAAAGACCGTCAGCAGCACATAGCCGACCAGAGGCACGACGAAGGCGTGGTTCAGATTGCCCATGTCGGCGATCTGGCCAGCCAGCAGGGGCAGCAGCGCCCCGCCGATGATGCCGAAGACCAGCAGGCCCGAGGTCGCCGAGGCCGGGGCCGTCGAACGCTCCAGTGTCAGGGTGAAGATGGCCGGGAACATGATGGAGTTGAACAGGCCGATCGACAGGGCGGCGAAGGCCGCGGCCGCGCCGGTGCTCTGGAAGACCACGAAGCTCAGGATCGCCGCCGCCACCGTGCAGACGGTCAGCAGCAGGGCGGCCGGGGCGCGGGTCAACAGGGCGCTGCCCGCGAACCGGCCCATCAGGGCGCCGGCCCAGTAGAGGGCGACCAGACGGCCGGCGTCCTCGATCCGCAGACCCAGGGTGCCTTCCGAGTGGAGCAGGTTGGTCATCAGGCTGCCGATGGAGACCTCGGAGCCGACGTAGAGGAAGATGGCGCCGGCGCCGGCGATGGCCCAGGGCGAGGACAGGGCCTTGAACGGCGACTCGACGTGGCCCGACTCCTGACCCGGCGCCTTCAGGCGCGAGCGGATCAGCCAGATGAAGGCGCCCAGGGCGCCGAACAGGACGGCGAGGATGAAGAAGACCTGGTCGATGTTGCGCAGGGTCACGGCGCGCAGGGCCGGATCCAGCGTCGCGGCGGCCGGAGCGGCAGCGGCAGGGGCCAGATCGACGTTGGCCGCGGCGGCGGCGCCGGTGGCCTCCACCTGGCCGATGTAGTGCTGCAGGAAGACCAGCCAGCCGATGGCCAGACCCAGGGCCGCGCCGATGATCAGCCAGCTCTTGAACGAGCGCTTCAGCCCGCCGATCAGGCCGCCCGCCACGGCGCCGAGCACGAGGCCCAGACCCAGCAGGACAAGCCCTTCGAACGAGGCCAGCTCGGTCACGCCGCCGGCGACGAAGATGCCGCCCGACAGCATCACCGTCGCGCCCAGCAGCGGCCCGACGACGGTGCCCAGGGAGTTGAAGGCCTGGGAGAAGACGAGGCGGAAGTGCGACTTGCCCGCCGAGCCCAGCGAGGCCGCCAGCGGGTTGGCCGCGACCTGAAGCAGGGTCACCCCGCCGCCGATCACGAACAGGGCGATCAGCACGCCCGGATAGAAGTTCATCAGGGTCGACAGGGGCACGATCAGGGCGCCCAGGACCATGACGCCCAGGGCGCTGACGATCGACCGGGCATAGCCCAGCTTCGACAGGACGGCGGCGGCCGGCAGGGAGAAGACGCCATAGGCGGTGAACCAGGCGAACTGGGTCAGCAGGGCTTCGGTGAAGCTCAGCTCGAACACCCCGCGCACCGCCGCGATCAGCGGATCGACCAGGGAGGTGGCGAAGCCCCAGGCGAAGAAGAGGGTGGTCACATAGGCGAAGGCGAGGCCTGCGCCCTTGGGGGCTGCGGTGTCGGTGACGTCTGACTGGCTCATGAGGTCCTGTGCGGTTCCCGGGCGGCCCCTGCGGCGACGGCGCCGCGCGGCTCTTGGATACCGCCTTGCTTCCACGGACAGGGGCGTATGGTCCAGCCCCTTAAGCCCCGCCGTAACGAAAAGTGGCCCCGCGGGCGCGCCGCGGGGCCACATTCCTTGTCGTCTCCGCCCTTGGGGCGGGGGCGACCTGTTCGCGTCTCACACCACGAACAGATCCCCTATAACACCGTTTCGGACCTAGAATGTGGCCTTCACGGTGGCGAAGACGCGGCCATCGCTGATCGGAACGGCCGGGTTGTCGACGTCGGTGTCGGTGTAGCGAACGTCCAGCGACAGCGGGGTGCCGGCGAAGGCGTAGGTGGCGCCCAGGTTCCAGGTCGCATAGTCGTCCGAGACGCTCAGCCACTGCTCGCCCACGGCGCCCGAGACCGACAGGCCGGTGACCGGGGTGGCGTAGGAGGCGTTCAGCTCAGCGTAGGTCGCTGCCTTGTCCGCGCCGAAGAAGTCCGGCGAGAAGTAGATGGCGGCGCCGGCGGTCACGGGACCGATGGCGCGCGAACCGGCGGCCTTCAGCTCGACGTAGTCGTAGTCCTGGTTCGCGCCCGGGGCGTAGAGGTAGGTGATCAGACCCACATCCCAGCTGTAGCCCTTGGTCTCGCCGCGGAAGCCGCCGTAGACGTCAATCTCGGCTTCGGTGTTGTCGCCGAAGTCGACGTTCGAGGCCCAGACGCCAGCGTAGAAGCTGGAGCCGACGGTGACGTCGACGCCGCCCTGGACGGCCGGATCTTCATTGGACTGGCTGAAGCCGCGGAAGACGTAGTCGCTGGTGACGGCGATGTTGGCGGTGACGGCGACGTCCTGGGCCGAGGCGGCGCCGGCGGAGGCCATCAGGGCCAGGGCGGCGGCCCCGGCGAGGGCGGAGGCGGTGAGCAGTTTCATGGGTATCCCCTTCCAGTGGGTTTGTGAGAGCCGGCCGGCGGATGAGAGAGCTCCGGAGCTCCGGTCGGTTGCAGTCTTGGTGGTCTGTTCGTCGTTGAGGTGGTGCGCGGGATGCGTTTCCAGCCGCATCCCGCGCGGTAGGCGTCTTAGCTGTGCTCCAGCGATTCGCCGTGCAGCACGGTGTCCAGACCTTCGGCTTCTTCAGCATCCGAGACCCGCAGGCCGGTGGTGAACTTGCAGATGATCAGGATGACCAGGGTGCCGATCGCCGAGTAGGCGATGGTCCAGGCCAGGCCGAGGGCCTGGGCGCCGATGTTGGCGCCTTCCGACAGGCTGTTGATCGCGGTCGAGGCGAACACGCCGGTCAGCAGGGCGCCGAGCAGACCGCCGGCGCCGTGGATGCCGAAGGCGTCCAGGGAGTCGTCGTAGCGCAGCAGCTTCTTGATCCAGACCGAGGAGATATAGCAGACCGGACCGGCGATCAGGCCGATGATGACCGCGCCCTTGGGATCGACGAAGCCGGCGGCCGGGGTGATGGCGACCAGACCGGCGACGATGCCGGACAGCATGCCGATCAGCGACGGCTTCCGCTTGTGCATGACCTCGATGATCTTCCAGGTCAGGGCGGCGGCGGCGGCGGCGGCGATGGTGTTGAACAGGGCCACGCCCATCAGGCCGTTGGCGGCGCCGGCGGAACCGGCGTTGAAGCCGATCCAGCCCACGAGCAGCAGCGAGGCGCCGATCATGGTCAGGACGGGGTTGTGGGGGTTGATCGGCTCGACGCCATAGCCCTTGCGACGGCCCAGGAAGAGGGCGCAGACCAGACCGGCGACACCGGAGTTGACGTGAACGACCGCGCCGCCGGCGAAGTCCAGCACGCCGGCCGAACCGAGGAAGCCGCCACCCCAGACCCAGTGACAGATCGGGGAGTAGATGAGCAGCGACCACAGCGCCGTGAACAGCAGCAGGGCCGAGTACTTGAAGCGCTCGGCGAAGGCGCCGGTGATCAGGGCCGGGGTGATGATGGCGAAGGTCATCTGGAACGTCAGGAAGACGAACTCCGGGATGCCCGGCAGCAGGCTGTGGGCGGTCTCGAGCGTCACGCCGTTCAGGAACAGGCTGTCGAGGCTGCCGATGTAGTTGTTCAGGGTCGGGTCCGGGTTCTTGCCGAAGGCCAGGGAATAGCCAGCGATGAACCAGACCATGGTCACGACGGCGAAGACGCCGACCGACTGGGTGATGGTGGCGATGACGTTCTTGCGGCGCACCATGCCGCCGTAGAAGAGGGCCAGGCCCGGCAGGGTCATCAGCAGGACCAGGGCGGCCGAGGTGGCCAGCCAGGCGGTGTCCGCGCCGTTCAGATCAAGCGCGGCCTGGTGAGCCAGCAGGACCGGCGCGGGAGCCGCGGCCTCCTGCGCGAAGGCGCCGCCCGCGTAGAACAGCACGGCGGTCAATACCAGCAGGGCAAGGATGCCCGGAAGTCGATTCAGTACCTGTGACATTTGCGTTGTAGCCCCTCTGCAATCTCGCAACTGCGAGGTAACCATCGCAAAACGGACATATGCAAGAGGGTTTGCCGTGGTCGGCGCAATTTTCGTGCTGGCGTATTATTTCAGCACGGCCCTCTTGAGGAATATTGCCGGAAAGAGGCACGAATTCGGAAATTCATACCTCTTTCGCAAATGCTAACGAAAAGCTTAACCCCAGTGCATCTGCACACGGTGGGCAGCGGCCCAGTGGATGGCGCGGATGGCGTCGATGATCGCCTCTCCCGCGGCGCGTGTGCCCAATTCGCCACCCAGGTCGGCCGTGGTGGCCCCGGCGGCCAGGACGGCGGCAACCGCGGCCTCGATCGAACCGGCTTCGTCCTCCAGTCCCAGACCGTGGCGCAGCAGCATGGCGGCCGACAGAATCGTCCCGACCGGGTTGGCCAGATCCTTGCCGGCGATGTCCGGCGCCGAACCGTGAATCGGTTCGAACAGGCCCGGCCCGCCCGATCCCAGCGAGGCCGACGGCAGCAGGCCGATGGAGCCGCCCAGCACCGAAATCTCGTCCGACAGGATGTCGCCGAACATGTTCTCGGTCAGGATGACGTCATAGTCGCGCGGCCGCTGGATCAGGTGCATGGCCATCGAATCGACCAGGGCGTGCTTGAGCTCGACCTGGGGGAACTCCTCGGCGTGGATGCGGGTCACGACCTCGCGCCACAGGCGGCTGGTCTCCATGACATTGGCCTTGTCGACCGAGGTGACCTTGCCGCGACGCTGGATGGCGATCTTGAAGGCCGCGCGCGAGACCCGTTCGATCTCCTCGATCGAGTAGGAACAGACGTCATAGGCGGAGCCGTCGTCATTGCGCCCCTTGTCGCCGAAATAGACGCCGCCGGTCAGCTCACGGAAGACGATCAGGTCGACGCCCTCGACGATCTCCTTCTTCAGCGGCGAACGGTGGGCCATGACCGGCGAGACCTGCAGCGGGCGCAGGTTGGCGTACAGGCCCATGGCCTTGCGCAAGCCCAGCAGCCCCTGCTCAGGCCGCAGCTTCTGGCCGTCCCACTTCGGCCCGCCGACGGCGCCCAGCAGCACCCCGTCCGAGGCCAGGCAGGCGTCGATGGTGTCCTGCGGCAGCGGATTCTCGACCGCGTCGATCCCGGCCCCGCCGATCAGGTGTTCGGAGAACTGGAAGTCGTGGTCGTAGAAGTCGCCGATCACCTGCAGCACCGCCTTGGTCGCGGCGATGACCTCGGGGCCGACGCCGTCGCCGGGCAGCAGGGCGATCTTCCAGGTTTTGGGCGTGGGCATCAGACGGTTTCCGTTTGGGTCCGGGCGTCGTGGACGCCTTCGAAGGCTTCGATATCAGGCAGCTTGTTCTGCAGCCAGCCGAGGGTGTCGACGCCGTCCAGCAGGCACTGGCGGGCGAAGGCCTCGACGGCGAAGGTCACGGGGGCATGGTTGCCGCGCCGCACCTCATTGGTCTCCAGGTCGATGGTCACCGGCTGTTCCGGATGGGCCACCAGATCGTCCCAGGTCGCCTGATCGACGACGATGGGCAGCAGGCCGTTCTTCAGGGCGTTGGAGGTGAAGATATCGGCGATCCCGGTCGAGATCACCGCCCGGAAGCCGTAGTCGTACAAGGCCCAGGGCGCATGCTCGCGCGACGAGCCGCAGCCGAAATTGTCGCCCGCGACCAGGATGCGGTGCTCGGCCGGGTCGATGCGATTGAGCACGGCCTCGGGCCGGGCCGAGCCGTCGGCTTCATAGCGCCAGTCGTAGAAGGCCTTGGCCCCCAGCCCCGTCGTCTCCGTCGTGGTCAGGAAGCGGGCCGGGATGATCTGGTCGGTGTCGATATTGGCCTGGGTCAGGACCAGCGACCGCGATGTGAAGACTCTGATCGGCTCAGGCATCGGCCGCCTCCGTCAGATAGACGCGCGGATCGGTCAGGACACCGGCGATGGCGCTGGCCGCGGCGGTCGCCGGGCTGGCCAGGATGGTGCGGGCGCCCTTGCCCTGACGGCCTTCGAAATTGCGGTTGGAGGTCGAGACCGCCAGCTGGCCCGGTCCGACCGTGTCGCCGTTCATGGCGATGCACATCGAACAGCCGGGCAGGCGCCATTCGGCCCCGGCGGCGATGAAGATCTGGTCCAGCCCCTCGGCCTCGGCGTCGCGGCGCACGGCTTCCGAGCCCGGGACCACCAGCATGCGGACGCCGTCCTTGACCTTGCGGCCCTTGAGCACCTCGGCGGCGGCGCGCAGGTCGGGCAGGCGGCCGTTGGTGCAGGAGCCGACGAAGACGACGTCGACGGCCTGGGTGGTCGTGGTCTGCCCGGCCTCGAAACCCATATAGGCGATGGCCTTGCGGTCGCTGTCGGACTGCGGCTCAGGGACCTTCGAGCCGATGGGGGCGCCGGCGTCCGGCGTCGTGCCCCAGGTCGCCATCGGACGGATGGCCGCGCCGTCCAGCACGACCTCCTTATCGAACACCGCGCCGGGGTCCGAGGCCAGCCTCAGCCATTCGGCGGCGGCGGCTTCGTAGGCGGCGCCTTGCGGAACCTTGCGGCGACCGCGCAGCCAATCGATGGTCTTCTGGTCCGGGGCGATCATGCCCGCCCGGGCGCCGGCCTCGATGGACATGTTGCACAGGGTCATCCGCCCTTCCATGTCCAGCGACCGCACCGCCTCGCCCGCATATTCGATGACGTAGCCGGTGCCGCCGCCGAAGCCGAGCGCGGCAATCACGGCCAGGGCCACGTCCTTGCCCGAGACGCCGGGCTGCAGTTCGCCGTCGACGGTGACGCGCAGGGTCTTCGAGGTCCGCTGCAGCAGGCACTGGGTCGCCAGCACATGGCCGACCTCGGAGGTGCCGATGCCGAAGGCCAGGGCTCCGAAGGCCCCGTGGGTCGCCGTATGGCTGTCGCCGCAGACCACGGTCATGCCCGGCTGGGTCAGGCCCAGCTCCGGCCCCAGGACGTGAACGACGCCGCGCGCATCCGAATCCCAGCCCGCCAGCTCGACGCCGTGGGCCGCACAGTTCTTCTCCAGCCGCGCCACCTGATCGCGCGCCTCGGCGGTGACATAGGGGCGTTGGCCATTCACGGCGGGCAGGGTCGGGGTCGAGTGGTCGAGCGTCGCGAAGGTGCGATCGGGCCGGCGGACCTTCAGCCCCCGGCTCTCGATTTCGCTGAAGGCCTGGGGGCTGGTGACCTCATGGACCAGATGCAGGTCGATATACAGAACGCCGGGCGTGGCCTCGGTTTCCGGCACCACCAGATGCCGGTCCCAGACCTTCTCATACAATGTACGCGGTACGCTCATCGGTCAGGCGGCCTCGAAGCGAAAGGCGCTGTCGTTCGAGACGCGGCGCGCCCCGACCAGACGGTCGATCTGCTGGCCCAGATTGACGATCGACCGGCCCGCGTCGCGGCCGCGCACGGTCAGGGCGATGCGCAGGGCGGCCCCTTCGGTGGCCATGTCCATGGCGTCGATGTGGAAGCCGCGCCGCTCCACCAGACCGATGAGACGCTGCAGGGCGCCGTCGGCGCGGTCGATCAGGATATGGATGGTGTCGCTCATCGTGAGCCCTCCAGCATTTCACCGTTGTTCTTGCCCGGGGGAACCAGGGGCCAGACGTTGTCGGCGGGATCGATAATGACGTGGGCCAGGATCGGCCCTTCGGCGGCCAGCAGCCGGTCGATGCCGGCCGAGACCTGATCGCGGCGGTCGATGCGGAAGGCCGGAATGCCGAAGGCCTCGGCGACCTTCACGAAGTCCGGATTGTCCGACAGATCGACCTCGGAGAAGTTCCGCTCGAAGAAGAACTCCTGCCACTGGCGCACCATGCCCAGACGCGAGTTGTCCAGCAGGATGATCTTCAGCGGGATCTTGAAGCGGTTGACGGTCGCCAGCTCCTGGATGTTCATCATCACCCCGCCGTCGCCGGTGATGGTGACGACGCAGGAGTCCGGCTCGGCCAGTTTGGCGCCGATGCCCGCGGGCAGGCCGAAACCCATCGAGCCCAAACCGCCCGAGGTGATGTGGGCCTGGGGCCGCGAGAACTCGCAGTACTGGGCGACCCACATCTGGTGCTGGCCGACGTCGCAGGCGGCGATGAAGTTGGGCCCGGCCTTCTTCGACAACTCGTTCAGCAGCTGCGGCGCGAAGACCCCCTCGCCCGGCGCATTATAGTCGAAGGCGGTCTCGGCCGAGCGGGCGCGCCACTGGTCCGCCCAGCCGGAGACGTCGATCGGGGCGCCACGCGCCAGCCGGGCGTTCAGGGCTTCCAGATTGGGCTTCAGGTCGCCGGTGACGCCGACGGCGACCGGGCGCAGCTTGCCGATCTCCGACGGGTCGATGTCGAAGTGGACGACGCCGGCGTGGGGCGCGAACTCGGTCAGCTTGCCGGTGGCGCGGTCATCGAAACGGGCGCCGACGACGATCAGCAGGTCCGAGTCCTGAACCGCTTCGTTCGCGGCGCGGGTTCCGTGCATGCCCAGCATGCCCAGGAAGTTGTCCTGACCGGTCGGGATGGTGCCCAGGGCGTTCAGGGTCGAGACCTGCGGGATGCCGGTCATGGCCGCGAAGTCGCGAACGGCCTCGACCGCGCCCGAAATCTTGGCCCCGCCGCCGATGTAGAGGATCGGCTTCTTCGCCGCGCGGATGGCGGCTTCCGCCTCGGCGATGATCGAGGCCTCGGCGACATCGATCTCGTTCGACAGATGGATGCCGCGCGGGGCGTCAGTCATCTCGAACTGGACGTCCTTGGGCAGGTCGATCAGGACCGGCCCAGGGCGGCCCGAGCGGGCGATGTGGAAGGCCTCCTCGATCACCGCCGGAATGTCGGCGGCGCTGCGGACCAGATAGGAGTGCTTCACGATCGGCAGGGTGACGCCCAGGATGTCGACCTCCTGGAAGGCGTCCATGCCCATGACGCCCTGGGCCACATTGCCCGTGATGCAGACCATGGGGATGGAATCCAGCATGGCGTTGGCGATGCCGGTGACCAGATTGGTCGCGCCCGGCCCCGAGGTGGCCATACAGACCCCGACCTTGCCCGAGACCCGCGCATAGGAGTCGGCCGCGAAGGCCGCGCCCTGTTCGTGACGGCACAGGTAGTGGCGCAGCTTCGACCCGGCGATGGCGTCGTAGATGGGCATGATGGCGCCGCCGGGATAGCCGAACAGCACCTCGACCCCCAGCTTCTCGAGCGTGGAGACCACCAGACGCGCACCCGACTGGGGTTCGGTCTCGGCGGAGGGCTTTATGGCTGTAGCGGCGGCGCTCATCGGTTTGGCTCTAACTACTCAGGCGCTCAGGCGGCTTCGGATTTGGGGGCGTGCAGCCAGGCCATGCGCTCGCGCAGGCCCGCGCCGACGACCTCGATCGGATGCTCGCTGTCGGCCTTGACCAGGGCGTCATAGGCGCCCTTGCCGGCTTCGTTCTCGGCGATCCATTCGCGGGCGAAGGTGCCGTTCTGGATCTCGGTCAGGATCTCCTTCATGCGCTCGCGGGTCTCGCCGTTGATGACGCGAGGGCCGGAGACGACCGAGCCCCATTTGGCGGTCTCGGAGATGAACTCGTTCATCTTGGTGATGCCGCCCTCGTAGAACAGGTCCACGATCAGCTTCAGCTCGTGCAGGCATTCGAAGTAGGCGATCTCGGGCTGGTAGCCGGCCTCGACCAGGGTCGAGAAGCCGCCCATGACCAGTTCCTTGGCGCCGCCGCACAGGACGGCCTGTTCGCCGAACAGATCGGTCTCGGTCTCTTCCTTGAAGCTGGTTTCCAGCAGGCCGCCGGTGGCGCCGCCGATGCCCTTGGCATAGCCCATGGCGCGGTCGCGGGCCTTGCCCGTGACGTCCTTCTCGATGGCGAACAGGGCCGGGACGCCGCGGCCGCGGGCGTATTCACGACGGACCAGATCGCCGGGCCCCTTGGGCGCGACCAGGATGACGTCCATGTCCTCGCGCGGCGTGACGCGGCCGTACAGGATGGAGAAGCCGTGGGCGAACAGCAGGGCCGAACCGGCCTTGGCGAAGGGCTCGATGACGGTCTTGTAGATCTCGGCCTGGGCCATGTCCGGCGTCAGGATGGCGATGATGTCGGCGTCCTTGACCGCTTCCGAAGGCTCGGCCGTGGCCAGGCCGTCCGAGGTCGCGTTCTTCCAGCCCTTGCCGCCCTCACGGACGCCGACGATGACGTCGTGGCCGCTGTCCTTCAGGTTCTGGGCGTGGGCGCGGCCCTGCGAGCCATAGCCGATGACGGCGATGCGCTGGCCGGCGATGACGCCGGGACGGATGTCGTCGTTGGTGTAGATTTCCATGGCTCAGGCCTTCTCGGTTGCTTTGATATTCGCGGGCGTTTGGGCCGGCGGAGGGTTGGGAATGGTGACCGCCCCTTGCGAGGCCGAAGCCACCGAGGCGCGGTATTTGGCGAAGACGCCGTGGGCCGGGGCCATGGGCGGCAGGACGAAGTCCGCACGGCGCGCGGCCAGGTCGGCGGCGACGTCGATGCGGCGGTTGGTGACGTCGATGGTGATGCGGTCGCCGTCGCGGATCAGGCCGATCGGCCCGCCGACCGCCGCTTCCGGCGAGACGTGGCCGGCGACGAAGCCGTAGCTGGCGCCCGAGAACCTGCCGTCGGTCAGCAGGGCGACGTCGGAGATGCCGCGCCCCTTCAGGGCGGCGGTGACCTGCAGCATCTCGCGCATGCCCGGACCGCCCTTGGGCCCTTCGTAGCGGATGATGATGACGTCGCCCTCCCCCACCGATCCGTCCTGGACGGCGTGGAAGGCGTCTTCCTCGCTGTCGAAGACGGCGGCGGGGCCTTCGAAGCGATCGACCTTGTGGCCGGTCAGCTTGATGATCGCGCCTTCGGGAGCGACGTCGCCGTAGATGACCGCATAGGAGCCGCGCTCCATGATCGGCTGGTCGATGGTGGCGACGACCACCTGACCGGGGGTTTCCTCGGCCTCGGCGGCCTCGGCGAACAGGCTGCGGCCCGAGACGGTCGGGGTGTTCGTGATCTTGCCGGCCTCGGCCAGCCGCTGGGTGACCAGACGGGTGCCGCCGGCGGCGTACAGGTGCGAGGCCAGGAACTTGCCGCCCGGCTTCAGGTCGCAGATGACCGGCGCCTCGACACAGGCCTGATGGCAGTCCTCGACGCCGAAGTCGACGCCCGCCTCGATGGCGATGGCGGTCAGGTGCATGACCGCGTTGGTCGATCCGCCCGAGGCCGAGACGGCGACGGCGGCGTTCTTCAGGCTGGCGCGGGTGATGTATTTGCGGGCGCTGTCGCCGGCGAAGACGCGCTCGACGATCAACTGACCGCAGCGATGACCCTCGGCCGCCTTGGCCGGATCGACGGCGGGAACGTCATTGGCGCCCATGGGCGAGATGCCCATGACGGCCAGGGCCATGGCCATGGTGTTGGCGGTGAACTGGCCGCCGCAGGCGCCGGCGCCGGGGCAGACGGCGCTCTCGACCATCTTCAGCTGCTCGTCGTCGATGGTGCCCGCGCCATGGGCGCCGATGGCCTCGAAGACCTCCTGGACCGAGACCTCCCTGGAGCCGATCACGCCCGGCATGATGGTGCCGCCGTAGTAGACCAGGCCCGGGATATCCATCCGTGCCAGGGCCATGGCCGCCGCCGGAATGGTCTTGTCGCAGCCGACGATGCAGACGACGCCGTCCAGCTGATGCCCCTCGACGGCCAGTTCGATCGAGTCGGCGACGACTTCTCTGGAGATCAGCGAGGCCTTCATCCCCGGCGTGCCCATGGAGATGCCGTCGGTGACCATCACCGTGTTGAAGTCGACTGGATAGCCGCCCGCCGCGATGATCCCGGCGCGGACGTCGTTGGCCAGCCGGTTCAGATGCATGTTGCACGGGGTGATGGTCGACCAGGTGTTGACGATGGCGATCATCGGCTTGTCGAAGTCGGCGTCCTGCATCCCCGCCGCGCGCAGATAGGACCGCGCCGCCGCCCGGTTCGGACCCTTGGTCACGACCGAGCTCCGACGGTTGCCGGCGCTGTTTTCAGGAGGGGAATCTTGCGTGGTCACGGGAGGCGGTCGTTTCTGCTGGTCGGTCGTTCGGGAGCGGCGAAGAGGTATTCGGGGTCGTTTCGGGTATGAAAAAACCCGCTTCCTGGCGGGAGCGGGTGGGTGCGTGTGATCCTGATTTTGCGTGTGCTCAGGTCAGCTGCATCCATCCCGCTCCGCTAAGGAGAAGGCCGAGGAGTACGCTGAGAATGAGGGTGGTCAGCATCGCGGGACCGACGCTGGCGCGCGCCGCGGCGACGGCCTGAGCCCCCCGCGTCTTGTGGTCATGGCGAATGGATTGGCGCACGGCCGATCTCCTGCTTACCCCGGCATAAAGCCAGATTAACCGGCCCGGCGCAACCGTCGCTTGGAATAAATTTCCAAATTTCAGCCTCACGTGACCGTCGGAGGTAAAATCCACCCCCTGACGCCAATTGCGGGTCGAAAATCGCACCCCTGCCTGAGCCGTTCAGGCGAAAACAGCCAGCCTCGCGGCTCGAGGATATCGCGATGGGTACGAAACAGGCGGGATTCGCTGGCCGCAGCCGGGGCGGTGCGTGCAAAATTCCCGACCGACAGCGGTGTCAGTTGTCGATCAGATCCTGAAGTAATCCGGCGAGCCGCCTGCACATCGCCTCACATTCGGCGGGGGTCATGTCAAAGCCGCCGGTGATGTCGCGGCTGATCGCCAGCCCCATCATGAAGGCGCCGGCCAGACGGGCGCGAACGATGGCGTCCGGGCCGCCGACCCAGTCGGTGAAGGGCTGATAGAAGCGGTTGCGCGAGTTGCGCTGGACGATCTCGGCGGCCTTGGGCGAGGAGATGGAGCGCAGAAGGATCAGCAGCCACTCCAGCTTGCCTTCCTTCTTGGGCCCGTAAACGAGGTCATGCGCCATCCGTTCGCCGAACGTCTCACGCGGACCCTCGGTGATGCTGGATCCGTTGCCGCAGTCCTCGAGCACGGCGACGAACAGTTCTTCCTTGGAGCCGAAATAGCGGGAGATCAGGGCCGGATCGACGCCGACATCCCGGGCGACGTCACGCATGCCGACCTGGTCGTAGCTTTCAGCCGAAAAGCGACGATTGGCCGCCTTGAGAATGGCCTCCCGCGTGGCGGCGGCGTTCCGGGGTCTGCTGCAAAGCTCGAAACTCAAGTTGATGTCCTCAAAGGCCCCATTGGGAGTATGGCTATGTCATCGTCTGTTGACAAGGTTTTCGCAGTCGCACAATAAACATGTCATCAGGTGTTGACCTGCGGGCGCGTCCCCCCATTTGCCCGTTTGTCCGCCTGGACTCAAATTGCTTGCTGGAGGGCCTTGCATGCGCAGGCTGAAGATCGTCGCCGTGTCCGCCATGATTGCGGCCGCGCTTTATGGCTGTTCCAAGAGCGAGGCCGCCGGTCCGCCGCCCCCCGCCCCGGTCACCGTGGCCAACCCCCTGCAGGAACGGATCGTCGACTGGGACGATTTCACGGGCCGCTTCGAGGCGACCCAGCAGGTCGACGTCCGCGCCCGCGTCGGCGGCTATGTCCAGTCGGTCCACTTCAAGGACGGCGACTATGTCCAGCGCGGCCAGCTGCTGTTCACGCTTGATCCGCGTCCGGCCCAGGCCAGCCTCGCCGCCGCCCAGGCCCAGGTCGCCCAGGCCAACGCCCAGGTGGCCCTGGCCCGCACCAATCTGACCCGCTCCCAGGGCTTGCTGGCCTCGCAGGCCGTGTCCCAGGCCGAGGTCGACGCCAACACCGGCGCCCTGCGCACCGCAGAGGCCAATGTCGCCGCCGCCCAGGCCAATGTCCGCGCCGCCCAGCTGCAGCTGGAGTTCACCCGCGTCACCGCCCCGGTCTCGGGCCGCGTGTCCAACCGCCGCACCGACCCGGGCAACCTGGTCGCGGGCGGGTCGTCGGCCGCCGACGTCCTGACCACCATCGTCTCCTCCTCGCCGATCTGGTTCGTCTTCGACGGCTCGGAAGCGGTGCTGCTCAAGTATCAGCGCCAGGTCCGCGCCGGTAAGGGCGCCCCGGTCCGCATCCGCCTGCAGGACGAGGCTGAGTTCGGTCACTCCGGCACGCTCGACTTCACCGACAACGCCATCGATCCGTCTTCCGGCACCATCCGCCTGCGGGCCATCATCCAGAACGGCGACGGCTTCCTGAAGCCCGGCATGTTCGGTCAGATCCGCGTCGCCGGCGCCGGCGCCTATGACGCCCTGCTGGTTCCGGATTCGGCGGTCTCCGCCGGCGCCGACCAGCGCACCGTCGCTGTGGTCGCGGCCGACGGCACGGTCACGCCGCGTCCGGTCGTCCTCGGCCCGCTGATCGACGGCCTGCGCGTGATCCGTTCGGGCATCACCGCCCAGGACCGCGTCATCATCAACGGCGGCTCGCGCGTTCAGCAGCCCGGTCAGAAGGTGAAGGCCAACCCCGGCCGCATCACCCACACGCCGACGGCGAACGCCGCCCCCGTCACCTATGCCCCCCCGGCCGCCACGGCGACCTCAGCCAGCGCTCTCTCGGGCAGCGTTGCGATCGGCGACTGATCCACACATGAACATCTCCCGCTTCTTCATCGACCGGCCGATCTTCGCGGCCGTGCTGTCGGTGGTCATCACCATCGTGGGCCTCGCCGCTTATCCGCTGCTGCCGCTTTCGCAGTATCCGGAGATCGCGCCGCCCACGATCACGGTCAACGCCGCCTTCGCCGGCGCCTCGGCCGAGACCCTGGCCGAGACCGTCGCCGCCCCCATCGAGCAGGAAATCAACGGCGTTGAGGACATGCTCTATGTCACCTCTTCGTCGACCTCGGACGGGGCGGTGGCCATCACCGTCACCTTCAAGCCGGGCACCGACCTCGACAAGGCCCAGGTGCTTGTCCAGAACCGCGTCGCCCTGGCCGAACCGCGCCTGCCCGATCAGGTGCGCCAGACCGGGGTCGTGGTCGCCAAGGCGTCACAGGGCTTCCTGCTGATCGCCTCGGTCACCTCGCCCGACGGCAGCCTCTCGAACGACTATCTGGGCAACTACGCCAACTCCACCATCCGCGACCGTCTGCTGCGGATCGAGGGCGTCGGCGGGGTCACCGTCTTCGGCGGCGGCAACTATTCGATGCGCGTCTGGATCGACCCGGCCAAGGCCGCGGCCCGAAACCTGTCCGCCCCGGAAATCATCGCCGCCCTGCAGGCCCAGAACGTCCAGGCCGCAGCGGGTTCGATCGGCGCCCCGCCCTTCGCCACCAACGCCGCCGCCTTCCAGCAACCCATTCAGGTTCAGGGCCGTCTGAACACGCCGGAAGAGTTCGGCCAGGTCGTGCTCAAGACCGACGCCAACGGCGCCGTGACCCGTCTGTCCGACATCGCCCGCGTCGAGCTGGGCGCCCAGGACTACGGCATCCGCGGCTTCTTCGACGGCAAGCGCGGCGTCGGCGTCGCCATCGTCCAGCAGCCCGGCGCCAATGCGCTCGGCACCGCCGAACGCGTCCAGGCCGAGCTGGAAGCCATCCGCAAGGACCTGCCGCAAGGCGCCGAGGTCAAGGTCGCCTACAACCCCACGGAGTTCGTCGCCGCCTCGGTCGAGTCGGTGCAGCACACCCTGGTTGAAGCGATCATCCTCGTCGTCATCGTGGTCATGGTCTTCCTGCAGACCTGGCGCGCGGCGATCATCCCCATCATCGCCATCCCGGTCGCCCTGGTCGCCACCTTCGCGGTCCAGCTGGCGCTCGGCTATTCGCTGAACTCCCTGTCGCTGCTCGCCCTCATTCTCGCCGTCGGCATCGTCGTCGATGACGCCATCGTCGTGGTCGAGAACGTCGAGCGATTGATCGGCGAGGGGCTCAGTCCACGCGACGCCGCCTATCGCTCGATGGAGGAAGTCTCGGGCGCCCTGATCGCCATCGGTCTGGTGCTGGTCTCGGTGTTCATCCCGACCATGTTCGTGCCGGGCATTCCGGGGATCTTCTATCGCCAGTTCGCGGTGACCATCGCCGCGGCCTCGGTGACCTCCCTGTTCGTCTCCCTGACCCTGTCGCCGGCGCTGGCCGCCCTGCTGCTCAAGCCGCACGCCGAGGGCCATGGCCATCGCAAGCCCGGCGTCTGGGGTTCGGTCGTCTGGTACGTCGGCCTCGGCGGACGCAAGTTCAACGAAGGCTTCGACTGGCTGTCGAACCAGTACGGCCGGGTCACCGCCAAGCTGGTCCGTCTGGTCGCCATCGTCCTGGTCGTCTACCTCGGCCTGCTGGGCCTGACCGCCTGGCGTCTGGTCGACACCCCCTCGGGCTTCATTCCCGAGCAGGATCAGGGCTTCCTGATCGGCGTCATCCAGCTGCCGGCCGGCTCGTCGCTCGATCGCACCCAGCAGGTCATGCTGAAGGCCAAGGACATCATCCAGTCCAAGGAGGGCGTCAACGGCACCGTGGCCTTCGCCGGCCTCGACGGCTCCAGCTTCGCCTTCGGCTCCAACGCCGCGACCATCTTCGTCCGTCTGGACCCGTCCGAGGACCGCAAGTCCAAGGAGACCAAGGCGGCCGCCCTCGCCGGGGCCATCACCCAGGCCACCGGCGGCATCGAGGAAGCCAATATCTTCGTCATCGCCCCGCCCTCGGTTCAGGGGCTGGGCACCGGCAACGGCTTCAAGATGATGGTCCAGGACCGTTCCGGCGCGGGCTACCGCGCTCTGGAAGGCGCCACCTTCGCCATGATGGGCGCCGCGGCCCAGAAGCCCGACGAGCTGCAGCAGGTCTTCTCGACCTACAACACCGCCTCGCCGCGCATCGCCGCCGACGTCGACCGTGACCGGGCCCTGATGCTGGGCGTCCAGCCGTCCTCGGTGTTCAGCACCCTGGGCATCTATCTGGGCTCGTCCTACATCAACGACTTCAACATGGCCGGCCGCACCTATCGCGTCACCGCCCAGGCGGAGCCGTCCTATCGCGACGACCTGGCCGACATCGCCAACCTGAAGGTCAAGTCGACCTCGGGCGCCATGGTGCCGATCGGCTCGCTCGCCAACCTGCGTCAGGACTCTGGTCCGTCGCGGATCGTGCGCTTCAACCTGTTCCCGGCGGCCGAACTGCAGGGTCAGGGCGCGCCGGGCGTGTCGTCCGGTCAGGCCATCGCCCAGATGGAGCAACTGGCGGCCGCGACCCTGCCCCCCGGCTTCTCCTACGAATGGACCGAACTGGCCTTCCAGGAGAAATCCGCTTCGGGCGGCGCCGGCCTGATCTTCGCGATGTCGGTCCTGCTGGTCTTCCTGGTGCTGGCCGCCAACTACGAGGCCTTCACCCTGCCTCTGGCGGTCATCCTGATCGTGCCGATGTGCGTGCTGGCCGCCATGCTCGGGGTCAACGCCCTGGGTCTCGACAACAACATCCTGGTCCAGGTCGGACTGGTGGTGCTGGTGGCGCTGGCGGCGAAGAACGCCATCCTGATCGTCGAGTTCGCCAAACAGGCGGAAGAAGAAGGTCTGAACCGCTGGGACGCCGCCGTCTCCGCCGCCCGGACCCGTCTTCGCCCGATCCTGATGACCTCCTTCGCCTTCATCCTCGGCGTTCTGCCGCTGGTGCTGGCCGAAGGTCCGGGCGCCGAAATGCGCCAGGCCCTGGGCGCGGCGGTCTTCTTCGGGATGCTGGGGGTGACCATCTTCGGCCTGCTGTTCACGCCGGTCTTCTATGTCCTCACCCGCGCCATCGCGGCCCGCATCCCGCATGAGCCGTCCAAGACGCCGCCGGCCCCGACCACCGGGACCGCGCCGCAAGACCCCAACCAGCCGCTGCCCGCCACGGGCCCGGCCGGAGACCACTGATGACCGCTCGTTCCTACGTTCAACGGTTCCTGACCGTCGCCCCTGCCGCTCTTGTACTGGCAGCCTGCGCGGTTGGGCCGAAGGCGCCCGACGCCGACCTTCCCCCCCAGGCGTCGGGCGCCTTCATTGGCTCATCCTCGACGGCGGTCACCTCGACCGCCGAGGCCCGCAGCGACTGGTGGCGGCTCTATAACGACCCGACGCTGGACGGCCTGATCACCCAGGCCTTCGCCGAGAACAACCAGCTGGAGGCGGCGGAGGCCAATCTGCGCGCCGTCCGGGCCTCGCTCTCGGAAGCCCGCGCCGGCCGCCTGCCCTCCACCAGCCTGAGCGCCTCCGCGACGCGCAGCCAGGGCTCGGCCGCCACCTCGACCACCGGGACCCAGCCGCCCGAGATCGACACCTATGACGCCGGGATCAGCGCTTCCTACGAGATCGACCTGTTCGGTCGCGTGGGATCGACGATCCGCGCCGCCCGCGCCGACGCCGACGCCCAGGCGGCGGCCGTCGACGTGGTCCGCGTCAGTGTCGCCGCCGAAACCGCTCGCGCCTATGCCGACGCCTGTTCCGCCAACGCCCAGATCGCCGTCGCCCAACGGAACCTGGACCTGCAGCAGAAAACCGTCGACCTGACCCAGCGTCTGCTGGACGGCGGCGCCGGCACCGGTCTGGACGTCGCCCAGGCGCGCGCCACCCTGGCCCAGACCCGGGCGGCCGTGCCCTCGCTTCTGGCCGCGCGGGACGAGGCCCTGTTCCGCCTCTCGACCCTGACCGGCCGCACCCCGGCCGAGGCCTCGGAAGCGGCGAAGACCTGCGCCCGTCCGCCCCAGCTGACCCAGCCGATCCCGGTCGGCGACGGCGCGGCCCTGCTGGCCCGTCGTCCCGACGTGCGTCAGGCCGAACGCAACCTGGCCGCCGCCGCCGCGCGGGTGAATGTGGCCACCGCCTCGCTCTATCCGACCATCAGCCTCGGCGGTTCCTACGGCTCGACCGCGCTGAACTCGGGCGATCTGGGCAAGGACGAGAACTACCGGTTCTCCTTCGGCCCGCTGATCAGCTGGTCCTTCCCGAACATCGCCGTGGCCCGCGCCCGGATCGCCCAGACGGGCGCCCTGAGCGACGCGGCCCTGGCGACCTTCGACCAGACCGTGCTGACGGCTCTGCAGGAGACCGAGACGGCCCTGTCCAACTACGCCAACGAGCTGGACCGCCGCACGGCCCTGACCGAGGCGCGCGATCAGGCCGCCACCGCCGCCCGCCTGTCGCGCACCCGCTTCGACGCCGGCGCCGACAGCTTCCTGACGGTGCTGGTCGCCGAACGGACCCTGGCCAGCACGGAAGCCGCTCTCGCCCAGTCCGACGCCCTCGTCACCACCTACCAGATCGCCCTGTTCAAGGCCCTGGCCGGGGGCTGGCAGGCGGAAAGCTGACCTCGAGCTCACACTCGGGCAAAGCAAAGGGGCCGGTGAGCGATCACCGGCCCCTTCGTCGTTTCAGGCGTCAGCCCGGCCCTTAGGGGACCGGATTGCCGTTGACGTCGACCACGGAGACCTGACCCAGGTTCAGGGCCTCGATCTTGGAGCGCATCGCCGCCACGTCGCCGACGATGACCCAGGTCGTGGGACCCGTGCCGACGACCGTCTGCGCCGCCGTCGCGGCCATGGCCGGGGTCGTGCCGTTCACCTCGCGGGCGTAGGCCGTATAGTAGTCTTCCGGCACGCCGTAGACGACCATGCGGGTCAGTTCGCCCATGACGGCGGCATTGGTTTCCCAGCCGCCGGCCATGCCCTGGATCAGGTTGGCCTTGACCGCCGTCAGTTCGGCCTCGGTGACCGGATGGGCGCCGACGACGCCCGACAGTTCCTTCTGGACCTCAGCCGCGCTCTCGGCGGTCTTGTCCGACTGGACGGCGGCGGTGGCGGCGAACATGCGCGGACCGATGGCCGTGCGCACGCCCGACGATGCGCCGTAGGACCAGTGCTTGTCTTCCCGCAGGTTCATATTGATCCGGCTGGTGAAGGCGCCGCCGAGGGCGGTGTTGAAGGCGTCCTGACGCGGCTCGGTGGCGGCGTCGAACGGCGCCGTCAGACGGCCGGCGGTGATGATCGCCTGCGGGCCCGGACGGTTGACGAGCAGCACGCGCGGCTGGGCCGGTGCGGCCATGACCGAGGTCGCGGGCTTGGCCGGCAGCGGGGTCGCGGGCGCCTTCCAGCCGGCGAAGGCGCGTTCCAGCTGCGGCTGCAGCTCGGCCAGGGTCGTGTCGCCGACCACGACCAGGGTCGCGTTGTCGGGACGGAACCAGGCCGCGTGATAGGCCTCGGCGTCGGCCGGGGTCAGGGCCTTGACCGTATCCTCGGTGCCGCTCGTCGGACGGCCGTACTGGCTGTTCGGGCCATAGACATTGGCGGCCAGAACGCGGCTGGCGATGGCGCCGGGGCTGCGGTTGGCCTGCTGGATGCCGGCGACCTGCTGGGCCTGGGCGCGGGTGAAGTCGGCCGGGCGGAAGGCCGGGTGCTGGATCACATCGGCATACAGCGCCAGCGAAGGCTCCATCCGGGTGGACAGGGCGGTCAT
The DNA here is from genome assembly GCF_058681645.1 of Brevundimonas sp. ALps5. Lineage (NCBI taxonomy): Bacteria > Pseudomonadati > Pseudomonadota > Alphaproteobacteria > Caulobacterales > Caulobacteraceae > Brevundimonas > Brevundimonas sp. ALps5. The sequence goes on along the minus strand of NZ_CM178744.1, from coordinate 2,534,131 downwards.
GGAGACGCTCGAGTAGTCAGCGGCCGAGCCGGCGCCGAGGGTGGCGCCCAGCAGCTGGGTGCGGTCCGAGATCTGAAGCGCGTCCAGGGTATCGGTGCCGTTGGTCATCACCGTCGGGGCCAGCGAAGCGATACCGGCCTTGTCGGCCGCGTCGGTCGCGGAGCCCGCGTTGACGATCAGGTTCATCGACACAGTCGGCACGCCGTTGCGCGGCGCCAGGACCACCTTCAGCCCGTTCGACAGGGTGGCGTGCTGGACCTCGGGGAAGATGGCGGCCGGGACGGCGCCCGTGGCGGGCACGCCCTGGGTCCGGTCGACGCCGGTCGCGGCGGCGGCGTAGTCGGGCATCGGCAGGACGTCGAGCGAATAGCTGCCGTCCGTCAGCCACTGGCGGCCGGCGGCGGTCAGATTGGCCGGGGTCGCGGCCAGGACGCGCTCATAGCTGTCCTTCCCGGCGTTCGGGTCGCCGTGGAACACCTGGCTCTCGGCCAGCAGGTCGGACTTGCCGCCGAAGCCGCCGATGCGCTCGGCGCCGCGCACCAGACCGGCGCCCTGAACCGTGCGCGCGCGCTCCAGCTCCTCGGCCGTCGGACCGTCACGCAGCAGCTTGGCCATCTCTTCATCGACGATGGCCTCGATACGGGCCAGGTCCTGACCCGGCTTGGCGGTGACGATGACCAGGAACTGGCTGCCGATCTCGCTCTCGTTCTGGCCGGCGTTGACGCCCACCGCGACCTGGTCGTCGAAGACCAGACGCTTGTAGAGACGCGAGTTGCGGCCCGAGGACAGCACCTGCCCCAGCAGACCCAGGTAGTCGCTGTCGGCCGAGCCGGCTTCCGGCGTGTTCCAGACCTTGTAGAGGCGCGGCTGGCCGACGCGGTCGTACATGGTCTCGGACTGATGGCCGACCATCGGCGCGATCATCCGGTTCGGATGGGTGACGGGCGGTCCGGGCGGGATGTCGCCGAAGTACTGCTCGACCTTGGCCTTCGCTTCTTCCGGGGTGATGTCGCCGGCCAGGACGATGGTCGCGTTCGAGGCGCCGTAGTAGTCGCGGAACCAGGCCTTGACCGTGTCCAGATCGGCGGCGTTCAGGTCGTCCATCGAGCCGATGACGGTGTGGCCGTAGGGGTGGTCGGCCGGATAGGTGGCGTTGGTGATCGCATCCCAGACGCGGCCATAGGGCTGGTTCTCGCCCTGGCGCTTCTCGTTCTGAACGACGCCGCGCTGCTCATCCAGACGCGCCTGGTCGATGGCGCCGACGAGGTGGCCCATCCGGTCGCTCTCCAGCCACAGGATCGAGTCCAGGGCCGAGGTCGGGACGTTCTGGAAATAGTTGGTGCGGTCGGTGTTGGTGGTGCCGTTCTGGTCGGTGGCGCCCAGCAGTTCGGTGGCCTTGAAGAAATCGTTGTTGAAGTTCTCCGAGCCGTTGAACATCAGGTGTTCAAACAGGTGGGCGAAGCCCGACCGCGCCGCCGGCTCGTTCTTGGAGCCGACGTGGTACCAGATGTTGACCGCCACGATCGGGGCCTTGTGGTCCTCGTGCACGATCAGGGTCAGGCCGTTGGCCAGGGTGAATTTCGTGAACGGAATGTCGATCGGCGGCAGGGGCGCGAGCCGCTCGCCGCGCTGGGTGGCCGTGGAAGCCGGGGCGGCGGGTTCGGGCGCGGCCCAGGCGGCGGAGGCGAAGACGACAGAGGCGGCGACGCCTCCCATCAGGGCCAGACGGCGGGCGGTCGAACGCATGAAATCCTCCGGAATGCGAGGGGCCCAGCTGGGCCGTTACAGCTGCCTAGCCCGCACCCGCCGACCGGGAAAGCGACGTTTCCTGAACTTTTGGTCATGTTCCGGCGCCTTATCGCGAACCATTCGCAAACAAGCGTCGCTACACAGGGTCGGTTCGTCCTCAGGTTTGCACATCGTCGGCAAGATCATGCCGAATACCGTCCGAAAACCCCACTCTCGAGAAAATCATTTGCCGAAAAGCCTGTTTTTGGCTTTATGCGCGTATGCAGAACAAGGGATCATCCGGGCCGCAGGGCTTCGTCGTGCAACCGCGTCGTCTTCCCAAGACGACAGCGTCCGTCCGCGTGCAGGATTTTGGCGAGATCATCGTCAAACCGACGACCGAGAATATCGAGGTCCAGGCCGGGCGTTGCACCGACTGCGGCGTGCCCTTCTGCCAGAACGCCTGCCCGCTGCAGAACAACATCCCCGACTGGCTCGGCCTGTCGGCGGAAGACGAGATGCGCGAGGCCTGGCGCATCGCCTCCGCCACCTCGACCATGCCCGAGATCTGCGGCCGCATCTGTCCGCAGGACCGTCTGTGCGAGGGCTCCTGCACCCTGAACCAGTCCGGCTGGGAAGCCGTGACCATCGGCTCGGTCGAGGCCTTCATCGGCGACACCGCCTTCGACAACGGCTGGGTCGAGCCCATCCGTCCGGCGCATGAGCGCGGCCAGTCCGTCGGCATCGTCGGCGCCGGCCCGGCCGGTCTGGCCGCCGCCGACCGTCTGCGCAGCGCGGGCTACGCCGTCACCGTCTATGACCGCCACGACCGCCCCGGCGGCCTGCTGATCTACGGCATCCCCGGCTTCAAGCTGGAAAAGCGCGTGGTCCAGCGCCGCACCGACCGCTTGGTCGAGGGTGGCGTGGAGTTCGTGCAGAACTGCAACGTCGGCGTCGACGTGACGCTGGAGCAGCTGCGCGAGCGTCATGACGCCGTGCTTCTGGCCATGGGTGTCTATCAGGCGCGCGCCCTGTCGGTTCCCGGCGGCGGCCCCGGCGACACCGTCCCGGCGCTCGACTTCCTGATCCACCAGAACCGTCGTGATCTGGGCGAGACCGACAACGACACCTGGCACAATGCCAAGGGCCGCAAGGTCGTCGTCATCGGCGGCGGCGACACCGCCATGGACTGCGTCCGCACCGCCATCCGTCAGGGCGCGGAATCCGTCGTCTGCCTGTATCGCCGCGATCGCGACAACATGCCGGGCTCGGCCCGCGAGGTTCAGAACGCCGAGGAAGAAGGCGTCGTCTTCGAATGGCTGGGCGCGCCCAAGGCCCTGATGTCGCGCGACGGCGCCGTCTCGTCCGTCCGCGCCGCCCGCATGGCCCTGTCCGAGCCCGAGTTCGGCAAGCGCCGCGAGATCGTCACCGTCCCCGGCGGCGACTTCGACCTGCAGGCTGATCTGGTCATCGAGGCCCTGGGCTTCGAGCCGGAGCAGTTCGCCGCTCACCACAACGACCTGTCGCTGACCGAGTGGAACACCGTGGCCATCGCCCGCTCGGGCTTCGCCACCTCCCTGCCCGGCGTCTATGCCGCTGGCGACGCCGTCCGCGGCGCCTCGCTGGTCGTGTGGGCCGTGCGCGACGGCCAGGACGCCGCCGCTGAAATCGACCGTTATCTGCGTACCCAGACCGAGGAGCAGGCCGCATGAGCTGGCTCGCCCAATACACCGCCGACCGCCAGCGTCTGATCGACGCCAATGCCTATGAGCCCGCGTCGGAAAAAGACGCCTGCGGCGTCGGCCTCGTCGCCGCCATCGACGGCAAGCCGCGCCGTGAGGTCGTCGAGTACGCGATCAAGTCGCTGAAGAACGTCGCCCACCGCGGCGCCGTCGACCCCGACGGCCTGTCCGGCGACGGCGCCGGCCTGATGGTCGAGGCGCCCCAGGCCTTCTTCGCCGAACAGGTGCGTGTCATCGGCCAGACCCTGCGTCCGGGCCCGATCGCCATCGGCCAGATCTTCCTGCCGCGCACCGATCTGGGCGCTCAGGACCGCGCCCGCGCCATCGTCGAGACCGAAGTCCTGCGCGCCGGCTTCTACATCTACGGCTGGCGTCAGACCCCGATCGATCTGTCGGTCGTCGGCTCCAAGGCCGGGGCGACCCGGCCCGAGATCGAACAGATCATGCTGGCCACCCCCGCCCATCTGGCGGACCCGGAGGCCGGCGAGGATCTGGAGCGCGAGCTGTATCTCTGCCGCCGCCGGATCGAGAACGCGGTCGCCGCCGAGGCCGTGCCCGGCTTCTACGTCTGCTCCCTGTCGGCCCGGTCGCTGATCTACAAGGGGATGGTCCGCGCCGAGCTGCTGGACCAACTCTATCCCGACCTGCTGGATCCGACCTTCCAGTCGGCCTACGCCATCTTCCACCAGCGCTATTCGACCAACACCTTCCCCGAATGGCGGCTGGCCCAGCCGTTCCGGATGCTGGCCCATAACGGCGAGATCAACACGCTGAAGGGCAACCTGAACTGGATGCGGTCGCACGAGATCCGCATGACGGCCCAGGCCTTCGGCGACCACGACGAGGATGTGAAGCCGGTCGTTCAGGCTGGCGGTTCCGACTCGGCCGCCCTGGACAATGTGTTCGAGGTTCTGGTCCGGGCCGGACGTCCCGCGCCGATGGCCAAGGCCCTGCTGATCCCCGAGGCATGGGCCCGCGACGAAGGGCTGATGAAGGCCGACCATCGCGCGCTCTACGCCTATTGCAACGCGGTCATGGAGCCGTGGGACGGTCCCGCCGCCATCTGCGCCACCGACGGCCGCTACATCGTCTGCGGCAAGGACCGGAACGGCCTGCGTCCGCTGCGCGCAATGGTCACCCACGACGGCCTGCTGCTGGCCGGGTCGGAAGCCGGTCTGGCCGGCCTGCCCGAGGCCCGTATCGCGCGCCGCCTGCCCATCGGCCCGGGCCGGATGATCGTCGCCGACCTGAAGACCGGGACCATCCTCGACGAATCCGAGGCCATCGACGCCCTGGCCGCCGCCCACCCCTATCAGGAGTGGCTGGACAATATGATCGATCTGGAGCCGGTCATCGGCCCCGGACCCGAGCCGCGCGCCGCCACCGGCGAGGCCCTGACGCGTCGCCAGATCGCCGCCGGCTACAGCCGCGAAGACCTCGACATGCTGCTGGACCCCCTGATCCGGGACGGCAAGGAAGCGGTCGGCTCCATGGGCGACGACACCCCGCCGGCGGTGCTGTCGGACCTGCCGCGCCCGCTGGCCCACTACTTCCGCCAGAACTTCTCCCAGGTCACCAACCCGCCCATCGACCCCCTGCGTGAAGCCGGGGCCATGAGCCTGAAGACCCGGTTCAAGAACCTCGGCAACATCCTCGCCGAGGAAGAGGCCCAGACGAACGTCTTCGTCCTGAACAGCCCGATCCTGACCACCGGCATGTACGAGCGGATGCTGGGCGTCGTCGGCGCGGGCACGACCGTGACCATCGACTGTTCCTATCCGCTGCCGGCCGAGGGCGATCGTCCGGGCGCCGGGATGCGCGCCGCCATCGACCGGATCCAGACCGAGGCCGAGGCCGCGGTGAAGGCGGGTTCGGCGCTCGTCGTCCTGACCGACGAACGCGCCTCGGAAGAGCGCATCACCATCCCGATGATCCTGGCCACGGCGGCGGTTCACCTGCGCCTGACCGACAAGGGGCTGCGCAGCTTTGTCTCCATCGTGGTCCGCTCGTCGGAGGCGCTGGAGCCGCACGGCGTCGCCGTCCTGGTCGGCGTCGGGGCCACGGCCGTGAACCCCTGGCTGGCCCAGGAGATGTTCCAGGATCGTCTCGACAAGGGTCAGTATCCCGGCCTGTCGCTGCGCGACGCCTGCCTGAACTACAAGGCGGGCCTCGAGGCCGGCCTGATGAAGACCCTGGCCCGCAAGGGCATCTCGGTCATCTCCGCCTATCGCGGCGGCTGCGAGTTCGAGGTCCTGGGTCTGTCCCGCGCCCTGACCGCCGAGTTCTTCCCCGGCGCCCCGTCGCGCATCTCGGGCATCGGTCTGGCCGGTCTGGAGCAGCAGGCCTTGCGCCGCCACGCCCAGGCCTGGACCGAGGCCGTCCCCTCCCCGGCCATCGGCGGCTTCTTCCGCATCCGCGCCGGTCAGGAGAGCCACGCCCACGACGCGAAGACGATCCACCTGCTGCAGGACGCCTGCAACCGCGGCGACTACAAGCGCTTCAAGCAGTACACGGACGCCATCCGCGCCCAGCCCGACAACGCCCCGCGCGACCTGCTGGACTGGCGCGAAGGCTTGTCGCCGGTGCCGGTCTATGAGGTCGAGAGCGTCTCGGAAATCCGCAAGCGCTTCCTGACCCCCGGCATGTCGCTGGGCGCGCTGAGCCCCGAGGCCCACGGCGTCCTGAACGTCGCCATGAACCGCATCGGCGCCCGCTCGGTCTCCGGCGAAGGCGGCGAGGATCCGGAGCGCTATGCGACGCGCGCCGACGGCGACAACATGAACTCGGCGGTCAAGCAGATCGCCTCGGGCCGGTTCGGCGTCACCGCCGAATATCTGAACCAGTGCCGCGAGATCGAGATCAAGATCGCCCAGGGCGCCAAGCCCGGCGAGGGCGGCCAGCTGCCCGGCTTCAAGGTCACCGAGTTCATCGCCCGCATGCGTCACTCGACGCCGGGCGCGACCCTGATCTCGCCGCCGCCGCACCACGACATCTATTCGATCGAGGATCTGGCCCAGCTCATCTACGACCTGAAGTCGATCAATCCGGACGCCCGGGTGACGGTCAAGCTGGTCTCGGCCTCGGGCATCGGCGCCATTGCGTCCGGCGTGGCCAAGGCCAAGGCCGACGCCATCCTGATCGCCGGCCACAACGGCGGCACCGGCGCCTCGCCCCAGTCGTCGATCAAGCACGCCGGCCTGCCCTGGGAAATCGGCCTGGCCGAGACCCATCAGGTGCTCAGCCTCAACAATCTGCGCAGCCACGTCGTGGTTCGCGCCGACGGCGGCATGCGCACCGGCCGCGACATCGTCATCGCCGCCATCCTGGGCGCCGAGGAGTTCAACATCGGCACCGCGTCCCTGATCGCCATGGGCTGTCTGATGGTGCGTCAGTGCCACTCGAACACCTGCCCGGTCGGCGTCTGCTCCCAGGACCCGCGCCTGCGCGAGAAGTTCACCGGCACGGCCGACAAGGTCGTGAACCTGTTCAGTTTCATCGCCGAGGAAGTCCGCGAATACCTGGCCATGTTGGGCGCGCGGACGCTGGACGAAATCGTGGGCCGCACCGACCTGCTGCGTCAGGTGCGTCGCGGCGGGGCGCATCTCGACGACCTCGACCTCAACCCCCTGCTGGTTCGCGTCGAGGCCCCCGAGAAGAAGCTGTGGGCCGAAAAGGGCCGCGCCGAGGTTCCCTCGACGCTGGACGCCCGTGTCCTCAACGACGCCTGGGCCTTCCTCGACCGGGGCCAGACCTCGGAGCTCAGCTATCCGATCTCCAACGTCATGCGCACCATCGGCGCGGGCGTGTCCTCGGCCATCGTGCGCCGCTGGGGCCCGACCGGTCCGACCGGCGTCCTGACGCTGAAGCTGCAGGGGTCGGCCGGCCAGTCCTTCGGCGCCTTCTGCGCCAAGGGCCTGAAGCTCGAGCTGACCGGCGAGGCCAATGACTATGTCGGCAAGGGCCTGTCCGGCGCCGACATCGTGGTCAAGCCGATCGAATACCGGGAGAACCAGCCGGCGGTGGGCAACACCACCCTGTACGGCGCGACCTCGGGCCGGCTGTTCGTCGCCGGTTCGGCGGGCGAGCGGTTCGCGGTGCGCAACTCCGGCGCCGAAGCCGTGGTCGAGGGTCTGGGCGCTCACGGCTGCGAATATATGACCGGCGGCCGCGTCGTGGTCCTGGGCCCTGTGGGCTGGAACCTGGCGGCCGGCATGTCCGGCGGCGAGCTGTTCGTGCTGCAGGACCGGGCCCAGATCGACCTGGCCCTGAACGGCGACCTGGCCTCGGTCGCGGCCCTGACCCCGGCCGCCGCCGACCGTCTGGAAGCCCTGATCCGCGCCCACGCCAAGGCCACGGGTTCGCCCCTGGCCAAGCGCCTGATCGCGAACTGGGCCGAGAGCGTCACCCGCTTCGTGCGCATCGTTCCGATCCCGGTCGCCGAGGCGGAGGCCAAGCTTGACCATCCGGAGGCCGTGCCCGCATGATCCGGGTTCCTCCCTGTTTTCTCTAGTCGATAGGCCTCCCCGCCGATGACCCTGATCCGCCGCCTCGCTTCAATTCCATTGATGGGGGCGGCGCTTCTCGCCCTCTCCGCCGCGCCCGCTTCAGCGGCGGCGCCCGCGCTTCTGGGGCATCAGGCGGTGCTCGACCTGAACTCCGGAGCCAGCGCCTGGCTGCTGACGTCGACGGCCCTCGTCCTGATGATGACCCTGCCGGGTCTGGCCCTGTTCTACGGCGGCATGGTCCGCAAGAAGAACATCATCTCGGTCATCGCCCAGTCGACGGCGGCCTTCGCCCTCGTCTCGGTGCTCTGGTTCATCGCCGGCTACAGCCTCGCCTTCGGCAAGGGCCCTGACGCGGTCAACGGCTATATCGGCGGGCTACAGGCGGCCTTCCTGAACGGCGTCACCTCGACCACGGCCCACAGCCTCCTGCCCGGCATCCCGGAACTGCTGTTTGTCAGCTTCCAGATGACCTTCGCCATCATCACCCCGGCCCTGATCGCCGGCGCCTTCGCCGAGCGGATGAAGTTCTCGGCCTCCCTGCTGTTCTTCGGCCTGTGGCACCTGATCGTCTATGCGCCGATCTGCCATCAGGTCTGGGGCGGCGGCTATCTGGGCTCGCTCGGCGTGCTCGACTTCGCCGGCGGCGCGGTCGTCCACGTCAACGCCGGGATCGCCGGTCTGGTCTGCTGTCTGGTGCTGGGGCCGCGTCACGGCTTCGGGCGCGACAACATGGCCCCGGCCAATCTCGCCTACACCGCCATCGGCACCGGCCTGCTGCTGGTCGGCTGGCTGGGCTTCAACGCCGGTTCGGCGGGCGCCGCCGATGCGCTGGCGGGCACGGCCTGTTTCAACACCATCCTCGCCGCCGCCGCCGCCTCGCTCGGCTGGCTGGCCATCGAATGGATCGAGAAGAAGAAGCCGACCCTGCTGGGCCTGCTGTCCGGCATCGTCGCGGGTCTGGTCGCCATCACCCCGGCGGCGGGCTTCGTTGACCCCAAGGGCGCCTTCTTCATCGGCGTCATCGCGGGCCCGGCCTGCTATGCGGGCGCCGTCTGGCTCAAGCACGCCCTCAAATACGACGACAGCCTCGACGCCTGGGGCATTCACGGCATCGGCGGCATCGTCGGCGCCCTGCTGACCGGCGTCTTCGCCTCGACCGCCGTCAATCCGCTGTCCGAAGGCGCCTCGATCGTGAAACAGGCCATCGGCCTGGGCGGCGCCATCGCCTGGAGCGCGGTCGGCACCTTCATCGTCCTGATGATCTGCAAGTTCACGGTCGGCCTGCGCGTCACCAAGGAAGGCGAGGTCGAGGGCCTCGACTACTCCGAACACGGCGAAAGCATTCACAGCTAGGGCTCACCGGCCATTGACGAAGCCCCTTCCATCCGGCCCCATGCGCGCCGTCTGGAAGGGGCCTTCACATGAACTCTCGCGTCGCCATCGGCATCGCCGCACTGCTGCTCACGACCACCGCGAGCGCGGCCTTCGCGCAGGTCCCTCCAGCGCCCGCGACGACGCCCGCGCCCAACCCGGCGCTCGCAACCCTGCTCACCGACTATGAGGCCTTCCTCAAGGCCAACGACCCGATCTCGGCCGGGTTCGAGGGCGATCAGGCGGCCAAGTCGAAACTGCCCGACGTCACCCGCGCCGCCGAGATCGCCCAGCAGGCGCCGCTGGAAGGCTTCCTCGCCCGCGCCCAGGCCATCCCGACCGAGGGCCTGTCCTCCGACGACCGGCTGAACCGAGACTTCCTGATCTGGGTGCTCAGGCGCGCCATCGAATCGATCCGCTTCGACAGCGGCCGCCTGGCCTTCACCTCCGAGGGCGGGATCGGCCAGAACATGGCCTATGTCGCCTCCTCGACCCGGATCACCAATCGCGCCGACGCCGACGCCTGGATCGCCCGACTGGAAGGCCTGCCCAAGCTCTATGACGACAGTCTGGACAACGCCCGGCGCGGCCTCGCCACCGGCTTCACCCAGCCGAAGTCGGTGACCGAAAGCTACCTCGTCTCGCTGCGGAACGAGGTCGCCTTCACGCCAGAGACCGACCCGCTTCTGAAGCCCTTCGCCGCCCTGCCCACCACGATCCCGGCGGCCGATCAGGCGGCGCTGAAGGCGCGGGCGGCGGCCATCGTCGCCGACCAGATCAACCCGCGCCGCCGCCAGTGGCTGGCCTTCGTCCAGGACGACTACCTGCCCGCCGCCTCGGCCGCGGTCGGCATCGGCTCGCGCCCCGGCGGCAAGGACTACTACGCCTTCCAGGCCCGCTCCTACACGACCACCGACCTGACCCCGGAGCAGATCCACCAGATCGGCCTCGACGAAGTGGCCCGCATCCGCGCCCGCATGGATGTGGAGATGAAGGCCGCCGGCTGGACCGGGGACTTCGCCGGCTTCCTCCAGCACCTGCGCACCGACCCGCGATTCTATGCGACTTCGCGCGAGGACATGATCGAGAAGGCGTCGGAGATGGCCAAGCGCGCCGACGGCGGCCTGCCGGCCCTGTTCCGCACCCTGCCGCGCCTGACCTACAACGTCCGGCCCGTGCCGCTGGACATCGAGGACACCTACACCACCGGCCGCTACAACGGCGGCTCGCTCGCCGAGGGCGTGCCCGGCGGCTATATCGTCAACACCGGCAAGCTGGACCAGCGCCCGCTCTATGAGCTGCCGGCGCTGACCCTGCATGAGGCGGTGCCCGGCCACCACATCCAGATCGCCCTGCAGCAGGAAGCCGCGCAAGGTCCCTACTTCCGCAGGAACGTCGACGTCACTGCCTTCACCGAGGGGTGGGGACTGTATTCGGAGTTCCTCGGCGAGGAGATGGGCTTCTACCGCACGCCGGAAGAGCGCTTCGGCCGCCTGTCCTACGAGATGTGGCGCGCCTGCCGCCTGGTCGCCGACACCGGCATGCACTGGATGGGCTGGACCATCGAACAGGCGCGTCAGTGCTTCACCGACAACTCCGCCCTGTCGCCGCACAATATCGAGACGGAGTTGCAGCGCTACATCGGCTGGCCGGGTCAGGCCCTGGCCTACAAGATCGGCGAGATCCGCCTGCGCGCCATCCGCACCCGGGCCGAGACCGCGCTGGGGTCGAAGTTCAATGTGCGGGACTTCCACGACGCCCTGCTGGTCGACGGCCCGCTGCCGCTCGACCTGCTGGACCAGCGCATGGACGCCTGGATCGCGGCCCAGAAGGCGAAATAGGGCCTAGCGCTTCTTCGGCAGGTCGATCGCGGCCAGTTTCCAGCCGAAGACATTGCGGCGGTCCATCAGCAGATCGACATACTGGTCCGGCTCGTCCTCGCGCGTCAGCCGGATCGCGAAGGTGTTGAGACCGCGATAGCTGTAGCTCTGGTGGACCTTGCTGGAGGGTTCGTCCGGCACATGGGCGCGATTGCGGGCCACGCTCTTCGCGCTGGGGACCTCGCCGGAACGGACCATGGCGGCGACCGCCTGGGGCGTGACGAAGGCGTCGACGGCGCCGCTGATCAGGGTCGGCGCCAGGATCATGCCCAGACCACTCAGCCCGCCCGCCCGGTCGCCGAGGTCGGAGCGCATCTGCTCCACCAGCTTGGCGTTCAGCTCTTCCTTCATACTGGTGCGGAAGGCCGGGAAGTCGACCAGCTGCTCCAGCTTCGCCTCATCGCCCGCCTTGGCCGCCGAGATCAGGCCGCGCACGGCCAGCAGCGGCGAGGCGAAATAGGCCGCGAAGAAGAGGGCGAGAACGCCGCCGAGGACGATGAGCTGGGTCTTGCGGTTCATTGGCACTCCTCGAACCGCAACGCGGCGCAGGCTTGACGGTTTCGAGGGGTAGTCAAGGCGCGACGGATCCTTCCGGAGGGAGGCCGATATGCACCAGTTTCCATTCGAATGGCCCTCGCCGTTCGAAGGTGAAGATCGTCGGGGCGTGGGCGTCGTCGGCGATGCTCAGGCGAGCCCGGTTGACGCTCCAGTAGACCGGTTTCGGCCAGCCCTGCGCCGTCTGACCGGCGGGGTTATCGGCCACCGTCAGGGCGTCGCGGCCGGCGCCCGAGGTCAGGGCGATCAAGGGCTGCGGCGCCAGCCAGGCATCGACCGGCGGGGCGCTCGGGACGACCTGGGGCACGGCCTGTTCGAACTGGCGACGGATGGCGCCGAGCGGGTCCTGTAGGATCGAGGGCGGCGGCGTCAGGGGCTCGGTGCGCCCCGTGACCTGCGGCCTCAGCGAGGCGCGCACGGCGTCATAGTCGATCAGCTTCGACAGCCCCTGCACGTCCCCGGCCTGGGCGGCGGCGCGGATGCCGAAGAAGGCGACGGCGGGGGCGATGAAGAAGCCGACGGCGGCGACCACTACGGCGATGACGATCAGGTTCAGAATCAGCCGCTTGAACGAGGGATCGCGGCGCGACGCGGCCTTGCGGGCCTGGGAGCGCGCCCAGACCGGCTGATAGTCGGCGTCCTTCGACGTTTCGTCGCTCACGGCCTGTCCCTCACACGTCCCCCGACGGCTTCGCCGTTAACGCTATGCGCTCAAGACAACGCCCGCAACGGCCAAGCCGTTGCGGGCGAAGGTTTAGTCACGAAATGCGCTCAAGCAGCGGGCGACCGCGTCGCCCGCGTTAGCGCACTTAACCGACGTTCGGCAGTTCGGCGCGCAGGTTCTCGGCGACCTTGTCGAGGAAGCCCTCGGTGGTCAGCCAGCCCTGTTGGTCGCCGACCAGCAGCGCCAGGTCCTTGGTCATGAAGCCGGCTTCGACGGTGTCGACGACGACCTTTTCCAGGGTCGAGGCGAACTGCTCCAGCTCGGCGTTGCCGTCCAGCTTGGCGCGGTGCTTGAAGCCCTGGGTCCAGGCGAAGATCGAGGCGATCGAGTTGGTCGAGGTGGCCTCGCCCTTCTGGTGCTGGCGGTAGTGGCGGGTGACGGTGCCGTGGGCGGCTTCCGTTTCCAGCACCTTGCCGTCCGGCGTCATCAGGACCGAGGTCATCAGGCCCAGCGAGCCGAAGCCCTGCGCCACGACGTCCGACTGCACGTCGCCGTCGTAGTTCTTGCACGCCCAGACGAAGCCGCCCGACCACTTGATCGCGGCCGCGACCATGTCGTCGATCAGACGGTGTTCGTAGGTCAGGCCGGCGGCCTTGAACTTGTCGGCGTATTCGGCGTCGAACACTTCCTGGAAGATGTCCTTGAAGCGGCCGTCATAGGCTTTCAGGATCGTGTTCTTGGTCGACAGATAGACCGGGTAGTTGCGCTTCAGGCCATAGCCGAACGAGGCGTGGGCGAAATCGCGGATCGAGTCGTCGAGGTTGTACATGCCCATGGCGACGCCGGCGCCCGGCGACTTGAAGACCTCATGCTCGATCACTTCGCCGTCGTCGCCGACGAACTTGATCGACAGGGTGCCCTTGCCCGGCATCAGGAAGTCGGTGGCCTTGTACTGGTCGCCGAAAGCGTGACGGCCGACAACGATCGGCTGGGTCCAGCCCGGAACCAGACGCGGCACGTTCGAGCAGATGATCGGCTCGCGGAAGACGACGCCGCCCAGGATGTTGCGGATGGTGCCGTTCGGCGACTTCCACATCTTCTTCAGGCCGAATTCCTTCACCCGGGCTTCATCGGGGGTGATGGTGGCGCACTTCACGCCGACGCCGTGCTTCTGGATGGCGTGGGCGGCGTCGATCGTCACCTGGTCGTCGGTGGCGTCGCGGTGCTCCATGCCCAGGTCGTAGTAGTCGAGCTCGACGTCAACGAACGGGAAGACCAGCTTGTCCTTGATCCACTGCCAGATGATGCGGGTCATTTCGTCGCCGTCGATATCGACGATGGGGTTTGCGACCTTGATCTTGGCCATGCGGAGCGCCTCTGACGTTTGGGAAGGAGAACAGGTTGGCGGCGGTATAGCCACCTGAAGCCCCGCACGCAAAGGGGGGCCTGCCACCGGTTAACCCTGCCCTCAAAAAGTCGCCCACGGCAGAGCTGAACCGGCGCGGTTCGGACGGCTTACCTCTGCCGGAAGGGCGTCATGACTCATCGAGGGGCAGAGTGAGCCAGGAAGCCGAAAGACTGACCGAACAATGGATACTGACATTTCTGGAGGCGCCGCCGCTGGTGGACGTGGAACTGATGCGAATGGTGCTCGCTGAACATGAGGCCCGCGCCGAGGAGGACCCGCCGTGACCGAAAAGACCTTCAAAGCCGGCGAAACGGTCAAATGGGACCACAGCCAGGGCACGACCACCGGCAAGGTGGTCCGCAAACTGACGAGGCCGACGAAGATCAAGGATCACAAGGTCGCAGCGTCGCCCGACCATCCGGAGTATCTGGTCGAGAGCGGCAAGACCGGCGCCCGGGCCGCTCACAGGCCGTCCGAACTACGCAAGGGCTGAGCGGCCATGTCGTCATTGGGGGAAATCGGATGCGGATGATCTGGATGGGCGTCGCCGCCCTGGCTCTGGCGGCCTGCGGAAGCGAGAAGTCGGCGGCGAAGACCGAAGGAGGGTCGGGGGCACAGGCGGCGCCGGCCGCGACCGCCGCGATGAAGTCCGAAAGCAGAACCTTCCGCGATTGGTACGCCGTCTGCGATAACGGCAATTTCTGTGCGGCCTATACCGGCGGATCGACCGGCTGGATCCTGATCCAGATGGATGCGGGTCCTGCGGCACGGGCGACGGTCCGGGTCGGGATGTGGCCCGACGATGGAGGAGAACTGAAGTCTCCGATCACGGTAGTCGTCGACGGAAAGCGCTATGCGACCTCGTTTGGCGACGGGGACGGCTCCAGCACCAGACTGTCGGGAGGTGACGCCCATACCGTCATCGCGGCGTTGGCGGCAGGGCACGCGGCCAGCCTGTCCTATGAAGACCAGACCGTCGATCTGCCCGTCGCGGGCGTCTCCGCCTCCCTGCTCTGGTTCGACGAGCGGCAAGGACGGCTGGACACGACCACCGCCCTGATCCGCAAGGGAACGAGACCGGCCTCGACCGTGCCTGCCGCACCCGAGGTCCCCCACATCGTCGCCGCGCCGGCCATCAGCCAGACGGGCTTCAGCGCATCCCTCGACCCGATGAACGCCGCCGACGCCGACAACAACGCCAAACCCTCCGCAGCCCTCGAAGCCGTCCCCGCCGTCAAGCAATGCCGCGAGGGGACGTCGTTCAACGAATATCTGCAGAAGGCGGTCACCGCTTCGCGGCTCAACGCCACGACCGAACTGTGGGGCATCCCGTGCGACAGCGGCGCCTATAACGTCAGCTATGCCTATTATCTGACCGGCCCCGGCGGGACGAACCCGCGTGTGGTCAACTTCCCGGGCATCGACGGCCCCACCAAGCCGACCGGCGAGGACGGCGACAACGGCTGGCTGGTCAATCCGGCCTATGACCCCGCGACCCGCACCCTGAGCGCCTTCGCCAAGGGGCGTGGGCTGGGCGACTGCGGCGTGGCCCAGTCCTGGACCTGGACCGGCCAGGCCTTCGTGCTGAACCGCGAACAGGTGATGAGCGACTGCTGGGGCATGGTCTCCGACTTCTGGCCGACCACCTTCCGCAGTCGCTAGCCGTCAAGCCTGTTTCGACTTCACCCAGTCGGCGACCACCGTCTGGAGCACCGCGATCGGCACCCCGCCGACGCCCAGCGCCGTGTCGTGGAAGCCCTTGATGTCGAACCTGTCGCCGAGCGTCGTCTTGGCGTCCTCTCGCAGGCGCACCCACTCCGTATGGCCGATCTTGTAGCTGCAGGCCTGACCCGGCCAGACGCAGTAGCGTTCGACCTCGGAGGCGATGGAGCTTTCCTCGTCGCCGCCGGTGTCGACCATGTAGCGGATGGCCTGTTCGCGGCTCCACTTCTTGTGGTGCAGGCCGGTGTCGGCGACCAGCCGCGAGGCCCGGAACAGCAGCGACTGCAGATAGCCCAGCTCGCCGAACGGGTCGTTGGCATAGACGCCCATCTCGTCGGCCAGCTGTTCGGAATACAGCGCCCAGCCCTCGCCGTGGGCCGAGAAGAACAGGGCCTTGGAGATCAGCGGCAGGGCGGTGTTCTCGACCGCCAGCGTCCCCTGCAGATGGTGACCCGGAATGGCCTCGTGATAGGTCAGGGTCGGCAGGGTGTATTTCGGCCATTCGGCCGTGTCGCGCAGGTTGATGTAGTAGGCGCCGGGGCGCGAGCCATCCAGCGACGGCGACACCGCATAGCCGCCGGGCGCCCCCGCCTCGATGGCCACGGGCACGCGCCGCACCTCGACATCCGCCTTGGGCAGGCGCCCGAAATACTCCGGCAGCCGGGCCTTCATGGCGACGATCTGGGCGTTCAGATCGGTCAGGACCTGGGCCTTGCCGGCGTCGGTGTTCGGATAGAGGTGCTTCGGATCCTTGCCGAGCGCGGCCATGCGCTGGCCGACGGTCCCTTCCGTCAGCCCCTGGGCCTTCAGGATGGCGTCCATCCGCGAGAGGATGTCCTTGGACTGGTCCAGCCCCATCTGGTGGATGGCGTCCGGCGTCAGGTCGGTGGTGGTCATCAGCTTCAGGGCGGCGGCGTAATAGGCCGGGCCGTCCGGCAGACCCCAGATGCCGGCGTCGGACTTCGCCTTGGGCAGCAGTTCGTTCATCAGGGCGATCTGGCGGTCGAGCGCGGGATAGACCTGCTGCTCCACCAGGGCGGCGGCGCGGGCGTCCCAGTCGCCGGCCAGCCCCTTCTCCTTCGCCCGGCGCGACAGGCTGGTGGTCAGGCCGGCCTCGGCGGGCGCGGCCGCCCGCAGCGCCGTCATCTGGATCAGGGCCTTCTTGATGATGAAGTCGGGCGGGATCACGCCCTTGGCGGCGTCGGCGCGGCTGGAGGCCGTTTCCTGATCCATGGTCGTCGCCATGGCCGACAGGCGAGACAGATAGGCCTCGGCGTCGGCCGTCGTCTCGATCGAATGCTGGGTGTCGAGGAAGTCCGGCGCGAACTGGTAGGTCCCCGTCAGCTGGCTGATCGTATAGGGCTGGATCGGATAGGCCGAGGCGTCGACGAAGCCGAAGTCGCCGTAGCCGAAGCCCTTGGCGGTATCGAGGGTCTCGGCCTGGAACTTGACCACGCCGAAGCTGGCGGCGCTCTGGCCGGTCAGCTTCGAAGCGTCGACGGCCTTGATCTTGGCCACCCACTCGCTGTTGCGGGCGATGGCGGCCGCGCGGCCCTCGGCCCCCTTGGGTGAGAATTGGCCCTTGAGCGCGGCGCGGTTTCCGGTGTCCAGGCCCAGGTTGGTGGCAAGCGCCGGATTGACGTCCACCGAGGTCTCGCCGATCTCCGCGACCAGGGCGTCGGCGGCCGAGGACGGCGCCGCCCCTTCCGAAGCGCAGGCGCCCAGCGATCCGACCGCGGGCGCGAAGGCCCCGGCGGCGACGGCGGTCTGGAGCAGGCGGCGGCGATCGATCATGGGGCATCTCCGTTCAGGGAGGCGCATTGGCCCCCAAGCCGAAGCCCGCCGCAAGACGGCGCCGCCGATTTTCCGGTTCGCTCAACGCGCCGGAACAGCCCCGGCAGGGCGCGATCGTTTGGCCTTCGCCGCAGCGCGATCCTGTCGCGCATGGGTGACCAGGTCGGCGGCGACCGTGACCCATCCCCATACAGGCTCCTTATGCGTGCGGTACATCTCTTCCATAACAGCCTCCTGCGCTGCGGTTTATCGATGCTGACAAGTTGAGCTTGACGGCCCGGCTGCACAAACCGGATTATGCGTATCCACTACAAGGCGGGCTTATGTCTGATCCTCTTTCCGGAATTCCTCTCGCCTCCATCCGCGTGTTCGAGGCCGCCGCACGTCTGAAGAGCTTCACCCGCGCCGCCGAGGAGCTGGGCATGACCCAGGCCGCCGTCAGCTGGCAGATCAAGGCGCTGGAAAGCCGGCTGGGCATGAGCCTGTTCCGCCGCCTGCCGCGCGAGGTGGCCCCGACCGAGCCGGGCGAGCGGCTGGCGCGTGCCGCGACCGAGGCCATGCTGCTGCTACGCCGCGCCCTGAACGACCTGACTGACGCCGATCAGGGGGTGCTGTCGATCACCACCCTCGCCACCCTCGCCAGCCAGTGGCTGGCCCAGCGTCTGGGCGAATTCCAGATCGCCAATCCGGGTCTGGCGGTGCGGGTCGACACCTCCTCGGCCCTGATGGATCTGACGCGCGAGAACGTCGACATCGCCATCCGTTCGGGCACGGGTTCCTGGCCTGGACTGGAGGCGGCGCTGTTGATGCCGAGCGTCTTCACTCCGCTCTGCACCCCCGCCCTGTGCGAGAAGCTGAACCTGCGGACCCCCGCCGACCTGATCGCCGCCCCGCGCATCGGCGAAGAGAAGGAATGGGGCGCCTGGTTCGCCGAGGCCGGGGTCGAGGGCGTGGCCCACCCGGCGGTGCGGCTGCGCGCTGACTTCCAGGCGCTGGAGGTCAATGCGGCGCTGGGCGGTCAGGGCGTGGCCCTGGCCTCACCGATCCTCTATTCGCGCGAGATCGCCGCCGGCATGCTGATCCAGCCCTTCCCCCAGCTGGTCGAGCTGAGCCCCGGCTACTGGATCTGCTGGCCCGCCGACCGCCGGCGCTCGCCCAAGATCGTGCGTTTCCGCGAATGGCTGCTGAAGGCGGCGACGGACGATCCGTCGATCACCGCCGCCCTCGCTGCCGTGAGGTCTGCTTAAGCCTTCTTCGCAGCGACCCATTCGCCGACGACGGTCTTGAGCACGTCCAGCGGCATGCCGCCCGACGACAGGGCCACGTCGTGGAAGCCCTTGAGGTCGAATTTCGAGCCCAGCTGCGCCTTGGCGTCCTCGCGCAGGCGCACCCACTCCGTATGGCCGACCTTGTAGCTGGAGGCCTGCCCAGGCCAGACACAGTAGCGCTCGACCTCGGTGGTGACGCTCGATTCCTGATCACCCAGGGTATCGACCATGTAGCGGATGGATTGTTCACGGCTCCACTTCTTGTGATGCAGGCCGGAATCGACGACCAGACGCACGGCGCGGAACAACTGGGACTGCAGGAAGCCGAGACGGCCCCAGGCGTCGTTGTCGTAGACACCCATCTCGTCGGCCAGCTGCTCGGTATAGAGGGCCCAGCCCTCCGAATAGGCCGAGAAGCCGATCAGCTTGCGGATGGTCGGGATGCCTTGCGCCTCGGTCGAGATCGAGATCTGCAGATGGTGACCCGGAATCGCCTCGTGATAGGTCAGGGTCGGCAGGGTCCATTTGGGCCATTCCGCCGTGTCGCGCAGGTTGATGTAATAGGCGCCCGGGCGCGACCCATCCAGCGACGGCCCCTGATAGTAGCCGCCCGGGGCGCCTGCCTCGATCGCCGGCGGCACGCGACGGATCTCGACCGAGGCCTTGGGCAGGATGCCGAAATAGTCGGGCAGCCGCGCCTGCATGGCCCGCACCTGGGCGTTCAGCTCGTCGAGCAGGGTCTGTTTGCCAGCGTCGGTGTTCGGATAGATGAAGCGCGGATCCTTGGCCATTTCGCCCAGACGCACACCGACCGTACCCTCGGTCATGCCCTCGGCCTTGAGGATGGCGTCGGCGCGGGCGCTGATCTCGGCGACCTGGGTCAGACCCAGCTGGTGGACCTCGTCCCCGGTCAGGGTCGTGGTGGTGTAGCTGCGAATGCCGAAGTCGTAGTAGCCCTCGGCGCCCGGCAGGCGCCAGCAACCGGCGTCATGGGACGCGCCGGCCTTCGCGCTCTCGAACAGGGCGATCTGGGCCTTGAGGGCCGGATAGATCTTGTCGGCGACGATCGGGGTCGCTCGCCCGGCCCAGTCACCCGCGATGGACTTGTCAGCCGTGCGGCGGACCAGCGAACCGACCAGACCGCTTTCGGCCGGCGCCGCCGCGATCGAGGCGTTCATCTGGGTCAGGGTGCGCTCGATGACGAAGTCGGGCGGGACGATCCCCTTGCCGAAGTCGATCGTGACCAGACCGGTCTCGAGGGCCAGCAGGGTCGCGAACTGCTCCAGACGCGCCAGATAGGCCTCGGCGTCCGCCTCGGTCTCGATCGAGTGCATGGTGTCGAGGAAGTCGGGAATGTCGCGATAGGCGCCGCCCAGCTGGCTGATCAGATAGGGGTTGGCCGAGCCCTGATTGCCGAAGCGGTAGCGGTCATAACCGATCAGGCTGGTCTCGGAATCATAAAGGACGGTGGCCAGGTTGACCGCGTCCATCCCGGTCAGCTTCCCGGCGTCGATGACTTTCAGCTGGGCCACATATTTGCGGCGCATCGCCTCACTGGCGGCCAGGTATTCGGCGGTCGGCAGGTCGAGCTTGGACTTGGCGGCGGCGTTGTCGCCCTTGTCGAGACCGAGATAGGTGGCGGTCGTCGGGGAGGTGGCGACCACCTCCTTGAACATGGCGTCGAAGATGGCGTTCAGCTTGGCGGCCTCGGCCGGATCCGAGGTCACGGCGCGCGCCATCACGGGAACGGACAACCCGGTCAGGGCGGCGCCGGCGACGGCGGATACCAGCAGGCGGCGACGGTCGATCATCGGGAACTCCGGAAAAAAGGTGCGCCAATGAACGGCGAGGCCTGAACAACCGCAAGTGAATTCGGGGAAAGGCCGCACCGGAGAATTCCGGTCAGGCGAACTGCGCTTCCAGCACGGACAGCGGCACCGCGCCGTTCAGCAGAACCTTGTCGTGGAAGGTCTTGATGTCGAAGCCGCCCCGCGCTTCCACCTTGCGGCGGATGCCCTCGATGACGGTCTGTCCCAGCTTGTAGGAGCAGGCCTGGCCCGGCCAGACGACATAGCGATCGACCTCGGACTGGGCGGCGTTGGCGGGGGTGGCGGCCTCGGCGATCATATAGTCGATGGCGCGCTGACGGCTCCAGCGCTTGTCATGCAGGCCGGTGTCGACCACCAGCCGGACCGCACGGAACAGATAGGCCTGAAGATATCCGATCCGGCCCAGCGGATTGCCCGCGTACATGTTCAGGTCGTCGGCGGCGACCCGTTCGGAATACAGGGCCCAGCCCTCCGAATAGGCCGAGAAGCCGCCTGTGCGGCGATAGAGCGGCAGCGACCCTGCCTCGCGCGCGACCGAGATCTGGAAGTGATGGCCCGGCACGGCTTCGTGATAGGTCAGGGTCGGCAGCGACCACTTGGGGCGGTTCGCGGTGTCACGCAGGTTGATGTAGTAGGCGCCCGGCCGCGAGCCATCCAGAGACGCCGCCTGATAATAGCCCCCGGGCGCCCCGATCTCGATCGACGGCGGAACGCGGCGGATTTCGACCGGCGCCTTGGGCAAGGTCGAGAAGACTTCCGGCAGGCGCGGCGTGACGGCCGCGACCATCTCGTTCAGGGCCGCGATCAGCGCGACCTTGCCCTCCTCGGTGTTCGGGAACAGATGCCGGGGGTCCTTGCCCAAGGCATTCACCCGCTCGCCGACCGTGCCTTCCGTCATGCCGAGGCTCTCGAGAATGACGGCGATCTCGGCCTGAATCGAGGCGACCTGCTTCAGGCCGATCTCATGGATTTCCGCCCCGGTGTAGGTCGTGGTGGTCGAGCGCCGGAGACCGAGGTTGTAGAGGGCTTCGCCGTTCGGGAAGCGCCAGACCCCGACATCCTCCGACGCCGACGGGCGCTGGCTTTCGAACAGTTCGATCTGGCGACCGAGGGCCGGCTTGACCTGCTCGTCGACGATCACGGCGGCCCGATTGAACCAGTCGCCGACGATGTCCTTTTCGCCGGTCTTGCGGGTCAGGGCCTGGATCATGGCCATGTCGGCGGCGGGCATGTCGCGCAGCGCCCTGAGCTGGGTCAGGGTCTTGTCCATGATGACGGCGGGCAGCATGACGCCATGGCTCGCATCGGCGCGGATGCGGTCGTTCTCGTGATCGACATTGACCGCGAAGGCCTGCAGCCGCGACAGGAAGGCCTCCGCGTCGGCCGTGGTTTCCAGCCGGTGCTGGTTGGCCATGAAATCGGGGACCTGGAAATAGCTGCCGGTGTTCTGGGCCACGACATAGGGGGAGCCGAGGACCGGCAGGGACGCCTCAATGGCGGCGGTCTCGGCCTGGAACCGGGCCACCGCGAGCGAGACCTTCGAGGCTTCGGACAGGCCGTCGGTCGGCCAGTCCTTGAGCCGGGCCCAGCGCGCCACGGCGCGATCATTGTCGGCCCGGGCGGCCTCCAGGCTCAGGTCGCCGAGTTCGCCGGCGAGGTGGGCGCGGTCGCCCTTGTCCAGGCCCAGGCTGGTGGCCTGGGTCGGGCGGCGTTCGAGGTCGTCGTAGAACCATTCGCTCAGCAGGGCGTCGAGCCGCGCATCGGCCTCGGAAAGCGCCGTCTGCGCCCATGCACCGACAGGCAGGGAGGCGGCGAGGCCGACGCCGGCGGCGGACAGCATCAGGCGGCGGCGATCGATCATCCGGAGACTCCTTGAAGACCTTTCCATTGGTCAGCAAGTCGGCCGACGCGGCAAGCGCGGAAGCGTCGCAGCGCCTCGTTCACCCGCCTCAGCCCGCGTGGAGCTCCTGCTTCACGCGCTCGGCCAGGGTCTTGATGTCCAGCGGCTTGGGCAGGAAGGACACGCCCTTCTCGTCCTGCAACAGGTCCGAGAAGTCGCTCTCGGCATAGCCGGAGATGAACATCACCGGGGCGTCGCCCAGATAGGGCCGCGCCTTCTTGAGCAGGCTGGGGCCGTCGAGACCGGGCATGATGACGTCGGAGATCATCATGTCGATCTGCCCCGCCCACTCCTCGGCCAGACCCAGGGCCTCCTCGCCGTCGGCGGCCTCGATCACCTCATAGCCGCGCTGACGCAGCAGGCGAGCGGCGATGCCGCGCACGGCGGCCTCATCCTCGACGAACAGGATGCGGCCGGCGCCCGACAGGTCGCGCGGCGCCGCCTTGACCTTGACCACGACCGGAGCGGCCTCGACCAGTTCCTCGGGCGTGGCGGCGGGCAGGAAGATGCGGAAGGCGGCTCCGGCGCCCTCAAGGTTCGCAACGCCGATATGGCCGCCGGCCTGCTGGACGATGCCGTAGACGGTGGCCAGTCCCATGCCCGTGCCCTCATTGACCGCCTTGGTCGTGAAGAAGGGCTCGAAGATCTTGTCCAGCAGTTCGGGCGGCACGCCGGGACCGGTGTCCGACACCTCGATCAGGGCGATCTCGCCGCCCGCCTGTTCGTTGGCCGGGGCGTCGCGCCAGCCCAGCAGACGCGCCTCCTCGACCGTCAGCCGCTGGGTGCGGATGGTGACCACCCCGGCGCCCGGGGCGACCACGCCGCGCATGGCGTCGCGGGCGTTGACGGCCAGGTTCATGACCGCCGTCTCCAGCTGGGACTTGTCGGCCAGGACCACCGGCAGGTCGCGGCCATAGTCGGTCTCCAGCCGCACGTCCTCACGCAGCAGACGACGCAGCAGGACGGTGAACTCCGACACCAGCTCGCCCAGATCCAGCCGCTCGCGCCGCACCGTGGACTTCCTCGAGAAGGCCAGCAGCTTGCGCACCAGATCGGCGGCGCGGATCGCCGTCTGGCGGATCTCGTTCAGGCCTTCATAGGACGGATCGCCGACGGGGTGGCGCTCGAGCAGGCCGCTCAGCTGCAGCTGGATGGCCGTCAGCAGGTTGTTGAAGTCGTGGGCCACGCCCCCGGCCAGCTGGCCGACGGCCTGCATCTTCTGGGCCTGCGACAGCTGCAGCTCCATCGACTTCTGGGCCGAGACGTCGAACAGCCAGATGCGGCGTTTGTCACCCTCAGGCGCGACATAGAGGTGCAGCATCTTGTCGGGGAAGGCGCGGGCGACCAGTTCGATCGGGCCGGTCGAGCCGTCGGCCAGCCGCTTGCGGGCCTCGCCCACGCCGCCGGGTTCGAACAGATGGCCGAACGCGGCGTCGCCGGCGGCATTGGGGCCGGTCAGGACCGACAGGGCCGGATTGGGCTCCTCGGCGCGGCCGGCGAAGATGTCCTCGCCCGCGATCACGGCCGAGCCGAACGGGGCGCCGGCGGCCATGGCCCGGCCCTCGCCCTTGGCGGCGACATAGGGGCGCGGCGTGGAGGCGGCATGGGAGGTCAGGGCGGCCTCGGGCGCCTCGCGCACCAGGAAACGGCCTTCACCGGCCAGGCCGATCAGGACCTCGATCTCGCGCTCGCCCAGACGGACGATGGCGCGGCCCTGCTCGCCTTTCCGGGCCTGGGCGAAGGCCATATAGAGGGCCTGGGCCGACTTGCCCTTCGGCAGGGCCACGGTCGCGCCGTTATGCGAGGCCCAGGCGCCGTTATAGGCCAGCACCTGCCCCCCGGCCCAGACCAGGGCGGCGGGCTCAGCCATGGCGTCCAGCATCTCGACCGCCACGTCTCCGGCGGGACGTTTGGCGTCCACGCGACCGAAGGCGAACAGGCCGATCAGGGCCACGGCCGCGACCGTCAGCAACAGGATCATGCTCGGCGTCGTCGTCGGTCCGGCGCGGAAGGCCGGCCAGGCCAGGGCGGCGACCGCCACGGCGAAGCCGACAGCCATCGCGACCATCAGCAGGTCGAGACCCCGGCGTCCTTTTCGGACCTTCGGCAAATCGGAAATGACTGCGGTCATGCGACCCCGCAACGAATCAGAGCCCTGAGCATACGCGCAATCCGCGTCAGCGCTTCTTCCGCTTCTGCATGACGAAGCCGATGACCTTGGCGGCGGCCTCGAAATGCTCGCGCGGGATGGTCTCGTCGACGTCGACGGCGGCGTAGAGGGCGCGGGCCAGGGGCACGTTCTCAACGATCGGCACCTTGTGCTCCTTCGCCACCTCCCGGATGCGCAGGGCGAGCGCATCGACGCCCTTGGCCACGCAGACGGGCGCCGCGTCGCCCTGATCGGGCTCATAGCGCAGGGCCACCGAATAGTGGGTCGGGTTGGTCACGATCACCGTCGCCTTGGGCACATTGGCCATCATCCGCTGGCGGCTTTTCTGCATGCGGATCTGCTTCAGCTTCGCCTTGACGTGCGGATCGCCCTCGGTCTGCTTGTAGTCTTCCTTCAGCTCTTCCTTGGACATCCGCATCCGCTTGGCGAAGCGCAGCTTCTGCCAGATGAAATCGCCGCCCGCCGCCGCGCCGAGGAAGACCAGGGCCGAGGCCAGCAGGGCCACCGCCAGGTCGCGGGTCAGGGGCAGGATGGCCATCGGGCTCATCGCCGCCAGGTTCTCGAACTCCCGCATATGCGGCTTCAGCGTCATCCAGCAGATCACGCCCACAGCGATCAGCTTGAGCAGCGTCTGGCCGAAATGCATGAAGTTGTCGGGGCCGAACAACCGCTTGAACCCCGCCATCGGGTTCACCTTCTCCCACTTGGGCGCCAACTTGTCGGGGCTGAAGATCAGGCCGCCCATCTGGCCGACATTGCCGCCGACCCCGCCGATAATCGTCGCCAGCATCAGGGCGCCGAGGAAGGGCGCGGCGGCCCACATGGCGGTGATCCCGATCTGCACGCCCGACCCGGAATCCAGAATGCCCAGCATGGCGTGGGGCGAGGCGATGAAGGGGACGAAGGTCTCGGCCATGGTCGAGCAGAAGTAGCTGCCGCCGAAAATCACCACAGCGGCGGCGCCCATCAGGCTCAGGGTCTGGGCGACGTCCGGAGACTTGGCGACGTCACCCTTGCGTCGCGCCTCCTCGAGTTTTCGTGGGGTGGCGTCTTCTGTCTTGGAGTCGGGATCGGAGTCTTCAGCCACCGGCCGCTCCTCCCGCTCCAGCCGCGAACACCGACGCCAGGGCGCGGTAGCGGTCGATGAACACCGTGCCCAACACACCCAGCGACAGGGCGAAGATGGACAGACCCAGGATGACGCTCAGCGGCGCCGCGGCGAAATAGACCTGGAACTGCGGCATGACCCGCGCGACCAGGCCCGAGGCCAGGTTGAAGATCAGGGCGAAGACGATCACCGGCGCGGCCAGCTGGATGCCCAGCATGAAGCTGTCCCCAACGGTGCGCACCGCCATCTGGGCGAAGTCGGCGACGATCAGGGGCTTGGCCGGAGAAATCAGCTCATACGATCCGACGATGCCGGCGATGAACAGGTGATGGGTGTCGGTGGCGAAGACCAGCACAGTCCCGAACAACATCAGGAAGGAGGCGATGGTCGTGCCCGGCTGGGCCTGCAGCGGGTTGGCCGTCTGGGCGAAGCTGAGCGTCGTCTGCAGCGACACGATCTCGCCCGCCGT
Organism: Brevundimonas sp. ALps5; assembly: GCF_058681645.1. Taxonomy (NCBI): domain Bacteria; kingdom Pseudomonadati; phylum Pseudomonadota; class Alphaproteobacteria; order Caulobacterales; family Caulobacteraceae; genus Brevundimonas; species Brevundimonas sp. ALps5. Next base: position 2,508,018 of record NZ_CM178744.1, on the reverse strand, counting down.
CGACAGGGCCGAGGTGAAGATGCGCAGCATGGTCCCGATCATCAGGCCGGTGGCGACCTCGCGGATGACCCAGCCCGCCATGCCGCCCAGGGTCGCCGGAAGCGCCGGCAGGCTGCCCGCCACGATGGGCCACAGCACCAGCGACATCAGAAGGGCCAGCGACAGCCGGATGCGCGGCGGCACATAGGTTTCGCCGATGCCGGGCATGGTCAGCAGAAGAGCGCCGATGCGGGCGAAGATCAGCCCGCCGGCCCAGACCTGATCGGCGGTGGCGTAAGGCTCCACGTCCTCGCTACATCCCGGCGATGCGGGCGGCGATGGTGCGCATGAAGCCGCCCAGCAGGGCGCCCATCAGCGGCAGGAACAGCACCAGGGAAATGAAGATGGCGATGATCTTGGGCGCATAGACCAGGGTCTGTTCCTGGATCTGCGTCAGCGCCTGGAACAGGCCGATGCCGACGCCGACGATCAGGCCGACGATGAGCACGGGGGCGCACAGCTGGATCGTCAGCCACAGGGCGTCGCGGCCCACGTCCAGAACTTCAGCGCCGTTCATTAATCTCTACGCTCCCGGGAACTCTTACGCTGGCCTATCGGCCTTCGGCCAGCTTGAGGCCGGTCGGCAGAAAATGCCGGGACCATGGTTAACGGCGGGTTAGCAAAGTCCCCCTCCCCCTTCAGACTTTCGACCGCTATATCCCCCCGATGACCGAAGAGATCTCCGCCGAAGAAGCCGAAGCCGCCGTTCGCACCCTGATCAAATGGGCGGGCGACGATCCCGACCGCGAGGGGCTTCTGGACACCCCGGCGCGAGTGGCCCGCAGCTACAAGGAACTGTTCCAGGGTTATGAGAGCGACCCGCGCGCCTATCTGGAGCGGACCTTCGAGGAGGTCGGCGGCTACAACCAGCTGGTCGTGCTGAAAGACATCCGCTTCGTCAGCTTCTGCGAACACCACATGCTGCCCGTCGTCGGCGTGGCCCATGTCGGATACCTGCCGACCGACCGGGTCGTGGGCATCTCGAAACTGGCGCGCGTCGTGCGCGGCTATGCCAAGCGCCTGCAGATCCAGGAGAAGATGACCGCCGAGATCGCCACCGCCATCGAGGAGGTGCTGCGGCCGCAAGGGGTAGGCGTGGTCATCGAGGCCGAGCACAGCTGCATGACCCTGCGCGGCGTCAACGTCCCCGGCGCCAAGCTGACCACCAGCGCCCTGCTGGGCGTGGTCAAGGACGACCCTCGCACCCGCGAGGAGTTCCTGCGCCTGACGCGGTGATCGGGTCCTGATGGCCGACATCGGCTGGAGCCCCGCCGAGCTGGAGCGCCTGCCTGACGATGGCGAGGCCCTGCACCGGCTCGCCGTGCTCTCGGCCATCGGCCTGGGGACGCCGCACGATCCGCCGCTGGCGTTGGAGCGTTTGCGCCGCGCCGCGGACCGGGGATACGCCGTCGCCGCCGCCAGCCTCAGTCTGCTCGAGGCCGAACCGGGCGGGCTTGAGGCCTGGTTCCGCCCGCCGGCGCCGCGCCGGGTCTCGGAACACCCGACGGTGTTTCTGGCCGACGGCTTCGTCTCTCCCGCCGTCTGCGACTGGATCCGCGGCCGCGCCGCGCCCCATCTGACGCCGGCGGAGGTCTACGATCCCGTGTCCGGCGCGGGACGGCCCGACCCGATCCGGACCAACACTGCCTTCGTCTTCGATCTGGCCGCGACCGACCTGGTGCTGGTGCTGGTGCGCGAGCGGTTCGCCCGACTGGCGGGCCTGCCCGTCCCCGGTCTCGAGCCCTGCCAGGTGCTGCGCTACACGCCCGGTCAGAAGTTCGACTGGCATTTCGACTTCCTCGATCCGGTCGTCTCCGGTCACCGCGACGACCTGACCCGCTCGGGCCAAAGGATCGCCACGGGCCTGATCTGGCTGAACGACGACTATGAGGGCGGCGAAACGGCCTTCGAAAGCGGCGACCAACGCTTCCGGGGCCGAAAGGGCGACGCCATACTCTGGGCCAATGTCACGCCCGACGGCGCGCCCGATCCCCTGACCCGCCACGCCGGCCTGCCCCCGATTTCGGGCGAGAAATGGATCCTGTCGCAGTGGATGCGGCCCAGAGCGCCCACTCGGGGTTAGGTCCGACCTCTCCGCAACCGCGGCTGTAGCCGATGGTCCGCTCCTTGCCCGGAGAGGCTCGAAGGAGCCTTTTGCGATGGCCTGGACCGCGATTTCGACCCGAAACGAGACACCGCCCATCTCCCGCGGCGGCTGGCTGGACGCCCTGCGTTTCATTGTGGCCAGCCTGATCATCCTGCACCACTTCCAGGCTGCGGGCCCGGCGCCCCTCGCCCATCTGATCAATCCGATCTTCGAGCGCGGCGGCTTCCTGCTGACCAACTTCTTCCTGATCGATTCCGGCTATGTGCTGATGCGGGTCTACGGCGCCGCCGTGAACGCTGGTCGGATGTCGCCGGGCGACTTCTTCCTGAAGCGGTTCCTGCGCGTGGTTCCGGCCCATCTGCTGGTCGGCCTGTCGCTGGTCACCCTCGTCCTCGTCGCCACGGCCGTCGGTATGCCGCCGCGCAATCCGGAATGGTTCCGCTGGGACCAGCTGCCGGCCCAGCTGACCCTGACCCAGGCCTTCGGCATCCATGGCGGCCTCGGCTGGAACGCGCCCAGCTGGTCGGTCTCGGCCCTGATCGGCTGCTACCTGGCCTTCCCCTGGATCCTGAAAGGGATGAGGCGTCTGGGCCCGTGGACGGCTCTGGCGGGCGTCACGGTCCTGTATCTGCTGTTCAACAAGGCGACCTGGGCTCTGTTCGGCTATCCGGTCTATCAGATGCCGATGATGTACGGCTTCTGGCGCGCCCTGCCCCTGTTCATCCTCGGCATGGGTCTGGCCCAGTTCACCGAGCGGGTCTGGATCGCGCCGAAGCTGGCCGCCGTGGTCGGGATCACCTCCGCCGTCGCCTTCTTCGTGCTGGAGCTGTTCGACAAACACGCCCTGATCGCCCTGGTCCTGATCTCCCTGATCATCCTGTCCGCCGGCGCCGTGCCGGTGCCCCGCCCGTCGAAGCTGGTGGAGCGGGCCTCGGTCATGTCCTTCTCGATGTTCATCACCAATGAGGTGACCCGCATCGCCTGGTTCGGAGTCGCCAACGCCCTGATCGCCCGGTTCGCCCTGTCGGTCGCGGTGCAATGGCTGCTGTTCGCCGGCGGGATCGGCGCGGCCTTCGCTGTCGCCTTCCTGTTCCATACGGTCATCGATCAGCCGATGCAGACCCGGATCAAGGGATGGTTGAAGAGGCGCAAAACCCGCCGCGCCGCGGTTGCGCCGACGCCCGCCGGAGCGCTCAAAACGCCCTAAAGTTATAGGTTTTACGGACTGTACGGAGGCGAAAAGTAGCTGGCGCGTAAACCAATCGCGGGCAGGATGGGACCAGTCTCATCCGTTCCCCCGAGCGCGCGCCATGCCTACCGAAATCGAACGCCTCGCCGAACTGCGCACCTTCAATGTGGTGGGCGCCCCCGCAAATCCGGTGCTGGACTCCGCCGCGCGCCTCGCGGCACGCCTGTTCGAATGCCCGATCACGGCCGTGACCCTGATCGACGAGGACACCCAGTGGCTGGCCGCCCGCACGGGCCTCGACGTCTGCTCGACCTCGCGCGAGGACGCCTTCTGCGCCGTGACCATCCAGCGCCCGCCGCGCGGCATCATGGTGGTCGAGGACGCCGCCGCCGATCCCCGCTTCAGGGACAACGCCCTGGTCACCGGCGATCCGCACATCCGCTTCTATGCGGGGGCGGCCCTGACCACCTCGGACGGGTTCAACCTGGGCGCCCTGTGCGTCATCGACACCGTGCCGCGCCGTCGCCCGTCGGACCAGGCCCTGGCCGACCTGCGGGGCCTCGCCGACCTGGCCGTCGCCGAGCTGGAGCGGCTGCGAGCCGAACACCTGCTGAAGGAACGCGAACAGGTTCTGTATATGGCTGAGGCCATGAGCGGCGTCGGCCACTGGAAATGCGATCTGAAGACCGGCGCGCTCGTCTGGTCGGACGAGGTCTACGCTATCTGCGGCCTGGACCGCGCGACCTTCAAGCCGATGCTGGGGCGGTCGATCCACCTCTATGACGCCGACGACCAGCAAATCCTGACCGCCGCCATCGAGGCCTCCACCCTGGGCAAGGGTCCCTTCCATCTGGAGCTGGGCCTGAACCGGCCGGACGGCGAGAAGCGCCGCGTCCTGGCCAAGGGCGACTGCCAGTTCGACCACGACGGTCGCCCGGTCAGCCTGTTCGGCGTCTTCCAGGACGTGACCGATCAGCGCGCCGCCATCGTCGCCGCCGAACAGGCCGCCGCGGTCAAATCCGAGTTCCTGGCCAATATGAGCCACGAGCTGCGCACGCCCCTGACCAGCATTGTCGGCTTCACCGACCTGGCCGCCGGCCAACCCGACCTGTCGCCCCAGATGCGCGACTACGTCCGCCGCATCGACAACGCCGGCCGCGCCCTGCTCTGCACCGTCAATGACATCCTGGACTTCTCAAAGCTGGAGGCCGGCCAGGTCGCCATCCGGCCCGAGCCGAGCGATCTGGAAGACCTGTGCCGTTCGACGCTGGAACTGTTCGCACCCCAGGCAGGGGCCAAGGATCTGCAGCTGGAATTCCGCATGGGCTCGGTTTCCTCGGCCCTGGTTCCGAACCTGATGATCGACCCGGACCGGGTGCGCCAGATCCTGCTCAACCTGATCGGCAATGCGGTGAAGTTCACGGCGGCCGGATCGGTCAAGGTCGTCGCCGCCTGGGATCCGCGCACGGAACGGCTGGGCGTCTCGGTCGCCGACACAGGCGCCGGCATCCCCGCCGAAAAGCTGGACCTGCTGTTCCAGCGCTTCTCCCAGATCGACGGCTCGGCCACGCGTGGCGCGGGCGGCACGGGCCTGGGCCTGGCCATCTGCAAGGGCCTGTGCGAGGCCATGGGCGGAACCGTGGGCGCCGACAGCATCGAGGGCCGCGGCAGCCGCTTCTGGTTCGAGATCGAGGCCCCGGCCGCCAGCGCCGCGCTCGAGATCGCCGCTCCCGTTTCCGTCACCCCTGTCTCGGCCCTGTCCGGCACGCGCGTCCTGGTCGCCGACGACCATCCGGCCAATCGTGAACTGGCGCGCCTGTTCCTGAGCGGGCTGGGCGCCGAAGTGGTCGAGGTCGTGGACGGCGCCGAGGCGGTCGAACGTCTGGCCGCCGAAACCTTCGACCTGGTCCTGATGGATCTGCGCATGCCGCGTCTGGACGGCCGCGAGGCCCTGAAGGCGGTGCGCGCCGACATCCCCTCGGCCAAGGACACCCCGATCCTCGCCTATACGGCCGACGGCGACGGCGACGCGCCGCTGCTGATGGCCTCGGGCTTCGCGGGCGTGGTGGCCAAGCCGCTCGTCGCGGCCGACTTCCTGCGGACGGTCACCCGCGCCCTCTACGGCGCGGCGATGAAGTCGGCGGCCTAGACTACGGCGGCCTAACCTCCGGCGCGGGCCTGGGTCATATCGTCGAGCCACAGCAGGCCCGGGTCGTCCAGCACGGCCCGGACCCTGGCCAGCAGGGTCGCCGCCCGGATCGGCTTGACCAGATAGCCGCGCGCGCCCAGCCGCCGGGCCGTGACGATGTCCTCCGTCAGGTCGGAGGCGGTCAGGAACAGCACCGGGACATCGGCCCAGGCCTCGACCGACTTGACCCGACGCAGGGCCTCCAGCCCGTCCATGACCGGCATGTGAAGATCCATCAGCACCAGGGCCGGCGGGGCGTAGGCCAGCCGCGTCAGCACCGCCGCCCCGTCCGCCGCCTCGACGATCTCATAGCCGGCGCCGGTCAGGACCGCCGAGAGAAAGTCGCGAACATCGGTCTGGTCTTCGGCGATCAGAATCTGCTGGGTCACGGCGAGGCTCGAATGGAGAGCGCCCCGGGGAGGCGTCGGGCGCGTAGCCAGCGTGCGGCCGTTCGCCGACCGGCGCAACCCGGCCTTAAGTACCGCTGTTGAGGTGCAGGATGTTGCCGTCCGGGTCCTTGAGCCAGACCATGCGGAAGTCACCCGCGTGGTGGATGCCGCCCGAGAAGGCGACGTCCGGCATGTCGTAGTGTTCGAACACCACGCCCTTCGCCGCCAGATCCGCGACGATGGCTTCCAGATCGTCGCCCACGCCCCAGACCACGGCGTTGGCCTGGTTGCTGCCCGCGAATTCGGAGACATAGACGCCCAGCCGGGTCGCCCCGGTCCGGAACATCACGACCTGATCGCCTTCTTCCCGGTCGACCTCCAGCCCGAGCGTCGTCTCATAGAAGGCCCGCGCCCGCGTCAGATCCTTCACCGCGACGATGGCCGACGAGGCCTTGTCCTTCAGCATGGCGATCTCCCTGTTTCGGAAGAGCCAGCGTCCGGAGCGGTGATCAGGTTCCGCCGGCCGATCAGGCCTGAACGGCCTCGTGGATCGTCTTCAGGGTCTTGAGCAGGCCGTGGGAGGCCGTCAGGGGCAGACAGCTCGGCCCGTCGCACAGGGCCTTGTCCGGATCCGGGTGGAACTCCAGGAAGACGCCGTCGGCGCCGGCGGCGACGGCCGCCTTGGCGATGATCGAGACGCCCTCGCGGCGCCCGCCGGTCGAACCGCCGCTGGTGCGCGGATCGGCGCCCGGCAGCTGGACGGCGTGGGTGGCGTCGATAGTCACCGGCACACCCAGCTTCTGCATCTGGCCGATGCCCAGCATGTCGACGACAAGGTTGTTATAGCCGAAGGACACACCGCGCTCGCACATGACGATGTCGAGTTCGGGCGCGGCCTCGCGGGCCTTCTTGATGATGTTGGCGCTGTCCCACGGGGCCAGGAACTGACCCTTCTTGACGTGCATCCAGCCGCCGGCGGCGGCCGTGGCCCGGGCTGCGGCGACGACCAGATCGGTCTGGCGACACAGGAAGGCGGGGATCTGGACCAGTTCGGCGACAGCGGCGATGCGCTCGGCCTGATCGACCTCGTGGATGTCCGTGCAGATCGGCACGTTCAGCTCGGCCTTGATGATCTCCAGCTGCTTCAGCCCCTCGTCGATCCCGGGGCCGCGGTAGGAGGTGATCGACGACCGGTTGGCCTTGTCGAAGCTGGCCTTGAAGACATAGGGCAGGCCCAGGTCCTCACAGTTGGCCTTCAGCTCGCGCCCGACGGCCAGGGCCATGTCGAGGTTTTCGAGCACATTGACGCCGGCGATGACGACGAGCGGTTGGCCGGCCCCGAGGGCGAGGTTCCAGCGTTTGAGATGAATCACGGACATGGCGGCCTATATAGGCCGTCAGATCGGCATGCGCATTATTTCCTGATAGGCCTGAATCACCTGGTCGCGAACGGCGATGACGGTTTCCAGAGAGGCCTCGGCGCTGGACACCGAGGTGACCACGTCGATCATGTTTCCCTGCCCCTGGATGGCGCCGGTCATCTGGGTCTCGGCGGCCCGGGTCTGTTTGGTCATGTCGCCCATGACGTTCTGCAGCATCTCGCCGAAGCCGGGCGCGGAGGGCGCCGCCGCTCCGCCCGTAGGCATTCCGCCGCCCTGCACCGCCGCATAGGCCTTCGCCGCCGCCAAGGGATTCATCGGCTAGCTCCTATCGCTTCAGGATGTCGAGGGTGCGGCTGTCCATCGACCGCGCCGTCTCGATGACGTTCAGATTGGCTTCGTAGGCGCGCTGAGCCTCGCGCATGTCCATGGCCTCGACCAGGGTGTCGACATTGGGCCGCTTCACATAGCCGTTGGCGTCGGCCGCCGGGTGCGAGGGGTCATAGTCCATGCGGAAATCGCTCTGGTCCGGCCGGACCTCGGCCAGCACCACCCCGGTCGCGCCGTCGACGTTGCGCGCCTCGAAGACCGGAATCTGGCGGCGATAGGGGTTGCCGCCCGGCGTCTCGGACGTCGACTGGGCGTTGGCGATGTTTTCGGCGATGACCCGCATGCGCGACTGCTGGGCGCGAAGCCCGCTCGAGGCCACGGCCATGGCGGTGTTACGGGGCGGAACCGGATCGGGCATGGGCTATTCCTCGTCCTGTCTCAGCCGCCGGGCTTCTTGGCGGCCATGCGCAGCATGGACATGGACTTCTGATACAGGCCGATCGCGGCGTCATAGGCCATGCGGCTCTCGGACATCTTGAGCATCTGCTCTTCCAGCACGACCGAATTGCCGTCCAGCGTCGTCTCGGAATCGGGCGAGGCCTGGGACGAGAAGCGCGCCACGTTCGGCTGGGCCGGTGCGATGTGGGCCGCATTGGTCCGCGCCATCTGCAGCCCCCCGCCCGCCCGCATGGCGGCGGCGAAGTCGGCGTTGGCCGGCTGCTGCAGGTCGCGGGCGACGAAGCCGGGCGTCGAGGAGTTGGCGATGTTCTGCGCGACCACGCGCTGGCGCTCGTCGAGCCAGTTCAGGCGGCCCTTGATCTGGCCCAGCAGCGGAACATCGGTGAAGCCCATCGGGGCGGTCTCCTGATCGGATAGGCAGAAAATGCCGCCTGCATGGTTAACAGGGCGTTATTTCAACGGCTCGTTAACCACGATGGTTAAAGAGTCCGCGTCGACCGGCCGCGCGTTCCCGCGGCCCCGGAACCGTCGCCCGCATGAATTTCCTCGATCTCGCCCGCGCCATCTTCGGCCTGGCCTTCGTGCTGGGCCTGATCGGACTCTGCGCCTGGGCTGCGCGCCGCTATGCGCCCCAGCTCATGGCGAAGCTGGGCGCCGAGCGCGGCGAACGCCGGCTTCAGGTCATGGAGACCCTGGTGCTGGATCCGGCCCGGCGGCTGGTTCTGGTCCGGGTCGATGACGAGGAGCGGCTGATCCTGCTGGGCGAGGGCCGCGAACTGATCGAGCCGCGCCAGCCCGCGCCGCGCGCCGTCGAGTCCGAACCGGAGCTCGTCTCGGCTCAAGCCCCTCGCCCCTTCGCCCGCCTGAACCTCTCCGCCCTGAACAAGGGAGGCCCGAAGTGAAGCTGGCTTCCTCGATCTTCACCGTCCCGACCCGCGCCGAGCTGAAGCGCGCGGCCCTGCTGTCGCTGGTCACCACCCTGCTGTGCCTGATCTGGCCTTTGGCCGCCTTCGCCCAGGACGCGGCGGCGGCGGCGAGCACCGGCTCCTCGATCAACGTCGACCTGGGCACCGGCGCCGGCCTGACCGAGCGCGTCGTCCAGCTGGTCGGTCTGATGACCGTCCTGTCGCTGGCGCCGTCCATCGTGATCATGACGACCAGCTTCGTGCGGATCATCGTGGTCCTGTCGCTGCTGCGCACCGCGCTGGGCATGCAGCAGTCGCCGCCGAACGCGGTTCTGGTCTCTCTGGCCCTGTTTCTGAGCGCCATCGTCATGGCTCCGACCTGGCAGGACGCCTATGATTCGGGCATCCGCCCCCTGCTCGATCAGCAGATGGAGCTGCCTCAAGCGTTTGATGCGGCGTCGGAACCTGTGAAAAACTTCATGCTTGCCCAGGTCGACCGCGGGGACCTTTCCCTGTTCACCCGACTGAGCAAGGTGGAGCCCAATACGGAGATGGCCGACCTGCCCCTGCGCGTGGTCACTCCGGCCTTCATGATCAGCGAATTGAAGAAGGCCTTCGAAATCGGATTTCTCCTTTTCGTTCCGTTCCTTGTGATCGATCTGGTGGTCTCCAGCGTGCTCATGTCCATGGGGATGATGATGCTCCCTCCGGTAGTGATTTCCCTGCCGTTCAAGCTCATCTTTTTCGTGCTCGTGGACGGCTGGAGACTGGTCGCCGGAAGCCTCGTGGAGAGCTTCACCCGACATACTGTCGGGGGGTAAACCCCCGCTGTCAGGGCGTTTGCGCGTCAACGGCGCTTGCCAAGCCGCCCCAAAAGCGTGTTGATCCCCCGGTCATCGTCCGGAATCGGGCGAGTTTATGGAAACGACCACATGACCACTCAAGCTGAACTGATCGCCGCTGTCGCCAAGGACGCCGGTGTTTCGCAGGCCGACGCCGGCCGCGTGCTGGAAGCGATCGTCAAGAACATCCATTCGTCGCTGACCGCCGGCGGCGACGTCCGCATCTCGAACCTGGGCGTCTTCGACACCGCCGCCCGCGCCGAGCGCGAAGGCCGCAACCCGGCCACGGGCGCGACCATCAAGATCGCCGCCTCCAAGGCTGTCCGCTTCCGGGTCTCCAAGCCCCTGAAGGACGCGGTCAACAAGTAAGACCGATCTCCACGCCGCATCGCGGCGCGGAATTGCGGGCGGGAGCGGTCAGCCGTTCCCGCCCGTTTGCTTTCTGAAGTCCGACTTCATCGTCTGGACCCACCCGGCGAAGGTGTCGGCGCCGGCGGTCAGGCTGCCGAAGTCGCTGGTCTGGACCGCCCCTTCCATGCCGTCGAAGCCCGACAGGGCGATGCGCATCGCCGCCGCCGACCGGGCCTTGGCGGCGAACGGCACATAGTTCTTCGACAGCCGCGTCAGGGCCGGCAGGTCGTGGCCCAGAGAATAGCCCACGCCCGCGCGGATCACCCGGCTCTCGTCGGCCGCGCTCAACGGGGTCGCCACGTCCTTGAAACGGTCGCCCAGCCGCTGCTCATAGATCTTCGCCGCTCCGGCCCAGTCCTGCTGCTTCCAGTAGACCTCGGCCCGGACGTCCAGCCCGTCGGGCGTGGTGTCGCCCTCCAGCAGCTCCAGCGCATGGTCGTAACGGCCCAGATCCATCATGGCCCGAGCCTCCAGCGCCCGGCGCTCGGCGGCCATGGCGGTGGGCAGAAGGGTCGTGCGCGAGCTCCACAGGGCCTGCAGCGCCTTCTCCGGCTGACGGTCCATCAGATAGACAGTGGCCAGATCCGTCGCGACCTGGGCCTTGGCCACCCCGTCCAGACGCTCGTCGACCTGATGCTTGAGCAGTTCGGCGGCCTGGTCCAGCAGGTCGACGTCGATCAGGCGGCGCGCCAGACGCCGCACCATCTCGTCGCCGTCGGCGCCGATCGGGGTCAGGTCGCGGAAGTCGTAGAACAGGGCCAGGGCCTGCACCGGCTGCAACCCGTCGGCGGCGCCCTGCAGGAACAGGGCGCGGAAGCTGTTGGACAGGTCGTCCTGAATCTCGCGCGCGCCCGGCAGGTCGCTCATCCGCTTGCCGGCGGTGCGCAGCACCTCCAGCGCCTCGCGATAGCGGCCCTGCTTCAGATAGATGTCGCCCAGGGTCCGGATCACGGCCAGTTCGGTCGCGTCGCCGCGCCAGCGCCACTTCAGCTGCTCCAGCTGGGTCGCGGCGGCGTCGGGCGTCATCAGCCCCTTGGCCAGGGAGATCTTGACCACGCCCAGCTTGGCCGGGGTCGCGATGCCGTCCAGGGGCGCGCGGGCGACGGCGGTATAGACGGCCAGGGCCGTATCGCTCTGCCCCTCCAGGTCGAACAGACGAGCCTGCACCAGGCGGGCGACCAACTGGTCCGCCGCCGGGGCGCGCTGGCTGAAACTGAAGGCCAGCAGCGCCTTGGCCGAGGACAGGTCCCCCAGCTCCAGCGCCGCCAGGGCGTGGGCCGCGCCGAACTTGGCCTTCCAGTCATTGGGAAACTGGTCGATGACCGCGGCGCCGGCGGTGAAGGCCAGCCGCGCCCCCGTCCAGTCGCCGCGCTGGGTTGCCACATAGCCCTGCCAGACCCTGGTCGAGGGATCGCCGGCCAGGGCGCCCGAGGCAAAGTCGGCCTCGGCCTCGTCGAAGCGGCCGATGGAGGCGCGCGCGGCGCCGCGCAGGCCGCGCACCTCGGGCTCGCCCTGCAGGCTCGGCGTCTTGGCGATCATGGCGTTGAGCACGCCGATGGCCTCATAGCCCAGGCCCGAGGCGATCAGGAAGCGGGCGAAGGCCAAGCGGTGCTCGATCGGAGTGCGCGGATCGTCGGTGACCTGACCGGTCTCCTGCTCGGCGCCCTCCTGAAGCTCGCGATAGCGGGCCGCGAAGCCCTCCTCGCCGACATCGGCCCAGTCGGCCAGGATCATCGCCGGATAGGCCGCCTTGCGCGGCAGATGCGCGGCCTCGGGTGCGGCGTCGAGGAAGGCCTCGGACGGCGCCGACATGGTCAGGCCCTGCGGCCGCGTCACCGTGACCAGATCCCCCGAAGGCGTGATGGTCAGGTCGTCGGTGGCGGTCTCGACCGCCAGACCCTGGGCGGTCGGCAGAAGGGTGACGTCGACGGTCTGACGGCGGCCGCCGAAGCCCTTGCCGGGGGCCAGGGCCGTGACGGCGGCGAAGCGGTCTCCGACCATGGGATCGGTCAGCCAGATAGCCTTGGTGGCCCCGGCCATGCGTGCGACCAGGGCGGTGCGCTCGCTGTCGTCGCGATCGACGTCGACGGCCTGTGCCGGGCCGGTCGGGACGCCGCCGATGGTCACGCTCCAGCTCGTGCCCTGTCCGCTGGCCGAGACCGGCAGGTTTTCCGCGGCCGGGATGCGGATGGCGGTGTAGCCCGGCCCCTGGGCCCAGCGCGCCTCGCCGGCGGGCCCCATCTTGGCCCCCTTGGGCAGGCCCATCTTGGCGGCGGTGTCGAAGACGATCCAGACCGCGTCGTCGCGGCGGAAGACGGCGGCCCCGACCGGCGCGGCCCACTGGAAGTTCAGGACGACCCGATCGGCCTCGGCCGTCGTCGTGACCGGCACGACGCCGTTGGCGGGCACGGCGTTGGACACGGCCCCGGGCTCGGCCTCGGGGCGCGCGCCGGACGGATAGAGATTCAGCCAGACGGCCCCGTCGGCGACGCCCGAACGGGCGTCCGCGCCCCCGGCCAGCCGCAGGATCAGTTCGGAGCCGCCGGTGACGGACCGCGTCTCGACCTTGGTCACACCCGGCGGCAGGCTGTTGCGCAGCAGGCCGATGTCCGGGGCGGCGGTCGTGCCGATACGAACGATGACGGCGTCGCCCTCACGGCGGACGCGCGACCGGGAGCCGATGACCCCGGCGAACTCGACGCGGGTGAAGTTCTGGGTCTGGCCCGGACGGGTGGTGCCCAGGCGGATGGTCAGGGGCTCGAGCGCGCTCGACGCCTCCTGCGCGATCGCCGGCGCGGCGGCGGTCATGATAGGGGCGAGCACGACCGCCCCCACGGCGCCCAGCGCCACGGAGGTCCTCGCGATCGATTTTCTCGAGGACGGCCCAACCATTGACGCGCACACTCGCGCGCGGGGCCTTTCAACGCGGTTAATACGGCGTTTGCCAAACCCCGTAGAACCACGGTTGGACAAATCGTCCAAGGACAGGACGCCGCCTTGCGCCGGACCGCCCGCGCGCCGACATCGGGCCAAAGGAAGACGCCATGTCAGACCCGACCCCCACGCCCGAATATCCGCCGCTCAACACCCTGAGCACCGGCATCCGGTGTCGTTGCCCGCGCTGCGGACAGGGGCCTTTGCTCAAGGGCTATCTGACGATTCGCGACAGCTGCCCGGTCTGTGGCCTCGACTACGGCTTCGCCGATCCGGCCGACGGCCCGGCCTTCTTCGTCATGTCCGGCGTCGGCGTGTTCGGGATGATCGCCTTCATGGCCTTCGAGTTCACCGTCCACCCGCCGGTCTGGGTGCATTTCGCGGTCACCTTCCCCCTGATCGCCCTGATGTGCCTGGGGACTCTCCGGCCCTTCAAGGGCTGGCTGGTCTCGGAGCAATACGTCCACAAGGCCGCCCCGCCCGAATGGAAGAGCATCGGCAAACACGGCGAAGGTTCGCCTTGGCGCTAGCCAAAGCAAAAGGGCCGGTGCTTTCGCACCGGCCCTTTGATCTTTCAGGTCGTCGCCGAAATCAGGCGGCGGCTTGCTCGGCCAGCTTGGACTTGACCTGACGCTTGATGCGCTGGGCCGCGATCGACAGCTGCTCGTCGCCGGCCTTGACGATGTAGGCGTCCAGGCCGCCCTTGTAGTCCAGGGTGCGCAGGGCGGCGTTCGAGATCCGCAGGGTGAAGGTCTGGCCCAGGGCTTCCGAAGCCAGCTTGACCTTCTTCAGCGACGGCAGGAAGCGGCGCTTGGTCTTCACATTCGAGTGGCTCACGTTGTGGCCGACCATCGGGCCGATACCGGTGAGTTCGCAACGACGAGACATCGTCTGATCCTTGAGGTGGTCGCCCGCCGAAACGCGGCGAGCGCATGAAATGAGGACGCGCAAGAGACGGGCTCCTGCGCGAGAGGGGGCCGTATAGAGGAACGGCGGGCGCGACGTCAAGACATTAAGGCCGGGAAACCGAGTCTCCGCCTGACTGAAACCTCCTGTTCAGCCGCCGTTCAAAAGCCGCCATATAGTGAAGGCATAACAGCGAAAGCCGCTGACCGGGACCTTCAAGAGATGAACACGCTCGCTATCCGTATCGCCGCCGTCGCCGCTCCCGCCCTTGCGGGTGCGATTCTGCTGGCCTCGCCGACGCGCGACCTGCACGCCCAGACCCCCGCCCCCGCCCAGCCCGTCCTGCCAGGCTATTGGGAATACACCACCAGCGCCGTCGGCGACCGCAACACCGAGACCAAATGCGTGCGCCCGCAGGACATCTCCCGCTTCTTCGGCGGCATCTCGACCCGCCGCTACGCCTGCACCTATCCGGTGCGCGAGGTCGGGGGCGGCAACGCCCACTTCGAAGGGACCTGTCAGGACAAGAAGGGTCGTCGCTTCAATGTGCGCCTGCGCGGCACCTATCAGCCCGAGAGCTTCCGCTTCAACGGCGGCGCCCAGCTGCTGCGCGGCACCCCCTACATCCCCGCCAGCATCACCGCCCGTCGCCTCAGCGCCCAGTGCCCGGCCAACGCCGAGTACTTCTGATCGGCGGCCCGCCCCAGTCAGCCTGCCGACACATCGACAAGGCGGGAATCCTGCTCTAGGCCCGAGGGTCTCCCCTCCTCGAACCTGAAGCGCGCCCATGCCCTCCGGACTCATCGCCCTGCTCGACGACGTGGCGGGCATCGCCAAACTGGCCGCGGCCTCGGTCGACGACATGGGCGCCGCCGCCGGCAAGGCCTCGACCAAGGCGGCGGGCGTGGTCATCGACGACACCGCCGTCACCCCCCGCTACGTCGTCGGCCTGTCCCCGGCCCGCGAGCTGCCGATCATCGGCAAGATCGCCGTGGGTTCGATCCGCAACAAGCTGCTGGTCATCCTGCCGGTCGCTCTGCTGCTGACCGCCTTCGCCCCCTGGCTCATCACTCCCATCCTGATGTGCGGCGGCGCCTACCTCTGTTTCGAGGGCGCCGAGAAGCTGATGGAGATGTTCGGCGCGGGCGGTCACGAGGACGACGGCCCGGCCCATGACGATCCCGCCGCGCTGGAGAAGGCCACCGTATCGGGCGCGGTGCGCACCGACCTGATCCTGTCGGCCGAGATCATGACCATCGCCCTGTCCGACGTCTCGAGCGAACCGCTCCTGACCCAGGCAGGCGTCCTGATCATCGTCGGCCTGATCATGACCGTGGTCGTCTATGGCGCGGTCGGGCTGATCGTGAAGATGGACGACGTCGGCCTGCATCTGGCCCAGCGCGAGAGCAAGGGCGTCCGGGCTTTCGGGCGGGGGATGGTCAAGGCCATGCCCGTGGTGATGAGCGCCCTGTCCACCATCGGCACCTTCGCCATGCTCTGGGTCGGGGGCGGCATCCTGCTGCACGGCTCCCACACCCTGGGCCTCCACTGGCCCGCCGTGCCGGTGGAACACCTGTCCCACGCCGTGGCCTCGGCCCTCGGCCCCATCGGCGCCCTCGCCGGCTGGCTGGTCACCGCCCTGATTTCGGCCCTGATCGGCGCCGTGGTCGGCGGCATCATCGCCTTCGTCCTGCACCAGGCGCTGCGCCTGAAGCCGGGCGCGAAACACTAGTCGCACGACAGGCGACGCCACAGCCCGCCAGAAAAGCCACATTTCCCGCTTCCCGCCTTGATGTGAGGCGCCATCGGTGTCGTCTTCTTTGTGCGGGATCGTATGACGGGCGGGAAAAAAGCCTCGCGACGGTCCGGCGCCCGGTGAGCGTGGTCGGCTCTTCAAAACCGGGGGTGGGGGTAGTCGATCGGGGGATCAGCGCCGCTGGATCCCGGCGATAGCTCGTGGCTGACCGGGACGCAGTCCCTGAGGAACGCCTGGGTGAAGCTCCTGCACGTCATCGCCTCGATGAACCCTGCCGACGGCGGCCCGGTCGAGGGGATTCTGAGACAGGCCGAGGCGACGCGCGACGCCTGCGTTTGCGAGGTCGTCTGCCTTGACCATCCCGGCGATCCCTGGCTCGAGACCACGCCCCTGACCGTCCACGCCCTTGGCGGGACCGGAGCGTATCCGCCCCTGCTGCGTCACTGGCGCTATTCGCCTCTGCTGGCGCCCTGGCTGCGAGAGAATCTGGAGCGATACGACGCCGTCATCGTCAACGGCCTGTGGAACTACGCCGCCTTCGGCGCCTCACGGGTCCTGCCGGGCGGGCCCGTCCCCTACTATGTCTTCACCCACGGGATGATGGATCCCTGGTTCCGGCGCACCTATCCGCTCAAGCATGCCGCCAAACAGCTGTTCTGGACAGTGGGCGAGGGTCGGCTGATGGCGGGGGCGACCAGCGTCCTGTTCACCACCGAAGAGGAACGGCTGCTGGCGCGCGGCCAGTTCCTGGACCATCCCTACCGCGAGACCGTCGTCGGATACGGCGCCTCGGCCCCGCCGCCGGCGACGCCGGACCAGACCGCGGCCTTCAAGGCGGCCGCGCCCGGGCTCAAGGATCGACCGTATCTGCTCTATCTGAGCCGCATCCACGAGAAGAAGGGCTGCGATCTCCTTATCGAGGCCTTCGCCCGCGCCAGGAACCGGGCCGGCGTCGGCGATCCTGACCTGCAGCTGGTCATGGCCGGTCCGGGATCGCCCGTACTGCTCCAGTCGCTCAAGCATCTGGCGGAACGGCTGGGCGTCGCCAAACACATCCACTGGACCGGCATGCTGACCGGCGACGCCAAATGGGGCGCCTTCCGCGGCGCCGAGGCCTTCGCACTGACCTCGCACCAGGAGAATTTCGGGGTCGTGGTCGCCGAGGCCCTGGCCTGCGGCTTGCCGGTCCTGATCAGCGACAAGGTCAACATCTGGCGCGAGGTCGATCAGGCGAAGGCCGGGCTGGTCGCTCCCGACACCCTGGAAGGCGCCATCGCCCTGATCCAGGACTGGATCGCCACCCCGCCCCCGGAGCGGCGCGAGATGGGCGAGCGCGGCAAGGTTCTGTTCGAGCGGAGCTTCGACATTCGCGCGGTCGGCCCCGCGCTTATCGAGGTCATCCGGCGCACTGGCCAGCGCGCCGCCGGATAGCAAAAAGCCCGGGATCGCTCCCGGGCTTTTCAGTCTTGCGGTTCCGCGAACGGATCAGGCGGCTTCGGCTTCCTCGGCGTCCGCATCGGCGGCGACGGGGGCGGCGGCCTTCTTGGCGCTCAGCGACTTGGACAGCAGCTCGACGGCGGCGTCCTTGTCGATGCGGTTGGCGGCGGCGACTTCACGGGCCATCCGGTCCAGGGCCGATTCATAGAGCTGGCGCTCCGAGTACGACTGTTCCGGCTGGGTGTCGGCGCGGTGCAGGTCACGAACCACTTCGGCGATCGAGATCAGGTCGCCCGAGTTGATCTTGGCTTCATACTCCTGCGCGCGGCGCGACCACATGGTGCGCTTGATGCGGGCGCGGCCCTTGAGGGTGGTCAGGGCCTTGGTGACGACGTCGTCGGCGGCCAGCGAGCGCAGGCCGGCGGTCTTGGCCTTCTTGGTCGGGACGCGCAGGGTCATCTTCTCGTGGTCGAAGGTCACGACATAGACTTCCAGCGACATGCCGGCGACTTCCTGGGTCTCGATGGCCACGACCTTGCCGACGCCGTGCGCCGGATAGACGACCGCGTCGCCAACCTTGAATTCCAGACCGCTCTTGTTCGTCATGTCATTCCTTTCCCGGACGCAGGGGACCGGCGAAGCGCAGGCGTGTGACGCAAACAGGTTTCCCACCGCCGGCGAGGGCCGTCGGGGGGACTATCAAAGCGTCAAATGCAGAAACGGATCACCAAACCTCTGGCCGACCCCGCCTTCATGGGCGGGATTCTGTCGCAAACTCGGGCGGCGCAGTGAAACTGCAGACCGCCCGATCCAATGTGAAGGAACATATCACAAAACGAGGCAATTTCAAAACGTCCCCTCGGCCTATGGTACGAAGGGGTCCATTGTGACCGCATTGCGACGATAGGCCAAAGGTTCGATCAGGAACCCTTGCCGGGGTTCGGACTGAAATGGTTCTCGAACTTGTTCTCGACCCGCTCCCACTCCTCGCGGTCGGCGGGCGGCGTGCCCTTCACGGTGATGTTCGGCCAGACCTTGGCGTAGGACGCGTTGATCTGCAGCCACTTGCCGTCGGGCTCGTCCTCGGTGTCCGGCTTGATCGCGTCGATCGGGCATTCCGGCTCGCAGACGCCGCAGTCGATGCATTCGTCCGGCGCGATGACCAGGAAGTTCTCGCCCTCATAGAAGCAGTCGACGGGGCAGACCTCGACGCAGTCCATGAACTTACATTTCACGCAGGCGTCGGTGACGATGTAGGTCATGGCGGGCGGAGATCACGTCAGGCGGTTAAGAGAGGGCGGTTCGGGGACATGGCCCCGGCGGCCGGGGGTGTCAACTCAGCGGTTCTATCGACGCCCGACAGCATGGCTTTCTTGTCGCACCGGCCGTGACCGGATCAGGCGGCCCCCTCCGCCTGCGGCTCGCCCAGATCGACATAGAGGGCGCGGGCCTCGGCCGGCGGTCCGCGCCGCTCGCCCAGCGCCTCCACGCGCACCGCCCGCACCCGGCCATCGATGGCGAAGGTGATCTCATCGCCCGGGTGGACCAGACGGCTGGGCTTGTCGAGCCGCGTCTGCCGCCCCTGATGGGTCAGCCGCACCGCGCCCCGCTCGACCAGATCCGCCGCGATCGACCGCGACTTGGCGAACCGCGCCCGCCACAGCCAGACATCGACGCGGACAGAGCTCTCGTTCATGCGGGGCGATCATCCTTTCATTGCCTGCGTCCAAACCTGCGCCTTCCCGTCGCGAGCACAAGACGCCGAGGCTCGAAAATCGCCGTTCCCGGCCGCTTGACGAAAAACTCTACATATGTAGAGTTATAGCCATGACCGCCTCCGGCCGACGCCTTTCCGTCCAGACCGCGACCGTCCTTGCGGCGCTCGCCCTGAACCCCCAGTCCTGGCTGTACGGACTCGAGATCGCCGCCGCGACCGGGCTGAAGTCGGGCAGCCTCTATCCGATCCTGATCCGCCTGGCCGAGCGCGGCATGCTGGAAAGCCAGTGGCTGGAGCCGGGCATTCCGGGCCGTCCGCCGCGCCACGCCTACCGGATCACCGCCGCCGGCAAGGCCGCCCTGCGCGCCGCGACCGCCGCCCGCCCCGCCCTCTCGCCGAAGGAATCGCTCGCATGACGTTTCAGGCCCTGATCGCCCGCCCTCTGATGGCCCTCGCCGCCGTCCTGACCCCCGCCTCGCGCACGGAATGGTCGCTGGCGATGCGTCAGGAGTTCGAGGCGCTTCAGGACGGTCCCGGTTCATTGGCGTGGGCCACGGGCTGCCTCGCCAACGTGCTTGGCTGGCGGATACGGGCCGAGGCCCCGTTCGGTCTCACCCTCGCCGCCCTCATCCTCGCGGGCAGCTGGATCAACGGCCAGATCTTCTTCGCCCTCGTCGACACCCTGACGCCACGCGGCCTGTCGTGGATGCCCTTCATGGCCGTTACCACGCCCCTGCTGCAGGCCGGTCTCTGCTTCGGCGTCGCCCTGCTCTGGCCCCGGCGCGCCGCCTGGACGGGCGCATTCTTCCCCTTCGCCTTTGCAATGGGGGCCATGCCGCAGTTCTTCCTGCTCATTCTCAGCCAGGCGCTGGCCGATCCATGGACGACCGTCGGCAATCACCCGGCCCTGCCCAGCATCCTCTTCCCGTTCCTGTTCATCGCGCAGGAAATGTGGCCCAGCGCGCTCGGCGCGGCGCTGGGCTGGGGCGCGTCCCGCCTCTCGCCCGCCCGTCGAACCCCCGCCGTCTGAGCCTTAGTTCGCCGCCTTCTTCCGTCTCGGCCGCTTGCGCCGCGCAGGCTGGGGCGCCGCAGTCAGCTCGGCCAGTTTGGCAAAGGGCGAATCCTTGATGACCACCGGCTTGCCCGGCCGGTCCGGCTGCTGGGCGCGGGTGGTCTTCAGCGCCGCCAGAAGCGCCCCCGCCTCCCCCGCCTTCAGGCCCAGTTCGGTCAGGGTCGCGTCGGGGATATTGCCCTTGCCGGCCGCCTGCTTGGCCTCGGCCAGCTTCTCCAGCAGCTCGACCGGCGCCGACCACCGCCCCACCGCCCGTCGCCCGAACGCCGAAAGCGCGCGCACGGACGGCCCCGGAAGCGGCAGCAGGGCCAGCCCCTCGCCCGACGCCCGGAAAGGTTCGCCCGCGGCGAAGGCCTGGGCCATCACCCGCCCGCGCGCCTTCAGCACGCCCGGCAGCCAGACCGAATGGACGCCCACCCTGATGGCGAAGGTCTTGATCGTGCGCCGCTCGACCTGGCTCAGCGCCGCCAGATCGCGTTCGACGTCGCGCCGGTCGATGATCCCGCCGGCCTCCAACAAACGGAAGGCGATGCCGCGCGGCAGGCCCTTCAAGCCCCCGCTCTCCACCGCCTGCTTCAGCCGCTTCAGATCGCGCAGCGCCCGGCCTGCCTCCGTCGCCAGCCAGGCCTCAATGCGCCGCTGCGCCCGGTCGCGCGCCGCCTGCGGGCCCAGATCACCGATCAGTCGCACGCGCGGGCTGAACGGTTCGGCATTGACGATCTTCGCCGCCAGCGCGCCCGACCACAGCACCTCGCCCTCCGGCGTCACCGTGAAGGCCTCATCCGGATCGGCCGCCAGCCGTCCCAGCCGCCGCGTGATCTCCGGCCCCACGGCGCGCAGGGCCGCGGCCTTCAGCGTCCTGTCGGCCAACAGCGACCCGCCGGTCTGACCGGCGAAGCTGACGCCCTCCAGATGGCCGACGGCCTCCCCGTCCACGGTCACGACTCCGTCGTCCGCGACCGCCGCCAGCGTCCCGGCCCGGTCGTTCAGCGACCGCATCAGGGCCGTGGTCTTGCGGTCGACGAACCGCGCCGTCAGCCGTTCGTGCAGGACGTCGGACAGCCGGTCCTCCAGCGCCCGCGTCTTCTCGCGCCAGCCCTTGGCCTGATCCAGCCAGTCGGGTCGGGCGGCGATATAGGACAGCGTCCGCACGCCCGACAGCCGCGCCGACAGCTGGTCGATCTGGCCGTCGTCGCGATCCAGCTCGGCGAAGCGCGGCGCCATCCAGTCGTCGGTCAGCCGACCGCGTTTTCCGGTCAGGGCCTGGAAGATATCGCGCGACAGCCGCATATGCTCGTCCAGGGTGGTCTTCTGGAAGTCCGGCAGCTGGCAACATTCCCACAGGCGCATGATCGTCCCGCGCGACCGGCTGATGCGCTTGATGTCCTCGTCCTGCATGGCCCGCCGCAACAGGGTCTCGTCCAGGGACTGGGCGGTCAGTTTCAGCCCGGCGCGCTCCGGCGTCTTCGTCAGCGACCGCAGCAGGTCCGGCAGGGTGTCGAAATCCAGCCGGGCGTTCCTCCACTCCGCCGCCTGCACCGGATCGAACTGGTGCGACACCACCTGCTCGACCAGATCCTCATCCAACTCCTCGCACTCGCCCGTCACCCCGAAGGTGCCGTCGCGCACGTGTCGCCCCGCCCGACCGGCGATCTGGGCGATCTCATGGGCGTGCAGCCAGCGCGTCCGGCGACCGTCGAACTTGCGCATGCCGGCGAAGGCCACATGGTCGACGTCCATGTTCAGCCCCATGCCGATGGCGTCGGTCGCGACCAGGAAGTCCACCTCGCCCGACTGGAACAGGGCCACCTGGGCGTTGCGGGTGCGCGGGCTCAGCGAGCCCATCACGACCGCCGCCCCGCCGCGCTGCCGCCGGATCAGCTCGGCGATGGCGTAGACCTGATCCGTGCTGAAGGCGACGATGGCCGACCGGCGCGGCAACCGGGTCAGCTTCTTGGAGCCGGCGTAGGTCAGATGCGACAGCCGCTCGCGGGTGACGATCTCCAGATCCGGGATCAGCCGCCGCATCAGGGGCGCCATCGTCCCGGCGCCCAGGAACATGGTCTCGAACTTGCCGCGGGCGTGCAGCATCCGGCTGGTGAAGACATGGCCCCGCTCGGGGTCGGCCACCAGCTGGATCTCGTCGATCGCCAGGAACTCGACCTCGCGCTCCAGCGGCATGGCCTCGACGGTACAGACCCAATAGTGGGGCCGCGTCGGGATGATCTTTTCCTCGCCGGTGATCAGGGCCACGGCCGAGGCGCCGCGCAGTTTGACGATCCGCTCATAGATCTCGCGCGCCAGCAGCCGCAGCGGCAGGCCGATCATGCCCGAGGCGTGGCCCAGCATCCGTTCGACCGCGAGGTGGGTCTTGCCGGTGTTGGTCGGGCCCAGCACCGCGACGACGCGGGAGGGGCCAAGGCCGGTGGGGCGATCGCTCATGACCTGCATAAGGTGGCGATTCTGTTTCGGTTGCTCAAGCGACGCCGAGCGCTTCGGAGCAACACTTTGCCCGCCTCGCCCGTTAGACCGGCCTCGGGGGTGGAGTGGAGGCTTTCTATGCGTATCCCCGTAACAGCGGCCCTCGCCGCATCTACGATTCTGGCCCTCGGCCAGCCCGTTCTGGCCCAGACGGCAAATGCCGACGCCCCAGGCACAGTCGTCCGCGCCGGCGACGACGCCCTGACCTGCGCCCAGATGGCCGATGAGGCCGCGTCGATCAGCGCCGACATGGGCGAACGCGGTCCTGGCCTGCTCGGCCGCGCCGCCGGCGTCGCCCGCGCCGGCGCCTCGCTTCTGGTCCCCGGCGCGGGTCTGGCCATGGCCGGGGCCCAGGCCCTGACCGGCTCGAACGGCGAAAAGAAGGAGGCTGCGGCCGACGCCCGTCGCGACCGCTGGAACTATCTGAACGGCCTTTACGCCGGACGAGGCTGCGGCCAGGGCTCGGCGGAAACGGCCTCGGCCTCCGCCGTCCCTGCCGCTGCGACGTCGGCGCCCGCTCCGACGCCATCCGCCCCGGAGATCACCCCGGCCGCCTTCCCGCACTGACGGCCGCCCCTCGCCAGAGCGCCGAAATCGTGGCATCCGCAAGCGCCGCAGTTTCAGAAAGCGACCGCCTTGGCCCGATCGACCCACATCCACTGGCCCGTCCTGATCCGTCAGGCTCACCTCTATCTGGGCATGCTGATCGCCCCGAGCCTGCTGATGTTCGCGGCCAGCGGCGCCTTCCAGATCTTCCGGCTGAACGACGCCAAGCCCGGCTACACCCCGCCCGCCGTCATCAAGACCCTGGGCGAGTTGCACAAGAGCCAGCGCCTGACGGCGCCCCCGCGTCCGCCCCGTCCCGCCCAGCCCGGCGGGCGTGCCCGTGCGCCCGAGGTCGCGCCGAAGACGCCCCTCTCGCGCACCCTGCTGCAATGGTTCTCGCTGGTGGTCGCCATCGGACTGTTCGTCTCGACTGCGCTCGGCATCTGGATGGGGGCCATGCAGAGCCGCTGGAAGGTCACGGCGCGCTGGCTGCTGCTGGCCGGGATCGTCATCCCGGTCCTGGTCCTGTTCATTCCCGGCTGATCAGGCCAGCGAGTCAGGCCTCGAACAGCAGGTCCTCGATCTGGCCCAGCCGTTCCTTGCCGAAGAACATCTCGTCCCCGACCCAGAAGGTCGGCGCTCCGAAAGCCCCGCGCTCGACCGCCGCCGCCGTATTGTCCGCCAGCTTCGCCTTGACGGCGTCGGTCTGGGCGAGGGTCAGCAGCCGCTCGGCCTCCAGCCCGGCCTCGTCGATCACCCCCGCCAGCACCGCCGGATCGGCCATCGGCAGGCTGCGCTCCCAGAAGCCGGCCAGCACCGCGTCCGTATAGCGGTCGAACTCCTCGCCGGGCTCGCAGGCGCACAGACCGCGCATGGCCAGAAGACTGCTGACCGGGAAATGCGGGTTCATCTGGAAGTCGACGATGCCGTGCGCCTTCACGAAGCGGCGGATCTCCAGCATCTCATAGTCCAGCTTTCCCTTGATCCCGGCGAAGGCCGAGAACGGCGCCTGGTTGCCCGTCGCCTTGAAAATTCCGCCCAACAGGCAGGGGATGACGTTCACCGTCGCCCCCGTCCGCCCGACCAGGTCCGGCAGGGCGCGATAGGCCAGATAGGCGTTCAGGCTGGCGAAATCGAAGATGAAGTCGATGGTCTTGGGGGCTGGCATCACCAGGTCTCCTTCCACGGGCGCAGGTCCAGTTCGAACGTCCAGGCGCTGCGATGCTGACGGTGCAGCCAGACATAGTTCTTCGCGAGTTCATCGGGCCTGACGATTTCGTCGTCGGCCAGCCGGGCCTCCGCATCCGCAACCATCGACCGGATGAAGGCGCCGTCGATCATCCCGTCGACGACGACGTGGGCGACGTGAATTCCCTGCGGTCCCAGCTCCCGCGCCATCGACTGGGCCAGCTGCCGGAGCGCCGCCTTGGCCCCCGCGAAGGCTGAAAAGCCCGCCCCGCCCCGCGTCGAGGCCGTGGCCCCGGTGAACAGGATCGTGCCCCTTCCGCGCGGCGTCATCACCCGCGCCGCCTCGCGCCCGGCGAAGAAGCCGGCCAGGGCCGCCATCTCCCAGACCTTGGAATAGACCTGGGCCGTGGTCTCGCGCACCCCGAAGCGGACATTGGCCCCGATGTTGAAGACCACGACCTCCAGCGGCCCCACCTCGGCCTCGATCCGGTCGACCAGGGCGATCATCTCCGCCTCGTCTCTCGCGTCGACGCCGTAAGCGTGGGCCTCGCCGCCTTCGTCGCGGATCGAGGCGGCCAGGGCTTCAAGCTGGTCCAGATGCCGGGGCCGCCGGGTCACGCAGACCGCCAGACTGTCCCGCGCGAAAGCCCGCGCCACCGCCGCCCCGACACCGTCTCCGGCGCCGACGATCAGACAGACGCCTCTTCCTTCTCCCGTGGTCGCCATTTCGCGATCTCCGTTCAAGAGACAGTTTCAGATCGAAACGGAGGAGATGTCAAAGCCGGATCGGCCGCCCGGCGATCGGGATCAATCAGCCGATTAACGGCGACGCTTCCGGGGGCGGAACAGGCACGAAACGAATCAGGACCGAATCACCGACACGGCCCGATTCAGGATTTGTTCCCTACAAGATATTGTATCTTAAGGGCGATTAACCACAAGCGAGAACAGCGCTTTCGAAACGCCTCTTTGCGGGGATCACCCGGCGCAGGCTCCGCCC
The DNA here is from genome assembly GCF_058681645.1 of Brevundimonas sp. ALps5. Classification (NCBI taxonomy): domain Bacteria; kingdom Pseudomonadati; phylum Pseudomonadota; class Alphaproteobacteria; order Caulobacterales; family Caulobacteraceae; genus Brevundimonas; species Brevundimonas sp. ALps5. The sequence goes on along the minus strand of NZ_CM178744.1, from coordinate 2,482,743 downwards.
CGCGTCACGGGGGCTTTTCCCGCCAGCTTCGAACGGCTAGGTCACCCCCAGTGTGGCTCCGTAGCTCAGCCGGATAGAGCAAGGCTTTCCTAAAGCAGAGGTCGGGGGTTCGAGTCCCTCCGGAGTCGCCACTTCTCCAACCCCCGGAGCCCCCATGAGCCGACTGATCTCGAAGACGCCCGTCTACGAGGGCTGGTCGAAACTCTACAAGGCCACCATCGAGCTCGACTCCGGCGTGGTGATCAGCCGCGAGGTCGAGGATCACGGCTCGGCCGTCGCCGTCCTGCCCTATGATCCCGAACGCCGCGTCGCCCTGCTGGTCCGCCAGATGCGCACCGGCCCGCTCGTCGACGGCGCCGCCGATCCGCATCTGCTGGAAGCCCCCGCCGGCCTCGTCGATCCGGGCGAGAGCGAGGAAGTCGCCGTGCGCCGCGAGGCCCTCGAGGAAGTCGGCGCGACCCTCGGCGTCCTCGACAGCGTCGGTTCCGCCTATTCCTGCCCCGGCGTCTCCACCGAGCGCATCGCCCTCTATCTCGGCGCCTATGCCCTGGCCGACCGCGTCGCGACCGGCGGCGGGCTGGAAGAGGAGAATGAGGAGATCGAGGTGATCGAGGCCCCTCTCGCCGACCTCGCCCGGCGTCAGGACGACGGAACGCTCAACGACATGAAGACCCTGGTCCTGCTCTCGGCCCTGCGCCTGCGTCGCCCCGAACTCTTCTGACGGCCGAGGGCGTTCGACAGCCCGCCCCGCACCGGTCTAGGGTCGCCCGACATTGTTCGGAGCTTTCATGACCGCGTCCCGGCTTCTTCTCGCCGCCTCCTTCGCCGCCCTGACGATGGCGGCCGCGACCGCTGCGTCAGCCCAGACGGCGAGTCCGGCCCGCGCCCCGGCCTCGGCAAGCACCGCTTTCACTCTGACCACCGGCACGCCGCGCACGCCCGAACAGCTGGCCATGCGCTTCGACAAGGCGGACCTGGCCTTCAAGGTCATGCCCGAGACGAAGACCATCGACGCGGTCGCGACGCTGGACTTCACCGCGACCGCCCCGCTCGAGCGGCTCGTGGTCGAGCTCGACACCATCTTCGCCGTTTCCTCCATCTCGGTGAACGGCCAAACGCTGGACGCGGCCCAGTGGACCAATCCCGATGGCCGGATGACCATCACCCTGCCGACACCGCTCGCCGCCGGCCAGACGGCCTCCCTCCGCATCGCCTATGCCGGCGCGCCGCATCAGGCGAAGAACGCCCCTTGGGACGGCGGCTTCGTCTGGGCCCAAACGACCGACCGCAAGCCGTGGATCGCCACCGCCGTCCAGGGCGAGGGCTGCGACCTGTTCTGGCCCTGCATCGATCATCCGGAGGGCGAGCCCGCCCGCGCCAACCTGCACATCACCGTCCCCTCAGACCTCTCGGCGCCGTCCAACGGCCGCTTCCTCGGCAAGACCGACAACGGCGACGGCACGACCACCTGGAACTGGTCGGCCGCCCACCCCGACACCTACGCCATCGCGCTCAACATCGGGCCCTATGTCGAGATGACGGCCGACTATCACAGCCGCTTCGGCAACACCGTGCCGCTGCACTTCTGGCGCCTCGCCTCCGACCGTCAGGACCGCGCCGAGGCCCTGTTCGCCGAGTTCCCCAGGATGCTCGACTTCTACGAATCCGAGGTCGGTCCCTTCCCCTTCGGCGACGAGAAGATGGGGGTGGTCGAGACCCCGCACCTGGGCATGGAGCACCAGACCATCAACGCCTACGGCAACGCCTACAAGCTGGACGGCAAGGGCTATGACTGGCTGCTCCAGCACGAACTGGCCCACGAGTGGTTCGGCAACCAGATGACCAACACCAGCTGGGACGACATGTGGCTGCACGAGGGGCTGGGCTCCTACATGCAGCCCCTCTACGCCCGCTGGCTGAACGGCGACCGCTATATGGAGAGCGAGCTGGCGACCATGCGGCTGGCGCTGCACAACACCTTCCCGCTGGTCTCGGGCAAGCCGCTGGATTCCGCGACCGTCTATACCGACGCCACCGGCCCGGGGCTGGACCTCTACAACAAGGGGGCGCTGGTCGCCCATTCGCTGCGGCTGCTGATCGGCGACGAGGCCTTCAAGCGCTCACTGACCCGGCTGGTCTACGGCCGCCCCGATCCGCGCCCGGGCAATTTCGAGCCGCTCTACGCCTCGACGCCCGACTTCATCCGCATCGTCAATGAGGAAAGCCGGCGCGATCTCGGCTGGTTCTTCGCGACCTATGTCTATCAGGCGGCCCTGCCCAAACTGGTCCTGACCCGCGACGGCGACCGCGCGACGGTGGCGTGGACAGACACGGCGGGCGCCTTCCCCATGCCGGTCGAGGTCGAGGTGGACGGCCAGCTGCGCACCCTGCCGATGCGCGACGGCAAGGGCGAGTTCACCGCCCCCGAGGGCGCCCACATCATCCTCGACCCGTCGAACAAACTGCTGCGCCAGCTCGACTTCATCGACGCGTACCAGGCCCGCCAGCGCGAGGACAACGGCCCGGCGCGGCCGAGGCATTAGACGGCGACGTCAGGGGGCATGCGCGTCATGAAAATCATCAATCCGGAGCCACGAATGTCGACCATCAGAACCGAAAGCCTGAACCTTCGGCCGTGGGTCGGTTTGCTGACCCTCGCGTTGGCGCTGGTGTTCGGGCTCGGTTCGGTCGGTTCGGCGCAGGCGCAGTCCTCGCCCGAGGACAAGGCGCGCTTCGTCTCGATCACGCGTGCACTTGAGGAGGCCCCGCTGAAGCCCGACGCCCGGGCGGATCGCGCCTGGGCGCTTAAATGGCTCACCGATGCGCCCGATGTGTCGGTGACCGCCTGCCTCGACGTCCTCGGCGGCCTCGACGTGGACCAGCCTCGTGCCGGAGAGGTCGCGCTTCAATACATCTTCGAGATGGCCAGGTTCGTGATCGAACACCCGGAACAGGCTGGCGATCAGAATGCGCAACAGTTCGCAGGCATCGAAGGAGCTCAAAGCCTATCGCGCGATCCTTCAGCTTGAACCCGGCGCGAAATCGCCCGCCTTCGATGTCTTGCTCGAAACCGAGGCGCGGGGCGACCTTCCCGGCTTCATCGCAAGTGCTTCGGCGAGCTGTTCCGCGCGCGACCAGGCGTCGGCGACCCCCTAGGCCGCCTGCCCCGTCATCGACTTCGCCACGGCCTCCGCCACCTTGATGCCGTCCACCGCCGCCGAGAGGATGCCGCCCGCATAGCCGGCGCCTTCGCCCGCCGGGAACAGGCCGCGCACGTTCAGGCTCTGGAAGTCGGCGCCGCGCGTCATGCGGATCGGCGAGGAGCTGCGCGTCTCCACCCCCGTCAGCACGGCTTGCGCGTCGTCATAGCGCGGGATCTTGCGGCCGAAGACCGGCAGGGCCTCGCGCATGGCGGCGATCACATAGTCGGGCATCAGGGGCGCCAGATCGGTCGGCGTCACGCCGGGCTTGTAGCTGGGAATCACCTCCCCCAGCGCCGTCGAGGGCCGGCCCGCCAGGAAGTCTCCGACCAGCTGCCCCGGCGCGAAATAGTCGCCGCCGCCGGCCGCATAGGCCCGGGTCTCGAGATCGCGCTGCAGTTCGATCCCCGCCAGCGGGTGGTCGCTCGGATAGTCCTCCGGCGAGATACCGACCACGAAGCCGGAGTTGGCGTTCCGCTCATTGCGCGAATACTGGCTCATGCCGTTGGTCACGACGCGGCCCGGCTCGCTGGTCGCCGCCACCACCGTCCCGCCCGGGCACATGCAGAAGCTGTAGACCGTCCGGCCGTTCGAGCAGTGGTGCGACAGGGAATAGGCCGCCGCCCCCAGATCCGGATGCCCGGCGCAGGGACCGAACAGGGCCCGGTCGATCCACGATTGCGGATGCTCGATGCGGAAGCCGATCGAGAAGGGCTTGGCCTCGATATGGACGCCCCGGTCGTACAGCGTCTGGAAGGTGTCGCGCGACGAATGGCCGATGGCGAAGACCACATGGTCGGCCTCCAGAAACTCGCCGGTGTGCAGATGCACGCCCCGCAGGACTCCCTTGTCCAGCTCCACATCGACGACCCGGTGCTCGAAGCGGTACTCCCCGCCCAGGGCCTCGATCTTCTCGCGCATGGCCTCGACCATGGTCACCAGCCGGAAGGTGCCGATGTGCGGATGGGCCTCGGTCAGGATCTCCTCGGGCGCGCCCGCCGCGACGAACTCGGTCAGCACCTTGCGCGCCAGGAAGCGCGGATCCTTGATCTGGCTGTAGAGCTTGCCGTCCGAAAAGGTGCCCGCCCCGCCCTCGCCGAACTGCACGTTCGACTCCGGATGCAGCTTGCTCTTCCTCCACAACTCCCAGGTGTCCCTGGTCCGCTCCCGCACCACCTTGCCGCGGTCGAGGATGATCGGTCGGAAGCCCATCTCGGCCAGGATCAGCCCGGCGAACAGGCCGCACGGCCCGGCCCCGATCACCACCGGCCGCCGCGTCTCCCCCTTCGGGGCCGTCGTCACCGGGCGATACGCCACGTCCGGCGTCGGCTTCAGGTGCGGATCATCCCTGAACCGGGCCAGGACATTGGCCTCGTCCCTGACCTCGACGTCGAGGATATAGACCTTCAGGATCGCCGACTTCTTCCTCGCATCATGCGCTCGCTTCCACACCGACCACGAAACCAGATCGTGCGGCGCCACGCCCAGACGCGCGGCGATCGCTTCGGGCAGGGCCTCGGGCGTATGGTCGAGGGGCAGTTTGAGTTCGGACAGGCGCAACATCCGCGCCTTCTAGCCGGTCATGACGCTGAACGCATGGGGCAAGATCCGGCAAGGTTGCAGACAGTCGGTAAGCCCTTAGTCTTCGCGGGTTCATTCCTCCCGCGAGACCATATCATGACCCGCATCGGAAGCCTCGCCTTGCTGGCTGTGATGGCGACTGGCGCCTGCGCGCACCGGCCTGAGATTCACGACCGCGCGCCGCTCGCCATTCAGGCTGAACGTGTTCGGGAGCGATGCACGTTTGTCGATGACGATGACTATTCGGAGAACGCCATGCGCTGCGTCGACGCCTATTTCATCGTATCCATGACATTCGAAGACCTCGCGGACGAGGTAGGCCAGGGACGGCGGCTATCGCGTCGCGAACGGGACAACGTGATCCACGCGGCCAACGTCATCGTTCGCTATGAAAGCTTCCAGTCCCAGGAAGCCGTGGACAGTGTTCGGTCTAGGCTGGTCGCGCTTGTCGGAAATGATCCCGCCGCCGCTTCGCTCGACGCAAGGTATCGAGCCCCGCAAAACCCGACCTAGCGCCGCCCCCTCAAACCGCCTCGGCGGTGATCGACTGCCGCACCATCTGGCAGTTCCCCTGGGTGCTCAGGAAGGCGATGTCGGCGGCGTCGCGGCCGCAGGCGATGCGGACCAGACCCTCGATGGGCGCCAGTCCCGTCGGATCGACCAGCCACCAGCCGGCGTCCAGATAGACCTCGAAGATGGCGTGGAAGTCCGGCGGCGTCAGCTGGTGGGCATAGGCGCTGACCGCCCGCGCCGGAATGCCTGACGCCCGGCACAGGGTGATGCCCAGATGGGTGAAGTCGCGGCACACCCCGGCCCGGTCGATGAAGGTCCGGGCCGCCGTCGTCTCCGAATCCGAGACGCCGTGCTCATAGTCCACGTGGCGCTGGATCCAGTCGAGGATGGCCAGCACCCGCTCCCCGCCCGTGCTCTCGCCGAACTCGCGCTGCACGAACCGGCCGAACTGGTCCGACGGGCAATAGCGGCTGGGCAGCAGATAGGTCAGGGCGTCGGCCGGCAGGTCGTTCCAGTCGTGCTGGCGCACGCCCAGCGGCAGCCCCTTCAGCGAGCCGTTGTCGACCACTGCCTCATAGACCAGCGCCACCTCGCCCTCGAGGTGGGCCCGCAGCGTCCGGGCGCCGAAGACGGCGTCCTTGTCCTCATGGAAGACGACCGGCGGGTTCGTCGTCAGGCTCTCTTCCAGAATTTCCTGCCCCGGCCAGTGGGCGACCTCGATCTGATAGATGGCGTCCGTGGGCGGATCGAAACGATAGACCAGCTCGGCGCGGACACGCAGCTTCATGGGGGCACTCTGCAAGGGGTGATACTGGCCGCTGCTCAACGACGCGCGGGCGCGCGTGTTCCGCCTCGGGCGGGCGCATAGACACGAGGAATGGGACGAAAGCTAGAGGGGGCTTCCACGCGTCTCAGCCAGCGATCCCGAACGCCGCCTCCACCCGCCCGATCCAGCCCCTCAGCGCCGGATATCCGGACAGGTCGAAATCGCCTTCATGGGCCATGCGGGTGTAGGCGACCAGCGCCAGATCGGCCAACGACACCGCCGTCCCGACCAGCCAGTCCCGCCCCGGTTCCGACAGCCTCGCCTCCATCCGGGCGAGCGCCCCATAGCCTCGCTCCACCAGCCGCGGCTCGATCTCCTCCGCCGATTTGCCGAGGTAGGCGCGCTGGAACCGCACCACCGCCACATAGGGCTCATGGCTGTACTGCTCCCAGAACAGCCACTCCAGCATCACCGCCCGGTCATAGTCATCCACAGGAATGAGGCTCGTACTTTCGGCCAGTGCGAGGAGCATGGCGTTCGACTGCGCCAGCGGCCGACCGTCGGCGAATACCAGTGTCGGGACCTGGCCGGCGGTGTTCATGGCCAGGAATTCCGGTGTCCGGCTACCGCCCGTCAGGATATCGACCTCGATCCAGCGATAATCACGCCCGAGCCAGTCCAGCAACCACTTGACCTTCAAGCAGTTGCCCGAACGAATATCGCCATAGAGAGTAAGCATCGCCCCCAGTCCAAGGATTAAGAATTGCGATATACTGATATCGCAATCTCATCCTGTGCCCAAGCCGGATTCGGAATCACTCTGGATAAGCCACGCTTATCCATCGCGCCTGTGGGCGAACGGGTTCCGCCACAGTCTTCGCCACATTCTGGTCACAGGTTCAAACGAGACAGCACGCGCCGCCATGGTTCCCGGTCGGCGCCGCCATGAGCCCTGCCCGTGCGTTTCGCCGTCGCCGCCATCGTCTCTCTTGCCGCCCTCGCCTCTTCGGCCATGGGCGAGCCCGTCGCTTACGACGCGGTCGTCGCCCACGAGCGGACTGCTTCGGAAACCCCGGATACGACGATCGGTTCCAGCGGCGATGTGGATACGGATGCGGTGGCGGTCGCCAATCTGACGCCGGAACAGGCCGAGCTGATGGCCGAGGATCCCGACTGGAACGCCCACGCCAGCCTCTATCATGCAGGCGGCGGCGGAGCGACGGGCAACGACAGCCTCGGCTGCCGTCCGGTCGCCATGCGCACCGTGGCCACCGACCCGCGCGTCATTCCCCGCCGCACACGCCTGTTCATCCGCGAGACGGTCGGCATGCGTCTGGCCGACGGCACCATCCACGACGGCTACTGGTACGCCTCCGACACGGGCGGCTCGATCAAGGGCCAGCGCGTCGACCTCTACACCGGCAACGGCCGCGGCTCGATGCAGCAGGCCCGCCGCCTCAACCAGCGCACCCTGACCATCGTCCGCGCCGGCACCTTCGACGGCTGCCCGCCCGCGACCACGGCGCTGGCGGCTCCGCTGCAGATGGCCTCGAACTAACCGCTCTCGAGAGGCGACACGGAAAAGGGCGGCCGGTGCGAACCGGCCGCCCTTTCTGTTTTCAGCTCTATGCCTAGACCTTGAACGCCAGGAACCCGTCGTCGACCGCGACCGTCGAGCCGTTGATGGCCGAGGCGGCGTCGGTGAACAGGAAGGCCACCACGCTGGCCACCTTCTCCGGCTGGATCAGCTGATGCGTCACATGCTGGCTGGCGAGCGCCGCGCGCGCCGTCTCGTCCAGCTGACCCATCATCGGCGTCTCGATGAAGCCCGGCGCCACGGCCGCGACCCGGATGCCGTATTCGGCCAGCTCCAGCGCCCCCGACCGGGTCATGGCGATCACGGCTGACTTGGCGGCGTTGTAGTTGAAGCTGCCTTTCGCGGCGACCGAGCCGTAGATCGAGGCGGTGTTCACGAACACCCCCTTCACCCCCAGCTTCACCATCGCCTTGGCCCCGTAGTGGAGGCCGTAATAGACGCTGTGCTGATCGACCTCGATGACCTTCAGGTAGGAGGCCGGATCCATCTCCAGCAGCGACTGCACCTTGCTGACGCCGGCGTTGTTGAACATGCCGCTCAACGTGCCGAAGGTCTCGACCGCGAAGGCGACCAGGGCCTCGACCTGATCAGCCTTCGACACATCGACCTTGAAGGCCTCGGCCCGGATACCTGAAGTGCCGCCGAGCGCCCGCACCTCTTCGGCGACGGCCTTCGCGCCCTCTTCGTTGAAATCCGCGACCACCAGATCGGCGCCCTTGCCGGCCAGGGCGAGGCAGGCTTCGCGCCCGATGCCGCTGGCGCCGCCGGTGACGATGATGACCTGACCCTTGAGTTCCTGTTCCATTCGATACGCTCCTTGAGTGGGGGAGCGTTGGATATGGACCTGTCAGACAGCTGGCGTAACCGCCATTCGGAACACTTACGGTTTCAGAATTTCCGCTTGCCGCTGACCGTCTCGAAGAACAGGCGGAAGTCGCCCATCAGGCTCCACAGCGGATATTTGAACGTCGCCGGCCGGTTCTTCTCGAAGAAGAAATGCCCGACCCAGGCGAAGCCGTAGCCCACCACCGGACTGGCCGCGAACCACCACAGACTGACCGTCAGCCCCAGCACCCAGGTCAGGATCACCAACCCGGTCCCGACCACATGGATCCGCCGGCACGTCCGGTTGGAGTGCTCGTGGATGTAATACGGATAGAAGGCTTCGAACGAGGCGTAGCGTTCCCGAGAAGGGTCGTGGGGTGCGGGCTGACTGGTCATGTGTGGAACCTGCGCTCCTCTCGGGCCCGATGCAATCAGGCGGCTTCCCCGCCTGCGTCCCTGCCCGGCTCCGGCCCCAGCACCCGCCGGATGATCGGCCAGATGTTGGCCAGGGCCGAGAAGAAGCCGACGATCGAGGCCGCGATCTGGAACGCCTGCCAGACGCTCTGGAACACCGCCCCGCCCAGTATCCATTCGCTGATCGGGTACAGCACCCGGCTGACCCCGATCTGGAAGCCGGCGTAGACGGTGGAATATTCGATGGCCAGGTCGGCGAAGAAGGCGATCAGCACCGCCGCCGACACCGGCGCCCACAACAGGGGCAACACCAGCAACAGGGCCAGAAGGGCGACGACCAGCTTGGTCCCGAGGGTCTGGTTCGACAGCAGGCTCAGCACCACCCCGGCGCCCAGGGCCAGGGCGACCCCGCCCATGACGAAGGGCAGGACCAGATCCGCCGCCGCGATGACATCCATGAACAGGGCCCCGATCAGGATGCCCGCCCCCGCGACCAGAAACCCGATGACCCAGACGGCGCCGTACTGGCTCAGCCGTCGTTTCAGATGCGCTCCACTGAACATGGCCGCCCTCTCCTCCACCGATGTGGACGCCCCCCGGCGGATTAACCATGCCCCGGCGCGGCCCGCCCGTCCACTGAAAGAACGGCGCTCCGCATCCCGCCGTTCACCATCTCCGCGCACCCACCCGTAACCTCGCCCGCCTAGTCTTGCCCCATGCAAGCCTTCGCCATCGCCGCTTCCGGGATCACCAACGCGCTGAACCGCTTCGACGCCAGCGCGCGCCGCACGGCTCAGAACCCGCTCGACGACCTGGCCGGCGAGACCGTCGAGCGCCTGGAGGCGAAGACCGCCGTCTCGGCCAACGCCGCCGTCTTGCGTACCGCCGACGAGATGACCGGCGCCCTCCTCGACATCCTGGCCTGAAGGCGCCGCCGTTTTCCGTCCGATTTCGCGGCGCTCATATGGCCAAGGTTAAATCGGTCTCATGACGCAGCGTTAAGTTGAGCCTCCGGTTCGACGACCCTAGTTCTCCCGCCCTCACGGATGTCCCGTGACCAATCCAAACGGCCCGGCCCGACCTCCGGCGGCGAACCCCTTCGCGCGCCCACGGCGGAGCCTTGCCTGCTCAAGGGAGACTACCAAGATGATCCACCACCTGTCCGTCAGCGCCCGCGACCCCAATGCCGTCGGCGACTTCTTCGCCGAGCTGATCGGCGGCGTGTCCGTCGACTTCCCGCCCAACCCGGGCAGCCGCATGGTCTTCAAGGCCGACGGCAAGGGCACCGCCGTCGAGATCTATCCGGCCGGAACCGTCATGGTCCCGAACGGCGAGCCCGGCTCCATCTTCGTCCAGAACCCGGCAACCGGACCGGAGCGCTCGCCGACCCACTTCGCGGTCAGCGTCGACCACTCGGCCGAGACCATCCATGAAATGGCCCGGGCCCGCGGCTGGGAGAGCTACGTCTGCGACCGCGGCGGCCATTTCCACGTCGTCGAGGTCTGGATCGAGAACGCCTGGCTGGTCGAGGCCCTCACCCCGGCCTTCGCCGAGGAATATCTGGGCTTCGCCAATGCCGTGACCGACATGGCCGACCCGAACCGCGCCCTGGACTCCCATCAGCCCCAGGAGCGCACGCTCGCGAACGCGTGAGGAGAACGGGATGGAGGCGGCTGCGCGAGATACCGCCTCCATCCCTCGCTTTCGCCCACAGGCGAATCTCCGGCCTCGGCATTGCCGACTTCTAATTTTGAAGACCCGTGTTATTCAAAATCAGAAACTGGAGAGCGTCATGGGCCTGCACATGGATCGACGCGCCGTTCTGGCGGGTCTTGCCGCCACCGCCACCGGAGCCTCAGGCGTCGCCCAGGCCCGGGCTCAGGCCCAGACCGGCGTCACCGCCGCTCGCGACCCTGTCTATCCGAACCTGCTGATCGTCGAAGGCCTCGATCCGGCCGGCGATTTCCGGCCACCGCTCATCGACGCCCTCAACGCCGGCTCCGGGCCGGTTCAGGCCGGATCGCACGACGCCTGGTTCGTCTTTCCCTGGCCCGCCCAGCCCGACACCAACCCCACCTCCGCCAACTTCACCTATGCCGATCTCGATCAGAGCGGACGCCCCTTCCTTGGGGCGGGCGATATGCGCCGCTTTCCTCGCGGGGTCTCGATCGCCGAGATCAAGAACCGCACCGGCCTGATGATCCATGAGGGGACCCACGCCTGGCTGGTCCCCAGCGCCCTGCAGATCCGACTGGCCGACGGGCGTCTGGCCGCGCCGCTCACCGAGGGAGATCTGACGGCCGCCTACAGCGCGGAGCGACGGTTCGAGGTCCCGCCGCTGCTGGCGCGTCAGAAACGCCACTGGACCTGCTTCATGAACCAGTTCTCGACCCAGGACGGGTCGCGCTGGCGCAGCACTCCCGCCGACGGGGGCCATGTTCAGTGGACCTTCGCCCCGCCGTCCGAGATGCTGGCCCGGGTGCCGAACCTTCAGCCCCTGGCCCTGGCGCCGCTGCTGGGGGATCTGGACCTCTACCTCATGGGACTGAAACCGGCCCGCGACTGTTTCGCCGATACGCCGACGCCCGGCCGGGTCAGCTGGATCGACCCCAAACTGACGGTCAGCCCCTTCGTCCGCTACGGGGCGGGCCTCTACGTCGAGTTCCAGAGCGGCGGCTTCATCCATTTCGGCTTCCACGACGACCACGGCGTACTGGTGGCCAGAAACCGGGCCGGGGTCGAGCTCGGCCGGGCCACGATCGGCGCCGCCTACCGGCCGCTCAGCAACCCGAATGCGGCGATGATGCTGCGCGCCGTCAAGAAGAACACCCGCTGGTACTTCCAGGCCTGTATCGGCAACAGCGGCCTCGCCGTCCTCGCCAACGCCCTGACCGGCGCCCGGGCGCCGCTGATGTTCGACAATGCGGCGTCTCCCGAGACCGCCTTCGTGCGGGGTGATTTCACCAACTGGACCACTGTGGCCTCGGTCGACACCTCTGAGTCCGCCGTGGCGGTGGGCATGATGACCAGCACCCAGACGGCGATCCTCGCGGAAGGCGAGTACTTCACCTTCGACATCCTCAAGGACGGCCAGGTTCTCGGCTTCATCCCGGCCCAGCACACGGCCCTGGAGCCCGGCCAGGGCCTCCCGAACCTGACGCCGGATCGCCTCTACCGGCTGTCGCCCAAGCCCGGCGCCCTGCTGCGTCGCCTGCCCCTGTCCTGGGTCATGGGCGCGCCCTACGACAATCTGTTCGACCGGACGGCCTCGATCGACGACGCTCCCCGGCTTCTGACCCGGCCGCCGACCGGCGACTTTGCCGTCGGGACCAGTTGCAAGGTCCGCCGCTCCTTCTTCTCCCCCTGGGCCGGCGGCGCCGCCGAGGGGGCGACGATCTGGGGCAAGGAGTCGTCCATCGCCGTCTCGGACGTCGTCGCCCCCGACTGGCTGGTCCGCCTGCAACGCCCGGCGCCGCGCACTCTGCGCAACGCCTTCATCATCCTCAAACCGCGCGGCGCGACCATCGACTCCAGCGCTCTCGCCTCCGTCGACGTCCTGCGTCAGTACTATGACGCCGCCCTGCCCGCGGTGACCAACCGTCTGCTGCTTTCCGACAGCCGGCTCTAGTCTTCCCAAGCCGGCGCAAAGGCCGACGCTCTTCTCTCTTCAGCCTTCAGTCCTCCACTATTCCGGAGCGGCCAATTGTGGCGGCAACCCGACAGAACTGACGATTACCGCCCCACCGCAGACCCGGGCGCATCACCCCTTAAGACTAACCAATGATCATATATTCGGAAGTTGTACCGTTACGTAGTAGTACCTAGGTTATATCAAACTCTGAGACGAAGATTAGTTCGGTTAATCGCTGATTATCCTTCTTGTCCCAAGGCGATTGGGCGCGGTTCTTAATCCGGGGGATAAATCATGAAGACGAAATCACTGCTGTTGGCGTTTGCGCCTGTTGTTCTGGCCTCGATGTTCAGCCCGGTCCTGGCCGCCGAACCCGAAGGCCAACCCGCAGCCGGCGAGGCCATCCAGACCCAGGCCCCCGCCGCCCGGCCACCGGCCGCCGCCCCCGCCGAGGCTGTCTTCTCCACCGGCGTCGCCCGCGGCCGCGACCGTCTGGACAGCGCCACCTCGACCAGCGCCTTGAGGCAGAACGAGATTCAGGTTCTCGGCGCCCGCTCCCTGGCCGACATCATCCGCAACATCCCGGGCATCCGCACCGAGTCCTCCACCGGCGACGGCAACTCGGCCTACACCATCCGCGGCCTGCCCCTGGCGTCCAGCGGCTCCAAATACATGCAGATCCAGGAGGACGGCCTGCCGGTCCTGGAGTTCGGCGACTTCTTCAACGTCGCCTCGGACATCTTCATTCGCGCCGACTTCAACCTGGCGGCCATTGAAGCCATCCGCGGCGGCTCGTCCTCGACCTTCGCCTCCAACTCGCCCGGCGGGGTCATCAACCTGCTTTCGAAGACCGGCGACGTCCGCGGCGGCGCTATCCAGATCACCACCGGCCTCGACTACGACACCAACCGCGTCGACTTCGACTACGGCGCCCCGCTCAGCGACACCCTGCGCTTCCACGTCGGCGGCTTCTACCGCTCCGGCGAGGGCCCGCGCGACGTCGGCTATAACGCCTTCGAAGGCGGCCAGCTGAAGTTCAACCTGACGAAGACCTTCACCGGCGGCTACGTCCGCCTGTCGGGCAAATACCTCAACGACAAGTCGCCCCAGTACCTGTCCGGCCCCGTGCGCATCACCGGCACGAACGACGACCCGACCTTCGAGAGCTTCAACGGCTACGACGTCCGCCACGACTCGATGCTGTCCGGCTACCTGCCCGGCGTGATCACCCTGGACGGCTCCAACAACCCGACCGTCATCCCGATGAGCACGGGCATGAACGCCGAGGTCAAGTCGATCGGTCTGGAGAGCCAGTTCACCGTCCACGACTGGACCATCACCCAGCGCGCCCGCTACTCGCAGATCTCGGGCGGCACCACCCGCAACCTGATCTCCGCCGTCTACGCCGGCAACGCCCTGCCCGCCTCCCTGGGCGCCGGGACCGGGACCTTCAGCTACGCCACCGGCCCTATGGCGGGTCAGACGATCACCAACCTTGCCACCATCAACGGCAACGGCCTGGTCGTCGCCAGCTCGCTGAACCGCATCGACGCGACCAAGCTCGACAACGCCATCAACGACATCCGCGCCAGCCGCGCCTTCGAGATCGGCGGCAATGAGCTGACCGTCACCGCCGGCCTCTACAACTCGCTCCAGAACCTCGGCAGCGACTGGCTGTACGGCAACCACCTCCAGGTCGTCGGCGCCGACGGGACCTCGGCCCTGATCAACTACACCAACGCCGGCGGCATCCCCCAGACCCAGGGCGGCTACCTGGGCTTCAACCGCTCGGGCAATACCGCCTTCTATCGCCGCAAATACGACGTCCAGTACAACATCGTCGCCCCCTACGGCTCGCTCAACTACCGCTTCGGCCGCATGTCCGTCGGCGGCAGCCTGCGCTGGGACGCCGGCGACGTCAGCGGCCAGCTCTACGGCGCCGACCTCGGCGGCGGCCGCGTCGGCATCATCGGCTATGACTTCAACGGCGACGGCGTCATCTCGGTCGCCGAGGGCAAGACCGCCGTCACCCCGCTCGGCAGCCCCGCCCCGGTGAACTACGACTACGGCTATCTCAGCTATTCGACCGGCGTGAACTTCCGCGTGGCCGAGCCCTTCGCCGTCTTCGCCCGCTACAGCCGCGGCGCCCGCGCCGGCGCCGACAAGATCCTCTATTCCTCCAAGGTCAGCACCGTCGACGGCTCCATGCCCGACGACGCCGACGGCTATGACATCGTCGAACAGCTGGAGGGTGGCTTCAAATACCGCCGCGCCAACCTGACCCTGAACGTCACCGGTTTCTCGGCCGACACCGAGGACACCAACGTCCAGGCCGGCGCCATCACCACCGACCGCAACTACACGGCCTATGGCGTCGAGGCCGAGGGCGCCGTCCAGCACGGCCCGTTCAGCCTCACCGCCGGCGTCACCTGGACCCAGGCCGAGATCGTCGACGACAAGCTGAACCCCACCGTCAACGGCATGGTCCCGCGGCGCCAGCCCGACTTCCTCTACCAGGCCACGCCCCAGTACCAGAACCGCTGGCTCACCGTCGGCGCCAACCTCATCGGCGCCACCAGCAGCTACGCCACCGACAACGACATCATGACCGTCCCCGGCTACCTGCTGGTCAACGCCTTCCTCCAGTACCGCCCCACCGAACGCGTCCAGCTCATGCTCAACGCCAACAACCTCTTCGACGAGGTCGCCTGGATCGAGATCACGACGCCGTCGGTGCCGGCGAACGGCGTGGGTCTGGGGCGGGCTGCGAACGGGCGGACGGTGTCGCTGTCGGCGCGGATGGATTTCTGATCAGCGAAAGTGCGGCGGCCTCGGGAGGGGTCGCCACTCCCTACTAACGAGACGTATGAGTTGGACTCAGAGCGTCTGTTCGTAAGGCCCGCGCTATGGTCTCTGTCCGCGCCCATTATCCTTCCCCCTTATCCGCAGACTTCGTGGACAGGAAACGATGCGGTTTACGTATTGGAGAAAGACGATCCTTACGGGACAGGCGCACGCAAACTCACCTGCGGTAATTTGGCATTCTGCAGGTCGCCGACGCTAACGGCTGGCCTCTTCGAAAAACAGGTCGGCATCATCAAGCCAATCTTCGAAGACGGTGACCGGCCTGCCGTGCTGGATGAATGTCACGAGGTCGTTGGGGTGCTTGGCAGAAAACTGACCCATCGCTTGGCCTTTGACCCTAACCTTGCGCCATGTGTCGGCATTGCGGTGGCCATAGAAATTACGGACGGTTCCGAGATCAGAAAAAAGCGTGGTGTTGAGCGCGAGCGCATTTTGGAGCGAGCTGATATTCGTGGCACCACATCCAGCGAAGACCTTTGCGGTATCCCGTGGATCCCTCACCGTTGGCTCCAGTTTTCGGCCGACGCGCTGAGGGCTTCTCAACCGAATATACGCGGGAGAGGCAAGGGTCTGAAGCATATACGCCGCAACCTCTTCTTCGTGTCCGAATGAACGTGAAACTCTGATTCGAGCTCCGGTTGCGGTTCGAGCTCCGCGGAGACTGCTGATTGTAAACGCCCTCAAAGACTCCAAGACGAGATTGTCCAACTCAATAACGCTAATCGCAAGGAGCTCAGACCTTCGAGGTTCGATTTGGTTGGTGGCAACGCCGTAAAGGCGCCTTAGCCGGAGCAACCGATAACTGAATGATCCGTAAAGCTTCCCAAGATCACCAACCGGACGCACGGCTTAAGCCCGAATACCGAGCGCTTCGTAGAAGTAGATGAACCGAATTCGTTTCGATTCTTCAACGTTCGTCTTTTTGCTGCAGGCATCGATGAAATCTTGCAGCGCGGGGAAGTCGTCAGGCGTTTGCAGTGCGTCTGCGAGGACCTCCATCGGTACGGCTTTCGCGTTGATCTCTGCGAGGAGAGCCTGATGCGCTGCCGGGACAAGGGTGGCGAGACGTTCCGGATCCCTGCGCACTAGAATAGCCAGCACTAAAGATTGGAAAACATGAGTTCTGAGTAGCGTAGGCTTGTGCAACTCCGGGGTCGCAAGGAAAGTCTCTATAGGGTAGGACAGCGCGTCCTCGAGGTCCACCTCGATCGGGAAAGTGCCGTTATACTTCTTATAAAGATCGTCGAGCTGCTTGCCTTTAACCGTCGAAAAACCGCTATCCAAAGCCAACGATACTTCGGCGTAGAATTTGAGATCCGACATTCGGACCAAATCCCGGCGACTGAAAAGACCAACCTTGTTTAGGGCAAGCTTATACTTGTCGCCGATGCGCACGATAAACCATTTAAACGGCCCTTGGAAACGCGCGTTCCGCTGCTCCTCGTCATTCAAAGGAACATTATTGGCGTTCATTCGGCGGAAAGCTTCCTGAACCTCCTCATCAGGAGCTCCTGAAAATTGATCTATTGGAAGAGAATAAGAAAGAAACTTTGACTTCCATTCATCGCTAAGTTGACTGTATTTTAACCCCCGGAGCGCGACGGTGTCGATATTGTTTGTGAGTCTCTGCTTATTGTTAAAAAAAGAAACTAGAGCTTGCGTTCTCTGTTGGCCGTCAACAACCTCTTTTACTTGTTGCCTGCTGCGGAGATCGAGCCTTGCGTGAAGATATAGTTTCGGAATGGGAAATTCCAAAAGTATAGATTCAATAAAAAAAGACCGCGCCTGCGCGGTCCATAGCCCTACGTTACGTTGATAGTCGTCGTTGACGGATATTTTCCCGTTGTTGTAGTCATGGCAGTAGTCGGCCACCGACATGGGGGAGGGGTTAGCTTTCACAGCAGTGTCCCTTTTTAGAGGTTTGGCTTCTTTTCAAAGCAGAGAACTGACTCGGTTGCATCAATCCGTTCGCGATACGATTTCGTATGCGGGTGTCGCCCTGCTAGCGTTCGGTTCAGCCGAAAATCGGCCCGGCGGCCAAGCGAAAGTCCGTGGCTTTCGCCCATTTCACCGAGGATTCTAGGAAGGTCATTGTGGATCTCCTTATAGTGAGAGTCCTGGACAACGAGCACAGCCACGCCGTCCTGCTTCAGCTTCCGTGATATGCCCGACAGCGACGCATAAATTTTCGCGAAATAGTCGATGTGAGTCTTTAGGTAGTAGCCGCTCGATGCTTTCGAGGGATGGCTTGCAACGGCTTCTAGAAAGTCGCAACAGGTCGGCCCCCAGCCACTTTCTACGTCTTGGACGATTGACGGGACGCGGATGGACCCGGTCATTTGCCGGCTAAGCTCGCCGGTGGTGGTCGTCATCAATGGCCACAGAACCGCAAGCTGGACTTTGGTTGCGGCGGTGTAGTCTAGCCTAGTGCAATAGGGCGGCGAGGTAAGAACCATATCAAACTCGGCCGCGCCCTTCAGATCGGACGTGGTGTCGGCAACCCGAAGCCCGATCGGCGCCCGCGCAACAATAGGCTCCGGAGCTTCCGACAGAGCCGCTGCCATTTCAGCGAGAAGGAACAGGTAGCGCGCGTCAAGATCTGCTGCTGGCCTTGAAGCGCGGCGCTCGCCGCAACGAGCGGTTCTCATCCACGTAGGGTTGGTTGTCGCAAAGCTTTTGGCCACCTCGCGGCAGTGAGTGAATAAGCCGACATAAAAGGTGGAGGCGATAGCGGAAAGATTGTCGAAGTTCGTGCCGGCTGACGAAATCGTTAAATCACCGATCAGCAGAACCCTGGCAGCGGACTCGATAGATCTGAACCATGACGCGGTTTGTGGGCCGAACCATTTCAAAAGAGGGTCGGTTGGCGCGCACGCAGAGCGCAGTCGCCGCGCGCTCGAAACGACTTCTTTGGCGAGCGGCATGATCGCGTCAGCTTCACTGGTGGCTAGCGATCGCGCGCGGGCGACAACAGCCATTACCGGGTTTAGGTCGATACCTTCGCTGGGTACGCCTAGCCGAGATGCCGCAAAGGTAGTCGTTCCGCTACCGTTCCATGGGTCTAAAATTCGGCTGTCGGCCGTCAAATCGGCTGAACGGATCAGTCGCTCAGCGAAGGTTTCGGGAAAACCCGCATAGTATGGGAAAAACCCCTCCCACCCTTTGTTGTTACGCACGTTCCGCTTGGGCGAGATAATGTCCAAGGCGTCCAAACGGGCGGTCATCAAAGGCTCCTTGCTGCTTCTCGATTCGCAGCATTCAGTTCATCTTAATCACTCTGGGCGTGAGCCGCCACTTATCTCACAACCGTCGTGAGGCGTGGGCGATGCCAATGACGTAAAGCCGTTATCCCGACTAGTTAAAGCCGCTTCACCATCGGTCCCCGCTCGGGCTCCGGCTTGATGGCCTGCGGCGCCGCTGTGCGGTCCGCCGTCTCCACGGGAGCCTCCACCCCCGCCTCCGCCCAGGCCGGCGGCCATTGGCCGGCCGCGTCGCCCTCCCCCACCCCGGTCGATCTCAGGTGCTGGCGCCACATCCGGTCTGACGGTGCCGCCGGGATTGGGACGGGTTTCAGGCGGCCGTCGGCGGTCCAGTAGCGTGCGGCCCAGCCGCCGCTGACGCCGCGGTGGAAGTCGGCGAGGGCCTGTTCGGGGCCCAGATGTCGGGCGCGCCAGTGCAGGGCGGTCAGGGCGAAGTCGTCGGCGAAGTCCCAGCCCTTTTCGCTGAGCAGGGCGTGGGCCATTTTGATGGCGCGCTCTTCGGCCCAGGCCTGAAGCCGGCGGGTCTCGGCCTCGCGGGCGGCGCGGCGTTCGGCCTCCAGCGCGGCCTTTTCCTCGGGCGTATATTGCGGCGGCGGGGCCGCGCGGGCGGCGCGGACCAGACGCTCGGCCGTGGCGACCAGCCGGGTCGCCTCGTCGAAGCGGCCGTCACGGATCATCCGGCCGGCCTGACCGATGGCCTCCTCCAGCGCCTGACGCGGGGCGAGGGGTTGGGCGGCGCGCTGCATCGCCTCGGCGTGTTTGGTCCGGGTCCAGCCCTTCCTCGCCGCGCGCTTCCTGATGCCGTTGACCGTCAGGCCGAGGCGGGCGGCGATGGCGTTGGCGCTCTCGCCCAGCAGATAGGCGTCCTGGGCCAAGGCCCAGATCTCGGGGCCGGCGAAATAGCGGATGCGGGCGGGCTTTCCCATGCGGCGAGGAAACCCCGCCCCTGCGTCACGCCCGGTCGCAGGCGCCCGTTGCAGTCCCTGTTCCGGTCCTGTTGCACGGTTACAGGCCCAAATGTCCCCGTTTCGTCCCCCTTTGCCCCGCCCCTGTCCCCGAAACCGGGACACTTTGCACGGGGACAACAGAGACAGGCCGAAACGAAAAAGGGCCGTCCTTTCGGACGGCCCCTGATCGTCTTTTCCGGCTCCCGGATCAGCTGTCCAGGAAGCTCCGCAGCTTGCGCGACCGGCTCGGGTGTTTGAGCTTCCTGAGCGCCTTGGCCTCGATCTGGCGGATGCGTTCGCGGGTGACCGAGAACTGCTGGCCGACCTCTTCGAGGGTGTGGTCGGTGTTCATGCCGATGCCGAAGCGCATGCGCAGGACGCGTTCCTCGCGCGGCGTCAGGGACGCCAGCACGCGGGTGGTGGTCTCGCGCAGGTTCGACTGGATGGCCGCGTCGATGGGCAGGATGGCGTTCTTGTCCTCGATGAAGTCGCCCAGGTGGCTGTCCTCCTCGTCGCCGATCGGCGTCTCGAGGCTGATCGGCTCCTTGGCGATCTTCAGGACCTTGCGGACCTTCTCCAGCGGCATGGCCAGCTTTTCGGCCAGTTCTTCCGGGGTCGGCTCGCGGCCGATCTCGTGCAGCATCTGGCGGCTGGTGCGGACGATCTTGTTGATCGTCTCGATCATGTGCACCGGGATGCGGATGGTCCGCGCCTGGTCGGCGATCGAGCGGGTGATCGCCTGACGGATCCACCAGGTGGCGTAGGTCGAGAACTTGTAGCCGCGGCGGTACTCGAACTTGTCGACCGCCTTCATCAGGCCGATGTTGCCTTCCTGGATGAGGTCCAGGAACTGCAGGCCGCGGTTCGTGTACTTCTTGGCGATGGAGATGACGAGGCGCAGGTTGGCCTCGACCATTTCCTTCTTGGCCTGACGGGCTTCGCGTTCGCCCTTCTGGACCGTCTGGACGATGCGGCGGTAGTCGTCGATCGGCAGGCCGGCCTCGACCGCCACGGCGGCGACGTCCATGCGGATCTTCTGGATCTGGGCGGCCTCGTTGTCCGAGAACTTGGTCCAGCGGACGCCCATTTCCTTGACGTTTTCGGTCCAGTTGGGGTCCAGCTCCTTCGAGAAGTAGGACTTCAGGAACTCGGGGCGCGAGATGCCGTAGCTGTCGGCCAGACGCAGCAGACGACCTTCCAGACCGATCAGCCGCTTGTTGATGGCGTACAGCTGCTCGACCAGGGCCTCGATGCGGTTGTTGTTCAGCTTGACCGTCTTCAGCCGGTCCGAGATGCCGGTCGACAGGGCCTCATAGGCCTTGCGGTCCTTGTCCGAGAGGTCCTCGCCCTTCAGGCGCGTCTCGACCAGCTTCTCCTGCAGCTTGCGGAAGGCGTCGAAGTCGGCGGCGATGGCGTCCAGGGTCTCCATGACGCCGTCGCGCAGCTCGGCTTCCAGCGCCGAGATGGACATGCCGCCGCCATCGTCGAAGTCCTCGTCCTCGTCTTCCTCGCCGCCTTCCTTCTCGGCGCCGCCCTCTTCGGATTCGGCGGCGGCGGGCACGGGCTGGCCGGGGATCGGGGCCTGGGGCTGGTTGTGCGGCAGCGACGACGGGTTGATCACGCCGTAGGTCGCGTCCAGGTCGATGACCTCGCGCAGCAGGATGCGGTTGTTGGCCAGTTCGTCGCGCCAGACCATGATGGCCTCGAACGTCAGGGCGCTTTCGCACAGGCCCGAGATCATCGCGTCGCGGCCGGCCTCGATGCGCTTGGCGATGGCGATCTCGCCCTCGCGGGAGAGCAGTTCGACGCTCCCCATCTCGCGCAGGTACATGCGCACCGGGTCGTCGGTGCGGTCATAGGTCGGCTTGGCGTTTTCGTCGGAAATCTGGGTCTCGGCGCGCTCGGCGACTTCGCCGCCCGAGCTCTCGGCCGCGTCCTCTTCCGCCTCGACGACGTTGACGCCCATTTCGGACAGCATCGCCAGGGTGTCTTCAATGGCGTCGGGCGTGACTTCTTCCGACGGCAGGACCTTGTTCAGCTCCTCCATCGTGACATAGCCGCGGGCCTTCGCCTGCTTGATAAACTTCTTGACGCCCGCATCCGTAAGGTCGAGCAGCGGCCCGTCGGACGAGGTCTCAGCAGGTTCCTGCGTATCAGTCATTCAGTCTCTGTCTCCAGCCGGTTCGGAGGCCGCCAGACCCCTCGGCAAAAATGCAACATCCGTTCGAAAAGAGAACGCGCCGGGCCTTCGTTTGTTACGAAGAAGCCTCGTCTTCCCAAATCGTCCCGGTCTTGATGGCTCGTCGCAACGCGTCGCGTTCCGCCTTCAGACGACTGAAGGCGGAGGCGTCGAAGGCCTGTTCGGCGTTCGACTTCGCTGACGCCAGCGCCTGCTCAAGCCCCGCCACGCGGGTCAGAGCGTCGAACGCTTGCGACCACCGGACCCTTGCTTCGGCGAGGGGCGCATTTGCGGCCAGGAAAGGCGCGCCGGACTTTGCCGCCGCCTTCTCGACCTCGCGCACTAAAGCATCGTGTCCCGAAGCGGCCAGATGGCGTCGCAATGCCGCACTGTCAAGGGTTTGGCCGCCCCCCACGTGACTGAACCGGAGACGGACGAGTTCCTGCGCCAGTCCGTCGAGGGCGTGATCGCCGAAGCCGTGGCTGGCGATGGCCTCCAGATGGTCGTCCATCCGTTCCGGATCATCGATGGCCCCGTGGGCGAGGGCGGCCGCGACGGGCTCGATCGAGCGGCTCAGCGACTGCATGGCCTCGGCGCCCTCGGCGGTCTGGCCGAGCTTGGGCGGCGGACCCCGCCAGCGCCCCCCTGCCCCGCCCTGCTGGGGGCGTTGCGACTGCGGGGCGTTGCGACCGGAGGGAAAGAGGGCGTCGAACCGCTCGAACATCTCGCGGCGGTATTGCTCGGCCAGATCCTTGTCCTGGATGGCCGCCGCCGCCTGACGCAGCCGCCCCTTAAGCCCGGCCTTGCGCTCGGGCGTATCCAGGGGTTCGGCCTCGACCTCGCGCTTGAACAGAACCTCGGCGAAGGGCTTGGTCTCGCCCATCGCCTGACGCAGGGCCGGCGCCCCCTTGTCGCGCAGGATGTCGTCGGGGTCCTGACCGCCCTCCAGCAGGGAGAAGCGGAACGACCGGCCGGGTTTCAGCAGCGGCAGGGCGCGTTCGATGGCGCGATAGGCGGCGCGCTGGCCGGCGCCGTCTCCGTCGAAGCACAGCACGGGCTCGGACGAGACCCGCCATAGCCGCTCCATCTGCTCCTCGGTCAGGGCTGTGCCCATCGGCGCCACGGCCGGCAGGCCGGCGCGCTGGCAGGCGATGACGTCCATATAGCCCTCGACCACGATGATGGCCTGGGTCGATTTGGATTCTGCGCCGAGGATGCGTCGCGCCTCGGGCAGGCCGTACAGGGTCGCGCCCTTGTGGAAGAGCGGACTCTCGGGCCCGTTCAGATATTTGGCCCGGTCGTCGGGGTTCATGGCCCGGCCGCCGAAGCTGACGATCCGACCCCGCGCGTCGAGGATCGGGAACATCAGCCGGTCGCGGAACCGGTCATAGGGCGCGCCGCTGCCTTCGGGCGAGATCAGCATTCCGGCCTCGACCAGCTCGCCCGGCTTGGCGCCGCGCTGGATCAGGGCGTTCTTCAGCCCCTCGCGGTCGTTGGGGGCATAACCGAGACCGAACCGCTCCCACTGGTCCTCGGGCAGGCCGCGCCGTTCGAGGTATTCGCGCGCCGCCTTGCCGGCCGCGCGGCGCAGATTGGCGGCGAACCACTTCTGCGACAGGTCCATCCAGTCCGACAGGCCCTGACGCTTCTGCTCGCGCTCGGCGGCCTGGGGGTCCTCGGCCGGCATCTGCATCCCGGCCTCGGCGGCCAGACGCTCGACCGCCTCGGGGAACGACAGCCGCTCGACCTCCTGCAGGAAGGAGATGACGTCACCGTGCTTCCCCGAGGAGAAGTCGTGGAAGAAGCCCTTGTCGTCGTTGACGAAGAAGGACGGCGACTTCTCCTTCGAGAAGGGGCTCAGGCCCACCCACTCGCGTCCCTGACGCTTGAGCTTCACCGACCGGCCGATCACGTCGGACGGGCGAAGGCGGGCCTTCAACTCCTCAAGAAAACGCTCGTCGAAACGCATGGAGCCAAACTAGGCCGGGCGTTGCGATTAAGCCATCCAAAGCCGGGGCCGCACCGCGTGAAACCCGGAAAGACTCGACACAATCGTATTCAGATGACAGCGTTATTTTATGAAAACGCTTCTGAACATTCTGCTGGTGACGGCTCTTCAGGCCGCCGGCCCCGTGGTCACGCCGCTCGGCCGGCACGACACTACGGCGTCCGGACAGCCGATCGAGCCGCCCGCCGTCGCGATCGTCAGCGCCTTCATCACCGAACTGGCCCCGGGGGCCGTCTTTCCCGAACACCGACACCCGTATCAACGCTTCACCTATGTGCTGGCGGGTCAGTTGCGGGTCGAGAACCTGGACACCGGTCAGATCTATGAGTTGAAGGCCGGTGACGTCTTCATCGAGCCGCGCGGGCAATGGCATCGCGGCACGGTCATCGGCGCTGAAACGGTGCGCATGTTCGCCGTCGACCAGACCCCCGACGGCGCCTCGAACGTCGAGCGTCGGCAGAACTGACCTCAGAGCTGTCCATGAACGGCAAGCGGAGCCGTTAACCTTTGCCGCAGCCGAACACGCGAAATTCAACCAAAGACATAGGAAAATTCGACCTTAACAGTCACAAGTAGCGTCACCGTTAAGAGATTTTTAACCATAAAGTTCAAAGCGTGTCCGTAACGGCCTGATTTAACGCATATTTTTATCCGACAACGGAACTGTCCACAGGCGTTGTGGATTAACCAATCGACCGGCCCCGGAAGAGGGCGGGCTAAACGGGGCCAGGACGCGGTCGGCGTCGCAATCTCGATCTGCGTTCAAGGACTTCCCATGTTCATCTCTATCGCCCGTCCGGCGGTGGAGCCCATCGGACCCGACACCGTCGCCGTTCCCGGCTCTCCCGCCATCGCCGAACTCTCGCCTCGCGCCCTGCATGCGCGGCTGCTCGAGAACGCGGCGCTCAGGCGGCTTCGCGGGCTGGAGCGAAAACACGCCCATCGCGACGACGACGCCCAGTACTGGTTCAGCGCCGCCCCCGCCGCGATCCGCAAGGCCTGCGCCCTGCGCCGCGAAGACCGCAGCTTCGCGCCGATCCCCTAGCGCAGTTCCGGCAGGCGGCGACGAATGGACTGGGTCTGTTTGTCGAGCCGTTGGGCGAAGGTCTTCTTCTGCACCCGCACCCGGTGCTCCAGCCCGCCGCCCCAGCGGGCATGGACGGCGGTCGCCAGCGCCGGATGCCGGTCGTGCTGGTGGACGATGGCGCTCCAGCCTCCGTCGGGATTGGTCACGCGGCCGTCCGACCAGCCGAGCGTCTCCGTCTTCGTCAGACCCAGGGTGGCGATGCGTCCGTAGTTGGGGCGGATCTCCGCCTCGACCAGCCCCATGTGAACCGCCAGATTGCAAGCGGCCTGATCGGCCCCGAAGGCGCCGCCCAGCTCCGACCGCGGAATGGCCGCCAGCATCATCACCGTGCGGCAGAAGCGGATCATGATCTCGCGCGGGGCCATGACGGTGCCGACGCAGACACAAGGGCGGTCGGCGATGGCCTCGGCCAGATCGTCTCCGGCGAGGGCGCGCAGATACTTCATGTTGAAGGCGTGGTCGCCGAGAACCCCGTCCTCATACTCGACATAGGCCTCGAGCCCGCGGGGGGCGGGCGCGAACGGCGCGGCCTGAAAGATCACGTCGCGGACATCGGTGATCAGGACGCTTTTCGCCTCGGGCCACAGGCTCAGCAGCCGGTCGAAGGCCGCGAACCGGGCCATGACGGCGTGGGGCTCCCAGCCGCCCAGATGTTGCGGATGGACGGCGATGACGCCGTGCTGTTCGAGGAAGGCCTTCAGGTCCGGCCGGTCGTCGACGACCAGGGCCACCGCCCCGTCGAACACGGCCCGCAGCGACAGGACGAAGGGGGCGATGTCGGCCGCATCATAGCCTGTGCCGTAGCCCAGAACGACGTCGCCCTTCACCGGCGGCAGGGCGGTCTGATCCGGCTTCAGCGCGCGCGCGAGCCAGCCCAGATAGGCCGAGCTCGCGGACGGCAGGGCCATCAGGCGTCCATCAGGGCGGAGAACCGGTCGAACAGATAAAGGCTGTCGGTCGGTCCGGGCGAGGCCTCGGGGTGATGCTGGACGCTGAACACCGGACGGCCCTTCAGCTCGATGCCGCAGTTGGTGCCGTCGAACAGGCTGACGTGGGTCTCGGCGACGGCGTCGGGCAGGCTGTCGCGGTCGACGGTGAAGCCGTGGTTCATCGAGACGATCTCGACCTTGCCGGTCGTCAGGTCCTTGACCGGATGATTGGCGCCGTGGTGGCCCTGTTCCATCTTCACGGTCTTCGCCCCGAGCGCGAGGGCCAGCATCTGGTGGCCCAGGCAGATGCCGAAGACGGGCTTGCCGCTCTCGACCAGCTTCTGGATCTCCGGCACGGCGTATTCGCCGGTCGCGGCCGGATCGCCCGGGCCGTTGGACAGGACCACGCCGTCGGGATCGCGGGCCAGGATGTCCTCGGCCGAGGTCGTGGCGGGAACGACGGTGATCTTCGCGCCGGTCGAGGCCAGGGCGCGCAGGATGTTGCGCTTCACGCCATAGTCGACGACGATCACATTCTTGCGGCCTTCGGTCTTCGGGTGGCCTTCCGGCCAGGCCCACAGGCCCTCGTCCCATTCGAACGACTGAAGCGTCGAGGCGGGCTTGGCGAGGTCGAGGCCGACGAGGCCGGTCCAGGCCTTCGCTTCAGCCACGAGAGCGTCCAGATCGAACCTGCCTTCCGGATCGTGGGCGATGACCGCGTGGGGCGCGCCCTTGTCGCGGATGATCTTGGTCAGGGCGCGGGTGTCGACGCCGGCGAGGCCGACGACGCCGCGGCGCTTCATCCAGGCGTCGAAGCTGGCCTCGCTGCGCCAGTTGGCCGGGTCGGTCGGCAGGTCGCGGAAGATCGCGCCCCGGGCCGAGGTGTCGGACCCACCGCCCAGCTGTTCGATGTCCTCGACGTTCACCCCGGTGTTGCCGATGTGGGGGAAGGTGAAGGCCAGGATCTGGCTCATGTAGGAGGGGTCGGTCAGAATTTCCTGATAGCCCGTCATGGCCGTGTTGAAGACGACCTCGCCCAGGGCCGTGCCGACGGCGCCGACGCCGATCCCTTGCAGGATGGTTCCGTCGGCCAGAGCGAGGACGCCGGTGCAGCCGGGAAGCAGTTGAGTGGTCATGGCCGTTCCTTAGCACCGAATCCGGGCGGACAAACGGCGGCGTGACTACAGAGACGCGCCGCCGGGGTCAACGCCGCATACGACCGAAGTCCGTCCGCGCGCCGACAGTTCCCACTAGAAGTCGGCAGGGAGCCGACTGCCCTCGGGCGCTTCGCCATGAACATTCGCCGCGGCGTCGCCCTTCTCGCAGTACCAGATCAGCAGCAGCAGCCAGCCGATGATGGGAACCACCAGAACAGCACCAGCCAACCGGACTTGTTGGTGTCGTGCAGCCGCCTGACCTGAAGGGCGATCCAGGGGATAATGGAAACGAGGTTGAACAGCCCGCCCAGGACGTCGCGGTCGTAGGACATGCGCCAGCCCTGATCGCTGACGATGGTGTAGTTGCCGCCGAACAGAATGCCGTCGAGCACCGACAGGATGCAGCTGACCACCAGATAGAAGATCACATAGTACCAGAACTCCTTGCGGTCCGACCGCCCCTCGAACTGGGCGTAGCGCCTGTACGGCTTGATGAAATCTTCCATGGTGTTCCCCCTGCTCCGATCCAACGCGGTCGATCCTGATCGGCGCCCCCGCCGTATCGAAAAAGACGCTAACACGGGTCTCCGAAAGCGCCAGTGACGACGCCGTAAGGTTTGCCGCCTGACGGACAGGCCGGTTGACCGGCATTCTACTTTGTGATGTAAAGTTCTTCATCAACGGAGAACGACATGCCCGCCACCCTGTCCATCACCTCTTTCGTCGGCGCATCCGCCGCCCTGTCGGCGGCCTTGCTCGGCGCCTTCGTCCTGACCGGAACGGCCGTCGCCCAGACGCCGCCCGGCGCCCCGTCCGCGCCACAGCAGGCCGCGCCCCAGCAGGCCGCGCCCGCCGCACGGCCCGCGACCGTGGTGATCCGTGAAGAAGGTCTGGTCGCCGACTACTTCGCCCCCGTCGCGGGGTCGCAAGTCTCTTCCGGTGCGGTGATCGTTCTGGGGGGATCGGAGGGCGGTCTCAACGGATCGCGGGGTCTGGCGCGGCATCTGGCCGACGAGGGCTTCGCCGCCATCGCCGTCTCCTATTTCGGCGAACCGGGCCAGCTCGAGAAGCTGAACGAGGTCCCGATCGAGCCCATCGGCCGCGCCCTGGCCTGGCTGAAGGCCCGCCCCGACATCCACGGCCCGATCGCCGTCATGGGCATCTCGAAAGGCGCCGAACTGGCCCTGCTGATCGCCAGCCGCGAACCGCAGATCGGCGCCGTCGTCGTGGGCGTGCCGTCCAGCGTCGTCTGGGCCGGGATCGACATGGCCGGCGGCCCGGTCGGCTCGTCCTGGACCGCCGACGGCCAGCCCCTGCCCTACACCCACTACGACCTGTCGAAGGGCTTCACCGGCGTCTTCAATCTCTACAACGACAGCCTCGCCGCCGCCCCCGCCGAGGCCCGGATTCCAGTCGAGAACATCCACGGCCCGGTCATGATGATTTCGGGTCAGGCCGACGGCCTGTGGCCCTCCTCGCGCATGGCCGCCGAGGTGGAGCAGCGGCTCAAGGACCATCACTTCGCGTATCCGGTGGTCAACATCGCCTATCCCGACGTCGGTCACGCCGCCTTCGGCATTCCGGTGTCGCCGGACGCTCCCGGCCTCCAGCGCGCCACCTCGCTCGGCGGCACCGTCCCGGGTCTGGTCGCGGCCCGCAACGACGGCTGGCCCCGCGTCCTCGCCTTCCTGCGCGAGGCTCTGAACTGACTTGAAACGAGGCGGGTCTTGAAGAGAGGCGGGTTGGGGGCCTAGGACCCGCCTCATGACCATCACGACCGTAGGCCTCGATGCCGATGACACCCTCTGGCACAACGAGACCATCTTCCGCCTGACCCACGCCCGTTTCGTCGACCTGCTGGACGACCACGGCGACCTCGAAACCATCGAGACCCGGCTGGCCGAGGTCGAGCGGCGTAACCTTCGCCTCTACGGCTATGGGGTGAAGGGCTTCACCCTGTCGATGATCGAGACGGCGATGGAGCTGTGCGACGGCGGCGCCCCGCCCGAGGTGGTGCGCGAGATCCTGGCCGCCGGGCGCGAGATGCTGGCCCATCCGGTCGAAACCCTGCCGGGCGTCACCGAGGCCCTGGGCGCCCTGTCGGAAAAGTACCGCCTCGTCCTGATCACCAAGGGCGACCTGATGGATCAGGAGCGCAAGGTCGCGGCATCGGGCCTCGGCGACCTGTTCGCGGCCGTCGAGATCGTCTCGGAGAAGGACCGCGGGACCTATGACCGCGTCTTCGCCCGCCACGGCACCGGCCCGGCCGAGGCCGTCATGGCCGGCAACTCCATGAAGTCCGACGTCCTGCCGGCGCTGGAGGCGGGCGCCTTCGGGGTCCACATCCCCTACCACGTCACCTGGGCCCACGAACTGGCCGACGCGCCGGAGAGCCACCCCCGCTACGGCGCGCTCGACACCATCGCGGCGCTCCCGGCGTGGATCGAAGGCCGCGATGCGCGGGACCCGTCCATCGACGAATGAGGTCCTCTCCGGTCAGGCCATTTCGGTCGCCGGATCATAGACGGGCGCGGGATCCATGAGTCCGAGCTGGACCAGCATTCCCGTATCGTCCCGGTTCGCCCAGTGATGGGTGATCAGCCCGTCCTCCAGACGGAACCAGTGCATGTGCTGCACCGAGAAGGCGCGGCCGGTCGGCGGGACACCGATCATGAAGCCGCCGTCTATGGGGCGTCGCCCCACGCCCCGATGGGTCCCGCTGTAGCTGACGCGGATGACCACATCGTCCTCGGCCGCGACGATGTTCGCGACCTCCTGCCTGCAATCCGGAAAGCGGGTGAAGATGTCCTCCAGCACCCAGCGCGCGCCCGCCTTGCCCACGCGCCGCCCATGATTGCTGAAATCATCAGTGCAGTGCCGGGCCAGGGCGTCGGGGTCCTGACGGTTGAAGTCTTCGAGATAGGCTCGAATGGTGCGGATGTTGCGGTTCTGGACAGTCATCTCGGCGGTCATTCCAGTTCAAGGCGGCGTTTGACGCCCCCTACTCCCAGCTTCCGTGGATCAAATCTTGAACCTTTCCGACATTGGGCAGCAGTTTGCGGGGCGTCTGGCCCGTCAGCCGCCCGCTCTCGCGCGTGAGATGCGCCTGATCGGCGTAGCCCGCCGAACTGGCCGCCTGGGACAGGCTCTGACCGCCTTTGGCGGCGAAGACCGCACGGCGGAAGCGAACCACGCCGGCGAACCGCTTGGGCGTCAGTCCGGTGTGGTCGAAGAAAATCCGCTCAAGCTGACGTTGAGAGAGCTCGAGCCTGTCCGCGACGCGCGCCACCGACCGTCCGGCACGCAAGGCGGCCGCGGCGAACCGGACGCGATCATCTCCGGAAGACGGCGCAGCGGGTCCGGACGGAAATCCGGCGACGCCAACCGTTTCGAACAGCGTCGATATTTCTGATGCGCGCCGCTTGTCGATATCCGCCAGATCAAAGACCTGATTGGTCAGTTCGGCCATGGGAACTCCGAGCCATGCTCCCGCGGCCAGTGGATCGAGGCAGACGATGGTCACCGAATGTCCCGCGAACGGCGCGACCGTCGCGGAGGTCGCCGGACCGGCGAACTGCAGGCGGCCATCCCACCAGTAGAGATCGCAGCAAACGTCGGGCAGGCCGATATGGCCATGGGGCGCCACGGTCTGCAGAACGCTCTTGGCGCGAAGGAACGGGACAGGAGAAGCGTTCACAGCCGGTCTCCAGCGGACGGACCGAACAAGAACACAGTTCTTCGAATTTGTCGCCCTGGGCGATCCTTGGCCGGTGGTGAACGGTTGCGATTACGGGTTGCTCCCCAGCCCCCCCGTCTTTAGACGGGCCGCTTAACCGACAACCTGAACGCCACCGGCCGCGACTCCCGCGCCGCCGGTCGTTCGCGCGAGACCGCCCCATGTCCGAGCATGACGAGAAAGACGCCGCCGTCCGCGCCGCTCTCGCCACGCATGGCGACAACGGCGTCACCCCGCGCCACACCCTGTTCTACTTCTACGGCGAAGGCGACCACGACGACCTGAACGAGGTCGCCCGCCGCGCGGGTTTCGTGACCCGGGGCCAGGACGAGATGACCGTCCTTGAAACGACCATACCGGTGGACGAGGAGGCCTTCGCCCCCATCTCCGCCATGATGCAATCCTGGGCCGCGGCCTTCCAGCTCGACTATGACGGCTGGGAGTGCGCGGTCATTACGAACTAGTTCAAGACCAAGAGGCCCCGATGCCCAAGCGTACAGACATCCAGTCGATCCTGATCATCGGCGCCGGCCCCATCGTCATCGGCCAGGCGTGTGAGTTCGACTATTCCGGCGTCCAGGCCTGCAAGGCGCTGAAGGCCGAGGGCTATCGCGTCATCCTGGTCAACTCCAACCCCGCCACGATCATGACCGATCCGGAGCTGGCGGACGCGACCTATATCGAGCCGATCACGCCCGAGATGGTCGAGAAGATCATCGCCAAGGAGCGCCCCGACGCCCTGCTGCCGACCATGGGCGGCCAGACGGCCCTGAATACCGCGCTGGCGCTCGACGCCTCCGGTGCGCTCAAGAAGTACAATGTCGAGATGATCGGGGCCAAGGCCGAGGTCATCGACAAGGCCGAGGACCGTCAGAAATTCCGCGACGCCATGGACAAGCTGGGCCTCGAAAGCCCGCGCTCCAAGGCCGCCCATTCGATGGAAGAGGCGCTGGACGGTCTGGAGTTCGTCGGCCTGCCCGCCGTCATCCGCCCCTCCTTCACCCTGGCCGGCACCGGCGGCGGCATCGCCTATAACCGCGAGGAGTTCGAGGAGATCGTCCTGCGCGGCCTCGACCTGTCGCCGACGACCGAGGTCCTGATCGAGGAAAGCGTCCTCGGCTGGAAGGAATACGAGATGGAGGTCGTCCGCGACACGGCGGACAACTGCATCATCATCTGCTCGATCGAGAACGTCGATCCGATGGGCGTGCACACGGGCGACTCGATCACCGTCGCCCCCGCCCTGACGCTGACCGACAAAGAGTACCAGCGCATGCGCACGGGCTCGATCAACGTCCTGCGCGAGATCGGCGTCGAGACCGGCGGTTCGAACGTCCAGTGGGCGATCAACCCCGCCGACGGCCGGATGGTCGTCATCGAGATGAACCCGCGCGTGTCGCGGTCCTCGGCGCTGGCGTCGAAGGCCACCGGCTTCCCGATCGCCAAGGTCGCCGCCCGTCTGGCCGTCGGTTACACGCTCGACGAACTGCAGAACGACATCACCCAGGTGACCCCGGCCAGCTTCGAGCCGTCGATCGACTATGTCGTCACCAAGATCCCGCGCTTCGCCTTCGAGAAATATCCGGGCTCCGAGCCCCTGCTGGGCACCTCGATGAAGTCGGTCGGCGAGGTCATGGCCATCGGCCGGACCTTCCAGGAATCGATGCAGAAGGCCCTGCGCGGTCTGGAGACCGGTCTGTCGGGCTTCGACGAGATCGAGATCGAAGGCACCTCGGACGTGCCCGATGACGCCGCCGCCCGCGCCGCCGTCATCCGCGCGCTCGGCCAGCCCACGCCCGACCGCATCCGCGTCATCGCCCAGGCCTTCCGCCATGGCCTGACGGTCGAGGAGGTCCACGCCGCCTGTTCCTACGAGCCCTGGTTCCTGCGCCAGATCGCCGACATCGTGCGCGAGGAAGGACACGTCCGGGTCAAGGGCCTGCCGACCGACGCCGCCGACTTCCGCAAGCTCAAGGCCAAGGGCTTCTCCGACGCCCGTCTCGGCCAGCTGACAGGCCAGAGCGAGAGCGCCGTCCGCACGGCGCGCCGCGACCTGTCGGTCCGTCCCGTCTTCAAGCGTATCGACACCTGCGCCGCCGAGTTCGCTTCGGCGACCGCCTATATGTATTCGACCTACGAGACCGGGGCGCTGGGCCAGATCCCCGAGTGTGAAGCCGAGCCGTCGGACAAGAAGAAGGCCATCATCCTCGGCGGCGGACCAAACCGGATCGGTCAGGGCATCGAGTTCGACTACTGCTGCTGCCACGCGGCGTTCGCCTTCGCCGACATCGGCGTCGAGTCGATCATGGTCAACTGCAACCCCGAGACGGTCTCGACCGACTATGACACCTCCGACCGCCTCTATTTCGAGCCGCTGACGGCCGAGGACGTGCTGGAGCTGATCGAGGTCGAGCGCTCGAAGGGCGAGCTGATCGGCTGCGTCGTCCAGTTCGGCGGCCAGACGCCGCTGAAACTGGCCCACGCCCTGCATGCCGACGGCGTGCCGATCCTGGGCACGACGCTGGACTCGATCGACCTGGCCGAGGACCGCGAGCGCTTCCAGCAGATGCTGAACGACATCGGTTTGAAGCAGCCGCCGAACGGCCTGGCCCGCTCGCACGAGGAAGCCGCCGCCGAAGCCGACCGCGTCGGCTATCCGGTGGTCCTGCGCCCCTCCTATGTGCTGGGCGGCCGCGGCATGATGATCGTCCACGACCGTGAAGGTCTGGACCGCTACGTCGGCGAGGCCATGCGCGTCTCGGGCGACGATCCGGTCCTGATCGACCACTATCTGAACCGCGCCACCGAGGTGGACGTCGACGCCCTGTGCGACGACGAGACCGTCTTCGTCGCCGGGGTTCTGGAACACATCGAGGAAGCCGGCGTCCACTCGGGCGACAGCGCCTGTTCGATGCCGCCCTGGTCGCTGTCGCCGGCCGTCGTCGCCGAGCTAAAGCGCCAGACCGAGGCCATGGCCCGGGCGCTGAAGGTGCGCGGCCTGATGAACGTCCAGTTCGCGATCGAGGAGCCGCACTCCGAGAACCCGCGCATCTTCGTGCTGGAAGTGAACCCGCGCGCCTCGCGCACCGCGCCCTTCGTGGCCAAGACCATCGGCCTGCCGGTCGCCGCCATCGCCGCCAAGGTGATGGCCGGGGTTCCGCTGAAGTCCTTCGGCCTGACCGACAAGCCCTATGACCATATCGCGGTCAAGGAAGCGGTCTTCCCGTTCGCCCGCTTCGCCGGGGTCGACATCATCCTCGGCCCGGAAATGCGTTCGACCGGCGAGGTCATGGGTCTGGACTGGAAGCGCGACGGCGAGACCGACATGGCCCCCGCCTTCGCCCGCGCCTTCGCCAAGTCCCAGATCGGCGGCGGCACCACCCTGCCGACCTCGGGCTGCGCCTTCGTCAGCGTCAAGGATGACGACAAGCCCTTCATCACCGAAGCCGTCGCCGCCCTGATCGCCCAGGGCTTCAGGATCATCGCCACGGGCGGCACCGCGACCTGGCTCGCCGAACAGGGTCTGGCCGTGACCCCGGTCAAGAAGGTGCTGGAAGGCCGCCCGAACATCGTCGACGCGATGAAGAACGGCGAGGTCCAGCTGGTCTTCAACACCACCGACGGCAAGCAGGCGCTGCAGGACAGCTTCAGCCTGCGCCGCACCGCGCTGATGATGAAGATCCCCTACTACACCACCGCCGCCGGGGCGCTGGCCGCCTCCCAGGCGATCGGGGCCATCAAGGCCGGCGAACTGGATGTGAAGGCCATCCAAGCCTACGGCTGATCGAGGAGAGACCGCGATGACCGACGCCGTGCCGGACGAGAAGGGCCCCTTCTACCACGGCACGCGCGCCGATCTCGGGGTCGGCGATGAACTGGCCGTCGGCTGGGGTTCGAATTTCGGGAGCGGCGCCGCCGGATCGTGGATCTATTTCGCGGGCACGCTGGAGGCGGCGATCTGGGGCGCGGAACTGGCGATCGGCGACGACCGTCAGCGCATCTATATCGTCGAGCCGACCGGCGACTGGGTCGACGATCCGAACCTGACGGACAAGAAGTTCCCGGGCAATCCGACCCGCTCCTACCGCTCTCGGGAGCCTCTGCGGATCGTCGGCGAGGTCACCGACTGGACGCCCCATCCCCCCGAACAGCTTCAGGCCATGAAGGATTTCGTCGCGCGGATGAAGGCCGAGGGCGTCGAGGCCATCGACTGAGGCGGGACGCCGCGCCTACAGCTCCGACGACAGCCGCCGAACCCGCGCGGCGAGATCCGCATCGGCCTTCTCGTCCGACCGACGGACACTCCGCCGATAGGCCGGGTCGTAGTGCTCCGAGATCAGTTCGCGCACCAGGGTCCGCAGATCGCCGCCGGCCGCCAGGTCGCGCCAGCGCCCGATCATGGCCTTTGACAGGTGACGCGGCAGGCGACTGAGGATGGCGTCCAGCCGCGCCGGATCGTCGGCGATCTCGGCATAGCCGGCCAGAATGCGTTCGACGCGGCGCTCGACCGGACTGTCCAGGGCGATCACCGGCGCGGCCGACATCGCGGCCCACAGCGACGGCGGCAGGGCCACGGCGCCGATGCGGCTGCTCTCGGCCTCGACGACCACAGGCCGGGACAGCTCCAGACGCGACAGGGCGTCGTGCAGCCGGGTCTCGAACAGCTTCTGCGACGGCTGATCGCCGACCGCGCCGAACAGCGAGCCGCGATGTCCGGCCAGCGCTTCCAGATCCAGCGTCTGGACGCCGTCGTCGGACAGCCGGGTCAGCAGTTCGGTCTTGCCCGATCCCGTGGGACCGTCGATCAGGACCAGCCGGTGCGTCACGGGCGTTTCGTATAGCGCCCTGACGGTCTGCCGCCGCCAGGTCTGATAGCCGCCGTGGACGACCGTCACGCCCCAGCCGACCTGGTCGAGGATGGTCGCCATCGCTCCCGACCTCTGGCCTCCACGCCAGCAATAGATCAACGGCCGGAAGCTTCCGTCGAAGGCGCTCAGCGGTCCCTCCAGATGCCGGGCGATATTGCGCGCCACCATGGCCGCGCCTCGGCGGCGCGCGAGGAATTTCGAGCCCTGGACGTATTCGGTCCCGATCTCGGCCCGCTCGGCATCGTCGAGCACCGGCAGGTTGATCGCGCCCGGCAGATGATCGAACGCGAATTCCGACGGACTGCGCACGTCGATGATCGCGGAAAAGGCCGCAAGATCGGCCGGCCCCAGATCGACCGTGCGCTGGATCAAAAGACGCGCACCCCGGCCGGGCCCGCCCCGACCCTGCCGACGATCTCGGCGCCGGCGAAGCCCTGTTCGCGGACGAAGGTGATCACGCCCTCCGAATGGTCCGGATGAACCGAGATCAGCAGGCCGCCAGAGGTCTGGGGGTCTGTCATCAAGTCGCGTCGCCAATCGTCATAGCCGTCGGGCAGGACCACCTCCGCGCCGTAGGCGGCCCAGTTGCGGGTCGAGGCCCCGGTGCGGACGCCCGCCCGGGCCAGATCGACGGCGCCGGGCAGGATCTCGGGCGCGTCGGCCCAGAGATCGATCGCGACGTTCGAACCGCGCGCCATCTCAAGGGCGTGGCCCATCAGGCCGAAGCCGGTGACATCGGTCATGGCGTGCACGCCGTCCCGTCCGGCCAGCGCCGCCCCGACCGTGTTCAGCCGGGTCGTTGAGGCGATCAGGGCGGCGTATCCGGCCTCGTCCAGCCGTCCCTGCTTGTAGGCCGCGCTCAGCACCCCGACCCCCAGCGGCTTGGTCAGGATCAGATAGTCCCCGGGCCGCGCGCCCCGGTTGGTCAGCACCCGGTCCGGATGGACCAGCCCAAGGGCCACCAGCCCGTAGATCGGCTCGACGCTGTCGATCGAATGGCCGCCGGCGACCGGCACGCCCGCCGCCGCGCAGACCGCCGCCCCGCCCTGCAGCACCTTGCCGATGGTCTCGACCGAAAGGACGTTGACCGGCATCCCGACCAGGGCCAGGGCGAAGATCGGCGTCCCGCCCATGGCATAGACGTCCGACAGGGCGTTGGTCGCCGCGATCCGGCCGAAGTCGAACGGATCATCGACCATGGGCATGAAGAAGTCGGTCGTCGCGACCAGGGCCTGATGATCGTTCAGCCGCCAGACCGCCGCATCGTCCGAGCTCTCGGTCCCGACCATCAGATCGGCGAAGGGCGCCGGCACCGGCACGGATTTCAGCATCTCTGACAGGACGCCCGGCGCGATCTTGCACCCGCAGCCTCCGCCGTGGGCGAGCGAGGTCAGGCGGGGTTCCGGGGTCGCCATCAGATCCCCTCGCCCGCCTCCAGATCCACGGCCTCGTCCCGCCCGGCGACGATCCGCGTTGCGCCGAGGTCGGCGGTGACGTTGCCGATGGTGCGGAAGATGTCGGGCACGACCTCGACCGCCAGCAGCAGGGGCAGGACGCCGATGGGCAGGCCCATGGCCAGACAGATCGGGCCGATGGCGGCGAAGAAGCTGACCTGACCGGGCAGGCCGACCGAGGCGACCGAGACGGCGATGGCGGTCAGCCCGCCCGCGATCAGGGCGCCGAGGCTGAGGTGCACGCCGTAGAGCTGGGCGACGTAGAGGCAGACGGCCAGATTGGCGACCGGGCTGGTCAGGCGGAAGACCGCGACCGCCAGGGGCAGCACCAGACCGGCAGAGGCCGAGGAGACGCCGAGGGTGTCGCGCGCGCGCTCGACCATGACCGGCAGGCTGGCCAGGGACGACTGGGTCGAGAAGGCGACGACCTGGGCCGGGGCGACGGCGCCCGCGAAGCGCCTCAGGCCGATCCGGCCGAAGAGCAGGACCCCCACATAGACGAGGATGATCACCCCGATCTGGCTCAGGCAGACGATGGCGATGTAGTGGCCCAGCACCCCGGCGGCGCCGACACCGGCGCGCAGGCCGACGCCCAGGGCCAGGGCGAAGACGCCGAACGGCGCGGCCAGCAGGACCCAGTGGACGATGACCACCATGGCCTCGGCCGTGGCCTCGAAGAAGGCGGAGAGCGGCTGGCGCAGGCGACTTTCCAGCCGGGTGGCGGCGAAGCCGAACGCGATGGCGAAGACCACGACGCCCAGCACCCCGTCCTCGGCGGCGGCCTTGATCAGGTTGGAGGGGGCGAGGCTGTTGAGGAAGGCTTGCAGCCCGTCGGTGCGCGCCGCCTCGCCGACCGTCGCAGCCGTATCGGCGGGAATGCCGGCCAGAAGGGCGCGTCCGGCCTCCGGGTCGATGGGCCAGAGGTTGAGCAGGCCGAGCCCCGCGACGATGGCGTAGACGGTGGCGCAGACCAGCATGACGGTGAAGACCGCCAACGCCTTGGCCGCCAGCCGCCCGGTCGAGGCCGCATCGGCGATCGAGACGATCCCGGTCACCAGCATGGCGAAGACCAGGGGGATGACGGTGATCCGGAGCGCGTTCAGCCAGACCCCGCCCAGGGGCTCGATGGCGGTGACGATGTTCTCGACGCCGGAGCCCTGTGACAGGGCGCCGACGACCAGGCCGAGCACGAGGGCGACGACCACCCAGAGGCTGAGAGAGGTGAAGAGGGTGCGCAGGCGAGAAGAGCTCATGCGACAGGCTTAGCACTCTCGTCGCGGGAAGCCACCCGCCGACGGTTGTTCGGCACTATCGCGCGGCCAAGCTCATGGTAGGGTTCAGGAATGCGCCTTTCGACCGCCGTTCTCGCCGCCGTCGCCGCCCTGATTTCAGGAGGCGCGCTCGCGTCCGCGGCCGTCGCCCAGACACCGACGACAGCCACGGCGGCGCCCGCCGGCCGCACCTGGGCCAACCCGGTCGACCTCGACTACAAATACAGCTTCGAACAGACCCATCAGGGCATCAGCTACCGTACCGGCGGCGACCCGACGATCGTCCTGCACCGCGACCGCTATTATCTCTTCCAGACGGCGGCCGACGGCTACTGGACCTCGCGCAACCTGTTCGACTGGACCTATGTCATCCCGGACCGCTGGCCCCTGGGCGCCAGCACGGCGCCCGCCGCCGCCTCGGACGAGACGGGTCTCTATCTGATGGCCTCCTCGACGGAGCCGAAGCCGCTTCTGGTCAGCATCGACCCGACCCGCGCGCGCTGGGACTATCTGACCCGGGTCATGCCGCCGATCCCGGGCGCCGCGGCCAAGGGCGAGACCCCGGCGGCGGGCCAGAGCCCGGCCGGACCCTGGGCGCCCGACCTGTTCATCGACGATGACGGCAAGTGGTACGTCTACTGGGGCTCATCCGACACCGCCCCCCTGTTCGGCTCGCAGATCAATCCGGTCCCGCCGATGGAGTGGGTCGACACGCCCAAACCCTTCTTCAGCCTCGATCCCGACCGGCATGGCTGGGAGCGGTTCGGTCAGGATCATTCGGGCGGCCTGCCCGACGGGACCCCGGTCCGGCCCTTCCTCGACGGCGCCTGGATGAACCGCGTCGGCGACCGGTACTATCTCCAGTATGGCGCGCCGGGGAATGGCTATAACGCCTATGGAACAGGGCTTTACGTCGGCGCCTCGCCGCTGGGGCCGTTCGAATACGCCCCCTACAGCCCGATCAGCTACAAGCCCGGCGGCTTTACCCAGGGGGCGGGCCACGGCTCGACCTTCCAGGACCGCTACGGCAATTGGTGGACGACCGACTCCTCCTGGGTCGGGGTCAACTGGAGCTTCGAGCGGCGCATCGGCCTGTATCCCGGCGGCGTCCATCCCGACGGCCAGATGTGGTTCACCAGCCGCTTCGGCGACTTCCCCCAACGCCAGCCCGACGGGCCGGTCGCCGATCCCGACAGCCTGTTCACCGGCTGGATGCCCCTGTCCTATCGCGCCAGGGCCACGGCCTCCTCGACGCTCGACGACTTCAGCGCCGACCGGGCGACAGACGAGGATCCGCGCACCTTCTGGGTGGCGGCGAACGGCACGGCGGGCCAGACCCTGACGCTGGATCTCGGCGCGGTGAAGACGGTGCAGGCCGTCCAGGTCAATTTCGCCGACTATCAGGCCGGCATCTTCGCCGAACTGCCGGGCCTCAGAACCCGGTTCCGCATCCTGTGGTCCGCCGACGGCGAGGACTGGGCGACCTTCGCCAGCCGCATGGGCTCGGAGCGCGACAGCCCCAACGCCTATGTCCAGGGCGAGCGGCCGGTCCGCGCCCGCTATATCCGTTATGAACATGGCGAGGCGCCGGGCGCCCATCTGGCCATTGCCGACCTGCGCGTCTTCGGCACGGCGACCGGCCCGGCGCCGGCCGCGCCCGCCAATGTCACGGTCAAGCGCGGCGAGGATCAGAGGAACGCCGTCGTCACCTTCGACACAGTCGCCAACCCGACCGGCGGCCGCATCCTGGGCTACAATATCCGCTGGGGCGTGAAGCGCGACCGGCTGCACCTGACCTATCAGATCTGGGCCGACGACCTGGCGGCGCGCGGCGGCTCGGTCGAGATTCGGGCCCTGAACGCCGGGGTCGACTACGCCTTCGCGGTGGAGGCCTTCGGCGACACCGGCGTCTCGCCGCTGAGCGTGGTGCTGGATGTGCCCGGCGCGGCCGGCACGGTGCGCGAGCCCGATCCGCCGGTGACCGGCCTGCCCCAGCCGGCCGATCCCGGTCCCCCGCCCGCGACCGGCACCGTCGTGACCCGTATTCCGCCCGTCTACATCAGCGGCGCCCCGCCGGTGACCGGCGCGCCCCTGCCCACGACCGGCGCGACGACGACCGGCGCAACCGGAAGCACGACAGCGCCCGCCGCCACACCCTCGACCACGCCTCCTCCCTCGACCGCTCCCAAACCCAAGGACGACTGATGCGCGCACTGATCCCGACGACCGCCGCCCTTCTTCTCCTGGCCGTCGCCGGGTCCGCCAGTGCGCAAACGGCCTCCGACAGCGCCCTGAAGTCATCGATCCTCGCCGACTATGACGCCCGTCTCGCCGCCGTCTTCGACGACTTCCACCGTCACCCCGAGCTGTCGGGTCTGGAGACGCGGACCTCGGCCCGGATGGCCGAGCTGCTGACCGGCCTCGGCTACGACGTCACCACCGGCGTCGGCGGCACGGGGGTGGTCGCGGTGCTGAGGAACGGGGCGGGTCCCACCGTCCTGATCCGCGCCGATATGG
Organism: Brevundimonas sp. ALps5; assembly: GCF_058681645.1. Taxonomy (NCBI): domain Bacteria; kingdom Pseudomonadati; phylum Pseudomonadota; class Alphaproteobacteria; order Caulobacterales; family Caulobacteraceae; genus Brevundimonas; species Brevundimonas sp. ALps5. Next base: position 2,441,938 of record NZ_CM178744.1, on the reverse strand, counting down.
ACGGCCTGCCGCTGCAGGAGGCCTCGGGCCTGCCCAACGCCTCCACCGCCCGCCAGGTCGATTCCGACGGGACCGAGAAGCCGGTCATGCACGCCTGCGGTCACGATGTGCACATCACCGCCCTGGTCGGCACGGCGCGCCAGATGATGGACCGCAAGGCCGACTGGTCAGGGACGCTCGTCCTGATCGTCCAGCCGGCCGAGGAGCGCATCTTCGGGGCCCGGACCATGGTCAATGACGGCCTCTACACCCGCTTTCCCAAGCCCGACTATGCGCTCGCCTTCCACGTCGCCGCCCAGCTGGAAGAGGGCAAGGTCTCGGTGCCGCTCGGCATCCATTCGTCCAGCTCGGACGGGGTCGAGATCGAGGTGCACGGCGTGGGCACCCACGGCGCCTATCCCCACCTCGGCGTCGATCCGATCGTGGTCGCCTCGTCCATCGTGATGAACCTGCAGACCCTGCGCAGCCGCACGGTCAATCCGCTGGAAGGGGCGGTGGTCACCGTCGGGTCGATCCACGGCGGCATCAAGAACAACATCATCTCCGACCGCGTCGACATGCAGCTGACGGTCCGCGCCGACAGCCCCGAGGTCCGCACCCTCCTGCTGGACGGCATCGACCGGGTCGCGCGCGGCTCGGCCATCGCCCTGGGCGTACCCGAGAACCTGATGCCCACCGTCACCCGCTCGACGCGGGAGACCACCCCGGCGACCATCAACGACGGCCCCACCGCCCAGCGCGTCCGCGACGCCATCACCGCCGCCATGGGCCCGGACGTCCTGTCAGACGAGCCGCGCGGCGGCATGGGGGCCGAGGACTTCTCCTATTTCGTCACGCCCGAGAGCGGGGTGAAGGGCGTCTATTTCGACGTCGGCGGCACGCCCGCGGCCGACCTCGACACCGCCGCCGGCCACCATTCGCCCCTGTTCAAGATCGACGCCAAACCCTCGGTCACCACCGGCGTCGAGGCCATGACCGTCGCGGCCCTCGCCCTGCTGGCCAAGAGCTGACGCGGCCCGCCGTCGGGGAGGCTTGCCCTCCCCGACGTCAACCGGCCTAGTGTCTGAAAAGCAGCGGCCAGACCCGCAAGGAAACGCGCCATGATCACCGTCCATCACCTGAACAACTCCCGCTCCCAGCGCGTGCTGTGGCTGCTGGAGGAGCTGGGCGTGCCCTATGAGGTCAAGCGCTATGAGCGCAACGCCGCCACCATGCTGGCCCCGCCCGAGCTGCGCGCCATCCATCCGCTGGGCAAGTCGCCGGTGATCGAGGAGAACGGCGTCGTCACCGCCGAGACCGGCGCCATCATCGAACAGATCCTGGCCAGCCATCCGGGCAACGCCCTGACCCCGCCGGCCGGCAGCGAGGCGGCGCGGCGCGTGACCTACTGGCTGCACTACGCCGAGGGCTCGGCCATGACGCCCCTGCTGCTCAAACTGGTGTTCGGCGCCCTGCCGAAGCGCTCGCCGGGTCTGGTCCGTCCCCTGGTCAACGCCATCTCGGGCAAGGCCCAGTCCAGCTTCATCGATCCCCAGATCGAGGCCCATTCGGCCTATTGGGAAGGCGAGCTCTCGAAGGCCCAGTGGTTCGCGGGCGACCAGTTCACCGCCGCCGACATCATGATGAGCTTCCCGCTGGAGGCCTGTTCGGCCCGCGCCCCGTTCGGCGCCGACAAGCCGCGCTGCAAGGCCTTCCTTGAGGCCATCCACGCCCGCCCGGCCTATCAGCGGGCGCTGGAGCGCGGCGGACCCTACGCCTACGCCTGAACCTGCGCTCACAAGCCCGTGCGGCAGAAGTGATCGGAACCGCCCCGCAACCGCCACGGTCCGGGCGCGTTAACCGGATCATGCAGATCCAGACCGTCCAGATCGTCGCGGGCCTCGTCGCCGCCATCGCCTTCGTCATCGCCTTCATCTCGGCGGGGGTGGCGGTGATCTCCGCCGTCTTCGCCCTGATCGGCGCCTCGGCCATCGCCTGGCTGGTCTATACGGTCGCCAAACGCATGCTGCTGCATCGGGCCGAGCGGAACGTGACCCCCGCCGCATAGGCCCTCCGGATAACGACGCTCGCCCCAGCGGCTTGAGTTTCGGCGTCAGGCGCCCTAGTCTCTTTGGCCGGTCGCGCGCGCCCAGCGACCCAGCCTACTGCATTCTCTCTCACTGCCCTCCCTCCTGATTTCCGGGCGAAACAAGAAACTCCTGATTCATATGGAAAAAGTGCCGATGACGGCCGAGGGCTACCGCGCCCTCGACGAGCAGCTGAAGCAATTGAAGTCGGTGGAACGGCCCAGCGTGATCGCGGCCATTTCCGAGGCCCGCGAACACGGCGACCTGTCGGAAAACGCCGAGTATCACGCGGCCAAGGAACGCCAGGGCTGGATCGAAGGCTCGATCGCCGAGATCGAGGACAAGATCAGCCGCGCCCAGGTCATCGACGTGACCAAGCTGTCGGGTTCCCAGGTGAAGTTCGGCGCCACGGTCACCGTGGTCGACGAGGACACCGAGGAAGAAGGCCGCTACCAGATCGTCGGCGAGCACGAGGCCGACGTGAAGCAGGGCAAGATCAGCATCTCCTCGCCGATCGCCCGCGCCATGATCTCCAAGGAGATCGGCGACGTGGTCGAGGTCAACACGCCAGGCGGCGTGAAGGCCTATGAAATCCTCAAGGTCGAGTGGAAGTAACCTCACCTCTGCGGATCTGGGTCGTCTCCGACGGCCGCGCGGGAATCGAGAATCAGGCGCTGGGCCTCGCCGAGGCGATCCAGCGCCTGACGCTTGAGAACGGGGCCCCTGCTGAAATCACGACAAAACGCATCCGCTGGCGCCCGGCTTTCGACAAGCTCCCGTCGGCGTTGAAGCTTCCGGCGATGCTGGACCCGGCGTCAGACGCCCCCTTCCCTGCCGAAAACGAGGCCTGGCCGGATCTGTGGATCGCCACGGGCCGAGCGACCCTGCCCCTGTCCATGGCGGTCCGCAGGCATTCGGGCGGCAGGACCTTCGTGGTCCAGACACAGGACCCGCGCCTGCCGACCTCTCGCTTCGACATGGTGGTGGCGCCGGCCCACGACGGCCTGTACGGCGACACCGTCTTCGAGATCATCGGCTCGCCGCACCGGATCACGCCCCGGCGCATCGCCGAGGCCGCGCCGGCCTTCGCCGCCACGATCGATCCCCTGCCCCATCCCCGCGTCGCGGTTCTGGTCGGCGGCCGGTCCAAGGCCTTCGACCTGACCGAGACCCACGCCGCCGATCTGGCCGACCGGATCGCGGCGGCGATCACGGCGGCGAAGGGATCGCTGATGCTGACCTTCTCTCGCCGGACGCCAGAGGCGGCGAAGGCGGCGATGACCGCGCGCCTGTCCGACCTGCCGGGTGTCATCTGGGACGGTGCAGGTCCGAACCCCTTCTTCGCCTTCCTCAATGCCGCCGACCATATCCTGGTCACCGAGGACAGCGCCAATATGGCCGCCGAGGCCGCCTCGACCGGCAAGCCGGTGCATGTCCTGCCGATGATCGCGCTGAAGGCGCCGGGCAAGTTCGCACGGCTCCATTCGGACCTTGAGGGCCACGGTGCGACGCGTCCGTTCGACGGGACGCTGGACGACTGGACCTATCCGCCTCTCACCGAGACCGACCGGGCCGCGAAGGCCGTGCTGGAGGCGATGCGGACGCGCTGACGCGTCAGGACTTCAGTCCCCGCCGCCACCGCCGCCGTCACCACCGCCGTCCGAACCGCCATGGCCGCCGTCGTGCCCGCCATGCCCCCCGCCGTGGCTGTGACCGTGACCATGATGGCCGTGGTCGCTGTGGCGAGAGCCGGAAAAGTCGCCGTGGAAGACACCGCCGTCGCCGCCGCCGTCCTTGCCCTGCCCGGCCTTCAACTGCGACAGCCAGTCGATCAGAAGGGCCAGGGCGACGCCCGCGATCACGCCCCCGATGATGCCGAAGGCCAGATGTCCCGTCTGCAACCCGAACCACGCTCCGGTGACCAGGCCGATCAGGACGCCGACGCCCAGAAAACTGCGGTTGGGCATTTTGTCGGCTCCTGTGGATTTGACCGTCGCACCATCGCGCGAAGCGGAATCAGCGCTTACATAGGCCATCATGACCGAACCTCGTAAAGTCCGCCTCGCCATCATCGGATCCGGCCCCGCCGGCTGGACCGCCGCCATCTATGCGGCCCGCGCCCTGCTCAACCCGGTGATCATCGCCGGCATCCAGCCCGGCGGCCAGCTGACCATCACCACCGACGTCGAGAACTATCCCGGCTTCGCCGAGGTCATTCAGGGTCCCTGGCTGATGGAGCAGATGAAGGCCCAGGCCGAGCATGTCGGGACCGAGGTCATCGAGGACATCGTGGTCAGCGCCGACCTGTCGTCGCGTCCTTTCCGCCTGAAGCTGGATTCGGGCGCCGAGATGCTGGCCGAGACGGTGATCATCTCCACCGGCGCCCAGGCCAAGTGGCTGGGTCTGGAGAGCGAACAGAAATACCAGGGCTTCGGCGTGTCCGCCTGCGCCACCTGCGACGGCTTCTTCTATCGCGGCAAACAGGTGATCGTCGTCGGCGGCGGCAACACCGCCGTGGAAGAGGCGCTGTTCCTGACCAATTTCGCGGCCAGGGTCACGGTCGTGCACCGCAAGAATGAATTCCGCGCCGAGAAGATCCTGCAGGACCGCCTGCTGGCCAATCCGAAGATCGAGGTGATCTGGGATCACGCGGTCGAGGAGATTCTCGGCCAGACGGACGGGGTCGCGTCGAACGTCACCGGAGCGCGCCTTCTGAACGTCAAGACCGGCGAGACGCAGACCGTCGACGCCGACGGCGTCTTCATCGCCATCGGTCACGCCCCGTCGTCGGAGCTGTTCCAGGGCCAGCTTGAGACCAAGGCCGGCGGCTATCTGGTCGTGAAGCCCGGCTCGACGGCGACGAATATCGAAGGCGTCTACGCCGCCGGCGACGTCACCGACGATATCTACCGCCAGGCCGTGACCGCCGCCGGCATGGGCTGTATGGCCGCCCTCGACGCCGTCCGCTTCCTTGCGGAGGAGGACCACGCCCGGGCCCATAACCCGATCAGCCACCACGAGGCGGAGAAGATCGGGGTCTGGTGACGCCTAAAGGTCGTAGGCGCTCGCCTCGGTCAGCTCATCCAGGGCGTCCTGCGGAACCTCCAGCGTCGCGGCCTTCAGGGTGTCGTTCAACTGGTCCAGCGAGGTCGCGCTGACGATGGGGGCGGTCACGCCCGGGCGGCTCAGCAGCCAGGCCAATGAGACCTGCGCCGGGGTCGCCTCCAGCCGCTGGGCGACGCCGTCCAGCACCGCCAGAATGCGCACGCCGCGTTCGTTGAAGTGATCCTTCAGCGCCCCGCCCCGGCTGGCGCTCTTCAGGTCATCGGCCGACTTGTACTTCCCGCTCAGGAAGCCGCTTTCGAGACTGAAGTAGGTGATGACGCCGAGCCCCTCGGCCACCGCGTAGTCCTGCAGTTCGCCCTCGAAGGTCGAGCGGCTGTAGAGGTTGTAGTGGGGCTGCAGGGTCTCGTAGCGCGGCAGGCCCTTCTCGGCCGCGAGGGCCGCGGCCTCCTTCAGCTTCGGCACATCGTGGTTGGAGGCGCCGATGGCGCGGACCTTGCCGGACTGGATCAGCTTTTCGTAGGCGCGCAGCGTCTCCTCGGTCGGCGCGACCTTGTCCATCCAATGCGATTGATAGAGGTCGATGACGTCGGTCTGGAGCCGGCGCAGGCTGTCCTCGACGGCGGTCTCGATCCATTTGGCCGACAGGTCGTTGCGCGCATCCTCTCCGTTCTGGCCCATGGAGGAACCGACCTTGGTCAGGATCAGCACGTCGTCGCGACGGCCGCGCGCCTTCAGCCATTCGCCGATGATGGTCTCGCTCTCGCCGCCCTTATTGCCGGGGACCCAGCGCGAATAGACGTCGGCGGTGTCGATGGCGTTGAAGCCGGCGTCGACGAAGGCGTCGAGGATCTCGAACGACTTCGCCTTGTCGATGGTCCAGCCGAAGACATTGCCGCCGAAGACGAGGGGTGCGGTTTCGAGACCGCTCTTGCCGAGGGGACGTCTTTGCATGGGGGAGGCTCCGTTTCGGGGAGCTTCTGACTTATGCCCGATCAGGCGACCCGCAACCGGCGCGGTCCTGAATTGTCAGCCGAACAGCTGCAACTCCGGGGGGGCGTAATCGACGGGCTCGCCCTTGCGGCGGCGCAGGGCGTAGTCGACGGCGGTCTGGACCGCGCGTTCATCGGCGGGCTTGGACAGGACGCCGATGGTCCCGGCCACGCCGTCGCGCACCATGCCGGGATTGGCGGTCATATAGAGGACGGTGACGCCATCTTCCTGGGCAAGGGAGCGGCCGAGTTCGACACCCGTAGGGCCATCCGACAGGTGGATGTCCACCAGGGCCAGATCGACCTCCATCTCCTTGACCAGATTCCGGGCGGTGCGCGCATCGGCTGCGGTGCCGACAACCTCATGGCCGAGGTCTTCCAGGACGAAGCGGAGCTCCATGGCCACCAGGGCCTCGTCCTCAATGATCAGGATACGCGAAGTCATTCTTTCAGCTTGCTTGATCGACGCCCTGCGCCTGAACGCACGACGACCTTGCAGGTTTCACGCCGTGACACATCACACAGCCTTTTCAGCCGCCTTGCGTCTGGAGAGCGCGGTCGCGGGGAGGTCCGCCACGACGATCAAACCTTCCGGATCCCAGATTCGTTCCAATTTTCCGGCAAGCTGCCCCTCGACCGAGATGGTCGCCAGCGACGAGCCGAAGCCCGCCCGCGTCGGGGGCCCGGCGACCGGCGGTCCGCCCCGCTCGGTCCAGGTCAGGTGGAAGCGGTCTCCGGCCAGATGGGTGGTCAGCGTCACCAGACCGCGGGGCTCGGACAGGGCGCCGTACTTGGCCGCATTGGTCGCCAGCTCATGGAACAGAAGGGCCACCGAGGTCGCGGCCTGATCGTCGAACAGGGCGTCGTCGCCCTCCAGCACCACCCGCGGCGCGCCGTTGACGGCGGCATAGGGCTTGAACAGGGCTTCGAGGAAGGCGTGCAGGGTCATGCCGCCGACGGTGGGCCTCGACACCTCCGTGTGCGGCCTGACGAACTCGTGCGCCCGCGCCAGGGCCCCGATCCGGTTCCGGACGGCGGCGGCGAAGGCCTTGGCCTCCGGATATTCCCGCGCTGACAGGGCGATCAGGGCCGAGACCACGGCGAAGATGTTCTTGATCCGGTGGCTGAGCTCCTGGCTCAGCAGCTCGGTGTTGTGCTCGACCCGCTTGAGGTCGTCGATGTCCGTGCAGGTGCCGAACCAGCGCACGATCTCGCCCGCCTCATTGCGGATCGGCGTCGCCCGCCCCAGGGTCCAGCGATAGACCCCGTCGTGCCGCCTCAGCCGGTATTCGATCTCATAGAGGTCGCCCGTCGCCAGCGAATGCCGCCAGACGTCCCAGGCCCGCGGCTGGTCCTCCGGATGGAAGATGGCGTTCCAGCCCTCGCCGTCGGTCGAGCCGACCTCCACGCCGGTGAACTCGTACCAGCGGGCGTTATAGTAGTCGTGGAATCCGTCCGGCAGGGTCGACCAGACCATCTGGGGCATGGAATCGGCGATGGCGCGGAACTTCGCCTCGCTTTCGGCCAGGGCGGAAGCAACTTCGGCCAGATTGGCGTCCAGGGCCTTGCGTTCGGTGATGTCGACGGCGAGGCCGGGGAAGCGTTCCGGGGCGCCGTCGGGGCCGTAATAGACCTGGCCGCGGGCCACGACCCACCGTTCCGGCTGACCTTCGACGACCAGACGGTATTCGCTGATGAAGGGCGTGCCCTCCTGAATGGCGACCCGCATGTCCTCCATGCCCTGGCCGAAGTCGTCGTTGTGGATCGCGGCGGTGAAGACGCGGATCGGGGCGCCGGCGGCGGCGACCGCCGGTTCGACGCCGTACATGCGCGCGAACTTTTCGTCCGCCACGACCCGGTCGTTGACGATGTCCCAGTCGAAGGCGCCGACATAGTCCGAGGCGGTCATGGCCCGGTGCGTCGTCTCCTCGCTCACGCCGCGCTCGCGCAGGGCCCGGCGCAGTTCCATCTGGGTGATCACCTGCCGCGCCAGAATGGTCAGGGTCTGGGTCTGGAGGTCGGTCAGCCCCTCGGGGCGCGGCCGATAGTCGATGACGCACAGCGACCCGATCGGGAAGCCGTCGTGGGTCACCAGCGGCGCCCCCGCATAGAAACGAATGCCCAGATCGCCGGTGACCAGCGGGTTGTCGACGAAGCGCGGATCCTTCGTCGCGTCCGGCACGACCATGACCTCATGCTCGCGCATCGCATGGTCGCAGAAGGACATGTCGCGCGGGGTTTCCGTGGCCTCGAGCCCGACCCTGGCCTTGAACCACTGGACGTCGCTGTCGACCAGGCTGACCAGAGCCGTCGGCGCCTCGCAGATCCGGGCGGCCAGGGCGACGATGTCGTCGAACTCCATCTCGGGCGCCGTGTAGAGAACCCCGTAGGCGCGCAGTGCGGCGACCCGGTCTTTCTCGGTCCAGCGATCTGAGGGAGGAGGAACGGCGGTCACGGACACTCGTCAGCTTGCTCGGGCGCCCGGCCCCGTAGAGCTGAATAAATGCAAAGCCAGCGGGACCGTTGCAAGCCGACCTTCGTCAGCACTGTTGAATTTTCACGCCGAAAAGGCCTGACGCGGCCGTCAGTTGCCGGGGCGGCCGACTTCCTCGACGTCCATCGGCGTCGCGCCGGGCGCGACCACCACGCGGGCTGCCGGAGCGGGCGCCGGCTGCGGATGCTCGAAGGCGTTCATCCGGGCGTTGATGGCGGCGATCTCCTCGGCCGTCGGGGTGCGGCGCCCGCCCAGGCTGGCGATGCCGACCACCCGGGTCTGGCCGTCGATCTGCACCGTCCGCGCGGTCGTCGTGAGCGGCTTGCCGTCCGGCCCCATGACCACCTCGGGGGCGTCGGGCGTGGTCGAGGCCACGATCAGGCGCGGGCGAGCGAAGCGGGCCTCGTCGATGACCGGCTCACGCGTGGCGTAGCGCTGGTGGAAGGCGGCGGTCTCGCCGTAGATCCCCTTCCAGCGATAGAAGATGTGGGCGCCGATCTGGGTGATCTTGGCGAGCGTCGGCGACCACCAGGGGTGGACATAGTCGGCGTGATAGTGGGTCGCCGTGCCGACCTTGGTCGCGACATGGCCGGCCAGCATCCGCTGCGCCACCAGCCGCGCCCGATCCCAGGCCCAGCCGACCGGCGCCTGGGACAGGGAACCGTCGCAGGTGAAGCTGAACTGGCAGCCCGTGTTGCGCTCGGCGCCCTCGAACACCACGCCGCAGATGCTGGACGGATAGTTGGGGTCGCGGACGCGGTTGAGGATGACCTGGGCCACGGCCTCCTGGCCTTCAGTGCTCTCCAGCGCCGCCTCGTAATATATGCCCTGGGTCAGGCAGCGTTCGGCGCGCTTGCGGTCGGCCTCGGAGGCCGCGCGGAAGACGAACGGCAGGGCGGGCCGAAGCGCGCCCGAGGTCACGGGCATGGCCGCGTTCATCCGCTGGGCCTCCAGACCGTTGGCGCCCAGCTCCAGCGTCGGCTTGCCGGCGAGCGTCAGGCTTTCCCAGCCCGGCGTCAGCCCATAGAGGGCGGCCTGTCTTTCATTCGGATCGGCGCGGATCGCCTGGGCCAGTTGCGACGGGGTCATCCCCGCCGTCATCGCCGCCAGACCCTTGTCGGTCAGGTCGCCCCGGGTGGCGCGGGCCACGGCCTCGGCGGTGCGGTCCATGACCGGACGCGGCGTCGAACTGGCGGCCATGGCGACGCCGAGGGCGGCCAGAAGCGCCGGCGCGCCCGCGGCGATGCGGCGGCCCTGCATCTTCACCCTGGTCCAGTCGATGGCGATCATCGTGCTTTCGGTCGGCGGCGTCTGAAGCGGAGACGCCCGGAAGGTCGGGGCGGATGCCAGACCTTCCGGGCGATTTTCAGGCCACGGATTGACGTTCGTTCAGACTCTTACTTCGAGCCGAGCGTCGAGCGCAGCATCCAGGCGGCCTTTTCATGGGCGGCCAGACGCTGGGTCATCAGGTCGACCGAGACGTCGTCGCCGTCGTCCTCGGCGGTCTTCAGCGCCTGACGCATGGTGGCGATGACCGTGCCGTGATCCTTGATCAACTCGGCCAGCATGGCGTTGGAATCCTTCTCCGGATCACCATCGACGATCGAGGTCAGGTTGCCGAAGGTGGCGTAGCCCTGGGGCGCGAACTCGCCGAGAGCCCGGATACGTTCGGCGATGGTGTCCAGGGCTTCCCAGATCTCGCGGTACTGCTGCTCCAGAAGGCTGTGGATCGAGAAGAACTCGGCCCCCCGCACGTTCCAGTGATAGCCGTGGGTCTTCAGGTACAGGGAGTAGCTGTCGGCCAGCACCTTGGTCAGTTCGCCGACGACGTCGGTGCGTTCAGCCTTGCTCAGGCCTGTGTTGATCGCTGCGGTCATGGGGAGCTCCGGGTTCAGCCGTTCAGATATCAGAAGTTGCAGTTAGGCATTTCGAGGCCCGAATCCAACCCCGGCAAAGCTTGACGAGGCGGCTGGAAACAGGGGCAAGGTGACCGGGTCGGACGTCCGGGAACGCGAAACGCCCGATAGCGTTGCAGCAGCGTCGCGCGGGTAAGGATGTTCCGCGCGATCGGGGGGTGAATGGACGCAAGGGCGTTCCTCGGACGACTGGCGGCGACCGACGCCCTTCTGGCGCGGCTGGCCCGGTCGCGTCCGCAGCCGCTCGGTGTCAACATCCTGACTGGCCTGGCTTTCGCGGCCGTGTTCCTGGCCTTGCGTTGGGCGCTGCAGGCCTTCTATCCGGCCAATACCGGTTTCATGATCCTGTTGCCCGGGATTATCCTGGCGGCCCTCGCGGCCGGGCGGATCGCGGGTCTTTCGGCCATGGCCGCCAGCCTGATCGGCGGCTGGGTGCTGGTGGGCGCCTCGGGCGCGACACGTCTGATGGATCCGCAAGGCCAAGCCTCGACCGTCAACTTCCTGATGGTCGGAATCTTCGCGGCCCTGGTGGCGGCCTCCCTGAGAAAGACCGTCAACTCCCTGGACGACACCGTCGCGGCCCTGAAGGCGTCGGACGTCCGCATGGGCCAGACCGAGCTGGAGCTGGCCGCCATCATCGAACAGGCCTCGGCCGGCATCGCCCGGGTCAGCCTGGACGGCGTGGTGGAGACGGCCAACCGCCGCTTCGCCGAAATCCTGGGCACGACCGAGGCCAGGCTGATCGGAGCGCGGACCGGGGACGTCACCCATCCCGACGACATCGCCCCGACCAAGGCCCTGCTGGCCTCGACCCTGGTCGGCGGGGCGGGCCAGATCGAGAAGCGCTACTTCCGCGACGACGGGTCGATCGTCTGGGCCCTGACCAGCCTGCAACGGCTGCTGGGTCCGGACGGCAAGCCCCAGGGCTTCATCGCCGTCATCGTCGACATCTCCGAAGCCAAACAGACCGAGGCCGCCCTGCGCGAGAGCGAGGAGCGGTTCCGCCTGATGGCCGACACCGCCCCCTCCCCGGTCTGGCTGACCAATGCCGAGGGCGAGGTGGAGTTTGTCAACGCGGCCCTGGCGGCCTTCTACGGCGGCCCCGCCAAGGCGGTTCACGGCCACGTCTGGCGCGATTCCATGCATCCGGACGATCTGGCGGAGGTCGCGGCAATCCAGGCCGAGGCCCGGCCGCTGCGCAAACCCTATGGTTTCGAGGCCCGCTTCCGTCGGCACGACGGCGAATGGCGCTGGATGCGGATTTCGGTCAATCCGCGCTTCGACGGGCAGGACCGCTTCCAGGGCTATGTCGGGATGTCGTTCGACCTCACGGAGACGCGTCAGGCCATCGAGGCCATGGCGCGTCAGGCCCAGCGCCAGCGCTTCGTCCTGACCCTCAGCGACACCCTGCGCGAGCTGACCGACACCGATGACGTCATGTCCGTGATCAACCGCGCGCTCGGCGAGCGGCTGGGCGTCAACCGCGTCGGCTTCGGCGAGCTGGACGCCGAGGCGGGCGTCTGGCGCCTGGCCAGGGACTGGACCTCCGGCGTGGCCTCCAACCAGGGCGAACTGCCGGTCTCGGACTTCGGCGACGCGGTCCGGGACGAGCTGTCCGACGGCGGTCTGGTCGCGGTCGACGACGTCGCGGCCGATCCCCGCACAGCGCCCGACCTCGCCGCCCACATCGGGATCGAGGCCCTGGCCTTTGTCGCCGTCCCCCTGATGCGCGGCGGCCGCCTGCGCGCCTTCCTCAATGCGGCTTCGGCCCACCCCAGGGTCTGGACCGCCGACGAACTGGGCCTGATCGAGGAGGTCGCCGAGCGCGCCTGGGTCGAGGTCGAGCGCACCCGCGCCCAGGCCGAGGTCGTCGAGAGCGAGGCCCGCTTCCGCGCCATCGCCGACACCGCCCCGGTGCTGATCTGGGTGACCCAGCAGGACCGCCAGCGCGCCTTCGTCAACCAGGCCTATGTCGCCTATATGGGCGGCGACTATGAAAGCGTCCGCACCGCTGACTGGCGCAGCTTCATCCACCCGGACGATCAGGACCATCTGGTTCGCGAATCCCTGGCCGGAGAGGCTACGGGCCAGCCCTTCTCCCTGGAGGCCCGCTACCGGCATCATTCCGGCGAGTACCGCTGGCTGAAATCCTTCTCGCGCCCGCGCCTGGGTCCGGGAGGTCAGGTGCTGGGCTTCGTCGGCGTGGCCTTCGACGTCACCGACGCGCGCGAGGCCCAGGCGCTGCTGGCCGAATCCGAGGCCCGCTTCCGCACCGTCGCCGACAGTGCGCCCGCCCTGATCTGGATGACCGACGAACGTCCGGGGATCGTCTTCACCAACAGGCGCTACAAGACCTTCTTCAACGTCGACGCCGAACAGATCCAGGACGACCGCTGGATGGGCTTCATCCATCCCGACGACCTGAAGATCTTCTCCCTGACCTTCCTCAGGGCCTTCAAGGCGAGGGACAAGTTCGAGGCCGTGATGCGTGTCCAGCATCCGACCTTCGGTCAGCGCTGGCTGCGGTCCGAAGGCGTGCCGCGGTTCGACGCGACCGGCGCCTTCCAGGGCTATGTCGGCGCCAGCCTGGACATCACCGACGCCAAACGCGCCGAGGAAGACCTCAAGCGCATCAACGAGCTGCTGGAAGAGCGCGTCGGCGAGGCGCTGGCGGAAAAGGCCAAGGCCGAGGCCGACCTGATGCACGCGCAGCGGATGGAGGCGGTCGGCCGCCTGACCGGCGGGGTGGCCCACGACTTCAACAACCTGCTGACCGTGGTCATCGGGGCGCTGGACATGATCCTGAAGTCGCCGGACAACGCCGCGCGCCGCAAGAAGCTGGGCGAGGCCGCCCTGGCCGCCGCCCGCCGCGGCGAGGGCCTGACCCACCAGTTGCTGGCCTTCTCGCGCCGTCAGGCCCTGCGGCCCGAGCCGGTCGATCTCAACGCCCTGATCCAGGAGAGCGAGCCCCTGCTGCGCCGCGCGGTCGGAGAGGCGGTCGAGTACCGGATGAAGCTGAAGCGCGGCGGGGCGCGGGTCAGCGTCGACCCGGCCCAGTTCGAGGCCGCGCTGCTCAATCTGATGGTCAACGCCCGGGACGCCATCGGCTCGAAGAGCAAGGGCCGGATCACGGTCCAGACGACGGCGACTTCGGTCAAGGCCGGCGACGTCGCCGAACTGGCGGCGGGTCAGTATGTCTGCGTCTCCGTCTCGGACAACGGGGCGGGCATGGACGCCGCAACCATGACCCGGGTGTTCGAGCCCTTCTTCACCACCAAGGCGGTCGGCAAGGGGACCGGCCTGGGCCTCAGCCAGGTCTATGGCTTCGCGCGCCAGAGCGGCGGCGGCGTCCACATCGCCTCGACCGTCGGCCGGGGCACGGAGATCAAGCTCTATCTGCCGCCCCTGGACGCCTCCGAGACCGTCGCCGCGCCCGAGGATCATGACGAGATCGACGCCATCCCCTCGGGCCGCCGCCTGCTGCTGGTCGAGGATGACGTCGGGGTCGCCGCCATCGCCATGGAACTGCTGACGGGCCTGGGCCTGGACGTCGAGGCGGCCGAGACGGGCCCCGAGGCGCTCGAGCGTCTGGCCGCCCGGTCCTTTGACGTCATGCTGACCGACATCGTCATGCCCGGCGGTATGACCGGCATCGAGCTGGCCCGCGCCTGTGCCGACAGATATCCGGCGATGCGCATCCTTCTGACTTCGGGTTATGCTGGCGACGACGTCGACGAGGCGCTCAGCGACGCCCCCTGGCCCTTCCTGAGAAAGCCCTATTCCGGCGACCAGCTGCGTCAGGCCCTGGGCGAGCTCCTGCCACTGACCTGATCAGGAACGGCGTGAGCCGCAAACGAAAACGCCGGCGAGGATCCCTCGCCGGCGTCGTGGTCTTCAATGAAGAGAGCCCTTAGCGCTGACGCGCCTTGCGGGCGGCGTAGCGGGCGTCCCGCGCGGCCTTCTGCTCTTCCTTGGAAAGCTGCTTGCGCTCCTTGCGGGCGGCGCGCTTCTCGGCGTCGATGGCCTCCTGGCTGGCCATTTCCTCGGCCAGACGGGCGGCTTCCTTCTCGGCCTTCTCGCGACGCACCTCGGCCTTGGCGAGCTCGTGCTGCTGACGCAGGGCCTCCTTCTCGGCGGCGCGCTTTTCAGCCAGCTTTTCGAACTCGGGGTCGGGGGCGGCGGCCTTGGGCTTGAACTTGGCGAGCAGCGCCTTCTTGGCGTCCTGCTGGGCGGAGATACGGTCGTTGAAGCCGGTTTGTTTCAGATCTCGCATGCGTAGGGTCGGTTGTCCTTCAGACGGGTTCAGGTCACGCGGCGTCGCCGGGTGACAGCGTCGCGTCTCTTAGGGAGGGGCTCCGCCGAAACTAAGGCGAGCCGAGGCGGGTGGGACAAAGCGGAATCCGAGCCGAAAAGCAAGGTTCGCCGTTGTGCCAAAACGCAGATGACGCCGATCCGTCGCGGATGGCGCCCCTGCGACAACAGCCGATATAGGGACGCGACCGCAAAAATCCAGCCCGCCCCACCTCGGCGGGCCCAGCTCGACGGGCCCAGCTCGACGACTTGCGATCAGTGCGGCTTCTGGGCCTGGCCGATCGCGGTCCCGGCCGCGCCGCCGACGGCGGCCCCGACCGGTCCGGCGACCACGGCCCCGGCGACGGCGCCGGTCGCGGCCTTTTGTTCGATGGTGTGACCGCAGGCGCAAAGGGCCAGGGCGGAGGCGGTCAGGACGGCGGCGGTCAGGATGCGGGTCATGCGTAAGCTCCGGAATGGTCACGCTTAACGCCCGCTTAACGGACGCGGTTCCGTGATTCAGGCCGGAAAGTTGTCCACACTTTCAACGCCTCGCTGAAGACAACAGAATTCGCGACGTTCAGTTTATGTCACAAACGGATCATCATCGCTCAGTTGATTAGTGAAGACGCAATACAGTAACCATCATCCAGACTGAAACGGATATATGGTAAAATCGCACACGCGACGCGCGAATGCCTCTGAGCCGCGCCAAATTGCTGCACCGCACCCCTCGCTTGCGAATCAAACACATTGACGCCATAAATGGATGGCTTAAGGCCCGACCTCGACGACCGGCCGTTCGCTGATCGTCGATTTCCGCAGTCGACGCGATGACCCCGAAGAGGGCCGCTTCGGTTTGCGAAGACGACCCCGGGGGCTGCGTTTCTCGCCCTGCTGAACAGGACTACGCCTTTGTTCCATTCCGCGCAGACGCGTGCGAACACGCCTGCCGATCACGTGGCCCGCATCCGGCCCGCGACGGCGGCCGCGATGTTCGGTGGGCTGGTCGGACTGGCCATCGGTTGCGCCTATATGGGCGGCACGGTGGCCAAGGCGACGACCCTGCGCGCGCAGGCGGAACGGCTGGAAGGCGCCACGGCGGCGGGCTTCACCGAAGAGGCCCTGTCGGCGGCCGCCGGCGGGCTGGACGAAAGCGCCCTGGCCATCGCCCGGCGCCACGACCCTTATACGGTCGCCGGCGGCGCCCAGCGTGACCGTCAGGCCGAGTTGATGACCGCTCGCCTTGAACAGCTGCGTGGCGAACCCGCCGACAAGGCCCTGCGCCGCATCAGCCTGGCCAGCGACCCTGCTCGTCCGTTCCGCATGGGCAACGCCCTGGACGCCTCTCGCGATCTCGAATGCCTGACCCAGGCCGCCTACTACGAAGCACGCGGCGAAGGCCGCGACGGCATGCAGGCGGTGGCCCAGGTGGTCCTGAACCGCGTCCGCCACCCCGCCTTCCCCAAGAGCGTCTGCGGCGTGGTCTTCCAGGGCGCCGGCCTGCGCTCGGGCTGCCAGTTCAGCTTCACCTGCGACGGTTCGATGCGCGCCCGCGTCAACCCGATCGCCTGGAACCGCGCCCGCGACGTGGCGTCCAAGGCCCTGTCCGGCGCCGTCTACGCCCAGGTCGGGACCGCGACCCATTTCCACACCACAGGCGTCTCGCCCGGCTGGCGCGGCGCCCTGATTCAGGTCAGCCAGGTCGGCCACCACCTGTTCTATCGTTTCGGCGGCCGTTCGGGCTCCAACGCCGCCTTCAGCTACGCCGCCCGTCCCTCGGATGAGCGTCCGCAGTTGATCCAGGCCGGTCTCGACCCGACCGTCCCGGTGCGTCAGGCCGGTCAGGCTGTAGCCTACACCATGGTCCTTGCCCAGGAAGCCATCACGCGCGGCGAGACTCCGCACGCCCCGGAAGCCCGCCCCACAGCCCCGGCGGCCGCGGCTTCTTCTCCCGCGCCGGCCCCGGCCGCCACGCCCGCACCGCGCATTACGCCGGCCGAACGTCCCGCGTCGCCGGCGACCACGGCCGCGTCCGCCTCGGTCGCCACGCCGCAAGCCTGATAGAGGTCTAGCGTTCCTGCACCCGCCAGTGGGTGGTCAGGTTCTGCTTCAGATTGCCGTAACGGCCCTGTTCGCCGAGGTTGACGTCGGCGTCACCCGGCTGGCCCGACTGTGCGCCGGTCAGGACATCGCGTCGGTCCGACGACATCTTCAGTTCGTCTGCGGGCAGATTGCCGGCGGCGGCGAAGCTGCGTTGCTCCTTGGGGATTTTCAGCGGCTTGCTCATGAAGACCTCCTTGATCTCTCAGGGAGTTAAACCCCCGGGACTCGAGGCTGTTCCGGAACGCCGCTTTTCGGGATCAGGGCAAACCCTCAGATCGCGTCCAGACCGACGTCCAGCGCCGCCGCCGAATGGGTCAGGGCGCCGACCGAAATCACATCCACCCCGGTCTCGGCGATGGCCCGGACGGTCGTCAGATTGACCCCGCCCGAGGCTTCCAGCGTGACCCGACCACCGGTGCGCGCCACGGCGGTCCTCAGGTCGTCGAGGCTGAAGTTGTCGAGCATGACCACGTCCGGCCCGACGCCTTGATCGATCAGCGAAAGCGCCTCGTCCAGTTGCGCCAGACCGTCGACCTCCAGCTCAATCTTCATCAGGTGTCCCGCCATCTCACGGGCGCGGCGCACGGCAGGCTCCACACCGCCGCAGACGGCGACGTGGTTGTCCTTGATCAGGATGGCGTCATCCAGACCAAAGCGGTGATTGATCCCGCCGCCGCAGACGACGGCGTGTTTCTCCAGCGCCCTCAGGCCCGGGGTGGTCTTGCGCGTATCCGCGATGCGGGCGCCCGTGCCTTCGACCGCCCGCACATAGTCACGGGTCAGGGTGGCGACCCCGCACAACCGGCCCAGCAGGTTCAGCGCCGTGCGCTCGGCCGACAGCAAGGCCCGGGCGTCGCCCTCGATTTCGGCCAATACCGCGCCCGCTACGAAGGCCTCGCCGTCGCGTACCCGGATCCCGACCGAAGCCTTCGGGTCCATGGCCAGCACCGCCAACCGCACGCAGTCGATGCCCGCCAGCACGCCCGGCTTCCGCGCCCCGACCACGGCCCGCATCCGGGCGCCGTCGGGAATACAGGCCTGGGCCGTCACGTCGCCCGCCCGGCCCAGATCCTCGGCCAGGGTCGCGCGCACGATCGCATCGATCATGATGTCCGGCAGTTGTCGCATGAGCCTATTCCGCCGCCATCATGACCACGCCCGCGGGCGTCAGCCGCACCCGGGTGTGTTCGGCCTTGTCCCGTGTCAGCGGATAATCCGAACGGAAATGCCCGCCCCGGCTCTCATGCCGCGCCAGCGCCGCCTCGGCGATTAGCCGCGCCGTGACCAGAGGCAGGGCCTCGCCCTGTTCGTCCTCCAGCCGCCCGATCAGCCCCAGCAGACGGGTCAGGCCGCCTGCGTCGCGGATCACGCCCGCATCCCGGCTCAGTCCCTGACGCAGCTCAAGCAGGGCCTCGGGCGTCATGTGACTGACCGGCCCGACCGTCGTCACAGGCTCGCCGCCCGTAGCGGCTTCAGCCGCCGCCGACCGGCCGGTGCGGCGCCCGAAGGCTGCCGCTTCCAGCAGGGAGTTGGAGGCCAGACGGTTGGCGCCGTGCACCCCCGTCGCCGCGCACTCCCCGACCGCGAACAGGCCCGGCAAAGTCGTGCGCCCGTCCGGATCGGCGGTGATCCCGCCCATATA
Source organism: Brevundimonas sp. ALps5 (assembly GCF_058681645.1). Classification (NCBI taxonomy): domain Bacteria; kingdom Pseudomonadati; phylum Pseudomonadota; class Alphaproteobacteria; order Caulobacterales; family Caulobacteraceae; genus Brevundimonas; species Brevundimonas sp. ALps5. The sequence continues at coordinate 2,423,369 of NZ_CM178744.1, read as the reverse complement.
GTAGTGGGCCGCCGGGGCCACCGGGACGGGAGTGATGCGCGGGTCCAGCCCCGCCGCCATGCACGACGCGAAGACCGCCGGAAACTCCTTCGGGAAATGCTCACCGATGGCCTTCGTGGCGTCGAGGAACGCGCCGTGCCCCTCGGCCCGCGCCCGGTGCACCGCCCGCGCCACCACGTCGCGTGGGGCCAGATCGGCGTCGTCCGCCGGACCCAGGATGAAGACGCCATCCCTGTCGATCAGCCGCGCCCCCTCGCCGCGCAGGGCCTCGGTGGCCAGGGGCATGGGATCGAGGCCGACGTCGATGGCCGTCGGATGGAACTGCATGAACTCCGGGTCGAGCACCTCGGCGCCGGCCTTGTAGGCCAGGGCCAACCCCTCTCCGAGCAGGGCCGCGGGCGTCGTCGTCGCGCCATACAGGCCGCCCGCCCCGCCGGTCGCCAGCACCACGGCCGACGCCAGAACCTCGACCATTTCGGCGCCGTGCCGCTCGATCAGGGCCCCGACCACCCGGCCGGTCTCGTCCTGCAACAGGCCGCGCAGACGCCCGTCTTCCCAGACCGTGACATGCTCCGCCGCTCGCACGGCGGCCACCAGCGCCGACAGGATCGCCCTGCCCGCGCCGTCGCCGCCGACCCGGGCCACCCGGGCCATCGAATGGGCCGCCTCGCGCGAGACGGCGAAGCCGCCGTCGGCCTCGCGGTCGAACGGCGCGCCCAGAGACGCCAGCCATTCGACCGTCGCGCGGCCGTCATCTGTCAGGACCTCGGCCGCATGGTGATTGACCAGACCTGCGCCCGCCGCCTCGGTGTCCTTCAGGTGCAGGGCCGGGGCGTCCTTCGCCGACAGGGCCGCCGCGACGCCCCCTTGCGCCCAGGCGCTCGAGGCGGACTGGAGCAGGGGCGCGGGCGAGACCACCAGCACCTTGGCCGGCGCGGCTTCCAGCGCCGCCGACAGGCCGGCCAGACCGCCGCCGATGATCAGCGGGCCGTCGTGCCGGAGGCGCTCTCTCGCGCCGACCCCACTCGAAATGATCCGGGCCACCTCAGATCAGCTCCACCGCGACGTGGTGTTTGGCCTTCACAAGGTCATAGCGCGCCGGGATCGGCGGCGGCGGCAGGTCGATCATCCGCTGCACGGCGAGCGCGGCCTTCTCGATCATCTCCGGCTCGACGGTCACCTCGAACTTCATGTCGCGCAGGCAGTCGCGGATGTTCTCCAGGGTGATGCGCTTCATGTAGGGGCACATGTTGCACGGGCCGATGAAGTTCACCTCGGGCACGTCGCCCTTGATGTTCGACGCCATCGAGCATTCGGTGATCAGCACCACCTGCCTGGGCTTCTTCGCCATCACATAGTCGGTCATCGCTGCGGTCGATCCGGCGAAGTCGGCGGCCGACAGGACGTCCTCGGGGCATTCGGGGTGGGCGAGGATTTCGGCGCCCGGATAGGCCGCGCGCATCTCGGCGATGTCGGCCCCGGTGAAGCGCTCATGCACGATGCAGCGGCCCTTCCAGGCGATGATGCCGACATTGGTCTGGGCCGCGACGTTGCGCGCCAGGAACTCGTCGGGGATCAGGATGACCTTGTCGACGCCCCATTCCCTGGCCGCCCACTCCACCACCTGCACGGCGTTGGCCGAGGTGCAGCAGATGTCGGTCTCGGCCTTCACATCGGCGGTCGTATTGACATAGGTGACCACCGGCAGGCCGGGGTAGCGCTGCTTGATCAGCCGAACATCCTCGCCCGTGATGGCCTCGGCCAGCGAACAGCCGGCCTTCAGGTCCGGGATCAGGACGGTCTTGTCCGGCGACAGGATCTTCGAGGTCTCGGCCATGAAGTGGACGCCGGCCTGGACGATCACCTTCGCGTTCGACCGCGCGGCCTCCTTGGCCAGACCCAGGCTGTCGCCGACATAGTCGCCGACGCCGTGGAAGATCTCGGGCGTCATGTAGTTGTGGGCCAGGATGACGGCGTCGCGCTCCTTCTTCAGACGGTTGATCTCGACGATCAGCTCCGCCTGGGCCGGCCATTCGATCGGGGTGACGTGGTCCTTGACCTTCTCCCAGACCGGGGCCGTCTCGCGCGCCGTGCGCTCCGAAAGACCGAACATTCCATCCGCCATCGCGGGTCCTCCTGATGGGCGTTCTCGATCGCCCCGACTTATGCTCAACTTGAACATATGTGCATTCAATGTAGGCCGATCTTCGTGGGGCGCAAGCGTAAATGCGCCGGATCGCGACGGGTTTTCCTTCACGCCGAAAAAGCAAAACTCTCTGCCTCAGGGGCAAACGCTCGCTCGCACACGACCGTAAAAGCGGCGCATTAATGCTCGACCCCGCATCGACGGCAGCCTAGACGACAGCTTCCTTTCTCACCTCGCTGATTTTCCGAGACGTTCGTGCAAGACACCATCCGCCGCATCCTGACCGCCCGGGTCTATGACGTGGCCGAAGAAACCGCCCTCGACGCCCTGACCCGGCTGTCGCGGCGCCTCGACCGCCCGGTCTTCCTGAAGCGCGAGGACCTGCAGCCGGTCTTCTCGTTCAAGATCCGCGGCGCCTACAACCGTATCGCCAATCTGTCGGAGGCCGAGCTGTCGCGCGGCGTCATCTGCGCCTCGGCCGGCAACCACGCGCAAGGTGTGGCCCTGGCCGCCGCCACGCGAGGCGCCAAGTCGACCATCGTCATGCCGGTGACCACCCCGGGCATCAAGGTCGCGGCCGTGCGTGCGCGCGGCGGCGAGGTGGTGCTGCACGGCGACGGCTTCGACGACGCCTATGCCCATGCCCGCGAGATCGAGGCGAAGACCGGCGCCACCTTCGTCCACCCCTTCGACGATCCCGACGTCATCGCAGGACAGGGCACGGTCGGGCTGGAGATCCTGCGCCAGCATCCCGACACGATCGACGCCGTCTTCGTCCCCATCGGCGGCGGCGGCCTGGCGGCCGGGGTCGCGGCCATCGTCCGCTTCCTGCGGCCGGAAACGAAGATCATCGGGGTCGAGCCGGTCGACGCCCCGACCATGCATGCATCGATCAGCGCAGGTCACGTCGTGACGCTGGATCAGGTCGGGCTGTTCGCCGACGGGGTGGCGGTGCGTCGCGCCGGGGACCTGACGTTCGAACTGTGCAAGGACCTGCTGGACGACATCGTCCTCGTCGACACCGACGCCATCTGCGCGGCGGTGAAGGACATCTTTGACGACGTCCGCGCCGTCGCCGAGCCGGCAGGCGCCCTGGCGCTGGCGGGCCTCAAGGTCTGGGCCGCCGCCAATCCCGGATCGGGCGCCCTCGTGGCCATCAACTCGGGCGCCAATCTCAATTTCGACCGGCTGCGTCACGTCGCCGAACGGGCCGAGATCGGCGAGGGCGCCGAAGCCCTGCTGGCCGTCGCCCTGCCCGACGACCGCGACGCCTATCGCCGCTTCCTCGGCTCGCTGGACGGCCGCTCGGTGACCGAGTTCAACTACCGTTGGAGCAATACCGGCGCGGCCCACTTCTTCGTCGGTGTCGGGCTGAAGGACGGCGCGGCCGAGAAGGACGCCCTGATCGCGGCCCTGCGCGCTGACGGCTATTCGGTCGAGGACATGAGCGAGAACGAGACCGCCAAGCTGCACGTCCGCTATATGGTCGGCGGCCGCGCCACAGGTCTGGGCGACGAACGCATCCTGCGCTTCCAATTCCCCGAACGCCCCGGCGCCTTCCTGCGCTTCCTCAACAGCCTGCAGCCCGCCTGGGCCCTGACCCTGTTCCACTACCGCAACCACGGCGACGACGTCGGCCGGGTTCTGGCGGGCGTCTCGGTCCAGCCGGGCGAGCGCGAGGCCCTGGTCGCGGCGCTCGACGGATTGGGTTATCCCTACGTCGACGAGACCGACAACCCGGCCAGTCGTCTGTTCCTCGACGGAGTGTGACCTGATGCGGACCGATACGACCCGCCGCGACCTGATCCTCGCGGCCGCCGCCGCGCCCCTGCTCGCCACGACTTCCGCCTGTGCGACGCCGCTCTCCGCCCGTCCGCGCGACGCGGCGACGGGTCAGGTCTGGACCTTCGATAAACTCGCGGACATCGGCGGCCATCCGACCCATATCGAGGGCGCGCCCGTCCTGACCGACAGCCCCTGGGGTCAGGCCGTCAAGTTCGACGGCGTCGACGACGCCCTGTTCATCGACAACCACCCGCTGGCCGGCGCCGGGCATTTCACCTTCGAGGCCCTGTTCCGTCCGGACGGCGGCGCCTTCGAGCAGCGCTGGTTCCACCTCGCGGTCGACGAGCCGATCCCGGCGGACGGCTCGACGCCCATCGGCACCCGCTTCCTGTTCGAGATCCGGGTGGTCGAGAACGAATGGTATCTGGACGCCTTCACCAAGGGCGAGGGCTACAACCTGACCCTGATCGATCCGGCCAAACGCTTCCCCGTCGGCCAATGGTTCCATGTCGCCCAGACATTCGACGGGACCACCTACCGCAGCTTCGTCAACGGCGTGGTCCAGGCCGAGGGCCCGCTGGCCTTCAAGCCACAGGGCCCGGGCAAGTCCTCGGTCGGCTGCCGCTTCAACAGGCGCAACTACTTCAACGGCGCTGTCCGCGAGGCCCGCTTCCACGCCGAGGCCCTGACGCCCGACCGGTTCAGCAACCCGTTCGCCTGAAGGCTTGAGGCTACGAGGCCTCACCCTCGACCGAAGCCCAGACGGGCATCACGAAGCGAAATCGCGTGCGTTCCGCCGTCGATTCCGCATCCAGCGATCCGGCGTGCCCCTTGGCGATCTGTGAGGCGATGTAGAGCCCAAGCCCAAGCCCGGCCTGCGGCTCATCATTCTTCGGACGGTGGAAGGGCTTGAACAGATGCGGCAGGGCGTGGTCCGGGATCGGGTCGCCCGAGTTGGTGACCGACAGTTCGAAGAACTCGCCCTCGCACAGGGCGTGAACATGCACCACGCCGTCAGCCGCGCCATGGGTCAGGGCGTTGGCCAACAGGTTGGACAACAATTGCCCCACCCGGTCGGGATCGCAGGCGACCGGCCGGTCCACCCGGATATCGGTGATGATGGTGCTGTCGGGCCAGGCGCTGCGCAGTTCCTGCACCACCTGTTCGATAACGTCATGCACCCGGGCCTCGGCCTGACGCGCCAGCGGAACGCCGCCACCCAGCCGCCCCCGCGCGAAGTCCAGGACGTCGGCGATCAGCCGTTCCATCCGGTGACCGCTGGCTTCCATCTGACTGACGATCAGCCGGGCCCGGTCATTCAACGGGGTGGTCTTCAACAAGGTCGCGCCCGCCTGGATCGCCGCCAGCGGATTGCGCAGGTCGTGACCGAGGACGGCGATGAACTGATCGCGCAGCACCGCCGCCTCGCCAGCATCAATCAGAGCGGCCTCTGAGGCGGCCAGTTGGTCCCCGGCGTCCAGATGGATGGCGATCAGTTCGGCGAACAGTTTGAACATCGACCGGGTGTGGGGCGTGTCGACGACATGCGGGTTGGGATCGATGGCGCACAGGGTGCCGAACATCTCGCCGTTGGCGCGGACGATGGGGAAGGAGATATAGCCGCGCAAGCCATAGGTCCGAGGCGTGTGATGATCGCGATAGGCCGGGTCGGCCTGGGCGTCGTCGAACACGATGGGTTCACGGCTGTCGCGGATCTCGTCGCACAGGGTGGTCTTGAGCGGCAGTTCCCCGCCGACCGGCAGCCCGAACCCGATCTCGTCGCGCACAGCGCAGGCCGTCCAGTGCGTTTCAGTCACCCGCGCGACGGCCGCGAAGCCCATGCCGGTGATGCGGCAGACGACGTCGAGGATATTTTCGACCGCCGCGATGCCCGCCACCGCCGCGATGTCGCGATCGATGTCTGTCACGCCCTTCGAGGTCGGATCAGAAAAAACCATGTAGTCTGTGTAGCTTAACCGCGCGTCGGTTAAAACGGCTGTTTCGGCACAGGCCGTTCGTGGTCGAGCAGCCAGCGCTTGCGCTCCAGCCCGCCCGCATAGCCGGTCAGGGTCCCGTTCGCCCCGATCACCCGGTGGCAGGGCACGATGACCGCGACCGGATTCTGGCCGTTGGCCAGCCCCGCCGCCCGCACCGCCTTCGGCTTGCCGATCGCCGCGGCCAGCTGGCCGTAGGTGCGGGTCTCGCCCGCCGGAATGTCCCGCAGCGCGGCCCATACCGAGCGCTGGAAGTCTGTGCCCGCCGTCTTCACCGTCAGCCCGTCGAGCGCCTTGTGGTTCCCGGCGAAATAGGCCGCGACCGCGTCGCGCACCGCTTCCGGCGCGCGACCATCCGCCAACGGAGCGTCGCCATAGTGACGACGCAGCAGCCGGTGCATCCGGTCTTCATAGCCGGCGAAATCCAGCGCCCGCACGCAGCCTTCCGGATCGACGACCAGCAGCACGGTTCCGACGGGGGTCTCGATCCGGTCGAGCGTCAGCTTCAGGGGTTCAGGCCGCTTCGAGGCCATGGTCCGTCTCCTTCAGTTCGGCCGCCCCGATCCCCGCCGTCCGCAGGTGGAGCGCGCCATAGGCCCGCCAGGGCCGCCAATGATCCGCCCGGCCGATCAGCCGCGCGTCGAAATCTTCCGGAAGCCGGTCGTTGGGCGGCTCGCTTCCCGCGTCGATCCAGTCGCCCGGCAGCCTCAGCCCGGGCCGCGCCTCGACCCGCAACTTCAGGGCCGCATCCGCCGACAGGTCGCGGCCGATGGCCTCCGGATCCGCCGACAGGTCGAACACCCGCCGCACCCGGGCCAGAACGCCCGGAAGCGCCCGGAGGTCCGACGCCTCGACCCGGACCTCTACCCGACAAGGCTTGTCCGGCGTCACCGACACCCGACCCTCGGCTCCGTCGACGACGGCGTCCAACACCCGCGACCAGACCCGGTCCTCGACCGCGTCGCCGCGCGCGCGCAGCGCCGCCAGCATGGCCTCCCAGTCATAGGGAGGCCGATAAGACAGGTGCAGCCGCACCCCGCCCTCGCCCGGCCGTTCCTTCCGGCGCCTCAGGGCCGACGGCGGCCGCCCGTACAGGGACTGGAAGGTCTCGTTGAACCGCCTCACGCTGCCGAAACCGGACCCCAGCGCCACCTCGGCCATGGTCAGGTCGGTCTCGTGGATCAGGGCCTTGGCCAGCAGCACGCGCCGGGTCTGGGCCACGCTGACCGGCGCCGCGCCCAGATGCTGGCGGAACAGCCGGCGGAGCTGTCGCTCGCCGACCCCCAGCCGCCCGGCCAACGTATCGACGTCGCCCTCATCCAGCGCGCCCGCCTCGATCAGGCTCAGCGCGCGGCTGACCGTATTCGAGGTCCCGCGCCAGGCGCCCATGTCGGGGGCCGTCTCGGGTCGACAGCGCAGGCAGGCGCGAAAGCCCGCCTCCTCGGCCGCCGCCGCCGTGGGATAGAAGATCATGTTCTCGCGCCTGGGCGTGCGCGCCGGACAGACGGGCCGACAGTAGATGCCCGTCGAGGTCACCCCGCCGAAGAAGCGCCCGTCGAACCGCACGTCCCGCGTCACCGCGGCGCGGTAGCAGGCGTCCTGATCCAGTTCTGCGTGAGCGTTTTCCATGACGACAACATGGGGGCGGGCGGCCCCCATGTCTCGCGGTTTTCGGGCATTTGCCTGAGAAGGCCTAGACGGCGGCCTCGTTCCAACGGCGACGGTCATAGGGCATCAGCTGGCCCGTGATCAGCCGCCACAGGGCGCCCGACATCCTGAACAGGGCCTGCACCAGACCGAACACCACACAGGCCATCAGCACGGTCGACAGGCTCCACCAGCCACCCTCGAAGGCCGCACGGATCCGCTCGACGAAGGCTTGAACGCTCTCGACGTGGATCACCGGCGACAGGGGCGAGGCGGCCCACAGCCAGCCGAACAGCCAGGCCTGCACCCCGCCGAAGGCCAGGTCGCCCAGCGCCGTGAACCGCACCTGACCCGGATTGGCGGCCCGGATCAGGTCGAAGGCGATGCGGCAGGCGGCATAGGCGACGCCGGGCCAGTAGAGCAGGTTCAGGATGCGGCGGAAGATGTCGGCATAATCGACCCCGCCGATCGTCGCCCCGTCCAGGGTGAACAGGTCCTCGGGCCGCAGCGGCGTGACCATCAGGAGACCCGCCCACCACAGCAACAGCACCGTCCAGGCCGCCGCGCTGCCCATCGCCCGGGCCGACGGCGACAGGGCCATGCGGCCGCGACGACGCCCGCGCCGATCCCGGGATGAGGTCTCTACCGTCCCGGCCAACTGCCGCGACACCGCGTCGGCATCCATGCCCGCCAGTTCGAACAGGCCCAGATCCTTGACCCGCCAGTCGCGCAGGAAGGCCGGCTTCTCCTTCTGTCGCTCGATGACGAAGCCGGCGATGGTGGCCAGGCCGATGATGGTGATCCCGCCGGTGAAGACGCTGTTGAACGCCTGACCGATCGCCCGGCCGACCTCCTCGTCGCCGACGATGACGCGCACGATCGCCCCGATGACGGTGATGCAGATCAGGGCCATCAGCCCGACCTTCACCCCGAACATCCACCAGGGATAGAGCTCCGGTCCGACGATGTGTTGCGGCCCGGAGCCATAGCGGGCGGCGACGCTCAGCGGATGGCCGAACTCGCGCAGCACAGCCTCCTCATCGGCCTCGGTCAGGGGCCGGCCGAGTTCTTCCTCGCGGTCCTCCATCCGGGTCTGGAGGACGTCGCGCAGCTCGGCGACGATGTCTTCGCGGCTGGCCTTGGGCAACTGCGCCGCCACAGCCTTCAGATAGCGTTCCGTCAGGGTCATTGAGTGTCCCTCCTCAAGCGTGAATGTCAGAGAATCTTGTCGAGCGAGGCGTTGATGCCCCGCCATTCGTCGGCCAGGGCGGCCAGCATGGCCTCGCCCATCGGCGACAGGCGGTAGAAGCGCTTCTTGCGCTTCTCCTCCTCGCGCCATTCGGAGACCAGCAGCCCCTGGCTCTCCAGCCGGCGCAGCAGCGGATAGAGGGTGGATTCCTCCATCTCCAGCCCGTCCCCGGCCAGGGCCTGACGCAGGGTATAGCCGTAGCGCTCCTCCCTCAGGCGAGCGAGCACAGCCAGGACCAGCGACCCGCGCCGCAGCTCCAGCCTCATGCTTTCGAACAGTTCGGGATCAGGGGTCATTGCGTCTGCCTTGGCGCCACATAGTGTGTGACACACAGTGTATGCGACATACTGTGTGACCGAGTCAAGCGAACGTTGGGGTTCGGGATGATGGACTGGTCATTTCAGGGGATTTCGGTGAGCCGAAGGGGGCGTCCCGACCCCGTGGGGCGAAGGCGGGACGCCCGTTCCGGGGCCGCCCTACGGTCAGGCGGGACGGCTCGCGGAGCCCGGCGATTCGACATCTGGGAGCCGTCCCGTCGGGTGCGAACACGCTAGGGCCGGGCCCTGTCGGCGGCTACCTGCGGAAATCCATAGGACGTCTCTGATTTGAAACAGCCCAGCCTGGCCTGAAGACCTCAGGCGACCTCGATCTGCTGAAACAGCAGGGCCCGGGCCACGGCCTCGGGCAGGCTGCGCGCCCCCAGTTTGTAGCGCGCATTCTTCAGGTGCAGACCGACGGTGACCTCGGCCAGGGCCATGTCGTGGGCGATGCCGCTGACCCTCTGCCCCCGGGCGACGGCCTGCAGACAGTCCTTTTCGCGCGCCGTCAGCTTCGCCGCCCCATAGCGCCGCCGCATCATCTCCCCGACCGCGCCGGCGTGGAACAGATGCGCCAGCGACACCAGCCGCGGCCCATGCTCCTCCAGAAGCCGCCGGCACTCGGCCGGGTCCATGCCCGAGCCCATGACGATCCCCGCGCCCGGACCCAGCGTCCCGGGCGCGCCCGGCAAGGGGATCAGTATGCCGCCCGCCAGTCCGGCCTCCTCGGCCTCGTTCAGGATCTGCGACGGGCCGTAGTGGGTCGTGGTTTCGAAAATCACCGGATCGTACCGCGCCGCCCGGACGTGACCGACCAGTGGATCGTGCATGTCGTACATCCGCTCGGTGTAGTACTCGATCCAGTCCGACCGCATGGTCGACATGGCCGGGTCGCCCCGCGCCTCCATCCGGTCATAGGTCACCATGTCCAGAAAGGCGTAGTTGACCTGGTCCAGCCCCATCCGGGCCAGACCTCGGGTCAGGACGCCCCAGCGCCGATCCGGATCGCGTTCAGACAGCAGTCCGGCGAAATGGTCCCCGAGCGAAAGGTCTCTGTTCGGCATGATTGATCCCCACGCCTCACCCTGACCCACACCCGAAGGTTGATCAACGCTCCAGATATGACAAAAACGGGTATTTTCCGCCCACCCGCAGTCAGTCCGTCAGATAGAACAGGGCCTCGACCGTGGTGCCGAGCGCCTTGGCCAGGCTGAGCGCCAGCAGGGTCGAGGGGATGAAGACCCCGTTCTCGACCGTGTTGATGGTCTTCCTCGACACCCCGGCGCGGTCGGCCAGTTCGGCCTGGGTCAGTCCCGCCTCGGTACGCACGGCCTTCAGTCTGGAGCCCAGACGCGGATCACCCACCGTCGCCGCCCTCCGCCTGCTGGTCCAGCCAGACGAAGCGCAGACCTGCCACCGAGGCCGCCAACATCAAGGTCGCCGGAAAGCCCATGACGACCCAGTCCCGCTCCCATAGTGCGATCACGAACAGGGCGGTCATCGCGGTCATCAGCACGATGAACCCGAGCGACAGGGCGCGCCGGCGAATGTCACGCGTGACCTCATCTTCCAACCAGCGGCGGTTCAACTGGACCACGCCCTCCCAGCCCGCGACACTCATCATCACGAACAGGGGCGACAGGGCCGTTGCCGCCGCGATCCCGAAATCATCGCCGTCGGCCTGCCCCTGAACGATCCGCCACAGGGGCGACAGGCCGACCGCTACCAATCCCCATCCAGTGATAGAACCCGCGTAGATGCGGTCGTTTCGCACCCGCTGCAGCCGGTCGCGGCGACCGATCAGCCCCTCCAGACGCCGCGCCGCCCGCCCCCTCCTCCACAGCAGGGCCGCGGCGGCGCCGAGCAGGCCGAGCGCGGCGGCGATCGCGAACCCGACACTGGCCCCGCCATCGGAAATCGATCCGACCTTGGAGAGGGTAAGCGTCACTCCGCCGGTCAGTATGCCGGTGACGATCGCCATGACGCCGAAGCGTTCATGCCCCTGACGCCGACGTTCGACCCGCAACAGGACATCGACCTCGTCGGTCGCTTCAGCCGTGATCCGATCACTCATCGCGGCCAGCCTCGCGGAACAGCCAGGCGAAGCGTAGACCCGCCGCCGCGCCCGCCGCCGCCAGGACGAGGATCAGGCTCAGGACTCCGACGATCGGACGCCAGAGGCCCAGACCCAGCGACAGGGTCGTGCCGGCCAGAAGGACGAAGAAGGCCACGGTCATCGCCCGCGCCCGCAGCGACTGGGTCAGTTCGTCCTCGAGGAAGCGCTTGTTCTTCAGCGAGGCGCCGTCCCAGCCCATGACCAACAGGGCCGTGACCCAGGCATAGAGAACCGGTACGGCCAGTCTCAGACAATCGACCCAGCGGTGCTCGCCCGCGAGCACATGATCAAGCGCACCGACCGCCTGGGCGAGGAACAGCAGCGACAGGGCCGGGAAGATCGCCAGCTGCCGCGCCCTCTGGGCCTGCAGCCGGTCGCGCCTGCCGGGCTCAGCCGGATCGACGCGCCAGCGCGGACCGCCGGGCCTGTAGAACCAGGCGCAGATTCCGCCCGCCGCCACGAAGGCCGCGCCCATGCCTGCGACCACCCCGGCCGTGGTCGCCGCATCACCGCTCTTGTCCGCGCCCCAGGCGAAGCCGAAGGCGCACATCGCCGCCCCGACCGCCGTCAGCGCCACCAGCAGGACGAACTTCGCCCGGCTGGTCCGTTCCGTTGTTTTCCTGTTGTCCGCCATCATTGATCGGCTCCCGAGCCTGATGTCACCTTCGGGTTACATATATCACCTATGGGTTACACGCCGTCAAGTGACCCAGCCAGGCCCGCTTCCCTTTCGCGGCGGCGAAGCTAGGGTGGCTCCGCTTTCGGGGATCCCATCACACATGCCGTCTTTCTCGCGCCGTCTCGTTCCGGCCGGCCTCGCCGCCGTTCTCGCCACCACCACCGTCCTGGGCGCCGCCCCTGCCCTGTCGCACCCGATCCAGACGGCGCCCGCTCCGGCCTCCGTCCCGCTGATCCCCGGCGCCGACTACGATTCCAGCGTCCCGTCCGTCGCCCAGGTGCTGGGCTATGACAGCGGCGCCCGGATCAGCCGCGCGGCCGACGTGCGCCGCTATTTCGAGGCCCTGCGCGCCGCCGCCCCCGACCGCGTCGCCATGGGCGACTACGCCACCACCCACGAGGGCCGCCCGGTGTTCTGGGCCGCCGTCGGCTCGGCCGCCAACATCGCCCGCCTGGACCAGATCAAGGCCAACTCCCGGGCGCTCGCCGACGCCCGTGTCACCTCGCCCGAGCGCGCCCGCGCCATCATCGCCGACCAGCCGGTCATCGTCTGGCTGATGTATTCGGTGCACGGCGACGAGATCAGCCCCGCCGACGCCGCCATGGCCGCCGCCCGCCATCTGCTGGCCTCGCGCGACCCGGCGGTCCAACAATGGCTGGCCAACACCGTCGTGGTCTTCGTGCCCACCCAGAACCCCGACGGGCGCGAGCGCTTCCTGAACTCCAACGCCTCTGGCTTCGGCACCGAGCCCAACCCCGATCCCCTCTCGGCCGAGCGTGACCAGATCTGGCCCGGCGGCCGTTACAACCACGATCTCTTCGACCTGAACCGCGACTGGTTCATCCAGACCCAGCCCGAGACGCGCGGCCAGGCCGCCGCCGTGCGCGACTGGCGCCCGCAGGTCCTGGTCGACGCCCATGAGATGGGCACCGACGACACCTTCTTCTTCCCGCCCGAGGCCCAGCCGCTGAACCCGTGGATCTATCCGGCGACGCTGGAGAGCCGCGAACTGATCGGCCGCAACACCGCCCGTCGCTTCGACCAGAACGGCATCCCCTACTTCAACCGCCAGGTCTATGACGCCTTCTATCCGGGCTATGGCGACGGCTGGCCGGGCTATCTCGGCGCCATCTCCATGACCTATGAACAGGGCTCGGCCCGGGGTCTGGCGGCGCGCCGGTCGTCGGGCGAGATCCTGACCTACCGTGACACCGTCCGGAACCACTTCGTCGCCTCCCTCTCGACCATCGAGGCGGCCTCGACGAACCACGACCGGCTGCTCAACAACTTCTACGCCTACGGCGCCGACGGCGTCGGCGGACGCGGCGCCTATGTCCTGTCGCGCTCCAGCTGGGACCCGGGTGAGGCCGACCGCCTCGCCGGGCTGCTGGTCGCCTCGGGCGTCGAGGTCGGCAAGGCCGAGGCCGGCTTCACCGCCTGCGGCAAGTCCTATCCGGCCGGCTCCTATGTCGTGAACCTCAGCCAGCCCCAGCGTCGCATGGCCGAGGTGCTGCTGACGAAGGACGTCGCCGTCCCCGCCGACTTCCTGGCCGAACAGGAGCGCCGTCGCGCGCGCGGTCTGGGCGACGAGATCTATGACGTCACCGCCTGGTCCCTGCCCCTGATGTTCAACACGCCCGCCGACCGCTGCGCTTCGGCGCCGAGCGTCAGCGTCACGGCCGCCACCACCGACAAGGCCACGCCGCGGGGCATCGCCGACGCCGACGCCGCCTACGGCTTCCTCGTCGCGCCGGGCTTCGGCGCGACCCAGCTGATGGCCTCGGCCCTGCGTCAGGGCGTGGCCATGCGCACCATGGACAAGCCCTTCACCCACGCCGGTCGCCGCTGGCCCGCCGGGACGCTGGTCATTCCCCGCGCCGGCAACGCCGCCGACCTGACCGCGAAGATGACTGGCTGGGCGGCCATGACCGGCGCCGAGGTCGTGGGCGCGGCCGAGAGCTGGAACTCCGACGGCCCCAGCTTCGGCTCGGGCGACGCCGTGGCCCTGCGCGCCCCGCGCATCGCCCTGGCCTGGGACGACCCGGCCGACCCCACCGCCGTCGGCGCCACCCGCTATGTGCTGGAGCGCGAGTTCGGCTATCCGGTCACCGTGGTCCGCACCTCCAACCTCGGCTCGGCCGACCTCTCGGCCTTCCAGGTGATCGTCCTGCCCCAGGGCGGCGGCTACAAGGGCGTCCTCGGCGAGGGCGGCGCCAAACATCTGAAGGAATGGGTCGACAACGGCGGCACCCTGATCGGCCTGGGCTCGGCGACCCGCTTCCTGACCGACCCCGCATCCGACATGCTGGCCTCGCGCCGCGAGAACGCCGCCGAAGCCGGCGACGGTTCCGGCGCCTCCGACAAGGCCCGGGTCGACGGCCAGCGGATCGCCAGTCTCTCGGACTATGAGAAGCAGGTCGGCGACAGCCAGCACGGCCCGGCCTCGGTCGCCGGCGTCCTGGCCCGCGCCGACGTCGATCCCGACCACTGGCTCTCGGCCGGGACCGCGCCGTCGCTGAACGTGCTGGTTCAGGGCGGCGACATCTACACCCCGCTCAAGGTCGGCGAAGGGACCAATGTCGCCCGCTTCGCCTCGGCCGACGATCTGCTCATGTCCGGCCAGCTCTGGGCCCAGAACCGCGCCCAGCTGGCGTTCAAGCCCGCGATCATGGCGGCTTCCTCTGGCCGGGGCTGGATCATCGGCTTCGCCCAGGACCCGACCTTCCGCGGCTATATGGACGGGATGAAGGTCATCTTCGCCAACGCCGTCTTCCGCGGCCCGGCCCACGCCAGTCCGAACTGGTAGGGGCCGGGCCGGAAGGCCTCAGCGGTTTACGTCCACCACTGTCCGGCCGCGCACCCTGCCCTGCAGGATGTCCGCCGCGACGCCCGGGACCTCGGCCAGACCGACCTCCGTGATGGTGCTCGCCAGCTTCGTCACATCCAGATCGGCCGCCAGTCGCCGCCAGGCCTCCAGCCGGACCTCGCGCGGCGCATTGACGCTGTCGATCCCGGCCAGGGTCACATTCCTCAGGATGAAGGGCGCGACCGATCCCGGCAGGTCCATGCCCTGGGCCAGACCGCAGGCGGCGACCGTTCCCCGATATTTTGTCTGGGCCAGAACATTCGCCAGAGTATGGCTGCCGACCGAATCCACCGCCCCGGCCCAGCGCTCGGCCTGGATCGGCTTGCCCGGCTCCGACACGGTCGCGCGGTCAATGACCTCTGCCGCCCCCAGAGCCTTCAGATAGTCAGCCTCTTCCAGCCGCCCGGTCGAGGCGACGACGCGGTAGCCGAGCTTCGACAACAGGGCGATGGCGATCGATCCGACTCCGCCGTTGGCGCCGGTGACCAGCACCTCGCCCTTGTCCGGCGTCAGCCCGCCGTGCTCCAGCGCCAGCACACACAGCATGGCCGTATAGCCGGCCGTCCCGATGGCCATGGCCTCGCGCGTGGTGAAGGCCTCGGGCACGGGGATCAGCCAGTCGCCCGGCACGCGGGCCTTCTGCGCATAGCCGCCATGATGCGTCTGGCTCAGCGCCCAGCCGTTGACCAGAACCCGGTCGCCGACCTTGAACCGATCATCCTCCGAGGCCTCGACCACACCTGCCAGATCGATGCCCGAAATCAGCGGAAAGACCCCGATCACCGGCGCCCGCCCCGTGATCGCCAGCCCGTCCTTGTAGTTGATGGTCGACCACTCGACCGCGACGGTGACATCGCCCGCCATCAGGTCCGACGTCGGAAAATCGACGACCGCCGTCTGCAGTCCGCCCTCCCCCTTCGTGGTCAGCAGCGCCTTGAAATTCGCCTGTTCGCTCATCGGTCCGGTCCTTGTCTGGAGTGTCGATGAGGCCCAGATCGGTCGGTGCGCCGATGATCGCAAGAAGGCACAATCATCACCGGTACTTACATTTATGGACGTATAAAGATGCGACCCAAACGGCTGGACGCGAAGAGCGGATGCGCTGTCGAAGTGACCCTGTCGGTCATCGGCGGGGTGTGGAAACCCTTGATCCTGTTCCACCTTCTGGAGAAGCGGCTGCGCTTCATGCAACTGACCCGCCGCATTCCCAATGCGACCCAGCGGATGCTGACCCTGCAGTTGCGCGAACTGGAGGCCGACGGCCTTGTCGCCCGCCATGTCTTCCCGCAGGTGCCGCCGCGCGTCGAATACGAACTGACCGACTATGGTCGCAGCCTGAAGCCCATCCTGCTGACCCTGCGCGAATGGGGCATGGCCTATCAGCGCGACCACGGCATCCCGGTTTCGCAGGGCTACTGCGCGGCCGAAGCCGACGCCGCCTAGAGCAGCAGCGCGCCCTCGTGGCGCAACAGCCAGGTCTTGCGCTCCAGCCCGCCGCCGAAGCCGGTCATGGCCCCGTCGGCCCCGACCACCCGGTGGCAGGCCAGCACCAGGGCGATCGGATTTCGGTTCAGGGCCACCCCGGCGGCGCGCGCGGCCTCCGGCCCCGAACCGCCGGCCCGCTTGGCCATCTCGCCATAGCTGATCGTCTGGCCCGGCGGGATGTTCGTCAGTTCGACCCAGACCCGCGCCTGAAACCCGCCCTCCCCGGTCGCCCCGTCCAGCGACCACGGGATCCGCTCCAGCGCCGACCGATCGCCGGCGAAATAGGCCACGAACGCCTCGGCCATCGTCGCCGGAACCGGCGCCTCGATCAGGTCTGCGCGCGGATATTCGCGCGCCATCGTTGCCGCCACGCTGTCGCCCTTCCCATCGAAGCTCAGCGCCCGCAGCGCTCCGGCCGCGTCGAAGGCGATGGCCAGGGGCTGGATCGGGCTGTCGATCACGGCGCGATAGAAGGTCAGGCTCATCAGCGGCTCATCAGGGCGTTCAACGCCCCATAGTCCATCGCCGCCTCGACCTGGGGCCCCGACAGTCCGTCGGCCAGAAACGCCCGCGTCAGCCGGTCGGCGGTCCCATAGGCCGCCGCCGACATGTTCGACCCGGCGCTGAGCCTGCGCACCCCCATGGCCTCCAACGCCGCCGCCCCCGGCAGGGCCGCCCGCGCCAGCAGGTTCAGCGGCAGGCCGAACCCGACCAGTTCACGGATGGTCGGCTCGTCCGTTACGCCCGGCATGAACAGACCGTCGGCGCCCGCTTCACGGAACAGGGCCGTGCGCCGCGCCGCCTCTTCCAGCCGCCCTTCGACCGGCCCGATCCCTCTCAGCCACAGGTCGCAGCGGGCATTGATGAACAGGTCGGGTCCCACCACCGCCCGGATGGCCGCGATCTTCTCGGCCAGCAGTTCCGCCGGCCCGGCCCCGTCCTCGATATTGATGCCCTGGGCGCCCGTCTCGACCACCCGGCGGATGAAGCCCGCCGCCTCGGCCGGATCGTCGGAAAAGCCCGCCTCGCAGTCGGCGCTGACCGGCACGCCCGCCACCCGCACGATCCGCGCCAGCGCCGCCAGCAGCTCGCCCTCGGGCGGCGCCGCCTCCCCTTCCGCCCCGTCCGGCCAGCCCAGCGCCCAGGCCACGCCCGCGCTGGTCGTCGCCACCGCCTTCGCCCCCGCCGCTCGCGCCACCACGGCGCTGGCCGCATCCCAGGCATTGGGCAGGATCAGCAGGCCCGAGGCATGCAGGTCGCGGAATTGGGTCATGACGGGTCTCCCGGTTTTCGCCGACCCTAGCGTCCCGCACGCATCGCGGTCTCGCGGTTTTCGGACGCGAACGGGAGATGCTGACATTTTCCAGGGCGCCCGCGCCTGCGGGCGGATTTCGGCGTGCCGTGTGTTGCCAAGTCTGCGCTCTCCCGGCCTTACTGCGCCGTCCCAACCGCCAGCAGGCGCCGCCATGTTCGAAGTCAGACCCGCGCGTTCCGACGACGTCGAGGCCGCCGTCGCCATGCTGGGCGACACCTTCGCCCGAGACCCGTTGATGGCCTGGCTGTTCGGAGACCACCCCGAGGGCCTCCGCGCTGGCGTCCTGACCTTCTTCTCCATCCTTCTGCGGGCTCGACTGGCGCTGAACATGCCGGCGTTCGTTGTTCACCGGGACGGCGAGGTGCTGGGCGCTGCGATGGGCTACGACGCCTCCCGACCGATCTGGCCCGCGGCTCTGATCGAGGAATGGCGCCTGTTCGAAGCCGGTGCGCCGCCGCTCGCCGACCGTCTCGCCGCCTATGAACGGATCTGCGACGCTTTTCAGCCCCCCGAGGCTCACGCCTATCTGGGCGTCATCGGCGTACACCCGTCGCTCCAGGGCCAGGGCGCCGGCAAGCGGTTGCTCGAAACTTTCTGCGAGGCTGCGCGCAGGGACGAGCGCTCGCACGGCGTCTATCTGGACACCACCAATCCCGACAGTCTGGAGTTCTACTATCGCAACGGCTTTGAACTCCGTGGCGAAGGCGAGGTGGGCTCGACCCCGATCTGGTGCGTGTGGAAGCCGAGCTGAACCTCTTCGGCAACCGATCCGCCCCGCCGTCGTTCTGTCGGCTCAGGGGCCCGGGGCCGGCCCGTTCGGAGACTGAGCCATGCGTTCGATCAAGACCACCGTCACCTCGCGCGACCTGATCGCGCCCGCCCTGATCGGGATCGCGGCGGCCGCCATGGCGATCACCACCAACGCTCACGCCCAGACGCCCTACGGCCAGACGACGCCCTACGGCCAGACGTCTTACGGGCAGACCCAGCAGCCCAATCTCGGCAGCGTCGTCGGCGCCCTGTTCGGCATCAACTCCAATCTCGATCCGCAGTGGCTGGCCAACCGTCGCCCGCTGGAAACCGGCCGCGCCCAGTTCGAAACCCAGCTGACCGCCGACGTTCGCGCCGGAACCCGGTCGAGCAGCAGCGCCGACCGCCTGCGCACCGACTACAACGCCCTGGTCCAGCTCGAGGCCCGCTACGGCTCGGACGGCCGCTTCACCACCCAGGAGCGCGCCGACCTGAACGCCCAGTATCAGGCCTTCACCCAGCGGCTGAACGTCGTCGACAACACCGGGACCGGCTATCCCAACACCGGTGGCGGCTATGGCTCGAACACCTCGGTCGCCGATGGCCGCGCCGACTTCGAGGCCCGCATCAACGCGGCCGTCACCGCCCGTCGCATCACCCGCACCCAGGCGACCAGCCTGCGCACCGACTATCAGGCCCTGATCCAGACCGAGGCCTCCTATGCCCGCAACGGCATCGACGCCCGCGAGCAGGCCGATCTGGACGCCAGGCTCGATGCACTGGACGCCCGTCTCGGCGACGGCCCGACCTCGGGCTACCCGGGCGGCGGCTACCAGCCCGTCCTCGACAACCGCACCCGCCTGGCCAACATCGACGCCGCCGTCTCGGCGGGCGAACGCTCCGGCTCGATCAGCCGCACCGAAGCCGCCGACATCCGTGTCGAATACGGCGACCTCATCCGCCTGGAAGCCGCCTACAGCCGCACCAGCCCCTCGGCCGACGACCGTGACTATCTGCTGCGCCGTATCGGTGAACTGGAGACCCGCGCCCGCGTCAGCACGCGCCGCTAGGGCCCCAGCCTAGCGGCAAAACCGGCTGTTCTCCGCCTCCAGATGGAGGTGGTCGTGGTGCAGGGCGTTGTAGTCGGGGCTGAGCGTGGTCCCGAACACCTTGCAGGCGTCGTCGCGGATCCGGTGCAGGAACCGGCCCTTGGGCCCCGGGTCATTCCAGTCGTTGGTCACGGTGATCCGCGTCCCGTCCCTCAGCCGCACGCCCGCGAAGTCCAGGGCCGCCGCCCGCGAATGGGCGCTCGGCCGGTTGCCTGCCTGTGAGTTGACCGGTCGGCAGGCGTAGACGCCCATATGGTCGATCTGGACCACGTCCGATCCAAAGAACTCCCGCGCCGCCGGCTCGACCGACTGCCTGCGCCAGACGCTGACGGCGGCGGCCAGGGCGCAGGTCATGGTCACGTCCGACGGCTGCATCCGCGCCACCGTGCCGAAGTCCGGGCCCAGCACCCCGGCGTCGGTCAGGCCGCAGGTCTCGGAGTTCACCCGGTCCGGCGTCGGCGAGAAGGTCACCCGCGCCGCGTCCAGCTCGGCCACGCACTGGCCCAGCGAGCTCGTCGCACCGCGTAGCCGCCGGTACGTATCGCCGTCGATCGGCTGGCCGATCACCCCGGTCGCGCTGGCGTAGGAGGTCTGTCCCGGCCGGCTCATGCTCGGTGGATAATAGGGAGCGGGCTTCGGCGCATCCGGGATCAACCGCCCGCAGCCGGACAGCAGCAGCAAGCTTGCCACCGCCAGCCGCATCTTCACTCCGTGCCTCATCCGAATCATCCACGCGACGCCCCGTACAAGGGTAGGTCAGGACGCCGCCGCCCCGAAGCGTCGCCGGATGTGAAACTTGCTGCCACCCCGTCATCCTCCGGCTTGACCGGGGGATGTCAGCAACCCTCCGCCGTCCCGGGCGCTCTGACTGGCGTCTGCCGCCCTCCGGACCTATCTTGCGTTCATGAACCGTTCCTCGACGCCCAAAGGCTCCGCGCCCCGGACCACGAAGCCCGTGCACGTCCCCGGCTCGGGCATGCAGGAGGCTCCCGCCGCCTTTCTCCGCGACGATGCGGGCGCCATGCCCAGGGCGATGAAGAACATGCCGATGTTCGCCCCGGTGTCCGGCCCGCGCCTGACGCCCGAGGAGGCCCCCGGCGCGCCCGACGATTGGGTCCCGCACCGTCCCTCGCACGAGGGCAAGCGCAAGGGCGGCCGCTTCCGCCTCGAGACGAAATACACCCCCGCCGGCGACCAGCCCGCCGCCATCGCCGAACTCGTCGCCCAGGCCGCCGAGGGCGATCGCGACCAGGTCCTCCTCGGCGTCACCGGCTCCGGCAAGACCTTCACCATGGCCAAGGTCATCGAACAGACCCAGCGCCCCGCCCTGATCCTCGCCCCCAACAAGACCCTGGCGGCGCAGCTCTATTCCGAGTTCAAGGCCTTCTTCCCGGACAATGCCGTCGAGTATTTCGTCAGCTACTACGACTACTACCAACCCGAGGCCTATGTGCCCCGGACCGACACCTACATCGAGAAGGACAGCTCGATTAACGAGCAGATCGACCGCATGCGCCACTCGGCGACGCGGTCGATCCTCGAGAGAGACGACGTCATCGTCGTGGCCTCGGTCTCCTGCATCTACGGCATCGGGTCGGTCGAGACCTATACGGCCATGACCTTCACGCTGAAGGTCGGGGACACGATCGACGAGGGCAAGCTGCGGGCGGACCTGATCGCGCTGCAGTACAAGCGCAACGACGTCCATTTCGAGCGGGGGATGTTCCGCAAGCGCGGCGACGTCGTCGAGATCTTCCCGGTCCACCAGGAGGACCGCGCCTGGCGCATCAGCCTGTTCGGGGACGAGATCGAGAGCATCCAGGAGTTCGATCCCCTGACCGGCAAGAAGACCGCCGACCTCAAGGAGATCACCGTCTACGCCGCCTCCCACTACGTCACCCCCCGGCCGACGCTCAACCAGGCCGCCGCCGGCATCAAGGCCGAGCTCAAGGAGACGCTCGACTGGATGATCGAGAACGGCAAGCTGCTGGAGGCCCAGCGCCTCGAACAGCGCACCCGCTTCGATCTGGAGATGATGGAGGCCACCGGCTCCTGCGCCGGCATCGAGAACTATTCCCGCTGGCTGACCGGCCGCGCCCCCGGCGAGCCCCCGCCGACCTTTTTCGAATACATCCCCGACAACGCCCTGCTGTTCGTGGACGAGAGCCACGTCACCGTGGGCCAGATCAACGGCATGTACCGCGGTGACTACCGCCGCAAATCCACCCTGGCGGAGTACGGCTTCCGCCTGCCCTCGGCCATCGACAACCGCCCGCTCAAGTTCGACGAATGGGACGCCATGAGGCCCCAGACGGTCCACGTCTCGGCCACCCCCGGCCCGTGGGAGATGGAGCGCACCGGCGGCGTCTTCGTCGAACAGGTCATCCGCCCCACCGGCCTGATCGACCCCCCGGTCGAGATCCGCCCGGTCTCGGGAACCACCCGCAACCAGGTCGACGACGTCATCGACGAGGTCAAACAGGTCGCCCGCAACGGCTACCGCTCCCTGGTCACCGTCCTGACCAAGAAGATGGCCGAGGACCTGACGGAATACATGCACGAACAGGGCGTCCGCGTCCGCTACATGCACTCCGACGTCGACACCCTCGAACGCATCGAGATCATCCGCGACCTGCGTCTGGGGACCTTCGACGTCCTGATCGGCATCAACCTGCTGCGCGAGGGCCTCGACATCCCCGAGTGCGGCCTGGTCGCCATCCTCGACGCCGACAAGGAGGGCTTCCTGCGCTCCGAGACCTCGCTGATCCAGACCATCGGCCGCGCCGCCCGCAACGTCGACGGCCGCGTCATCCTCTACGCCGACCGCATGACCGGCTCGATGGAGCGCGCCATGGCCGAGACGAACCGCAGGCGCGAGCGTCAGGAGGCCTACAACCTCGAACACGGCATCACGCCCGAGAGCGTCAAGCGCGACATCAAGGAAATCCTCGACAGCCCCTATGAGAAGGACCGCGTCCTGATCCCGGCCGGCGTGAAGGAAGACAGCAAGCCCTTCATCGGCTCCAACTTCCAGGCCACCCTCAAGGACCTCGAAGGCAAGATGCGCGACGCCGCCTCCAACCTCGAGTTCGAGGAAGCCGCCCGCCTCCGCGACGAGATCAAGAAGCTCAAGCTTCTGGACCTGGAGTTCGCCAACGACGTCATGACGGCGGAGGGCGATGCGGTCGACCGCGCGGCGCCGAAGAAGTGGCGTCAGGAGGCGGCGGCGGAGAAGGCGGAGGCGTTCAGGAAGGGGCGGTAGCTACCTCTGGTGACGCTAGGCAAACCCCTCAACTCTCAGTAGCTTGCCTCCGAGATAAGCTAGATAAGCCGGGGGGCGAGTTGCCAGAAGCCAACGTAGCTACAATTCCAGCAGAGGGCCTGACCGAGACCCGCGCTGCTCGGATCGCCGAGTACAAAAAGCGTCGCCAGCCGTATTCGATCAAGCGGATCAGCCAAGGCGAGCTAGCCGAACATCTTGAAGCGGGTTGGGAAAAAGACCGCGACATGCAGCGCGGGGTCCGAGTTCGCAGAGCCAAGCGGTTGGACGAGCAGCTCGAAAACCAGCTTTGGGTCCTCCTGTATCTGCTCGGCTACGAAAAGCTGAACACAGGCCGCCACTTTAAAGTGACGGTCGATGTGGAAGGCAAAAAGATTACCAAGCAGATCGACGTGCTAGCGCTTGATGATGAAACGGCGGTCGTGGCGGAGTGCAAGTCCGCCGAGTCGATGAAATCCAAGAGCCTGCAAGCAGAGCTTTCCGAGTTCGACTCCATCAAGAAGCAGGTAGCAAACGCCATCCGCGCTCACGGCGGACCGGACTATAAGCCAAAGATCATCTGGCTGATGGTGACGGCAAGAATTCGGTGGAAAGAGAACGATCTAGCGCGCGCCAAAGATCGGCAAATTCATGTAGTTCGCGAACACGAGCTTCGGTACTTCATGGAGATAGCCAAAATTCTCGGCAAGGCCGCAAAATATCAGTTTCACGCCGAATTTCTGCGCGGCCAATCCATACCCGCCTTATCTCAATCCTATGTAATGGCGTCTCGTTTTCGCTTAGGAGGCCGTGCGGCCTACTCCTTCACCATTTCTGCAGAAGACCTCCTTCGCCGGGCATTTGTGAACCACCGAGATCTTCGTGACCCCTCGGGAGCCCCAACTTATCAGCGGCTGATAAACCCTGGTCGCTTGAAGAAAATCGCCGGGTTCCTTGAAGCTGGCGGCTACTTCGCGAACTCGGTGCTGGTGAATTTCCACCACAATCTTCGATTTGACATCGGAGAGCGCGACCCCGGCGGAGACGTCCAGTTTGGCCGTCTCTACTTGCCCGACACATACAAGAGTTGCTGGATCATCGACGGCCAGCATCGGATCTACGGTGCCGCGATAGTAGGCGACCCCGAGAGGGCTCCTGCGATTCCGGTTGTCGCCTTTGAGCGCCTTCCTGCAGAAGAAGAGGCCAACCTATTCGCAACGATCAATCGCGAACAGAAGCAGGTCCAAAAGAAACTGCTCGATGAGTTGGACGGCGAACTCAAATGGGGATCCGAAGATCCCCGGGAAGCGCTTAGTGCGATCGCCGTTCGCGCCCTCGACATGCTTCGCGGTGAAGTTTTGGGGCCGTTTGAAGATCGCATCGCTCTTCCTGGCATGCGCGGCCGTCAGCAGCCCCTGACGGTACCCCAACTGAAGCCCGCAATCCTCCAAAGTGCGCTTATAGGGCGGCTTTCAGCACGAGATGGAAGGCTTGTTGACGGCCCGCTCACGGGACGTACTCACGAGGAAACGCTCTCAAATATTACGAGTTTCCTCAGCAGCTTCTTTGAGGCAATACGCCGGGTGAACCCTGACCGTTGGGCTGGCTCCGCCGTCCCCCTCTGCCATAACGTGGCAGTTGCTGCCCTTATCCGTCTATCTTCTGAGCTCATTCGCCATCTCGAGACCGTCGAGCGAATTGACGTCCGAGAAGTGGATCCAGGAGATTTGGCTGATCAAGCCATAATGCTGGCCAAACCATTTATCGATTTCTGTGAACAGGCCTCTGATGAGGAGTTCAAGTCGCGATTCCCAATTACCTTCGGTACGGGCGGCCCCAAACGCTACTTCTTGCAGTCCGCAGCTCTAATCGCTGAACAGCTCCCTTCACTGAATGTGGATGGCCTTGACGAATTTCGGTTGAACTCATCGAAAGGACGGACCGATCAAGGAGATCAGTATGTCCGATGGATCGTCGACAATCTTCACCGGTATGTCATTCAGCGACTAAGAGAAATCTACGGCGCTGACTTCTTCGAAAAGGGAATCAAAAACAAAGACATAAAAATCAAAGCCTACAGCAAACGGGCGGATACAGATCCAGACGGCACTACACCTCTTGAGACATATCTCGACGTAATTGAGCTTAAGAAAATCGTCGAAACCAACGAAAATTGGCCTCACTTCAAAGAGGTCCTGAACATACCGCTTCCGGGCCAGCAGAAAGGCCTGACCAAATACATAAAATGGTTCGATGATTTCAACGACGTGCGCAAGATATATGCGCACCCTTTCAATAGGTCATATTCCGACGCAGACATGAATTTGCTGTCGTTGATCGAGGACCATCTTCGAAAGCAGGCGTCCTGATGTCTGCGTTGATTTTAGAGGAGCTGACTCCTCCATTGAAATGGGCTGGCGGAAAGCGATGGCTTGCTCGAAATTACAAGAACCTTATACCGAAGGATTTCGGCACATACGTCGAGCCCTTCTTCGGGGGCGGAGCTATCTTCTTCAGTATCAGACCGGAAAGAGCGATCCTTTCAGATTTAAATCTAGATCTTATAAGAACATATCGCGCAATTCAGTTTGACGTCATTGGTGTTCAGGAGGAATTATCCAAACACGCCACCAATCATTCTGAGTCATATTATTATAAAACGAGGTCAAATCGCCCAAAAGATCCCACAGAACTTGCTGGTTGGTTTCTGTATCTTAATAGATCTTGCTACAACGGTTTATATAGAGTCAATAGAAAGGGCGAGTTCAACGTCCCAAAAGGCACAAAGGATCAGATTTTACTTAAATCGGATAATTTTGATGGAATAGCAGAATCGCTGGACGGCTGCGAGATACTGAATTCTGACTTTGAGCCTGTAATTGACAGAACAAAAAGGAATGATTTCCTATTTGTGGACCCTCCCTACACGGTAAAGCATAACAACAACGGATTTGTTAAATATAATGAGAATATTTTCTCTTGGCATGACCAAGAGCGTCTTTCTCGAGCAATAAGGCGGGCATCAAATCGAGGCGTAAAAATTCTTATAAGTAACGCGGACCATAAGTCAGTACGTATGCTCTATGAGGATATTGGAGAAACAGTGACCTTGAATAGATACTCCGTTATAGGAGGAGGATCTAACTACAGATCAAATACTTCAGAAATTGCCGTGAAGATAAATTACTAGGCACCCTGCGTCACGAGATATCGCTCCTCACTTCAGGCACCGTGTCGCCCCCTCCTGATCGCTGCGCGATCTGTCCTCCCCATTCGCCTTGGCGAATGGGGAGGTGAAAGAGCCCCCTCCACCGCTTAGCGGTCCCCCTCCCCACTGCGTGGGGAGGATAAGCACGCCCGATGTCCGGTCCGGGCGGCGAACCTCAAGGATCTGAACGGCTTGCGGAGCGGCGATGCGGGCGCTCGATGCATTCGGCTCAGCATGGTCGCCGGCGGGGGCAGGATGGGGTTTGGAAAACCCTGCACGGAGGATCGCCATGGGCGGCCTGTTAGAGACCCCTCACCTGCCCTGCCGCCGGGAGATCAAGCCATGAGCCGGTGGGCGGCGCCGAAGATACGGTCGGAGGAGACCTGGGGCGAGGTGCGGCGGGCGTGGGAGGCCGGAGAGACGGCGGCGTCGGTGGCCGAGCGGTATGACGTCGGGCTGGATAATCTGTGGCGGCGGCGGGCCTCGGAGCGGTGGCGGCGGGGGCCGGGGATGCGGGGGGATTGCGATCCGTCGCCGATCCCGCCGGAGGGCTGGGACAGGCATGGCGAGCGGAAGCTGGAGGCGTTTCTGCGCGAACGGGACGCGACGCGGGAGCTGGCGCGGGACCTGATCCGGATGATGGACGGCGGGCCGATGGAGGAGGCGCCGATGTGGCACATGACCTTCCTCTATCGCTGGCGCGCCGACCATCTGGGGCCCGAGGTCGCGGCCATGGACCGGGTGCGGGCGGCCGAGCATCCGTGGGCGGAGGAGTTCTGGGACGAGGATGGACGGCTGAAGCCGTTGTGGGCGCTGGATGACGCGATGCTGCGGCTGCATCGGAAGGAATGGCGCGCGCAGATGGGGTTGCCGGAGGGGGAGGCGGCGGGGGTTCCGTGACCTGATCCTTCTCCCCTTGCGGGAGAAGGTGGCAGCCGAAGGCTGACGGATGAGGGGTCGTGCAGACTGTCCAGTGGGGAAGTGGCGCTGACTTCAGAGGACGGCGTGACCCCTCATCCGTCGCGCTCCGCGCTCCACCTTCTCCCGCAAGGGGAGAAGGAAGCTATTGCTTCCCCTCCTCCGCCAGCTTCCGCAGCTTCTGCCCCCGCCCCTTCGACAGGGCGGTGATCACGCCACGGAAGGTGGCGACCTCCTGGGCGGTGAAGGCGGCGCGGCCGAGCATGACGCGCAGGTTCTGGCTCATGGAGCGGAACTTCTCGGGCGGGTGGAAGAAGCCGGCGGCGTCGAGCTCGCGCTCCAGATGTTCGTACATGCCGAGCTGGAGGTCGCCGGTCGCCGGGGGCTCGGCCTCGCGGAAGTTCGGCGGCGGGGCGTCGAGGACCAGGGTGCGCCACTCATAGGCGTTGATGGCCACGGCCTGGGCCAGGTTCAGGCTCTGGTGGCGCGGGTCGATGGGGATGGTGACGATGCCGTGGCACAGGGCGATGTCGGTGGTCTCCAGCCCCGCGCGCTCGGCGCCGAACAGGAGGCCGATCTCGAGGCCCGAGGCGCGATCGTCATAGAGGACGCGGGTGGCCTCGCGCGGGGTGCGGACGGGCTGGCGGGTCTCGCGCGGGCGGGCCGTGGTGGCGAAGACGGTATTCAGGTCGGCGATGGCGGCGGCGACGCTGTCGAAGACCGTGACGCCCTCCAGCACCCAGTCGGCGCCCGAGGCCGTGGCCCAGGCGCGGTCCTGCGGCCAGCCGTCGCGCGGGCTGACGAGGCGCAGCTGGTCGAGGCCGAAATTGGCCATGACGCGGGCGACGGCGCCGATGTTCTCGGCCATCTGGGGGCGGTCGAGGATGACGACCGGAGGCTTGGGGGCGGAGGTGGTCATGTCAGAGGCCGAGCGCGGTCCGCAGGCCGCCGAGGTGGGCCTCATAGTGCTTCCAGCGGCCGGAGGAGCGTTTGTAGAAGGGCTCGCGGATCTGCCAGACGCTGGCCGTGCGGACCATGCCGCCGGCGGCGTGGAAGTCCAGCACCTGATCCTGCCAGTCGAGACCGCAGAAGCTCAGGATGCGTTCGATCTCCGGCCTGGGATCGGCGACGAGGGCGTCGTAATCGACGGTCAGGATGTCCGGATAGAGCGACTTCCAATGGGCCATGAGGCGGTTGTGCTCGCCGTACCAGTGGGCGGCGTCCTCGAGGTCCAGCGCGTAAGGCATCGAGCCGTCGAGGTGGAGGAACCAGTTGGACAGGATCATGTCCCGGGGGTCGCGGACGGTGTGGATGATCTTCGCGTCCGGGAACATGGCCTTGATCAGGCCGATGTGGAGGAAGTTGTCGGGGCGTTTGTCGGTGACCAGCGCCGCATTGGGACGGGCGGCGTGGAGCTGGTCCAGATAGGTCTGGCGCCAGTTGGCGAGGGCGTCGCGTGAGGCGGCGCCGGCGGCCTCGGGATAGGGGGTGATGGTTGAGATGACGCGGGGCATGAGCGCCAGCTCCCCGCCCGAGGTCACGCCGTCGTGGGCCGACAGGATCCGCTCCACCAGGGTCGATCCCGAGCGGAACATGCCGAGGATGAAGACGGGGGCGCCGGTGGGGTCCCAGACCGTGGGGGCGGGCTTGGGGAAGGCGGCGATGGCGCGGTCGACGAAGGCCTCCTGGGCGGCCCGGTCGTAGCGGGCGCCGAGGCCCCGGCGGCTGGCGGCGTTGGCCGAGGCATAGGCGGCGAAGGCGTCGTCGTAAGCCCCGACTTCATCCAGCGCGCGGCCGAGGGCGAAGCCGACCTCGGCGACGTCGGCGTCGGGGGCGCCGGTCCGGCCCACGGTCGCGCGCAGGGCGGCGATCAGGGGGTCGGCGGCGTCGGTGAAGCGGGTGGCGTTGGCGAGGCGGGCCAGGGCCAGGGGCGCGGCCTGGGGCGGGGCGAGGTCGAGCGCGCGGCGATAGGCGGCCCGCGCCAGCTCCCGCTCGCCCTTGTCCTCGTGCAGATTGCCGAGGTTGAGCCAGGCGGCGAGGTAGGCGGGCTGGATGGCCAGGGCGGTCTTCAGCTCCGCCTCGGCGGCCTCGGCCTGGCCCAGGTCGTCGGCGTAGATGACGGCGCGGTTGAGGTGGACCTCCTCGGGGCCCGAGACGCGGCGGTCGAGCGCCTGCTGGTAGGAGGCGAGCGCCGCCGCCGGCCGCCCCGCCTGACGCTGCATCAGCGCCAGGTTGAACCAGGTGTCGGGCAGGTCGGGCCTGAGCGCCAGCAGGGCCTCATAGGCGTCCGCCGCCTCGCCCGGGCGGCCGGCGAGCTTGTGCGACTGGGCCTGCCGCAGCAGGGTCTCGGCCTCGGCGGTCAAGGCTCAATCCTCGCCGTAGAGGGAGGCCCAGGGGTCGGCGGCGCCGCTCTTGACGTCGGCGACCTTGACCGCCGGCCAGCCGACGGAAGCGGTCTCGGAGGCCTGCCAGGCCAGGATGATCAGGTCGCGCAGCTCGGCCGCGCCCGCCGCCACCCGCTCGGTCGCGAAGGCCGCGCCGCGCGCGTCGCCCTCGGCGAAGGCCCCGGCCTTCTCAAGCCGGTAGAAGGGAACCACCTGGCTGACGCCGGTCTTCAGATAGGCGACGATCGAGGGCTTCATCTGGAAACCGTCCAGCGCCGGGGCGGGCATGGCGGCCTCGACCGCGTCCAGACGGACGTTGCGGCGGATATAGCCGCCCTCGAACATCGAGTGCGTCTGCCGCGAGTTGGTGAAGCCTTCCGGGTTCGGATAGTCGCCCCAGCCGTTGTAGTGGATCGACATGTGCAGCGGCTGCGAGGCGTCGCCGACATAGTGGGACAGATAGCCGAGGTCGCGCATCACCAGCGCTTCGCGACGCAGGCGGTCCTCGCGATACCAGGCGCGTTTGGCCGGGTCGGTCTCGCGCTGTTCGACGGCGTCGAGCACGCGCCAATAGCCGAAATCGCGCACCAGCTGCTGCCAGCCGTCCATGATGGCGTAGGGCAGATAGCCGGCGTCATCGACCTTGATCCCGGCGGCCAGCAACTGGGCGTCGTATTCGGACTTCAGGTTCGGCAGGGCGTCGATCGACATGCCGTTGGCGTTCATGACGTGGCCGGTGTCGTCCAGATCGACGAAGTGGGCGGTGTCGCGCTCGCGGTCGTGGGGCTGGCCGCCGCCCTTGGAACGGTCGGGTTCGCGCGACAGCTCGCCCACCTCGGCGGCGGCGTTCATGCCGCGCACGAAGGCCGGCAGGCTGTCCGGCAGGGCGCGGATGGCCGCGACGCCCACGAGCCGGTGACCGGTCGATCCCCAGGCGTCGACCTGGGCGGCGGGGACCGCGACCGCCAGCATGGCGATGGCGGCGAGGGCGAAGCGTTTCATGACGGAACTCGCGTGAGGAACGGGGCTGTGACGGCGGTTAAATCCACGGCGCGGCGGCGTCGAGCGGTTTCTTGCCGAACCTTAATCCGCCGGTCGCTTGACGGCCCGGATCGTCGCCGCCTAACCCTGCGGTCCTGTCGTTCGGGGGACCTCTGACATGTCGAAACGCCACGCCATTCTCGCCGCCGCGATCCTGGCGCTCACCTCGGCTTCGGCCCATGCGCAGGCCCAGACTTCAGGTTGGCAGGTGAAGCAGGAATGGGTCGCCGCCCATGAGGCCTTCCTGGCCGGAGACGCCCTGCGCGGCCGCGGCAGCGCCACCCCGGACGAAGGCGTTGCCGCCGCCTATGTCGGCGCCATGTTCCAGGGCTATGGCCTGCAGACCGCGCCGGGGATGACGTCGTATCTGCAGACCGCGAGCGTGACGAAGACCACCCTGGGCACGAACGCCAGCCTGACCGTCGGCGGCATCACCCTGACTCAGGGTTCGGGGCTGACCGTCCTGCTCGGCTCGGGAACCCCCAACTCCGGCGCCCTGACCGTCGGCGGCGACGATCCCGCCGCCTTTACCGGCGCCGAGGTGGTGATGATCGCGCCGCCGGAAGGCAACGCGGCCCTCGGGTGGATCAATGCGGCCGCGACCAAGGGCTCCAACCTCGTGATCGTGCGCGAAACCGACTTCCTGAAGGCCCGGGCCGCCAGCCGCCCGCCCCGGCCGACCATCCGTCTGACCGAGGCCACACGCCGGCAGAGCCAGATCGATGCGGTCATCGTCTCGGCCGCCGACTACGATCGGCTGAAAGCCCTGGCCGGAACCACTGCCGCGATCGACCCGGGCGCCGTCCGGCGCGAGGAAGGGGTGACCACCAACGCCATCGGCTATCTGCCCGGCAGCGATCCGACCGCAGGCGTCCTGCTGATCTCGGCCCACCTCGACCACCTCGGCGTCCGCGCCGACGGGACCATCATGCACGGCGCCAATGACGACGCCTCGGGCACGACGGCGGTGCTGGAACTGGCCCATGCCCTGTCCTCCGGCGAGGCGCACCGGCGCGGCATCCTGTTCGTCGCCTATGGTTCGGAAGAGATCGGCGGTCTCGGCTCGACCTACTTCGGGGAGCACCCGCCCGTGCCCCTGACCGACATCGTCGCCAATCTGGAAATCGAGATGATCGGCGCCCAGGATCCGAAGATGCCGGCGGGGGTCATGATGATGACCGGCTTCGAACGCTCCAACTTCGGCCCGACGCTGAAGGAGAAGGGCGCCCTGGTCGCGCCGGACATGTATCCGGAACAGAACTTCTTCCAGCGCTCGGACAACTACTCGCTCGCGCTCAAGGGCATCGTCGCCCACACCGTCTCGGGCTGGGCGGTCACCCCGACCTATCACAGCCCCGACGACGACATCGCCCATCTGGACCTGCCGTTCATGACCCAGGCGATCCAGTCCCTGATCGAGCCCCTGCGCTGGATGGCGTCGAGCGACTTCAAGCCCGAATGGGCGCCGGGCGGACGTCCCGAGCCGCGCTGAGGCGGCTCAGGTGCGGGCGAGAATTCAGGCCTTGCGAAGGGCCTGAACCGTCTGTTCGAAGGCGCCGATGATCTCGCTCTTGCGCCAGCGCTCCTCGGCGCGGACGCGAGCTTGCATGCCGAAAGCCTGACGCGCCGCGGTGTCCGCGACCAGATCCAGAATGCCCGCCGTCATGGCCTGAGCCGTCGTATCGACCGCCAGACCGCAGCCCTCGACCTCATGCGCCAGTCCCGTGCCCGGGGCGGCCATGGCCACCACGGCCCGGCCCGAGGCCAGCATGCCCGTCAGCTTGGACGGCAGGACCAGATCGGCGGCCTCGGGCCGTTGCGGCAGGAGGTGGATGTCGGCGGTCCCGAGCAGTTCGGGCAGGCGCTCCATGGGCTGCAGCGGCAGGAAGCGGACATTGTCCAGACCGGCGCAGGCCGCCTCAAGCCCCGCACGGGCCGGGCCGTCGCCGCACAGCATCAGGGTGACCGGGGCGCCGGCGTCACGCAGCCGGGTCGCGACCTCGCCCAACATCTCGATACCCTGTTTGGCGGCCATGTTGCCGGAATAGAGGGCGACGATCCGGTCGGCCGGAATGCCCAGCTCGCGGCGATAGGCGGTGTCGCTGGAGGGGAAGACGCTGACGGCGTCCACATCGACCCAGTTGCGCAGTTCGACGATGCGATCGGCCGCCACGCCCTTGCGGGCCAGAAGTCCGGTCATGGCCGGGGAGATGCTCGACACCCGGTCGAAGCGGCGCAGCACGGTGCGTTCGATGCCGAGCGCGGTGGAGCGCGCCGTCTGATTGCTGAGCAGACCCAGGTCGAAGGCCGCGTCGACCTCGAAGTCCTGGATGTGCAGCCAGCCGGCGGCGCCCGACGCTTTGGCCGCCATCCAGGCGGCGGCGGCGGCGGTCAGGGTCGGGGCCACGGCGAAGACCAGATGCGGCTTGAACCGCAGGGCCGCGGCCACGGCGGCGGGCGCGGCGGTCAGGCCGAAGGAGGCCAGATGGGCGATCCGTTTCACGCCCGTGGGCTTGGGCGGCACATAGAGGGGCACGCGGTGCAGGACGACGCCGTTGCGCTCCTCGCGCCGCCACTCGGCGCCGGAATAGCCCTCGCCGATCTTCCATTGCGGATAGTAGGGCGGGGCGCAGACGACCTCGACCGTATGGCCGCGCGCGACCAGATCCTCGGCCAGTTCGGTAGAGTATTTGGCGCAGCCGACCAGCTCGGGCGCATAGTTCAACGCGACGATCAGGATACGGCGCGGACCGTCGGCGACGAGGTCCGTCCCGATCCGGGACGTTCCGGCCGTCGGTTCATCCCCGTTCGGCACGGCGTTCAGAAGAGTCTCGCGCGAAAGCGCGCCGGAGGCCACGCCGCTCAAGACACTTCGCTCCACCGACAACGCCTGACACCGTCGTCTCTGATCATCATATCGTCCCCGCAGTCGCCGCCGTCATTTTGCATCGCAACATGACGGGGCCCGACCCACTCTCTCATATTCCCCGGGCTTTTAAAGCATCGCTGTACAAATCACGTGCGGGGGACCGCGTTTCACAATTGGGACATCGCCGTCCGTCGCCGCGCATCTCCGCCACAAAATGCCGTAAGCGCCAGTAAAATCCGCCCTGTAGTGAAATCGGACGACAGCGTTCGCTTTCATGGAGAATGGCTCGGGGCTTGCAGTCCCTAGCCGGACGAGCCAGTCGCAGGCGCTTGATCACATTTGTCGTTTTCGATTTTGCAAATGCGAACAGGGCCTCGTCAGTTTGTGATTAGAGAGCTATGTTACATTTGCCCTGTCGGGGGGCGAAAACATCACCGGGGGTTTGATGTCGGAAGTGGGTAAGGGCAAGGTCGCGCTGATCACCGGGGTGACCGGTCAGGACGGCGCCTATCTGTCGGAGCTGCTGCTCGAGAAGGGTTATACGGTCCACGGCGTGAAGCGCCGCTCGTCGTCGTTCAACACGGGCCGGATCGAACATCTGTACCAGGATCCGCACGAGAAGGATCCGCGCTTCATCCTGCACCACGGCGACCTGACGGATTCCACCAATCTGATCCGCATCATCCAGGAAACCCAGCCGGACGAAATCTACAACCTGGCGGCCATGAGCCACGTCCAGGTGTCGTTCGAGATGCCGGAATACACGGCCAATGCCGACGGCATCGGCACCCTGCGCATCCTTGAGGCGATCCGCATCCTGGGCCTCGAGAAGAAGACCAAATTCTATCAGGCCTCGACGTCGGAGCTGTATGGCCTGGTGCAGGAAGTGCCGCAGTCGGAAACGACGCCCTTCTATCCGCGCAGCCCCTATGCCGTGGCCAAGATGTATGGCTACTGGATCGTGGTGAACTACCGCGAGGCCTATGGCATCCACGCCTCGAACGGCATCCTGTTCAACCACGAGAGCCCGCTGCGCGGCGAGACCTTCGTGACGCGCAAGATCACGCGCGCGGTCGCCGCCATCAAGCACGGCTTCCAGGACACCCTCTATCTCGGCAACATCGATGCCAAGCGCGACTGGGGCCACGCCCGCGAGTACGTCCGCGGCATGTGGCTGATGCTGCAGCAGGAAACGGCCGACGACTATGTCCTGGCCACCGGCGAGACGACGGTCATCCGCGACTTCGTCACCCACGCCTTCAAACAGATCGACGTGACCCTGCGCTGGGAAGGCGAAGGCGTCGACGAGACGGGGATCTGCACCGAGACCGGCCGCGTCTACGTCCGGATCGACCCGCGCTACTTCCGCCCGACCGAGGTCGATCTGCTGATCGGCAACCCGGCCAAGGCGAAGGCGAAGCTGGGCTGGACCCACGACACCAAGTGGGAAGCCCTGTGCGAGGAAATGGTCGCCGCCGACCTGATCGCGGTCGCGAGGGAGCGGCGCGGCAATGGCGAGTGAGGTCGTCTTCCCGCTCGCCGGGAAACGAATCTGGGTCGCCGGCCATCGCGGGATGGTCGGTTCGGCCATCGTGCGCCGGCTGGCGTCCGAGGACTGCGAGGTCGTCACCGCAACCCGCGCCGACGTCGATCTGAAATCGCCCGACCAGGTCCGCGCCTTCGTCGCGGACCGCAAGCCCGACGCCATCTTCATGGCCGCGGCCAAGGTCGGCGGCATCCTGGCCAATGACACCTATCCGGCCGACTTCCTGTACGACAACCTGATGATCGCGGCCAACGTCACCGAGGCGGCCTACCGCGAGGGCGTCGCCAAGATGCTGTTCCTCGGCTCCAGCTGCATCTACCCCAAGCAAGCGCCCCAGCCGATCCCGGAAGACGCCCTGCTGACCGGCCCGCTGGAACCGACCAACGAATGGTATGCGGTGGCCAAGATCGCCGGCATCAAACTGGCCCAGTCCTATCGCAAGCAGCACGGCTGCGACTTCATCTCGGCCATGCCGACCAACCTCTACGGCCCCGGCGACAACTACGACCTGACCTCCAGCCATGTCCTGCCGGCCCTGATCCGCAAGGCGCATGAGGCGAAGGAAACGGGCGCCGACCACATCGTCATCTGGGGCACCGGCACGCCACGGCGCGAGTTCCTGAACTCCGACGACTGCGCCGACGCCTGCGTCTTCCTGATGAAGACCTATTCCGACTTCGAGCACGTCAACGTCGGCTCGGGCGAGGACCTGCCCATTATCGATCTGGCCAGACTTGTGTGCGAGGTTGTCGGCTTCAACGGCGACATCGTCACCGATACCTCCAAGCCGGACGGCACCATGCGCAAGCTCATGAGCGGCGACAAACTCAAGGCCATGGGCTGGGCCCCGACGATCGGTCTGAAGGACGGCATCGAAGGCGCCTATGCCGCGTTCAAGGCGGCCAACGCGTGAAGAAGTTCGCTGCCGCATATCTGATCCTCGCCACGATCTGCGCGATCATTCAGCTTGTGCTGGGTGCGAACTTCCCGATCCTGATCGCACTATACATCATCTCGGTGTGCGGCTTCTTTTCGATCTATTCGGACAAGCTGACCGTCGCCAGCATGATCTATTTTTCGATCTGCCTGTACAGCGGCATGTTCGCCGTCGTGATCAAGACTGTCCTGTGGCAGCCGGTCCAGCAGAACCTGTACAATCCGGACACTTCGGCGATCGTCGTCTTTACCGGACATATGGCCACGACCGCGGCCTTCATGGTCGCCCAGAGGTTCCCGATCCGCTTCCGGGCGATCCAGAACCTGAAGCAGGAGTTCGACGTCGCGGGATCCCGAACGCCGCTGTTTCCGGTGATGTTCGTGATCGCCTTCATCCTGCTGGTGCTGCATGAGCATTTCCGTCCCCAGTTCACGAACGGCAACAGCGACGCCATCGGCGGCTTCGGCGGCTTCGGCGCCTTCTATTTCCTGCTGGTCTTCAGCTTCGCCGGCCAGGTCTCCCGCGCCGTCTCCAGCCGCGCCCGGGGCGCCGACACCACCCTCGCGATCGTGATGTTCATCATGATCACGGGCCTGTCGTTCGCCGCCAACATCAAGAAGGATGTCATGGACGCGGCGCTGGTCATCGTGCTGATCTTCGTCTTCTACAAACTGAAGGTGAAACCTCAGTACGTGGTCGGCGGCGCCGTCTTCCTGATTGCATCCCAGTTCGTGCTCGCTCCGCTGATCCACATCACCCGCGCCGAACAGACCAACAAGACCGTCGCCGAACGGGTCGATCTGACGATGGCGATCCTGAGGCAGAACAACTATGACTTCGGCCGGATCAACGCCCTGAACGACAAGGTCTACAAGGGCTTCGCGGCCAACTACCGGTCATCGGGAAGTTACGTCTATCCGTCGACCGCGAACATCGACCGGTTCGCGCTTATTCTTCCGGTCGATCAGGTCACGCGGGTGAACGACCCCGGACGCGTGACGATGTCCGAGGTCACCAGTCTCGTCGGCCAACGCGTGCTTCCGTCGGTGCTGGTCTCGAAAAGCCCCGGCGTTCTGGGCGACATCGTCAGCTGGAAGTACGGGTTCCGGACCTATCTGACGGTCGGACGTCCGGTCGTGGGTCTGTCCGCCAGCTCCTTCGCCGTCGGCGGCCTTCCGGGGGTGATCGGCATCAGCTTCTTCCTGATGCTGGTGGTCTTCCTCGTGGTCGATCTGATCGGCGGAGCGATGACCGCCAGTCCGTGGTCGGTGGCTATGGTCGTGACGCTGAGCAACGTCGCGGAGAAGGAAATCGACGCCTTGTTCGAGATCCTGCTGCGCAACATCCCGCTGATGATGGTGACGCTGGCGATCTTCGTCTTCATGGCCCGACTGTTCTATCCGGCAGCACCAGGTCGACAGATGCCGTCCGGAGGGCCCGCCTACCCGGCTCCCGGCGCCCGATGAAACTGCCCTCCCGTCTGACCAAGAATTTCTCCGCCCAGATGTTCAGTCAGGCGGTGACGCTGGGGGTGCAGTTCGGGTCGGTGCCGATCCTGATCCTGGCCTGGGGGATCGAGCGGTACGGGGTCTGGGTGCTGTTGACGGCCCTGCCCGCCTATCTGAATTTCAGCGACTTCGGCTTCACCTTCATCGCCAAGAACGACATGTCGATCCGGGTGTCCGCAGGCGACCGGGCCGGGGCGATGGAGACCTTCCAGAGCATCTTCGGCCTGCTGCTGATCGCCGGCTGCGTGTTGGCGATCGCGGCGGCGGTGCTGCTGACGGTCGCGCCGATCGGCGCCTGGTTCAACCTCGGCTCGGAAAGCCTGGATCAGGCGCGCGGCGTCCTGGGGACCCAGACAGCTTCGGTCATCGCCTATCAGTTCTTCCTGCTGCTCTCCGCCGGAGTGCGCTGCGAGGGGCGTCCGGCGACGGAGACGATGTTCGCCGCCTCGGCCCGTCTGTTCGAGGCCGCCGCCATCGCCATCGCGGCCCTGAGCGGCGCGGGTCTGGCGGGCGCGGCCCTTGCCGGGATGTCGTCGCGCCTGCTTTCCCTTGTTCTTCTGGCCGTCTGGGTCCGCCGCAACACCCCCTGGCTGCAGATCGGCCTAAAGCACGCCACCCGGAGCCGGCTGAAGGCCATGGCCGGCCCCTCCCTGACCTATATGCTGGTGCCGGTCTCCAACGCCCTGATGATCCAGGGGCCGCTGGTCATCCTCGGCGCCGTCGCGACCCCGGCGACCGTGGCCCTGTTCTCGGTGACCCGCACCGTAGCCCGCCTGGGCACCTCGGGCTCCAACATGCTGAGCTTCGCCCTGCAGCCCGAATACAGCTTCGCCTTCGGCAAGCGCGACCATCACCGCTATAACCAGCTTCTCAAGATCCACGCCGCCCTGACCGTCGCCGGCCTGCTGGCCTATGGTCTGTGCGTGGTCTTCCTGGGCGAGCTGGGCGTGCGCCTGATCTCCCACGGCCAGCTGAACTTCTCGACCGCCCTGCTCTGGACACTGGGTCTGGCCACCGCCTTCGAGATGGTCTGGACCGGGCTGTTCACCCCGCTTTCGGCGATCAACGCCCACAAGATGGTCTCGGGAACCCTGGCCGCGGTGCTGGTGGTCGCCTCCCTCATCGTCGTCCCGATCGCCAGCGTGATGAATATCGCGCTCGCCCTGGTGGTAGTGCATCTGATTATGACCGCCGTCGCGTCCTGGCGTCTGGCGGCGCACAAATGGCCTGAAGCCCACCCGGCGGCGGTCTCGGCCGCCGCGCCCGAGACCATATAGGGGCATGCGCGCCACAACCCCCGGGAGAGACCTTGTGGCGCATGCTCAACCTCTTGACGGCTATAACTAAAGTTAGTTCGGTTATCCTCTCTCCCCTTGCGTAGAAGTCAGCGACCCATGAAACCTGAACCGTCGGGTTCCCGCCGAATGCGCCTGTTGCACATCATCAATTCGGTGAACCCTGTCAGCGGCGGGCCGATCGAGGGTGTGTTCCGGCAGGACGGGGCGACGCGCGATCTGGGCCTGCGCGAGGTCCTGTCCCTGGATCACCCGGACGATCCCTGGGTCGCCGCCAGCCCGATCAAGGTCCATGCCATGGGCGCCCGCAAGGCCAAGGGCGGGTTCCTGGGCCACTACGGCTATTCGCCCGACATGGAGCCCTGGCTGAAGGCCCACGTCGGCGACTATGACGCGGTCATCGTCAACGGCCTGTGGAACTACGCCACCTTCGCCGCGGCGCGGGTTCTTCCCCACGCCTCCACCCCCTATTTCGTCTTCACCCACGGGATGATGGACCCCTGGTTCCGGCGCACCTATCCGCTCAAGAACCTGGCCAAACAGGGCTTCTGGCAGATCTGCGAAGGGCCGCTGACCCGGGGCGCCCAGGCGGTGCTGTTCACCACCGAGGAAGAGAAGCTGCTGGCGCGCGGCGAGTTCTGGGGCAGCCGCTACAAGGAACAGGTCGTCGGCTACGGCACCTCGACGGCGCCCGCCCCAACCTCGGCCCAGACCGCGGCCTTCGCCGGGAAGGCGCCGGAGCTGACGGGCCGCCCCTATCTGCTGTTCCTCAGCCGCATTCACCCGAAGAAGGGCGTGGACCTGCTGGTCGAAGCCTTCGCCCGTGCCGCCGACCTTCAGCCCGATCTGCAGATCGTCGTCGCCGGCCCGGACCAGACCGGCTCGGTCGCCGCCCTGAAGGCGCAAGCCCAGGCCCTGGGGATCGCCGACCGGCTGCACTGGCCGGGCATGCTGCAGGGCGATGCCAAATGGGGCGCCTACTACGGCGCCGAGGCCTTCATCCTGCCCTCGCACCAGGAGAATTTCGGCATCGTCGTCGCCGAGGCCATGGCCTGCGGCAAGCCCGTCCTGATCAGCGACAAGGTCAATATCTGGCGCGAGGTCGAGGGCGCGGGCGCGGGTCTGGTCGAGCCGGACACGATCGAGGGGGCGGAAGCCCTGCTGCGCCGCTGGAACGCGCTGACGCCGGACGAACGCACGGCCATGGGCGCCGCCGCGCAGGCCGCCTTCCGCGCCAATTTCGACGTGGAGATCACCGCCCCGGCCCTGCTGCACACCCTACGCGAGACGCTTCAGGCGGCCTGAGGCCCCGAAACGTCCTCAAGGGCCGGGCCGGCGCCGATCAGTGGTCGGCGCTGGAGGTCGGGTTGGTCTTCAGCCAGGCGACCGTATTGGCCACGCCTTCCTCGAAGCTGAACGGACCCGCGCCGAGCAGGGCGAAGGTCGGCTCCACCGGGGTGCGGAAGTCCGAGGTCATCCGCTTCAGCCGGCCCGAGTTGATCGGCGACGGCAGCTTCAGAGAGGCGGTCAGGTCGCCGACGCGGGCGATGGCCCCCAGCAGCCCCTTGGGGAAACGCCGCACCGGCTTGCCGCGCAGGGCCACCGAGAAGGAGTCGAGCCAGACCGAGGAGTCCATCGGGGCGTCGCCCACATAGAAGACCTTGTGACGGACCTCAGGCAGCGGAACCTTGATGGCGTTGACCATCTGGGACACGACATTGCCGACATAGCCGTAGGAGC
Organism: Brevundimonas sp. ALps5; assembly: GCF_058681645.1. Classification (NCBI taxonomy): domain Bacteria; kingdom Pseudomonadati; phylum Pseudomonadota; class Alphaproteobacteria; order Caulobacterales; family Caulobacteraceae; genus Brevundimonas; species Brevundimonas sp. ALps5. The sequence goes on along the minus strand of NZ_CM178744.1, from coordinate 2,383,206 downwards.
GGATCGAATGATCGCCCTCGGGATGCAGATACAGACCCATGCCGATGTAGCGCCAGATCGATTTGGCGAAGGACGGATGGTAGGGCCCCCAGATGTTGGTCGGGCGGAAGACGACCCAGTCCAGATCCATGGCGCGGGCGCGCAGGATTTTCTCGGAATCGACCTTGGTCTGGCCATAGACGGTGTCGGCGCTGAAGGCCTCGGGATCGAAGGATCCCTGGGCCGGGCCGGCGACCATCTGGGTCGAGACGTGCAGGACGACCGGGCTGTAGCGCTCGATGGCCTTGACCGCGTCGATCACATGGTCGACCCCCACCGTATTGACCAGCATCAGGGAGGCGTCGCCCGCCAGGCTGGCCCAGGCGGCGAGGTTGTAGATCACCTCGGGACGATGCTCGGCGACCACGGCGGCGATGACCGGGGCGTCCATCAGATCGGCCTTGATCCAGTACGGCGTGTGGGTGTCCAGAGTCGGAGGCTTCTTGTCGAAGTTCAGGACCGTATGACCCTCGGCGAGCAGGGCCTCGACCAGATGGGTGCCGATGAAGCCGGAGCCTCCGGTGACCAGGATCGTCTTCTTGCCGGTGTCAGCCATCTGCGGTCCTCAGGCCTCGGGCTTCACGCGCCGGTCGCCGACCTTGCGCGCGGGGAAGCCTGTGTTGATCGAATAGGGTTCGGTGCTTTTGGTCACCACGGCGCGGGCGCCGATGACCGAGCCCCGCCCGATGGTCAGGCCCTGGTGCACGAAACAGCCCGAGCAGAACCAGCTCTCGGACTCGATCTTCAGCGGCAGGGCGTAGATGTCGAAGGTCGGTTTGCGGAACTCGTGCGAGCCCGTGACGATGGAGATGTTGTCGGCCATGGCGACATTGTCGCCGATCTCGATCTCGGCGAGCGAATACAGCAGGGTGCCGTCGCCGAACCAGCAGTGGTCGCCGATGGTCAGCTTCCAGGGATAGGTGACCCGCACGCCGGGGCGCAGCTTGACCCCCTTGCCGATCTTCGCCCCGAACCGGCGCAGCAGCCAGGCGCGCCAGCCGAACATGAACTGGGGCGACCAGGCGAAGAGGGTCGACTGGACCAGCCACCACAGCTGAACGACCACCGCCGAACGCCCCCTGAAGCCCGGCGGATTGCGGAACAGGGAGAGGTCCTGAACGGTCTCGTCGCTCATGAGCGGCTGTATTCCAATGGGTTATCGCCGGGTCCGGCGCGCCGTCCCCCGATGGTCGGCTCAACCCCTCTAGACCTGAACCGTAAAGAAGGCGCCCACTGTTCGCAACCGCAGCATTCCGGCGATTTCCGAAATGGGACGCCCCGGACTGATGGCCCGGGCCTTCAGGGCTCCAGCTCGATGTCCCAGTAGAGGATATTCGATGCCGCGAACTCTCGTTCTATCCTATTGATAAAGCTGATTTTTCTAAGACCTTAGGAAATCTCAGCGACGATTGGTCACCATATGGTCACCAGAAGAGGGGAAGAGCCAGCAATCTGGATCAATACCCACTTCCTGAAATCCCATAGCAGAAACCCGGTCGGAAATCTCCCGACCAGCGGCCGCTGAGCCGCCGAAAGCCCTAGCCCAACTTAGTGAGCCAGCAGTGGGGTGCGTGCGGGCTATCCTCGCTGTGCGACCAGCAGCCGTTTGCATCAGCAGACGCTGGAGGTGAGAACATCTAATGTCCGCCTCCGATCCGCGATCGGCCCCGAGCTCACCCTTTCGGCGTGCCGAGATCGTTGTTAGTCGGTCAGCGTGCTAGGCTTATGCATCGACCCCGAAGCCTCAATAGCAACTATCACCTCGACACGGAGACCGCCTCCTGGTGAGCGCAAGAACTGCACCTGTCCCCCATGGGCCTTCACTGTGGCGAGGACGATAGAGAGGCCCAGACCGCTCCCTCCGGAAGGTGCATTGGCCGCACGGAAGAAGCGCCTACCCAGCCGATGCAGATCCGAGAAGGCCACGCCCGGGCCGTCGTCCTCGACGATTAAACGCCCGGAAGTCGGGTCGTAACTGATCACGACTGAGGATGCCGCATGCGCCTGCGCGTTGGCGAGGAGATTGGCAGCCGCTGCCTCGAAGCGATCTGGATCCACGTTAAGCAGCGCGTCACCTTCAACGATCGACACCCGATCATCGCCTTCCGCTCCTGCAAACAGCGACCGAAGCGTCACCCAGCGGCGATCTTCGTCGCTAACCGGCATCTCGTCCTCGCGCGCCAAGACGAGAAGACCTGTGACGAGGCGGGCAGTGCGATCGACAGAGGTCTGGATCTGCTCCAGCGCGCGTCTTCGAACGGCCGTATCCGAAGACGACGCCGCAATCTGCGCCTGGACGCGCAGGCCTGCCAGAGGCGTACGCAATTCGTGCGCGGCAGCGGCCGTGAACTCGGCCTCGCGACGTCGCGCTGCGCCAAGGCGTGACATCAAGTCGTTCAGCGCCAGGGCGAAGGGACGGAGTTCGCGGGCGTCCGGCGATACGTCCAACGCCGTCAGATCTTCCGCATCCCGTACCGCAAGGCTGCGGGTCATTTGTCGAATAGGGGTCAGCCCCCGCCCTACCGACCACCAGATCAATACGCCAAGCACCAGCAGACCAAGGACCGCCGGACCGATCAAAGCGGTGACGACATTGCCGACCAGGTGCTCGCGAACGGCCAGATTGTCCCCGACCATGACCCTGAAACCGGCATCACGATCATGCACCGTGTAGACGCGCCAGCGCTCGCCCCGGATCGTGCGTTCTGAAAAACCGTCGCCCCCTTCCGACAACCGCTCCGCAGGCGCGCTTTGGGACCGACCAATCAGATCGCCTTCCAGCGACCAGATCTGGCAGGAGAGCTGACGGTCGTAGACATCGGCGGCCCCGCTTTCCGGAGCCTGCATCGCCGGGCGCACGCTGCCGGCCTGCATCAGGGACGAGACCATGCGGGCCGACTCCATCAGGCGCCGGTCCAGCACCCGTTGCACCTCGGCCCGGGTCTGGATCTCGACCCAGACGACCGCGCCGCCCCAGACGAGGGCGGTCACGAGCGCGAGGGTGGCGAACAGACGCAGGCGGATCGAGCTCATTGCAGGGTGTATCCTACGCCGCGGACGGTGCGGATGAAGCCGGCTCCCAACTTGGCCCGGAGATAGTGGATGTGCACTTCCACCGCGTTAGAGCCGATCTCCTCCTGCCAACCGTACAGGCGTTCTTCTAGCTGACTGCGCGAGAGGACCTGTGCAGGCCGTTCCATCAGGGCCTCCAGGATGGCGAACTCACGTCTCGAAAGGGGCAGGTCCCCCTCTTCACGCCAAGCCAGACGCGACTGGGGATCAAGGGTCACCCCGCCGTGGCGCAAGGCGGGCGCCGAGCGCCCAAGCAGGCGACGCCGCACCGCGCGCAGTCGCGCCGCCAGTTCGTCGAGATCGAAAGGCTTGCCGACATAGTCGTCCGCGCCGGCGTCCAGACCCACAATGCGGTCCCGACTGTCATCGCGCGCCGACAAGACCACCACGCCGACATCCATGTCGCGCTCGCGAACGAAACGCAGCACCGAAAGGCCGTCGCCATCAGGAAGACCCAAATCCAGCACGACCGCATCGAACGCCGAGCTTTCCAGCGCCGCGAGGGCGTCCTCGACCCGCCCGACGACTTCGACCGTCCAGCCGCAGGCGCTGAGCCCGACCTGGAGGCCGTCGGCGAGAACGGGATCATCTTCTATGGCGAGCAGTCTCATGCGGCGTGAGGTGGAAGTTGCGGCTTAAGCCTGACTTAAGCTCGTTTGCCGACGAGATGGCCATGAGGTTTTTCCGCCGACTGTTGCCCGCCGCTCTCGCGATCCTGTCCTTCACCCTTCCGGGTTCGGCATTGGGTCAGGCTCCGCTATCGCCTGACAAGGCCTTCTCCCTGACGGTGACGCGTGAGGCTGACGGCGACCTGGCCTTCGCCTGGGACATTGCGCCCGGCCATTATCTCTATCGTGACCACACCGTCGCCAGCACGCCGGGCGGGAAAGCATCGCTGCCTCTGGAGCTTGCGACCGGCGAAACCAAGGACGATCCGGGCTTTGGCGTCGTCGACGTCTGGCATGACGAGGGTCGCGCGACCCTATCGGCGCAGACCCTGACGCAGGTTGGCGGCCCGACGTCGGTCAACATCACCTACCAGGGGTGCCTCGAGGACTCGATCTGCTACCCGCCGATGACGCGGACAGTGGACGTGCCGACCCGGCCGCAGTCCGAGGTTGCCGCTCGGGAGGCCGATGCGCAGACCGCTCAGGCCGCCGCTCTGCTGGCGATCCAGGCGCCGGGCGCTGCACCCACACCCGCACTCGCGAGTGATGAGGGCGCGTTGGCGCCTCCGCCGGTCGCGCCATCGCCGGCGGTCATCCCGGACCCCAGCCCGGGCTTCGTCGATCGCTTGGCGCTGCAGGGCGGGGCCACCTGGGTCCTGCTCGCCTTCTTCGGTTTCGGCGTGCTTCTGGCCTTCACGCCCTGCGTCTTTCCCATGTACCCGATCCTGGCCGGCGTCATCGGACGCGGCGTGGACGGGCGCGGTACGCGCCGAGGCCTGATGCTCTCGGTCGCCTATGTGCTGGGCCTTTCCGTCGCCTTCGCCCTGCTGGGCGTCGCGGCCGCCTGGTCCGGACAGAACCTGCAGATGGCGCTCCAGTCGGTTTGGGCGATCGGCGCTCTGGTTGTCGTCTTCGTCGTTCTCGCCGCGTCCATGTTCGGCGGCTTCGAGTTGCAACTGCCCTCGGCCTGGACCAGCCGCCTGTCCCGCGACAGCGGTGACGGACGGCGGTCCCTGCCCTCAGCCGCAGGTCTGGGCTTCGTCTCCGCCCTCATCGTGGGCCCTTGCGTCACCGCGCCCTTGGCGGGTGCCCTGCTCTATATCGCACAGACCGGCGACGTTGGGCTGGGCGCGGCGGCCCTGTTCTTCCTGGGCCTGGGCAAGGGGGTGCCCTTGATCGTGTTCGGCACGGTCGGCGCGCGCTTCCTGCCCAAGGCTGGGCCGTGGATGGACCGGGTGAAGATGCTGTTCGGCTTCATCTTCCTGGGCATGGCCTGGTGGCTGGCCGGCCGCATCCTGCCGCCGAGCGCGACGCTGGCTTTCGGCGCGGCGCTGGCGCTCGGTCTGGCGGCGGCTCTCGGCCTGTTCCAGCCGCTGAGCCCGAATCTGAGAAACGGCGTCGCACGTGTCGCTGGCCTGGCGGCCGCGACCTGGGGCCTGTTGCTGCTGGTCGGCCTCAGTCTCGGGGCGGACGACCCGTGGCGTCCGCTTGAGCCCCTGGCGCGGCCCGCTGGAATCTCAGCCGCCGCGCCGGTCGAAACCGCAGCGGTCGTGCTGGATCAGACGGCGCTCGACCGCGCCGTCGCCGATGCCGCCGCGCGCGAACGTCCCGCCCTGGTCTATTTCACCGCCGACTGGTGCGTCAGCTGCAAGGTGATCGAGCGGACGGTGTTCGAGGACCCCGCGGTCATCGCCGGCCTTTCGAACACCGACCTCATCAAGGTCGACGTCACGCGCAGCACGCCCGAGGCGCGCGCGCTTCTTGAGCGGCACGGAGTGATCGGACCGCCGACGATGATCTTCCTGTCGCCCTCGGCGACCGAAGCGCCGGGCAGCCGACTGATCGGAGAGATGTCGGCCCAAGACGTCGCCTCCGCCCTGCAGAGCGCCGGAGCCGCCGCATGAACGCCATCACCCTGGGCCCGCTCGTCCTGTCGGGCGAGCGGTTCGCCATCATCGCCGGCGTGTTCGTCTTCATGATCGGCGTCGGGCTGTTGGCCAGCCGGGTCAGCCCGCGCTTCAACCTGTGGAGCACGGTCCTAGTCTTCGGCGGTCTGGCGGTCGCCCGCCTCGGTCACGTGGCGACGCACTGGGAGTATTTCGGGGCTGACCCGTGGCGGGCGCTCGCGGTCTGGCAGGGCGGATTCAGTTGGATCTGGGTCGCGCCGGTCGTGATCCTGGCCACCATTCTGCTGCTGCGCACGACGCGCGAACGCGCCTGGGCCATTGCGCCTGTGCTGGCCAGCGCCTTGGTTTGGACCACCGCCCATCAGTTGGCCTCGGCGACGCAGCCCATGGCGCCGCCCGCCCTGACGCTGGCCGCGATGGACGCACCGGCGATCGACCTTTCGGCGCCGATCGATCGGCCTACGGTGATCAATCTCTGGGCCACCTGGTGCCCGCCCTGCCGGCGCGAGATGCCGGCTTTGGCCCAGGCCGAAAAAGCCCATCCGAATGTGCGCTTCCTCTTCGTCAACCAGGGCGAGGGCGAAGCCGGCGTTCGGGCCTTTCTGCAGAGCCAGGGGCTGGCCCTCGACCATGTGCTGTTCGACGAGGCCATGGCGCTGCCCCGCCACTACGGTACGGCCGGCATTCCGGTGACCCTGTTCCTCCACGCCGACGGCCGTCTGGCCAAGGCCCACATGGGGGAAATCGCCCCCGAACAGATCGCGACCGAAATCGCGCGTCTGCACTGACCCCCTCGCCTCACGGAGCTTCCATGAACCGCACCTTCGCCCCTGCCTTCGCCGCCGTCCTGGCGCTCGCCGCCTGCGGCCCGGCCGACGCCGACAACGGCGCGGCGCCCGCCAGCCCTTCCGCCGCCTCCGGACAAGACATGCCGCCCATCGCCCAGGTCGGCTTCAATGACCTGCTGCGCGATCCCGCAGCGCCCTTCATCGGCGCCGAGAACGCCGATGTGACCATCATCGGCTTCGTCGATTACAACTGCCCCTACTGCAAGAAGATGCAGCCTGAGATCGACGGCCTGCTGAAGGCGGACACCAAGGTGCGCGTCCTGTACAAGGATTGGCCGATCTTCGGCGACGTCTCGGAGACCGCCGCCCGGACCGCCCTCGCCGCCGCCTATCAGGGCAAGTACGAGGCCGTCCATAACGCCTTCATGCTGTCGCCGTCGCGCATCGGCGACCAGGCGGACATCACCCGTCTGGTCCAGTCGGCCGGCGTGGACATGGCGCGCCTGAATCAGGACCTGGCCGAACACCGCGCAGACATCGACGCGGTGCTGGACCGAAATGGTCGAGAAGCGGCGGCCCTGGCCCTGCAGGGCACGCCCGCCTTTATCATCAACGGCAATCTGATCCCCGGCGGCATGCCCCAGGCGCAACTCGAAGCGGTGATCGGTCGTATCCGCTCCGGACAACCGCTGCGCTGAAGCCGACCATGACCACCCTGACCCTGCTCCAGCTGAACGACCTCCACGGCTATCTCGAGCCGCATCCCGAACTGGTGCGCACCGAAGGCGGCTGGCGGTTCGAACGGCTGGGCGGGGTCGCCCGCATCGCGCGCCTCTTCGAAGAGGCGCGCGCCGAAGGTGCATGCCTGACCCTGGACAACGGCGACACCTTCCATGGCACGCGGGTCGCCGTCGCCAGCCGGGGCGAGGCGCTGGTTCCGATCATGAACGCCCTGAAGATCGACGCCATGACGGCGCACTGGGAGTTCGCCTATGGCCCGGCGGGGTTCAAGGCGTTGGCGGCGGGACTGGATTATCCCGTCCTGGCCGCCAATGTCTTCCGCAAGGATGACGGCGCGCCGGAGTTCGACGGGCGGTGGGTGTTCGAGCGCGGCGGTCTGAGGATCGGCGTGATCGGCCTGGCCTGCCCCATCATCGACAAGACGATGCCCCCCGCCTTCTCTGAAGGCGTGCGGTTTGAAATGGGTGTGGCCGAAGCCCGCGAGCAGCTGCACCAGCTCCGCGAGGAAAAGGTCGATCTGGTCGTCCTGCTGTCGCACCTGGGCTTTCCGCAGGATCTGAAGCTGGCCGCCGAAACGCCGGGCATCGACGTGATCCTGAGCGGTCATACCCATAACCGCCTGCACGAACCGGCCCGCGTCGGCGACACCCTGATCATCCAGTCCGGCTGCCACGGCGCCTATATCGGCCGGCTGGATCTGGAGATTGCAGAGGGCCGCGTGTGCCTGCGGCGCCATCGGCTCATAGCCGTGGACGCTGGCCCCGAAGACGATCAAGTCGCCGGCTTGGTGGAGATGGCCCTGGCGCCCGAGCGCGAGCGTCTGGCGCGCATCGTCGGCCGCACCGCCATCCCCCTTCACCGCTACGCCATGGCCAGCGCGCCGATGGACGACGTCCTGCTGGCGGCGGCGGCGCAGGCGGCGGGCGTGGACATCGCCTTCTCCAACGGCTGGCGCTACGGCGCGCCCGTCGCGCCGGGTCCGGTCACTCTGGGCGACCTCTACAATATGGCGCCGATGAATCCGCCGATCTCACGCACGACGCTGACCGGGGCCGAGTTGCAAGCGATGCTGGAAGAAAATCTGGAGCGCACCTTCGCCGCCGACCCGTATGAGCAGATGGGCGGCTACATCAAACGTTGCCGGGGTCTCACGGCCTTCGTGAAGCTTGAGAATCCCAAGGGGCAGCGCCTCGACCGCCTGCTGGTCGGAGACCGCCCTGTCGAGCCGGAGGCGGACTATCTGGTGGCCTTCGTCACCGCCCAAGGGGTGCCCGAACATTACGGGCGAGACCGCCGGACGCTCGACATCGACACTGTGGGCGCGCTTGAATCCTGGTTCGCCGACCATACGCCTGGCGAGACCGATCTGCCCGTCAGCGTCCTCATCATCTGAAGGAACACCTTATGGACTCCGTCGCCGCCCGCGACTTCTGGAACAGCCGCTATGACCGCCAGGACTATCTGTTCGGCGAGACGCCCAACTCCTTCCTGGCCGCTCAGATCGCGCGGCTCCAGCCCGGCATGACCGCTCTGGCGGTCGCCGACGGCGAGGGCCGAAACGGCGTGTGGCTCGCCGAACAGGGCCTGGCCGTCACCACCACGGATATCGCCCCGCGCGCGGTCGAGAAGGCCCTCGCCCTGGCCGAGCGACGTGGCGTCACACTGGACGCCCAGGTGGCGGACTTCGAGACCTGGGGCTGGCCGCAGGGTGCGTTCGACGTCGTGGTCGCCGTCTTCATTCAGTTCGCCCCGCCTCCCCAGCGCGACCGACTTTTCGAGCGTATGAAGGCGGCCGTGAAGCCTGGCGGCCTGGTCCTGTTGCAGGGCTATCGGCCGGAACAGATCGCCTATGGCACCGGCGGTCCGGGGCAGGTCGAGAACCTCTACACCGAGGCGCTGCTCCGCGACGCCTTCGCCGACTTCGACATCCTGCATCTGAAAAGCCACGACAGCGACGTCTCCGAAGGCGCCGGCCACAGCGGCCGGTCCGCCCTGATCGATCTCATCGCCCGCCGTCCCTGACCCCCAGCGCCCGCACACCGGAACCCGCCATGAAAACCCTCGTGATCGCCCTGTCCTTGGCCGCCTCCCTGGCGGCCTCCCCGAGCTTCGCCCAGGCTGTCTCAGGCTTCGGCGGCTTCAAGCCCCTGCCCGAGGCCGGCGAACAGCCGGATCCGTCGCGCATCTATCGGGTCATCTTCGACGTGTCCCAGGGCGGTGCGGACGACAGGCCGCTGAAGGGATTGGATCGCGTCGCGCGGCTGGTGAATATGCTGGCGGCGGGCGGCGTGGACGCCGACCACCGTCAGATCGTGGTCGTCCTGCACGGCGCCGCCACCCCTGCAGTTCTCTCCGACGCCGCCTGGACCGCGCGCGGCAAGGGCGACGCCAACCCCAACAGCGCCCTGATCCGCGCCCTCATCGCCGCCGGCGTCCAGGTTCGACTGTGCGGCCAGGCCATGGCGGGGAACGGCATCGCGCAAGCCGATCTCGAAGCGGGCGTGAGCGTTGATCTCGCCGCCCTGATGACGGTCATCCACCTTCAACAGGCCGGATACGCCCTGGTTGTGAACTGACGGCTCGGCATAGGCGGAACCTTTCCTGAGCATAAGAACTATTAGTTTGCGTAAGTATGTATGTAATTGTTCATTGGGGCGTCTGAAGGAGATATCGACATGACCGGACTGCCCCGCCTCAACGAACCCGCCCCCGACTTTCACGCCCGCACCACGCACGGGGATCGCAGCTTGGCCGATTACCGCGGCAAATGGCTGATCCTCTTCTCGCACCCGTCGGACTTCACCCCGGTCTGCACGACCGAGTTCATCGGGTTCGCCAAGCATGCGAATGAGTTCGCCGCCATGAACTGCGAGCTCCTGGGCCTCTCGATAGACAGCATCTTCTCGCACCTAGCCTGGACCCGGAACATCAAGGAGAAGTTCGGCGTCGAAATCCCCTTCCCCATCATCGAGGATCTGAAGATGGAGGTGGCCCAGGCCTACGGAATGATCCACCCCGGGGCGGCCGACACCTCGGCTGTTCGCGCCACCTTCCTGATCGATCCGGAAGGCAAGCTGCGCGCCATGGTCTACTATCCCATGAGCAATGGCCGCAGCATCGAAGAGTTCGTTCGGCTGCTCACCGCGCTCCAGGCGTCCGACGCCAACGGGGTCGCGACGCCTGAGAACTGGCGCCCTGGCCAACCGGCCATCGTCCCCCCGCCCAAGACCGCCGAGGCGGCCGAGGCTCGCGCTTCCGAGGGTTACGTCTACACCGACTGGTATTTCTCGACGCGCGACCTCCCCGACGCCCCGAAAGCCGCCTGATCGGATTCCGGCCGGACCTCGCAAGCGGTCCGGCCTTTTTCTTCGCAAACCAAACGGAGCCTTCATGCAGATCATCGACCACGGCGGAGCGCGCATCGCGGCGCTCCACGACAAGAAGACCGGCAGTTGGCAGTATGTCGTCTCCGACCCGGTCAGCCGCAAATGCGCGATCATCGATCCGGTCTGGGATTTCGACGAGAAGGCGGCGGCGACCTCGACCCGCAACGCCGACGCCATCCTGGACTACGTCAAGGCGGAGGGCCTGACCGTCGAGTGGCTGCTGGACACCCATCCCCACGCCGACCACTTCTCCGCCGCGCCCTTCCTCAACGAGAAACTGGGCGCGCCGACCGCCATCGGCGAAAAGGTCATCGGCGTCCAGAAGCTGTGGAAGGACATCTACGGCCTGGACGACGACTTTCCGGCCGATGGTCGCCAGTGGGACCGACTCTTCAAGGCTGGCGACACGTTCGCTGTTGGCGACCTGCCGGCGCGGGTGATGTTCTCACCGGGGCACACCATGGCCTCCATCACCTATGTGATTGGCGGCAACGCCTTCGTCCACGACACCCTGATGATGCCCTATGCCGGCACCTCGCGCGCCGACTTTCCGGGCGGCGACTCGAAGACTCTCTTCCGAAGCATCCAGGACATCCTGGCCCTGCCTGAAGAGACCGCCGTCTTCGTTGGCCACGACTATGGCCCGGATGGCCGCGAGCCCGCCTGCTTCAGCACCGTGAGAGAGCAGAAGGCGGACAACATCCATGTCGGCGGCGGACGCGGCGAGGCGGATTTCGTGCGGCTCCGCGACGATCGGGACGCCACCCTGCCCTTGCCGAATCTGATGCTCTACGCGCTTCAGGTGAACATCCGCGGCGGGGTGCTGCCGCCGGCCGCGCCGGACGGGCGCGTCTATTTCAAGATTCCCGCCAATCACTTCGCCCCACCCCAGGAGAATTCTTGATGCGCCCGTCCGCACTGACGCTGGCCGCCCTCCTGAGCGCAACGGCCCTGGCCGCCCACGCCCAGACGCCCGCCGATCCACTTCATGTCTACGGTCCCGGCGGCCCCTCCCCCGCCATGCGCGACGCCGCGAAGGCCTATGAGGCGCGCACCGGTCGCGCCGTGGCCGTCGTCGCCGGACCCACGCCCCAATGGCTGGACCAGGCCAAGGCGGATGGCGACCTGATCTTCTCAGGCTCCGAGACGATGATGACCGACTTCGTCAGCGCCCTGGAGGGCCGCATCCGCGCCGAGGCGGTCGAGCCGCTCTATCTGCGCACCGCCTCCATCCTCGTTCGGCCGGGAAATCCGGACGGCATCGGCGGCCTTGAGGATCTTTTCCAGCCCGATCGCCGGGTCTTGGTTGTCAACGGCGCGGGCCAGAACGGCCTGTGGGAGGACATGGCCGGTCGCACCGGCGACATCGCCAAGGTGCGCGCCCTGCGTCGTAACATCGTCGTCTACGCCCGCAACAGCGCCGAGGCCCGACAAGCCTGGATCGACGACCCGACGCTGGACGCCTGGATCATCTGGGGCATCTGGCAGGTCGCCAATCCGGACCTCGCTGATGTGGTCGAGGTCGAAGAGCCCTACCGCATCTACCGCGACGCCGGCGCCGTTGTGACAGAGACCGGCCGCCAGGACGCCGACGCCCAGCCGTTCCTCGACTTTCTGAAGTCCGACGAGGGGGCCGCCATCTTCGCGCGGTGGGGCTGGCGGACCGGCCAACCTTAAGCCTGCCTTAAGGTGAACCCTGCGGTGTCGGCGGCATGGTTGATCGTCGCTCCTCAATCCTGAACCGCCGACACCTGCTGGCGGCCGCAGCGGCGCCGCTCTGGGTCTCTACGGCGGCGCGAGCAGCACCCGCGCCCGCCGCCTTTGACATCACTGTTCTGACTACAGCCTTCTACGCGGCCCGCGGCGGACGCCCCGCCTGGGCGGGGTCCGCGCGCCGGCAAGCCATGGACGCCCTAGCTCTGGCGGACCGCCACGGGCTGTCGGCGCCCGACGGTCTCGCCCTTAGCGAAGCAGAACTGACCCAGGCCGTCCTGATCCTGGCTGAGGCGCTCGCCCATGGCCGGGTCGATCCAGCATCCGTCGAGACGCTCTGGGAGATGGATCGCAACCAAGTCGACACGCCGCCTCTCCTCGCAAAGGCGGTCGACGACGGAACACTTGCGGCGACGATGGCCGGCCTCGCACCCCAGGACCGCGGCTATCAGGGCCTGTGCGACGGCTTCCTCCGCTATCGCGCCATCGCCGACCGCGGCGGTTGGCCGCCCTTTGCCCTGGGCGCGACGATCGAACCATTTGCGTCCGACCCGCGCCTTCCCGCCCTCCTGCCGCGCCTTCGGGTGGAAGGCGATTTAAGCGAAGCCGCCGCCGCGATGGTCGGCCCGTCTGGCGGTGAATACGGCTCCATTGTGCAAGAGGCCGTTCGGGCGTTCCAGGTGCGCCACGGTCTTGAAGCGGACGCCCGCATCGGCCCGGCGACACAGCGGGCGCTCTCGATTTCGGCCGAGGCCCGCGCTCGCCAGATCGCGCTGAATTTGGAACGCCGCCGTTGGCTGAAGAGAGACGTCGCCCCGGAACGGATCGAGGTGAACACCGCCGCCTCCATCATGGTCTACTGGAAGGACGGTCGGCCCGTGCATTCGATGCGGGTCGTGACGGGTGACGCCGACAATGCGACGCCCAGCCTCGAACGGCCCTTCGCCTCGGTGGTCGCCAATCCGCCCTGGACGGTGCCGACTTCCATCGCCCAGCGCGAGATCCTGCCACGCGGCGCCGCCTATATGCGGGCGAACAACATGACGATTCAGAATGGCATGGTGGTTCAGCGCGCTGGCCCGAACGCCGCCCTGGGCCAGGTCAAGTTCGAACTTCAGGACAGCTACGCCATCTTCCTGCACGACACCCCGTCGCGGGGTGCGTTCGACCGGAGCTTCCGCCATCTCAGCCACGGCTGCGTGCGGGTGCAGGACGCGGTCGGCTTCGCTCGGCTGCTGCTTGCGCCCGACCCCGCGAGGCTCGCCCGATTCGACGCCGCGCTGGACAGCGGCGAGACCGTCCGGGTGGCGACCGGTCGGCCGATCGACGTGCGCCTGCTTTATTGGACGGCCTTTCTGGACGGCCAGGGCCGCGTCGCCTTTCGCGATGACATCTATCGTCGCGACACCCGTCTGGCGGAGGCGTTGGGTATCGACCTGCACCTGCCGCGGCCCGACGACCGGCGCGCCGATGCGGACGACGTCGGCCCCTGACGGTTATTCGGTCGTGCGGCCGTCGAAATGCTCGTGGTCGGCGGAGGCCTCTTCCACCGTGGCGTGAACCGTACCGTCGCGATGCTCCGGCGGACCATAAAGGGTGTAGAGCCGAAGCGGCTCGGACCCCGTGCTGACCACATTGTGGCGGGCGCCCTGAGGGACGATGACCCCGTCATCCGCCTTCACGGCGTGACGAACGCCGTCGATCCAGATTTCGCCCTCGCCCGCCTCGATGCGGAAGAACTGGTCGCGGTCGTCGTGGACCTCTTCGCCGATCTCCTGGCCGTGCGGAATGGCCATGAGGACGAGCTGCAGATTGTGGCCGGTGTACAGAACGCGGCGAAAGTCTGTGTTCTCTTCCGTCAGACGTTCGATATTGTCGATGAAGCCCTTCACTAGAGTCTCCTGTGCGGGTTTGCCGTCAGCGACGTGCGACGGCGGTGATGCGGGCGAACTGAGCTGTGTCGCCGCGCGCCGGCGTCGATGTGCGGGGCGCCGGGGCGGCGGCTCGCGCGCCGACCGCCTTCGCATCGCCGCAGAAGATTTCGTAGAGCATCCCCATGACCGCCTGGGCGCGCTCGTCGGCGATCGAATAGAAGATCGAGCGGGACTGACGGCGGGTCTTGACCAGGCCATACTGGCGCAGCTCTGCCAGTTGCTGGGATAGCGCCGGCTGCTTGATGCCGAGGTCCGCCTCGAGCTGGCCCACCGAGCGCTCCTCTTCGGCGATATGACACAGGATCAGCAGCCGGTTGGCGTTGGCCAGCTGGCGCAACAGCTCTGCGGCCTCCGGCGCCTTTTCCTTCAACCGCTCCATCGCGGCCGCTTGATCGTCGGTCATGCGCTGCGCTCGCGATAGTACCAGGGTGCATCGCCGTCACCGTCGGCGATGGCGGCGTCCAGTGTGGTGGCGGCCGGCTCCAGCAGTGCGTCGCCGGGCGTCCAGCCCGCCGGCGTGGAGGCCGCCTCACGGTCCGAGGTCTGCAGGGCGGTGACGAGACGCAGCAACTCATCAACCGAGCGGCCGATGTTCATCGGGTACCAGCTGATGGCGCGCACCACGCCTTCGGGATCGATCACGAAGGTCGCGCGCACCGTGGCGCTGTCGCTCGAGCCGGCGTCCACCATGCCAAAGGCGTGGCCGATGGCCATGGAGGGATCTTCGATGATCGGGAACGGCACCTTCACGCCGAAGCGGCGGAAGATGTCCTTCAGCCAGGCCAGGTGCGAATACAGACTGTCCACCGACAGGGCCATCAGATCGCAGTCGATCGCCGCGAAGGCGTCGGCCTGCCGGGCCAGGGCCACGAACTCGCTGGTGCAGACCGGCGTGAAGTCCGCCGGATGCGAGAACAGCACCAGCCAGCGTCCACGGTAGTCGCTGAGGCGCCTTTCGCCCTGAGTCGTGCGCGCCGTGAAGTCCGGCGCCGTATCGTTGATGCGCAGGGCGCGCATTGCGGGGGGATAGACGGCTGGCCCGGTGTCGATCGTGTCCATAGCCGCAAGCTAAGCGCATCCCACCGTTTCCGCTACATTAAAATACATACTTGCACGAACTATGAATGAGTATATGTGTTGAGTCACCGAAACGGAGACACGTCATGTCCTCGCCCACACCCGACCCCGCCCGCGACGACGCCGCCGACATCGTGCGCGCCGCGCTGGGCGATCCTCGCCAACGCCCTGTCGTGAAATCGTTCTTCGACGAAGCCACCTTCACCGTCAGCCACGTCGTGCGCGATCCCGGCTCCGACGTCTGCGCCATCATTGACAGCGTGCTGGACTACGATCCGGCGTCGGGCCGCACCACGCACGCTTCGGCCGATGCGCTCATTGATTACGTGAAATCCGAAGGTCTCACGGTTCAGTGGCTGCTCGAGACGCACGCCCATGCCGATCACCTGTCGGCGGCGCCCTATCTCCAGGAAAAGCTCGGCGGTCAGCTGGCGATTGGCCATGAAATCCTCACCGTCCAGGCGGTCTTCGGCAAGATCTTCAACGAAGGGACCGACTTCCGCCGCGACGGCAGCCAGTTCGACCATCTGTTCAACGACGGCGACCGGTTTGAGATCGGTGGTCTGAAGGCCACGGTCCTGCACGTGCCCGGCCACACCCCGGCCTGTCTGGCCTATGTCATCGGCGACGCCGTCTTCCCCGGCGATACCATGTTCATGCCCGACTATGGTACGGCGCGCTGCGACTTCCCCGGCGGCGACGCCCGGACCCTGTACCGCTCGATCCATCGCCTGACCTCCCTGCCGGACGAGGCGCGGGTCTTCCTGTGTCACGACTACAAGGCGCCGCCGGGCCGGACCGAGTTCGCCTGGGAGACCACCATCGGTGCCCAGCGGACAGGCAACATCCATATTCGCGACGACGTCAGCGAGGACGAGTTCGTGGCCATGCGCACCCAGCGCGACGCCACCCTGCCCATGCCCAAGCTGATCCTGCCGTCGGTTCAGGTGAACATGAACGGCGGCCGCCCGCCCGAGCCCGAGGACAATGGGGTGCGCTACCTCAAGGTCCCGCTGAACGCGCTGTGAGGCGAGGCTCCGATGCTTGAGCCTCTTCCCTTCATCTGGCCGCTGGCCGGCGGTCTGCTGGTCGGCCTGTCGGCCGGTCTCTATCTGTTGCTGAATGGGCGCGTGGCCGGGATTTCCGGCCTGACCGCCGCAGCGACCGGCCTGTCAAAAGGCGCGCCGCGCATTCTGGGCCTGCTTTTCATCGCCGGCCTGCTGGGCGGCGCGGCCCTGGCCTCGGCCCTGATCCGCAGGCCCGAGGTGCAGATCACTTCGGAGGTCTGGCTGCTGGTGCTCGGCGGCCTGATCGTCGGCTTCGGCACCCGCTGGGGCTCGGGCTGCACCAGCGGCCACGGCGTCTGCGGCCTGGCCCGCCTGTCGCCCCGCTCCATCGTCGCCACCGGCGTCTTCATGGCCGTCGCGGCCCTGACCGTCTTCGTCACCCGCCACCTGTTGGGAGGCCTGGCGTGAGCCGGCTGATCGTCGCCGTCCTGTGCGGCTTGTTGTTCGGCGCCGGCATGGTGGTGTCCGACATGATCAACCCGGCCCGCGTCCTGGCCTTCCTGGATGTGACGGGCGCCTGGGACCCCTCTCTGGCCTTCGTCATGGGCGGGGCGCTGATCCCCTCCGCCATAGCCTGGCTGATCCGCCGGCGCATGGAGGCTCCGGTCGCGGCCGACACCTTCCATGTGCCCGAGGGCCGGACCATCGACACCCCTCTGGTCGGCGGGGCCGCCCTGTTCGGCCTTGGCTGGGGCTTGGTCGGCCTGTGCCCCGGCCCGGCGCTTGCGGCGCTGACGACCGGCGCCTGGCAGGCCTTCGTCTTCGTCGGCGCCCTCGCGGCCGGCATGGCGCTGTTCCGCCTGACCCTCGACCGAAACGCCTGAACCAGAAAAGACCCTAGGGAGACAAAGCCATGCATATTCGCCCTTTGGACGAGGCCCTGTCCGCCTCGCCCCAGATCGCCCCGGAAGACCTGCCCGACATCGCGGCCCAAGGGTTCCGGTCGGTGATCTCCAACCGACCCGACGGCGAAGAGCCCGGCCAGCCCAGCTCCGAAGATCTGCGCCAGGCCGCCGAGGCTGCGGGACTGGCTTTCGCCCATGTTCCCGTGGTCGGCGGCGCAATCTCCGACCAGGACGTGGCGGACTTCCGCGAGGCTCTGGCCAACCTGCCCCAGCCTGTGTTCGGCTTCTGCCGCACCGGCACGCGCACGACCACCCTGTGGGCGCTGGCGAACGTCGCCTCGATAAGCGCTGACGATCTGATCGCACGCGCCAAGAGCGCCGGCTACGACCTCGGCGCCCTGCGTCCCCGTCTCGAAGGAGCCGCGTCATGAGCGCCCAGTACGCCCCCCTGGAGTCCTGCGATGTCCTGATCGTCGGCGGCGGATCCGCCGGCATCGCCACAGCCGCCAGCCTCCTGCGTCGTCGCCCCGACCTTGATGTCCGCATCGTCGAGCCATCCGAACATCACTACTATCAGCCCGGCTGGACCATGGTCGGCGCCGGCGTCTTCACGCCCGAGCGGACCCGGCGCCGCACCGAGGACCTGATCCCCCAAGGCGCCCAGTGGGTGCGCGGCTCGGTCGCGGCTTTCGACCCCATCCACGATCGCGTCGAACTGACCGACGGCCGCTGGATCGGCTATCGCATGCTGGTCGCGGCGCCGGGACTGAAGCTGGACTGGGGCGCCATTCCGGGCCTGGCGGAAACGCTCGGGCGCAACAACGTCACCTCCAACTACGGCTATGAGACCGCGCCCTACACCTGGAAGCTGGTCCAGGCGATGCAGAGCGGTCGGGCGATCTTCACCCAGCCGCCCATGCCGATCAAATGCGCCGGCGCCCCGCAGAAGGCCATGTATCTGTCGGCCGATCACTGGCGCGACCACGGTCGAAACGACATCGAGATCGAATTCCACAACGCCGGCCCGGTGCTGTTCGGGGTCAAGGACTACGTTCCGGCCCTGATGGAATATGTCAGCAAATACCGCATCGACCTGAACTTCGGATCGAAACTGGTGGCGGTGGACGGCCCGGCGCGGATCGCGACCTTCGCCGTGACCGGTGCGGACGGTGAAGTTCGCCAGGTTCGGCGCGAGTTCGACTTCCTGCACGTCTGCCCGCCGCAGACGGCGCCGGACTTCATTCGCGAAAGTCCGCTGGCCGCCGAAAGCGGCTGGATCGAGGTGGATGACGCCACCTTGCGCCACAAGCGGTTCGAAAACGTCTTCGGTCTGGGCGACGCCTGTTCGGCACCCAACGCCAAGACTGCTGCGGCCGCCCGCAAACAGGCGCCCGTGGTGGCCGAGAACATCCTGTCGCTGCTGGACGGCCAGCCGATGCGGGCGGTCTATGACGGCTATGGCTCATGTCCGCTCACGGTCGAGCGCGGCAAGATCGTGCTGGCCGAGTTCGGCTATGGCGGCAAGCTCCTGCCCAGCTTCCCGAAATGGATGCTCGACGGGACCAAGCCGACCCGTCTGGCCTGGCATCTGAAGGCCCAGGCCCTGCCCGAAATCTACTGGCTTGGGATGTTGCGCGGTCGCGAATGGCTGGCCGGCCCCCACCACATCGAACCCGCCCCCCAGCTTCGCCCTGCTGTCGCCTGAGCCTGATCATGGACCTGTCTCCGCTGCAGTACGGCCTCGGCGCCGGCGCCGGCTCGCTCGTCGGCTTCACCCTGGGCCTGGTCGGCGGCGGCGGGTCCATCCTGGCCGTGCCGCTGATCGTCTATCTGGTCGGGGTCAAGGAGCCGCACCTGGCGATCGGCACCAGCGCCTTCGCCGTGGCCGCCAACGCCTTCGCCAATGTGATCAATCATGCCCGCCACGGCACGGTGAAATGGAAAATTGCCAGTCTGTTCGCGGTCGCCGGGGTGCTCGGAGCCTTTCTGGGTTCGAGCCTGGGCAAGGCCGTGGATGGTCAGAAGCTGCTGGCCCTTTTCGCCGTCCTGATGCTGGTCGTCGGCGTACTGATGTTGCGGGGCCGCTCCGCCGGCGGAGACCCGAACGTCCAGCTTGATCGGCGCAATGCACCCAAGCTCGTCGGCACGGGCCTGGCCACGGGCGTGATGTCGGGCTTCTTCGGCATTGGCGGCGGCTTCCTTATCGTGCCCAGCCTGATGTTCTCGACCCGCATGCCGATCTACTATGCCGTCGGCTCTTCCTTGGTCGGCGTCACCGCCTTCGGCCTGACCACGGCCTTCAACTACGCCCTTGATGGCTGGGTCGACTGGCCCCTGGCGGCCGTCTTCATCGGCGGCGGCGTGCTGGGCGGTCTGGTCGGCGCACGGCTCGCCAAGGCCCTGTCGGGACAGAAAGGCGTCTTGAATACCGTCTTCGCGGGGCTGATCTTCGTCGTCGCCTTATATATGCTTTACCGCAGCGCCGGCGCGCTCGGCTTGATCGGTTGAAACGCTTCCATGGAACTTGACGCCCTGATCCTGGCTCGGATGCAGTTCGCCTTCACCGTCGCCTTCCACATCGTCTTCCCGGCCTTCTCTATCGGCCTGGCCAGCTATCTGGCCGTGCTGGAGGCCCTGTGGCTGAAGACAGGGCGCGAGCTCTATCTGAACCTTTTCAAATACTGGCTGAAGATCTTCGCCGTCGCCTTCGGCATGGGCGTCGTCTCGGGTCTGGTGATGTCCTATCAGTTCGGCACCAACTGGTCGGTCTTCTCCGACAAGGCCGGACCCGTCATCGGCCCCCTGATGGCCTATGAGGTGCTCAGCGCCTTCTTCCTCGAGGCGGGCTTCCTGGGCGTGATGCTGTTCGGCCTGAACCGGGTCGGCAAGAAGCTGCACTTCCTGGCCACCCTGATGGTCGCCATCGGCACCTTCGCCTCGGCCTTCTGGATCCTGTCCGTCAACAGCTGGATGCAGACGCCGCAAGGCTACGCCATCAACGAGGTCGGCCAGTTCATCCCGGCCGACTGGTTCAAGATCGTCTTCAACCCGTCCTTCCCCTATCGCCTCGCCCACATGCTGCTGGCGGCCTACCTGACGACCGGTCTGGTGGTCGGCGCGGTCGGCGCCTGGCACCTCATGAAGGAGCGGACCAACAAGGGCGCGCGCAAGATGTTCGCCATGGCCATGGGCATGATCCTGGTCGCCGCTCCGGTGCAGATCTTCATCGGCGACATGCACGGGTTGAACACCCTGGAGCACCAGCCCGCCAAGGTCATGGCGATGGAAGGCCACTTCGAAAGCCACCCGGACGGGGCGCCGCTGATCCTGTTCGGCCTGCCCGATCGCGAGGCCGCCACCGTCCATGGCGCGGTCGAGGTTCCGAAGCTGTCGTCCCTGATCCTGAAGCATGATCCAAACGCGCCTCTGGCCGGTCTCGACACCGTCGCCCGCGCCGACTGGCCGCCGGTGGAGATCGTCTTCTGGTCCTTCCGCGTCATGGTGGGACTGGGCATGGCCATGCTGCTGCTGGGGCTATGGGGGTTGTACGCCCGCCTGCGCAGCCGCCTCTATGACGCCCCCTGGCTGCACCGCTTCGCCCTGATCATGGGACCGATGGGGTTCGTCGCCGTGCTGGCGGGCTGGATCACCACGGAGGTCGGCCGCCAGCCCTGGACCGTCTACGGCCTGCTGCGCACCGCCGACAGCGCCGCGCCTCTGGCGGCGCCTGCCGTCGCGACTTCCTTGGCCGCTTTCGCCGTGGTCTATTTCACCGTCTTCGGCGCCGGGGTCTTCTACATCCTGCGTCTGATGAGCCATGCGCCTCATCGCGGCGAGCCGGGCGTGGCGGAAACGCCGATCCGCACGGCGGGCATCACGCCTGCCCCCGCCATCGACCCCGACCGTCCCATCCCGACTGGCGAGGAGACTGATCATGAGCGTTGATCTGACCCTGGTCTGGGCCGGTCTGCTGGCCTTCGCCGTCTTCGCCTACATCGTCATGGACGGGTTCGACCTGGGTGTCGGCATCCTGTTCCCGACACTGAAGGCCGGCGATCAGCGCGACAAGGCGATGAACTCGATCGCCCCGGTGTGGGACGGCAACGAGACCTGGCTGATCCTGGGCGGTGGCGGCCTGTTCGCGGCCTTCCCCCTCGCCTATGCGGTCCTGATGCCGGCGGTCTACACGCCGATCATCGCCATGCTGCTGGGGCTGGTCTTCCGGGGCGTCGCCTTTGAATACCGCTGGCGCACCGTGCGGGCCAAGCCCGTCTGGGATGTCGCCTTCTTCGGCGGCTCCCTCCTGGCCGCCTTCTCCCAGGGCGTCACCCTGGGGGCCATCCTGCAGGGGGTCGAAGTGTCCGGTCGCGCCTATGGCGGCGGCTGGTGGGACTGGCTCAGCCCCTTCAGCCTGCTGACCGGTGTGGCCGTCGTCGTCGGCTACGCCCTTCTCGGCGCCACCTGGCTGAACATGAAGACGGATGGCGCGCTCCAGACCCACGCCCGGTCCCAGGCCTGGAAGTTGGGGCCGGCGACCTTGCTGATGATCGGCGCGGTCAGCCTGGCCACCCCGTTCCTCGACGGCGAATACGCCCGCCGGTGGTTCGACTGGCCCGGCGTGCTTCTGACGGCCCAGGTGCCGTTGCTCGTCCTGATCGTCGCGGCCGCCTTCTTCTGGACCATGCGTCAGAAGCGTGAGGTCTGGCCCTTCCTGCTGTCGCTGGGCCTGTTCGCGGTGACCTTCGCCGGGCTGGGCGTCAGCGTCTTCCCTTACGCCGTACCCGACGAGATCACCCTCTGGCAGGCCGCAGCTCCCGCCTCCAGCCAGCTGTTCATGCTGGTCGGCGCCCTGATCCTGATCCCGATCATCCTAGCCTACACCGCCTACGCCTACTGGGTGTTCCGCGGCAAGGTCGGCGACGACGGTTACCACTGATGCGTCGCGGCTCCACAAACGGGCTCCGGCAGGGCCTCTGGTTCGTCGCGCTCTGGGCGCTGGGCGTGGGCGTCCTGGGCATCGTCGCCTATCTGCTGCGCGGCGTTCTCAAGCTGGCCGGGGGGTGAGCCCGCAGGCGCCGAACCGCTGGCCCTGGCCGCCGCTCATCACGGGCGGCGCCGTCCTTGTCGCGCTCATCACGGCGCGTCTGTGGTCCCCGCCCGCTCTCTTCCCCGGCGCCTTCGCCGCTGGCGGCCTCCTGGTCGGGCTCGCCCTTGGTTTGGACCTCTGGGCCATGCTGGTGATGCGGCGGTGGCGCGCCAACATCCTGCCGCACCGGGCGGCGACCGCTCTGGTCACGACCGGTCCGTTCGCCTGGAGCCGCAACCCGATCTATCTCGCCAACGGCCTGCTGCTGCTCGGCCTCGGCGGCCTGTTCGACAACGCCTGGTTCTTCGTGGCCGCCCCCGTCGCCGCCTTCGCCACCGACCGCCTCGCCATCCGGCGCGAGGAACGACACCTGACGGCCCTCTTCGGGCCAGCCTGGTCCGCCTACGCCGATCGCGTGGACCGCTGGTTTGGGCGGCGGATGCCGTCGCAATCACCTTAAGGCTGGCTTAAGCTTGGCCCGGCCTGTTGCGACAAAACGCAGCAGGAAACGACGATGGGAGACATCAAGAGGCCCGCGCCAACCACGGGAACGCTTGTCCGGTGCTGATGGGCCTCCTCATGAGCGGTGCGATCGCCGCCGCCGGGCAACCCACGGACGCCCAGGATAGCTGGCGCGTCTCCGGATCGGCGCGCGCGCGGGGAGAGACGCTGTCAGGCCAGTTTTGTCCGATGGCGGAGCCAAGCGACGCCGTCCTGACGACGCGGCTGACGCTGGCCGTCGAGCGGGATGTGGGTCACGTGACGTTCGGGCGAGGTGTTCGATTCGCGGGCGTTCGGGCAAGGTCCGCTGTCGTCGGTCGGCGTTGGCGAGGTCAATGCGCTGGAGTTGGTTCAGGCCTACGCCAAGATCCGTCTCGGCGCGCGACGTGAGCGGACACTGAAACTCGGCCGCTTCACCATGGATCTGGGTTCCAAGCGTTTCGTTTCTCGCCAGAATTTTCGCAACACCACCAACGCCTATACCGGCGCCCGTTTCGACACGCCCCTGGCCGACGGCGCGCTGACGGCCTTCTGGGTCATGCCGCAGGTGCGGTTGCCGGACGACAGGGCCGCCATCGAGGACAATCGGATCGCGTGGGATCGAGAGAGTTCCAACCTGCAGTTCGCCGGCCTGTTTTGGACTCGCGACCTCGGCCAGCGGCGGTCGCTCGACCTCTATGTCTACGGCCTGACCGAAAGCGATGACGCGGACCAGCAGACCCGAAACCGCCGGCTGGCGACGCCCGGCGTCCGTTGGCGCCATTCGCCGGCGGCCGGGGCGTGGGATGTCGAGGTCGAGGCGGCGGCCCAGGTCGGTCAGGTCCGGCGCTCGGCCTCGCCCGCAGACACCCAGGATGTGGATGTCAGGGCGGGCTTCATTCATCTGGAGGCGGGACGTACCTTCGCCCACGACTGGTCGCCGAGACTCGCCGCCCAGTTCGACAATGTCACGGGCGATGGGGGACGGGGCGACTATGGCCGGTTCGACACCCTGTACGGCGCACGCCGCTTCGAGTTCGGCCCCGCCGGTCTCTACGGCCCGGTCTCGCGCGCCAACCTCGTGTCGCCCGGCGTTCGCCTCGAGGTAAAGCCCGACCGCAAGCTGGACGGCTTCGTCGCGGTGCGGGGCCTGTGGTTGGAAGACGCGCGCGACAGTCTGGGCGCGACGGGGGTCATCGACCCGTCGAGCGACAGCGGCCGCTTTGGCGGAACTCAGATCGAGGCGCGGGTCCGCTACAAGCTGACCCCCGACGTCACTCTGGAGACCGGCGGCGCCCGGCTCTTCAAGGGCGGCGCCCTGACCGATGCCCCGAACGCGCCGGCGACCGCCGACACCACCTACGGCTATGTGGACGTGACCTATGCCTTCTGACAGAGTCCTCGCCCCATGTCGCTGACCATCGGCCTCCTGCTGGCGCTCAGCTTCCTCGTGTCCTTGCTGGCCCTCGCCTTTCTGATCTGGGCGGTGACGAATCGGCAGCTCCAACTACACCAGGGCCAGGCCTACACCGTCTTCACGCCCGGCGAGGCGGGCACGCCCGACGATGCGACGATGGCCGGCGAGGACACCCAGTCCGTCGGGCCGCATCACTATGACACCGAGCGCGAGGGCATCGATGCGGTCTCGCGCCGCCCCGTGATGATCCTGATCGGCAGCGGCATCACCTGGCTGGTCATCGGCTCCATTTTCGGCCTGATGGCCTCGCTGAAGCTGCACTGGCCGGACTGGCTGACGGACGTCGCGCCGCTGACCTTTGGCCGGGTCCGCACGCTTCATCTGAATCTCGTGATCTATGGCTGGCTGTCGATGACCGGCATCGGCGTGGCGCTCTGGATCGCCCCGCGCATCTTTCATACGGAGCTGCGACATCCCCGACTGCCTGTGATCGGGGCCGTGCTCTGGAACATCGCCGTGGCCTGCGGCGCTCTGGCGATCGCCTCGGGCTGGACGGATGGCGAGGAATGGCTGGAGATCCCCTGGCAGATCGATGGGCTGTTGGCCCTGGCCGGGGCCTTCTTCGTCTGGCCGCTTCTCCACACAGCACTACGGCGCAACGTGGACCACATCTATGTGACCGGTTGGTACTATCTCGGGGCGCTGTGCTGGTTCCCCATTCTGTTCTTCATCGCCAATCTGCCGGGCATCCATTCGGGCGTGCAGGAGGCGACGGTCAACTGGTGGTTCGCCCACAATGTCCTGGGGCTCTGGCTGACCCCGCTGGGCGTTGGCGCGGCCTATTATTTCATTCCCAAGATCATCGGCAAACCCATCTACTCCTACAGCCTGTCGCTGCTCGGCTTCTGGGCGCTCGCCTTGTTCTACAGTCAGGTCGGCATCCACCATCTGATCGGCGGTCCGGTGCCGACCTGGGTGGTGACCCTGTCGATCGTCCACAGTGTGATGATGTTCGTTCCGGTGATCGCCGTGGCCATCAACCAGCACGTCACGGTCGCCCGCAACCTGTGGGCCTTCAAGGCCTCGGTCCCTCTGCGGTTCATCTCGCTGGGGGCGGTCATGTATACCCTGGCGTCCTTCCAGGGGTCGATCGAAGCCTTGCGCACGATCAATACCGTGACCCACTTCACCCAATACACGGTCGGGCACGCCCATCTCGGCGCCTATGGTTTTGTGTCCTTCATACTGTTCGGCGCGGTCTACCACATGGGCCCGCGACTGACGGGACGGCAGTGGCCCGAACCGGCCCTGATCAAGGCCCATTTCTGGCTCGTGGTCATCGGCTTCGCCATCTACTTCTTCGCCCTGACCATCGGCGGCGTGCTGCAGGGTCTGGCCATGCTGGACGCGACGCGCCCCTTCGCCGACAGCGTCACCGTCCTGGCGCCCTATCTTGAGGCCCGGTCTGTCGGCGGCGGGCTGATGACCCTGGGTCACCTCATCTTCGCGGGCCATTTCATAGCCCTGCTGGCCAAGGGCCGCGCGCCCCAGGCCGGGGCCGTCCCCACCGACACCGTTCCGGCGACCACAGCATGAACCGCGTCATTCCTCTGGGCGTCCTCGCCCTCGCCATCCTGGCCTTCGCCACCCTGATGCTGGTCATCCTTCCCGGCATCCAGATCCGCGAGCAAGCGCCCACGCCGGGTCTGCTGCCCTACACGGAGGCGGAGCTTCGGGGACGGGCGGCCTATGTCTCCGAAGGCTGCGTCTATTGTCACAGCCAGCAGCCCCGCGCCCTGGACCAGGCGCCGGACAGCGAACGCGGCTGGGGCCGGGCCGCGGTGGCCTCCGACTATTTCTACGACCAGCCCCATCAACTGGGCACCATGCGCACCGGGCCGGATCTCCAGAATGTGGGCGCGCGACTGCCGAGCGAAGCCTGGCACATGACCCACCTCTATCAGCCGCGCGCGATCTACGACTGGAGCATCATGCCGGCCTATCCTTATCTGTTCGAGGTCAAGGACAAGGCGGCGCCGGGCGACGTTGTCGTTGCGCTGCCGGAACGCTATGCGCCCAAGGGCAAGGTCGTCGTGGCCAGACCGCAGGCGCGCGACCTCGTGGCCTATCTGCGCAGCCTGGACCGGACCTTCCCTGCCCCGCCCACGGCCGTCCGCGACGACGGATACAGCGAAAAGGGCGAGCCGAAATGATCCGCAAAAGGCCGCCTGACGCCCCTCGGCCCCGCGAACCGGACGAGGCCTTCGAACCCTACGAGGAATTCCGGCGCATTCCGCTGCCGGTCTACTGGATCGCCATCGCCCTGGCGATCTGGGGCGCGGTCACCTTGTGGGACAACGCCCAGGCGGTCAGCGTCGGGCGAGAAGAACGCGCCGAGCAGATCGAGGACATCCCCGCCCTCGCCTTGAACAGCGGCGCTCAGGTCTTCGAGGCGCGGTGTTCGACCTGCCATCAGCCCAACGCCGTGGGCGTGCGCAGCGCCATCCCGCCGCTGGCGGGATCCCGGTTCGTCGCCGCCGATCCGGCCGTCATCGTGCAGATCCTGCTGCATGGGATCGACGGCCCGATCGATGTCGGCGGCAAGGTCTTCGACGGCCATATGCCGAGCTTCGCAAGCGTGCTGTCCGACGCCCAATTGGCGCGGGTCGCCACCCATGTCCGCCAGACCTGGGGCGGCGATGACCAAGAGATCACGCCCGCCTTCGTGACGGCGCAGCGCGACCGCTTCCCCGGCCGCGGGGCCTGGCGCGGAGGCGAGGAGCTGGCTCGGGTCGTCGATCCCGGATTGGCGCCTCAACCTCCGGTCGGACCTGTCCGGATCTTCAGTTTCGACGATCCTGGCGTGATGCGTCTGGTCACAGAGGGCCGAGGCGAAGCCTGGGCCTGCGCCTCCTGTCACGGCGCCGCCGGCGAGGGCGGCGCCAACGTGCCCCGACTGGCAGGTCTGCCCGAGGGTTACATCGTCAAACAGCTGCAGGACTATGTCTCGGGCCGCCGTCGCAATGAGACCATGCAGACCGTCGCCGGCGCCCTGAGCGACGCCGACCGACGCGGCCTCGCGCGATACTATTCGGCCCTGCGCACGCCCTCCACAGCGCGGCCGGAGCTTGGCGGCGGACTGAAGCGTGGCGAGCAGCTGGCGCTGTATGGCGACTGGTCCAAGAACCTTCCCGCCTGTTTCAGTTGCCATGGCCCCTCGGGCTTCGGCGTGGCGCCGAACTTCCCCTCCCTGGCGGCCCAGCATCCCGCCTATACGGCCTCGCAGCTGGCCGCTTGGGTCGGGGGGCAGCGCGACAACTCTGACGTCCAGCTGATGAACGAGGTCGCACGCAATCTGTCCGACGCGGACCGACGCGCGATCGCCGACTATCTGGCGACCCTTCCGCCGGTGCCGGCCGCTTCCGATGATGAAAGGCGATGACCATGGATGACGACGCTCCGCCTCCCGCACCGCAGGATCGGCCCGCCAAGGGCCGGTTCGCCCGTGACGTGATCTATGCCGTCGGCGGCGGCTTCGCCCTGTTCGCCATCGCCGCCTACGCCTTTGACGCGGGCTGGCTGCGGGATCGCAAGGCTGGCGAGGCCGACGGCGACAGGAACGTCCACGCAGCCCTGTTCCAGCCGCCGCCGGACAGCGCCATCCCCGACGGGCCGGAAGGCGATGCGATCCGGCGCGGCCAGGCGATCTTCATGAACACCTCGGCCAATGCCTCGGATTTTGTCGGCAACAATCTTTCGTGCTCGAACTGCCACCTCGACGGCGGTCGACGGGCCAACTCGGCGCCCATGTGGGCCGCCTGGACCGTCTATCCCAAATACCGTTCCAAGAATAAGCAGATCAACACCATGGAAGATCGGGTGAAGGGCTGTTTCACCTATTCGATGAACGCCCAGCATTCGCCGACCGGCGGCCCGCCGCCGGCCGGTCACGACGTCTACAAGGACCTGCAAATCTATATGCACTGGCTCGCCACCGGAGCCCCGACGGGCCAAGACTTGGAGGGCGCCGGCTATCCGGAGCTTGAAAAGACCGCGGCGGGTTACGACCCGGCGCGCGGGAGCCGGGTCTACGCCGCCAACTGCGCGACCTGCCATGGTGCGGACGGCCAGGGGCAGTACGACCTGAATGGACGGCCGGTCTTCCCGGCGCTCTGGGGCCCGCGGTCCTATAACTGGGGCGCCGGCATGGCGCGGGTGAACACCGCCGCCGGCTTCATCAAGGCCAATATGCCGCTCGGCCAGAGCGATCGTCTCACAGACCAGCAGGCCTGGGACGTCGCCGCCTTCATCAACAGCCACGAGCGCCCCAAGGATCCCCGCCAGACCGGGACAGTGCAGGAGACGGCCCAAAAGAACCACAGCGGCGAGGAGACGTTTTACGGGCGCACCTACCAGGGCCGTCTGATCGGGGTGGGCACGCCTGAACCGGCCGCTCGCGCCCGGCCTTGAGCGCAGACCCCCGCCAGCAGCTGTTCGCCGTGGACGGCCTCTTCTGCGGCGGGTGCGCGCGCGGTCTAGAGCGTCGGCTTGGCGAAACCGACGGCGTCCTCCTGGCCCGGGTCCACCACCTTTCCGCCTCGGCCCTGGTGCGATGGGACACACAGCGCTGCGATACCGCTCATCTTCGCGCCGTCGTCCGTCAGGCCGGCTATCGCCTGATCGAGCGCGCCGACCCTCAGGATGCGGTGGACCGGTTCGACGGTCAAATCCGCCAGTTGACGCTCAGGCTCGCCGTGTCGGTGGCCTTCGGCATGTGGGCGATGGTCGCAGCGATCGTGATCTATGTGACTCCGAGCCTCGGCGCGAACCTCGGCTGGAGGCTGGCTATCGCCAGCGGTCTGCTGGCCTCGCCGGTGCTTCTCTATGGCGGTTGGGACATCGGCCGCATGGCGATCCGATCCCTGCGTCTCCGCGCGCCCGGGCTAGACCTCCTGGTCACGCTCGGCGTTCTGGGCGCCGTGGCGGCCTCGCTCGTTCATCTGGGGGCCGGCGATCGCCACGTCTACTTCGACACGGCGGTCATGCTGATCACCCTGCTGCTGACCGGACGTCTGATCGAGACCCATATCCGCCGCAGGGCCGCCCAGGGCGTGGTGGCGATGGGCCGTTTGTTCGACGACACGGCCCTGGTCTGGCGGGAGGCGGACGGCTGGCAGGCGGCGCCCAGCGCCAGCCTCCGTCTTGGCGATCTCGTGCGGATCCCTGCCGGCGCCGTAGCGACCGTCGATGGCCTGATCTTGACCGGTAAGAGCCGCCTGAACTCGGCCGTGCTGAACGGCGAATCCGCGCCGCGCGCCATCACTCCGGGAGACCGCATCAGCGCGGGGGCCGTCAATCTCGACCGGATGATCGAAGTCTCGGTTGATCGCGAAGCCGGAGATCGCGACGTGGATCGGATGGGGGGACGGGTGGCCCTAGAACTGGCGACGCGCGGCGGTGACGAGGACCGGATCGCGCGCCTGGCCGGCACGCTGACCCAGGGCCTGATCCTGGCGGCCGTCCTGGTGACGGCAGCGACGCTGGCGGTTATGGCCGACGGGGGCGAGGCGGTGATGCGCGGCCTGGTCGTGCTCCTGGCGGCCTGCCCCTGCGCCCTGGCCCTGGCCGCGCCCCTGGCGCAGGCGCGGCTCTCGGCCAAGGCCGCCGGGCACGGTCTGCGGTTTTCCGATCCCGGCGTCGTCGATCGCATGGCCGGGCTGCGCACCGCCTTTCTGGACAAGACCGGGACCCTGACCCTGGGCCGCCTCGAGGTGGTCGCCGTCGACCCCTGCCCCGGCTGGTCTGTGGCGCAGGTGCTGGACCTGGCGGCGCGTGCGGAGACCGGCATCGCCCATCCCCTTGCGCAGGCCGTCGTCGCCGCCGCGTCGATCGGCGACGCGGTCGTCGTCGGCGGTCAACGCCTGGATCGCGGCGCCGAGACGACGCTGGCGGACGGAACCCACGTCCATGTCGGCGGCGTCGCTAGTTTGCAGGGAGAAACCCGTCTTCGGGTCACCGTGGATGGTCTCGCGGTCGGCGACCTTCTGCTCGCCGATGCGCTGGACCCCAGCGCCGCCGACGGTGTGGCGCAGCTCAAACGGCGAGGATTGCGGGTCGCCATGGCCACCGGCGACGCCGACGGGCCGGCCCTGGCGGTCGCGCAGCGGATCGGCCTGGACGCCGCTGCGGTCCACTGGGGCTGCACCCCCGCCGACAAGGCCGACAGGATCAGGAACACGAGAGGACCTGTGCTCTTCGTCGGCGACGGCGTGAACGACGCCCCCGCCCTGACCGCCGCCGCCTGCGGGGTCTCGGTGGCCCGGGCGCATCCGGCCGCCGCGGCCACGGCGGCGATCGTCATCCTCGAAGGGGGTCTTGAACAGGTCGACGTGGCGCTAAGCCTGGCCGCCGAGACACGCCGCAAAATCCGCCAGAATGTCGTCCTCGCCCTCGCCTACAACATCATCGTCCTGCCCCTGGCGGCTTTGGGCCTGCTTTCTCCCTTGGGGGCCGCAATCGCCATGACCGCGAGTTCCCTGCTGGTGCTGCTGAATGCGTTGCGAGATTGACCGACGGGGCAGTCCGGGGGCCATCCGCCCTCGGCGCCGGACGAACACCGACACCTCATGTCTTGCGTTGAGCGCCGGTTTCGACCCAGCACGGCTGTGGGATTTCGATAGAGGGCCTTTCGCGCGGGCGCTCGGACGACGGGGAACGTCCGGCGATCCTCAGATCTGGAGCCAAGAGACGCCAATGGCTCGGCAGCGATCGCGGGGAAGATGTTGAGCGGAGCACGCTTGTTTCTAGCCCGCCGCTACGAACGATCTGATGGCGATTGCCATGGAGTTCCGCTCAGCAGCCTGCGCCAAAAGTCCGTTCTGCGAATTGGGCGCCCTAAGTCTGATCCGCACGATCCCATCCGCGCATGATGACCCCCTACTCGACGTCAAGATATGCTGATCGCGCATGCCGTCATCCTCCCGCCGAGCGCAGTCAGGAGGATGTGCCCCGGCTTCTTCGGCGCAGCGGTCAGATTCGCTCCGCCGAAAAGACATATATTCATTGGGCGTCACCCGTGGTTGTCTCGATCTGCGCCGGTTAGGGCGCCGCCTGTCGAGGCGCGACCAGCTTAGGGAAGTAGGGCGGCGGCTTGCAGGGCGCGCCGGCGATCAGCGGATGCACCTTGGCGAGTTTCACACCGAGGCATTGCGTTACGAAATCGCCCGCGTCATAGGCCCCTGGCGCGCCTTCAAATGACTGGTGGTGATAGACGGCGTTTCGCGCATCCCGGATGCGGTCGAGCCAAGTCACCGCGAGTTGCTTCGGAACCATTTGCCCCTTGAAGACGAACTTGGGCGCGAAGAGCGACCAGTGGTCCTCAATCAGGAAGACGAGGTGTCCGAAGTCGCAGGCTGTCAGGAGCTCGTTCCCGGTGCGAAAGCTGGTGACCGCGACCTTCTTGTCGATCAGGGACTGCAGGATTCGCCCCATTCGGTAGGGAATCTCGCGGTTGATGTCGACGTTGCCGATGCGCGTCACCGACCGGGGATCCCACGCGCTCGACATCAGCCCTTTGAGTACAGGGTTCCACCAACCTTGGATGCCGTAGTGGGTCTCCAGCTCGACGGCGAGGCTCGCGCGCAGGGCGGTCTCGACCGTGTGGAACATCGGGAACATCTGAGCGTGCTCAGCGACCTTGCGATTGTAGATTCGGTAGATCGCGTCGCGGATATCGCCCTCAGCCGGTTCTTCCGGCAGCTTCTTTTTCGCGGTCGCCGCGATCTCCTGGATGGCGCCGCTCAAAAGCTGCGAGCTGACGACCGACAGGTCCGTTCGGAGACGGTCGATTACGGCTTGGTCGGGTCGCTGCGGCAGGGCGTCGATGAGGGCGTTCAGGGATTCTGTGATAGACTTGGTCACGCGCCGACGCCCCCGCTCCAGCCCGGCGCATTGACGAACCGGGAAACAAACCTCATATTCACGGCACTCCAGCCACGTCGTTCCGTGGGTTCGTTACCAGCCGCAAGGCTGGCGTGGAATGAGTCTAAACAGACTTCCAAGGGCCGCCGCGAGGCGGCCCTTCTACTTTGGGCCTCGATCCGAGCGGTCAGGCCGTCGCCTTCCACCTCGTGCGTCGAGACCGGATCGGTCACGGCTCCACCAAGGGTTCAAGTCTTGAGCGAGAGCTGCAGCTTGTCCTGATAGACCCTGATGCGCTTTTTCGCCCTGGCGACGACGTCGTCGTAGAAGAGGATTTCGGAATAGGTCTCGCCCAGTTGTCGCCTGGCCACCGGGTCGCGGAGCTCACCTGAGGAAAACCAGCCCGTGCCGGTCGGAAACTGGGTCCAGGTCTCGCCGAGCCGCAGCGGGTTGAGCGTGTCGCCGATCAGATAGCAGTAGAAACGGTTGAGCTTGCCGCCGGACTTGGCCGCAAGGAGATGGGCGTACTCCCGCAGGTCGCCGGTGTGATCGTCCATCGACACGCCAGGCGCCTTGAACTCGACAATGATCGCCGACCCCTCCTTGCTGAAGAGCGCGATATCGGGGCGTTTCGCGGCATGGTCATTGGAACGCTCGACCAACAGCTTGGCGAACTCGCGATCGATATCGTCCTCGAAGACGGTCTCGTCCCCCTCCCAGACGATACTGGCCAGCGGAACATCCGACGCGATGTAGTCGTAGTACTGGTAATCCTCGCTCAGCAGCCAGATGTCGTGATCGGTGACGTCGGTGCTGTCCCGCCGCATCGGGAAGAAAATGCTGTGAATGATCCGTTCGTCCTTGCGGCGGACACCATCCGCCAACGACTGCATGGCGAGGTTCTTGCCGCAGGCCAGGGCGAGAATTTCCACGATGGCGGCGCGGCGAACGACGAGCTGGGACAGGTTCGCCATGTCGAAATTCTTGAGCGACGAGGTGTACTTCCAGGCCAGCTGGTTGATCTTCGCACGGAACTCCTCGGAATCCGGTTCGGCGCGGATGATCTCCTCCTTCAAGTCGAAGATTTCCGCCGTCTCCTCGATGACCCGCTCCTGGTACTTCTTGAGCACGCGCTCGACCACGGACTGCGCCGGCTCGCCATAGACGATGCGCGTCGAGGTGTCGGCCAACATGGCTTCGCTCACACCGAACTGGTCGGTGAGCTCCTTGATCACGACCTCCTTCGTCCAATCCGCCGGAACGACCATCTCCTCGATCACGGGATCGATGGCGGCATGGATGTCGGCGTAGGAGAGGGGGTCCGAGGCGAAGAGGTCCGTGGTCGGGATCTCGGCGGGAATGTCGTCGAAGCCGTCGCGCTGTTCGTTCACCCGTTGGTCGAGGAAGTCGCTCTCCACGAGGACGATGTGGTGAAAGCCGCCGACAGGGTTGTTCTGCTCGGTCTTCGTACGGAGGTAATAGCCTGTGATGTCCTGCACCGGAGAGGATTTGGCGCAGAAGGCGATCGCATTCCTGGGCAGGCCGAACTCGGCGGCGTCCAGCTGATAATGCGAGAGCCGGAAGGTCTGATGGACCCCGGTCCCCTCGCCCGTCGACGGATTCCGCTCCTCGACCTCTACCGACCGTGTCGCGGTCACTTTCGGAAGATCGGCCCGCTTCAGCACTTCTGTGTTGGCGTCGCCGTCGCCATGGCGGGTCACAAAGGCGATGCCGAAATCCCCCAGGCGTTCATCCAGCCCGACGAGACGCTGGAGGAAGGCCATGAGCATCTGACGCTTCAGCGCTGCAGCGGAGAAGAGCGTGCTGGGGGCCGCCCCCGCGAAGCGCGGCCGCGCCGTCTCCTTGAAGGCGCCGAGCGACAGCGCCGTGCCGATAACCGTCTCAGCGCCTGGCGTTTCCGAGAAGTCCTCGAAATCGATCTGCTTGGTCGGCTCGGCATAATCCATGCGACGATGGATCGCCTCCCCGCCCCGCCTGAACGTGCTCTCGATCGATAGCGAACCGAAGTAGTGGAAATACTGAATGCGCCCCGCGCCCTTACACTTGCCGATCCCGGCGATGTGCAGGTCGTCCTTGTATGACGTGTCCTTGGTGAGGAACGCCTTCAGCTGATCGTCACCGAGCCCGCAACCGTTGTCGCGACAGCGCACCGACATCACCTCGAGCTCGCCGAACAGATCGCTCGTCCTGAACACCACGTCCACACGGACATCGAGCGCCGGCGCCGAAGGCTCGGCATCCTTCCGGATCAGGTAGGAGTCGATGGCATTCGAGATCAGTTCCTCGAACACAACATAGGGGTTCGTACTGAGCTTCGTATTCTTGATGCTGCCCCGGATATCGAGCGTCATAGTCGTGTCGGCCCGTCTTCGAGGTGTCGCCCTTCCCTCTCCAGACCAGCGCCCAGAGGGCAAGTCAAGACGACTTTCTTCGCTCCACGAGACGTCCGCGACCGCACCTGGCGCAGGCGAACGACTCTGGAACACTCGCGCAATGCGGGTATCATCGCCCCTCGTTCAAGCCGCTGGAATCACTCCGGCGGATCGGGGGAAGTCTTGACGGCGTTCGAAATCCAGAATGAGAACCGGAACCCGGGCTCCGCTCTTCGGAACGAGGCGGCGAACTACCTCAGCGGTCTCTACGGAAACGGCCGCACCGAGATCCTGATCGCTGGAAAGAAGGTCGACGGCGTTTTCGAGCGAGACGACTTCGGAAGCCGCGAGACGATCATCCTTGAGGCGAAGGACTACGCGCGCCCCCTCCATCGGGACGACCTCAAAGCAATCTGGTCGGACTATGAGACGGTTCTGGATGAAGTGCGGCCGGCCAAGCTTCTGGTCATCTCCCGTCACGGTCTGGCTCCCGGCGCACAGGCCTATCTCGATACCCGCCCGCCGATGCGGCACCGCACGATCTGGGAGCTGGAAGACGAGGTGCTGGGCCTGCGACCTCACACCCAGGCGATGGCGGCCGCCTTTGAGGAGGGCGGGCTCAGCCGGTTCTACATCGAGGCCCGAGCCGCCGAGGTCGCGTATGATGCCGACATGGCCGAATCCGAAGGCGAGGTCGTCGGTCTGATCGACGAGGTCGTGGCATGGCTGGCTACGGAAGACCCCACGCCGCTGGCGATCCTCGGCGGTTACGGGGCCGGCAAATCGAGTTTCGCCAAACGCCTCGTGACGCAGCAGGCGGCGCAGGCTCTGACGGATCCCAGCGCTCGCCGTCCGATCCTGATCAAGCTCGGCGGGCTGTCCCGCTACAGCGATCTGGAGGGCTTCCTCGGCGCGATGCTGACGAGTCAGCACAATGTCCGGGGATACAACTTCACCCGCTTCCTGGACTTCAACAGCAAGGGCCGTTTCCTGATCGTCCTCGACGGCTTCGACGAGATGAAGCACGCGATGTCCTTCTCGGAGTTCCGCGCGCAGGTCGGTCAGTTCAATCAGCTCATCACACCGGGGGCGAAGGTGGTTCTGCTGGGCCGCCCCTCCGCATTCACCACCGACGCCGAACACCACTATGTACTGAAAGGGCGCATCCCTGCGCAGGATCGCTGGCGCAAGCTGCCGGGCTGGCCCGAGTTCAGGGAGTACCGCCTCGCCGATTTCAGCGACGCGGAGCGCGATCTCTTCATCGCCGGCTTTCTGGCCTATCAGGCCGGAACCTCGGGCGATGGGGGTGCGGATGCGGAGTGGGTCGACAAGCGTCGCCAGGAGGTGTCCGAACTCGCGGCGGCGGACCCTGCGGTTTTCGGACGCCCCATCCATCTGAAAATCCTCGCCGAAATGGCGGCGGACCGCGAACAGGATCTGACCCGACTGCGCCGAAGCCCGTCGCGCTGGTCGCTTTATGATGAGTTCTTTCAGTCGCTGGCGCGCCGTGAGGCCGAGAAGCCCGCCCGCACCCCCATCGGCGAGAAAGATCGACTTCGTTTCCTGGCCGAACTCGCCTTTTGGCTTTGGAGAGATCGGGCCGCAGCAACGAGCTTCGTCGCGGAGGTCATTCCATCGGACCTTCTCGCGGACTTGCCGGATGGAGACGCGCACGAGGTCGAACACAAGCGTCGGGAGTATCTCGCCGGGGCCTTCCTGGAGCGGAAAGCCGGCGACATCTATTATTTCCCGCACCGGTCGTTCGCCGAATTCCTCGTGGCCTCCCGGATGTTGAGCTGCCCGCCGCAGGCAGGCGACCATGTCCTCTACGGGACCCTCGCGCAGGAGGGCGTTCTGGAGTTTCTCCAGACCCCCGAAAACCAGCCCCGCCTCCGCGCCTGGGCGGAAACCTTCGTCTCGGCGCAGGGCTCGCTCCGGCCGAGTTACATCCGCCTTTTGATCGATGCTTTCGGCGGACCAAACCCGCTCATCCAGCACATTCCTTCAACCTACTGGACATTGCCGATCCGACTGATCGGCGGATCGTTGAAGATCGATCCGTCGAACCTGGCGCCTCTGCGGACCGCGATGATGCAGGCTCGCGTTCCCGAGCTGGCGCTCGCACTGCAGTTGCTCGAGCCTCACGGCGTTCTCGCCTCTGAAGACACTGTCCGTCAGGCGCTGGAGCCGATGATCGCCGGCGTCCTGATCGAACGAACCCTGGGACACGTCCGAGAGCTGCCGCAGAATGATCGGCTCTCGGTCGATGGCGAAGAGGGCGAGCGCATGCGTGCGCTTGCGACCGCGGGGGTAAAGGAAATCGCGGCCGGCCGCACAGGGCGCGTGGTGTCCATGAACTGGCTTGGACTGCTTGAAGGGGCCTGGGCGGCGAGCCAGGCGCACGGCGTCGTCCTCAAGACCCACGCCCCTCAACAAGCCTCGGGTTACCCACCCCTCGAACTGCCTCTCGATGTCGTGCTCTCGACGATCCCGGTGGCATCCCGCCCACGGATTCAAGGGTTTCTGCATAAGCTTTCCGACCTGCGGCACATCATCGTTGTCGCGCGCCGTAACCCGCGCACGATCGCAGCGGATCGGCCAATCCGGAGGCCCTGAATTCCGCTCGCGCGAAGCCCTTCCCGGCGTCGTGCGGCGCGGTTGTGCAGGCGACGCGCGATCATCGGAGAATGGCCGACCGAGGCCGTGGGTGCGTGGTGAGGTGACGTGGGCGCCGAACGTTTGCACCTGATCGACGGACCGGGACCGCCGACAGGAGCGGCGCGCCGCCCAGCCGTCACTCAAAAGGGCGAGAGCGCCAGGTCGACCCTCTCGATCAGGGCCCGAAAGAGTTCAGCCGTTTCGGTCACATAGGCTTTGGTGAAGACCGTCAGCTTCTCGTTGTTCTTGTCGCGGCCGTTTCGATGGACGCAGTCGTGACGATGCTGAATCGCGACAAACAGCTTCTCCCTCTGTGTTTGCTCCTTGAGGAGTTCGACCTCCAGAGCGATCCGGTACAGCGTGTCGACCTTCGCGAGGTTGTGGTAGCGGATGTCGGCCAGATAGGCCCCGACCCTGTCTCGGATCAGGCCGGGATTTTCCTGGATCTCCGCCAGGGTGAACCTTTCCTTCGCCAGTTCCTTGTCGCCGGCGAGAAGCCGCCCCAGACGCTTCTCGTCGCCCAGCACTTCCTTGAGAAGCGTGTCGCCGAGGAAGGCTTCGAGAGCCGCAACGTGCTGAGAGAAGACCATCCGATTGATCAGGGCGCCGCCGTCGTCCGAGCCGTGGGCATCGAGATAGGCCTGCGCCTGCTCGAACGACTCCGCCCAGATTGAGAGCGGGTTTTCCGGGAGAGCGTAGTCGGACCAATCCTCCTCGGGAGAGTAGAAGGCGACATCCGCCGAAACCGCCGTCTCAGGATGGGCGTTGAGCCTGACCTCGCAACTGCCTGCGCTGTTCACGACATAGGCCTCAAAGACGGTTTCGCAGTGGGGGCATTCGACCTCGGTTTCGCCCTCGGAGTTCAGGTCCGACATGCTTTCGGCTGCGCTCCAGTCCGGCTCGGGCACCTCCGCGCTCGTGACCGCCAGGGCGTGGCAATCCGGGCATGTGAACTGGATCTGCGTCTCGAAACGTTGGGTCATGCGGGCGCGGTCCTCTTGAATGGGCGGGGGTCGGCATTGGGCCGACCGCGCGAACGCCAGATATCGCGGAACAGGACCGACTTCGCCCCCCAGTTGCTGTCTCTGGACAGACTATCACACGACCGGAGTAGAACGACGCCCTCCGAAGCTCCCAATACGCAAGAAGTTCGGTGATCGTCCGCAAAAAAGTTGCGGGTCACACGCAATCTATTGGCGGTCAAAATATAACCTTGCATTGCATCAAATATATCTGCACTAACTTGTGTAATCGGATCGGCCTCCCCCCGTTTCCCGGTCCGCCCATTGTTCAGTCGAGGGCGTCATGCAGACTTCCGAACCACGAGACCCCTATGGAGCGGCTCTGGGTGCTCTAAAGCGGTTCGCCGAGGCGGGCCGGTTTGTTCCGGGCGAGCCGATCGTGGTGACGGAGCTGGCGGCGGAGGTGGGATTGAGCGCCACGCCGGTCCGGGAAGCCCTGGCCTGTCTCGCGGGACAAGGGCTCATCGAGCGCAGACGCGGACGCGGCTACTTCTACCCGTCGCTGAGCCCGGCGGAGATCATCGACCTGTTCGAACTCCAGCTCGCCTATCTCCACGCCGCGCTGACCCTCTACCCCCGCGGGCTCACACCTTTGCGCAAGGCGGCCGTTGCGGTCGATCCGCTCGACGGCGTTCAGGCCCTTTTCGACGCGATCATCAACCAGTCGACCAACGCCGCGCTTGTGCTGGCCCATCAACGTGTCGTCGACCGGCTCAAGGCCGTTCTCAAGGCCGAGCGCATCCATGAAGAAACTGACGGCGCGACCGTAAGGACCATGGTGGAGGTGATCGTCGACGGGCGGATCCCGGCGCTCCTGGGTCTGCTGGAATCCTATCACGAGCGCCGCTGCTCACGCACAACGATCCTGGTGATCGAGGCCGCCTGATCCCCTCACTCCGTCCCACTTCGCGCCACCTCTTCCCGAGGCCCGACGCCGGCGAAGACCAGAGCGGCCAGTGCGCCAGCCGCCCCGATGCGCCGGTCATGGTAGCGCCCGACGGTCGCAGCGAACGCGGGCGCGGCCTCCTCATTGTAGGCGGTATAGAGCCCTATCGCCTCGTCACAGAGATCGTCAAACAGGGTCGCCTCATGGCGGCGCACCAGATCGAGCTGTCCGCTCACCTTCTGAAATCCGTCCCACAAGGCCTGATTGCCGGCGCTGCAGACGATGGTCGCGAACAGCCGGTTCACGGCCGCTATGGGACGACCGTGTTCGTAAGCGGGCGCCGGCGGACGCACGGCTCCGAGGGCGCGCAGGTTCACCTCGACGGCGATGCGGACGTAGTGGCCATGCATCGCCCAACGGTCACGGGCTGCGGTGGCGTCCAGCCGCAGGGTGACATAACCGCCGGTCGACGCACGCTCGACCAGTCCTTCTCCGCTCAGCCGAGCAAGAGCCTCTCGGATCGGCGTGGTCGACAGGCGCAGCCGCCGGGCCTCGTCCTGAACAATGACCGGCGACCCGCCGGCCAGGGCTCCCGAATGAATACGCTCACGCAAAGACGACAGCGCCTGGGTGAACGGGTCGCGATTACGCGCCATGTTCAGATTCCGATCTGCTCGGACCCCGGTCCGCCCCCTGATCGTCCACCCAAGCATCGTTCCCCAGACCGGCGAGTTCGTCTGCGAAAATCTTCTTCGGACAGGCCGCCATGCTCTGGCGCGCGCCCCGCCGATTTCTTGCGGGTTCTTCGTCTCGCTCCGGAACCATTCAAAAAAGTCGCACACGCCTGCATTGATTCGACACACCCAACACAGCACCTTCAGTGGTGAAAGGTCGAATCGCCTATGCTTTCCGATCCACCAGAAAAGTTGAGTGATGCACGGCTGATCGGTCTGGCGGCGCGGACGGTGCGGCGTGCCCGAAACATGACCGCCCAGCAGGTGGCGACCGCCATGAACCTGCCGCTTCGCACCTACGAATACTTTGAAGCCGGCGCTGGCCGGGTGAACCTCGACTACGTTCACCGGTTCGCCGTCGCGACGAACTGCGACCCGTGGTCGCTCTTGCTCGGCCCTTCGCTCGGCTCGATCGAGTTCGCGCGTCAGACGGCTGACAGCAAGCTCATGCTGATCTTCCTCATCGCCCTGGGCGAGTTCGTCCGGAAGATGGGAGACCGGCTTTTGACGCTCGATCCCCGCGCCCTGATCGAGGCCTTCACCGAGACCTTCCGCAAGCTGGAGGAAGAGAACCGGGCCAAGAGCGAGGAAACCGAGTCCTGGCTCGACGCGGGCCGCGACCGTCTGGCGGGCAAACCGCCGGAAGATGAGGTCTGAGCCGCAGCAGTTGAAATACACGACAGATATAGATTGCCGCTGGGGTCACCGCGGGCGCTCCATGACCTGCCGCAATCCGCGGCGACTTGCGAATGGAGGCTACCATGACCAGCACCGTTCAGATCCGACTGATCGGCTTCGGACCCGTCACCGCCCTCACCCGGGGCGCCATCGTCGGGCCGCCGCTGGAGATCGAAGAGACGCCGTTCGACGGCGTGGCCTGATCGCCCGGGACGAGCGTCGTTCGCGGCGCTCGTCTTGCCCCACATTGAGGATGACCGGTCGCCCGACAGCCGTCGCGGCGACGTTTGTGCATTCGCTCCTGTCCGATCGACAAGGCTCAAATACACGACAGATATAGATTGCGACCGCCGGCTTCGGAGCGGCTCCATAGGCTGCCGCAATCCTGCGGCCTCACAACCTGGAGGCTCTCATGACTGGCATCGCTCAGATCCGACTGATCGACCTCGGTCCCGTCACTGTTCTGACGAGGGGCGCGGTGATCGGCCCGCCCCTCGAACACGAGGAAATGCCGTACGACGGCGGGGCCTGACGGCCTCGGGGACGAACGCCTTTTGCGGCGCTCGTCCCCAGCCGCCGCGCGCGTGCCTCATGGAGAACCAGACCTTCGATTCCCCCACGCCCTTCGTCGCCGAGCCGGGGAGCGCTCTCGCCCACCTTTGGGAGCATCTGCATTTTGCTGTCGTCGATGAAGACGTCATTGTGCTCGATGAACGGACGGACGCTTACAGCTGCCTGCCCGGCGCCGGAACGGTGATACAAGTCCGTGGCGACCTTATCGTCGCCCCCGAACCCGTGCTGGAGCAACTTCGGGACGGCGGGTTTCTCGGCCCCTCGGGTGAGACCCGGGCCGTCGCGCCGCCGGCGCCGACCCGAGCCCTTCCCCTGCCGCCGTCGCCTGCGATCGATGTGGTTGCGACCACGCGGTTCTGGTGGTCCTGGTGGCGCGAGGGACGGAATTTCGAATCCCGATCCCTCGCGAGTCTGCTCGCCACGCACCGCCGGCGCTCCCCCTCCTCGAGCCTGTCCGAAGAGGAGGTCGCCCGTCTGACGGCGGCCTTCGTGCGCCTCCTGCCTTGGGCGCCGGGACAGGGCGCCTGCCTCTACCGGGCGCACCTGCTGAGGACCTTGATCCGGGACGCAGGCGGAGACGTGCGATGGGTGTTCGGGGTTCGCACCTGGCCATTTTCCGCCCACTGCTGGCTGCAGGTCGGCGACGCGGTGCTCGACGACGAGCCGGACCGGGTCGCCGTCTACACCCCGATCATGGTCGTCTGAGGTGGGGCATTTTCTGCATCTCGCCTGGTCCGACACCAGCAACCTTGCTCTCGCCGAAGGCCTTGTGGCTGAAGCCCAGGCCCGAGGGTTTGTCCCGGTCCAGGTCATGGAGCAGGCGTGGCTCGGCACGAAGGGGCCGAGGCCCCTGGCGGTCCACCATCCCGCCGGCGAGCATCTGCTCGTCCTCGGCGACCTGTTCGATGCCCTCGACGGGGATCGAACCCCTATCCCGACGCACGGCGACGACGCCGACCGCGCACGCGCCCTGATCCGGCGGTACTGGGGGCGGTACATCGGGATGTTCAGGACGCCGCGAGGCCAGGTCCGCCAGATCCTGCGGGACCCTTCCGGCGCCCATGAATGCGCGGCCTGGCGGTACGAAGGTGTCCAGGTCGTCACCTCCGAACTCTCCGACTGGCTGCTGGAAAGCGCCGCGCCGCCGGTCCAGATCGACTGGGACGTGGTGGGCGGTCTGCTGCGCGACCCCATCAATGCGACCGCGGCCAGTCCGTTGATCGGGATCAGGGTCGCCGAGGCCGGCGACCTGACCGATCTCAACGCCCGGCGAACGACTCCGCTGTGGCGTCCGGTAGACTTCACCGCCTCGGTCACCTCCGATCCCCGCGAAGCCGCAGCCTGGCTGAGAGGCCGGATCGACGGCTGCCTCGCCGCCTTCGCCAAGGTCATCGAACGGCCGGGCGTCGAAGTGTCCGGCGGGCTCGATTCTGCGATTGTCGCCGGCGGCTTTCAGGCTGGGGGAGCGACCCCGCACCTCTGGTTCAACATGTTCGGCCCGTTCGCCGAAGGCGACGAGCGTCGGTTCGTTCGAACCCTCGGAGATCGCCTCGGCTTCGAACCGCACTGCGTTCAACGCGCGATCAGGCCGATGACGACGGAAGGGTTCGAGGTCACCGCTCGAGGTCCCAGACCCGGAGTGAATGGAAGAGATTACTCGTTCGACACGGCCGTCGCGGAAGCCTGCCGGGAGGCCGGCGTCGACGCCCTCCTGACCGGGAAGGGTGGCGACGGGGTCTTCTTCCAGATGGGGGTTCCGGACATCTTCACCGACGTCCTTCGCGAGCGGGGTCTCGGCGCTGTGTTCAGCCCCGCACTACCGCAACTGGCGCGGTGGACACGCCGATCGACCTGGTCCCTTCTGCGCACCGCCCTGAGCACACCGCGACGCGCTCCGCTCGACCGGTCGGCACGCAGACTGTCCATCTTCAATCCGGAGAGCGTTTCGCACGATGCAGAAAGGGATCTGCATCCGTGGCTACGCGGGCTGGAAACGGTCCCGCCGGCCAAACGTCTCCAGATCGAATCCGTGGCGGCGGGCCTGGCCTATCAGAGCCAGTGCCGCCGAACGGAGGCTGCCGACCTGATCCATCCGCTTCTGGCTCAGCCCGTTGTCGAACTGGCGCTCGGACTGTCCGTTCCCCTCCTCACCGACGACGGTCGGGCCGATCGAAGGCTGGCGCGCGCGGCCTTCGCCGACAGACTGCCGCCCGAAATCCTGCACAGGCGATCCAAGGGTGAGATGACCGCCTACTTCGGGCGCCAGGCGGCCGCGAGCATTCCGTTCCTGAGAGACCACCTGCTCGGGGGTCGCCTCGCTGCGCGCGGACTTATCGACCGGGGTCGTACGGAAGCCCTCCTCGACCCTGACCGTCTGCTCTGGAAAGGCAGCGTCCCGGACTTCACGATGGCGGCAGTGATGGAGAGCTGGGTCCGGCGCTGGGAGGCGATCGGGGCTGGGGTCTGAGTACCGGCGGGACCTCGCCCGAGCTGAGGGTGCGGTCGAGGAAGGCCACGATCTCCGTGTAAAGATCCCGGATATTGTCCGGGCTCCAGAGGTGATGGCCCTCGCCCCAGTAGGTGAGAAGCCGTGCATCCTTGTTCTGTCGCCAGAGCGCCGAGAACATGATCTCGGACTGGGTGCTCGGCAGAAGATCGCGGTCACCGTGGACGAGAAGAACCGGTGCCGAGATCCGGTCCGCGCCGAACAGGGGACTGTTCCGGACATAGAGGTCAGGCGCGGTCCAGGGCGGCGCGCGCATTCGCCCCTGGCTTTCCTCGGCCCATCCGATGCGCTGGCGCAAGGAGAGTCCGAACTCCGGATTGTCCCGGTTGGCGGGAGAAAACTCGCCCCAGGCGGTCGCAAGATCTGACAGGCCCGCAACGGAGATGATGGCCTTGAACCGGTCCGTCTGCGTGGCGGCGACCAACCCAGCATAGCCGCCGAAACTGTGTCCCCAGTGCGCGACGCGGTCCGGATCCAGATCCGGGTACTGCGCGAGGGCGGCGTCGACCACCGCCAGGACATCCTCAGCGTAGTCCTCCGCGGGCTCCTTCTCCCGGTCGAGAGGCACGATCGGGATCAGCACTGCATATCCGCCGGAGACGACAAGCTGGGGGTTGGCCCAGGCGTTGAGCGCGGCGGGTTCCGACGGCGCGGCCGCAGGGCCGCCTGGGTAGGAGAGAACGACCAGAGGCGTCTTCTCCCCCCGCCACTGCCGGGGGCGATAGAGCCAACTGAACCGCTCTACGCCGTCCGCCCCCCGATGGCGGACCCGTTCGGGCTCGGGGAAGTCGATCTCTCCCATCCATGCGTTGATCATCGACAGTGTCCGGTCGGGGCGACCCGGCTGCTGAAGGCGCAAGGTCTGGACCCCGTTTTCCACGGTGCGGACGATGACGCCGTCGGCGCCGGCGTAGACGCCGGAGACGAAGGCGTCGCCCGTCGCCATCACGTCAGGATCGAGGTCCGGGCGGGCGATCGCACCATCGGACAGGCGCACCGCCATCCAGCCCCGCCGGGGTGGAGAGTTCCGCTGGCGTCGCTGCGACTCCAGATAGCCTGCGCCGTCGAAGCCGGTCACGACGCCGGTCGGAGCGACCA
Organism: Brevundimonas sp. ALps5; assembly: GCF_058681645.1. Lineage (NCBI taxonomy): Bacteria > Pseudomonadati > Pseudomonadota > Alphaproteobacteria > Caulobacterales > Caulobacteraceae > Brevundimonas > Brevundimonas sp. ALps5. Next base: position 2,338,518 of record NZ_CM178744.1, on the reverse strand, counting down.
TCGGCGCGGCTTCGCCAGAGACGGTCACGGCCCAAGGGCGGCCTCCGGCGACCAGCAATAGCCGCTCCCCGTCGATGGCCCCGATGTCGACGGACGGCGGACTGAGCGCCGCCGTCAGGTTGACGGCGCCCTGGCGTCCGAGCCGGTGCCAGTCGTTGCGCTCGCCCGTCGCGGTGTGGGCGAAGAGGACAGGCCAGTCTCCCAGCCAGTCCGCATAGACGCTGTTGAATGTGGCCACCCCGCCGCCGGTGTAGGGCCTGAGACCGCCGAGATCGTAGCGCTGCACGGCGTCACCGTCCGGGTCGACGCCGAGAAGGTCGCCGGCCTCCCATCCTTCGGCGCCGCGCGCCCACACCAGCAGACGATCCGAGGCCGGCGACCAGGCCAGCAGGCTCGGGGCGATATCGGCGTCGCCCAGCGGCGAGGTCACGGCGCCCGTCCGCAGGTCGGCAATGCGAAGCCTTCGCTCCCGATCAATGGCCTGCGGCTCGAACGCTGTTGTCGGGTCGAAGGTCGCCGCCGTGGCGGTCTCGACCAGCGCCAGGCGATCTCCGTCCGGGGAGAGTTCGAGGTCGTAGAACCAGCCTGCGGCGAGCGGGGTGGCGATGCCTGAACGAACGTCGAGTCTGACCGCCTGGTTCTGCGGAGGCTGGGGCATGTCGCCGGCGAAGGCGCCGCTGCCGAGGGAGGTCCGCTGCGCCGGTCCACCGGCGTCCGTCGCACGCCAGCGCGCCTCGAGCGCTCGCCTGCCTCGCGCACCGCTGGCCAACCATTGCGGCAACGATCCATCGGGTCTCACCAGCAGCAGGAGCTCGTCGTCCGAACGCCATTGCGCCGCCTCCCCGAAGACAGAGAGCTCCGGCGACAGGGAAAACCAGTGGACCGTCCGATCCGACATTTCCACGACCCCGGCCTGCCACCGGTGATCTCTGAGACGGAAGATCAGGAGTCTGCGCCCGGACGGCGACCAGGGCCCCAGGACGTGGCCGTCTCTCTCCTCCGGCCGAAGGAGGCTCTCAGCAGGCCGGCCCGAGGCCAGATCCACCACTTTCAGACGGCTCACGGTCCATGGGTTGCGGAGACCGAACTCGAACGACGTCGCCTGGTCGTAGGGCGCGCGTTGTTCAAACACCGCCCACCGCCCCGTCGGATCGATGGTGGCGTTGCCGAAGGACTCCGCCGCGAGCATGTCATCCGTGCGATAGGGACGACCCGGTGTTGCGGGCGAGGGAGATCCGGTGGCGACCTCAACTCCCGCCGGAGCGTTCTGTGGGATCTGCGCGGCAGCACCCCATCCCGCGCCCGACAGTAGGATGAAGGCCGAGGCGGCGACAAATGCGCGCGAACGCGCGCGGCGTCCTGCGGACGCCGTCTGGCGTACGCTCGAAGCAGCTCGGGGCATGACGGCCTACCAGCGCTTGATCAGCTGGAACGCCGCGACCCGGCCAAGCGGACCCGCCTGCCCCGGATCGAAGCCGAAGCCTTGCGGGGAGTCATAGAAGGGCGGGTCCGCGTCGAAGACGTTCTGGATCGTCAGGGCCACCTCGACGCCCTCGGCCAATCCGGTTCCGACCCCCGCCCAGCGCAGCTGAAGATCGGCGGTCGTGAAGGCGTCGATGGTCCGCCCCGCCGCGTCGCGGTAGTCGGCGGCATGGTTGACGCCGATCCGCGTCGACCAGTCCCCGCGCGTCCAGGTTGCGGCGGCCTGGGCGCGGAGATCGACGGGGAAGCCCACCAACCCGAGAACGTCCTCGCGAACGGCCACCGGGGTCACCCGACGGCTGTAGTCCAGCAGGTAGGATGCCGAGAGGGAGAGACCGAAAGCGTTGTCTCCTACGTCGAAGTCGTAGCTGCCCGCCAGATCGATCCCCTCGACGTTCAGTTCGCCGGTGTTGGCCCATCGGCCGTCGAGGATCACCGAGTAGGACGACGCCGGATAAAGGGTTGGCGAGACGAAGCGCGGGTCGGCGAGGAAAGCCTGGACGCGAGCCAGATCGGCCGCATTCCCGGGCGTGAGACGGGTGACGAACGGCGACAGGCTCGGATCGACGAGGATGCTGGTGATGTTCTCCAGCGCCGGTCGACCGATCTTGTTCTCGAAACGGATGTCAAAATAGCCCGCGCTGAACCGCATGCCGGGCCGGGGCGCCCATTCGACCCCGAGGGTGAGGCTATCGGCCGTTTCCGGTTCGAGGTCGGTATTCCCGCCGGACTGCAGGATCGCCACGCGGCTGACCCCGGAGTCGGACACGGTCAGGGGACCGAGCTGGACCCGATCGAAGACTTCGGTGAGGGCGGGGGCGCGAAAGGACGTCCCCCAGCTGGCGCGAACCGTGAACGGGTCCGAGGGCTGCCAGATCAGGCCGATCTTGGGATTGGAGGTCGTGCCGACGTCGTCATAGTCCTCGGCGCGCCCCGCCAGGGTAAGCTCCAGACGCTTGATCCCGGGCATTGCATTGGCCTCGCCCACCAGCGGCGCCCGCACCTCCATGAAGACGGCGCCGATGTCGCGGACCTGGGGGTCGCCGATGGTGATGACCGGAGCCACGCCCGAAGCGAAGTTCTGGCTGCGACGGTTGAACTCCTCGCGCCGGAACGACGCGCCGATCGCAATCCGGAGGTCCCCGCCCGGCAGTCTCAGGGGTGAGCCGTCCAGCATCAGATTGGCGGAGCTGATACGGCTGCGGTAGCGGGACCAGGTGTAGCCCTGCGAGATAAAATCCAGAACCGCGTCGCCGTTGGCCCCGCCCGACCCGAAGGGATTGAAGTATCCGTCCCGGGCTGCGTTGTAGGAGGTCGCCGGATTGTCGACGGCGTTGCCCAGCGCTTCGGCGAGGAAGGTGCTGTTAAGCTGGTTGTTCGTGCCGCCTTCGCTGAGCTCCTCGGCGAAGGCGCCGTAGGCTTCCAGCGTCCAGTCCCTCGGCAGCGCGATCTCGATCCCGGCGGTCCCGCCGAGGCTGCGCGACATGCCGTAGCTCTCGGTCGGACCGAGGTCGCCGATGAAATTGTAGGCGATCAGGTGGGAGGCCGAACCGGTCGGCGATACGAAGAAGGGGTTGTTGCGTCCGATGGTGAGAATGCTCACGGGCGCGAGGTTGGCGTATTCGAACGTCCGCCGGCTGAAGCGGGCGTCGGCGGACACTTCGATGTGCGAACCGAGGTCTTGGCGGACGCTCGCATAAGCGCTGTGGCGCTCCTGGAGCGGGAGGATGTCGACGTCGGCCCGCCGGTTGCCGAGGTTGGCGCCGCCTGCCTCGAAGTCCGACGGCGTGCGCGCCGTGCCATCGGGACCGGGTCGGATCGCATAGGTGCTGCGATAGGCGCCGCGAGACGCGTCGAACACAACGATGCTGCCGGGCGGCCCGTAGAAGCTGCGGCGATCCGTGCCGCCCCAGGGCCTCAGATCGCCGGTGGCGGTGTAGTCGCGGTCCGCCGAGTTGAGCGCCGATTGATGCTGATACTCGTAGGACAGGAGCGCCGAGCCGGTCTCCCACCGCGTCCCGAACAGGTGGGACGCCAGCAGGTCCTCGCCCCCGCCTTGCGCCGCAGAGGCGCGCAGCCGGGTTTCCTGACCCTCATAGCTCCGCCGCAGGATGACGTTCACCACGCCGGCCACCGCGTCAGATCCATACAGGGCCGAGGCGCCGTCGAGCAGCACGTCCACGCGCTCGACCGCTCCACCCGGGATCGCCGAGACATCGGCGAACTCCCCCTTCATTCCGGTCCCCGCCAGGCGCCGCCCATTGACCAGAACGAGCGTCGCGTCCGCCCCGAGCCCTCGGAGGTTCACGCCCGTCGCCGTCGAGGTGTTGCTTCCTAGCGAGTCGGCGCCCAGCAGCAGGCTGTTGGGTGTCGCGTTGCCCGAATAGGACTGAGGCAGCCGAACGAGGGCGTCGGCGACCGTGGCGTCGCCGCGCCGGTCGAGGTCCGAGCGCGAGATCACGGTCACGGGGGACGGCGATTCCCCGGGGCCTCTCAAAAGCGTCCCAGTGACGACAACCTCGTCGATGACGGTGGCGTCGTCGGTCGCCGCCTGCTGCGCCGAAGCCCGGCGCAGAACTATCACGCCCGGCCGACTGCGCGACCAGACGACGCCGCTTCCGGCGAGCAGGCGATCCAGCGCCGTGTCCGGCGCATGCCGTCCGCTCAGTCCCGGTGTCCGAAGGCCGGCCACGAGGTCGGCGGTATAGAGCATCTGCACATTGGCCTGCCGGGCGTAGGCGATGAGCGCCGCGTCCAGCGAGCCGCTGGAAATATTGAACTCGCGGGCCTCTTGGGCCTGCACGTCGGTGGCGAAGGCCACGGCGGCGATGGGCACGAGCGCGACGCCGGCAAGCAGGCTTCGGGTGCAGATGGTCATGAGTTAGGTCCTCTCTGACGCAACGGCGCGTCGAACAGGAGACGCAGGGCCGTCATCTCATCTGAGTTGGAGCCTGAAATTTTTATCCGCCGACGGATCGCGCGGTGAGGCGGACGCCGCCGTCGGCCTGCGGCTGGGCGGTCAGACCGAAGAGATCCGAGACGGCCGCGACGAAGGCGTCCCTGTCACCCGTGGCGAAGGAGCCGTTGACCGCGACCTCCGATGCAGGCCCGGCCGCCAGGACAATCTTGTCCGGAAGGTAGCGATTGACCTCGGCGACGGCGTCGCGCAGCGGCGTGCCCCGGAAGACCAGGTGACCCTGCGACCAACTCGTCTCGACCGTCGCATCGACAGCAACCGGCGCAGGGTCACGACGCGATGTCTGGACCTGTTGCCCCGGGGTCAGGCGCCAGTTGCGGGTCTCGGCCTGGACATCGGTGACCGCGACCGATCCCTCGACGAGGGTCACACGCGCCCCGGTGGATTCGCGCCGGACGTCGAAGACGGTGCCCAGGGCCGTGACCTCCGTGCCCCCGGCCTCGACCCTGAAGGGGCGGGTCGCATCGTGGGCGACGGTGAACAACGCCTGACCCTGTTCGAGCACGATCCGCCGTTCGCCAGAGGCGAACCGCACCCTGATCCGCGTGTCCGTATCCAGCCGGACCTGGGTCCCGTCGTCGAGCGCGACGACCCGTTGGCCGCCGATCTCCGTTTCGTACAGGCCTCGCGTGGGCAACCAGAAGACCAGCGCTAGCGCCAGGGCGGCCACGGGGACGAGGACGACCGCGACCGGGAAGAGCCGTCTGGACCATTCGCGTTTCGTCCTTGGCCTTGAGGTCCGCAAGGTGGCCTGGGTCAGGTTCTGGATGTCGCCATCCGACGAGAGGGATCCCGTGCTCCGCCAAAGACGCTCGACCTTGTGATAGGCCTCCACGTTGCCAGCGGTCTCGCGCCACGTCTTGAACGCATGGAGCGTGTCGGCGGACACGGGGCGTTCCCCGAGTCGGACATGCCACTCGACCGCTTCACGGTCCGCAACGCCTGTCGCGCTCTGCGGGTCGCTCATGGCGTTCCCCATCGGCTACAGCCGCAACTGGGCTGCGCAGTACTCGAGCGCCTTGATCATCCGCCATTGGACCGTGGTCACGGGGATGTTCAGCCGCTCGCCTATCTCTTGATACTCCAGATGCGCGAAACGGCTCAAGACGAACACGTCCCTTAGTCGGGGCGGCATCGTCATAACGATCTGCTTGAGAAGGACCATGTCGATCTGAGAGGCGGGATCCACGAGCGGATCAGGGTCCAGCCGATCGTTGGCCCCGAGAGGCGCTGGCCCCCGCCGCCTGGCCTTATCAATGATCAGGTTGTCGACGATCTTCAAAAGCAGCGCCTTGGGATGCTCGATCAGACCCTTGCGACTGTATGGCGCGGCCCGGATCCAGGCCTCCTGGGCGAGGTCCTCGGTTTCGTCGCCGAAGCGCTGCCTCAGCCGCGCCGTGAGCCAACCGGAATAGGCGCGATAGAGATCGTGAAGGCCGTGATCGGCCTCCTTGTCTCCCACACCTCCAGTTCGATCCGACACGGGCTCGCCTCCAGATGATGAGGCGAGCCCGGCCGAAGCACCGGGTGTTGAGACCATGCTTGAGGCATGCGCCGACGCCTTTAGCCCCCAAGTCGTTGTCCGAGGGGCCTGGACATACGCGCCAGCCACACCGCTGCCGCGGAGCGAAGATGTAGAATGATCGTCTCAAGCGAGGTTCTCACGCCTCGGCGCCGCCCGAAGGCGACGCACTCAAAGCTTGAATCATGGCGGCGGGGTTTGCAAGCGGTGGCGCATTGGGTGCGCATGTCATCCACGACAAGCCAGCCGCGCGAGCCTCACCGCGCCTAAGCGCCCCATCGGGACACGCGCGTCTTGTCTGAATTCGCTGTCGCGGTCTTCAGGCGGTGAACGGTCTCATCGATGCGACCTTGCGTATCCGATCGACGACCTCCTTCGCCGCTCGCTTGGCCTCCCCTCGTTTCATGCCCTTTCGGCGCAGCTTCAGGGCGGTGTGGGCGAGGAAGAGCCGGTCCCAGGTCGCCTTGAAGCCCGTGTCCGCCACCTCGACGATGATCTTCGGCTTCTGTGGATCGTCCTTGAGACGATCCCCTGGCCGGCCAGGTTGCACATAGAGGCCGCGATTCTGGAGGATCTGCTCCACGATGACCCCATGGTTCTTGTTGAGATCGAATTCCACCATCACCACTGCTTCCACCGGGCGAAGAAGGGTCAGGATGAGGGTCACCGTCTCCTCACGGTGCGGAAGCCTACCCCACTGGACCCGGACGTCTCCCGGCGGCCCATGGTCGTGAGCTGCGATCGCCGCGTCGATATCGGGACGCTCCGTGGTGTCGAGGATGACCAGGGGAAACATCCGACCGTCGCCCACCCCCACGGTGGCGAGCGATCCGTCGGCGATGATCGGCGCGATCAGCTTCTCGTGGCTATGGTTCAGGGCGATCATCGCCTTGCGGAACGCTCCGATCATCGGAGACTCCAGGTCAGCATGTGGGTCTCGAGCGTCGTCTTCTCCTGATGCGTATCGGTCGCGACCAGCTCGTAGCCCTCGATGGTCGAGCCCTTCAAAAGGTCGGCGGCGACCGCGAACCGCACCCAACCTTCGACGGTGTGATGGGCGTCGATGCGCAACGGCATCAGGAGCATCGGCACGCTCTCGTCGGCATTGGGGATCGCCGGCGCCAACAAGGTCAACGGAATCTCGCGGCGGTGGCGGATGCACAGTTCCAGCCCGGCGACACTGTTGGCTGTGTCGGTTGGGTTGGCGATCTGGAGGTGGATGGCGAACGATCTCTTCCCGTCGATGTCGGAGACCTTGGAGTCGATGAGGCGGAGATCCAGCCGGGGCGCGCGACGGGCTTCCTGCCGCTCCGCCAGTCGCTGAGCGCGGTGCGCAGTGATCCAGCTCATGATCGCAACGACAAAGGCGGCGAGGGAGACGAGACCGGTCGCGATGGCGATCACGTCAGACGAGGTGAGACCTTTCATCCGATCGCCTCGCGCTTGCGGGCGATGCGCACTTCGGCAGCCGCATCCTGTGACGCCCTGAAAGGCCCATAGTCGGCCGAGATTTCCCCGAGGCGAGTGTTGTTCTCCTCATCGCCGACGATCTGGGTGAAGGCGACTCCCAGGGCGATCCCGATCATCAGGATGCGATCGAGCGTGTCGGCGATCCGCTCGGGATCCTCGGGACCGACCAGATAGCCGTTCCAGCTCTCACCGTCGTCAGCCATCCTCATGTGCCGCTGCAGGGACTTGCCGGAGGGGTGAACGGCATCGTCCGACATCACGCGATAAAGGAGGTACAGGTGTCCCAGAGGGCCGAGCTCCGCGAGCTTCGAGATGTTCAGGTTCGACACGGATCCGATGCTGTCCACAACATCCTGAAGCATCGCGGCGTCCGCGGACATACCGCTGCGGAGGATCGTTTTCGCCTGCCCCTTCTTGGCGGCGGCGGCATCCTCGATCATCACCGCGCGCGCCTTGTCCGGATTGTCGTGAAGCGCGGCCATCAGCAGGGTGTTCTCCAGCAGTCCGCGCGCCAGTGTCCGCGCCTCAACATCCATGCCGCGTTCGGCCATCAGCACCGCTCCCTGCAACTGGGCGCAGGACCGATGCAGGAGAAGCAGGGCCATCGGCTCGCGGTCGAACGGCATGCCCCGCACGGTTTCGCAGGCCGCGGTGGCGGCCTTCTGAAGGCAGGCATTGAGGGCTTCGACGAGTTCGAACCCGAGGGCGTTGCCGTTCCGCCTGGCCTGGATGCGGTCCGAGATCGCCGTCGACAGAAAGCCTGCTTCGTTGAAAGTCGTCATGCTGCGGATAACACGGTCGTCCCGTCTTGAAGGCAAGGGTCGTCTCTCCCTACCTAGGATTCACGCCCAGGGCGCACGGGGAGGGACTATTCGGCGGGATGACGCAGCAAGGGTTCAGCGCGAAGGACATGGTCGGGGCCCGCGCCTTGTTGGCGTGGTCGCAAGCTGACCTGGCCAAGGCGGCGAATATTCACCCCAGCGAGGTCGCTGACTTCGAGCTCGATCGGCGTGAGGTCAGGCCTGCCGCCATCGAGGCCATGACTGAGGCGATCGCAGACGCCGGCGTCCGGAACGACGATCAAGGCCTCAGCCTCATTGAAGATCCCGCTGCGCCGACCCCCTTCTCCGGCGGGAACCCGACCCGCTTGATCGAGGCTTCCGACCTCGTCGTCTGGGCCGACAGCCGCGACGGCCAGGCTGGCATGCCCGAGCTTCTGAGCCGTTTGATCCGCGCCGAGCGCGGGGTCGCCGCCAGAGTTCGATTCCCGTCCGGCGACAGCGTCGCTCAACATGGCTGGGACGGCGAGGTCCGCGTTGTCGGCGCGTCGGTCAGGATTCCGGATGGCCAGTCGGGGTGGGAAACCGGGACCGACCAGAACAAGAAGTCAAAAGCCGATGGAGACATAGAGGCCCGAACGACGGATCACGGCGACCTCGACCCGGCGGATACGACGTTCGTCTTCGTAACGCCCCGTCGTTGGGCAAAGCAGAAGGACGTCTGGGCCAAGGCGCAGCGCGCCAAGCGCATCTGGAAGAACGTCCTGGCCTATGACGCCGACGACCTGGTGGACTGGATCGAGTGCCATCCCGGCGTCGGCCAGTGGCTCGCAGTCCGCCTTGGCAAGCGCCCTAGAGATCTGAAGTCACTCGCGGACCTCTGGGCGGACTGGTCGGGCGCGACCCAGGTTCCGTTGAGCGGAGAGCTTACATGCATCGGACGCGACGAGGATGCTGCGGTCGTCCTGCGGTGGCTTTCGGCCCCCGCCTCAGAGCCGCTGTTCGTTCAGGCCGAGTCCGTCGAAGAGGCGGCGGCCTTTTTCCATGCGACGATCGAGATGTTGCCTGATCGGTACTATCGCGCCGTGGAAACCCGCGTCCTGGCGCCGGAAACATCGGCAGCGGCGGCGGAGCTTGCCGACGGCCTGACGCCGCTCATCCTCATCCTCAACGAGACGGAAGCCGGCGTCGCTCAGCGGCTCTCTCGAAAGGGCCATTATATCTACGTCGCCCTGGGCCCGAACTCGGAGGCGCCTGACTCAGCGCGTCGGTTGGCGAAGCCGACCCGGAACCAGCTGCAGCAAGTGTTGGAGCGGATGGGCCTCGAGTACGGCCAGGCGCAGAATCTCTCGCTCGACGCCGGCCGTAGCCTCGCCGTCCTTCGCCGTCTCATGCCTGCGGCACCGGGCAGCCGTCCATCCTGGTCGATCCCGCAGCCGCCTCGTCCGATGCTGGGTGCGCTTCTCGCCGGCGGATGGCTCGAGACGCTGGACGGCGACAAGGCCGTCATCGAACAGCTGGCCGGCGTCCCGTACGAAGAGGCCGTCAGAGCGCTCGGGCCATACGCGACCGCTCTGGACGGGCCTCTGCGCAAGCGCGAAGACGCGTGGCGACTGAAATCGCCTCGCGACGCCTGGACCCTCCTCGCGCATAGTCTGACGGCTCCGGACATCGACCGCTTCCTGTCCGTCTATTGCGAAGTCTGCGCCGAGATCGATCCGACATGGGACATGGCGCCGGACGAGCGCTGGCTGGCTCCCATTCGGAACATCCACCCGCGTTTCTCGTCATTCCTGAAACAGTCGATGACGGAAACGATGGCGCTTCTGTCGTTGTACGGCGACCGGGCGGGTCTGGTGGACGGCGTCGAGGCGAAAGTCGCCAGGTCCCTCACCACAATTCTGGACGGCGCCACGGAGGCGATCTGGTGGTCCCTCGGACCCGTCCTGCCGAAGCTGGCGGAGGTCGCGCCTTCGGCCTTCCTTGGCGGCATCGAACGTGCGCTCGGCCCGACGCCCAGCCCACTGATCGCCTTCTTCGAGCCCGAGACGTCGACCCACACCGTCACGCGGCTTCCCCAGCTGATGTGGGCCTTGGAAAGACTGGCCTGGGATCCGGCTCTTCTGCCTCGGGTCGCCGACGTCCTGGCGCGGCTCGATGCGCTGGATGGGGGCGGCAACAACGTCGCCCGTCCGAAGCAGGTTCTCACCACGATCTTCCTGTCGTGGTCTCCTCAAACCCACGCGACGCTGAAGCAGCGGCTGGCCGTCATCGACGGCCTGCGCAAACGACATGGAGACATCGCCTGGGATCTCATGATCTCACTCCTGCCGCGCTCGCACGCGATCACGATGCCGACGTCGTCTCCGCATTGGCGCAAGGCCGCGCCAACCGACCGCGAGGCGTCGCCTGAGACGGTCGTCCACGACTGCGTCGTAGAGGTCTCAGACCGGCTGATCGAGGATGTCGGCAATCGGCCAAAGCGTTGGAAGGCTCTGCTCAAGGCCATGGAGCTCCTTCTGCCCGACGCTCGGGCTGGGATCGGCCAGAAGTTGCTGGAGGCGGAGCCGACGATCATCGGCGAAGAGGATCGCGACTTCACGCGCACGGCCCTTCGGAAGGTCCTGGCTCGCCACCTGGAATTCCAGGACGCGGACTGGTCGATCCCGGCGGATGAATTGACGGTCTTCCAGACCACCCTCGAGCGGTTCAAACCCGAGGATGTCCTCTGGAGGCATGCCTGGCTGTTTTCCAACGGCACCGGCTGGATGGGTTCCGTGCGCGAGTGGCGTCAGTCGCTGGACGAAGCGACCGCCGCCCGTGCGGCGGCCTTCGAGGAGATCGTCGAGGTGCGCGGAATCGACGGCGCGCTGGCCCTCCTCGACCGATGCGATCAACCCCGGTGGGTGGGAGAGGCGGTAGCGCACTCGCCCGCCGCAGCGTCCTGGCGGTCAGACTTCATCGAACGCGGACTGGCCTCCGATGACGGGCCGCTCTGGCAGGCCGCAGCCGAAGCGATCGGCCTTCTACGCGAGAAGGAAGGCGGCGCCGATTTCGTCACCCGCCTGCTGCCGGCGCCGGCCCCCCAACTGGACGAACGCGTGGTCGGACGCCTGCTCCACTTCCTCCCGGCGCGCCCCGAGACCTGGTCGGCGGTCGCGGCCTACGGCCTCTCGTCAGAAGATCGCTACTGGCGTACTCTCGCGGGGTGGGCGGTGGCTGAGACCAAAGAGGAAACCGAGCACGCGATCCGGCGCTTCAACGTCGTCGATCGCGCTCGTGACTCTCTCCATCTGATCGGAAGCCGCCTTGAAGTCGACCTCGATCCAAAGCTGATCGTCGAGACGCTCCACTTGGCGCTGAAGACGATGAACCAGGCGAGCGAGGACACGAACGAGCCGGTGATGCGGCTCCACTACCTCACGCGGATCCTCGCCCACCTCGAAAACCATCCCGAGGTGTCGGACGAAACCTTGGTCCTGCTCGAGTGGTACTACTTCCACATGCTGCGGTACTCCGAGCGACCCAGCCCGGCTTTACACCGCGAACTGGCGAGGAACCCGGACTTCTTCCTCCAGGTGCTGACCATGGTCTTCCTGCGGGACGACGACGGCGGCGGCGCAGACGAGGACCTCCCGGGCGGACCCGCGACGCCGGAACAGCGGGCCGCCATGGCCCGGCACGGCTACGATGTGCTGGATGCTTGGAACCGCATCCCCGGCGCAGACGACAAGGGGCGGATCGACGGCGCCGAACTCGAGCGGTGGGTCACGGAAGTGCGCCGCCGCGCGTCGGAACTGGGACGCAGCCTGCCGGCTGACCTCCGGATCGGCCGCATCCTCGGGATGAGCGCAAAACCAGCCGGCGAGGTTTGGCCTCCCATCGCCATCCGCGAGATTCTCGAGAGCGCAGGATCAGAGACCCTGGAGGATGCTTTCGTCTCGGGTGCGTATTCATCGCGCGGAGTGATCACCCGTGACCTGAGGGAAGGCGGTCGCAAGGAGCGGACGCTGTCTGACCGCTACAGAGATCACTCGTCGGCGATGGCGTCAGACTACCCCGTCACCGCCCGGCTACTGAATGACATCGCCGATATCTACGACGGGCGGGCGAAGCGCGAAGATGACGAGGTCGAGGAGCGGAGCTGGCACTGAGATGCCAGCCGAGCGTGATCAGCTTGCTGCGCCTCGAAGCTGATTGAGGCGCTCGCGGCAGACTTCGGCGACGACGGCCCCGAGGCGGCGGGCCGAAATCGCCAGCATTTCGAGGTCTTCCCGGCTGACATCGTACTGGTCCGAATAGCGGGCCTCGACATAGGCGCGCTTCAGCGTCTCGAACCGCCGCCGTTCGGCCCGCTGCTCACGCGGCCACGCCTCGACAAGGCGCTTGTCGATGTCCTCGGCCAGCGACCTCAGGAACTTGATGTTGTGGGACCGCGGGAAATAGAACGTGTGGACGAGCAGGAAACAGATGTAAGCCGCCTCCACAGTCTGGTGGAGTTGGAACGCTGCGTTCTTACGCCTCGAAAGCGTCGACTCCTGCGCCAGCAGGTGCGCGACGGTGTCGAGCCAGACTTCAATGTCCGCCTGCTTCGTATCGAAGTACCGCTGCGCCATCTCCAAGGCGTCAGCCGGCGTCATCGGCTTGGGAGTCGCCAACGGATGGCCCGGCAGCTCGTAGAGCATGACCCCGTCGCGGGCGATGTCGGTCCAGAAGTATTCGCCGCGTCCGAGAGCCTGGTTCACCTCGGCGAGGTCGTGCACGATGATGTTGACGATCCGGCCAACCGACGGGTCGTGGAGGATCTTATTCTCGGCCTCCCACCAGTAGTCGGCGATGTCGGTCAGCTTGGGGTGGCTGACGATGACCAGCAGATCAAAGTCCGAGAGGTAGCCGTTGTCCGGTTCGTCCACCCAGTCGGTGCGGGCGTAGCTGCCGAACAGGATGATCTTGAGGACCTTGCCGCCCTTGCGCCAATCCGACGTGCCGCCCGCGCCTTTCCGGAGCGCCGCTTCGAACTCCGTCAGCAGGGTCGCGCGGACGTGCGCCAGCTCCTGCTGCTGACGTTCGGGGAGATGGTCGAGGGTCGTTTTCATCGCGATGACTCTAGCGAGAAATTCGCGTTCTGCCGGATATATTTTGGCCGACCGGCACAGATACCCACGAAGCTAGGCTGGAGGCCGCACAACCGTTAGTCTCACTCCGAGAGCGGCGGTCACGCCGGTGGGATCATCGCTGAAAACCACCCTAGAACCTGCCCCTCGCGCCACAGAGGCCGTCGCCAGGGAGCCGCGCATTCTTCGAGTCTTCGCCCACCTCGCCAACCTCACCCAAGGACTGGCCGCACTTCGAAAGCCGTCGCTCCAGCGGATCACGACACGGCTCCACCGCGAGCATCTCCGGCGGAACGTCGCGTCCGCCGGGCTGCGGCATGGATCGGGCCGTCGCATGCTCGCGTTCGTCCGTCGACACTGGCGGGTGTCGCTCCTTGTGGCGATCGCCCTCTACGGCGTTGTCGGCACGATCACCGCCCTTGTGCCGCCCACCGATTACGGACCGCAAATACCGGGCGATCTGGCCGACTATTTCCGCGATCTCCAGACCATCAACCTGGCCCTGCTGGGCGCGCAGGCGACCTTGCTGGGCCTGGTCTATCCCCTGGTGATCGCCTTGGTCGGAATGCTGTTTGAGACGCGGTCCTCGACCGGCCACCGGCTTCAGATCTATTTCTCCGAGACCGAGGCGGCTTCCGTAGGCGGCCTGGCGCTGACCTACATCGCCTTCGTGGCCCTGCAGTCGCTCCTCTACGCCCAGCTCGAGCTCAAGGTCGTCGGCGCGATCACCGTGCTCAACGTGATCTGGTTCGCCATCAATCTCCTGGGCCTGGCCTTCTTTGTTCTGAGAAGCCTGGATTTCATCCAGCCGACCCGCCGCGTTCGACTGACGCGGAGCTACATCGCCAACATCGCCTGGCGCGATCAGTTGCGCGGCCTGATGCTCGCGAACCGCTGGGTGAACGCCGCGAGGTACAAATATCTGCCCGAGGACGCGGCCGAGTCCGAGTTCACCATCACGCCTTTCATCAGCGACGCCGACCTCGTCGCCCGCGAATTCTCCAGCCCACGCCGGCTGCGTGACATCCGCTTCGGCGTACTGTCCGTGGCCCTCAAAGCCAGAACGAAGCGCGCTTCGGCCGAGGACAAGGAAATCCGCACGACGTTAGCGGGATGGCCCGGTCAGGACTACGCCAGCCGCGCGGTCCTGGTTCGAGGCGTGGGTGAAGCGAGCTGGTCCGAACGCCGGCTATTCCTCGCCGCCTTCCGGTTCGGTCCCGTCTCACACGCGGACCCAATCCCGACGACCGAGGGCCTTCTGGCGGAGGGCGCCGCCGATCTCGTCTCGCTGTTCGATGCTGGTCGGCTCGATGATTTCAAGGCGCGCCTGAGGGAACTGCTCGAACAGCACGCGCTCTACTATCAGCTGGCGCAAACGCCCCAGAACCCCGGCGACCCACCCTTCAACTACGGCGCCATGGACGCCGGTTTCCAATCGCTCGCGATGGAATGGGTGCGCGCCTACATCCCCTTGCTGGACCGTCTTGCGGAACGGCTGAGCAGCGACCCCAAGTTTCTGGAGAGCGCGGCCTCGCTTGCCGCCCGGCTTCAGCACCGTGTTGGGAGCGCTCCGCACGAAGCGACCCGCGCATTGTTCTTCCCGACCATGTATCTGGTGCGCGGCCTGCTCCTCACCGCGACGCGCAGTCGAACCCTGTCGCCAGGGACGACGCCCGAGCCGACCTTCGCGTTCTCGGGTCCGAAGGCGGACGCCTATACCCGCGCCTGGCAAGATGTTGTCGGGGGCTGGGAGACCTTCGCCGAAGCTCTCGCTCCGCTCGGGACCAGCAAGCCGGCGCCAGGATGGCCCCAGATCCGGGCCCTGGCGCCGGGTTTGGCGCGACATCTGCGCGACACGGCGATGATGGTCGCCGTGGCGGCTCAATCCGGCGAGACCATCGCCATCCGCTGGACCATCGATCTCATGCTCAAATGGGACGAGCGCAATCGGCGGATCTGGCCGACGTCAAGCCAGGGTTGGGCCGTCGGGCGCGCACTGCCTACTCTGGAGCTGACGTCCCGGGAATGGGAGGCCGTGCCCGCCTCTCTCTACCGTCACGACGATCGCCCCGCAGAACCGATCGATGTCTTCGACGCGGCGATCGAGAACGCCTGGCGAGACACCCTTCTGGTGCTCGTCTGCAGCCTGATCGGACGCTCCGTTTCTCCCGCTCCCGGCGTGGTGAATGACGGCGCGGCCATGGCCGCCTGCGCCCTGTTCCAGAATCGGGAGTTCGACGCCGGCGCCTCCTATCACCCGCGTTCCGCCCCGCTGGTCACGGAGGAAATCCTGCGCTCGATCCTCCGCCTCGTCGGCGAGTCCGGTCGTGACGACGCAGCCTACGGGCGGTCCATCGAGGAGCTCGCCGAGCAAATCAGCCGCCTGGAGGGGCCGAACTACATCTCCGGTCGGGTCTATGGGTGGTCGGGAGAGGCGTCTCTCTGGGGTCAGAACACGACCCATGGCCTGCTGATCGCCGCCAGCCTGAATACACTGCCCGCCGGAAGAACGGGCAAGATCGGCGTGTCGGGCACGATCAGAACCCTTCTTCTGCCAGCCTCCGATGAAGCGCGACGAGCGATCATCCGGCATCTGGAGGGAATCCGCGATGCATTGCCCGGGATCGATCGTGTCCACGGAGCGGGGATAGCGTCCGCACTGACCGCATCCGTGATCGATGTGCCCGAGCTCGAGACACGTCTGGACCGGGTGCGGGAGTGGTTGGAGGAATGCCTTTCGCTCATCCACGTCGCGCGTGAGCAGGTCCTGTTGTCCGCTCCAGTCGACACCGCCGCGCTGAGGGCGATTTCCGACGCCGCCCAAACCAAGGGCTTCTCCAAGGCAGAAGGGGCCTTCCCGGTATCGGCCTTCGCCGTGATCGATCAATCCTCCGACGCTCTGAAGCCTAGGGTCTATCGCCAGACGCACGTCCGCCGAGGAAGCTACGTCTTGCCCCCGATGGACGACCGGATGGGCAGCGAGGGAGAGTGGTGGGCGCACGAACTCGTGGGTCGCGTGGGCGAGATCGTGCTTCTCGATGTGCTCGAGGCCTCCACCCCGTCGCGACGATCCCCGCGCAGCGCAGCGACCTATTGGAAGGCTCTGTCCGAAGCGCTCGAGGCCGTGCGCGCGACCGGGCAATCACCCGTGGTGATCCGGCCTCATCGGCAGGACCCTAAATGTCTCTGGGACTGGACCCACGGCAGCGGCGATCGCCCATCGGACTTCGCCTTCGTGCGCCAGCCGAATGAAGACGACAGCTACGACTTCCATCTCAACGGTACGCCCGTCTACTCGTCGAGAGCCGCGAACGGAGCCACATGGGTGTTCGGCGTGGAGCGGCTGGATCGGCTGACGTTCCAATCCTTCGGCGAAGAGGGTCTGACGAAACTGACGCTGGAGCCGGATGCGGCGAATCCGTGGTCGGCCTCCCTGCGTCTTGAGTGGGCACGCAGGGTCCGCCTGTCCGACGGCCCGGCGTTCCGCATCTCGCACCCCAAGCCATCGTCGTGACAGCCCGGCGATCGCGTTCCCGCCATGGACGGCGCTCGGCCGTGTTCCTACAGTTGCCCCACCTGAATGTTCGGAAGGTCACGCAGTGACAGAGGCGCTCCTCAATCAACTGGTCGAAACGGTAGAGGCGCACTACGCCGCCCCCGAGGCGCCGCCGCTGCTCGCATCGCGCTTTGGGCATAGCAACAAGGCCCTCCTGAACGACCTGAAGGGCGCCTATGGCGGACTGCTGGCTGCCGTCCGGGCCGCCGGCGAGGACCGCCTCAGGATCGCCGACACCCGCCCCGGGCGGGAGGTCATCGCGCCGGCGGACCGGGCCGCCGATATCGGCAATGAGGTGCAGCAACTGTCTGCGACGGCGCGGGCGGCCGGCTCCAGTTTCGACAGTCTTCCGAAGTCCGTTCAGATCGCCTTCTGTGTTCGGACCGAGGCCGGGGAAGTCGTCACCCTTCGTGTGACCTCGCCCTACGACTACAAACGCATCAAGGCCGGTGAAATGGTTCGGCCCGGCTTCCGCATCATCGCGGAAGAATATCGCAAGCCCGGTCTCGCCCTCGCTTCAGCCACCGTCCAGGACAAGCAGGCTTTGTGGCGACAGTTCCTCGCCTGGGCCCAGCAGGAGCAGCTCGACCCTGCGACCTTCCAGGCCGCCAAGAAAGACAGCAACGCCCTGGCCCGGTTCCTCGCCGCCCAGCCTTCGGACATTATCGGCCGCATCGTCATTCCGGCCGATATCGCAGAGATGCTTCTTCGGCGGAGCTAGGCGTGGCGGGGAAGGTCAAGACCAAGGCGAAGCCTGTTTCGCGAGCGAAGACACGCGGCGTCGCCGGCCGAGCGCCGCTGCTTGTGCTCGCGGGCTTGCCGCAAGCCAGCGCCGCCGCCGCCGCGAACACGATCAACAACGACGGAAGGACGCCGTGGCGGGCGACTACGGTCGCCTTCCCGGATCGCGACCCCGTTTACGACGTCGCAGCCGTCGAGGAGCTCGCTGCTCAGGTTCTCGCCTATGCCAGGGAGAACTATCAGGGCGAAGAGAACCCGGTGAACCCGACCCGCATCGTTCTCGCCTATGTCGACGATGAGTGGACCCAACCGTTATGGGAGGTCTTCGGCAGCGCCGTCTTCCCGATACGCATGGCGGACCCTGGCTGGGAGTGGCCGGACGGTCGCCCATGGCGTTTTGACGCTGATGCCGTGCATGCAGCCGTGAACCGCGCACGCGTCACCGCCGAAAGTGAGGAGGTGAACGGCACCCGGCGAAGGCTCGAAGCCCATCGTCGCGACGATCCGTTGCTTCTGCCGGCCCGAAACTTCGAGCTGGCCCGAAATGCGGTGTTTCATGACCGCTTCCTCGCCCTGCTGGAGAGCGGGATCGCACCTGCGGACATCGCCGCGATCGACGAGGACGTCGAGCGCCGCAAGTTCCCGTTCAAGCATCTGCCGAAATTCTACGCCAAGACAGGCGGGCAGAATAAGAGCTTCGCAATCGACCGACGCGACCTCGTCTTTGCGAAGGCTCATGTGGGCCAGGACGGAGGGGTCCACGATATCCCTGCGGACGCCGAAGAGGACCTGACCGCGGCCAGGCTGCGTCGGGAACTTGAAAGCCGCTTCCGGTTCGGGACCCCGCTTCAGCCCCCCGGCTTTCAGCACGATGTTCAGAGGGAGTTCGGCACCCCTCTGGTCCGGGAGCGCATGTTCTGCATCGATCGCGGCCCGGTGCATGTGTTTGGGGATCACGCCAACGTCTTCGGCAGCGACATGATCACCGCACACCGGATCGAAGACGCCCAGAATGAGTAAAGGGCGGGTGCTGGTGCACCCGCCCGATACATAGTCGCGTTATCTTCGTTTACCGCCGATTCAGTTGAGGTCTCAACTGCGTCGGCCCCAAAGCTCCAAGGCCCTATGTCCCCAGTGCCCGGTTTCAACGGATCCAAGATCCTCGGCGACGGCGAGAGAGGTGTTATCCCCTCGTCAGTCCCGTGCACTTCCACCAAAAATGGCTCAGGTGCGAATTAGGATAACGCAAAAACCTGCGTACTATTTAGGCGCAAACCGCCTTCACGACAAGCCGCACGCTTTAAAGCGCGCTGTGGAGGTGCGCCGGGCGTTGAGAACATGTGAGATTCGCACGCGCTCACGCCTTTAGCCGAAGCCTGTACATACGCGTGAGCCGCACCGGGCGGCGCCATTCTAACGTAGAGACAGGCCGACAGGTAGGTCGCGGCGATCGTGAACCGTCGTCAGGCCAAGAGCACAGCGGCAGCCTCGGCCGGCGTATGGACCATGTAGTCCGGCACGGCGGCGCTGAGAGCCGAGGCCGCTCCGTATCCCCAGGACACGGCCATGGCGGCCACATGAACGTGGTGCGCCGCTTCGATGTCCCGCACCTCGTCGCCGACGGCGCAGACGCGGGCCGGTTCGACATCCAGTTTACGGATCAGGGAAGAGAAGCGCGCCCCCTTGCCGAACAGCGACGCGCCGCAGCTAAAGGCGGAGATCAACGCCGCCGATGGCCCGAGCACCGCGCGGACGTTCTCTTCGCTGTTGGAGCTGACCACGGCAGACCGGACGCCGCCGTCATGCAGCCGCCGCAGAAGATCGGGGACGCCTTCGAACAGCGCGATCTGGTGCGCCTCATCGGCCATTCGCTTGCGCAAATCGGCGGCGATCCCCGGCAGGCGGAGCGGCGACACGCCCAACGCCTTGACGACGTCTCGGGTCGGCAGGCCCCGAAGACGTTCGATCTCCGCCACATCGGGAGACCGGAAACGATGAGCCTCGGCGAGGCTCGGCAGCTGGGCGATGAACCATGCCGCGCTGTCGGCGAGCACGCCGTCGAAGTCGAACAGGACGAGTTTGTATTGGGCCATTCGGATCGCCATAGCGGGAATACGGTCGGCGGGCACGGGGTCCCGCCCCGCTACGTCCCGCTGGCGATAAGAAACAGGGTGAATGGGGCCGTTAACGGCGACGCTTAAACGAGCCTTCAGCGCCTCGCACTAGGTGTCGGGAATGAGCTTCCCCGTCGCCAGACCCGATCGCCGCATTCTCGCGCGCCGCCGGTGCGCCGAACAGTGCGTCATCGAGTACGGCCAGGGAGAGACAGCGCCCGGGGTGCTGCGCCAGCTCGATCTGCACGGCGCTCGCGTCAGATTGCTCCAACGGGGCGCCTCGCTCTCGGGCGATGTCCGCATCCTCACGCAGGCCGGCGACGAGGTTTTCGGCGCGACGGCCTGGCGCATCGGCGACGTGCTCGGCGTGCGGCGGCACTCCCGATCCGAAGCCAGGATCAGGGCGCTCGGGGCAAGCTGAACCCCGCACTAGACCCAAGGCGCTAGAAGTCGAAGCCAAGCTGACCCTCTGCAATGACAGGGCCGCTCCGACGCCGGGGGCGCGACTTCGGCTTGCTTCCTCGCGGTGACGGCGACGGGTTCGGCTTTGCCGTCGGCGTCGCG
Source organism: Brevundimonas sp. ALps5 (assembly GCF_058681645.1). Classification (NCBI taxonomy): domain Bacteria; kingdom Pseudomonadati; phylum Pseudomonadota; class Alphaproteobacteria; order Caulobacterales; family Caulobacteraceae; genus Brevundimonas; species Brevundimonas sp. ALps5. The sequence goes on along the minus strand of NZ_CM178744.1, from coordinate 2,318,199 downwards.
ATGACGCGGTCTTCGCGAGGACGGGGCGGCGTCGGCCTGATCGGTCGTGTCGCCGGCTGGGGTTCCGGTGCCGTGGAACCGCGGCTCTCGTTCCAGCGGGCGATATCGCGCTCGCGCCAGGCCACCCGTCCGGGCGAGATCGACACCGGCTCCGGAAAGTCTCCGGCCTGACGCATGCGCCAGGCGGTCGTGCGGCCGAGGCCCGTCAGGTCCCGGACCTGCCGCCAGCCCAGGAACCGCTCGAGCCCGTCGTCATGGGCCATGACGCTGCTCCAGAAGCGCCGTCGCGCGATCCCCCATGACCGAGGCGAGCGCCGCCGCATCGTTGGCCGCGTCCAGGGGATCCCGGCTCCACCAGACCAGCAGCACGGCCTTGAGCGGATAGCTGACCGTCGGATCGTTCATCAGGGTCTCGAGACTGGGGCGGGTGGTCGTCATGGGGTCGCCTCCCGACGCCGGGCCTCCCGCCGCAGCCGCTGGCGCTCGCTGGATGAGGCGGCGGGCGCCGTGATCTGGGCCTCGGCCCAGGTCTCCAGCAAGTCCAGCGGGTAGTAGGGCTTGTTTCGGATGTGCCGGCACGGCGGGCCGCCCGACCCGGTCGAATAGGCGCGCGCCAGGGTCGTCGGCTTCATCCGGATGCCTTTGCCCTCCAGGAATACGGACGCCTCCGCGCGGGTCAGGAGCGTCTCCCGGGGCGACGACGCGGCCGCCTCCGCGCCGTCATGAGGGGCCGTCGCGAAGGTCACAGCCCGGCCTCCGCCGGGACGCATTCCCGCGACGATCGCACCCCGCGCCCCGCCGTGAGCGCCAGGTAGCAGTTGATCACCGAGACGACGTAATTCTGGGTCTCGGTGATGTTCGGGATCCGGCCCAGCCGGGCGACCCGATCCGGTCCCGAATTATAGGCCGCGAGGGCAAGGCGGAGGTCGCCGAAGCGGAGGATCTGCCGGGCCAGATAGTCGGCCCCTCCCCGCAGATTCTCATAGGGATCGAAACGGTCGCGCACGTCGAGATCCGCGGCGGTGCCCGGCATCAGCTGGGTCAGGCCGCAGGCGCCGGCGTGAGAGCAGGCCTGGGCGCGATAGGCGCTTTCCACCACGACCAGGGCATGGAGCAGCTTGCGATCCAGACCATGCCGGTCGGCCGCTTCGGCGATGGCGTCGGCGAAGGGCTGGTCAAGGTCCGCCAGACGAACGGCCTCGAGGCCAGCGGCCTCCGGTGCGGGTGCTTCCGGAACGACGCCCACGAACAGGTCGCCGCCGGCCGGACGCCAGTCGACGCGGGTCTGGGCCGCGACCGGCGTCGCCGCCATGGCGATGACGGCGGCAAGAGGAAGAAGGTGGCTCACCATGTCAGGGTCTCCCGATAGACGCCCTCGATCTGGGCGGTCCTCACCGGCCCGAAGTACCGGCTGTCCAGGCTGGACGGCGTATCGCCGAGCAGAAGTCGTTCGTCGGCGGCGAGCCTGCGACAGCCTCGCCAGGCCGGAAGCGCGACGCCCGCGCTATCCCGGGCGTGGATGCGGACGGTGCGCATCGGCGCGATCAGCCACCGGCCGTCCGAACACACCATCTCGCCGCCCGTCGCCGCCACCCGTTTGATCAGCCGCACCTCGCCGGGCATCCCCTGGCGCGAGAGATAGGGCCGCACGATCTCGGGCTGACGAATGGCGACCACCGCGCCGCGCTCGATGTCCCGGGCGTCGGCGCGGACATAGACGCCCCGAGGCAGGCTCGGGCTCTCATTGATCAGGGCGACGGCGGGCCGCTGCGCCGCGACCCCGCCGACGGCGAAGAGGCCGACGGCGGGCGCGACGGCCGCCACGAGAAGACAACGAAGACGGGTCATCGGCGGTACGGCTCCAGAATGAGGTCGCGGGTGATCATCACCCGAACCGGAGCCCCCGCCCGGACCCTTATGGACGGCTGGACGCCGAGCTCGCGATCGACGAGCCGTCCGCCGACCTGGGAGGCCTCGATCGAGGCTGCGCTCCCCGCACTGGCGGCGAACGAGCGGTCCTCGGATCCGCCGCGCGCCAGTTCGCCCAGGGTCGTGATGGCGCCCGCGAACAGGGTCGCCACGCCGAGCGGCAGAAGCCTTCGATCCACCTCTCCCCGCACGCCGACCGCGCCCTGCGCGTCCACGCCCGGTTCTTCGGACAGGATCAGGCTCTTGCCGTTGGGAAGGATCAGCCGATCCCAGACCAGGAAGGCCCGACGGTCGCCGTGGGCGCTCTCGCCTTCGTGGCGTCCGATCAGGCGCGTCCCCTGCGGGACGACGAGATGGCGACCGGTGATGGAGTCGAACACATTCTGGCTGACCGTGGCCACGACCGGGCCGGGACGCGAGGTGTCCACGGCCGTCAGCAGCACGCCCGGGATGATGGCGCCGGCCTTCAGCTCATAGGGGGAAACCGGCGCCAGGAGGCCGTGGGGACTGTAGATCGCGCCATAGTCCCGCATCGCCGGGGACGGCGGCGCATCCGATCGCCCGCCTCCGGCCGGAGCGGCGGCCCCGCTCGACGGGCCTCCGAAGAACAGCCCGGACGCCGCCGCCTGCTCCACCGGTCGCGGCCCTCTGGGCGTCGCGGCGTATGAGGGCGCCGGCACGCGAGCGGGCGGCGGCGAGGCGACGGGAGGTTCATCTTCCGGCGTGGCGCCCCGGCGCTCCGGCAAGGCGTCCGCCCGGGCGAGCCGGTCATAGCTCGCGGGCTGGTCGGTCACCCGCTCCGAGGGTCGAACGCTGCCCCGGGCCTCGCCCGCGCCACCGGCCTCGGCGGCGTCCCGGGCCTGACGCGTCATCTGCGGCTGGACGACGAAGGCCCAGGCGAGCGAGCCGGACACAAGCAGGGCGGCGACCATCACCGCGCCCTGGACGACGAGCTTGCGGATGCGGACGGCGCCCGGCCGCGGCGCCCGGCCCATCAGGGGCGGCGGAGGCGCCTTGGGCGTCGCTGTCGGGGTGGACGGAGGCGGGGCGACGTCGTCGCGAGGGGTGTCTGGAGAGAGATTGGGATCGGTCATCGGGCGGCTCCCGGAATGCGACGGATGCGGACGATTTGCGGACGACGGTCTCCGAGCCGGAGCTCGGCTTCGTCGAACAGCCTGTCGACGATCAGGACGCCGTCTGCCTGCCGGTAGTTGACCAGCTGGAGTTCCTCGCCGGCCCGGACGAAGAGGGCCGGCGCCTCATCGATCGAGGCTCCCGGCGACAGGGTGATGAAGGTCCGTGCGCCGTCATTGAAGACGGCGGTCGGAGCCCAGCGCGGGGAGCGGCCTCGCGCCTCGATCCTGTAGCGGGCGTCGAGGGGCCCCTGAGGCGTCGCCGCCTGCACATCGACCGGCGGCAGGCCCGACAGCGGGTCGGCGACCGGGCGGCTCGAGGCGGCGAAGCCATAATCCCAGGCGATGGCGGCGTTGAAGGCGTCGGCGGCGCCGCTGCGCAAGGTCAGGAGATAGACCCGCTGGCTGGTGGTCAGGACGAGGTTGGTCTCCAGACCCGCCTGCAGGGGTTTGATCAGGACATGGGTCCGGGCGGAGGCGCCGGCGCCCGACTGGCTCTCGCCGATCTGCCAGCGCACCGTATCCCCGGCCGCCTTGGCCGTGACCGTCTCGCCCGGCGCCAGGGTGAGGGTCGTGACCCGCAGGGGGGCGGTCCAGACCTCGTAGACCCGACCGTCGGACCAGCCGAACACCTGGACTCCGCCCACGAAGCCGTCGGCGCTGGAGGCGGCGCGAGCGGATCGATTGGCTTGTGCGATCGCGGCGCGTCCGGACGGCGTCTCCGGCGGCGGCGTCTCGGCACGACGTCGACGCGGCGGCTCCGCCTGGGCGACCGCCTCGAGGTAGGGTCGTGCGGTGGAGTCCGGCTCTACGGGAGGCGGAGCCGGGTCCGCCTCAGACGAAAGGACGGGCTCGGGCGCGACTTCGGGGGTCGGGACCTCGGGCGTGATCGCCTCGGCCAAAATGACGGGGTCGGCGTCCGGCCCTCGCAGCAGGGCGCAGCCGGAGAGCGCGATAGCGGCGAACGCCGAAAGGGCGGTCACGCTCAGGAAGCGTCGGGGGTCCATGAGACATCCTCGATCTTGAGGCCAAGGGGATTGCGCATCAGCTCGGCCTCGTTGCGCGGCGGCTGATGGGCGACGGTGATCAGGGCGCGCCAACGCTCGGCCCCGGCCTGCTGGCCGTTCACGAACCGGGTCTCACGCCATTGCAGGTCGAAGGTGCGGTCGCTGCGGCGGACCACGTTCAGCACCTCGACATTGACCGCCTCGCGGCCGGCCTCCGCGAACGGATCATTGGCCTGGGCCCAGTCGTTCAGAAAGGCCGAGGCCTTCGGCGTGAGGAGGTCGTAGGCGCGCAGCCAGTTCTGCCGGATCACGATCGGATCGATCGATTTCGACCGAACGTCCCGGATCCATTGCGCGAGGGCATAACCGGTCTGGGCCTCGGTCGGTTCGTACCGGCCGTCCAGGGCCGTGATCCTCTGGGTCTGCCCCCAGTCGGACACCTCCACGACGAAGGGCCGCACCACCGCCCGATCGGCCTGGACCCACCAGCCGGCGCCGAGAAAGGCCGCCAGCGCGAGGTTGGCCAGGGCGATACGGCGCCAGTTGCGGGCATGGGCGATGGAGAGCCCCATCCGGTCGTCCCAGACCTGGCCTGCCCTCTGGTAGGGAGTGGCCTCGGGCGACGCAGTCAGGGCGCGCTTGGGCTTGAAGAAGGGATGCATGCTCAATCCTCGGATCTGACGGTGGGCTTGAGGGCGCCGCTGTTCTCGCCGGCCGGCATCAGGGCGCGACCGGAGTTGGCGATAAAGAAGGCCTGGAGGGCGGCGGATCGGCCGGCGGCGCGTCCCCCCTTCGCGCCCCCGCCCAACGACCGGTCCTCGGACAGGGACGGCCGGGAACGGGTCTCAGCCTGGGGCCCGGCCTGGCCCGGAGGCGGCCCGGACGAATCCGGCTGAGGGGGCGGCGCCTCCGACGGCGCCGGGGTGGGAGAACTCGGGGCCGCCGCAGCGCCCGAGGTCGGCGCGGCGCCGCCGGTGGAGGGCGCCGGATCTCGCGTGCGCCCGGCGGGCCCCAATCCGGGTCCAGGGCCCGGTGATGGCCGCGGTCCGCCGCCCGAGGGCGCGCCTCCCGAGGAAGGGCCGGGTCCCGATGGTCGCGCCGCGGACGCGGCCCCGGCGGCGGATCGCGACGACCCGCCGATCGCCGCGGCCCGTCCGGCCATGGCGCCGACGCCCGCGACCCCGCCGGCGACGAGGGCTCCCGCCCCGGCGACGGCGAGCCCGCTGGTCAGGGCCGCGCCCGCCCCGAGGGCGGGGCCGCCGGTCACCAGGGCCGAGGCCAGGTTGGGGATGAAGATCGCCAACATCGCCAGCAGCAGGGCAGCGACCAGGATCGTGAGGGCTTCATAGATGTCGGGATTGGCGGAGGGCTGAAGCTGGTCGAAGATCGTCCGCGCGCCGGAGACGACGATGGCCAGGGCCAGCACCTTGAGCCCCGAGGAGACGACATAGCCGAGCGGTCGTTCGGCCAGGAAGGCGGTCTTGTTCCAGATGCCGAACGGCAGGAGGACGAAGCCGCCCAGGGTGACGATCTTGAACTCGAGCAGGGAGACGATGATCTGCAGGGCCAGGATGGCGAAGGCCAGCATGATGCCGATCATCGCCAGACCGAGAATCAGGGCGTCGGCCATATTGCCCATGACGTCGAGCGGGTTCTCGACCGGGGCCGGCGTCTCTCCCAGGGCCTTCACGATCTCCCAGCCCTGCTGAAGGATGGCTCCAGGGTTGAGGAACTCCTCGCGCGACAGCGAGCCTCCCCCGGCCGTCAGACCCAGCTCCAGAAACCCGGCGTAGAGGGTCTCGGACAGGGCCTGCCAGTCGTTGATGATCCAGGCGAAGGCGCCGATCAGCAGGACCTTTCCGAAGCCGGACGCCAGGACCTCCCTGTTGGGCGAGAGCGCCCACTGGATCCCTGTCAGGGCCACGACGAGCGCGATCAGCAGACCGAAGACACCGTTGACCGACCCGGACAGGGCGTCGAAGCCGGCGGTGACGGTGTTGGAAAACACCACCATCAGCTCGTTCGGGGTCTCCATTCCGGGGCCGGCCATGACAGCGCTCCTCAGTCCCGGGCGTGGGGCAAGGGGTTGAAGGACGGAGCGGCCGGCGTGGCGGTCCCCCGTTCCCAGAAGCGGCGGCGCGCCTCGATCGCGGCTTCGCGGTCGGCGGCCTGACGCGCCGCGCCCTCGGCCATCAGCCGGGACTGGGCCAGAAGCACGGTCCGCATGCTGGCCAGATCCTCGGCCAGAACGGACAGCATCTGGGTCGAGGACTGGATCGCGGCCGTCTCGCCCTCCGCCGCCTCGCTCGCGGCCATGGCCCCGCGCAGGCGGCCGTCGCGGCTCTGGGCCAGTCGCTCCAGCTCGGCCGCCGTGCGCGCCAGGTCCTCGGCGGTCCGGCGCGCGGTCGTGGACCGATCGGCGCCGAGGGCCGTGAGGTCCGAGAGGGAGAGATCGTCCGGATACAGATCCGCGAACTGCCGCTGAACGCCATCGAGGGTCGAGGCCGTCCCCCGGACCGTGCGCGCCAGCTCGCCGATGTCGCGCAGGGTCTCAGACGATCCCGCGAGATGGCTGTAGGGCGAAGCGGCGAGGCTGCGGGCCTGATTGGCCAGAGTGCGAGCCTCATTGGCGAGGCTCTCGATCTGCCTGGCGGCCGAGAGCATCGCCTCGACATCGGCCTTGGCGTCATACACCGCCCATTGCGCGCTCGCCGGCTGGGGCGCCGCCGCAAGGGTCAGCGAAAGCGCTGCAAGCCCGCAGAGCCAGCGTCGGCTATTCGGCCGCGAGACGATGGGCGACGGCCGGATCGAAGCTGTCGAAGACGTTGTCGACATGATGGACTCCCTTGGCTTTGAGGAATTCGCGGGCGAAGCGGTCAGGCCGCGGATCGGCCGGATCGAGAGCCGCCAGCACGCTCTCGATGAGAGTCTGGTCCTCGGGAGACGAGGCGCCGCAGAGGGCGAGCCCGGCTCCGCTGAGCTTGAGGTCGAAAAGCCGCCGCCCTTCGGGCTGACGCAGGTAGTAGGTGCGCTTGGGGGTGGCCCAGGCGATCAGCTCCAGCTGGCGGCGGTTGAGACCGAACATCCGGTAGAGGTCCGCCGAGGCCGGCTCGAGCGCGCGGGGGTTGGGCAGGAAGATCTGGGTCGGGCAGCTTTCGATCAGGGCCGAGGCGATCGACGAGCGCACGACGTCGTCGAGCGACTGGGTGGCGAAGACCACCGCCACGCCCTTCTTGCGGAGCGTCTTCAGCCACTCGCGGATACGGGCGGCGAACGCCGTCTCGCCGAGGAACAGCCAGGCCTCGTCGAGGATCAACAGGGTCGGCCGGCCGTCGAAGCCGCGCTCGATCTCGTGGAACAGCGCCGCGAGTACAGGCGCGACCGCCGACGGGGTCGCCATCAGGCTCTCGAGCTCGAAGCATTCGAAGGCGGCGAGCGTCTCGTCTTCCGGAGCGACGCCGTCGATCAGGGCGCCATGAGGCCCCTTGAGCGTCAGGGGCTCGAGAGCCGCGGCCACGGCCTTGTCCTGGACCAGGGCCGTGAAGACGGTCAGCGTCCGCTGCGCCACGGGGGCCTGGGCCAGGGCGCCGAGCGCGGCCCAGATCTCCTCGCGAATGCGCGGCGTCGGCTCGAGGCCCGCGAGCCGGACGGCATCCGCCAGCCACTCCGAGGCCCAGGCCCGTTCGCCGTCATCCTCGATGCGCGCCAGGGGCTGGAGGGTGAACGCGCCGCCGGGCTGGAGCGGATGCCAGCGCCCGCCGACCGCCAGGGCCGCGGCCCGCGCGCTGCGGCCCTTGTCGAAAACCACGACCCGCCCCTCGGGATAGCGGAACCATTGAAGGGCGAGGAAGGCGAGCAGCGCGCTCTTGCCCGAGCCGGTCGGCCCAACGACCATCGCATGGCCGACGTCGCCCACATGCAGGGCCAGCCGGAACGGCGTCGATCCACTGGTCCTCGCGACCGCGAGCGGCGGCCCCTGCAGGCGCGGGTCCGATGTCGGTCCGGCCCAGACCGCCGAGACCGGCAGGAGGTCGGCGAGGTTCAGGGTGGAGACCAGAGGCCGACGCACATCCGCATAGGGCTCGCCCGGCAGGGAGCCCAGCCAGGCCTCCACGGCGTTCAGGTCCTCGGTGCGGGCGACGAAACCCTGGGCGTTGAGCGTCGCCTCGATCGCCCGGGCCTGTTCCGCCGCCCGTTCGGGATCGCGCGCCATCACCGTGATCGTCGTGGTCAGATAGCCGTAGGCGCAGGCGTCCGAGCCGAGGGCTTCGAGCGCGCCGTCGCACTCGTCGGTCTTGGCCGCCGCATCCGTATCGAGGAGCGGGACCTCCTCCTTGGTGATGGCCTCGCGCAGGAGAACCCCGACCCCCTTGCGCTTGGCGAACCAGCGCTTGCGCAACTTGACGAGCTCCACCTCGGCGTCCGCCTTGTCCAGACCGATCCAGCGCGCGCTCCAGCGATAGGGGAAGGGCAAGGCCCCGAGGGCGTCGAGCAGTCCCGGCCGCGTGCTCGCCGGAAGCCCCCGCACCGAGACCACCTTGAGCGTCTGGCCGTCCAGTGTCGGAGACACGCCGCCGAGCAGGGGCGCGTCCGCCAGCCAGGCGTCGAGGAACATCGGCGTCGCGGGCAGCGCGAGCCGGACCGACCTCGGAGACACGCAGTCGTGCAGCCAGGTCAGGATCTCCACGTCGTCGAGCATCGCGACTTCCGGAAGGGCGTCGGCCAGAAGGTCGACGATCTGCGCGGTCTCGCGGGCGAAGGCGTCCAGGGCGGTGCGCCAGTCCCGGCTCGCCGGATCTGCGCCGTCGAACAGGACGCGCTCCACCCGGCGGGTCTGGTCCGCCGGCGGAAGCCAGGTCAGGGCCGCCCGATAGTCGGTCTCGTAGGCCGGCTCGCTGGTCTCGAAGAGGGAGCGGCGCTCGGCGTCGACCAGCCAGGCCGCGGCGATCTCGAACTCACTCGTGGGATAGGGCTGGGCGGGGCGGCGACGGGCCTCGACATGGAGGCACCATCCGCTGCCCAGACGCTTCAGGGCGTTGTTGAGCCGCGCTCGAACCGACATCAGCTCCAGGTCGGAGGCTGACTCCAGATCCGGCCCCCGGAACCGCAGGCCGCAGGTGAAGGAGCCGTCCTTGTTCAGCACCACCCCGGGAGCGACCATGGCCGCCCAGGGCAGATGATCGGCCAGAAGCGCGGGCCGGCGGCGATGTTCATCCAGAAAGCGCATGCTCAGGTCTCACGCATCGAGATGGCCCGGCAGGGCCAGATGGCGGCGAAGGACGTCGAAGAACCGCTTGTCAGCCCGTGCGGCGTAGAGTCCGATCGCGTGGGCGACCGCCCACCACAGGAGGCCCAGCCACCAGATCCGCAGCGCCAGCCCCAACACAACCGCCACGGTGCCCATCAGGATGGCGTAGTCGCGAGGCATCCCCGCCAGGGTGACCGGCTCGGTCAGGGCTGCCGCGACCGGAAGATCCCAGCCTGGCGGGCGGTGATCGGACGACGTCTCGGACATCAGGCGATCTCCGCCCCGCCGGCGAAGCCGAAGAACTGCAGGAAGAAGGTCGAGGCGGCGAAGGCGATCGAGAGGCCGAAGAGTATCCCGAGCCCTCGCCGCATGGACGATCCGTTCTCGCTCATGGCGACCCCGGCGCCGAACAACACCACCGCCACGACGGCGGCGGCCTGGACGACCGGCCCGGTGATCGATTCCACGATCTGCTGGAGCGGTCCCTCCCAGGGCATCCCGGATCCGCCCGCCAGGGCCTGTCCGGCAAAGAACAGGCCGCAAGTCACCGTCGCGGCCGAAAGGCCACGTTGAAGTAAACGTCGCATGGTTTGAGTTCCTGTGGTCGGGCCGGAAGGTCGGCGTTGACGATCCACAGCAAGCAAAACCATCCACAGCCTGTCAACGCGGCCTGTGAATATATTTTTACGGCGGAGTCTTGCTTCTAGATCGCCCTCGAAATCCAGCGACCGTCCATCAAAGTCTTGCAACGGCGCAAGTCGTCCGCGACTTTCTTCGATTCACCCGGAGGGCCCGTCATCATTGACTTCAGACCTCAATGCGTCCGGATTTCGCCGGAATGCGCGACAGGGCGCCGACGAGAGAATCGGATCGACGCCAGGCCTCCCGAAAGCGCGAAGCGCATGACGTCAGAAGCTTGTCGGACCGCCGAATATTGTCGGGCGTGGCCTGCGACGGATCAGCATGGGACCGGCGGATGCCGGCGGCCCCTTAAACAGGGGCCCGCCAAGACGTCCGCGACCGCCTGGAAGACGGCGGACACGCGGTCGAGGCGGTCGTCCATCGATGTCGACGATCGCGCCGACAGTCTCTGAGCCGAGTCAGGCGGTCTCGCGCAGGAAGTCGTCCTCGTCCTCGACCTGCGCCTCCTCCCCCTGTCGGTTGGGACGGAACTGACGCCCCATGCTTCGACGGGCGCTCTGGATGGAGTCGTAGAAATCGTCGGCCGCCAGGCTCAGGCTTTCCGGCGCGAGGGCGTGACGCACGGCGTCGGGATCCCATTCCTTGTTGAGCTGCTTGGCCAGGGCGAACACCACCGCCCGACCGACGCGCAGGACCATGCTCTTCTCCGCCTGTCTAACGGCGGCTTCACGCATGGTGTCGAGGTCGGCGACGGTCGCATAGGAGGCCTCGAGCGCATCCTTCATCTCGCCGATCGACGGATAGAGCATGTTGAGAAACAGCTGGCCGTTCTCATAATACCGACCGGCCCGCCCCTTCAGCTGCTTCTCCTCGATCTCCTCGGCTGTCCTCAGCAGGACGATCTCGGGCGCGCGTTCGCGGTCTTTCCAGAGATCGGCCGCCTTCGACCCCTGCGGGGCAAGGTTCAGATCGATATGCTTTGTCTTCGGCCTGGAGGCCCCGCCGGCTCCGCCCTCGCCGTCACGCTGGGGTTGGGCGCCCACGCCGCTCGCTGTATCGACCAGACGGATTCCCGTGGTCGTCGGCCTCGGGGAGACCCGGCGAACCCGCAGGTCGTCGAGCAGCTTCTGAAGTTCGTCACGGATGTCGTCGCTGGAGGTGCTCTCCGGCGCGAACGACCGAATGACGTCGATGAGCCACTGGGGGCGATGCTGGGCGACGAGGTCGCCGAAATGGGCGGCTTGAACGGTGTCCTGCTCACCAGCCTGGTATCGCAGGAACTGACGGTAGGCCTCCGGCAGCACGTCTGCGTCGTCCGGCAGTTCGATATGGACAGAGATGTGCTTCGATCCGAAGGGGATGCCGAACAGGGGGGCGTTGATGGACCAGCCGCGCCCGGTTTTCACATCATAAAGCTCGTCGCGATAGACGACGCCGGCGAGACTCAGGGCCGACTGGATGGCGCCGCTGATCGAGCGGTTATGGCTCGGCGACTTCTCATAGGGCGGGTCGTAGAAATAGTGAATCTTCACGCCGCCCGGCGCCTCGACCGTCTCGGTCCGCTCAAAGGCTCCGGCGGCGGCGCGTCGCGGCAGGGGCTCGAAAGCCCGGGTCCCGTCTCCGAGCTTGTGCGTTCCAGCCAGCAGGGTCACGCGCACGCCTTCAGGCAGGCGGTAGAACCGGTGATACAAGTAGGTGGCCAGCCACTGCGCATCGACCACCGGATCGCCGTTGTAAGGCGCACGGGCGGTCTCCTGATCCGCCTCGTTCCCCAGCAGGCGAACTTCCGTCCAGTCCTCCGTCAGGTCGTATCCTTCCTCGGCGGCCAGCTCGGTCACATCGATGACCTCGACGAGGTCGCCGTTCTCCAGCGTTCGCCGAAGACGCCCGTACCGCCCGTCGCGCTCGCAGAGGATCACCTCATTGACCGCGCCGGATTTGCAGGAGCGATAGACCATCCCCAGTCGGTTGGACGGCAGGGACGCCACCTTCGCGCCCATCCCGAAGTTCGCGTCCAGGCCCTTCTGCTTGCGGATGGACGAGGCTAGATCGCACATCCGGTAGAGCTCGGCGGCGTCCATCCCCGGTCCGGTGTTCCAGATCGCAAGCTTGGGCGTGTCGTTGAACGTCACAGTGCGGAAGATGACCTGACGACTGCCTTCGGGCGCGAGGGACGCGGCCTCCATTGCGTTCTTGGCCAACTCCCGCACCATCATGGTGCGCGGGCAACGCTCGATGGTGGTCGAGACGAGGAAATCGACATCGTCGATAAGGATCGGGGTGATGCTGGACTGGGTCATGGCGGCCTACAGCTTGAAGCCGGACTTGCGGGTCCGGGGAGCCTCGAAGCGGGCCTCGACCTCCGCGACGGCGTCACGCAGCGCCCGCATGATCTTCTTCACCTCCACGTCCTCGTACTCATAGACCTGCCGGTTCGACAGGTTGCCGATCCGGGCGATCGCATCGAGCGCCTTGGTGGTGCGACCTTCCGCCAGTTCACGGAATTTTTCGCGTTTCTGAGTCACGAATGAGCATCCTTGTGATCGTATTCGTCGATATTTTCGTCGAATACGAACCACACATCCGCACGATTTGCAATCACGCGGATATTTCAGGCCTATGGGGGAGCTGCCTCTCAGCTCCAGCGCGCGGTACCCTCGTCAGCTTTCAAGGGGCAGCAGGTCATCGACGACCCGGCCCGTCCGGGTCCGGCGGATGTGGACGATGATGTCGATGGACTGGGTGATCATACGGTGCGGGATCGCTGGCCCGACCTCGGCGATCAGATCCTCGATCCGGGACACAGCCTCGCGGGCGGAATTCGCGTGGATCGTCGAAAGGCCGCCCGGATGCCCGGTGTTCCAGGCCTTGAGGGTTTCGAGCGCCGCCGACCCTTCGCGCATTTCTCCAACGACGATCCGATCAGGTCGCATGCGCAAAGCGTCACGGACCAGGTCGACGACCCCGATCGGCACAGGGTGGCGGCGTGTGAGGGTGGCGACGAGATCCCACGCGGAACATTGAAGTTCGGGCGTATCTTCAATCAGGAAGACACGGTCGTTCGCAAACGCCGGCTCTGCGAGCAGCGCATTGGCCAGCGTCGTCTTCCCCGAACCCGTACCGCCCGAGATCAGCAGATTCCGGCGATCCCGCACCGCGGCGCGCAGGACCTCGGCCTGCCCCTCCGTCACCACGCCGTCACGGACATAGTCATCCAGGGTCCAGATCACGGCGGGTCGTTTCCGGATCGAAAAGGCAGGCGCGGCGGTTACCGGCGGGAGAAACCCCTGGAACCGCTCCCCGGTGACCGGAAGTACCCCTGCCAGACGTGGATTCTCCCGGGTGACCGGATCCCCGACATAGTCCGCGATCAACCGGATGACCCGTTCCCGGGCTTCTGACTCCAACTCGTGGCCGGTATCGGCGCGCCCGGTCCCGACGCGATCCAGGACCAGGCGCCCATCCGGGTTGACGAGGACTTCGACCACAAGCGGATCGGTGAGCGCCTCCAGGATGTCGGGCCCCAGCGCGTGGCGAAGCGCCTCCAGCTTCCGTTCGCCGACGATAGGATGGACGCTCATTCGGCCGTCCCGCGCTGCGGCCTGCCGCCCGAGATCAACCGGGCGGCCGTGTCATCGAGAAGCTGTTCGATCCGGCGGTCCACTGCGGCGCGGGCGACAGGATCCTGATCCGTGACGGCGTCCGGCAAACGCATGAAGAAGGCGCGGGCGACCTCGATGACCAGCTCCTGGATGATTTGCACGTCTCGCGCCGTCGACCGCATGTGGTCTCTTAGCGCGCGGTCGAGCTGAAGCAGACGGTCGTCCGGATCGGCGGGGAGGCTTCTGGCCAGGCCCTTCGCAAGCGAGCGTCCGGCGGCCTGGCTGATCGGAATATTGGCCGAGCGCGCTTCCCGCTGCAGGGCGGCGACCACGCGGGGGTCGGTGAGATAGACCTGAACCCGCGTCGCCCCGGTCTCACGCCCGCCCATCCCCGCCTCCCTGCAACCCGTCAAGCACCGCCTGTTCCGCCGCGAAGGCGGTCGAAATCCGCTCGTAGGTCTCGGCCGCCCTGGCGGCGACGCGTCGGTCATGGATCGCCGCCTCCACCTCTTTGAACAGCGGCAGGGCCGCCTCCGGATCCTCGCCCAGCCCCCGTCGTCCCGCCCATGGGTGAACCGGTGCGCCAGGCGTGTCGACGCCAGCCGCCTGATCCGGCGGCGGCAGGTCCGCGCGCGTCCGGAAGGGCCGCTCCCTGTCGTAGAGGACCTTGCGTGTCCGCAGCGGTCTGTGCCCTGCCGCAAAGGTCAGCTGCACCTCGTCCGGCAGCGCCCGGACTTCGCCCGGCTCCAGCAGGGGCCGTTCGATCTCGGAGCGGGACACCGAGCTCCGGCCGGCGCCCAGCCCCGCCGGACCGCTGCGGCTGGTCTTCCGCTCCAGCACGGTGCCGGTGAGCTTGGACACCTTGTCCTGTGTTAGCGGATCGAGAGCGCTGAAGGCGGTGTAGACATGGCAGTTGTCGAGGATGGTGTTGTTGGCCCCATAGGTCTCGACGATGTCGTTCAGGGACTGGGCGACGAACATTGTCTTGATGCCGTAGCCGCTCATCAGGCGCAGGGACTTCTCGAAGAAGGCCAGTCGGCCCAGCAGCGGGAACTCGTCCATGAGCATCAAAAGGCGCCGGCGCTTCTCGCGGCCCGCGTCGTCGGCGTGCTCTGCGGCGGTCAGGGCCTGGGCCGCCGCGTAGAAGAGAAGCCGGATCACCGGTCGCAAGGCGACGGCGTCGGCCGGAGCGACCTGCACATAGAGGGAGACCGGCGCCTCGGCGCACATCAGATCGCCGAGCGCGAAATCCGATGCCGACATCGCCCGAACCAGATCGTCGCCGGCCAGCCATTTGAGATAGCTGCGCGCCGTGCCCTGCACCGAGGTGCGAAAGCGGTCGTGCATCGCCGCGTAGCCCTTCACCGCCGTGGAGATGAACGGATGGACCTCGGGGACGCCCTCGGGACCCAGACGATGAAGGGTCCGGACCATGACGTCGGCGGCGGCGTCCAGATCGGCGAGGATCGTTCTCACCGTCAACAACGTCTTGTCCGCGTCCGGCGCCGTGTAGAGGACGTGCAGGATCACGGCTTCGAGAATCTCGGACGCCGCCTTGTCCCAGATGGCCTCGTCGTCCCGTGCGCCTCCCGGATCGCTGAGGATGGCGACCAGCCGCTGGACCTGCGCCAGTTCCTGGGGCCCCGGTCTGATCTCCGCCAGAGGATTGAAGCGCGCGGACGCCGGGTCTCGCGGGTTGAAGTAGAGCGCATGACTGTGCTGGGCGCGCCAACCGGCGGTCACCCGCCACAGCTCCCCCTTGGGATCATGGACCAGGACGCTGTCGGTCCAGCTCAACAGGGTGGGGACGACATGGCCCCGTCCCTTCCCCGCGCGGGTCCCGCCCGTCACGAGCGTCGGGCGCAGGTCGGTCGTCGCCAGAAGACGGCCCTGCAACCGCCCGAGGACGCACCCCGCGTCGTGCCTCAGGCCCGCACGGCGAGCCTCCGCCAGGCCGCCCCACCCGCGCGTTCGCTTCACGGCGCCGCCGTCGAACAGAAGCAGGCCCCCGGCGCCCGCGGCCATCACGAGCATGAAGACCGAGAGCGGCAGGGCGAAGGCGTCCCCCTCCGCCGCCCCGAACCTCTGGCGCCAGACGAGGATCATCCAGGGCCAGTAGACGCCTGTCTCGTCCAGCCGGAGCGCCGGCCCCAGCGTCACATGATAGCGATAAAGCCAGGCGAAGGTCTGGGTGGACGCCTGAAGCGCGACTAGTAGTGCGGCGACAAGACCGGCGAGGCGTGCTGGCGGCATGACGACCATCCGTTCGAAGACCATCGAGACTTCGAGGGAGAGGGCCGTTTGAGGCGACTTTCTGGCCGCAAATCCGGTCCTCGGGCGCCGTCGACGCCGATATAGAGGCGTGTCACGCGGGTGAGCCGTTTTGCCCGATCCGGCCGGACCGCAATATATTCTCGCTGTCGGCTCGTCTCCGAGCCGTGACGGGTCAGTTGCCGCCTTCGCGCACCCCGGCGGCCCTCAGGAGGTCGCCGACACGACGACCGTCGAGCCGGCAGGTCGCGATCACCCGATCATAGACGATCACCCGGCCGCTACGTCCTCGCGTCGCCACGCATTCGAGGCGTCGGCCCATCACCAGACGGCGCAACTGGTCCCGGGCGGCGCGTCCGCCCGGTGCGTTGAGCTCCGGGGCATTGAAGTCCGCGAGCCTCACCTCGATCCAGGTGGAGGGGTTCGTGCTGTCGCCGACGCAGAGCCCGTCGCCATCGCCGACATAGCGGGTTTGCCCCGAGAAAACCTGTCCGGCGCGATCTGGCAGTCGCCCCTCGCACGGATCGGCATGGGCGATCGCGGGCGCGGCGAGGAGCGGGAGGATGAGCCACCATTTCATCGGATCAACCTGGGCCGATCCGGTCGGATCGAAAAGCGCGATCGGGAAGAAAGGAAGGGCGGCCGGGAATGCTCCGCTTGGGAGCCTTGCTGGAGACCGCCATGCGCCCGCTTCCTGACCTCGAACCCGCGATCGCCGCGGCTGGGCGTTCGCCCGACACGAGTTCCCTCGCCAACCTCGACGACCGCGCCCTCCTCGCGCTTCTGCTGGGCCGCAGCATGCGACAGACATCAATGCCCGCCGTGGACGCCCTGTTCGACCGGTTCGGCGACATCGCCGCCATTGCTTCCGCCGATGTGCCGGAACTGGCGCGCGCCAGCGGACTGGGACCAGCGGCTCTCACCGACCTGAAACTGCTTCGTGTGCTCAGCGAACGGCTGGTCCGCGCCGAGGCTTCGAGACGGCCCGTCATCACCAGCTGGACGGCCTTGCTCGCCTATGTTCGGGTCGCATTGGCCGAGGAACCCCGCGAGCAGTTCCGGGCCCTGTTCCTCGACAAGCGCAACCGGCTCCTGAGCGACGAACTGGTCGCCCAGGGCACGATCGACCATGCCCCCGTCTATCCGCGCGAGGTCGTGCGGCGGGCGCTGGAGGGGTCGGCCGCGTCCATCATCCTCGTGCACAATCACCCTTCGGGCGATCCCGAGCCGTCCCGCGCCGACATCGAGATGACGCGGAAGATCGTCGACGCCGCCAAGGTCTTCGACATCCAGGTTCACGATCATCTGGTCGTCGGGAGGGACGGTACGGCCAGCCTGCGCACCCTCGGGCACTTCCGGTGAGCCTGCGCCAGATCGTGGCGATCCTCGGCGGAGACCTCTACCAGAACGGCTTGCGCGCCAATGTGCCGGCGCCCGGCCATGGGAAGGCGGACCGTTCCGTCTCGCTCCTGCTCGATGGCGGCCGTGTCGTCATCCACACCTTCGGCGCGGCCGATTGGCGGGAGGTGCGCGACGACCTGCGGCGTCGCGGACTGGTCGATCACGGCGGTCGGCTCATGGGTGTCGCGGACACGCCGGACAGGCCCGTGATCGACCACCCCCGACGGCGGGCGGTCGCGGGTGCGCTCTGGCAGGATGGGGTAAGGCCCGCCCGGACCGGCGTGGTCGCACGTCACCTCGCCGTGCGCGGCGTCGCTTGGCGGGAAGACCTCGACGACCTGCTCGAACATCCCCGCGCGCCCCTCTCGGTCTACCGGCCGGGGCGGCGCGTCGGACGCGCGATGATGACCGGGATCCGGTCGCCCTCGGGGGATCTCACGGCCGTCGAGCTCACCTATCTCGCGACCAACGGGCAGGTCGCATCGGGTCTGAGCGTTCCCCGCAAGACCGTGGGCCAAGTCCCGCCGGGATCGGCCGTACGGCTGCGTCCCGCGGCGGCGCGGATGCTGGTGGCCGAAGGCGTCGTCACCACCCTGTCCGCCATGGTCCGCTTCGACCTGCCGGGCTGGGCGCTCATGTCAGCCGGAAACCTCTCGCGGTGGCATGCACCCCACCATGTTTCGACGGTTCTAATCGCCGGAGACCGGGGCGAAGCCGGGGAGATCGCCGCGATGCGGCTGGCCAGGCGGCTCGAGCGCGATGGCGTGGAAGCGATCGTCGCCTTTCCCCCAGCCCCGTTCGGCGACTGGAACGAGGCCGCTCGAGACCATCAGAAAGCGGGAAAGGAAGGGCGCGGACGGGCGCCGTAAAGGCGGGGATGGACCTCGCCTACGGCAGGAGAGCCCTCATGTCCCGTTCCACCGCCGTCGCCGTCGTCGCCACCCCCTTCCAGGTCGCGTCGACCCGTAACCGCCCGCTGGTCCATCTCCGTGATCTCGACATCGCCCCGGAGAACCTTCGCTTCGGCGAGCCCTCCGACGATGACATTCCGCTGCTTGCCGAGACTCTGTTCGCCGCCGGTCAGCTGCAGCCCCTGACCGTCCGGCCCGGTCGAAAGAAGGAAGCCGCCAACATGGCGCTCGACGGCAGGCGGCGCTTGCTGGCGCTTCGTCTTCTGGTCGAACAGGGACGTATCGACGACAGCTTCCTCGTCGATGTCTTCGTCGAGACGGATCCCGCCCGCCAGGCCGCGGCCGTCCTGCTCACCAACACGGCCGTGCCGGTCCATGTCGCCGACATCATCGCGGCGATCGGCCGGATGCTGAAACGCAAGCTCGGCGTGCCCACGATCGCCAAGGCGCTGGGATACGCGGAAATCGACATCAAACGTCTCGCGGCCCTTGCCGCCCTGCCGGATGTCGCGCTGCAGGCGCTGCGGCTCGGCCGGCTGAACCTGCGCCAGGCGCGCCTGCTCGCCAGGCTCTCCGACCCCGACGAGCAGGCGGAGCTGGCCCGGATGACCCTCGACGGTCACGGTTTCCAGGATTGGCGCGTGACCGAAAAGCTCGACGAGGCTCGCGTCACCGCGCGCGACCCTCGCTGCGCCCTCATCGGCCCGGAGCGATACGCCGAGGCCGGCGGCCGCTCCGAGACCGATCTGTTCGGCGAGCTGCCGCCGGTGCTGCTGGACCCGGCCATTCTCACGGAGGCCTGGACCCGACGTGCACGGGAGATCGCCCTGATCTACGAGGCCGAGGGCCTGGCGGTCCACGTCACGGCGGGCCCCGAACCGGACCTGCCGGACGATCTGGAAGCCGCCGGTTACGTCTACGGCGGCATGCTTCCGGCCACGGAGATGGCGGCCTACCGCGACAAGCGAGACGCCTTCAACGCCGCCGTCGAAGGGGTCGAGGCGGTCCTGACGGAGACGACCGACGCCGAGGCGGTGGACGCCGCGCTCGACGTCATGATCCGCGACCGCCTGGCCATGGATCAGGCGGGATGGAGCGGCCGGGCAGCCACGACCCTGGTCCTGCGTCCTGCACTACGCACCGGGATCGAAGTCCGGTGCTTCACGCCCGTGGAACCGGAAGTCGAGGACGAGACCGACGATGAGGCGCCCGCCTCCGCGGGGGGCATCGCTGCCGCTCCCGTCTACCGGCCGCCCGAGGTCGATACGCCGGAACCCGAGACCGAGGGCGTCAACCACGCCCTTCACGCCGTGCGCACCGACGTGGCCACCCGCGGTCTGATCCGCGCCCTCGCCGACGATCCCGGCGTCGCCTTCACGGCGCTGATCGCCCGCCTGTTCAATCAGCTGGCCGTCAGGACCTCCGGCCAGAGGTCCGAGTCCGCCCTCGCCCTGACCGCGTCCGCCTTCAAGCCGACCGGCGGTCGCGTCATCGAGGCGTTGGACGGCGAGGTCCGCCAGAGGCTCGACGATCGACGCGCCGCGTGGGAGGCGTCGGGCCAGACGGTGATCGCCTGGGTGCATGGTCTCGCCCATGGCGACAAGATGGGTTTGCTGGCCGAGCTCACCGCCCTCTCCCTGGATGTTCGGGAGGAGCGGACCACACTGATCCGCAAGTCGGCCCGGGCCGAAGCCGCTGAACTCGCCGAGCTTTGCGGCGCGGACATCAGTCTGCACTGGACCCCGGACGCCGAGTTCCTGAAGCCGCATTCCAAAACCCTGCTGCTGAAGATGCTGGAAGAGATGGACCGGGCCGATGTGAGAGCGGCCCTGCTGAAGAAGGCCGATCTGATCCCCTGGGTCGAGGAGAATGCGGCCGAGAAGGGATGGGCGCCGGCCAGCCTGTCCTGGACCACACCGCCCGACGTCGACGAGGTCGCGGCGTCGGACGCTGACGGTCCGGAGAGCGATACGGCGGAAGAGAGCGAAGGCGATGCTGACGACGGCGTCGGCGCCTTCGAGGTCACCGCTGAAGGCGAGGCGGCGCTCGACGACGCCGCCTGATCCAGGCGTGAAGACGACGAGGCCCGTCGCGACATCGTCGCGGCGGGCCTTCGTCATGGAAGGCGGGAGGAAGGGCGGCTGGGCGCGAGCCTGGAGGACCGGAGGGATGAGCCCGCCGCTCCAGGCGACGGAGCCCTTCCCATGACCGCCGCGCAGACACCGCCTCAGACCGCCAGCCTCTCGCTCTTCAGCGCACCACGCCCGTGCGACCGCGCCGCCAACCTCATGGCCGCAGCCCGGGTGCTCGCCACCCACCTGGCCCGGTCCCGCCCGCTGCACCGCAAACTGGTCTCCAGCGTCATGACCACCGGCTTCGGCGGGTCGGACGCCGAGGGCTTGTGGAACTGGCGGGACGCCTATGAGGCCATCGAGGCGGCGACCGTTTTGCAGATCCGCCGGCTGGCGCCCCAGGTGTCGCGGCTCGAGGACGCGCCGGCCGCCATCGCCGTCCTTCTGGCGACGGTCGGCGCCCTGGGTCTGACCCACAGCCGACGCAGCGAAGATCAGATCGCGCTGGACCAGTTCTCCACGCCGCCGGAACTGGCGGCGCTCGTGGTGCTGGCCGGTCAGGTTCGCCCGGGTGACCAAGTGCTGGAGCCTTCGGCGGGCACCGGGCTGATCGCTATCGTGGCCGAGGCCTGCGGCGGAGTTCTGACGCTGAACGAACTGGCCGAGGGTCGCGCCGTCCTGCTCGACGGCCTCTTCGTTTCGGCGACGCGGTCACGTCTTGATGGACGACGCGTCCAGAACCTGTTGCCGGGCGCGGGCGGGTTCGACGTCGCGGTCTGCAATCCGCCCTTCACCGATCTGGAGGCGCATCTGACCGGGGCCTTCTCGGCCCTGGCCGATGGCGGGCGCCTGGCCGCCGTCGTGCCGATCACCGCCCTCATCGACGAGGGTCTGATGCGTCGGTTGAGCGCCAGGGGGCGTGTCGTCGCCCGGATCGGCTTTCCGCCACGCGCCTTCTCCAGGCACGGCACCAGCGTGGAGACCGGGTTGCTGGTTCTGGACCGGCTCGAGGGCGGCGCCGCGGTCGCTGCGCTCGCGAACGGTGAAGATCTCGCCGCCTGTGCCGCCCTGGCCTCGGCTGTGCCCGAGCGCGTCAAGGCGAGGCCGAGGGTTCGCCTCGAACTCGGGGCGCAGACCTTGCTGGCGCCCCGGGACCGGTCACTCGCCCTGCCGTCCGGGCGTCTCGGCTTCCTCGCGGGAGCGTCCCCCATCACCTATCAGACCCTCGCCTGGACGGGCGAGGGCCGCGATGTCGGCCTCTACCAGGCGCACCGGCTGGCGCGGATCGCCCTGACGGCGCAGACGCCCCACCCGTCAGCCCTGGTCGAGTCCGGTCCGATGGCCTCGGTCGCCCCGCCCGCCCCGTCATACCGGCCGGTCCTTCCGGCGGCGGTGCGTCTCGACGGCCGGATCTCCGACGCCCAGCTGGAGACGGTCATCTACGCCGGCGAGGCTCACGCCGGCATGCTGCCCGCCTGGTGGACGCCGGGAGAGTCGGCTCGTCAGCTCAGGTTGTCGCGGGAGGAGGATGAGGGTTCCGTCCAGCTCCGGCGCGGCTTCTTCCTTGGCGACGGCACCGGCTGCGGCAAGGGCCGGGAGATCGCCGCCGTCATCGCCGACAACATGGCCCAGGGGCGGACCAAGGCCCTGTGGTTGTCGAAGAACGACTCCCTGCTGGACGACGCCCGGCGCGATTGGGCCGCCATCGGCGGCGGGGCCCACGACATCGTGCCGCTCAACAGCTGGAAGTTGGGAGATGGCGTGCGGCTGGATCGCGGGATTGTCTTCACCACCTACGCCACCCTGCGTCAGCCTGCGCGCGGCCAGAAGATGTCGCGGCTCGACCAGATCGTCGCCTGGCTGGGCGAGGATTTCGACGGGGTCATCGCCTTCGACGAGGCCCACGCCATGGCCAACGCCGCGGGGGGCGGCAAGGGGGCGCGGGGAACGAAGAAGGCCTCCCTGCAGGGGATGGCCGGCCTGGCGCTTCAGAACCGGCTGCCGAACGCCCGGGTGCTCTATGTCTCGGCGACCGGCGCCACCACCGCGGAGAATCTGGCTTACGCGGCCCGTCTGGGTCTTTGGGGCGGGCCGGAGGCGCCCTTCGTCACCCGCGACGACTTCCTCGACGCCATGGACAAGGGCGGGGTCGCCGCCATGGAGCTCGTCGCGCGCGAGCTCAAGGCGCTCGGCCTCTATGTGGCGCGGTCGTTGTCGTTCGAGGGCGTCGAGTACGAGCCGCTCTTCCACGCCCTGACCGAGGACGACATCAGCATCTGGGACGCCTGGGCCGACGCCTTCCAGCTGATCCACGCCAATCTGGGCGAGGCGCTGAAAGCGACCGGCTTCAATGATGAGGAAGGCAAGGCCAAGAGCGGCCTGGCCGCCTCAGCCGTCCATTCCGCGTTTGAAGGCGCCAAGCTGCGCTTCTTCGGCCACCTCCTCGCGGGATTGAAGGCGCCGACGCTTGCGGCGTCGATCCGGGCGGACCTGACCGAAGGGCGTTCCGCCGTGATCCAGATCGTTTCGACGAACGAGGCGGTGATGGAGCGAAGACTGGCGTCCATCCCGCCGGAGGAATGGAACAACCTCTCCATTGACCTGACGCCGCGCGAATATGTCCTCGACTATCTGCGCGAGGCTTTCCCGGTGAATCTCATGGAGGCGATCGAGGGTGACGACGGCTCGGTGACGCTGGTCCCGGTCATGGTCGACGGCCGGCCCGCCGTGAGCCAGGAGGCGTTGCGCCGGCGCGAAGACCTGATCGAGAAGATGGCGCTCCTGCCCGCCGTGCCCGGCGTTCTGGACGCCCTTCTGGACACCTTCGGAACAGAGGCGGTCGCAGAGATCACGGGACGGTCGCGTCGCGTCGTCGCGCGCGACGGACGCCGGCTCGTCGAGCGCCGCGGCGCCTCGGCCGCGCGGTCGGAGACCGACGCCTTCATGTCCGGCCGCAAGCGTATCCTGGTCTTCTCGGACGCAGGCGGCACAGGACGCAGCTACCACTCCGACCTCTCGGCGCCGAACCAGCAGCGCCGCTCGCACTACCTGGTCGAACCGGGCTGGCGGGCGGATGCCGCCATCCAGGGTCTGGGGCGCAGTCATCGCACCCATCAGGCCTGTCCGCCGCTGTTCCGCCCGGTCACCACCGACATCCACGGCGAGAAGCGGTTCACCTCGACCATCGCTCGACGGCTGGATTCGCTGGGAGCCCTGACGCGCGGCGAACGCCGAACGGCCGGGGCCGGTCTGTTCCGGGCCGAGGACAATCTGGAAAGCCCGTGGGCGCGACGCGCCTTGCTCGTCTTCTATGGCGCGCTCGGCTTTGGCGAGCTGTCGTCCATGACGCTGGAGGACTTCGAGACCAGGACCGGCCTGAAGCTGCGCGACGCCGACGGGGGGCTCAAGCTCTCCGACGACCTGCCGCCGATCCACACCTTCCTGAACCGGCTGCTGGCGTTGCGCATCGCCGACCAGAACGCCCTGTTCGCCGACTTCGACGGCATCCTTTCAGGCATTCTCGAAAGGGCCGCCGCCTCGGCCGACCTGGACCGCGGGCTGGAGGACATCGAGGCTGAGGAGTTGGCCGTGGTGGAGGAGGAGACCATCCGGACCGACGTCTCGACCGGGGCGGAAACCGCACTCGTCACCTTCGAACTCAAGGTGCGGCGTGAACTCGTCAGCTCGGACGCGGCGTTGGCAGGCGCTGAAGGCTCGGCCTTCCGCCTGGTCGTCAACGACCGTTCCGGCCGCGCCGCCCTGGCCGAGTTCGGGTTGACCACCACGACCGATGACGACCGGCTTGTTCCGGCGGTGCGCCTCTTGCGGCCTGACCAGCATCAGGTCACGCCGGAGAAGACGTTCGAGGAGTCGGCCTGGGCCCAGACCGATGAGGCGGCGTGGCGGGCGGTCTGGGACGCCGAAGTCGCCGCGACCGATCCGTGGCGGACGCGCCGCCTGACCCTGGCGACCGGCCTTCTGTTGCCAATCTGGGGAAGGCTGCCGTCCAAGGGCTGTTCGGTTCGCCGCGTACGCGCGCCGGACGGTCGGCGTTGGCTGGGCCGCGTGCTGGACGAGGTTCAGGCCGCCAGCCTGAAGACGGCGCTGGGCCTGACCGAGGTCGGCGACGCCTGGGCCGATGGCGGGCGCACCGCTGCGGCCGTACTCGACCGCAATGTCCAGCTCGCCCTTTCGGGCGGCCTGTGGCTCAAGCGATCGCGGGTCATGGACCGCTGGCGGCTGGAAGTGGTCGGGGGCCGCACCGACCGTGACGCCCTGGTCTCGCTCGGCTGCTTCGTCGAGATCATCGCCTATGCCCCACGGGTCTTCGTTCCGGTGGACCGGCCCGATGTCGTGGAGGGGGTGCTGCGCCGCCATCCGGTCCAGTCGATCCTGGAGGGTGCCGCAGCCTAGCGAAACAGCGACTTACGCTTGCCGGCTCACTGCGGGTCGCCGGGCGCGATACCGACAAGTCCGGCGACTGGAATCAACAGCGGCAGCGCGCCGACGATTACCAAATGGGAAGAGCGACACCGTCCCGCGAAACCCAGACCGGCTGCGGCCTGGCGGTCTGCGCTGCAGTCTCAAGGCCGTGCCGCTTCGGCCACTCCGGGGTGATCGTGATGACGCGGACCGAACTGCAACTGATCTCGCGTCAGAACAAGAAGGCCGAACCCCAAGAGACATACAGTCGCCATGGCGGCGGTCATGACCCGTCCAGCCTGCCCCTTCCGCCCGAGACGATAGGTCATGATCGCCAGGAGCGACATGAGAACGCCGAAGGACACGAACACCGGGATGCGGTAGGTCGCCGCCAGCGGTACGGCGAGACAGACGACGATCGCGCCGGCGACGAGGCTCGCGCCAATCGCGATCAGTGTGTCCTGCACCGGCCGGAACGGCTCTGGCCTCCCGTATAGCTTGGACCGGCCGCGCCCCTTGTAGCGCCCTGGACGCCATCGAGGAGCCTTGCTCCGGATCGGGGATCGCTTGCCCCCCATGGCTTCAGCCCTGCGCGTCCGCCGGGCGAGCCGCGCGGTTGGCCAGCCACACCCGCATACGGACAATTTCAGCTTCCTGAGTCCGAATGATCTCCTCCGCGAGGCCCTTGACCTCGGGATCCGAACCTTGGTCGAGCGCAATCCTTGCCATGGCGACCGCCCCCTCGTGGTGGGCGATCATCCCGCGCATGAAGTCGACATCGGCGTCGCCGCTGTAGTCGATGTTCATAGCGGCGTGCATCCGCTCGTTCGCCTCCTTGTAGGAACGGGTGGCGGGATTATCCGAGGCGGCATCGCCGTGCCCGGCATGCTGGTCGATCGGGCGTGCATCGACTGCCGTCGGCTCCGGCGCCGGGCGACCCTGCCGCGAGAGCATCCCGAAGCCGAAGACCGAGATCAGGAGAAAGGCGGCGATGACGCCAACCCAGCCGAGACGTTTCATTGGACTATCCTTTGCTTTCCTGAAGGCGGGTCATTCGACGCCGCGCGGACCGCGCCACGCCAGAAGGCGAAGCGCGTTGAAGACGACCAGCAGGGTGGAACCCTCGTGGAGGGCGACGGCAGGGCCGATGCCGAGACCGAGGATCGTCGCCGGGACGAGGAACGCCACGACCCCGAGGCTGACGAACAGGTTCTGGCGGATGATGCGGCGGGTTTGACGGCTGAGACCCACGGTGAAGGGCAACTTCGACAAATCATCCGCCATCAAGGCTACGTCGGCGGTCTCCAGGGCGACGTCCGATCCCGCCGCACCCATGGCGACGCCGACCGTCGCGGTGGCCATCGCCGGAGCATCGTTGACGCCATCGCCGACCATGGCGACCTTGGTCTCCGCCCGGAGTTTCTTGATGGCGTCGACCTTGTCCTCCGGCATCAGGTCGCCCCACGCCTCGGTCAGCCCGACCTGACCGGCCACCGCCTGGGCCGCCTTCTGGTGGTCGCCCGAGATCATGATCATGCGGCGAATGCCGAGCGCGCGGAGCGCGGTAAGGGTCTCGCGCGCCTTGGCCCGAGGCGTGTCGAGAAGGCCGATGACCCCGAGATCCTTTGTCCCGCGGCGAACCACCATGAGCGTCCGTCCCTGGTTTCGAAGGCCCGCGACGGCGATCTCGGTGTCCGGTGCGAGCGGAGCGATGGCGTCCGAACCGAACATCTCCGGTTTGCCGATCCAAACATCCTGGTCGTCCAGGCGTGCCGTGACGCCCTTGCCAGTCAGGCTACGCAAATCCGTTGCGGTTCGAACGGGGGCGGCGACCAACCGCTGGCTTCCGTCGCGGACGATCGCTTCCGCCAAGGGGTGATCGCTGAGCCGTTCGACCGCGACAGCAATCTCCAGGAGCTCGCTCTCTGTCGTCTGGCCGAACGGAACGACATCGGTGATCCGCGGCCGCCCCTCGGTCAGCGTCCCGGTCTTGTCAAACGCGATGGCGTCGAGCGCTCCCAGGTTTTCGAGCGGCGCGCCACCCTTGACGAGAACCCCGGCGCGGGCCGCCCGGGCGACCCCGGACAACACCGCGCTCGGCGTGGCGATCGCGAGAGCGCACGGACTGGCGGCCACCAGCACGGCCATCGCCCGATAGAAGCTGTCGCGGAACGGCTCGTCGACGACAACCCATGCAAACAGGAGGACGAAGGCCAGACCGAGCACGAGGGGCACGAAGACGCGCTCGAAGCGATCGGTGAAGCGCTGGGTCGGCGACTTTTGGGTCTCGGCCTCACTCACCATCCGGACGACCTTGGCCAAGGTGGTGTCGTTGGATCGACGCGTCGTTTCGATCTCGATGGCGCCGCCGCCGTTAATGGTGCCGGCGAAGACCACCGACGCCGCCGAGACATTCGCCGGCTTGGCGCGGGCCTCCTCGGGGTTCAGGACAGGCTGCTTGTCCACCGGAATGCTCTCCCCTGTCACGGGAGCCTGGTTCACGCTGGATGTTCCCTTCACGACGAAGCCGTCGGCCGGGAGACGCTCGTTCGGCCGGACGACGACGAGGTCGCCGACTTCCAGCTCTTCGACCGGAAGTTCGACGACGGCCTCTCCTCGCCGCACATGAGCGGTGCGCGGGGCCAAGGCGGCCAGAGCCTCGATCGCCTTCTTGGCGCGACCCATCGCGAAGTGTTCGAGGGCGTGCCCGAGGCTGAACAGGAACAGTAGCAGCGCCCCTTCCGCCCAGGCTCCGAGCGCCGCGGCGCCGGCTGCGGCCACCAGCATCAGGGTGTCGATCTCGAAACGCTTGCGCCGCAGATTCCCGACAGCCTCGCCGACCGTGAACCAGCCGCCCAAGGCATAGGCGATCAGGAAAAGGCCGAAGGGCAGCCATCCCGGCACGCCCGGAATGAATTTCTCGATCAGCCAACCAATCGTGAGCGCGACACCGCTGCCGACCGCGAAAATGAGCTCCGTGTTGGGTCCGAGGAAGCCGCCATGACCATGGTCGTGCCCGTCGCCTTCGGAATGTCCGTGGTCATGGCCATCGCCATCGAAGTGGCCATGGCCGTGACCGTCATCGGGCGTATGACTGGCCTCGTCATCGGATGGCGCAGTCGGCTGCGCATCAGGGCGCTTTGCAGTGGCTGAAGCAGCGTCCTCCGTCGCTCCGACCAGTGCGAGGCCGTGGCTCGCAAGGCGATCGACAAGCGTCTCACGGTTCGTGATCTGCCGGTCGAACTCCAGGCGCAGAGCGCCAGCCGGATCCAGCACCGCCTCGATCACGCCG
Source organism: Brevundimonas sp. ALps5 (assembly GCF_058681645.1). Taxonomy (NCBI): domain Bacteria; kingdom Pseudomonadati; phylum Pseudomonadota; class Alphaproteobacteria; order Caulobacterales; family Caulobacteraceae; genus Brevundimonas; species Brevundimonas sp. ALps5. Next base: position 2,290,269 of record NZ_CM178744.1, on the reverse strand, counting down.
GCTTCTTCGCCGAGCGCGGCCGCGAGCGTGCGGGCGTGCCGGGCGTGGCGGACACCCTCCACTCGCCCGACGAGATGCCCGAAACGCTCACTGACCTCGGCTCCGGCCTGACGCGCACGGCGACGGACCTGAGCCAGCGACAGCTGGTCGGGGTCGTAATGGATGCAAAGCTCTGGGCCTCCCTCGCCTTCGGCGACATGCGCCTCAGAGACGCCGGGTTCGGCCCGCAACAGCGCGATCAGCCGTCCAACGCAGCCGTCCTGCACATCGGGCGCATGAGGCAGGAGGACGGGAATGTTGAGGCGGAGGGTCTTGGGCATGATCGGGCTCCTCAGGAGACATCACGGGTAGGGATCGAGCGGTCAGGCACGAACATCCCGGCGCGCTGGGCGACGGCTCCAGCGACGAAGGCGGCGATCGCCAAAGCCGCACTCAGGAGGATGACCAGTCGCTTGCGGTTCATCTCGACCTCACGGTAGGGCGATGAGAGCGTCGAGCCAGCCGAGGTTCTGGAGGTGCTCCAGTCCCTCGAACACGGGCAACGCCAGAAGGAAGACAAGGCCGTCGCGGACAGTCCGGAGGAAGAAGGCCGGCCGGACGGACAGTTCCGCCTCATCACGCCAGAGGCGCAGGTTCGGAACGAAGCGGGGGGTGCGCACGACGTAGCTGCGGTAGGTGTCGCCGAAGGCCGACGTCAGGAAGCTTTCCTCTCGGCTCGCGACGATGCGGAACACGATCCAGCAGGCGACGGCGAAGGTGGCGCCGACGGTCAGGCTGCCCGTCTGTGCGCCGATCCCGAATGCGCCGATGAAGCTGAAAACATAAAGCGGGTTTCGACACAGCGAATAAGGCCCGCTGGTGACGATCTCCTGCTTCTTTCGGCCGCCGATGTAGAGCGAGCACCAGGCGCGCCCCAAGACGCAAACCATGATGGCGATCAGCCCGAGATGTTCGACGGGATGCTCGAGCTGTGGCTGGGCCTTCACGAGAGCGGTCCAGGCCAGCAGGGCGAACAACCCGGCGGCGATGAAGAGTTTGCGCCAGCGCTGGACGGAGGCGATGTCGATCAACGGCGGGCTCATGTCACCGAGCTCTCCGCGTCGCGTCGCGCAAGGCGCGCATCGCGTAGAATGTCGAAGCCGCCCTTGGCGGCTATGGCGGCGACCAGCACCCCCACCAGCAGGTCGGGCCACGACTGGTCCAACCACATCACCAGGCCGCCTGCGACGAGGATGCCGCCGTTCGAGGCGAAATCGTTCAGGCTGAATGTCTCGGCCGCCTTCATGTTGACGTCGCTGCTCTGCTGACGACGGATCAACAGCAGGCAGATCAGATTGATAACCGCCGCTACGACAGCGAGCACCATCATGGTCGGTCCGACCGGCTCGGTTCCCGTCAGCGTCCGGCGCAGGGCGTCGAGCAGGACGAGGACCGAGAAGATCAGCAGCATCACGCCGGAGACCTGAGCCGCCCGCGTCTTCCAGATCAGCGCGCGCCCGACGGCGAGGAAGCTGATCAGATAGACGGCCGCGTCGGAGCCGTTGTCGACGGCGTTCGCGAGCAGAGCGCTGGAGTCGGCGGCGAGGCCGCCGACTCCCAGGCCCACGAACAGCAGAGCGTTCAGGAACAGCACCACCAGGAGGGTGCGGCGCTGGACCTGCTCTGTTTCGTGGGCCCCGCTCATTCCTCGATCCCTTCCGCCTTCCGGTGTTTCACGGCCTTGGCCGCGAAGGTCGGAAGGACAAGGAGCGTCAGCGCGGTGGCCGTGAGCAGGCCTCCGATGACCACGGTGGCCAGCGGCTTCTGCACTTCGGCGCCGGCGCCGTGAGCGAATGCCATCGGGATAAACCCGACGATGGCGACGAGAGCCGTCGTCAGGACGGCGCGAAGCCGGCTTGTCGCGCCTTCGATGGCGGCAAGACGCGGCGCCGCTCCGCCCGTGAGACGCTCCCGAATGGCCTGCATCAGCACGAGACCGTTCAAGGTCGCGACGCCGGACACGGCGATGAAGCCGACCGCTGCGGAAACCGAGAACGGCATCCCCCTGAGGACAAGCGCCAGGGCGCCGCCGACCAGAGCCAACGGAACGCACGCGAACACCAGGCCCGCCTCGGCGAAGGATCCCAGAGCCATGAAAAGCAAGACCCCGATCAGGATGAAGACGATCGGAATGACCAGCCCCAGACGCTGTTCGGCCCGCTTCAGGTTCTCGAACTGGCCACCCCAGGTCAGGGAGTAGCCGGTCGGAAGATCGACGTCGGCCTCCACCTTGGCCTGGGCCTCGGTGACGAAGCCGCCCAGGTCGCGCCCGCGAACGTTGGCCTGCACCACCATCCGCCGGCTGCCGTCATTGCGGCTGATCTGGTTCTGTCCTTCCGCGACCTGAATCCGGGCGACGGAGGAGAGCGGCACGGTCACGCCTGTGGCGGTCGTTACCGGCAGAGCCGCAAGGGCCGCCGGATCATTCCGTGCATCATCCGCGAGACGGACGACGACGCTGAAGCGACGATCGCCTTCGAAGATTTGCCCGGCCTCGGCGCCGCCGACCGCGGCCGAAACCGCCTCGGAGACATCGGCGGCCGACAAGCCGTAGTTGGCGGCCGCGAAACGATCCACGCTGACGGTCAGGGTGGGCAGCCCGGACGCCTGTTCGACGCGAACGTCGGCAGATCCGGGCGTTGCGCGCAGGGCGGCGGCGACCCGGTCCGCAGTGGCCTGCAGCTGGGTGAAGTCGTCGCCATAGACCATCACGGCGAGGTCGGTCCGAACCCCCGAGATCAGCTCGTTGAAGCGCAGCTCGATGGGCTGGCTGAACTCGAAGCTGTTGCCGAGTTGTCCGGCGGCGAGCTCTTCGAACCGTTCGATCAGCTCCTCTTTCGGAAGGTTCGGATCGGGCCACTCCTTGCGGTCTTTCAGGACGATGACCGCGTCCGAAATGTTCGGCGGCATCGGGTCCACCGCCGCCTCCGCCGTCCCGGTCCGGGCGAAGACAGTCTTCACCTCGGGCTGGGCCTTGATGACGCGTTCGAGGGCCATCTGCATCGCCAGCGATTGTTCCAGCGAGGCGGACGGCACGCGCAACGCCTGCATGGCGATATCGCCTTCATCCAGGGTCGGAATGAACTCCCGCCCCAAAGAACTGAAGGCGATGCCGCCAATGACGAGGGCGCCGAGCGCGGACGCCAGGACGACTTTGGGCCGGTCGACGGCGGCGCGGATCGCCGGTTCGATCCAGCGCCGCGCGTATCGGAGGATGAAGGTCTCGTGCTCGTGGGCGTGGCCGTGCTCATCGACCTCGACCTTCTTCGGATCCCGGACCAGCAGGGCCGTCATCGCCGGCACGAAGGTGAAAGAGAAGATGAAGGCGCCGACGAGGGCCAGCATCACCGTTGCGCCCATGGGGATGAAGGTCTTGCCCTCCACGCCCTCAAGCATCAGCAGCGGCGTGAAGACCAGGAGGATGATCAGCTGGCCAAAAGCAGCCGGTTTGACCATCTGACGCGCCGCGGCTCCAGCAACCTCGAGCCGCTCCCGGCGTGTCAGCATTCGACCGGCTTCGGCCCGCCGCTGGCTGAGCATCAGCAGGGTATTCTCGACCACCACGACCGCGCCGTCGACCAGAAGGCCGAAGTCCAGCGCGCCGAGGCTCATCAGGTTTCCGCTGATGCCAAAGCGGTTCATGCCGATGACCGCGAACAGGAAGCTGATCGGGATCATCAGGGCGGTGATCGAGGCCGCACGGATGTTGCCGAGCAGCAGGAACAGCACCACGATCACCAGCAGAGCGCCTTCGATCAGGTTCTTGGCGACGGTTGAGATGGTCTTGTTGACCAGCGAGCTGCGGTTCAGGACCGGTTCGGCGACAACGCTCGGCGGCAGGCTCGCGGAAACCTCCTCGAGACGTTCGGCTGCGGCTTGGGCCACCGTCCGGCTGTTGCCGCCGGCCAGCATCAGCGCCGTACCAACCACGGCCTCGTGGCCGTCGCGGCTGGCGCCGCCGAGACGCGGCGCCTGGCCAATCTCGACGGTGGCGACGTCGGCGACCCGGACGACCAGTCCGTTGCGGTTGACGACGGGGGCCTGGGCGAGATCCGGGATGGTCTGCGCCAAGGCGTCGGTCCGCACGGTCAAGGCTTCGCCGGACCGCTGGACATAGCCAGCGCCAGCCTGGGTGTTAGCCCGTTCCAGCGCGACGACGAGATCGTTCAGGCTCAGACCGTAACCCGCCAGACGCGCGGCGTCGGGTCGGACCGCATACTCCTTCACATAGCCGCCGTTCACATCAACGCCGGCCAGTCCCTTCGCGGTCCGCATGCGCGGGGCGATGATCCAGTCCTGAACCGTGCGGAGATAGGTTGCGCGGGCCTGGGGCGTGGTCAGGAGTTCGCCTTCGGGCGTCAGATAGGCGCCGCCCGCCTGCCAGCCGGGCTCACCCGGTTTGGCGAGGTTGGCGCTGTTGAACGGCTTGAAGTCGACCGTCCACATCAGCACCTCGCCCAGTCCCGTGGTGATGGGCGCAAGCGCCGGCTCCACGCCTTCGGGCAACCGTTCGCGCGCCTGGGCCATCCGTTCGGCCACCTGCTGGCGGGCGAAGTAGATGTCCGTGTTGTCGGAGAAGATGACCGTGACCTGGCTGAAGCCGTTTCGGCTCAGCGACCGCGTGGTCTGGATGCCAGGAATACCCGCCATCGCGGTTTCGAGCGGATAGGTGACCTGACGTTCCATCTGCTCGGGCGCGAGCGCTGGCGCGATGGTGTTGATCTGAACCTGCCGGTTGGTGATGTCCGGCACGGCGTCGATGGGTAGCTGCGTCAGGTTGTAGAGGCCGAAGGCGGCGACGATCGCCGTCGCCAGGACCACGAACCATCGGAAGCGGACCGAGGCTTCGATAAGTGCTTTGAACATGACGCCCCCTAGTGCCCGTGCTCGGCTTCGCCCTTGGCCATTTCGGCCTTGAGCAGGAAGGCGTTGGCGGACGCCACGCGTTCAGATCCGGTGAGCCCGCGCAGGATCTCGGTGCGGCCCGCGGCCTGGCGGCCTGCGAGCACTTGCACGGCTTGGAAGCCGCCCTCGACCTGCACGAAGACCACGGTGTTTCCATCGACGGTCTGGACCGCCTCGGTGGGCACGGTCATCCCGCCAGTCGCCTCGCCGGTCACGATGGCGCCAGTGACGGCCGAACCGGCTGGCGGCAGAGACGCGCCAGAGGGTCGGGCCCGGATCACGGTCGCGCCGCTTTCGCTGAGACCGGCGTCGGCGGCGACGCCGGTGACGACGGCGTCGAACTCGCCGTTCGGCCCGGTCACGCGCATTGGCGCACCGGCACGCACATTGGCCGCAAGGGCAGGCGGTGCGTTGAAGACCATCTCGACACGAGCAGGATTGCTGACTTCCGCCACCACGCCGCCCTGGGCGACGAACCCGCCCGGACCGACCTGGACGCTGCTGACCACGCCCGAGATCGGACTGGTCACGCTGAGCCTGCCCGAAGCGTTCGGAGAGCCAGCGGCCGCCGAGCGGGCGCGAGCGGCGCGGGTCGCCGCCTCGGCGCTCAGGAACTGGGCGCGTGACGCTTCGACCTCCTGCCGCGCGACGATGCCCTGATCCGCCAGACTGCGATTTCGCTCATAGGCCTGGCGCGCCGCTTCAGCGGATGCCCCGGCCGCGTCGGCGTCCGCGCGGAAGGTCGCCGCCTCGCCGCTGACAAGGCTCACAAGCGGCTGACCGGCGCGGACCGACTGACCCGGCGCGACGAGAACGCGCTCGACGCGACCTCCGACGGCAGCGCCCACGGCAGCGCGAGAATCGACCATCGGCTCTACGCGGCCGGCGAGCCGGGTCTCCCCTCCTCCTCCGCCGCCGACGCCGACGACCGTGATGCCCGCTGCCTGGATCTCTGCTGTGGTGAGTTCAATCCGACCTTCGGTCTCTGCCCCGGCGGCCTCCCCCTCGGCGTGTCCCCCCTCTTCCTCGGCATGGCCGGCTTCGCCTTCGGCGGCAGCCGGCGCGGCGGGTTCGGAGGACCGGGTGGCCAACCAGAGGCCGCCGCCTCCGAGAATGACCAGGGCGGCGACGCCGCCGATCAGCAGGGTCTTGTTCGATGTGCGCTTGCGCATCACTGGGCTCCTTCGAAGGGGGCGCGGCCATCAAGGCGCGCGAGATCGATCTCGGCTCGGACGCGCGCGAGACGCGCGTCGACCGCTGCAGACCGGGCGTTGACGAGGGCGGTGCGGGTCACCCGCAGTTCGACCTGGGAAATGCGGCCGGACTCAAAGCCGATGCGGGACAGGCGATAGGCTTCCTCTGCGGCGGTGACGCCGCCGTCAGCAGCGTTGACGCGACTGACCGAGGCCGAAAGGCGAGCGACCGCGGCAGCGCGGTCCGCCTGGGCTTCCTGCCGCGCACTCATCAGCCGGGCGTCGGCAGCGCGAAACTCGGCTTGCGCCGCTTCGATGTTTCCCCGGTTCCGGTCGAACAACGGCAGCGGCATGCTGACGCCGAAAGTCAGCGCCGTCGCATCTTCCGCCTCGAAGCGGCGGATGCCGATACTGGCGTTGATGTCGGGGCGGGCCTGAACCCGTTGAACATCGATGCGTCGTTCGGCGGCGGACCGTTGGGCTTCGGCGACGCGGACCGTCGGCGCATCCTCGATCACGGATCCGATCGTCGTCGGCGCCTCGTCGAGAAGGCTGTCTTCGATCTGCGTGACCGGAACCGGGATCATGGCGACAGCCGTGAGACGGGCATAGGCCGCGTCGCGTTCCGCGACAGCTTCATCCCGCGTCGCGCGCGCCGAGGCAGCCTCGGCCTCCCCCTGAATGCCGCGGAGGAGAGGTTCGCGACCTTCCTCCACGAGGGTCAGGGCCGCGCGGGCATCCGCGACGGTCAGCGTGAGGGTTTCTTCCGCGAGCGTGGCTCGCCTCTGCGCGGCCTCCGCTTCGGCATAGATCAGGGCCAGGCGGCCTGCGGCGTCGATGACCGCAAGGTCTCGTTGAAGGCCCACTGCGCCGGCCTCGGCGCGAGCGGCGGCGATGCGCGTCGAACGACGTCCCCACAGCTCGAGATCCTGACTGATCGCCAGGGTCATGTCCGCGTTGTTCAGACCCGAATAGGGGCCTGAGCCATAGGCGTTCTCGACATCGAAGCCGAGGACAGGGTTGGGACGCACCCGTGCCTGACGGACACGGGCTTCCGCTGCGTCGTAGTTGGCGCCCGCCTCAAGGGTCGCAGGCGCATTCCCGAGTTGAGCGAGGAGTTGGGCATAGGTCGGAGCTGGGTCAGCCCATACGGGACTGGCCAGGGTCGCCGCGATCGCAGCGAGGGCGCAGCCGACCGCGTAACGCGGCCGCCTGCGAGATGTGGGAGACATGATTCATTTCCAGAGTTTCTGAGGACGAAGAGGCGCGCTAAGGCGCAGGTCTTCGGTCAGACTCTGGGAGGACGCTTCAGGCCGTCAGGCGTGATGGACGCCCGGAAGTCATCCTGTCGGCCGCTTTGCAGAGGAGGCTCGCCGAACGACGGAGCAAAGGCGTCCACGGCAGGACCGCGCGCCGTTGAGGTGTGGTGGCAGTGGCCGTGCGAGCAGATCCCGTGACCGCCGCTCTTGCCGCTGTGGTCGCCCTCGCTTTGATCATGATCGACGACCGCGTGAGCCGCAGGCGGTTCCGGCAGACAGGTCGCGGCGTCGACGGCGGGCGCAAAGAAGAAGGCGGCGAAGACAAGAGTCATCGCCACGATCAGCTTCGCCCATGTCGTCATCGACCAGGTCATCGCGCGCTGCATACTTTCGTTCTCGAAGTTAGGCAATGCGTTACAAAGTCCGAGCAGCGGCGTGGGCTGCGCGGCTCTCCGCCCTAGCCTGCACCAAGATCGAAATGGCGGACTGGAGGAAGACGCCGCCCAGCAGAAGGCCCGCCAGCAAGTCCGGCCACCGGGATCCAGTCAGCCAGACCAGCCCGCCGGCCGCGGCGACGCCCAGGCTGTGGATCAGATCGTTCCGTGTGCAAAGCCAGACGGAGCGCACGTTGGCGTCACCGTCACGGAAACGCACGAGCAGCAGGGCGGCGATTAGATTCGCGGCGAAGCCGACCAGTCCCAGACCGGTGATGACGACGCCTTCGGGCGGCTGCCCCGTGACCGCTCTCCAGACGGCGTAGCCGAGAATGCTCACGGCCATGACGAGGAGGCTTGCGCTTTTGAAGACTGCGGCACCGGACCGCACCCGCACGGACTTGCCGATGGCCCAGAGGCTGACGGCGTAGGTGGCGCTGTCGGCCAGGAAGTCCATCGCATTGGCGGCGAGAGCCGCCGATCCCTGCATGAGACCGCCCGCGGCGACCGCGAAGAACCCACCCAGATTAAGGGCGATGACGGCCATCAGCACGCGCCGATAGGCGGGCGAGGCCCCGTCGAACCGGACCTGATGGCCGCAGCAGCCTCGGGCCGGGGCGCAGGATTCTGTCGGAGCGGGCGTCGTCATGCACCCTTCATGCATCCTCTAGCCACTAGAGGATCAAGCCCTATATTTCGAGCATGGCCAGAGACCCATCCCCTCCCCCGCTCCGGACGATCGGGCGCCTTTCGGCCGAGACCGGCGTGAAGGTTCCGACGATCCGGTTCTACGAGAAGATCGGACTGCTGGAGGAGCCGCCCCGCACCGCGAGCGACCGACGCCTTTACGACGGCGCTGCGACGCGGCGGCTCGCCTTCATTCGCCACGCGCGGCAGCTGGGGTTCGAGATCGACGACATCCGCGCCCTGCTGGCGCTGTCCGACGAACCCGACCAGCCCTGCACGGAGGTCAACCGGATCGCCGAACGCCAGCTTGCGGCGGTTGAGACTCGCATCGCCGGGCTTCAGGCGCTGCACGCCGAACTCACCCGTATTCAGGCGGCGAGTTGCTCAGGTGGGCGGATTTCCGACTGCCGAGTGATTGAGGCGCTTGGAAACCATGCGCACTGTGACGGTCTCCACGCATGACGACGGCCCTTCGCGTTCCGTCACTCCAAACAACCTTGGCCGTATCGGTCAGGTGAACGACCCGGCGGAGCACCAGTGGTTCCGAAAGTCGAGCGTACTCTTCGTCGCGGTTGCCGGCCGCCACGAGCGGCCAGTCCGGGTGGATATCCCAGGCGAGGGTGAGAACGCACATGCCCCAGCATCGCGCGAAAGCGGATCGATAGCGACAGTCCAGGCGGTCACGCCCGGGGCGAAAGCGCCCGGCCGGGAGCTGAGGAGGAAGGGAGGTCTCGGGCGAAGCGGGATTGGGGAGATCGGCTCCCCGGCGGCTTCGCATCAACAGGAGACTGATATGCAGACCATGGTGTTCACGGGCCGCCTCGCGGCCGACCCCCAGATCAGCGACGACTTCGGCAAGGCGGTCTTCCGCCTGCTCGAACAGCGCGGGACCGACAATGCCGGCAAGGCCCGGCTGGTCGGCGTCAACTGCGTCAGCTGGTCGAAGGGCCTCAACGAGAAGGTCATCGCGCGCGGGCTGGCGCAAGGGTGCGAGGCCGTCGTGATCGGCGCCTTCATCGACACCGCCTACACCGCCCGCGACGGGTCGGAGCGGACGGCCAAGGAGCTGGTGATCAATCGGCTCACCGTCCTCGACTGGGCGGAAGACCGCCAGGCCGATGCGAGCGCAGACGCGGCGGACGACCGCGCCGCCGCCTGATCCTCAACCGCTCATCCTGATTTCAAGGAGACTGACCATGCAAACCCTGACCCTCGAAGGCTACCTGGCCGCAGACCCTTCCATCCTGTCGGCGCAAGGCTCCGGCAAGAAGCGCGCGAGCTTCCGCGTGGTGGAAACCACCCGCTTCCGGCGCGCCAACGGTGAACCCGGCGAGCGGACCACCGGCTTCAACTGTATCTGCTTCAACGAGGCGACGGCTGAAAACTACATCCAGCCCTATGCCCGAAAGGGCAGCCGCGTCGTGATCCAGGGCCATGTCGAAAACGACACCTGGACCGGCAAGGACGGGGTGGAGCACTACGACCTTCGCCTCGTCGTCAGCGACATCCGGTTGAAGAACCGGCGCGTCGTCGGCGAACCGTCCGAAGACCGCTCCGGCGTCGCCGATCGCGGCGTCGAGGCGGGCGGCGGCTACGATCTCAACGACGACATCCCGTTCTGATCCGAAGGGGAGATTTGAAGGGCCCGGGCGCGCTGCGCCTCGGGCCCTTCTTCGTGCTGGCGACGGAAAGGCCGGAGGAAGGGCGCGGTCGGACGAGCCATCGGGGCTCGCCGAAGGAGACCGCCATGTCCGCATGGACCCAAGCCCGTATCAATCTGCTGAAGCGCCTGTGGCCCGAAGGGCGGAGCGCCGAGACCATCGCCCTGGAACTCGGCGGCGGCCTCACCCGCAACGCCGTCCTCGGCAAGGTCGCTCGCCTCGGCCTCTCGGAGGGGCGCACAGGCGCCCGGACTCGTCGCGAGGCGGCGCATCACGTGGCGCCCGAGCCGCCGCCCGATGGCGTTGCGACCATTCTGTCGGTGAGGCGGATGGATTGCCGTTGGCCGTATGGCGAACCGGGCGACGCCGCCTTCAGCCTCTGCGGTCGTCCGTCTGAACGCGGCGCCTTCTGCGCCGCCCATGCAGCGATCGCCTATCGGCCCACACCGCTGTCGGTGGAGGGCCTTATGCGCCTCGCGGGCGTGGCGCCTTGAGGACGGCTCGCTCGCCTGGGGATGCGCCGCCGGCCCGCCGGCGTCGAGGGACGAGAAGATCGACGCCTTCTCGTCCGTATCGGCGCGACGGCGCCGAATGGAGTCGTCGTCGCGAAGGGCGACGACGACTTGCCCCCACACAACGCCCTCCGACTTTGTCACGGCACCCCGGAAATCAACGGCTGCGCCGTTCCCCTCCACGGAGGGCAAGCGGCCCTCCGCTCCGGTGACTGCCGAGGACCCCGCCGTGGCCAAAGCCGGGGTCGTTGCGCATGGGGCGCTTCGACAGTCTCTTTTCAAAGGAATGGTTCGATGACCCACTTCAACACCGCCTTCTCCGCCTCTTCGAAGACCGACTCCGCCTTCGACGACCTGACCGCGTCCTTGGGGGATGCGCGTCCGCACCCCACCGAGGACGCCCTGATCCAGCTGGGGCGCGCGCTCATGACCGAGCTCGTGGACGTGATCTCCGACACCGCTCTGGAGGACTATCAGACGATCCTCGGCGAAGCGCTTATCGGCGCCTTCCACTCGGCCGCGGGACGGATTGAACGGGACGCCGACCGCGCCCGTGACGCGATGCGCGCCCTGGATCGGGATTTCGACGGATCGGAAGCGGCCGATGTCGAACTTCAGGACGCAACGGCGAAAGCGAGATCCGGAGATGCGGCGACGCAGGCCTGCGAACTGATCCGGGATGCGGCCTCCGAAACCTGGACGATCGCGACCGGGGAGGTCTGGACCGCCTGGCGGGGATCACGGCGCGGCACCCATCTGACGGCGGCGCAGCTGGAGGCGAAACAGGCGATCCGGGCGATCCGGAATCGTCGGTCCGGAGAGGCCGATCCGGGCGGTCCGGTCGTCGCCTTCCGGGGCGCGCCGATGGCGGACACGGCCGAGGACGCCGGGCGGATCTTCGACGCCCTCAACTGGGCTAAGGGGGAGTGGCCGGACATGGCTCTGGCGACGACCGGGGCGAAAGGCTCCGAGAAGCTGGCGATCAAATGGGCCCAGCAGAAGGGGGTGAAGCTGATCCTCGCCCGGGCGGATTTCGACAGGAACGGAAAGGCGGCTCCCTTCCGGGCGAACGACGAGTTGATCGCGCTGGAGCCGGAGGTCTGCCTGACCCTGGTCCATTCGCTGGCCGGGGTGCGGGAGGATCAGCGGCCGTTCGGACCGGCGCTCAACCTCGGCCAGAAGGCGATGGAGAACGGGCTGCGGCACGTGCCCATCAAGGCCCGGGCCGCCTGAGACATCACGATCTGGATCAATGACCCGCTCGGCTTCGGCCGGGCGGGATTTTTCTTGTCATCCGGCGGACCCGAAGCGGTCTGAACGCCGGGGTCGCCTGGGTCTTGCCGAGGTTTGATCGGCTGTGTTCACTGTTGGAGAGGCTGGTTGGAAATCGTCAGATTGAGGGCTTAGGGCAAGATAAAAGAGGGGTTTTGGCCTTCTGTTTTCCTGAGCCCGGGCAGACACTTGCGAGGATTGCGGAGACCGACGTCGACTTGCGCTGAGTTGACGCCTGATTCCGCGACGACGACAGGCCGGAGCCCCGATCATGCAGGTCCGAACCGCCATTGAGGTACGCCTCGCCCAAGCGTCAAAGGATGACGTCTCGACCTTGAAAGTGCGCCTTCCGCAGAGGTTGAAGTCGGACAAGACCAGCGTCCGGATCGCCATGTTCCAGAGGCTCGCGGCCTCGCGCCTGTTCGCCTACGGGGACCGCGCCGGGTGTCTGCGCGCGGCCCAGAACCGCTCGGGTCGTCCCTTCCGTCTCGACGTCCGGCAGCGCGTCACGGTCAAGGCGCTGGTGTCCCGGCACATGGGCAAGGGGTTCGCCCGGGGCGCGGCGCTCGCCGCCCATATCGCCTATCTCGGCCGCATGGGCGCGGGCGAGGACGGCGAGCGCGCGGCCTTTTTCGGACCGGTGCGTGAGAGGGTCGATCCGACCGGCGCCACGGAGTGCTGGGCGAAGGACAGGCACCATTTTCGCTTCATCATTTCACCCGAGCACGGCGATCGGATTTCGGACCTCCAGGGCTTCGCCAGGGAGGTCATGTCGAGGGTCGCCGACGACCTTGGAGAACCGGGTCTGAACTGGATCGCCGTCTGCCATTTCGACACCGACCAGCCGCACGCCCATGTGCTTGTGCGCGGCCGGAGAAGCGACGGCCGGGACCTCGTGATTCCGCGCGACTACATCGGCTACGGCTTTCGCGCCCGGGCCCAGGAAGTGGCCCAGGAGCGGCTCGGCGACCTCAGCCGTCAGGACGCCGAACGGCGGGTCTGGCGTGAGACCGAGGCCGACCGGTTCACCGCCTTCGACCGCCGTCTCCTGGCAGCTGCGGACAACAACGGCTGTGTCGATGACGGGATCGGGGGCACTGACGCCTGGACGGCGCTGACCCGGGGACGGTTGCGCCATCTGGAGACCCTGGGCCTCGCCGAACGAACAGGGCGGCGCTTCCGGCTGGCCCCGGATATGGAAGCCCGACTTCGGAGGCTGCAGCTCTCGAAGGACGTCATTCGCACCCTCAACCAACGGCGTCTTGACGGCGCGCGGTCGGCGGAACAGCTGGGCAAGGCGCCGGTCCAGGGCAAGGTCGTGAAGACCGGCTTCCACGACGAACTGGGCGGCTCCGCCTATGTGGTGGTGCGCGCCGCTGACGGCTCCGAACACTATGGGCGGCTGGGTGTCGGCGAGACCCCGCCAACCGTGGGAAAAGCGGTCACGCTTTCGCTCGATGCGCGCGGCTTCGCCCAGGTCCTCAGCGGCAAGCATCTGGGTCAGGATCTGGGTCGGTGACGATTTGCCGAACTCATGCCGCTTCCGGGAAGACCTTCTCGACAGACAGGCTGCCTTCCGGCAGGGGGCGCAGCAGCTCGGCCTCGGGTTTGCGCAGGTCCAGCCAATCGAGGGCCGCATCGGGTCTCAGCAGGACGATCTGGCGGTCGTGGTAGGGGGCGATGTCCGGTCCCGGCTCGGTGGTCAGCATGGCGAAGGCGCCGTCTCGAACCAGGCCGGCGACCCAGAAGATCGGCGCGTCGGCCATGGTGAACCGCCACTTGGTCTTGCGCTTCTGACCCGGCTCGGCATCGGTGAACTCGAAGAAGCCGTCGGTGGGGATCAGGCAGCGGGTGACGCCGTCGAAGGATCGACCGTCGGATCGGAAGTTGAACACGGGTCTTCCCTGTGGCGACTTCCAGGCCCAGGGCGACACGATCAGCTGCGAGCCATCGGGGCCTCGCGTGATGATGGGCGCCCGGTCGCCGATACGGATCGAGGCCATGGGTCCGAAGTTGGGCATGCCGCCGGGAAAGACGAGACGGTCGCCGGTTCGGTTGAAGGTCTCGATCACCTCGTCGAACGGCAGGATGAGCTGATACTCGTTGCACATGCGGACCTCCGTCTACCGCCCCATTGATCGCCGACTTCGCTGAAAAAGCCAGCGGCGACCGTCCCTGGCCGTCCTGGCGCGCGGTCCACAGGTCGTCCGGCGAAGGGGATAAGAGATGAGCGAAGGTTGACTCTTCGCATCATACAGAACCAGAACATTACAGGAACATTCATCAGCCTTGGGAACAGGAGGCTTCTCATGCGCGCCCGCCTGCCTGCCGGGCTCGACATCCTGCGCGATCGGATCCGCGCCCTTGAACAGGGCGGCCGGAACACCACCGGGGTGTTGCCCTTCGGCGTGAAAGATCTCGATCGCCATCTCCCCAGCGGCGGTCTTTCACTGGGCGCCGTTCATGAGATCGCAGGCGGCGGCGAGGAGGCCGTGGACGGCGCCGCAGCCGCCCTGTTCGCCGCAGGCATCGCCGCCCGGCGGCCCGGCCAGGTGTTGTGGTGCGTAACCCGCCCCGACCTCTTCGCACCGGCCCTGCGTCAGGCCGGTCTGGGGCCGGACCGGGTGATCTATGTCGAGGCCGGGGACGAGCCTTCCCTTCTCGCCTGTTTCGAGGAAGGCCTTCGTCATCCCGGTCTGGCCGCCGTCGTGGCCGAGACCGCCCGCCTCAGTCTCGTCGCGTCCCGACGGCTGCAACTGGCCGCCGAAGACTCGGGCGGCCTGGGTCTGGCGGTGCGCCGATGGCGACGGGCTTCGGAAGCCGCCGACTTCGGTCAGCACACCGCCTCCGCCACGCGCTGGCGCATCAGCCCGGCCCCCTCCTCGCCCTTGCCCGTGCCCGGCGTGGGGCGGGCGCGCTGGTTCGTCGAACTCATCCGTTGTCGCGGCGCCGAGGCCGCGGATTTCACCTTGGAAGCCTGTGATGAGACGGGTCGTCTCGCTCTACCTGCCGAACTGGTCCGTCGATCGTCTGCGACGCGGACTGGCGGACGTCGCGCCGCCGCCTGAGCTTCCCCTGATCCTCGCGGGTCGGTCCGGGCGCCGTCGGATCGTGCTCGCCGCCAACACGGCGGCGCTGGCCCAGGGCGCACGCGTCGGCATGGCGGCGACCCAGGCTCAGGCCCTCATCCCCGGCCTCGACGTTCGGGTGGCGGATCCGGCGGGCGACGAGGCCGCGCTCGGTCGTCTCGCCGTCTGGGCCATGCGCCGGTACGCCCCCGTCTGCCAGCCCGATCCGCCGGATGGCCTCGCCATCGACGCCACCGGGGCCGCCCACCTTCAGGGCGGGGAGGCCGCCATGCTGGCGGACATGATCCTACGCCTGAAGGAGGAAGGCATTGAAGCCGACGCCGCGATCGGTCCGACCTATGGCTCCGCCCATGCCGTGGTCCGCTTCCGACGCGCGCACCGTATGATCGCGCCCGACGCCGTCGACGCCGCCATCGCAGGATTGCCGCTGGCGGCGCTGCGGCTTCCGGAGGCGTTGATCGCGCATCTGCACCGGATGGGCTTCGACCGGATCGCCGACGTCGCACATCGGCCTCGCGCGCCTCTCACGCTCCGGTTCGGTCATGACCTCGGCCGTCGCATCGACCAGGCCTACGGGCGTGTGGACGAGCCGCTCGTCCCGGTCGAGGCGCCGGAGATCCCGACGGTGTCGCGGGTGTTCGGGGAGCCGATCGGCGCGCCGGAGACCCTCGAGCGCCATGTCACGGCGCTCGCCTCGGAACTGTGCGCGGCGTTGGAGATCCTGAGCCTGGGAGCCAGACGGCTGGACTGGTTGTGCGTCCGTGTCGACAACCGGGTCGAGGCGCAGAGGGTGGGCCTGGCCCGACCGACCCGGGATGCGGCCCGGCTGTCGCGCCTGCTGACCGACCGGATCGAAAAGATCGATCCGGGGTTCGGCATCGAGCGCATGACCCTGTCCGCAGTCCAGGCCGAACCCCTCGATTGGCGGTGGGGCAAGAGCGCCTTGGGCGAGACCGAGGGGCCAGACCTGTCGGATCTCGTCGATATGCTGTCCAACCGCATCGGCGCCCAGCGCCTGTATCGACTGGTCCCGGTCGAGAGCGACGTGCCCGAGCGCTCCGTCGGCAAGGCGCCGCCCCTTTCTGTCGCTCCGGTTCTGGACTGGACGCCGGATTGGCCGCGTCCCGCACGCCTGTTGAAGCGGCCCGAGCCCGTCGAGACCATGGCCCTGCTGCCCGACAATCCCCCGACCCACTTCACATGGCGAGGCGTACGGCGTCGGGTAGTCCGCGCGGACGGCCCTGAAAGGATATTCGGAGAATGGCGACGGCGGGACGCCGAGGTCTGGGCCGTTCGTGACTACTTCCAGGTTGAGGATGAGGTGGGGCGGCGGTTCTGGTTGTTCCGGGCTGGCGACGGCGAAGATGGTCGGACGGGGTCGCAAGCCTGGTTTATCCATGGACTGTTCGGGTGATCGATTGTCGCGTCAATCCGGGGTCACCTCGTTGGGCGCGTCGGGAGCGGCCTCGTCGGCCAACCAGTGCGAGGGGATGAGGAAATCGGCCTCGCCGCGCCAGTTGGCCACCTCTTTGACGCCCTCGATGTCGCCCCATGCATGATGGTCCGCATGATCCAGCACGATGATCTGCAGGCGGGAGTTGAACGACCCGTGCGCGCGAGCGAGGCTCGCGAAAATCTTGCGCGTACTCTCCAGATCGCCGAGCCGACCTTTGCGCCCACGAGCGGCGCCAATCGACTCTCCAGGCTCGTCAAGATCGGCTTCGCCGGTGACGATCTGTTCGAAGGTGTCGCTCGGGAAATAGACCTGGCTCGGCTGATCTATGACGAGGAAGGTCGGCACCGGATTGTTCTGGAGACGATTGAGGAAGACCCCGTGAAGCGCGAGCAGGGCGGCGAGATGGTAGGCCATCCAGTTCTCGCCGCTGCCGATTTCCCAGAGAAAATCCGCGCCCTTGGCGCCCTCGCGTTCGAACCGGAGATTCAGCTCGCGCTCATCGAGCATGGGCCGGCCTTCGGCGCCTTCGATCCCGAGATGCTCGATGAAGCGGACGATGTAGCTTGAGATACGGGCATGGACGTCCGAAGCGCGGCGGCGGCGTTCTTCGTCGTTGCCTTGCCGCTCGATATCCCGGATGTCGCCGCGAAGTTTGGCGACCTGGGCCTCCAGACCCTCGTCACCCTGGATATCCCCGAGCATGCGCAAGGCCTGTTCGGTCGATCCGATAAATCTGAAGATGTTCTCCAGGCTCTGCGACTGGCCGCGTTCCTTATCGACCTGCGCCTCGAACTCGCGTCGGGTGCGTTGCAGGGCCTGAAGATCGTTTTCCGCCTGAAGCAGGGAGCCCTGAACAGCGATAAGGTCACGATCAACCATAGGCCGAGCGGTCGTCGCGCCAGTCGAGAGGCTCTGCAGCTCAGCGATCGGGTCGTTCAGTTCCTCCAGGGCGTCTTTCGCCGCTTCGGTGTCCGATCCACACAGAACGCAGGACTCTCCCGCGACATGAGCCTTGAACCAGCCGACACCTTTCACGCTCGCCGACTGCTCAGCCAGCACATCGGCATAGTCGACCACCGCTCGGGAAAGGCTGCGCAGCTTGCGTAGGCGACGCCGTTCGGCGCCGATCTTCTGGTCGAGCGCCTGCTCCTGACGACGAATGTCGTCCAGCCGGGTCACCGCAGCCGTGACCCGGCCAGGAGCGGCGACAGATTGACCGCCGGCGGCGACCACCTCGGCGAGCACCGAGAGCAGCCCGCGCAGGTCTCCGGGCGGCTCTCCGGGCGGCACGAGACTGAGCTCCTGGGCGCGGAAGAAGGCGCCGCGTGCGTTTGCGCTCCAGTTGTCGATGGCGTTGCGCCGGGTCCGCAGCTCTGTCTCGACCTTGCGTAATTCGTCACGCAGCAGCCGAAGGCGATGGAGTCTCACCAAGTCTTCGTTGGTCACGATCCCCAAAGCGAGAGGCAGCACGTGGCGCAAGGTCTCGCGATGCTCCGAAGAGTCCGCCTTGAAGAAGAGCGTGTAGGGATTGGCCACGACATGTTGTGGCAGAAGGTTGAAGGCCGCCAGATCGCGGAAACTCGCCCGCCCGCCGAAGCCTTTGTCCTTCTCCGGATCGAGCGCCAGATTGGACAGGCCGGAATAGATGTCGAGCAGCGCTTTAAGACGCGCGACGTTGGAGTTCGCCGCCGGGCGCATGGGCAGGGGCTGCTCCACCTCAGGCCCCTGTTGCAGCCATATCTCCTCGGACACCTGACGCGCCGCCGGCTTAGGGCGGGCGATCCTCATAAGGCCGGCGTCGGTTTCGATGGTTAGTCCGAACCAAGAAACCGCGTTGCGGATCACACCGACAGCGATCGAGCAGGAGCCCGCCCCGAGCACATAGTCGATGATGTTGACGATCGAGGATTTGCCAGTGCCGCTCCATCCGGTCACCACCGACACCGCGCCCGGGTCGAAGGTCAGCGTCCGGGGTTCGAAGCGAACGTCTTCCGGCCAGATGATGATTTCGCGGATGAAGAGCTTCATGGGTCAGAACTCGATGTTCAGCTGTCGCTGGGCGGCTTCAAAGCCGTCCATGGCGAACCAGGTCCCGAGCCGCTTGGCGGCGCTCAGGACGTGAGAGACCGGGGGGTCGAGATCCCGGATAGCTTGCGGAAGATCGGCGCCGCTCATCGCCCTGAAGCGAGGAAAGCCTTCTCCGCCTTCGCGGATCAGAAGGCCCGAGGCGACACCCACCTGCAGCGCCTTGAGCGCGGTGTCGGCATGCGCCTCCACACGGCGTTGCAGGCCGGCGAGCAAGTCGGGCCGCTCCACGACGGCTTTGAGGAACCCGCTGTCGAAATTCATGCCGTGGACCTTGTCCACCGTCGCGCGGTGAAGAAGCAGGGCGGCGCTGACCACAAAGATGGGCAGGATCGGCGGCGCGCCATGGGCCTTGCCGGCGTGGCGCTGGGCGACATGCCAGAAGGCGCTGGCCATCAGAGCCGGGTTTCTGGCCAGCAGTTCCTCGTGATCAATCTTCACCGGAGGGCTCCGGGGAATAGTTAGGGTCCCACCAGACCTGATTCTCGTCTGCCAGGCGGTGGTAGTGGCCGGACGTCATGTAGAGCTCGCCGCAGGGCTGACCATCCAGCGGTTCCTGGTGATCATAAGTGGCGTCGGCGAGCACGGCTTGTCCGATCTCCGTCGGCGGCTTGGGCTTCATCTCCCGGGTTCGGCGCCGCATCAAATTCTGCCATCGGGTGCGCAGGCGGTCACCCCGATCGCGCCATTCCCCGTCGGCGACCTCGCCCTCGATGACGAGCCGGTGCTTTTCGGCATTGAACTTCAGGAAATGATCGACGGCGTCGACAACATCCTCATCCTGGGCTTCGATCCGGCCGAGGTGCTCGACAAACGTCCGCGACAAGGCGCCGGCACGATCGGCGTCGGACACCCGTACATCCGAGGCCGCCCTCGGAAGAAGGCGGCTCCGCGCCTGGCGAGCCTGGAGGGCATCCTTCTGGAGTAGAATCGCGGCACGCGACACCATTCCGGGACGCCCGGCATTCCATTCCTCACGCACCAGCCGCGTCAGCCATCCGAGCAGGCCGTCCAGAATGTCCTCCGCATTCGCCCTGGGGCTCAAACCGAGGCCGTTCGCCATGGCGGCGCGATCCTCTGCCGGGTCGCCGGCCTCGACGATCTCGATGCGTCCGATCAGGTCGAGCAGTTCGTCGTCGGAGCGTTGTAGCACCCGGTCGATCAAGGCCTGCGCCTGTGTGACCTTGGTCGTTTTCTTGGACGGCGCCGTGCCTTCGGCTCGCAGGGCGACCAACACCTGCGCCGCGCTCGCCTCGCCAAGCTTGCGCTTCTTCAAGAGGGTGGAAATGGCCGTCTCCACAGGCCGATTGACGAAGAAGAGATATCGCTCGCAGGCGATCGCCTCAGGCGTCTCCTGCTGGAGCAACCAGATTTCCAGCGTGCGCCAGATCGCCTTGCTGCGGTCAGAGAGCAATCGGGCGCTGGGCGTCGCCGTGCTCTTGTCCTGTTCCTGAACGACGGCCTTACCATCCTTGAGGACGACCACGTCGTCCAGATGTTCCACGGCGATCACGGCCCCCACACCGGCATGGGCCAGATGGTGAAGCGCCCTTTCGAGTTGAAGGATGTAGCCGGCCGCCTGCGGCGCCGCCGTGTTGTTTATCGCCGCCAACCCCGACCCTAACTTCAACGGCGTTCCGCTTCGCCGGACAGCGGTTAGTTGTACGGATTCCTGCAAGAACGCCAATAGCTGGCTGGAACGAAGACTTTTTAATCCCGGCAGCCTCGACAGTTAGGATAGCGTCGGTCTGCGTTGCACGTCTAGATTATCGATCGGGCCGGAAGGGAGCGAGGGACGTGGAGCATTACACCAGCCGGGTGCGCGACAGCATCCTGCCCCTGTCCATCGCCAAAACCCTGCCTGCGGCGTTCCGCGAATGGCGGTTCACCGAGCGGACCGAGGACCACGGCGCGCCGGTCGAGACCTGTCGCCTCTGCGGTCAGGAAGGGCTCCGCTACCACTTCGAGATCGGCAACGAGCGGACCGACGAGACCCTTTGGGTCGGGTCACACTGCATTCTGAAGTTCGACGTCGCCATCGTCCAGGAAGGACGCCGACTGACGCCACAGGAGGCCAAGCGGCGACTGACCGAACTGACCAATGAGATGCAGCTCAAGGCCTGCATCGCCGCGCTGGAGAAGCTGGCTGCTGCGGAGAACAACGCGATCCTTGAAGGCGCGTTGGAATACTACAAGCGGCACGGGACATTGACGCCGAAATACGCAAACGTGGTCTTCTGGCGTCTGAAGACCAATGGGATCGACCACCAGCCCAGCTTCTTCAAGGTCGAGCTCAAACGTCAGCAGCACATCGACGATTTACAGTCGATGCCCACTGGACGCGTGCACAGGTTCTGGGCAGCGCTTAGTCCTGCCCAGCGAAAGAAGGCCATCGCCCTCGGTCACACGCCACCGCCCCCTGAATAAGAAAGTGATCTCGCTTTCCTGGCGTCGAAGAATGTGAACATAACGGGAACAAACCTCCCGTTGGGCCCATGTCGTACGTCGAACTCCAATGCGCGTCCCACTTCTCGTTCCTGAGAGGGGCGAGTTCTTGCGAGGAGCTGTTTGCCCAGGCGGCCGCCTGTGGGCTCGACGCGCTGGCGGTGACGGACCGGAACAGTCTGGCGGGCATCGTCCGGGCGCACGAGGCAGCGCGGGCGACCGGGGTTCGGCTGATCGTGGGCTGCCGTCTCGTGCTGGAGGATGGGGCGGAGATTCTCGTCTATCCCCGGGACCGGGCGGGCTACGCCCGGCTCTGTCGCCTGCTGACGGTGGGCAAGCGGCGGGCGGGCAAGGGCGGATGCCGGCTCGGGTGGGACGACCTGGAGACTTGGGGCGAAGGATGGATCGCCGTGCTGGTCCCCGACGGCCTGACGGCGGCGCGTCGGAACCTGGTGCATCTGGTCGAAGTCTTCGGCGACGACGCCCATCTGGCCCTGACCCTGCATCGGCGGCCGCGCGACCAGATGAGACTGCATCAGCTCTGCGAAGCCGCGAGGGCCGCGGCGGTGCGGACGGTGGTGACCAACGACGTTCTGTTCCACCATCCCGACCGCAGGATCCTGCAGGATGTCGTCACCTGTATCCGGGAAGGCTGCACCATCGACGACGTGGGCTTTCGCCGGAGCCGGACGGCCGACCGGCACCTGAAGCCGGTGGGCGAGATGCACCGACTGTTCGCGCGCTATCCGGAGGCCCTAGCGCGCACGGTCGAGATCGCCGATCTCTGCCGCTTCAGCCTGGACGAGCTGGCCTACCAGTATCCGCGCGAGGCGGCGGCGGGACAGACCCCGCAGGAGGCGCTGGAGGCCCTGACCTGGGCGGGGGCGGCGGACCGGTATCCGGAAGGCTTGCCTGACAAGGTGCGGGCGGCGCTGAAACACGAGCTCGGACTGATCGAGACCCTGGGCTATGCGCCCTACTTCCTGACCGTTCACTCCATCGTCCGCTTCGCCCGCAGCCGGGACATCCTGTGTCAGGGGCGAGGGTCGGCCGCCAACTCGGCGGTCTGCTTCGTGCTGGGCGTCACCTCCATCGATCCGGGGCGCAACGACCTCCTGTTCGAACGCTTCGTCAGTCAGGAGCGCAAGGAGCCGCCGGACATCGACGTCGACTTCGAGCACGAGCGCCGCGAGGAGGTGATCCAGTGGATCTATGACACCTATGGGCGGGACCGGTCCGCCCTGTGCGCCACCGTCATCCGCTACCGCTCGCGCGGCGCCCTGCGCGATGTCGGCAAGGCGCTGGGCCTGACCGAAGACCTGATCAAGACCCTCTCGTCCCAGGTCTGGAGCTATTCGTCGGAGGGGGTCGAGGATCGGCACGCCGAGGAGCTGAACCTCAATCTGGAGGACCGGCGTCTGAGGTTGGCGCTGGACCTGTCACGACAGCTGATCGGGTTTCCGCGCCACCTGTCCCAGCATCCCGGCGGGTTCGTCCTGACCGACGACCGGCTGGACGATCTCGTGCCCATCGAGCCGGCGGCGATGAAGGATCGTCAGGTGATCGAATGGGACAAGGACGACATCGACGCCTTGAAGTTCATGAAGGTCGATGTCCTGGCGCTGGGCATGCTCAGCTGCATGCGGCGCGGTCTCGACCTGTTGCGCGATCACAAGGGCATGGATCTGGACCTGGCCTCCATCCCGGCCGAGGATCCCAAGACCTACGCCATGATCCGCAAGGCCGACACGCTCGGGGTCTTCCAGATCGAAAGCCGCGCGCAGATGGCCATGCTGCCGCGCATCAAGCCGCGCACCTTCTATGACCTGGTGATCGAGGTCGCCATCGTGCGACCGGGCCCCATTCAGGGCGACATGGTCCATCCTTACCTGCGGCGCCGCGAGGGGAAGGAGCCGGTCGTCTTTCCCAAGCCGGAACTGGAGGAGGTTCTGGGCAAGACGCTCGGCGTGCCCCTGTTCCAGGAGCAGGCGATGCGGGTGGCGATCGAATGCGCCGGATTCACCGCGTCGGAAGCCGATCAGCTGCGCCGCGCCATGGCGACCTTCAAATTCACCGGCGGGGTCAGCCACTTCAAGGACAAGCTGGTCGGAGGGATGGTCGAGCGGGGCTATACGGCCGAGTTCGCGGAGAAGACCTTCAGCCAGCTGGAAGGCTTCGGATCCTACGGCTTCCCGGAAAGCCATGCGGCGTCGTTCGCCCTGATCGCCTACGCCTCCTCCTGGCTCAAGTGCTGGCATCCCGATGTCTTCTGCGCCGCCCTGCTCAACGCCCAGCCGATGGGGTTCTACGCGCCGGCCCAGATCGTGCGGGACGCCCGCGAGCACGGGGTCGAGGTGCGGCCGGTCTGCGTCAATGCCAGTCGCTGGGACTGCACCCTGGAGCCCACGGAGCGGGAGGACCGGTTCGCGGTGCGGCTGGGACTGCGCATGGTGCGGGGCCTGGCCAACGGGGACGCGGCCCGGCTGGTGACGAACCGCGGGGATCGGCCCTTCGCCGGCATCGACGATCTGTGGCGACGGGCCATGACGCCCGTCGGGGCCCTGACGCGACTGGCCGAGGCCGACGCCTTTCTGGAGGGGCTCCGCCTGTCCCGCCGCGACGCCCTGTGGTCGATCAAGGCGCTCCGCGACGATCCCCTGCCGCTGTTCGCGGCGGCCTCGGCGGAGGCCGGCGAACTCGTGCCGGAGGTGGATGAGCCTGATGCTGCCCTGCCGGCCATGCCCGCCGGTCAGGAGGTGGTGGAGGACTACACCCATGTGGGCGTGACGCTGCGGGACCACCCGCTGGCCTTCCTGCGCGACGAACTCCAGGTCCGGCATGTGATGACCTGCGCCGACGGGACGGCCATGCGCGACCGCCGCCTGACCCGGGTCGCCGGCCTCGTTCTGGTCCGTCAGAAGCCGGGATCGGCCAAGGGGGTGATGTTCATCACCATCGAGGACGAGACCGGTGTGGCCAATCTAGTGATCTGGCCGAGCCTCTACGAGCAGCAGCGGCGGGTGGTGCTGGGCGCCAGCCTGCTGGTGGTCGACGGCAGGGTGCAGCGCGAAGGCGAGGTGGTGCACATCGTCGCCGAGCGGCTGCACGACGGCTCGGACCTCTTGGCGTCGCTGGGCCGGAGGGGCGAGTTCCGGTTGCCGCATGGGCGGGGCGACGAGGTCTATCGGGGCAGTAAGCCGGACGCCCGGACACCCAAGGCCCGGGACATCTACATTCCGGACCTGTCGCTCGAGGGCATTCGAGTCAGGACGCGGGACTTTCGGTAGGCATGAGATCGCACCACTTTCCCAGCCGCCTACGGCATCCTAAAGCTCCGCATTAAGGACGAGACCAACCCCGGGGCTATTTGATGGACAAGATGGAGTGGGCAGTCGAGAGCCTGGAGTATCTTCGTAAAGCCCGCATCGCGATCGACGATGAGTTTCGCGGCGCCATGCAAGATGCGAAGGGCTACCCAGGGTCCTGGAAGGATCCATGGCATGGCACATCGCGCGATATCATTTCCAATCTCTACCACTACTCCGAGGAGTTTGTGGCGGACGTCCGGATCCCAAATGAGATGTTCGCCTCACCTGAGCGATTTGAGCAGGGGCTCGTAGCGTACCGGGCTTTCGTGCAGGCAATGGTCGACGACCTCGACGAGGAGCAGGCCGCCTACGAACTCAAGCACAAGATCGTCGGCGCACCACACATCGTCGACGTCGCCCGCCGGCAGGTTTTCCACGTTCTCGGAGCCATTGATTACACCTTGGCACGCAAACCCTCGCCACCCGCTGCCACAGTCAGTTCCGAAACCGCGGATCTGGACCTGATCGTCACACTTGCCCGCCGTTTCCACGAGAGTGTCCTTGCTTTGAAGACCCACCCGCACGGTGGAGCGGTTTATGCCATCAAGGACGAGTGGGACTGCCAATACCTGTTCCGCTCGATCCTCGCCGCCTACTTCCCGGATGTGCGTGAAGAGGAATGGAGCCCATCCGTCGCCGGCAGCGCGTCGAGGTGCGAGTTCTTTCTCAAACCGCTGCGGGCGATGGTGGAACTCAAATACGTCCGCAAGTCCGACACGACCAAGATCAAGAAAGAACTCGCCAACGACTTTGTCGATTACGGCGGTAACAGCGAAGTCGACCGGCTCATCTGCCTCGTTTACGATCCCGACAACCACCTGAAAAACCCTGCAGGCTTCCAGTCCGATCTGTCTAAACCACGGACCGGCCTGATTGACGTGAAGGTCATCGTCTCTCCACCGCGATGAGGGGTGATGCCGCAGGCGTCAGTGCATTTCGGACCGATGCATGGGCGGTGGCGGCTCGGTCATATCCAGGCTGTCGATCATGATGTCGATTTCCGCCTGCACAACATCGAGGTCACGCCCTTCGAACATCTGTTCGGCGGCCTCACGCCAAGCCGCTCGGAGCAACTCTCGGGCATCGTCGGGTAACATATCCTCGAGATAGTGGAGGCCGCGCTCCGCGAGCAGGCGCTGGGCGACCACGCCGGCGCGCGTCGCAATATCTCCTGCGGGGGCCGCGTCGCCGGCCGCACCTCGCTTCAGTGACTTTGTGCGCCTTGGCATGACGAAGGATGTCCCGGCTAGGCGTGTCCGCGCACAGCCGCGTCGGCCAGCACGCGCGCGCGGAAAGACTCGAGATCGAATCCGACTGTGTGATCATCGATCGCCAGAAGCGGCTCAACTGCCGCGGCAGCCACTACGTCGGCATGTATGTAGTCAGCGCCTTCGGCGTCCCCCGGAAGCGTCCAGGCTCGCAGACCACGATCATCATGCAACCGCGCGAGCGCCTCCAGCCGAAGCTGAATGGCAAAGGCATTAAGCGCTGCCTCATCCGCTTCGTCACGCTCCTCGAGTAGTCTGAACAGGCGGAAGGCGCGACCTTCGAACGAACCACGTTGATCCGCAGGCAGTTCGCCGATGGCTTCCAACGACGCCGCAAAAAGCTCGGGCGATACCTCGGCGCTCATGGCTCGATCCGTGAAGCTAGACATGCAGTTCCCCTGAACGGCTGTGGTTCACCAGTATGGGCGTAAAAGCCCGCTCGACTATGTCCGCACTCGAGGGCAACGCCAAGGCCACCTTCATTCACCACCGCTTGATGTCTTGCTTCTCCGCGGGATCCAAGAAAAACCGAAGTTCATAAGCGACCCATCTCACAAGGCTGTGATCGATTTCCTTACTCAGAACCAGATCGGAACAGGCCGAAACAGATCGAACAGGTCACCTATTCATTCCGTCCATCAGTTCTCTACGTCCGCCGGTTGCGGTTTATTTCCGTCGATGCTTGCTTGGTTGCAGTTCTGGTTCAGACGGAAAGGAGCGCCACATGGCCGGTCTACATCTTCACGGAACTGAGGAAATGCTGCTGACCCGCAAGGAAGCGTCCACCGAGCTTCTACGTATGGGCATCCGCCGGTCACCGTCGACACTGGCGAAGGTGTTCTGCACCCGGTCTGACGGACCGCCCTGCACCCACCTCGGGCGGACCCCCTACTACCCCAAGAGCCTGCTGCACGAGTGGGCGCGCAGCCAGCTCTCGGGCCTCCGGTCTTCGTCGAGCCAGCCTCGCCAGGCCGGACATTGGGGCGAGGCCGCTCACGAGGGCGCCTAGCTCCCCAGTCCATCGCGACAACTTCGGCCGCCCGGCGACCCGCCGGGCGGCCGTCTTTCAATGGGCCGTCTGTCCGTCTTCAACCGACCAGCCCGCGAGAGAGGCGGCGACGCTCTCGCTGATCCTGTCGGCGGCGGCACGGACCGGGTCGTCCGCCAGGTGGGCGTATCGACTTGTGGTGCTGACGTGACTGTGGCCGAGCAGCTTGCCGATGAGCTGAAGCCCTTCGCCGCCGGCCAGCCCGGCGCTCGCGAAGCTGTGCCGAAGGTCATGGATCCGCAGGTCTTCCATCCCGGCGCGTTTGCGGATGCCGACCCAGGCCCAGTCGAGATTGGCGATCGGACGCTTGGGATCCTTCCGATCCGGGAACACGTAGATGCTCCCGTTCGAGAGCAGGCCCTCGATCAGCTTCAGCGCCGCGCTCCCGAGACGGATCACCTTCGCCCCGGTCTTGGAATCCTCCAGCCGGAGCATCCCCATGGTGCGGTCGATCTCCGACCACTTGAGCCTGGCGATCTCGTTCTTGCGGGCGCCGGTCAGCGCCAGCAGGCGGATGATGTTGATGTGGCGCGGATCGCCCCCATGCTTCTCGAGCTCCGCCAGGACATCGCCGAGCCGGGCCAGTTCGGCCGGGGAAAGGAAGCGGTCCCGACGGTTGTCCTTGTAGCGTTTCACCCCTCGCGTGGGGTTGGTCTTCACGAACTCCCGCTCAACGGCGAACGTGAAGATACCGCCCAGCAGTCCGACCGTGCGCGAGGCCGCATGAATACCGCCGCGAGTGTGCGGCGTCGCCTCTCCACGAATGCGTCCCGACCCGACATCGACCATCAGCCGCTCGATGTCCGCTCGGCCGATATCGGTGACCTTCATCTTGCCCAGGCGGGGTTTGATGTGGCGGGCGATGCGGATGCGATCGATCCGAAGGGTCGTCGCTTTCTTCATCGTCACGCCCTCCTTCATGTAGAGGTCGCAGAGCTCCGACATGGTCAGTTCTTCGCGTCGTTCGACTTTGGTCCCCTGAGGGTCACCACCTGACGCGACTTCGGCCAGTACAGCGGCCGCTCGTTCGCGGGCTTCCTCGGCGGTCACGACGCCATGGCGAGCGATGTGAAGGAGGCGGTCAGCGCCGCCGATCGTCCTGTATCGAACGACGTAGGTTTTGGTATCGCTGACGGCGACGCGCACCCCGAAACCCTTGAGCTGCGTGTCCCAGAGGGTGAAGCGCACCCCTTCAGACGTCAGGGCGTCGACCAGGCGTTTGGTGATCTTTCCGGACCTCGGGTTCTGAACCATTCGATCTCTCCTCGGGCCCACGAGGGGTCCCGTTTCTGGTCCCGGTTTTGGTCACCACATGGTCACCAGCCGGGAGGATTTCGGAGGATAATCGAGAAATCAGCGGTAAAAGAACGAACCCTGAACCTGCCCACCACAAGGGTGTTTGAGCCATTTCGAGCAACTGAAAAGAACCCTAAGGTTCGAGCTCTATGTCCCAGTAGAGGTAGTCGAGCCAGCTCTGGTGCAGGTAGTGCGGCGGGAAGCGGCGGCCGGCGTCCTGAAGCTGCCAGGCGTTGGGACGGATCGGTTCGCGGCGTATCGGCATCTGGGCCTGACGCGGCGTGCGGCCGCCCTTGCGCAGATTGCAGGGCGAACAGGCGGCGACGATATTCTCCCACGTCGTGCGGCCGCCCTGGGAGCGGGGAATGACATGGTCGAAGGTCAGCTCGGCCGTCTCCGAGCAGTACTGGCAGGTGAAGCCGTCGCGCAGGAAGACGTTGAAGCGGGTGAAGGCCGGGCTGCGGTCCTGGTCGACATAGCTCTTCAGCGCGATGACGCTGGGCAGCTGCATCTCCATGGAGGGGCTGCGCACCACCTTGTCATAGAGGGACACGACGTCCACGCGGTCCTGATAGACGGCTTTCACCGCCTCTTCCCAGGGCCACAGTGACAGCGGGTAGTAGGACAGGGGGCGGAAATCGGCGTTCAGCACCAGAGCCGGAAATCCGGACGGCGGTCGGGTCAGGACCTGCATCAGGCCCTCCCGCTGTGCTGAGGGGGGTGTGAGGCGACAGGACTGAAGACGTGATCTCCTTCCTTATCTGTGATCACACCCTAGGCCCGATTCGACGACGCCGCCATGACGTTCCGACGGCGGAACGATCACGATTTCCCTCGCCTTCAACCCGCCTTGCTCACCCTGGCTTGCGGGGTCGGTCAGGGAAGCCCGGCAGGCTCCAGCCCCATTGCAGGGCGCCCGCGCGCAGGCCGAAGCCGCACACGGCGGCGATGATGGCCGCGGGCCAGGGCGACAGATCCGCCATGCCCAGGGCATCGGCCCTGAGCACCACATAGACCGTCGCGGCCAGAAGGGCGGCCGAGACGGTGATCTCGCGCCGCAGCAGGATCGAGGGCTGGCCGGCCAGGAGGTCGCGCACCACCCCGCCGAAACAGGCCGTCAGGGCGCCCATGACGATGCAGATCAGGGGCGCGGCGCCGACAGCCTCGGCCTTGGCGGCGCCCAGCACCCCATAGGCCCCCAGACCGATCGCATCGAGCCAGAGCAGGGCCCGGAAGCGCCAGTCGCGACGGCCGATCAGCCAGATGGCCACCGAGGCGGCGATGCAGACCCCGAGATAGCGCCAGTCCTGGACCCAGAAGACCGGCAGGCCGAGCAGCAGGTCCCGCATGGTGCCGCCGCCGACCCCGGTGATGGCGGCGAAGAAGGCGAAGGTGACGAGGTCGTGCTTCTCGCGCGCGGCGGCCAGCGCCCCGGTGGCGGCGAAGACGGCGACGCCTGCGAAGTCCAGCACGGACAGCAGCCGCTGCGGGTCGGCGAGGACCTTCGCCGTCTCGGCGTCGACCAGCGGCGTCATCTCCCCTCCCTCGCCTGTTCCAGCGTGGCCTGTTCCAGCGCGACCTCGCCGCGCCTGACCGCCCCGTACCAGCCCCACAACAGATGGGCGGCCACGCTCCGGTGCGGCGCCCAGCGTTCGGCGCGGATATAGGCCTGTTTCTCGGTCGGGCGAAGGGCGCTTCGGTCGGCCCAGCGCATGGCCTCCTGCAGCGCGATGTCGCCGGCCGGAAAGACGTCGGTGCGCCCTTCGCAGAACATCAGGAAGGTCTCGGCGGTCCAGCGGCCGACGCCCTTGATCGCCACCAGGGACGCGGTCGCCTCGGCGTCGTCGAGCCGGCCCAGATGGTCGAAGTCGATGCGACCCTCGGTCTGGGCCCGGGCGATCTCATGGGCATAGCGCGCCTTCTGGCCGGACAGGCCGAAGGTCCGCAGGGTCTCGATGTCGTGAGCGAGGACATTCTCCGGGGTCACGACGCCCTCCAGCCCCTCGACGGTGCGCTTCCAGATAGCGGCGGCGGAGGCGAGGGAGACCTGCTGCTCGACGATCATGCGGAACAGGCCTTCGAAGCCGCCCGTTCGGGTGCGCCAGTCGAAGACGGGGACATCGGCATGGGCGCGGCTCAGCGACGGGTCCGCCGCGATCAGGGCGAGACGGGCGGCGGCGATGGCTTCGGGGCTGGTCATGCAGGGCGGATCATTGGGGGCTCGGCGCCCGTCGACAGGAAGGACCGACCGCTCTAGCGTCCGGCGCGATGAACAGTCTGGACGAACTTCTGCATCCGATCACCCCCGATCGGTTCATGGCCGACTACTACGGCCGAAAGCCGCTACACATTCCGGCGGAGAACGGGCCGACCGAAGCCGGGGCGCCCAAGGCCGCCCTGACCGACTGGGCGGAGTTCAACGGCCTGCTGTCCCAGACCGCGAACTGGACCGCCAACACCCTGAAGCTGATCCGCGACGGCCAGCCGGTGCCTGCGGACTTCTATTGCGAGGAGACCGCCGACCAGACCGGGCGGCTGCTGCGGCCCTCCCCCGCCAAGGTCGAGATCTTCCTGTCCACGGGCGCCAGCCTGGTGGCCAACGACGTCCATACGCTGACGCCCAGGCTGCGCGATCTCGCCCACGCCCTGGGCCGCGCCTTCGCCGGCAAGGTCGGGGCCAACGCCTATCTGTCGTTCGGCGGAGTGCGGGCCTTCGACACCCATTTCGACCTGCATGAGGTCTTCGCCGTCCAGGTCGAGGGCGAGAAGCGTTGGCGGCTCTATGAGAACCAGGCGGACTGTCCGATCGGCTTCGAGGCGCCCGACGACCAGATGCCCGCCTGGTTCGAGCGGACCCGGGGGCGGCCCATGATGGACGTCATGATGAAGCCCGGCGACGTCCTCTATCTGCCGCGCGGCTGGTATCACGACGCCCTGGCCGAGCCCGGCGCCTCGCTGCACGTCACCTATTCAGTCACCCCGCTGTACGGCCGTATCCTGTTCTCCCTGCTGGAAAGCGCAGCCCTGCAAGACCCGGAGTTCCGGGCCTGGCTTGCGCCGGCGGGACAGGACGGCGGGCGACCGCTGCAGGCCCAGCTCGCGGCCCTGGGCCAGAAGCTGGCGGCCCTCGCCGCCCACCCCCGGTTCGCCGACGAGATCGCCATGACCCAGGAGCGGCTGATCACCCGGCCGCCCGCCTACGACCTGCCCCATCGCAAGCCCCTGACCGGCTATCGCCGCACCAACCTCGCGCCCCCGCCGTTCCGGGGGCCGGTCGCAGTCGCCATGCAGTGGGCGTTTAGCCAGCCTGACTTCGCCATCGAGGACCTTCGCGCCCAGTTCCCCTTCGTCGCGACAGAGGCGGTGGATGCGGCGGTCGAGGCGGCGCTCAAGGCTGGCGCCCTGGTCCGGATCTGACGGGCCGTCATGGCCTTCGTCACCCGCTTCGCGCCCTCGCCCACCGGCCATCTGCACAGGGGCCATGCCTTTTCGGCCCTGACGGCCTGGACAGCGGCCAGGGCTGAAGACGGACGCTTCCTGCTGCGGATCGAGGACACTGACTTCACCCGCTGTCGGCCCGAATATGAGGCCAGCGTCTACGAAGACCTGGCCTGGCTGGGGCTGGACTGGGAAAAGCCCGTGCGACGACAGTCGGAGCATCGGGCGGAATACGACGCGGCGCTGGAGCGGCTGCGGGAGATGGGCGTCCTCTATCGCTGCTTCCGCACGCGCAAGGAGCTGATGGCCCTGGCCGGAGGGGCGCCGCACGCCGACGATCCGGCGGACGCCCACGCCTTCGCCCATGGCCCGCACTCGCCAAAGGACGAGGCCGAAAGACTGGCGGCGGGGCAGGCCTTCGCCTGGCGGCTGTCGCTGGCGGCGGCGCGCGAGCGGCTGGGCGATCTGCACGCCCTGACCTGGGTCGAGGAGGGCGTGGAGCCGGGTCTCCGCCACGCCGAGCCCGAGCGGCTGGGCGACATGGTGGTGGGGCGAAAGGATATCGGGGCGGGCTATGTCATCGCCTCCGTTCTGGACGACGCCCTTCAAGGGGTGACCCATGTCATCCGGGGCGAGGACCTGATCGAGGCGACCTCGGTGCAGCGCGTCCTTCAGGCCCTGCTCGGCCTGCCGACGCCGGTCTATCGCCACCATCCGCTGCTCCTGGGTCCCGACGGCAAGCGCTACGCCAAGCGGGACAAATCCGTGACCCTGGCCGAGATCCGGGCGTCGGGCGTCACCCCCGAACAGCTAAAGGCCGAGCTCGGGTTTTAGGGTCCGACAGTCAGATCAAGCTCACGCGAGGCCCACATCCGGCCGCCGCCGAGATCCAGCAAGACGCGGCGGCCGACGAAGGCCTCCATCCCGATCAGGGCGTCGGGAAAGCCCGGCAGGGCGACGTCGCCGAAGACGGCGGTCTCGGCCTTCTCATACGTCTGGTCGGCGAAGGTCAGGCTGCGGACCTCGACGAGGGTGGAGGCCATGGCGCCGCCCAGCACCAGGCTGGAGCCCCCGCGCCGCTCGCGTCCGTCGAACAGACCCGCGGAGGCGGCCGCCGAACGGCTGAGCGCCAGCAGCGACGAGGAGCCGGTGTCGATCACGGCCTGGACCTTCGCTCCCTCGACCGTCACCTCCGTCCGCAGCGCCTTGCCCGCGCGATGGACGTCGACGGTCCAGACCTCGGTCGGTGGCGCTGCCTCGCGCGGCAGAAAGCGAACGCGGCGATGGTCGGGATCGAGGTCGAGAATGATCTCGCCCAGCACGTCCTGACCCAGGATCAGGGGCGTGCCCAGACCGTCGTCGGAGGCCAGCAGGCCGAGGTCGAGGATGGCGGTGCGAAGCTTGCCGATGCGGGCGTCGCCGACGGCGACATCAAGGGTCACCCCCTTGCCGATCTGGGCCTGCCCGCCGACGCCATAGGCGAGGATGGGCATGTCGAAGGTCTTCACCGCGCCGAGCGACTTCAGCCAATCGCGGTCGATCACCGAATACTGGGCGCCGCTGTCGATCAGGGCGCGAACGGGCCGGCCGTTCAGCCGGACATCGACCGTCGGGACATTGGCCTGGGCCTCGGCGAAGGCCAGCCATTGAGGCTCGGGCGGCAGGGTGACGTCGGGCCTGCGCCACAGGACATTGTCGCGGAACCACCAGGCGGCGCCGGCCGTGGCCCCCACGGCGCCCAGCCGGATCAGAAGATCCCTTCGGTTCATTCAGCCGACCTCATGACCCAGACATGGCGGGTTCGGTGGGCCCGCGCCAGCCCGCAAAACGCACCGAGCATCCATGGCAGCAAATATGGTCGCCGCTTTCAGGCGAAATGCGGGTGACGGCGGCGCTTCGGCTGGGTACGACCAATCCATCATGACCGACGCCGCCGCCCGCTACATCTCGACCCGTGGGGACACGACCCCGACAGACTTCGCCGACGCCTTGCTGCGCGGCATGGCGCCCGACGGCGGCCTCTACATGCCCTCGGCCTGGCCGAAGCTGACCCCCGGAGCGACCGCGCCGGGACAGTCCTATGTGCAGATCGCCGGGGCGGCGATGGCGCCCTACATCGGCGACGCCCTGCCGGAAGGCGCGCTGGACCGGGCCCTGCAAAAACTGGTCGCGGGTTTCGACGACCCGGCGGTGACGCCTCTGGTCCAGCTGGCCGACGACCTGTGGATGCTGGAGCTGTGGCACGGCCCGACGGCGGCGTTCAAGGACCTGGCCATGCAGCTGGCCGCCGCCCTGTCGGCGGAGGCCCTGGCCGCCTCGGGCGAGCGGCTGACCCTGGTCACGGCGACCAGTGGCGACACCGGCGCCGCCGCCGTCAACGCCTTCGCCAACAAGGCCGGGATCGACCTGATCGTCCTGCATCCACTGGACCGCGTCTCGGCCGTGCAGCGCCGCCAGATGACGACCGTCGAGGCCGACAACGTCCTGAACCTGGCCATTCGCGGCGACTTCGACGACTGCCAGCGGCTGGTGAAGGGGCTGTTGTCCGAGGAATCCCTGCGCGAACGCAGCCGCTTCTCCTCGGTCAATTCGATCAACTGGGCGCGGCTGGCGGGGCAGATCCCCTACTACATCTCGGCCTCGATGCAGCTGGCTGCGGCGGGCGAGACCCGGGCGCCCACCTTCGTCGTCCCGACCGGCAATTTCGGCGACGCCTTCGCCGGGATCGCGGCGCGGAAGATGGGCCTGCCGGTCGCCGGCTTCGTCGCGGCGGTGAACCAGAACGACGCCCTGGCCCGGGCCATCAACGACGGCCTCTACGCCCGCCGCGCCGCGGTGGAGACGGCCTCGGTTTCCATGGACGTCCAGGCGCCGTCGAACTTCGAGCGTCTGGTGTTCGAGGCCTCGGGCCGCGACGCCGCCGCCACCCGCGCCGTGTTCGAAGCCTTCGCCCGCGACGGCCAGACCACCCTGCCCGCCGACCTCCTGACCGCCCTGCGCGCCGAGGTCTCGGCCGTCTCCGTCGACGAGGCGACAACCCGCGCCGAGATCGCCCATGCGTATGAGACGTACGGCAAGGTCGTCTGCCCGCACACGGCCGTGGCCCTGTCGGCCGCACGCAAGCAGCTGAACGGCTCCGGTCCCGTCGTCGCCCTGTCGACCGCCCACGCCGCCAAGTTCGGCAAGGACGTCGCCCCCGTGGTCGGCTTCGATCCCGACCCGCCTCGTGTCATCCGCGAGCTGGGCGACCGGCCCGAGCGTCTGACAGTGATCGAGGCCACGCCTGAGGCGGCGCTGGCGGCGGTGAGGTGGTTCCGGTCCTAACCGCCTGCCTCTCCGGATTCTTTCGACAAATCACACATTGTCGGATACCGATTCCGGATCGCGTGTGGGGCGTATCGGCGGTAGCGACAGTGCCAGAGAGTTCAATTCGATCAGACAGGGCGCTCAGCGTCGCCTGGGCCATATCGTCCGAACAGCAGCCTGACGCCTACGAAAGCTACCGCGCCACCATCGCGGACTTCTATGAGGTTTCGGGCGTCGCCGACCAGGGTCGCCGGGGCTTTCGCAGCCAGACCAAGGCCTGGCGGTTCGGCGCCACCGCCTTCGCCCGGGGCCGCTCGGTCGCCCAGACCCTGACGCGCGGGCATGGCGAGATCCGGCGCTCGGGCATCGATCAGATCAGCATCATCGTGAACCTGACCGACACCATCGGCGACTGCGACGGGCGCGAGACCATCGCAGGCGCGGGATCGGTGCAGTTCCGCGACCTGGCCCGGCCCTCGGCGTCACGGGTCGAGAGCGTCGACACCATCAACCTGGTCACGCCCCGAACCTCGGTGCCGTCCTGGCTGCTGGGGCGCAAGGTGCACGGTCTGGTCCTGCCGCCGTCCAGCCCGGGCGGGCGGCTGGTGGCGTCGCATCTGAAGACCCTGTCGGAGGTCGCCGGCGACCTGACCGAGGAAGAGGGCGTCGCCGCCGTCGAGGCCACCTTCGTCATCGCCGAACGGTTCCTGGGCCGAACCGGACCGGTCGCGCCCCTGCATCTGGAAAGCATCCACCGCACCATCCGCCAACGCGCCATGCAGGTGTTCGACGCCCGCGCCGCCGACCCGAGCCTGAACGTCAATGAGGTGGCCCTGGCCATCGGGGTGTCGCGCAGCGCCCTGTATCGCGCCTTCGGCGACATGGGGGGTGTCCAGACCTATGTGCTGAACCGGCGGCTGGACCGGGCCTATGCCGACCTGCGGGTCTCGGGTGGCGGACGGCTGGCCAGCATCGAGGACATCGCCTCGCGCTATGGCTTCGGCACCCGCATCCGCTTCGACCGGGCCTTCCGCGAACGCTTCGGCTTCCCGCCCTCGGAGGTCGCGCCCGTCGGCTTCGTCGGACGCGGCGCGCCGCTGGCGGCCAACGAAGAAGGCTATCTGGACGGCGCAGCCCACGACGTCGTGGTCGACTGGCTGCGCCGGGGCGAGGCGGCCTAGAGCTTGATCCCTCAAGCTCTCACCGGAAACTGATGCCGGTCAGGCATCAGACCGTTTCGGATACCCGCCAATAGGCCATGCGGCGGAAGAAGGCGGCCGGGTCCTTGGGCGTCACCAGTTTCGTCGGGTCGTGGAAGATGCGGTCGTGCAGCCGGGTCAGGGTGAAGCGCAGGGCCGCCGCCTCGCCGAGCAGCGGCAGGGCCTTCTCCTCGGCCCAGGTCAGCAGCCGCACCGATTCATAGCCGCGCCGGAAGGCCTCGACCGCGCCCGCGATCTCGCGCCCCTCGCCGTCGAAACCCCAGGCCGTCAGGGCGATGGCGAGGTCATAGGCGAAGGGGCCGTCGCAGCCGAAATAGACGTCGATGACGCCCGAGACCTGACCGTTCTCGAACAGGACGTTGTCGGGGAAGTAGTCGGCGTGGATGGCACCCGACGGCAGGTCGTCCGTGAACGGATCGCCGATCCGCTCCAACGCCTGACGGCAGTCGGCGACCAGCTGGCGGTCCTCGGCCGTCGTCGCGCCCGAGGCGGAGCGGTCGAGCAAGGCCTTCCAGACCGGCGGTCCCACGGGGTTGGCGCGGCGGCCGGCGAAGCGGCGGGCCGAGAGGTGGAAACGGGCCAGGGCCGCGCCCGCGCGGGCGACCTCGTCCGGCGAGGGCTCGCGCAGCCAGACGCCCGACAGCCATTCGACCACCGCCGCCGGACGGCCGTTCAGCTCGCCGATCCATTCGCCTGATCTGTCCCGGAGCGGACGCGCGGCGGGATAGCCGGCCGCGCCCAGATGGTCGGTCAAACCCAGGCAGAACGGCAGGGAGGCGGCGTCGGTGCGCCCCTCGAACAGGGTCAGGACGAAGCGGCCTGTGGTGGTCTCCAGCCGGTAGTTGGTGTTCTCCACCCCCTCGGCGATGGCGTGCAGCGACACGAACTCACCGGCGGCCGGATAGCCGCCGACGAAGGCTCGCGCCTGATCGTCCGAAACCGGAGTGAAGACCGCCATGACCTAATGATACCCGAGAGCGGCGTGTCGCGCGCGCACGATGTCGGCGACGTCGGCGAGCACGCTTTCGGTCGTCGGCCAGCGCCCGGCGCCGCGGCCCTTGCACGACCAGACCCGGCCGTCCTCGCCATAGACCTTGAGCGCATTGCGTTCGCCGCGGAGGGCCAGGAACAGCGGATCCTCGAGCTCGCGGTTGAGCAGGACGGTGGCGTCGAGCCCGGCGTCGGACTTCACGCAGGCGCCGATCTGGCGCACGGGCGCGCCGTTCGGGCGAAAGGCGTCGGACAGGACGTCGCAGGTGATCGTCCCCTCGCCCGGCGTCTCGCCGAAGGCCTCATAGGACAGCAGGCGCACCTTGGCGGCGGCGTCGCGGCCTTCGAGATCCGAAGACGGATCTTCTTCCGCGAAGCCCGCCACCCGGGCGTCGGCCAGGGCGTCGGCGAAGTCGGCGCCGGCGCTGAGGCGGTCCAGCATGAAGTTGACCGTGCCGTTGAGCACCGCCTCGAAGCGGGCGACCGGACCGGCATGACGCGCGGCCCGAAGCGTCTCGATCATCGGGGCGCCGCCGCCGACCGCGGCCGAATAGACCAGCAGGGCCTTGTGCTGATCCGCCAGGGCCTGAAGCCCAGCGGGGTCGCGGCTGATGGCCTGTTTGTTGGCGCTAGCCACGTCGATCCCGGCCTGAAGCGCCTCGCGGATCAGGTCGTGGCCGGCCTCGCCTTCCGAAAGCGCCTCGACCAGCAGGTCGGGCTTCTGGGCGAGGAAGGCGGCGCGGTCGGCGGTGTAGAGCTCCGACGGGGCGGCGACGTCGCGCGCCTTCTTCGGATCGCGCACCAGAACGCCGGTGACCTGATAGCGGGGATCGCCGAGCAGTCGGGCCAGGAGGCCGCCGCCGACCACGCCGCAGCCGGCGATGGCGACCCGGATCGGGGCGTCGGGCACGGACGGTCCGGGAGGGGCGGAATGGTCGCCGACCACCGTGCCGCCGGCGCGCGCCAGACCCGCGACCTCGATCTCCACCCCGCGCTGCTGGCCCAGGTCGATGGCGTCGTGCTGCACCAGGGCCCCGCCGTG
This sequence comes from Brevundimonas sp. ALps5, assembly GCF_058681645.1. Classification (NCBI taxonomy): domain Bacteria; kingdom Pseudomonadati; phylum Pseudomonadota; class Alphaproteobacteria; order Caulobacterales; family Caulobacteraceae; genus Brevundimonas; species Brevundimonas sp. ALps5. The sequence goes on along the minus strand of NZ_CM178744.1, from coordinate 2,252,256 downwards.
ACGGCGCGCATCATCCCAGGAGGCGCGGCGATAGCGCAGCGGCTTGCCCGAGGCCGAGGCCGGATCGCGGTCGTACAGACCGTCCACATCCTTGACCAGCCGCACCCGCTTGAGGCCCAGTTCGGCGGCGAGGAAGACCGCCGTCATGTCCGAACCGCCGCGGCCCAGCAGGGCCACCTTGCCGTCCGGCCGCACGGCGCCGAAGCCCGGGACCACCACCACCTGATGCTCCGACAGGGCGTTCAGCAGGGCCTGGCCGCGCAGGTCGCAGGGGTGGGCGTGCTCGGGCGGGCCCTCGGCGACGATGCCCAGTTCGCGGACGGACAGGGCCACGGCGTCCAGCCCGATCCGGTCACAGGCGATCGCCGTCAGGGCCGCCGCCTGCTCCTCGCCGAGCGCCACATAGCCGGGCAGGAGGTCGTTCTCATGGTCGAGGCCCAGCAGGCGGGCGTCGGCCAGAAGCCGGTCGGTCTGACCGCCGAAGGCCGAGACCACCGCCACCACCTTCCGCCCCGCGCGGACGTGGCCATAGACCTCGGACGCCACCGCCGGCGCATCGGCCTGGGAGCGCAGGATGGAGGAGCCGAACTTGAGCACCACGACGTCGAGCGCGGCCCCCTGTTCGGCGGCCGGTTTGAGAGGGTCGGATTTCTGAACGACGGAGAGATGGGACATTTTCGGTCTCGGAGGCGGAAGGGGGTGCGGAAAATCGGGGGTGGAGATCGGGTAAGAAAAAACCCGCCCGGGGGTCCGGGCGGGTCTGGGTTGGTGCTTGTCGGTTCCGACGCGCGCTAACCTGTCCCCGCCCTGGAAGGGCCGGTGATGGTCATACCGCCGGTGGTGGTGAGCGCAGGCGTGCCCGTCCGCGCCGTCACTGCGGCGGCGGTGGTAATCGAAATGGCGATGCGGCCAGAACGGATCACGGGGTGAACCTTGCGAAGAAGTTGGCTCAAGGGTGTCGGGCCTCAACGCCGCCGTCAACCCCATCGTGGAAGTTTTTTGCGCATTATCGGGTTTCAACGAGTATAGGGCGGCACACCTCCCGAAGCGTTGCGCGGGTATGCGGTGGATTTTTCCGCTTGACCTGAACCCCTGTTTTGCCTCACGGTTATTTCACTCATCAAGACCGACCGAGGGATAGGCCCTTTGACGTCGGGGCAACCATCGGATTCCGTCCGAACGGTGCCAACTCCTGCGAGGCCAACTCCCAAGATTGGGGAAGGTCGCGAGAGATGAGTGGAGCGTCGGTTTACGGCGGCGCATCCACGCATCTGTCATCGCATCGGAGCCTTGCTGGGCGGGACTGATGCGACGACGATGGCCTTCGATACCGAAACCACCGAACCCTTCTGTAGCGCCGACGGCGATGCCGTGCGCGTGGACGTCAAGCCGCGCGCCTTCGTGCCGGAGCTGCGCCGTATCCGTCAGGGCAACGCCGTCGACGTCGTCGTCGAAATCCCCGCCGACTTCCGCCTGCAGTCGGGCCAGCGCCTGAACCAGACCACCGTCACCGGCCGGCTGCACGGCCGCGAAGGCGCGCCGCTGGTCGTCGTCGCCGGCGGCATCTCGGCGGGCCGTTTCGTGCATCGGACCGAGACCAACGGCCTGGGCTGGTGGTCGGACGCGGTGACCGCGGGCGGGCCGATCGACCTGCGCCGCTGTCAGGTCCTGGCCTTCGACTACGCCCCCGGCGCCGATGCCGAGGGCGAGGAACTCGTCACCATCACCACCCAGGATCAGGCCCGTCTTCTGGCCCTGCTGCTGGATCATCTGGGCGCCGAGACCGTGGCGGCCGTGGTCGGCTGCTCCTACGGCGGCATGATCGCCCTGGCCTTCGGCGAGCTGTTCCCCCGCTGGGCCGAGCAGCTGGTCGTCGTCTCCGCCGCCCACCGCGCCCATCCCCAGGCCACCGCCTGGCGCGGCATCCAGCGCCGCATCCTGAAGCTGGCGGTCGAGGCCGGCCGGCCCGAAGACGGCGTCGCCCTGGCCCGCGAACTGGCCATGACCACCTATCGCACCGCCGAGGAGTTCTCCGAGCGGTTCGACACCACCGCCCCCCTCGCCGCCGGTCAGGCCTATCCGGTCTGCGAATACCTGACCGCGCGCGGCGTGGCCTACCGCACCCACACCACCCCCTCGCGCTGGCTGTCGATGTCCGACTCGCTGGACCGCCACTCGGTCACGCCCGAGGCCATCACCACCCCCGTCACCCTGGTCGGCTTCACCTCCGACCGGCTGGTGCCGATCGACGACATCCGCGAACTCGCGGCCCGCCTGCCCACCCTGTGGCGTCTGGTCGAGGCTCCGTCCCTGTACGGCCACGACGCCTTCCTGAAGGAGGACGCCTTCGTCGGCGACATCCTCCGCTCCGTTCTCAAGGATATCGACCAGTGACCCGTACCCCCCGTTCCGCCAAGGACATCCGCACCATCTGCGCCCGCTCGGGCGTGGATCAGGATTCGGCGCACGGCGCGGTCATGCCGCCGCTCTATCTGTCGTCGAACTATTCCTTCGCCGGCTTCGACCAGAAGCGGAAATACGACTACGCCCGCTCGGGCAATCCGACCCGCGACGTCCTGGCCGAGACCCTGGCCGAGCTGGAAGGCGGCGCCGGCTGCGTGGTCACCGCCACCGGCATGGCCGCGGTCGACCTGCCGCTGAGCCTGCTGTCGCCCGGCGACCTGCTGATCGCCCCGCACGACTGCTACGGCGGCACCCACCGCCTGCTCTGCGCCCATGCGAAGAAGGGCCATTTCGAGGTCCTGTGGGTCGATCAGGGCGACCCGGAAGCCCTGGCCGCGGCCTTCGCCCTGAACCCCAAACTGGTGCTGGTCGAGACCCCGTCCAACCCCCTGCTGCGCGTCGTCGACGTCGCCGACATCTGCGTGCGCGCCCACGCCGTCGGGGCCAAGGTGGTCGCCGACAACACCTTCCTGTCGCCTGCCCTGCAGCGCCCGATCGAACTGGGCGCCGACATCGTGGTCCACTCGACCACCAAATACATCAACGGCCATTCCGACGTCGTCGGCGGGGCGGTGATCTCCGCCGATCCGGCCGACCATGCCGAGCTGGCCTGGTGGGCCAACTGCCGGGGCGTGACCGGCGGCGCCTTCGACGCCTATCTGACGATGCGCGGCATCCGCACCCTGTTCACCCGCATCGAGCGGCAGCAGGAAACGGCCGGCCACGTCGCCGCCCTGCTGGAGGCCCATCCGGCGGTGAAGACGGTCTACTATCCCGGCCTGAAGTCGCATCCGAACCACGCCCTGGCCGCGCGCCAGCAGCAGGGCCCGGGCGCGATGCTCAGCTTCGAACTGGTCGGCGGCGTCGAGGCCGTGCGCACCCTGGTCGAGACGCTGGAAACCTTCACGCTGGCCGAGTCGCTGGGCGGCGTCGAAAGCCTGATCGCCCACCCGGCGACCATGACCCACGCCGCCATGACGCCCGAGGCCCGTGTGGTCGCCGGCATCACCGACGGCCTGCTGCGCCTGTCGGTCGGTCTGGAGCATCAGGACGACCTGATCGCCGACCTGGTCCAGGCCCTGGACGCCGTCTCGGTCGAACAGGCCGAAGCCGCTTAGGGGCGGGTCAGCCCGTTGGCGCGGTAGAATTCGTTCAGCGCGGCGGGCGTCGCCAGCCGGATCTTCGGCAGGTCGAAGCCCTCGAAGGCGAGGCGATCGCGCGCGCGGTTCGAGCGGGTGGTGACGGCGATGTGGTGGATCATCACCCACTTCACGCTGTCGCGCCCGCCCTCGAGGCCGCCCACCCTGCCCCGCTCGAACCAGCTGCGCCGCGCATAGCGGTAGAGGCTGACGGCCGTCGGCAGCTCCAGCCGGATCACGCCGGTGGCGCGTTCGAGCCGGGCGGGAAGCAGACGCGAATAGTTCCCGTCCATCGCCCACCGCTCGCTCGCGATGGCCTCGGCGTGCAGACGCACGAACTCTTCCGGCGGCCGCTGGACCCAGTCGGTCCCCGGCAGGTGATGCAGCTGATCGAGGTGCACAGCCGTCAGACCTCTCGCCCGCGCGATGGCCTCAGCGAGGGTCGACTTGCCGCTGTTCGACGGCCCCAGGATGATGATGCGCGGCCCGAGGTCGTCGAGGGTCATGCCGCCAAGGTGGCGTCATCCGTCGCCGGTGACCAGCCGGCGCCGATCAGAAAAGTCGGGGCCGCCCCTCGCAGGGCAGCCCCGTCTCCCATCGTCAGAAGCGGTACTTGAAGCCCAGGACCACCGACCACAGGCTGGCCGCCTGATCGACCGTCGGGGTGGCCACGGTCGTCGCATTGGCGGTGGTGTAGCTGTAGCGGTAGCTGGCGCAGACCGGGCTGGCGGCGCCGGCGACGGCCCCGGTCGCCGTGGCGCACTGGGCGTTGACGATGACGGCGCCCGAGCGGCTGTTGGAGTATTCCTTCACCACGCCCCAGCGGTTGTTCAGCAGATTGCCCAGGTTGGCGACATCCACGGTGAACAGCAGGCTGTTGCCGCGGACCGGGCTGGGGATTTCCTGGGCGAACTGGAAGTCGAAGCGATCGACGTCGGGGTTGCGGCCGATGCCGCGCTTCAGGATGCCGCCCATCGGCAGGCCGAACTGGTTGACCACCGCCTTCAGCCGATCGACCGAGGTCTGGCTATCGAAGAAGACGTTGACGCCGTTCTGATCGACGAAATGCAGCGGGTTCAGCGGATCCGGAGCGTTCAGGTTCGGAATATAGGCCAGGGCGTCGTCACGGCTGACGCCGAAGGTCGGGTTCCGGTTGCCCGCCGGGTCGCTCATCAGGAAGCTGATCGGACGGCCCGTGTGACGCTCGCCGAACAGGGTGAAGCGCGACACCCAGCCGGGGATGAACTCGGCCTTGTAGGCCAGGTTCAGCTTGAAGGCCCGCTCGATCTGGTTGTTCGCATCGCCGCGCGCCGGGGCGTTCGGGTCCCGATCGAAGCTCTGGTCGGTGTAGTAGGCGCCCGAGGTGCCGTTGCCGCCGGCGGTGGTGCCGAACTCGGAGATGCCGCCGTACTGCGAGCCCTTCTGGATGGCGTAGGAAGCCCAGGCCTTCAGGTCGCCGAAGTCGCGACCGACCGAGAAGGCGGCGGTGCGGCTCCAGGCCTGCTGATCCGGATTATAGGCCTGGATGTCGCCGAACAGGCCGAGGTTGGCGAGGTCGGGGTTGGAGGCGACCGGCAGCCCCTGGGCCGCGCGGGCGGCCAAAATGGCGGCCGGGGTGGCGCCGGCGATCTGCAGCCCGTCGTAGCGCAGGCGGCCGTCCGGGGTCAGTTGCTGCACCCCGTTGACCGTCAGCAGGCGCGAACGGATGTCGCGGAAGGCGACGTTGTTCTCGGACCGGCTGACCACGCCGTCGAAGCCCAGGTCGAAGCCCCAGAGGGTGGTCTTGTAGGAGAGGTTGGCCTTCCAGTCCGAGGGCATTTCGAAGCCGGGCGCCAGGGAGTTGGTGAAGGCGTTGCGACGCGCGGCGCTGTCGGCGGTCAGGATGGCGTTGGCCGTCGCCGAAGGCGTGGTGATGAACGATCCGTCGGCCTTGTTGAGGTTCAGCAGGGCGTCGCCCTGGGCCTGGGAGATGACCGTCGAGGAGGCGGTGTCGAAATAGGTGCCGTCCGCCTGGCGACGGATGGCGAAGCTGTTGGTCAGGGCGCCGGTCGTCGCCCCGTAGCTGTTGCCGAGGAAGACGTCCGGCACGCCGCCCGAGACCAGGCCGAAGCCGCCCGACAGTTCGAAGGTGTCGCCGTTGTACTTGGCCGAGACGCGCGGCATCAGGACGTCGATGCCGTCGTAGCTCTGCTGGTTGTTATAGCCGTAGCGGGTGACGAAGTTGGCGTTCAGCGTCGGCTTGACGTCCGACACATAGTTGTCCCAGCGCAGGCCGTAGTTCAGCGTCAGCCGGTCGGTGACGTCCCAGGTGTCCTGCAGCAGCAGGGAGTGGATCGAATAGTTCAGGACGGCCGCGGCGTCGGTCGTATTGCCGGTGAGGGCGTTGCCGTACGACAGCTGGTTTGCGCGCCCGGCGACGAAGTCGGCGACCGAGTCGAAGTAATAGACGCCCTTCGCCTGCTGAAGGAACAGGTTGTAGATGTCGACCTTGCGGTACTGGTAGCCGCCCTTGATCGTGTGGCCGGCGATACCGGTGAAGTTGCCGATGAAGGACCCGGCGTATTCCTTGGTGGCCAGGACGTTGGCCTGGCGGAACTGGTCGGGACCGAAGTTGATCGAGGGCGTGCCCGAGGTGCACGAGAAGGTCGCGCCGCCGGCCGGGTTGGTCGGGTCCGTACAGATCGAGATGTTGGCGAAGCCCTGGCCTTCCGGCGGCTGCTGGCCGCGGGTGTACTCACGATAGGCGACGCGGCCTTCGGTCGAGAAGACGTTGTTCCAGCGCGAGTTCAGCTGGATCGAATAGTTGTCCTCGACCTCGGGCTGGACGTACCAGTTGGTGTCGAGGCTGATGCTGGTCCCCGAAGGGCTGCGCTTCCACACCGAGCTTTCGGCGTGACGGTAGGTCGCCGACAGGCGCTGGCCGTCGATGATGTCGTAGTCGAGCTTCAGCGAATATTTCTCGTCGATGATCGGCTCGACCTGGGCGACCGTGCCCGGCTTCAGCAGGGTCGAGGCGGCATAGCCGTTCCAGTTGGCAAGGACCGCGTCGATGTCGGCCTGGGTCGCGCCCGTCCCGGTCGAGACGCCCGGGATGCGGTTGAAGACGTTGGCGAAGCCGGCGCCCAGCGGCCCCGTGCCGGTGGTGTCGAAGCTGGTGAACTTCTCGTACGAGGCCGCGAAGAACAGGTGATCGGGGATGATCGGACCCGAGAGGAAGAAGCCGTAGTTGTCCTCGTCGATCGTGTTGACGACCTTGCGCTCACCGGCCAGCGGCGCCTGGAGGATGTCGTTGCCGGTGAAACCGACGAGCGGCAGGGTATCGCCCGCCAGGTCGGTCGAGCGGTAGTTGTAGAAGGCCGAACCGTGGAACTGGTTCGAGCCCGAACGCAGGATCAGGTTCAGGGCGCCGCCGGTGAAGTCGCCGTCCTCGACGTCGAAGGGCACGGCCTGGATCGACATCTGCTCCAGCGCCTCGAAGGAGACCGGGCCGCGGTTGGTCGACAGACCGCCGGTGTTCAGGCCGTAGCTGTCCTGCGACCGGACGCCGTCGATGGTGATGCGGTTGGCGCGCGGCGAGGAGCCGGCGATATAGAGGCCGCCCGAAGGGCCGGTGCTGCGCGCCACGAAGTCGAGGCTGGCCAGCGGGTCGCGGCGGCCGATGTCGCGGATGTCGCGGCGGACCGAGACGACCGATTCAATGCCTTCGCGGTTGATGGTGGTGCGCGAGCCGACGTTGGCCAACTGGGTCGTGGTGGCGCGGCGGGCGCCGGTGACCACGACCTCGGACAGTTCGTCGACGGGGGCGAGGGTCAGGCGCACGCGCTGGGCGTCGCCGACGTTCAGCGACAGGTCCTCGATGGTCTGGGAGGCGAAGTGGGGGGCGACCGCCATGATCCGGTACGGACCGCCGACTCGCAGGCCGCGCACGTCAAAGCCGCCCTCGGCGTTGGTGACGATGACCTGCTCGGCGCCGGTCGGGACGTGGGTCACGGTGACGGTCGCGCCGGACAAGGCGACGCCGTTGGCGTCTACCACGACGCCGCGCACCGCGGCCGTCGTCTGCTGGGCGTAGGCCGGCGCGGCGGCGAGCGCGAGGACCGCCAGGGCTGAGCCGCCCGCGAGCATTCTGGACAAAGACATTTGAGATCCCCCCGGAAACATCCATGGCGACAAGGTGTCGCGGATGGGGCGATCTAGGCGCGCTTCGTCGACGGATTCCGCTCAGTCCGATGACGGTTTGACATCGCTGACGGCTGTTGCAGCGATGAAACACGGGCGCTTTCGGGGCGGATCGTCCGTGTCCGGTCGATATCAGCCCGGCTTGGGCCGCGCCTGCATCGCGCCGGTCATGGGGATGAAGAAGACGCCGACGTCGCGGCGGCTGTGGACCCGGCCCTCGGCGTCCTTGGTATAGACATAGAGGACCTGGCCCCGGCGGAAGGGCTGGCCGATCGGGATGATCAGCTTGCCGCCGGGCTTGAGCTGGCGGAACAGCTCGGGCGGGGCGTACTGGGCCACGCAGGTCAGCATGATAGTGTCGAAGCCTTCGGTGACCTCGGGCCAGCCGAAATAGCCGTCGCCGACCTTGCCGTGGACGTTGGAATAGCCGAGCGGAGCGAAGATCCTGTCCACCGCCCGGCCGATCGGCTCGATGATCTCGATGGTGTAGGCGTCGCGCACCACGCGGCTGAGCAGGGATGACTGGAAGCCCGATCCGGTCCCGATCTCCAGCGTCACGTCGGTCGGCTTGGGCGCCGCCAGCTGGGTCATATAGGCCTGCCCCAGATAGTCGGAGAGGACCGAGCCATGGCCGATGGCCCAGGGCTTGGGATCGGCCTCATAGGCCTGGTACGCCGTCGAGGCCTGTTGGGCGTAGGCGTAGTGGAAATATTCGCGCGGCACGGCCTCGAAGGCGGCCAGCACATTTGGATCGGCGACGCCGTTGAAGCGGCCTTCGAGATAGGTCTTGATCCGGGCGATGGCGGCGGGCTTGCGGGTCTGGATCTCGGCCCACTGGGGCTCGGTGATGGCGCTGGGGCGGCCCGAGGCCTCCATGGCGGCCTGGAAGGCGGCGAAGGTCCAGGGGCTGGACGCCGCCTTGACGCCATTGACCACGGCCGAGGCGACGGGGCCGGTTCCGGGCGCCGCGGTGGCGGTTGCGGGCGTAGCGGCGGGCGCCGTTTCGGCGGCGCCCTGCGTCGGGTTCAGCCGCGCCTGCACGTCCTTCATCGCCTTGTCGTCGCAGGCGGCCAGAGGCAGGGCGGCGAGACCGGCGGCGCCGGCCAGAAGGGCGCGGCGATCCATCGTCGAGGTCGTCATGCGGGAAACTCCAGCGGCGTCGGGGCGGCGCCCGAGGGGTTGGGAACGGGGTCAGTCGCGGGTGCGCGGACAGCCTTTGCGGCCTTCACCCCGACCGGCAGGACGAGGAAGGCGACCGCATAGAGACCGGCGGCGGCGATCAGCAGGGACGAGAAGCCGACATCGCGGCTCATCAGATTGGCGAGGGGCGTGGCGACCACGGAGAAGGCGCCGTTCAGCCCCCAGGCCCAGGGCAGGGCCCGGCCGTCGCCGACCGAGATCAGGCCCAGCGGGAAGGGCATGCCCAGCGCCAGCGACACCGGGGCGGCGGCCAGAACGACCGTGGCCGCCCGCATCCACAGCGGCTGGTCCAGCGTCCGCATCAGATAGTCCTCGCCCCCGATCAGCATGGCCGCGATCCAGGCCAGGACCACGATCAGGCCGATGGCCGAGGCGGCCTTGGGCATGCCGCCGACCTTGCCCGCGATCATGCTGCCGAGGCCGGAGAAGATCAGCATGGAGGTCAGGACCAGGGCGAAGGCCGAGGAATAGTCGTTCAGATAGAAGGCGGCCCGGTCGATCAGCAGGATCTCGATGAAGAGGAAGCCGAGACCCAGCGCCGGGAAATAGAGCACGGGCCACAGGCGTCGCGGCTCCTCCGCCATCCCCTTGCGGCGCACGAACAGGGCGGGCGCGGCCAACACCAGAAGGGCGATCAGGATGGCCTGACCGAGGACGGCGACGTTGACCAGCGCCCCGATCTCGGCCTGCGGCAGGACCTCGAGCCGCTTGATCAGGGTCTGGGGACGCTCGATGCGCAGGGAGGAATAGAAGGCCGGGCGATCGAGCGTCGCCGGGCGGATGTGGAAGGCGCCGCTGGAGGCGGACGGCCGCCCGGCCAGAACGGCGCCGACCTCATTGGCGATGGCGTCGTCGGGACCGTTCGAGGTCATCTGGCCGGTCTCGAAGGAGACGCCGGGCAGGTCGTTGAACAGGCTGGCGCGGGCGGCGGCGACGTCCATTCCGGGAGCCCAGGAGACGTCGAAGGAGCGGGCGGCGCAGAAGGCCTTGAGCGCCGCGATGTCGGTCGTGGACCACGCCGTCGGGCTGATCAGGATCCGCGCATTCCAGGCCGAGCGGTAGATCATGACGTGGGCGGACGGATCGGCGACGCCCGCCACCAGCAGGGCCTCGCGCGCGGTCGAGACGACGCGCAGGGCGTAGACGGGGAAGTCGCGGATGGAGACGGAGATCGACACCATCCCGCCGGGTCGCAACGCCGCCAGATAGGCCTGCATGGCCTCGACCGTGACGCCGGTGACGTTGGCGGGCGCGGCATCGACGAAGTCGGCCGACACGTCGATGACATCATAGCGGTCCGGCCCCGCGCGCCAGGCCGCCGCGATCGGACCGCCGTCGAGCAGGCGCACGCTGGGGTCGCTCGCCATCGCGGGCGACGGGCCGAGGCCGTGGATCAGGGCGTCCTTCAGCACCGGCTCGCCCTCGACGCCGTCGATGTTGGCGGCGCCGAGCGCTTTCGCCTCGGCAATGCGGAAGCCGCCCGAAAGGCCGACCAGCAGGGTCTCGGCATGGGGCCTGAGCACATAGGGGGCGGCGCTCAGCGCGCTGGGCGCATAGGCGGCGTCGCGGCCGAAGGCTTTCGGAAGCGAGGCGATGCGATTGCCGTCGCGATACAGACCATAGGTCGGGGGCGGACCCGCGATGCCCATCAATCCCGCATTGTTGGAGACGTCGGCGTCGACCCGCTCGGTGAAGTCATCGAGCAGAAGATAGTGGCCGCGCGGCGCGCGAATCTCGGCGACGACCCTGGCGCCAGGCGTGTTCATCGGGGCGTAGATGGCCTTGAACTCGCTGAATGTCGGGGCCACGCCGGTGAAGAGGACGTATTCTCCGCCGACCAGGGCCGCGAGGGCCAGCAGGCCGCCGATCCAGCGGCTGCGTCCCGGCTGGAACCACGGCCCGAGCGCCAGCGGTATCAGCAGCACCGGCGCCAGCAGGAAGGGATGGACCACGAACATCAGGCCCAGCGCTACGGCCGAGCCCAGCCCGGCGCCGATCAGATCATAGCCGTAGACCCGCCCGATCTCCCGGTGATTGAGCACGAAGATCAGGGAGATGTAGAGACCGGCCAGGAAGAAGAAGGGCAGCAGGGCCGCATAATAAAGGCCGATGTTCCGAACCTGATCCGGCCAGGTGGTCGGGTTCTGCAGCTGCAGCGGATTGAACGGATTGGCCGTCACCATCTGGAAGCCGAAGGCGGCGGCCAGGATCATGGCCGCGGGCAGGATGGCTCTCAGCACCACGCCCGACTTCGCCACCGTGTCGCGGAACAGGGCGACGAAGACGCCCGAAAGCGCGAAACCCGCCATGACGATCGAGATGATCCAGTAGCCGTACTCCGACCATTTCGCGACGGCGAAGTAGCGGGTCAGGGCGTTCTCGATCCCGACCACGCCCAGCGCGATCAGGAACAGGGGCATCAGGGCCGCACGGCTATTGGCGACGGCCTTCAATGGACGGTCTCCCCGGTCGCGCGACGGGCGACCCGGTGATCCAGAAACTCGATCAACAGGGCGTCGAACCGGTCGGCTTCATCGACGAACAGGGCGTGGCCGGCGGTCTCGAACACCTCCATCCGGGCGTCGGGATGGGTGCGGATCAGGTTCTCGCCCTGGGCCCGAAAACGCGGCCGCACGACGTACAGGACCGGCTTGTCGGTCGAATGCAGGGCCGCGCGCCAGTAGCTGCGCGGAACGTCATAGGCCAGCAGGCGGCGCTCGTCGGCCTGGGTCATGCGCAGGGCCTGATCGGTCAGGCGCGCGCGATAGTCCGCTCCCGGATCATGAGCGAACATGGAGGCGATGAAGGCGGCGCGGCGGCGGCGGCGTTCGTCCTCGGGAATGTCGGCGCGATCCGCCGGACTGGCGGTCGAGGCGCCGGATCGGGGGACCGGCGCCGGCTCCTCGCCCACGGAGTTGTCGATCAGGACGAGGCCGGCGATCCGCCCGTCCCCCTGCCCCGCCACATAGGCGAGGCTGTCCAGCACCCCCAGCGACCAGCCGACCAGCACCACCGGACCGGACGCCGCATGATCGATCAGGTCGCCGATGTCGCGACCGCGCCGTTCGTAGCTGTAGCCGAAGGCCGTGACCTCGCTCTCCCCCTGACCGCGCGGATCCAGGGCGAGGACGTGGAAACGACCCTTCAGGGCGTCGATCTGGCGCTCGAAAATCCACCCCGGCATGGTCCACCCCGGCACGAAGACGACGGTGGGTGACCCGCCAGCGAGTTGATCAGGTCCGGGGCCCGCCTCCAGATAGTGAAGGCGGGCCCCATCGCTGGTGATGAAGCTCCGGCTCTCGACAGCCCCTATCCCCGGGACCGAAGCGGCGCCCCCCGACGCCGGCTCCGGACCTGCCGTAAAACCCGAGACGACCAGCCACACCATCCCGACGGCGGCGGCGCGCGCCCAGGCCGTCAACAGTGGTGCGCCAAACGGCTCCATCGCCCGCATCTGGCCCTGACAATTCGCCGGTGTCGATAGACCTCGCTTAACAGGCGTTAACGACGCGGGACAGGCGTGTCCGCCGCGCATCATTCTCACGCCGGACGGAGGCTCAGCCGAAGGGCACGATCTTGTTGTCGCCGTCGTGGCCGATGTCCGCCTTGCCGAGGAAGGGGATGCCCGAACGGCGGCACCAGTAGCGGACGATCTCCTGCGCGGTCAGGCCGAAGTCCGGGTCGTTCGGCGTCACGTCCGAGACCCGGCCCAGACGGATGCCCGCGACCTTGCGGATCGACGGCTGGCTGGTCAGGTGGAACATCATCCGGTCGACGCGATAGAGCGCCTCGGACACCTCCTCGATCATCAGGACGTGGTCGGTCAGGTCGGGCTCCAGCGGCGTGCCCACCAGCTGGTCTATGATGGTCAGGTTGAAGGCGACGGCCTTCTTTTTGTCGATCGCCAGCGACGGCTCCAGCCCCTGCTCGTCGCCCCTGACCAGCCAGGCCAGGGCGCGCTCGGCGGTGGCGTCGTGGCGCACGGAATCCGAGGCCATCGGCCCGTGGGCGAGATGCTTGAACCCGGCCTTGTACATCCCGGCCAGCAGGGTCCCGACGTCGGAATAGCCCATATAGCGCTTGGTCCGGGCGACGTCGTTCAGGCGCGGAATGACGTCCTCGACGATGCGGCACGAGCCGTAGCCGCCGCGCGCGAACCAGATGGCGTCAAAGCGCGGATCGTTGGCGTATTCGACGAAGGCGTCGGCGCGGGCCCGGTCGTCGCCGGCGAAATGGCCGTGCTTCATGAAGCAGGCGGGGTGGAAGGTGACCGCGATGTCGCCTTCCGGGTGGTGCTCGGCCATCCAGGCCTCGACCTGCTCGGCCCGTTCCTTCGCGAACCGGGAGCTGACGCAGACGACGCCGATCTTGAAGGTATTGGCCATCATGGGGTGGGCGTCATCCGGGCTTTGGCGCGACGTTGGTAGTGTTTCTCAAGCTGTTCCCTGACCAGCCGCAGGAGGATGAGCACTCCGAGGATGCCCATGAACCACCAGGAATTGAGCTTCGAATCCATGAACGGAAACCACCCGCGTTGCCAAAGGAAGGCCACCAGCAGCAGGGCAGCCAAGCCCCACTCGGCAACCTTGAGCGGCTGGTCTATCTGAGACGGCAGGGCGGCTTCGCGAGCGGTCGCCAGCTCTTCGGGCGTGCTCGGCCTGCCGAAGACGATGTCTACAAGCCGGTCTCTCAGCCTCTCACGCGGGGCCTCGGTCATGCGGCTGCCCCCAGCGACTCGACGATCTCCGCCACCGACCGCACCCGGGCGATGCGGGGGAAGACCAGCTTCATCGGGAAGTCCTGCATGGCCGCCGAGAAGGTCGTCGAGGCGTCCTCGGCGACGATCATCGAATAGCCGTGCGACCAGCCCTCGCGCACGGTCGACTCGACGCCGAAGTTCGTCGCGATCCCGCCGACGATGATGGTGTCGACGCCGCGCCGGCGCAGCAGGGTGTCGAGCTCCGTGCCGTGCAGGGCGCCCCACTGGCGCTTGGTGATCGTGATGTCGGCCAGTTCCAGCAGCTCGGGGACGATCTCCGCATAGTTCGCCGGGACCGGATCGGTGGAGACCGGATTGTCGATCAGCCCCTGCGGCCCGTTGATCCGCCCGGGCCCGAAGCTGACGTTGACCGCGACCACCACGCCGCCCGCCGCCTTGACCGCCCGCGCCAGGGTCAGGCCGTTCGCGACCACCGTCTCACTATCGTAGGGCGCCAGCGTATTGCCGAGGATCCCGGCCTGAAGGTCGATGAGGACGAGGGCGGTCTTGCCCGGATCGATTTCAAGCGTCACGAAGCCTCCGAAAACCCGTTCCGGCCGCGAACCCACTGGCGGTTTGCGGCCAAGTCCTGTTCTAAGACCTGATGACCCAAGACGTCTCCTACTTCTTCTGCGGAATCGGCGGCTCCGGCATGCTGCCCCTGGCCATGATCGTTCAGGCTCAGGAATGCCGCCGGATCGAGGGCTCGGACCGGGCGCTGGATCAGGGCCGCACGCCGGAGAAGTTCGACTGGTTGCGCGCCCACGGCGTGACCCTGCATCCGCAGGACGGATCGGGCGTGACGCGGGCCGAACAGATCGTCGTCGCCACCGGCGCCATCGAGGACACCGTCCCCGACATCGGGGCGGCGAAACGCGCGGGCGCGACCATCGTCACCCGGCCCCAGCTTCTGTCGCAGCTGTTCAACGCCGCCCCGACCTCGGTCGGAGTCGCGGGCACCAGCGGCAAGTCGACCATCACCGGCATGGTCGCCTGGATCCTGCATTCGGCGGGCCGCCAGCCGACGGTGATGAACGGCGCCGTGATGAAGAATTTCGCCGACGCCGACCATCCCTTCGCCAGCGCCCTGATCGGCGGCCCGGACCTGTTCGTCGCCGAGGTGGACGAGTCGGACGGCTCCATCGCGCGGTACAATCCCACCGTCGCCGTGGTCTCCAACATCTCGCTGGACCACAAATCGATGGAGGAGCTGCGCGACCTGTTCGGCGGCTTCACCGGCCGGGCGAAGACGGCGGTGCTCAACCTCGACAACGTCGAGACGGCCGCGCTCGCGCAGACGATGGTCGATGACGGTCGCGCGGACGCCGTCGTCACCTTCGCCCTCGGCAATGAGGACGCCGACCTGTCGGCCCATGATCTCAAGCCCCTGCCGACCGGCATGACCTTCGACCTCGTCGAGCGGTCGAGCGGGGTGCGACTGAAGGCCGTGCTCAACGTTCCCGGCGCCCACAATGTCGCCAATGCGCTCGCGGCCCTCGGCGCCGTGCGCGCGCTCGGCGTGCCGCTGGAGGCGGCGGTCAGGGCGCTGGAGGGGTTCGCCGGCATCCGTCGCCGGATGGAGGTGGTGGGCACGAAGAACGGCGTCACCGTCATCGACGACTTCGCCCACAACCCCGACAAGATCGCCGCGACCCTTAAGACGCTGCACGCCTTCGACGGCCGGCTGCTGATCCTGTTCCAGCCGCACGGCTTCGGCCCGCTGAAGCTGATGAAGTCCGAGTTCATCGAGGGCTTCGCCGGGCTGATGCGTCCGGAGGATGTGCTGGTCATGCCCGAGCCCGTCTATTACGGCGGCACGACCGACCGCAGCGTAGGATCCGAAGACATCGCCGCCGGGGTCCGGGCGTTGGGCCGCAATGCCGAGGCGCTGCACGACCGCCCCGCCTGCGGCGACCGCATCATTGAACTGGCGAAACCCGGCGACCGGATCATCGTCATGGGCGCGCGCGACGACACCCTGTCGGAGTTCGCGGCGGAGTTGCTCACGCGACTTTAATTCCGGACCCGGAACACCCGTCACGATATGATCTAAAAACCTTCATTTCCGGCAAAGCCGGCGTTAAATCCTCGCCCCTAAACGCCCCTTCGAACAGGGGAGTTTTGTATGGCCCGGATCGGGGATTTCATCAGCGCGGTAGCGGCCGTGTCTCCGGATACCCCGGGCGCGCAGATCTTCGATCGGTTCCAGTCAGAGCCCAACACCCTGGTGATCGCCGTCGTCGATGCGGATGATCGTCCCGTCGGCCTGATCGAGCGCAACGCCTTCACCCTGAAGATGGCCGCCGAGTTCGGCCGCGCCCTCTACGCCCGCCGCCCGGCCACCAGCCTGATGAACGAGCGCCCCCGCATCCTCGACGCCCAGGCCGACGCCGCCATCCTGTTCCAGAGCATGGACGCCTCCGATCTGGGCGGGCTGCTGAACGGCTTCATCGTCACCTCGGGCGGCCGATATGTCGGCGTCGGCGCCGGGGTCCATGTGCTGCAGGCCGGCGCCGTCATCCACCGCAAGCGCGCCGAGGAGATGAGCACGCTCGTTCGCGATCTGGGCCGGGCCGAGCAGGAGGCCCGCGCTTCCAGCCGCGCCAAGTCCGAGTTCCTGGCGGTGATGAGCCATGAGATCCGCACGCCCCTGAACGGGGTTCTGGGCGTCGCCGCCCTGATGGAGCGGGAGCTGACCCAGGCGAAGATGCGCCCCTATGTCCGCACCATTCTCGATTCCGGCCAGAGCCTGCTGCGGCTGCTCACCGACGCCCTGGACATGTCGCGCGCCGACGCCGGACTGATGAGTTTCGAGACCGCGCCCGTGCATCTGGACCGGTTGGGCGAGGACCTCGCGGCCCTGTGGAGCCCGCGCGCCGAGGAGAAGGGCCTGACCCTGTCCGTCATCTGCGACACCACCGCCGGCGACTGGGTCGTCGGCGACGAGATGCGGCTGAAACAGCTGTTCAACAACCTGATCGGCAACGCCCTGAAGTTCACCCAGGCCGGCGGGGTCGAGGTGCGGATCGAAAGCGCCACGCGCGACGGCGATCTGGTCGTGACCGGCATGGTCGACGACAGCGGTCCGGGCGTGTCCGAGGCCGCCGCCGCGACCATCTTCGATCCCTTCAACACCGGTCAGGCGGGGCGCGAGGGCGCCGGCGCAGGGCTGGGCCTCGCCATCTGCCGCCAGATCGTCGAACGCCTGAACGGATCCATCGCCGTGGAGCGCTCGCCGCAGGGCGGGGCCCGCTTCCGCTTCACCGTCGCCCTGCCTGAGGCCGGGCCGGAAATGCGCGACCCGCGCGAGAAGATCGTCGAGCCGACGCCGCATGAAACCCTCCACGTCCTGATCGTGGACGACAACGCCACCAACCGCTTCGTGGCCTCAAAGATGCTGGAGCTGTTCGGCTGCACCACCGCCACGGCGGAGAACGGGCGCGAGGCGGTCGAGCGGGTCCAGACCGAACGGTTCGATCTGGTCCTGATGGACATCAAGATGCCGGTCATGGACGGGGTCGAGGCGACGCGCGCGATCCGCGACCTGCCGGGCGCCGAGGCCTGTATCCCCATCCTGGCCCTGACCGCCAACGCCGATCCGAAGGACGAACGCCTTTATCTGGCCGCCGGAATGAATGGTGTGGCGCAGAAGCCGATCCAGGCCGACGCCCTGCTGAACGCCATCCGTCTGGCGCTCTCGGGCGAGGCTGAAATACAGGTTGAAGCCGCCTGAGCCATTGGCGGCGCAACCGGAGCGGAAGTCGCGTATTGTGACGCTCGATGTTGCAGATCCCTCCCCCGCCGCCCCAACCTGACATCCTTCCCGAGGTGGTGGTCACCGCCGCCCGCCTGCCGCCTGCCGCGGGCGAGGCCGCCTTTTCGGTGATCCGGCTGGATCAGGAGACGCTGGACCGGTCGACCCGTCTGGACGAGGCCCTGGCGACCGTGCCCGCCGTCTCCCTGTTCCGCCGCACCTCCAGCCTCGGCGCCAATCCGACGACGCAGGGGATCAGCCTGCGCGCCATCGCTCCGTCGGGCGCCGGGCGGACGCTGGTGACGCTGGACGGCGTGCCGCTGAACGATCCCTTCGGCGGCTGGGTGATCTGGTCGCAAGTGGCGCCGGAGTCTCTGGAGAGCCTCGACATCGTGCGCGGCGCGGGGGCCGGCCCCTACGGCGCCGGAGCCCTGACCGGGGTCATCGCGCTTCGGGAACGCGACGGCGAGGGCGGCATGCTGGACGCCTCGGTCGGCGAGGACGGCGGCCGGCGGCTGGCGGCGGCGACCACGCTGAAGAGCGGCCGCGTGGCGATCACCGGCTCGGTCCTGCTGGATCATTCCGACGGCTATGTCCCCGTGCGCGGCGCGGCGGCGGGCGCGGCCGATACGCCGCTCGATCTGGATACCAGGAGCGCGGCCCTGCGCGCCGACGTCGGGATAGACGCCCTGACCGCCCTGTCCCTGCGCGCCTCGGCCTATGATGAGGACCGAGGCTCCGGGCTTCTGAACACCCGCTCTTCGGCCAGTGGCCAAGGGTATTCCGCGACGCTGAGCCGCACGCCGTCGAAAGGCGCCCTCGGCTGGCGCGCGCAGGTGTGGCGGCGCGAGAGCGATTTTTCCAACGCCTCCGCCTCCGTCGCGGCGGACCGGTCGGCCACCACCCCGGCCAACGATCAGTACGCCACCCCCGCCACCGGCTGGGGCGCCAACCTCGCCCTGCGCCAGAGCGCCATCGACCTGTTCGGCGGGCGGCTGGAGTGGGAGCTGGGCGCCGACGCCCGCTATGCCGAGGGCGAGACCCAGGAGCGGTTCAGCTGGTCCGCCCCGCTCAACCGCTTCACCCGCGACCGCTATGCGGGCGGCGAGACCTCCGTCATCGGCGGCTATGCGGAGGGCTCATGGACGGGCGGACCCTGGCTGGTCGCAGGGGGCCTGCGTCTGGATCAGTGGAAGAACGCCGACGGCCATCGGCTGGAGCTCGACCGCGCGACCGGCGCCGCCCTGCTGGACGAAACCTATGCCGACCACTCCGGTGAAGTCACCTCGGCAAGGGTCGCGGTGCGCCGCGACCTCGGCGCAGGATGGGCCGCCCGCGCCGCCGCCTATTCCGGCTTCCGGCCGGCGACGATCAATGAGCTGCATCGCCCGTTCCGGGTCGGCAACGACATCACCGAATCCAATCCCGATCTGGAGCCCGAGCGGCTGCAGGGGATCGAGACCGGCCTGTCGTGGGACCGCGAGACGACCACCTTCGGCGCCACCCTGTTCCGGAACCGGATCGAGGACGCCATCGTCAATGTCACCATCGGGACCGGCCCTGGCGTCGTCGCCGCCCTGCCCCGCGGCGGCTTCGTGCCGGCCGGCGGCGTCCTGCGTCAGCGCCAGAACGCCGGGACCATTGAGGCCACCGGGATCGAGCTGAACGCCCGACAGCGCCTCGACCGCGTCACCCTGACCGCCGCCGTCAGCTGGACCGATGCGGAGATGGACGGCGGGACTTCCGCGCCCCGGCTGACCGGCCTGAGGCCCGCCCAGGCGCCGGAGTGGAGCGCCACCGCCGGGATCGACTGGCGCGCCGGCGACCGCCTGACCCTGTCCAGCCGCGCCCGCTACGAGAGCGCCCGCTTCGACGACGACCTGAACAGCCGCACCCTGGACGCCGCCCTGACGCTGGACGCCCGCGCCGACTACGCCCTGCGCGACGGCGTCACCCTCTACGCCGTCGCCGACAATCTGTTCGATGAGGATGTCGAGGTCTCCCAAACCGCCGACGGCGTCGCCGGCTATGGCCCGCCCCGGACCCTGCGGGCGGGCGTCACCCTCAGCTGGTAGGCTGGGCGGTTAAGAAAACCGTCCTGCGACATCGGTTTCGTATCCCGATCTATTGCAAATCGTTCGCAAGATATGGCACAGCCACGCCGTGACCGAAGCCACCACAAACCCGCGTTCCAAAACGCCTGAGAAGACCGCCGAGGCCGCCAAGGCGAAACCGCCGGCGATCAACAAGGCGCGCGCCTTCTGGCTGAAGCAGCTGCACAGCTGGCACTGGATCTCGGCGGGCCTGGCCCTGGCCGGGATGATCCTGTTCGCGGCCACCGGCATCACCCTGAACCACGCGGCCCAGATCAAGGCGACGCCCGTCGTCGCCGACCAGACCGGGACCCTGCCCGCCCCCTTGCTGGCCCGTCTGGCCGAGATGCCGGAGGAGACGACCGCCCCCGTGCCGGACGCCGTGGCGCGCTGGGCCGGTCAGACCTTCAAGGCCAATATCGGCGGCAAGCCGACCGAGACCACCGCCGACGAGGTCTATGTGGCGCTTGCCATGCCCGGCGGCGACGGATGGCTGACCATCGACCGTGCAACGGGTGAGGCCCAGTACGAGGTCACCTCCCAAGGCTGGGTCGCCTACATCAACGATCTGCACAAGGGCCGGAACACCGGACCGGTCTGGTACTGGTTCATCGACGTCTTCGCCGCCGCCTGCATCGTCTTCGCGGTGACCGGCCTGACCCTTCTGTGGCTGCATTCGCGCAGCCGGCCCATGACCTGGCCCCTGGTGGGTCTGGGTCTGCTGATCCCCGTCATCATCGCCCTCATTTTCGTCCACTGATCCTCCCCTCATTGACCGAGTAAAACGATGCGCCTTCTCCCCGCCGCCGCCCTCGCCGTCACCGCGGTCTCCGCCGTCGCCGGCCCGGCCCTGGCCGCCGACCTGACCGTGACGATCGAGATCCCCCGCCTGCCGGTCGCCGCCTATCACCGCCCCTATGTCGCCGTCTGGATCGAGAACCCGGCCGACCAGAGCACGGTGCGCACCCTGGCCGTCTGGTACGAGCAGGTGAAGCCGGACAACGAGGGCCAGAACTGGCTGAAGGACCTGCGCACCTGGTGGCGCAAGGGCGGCCGCGCCATGCGCATGCCCGCCGACGGTGTCTCCGGCGCCACCCGCGCCCCGGGCCGTCAGACCATCACCATCCCCGCCGCCCGCCTCGCCGGGGTCGCCGCCGGCCAGTACAACATCGTTGTCGAGGCGGCCCGGGAACAGGGCGGCCGCGAGGTCGTGCGCGTGCCCTTCCGCTGGGGCGCCGCGAACACCGGCCGCGTCGCCGGCTCCACCGAACTGGGCGCCGTCTCCGTCGCCGTCAGCCGCTAGAAGGAAGCCACAGACATGAACCGCCTCAAAACCGGCGCTGCCGTCTTCGCCCTGATCGCCGCCTTCGCCGCGCCCCTGTCGGCCCAGGCCCACCGCGCCTGGATCCTGCCCTCGACCACCAGCCTGTCGGGCACGGACGGCTGGGTCGGCTTCGACGCCGGCATCTCCAACGGGGTGTTTGACGCCGACCATGCCGCCATGCGTCTGGAGAATCTGCGCGCCACCGCGCCGGACGGCTCCAATGTGCCGCTCGAGCACCCGATGCAGGGCCAGTGGCGCTCGACCTTCGACGTCCACCTGACAAAGCCCGGCACCTATCGCGTCGGCAGCGTGTCCCAGACCGCCAACGCCACCTGGACCCTGAACGGCGCGCCCGGCCGCTGGCGTGGCCCGGCGACCGAACTGACCGCCAACATCCCGGCGGGCGCGACCGACGTGGTCTCGGCGATCAACTCCAACCGCCTGGAGACCTTCGTCACCCTGGGCGAGCCGACCAGCACCGTCTTCCAGCCGACCGGACAGGGCCTCGAGATGGTCCCGACCACCCACCCGTCCGAACTGGCCGTGGGCGAGGCCGCGACCTTCCAACTGCTCAAGGACGGCGCCCCCCTGGCCGGCGCCGACGTCACCATCGTGCGCGGCGGCGTCAAATATCGCGACGCCCCGGAAGAGATCGCGGTCAAGACCGGCGCCGACGGCAAGTTCTCGGTCACCTGGCCCGAGGCCGGCATGTACTGGATCAACACCGTCGTCCGTCCGGGCGCGCCCCAGCGTGAAGGCGGCGAAGGCCCGCGTCCGGAAGGCCAGCGTCCGGCCGGTGGCGAAGGTCAACGTCCGGCCGGCGGCGGCGAAGGCCGGGGTCCGATGGGGCCGCCGACGCCCTCGGCCGGCTACACCGCCGTCGTGGAAGTCCTGCCCTGACCTTCAAGGGATCAAAGGGAGCGCCGCCGTCGATCCTGATCGGCGGCGGTTCGCCGTCTGAAGAGGACGGTGCGGACAACCGCGTCCTGATCCCGCCGATGAGCGCCCCGCCGTCCCGCCCGCCCAGCGACATCGTCTGGACCCTGGGCGGCGAGACCATGGGCACCGGCTGGTCCGCCCGCATCGTCGCACCGCCGGGTGTGGACAAGGAGGCTCTGGACGCCGCCATTCGTCAGGAGCTGAACGCCGTCGTGGCCGTCTTCAGCCCGTGGGAGCCGTCCAGCGAGATCAGCCGCTTCAACGGCGCGCCGGCCGGGACCTGGGCCCTGTCCCAGCCCTTCTGGACCCTGCTCGACGCGGCCATGGACATCGCCGACGACACCAATGGCGCGGTCGACCCGACGCTGGGCGCCCTGGTCGATCTGTGGGGCTTCGGGCCTCCCGGTCCGCGCCCGGCCGACGCCCCCCTGCCCTCCGACGAGGAGATCGACGCGGCCCAGGCGCTCTGCGGCTGGCAAAAGCTGCGCCTGAACCGCGAGGCCCGGGCCGCTGTCCAGTCCGGCGGGATGAAACTCGACTTCTCCGGCATCGCCAAGGGCCATGCCGTGGACCGCGTCTCCGAACGCCTGACCGCTCTGGGCGCCACCTCCCACCTGATCGAGATCGGCGGCGAGCTTCGGGGCGCCGGGGTCAAGCCCGACGGCCAGCCCTGGTGGGTCGAGATCGAACAGCCGCCGGGCAGCCCGGCGCCCCGCACCCTGATCGCCCTGATCGACATCGCCCTCGCCACCTCCGGCGACTACCGCAAGGCCTTCACCCACGAAGACCGCCGCTATTCGCACACCGTAGACGGCCGCACAGGTCGCCCGATCGACAACGGCCTGGCCTCAGTGACCGTGGTCCATCCCTCGGCGATGAAGGCCGACGCCTTCGCCACGGCCCTGACGGTCATGGGTCCCTACGACGGCCCCGAGTTCGCAGAGGCCTATGGACTGGCCGCCCACTTCGTCGAACGCACCCCGCGCGGGCCGATCGAGCGGATGACCCCGCTCTACGCCGCCATGCTCGAAGATCCCGCGCCAGAGGAAAACTGACGTGACGACCGATCCCGTCCACTGGATCGCGGCCGGCGTCGCGGTGGTTCTCTGGCTGATTGTCTGTGTCGCGGTCGCCATCGCCAGCGCCCGCGCGCGTCGCGCCGACCGCGCCCGCACCGAGGCCTTCGGCGGCGGCGGCTCCGACGCCACCCTGATCGCCTATGCCAGCCAGACGGGTTTCGCCGAGGAGCTGGCCCTGATGACCGCCCGCGCCCTGAAGGACACAGGAGGGGCCGAGGCCGGGCTCGGCGCGCGCGTCGTCTCCTTCGCCGACCTTGAACTGGACATGCTGACGGCGGCGAAGCGGGCCCTGTTCGTGGTCGCCACCACCGGCGAGGGCGATGCGCCGGACAGCGCCGGCCGCGTGCTCCGCCGCATGCTCGACCGCGACGCCGCCCTGCCCGACCTGAGCTATGGGATGCTGGCGCTCGGGGACCGGAGCTACAAGGACTACTGCGGCTTCGCCCATGTCGTCGACGGCTGGCTGATGCGCTCGGGGGCCACGCCCCTGTTCGATCTGGTCGAGGTTGACGACGCCGACCCCGAGGCCATCCGCCACTGGCAGCATCAGCTGAACGCGATCACCGGCTCCAACGCCGAGCCCGACTGGACCCCGCCGTCCTACGACCGCTGGACGCTGGTCGAGCGGCGCCTGCTCAACCCGGGCGGGCCCGGCGGCGAAGCCTTCCACCTGGCCTTCGAGGCCATCGCCCACACGCCCGACTGGTCGGCCGGGGACATTGTCGAGATCGGCGTCCCCTCCCCCGAAGGCGACCGTCCGGCAGCCCGCGAATACTCCATCGCCTCCCTGCCCGCCGACGGCCGGCTGGAACTGCTGGTGCGGCTGATGCGTCATCCCGACGGGACGCCGGGTCTGGCCTCGGGCTGGCTGACCGGTCAGGCAAGCCTCGGCGACGAGGTCGCCATGCGGGTGCGGGTGAACCGCGGCTTCCACGGCCCGGCCACCGCGACGCCCATGATCCTGATCGGCAACGGCACGGGCCTGGCGGGCCTGCGCGGCCACCTCAAGGCCCGCTCACTCCAGAATGGGGCCGGCGACGCCTGGCTGATGTTCGGCGAGCGCACCGCCGCCCACGACGCCTTCCACGAAGCCGAGCTCAAGGCCTGGCTGGCCTCGGGCGTCCTGACCCGTCTGGACCGCACCTTCTCGCGCGACGAAAGCGACGGCCGCTATGTCCAGGCCGTCATCGCCGAACAGGCCGACGAACTCCGCCGCTGGATCGACCGGGGCGCGGCGATCTACGTCTGCGGCTCCCTCGAAGGCATGGCCTCGGGCGTCCATACGGCGCTGGAAGAGGCGCTCGGCGCCGACCGGGTGATCGCCCTGTCCGAGGCCGGGCGGTATCGCCGGGACGTCTACTAGACCCCGACCTGAAGCGCCCGTCGGATGATCCGGCTGGCGGAGCTGGCAGCAGTCAGCCCCGCCATGGTCGGCTCAAGGAGAAAGCGGGCTTCAGGGCGTCCCTCTCGCCGAGGTCTGATCGGCGGCGCGGATCAGCTGAACGAACTCGGCCCGGTCGCCGTAGGGGTCCTCGCCGCGCGCGCCCTGGGCCTGTTCGAGGATCGAGGCCCAGTCGTAGTTGGCGGCCATCCAGGGATCGCCGCGCAGACGCTGGCCGAAGGCGGCGACGGCCAGGGCCCAGCGCGTGCTTTCCGGCGGCTGGGCCGAGACTCGGTCACCGCCGGCATTGGACACCACATGCTGCATCAGCCGTGAGGTCGGCTGGCCGGGCAGCTTGTAGCGGATCTGGACGAAGCCGACTTCGCCGTCCGGATCGCCGGCGCCCCACTGGAGTGCGGGCGTGGGCCGGTTGCCCTCATAGCGGCGCTCGGAGATCTGAGACGGCCCGCCGACGGGGGTGATCTCATACAGGGCGGTGACCGAGGCGCCGGACCCGACCTCGCCCGCATCGACGCGATCGTTGTTGAAATCCTCCTCATTGAGCAGCCGGGTCTCGTATCCGATCAGCCGGTATTCGGAGACGCGGCCCGGGTTGAACTCGACCTGGATCTTCACATCGTCGGCGATGGGGAAGGCACCCTTGTCGAACTGGGGGCTGAACAGACGGCGCGCCTCGTCCAGATCGTCGACATAGGCGGCGGTTCCGTTACCGGCCTGGGCGATGGCCTGCATCCGGGCGTCCTGATAGTTGCCGCGCCCGAAGCCGTAGACCGACAGATAGATGCCCGTTGCCCGCTTGTCGGCGACATAGTCCTCCAGCCGCTTGTTGTCGGTGACCCCGACGTTGAAGTCGCCGTCGGTGAACATCAGGATCCGATTGACCTTGTCCGCGCCGAAGCTGGCCTGGGCCTGGTCATAGGCGTTGGTCATGCCGGTGGCGCCGGCGGTGCCGCCCGAGGCGTAGAGGCTGGCCACGGCGCAGCGCAGCTTCAGCTTCTGATCGCCGGGCGTCGGGGCCAGGGTCGTGCCCGCCCCCTCGGCATAGTAGGCGACCGCGACCCGGTCCTGGGGCCGAAGCCGGTCGATGATCAGGTTCATCGCCTTCTGGGCCAGCTCCAGCTTGTCCGCGCTGCCCATCGAGCCCGAGACGTCGACGAGGAAGGTCAGGTTCAGCGGCCTGCGCTCACCCTCCGGCAGCTCATAGCCCTGCAGCCCGATATGGACGATCTGACGGCCCGGCGACCAGGGCGAGGCGGTCACCGCCGTGGTCACGGCGAAGGGCTCGGCGCGGTTGGTCGGACGGGCGTAGCCGTAGTCGAAATAGTTGATCAGCTCCTCGACCCTCACGGCGTCGCGCGGCGGCCGCTGGCCGTCGGCGATGAAGCGGCGGACGTTGGAATAGGCGGCCGTGTCGACGTCGATGGAGAAGGTCGAGACGGGCGCGTCCGCGACGCGGCGCACCGGATTGGGCGTGGCGTCCGGGTAGCGTTCGGTGTCGAGCCTGGGCGGCTGGACGAAGGCTGATACGGGCGGCGGTGGTGCGGAGGGCGGCGGTGGCGGGGGAGGCGGAGCGGGAGGCGGAACGTAGCCGGGAGCCGGTGCGGCCGGGGCGTTGCGGACACGCGTCCCGGTGACCACGACGTCCTGGACCTCGGTCCCGCTGGACGCCCCATAGACCGGAGACGGCGGGGGCGGGGGCGTCGAGCGGGGCGGCGCATAGCCGACCCGCGTCAGCGTGAACCCCAGCGGCGCGCAGGCGGCGGGCGTCGCCTCCCCGTCCATGGCCGCGACGGGCGCAGGCGGGGCGACCACAGGGGCGCCTCCAGGCGCCGCGAGGGTCAGGCCGACGACAGCCGCCACCCCCTGTTTCAGAATGGCTGCGAGCATGGCGTCCTCCTCCGGAATTTGTCGTTGCCGCAACACACGGACTCGCGTTCGGCGAAACTGTGGCGGGGTCGCGGACCAAAAAAGGCGAGGAACGACTGTGTCCTGATGGCAATCCCGCGCCCCAGCCCCCACTATGGAGCTTCACGAGACAGGGCTGGCAAGATGGCGGATCCGACGGGCGGCGGAATGGGACTGGGTCATGCGGTGGCCCTGCTGGCGGCCGCCGTGGTCGCCGTGCCCCTGTTCAAGCGTTTTGGTCTGGGCGCGGTGCTGGGTTACCTCGCCGCCGGACTGGTCATCGGCCCGTTCGGCTTTCGCCTGATCGAGGACGCCGAGGCGGTGCTGCACGTCGCCGAACTGGGCGTCGTCATGTTCCTGTTCATCATCGGGCTGGAGATGCGTCCGGCCCGGCTGTGGAGCCTGCGCAAGGAAATCTTCGGCCTCGGCTTCCTGCAGGTGATGACCTGCGGCGCGCTTCTGACCGGCGCCGCGCTTCTGGCCGGGCTGGCCGCCCCCGCCGCCGTCATCGCCGGCGCCGGCTTCGCCCTGTCGTCAACCGCCATCGTCATGCAGCTGCTGGAAGAACGCAACGAACAGGCTGACGCCCCGGGGCAGCGGGTGGTCTCCATCCTGTTGTTCGAGGACCTGTCGATCGTGCCCCTGCTGGCCTTGGTCGCGGTGTTCGGCGGCATGTTCGGCACGGCGGTCGAGGACCCGCAACCGATCTGGCTGACCATCGGATTCGCCGTCGCCGCCGTCGCCGCCGTCTATGTGATCGGGCGCTGGCTGCTGAACCCGGCCTTCCGTCTACTGGCCCGTTACGGCGGACGCGAGGTGATGACGGCGGGCGCGCTTCTGGTGGTCCTAGGCGCCGCCTGGGCCATGGACCTCGGCGGGCTGTCGATGGCCATGGGCGCCTTCCTGGCCGGGGTGCTGCTGTCGGAATCGACCTTCCGCCACCAGCTGGAAGCCGATGTGGAGCCGTTCCGGGGTATTCTGCTGGGCCTGTTCTTCCTCAGCGTCGGCATGTCGCTGGATCTGGGCGTCGTCGTCCGCGACTGGCCGATGATCCTGGGTGGGGTCGCCGCCTTCATGTTCGCCAAGATGGCCGGAGTCTATGCGATCGCGCGGATCAAGTCCGGCCACGGCGAGGCCCTGAAGCGCGCGGCTCTGATGGGCGAGGGCGGGGAGTTCGCCTTCGTCCTCTATGGCGCCGCCCTGGCCGCCGGCCTGTTCGACGCCCGCACCGCCGCCATCCTCTCGGCTGTGGTCATCCTGTCGATGGCCCTGACCCCGGTGCGGATGCTGCTGGCCGACCGGTTCAAGCCGAAGGACGTCATTTCCCTGGACGGCATCGACAAGGCAAAGGACCTGCGCGAGCGGGTCCTGATCATCGGCTTCGGTCGCTTCGCGCAGGTCGTGGCGCAGCCGCTGCTGGCGCGCGACGTGGACGTCTCCATCGTCGACATCGACGTCGAGATGATCCAGGCCGCCGGCAATTTCGGTTTCAAGGTCTATTACGGCGACGGCGCCCGTCTGGACGTGCTGCGCGCTTCGGGCGCCGGATCGGCCGAGACCATCCTGGTCTGCGTCGACAAGCCGGAGACGGCCGACCGGATCGTCGAGCTGGTCAAGGCCGAGTTCCCCCTGACCAAGCTGTTCGTGCGTGCCTATGACCGCGGCCATTCGATCCGCCTGATCAAGGCCGGGGTCGAGTTCCACATCCGCGAGACCTTCGAGTCCGCCCTGGCCTTCGGCGAGCATGTGCTCAAGGACCTGGGCTTCTCGGAGGACGAGGCGCGCGACACCATCGAGGACGTCCGCCGCCGCGACGAGGAGCGACTGACGCTTCAGGTGGCGGGCGGGCTTACCGCCGGCCGGTCCCTGTGGCGCAACAACACCACGACCCCGCAGCCCGCGCCCTACGTCAAGCCGCGCCGCGAGGGCCAGGCCCTCAACGAAGAGGCCGCCGAGGTGCTGGAGGACGAGAGACTCGACGATGAGGCGGACGACGAGGTGCGAGAGCACGTTTGACGGCTTCGCCGACCGCCGTGATGCGCCCTCGCCACAGTGGCCCAAGGTTCTTCGTTAACGGATGAATTTCGCGGAACGACGGAGCCAGTCGCGAACTTTTTCTCTCAGCTGAGGGAACCCGATCATGCCGACCACAAAGTCCAAGCCGCCCGCCAAGCCCAATCTGCGCCTCGTCGAGGCGGAGAGCGCCATCTATGAGATGATGCGCACGCCCGAGACCACCGCCGAGCGCGTCAAACGCCTTCAGGTCGAGGCCCGCGCCCTGGCCGTCGAACAGGTCGAGGCGTTCGAGAAGATCCTGCTTCAGGCCGCCGAGATGGCCAAGGAGATCGCCGACGGCGGCGACGCCTATCCGGTCGGCGCCCGCGAGATCGCCTCGCGCCTCTACAGCGACCTGCCGGTCAAGGCCGAGACCATCCGAACCATCGTCGCCCGCACGCTTTAGGCCGCTGATCGGTTCGGCCGCTCGCGCAGGCGGTTGGCCAGGCGGAACAGCAGGACGGCGAAGACGATCAGGACCACCGGCACGATCAGCGGCGCCAGAAAGGCGATCAGCACCATGCCGACGCTGAACACGTCCTCGATGAAGGACAGCACCGGATTGCCCAACCCGCCGGTCGTCGCCGTCGAGGTCAGCCGCGTTCCGCCCTGGACCGCGTTGAAGGCGAAGGCGGTCGGAGCCCCCACGATGATCCCCGCGACCGCGGCCGTGGTCGGGTCCACGCCGGTGAAGACGCTGGCCGCCGCTATGGCCCCCGCGATCGGCCGGGTGAAGGCGCCCATGACCGTCAGGGCGTGATCGACGGCGGGGACCTTGTCGCCCGCGAACTCGGCCGCCGCCGCGATGGCGAGGGCGGCGATTGCCGGGAGCGAACCGATCCAGGCCAGGTGTTCGTTCAGGCTGACGCCGAACAGGCCGAACCGCGCCGCCAGGGCCAACATCAACAGGGGCAGGAAGGTGCGCAGGCCCGTCGCCGAAGCCAGACCCAGTCCCAGAAGCACCGGCAGGACCCAGGTCTGGAGCAGGCCGGCGGCCGGGCCGAGCTGGCCGGGATCAAGGCCTGGCATCAGGCCAGGACGTCGGCGTAGTCGGGGTGGCGTTTGAACCAGACGACCGCATAACTGCAACGCGGGGTCAGCTTCAGCTTCTCGTCGCGGGCGTGATCGGCCAGGCTCTGCATGAACTGGCCCGCGGCGCCCGAGCCGCGCAGTTCGGGCTCGGCCTCGACATGGAGAATGGCGCGGCGGTCGCCCTGGACCGCATAGTCGGCGAACACCACCCTGAGCGCGCCGTCGGGGTCGGTGAAGCCCTGCTCGAACCGATGCTCGGCCGGCACGTCGCGAAAGTCGGTCATGATGGCGCTTCCCCGCGTTCTGCTTTGTTCGGCAACCGACAGAGGGCCGGAGTGTTCCGCGCCGAAAGCGATCTCTTGCGATTGATGCGCGCCTGCAACAGCGGCTAAAGCCGGGCCTTTCAGGGGGCGTTGTCGGACAGCAGGTTCACCAGGCTGAGGATCGACTTGATCGTGAACCAGACGTGCAGAACGAAAAGGGCCAGAGCGCACAGGCAAAGGGTCAGTATGCCGACCCCGATCATCATCAGCGGAATGCTGATCAAAATTCCGATCCACAGGCCGACCGTCCACCAGAAGACCGACCAGAACAGGGCAATCTGGGCCTCGATATGCTGACGCGGCAGACCCGTGGCGGTCCCTCGTCCCGCGTAGGCGACGATCAGGCCGACGATGACCAGCAGGTTCGCGCTGGGGATCGACAGGATGTAGAGGGCCCAGGCGATGATGGCGGCGGGCCGCCCTTCCGACTCATGGCCGCTGTCGAGACGGGGCTGGGGGGCGTCGGTCATTCGGTCGGGCTCCTTGGTCTCAGATCATCCAGGTGCGGGGATTGGCGACCGGCTTGCCGGCGGAGAGCGTCATCACTCCCCAGGCGCCGCGTATGATCACCCAGACCGCCATGGCGACCAGTACGAACACCCCCAGGTTCACCGCGACCAGAACGGCGCCGACCACGGCGGCGATGGCGGCGATCCACAAGGTGCGTGTCTGGAACTCGAAATGGCTGCGGGCCAGATGTTGTTCCGGCTTCGGACGCATCCAGACCATCAACAGGCCGATCACCGCCGCCACGCCGAAGGTCGGCACGGCGAACAGGATCAGGGCATAGATCGTATAGAGACCCGTCGCCCCTTCGGGCGCGTCGCCCGACCCGTTGCGGCTGCCCTTCTGGTCAGCGCGACCGAAGGCGGGCGCCGAAGAGGGCCGGCTGAAGGCGGGCGTCGCCGACAGAGGGCCCAAGGAATCGGGGCCAAGGGTATCGGGGGCGATCCGCTCGGCCGCCAGCGGCGTCTCCACGGACCATCCGGAAGACACGGGCTCTGACGGCGTAGCGGCTTCGTCCGGCT
Source organism: Brevundimonas sp. ALps5 (assembly GCF_058681645.1). Classification (NCBI taxonomy): domain Bacteria; kingdom Pseudomonadati; phylum Pseudomonadota; class Alphaproteobacteria; order Caulobacterales; family Caulobacteraceae; genus Brevundimonas; species Brevundimonas sp. ALps5. The sequence goes on along the minus strand of NZ_CM178744.1, from coordinate 2,221,582 downwards.
CCGGCGTGGGATCCAGGATGGGGTCGCGCTTGCGGGGCGCCGCGAAGGTCGGGGCGGGAATCACCGGTTCGGGCTCGGGAATCGGGGTGATGACCGGCTCGGCCTCAGGTTCCGGCGCGACGACCTCGACCTCGGGTTCCGGTTCGATCTCGGGCTCGGGCTCCGGAACGGGCTCGGGCGCACGGCGCTCGATCCCGGCGAGGGCGGCGGCGCTGGTGAAGCCGATCAGTTCGTCGTGGGCATGGTGGTCGGGCTCGGGCGCCGGACGCACCGGGGCGGCCCAGGTCGGACGGCGGGGTGCGGCGGGCGCCGGCTCGTCACGGAACAGGTCGGCGTCCTCGGGCTCTTGCGCGCCGTCCTGGGGCGAATGCGGTACGCCGGGTTCGGCCATCGAGGATCTCCGTTCAGGCGGCGGCGCCGAACGGCCCCGTCGTCATCGGGCGGACAATGGCGCTCGGCGAGCCCGAGCGCAACCGCTTCAAGGGGTTGGGCCGGGGTGCGGCCCCTAGCGAGCCCAGGTCAGTTCGCAGCCGGGAGCGACCGCGCCCTGCAAAGCCCCGGGTTTCTCGACCCGCACGGTGACCCGGCGCACCCGGCCATCGCGCAGGCAGGCCAGGGCCAGGCGTTCGGCGAAACTCTCGACCAGACCGATATGGCCCTCTGCGGCGATGTCGCGGGCCGCCTGGGCGATGGTCTCATAGTTGATGGTGTCCGACAGCCGCTCAACCGCATGCGCTCCCAGATCGAGGGTCACGTCGATGATCAGGGTCTGAAGCCGGCCGTGTTCGTGGTCATAGACCCCGATGCCCGCTTCGATGGTCAGGCCGCGCACGAAGACGGTCAGCCCCTCGCGCCGGACGGTGTCGGTCGAGGGGAAGGCGGCGACGCCGCTCAGCTCAGCGCTCATTGGGGATACTCGGACTCGAGGATGTCGGGGGTCTGCCACGCCAGGTGCTGGCCGCCGTCGACGGCGATCATCTGGCCGGTGACCATATCGGCCTGAACCAGCCAGACGACGGCAGCGGCGACGGCCTCGGGGCTGCCGGGCTTCTGCAGCAGGGTGCCGGCGGCCTCGGCGGCGAAGTCGGCTTCGGACTGATGGATCGAGGGCAGGGTCGGGCCGGGGCCGACGCCGTTGACCCGGATGCGCGGCGCCAGGGCCTGGGCCAGGGTCCGGGTCGCCCACCACAGGCCGTTGCGGGACAGGGCGTAGGAGAAGAAGCGCGGATCGGGCTTGAGCACCCGCTGGTCCAGCAGATTGACGATGACCGAGCCATCCGGCGCCTGATCGGCGAAGGCTTCGGCGAGAACGACGGGGGCACGCAGATTGGTGTCGAGGTGTTTGTCCCAGGTCTCGCGCGACAGGCCTCCGACCGCGTCGTTCTCGAACACCGAGGCGTTATTGACCAGGACCGACAGGGGACCGAGTTCGGCGACGGCGGCGGGGATCAGGCCGCGCACCTGATCCTCGTCGGTCAGGTCGGCCTTGAGAATGACGGCGCGGCGGCCGAGCGCACGCACCGATTCGGCGACAGCCTCGGCCTCTTCGGGATCGCTGCGATAGTGGATGGCCACGTCGTGACCGGCGCCGGCGAGCGCCAGACAGATGGCCCGGCCGATGCGCTTGCCGCCACCCGTGACGAGGGCGGCGCGGGCCTTAGTCAACCCGACCGAACTCGATGAAGTTGATGACGCCCAGCAGGACGACGAAGCCGAGAATGATGCCGAGAGCCAGCATGGAAATGCTCCTGTTCAGATCGGGTGATACCGGGCCGGGGGCATGGGTTCAAGCCGCAGACCGGCGCCGCGTGAAGACGAGGCCTTCGCGTTCGGCTTCGCCATGTTGCAACGGCGTTATCCGAAGATCGAACTGAGGCCGCACCGCACCTGCAGGAACGCTCCATCGGAGGCCGACGCGCCTCGCCATGGAGACCCCCGCCCCATGACCCTCTCCCCAATGACGCCCGATCAAGGTCGCCGCATCCACATCACCGGCGCGCCGCGCAGCGGCACCACCCTGCTGCACGTCCTCTTCCTGGCCTGTTTCGACATCGACGGCGGAGTGAAGGAAGAGCTGCGTCTGCGCCGGCCCGCGCCGCGCGACCGCCGGATCGTCTGCACCAAATGTCCGGACGAGGTGGCCTTCACCGCCTCCATGTTGAGCCTCGATCCGCGGCTGCACGCCGTCTATGTGGCCCGCGATCCGCGCGATGTGATCACCAGCGAGCACGGCGGCTGGCCCGGGCGCTACTTCACCAATCTGCGCGTCTGGCGGCGCAGCGCCCGGGCGGCCGAAAAGGCGCGTGGCCGCGAGCGCTTCCACATCGTCGATTACCACCGCCTGGTCACCGAGCCGGACACCGTCCAGGTCGAACTGATGGCGGCCATGCCCTTCCTGACGCTGAAGCACCTCTTCTCGCGCTATCATGAGGTGGTGCGCGAACCGAGCGCCGAATGGGCGCCGGCGATGCGGGCGATCCGGCCGGTGACGCCCGAGAGCCTCGGCGCCTGGCGGCTCAAGCCTGAGCGGATCAAGGGCCAGATCGCCCGGCATGGCGATATGACCGAAGAGCTGATCGCCCTGGGCTATGAACGCGACCACCACTGGCTGACGGCCCTGCGCCCGGTCGAGCCCGACCTGACGCCCAGCATCCATCCGGAGCGGCTGGGCCTGCGCCGGACGATCAGCGAGCGCCTGCCCCGCGTGCGCGACGCCGTCCTCTATCTGACCCGCAACGCCCTGCCGATGGCCGCCGCCCGCTAGGCGAGGCAAGACCGGCGTGCCATGGTCGCGCCATGTCCAGAAAGCCGTGGCGCGCCGTCGTCGAGCCCTATACCCGCCCCCTGTTCTTCGCGGTCTCGCGCCTGACGCGCGGCATGACCCTGGGGGTGCGGGGCGTCGCCGTCGACATCGAGGGACGGGTCCTGCTGGTCAAACACACCTATGTCATGGGTTGGTGGCTGCCGGGCGGCGGCGTCGACAAGGGCGAGACGACCCAGGCCGCCGTGGTGCGCGAGATGCGCGAGGAGGCCGGACTGATCGCCACCACCCCGCCTCGCCTGCTGTCGATCCATTCCAACGAGGCCTACTTCCCGGGCGACCATGTCGTGGTCTTCGCCATCGACGCCTTCACTATGGAAGAGCGAACCAGCCACGGGGAGATCGCAGAGATCGGCTGGTTCGCACCCGACGCCCTGCCCGAGGACGCCCACCGTTCGACCCGGGCGCGGCTGGCGGAAATCTTCGGCGGCGCGGCGGCCACCCAAAGCTGGTGACGGAATCCGGGGCATGGCGGCGTTGAAGCTTCGGGGCTCATGGAGACGACCATGCCGATATTCGACCGCCGCCGCCTGATCGCCCTTTCACTGGCCGGAGCCGCGCTTGCGGCCGCCGCGCCCGGCTTCGCCCGTCAGGCCGCGCCGACCGCGAACCGCTACGGGTCCGATCCGCTTCAGAGCTACGATCTATACCCTGGGCCGGACACGGGACCGATCCTGATGTTCGTCCACGGCGGCGGCTGGAAGCGGGGTGAGAACTCCATGGTCAACGCCCTGCCCGACTATGCCCGGCGGCACGGCCTGACTTTGGCCTCGACCAGTTATCGGCTGGTCCCTGAGGTTGGTGCCCGGGAAGAGGCGCAGGATGTCGCCGCCGCCGTCGCCGACCTGCATCGCCGCCTGCCGGGCCGGCCGATCTTCCTGCTGGGTCATTCGGCGGGCGCACATCTGGCGGCCCTGGTGGGCGTCGATCCCGTCTATCTGCGCGCGTACGGGATGAAGCCGTCCGATCTGGGCGGAGTGATCCTGCTGGACGGCGCCGGATACGACGCCACCGGCCCGCGTGGGCGCGGCATCGTCGGGCGGGCGCTGGACCAGATGTACGACAACGCCTTCGGACCCGAGGGCAGCCCCGCCCGCGCCGAACTGTCGCCGACGCTGCGGGTCCAGCAAGGCCAGACCTATCCGCCCTTCCTGATCTTCCACGTCGCCAGCCGCCCCGATTCGGCGGCCCAGAGCCAGGCGCTCGCCGCCGCCCTGAACAGGGCCGGCGGTCAGGCTGAGGTCATCGCCGCCCCGGGCGAAACCCATATGACCATCAACCGCAGCTTCGGCGTCGAGGACGATCCCGAGGGCGAACGCGGCGCCCGGTTCATCTCGGCTCATTCCTGAGAAACGCCCCCTGCCCGTCCGCGAAACGGCGTGATAGCTCAAGGGTATGAACTTCAACGCCGCCATGATCTTGCTCGCCGTCATCATCGCCGGCGGCGCGACCGCGCTTCAGGCGCCGACCAACGCCCGGCTGGCCGTAGCCATGGCCTCGCCGGTCAATGCGGCCTTCATTTCCTTCGCGGTCGGGACGCTGGCGCTCGGCATTCTGGCGGCGGTCCTGCACACGAAACCGGACCTCGCGGCGGTGAAGACCCTGCCCGCCTGGGCCTGGATGGGCGGCCTTTACGGATGCGTCTTCGTGATCACCGCCGCCTGGGGCGTGCCGCGTCTGGGAGCCGCCCTGACCATCACCCTGATGGTCGCCGGCCAGCTGCTGCTCAGCCTGATCCTCGACCACTTCGGCGCCCTGGGCGTGCCGCGTCACCCGATCGGGATCGGCCGCCTGGCGGGTGTGGCCCTGGTCTTCATCGGCGTCCTGATGGTGCGCCGGTTCTGAACCGAACCGGCCGTCGGGGTTTCAATACGACAGAAAACAGGGAGCCCCGAAATGCCCACGCTCAGCAAGATCGCCCCGTCCTTCTGGTTCGTGAAGGAGGCCGAGGAGGCCGCCAGCCTCTATGTCTCCGCCTTCCCGGACTCGCGCATCGACCGGGTCTGGACGCTGGAGGTCGAGACGCCCAGCGGCCCGCCGGGATCGGTCAAGGTGGTGGAGTTCACCCTTGCCGGCCAGTCGTTCACGGCCATGGACGCCGGCAAGCTGGACGACTTCAACCACGCCATCTCCTTCACCGTGAACTGTGAAGATCAGGCCGAGATCGACCACTATTGGGACGCGCTGCAGGCGGGCGGCGGCTCGCCCGAGCAGTGCGGCTGGCTGAGGGACCGGTTCGGGGTCTGCTGGCAGATCGTGCCGGTCGTCCTCAATGAGCTGCAGTCGTCCAGCGACCGCGCCGCCGCCGGGCGGACGGCCGTGGCCATGCTGAAGATGGTCAAGCTGGATCTGGCCGCGCTTCAGGCCGCTTACAGCGGCCAATAGGCGACGGCCAATAGTCAGACGTCGAACTTCACGCCCTGGGCCAGAGGGAGGTCGGCGGAGAAGTTCACCGTCTGGGTCTGGCGACGCATATAGGCCTTCCAGGCGTCCGAGCCGCTCTCGCGCCCGCCGCCGGTCTCCTTCTCGCCGCCGAAGGCCCCGCCGATCTCGGCGCCCGAGGGGCCGATGTTGACGTTGGCGATGCCGCAGTCCGAACCCCAGGCCGAGAGGAAGGCCTCGGCCTCGCGCACGCTGTCGGTGAAGACGCAGGAGGACAGGCCCTGCGGCACGGCGTTCTGGAGTTCGACCGCCTGATCGAAGTCGCTCCACGTCAGGACGTAGAGGATGGGGGCGAAGGTCTCATGCTCGACCACCGCCGTCTGGGCCGGCATGCGGACAATGGCGGGGGTGACATAGGTTCCGTCGGCCTCGACGCGCGTTCCGCCGACGAGGATCTCGCCGCCTTGCGCCACGGCGTCCGCGAGCGCCGTCTCGAAGCCCTTCACGGCCGGCTCATCGATCAGGGGGCCGACGAGGACGCCGTCCTTGCGCGGATCGCCGACCGGCAGGCTGGCATAGGCCTTGACCAGTCGCTTGGTCAGGGCCTCGGCGACGCTCTCATGCACGATCAGGCGACGCAGGGTGGTGCAGCGCTGACCGGCGGTGCCGACAGCCGAGAAGGCGATGGCGCGCACGGCCATCTCCAGATCGGCGCTGGGGGTGACGATCATGGCGTTGTTGCCGCCGAGCTCGAGCAGGGAGCGGCCGAGACGGCCTGCCACGGTCTGGGCCACCGCCTTGCCCATCCGGGTCGAACCCGTCGCTGAAACCAGCGGCACGCGCGGGTCGGCCGACAGGGCCTCGCCGATCTCGCGGCCGCCGATCAGGAGTTGGCTCAGTCCTTCCGGAGCATCGCCGAAACGCGCCACGGCGCGTTCGAACACCGCCTGCACGCCCAGCGCGGTCAGGGGCGTCTTCTCCGACGGTTTCCAGATCACCGGGTCGCCGCAGACAAGGGCGAGGGCCGCGTTCCAGGCCCAGACGGCGATGGGGAAGTTGAAGGCGGTGACGACGGCGACGGGGCCCAGCGGCTGCCAGGTCTCGCGCATGTGGTGGCCGGGCCGTTCGCTCGGCAGGGTCAGGCCGTAGAGCTGACGCGACAGGCCGACGGCGAAGTCGCAGATATCGATCATCTCCTGGGCCTCGCCGAGGCCCTCGGAGACGATCTTGCCGGCCTCGAGCGTGACCAGCATGGCCAGGTCGGTCTTGGCGGCGCGCAGCTCCTCGCCCAGCAAACGGACCAACTCGCCGCGACGCGGGGCGGGCACACGGCGCCAGGCCTTGAAAGCCTCGACCGAACGGGCCACGGCGGCCTCGACCTGATCCGGCGTCGCCTGGGCCAGATTTCCGGCGCTGGAGCCGTCGATCGGCGAGCGGGTCGGCAGATCTCCAGACCAGACGGCGTCGGAAACGCCGAGGCGGGTCAGGATGGCTTTGGCGTCTGCGGCTGCGGTCATTGAAGTCTCTCCGTCGGGCCGATGCCCTTACCGCTCGTGGGCGAAAGGCGAAAGCGGAACCGGCCGTTCTCCCCGGGGTTCTGTGGCGACAACGAGGAGGAAGCCCGATGAAGATTCGCGATGTGATGACCAAGGACGTTCAGGTCGCCCGCCCCGGCGACACCCTTCAGGACGTGGCGGCCCGCATGGGCTCTGGCGATTTCGGCTTCATTCCCGTCGCCGAGGACGACCGTCTGGTCGGAACCCTGACCGACCGCGACATCGCCGTGCGCGCCGTGGGCAAGGGCTTTGGGCCCGCGACGGCGGTGTCGGAAGTGATGACGACCGAGGTGGTCACCGCCCTGGACAGCGCCGATCTGAAGAGCGCCCTCGACGCCATGGGCGACGGCAAGATCCGCCGCCTGCCGGTCGTGGACAAGCATCAGCGGCTGGTCGGGGTGGTGTCGCTGGGCGACCTGTCGACCCGGGTGAAGGAGAAGTACGCGGGCGAGGCGCTGGAGACCATTTCTCAGCCTGGTTGAAATTAACGGCCTCTTCACCCTATTCGGAAACCGCGCAGCAAGCGGTGAACCGCCATTCTACGGGCTCGGATAGTCGGAGAACCGTCATGGCGCGCGCTCAATTCCAGAAGGGCCAGAAGGTCTGGGTCGAATGCGTGGGCGCGTGGGCCCACATCGAAAAGGTCCAGCCGGTCTGGGCCAAGGGCTTCGACGAGCCCGTCCGGGTCACCTATGAGATCGGCCTCGGCCGCGAGTTCCTGGCGCATGAACTGATGCTGCCGGTCGAGGACGAGGCGTCCGAGGACGTCGGCAACTGGCGGCTGCTGCGCGCCCGCAACAAGTGGCAGCTGGCCGAGGACACCCCGCACCATCCCTTCCCCGGCACCTATCCGGTCGTGGTCACCGATCCGGCCGACTGGGGCGGCTGGCGCGTGCCGGGCGCCGAATACGACCGCGATCCGGACCGCATCGAGTTCCAGGCCCGGCTGATCGCCGCCGCGCCGCAACTGATGGCCCTTGCCCAGTCGCTGATCGACGCCGTGGATGAAAACCCCGACGACGCCCCGCCCGCGACGGTCGCCATGGCGCGTCAGGCTCGCGATATCCTGAAATCGGTCACCGACGTCCTGGCCACGCCGCCGGAGACTGTTGCCCAGAAGATTCGCGCACAGGCGGCTTAATACCTTTCGTTAACCATGCCTCGACAGGATTCCGCGACGCAGCCTAGATTCCAGACTTCGTCGAATCGCTTCGCACCGGTCTGAAAAGGGCCGCGGACGCGAGCTTTTTTAGTCCGGGAGAGCGCCTTGCGGGGCAATGAGCGCCGCATACAGGGACCGGGCCGCCGATCATCCGATCAGGGCGGCGGACGTGCGGCCAGCCGCACCCGGATCCTGATCCTTGGCCTCACCCTCTGCGTCGCCGCCTATGTGCTTCTGGTCGCGCGCCAGACCGCCCGCCCCGAACGGGAGGCCGATCAACTTCGCGTCGCCGCCCAGCAACAGGACGCCCAGCTGTTCGCCGCCCGGATGGACGGTCGCATCCTGACCGCCCGCGCCGCCCTGACCATCGGCGCCGCGGCCCTGACCGGCCATACCGACCGGCCGCTGGACGCCGCCGAGGCCGCCCGCGCCGCGGCCCCCGAGGCCGCCTTCGCCATCCTGTCGCCGACCGGCGCCGTCCAGGCCGCCAGCGGCGCCCCCGCCGAGGCCTTCGCCGAACCCCCGGCGTCGGCCGGTCACGCCCTGCGTCTCGGCGCCGATCGCCGCGCGGTTCTCACCAGCCAGGCGGCCGGAACGATGCGGATCGTCGCCCGCATTCCCCTGCCCGCCTCCGAGACGGGGTCCGCCCTCTATTTGTCCATGCCCGACGACGACGTCGCGACGGCGGCTCCCGGGGCGACCGTTCCGGCGCTCAACCACGCGGCGCTGAAGGCGGCGACGGGTCCGATCGCGACGACGCCCTCGGGCGGCAAGCCGCTGACCCTCCTCGCCGCCCCGGTCGGATCCACCGGCTTGCTGGCGGTCGCCGCCCAGCCGGCCGGCTCGGGCGGCGGACTGCTGGGCGACGCCTGGGTCCTGTTGGCTCCGCTGGCCCTCGGCGCCGCCGTGGGAGCCATGATGCTGGTGCAGGGCTGGCGCCAGCGCCGGGCGACCCGCGACTGGGCCGAGACCGAGCACCGCTTCCGCGTCGCCGTCGAGGCCGCCCGCTGCGGCGTCTGGGAATGGGATCTGGAGGCCGAGGAAGTCACCCTGTCCGACTATATGGCGACCCTGCTGGGCTTGCCGGAGGGCGGCGTCGTCCCGGCCGCGACCGTGCTGGGGCGGGTCCATCCCAAATACCGCGATCTGGTCGAGCACGCCCTGCGTCAGGCCGCGACATTCGGCGCCTTCGAGACCACCTTCCCGGTCACCGGTCCCAACAGCACGATCCGCTGGATCGACGCCCGCGGGCAGGCGCGCGGCGAACGCGACGAAGGCGGCTTCATCAACATCCTGGGCGTGGCCCTCGACATCACCGAGGCCCGCCGCGCCAAGGCCCAGGCCCAGTCGGCCGAAAGCCGGCTGCGCGACGGCATCGAGAGCGTGTCCGACGCCTTCTCCCTGTTCGACCGCCATGGGCGGCTGATCCTGTGCAACCAGGCCTTCTCCGACGCCTTCGGCCTGGCCCCCGAGGCCGTGCGCCGCGGGGCGATGAAGGACGAGCTGAACCGCATCGCCGCCCTGGCCATCAAGGCCGACCATCCGTCCTCGGACCTCGGCGCCGGAATGCGCGAGGTCGAGATGCACGACGGCCGCTGGCTGCGGCTGGCCGAGCGCTACACTTCCGACGGCGGGACCGTGGTCACCGCCACCGACCTGACCCAGATCAAGAAGCAGGAGGCCGAGACCCAGCGCGCCGCGGACAGCTTGCGCCTGATGGTCGACCAGTTGGAGTCGAGTCAGGAGAAGCTCAGCCTGCTGGCCCGCAAATACGAGATCGCCATGACCCGGGCCGAGGCCGCCAACCAGGCCAAGTCGGAGTTCCTGGCCAATATGTCCCACGAGCTCCGCACCCCGCTGAACGCCATCAACGGCTTCTCCGAGATCATGGCCGGCGAGATGTTCGGCCCGGTCGGCGACGCGCGCTACAAAGGCTATGCCTCCGACATCCTGAAGTCCGGCCAGCACCTGCTGAGCTTGATCAACGACATCCTCGACATGGCCAAGATCGAGGCCGGCAAGATGACGCTGCACTATGAGAAGGTATCGCTGAGAGAGGTCTGCGAGGACGCCATCCGCCTGATGCGCGGCAAGGCCGAGGACTCGGGCCTGACCCTGGCGCTGGAGGCCCAGGACCTGCCCGACATCGACGCCGATCAGCGCGGCCTGAAGCAGGTCATGCTGAACCTGATCTCGAACGCGGTGAAGTTCACGCCCGAGGGCGGCTCGATCACCGTCTCGGTGGCCCAGCACGGGGTGGGACGTCAGAGGGTCGCGGTCGCCGACACGGGCATCGGCATCGCCGCCGAGGATCTGGGCCGCCTCGCCCGCCCGTTCGAACAGGTCGAGGGCCAGCACTCCAAGACCACGCAGGGGACCGGCCTGGGCCTGGCCCTGACCAAGTCGCTGATCGAGATGCACCACGGCGTGATGGCCATGGACAGCGAGCCGGGCGCCGGGACCGTGGTCAGCTTCGACCTTCCCGAAGTTCGCCCGGCCGAGGCCGGGGCCAGCCCGCCCCAGGCGCGCGCGGCCTGAAGCCTCTCAAAATCGCCTAGCGTTCCCCGCGCGGCGCACCGGGCTGATCGGGTCCACGACCTTGATCGCCGTCAGGGCGCCCATCGGGACGGCCGCCGGGTCCCCCCTTGTGCTGATCGGGGGCGCCGCCGCCGGGCTTGACGCGCCGGGCCAGGATCACGGCCAGAGCCTGACGGTCGTCCGGATTCAGCGTCGCCAGAACCGCCGTGGCGTCGTGTTCCAGCCGGGCCCGGCCGCGCATCTCGGCGGCGCGGGACTGGTCCAGCAAGGTGTTGGCGGCAGCGGCGTCGGGGTTGGGGCCGCGCATCAATTCGACCGCCTGGCGCCGCGCCGCGCGCGAGGCCTCGAAGTCCGGCCGGGCCGCCATGGCCGAGGCGCGGAAGGCCGTCCGCACGCGCTGGCGCGTCTCGGGCTCCATGCCCGCGAGGATATCCCTGAAGGTGCTCTGACGGCCCGGAACCTGGGCCGCCTCGATCTTGTCCTCGGCCTTGGTCTTGGTCACCCACAGGGTCGCGCCGCCCGCGATGGCGAACAGGTTCAGGGCGACCGAGGCGGCCAGGGCGATCTTCAGGGCGCGCGGAGAATCCAGAAGGCTCAACCCAGGACCTCCGTATCGTCCACGCCCGACAGGCTGGATTGATAGAGGACCGCATCGGCCTGGGCGTCGGCGGTCAGGTGCGGGGTCAGGCTGGCGCCCGCGATCACGCCCGCGCAGGCCGCGGCGGCCCAGCCGGCGCCGAACCAGAGCACCAGACGGTCCCAGACCAGACGCGCCTTGCGCGGCGACAGGCCGGCGGCCATGGCCGAGGCGATGACCCGGTCGCGCAGGGCGCTGGAGATCATCGGGCGCGCCGAGGCGTCGAGCGCGGCGTCGGTCTGACGCGCCTCGAACAGCACCCGGTCGGCCCACGGCCCGTCAGAGGCCATCAGAGCCTCCGCCGCCTTGCGCTCGGCCTCGGGCCAGCGCCGCTTGTCGGCGCCATAGGCTTCGGCCAGTTGTTTCAGCCTTTCGGCGTTCATCGTCGTCATCCTTCAGCCCCCCGTCCACCGGTGTGCCTCTCGGCATTGGGCGCCATATCCGCCAACGTCTGCCTCAGGGCGCGACGGCCCCGCGACAGCAAACTCTCCAGCGCTTCCACGCTGATCTGCATCAGGTCGGCCGCCTCGATATTGGACAGCTCCTGATAGTGGCACAAGACGATGGCCTCCCGCTGACGCTCGGGCAATCGTCGCAGGGCCGCGTCGACCCGGACGCCGAGCTCGGCGGCCAGAAGCCCCCGATCGGGCGCCGGACCGTCGTCGGGCCGGTCCGGCGGCGTCTCGGTCGGCACCTCGCGCCGCCGTCGCAAACGGTCGTAGCAGAGGTTCAGACCCACCCGGTGCAGCCAGGTGTCGAACTTCGCCTTGCCCGGTCGCCAGCGCGGCGCCTGTTTCCAGGCCCTGAGCATGGCCTCCTGGGCCACGTCCTCGGCCTCGACCGGATCGCCCAGCATCCGCTGCGCCAGGGCCAGCATGCGCGGCAGCTTGCGCGCGACCATGGCCTGGATCGCCGCCGGGTCGCCCTGACCCACGCGGCGAACCAGTTCCTCGTCGGGGTCGACGATCGATGCCAAGCCGGCCTGCTCCCTTGCTCACAGAGCGGGCCGACCGAACCATCACGGCCTTCCCCGACACGGTCTTACTCCGAAGCCGTGGCCGAGGGCGACGCCGAAACGGCGGCAGGCGCACGGTTTTGTCTTTGAGCCCTGCGCTCCTGAAAGCGTTCACGCATCACGGCGCGGCCCGCCTGACGCTCGGCCGGGCTCAGGACTCCGTCGTGGTCGGTGTCGAGCCGGGCGAAGTCTTCGGTCAGCTTCGTCTGGACATCGGCGATAATGATGGGACCGTGCTGGGCCATGCGTTGACCGGACCCGTGACCTTCGCCGCCACGGCGGTGCGCCATGCGCGGACCACGATGTTCACCACCGGGTCCGCGACCGACGCCGCGTTCGGGGCGGGCGGCGTCGAACTCGGCGCGGCTGATCTGGCCGTTCTTGTCGGCGTCGAGGCGGTCGAAGCGTTGGGCCGCATGCTGAGCGCGACGGGCCTGGGCGCCGGCGCGCAGTTCCTCGGCGGGGACCGTACCGTCGTGGTTGGCGTCCAGCGCCGTCAGGCGGCTGACGCGGGCCTGGACGAACTCAGCCTGGGTGACCGGCGCGGTTCGCCGGGCTTCCATGCGCGCGTGTCGCGCCGCGGGAGCGGCCTGCGCGGTCGCGGCCTGCGTCGGAGCGGCCGTCTGCGGGGCCGGAGCGGCGGCGCCCACCAGAACGGCCAGGGAAGCAGCGGCCAGTCCGCCGGCGATGATGGTCTTCTTCATACGTCGTCTCCGTCGGGCCCGGGGCCCGGATGACCCCCGTCGAGAAGTTCAACGCGGGCCCGACGACTCTCCGTCGCTGACGCCCGGCAGGGCCTGATCGAAGGCGGCCCGGGCCTCTGAGCGCACCTCTTTCAGGCGCGCGATCAGGGTCTCGAAATCAGGCGCGCCGGCCCCCTCGGCGAGACGCTGGCGGAAGGCCAGGGGTTCTTCCTCAGGATCGGGGCGCTCGTCGAAGGCGCAGGCGAACAGCTGGCCGATCCTCTGCTGCAGCCGCCAGGCCTCGGCCATGGGCGTGTCCTCGCCCAGCTGGACCACGGTCGAGACCGACAGGGGTCCGCCCGCGAGCGCCGCCGTCAGCTGGCGGTACTGACCCACGAACTCGGCGTCGACCAGACCGCCGCGCGACAGCTTCAGATCCCAGAACCCCTGGGCCCGCCGTTCCCGGTCCATCAGGTCGCGCATCGCGCGAATGTCGCGGCCGATATCGACGCCGGGGCGCGGCCGGCGCAGGGCGGCCTCGATGGCCTTGGTCACCCGCCCGCCGAAGTCATCGTCGCTGGTCCAGGCCACCCGGGCCCGGGTCAGGGCCATGAACTCCCAGGTGTCGGCCTCGGCGGCGTAATAGTCCTCGAAGGCCGAGAGGCGCACCGATACCGGCCCCTTGGAGCCGGAGGGCCGCAGGCGCATGTCGACCTCATAGAGCCCGCCCTCAGCCGTATGGGCGGACAGGGCCGCGATCAGCTTCTGGGTGAAGCGGACGTTGAAGACGTCGGCGGTCCAGCCCTTGCCCTCGGACACCGCCTCGGGCGGCGCCTCATAGACGGTCATCAGATCGAGGTCCGAGCCCGCCGTCATTTCCCGCGACCCGGCCTTGCCGAGCGCGATCACCGCGACCGCCCCGGGCATCGCCCCGCCCAGCCGCACCGTCTCGACCAAAGCCGCCTCGGACAGGGTCCCCATCACGGCGTCGGCCAGGTTGGTGAAGGCCCGGCCCGCCGCCCCGGGACCGACCCGGCCGGTCAGGGTCTGGATGCCGATGCGGAAGGCCTGTTCGCGGTGCAGGCGGCGCACCACATTCATCGCCCCCTCGAAATCCCCCGCCTCGCGCGCCTCGGCCTCCATCTGGGCGAACAGGCCGGTATTGGGGCCGACCGGGATCTGGAAGCGGGCGTCCAGCATGGAATCCAGCGCCGCCGGATAGCGGCCGAGCGTGCGGGCCAGCTTCGGCGCGAAGGCCATGACCCCGACGATCAGGCCGAACAGCTCGGGCTGGTTCAGGAACAGGGCCTGGACCTGCACGCCCGAATTCATGGCCGAAAAGAAGACCGCGAACCGCTTGAAGGCCGCATCCGGCGATCCGGTCCGGGCCACGGCGGTCAGCAGGCGCGGCGCCAGCCGGGTGAACAACTCGCGCCCCCGCGCCGAGCGCGTCGCCGGGATACGGCCGTGGTGCCAGCTGCGGATAGTGTCGGCGACGGTGGCGGGCTCGGAGAAGCCCATGCGCTTGAGGGTCTCGAGCGTCTCCGGGTCGTTGTCCACGCCGGTGAAGACCAGACTGCCCCAGGGCGAGGACAGGTCCTCCTCCCCTTCGAACAGCTGGCCGTAGATCCGGTTCACGCCCAGCAGCAGAGCCTCCACGCCCCGGTCGAAGTCGGCGAGACTGTCCTCGCCGGACAGGGCCGCGACGGCGATGCGGCGCTCGGCGTCGACCGGCAGGGTGTGGGTCTGTTCGTCGTCCAGCATCTGGACGCGGTGTTCCAGCGCCCGCAGCTCGGCATAGGCGGCGGTCAGGTCGACGGCGACCTCGGTCGGGATGTGCCCCGCCGCCGCCAGCGCCGCGAGGGCCTCGTCGGTACGGCGTGCGCGCAGGGACTTGTCGCGGCCGCCGAGGATCAGTTGCTGGGTCTGGGCGTAGAACTCGATTTCGCGGATGCCGCCCCGGCCGAGCTTCAGATTGGCCCCCATGGCCACCAGCCCCTCGCCGGTCTTGTGGGCGTGGATCTGGCGTTTGATCGACTGGATATCGAGCACGGCCTGATAGTCGAGGCTGCGCCGCCAGACGAAGGGGACGAGGGCGTCGAGGAACTCCGCTCCCGCGACCGGATCGCCGCAAATGGCCCGGGCCTTGATGAAGGCCGCCCGCTCCCAGTTCTGGCCGACGGATTCGTAATAGGAGAGGGCCATGGGCGTCGCCACGACCGGCGGGGTCGATGAGGGATCTGGCCGCAGCCTCAGATCGACGCGAAAGACATAGCCGTCCGCTGTCCGCTCCTGCAGCAGGGTCGCCGTGGCCTGGGCCAGACGGTCGACGAAGGGCTGGGCCTCGACGCCGGGCGCGAGGGCCGGCGCCAGCCGGTCCGGATCGAAGAAGAGCGAGATGTCGATGTCGCTGGAATAGTTCAGCTCGAAGGCGCCGTGCTTGCCCATGGCCAGACCGAACAGGCCGGGGACGGGACCGGCGGGATCATCGGCGGCGGAGAGCAGCCGCCCCTTCGCGCGTTGTTCGCCCGCGACCGAGGCGAGAGCGGTCTGGGTCACCGCATCGGCGAAGCGCGACAGGGCGGCGGTGACGGCGGTCAGGTCCCACACTCCGCCCAGATCGGCCAGCGCCGTCAGCAGGTGCAAATCGGCCTTCAGGCCGCGCAGCGGCGCCCTGACCTCATCGGGCGGGCCGGACAGGGCCAGGGTTTTGGCGAGGAGGGTCTCCAGCCGGGCCTCGGGTGCGGTCTCCAGCGTTGCGCGCAGCCGCTCCGGCGAACGCCGCGCCAATCCGGCCAGATAGGGGGAGGCGGCGAAGACAGGAGCCAGCGCCGGCCATGCGCGGTCAAGGCAATCGCTCCAGCCGCCCTCCTCCGCCGCGGGCCTCAGCCGCTCCAGCCAGCGCGAGGCGGCCGCCGCGTCCGCGACCGGGCCGCAGGGGCCGATCCGGTCGCCGAGGACGGGTTCGGTCACGGCGCCGGCTGCAGGACGAGGGCGACGCGCAGGCCCGGCCCGAAGCCGCCGTAGACGCCTGGCCCCTCATCCAGCTGAACGCGTCCGTCATGGGCTTCCAGCACGGCGGAAACCAGCGACAGGCCCAGACCCGAGCCGGCCTCGCTGCGGCTGTTGTCGAGACGGACGAAGCGCTGGACGACCCGCTCGCGGTCCTCGGCGGGAACGCCGGGGCCGGTGTCGGTGACCGAATATTCGATCTCACCTGAGGAGCGTCGGCGCGCACGCAGCATCACCGCCCCGCCGGTCGGGGTGTATTTGATGGCGTTGTCGATGACGTTGGCCAGGGCCTGGGCCAGGAAGGGCTGGTTGCCCTCGATCATCAGGCCGCGCTCGATCTCGGCGGAGAATTCCAGCCCCTTGTCCTCGGCGGCGGGCTCATAGAGCTCGGCCATGTCGGCGGCCAGATCGGCGGCGTCGAACACCTGCGGATCCGGCGCGCCGCCGGCCTGCAACCGGGCGATGGCCAGGACGGTATTGAAGGTCTTGAGCAGGTGGTCGGCCTCGCTCAGGGCCACTTCCAGCGCCTCGACACCCGAGACCCTGCCCGCCTCGGCGTCGATCAGGGCGACCTCCATCTTGGCCCGCATCCGGGTCAGGGGCGAGCGCAGGTCGTGGGCGATGGCGTCACCGGCGTGACGGATCGAGGCCATGGAAGCCTCCAGCCGGTCCAGCATGCCGTTCAGGCCGCGTCCGAGCTCGTCCAGTTCGTCGCCGCCCGAGCCTTCGCCGCCCCGGACCTGGGCCCGCGCCTTCAGGTCCCCGTCGCGCACGGCGGCGACCACGGCGTTCAACCGCCCCATCGAGCGTTCGACGTTGCGGCTGATGATCAGGCCGCCGGTGGCGCCCAGCAGCAGGACCCCGCCCATGGCCATCCAAAGGGCCTGGGTCAGGCGCGCGAGGGATTCCTCGATGTCGCCGATATCCTCGCCGACGACCAGCTTGCCGCCGGTTCTCAGGGGCATGATCACCCCGATGGAGCGCCGGTTCACGACATGCCCCTCGGCGTCCGTCGACGTCAGGCGGAAAGTGTCCCAGTCGCCCATTCCAGGCGTCTGGGTTCCCGGATCGAACGGCAGGACAGAGAGGTTGCCGGTCACCACCTTCCCGGCTCCGTCCGTCAACAGATACAGATAGGGACCGCCCCGAATGGTGCGTTCGACCAGGGCCTGGTTCAACGCATCCTCGCCACGGGTACGATAGATGGCCGTCAGGGCGTCGAATTCGCTCTGCACGTCCTTGGTCGCCCGCGCCTGGGCCTCCGACGCCGAGGCGAAATAGACATAGGCCAGGATGGCGCTGGCCGCCGCCGCGAACAGGGCGAGGAAGAGCAGCGTCAGCCGGAAGGGCGTGCGGCGAAAGAGGGACGGCAGTTTCATTGAGGCGACTTAGGCCTCCAGCCGGTATCCCGCCCCGCGCACCGTCTGCAGCATGGCCTTGTCGAAGCCCTTGTCGATCTTGGACCGCAGACGGCTGATGTGAACGTCGATGACGTTGGTCTGGGGGTCGAAGTGGTATTCCCAGACCTTTTCCAGCAGCATGGTGCGAGTCACCGACTGGTTGGCGTGGCGCATCAGGAACTCCAGCAGCTGGAACTCGCGCGGCTGCAGGTCGATCTCGGTCGTGCCGCGATGCACGGTGCGGGCGATCAGGTTCATCTCAAGATCGCCGACCTTGAGCACCGTCTGGACGCCGCCGGTCTCGCGACGGCGGGCCAAGGCCTCGACCCGGGCGATCAGCTCGCCGAAGGCGTAGGGCTTGACCAGATAGTCGTCGCCGCCGGCCTTGAGGCCCGTGATCCGGTCCTCGACCTCGCCGAGCGCCGACAGGAACAGGACCGGGGTCTGGTCGCCGTCCTTGCGCAGGGTCTCGACCATGCCGATGCCGTCGAGGCGCGGCATCATCCGATCCACGACATAGACGTCGTAACCGCCGCGCTGGGCCTCGAGCAGGCCGTAGGCCCCGTCGATGGCGTGCGACACCTCGTGCCCGGCCTCGCTCAGGCCACGGACCATCGCCGTCGCCGCCTCGGCGTCGTCCTCGACCACCAGAACACGCATTGACCCCTCCTGAATTCAGAATCGTCACGGACGTTAGCGCATCCGTGACGATCCTGTCAGTTAAGGCTTATTCACTCTTGGACAGTTCCAGGGCGATCAGGGCCGTGGTGCCCTGAGCCGTGACCTGCAACAGCACGCTGGGGCGGCCGGCGGCGCGGGCCGCGTCGATGGCGGCCTTGAGTTCCTGCGGCGTGTTGACCGGACGGCTGAAGGCGCGGCTGATCACCGTGCCGACCGGCAGGCCGCCCTGCGCCGCCTTGGAGCCGCGGGCCACCTGGGTGACCACGACCCCCGAGACGTCATCAGCGATGCTGTAGCGGCTCTTGAGCGCCGCCGTCAGGGGCGAGACCGACAGGCCTTCGACCGTCAGGCCCGACGGAACGGCGGGGACCGCCGGCGACGGATTGGCGTTGCCTTCCTCGTCGGTCGGATAGAGTTCGGCCTCGGACGGGCGTTTCGCGGCCCGCACCGTGACCGTCTGGCGGCGTCCGTCACGCATCAGTTCGACGCGGAGTTCGTCGCCGACGCGGGCGTTGGCGACGGCGCGGGTCAGGGCGTTGCCGGTCTCGACCGCCTGGCCGTTCACAGCGACGATGACGTCCTCGGCGCGGATGCCGCCCTTCTCGGCGGGACCATCCGGGGTCACGCTGTTGATCAGGGCGCCCTTGACGCCTTCCGGCAGACCCAGGGCGGCGCGCTCGTCGTCGCTCATGGTCTTCATCGACACGCCCAGATAGCCGCGCTCGATGTTTCCGCCGCGCATCAGCTGGTCGGTGATGCTCTTGGCGGTCGAGGCCGGGATGGCGAAACCGATGCCGACCGAGCCGCCGGTGGGCGAGAAGATCGCCGAGTTCACCCCGATGACGCGGCCATAGATGTCGAAGGTCGGGCCGCCCGAGTTGCCCCGGTTGATGGCGGCGTCGATCTGCAGATAGTCGACATAGGCGCTGGAGCGGTCCTGCAGGTCGCGGCCCCGGGCCGAGACGATGCCGGCCGTGGCGGTGCCCCCGAGGCCGAACGGGTTGCCGACGGCGACGACCCAGTCGCCGACGCGCGGATCGGCCTGTTCCTCGAAGCTGACGAATTTGAAGTCGTCGCCCTGGACCTTGATCACGGCCAGGTCGGTGTTTTCGTCGCGGCCGACCAGGGTGGCGTCCAGGGTCCGGCCGTCGGTCATCTTGACCTTGATCGACTTGGCGTTGGCCACGACGTGGTTGTTGGTGACGATATAGCCGTCACGCGAGATGAAGAAGCCGGAGCCGGCGCCCTGGGCCAGTTGCGGCTCGGCGTCAGGCTCTTCCTGCTGCTGGCCGGGGCTCGGGATGACCAGGCCGGGCAGGCCCGGGATCTGGAAGCCCTGAATGCCTTGCGGGCGCTCGACCGGGGTCTCGACCTCGATCTGGACCACGGCCGGGGCGACCTGCTGGACGATGTCGGCGAAGCTGAGCGGCGCGCCCTGCGGCGGGGCGAAGGCCAGGCCCGCGCCGGCGGAGGCCACCAGTTGACCCGGACGGGCCTCGGCATGGGCGCCCGGCCATGAAATGACGCCGCCGGCGGTGGCGCCCGCCGCAACGATCAGGCCGGCCGCAGCCCCCAGAATGAACTCTTTCCGCTTCAGCATCGTCGTCTTGCGATCCTCTTTCGGCCTCGTCTGGAGGCCGTTTCGCGTTGAGATATAGACCCGGTCGGGCAGAAGCCAAACCCGGGGCGTCGGAACGATTGTTCCCCGCGCACGTCAGTCGTGGGACGAAGTTGCGTCAGGATCGGGGCGAACCTCGCCGCCACGGAGAAGATCGTTCAACCGGCGCTCCTCATCGGGCGAAAGCGGCGCGGCGTCGGGCCTTTGCCGGCGAGACCGGGCGATGAAGACGCCGCCGACCAGCAGCACCAGGGCGAGCGGGCCGAACCACAGCAGCCAGGTCGCAGCCTTCACTGGCGGCTTGAACAGGATGTAGTCGCCCCAGCGGCGGACCAGATCCTCGCGGATCGATTCGTCCGTGGCGCCCGAGGCGATCTCCTCGCGCACGAGGCGGCGCATGTCGGCGGCGATGCCGGCCGGGCTGTCGGCGATGGATTCGTGCTGGCAGACCACGCAGCGGATGTCCTGAAACAGCCGCTGGGCCCGCGCCTCCTGCGTCGGAGACGATAGCGGCTGGTCGGGCGCGGCGGCGGGTTCGGCTATCGCAGGCGCGGCGAGAAGTGCGAAAACCAGGGCGATCGCGGCGGTTCTCACGCGGCGCTCTCCGCGGCCTTTTTGCGCCCGGCCACTCCGATCCGGAGGCGGCGGTCCAGCAGGGACAGAACCCCGCCGATCGCCATCACCAGAGGCCCGAGGAAAATCAGCCGCGCCCAGGGGTTCCAGTAAACTCTGACCGTCCAGGCCCGCGCGGCCTGAGGCGTCGATCTGCGCTCGCCGAGCACGACATAGACATCGTCCAGCCCGCGGAAATCGAGGCCGACCTCGGTCGTGGTCTGGCCGCCAGCGGGGAAGAAGCGGCGCTCGGCTATGACGGTCCGCTCAGGACCACCATCGGTCGGGGTGACGGTCAGATGGCCCTGCTCGGCCAGATAGTTGGGGCCTTCGACGATACGGACGTCGTCCAGCCGGACGGAATAGCGGCCTGCGGTCACGCTCCCGTCGAGGCCGAGCGGCGCGGCGGCCTCGACCTTGAAGCCGGTCTCGACCACGGCGCCGAGCACGAACAGGCCGAGCCCGGCGTGGGCCAGGGTCATGCCCCAGGCGCCCAGCGGCAGGGCCCTGGCCCGGCGTCCGACTTCCGCCAGAGGAACCCGGAACAGCCGGACGCGCTCGGCCACCTCGGCCAGGGCTCCGAGGATCAGCCAGGCGCCGATGGCGATGCCGCCGGCCGCCATAGCCTTGTGCGGTTCGAAGGCCATCCAGCCCAGAAGGGCGCAGACGAGGGACAGGCCCGCCGCGACCGCCAGCCTCTGGCCTACCCCTTTCAGATCGCCGCGCTTCCACCCCAGCAGCGGCCCGGCGGGCAGGATCAGGAAGGCGACCACCATCAGGGGGGTGAAGGTCAGGGCGAAATAGGGCGGGCCGACCGAGATGGTCGCCCCGGTCGCCGCCTGCAGGATCAGGGGATAGAGGGTGCCGAGCAGCACCGTCGCCGCCGCCGCGGTCAGGAAGAGGTTGTTGAGCACCAGCGCCCCCTCGCGGCTGATCGGTGCGAACAGACCGCCACCCGTCAGTTTCGGCGCCCGCCAGGCGAACAGGGCAAAGGCGGCGCCCGCCGTGACGCCGAGGATGCCCAGCAGCATCAGCCCGCGCTCCGGATCGACGGCGAAGGCATGGACGGATGTCAGGACGCCCGAGCGCACGAGGAAGGCGCCCAGCATGGAGAAGGTGAAGGCCAGAAGGGCGAGGAAGACCGTCCAGCCCGCAAGGGCTCCGCGCCGCTCGGTCACCACCGCCGAGTGCAACAGGGCCGCGCCCGCCAGCCAGGGCATGAAGCTGGCGTTTTCGACCGGGTCCCAGAACCACCAGCCGCCCCAGCCGAGTTCGTAATAGGCCCAGAAGGAGCCGAGGGTGATGCCGATGGTCAGCAGCACCCAGGACGCCAGGGCCCAGGGCCGGACCCAGCGGCCCCAGGCGGGATCGACGCGACCCTCGATCAGGGCCGCGACAGCCAGCGAAAAGGTCACCGAGAAGCCGACATAGCCCGCGTAGAGCAGCGGCGGATGGAAGGCGAGCGCCGGGTCCTGAAGCAGGGGGTTCAGGGACGCGCCCTGGAACGGCGCCGGGTCCAGCCGGGCGAAGGGGTTCGAGGTGAAGACGGCGAAGGCGAGGAACAGGCTGCCCAAGGCTCCCTGCGCCCCGACCGCCGAGGTCTTGAGCCCGAACGGCAGGCCGCCGGCGCGCGCAAGGGCGGCGCCGAAGCCGGTCATGACCAGACACCAGAGGACCAGCGAGCCCTCGTGGCTGCCCCAGGCGCCGGCGACCTTGTAGAGCATCGGCTTGTCGGTGTGGCTGTTGTTGGCGACGTTGGCGACCGAGAAGTCCGAGGTCACGAAGGCGAAGATCAGGGCCGCGAAGGCCAGCGCCACCGCACAGGCCGAGGCGATGGCCGCGCCCTGCGCCGCTCCGGCCAGAACCGGCGAGCGCCGGATACGCCCGGCCGTCGCCATCACGGTCTGAAGGACCGCGAGAGCGAGCGCCAGGATCAGGGCGTAGGCGCCGAACTCGCTGATCACAGGGCGGCGTTTCCGGCAGAAGCCTTCGAGGGCTCAGGACGCCACTCGCCCTTGGCCTTCAGCTTGTCCGCCACTTCGCGCGGCATGTATTTTTCGTCGTGCTTGGCCAGCACCTGATGGGCGACGAAGGTCCGGTCGGGCTGAAAACTCCCTTGCGCGACAATGCCCTGCCCTTCGCGGAACAGGTCGGGCAGGTCGCCGTGATAGATCACCCGGGTCGAGGCCATGTTGTCGGTGACGGCGAAGCTGACGTCGGCGCCGTGGCGCTGGACGCTGCCCGCCTCGACCAGACCGCCCAGACGGATGTCGCGTCCAGCCGGGGCCTTTTCGACGGTCACTTCCGAAGGCGTGAAGAAGAAGGTCACGCTGTCGTTCATGGCCCACAGCGACAGGCCGACGGCGAGGGCGAGGATCGGCGCCACGGCCGCCACGACCCACAGGCGACGGCGCGCCTTCGGCGATCGGGGAAGCCAGCTCATGTCCGGAAGGGTCCGCGCGCGGAGGAAAACTGGCGGCCGTATAGCGGGGCGCGACAGCGGCTGAAAGAGGTCATCGGGCCGCGCTCGCCAGCCGCTTCTCAAGTTCCACGCGGCGCGGATCGGCGGGATCCAGCGTCTTGATCAGTGGCGTCCACAGGGTCAGCGCGCCGGCCCGGTCGCCGCGCGTCAGGGCCGCGTCGCCGAGGAAGTACAGGGCGCCCAACTGACCGGGATCGCGCTTCAACGCTTCCCGGAAGGCGGCCTCGGCGTCGGCGCCGACGGCCCCGTCCTGCGACCGGACCAGGCTCTCGCCCAGCCGCGCCCAGGTGCGGGGATCGTCGGGATTCATCGCCAGCGCCCGGCGGAAGGCCGAGGCCGCGCCCACGGGGTCATCGGCGGCGAACCGGGCCGCGCCCAGCATGGTCAGGATCTGGCGGTCGTCGGGGCGCAGCCTCGCCTCGCGGGTCAGGACCGCCGCCACCTGTTCAGCCTCCAGCGGCTCAGCCGAGGCGCCCCAGGCGTCGACGCGGCGATCATAGGTCTGGTCGCCGTAGCCGGGCTTGCCTATGCCCCAGTAGAGGCCGAGCGCCACCACCGCCGTCAGCACGACCCCGCCCAGAACCCGGCGCCGGTCGGCGGGGTGGGCGCGCAACGCCATCGGCCCGGTGCGGTCGGCCAGCAGGCGGCGACCGGCCTCGGCCCGCGCGGCCGCCCAGGCCTCCTCGGTCAGCAGCCCACGCGCCTTCAGCCGATCCAGCTCGGCCAGCTCTCGCGCGGCGGCGTCCGGCTCGACATCGACCACGGCGTCGACGCCACGCCGCGCGCCGGTCAGCACCAGCAGCGCCGCCATCGCGGTCGCCAGTGCGGTCATGATCCAGAAGGCCGTCATGGACCCGCTCTAGCCGATCCCGGAAGCGGCGGCGAGACCTCTCCTCCAGAGCTCAGGCTGACAGTTTCATCGGGGCCGGGCCGCCCGCCACGGCGGTGCGACGACGGATGGCGCGCGCCTCGGTCAAGGCGTCGATCTGCTCCAGCAGGTCGGCCATCATGGCGGCGCGGTCGATGGCCTGGGTCTCGTCCGGGGCGTCACCGGAGTTGACGTCCTCGATGATCAGGTCGGCATAGCTGCTGAGATGAACCGTCAGGCTTTGCACCAGGGCCAGACGCTGGGACTCGCAGCCGAACGCGCCGGCGAAGCTGCGTACAAGGCCGACCATCTTCAGGGCGTCCTTCGCCGACTGCACCGTCGCGGCGTCGAGCGGCAGTTCGAGGTGCGGCGCCTTGCGAGTCATCCGGCCCGAGGTCTGGACCTTGTGCATCGGCGTGGCCTTGTCGACCAGCTTTGTCACCCCGCTGAGCAGTTCGCCCAGCCGCTTGCCGATGCGGACACGAACCTCGCGCAGCCGCTTGCCCCAGTCGCCTTCGCGGTCGAGGTGGACGGTCGCCTCGATCTCCTTGAAGACCTCCGCGCACCATTCCAGATCGTCCTTCAGACCCTCGGGGCCGTCGCCGATGCGGAAGGCGACGATGCGGGCGCAGCGCCCTTCAAGACCCGCCACCAGCCGGTCGATGAAGACAGCCAGCTCGCTCTCGGACAGCAGATTGCCGCGCGAGGCGCTGGTCGAGGCGTGAATCATCAGCCGGAGAACGAGGGAGGCGTCGGCCAGATGGGCGAACAGAATGTCCATCAGCCGCTCCGCGCCGTCGGGCAGCATCTCGGAGGCGTCGCGAACCAGAAGCCTGAGCTCGGCGACCTGATCTCCGTTCGGGCGGCCGACCCAAGCCTTCAGCGACGGCAGGGCGCGATAGACCAGGCCGCCGAAATCGCAGCAATGGGCCAGATCCTCAAGCCCCGTTTCCCGCTTCGCCGGATCGCCGAGAGCGGCCGGCCAGACCTCGGCGGGGCGATCACGCACGGCGGCGGCGGCGGCGGCGTACAGGCGGACGCAGACGGCGGTGGTGCGGGCGATCTCGCGCTCGTCGTCATCATCCAGAAGCGGCAGGAGATTGGGTTCGCGGCTGGAGGCGATTTTCCAGAGCCGCGGCAGGACGCCGGGCGGGAAAGTCATGGCCTCGATACCGTCGGCGCGGGGTCGGAACAGGGGGGTCAGGGCGGCGAAGCCGCGGGCGCGACGCACGCGGTCGATGCTCTCGGCCGCCAGCATGGCTTCCAGCGCACGCGCCTTGTCGCCGGGCATGCCCGAGACGGCGAGCGACAGCTGACGCAGCGTGCGATCCGGAACCCCCTCGACCACCTGGGCCAGGGCCATACGATGAGCGACCGACAGTTCGGCCATTCAGACTCTACCCCACGTAAACGCCTGTCAGCGTCCAGAATACGAGCGCAGGGTTAACGGATTACGTAGGAACCTTAACGGGTTAGGCCTCGGCCGCCGGCAACTCAAGGATGGCCTTCAGCCCCCCCATGTCGCTAGCCGCCAGGGTTAGACGGCCGCCGTAGGCGCGCGTCAGGTCGTCGACGATCGACAGGCCGAGACCCGATCCGGGCGCGTCCTCGTCCATGCGCTGGCCGCGTTTCATGGCCGTTTCGCGCTGGTCCTCGGGCAGCCCGGGGCCGTCGTCCTCGACCACCACGATCATCTGGCCGAGGCCGCTGGGGCCGGCCGAGACCCGGACCCGGCGCTTGCACCATTTGCAGGCGTTCTCGATCAGATTGCCTAGAATCTCTTGCAGGTCCTGCCGCTCGCCGAGGAAGCCGAGTTCGTCAGGCGCGCGCCAGTCGATCTCCACGTCCTTGGACTGGAAGACCCGCTCCAGCATCACCGCCAGTTCGTCGATCACCTCCCCAACAGGCGTGCGTTCGCCCAGGCCGTGGGCGGCGCGAGCGGCGGCGCGGGCGCGGCGCAGGTGATGGTCGACCTGACCCTTCATCACCTCGGTCTGGCGGCGGACCAGATCGGCCATCTTGTCCCGGTCGCTCTGCGGGTCCGAGGCCTCGGCCAGCATGACCGACAGCGGGGTCTTCAAGGCGTGAGCCAGGTTGCCGACGTGGGTGCGCTGACGCTCAACCACCTCCTGATTATGGTCCAGCAGCCGGTTCACCTGCTCGGCCAGGGGGGCGATTTCGAGCGGATAGGCGCGCTCGATCCGCGCCGCCTTGCCCTTGCGGACATTGATGATCTCGTTCCTCAGCCCGAACAGGGGGCGCAGGCCGATCTGGACCTGCAGGAAGACGGCGACCACCAGGCCGAGGCCGAGGATCAACAGGGCCGTCCAGGTAAAGGTCGCGAACTGACGCGTATCGAGATCGATGTCGGACCGGTCGATGCCCGCCATGAAGACGAGGGGCGCCGACCGGTCGGGGATGGATTTCAGGCTGGCGGCGACGCGTAAGGGCTGGCTGTGCGCGGGCCTGAGCACCCCGACGAGGTCGTTGTAGGTAATCAGGATGCCGAACTCGGACTTCAACCGCCTGGGCAGTTCGGGATCGATGAACAGGGTCTCGCCCGCCAGCGACGGCGACCGCTCGATGACGCGCAAGCCGCCCTGTTCGTCGTATTCGGCGATCATCCAGTATTTGCCGGACAGGCCGCGCAGCGTCGGGGCGTCCTTGATCTCGTCGACATGGACGCCGCCGTCCGGGGTGGCGGTGGTGGCCAGCACCACCTCGTCGATGGTGTCGCCCAGCATGAAGCCGAGCCGCCGAAGCGCGCTTTCCTGATATTGGCTGGTCAGGACGCCGCCCGTCAGGATCAGGGCCAGGGCGATCCAGCCGCAGGCGAGAAGGATCAGGCGCCGGGTGAGGCTGCGGCCGGGCCGCCCGAACCAGCGCCCCCAATCTGCAGGACCAGACGGCTTGGCCGGCTCGGACGCGGCTTCGCTGAGCGGAGTTTCGCTCACGCCGCTTCGGATTCGCCCGGCAGGGGCGTCAGGCGATAGCCGAGGCCGCGCACCGTCTCGATGCGGTCCGGACCGACCTTCTTGCGCACCCGGCCGATGAAGACCTCGATGGTGTTGGAATCGCGGTCAAAGTCCTGGTCGTAGAGGTGCTCGACCAGCTCCGTCCGGCTGATGACCCGGCCTTGATGCATCATCATGTAATGCAGCAGCCGGTATTCCAGCGAAGTCAGGCGCAGGGGCTCGCCGTTGACCGTGGCCCGGGCCGCGCGCGGGTCGAGACGCAGGCCGCCGCACGACAGGGTCGCCGAAGCGATGCCCGCCGAGCGCCGCAGCAGGGCGCGCAGACGGGCCAGTAGTTCCTCGGTGTGGAAAGGTTTGGTCAGATAGTCGTCGGCGCCCGCGTCGAAGCCCGAGACCTTGTCCGACCAGGCGCCTCGCGCTGTCAGGATCAGCACCGGCGTGGTCTTGCCGTCGCGACGCCAGCGCTCCAGCACCGAGACGCCGTCGATCTTGGGCAGGCCGAGGTCCAGCACCACGACGTCATAGGGTTCGGTGTCGCCGAGGAAGTGGGCTTCCTCGCCGTCAGCGGCGTGATCGACCGCATAGCCGGCGTCGCCCAGCGCCTGTTTCAGCTGACGCGACAGATCGACGTCGTCCTCGACCAGAAGAATACGCATTCAGAAGCTCCCGAAACCTGGGTTCAATTTCCGCTGGCCGAGACCGAGATCTGGAAGATCCGCCCATTGTCGTCGAAAACGAAGACATAGGAGCCGCCCTGCAGGCCGCGCGAGCCGACGAAGCGGGCGCCGCGCGCGCGGGACTGGGCGATGGACTGGGCCTGGGCCTCGCTGATCTGACGGCCTTCCCGGCCCTGATCACGGGACTGTTCCTGACGCGGGCCACGGTCGTCTCCGCGATTGCCACGATCCTGCGCGGACGCGGCGCTGAAGGGCGCGGCGGCGACAAGAAAAGCCAGGGTGATGGCGAGAGCGCGGGTCATGATGGAGGTGTTTATGCGTCACTGGCCCTGAACGAGGCCTGAACGGCACTGTAAGGCGGTTTGTCGGGATGTCGAAGGGGTTCGCACATCCCACCAATGTCAGTCTTGCGCATTTGTCATGCACATGAACCGAACCTGACGCGGCCTGTTCAGGTCGGGCTCAGCCGGGGGGTGGTTATCTGCAGTCATCGCTGGCCACCCGGCCCCCGACGAACAGAAACACCGAGGAGTGATCCGATGTTCAAGAAGATGATTGTCCCCGCCCTGGTTCTGGCCGCGACGTCGGCCGCCGCCATCCCCGCCGCCGCTCAGTCCTATCATGGCCCTTACGGCCCGAACCACGGCCCGAACCGCCCGCCCGTCGTCTCCACCGGCTACGGCAGCTGGCAGTCGATCAACCAGCGTCAGGTCAATCTGGACCGCCGCATCGATCGGGGTCTGCGCGACGGTTCGCTGAGCCGCCGTGAAGCCGGTCGGCTGCGCGCCGAGTTCAACGGCCTTGTCCGTCTTGAGGCGAACTACCGCCGCGGCGGTCTGAGCGCTTGGGAACGCGCCGATCTGGATCGCCGTTTCGACCGCCTGTCGGCCCAGATCCGCTACGAGCGCAACGACCGCGACAATCGCCGGGGCTAACTGGCGTCGCGGCTAATCCGGACCATCCGGTCTGAAAACAGAGGGCGCGATCCGAAAGGGTCGCGCCCTTTCGCTGTTCAGTCAGGGCTGCAGCCGCAGCCGGCTCTCGATCACGGTCACCGCCCGCCCCCGGATCAGGACCCGACCGCCTGCGACCTCGGTCTCGAAGCGCGCGCCCCGGCCCGGATAGACCTGCCGGAAGCTGACCACAGAACGCTCCAGCCGGTCGGCGTAGAGAGGCGCGAGGATGCAGTGGGCCGATCCCGTCGCCGGGTCCTCGTCGATACCGCAGCCGGGGCCGAAGAAGCGGTCGACGACATCGACGTCATCCTGATCCGACAGACCCGTACCTGACAGGGCCGCGACAATCACCTGACCACCCTCCCCGGCCTCGCCCTGTAAGCCGCTCAAAGCCTTGAAGTCGGGTGCACAGGCCCGCACCGCCGCCGCATCCGGCAGGAGCGCCACCAGATAACGGCCCGCCCAGACCTCGACCGGTTCGACCCCCAGAGCCTGGGCCAGCCCCTCGACCGGACCGGTGCGGCGAGGCGGATCAGCCGGCAGATCCATTTCGAAGCCCTTGGCCGCCTTGCGGACGATCAGGCGGCCTGACCGGGTGTCAAAGCTGACAGCGGTCAGTTCGGGGTGGATCTCCGTCATCAGGGCCGCACCGGAGGCCAGGGTGGCATGGCCGCACAGATCGACCTCCATCGCCGGGGTGAACCAGCGCAGGTCGAAACGGGACGGATCGGCCGTCCGGCGCAGGAAGGCCGTCTCCGACTGGTTGTTCTCCATGGCCAGGGCCTGCATCCAGCCGTCGGCGGGCCAGACGTCGAACGGCTCGACCACACAGGCCGGATTGCCCATGAAGGGTCGGTCGGCGAAGGCGTCGATGGTCCACTGGCGCATGGTCGTTGCCTAGACCAGCGGTGGCAGACTGAAAACCCGAAGCCCTATTCCGCCGGCGCCGGGACCGCCGCCGGGGCCGGCGTGACCCGGGGAATGGGAGTCTTCTGACCATAGGTCAGCATGCGCAGCAGCCATTCCAGCGGTCCCATCTCGAAGACCCTGAGCCACAGGACGCTGAAGATCCCCTGGGCGATCCAGATCAGGGCGGCGATCCCCATCAGCTGGGCGAAGCCGAACTTTCCGAGCAGGCCGAAGGCGTAGAACAGGATCGCCGTGATCACTGACTGGCCGACATAGTTGGTCAGGGCCATGCGGCCGATAGCCTTGATGCCGTCGGCCAGTCTGCCGAAGGCGTCCACCTGATAGAGGGTCATGACCAGACCCAGCAGCCCGATCGTCATCGGCAGTCGCCCGACCTCGTACAGAAAGGCGCCCCAGAGCATCTGGTACGGGTTCAGCTCATAGGCCGTCGTCCAGGCGCAGAAGGCCTGAACACCCCGTATGGCCAGACCCAGGCCGTAACCCCCCACCATCAGCCCGACATAGACCTTGAGCGGCTTCTGGCCGGTCAGATAGCCCTTCTGGAACAGGGCCATGCCGATCAGCATGAAGCCGAGGCTTTCCAGCAGGCCGAAGATACCGTTGCGGCTGAGATTGAACTGGGCCCAGAATTTGGTGCTCCAGACCACGACCCCCGGGAAGCTGGTGCGCTGTTGGCGCTCCTTCTCCAGCTTGGCGGCGGGCGGTCGCATGACCTCGGCGCCCCGCGCCTGCATCTTCAACGCGGCCTTCTGATCGTCCGTCAGGGTCTTGCCCTCGGCCTTGGCGGCAGCCGCGGCGGGGGCGTCGCGCAGGGCGGCGGCCCGGTCGATCACCGGGATGGCGAAGCTCAGGGTCAGGACCACCAGCGAGGCCGCCGCCGCCGTCAGCAGCAGCCGGGGCGGCGCTTTCCTGAACAGGAGCAGGGCCAGACCGACCACGCCGTAGGCGAACAGGATCTCGCCGGGCCACAGGAAGATCGCGAAGTTGGCTACCCCCAGCAGGATCAGGGCGAAGCAGCGCGTCAGATAGGCCGAGATCGCATTCTCGCCGCCCGGCTCGTCCGCGCGGCGCAGCATGATCAGCATCCCGGCCCCGAAGAGCAGGGTGAACATCCCCCGCATCGACCCGGAGAAGACGACGTCCTGGATAGTGAAGGCGATCCAGTCCAGGTTGGGCGCGGCGGGCAGCGGCGGTCGCCCCGAGTCGCCCAGCATGCCCATGAAGGGGATGTTCATCAGCAGGATGCCGCAGACCGCGACGCCCCGCAGCACATCCATGGAGCCGAACCGCTCCTTCACCGCCACCGGCGCGGCCGTCATCGTCATCGCGTCTTCCCCCTCGCATACGACAGGGAACAACGATACGCGAAAAGTCAGGACGCGGTAAGGGCCACCTGGACCTCAGCCACCGACACCTCGGGCCAGCGCGTCTTAATCTTGGTGGCGATCTTCGCCCAGTCCTTGGCGAGGGGCCGATCCGGGTTGGGACGCACGACCAGGTCGAAGGCGTCCTCCAGACCGAACGGGGCGACGATGGTGATGCTGTCATCCGCCTCCAGCCGGACACCGACCGCGAAGGCCGGAGCGACGAAGCGCGGCAGGGCTTCGGCGGTGCAGGCGATCGAATCGTAGTCCTCGCCGAACTTGGACCTGAACCAGATCGGCACCCGGCACTGGTTGCGGGCCTCGACCCGACTGCGCAGCGGCTCGTCAAAGGCGGCGGCGACGCGCTTGATCACCACGTCCTCGGCGTCCCAGCTGGTGTCCGTGTCAAAATAGCCGAGGTCGAAATCGTTGACGCCATAGCCCGGCTCACGACCTGTCTGTGCATTCCAGACGCTCTGATAGACCGAACCGGAGAAGATCAGCCAGTCGGGCAGGTCAAGAGACCTCACGGTGGTCATGACGTGCATAAGGTCTGGATAGTTCCGGACGATCTCGATCAGTCGTTGTTCCAGATCGCTCATCGTCCCCTCACCGGCCAGCCGTGATCCAGGGGGCCGTGGCCGTGGCCCAGTCCCGGCGCGCGGCGGATGGCCTCGGCGACATAGGCCCAGGCCTCGGCGACGGCGACCTCCAGCGGCAAACCCTTGGCCAGACCCGCCGCGCAGGCGCTGGCCAGGGTGCAGCCGGTGCCATGGGTGCTGGTCGTGTCGATGCGCGGCCCCTCCAGCAGGGTCTCGCCGGATGGGGTCATCAGGAGGTCAATCACCGTCGGCCCGTCGACATGGCCACCCTTCATCAGCACCGCCTTCGCGCCCATGGCCAGTAGGGCCTCGCCGGCGCGGCGCTGGCCGTCCAGATCGGCGACCGTCAGCCCCGTCAGGGCCTCGGCCTCGGGCGCATTGGGCGTCAGGAGCGTCGCGCGCGGGATCATCAGGCGCTTCACCGCCTCGACCGCATCATTGGCCAGCAGCGAGGCTCCACCCTTGGCCACCATGACCGGATCGACGACCACGGCGGCGTCGGACGTATCCAGGATGGCGGCGACGCGCTCGACCGTCTCGGCCGTGCCCAGCATGCCGGTCTTGATGGCGTCTGCGCCGATGTCGTCCAGCACGGCCCGCGCCTGCTGTTCGATGAGGTCGAGCGGCAGGGGGAACACCCCTGTCACGCCCAGCGTATTCTGAACCGTGATGGCCGTGATGGCGGTCGCCGCATAGGCGCCCAGCATCGTCACGGCCTTGATGTCGGCCTGGATCCCGGCCCCGCCGCCCGAGTCGGAGCCGGCGATGATGAGGACGCGGCCGGGCTTCTCGGAAGGCATCTGGGAGGATTCGGCGGTCATGCCGTCCTGATGCGTCAGCCCCCGACCAAGGGCAAGAAAATCATATATTGCATTATGGCTATATAGCTGATTAGTTATTCACATGCATGACGCCCTCCTCGCCCTGTCCGAACCGAACCGCATGGCCATCATGGGTCTGTTGCGCGAGGGCGAACGCCCCGCCGGGGACTTCGTCGCCGCCCTGCCGATCAGCCAGCCGGCGGTGTCGAAACATCTGGGCGTGCTGCGCGCCGCCGGTCTGGTGACGGTGCGCAAGGACGCCAACCGCCGCCTCTATCGCCTGAACCCCGCCCCCCTGGCCGAGCTGGACGCCTGGCTCGCCCCCTATCGCCGCTTCTGGAGCGACAAGCTCGACGCCCTTGAGGCGCATCTGGACAAGGAGTTTCCGCAATGACCGATACTCTCGTTGAAACGCTTCCCGGCACCGACGCCGGCACGATCCGCGAAGACGGCGATGGCTGGATCATCGGCTTCGAACGCCGCCTGCGGCATTCGCCCGAGCGCGTCTGGAAGGCTCTGACCACGCCCGAGGGCCTCGCCTGCTGGCTGGCCGACGCGGAGATCGAGACAGTCCCGGGCGGCAGGATGGAGCTGCATTTCCGCCAACCGGATAACGACTTCATGCCGGACGTGCCGGAGAAGCGCCGCCAGTCGAACGAAGTCCTGACCGTGCGGCCCTACACCCTGTTCGAGCACACCTTCGGCAGCAATCCGGACTCGGTCGTCTCCTGGCGGCTGGAGCCCGACGGCGACGGCACCCACCTGATCCTCGCCCACCGCGTGCCCTCGACCTGGGAGAGCGGGCGCAAGAACGTCCTCGCCGGCTGGCAGCACCATATGGAAGGGCTGGAGGACGCCATCAGAGGCGTGCGCCATCCGTGGAGCTGGGACCGCTGGTTCGCCCTGCGCGACGCCTATGCCGAGCGTATCGAAAACCCGAACGCGGGTGACGAGAAGCCCTACTCCAACGACTGGCGGACCGCGTGACGGCGCCCGTCGCCCCGCCCGTCGCAACGGCCGGGATGCTGATCCGCCGGCCGGTCACGGAGGTCTTTCAGGCCTTCGTTGACCCGGCGGTGACGACCGGCTTCTGGTTCACCGACAGTACGGGCGTGCTGGAGCCCGGCGCCGTCGTCAACTGGACCTGGGCCATGTACGGCGCCTCGACCGAGGTCGCGGTCAAGGCGGTCGAGCCCGACCGCCGCATCCTGATCGACTGGGATAATCGCAGCACCCCGACCGAGGTCGAATGGCGGTTCGAACCGCGTGGTGATCACACCTGGGTCACCGTAGAGAACCGGGGGTTCAACGATGACGCCGACGGCGTGGCGAAGGCGCTGGATTCCACCGGCGGCTTCGCCCTGGTGCTCGCCGGCGCCAAGATCTGGCTGGAGCACGGAATCGCGCCGCGCTTCGTCGTCGACCGCCATCCCGACCATCACGCGGAGGGCTGGAGCGAATGAGCGATCCCGTTGAAGTGCGCGTCGAGAAGCGTTTCCGCTACCCGCCCGAGCGGGTCTTCGACGCCTTTCTCGATCCGGCGACGGTCGGGCTGTGGCTGTTCCATACGCCCGACGGCGTGATGGAGAAGACCGACTATGATCCCGTCGTCGGCGGCGCCTTCGCCATCTTCGAACGGCGCGGCGACGACCTGGCGCGCCACTTCGGACGGTTCGTGCAGATCGAACGCCCGGCCCGCATCGTCTTCGACTTCTGGGTCGATGAGGCTCCGGAGGAACCGACACGCGTCACTGTGACCTTCGCGCCCGACGGAGACGGCTGCGTCGTCGTCCTCAGCCACGGCCTCGCCCCCGCCTGGGCCGCCTATGCCGAGCGCAGCGCCGCCGGCTGGTCCATGATCCTCGACAACCTGTCCGCCGTCGCCGACGCCACCCTCCGGAGCTGACCCATGATCACCGCCGCCGCCCCCTTCCTGATGTTCCAGGGCGATTGTGAGGAGGCCCTGACCTTCTACGCAGAGGTCATTCCGGGCGCCGTCGTGTCCGCCCTGCACAAGGGCCCGGACGGCAAGGTCGCCATGGCCCGACTGTCGATCGCCGGGCTGGAGATCATGGCCAACGACTCGCCGCCCGTGCACGACTTCACCTTCACCCCCTCGACCTCGACCTTCCTGACGGTCGAGACCGAGGCCGGGGTCGACGCCCTGGCCGAGGCGCTCGGCGAAGGCGGCAAGACCATGATGCCGGCCGGAAACTATGGCTTCTCGAAACGGTTCGCCTGGGTGCAGGACCGCTTCGGCGTGTCCTGGCAGATCAACCTGCCGAGCTGACGGCCGCCCACAGTTTCAGGGCCTGAACCGTCTCGCGCACATCGTGGACGCGGACCATCTTCGCCCCGCGCCGCGCCCCCTCCAGCATCAGGGCCAGCGACCCGCCCAGCCGGTCGGCGGGATCGGTTGCGGTCTCGTCGACGCCGAGGATCGTCCGCTTGCGGCTGGCGGCGTAGAGGACGGGGAAGCCCAGATCGACGAGCGCCTCCAGCCGCGCCGTCAGGGTCAGGTTGTGGGCCGTGGTCTTGCCAAAGCCGATGCCGGGATCCAGCCATATCTTCTCGCGGGCCACCCCGGCCTTGGCCGCCGCCGTCGCGCGCGCGGCCAGATAGCCGACGACCTCGGCGACCACGTCATTATAGACGGGCGCCGCCTGCATGGTGCGCGGCTCGCCCTGCATATGCATCAGGACCACGTCGCAGCGCAGGGCCGCCGCCGTCGCCAGACTGTCGGGCGAAAAGCTCAGGGCCGAGACGTCGTTCCAGATCGTCGCTCCGGCACCGACGGCGGCGCGCGCCACCTCGGGCTTGAGGGTGTCGATACTGATCGGCCCCGCCCACTGTGCGCGGACGCCCGCGATCACCGGCAGGGTGCGGGCGATCTCCTCGGCGACATTGACCGGCTCAGCGCCCGGCCGGGTGCTCTCTCCACCGACGTCGAGGACGTCTGCGCCCTGTTCGACCAGCGACAGGGCATGGGCCACCGCCGCCTCCACCGTCGCCAGCCGCCCGCCGTCCGAGAAGCTGTCCGGGGTGACATTGACGATGCCCATAACCTGAACGCGGTTCATTTGGGCGTCCCTTGCGGATAGATCGTCTCACCCCGCGCCAGCATGTCGACGAACCGGGCGATGGCCTTGTGCCGCCCCGCCTCGGTCTTAAGGGCCTGAAGCCGGAAGATCAGGGCGAAGCGGTTCTGGGCGCTGAGGGACTCAAGCGTCGTCTTCGCAGCGGGTACGGCTTCGACCGCCGCCACCAGATCTTCGGGAAGGGTCGAACCCTTGATGCGATAGGCGGCGTTCCAGCGGCCATCGGCCTTCGCCGCCTCGATGTGCGCCTGGCCGTGGCCGGTCATCCGCCCCGCCTCGGTCAGGCGCGCGACGTTGTCGACATTGACCTGGCTCCAGACGCTCTTCTTCCCGCGCGGGGTGTAGCGCTGCAGGAAGCTGGCCTCGTCGAAGCTTTTCTTGATCCCGTCGATCCAGCCCCAGCAGAGGCAGACATCGATCGCCTGCTTGACGGTGATCGAGGCCACGCCCGACTTGACCTTGTAGATGCGGATCCAGACCTCGGTCTCGCGATCGTGGTTCTTCGCCAGCCAGGCATCGAAGGCGGCCTCGCCCGCGAAGGCGTGGACGTGCTTCGGATCGACGACAACGGGGGCCATCAGCCGCGCCCGCCGATCAGCCCGCCCAGCGCCTCCAGATAGGCGGCGAAGGCCTTGCGGCCGTCGTCGGTGATCGAGACCCGGGTCAGGGGCTTGTTGTTCACGAAGCTCTTGGCGACGGCGACATAGCCGGCCTCCTCCAGCTTCTTGATATGGACGGAAAGATTGCCCTGGGTCGCCTCCAGAACTGTCTTCAGCTCGGTGAAGTCGGCGACCTCGGCGTCAGCCAGATAGACCATGATCCCCAGCCGCATGCGGCCGTGGATGACCTCGTCGATCCGTCCGAGATCGTTCAGCCCCATGGTTCAGGCGGCTTTGCGGGCATCGAGAGCGCCGCGCAGCATGACCCATCCGGGCAGGGCGAACAGCAGGAACAGGGCGACCGTGCAGATGCCGAGATAGATCGGGGCCTGACGCACCGTCAGGCCCAGCGCCACCGCCGTCAGCCAACCGCCGATGGAGACCGCCAACATCCACGGCGTCCGCTTCAGGGTAAAGGCGACGAACCAGGCCGCCGACTGCAGGGCGAAGATCACCGCCGCGTAGTAGAGCCACACGGCGAAGTCATGATCGCGCGCGGACCCGACGCCGAAGACGATGATGATCGCCAGATTGGCCATGCCCGTGGCGCTGAAGGCCGCGTTCAGGGTGCGGGTGACCATCGGACCCGGCTTGGGGACCTTACGGTCCTCGAGAATGGCCCAGGTCAGGATGACGAAGAAGGCCACGGGCACCGCGACGACCACCGCCAGATTGGCGAGGTCCGGCCAGCGGATCCAGCCGGCGATCTGGCCGATGTGGAACAGACACTGGCCGCCGTAGAGCAGCCCGCCGGCCAGATAGGCGACGCCCAACGTCAGATGCCCGCCCGGGCCTCCGCCCGTCACAACGGAGCGCAGGAAGGCGAGATCGGCTTCGGGCGTGGACTTGTCTGACATGAGGGCGATTCCTGATGCGGCCGGCGCCTCCATCGGATGGACGCGCCGGCCGGGGTTGGCAAGCTATTCGGCGGGGACCAGTTCGGCGTCCCGCTTGCGCCGCCAGGGCACGCGCCGTCCGTTCAGCCAGCGGCCCATGAAACTGTGGCGGATCAGGAGCTCATAGCTGGCGAGGCTGACCGCCAGAACCCCCGCGACCACGACCGCCAGCTTGACCGGCCAGGGCGCGGCCCAGTCCTGGATCAGCACCTGTCCGGCCATGACCAGCGGCAGGTGAACGATATAGATCCAGTAGGAGGCGTCGGCGACGTAGCGACGCAGGGCGCTGTGGCCGGAGAAGAGCTTCAGCGCCAGCCCCACCGCGGCGAAGGCCGAGGCGAAGGTGGCCACCCCGAGGGCGGCGGCCGCCATGGCCTTGGTCGCCGGATCGGTAACCGGGACGATGGACGGCGCCGGACCGCCCGCGAGCATAAGCAGGGTGGCGCCCGCCCCGACCGCAAGGCCGAGGTTCACCGGCGCCCAGCCTTCCAGCTTCGCCAGCAGGTCGCGACGACGGTCCAGCAGGAAGCCGAAGCCAAAGACCGCGCCGAAACCGACGCAGGCGCTCAGGTTCGGAACCAGCCCGTGGTCCGGCGTCGGAATGCCGAAGAAGGGGACCCAGTTCGGCTCCGCCCACAGGGCGAGAGCCAGAGGCGCGGCGAGGATGACGGCGCCCCACGGCGTGGCCAGTCCGCCCATCAGCCGATCGACCGTCCGGCCCCAGCCGCCGTTGCGATCGAGCATGGCGAAGGGCGCGCGCAGGATCAGGGCGGCGACATAGAGCAGCATCAGCACCCACAGGAACCACAGATGGGTCAGGGGGATCGTCAGCCAGGTGTAGGTCGGCGGCGGGGGCGGCGGGCCCATCGGGGCGCCGGCGGCCTGCCGGACCGCATTCCAGATCAGGACGGCGATGATCGCCGCCATCACCGGGGTCCAGAAGACGCCCAGCGGCCCGCCGATGCGGATGAAGCGGTCCTTGAAGAAGCCGCCGACGCCGCGCCGGCCCAGCATCATATGGGCGAACAGGCCCGCCAGCAGGAAGAAGGTCGCCATGCGGAAGATGTGGATGGCGAAGAACAGCACCCCGGCCCCGATCGACTGCTGATCGTCAGAGACGATCCAGATCGGCGCCGGCATGAAGGACATGGAGGCGTGGAGCACCACGCCCAGAAGCAGGGCCCCGCCCCGCAGCGCATCGAGGCCGTGAAGGCGCTCGGAACGATCGATTTCGGATGCCGACATGGCGACCCCTCCCGTTTCGGATGAGGCCGTATCTCATAGACTTGTTTATAATGCAAACATGTTCATCAAAAAGAACCCGCCGGAGCGAAAGCCCGCGGCGGGTTCTGGAAGGCCTAGTGGACGGTCGGGACGTCGACCGTGACGCCGCCGTCGGCGACGGGGGTCACCGGCACGGAGACCGAGGGGCCGGAGTTGGGGAAGTTGTTCTCGTCGCGATTCGGCGCGGCGCCCTTCTCCAGCAGGTCCTTGATCTCCTGACCCGACAGGGTCTCGTACTCGAGCAGGGCCTGGGCCAGGGTCTCCAGATCGGCGGCCTTGTCGGTCAAAATCTGGCGGGCCTCGTTCCAGCCTTCGGTGACCAGACGCTTGACCTCGGAATCGATGATCCGGGCGGTCTCTTCACTGATGTTCTGGCTGCGCGCGACCGAGTGACCGAGGAAGACCTCCTGCTCGTTCTCGCCATAGGCCACGGTGCCCAGGATGTCGGAGAAGCCCCACTGGGTCACCATGCGGCGGGCCAGCTTGGTCGCCTGGGTGATGTCGGACGAGGCGCCGGAGGTGATGTTCTCCTTGCCGAAGATGATCTCCTCGGCGACGCGGCCGCCGGCCATGATGGCGATGCGATCAACCATCTGCTGGTACTTCATCGAATAGCGGTCGCCTTCCGGCAGCTGCATGACCATGCCCAGGGCCTGACCGCGAGGGACGATGGTCGCCTTGTGCACCGGGTCGGCCATCTTGACGTTCATGGCCACGATGGCGTGCCCGCCCTCGTGATAGGCGGTCAGCTTCTTCTCTTCCTCGTTCATGGCCATGGATTTGCGCTCGGCGCCCATCATGACCTTGTCCTTGGCGTCCTCGAAGTCGCGATGGGTGACCATCCGGCGATCCTTGCGGGCGGCCATCAGGGCGGCCTCGTTGACCAGATTGGCCAGATCGGCGCCCGAGAAGCCCGGGGTGCCGCGCGCCAGGGTCTTGACGTTGACGTCGGCGGCCAGGGGCACGTCCTTCATGTGCACGCGCAGGATCTTCTCGCGGCCGTTCACGTCGGGGTTGGGCACCACGACCTGACGGTCGAAGCGGCCGGGACGCAGCAGGGCCGGGTCCAGAACGTCGGGACGGTTCGTCGCGGCGATCAGGATGATGCCTTCATTGGCCTCGAAGCCGTCCATCTCGACCAGCAGCTGGTTCAGGGTCTGCTCGCGCTCGTCATTGCCGCCGCCCAGACCGGCGCCGCGGTGACGACCGACCGCATCGATCTCGTCGATGAAGATGATGCACGGAGCATTTTTCTTCGCTTGTTCGAACATGTCGCGCACACGGCTGGCGCCGACGCCGACGAACATCTCGACGAAGTCCGAGCCGGAGATGGAGAAGAAGGGCACGCCCGCCTCGCCCGCAACGGCGCGGGCCAGCAGGGTCTTACCCGTACCGGGAGGGCCCACCAGCAGGGCGCCCTTGGGGATCTTGCCGCCCAGACGCTGGAACTTGCCCGGATCCTTCAGGAAGTCGACGACCTCCTGCAGCTCTTCCTTGGCCTCGTCCACGCCGGCGACGTCGTCGAAGGTCTTGCGGCCCTTGTGCTCGGTCAGGAGCTTGGCCTTGGACTTGCCGAAGCCCATGGCCCCGCGCGCCCCGCCCTGCATCTGGCGCATGAAGAAGACCCAGACGCCGACCAGCAGCAGGATCGGCAGCAGACCCAGAAGGGCGCTCATCCAGATCGACTGGCGGGTGGTCTTGACGTCGACCTGGGCGCCCGACTGACGGATGGCCTCGATCAGCTGCTCATTCTGCAGCGGGGTGGTGACGCTGAAGCGAGTGGCGTTGCGCAGCTCGCCCGAGATCTGGTCGCCCTTGACGACCACACCCTTGACGTTGCGGGCCTCGATCTCGCTCACCAGCCTGGAATAGGTGATGACCTCTTGCCGCTGGGCGGCGGCCGCTCCGGTCTTGGCGGTGGCCAGGGGGCCGCCGTTCTGGCTCATGGCGGCGTAGATCGCCACCAGACCCAACAGGATCACGCCCCAGATCGCCAGGTTACGCAGGTTCATTGTTGTTCTCGGTCCTTCGGCAAGGCCTCAGCCTGGGCCGCAATGGTGGTCTTTGTGTGAAAATAGGTCAGCGGGCGGCGTTTCGCCATGGATCGTTCGAAAGAGGTCGGCCTCCTGCGTCGTTTCGCCCCCCGAATTCGGCATAGCCGCTCCCGGAAAAAGCGCCAGACGTCGCGGCGCCAGGGCCCGTACCTCGGCCTTTCGCCATGCCAGAACCGGGCCAGCGCCATCGTCCCGGATCAATACGGGCAGGGCCGCGCGCGCCCAGGCCGGAGCCGTCGCCATGATCGCCCGGTCGGCGTCGGTGAGCCGGTTCAGTCGTCCGGCGGCGGCGGTGGCCGTCCATCCCGGTTCCGCGATCACGATCTCGTATCGCCCGTCCCAGACAGCGGCCTGTCCCGGCGTCAGCGGCGCATCATCCGGCGTCCGGCGGCGAAACTCCCCCGGCTCCCGCCCGACGACGACCTCGGAGCCACGCGCCTCGACCCGGGCCCCGGCGAGGGTCGCGCTGAAGTCTTCGCCTGTCCTGAGCCGTTCGGTCAGGCGTCCGATGCGATCACGGCGAGGCGGACTGGACCCTCCGGACGCGGACAGAAGGGTGGCGGCGAGCACCGACGATCCGACCGCTCTCCCGACCTGAAACCCCTCTCCCAGAGGGAGAGGGAGGGGCCCGGCGCTGAAGGCGTGGGGAGGGTGAAGGGTTTCGTTGTCGGCGGCTCCAGACAAAACCTCACTGCCGGATTTCCTCATCCGACCCGGCTCCGCCGGGCCACCTTCTCCCTCAGGGAGAAGGGAAAGCGCGCTCCGCGCCCGGCTGCGGCCAAAACGGGGATCTGCGTTGGCGGGATCCTCGATCCAGTCCAGCCCCCTGCCCTTCAGGAACGCCCGCAGAACCTCTCGCCGCTCCCCCAGAATGGGCCGGAACAGCATCAGGTCGCGCCCCTCGGGCCAGACGGGCGACGGCGACCAGTCGCGCAGAAGGCCGAGCGTCGAGCCCCCGTCCTCGACCGGACGCGCCCGCATCCAGTCGGCCTCGGCGATATCGTCGGCGGTGTGGGCCAGAAGGACGACCCGGGCGCCCACCTCACGCGCCGCCTCCGCCAGCAACCGATGCCGCGCCGTCCGGGCCGCCGCCGTCAGCCCGCTCGCGGGCTTTTCGCCCTCCCAACGCCGTTCGCGCCAGTTGACGCCCAGCCGCGCGCAGGCCTCGGCGCAGAAGCGGCCCCAGTCGGGGCTGGCCGGGTTCAGGCCGTGATCGACGGTGACGACGAGCAGACCCCGGCCATGGGCGCGCGCCCAGTCGGCGACGATCTCCAGCAGGGCGAGGGAATCCCCGCCGCCGGACAGGCCCAGTACGACGGGATGATCGGCCTCGCGCATCAGGCGGGCGTCGAGCCGGGCCTGAATCCGCGCCGTCAGACCGACATCGCGCCCGGCATCCGGCCCGGCCATGGCGATCAGGTGCAGCGCGCCTGGGTGCGGATCTGGCCGGCGATGGTCTTCAACTGCGCCGAGGCCGCCGCGGCGTAGCGCCGGTTGAACTCGCCCAGGGCCGCACAGGCCTGCGGATTGCGGTTGGTCGCCGCCAGCGCACGCGCCAGCTTCAGCGTCGTCTCCCCGGCCCAGGGCGTGGTCGGCCAGCCGTTCAGGGCGCCGGCATAGGCCTGAACCGCCCCGTTCATGTCGTCGCCCGCGCGACGCAGATCGCCGAGACGATAGCCGGCCTCGGCCGACTGGGGAGTCGACGGCCAGTTGGCGATCAGCACCTCATAGGCCTGGGCTTGCGCGGCCGCATCGGTCAGGGCCCGGGCGGCGGTCAGATCCCCGGCGGCGCTTCCGGTCGGCGATTTGGTCGCCTCCTCGGCGGCGGCGGCCTGGGCGGCGGCTGCGGCAGCGGCCTTTGCCTGATCTTCCAGCGCCTTGATACGGGTGTCGGCGTCGTTCAGCCGGTTGCGCAGGGCGGTATTGTCGCGGCTGGCCTCGTCCAACTTGAAGGCCGTCTGCTCGCCGTCTCGGGTGATCCGCTGCAGCGAGGATTCCAGATCCTGAAGCCGGCGATCCATCTCCCCGACCTGCCCCTGCAGGGCCACGACCTCAGGGTCGGGCTCGACCAGAACCGGCTGGCCGACGGCGTTCCTCTGGGTCACGGCGCGCTCGAGACGGCGGACGTTGCGGTCCAGGGTGTCGAGACGGCGATTGTCCCACTCGACCGGGGCCAGGGGCTGGGTCTGGGACACGGCGATGCCGCCGCCGACGACACAGAGGCCCACGGTGGCCAGCAGAAGATTGCGATGCAGGGGCTTGATCATGGCTTCAGGCTTTTCATCGTTTGAGGGCCTTCGCAAGGCCAGGTCGAAGGTCGCCGGGAACGAAAAGGGGCGCCCGCGTCGCGAGCGCCCCCGAGGTCGTCAGGTCCTCGCGGGCTTACATCCCGCCGGAGACGATCGCGGTGTGGCCGTTGCGGTTGCGGGCCCAGGACTCCTCGCTCGACCCTTGGGCGATCGGGCGCTCCTTGCCGAAGCTGATGGTGTCGATGCGGCCGGCCGGCACGCCGCGCTGGACCAGATAGTTGCGCACCGATTCCGCGCGGCGCGCGCCCAGGGCCAGATTGTACTCGCGGGTGCCGCGTTCGTCGGCATTTCCTTCGATGCGGACCATGATCTGCGGATAGCGGATCAGCCACTGAGCCTGGGCGTCGAGACGCGGATAGGCTTCAGGACTGACCTGATAGGAATCCAGGTCGAAATAGACGCGGTCGCCGACGTTGACGACGAAGTCCTGCTCCGAACCC
The DNA here is from genome assembly GCF_058681645.1 of Brevundimonas sp. ALps5. Lineage (NCBI taxonomy): Bacteria > Pseudomonadati > Pseudomonadota > Alphaproteobacteria > Caulobacterales > Caulobacteraceae > Brevundimonas > Brevundimonas sp. ALps5. Next base: position 2,179,050 of record NZ_CM178744.1, on the reverse strand, counting down.
GGGCGGGCGGCGTTCATGTTCGAGCCGCCGACAGTCCCACCCTGGCCCGGATAGACGGGGTTGGTGCTCGGACCCGAAGGCTGGTTCGGGACAGCGGTCTCGACGGCGCGCTTGGGCGTACAGGCGGCCATCGAGGCCATCACGAGGCCGACGGCGGTCAGCTTCATCAGATTGGTCATGGTCGTCATCGCGGGACGTCTCCTTGGTGTTGCCCTCGGACGCCGGATCGGCGCTTCAAGCTTTGCCTTTAGCGGGGCGGGTGGCGAAATGGTGGCGCTTCGGTTCGGGTAACGCACAGTTGAGGTCTTCGGCTCCGCCCGTGAACTGATTTCACCTGACGGAGGTGTCTGAAATCACGAGGGGCAGCTGTCCGGACCCTGGCTGCGGCCGAGGTTCGCAGGGGCGGCGTCCAGCAGGGGCGACCAGGCGGGGTCGGAACCTCGGCCCTGATAGCCCGACTGGGCGATGACCCGGCCCGACAGGTCGACCATCCACAGATTGGTGTTCCCGCCCCGGGTCTGGCGCGAGAACATGATGTAGCGGCCGTTCGGGGCCCAGGACGGACCTTCCTCGAAATAGCTGGACGACAGGCTGCGCTCGCCCGAGCCGTCCGTGCCCATGACGCCGATCGAGAACCGGCCGCCCGAGGACTTGGTGAAGGCGATCAGGTCGCCGCGCGGACTCCAGGACGGGGCGGTATAGCTGCCGCCGCCCCGCGAGATCGGCCGCTGGCCCGACCCGTCGGCGTTCATGATGTAGAGGCGCGGCGTGCCCGAGCGGTCGGAGTTGAACACGATCTGGCGCGCATCCGGGCTGAACGACGGCGAGGTGTCGATGCCGGGGTCCGAGGTCAGGCGGCTCAGCTGGCGGCTGCGCAGATCCATCACATAGACGTCGGTATTGCCGCCCCGGATGATGGAGAAGGCGACCTTGGACCCGTCGGGCGAATAGCGCGGCGCCAAGGCCTGACCGTCGAACTCGCCGAGGCTTTCACGGCGGCCGGTCGACAGGTTGTAGAGGTAGATGCGGCTGTAGTCCTTGCCCAGCGCCATATAGGTGATCTCGTCCGGGTTGGACGAGAAGCGCGGCGTCAGGATGATCTCCTCGCCACCGGTCAGGAAGACGGGGTTGTAGCCGTCCTGGTCCACGATCGCGAGGCGCGACAGGCGGTTCAGCTCGGTGCCGCTTTCGGCGACATAGATGATGCGGGTGTCGAAGAAGCCGCTCTCGCCGGTCATGCGCTGATAGACGACGTCGGCGATCTTGTGCGCGACCCGGCGCCACTGCTCGGGCGTGGCGGTGAACTGGTAGGAAACCAGCTGGCACTGACGATAGGGATCGTACAGGCGGAAGCCGTAGTCGTTGCGGTTGTCCGGGCGCGGCGTCACCGAGCCATAGAGCACCGCCTGGGCGCCGATCTGGGTCCACTGCGGGAAGTTGGGCGCGTTGGCCAGCGTCAGCCCGGTCTCGATGAAGCTGCGCGGGCTGATCGCCTCGAAATAGCCCGAGCGGGTCAGGTCGCCGGTCAGGACGCCGGACAGCTCCGAGCCGTTCGGACCGCTGAACGGGGCGATGGCGATCTGGAAGGGCTTCAGAACCCCCTCGTCGACGACGACGTCCTGCGTCTGCTGCGGCGCGGCCGTGGGCGCCTGGCCGGGAACCTGGGCCTGCGTCAGCATCGGGACGGTCATCGCCACCGCGGCGACCGTGGCCAGAAGAGTTTTCAGACGCATTGACGGCTCCCTCGTTTACCTTGCGGCCCGCCTGATCTAGCGCAACCGTCGCCCCCACGGCCAGCTTGCCCGCGAATGGGGCGACCGTTTGGCGAAGCTTGAACCGCGCTCTCAACCATTTGGCAGCTCAGAGGTTGCGGCATTGGCGCGCGGTCTCGAACCGGAACGGAATTTCCTGGGGCGTGAAGCCGGCCGGAACGTCGAACGGCGACGTCGCCCGCAAGGCCTGCAGCAGGCTGTCCGAGGCGGCCCGCCACGCGGGATCATTACGAGCGCCCTCGACCACCGGCGTGCCCTGGATGCGGCCCGTCGCATCGAGCCGGACCCGAACGCGGATCACGATCTCGTCGCCGCCGGGCAGGTCGCAGACGACCCGCACGTTCCAGTTCGGCGTGATCTGACGCGCCAGAGCGCTGAGCTGCGGTCCCGACGCCTGGGGCGCCGCGCCCGTCCCCTGCTGCCCCGTCGAGGGGCGGCCGGGATTGTTGTTCGGGCGGCGCGGTCCCTGCTGCAGGGCGCTGAGATCCAGCGAGGGCTCGTTGCGACGTGGTGTGGCGGCAGGCGGCTGGGTCTTGGGGCGCGGCGGCGTCGGGCGCGTGACCGGCGGCGTCGGCCGGGTCGGCTGCGGGCGCGGCGTCGGAGCCGGCGGCGTGATCTTGGGCGGGATGCGCGGCGTCGGCGGCGCGGGCGTCGGCGGCGGGGTCGGGGCGGGCGTCGGAGCCGGCGGCGCTTCCACGGCCTCGGTCGGGGCGCTGGCGCCGTCTTCGGTGACCAGTTCCTCGGAGGGATTGTCGGGCGCCGCGGCGTCGATGACCTCGGACGACATGATCGACACCGGCACCGAGTTCGGAACCGGCGGCAATTCCTTCTTCGGCCAACTGATCAGGGCGAGCGCCAGCACGCCGACGTGCAGCGCGACCGATCCCAGAATGGCGGGGCTGGGCCTTCTCACGTCAGCCCGCGGGAACCGTCTCGGGGTCGGTGATCAGGTTCAGCTTGGTGAAGCCCGAGGCCGACAGGCGCGCCATGACCCGCGCCACCGCCTGATAGGGAGCCCGGCCGTCGGCGCGCACGAAGATGGGCTTTTCCGACTTGTCGGCGCCGTTCGCGGCGTCGACCAGACGGCTGGACAGCTGCTCGTAGGGCGTCTCGTCCTTGTCGATGTAGATGGCGCCGTTGCGGTCGATCGACACCGTGATCGGCGTCTTGTCGGTCGGCGCGGCGCTGGCCTCGGTCTTGGGCAGTTCGACCGGCACGCCGACGGGCGCCAGCAGGGGCGCCGACACCATGAAGATGATCAGCAGCACCAGCATGACGTCCACCAGGGGCGTCACGTTGATCTCACTCAGCGGCCGCTTCTTGGCGCGGCGGCGTCCTCTTACGTGGCCCTGTCCGGCCCCTCCGCCCATGGCCATGTCAGTCGGCCCGGCGGATGGAGAATTCAGACGGCGGCGGAGGCGGGGGAGGCGGGGCGCTCGGCACGCCCAGACGGCGGGCCACGGCGGCCTGCAGATCGTCGGCGAAGCTTTCCAGACGGCCCGCGAACTTGCCCGCGTCGATCGAGAATTTGTTGTAGCCGATATAGGCCGGGATGGCCGCGGCCAGACCCATGGCCGTGGCGAACAGGGCTTCCGAGATCGGACCGGCGACGGTGGCCAGATTGGTGTTGCCGGCGTGCTGGATGCTGCCGAAGGCGTTCATGATGCCCCAGACGGTCCCGAACAGGCCGATGAAGGGCGAGGCGGTGGCGACCACCGACAGCACGCCCAGGCCGTTCTCGACGCGCTGACCCTCGCGGGCGATGATCGAATCCAGCGAGCGGTCGATACGGCTGATGAGCAGATTGCCCTGCTGCTCGGTCAGCACCCCGCGCGCCCGGGTCTCGCGCCAGTCGGACAGGGCGGTCACCAGCATGCGCGGCAGGGCATGGTTCGGCTGGGGTCCGGCCTCAGCGGCGACATCCTCCAGCGACCGGCCCGAACTCAGCGCCTTCTCGAAGGTGTCGGCCTGATTGTTCAGGGCGGTGAAGCGGAAGGCCTTGTCGATGATCACGGCCCAGGACCAGACCGAGGCGACCGCCAGCCCGACCATGATCAGCTGCACCACGATATCCGCGTGCAGGAAGAGGGAGACGGGGTTCAGCATTCCGGCTTCGGCGGCGGCGGGAACTGTCATCGGCGAGCGGGTCCTTGGAGGCAATGGCGTCCGGCCTATCGTGCGGGCCGGCGTGACCATAGTGTGGCGCTTGTCCGGCTCTAGCGGCCAGACGTGACAAGGTCACTAACGCTCCCCTCACCGGTGCGTGAGAACAGTTTCCATATATCCGCGACGGAGTGCGCCGGGTTCAGCCCTTGAGCCAGGGCGTGACGCTCTCGATCAGGGCCTTCGTCGGCCGCCGGGGGCGACCGTCCAGATGGATGCAGACCGCCGTCACCTCGGCGCGGCACAGCACCTCCCCGTCCCGCTCGACACTCTGGGAGATGATCAGCCGAGGCCCCTTCACCGCGTCATAGGTGGTGCGCACCACCAAGGCGTCGTCGATCCGCGCGGGCTTCAGATATCGGATATTCATCTCGGCGACGACGAAGGCCATGGGTTCGGCGTCGTCCAGCAACTCGGCGTGGCCCTTGGCCGTCAGCCGCATGAAGTCAGACCGCCCCCGCTCGAAATAGCGGACATAGTTGGCGTGATAGACCAGACCGGTGAAGTCGGTGTCCTCATAATAGACCCGGACCGGCAGCAGGTGATCCCGGCCCTCGAAGCGGCCGGCGGTGGGGGCGTCGGGGTTCATCGAAGGATCGGGTTCGGCGGCGGCGCGGGGAACTCGGGGCAGTCCTGGGCGACCATCTGGTCGAACTCGCCCTTGAGCGGATCGTTGCTCAGCAGCAGGCGGTTGGGGCGTGACACAAATCCGGTCGCAGGCGCGGAGTGACCGGCCGCCAGATAGCCGCAGACGACCCGCCCCTCGCCCGCCTCGATCAGACGGATTTCCGCCTTGGGTCCCAGCTGTTCGCGCGCCTGACGCAGGACCCGTTCGGACGCCGGCTCCTGGGCGAAGCCCGGCCGCGCGCCTTGCGAGATCGCCCACATGCTCAGGGCGCCGAGCGCGATCACGACGACGCCCAGACCTCCGATCACCTTCTGAACCGACAGCTTGCGCGCCATTCGCCCCTCCGACCCCGCCAGAATGCAGGGGTTCGTCGCCGAGGGGAAGCGTCCGCTACCGCTCTCGCGGATGGATCGCCCACTGCGGCGCGGGCGCGGGTCGGGGCCGCGACAGGACCAGCCCCAGCGAGACCAGCCAGCCGACCACGAGAGAGGCGCCGTAGCCGACCACGGGCGCCGGATAGTTGCCGAACAGATTGCCGGCCACCAACCCGATCCACAGGCCCGCCAGACCGGCGGCCACGGCGCGCTCTCCGCCCGCGAAGGCCCTCACCACGAACGGCAGTGACAGGAGGATCAGCAGCGAGCCCGCGGCCATCCCGACGGCCGGATTGGCGGCGAAGGCCTCGGGCACGACCCGTTCAACATGGGCGATCGCTGGCAAGGGATCGGCGCGGGTCCAGCTCCAGACCGCCGCCGCCAGAGCCATCAGAAGAGCGGTTACGTCGGGCGCCGCCACCCTGGCCCGCACCACGGCCAGCGCCACCAGCGCCAGCAGGAGGGCTGTCGCGGACGCCGCATCCGGCTGGATCGCCAGCACGAGCGCGAACGCTCCGGTCAGGGCGCCCGCCCACCAGTTGGTCCGCGCGACCGTCAGGGCCCAGACCACGAACGGCAAGACGATGGAGGCGGGCTGCAACACGATCGGTCCCGCCGCGATCCAGCGATGCACGCCGGGACCGGCGTCCCCCAAGGTCGCAAACAGGAGGGCCAGACAGACGCCGATCAGCACCGCCGCTCCCTTCGGACCCGGCCGCCACGAATTGAAGGCCAGCCCCATGGCGATCAGGGCGCCGACGGCGAGCGCGCCCGCCTGAACGATGAGAGCCGAACCCGGGCCGCCCGCCAACCGGATGGCGATCAGGCTGATGATGGCCGTGACAGCGGCCTGCGCGACCACCGCGCCGACGGTCCCAGCGCGTTCAAGCCACTTCATCTTCACTCGAACAGATCGCCCGGCCCGACGACCGGCGGCTTCGGCGGTTCGGTCAGGCCGAGGTGGCTGTAGGCGCGGGCGCAGGCCATGCGGCCACGCGGGGTGCGCTGGATGAAGCCCTGCTGCAGCAGATAGGGTTCGATCACGTCTTCGACGGCGTCGCGCGCCTCGGCGATGGCGGCGGCCAGGGTGTCCATCCCGACCGGCCCCCCGCCGTAGTTCTCGATCAGGGCCTTGAGGAAGCGGCGGTCGTTGGAATCCAGCCCCGCCTCGTCGATTTCCAGCCGCGCCAGAGCCCGCGCCGCGACCAGTTTCGTCACCGTCTTCGCCCCCTCCGCCTCGGCGAAGTCGCGCACCCGGCGCAGCAGGCGGCCGGCGACGCGCGGCGTGCCCCGCGACCGAGACCCGATCTCGCGCGCCCCCTCGTCGTCGATGGCGACCCCCATCTTCCGCGCCGCCCCGGTGATGACCCGCACCAGTTCGTCGGGGGTGTAGAACTCCAGCCTCAGCGGAATGCCGAACCGGTCGCGCAGCGGCGTCGCCAGCAGCCCGGCCCGCGTCGTCGCCCCGACCAGCGTAAAGGGCGCCAGGTCGATCCGCACCGAACGCGCCGACGGCCCCTCGCCGATGATCAGGTCCAGCACATGGTCCTCCATCGCCGGATAGAGGATTTCCTCCACCTGCGGGGCCAGCCGGTGGATCTCGTCGATGAACAGGACGTCGCGCGGTTCGAGATTGGTCAGGATGGCGGCCAGATCCCCGGCCTTGGCCAGGATCGGTCCCGAGGTGGCGCGGAAACCGACGCCCAGCTCCTTCGACACGATCTGGGCCAGGGTCGTCTTGCCCAGACCCGGCGGGCCGAACAGCAGGACGTGATCGAGCGCCTCGCCGCGCGCGCGGGCCGCATCGATGAAGACCTTCAGATTGCCCTTGGCCTGGGACTGGCCGACGAACTCGGCCAGCGACTGCGGCCTCAGCGCCCGGTCATAGGCCTCGCCGGGCGCCGGCTGGGGCGAGATGATGCGATCGTCGGTCATCGGCCGAGTTCCTGTAGTCCGGCCCGGATCACCGCCGACAGATCAGCGTCCTCGCCCAGACGGATCAGGGCCTGATCGACGGCGCGGCGGGCGTTGACCTCGGCGATGCCCAGACCCAGCAGGGCCGAGACGGCCTCGCCGGCGATGCTGGGCGTCGGCGGCGCGACCTCGGCGTGAACACCGGGCGCCGTCGGGGTGAAGGAGACATCGCCCAGCGGCTTGCCCTTCAGCTCGGTGACAATGCGCAAAGCGAGCTTCGGCCCCACCCCGTTGGCCCGGCCGATCGCCGCCTTGTCCTCGCGCGCCACCGCACTCGCCAGCTCGCCGGGCGGCAGGACGTCCAGCACCGACAGGGCCGCCTTGGGCCCCACGCCCTGAATGGCCAGCATGGTGGTGAAGGCGCGCCGCTCATCCCGCGTCAGGAAGCCGTAAAGGCGCGGCCCGGCATCCTCGCTCCACTGGGAGTGGACGTGCAGGGTCGCCTCGTCGCCGGGCGCCGGCAGCCGACCCAGCGTCCGCGAGCCGCACGCCACCACATAGCCCACCCCCGCACAGTCGATCAGGCAGTGGCCCTCCTCGACCTCGGCCAGAACGCCTCGAAGTCTACCGATCATGCCGCGCCTCGCAGGCTTTCCAGCAAGGTGCGCTTCCTCAGCTGCGCATGGGTGATGGCGACGGCGAGCGCATCGGCCGCATCGGCCTTGACCTCGCCGGAGGCCGGCATCAGCCGTTTCACCATGAAGGCGATCTGGCCCTTGTCGGCATGGCCCGCGCCGACCACCGCCTTCTTGATCAGATTGGGCGAATATTCCGCGACCGGCAGGCCGCAGCGCGCCGGGGCCAGCATGACCGCCGCCCGGGCGTGACCCAGCTTCAGGGTCGAGGACGGATTGACGTTGACGAACACCTCCTCGATCGCCGCCTCCTCGCACGCGTGGGCGACGCAGATTTCGCCGACAGCCTCGAGCAGGTGCAACAGCCGTTCGGCGAAAGGCGCGCGCTCGTCCGGCGCCACGACCCCATGGGCGATCCAGCGCAGCCGCGCGCCCTCGGACACGATCACCCCCCACCCCGTCCGGCGCAGGCCGGGGTCAAGTCCGAGGATGCGGACGGGTCCGTTCTGAATCATCGCGTTCGTCATTCGTTCCGTTCATGCCCCGAACTTGGTTGACAGACAATGACCAGATGACGGGACCAGTGCTGGCGCTCCCCTGCGGACGCGCTACTGTCCCCGGGAAACAGGGAGACGGGGATCATGACTGCAGGGATGGGCGGAGCAGTGGCGGCAGCGTCCGTGCGGGCCGAGAAGCGCATCGTTCAGACGCTTCGCAACGCCAATGCGACCTCGCCCGAAACGGCCGTCGCTCTGGCCGAGGGCCGCCTGATCCAGCGCGGCGCCCTTCGGCGTCTGGTCCGGCGCAATGCGGTGATCGAGGCCGCGCCTAACACCTTCTGGCTCGACGACGCCGCCTATGAGGAGATGAAGAAGCTGCGCACCAGCCGGATCATCCTGACCCTGTTCGGCCTCGCCGCCCTGCTGATCGTCGTCTCCGCCGTGACCATCGCCAAGGCCGACACGCCCCAAGGCTCAGCCCTTCGCCCCGACCAGGTCGAGTTCCGCGGCCTCTACAAGGAGCTGGTCGAGACCAACACCACCCTGTCCGAAGGCAGCTGCACCCTGGCTGCCCAGCGGATGGCCGCGCGCATGGTCGCCGCCGGCTATTCCGAAGCCGACGCCCGCGTCGTCATCCCCGAGGACCAGCCCAAGTTCGGCTCCCTGATCGCTGCGCTGCCCGGCACGGACGCCTCGGCGCCCGCCATGCTGCTGCTGGCCCATATCGATGTGGTCGAGGCGCGTCGCGCCGACTGGGAGCGCGATCCCTTCGTCCTCGTCGAGGAGAACGGCTTCTTCTATGCGCGCGGCGCTTCGGACGACAAGGCCGAGGCCTCGGTCTGGGTCGACAGCCTGATCCGGCTGAAACAGCAGGGCTTCCAGCCCCGCCGCACCATCAAGATGGCCCTGACCTGCGGCGAGGAAACCAACGACAACTGGAACGGCGTCCAGTGGCTGCTGGAGCACCACCCCGAGATGCTCCAGGCCGGCTTCGCCCTGAACGAGGGCGCGGGCGGTCAGCTGGACGCCAACGCCAACCGCATCGCCCTGAACGTCCAGGCGGGGGAAAAGGTCTATCAGGACTATACGCTGGAGCTGACCAACCCCGGCGGCCACTCGGCCCGGCCCAGGAAGGACAACGCCATCGGAGCCATGGGCGCCGCGCTCGACCGTCTGGTGCAGCACGACTTCCCGCTGGAGCTGTCGCCGGTCACCCGCGCCTATTTCTCGGCCATCGCCGAGACGACGCCCGCCAGCGCCGCCGACCTGCGCGCCTTGACCGCCCATGACACGCCCGACGCGGCCGCCGCCGCCCGGCTCGGCGCCGCCAATCCGGTGTGGAACGCCATGATGCGCACGACCTGCATCCCGACCCTGATCAACGGCGGCCATGCCCCGAACGCCCAGCCGCAGAAGGTCACGGTCAACGTCAACTGCCGCATCCTGCCCGGCCATTCGATCGCGGAGACGCAAGCCGAGATCGCTTCGGCCCTCGCCAATCCGGCCATCACCATCAACACCATCGGCGAGCCCAGCCCGACCTCGCCGGCCCCGCCCCTGACCCCCGCCATCCTCGATCCGATCAAGACGGCGGCGGCGAAGCTGTGGCCCGACGTTCCGGTCGTCCCGACCCTGTCGACGGGCGCCACCGACGGCCGTTTCACCAATGCGGCAGGCATTCCGACCTACGGCGTCACCGGCATGTTCACCGATCCGGACGGCAACGGCGTCCACGGCCTGAACGAGCGGCTGCGCGTCCGCTCCCTCTACGAGGGCCGGGACTTTCTGTTCGAGCTGATCAAGCTCTACGCGGTTCAGGAGTAGTCCGGGCAGGAGCAGGAGAGGCGCGGCTCAGCCGTGCTTCTCGACATAGGCCTCGGGGTCCTTGTTGACGGGCTTGATCCCCATCAGGTGGTCGGCCTCGAAGGCGGCGAACTGGACGGCCAGTTCGTGGCGTTTGGTGATCGGGGCGTTGCGGCGGAAGTCGGTCAGGCCCTGCCGCTCCTCCTCGCCCATATGCTTGGAGTTGACGATATTGGCCTTGCCGACCGCCTCGATCCATTCGGCCGTGCCGATCGTCAGCTTGTTGGCCGCCTTGACCGCGTCGCGCAGCTTGTTGTGATCCTCGATGGCGTCCTCGGTCTCGCCCTCGACCGTGCCGTCCTCGGCGTCATTGGCCCCTTCGCCGCGCTTCAGAAGCTCGGGATAGAAGAACCGTTCCTCGGCCTCGGCATGGACATCCAGAAACGCCGACAGCCGGCCCCAGACCTTCGTCAGGGCGTCGACGTCCTTCGGGTCGATCTGTTCCAGGATGGCGAACAGCCGCCGTTGCTCGGCGTGGTCGTCGAGGATCAGCTGGGTGATGTCCATGGGCGGTGTCCTTGCGCCAAGTCGCTGCTTCAGAGCCCGGCTTTAACCCGGCCGCGACATCACGGTTCCGCTTGACCCGTCGCGGGCCGCCCGAAGGCCGGCTTCAGCCGACGAGCGACTGAACCGAGCCGTGGCTTTCGGTCGGGGCTGGACGGCCGCCGCGTTCGCGACGCGCCGCATCCAGAGCCGCCGCCGACATGGCGGCCTCGGCGCGGGCGCCCTCGACATCGGCGCGCAGCGACGTGATCTGCTGCAGCCAGCCCTCGGCCTTGGTGTGGTGATCTTCCTGCACCGCCGCCAGCTTGGCCTGGATCTTCAGCATCCGGTCCTCGGCGCGGGCGATCGCCTTGTCGTGGGTCGAGGCGGCCTTGGTCAGGGTCTCGGCGCGGTCGACGGCCGCCAGACGCGCGACCTCCATCCCGGCCAGACGCTGGCGGGTTTCCTCGACCTCACTTTCCAGACCGCGGATGCGCTCCAGGGCGCGGTCCAGGCTGATCTGCAGCTGCTCGCCCTTGCGCTCGGCGCCGTGCGACCCGGCCTGCAGCTCGCTCAGGCGTGAGGCCTGTTCGGTGTTCAGGACCTCCAGCCCGTTGGCGCGCGCCGTCGCCGTGTCCAGACGCGCCGACAGGGAGGCGATCTCCGCCCGGGCCGTCTCGGTCTGGTTTTCCAGCACCCGCATGTTGCGGGCCGTTTCGCTCTGCTCCGAAGCGGCGCGGGCGCGCTCGGTGGCCAGCAGGCCTTCGCTGGCGGCGGAGGAGCGCGCCAGGGACGCCACCTCGGCCGAAACCTCTTCCATGCGGCGGCGCAGGACGGTGTTCTCTTCCAGCACCAGGGCGTGGTCACGCTGGGTCTGGGCGCGGCCGTTCTCGGATTCGGTGCGTTGCGTCTCGGCCTGCTTCAACTGGCTGCGCAGCGAATCCTGATCCTGTTCCAGCTCGCGGATGCGCTGGGTCGCGGCGCGTTCGGCGATCTCCAGCGCATCGACCTTCGAGGTCGCCAGCGACAGGTCGCTGCGCAGGCGGTCGGTCTCGATACGGGCTTCCTGAAGCGAGGCGGACTGTTCGCCGTTGCGGGCGGTCAGGTCCTCGACCTTACCTTCGGCCTCGCCGAGGGCGGCCGCCAGCTTGCGGGCCTCGGCGCTGGCGGCTTCCAGACGCTCGGCGGCCTCGCCGTGGGCGACGCGCAGATTGATCAGTTCGACGTGGTTGTCGCGGCGCGAGCGGAACTCGGCTTCCAGTGGATCACGCAGCTGGACCAGCAGGCTCTCGAAGGTCCCGAACTTCTGGGCCATGTCCGAAAGTTGGTCGAGGCTGTCCTGAATGGTCTCGAACCGTTCGCCGATGACCCCCGCGGCGTCCTGGCCGACGACGGTTTCGGCCTGGCCGGCCGCGTTGGCGCGTTCGCCCTTGCCGTTTCGCGACAGAACCCGGTCGATCCTGGACAGCATCGTCTGCACTCCGATTGGTGGACAACCCTCGGGAGGCGGCCTCCTGACAAGACCTTCAAACGAATCGGACCCCCGGCGCCCCTTCAACCAAACGTTAACTTCCGGCTCCCGGCGAGTCGATACGGGCGACTCCGTGCGTCTGGGGACAACCCGCTCGCAAACGGGACAACCCGCCCCATCGACCCCGCCGGCGTCGTCACCCGGCGTATTTCGCCAGGTCTTCGTCCGAGATGTCCTCGTTGGAATAGACGGAGGAGACGTCGTCCTCGGCGTCCAGGGCGTCGAGGAGTTTCAGCAGGGTCCCGACCTGCTCGCCCGAGACCGGCACCTCCGACTGGGGCTTCCAGACGATGGCGGTGGACTTGGGGTCGCCCAGCACCTTGGACATGGCCTCGGCGACGTCGTTCAGGTCCTCGAAGGCGGTCCAGATGGTGTGGCCCGGCGCGTCCTCATAGATGTCGGGCTTGACCAGATCGCTCTCGACGTCCTGGGCGCCGGCCTCGATGGCGGCCTCCATGACGGCGTCTTCAGTGCCGGCCTCGGCCTTGTAGATGATCTGGCCGACCTTGTCCCACATGAAGGCGACCGAGTTCATCTCGCTCAGCGCGCCGCCGTTCTTCTTGAAGGCCGCGCCGATGTTGGAGGCCGCGCGGTTGCGGTTGTCGGTCAGGGCCTCGACGATGATGCCGACGCCGCCGGGGCCACGGCCCTCGTAGCGGACCTCTTCCATCGTATCGACGTCGCCGCCGGCGGCCTTGTTGATCGCGCGGGCGATCACGTCCTTGGGCAGGCTCTCGGCCTTGGCGTTATTGATCGCCAGACGCAGGCGCGGGTTCAGGGCCGGATCGGGCATGCCGTTCTTGGCCGCCACGGTAATGTCGCGCGACAGCTTGGAGAACAGCTTGGAGCGCACCGCGTCGGCGCGACCCTTGCGGTGCATGATGTTCTTGAACTTGGAATGGCCGGCCATAGAAGGTCTCTTGGTAGTGGGCGCTATCGTTCGCGACGCGGCCGCTCTGCTTGAGCGCCACGCGGTGGAGCCGCCGCCTCTAGCCGATGCGCGACCGACTGTCACGACAGGCGCCCGTTGCACGCGAAAGACGGAACCGCCAAGTCGGCGACGGATTTAGGCATCACCAACGCACCACGGCTTGCGCCGGGGTAAAACCGCGCTCAAGCAGCGAGCAACCGCGTTGCGAGCGTTAGCGCACCAAGAGAGAAGAGTTCTCCATGACCGGACCCGATTACGCCGCCGAAGCCGCCGGTTACGAAGACGACGATCTGGACGAGGCCGACATCGTCGAATGGTACGAGGCGCGCCCTGTCACCGTCTCGACCGCCGTGGCTACCGGCTCCATCGTCGCCGCCTTCGCCCTGGGCGTCGTCACCACGGTCGGCGCCGTGCTTCTGGCGCGCTACCTCGACGAGGACTGAACCCGCTTCAGTCCCGCCAGCCGCCCCTTGTCGAGACTGAGACTCAGCCCGGCATTGCGCCCGGCCAGGGTCGCGACGCGGTATTCGGCCGCTGTACCGAGGATCATCGAGGCCTCCGAGACCGTCAGGCCGTAGTCCTGCTGCAGCCACTGGACCATGCCGCCGGTCGCCGCGCGAACGGCCTCGTCCAGCGACGGCGCCTGGCCCAGCACGGTGATCCGGTCGGCCGTCTCGACGCGCGGCGCGGACAGGGGGCGTGAGGGCAGAATCTCGACGCTGAACTCGACGTCCAGCGAGGTCTCCAGCGCCCACTGGGTCGTCTCGCCGTCGCCCTGAAGCGCATGGCCGTCGCCGAGGAACAGCATGGCGCCGGGCTGGAACACCGGCAGATAGACCGTCGCCCCCTCCCCGATCGCATTCAGGTCCATATTGCCGCCGTGCCGTCCGGTATCGCCCGCCGACTGGGCCGGAAAGCCGAAGTCGGGCGCCACGCCCAGCCCGCCCAACATGGGCCGCACCGGCACGACATAGTCCTTCAGCCCCTCCGGCGGATTGTCCAGCCGCGCCGTCCCCGCCGCCCGATCGAGCCGCCAGCGCACCCGCGCGCCCAGATCCGGGACCCTCGCCAGCCCTTGCGACAGCGCCCGGCCGGAGAAGCCGTCCAGGCTGTCGGCCCAGTCGCGGTTCAGCGACAGCTTGCGGATATGGATCGCCAGCACATCGCCGGCCTCGGCGCCCGCGACGAAGAAGGGTCCGGTCTGGGGGTTGCCGTAGAGGGCGACGGTCCGCCCCTGTGCGTCGACCCCGCCGGAATCGATCGTCCGCGTCGCCACAACGTCGCCCGGCTGGATCACCATCGCCGGCGCGAGATCGGCCGTGAAGGTGTTGGAGAAGGTCTGCGGATCATAGGTCCGGCGCGTCGGCGGCCCATCGGGCAAGACCAGTCTCAGCCCCGTGACGGCGTGGCGCACCCGTGCGCCGGTGTTGGAGGTATCCTCATAGTCGGCCGTACCGGTCAGGACGCCGTTCCGTACCGTCGCCTCGAAGCGGCGGACGTCGCCGTCGCCGTCCGTGGCGGTGAAGGTCAGCCGCTCGCCGTCCGTGCGCCCGCTGATCGTCCAGTCGTCCAGCCGACCTGTCAGGACATGGCCCGAGGCTTCCAGCGTCAGGGCTGCATGCTCCGCATTGCCCCACCGATCGACCGACAGCAGCCAGGTCTCGGGCGCCGCGAGCGCGGAAGGCGCTCCCAAGGCGGAAGAGACGGCCGCAGCCGCCAGACCCAGGATCAGATGCCGCATTCGAACGCCTCCGCCCCCGCAGAGGCGCGGGGTCAGACAGACGCTACAGGCGTAGCGTCTTCAGGCAAGTGAACCTTCGGCAATCCGGGCCGGAAGCGGCCTCAGTCGGCCTTCAGGTTCTCGACCACAGCGCGCAGCTTTGCCGGCAGCGGCTTCGGCCGGCGCGTCTCGGAGTCGACGTAGACATGAACAAAATGGCCGATGGCGGCCGGGACGCTGACCCCACGGCGGAAGACGGCGAATCCGTATTTCACGCTTGAGGTGCCGACGTGATCGACCTTGATCCCGACCTCGATCACATCGGGGAAGGCCAGGGACGAGGTGTATCGGCAGCCGCTGTCGACCACCAGGCCGATCGATTCCGAAAGCGCATCGGCGATGATCAGGTGGGCGTTCACCGCCGAGTCCACGAACTCATAGAATTTGGCGTTGTTGATATGGCCGTACTGGTCGTTGTCGGCCCAACGGGTCGAGACCATGTGGAAGGCCTTGTAGGTGGCGCGATCGGCCAGGGGGCCTTCGTCCCGGATCGGCATGGCGGTTCCTCGTCCTCATTTTTTGTGCGCTAACGCCGCCGACGCGGTCGTCGGCTGCATGAGCGCGGGGGTTTCTTGCCGCCTTCGGAACGAATCCGGGGATGTCCTTCCGGCGGAGCTGCTCGCGGAACGACGCTCGGGCTTGGCCGACGCTGCGTCAAGCGCCTATCGAGAAGTCATCGATCACGAGGCCGCCAATGACCCTGACCACGAGAGCCGCCGTTCTGCGATCCATGGGCGCCGCCCGTCCCTATGCCGACAGTCGTCCTCTGGCGGTGGAGACGGTCACCCTGGACCCGCCCGGCCCCGGCGAGGTTCTGGTGGCGATCAAGGCCGCGGGCCTGTGCCATTCGGACCTCAGCGTCATCAATGGCGACCGCCCCCGCCCCCTGCCCATGGCCCTGGGTCACGAGGCCGCGGGCGTCGTCGAGGCGCTCGGTGACGGGATCACGGACCTCGCCGTCGGCGACCATGTGGTGATGGTCTTCATGCCGTCCTGCGGCCACTGCAACCCCTGCGCCGAGGGCCGCCCCGCCCTGTGCGAGCCTGGCGCGGTCGCCAACGGCAAGGGCGAGCTTCTGTCTGGCGGCAAGCGCATCCATCACGGCGACGAGGCCCTCAACCACCACCTCGGCTGCTCCGCCTTCGCCGACCGTGCGGTCGTGTCGCGCCGCTCGCTGGTCAAGGTCGATCCCGAACTGCCGCTGGACGAGGCCGCCCTGTTCGGCTGCGCGGTCCTGACCGGCGTCGGAGCGGTGGTGAACACAGCAGGCGTTCGCGCGGGCCAGAGCGCCGTCGTCGTCGGCCTCGGCGGCGTCGGTCTGGCCAGCGTCCTCGGCGCCCTCGCCTCGGGCGCCTCGCCCGTCATCGCGGTGGACCTCTCGGAGGACAAGCTGGCCCTCGCCCGCAGCCTCGGTCCCGTCCAGACCGTCAACGCCGCCGACCCGGACGCCGTCGAACAGGTGCGCAAGATCACCAACGGTGGCGCCGACTTCGTCTTCGAAATGGCCGGATCGGTCCGGGCCCTCGACGCCGCCTGGCGCATGACCCGACGCGGCGGGACCACCGTCACCGCCGGCCTGCCCCCGCCCGACGCCGCCCTGCCGGTCAATGTCGTGTCTCTGGTCGGCGAGGAGCGGACGCTGAAGGGCTCCTATATCGGCACCTGCGTGCCCAGCCGCGACATCCCCCGCTACGTCGCCCTCTACCGTCAGGGCCGGCTGCCCGTGGACCGGCTGATGAGCGGCAGGATTCCTCTGGATCAGATCAACGAGGGCTTCGACCGCCTGCACGCCGGTCAGGTCGTGCGCCAGATCGTGACCTTCGACACCTGATTCCACGCTCAGTCCCGGCGTGACACCCCGGAACGGATCGGGCACAAGCGCCCGATGCCCGCCGAATCCGCCACCTTCGCCTCCCCCGCGTCCGCGGGTATGGACGACGCGCGCGAGCTGCTGCATCGCGTCTGGGGCCACCCCGACTTCCGCGGACTTCAGGCCGACGTCGTCGCCGAGGCCCTGGCCGGGCGCGACGTTCTCGCCGTCCTCCCGACCGGCGGCGGCAAGTCGGTCTGCTACCAGATCCCGGCCATCCTGCGCCCCGGCCTCGGCCTCGTCGTCTCCCCCCTGATCGCCCTGATGACCGATCAGGTCGAGGCGCTGAAACAGCAGGGCGTCGCGGCCGCCCGCCTCGATTCCGGCGTCTCCATGGACGACCGCTCGGCCATCTGGCGCGCCGCCCGCGCGGGCGAACTGGACCTGCTCTACGTCTCGCCCGAAGGTCTGGCCCAGCCGCATCTGATCGACCGCCTGCACGAGCTGCCGCTCAGCCTGATCGCCATCGACGAGGCCCACTGCGTCTCGCAATGGGGTCACGACTTCCGCCCCGACTATCGCACTCTGGGCAAACTGGCCGAGCTCTTCCCCGGCGTCCCTCGCATCGCCGTCACCGCCACCGCCGACGCCCGCACGCGCGAGGACATCGTCCGCTCCCTGCGCCTCGAAGGGGCGGAGGTCTTCGTCGACAGCTTCGCCCGCCCGAACCTGCAGCTCTCGGCCATGCGCAAGGAGAATGCGTCGCGCGCCCGCACCGACGCCGCCGTCATCGATCTGGTGCGTCAGCGACGCGGCAAGTCGGGCGTCGTCTACTGCGGCTCACGCGACGGTTGCGACCGCGTCGCCCAGGCCCTGAGGGACGCCGGAACCAACGCCATCGCCTATCACGCCGGCATGGGCACGGACGATCGCGACCGCCGCCTGGCCCGCTTCCTCGCTGAGGAGGGCGCCGTCATGGTCGCGACCATCGCCTTCGGCATGGGGGTCGACAAGGCCGACGTCCGCTTCGTGATCCACGCCGATCCGCCCGGCTCGCTGGAGGCCTACTGGCAGGAGATCGGCCGCGCCGGGCGCGACGGCGAACCGGCCGAGGGCATCACCCTGTACGGCCCGTCGGACATCGCCTGGAACCTGCGCCGCCTCGACAGCCGTCCTATGCCGGAAGAGGTCAAGGCGGTTCAGGTCGGCAAGGCGCGTCGCCTGTTCGCCATGCTGGACGGCGCGATCTGCCGCCCCCAGGCCGTACGCCGCTACTTCGGCGAGACCGACGCCGGCGTCTGCGGCGTCTGCGACATCTGCAGCGACCCGCCCGCCCTCTATGACGCCACCGTCCAGGCCCAGAAGGCGCTCGCCGCCGTCCAGCGCCTCGGCGGACGGTTCGGCCGCAACCGCGTCATCGACCACCTGCTGGGCAAGACGAAAGACGTCCAGCCATGGGAGAGCGACCTCTCCACCTGGGGCATCGGTCAGGACGTGTCGCAGAACGGCTGGCGCGACATCGTCGACCACCTGCTGTTCGAGGGCCTGCTGCTCGAAGACCCCAATGACGGCAAACCTCTTGTCGGGCTCGGCGATCCCGAGGCCGTCCGCGCCGTCTATCGCGGCGAGCGCGCCATCGAGGTGCGCCGCGCCCCTGCCGCCCCCCTTACGGGCCGGTCCGAGCCCCGCCGCGCCCGCAACGACAGGAACGCCGCCGTTGAGGCCCTGGACGCCGACGTTCGCGCCCGCTTCGAGGTCCTGCGCAGCTGGCGCCGCGACCGCGCCGCCGAACAGCACGTGCCGCCCTATGTCATCTTCCAGGACAAGACCCTGCTGGAGATCGCCATCGTCGAGCCGGGCTCGCTCGACGCCCTCGGCGCCGTCTCCGGCGTCGGCCAGTCGAAACTGGACCGCTACGGCAAGGGACTGCTGGAGGCGCTCAGGGCCGCCGCCTGATCAGCCCTCGCCGACCGAGGCGTTGAAGGCCGCCATGTCGTCGCCCAGCCCCGGCGCGACCTGGACCGGGAACTGGCAGGCATTGGGTCCGCGAAGGAAGCTGCTGCCCGACGTCTCTGTCAGGGCGCCCGACAGCCGCTGGGCGATCAGGTCCCGCATCTCCTCCACGCCGGGCGGCGTCGGCAGGGCGCCGAAATACTTCAACGTCGACCGTCCGTCACAGCGGTATTCATCAAGGAAATACTGGGACTTCGTCGGGTCCGTCAGATCAGCCGACGTGGTCAGATAGAAGGCCCGGGCCATATTCCGCTCCCCTGCCGAAACCAGCAAGGCGACCCGGACGGCCCTGAGACTGTCGCCCATCGCAAGAGGCCTGTCGAAGATCTGGAACCTGCTTCCCGCGCCTTCCACCGGCTCGCCCACGGCCCGGGTCCAGGGCTCCGCGCGCAGGGCCATTTCCGAGGCCTGCATCAGCCGGTCGCGCTCCGCCCCGTATCCAGCCCAGTCCCCCTTGGCCAACAGGGCCTGCTGGGCGACGAAGCTCACATAGCCTCCGATCGGCGCCGGGGCCGGCCGAGGCACCGGGGCAATCAACGCCAGCGCCTCATCCGGCTTGCCCCGGGTGTTCGCGATCAAGGCGCGCATGATCCGGGGATGCCACGACAGCTTGTCGTCGCCGCACAGGGCGATGATCCGGTCCGACGCCGCCACTGCCCCGTCCATGTCCCCGGCGCCGAAACGGCGGGCGGCGTCATTCCACAGCGGGCCGACGGCCTCGCACCGGACGACCGTGACCGGGTCGATCGGCTGGTCTTCGTCGAAGGGGCTGGGGATCAGACCATCCCGGGGAACGATATCCGCCACGACCGGAAGCAGGGCGGCATAGGCCTCGGGCGAGCCACAGGCGACGGCGCCATACTGGGCCAGACCGGTCAGCAGGCTCAGGCCGCAGACATCCATCACCCGCGCACGCTGCGGGCTGATGCCGGGCATGGTGACATAGATCATGTTGACGCGGCCCGGCGCGCCGTTGATCCCGGGAATGTACTGGGTGATCGGCATCGTCCCGCCGCGCGCGGCCCCGGCGCGCAGGACATCCACCCCCTCGCGATCGACCTCCATGCCGCGCAGGCCGTATTTCTTCAGGAAGGACAGGGCGTACTGGGCCTCGCCCTCACCGCGATCGGCGCGGCGGGTCAGATCGTCGACCGGATCAGTCAGGGCCATGCGCAGAGGTCTGTTCGGGTCCGCCGGAGTGACCAGGGCTGCGCACCCCGCCTGCAGAACCAGGCCAAGCGCGAGACAGACGGGCGCAAGCCCCCTCAGACCGATCTTCATGACTTCGCCCCCCGGCTCTCTTCGACGCAACCGGGGCGAGACTGCCCGACAAGCGTGACAGCCGTCCAGCAGCTAGTTCAGAAACCGGTCCAGGGCCGCATAGAAGGCCGTCGGCCGGTCCAGCATGACCATATGCTCGGCGCCCTCGATCCGCTCGAAGGTCGCGGGGGTCCGCAGGTTGGCGTAGCCGGCGCGGAACAGGCCGTCGACGTGGGCGCGCGGCGAGGCGTCGTCGGGGCTCCAGCCGTAGACGACCGTCACCGGCGCGGTGATGTCCGGCAGGCGGTGGCGCAGGTCGGTGGTCATGACCTCATACAGGCTCTGGGCCAGCATCGCCCGGTCGCCGCCCTGCCAGCCCATGGAGTTGAACAGACTGTCCGACGCCCCGCCCAGCTGGCCGCCGAGCGCCCCCGCCTGCTGCCTCAGGGCCTCGTCGCCGAGGAACATCAGGGCCTGATAGGCGATCCGGGCCAGGGGTTCGACATCCCCGACCGTGGCGCCGGCGCTGATCAGGGACGGAAAGAAGGGCGCCGCATCCACCACCATGACCCGGCCGATCTGACCGGGGGCGTCGGCCGCCATGCGCAGGGCGATCAGCCCGCCCATCGAATGGCCGATCACGGCCGGACGGTTCAGGCGTTCGACGGCGATATAGCGGCGGATTTCAGTGGCCACCGGGCCGATGACCGCGCCCTGGGCGTTGGCCCCGGCCGGGATCTGGCCGAAGCCGCGCAGGGAGATGATATGCACCCGATAGCGGTCGTCCAGCCGGTCCGCGGTGCGCCGCCAGACCTCGCCGGTGGAGGCCAGGCCGGGGATCAGGATCACATCCGGCCCCTGCCCCCGCGTCTCGACTACGATCCGGTCGGACTGGAAATCGGCGGTGACGGGGCTCTGGGCCAGCGCCGGTCCGGCCAGAAAAACAAGGAGAAGTAGAAGAAGTCGAGCCATATCCTGACCTAACGCGCGAACATGGCCGAAGTCGTTCACCCCGCCGTGGCATTGCCGTTCGGACCGCTTGCCAACTCTCCCGTACCGGGAGGATAGTCCGGCCCATCAGGGGGAAGATGGGGAAACACCAGATGAAGACGATTCTGAAAATCGCGGCGGTGACGGCGGTGCTGACGGCCGCCGGCGGCGCCTTGGCCCAGACCGCGGCTCCGGCCGCCCAGGTCGAAACGTTGAACGCCGCGGCGGAGGACTGGAACCCGTTCTCGCGCAGCGCGGTCAAGATCTACATGACCGACGCCAACGCCTTCGCCACGACCGGCGACGTGACCCGCGTGAAGGTCGCGCGCGTGCCGCTGGACAGTCCGGCGGGCGACCTCAGCTACGCCGTCGATGACGTCGAGATGCGTTGCGCCGCCAAGCAGTCGCGCACCGTGGTCACGACCGAATACGGCGCCGACGGCGCCCAGACCGACCGCTACGACACCGGCGAGGACTGGGGCCCCTTCACGGCGGAAAGCCGTGACGGCTACCTGGCCCAGATCGTCTGTGACGGCGATCGCGCCTCCAAGACCTGGCCGTCGATCAAGGCCTTCGTCGACGCCGGACGGCACTAGAACCGACTGAAAAGACGATCCGCCGGCGCCGCCTGCGGATCGTCCTTCAAACGGATCAGACGTCGACCGCCGCGTCCAGGGCGTTGGCCTGGATGAATTCGCGGCGCGGTTCGACCACATCGCCCATCAGCTTGGCGAACAGGTCGTCGGCGTCTTCCTGGTGCTCGACCGAGACCTTCAGCAGGGTGCGGGCGTTGGCGTCCAGCGTGGTCTCCCACAGCTGTTCCGGGTTCATCTCACCCAGACCCTTGTAGCGCTGGATGGCCAGACCCTTCTTGCCCGCGTCGAGCACGGCGTTCAGCAGGTCGATGGGCCCGCGGATGGTCGTGGACTTGTCCTTGCGGCGATAGACGGCCGGCTTGTCGAACACGCCGTCGAAGGCATGGGCCCGTTCGGCCAGACGGCGGGCGTCCAGCGAGCGCAGCAGGGCCTCTTCCAACACGATCGTCTCGGAGACCGCGCGGCGGATGCGGTTGAACACCACGGCGCCCTGCACGCCCGGCTCGCCCGACCAGTCGCCGTCGCCTTCTTCGGCATAGAGGTTCAGACGGCTGGCGGCGGCGGCCGGATCGCCATGGTCTTCCGCGAACAGGCCGGCCAGGGCCGATTGCTCGACCGCGAAGGCCGGGGCGCGCTGCGACAGGCGGTCGACCAGGGCCTTGAAGGCCTTGGCTTCACGCACCAGCGACTGCAGGTCCTGACCGGTGCGGCGTTCGCCGCCGGCCAGATCCAGCTCGGCCTCCGAACAGCCTTCCTCGATGAGGTAGGCGTCCATGTCGGCCTGGTCCTTCAGGTAGCGCGACTGCTTGCCCTTGGAGACCTTATAGAGCGGCGGCTGGGCGATATAGACGTGCCCGCGCTCGATCAGCTCCGGCATCTGACGATAGAAGAAGGTCAGCAGCAGGGTGCGGATGTGGGCGCCGTCGACGTCGGCGTCGGCCATCAGGATGATCTTGTGATAGCGCAACTTGTCGGCGTCGAAGTCGTCGCGGCCGATGCCGGTGCCCAGCGCCAGGATCAGCGTGCCGATCAGCTCCGAAGACAGCATCCGGTCGAAGCGGGCGCGCTCGACGTTCAGGATCTTGCCGCGCAGGGGCAGGACGGCCTGGTTCTCGCGGTTGCGGGCCTGTTTGGCCGAGCCGCCGGCGGAATCGCCCTCGACGATGAACAGTTCGGACTTGGCCGGATCGCGTTCCTGGCAGTCGGCCAGCTTGCCGGGCAGGCTGGAGATATCCAGCGCCGACTTGCGCCGGGTCAGGTCACGGGCCTTGCGCGCCGCCTCACGAGCCGACGCCGCCTCGATGATCTTGGAGACGATGGCCTTGGCCTCGACCGGGTGCTCCTCGAACCATTGCGACAGGCCCTCGGTGCACAGGCCCTCGACGGCCGGGCGCACCTCGGACGAGACCAGCTTGTCCTTGGTTTGCGACGAGAATTTCGGATCCGGCACCTTCACCGACAGAACGCAGGTCAGGCCCTCGCGGGCGTCCTCGCCCGACGGCGCGACCTTCTCCTTCTTGAGCGCGCCCGAGCTTTCCATATAGGCGCCCATGACCCGCGTCAGGCTGGTGCGGAAGGCCGACAGGTGGGTGCCGCCGTCGCGCTGGGGGATGTTGTTGGTGAAGCACAACATCGTCTCGTGGTAGGAGTCATTCCACCACAGGGCCATGTCGATCTCGATATTGTCCTTCTTGCCCTTGATGACGATCACGTCCTTCATCAGCGGGGTCTTGGACTTGTCGAGGTGGCGCACGAAGGCTTCGACGCCGCCCTCGTAGTGCAGCAGGATGTCGATCGGCTCGGCGCCGCGATGATCCTGCAGCTTGATGACCACGCCCGAGTTCAGGAAGGCCAGTTCGCGCAGCCGGTGCTCCAGCGTCTTCAGGTCGAAGTCGATGTGGCTGAACGTCGTCACCGACGGATAGAAGGTGACCTGGGTGCCCGACAGGACTTGCCCCGCCTTTGGGCCGTCCTCGCGCAGCGGGGCGTCGCCGGTGACCTTCAGGCTCTCGACCGTGTCGCCGCGCTCGAACTTCATCTCGTGGCGTTTGCCGTTGCGGAAGATGACCAGCTTCAGCCAGTCCGACAGGGCGTTCACGACCGAGACGCCGACGCCGTGCAGACCGCCGGAGACCTTGTAGGAGTTCTGGTCGAACTTACCGCCGGCGTGCAGCTGGGTCATGATGACCTCGGCCGCCGAGACGCCTTCCTCGGCGTGGATGTCGACCGGGATGCCGCGGCCGTTGTCGGTGACGGTGACCGAGCCGTCGGCGTTCAGGATGACCTCGACCAGATCGGCGTGGCCGGCCAGGGCCTCGTCGATGGCGTTGTCGACGACCTCATAGACCATGTGGTGCAGGCCGGAGCCGTCGTCGGTGTCGCCGATATACATGCCGGGCCGTTTGCGGACGGCGTCCAGCCCCTTGAGAACCTTGATGGATTCCGCGCCGTAGGCGGCTTCTGCGGCCGTATCTTCGTTACGGGCGTTTTCGTTCTGGTCGGTCATTCAATCGTCCGGAGACGCGGGCGGCTTCAGGGATGGCGAACGGCCATCCGGCCCGCAGGAAAGAGCTTTCAGAGACCCGCCGATTCAGGCGGATTCGATCTGTCGTTTATATAGGAAAACCCCCACGAAAAGCGAGGGAAAGCGGAGGGTTCAGCCCTCGGCCAAAAGGGCGCCGCCCTCGACCCGGACGAACCGCGCGCGGCCCTTCAGATCCTCGAACAGGGCGGCCTCGGTGCCGGTCATGAAGGCCTGCAGTTCGAGGGCGACGATCTCGTCGAACAGGGCGGCCCGGCGGTTCGCGTCGAGGTGGGCGGGGGCTTCATCCAGTAACAGGACGGGAGACGCTCCCCCCTCCGATTTGAGCCGCACGATCTGGGCGAGGATCAGGTTCAGGACCAGCGCCTTCTGCTCGCCCGACGACCCCTCGGCGGCGGGGCGGTTCTTCTCGCGGTGCAGGGCGGTAAGGTCGGAGCGATGCGGGCCGTACAACGACCGCCCGGCGGCGGCGTCGCGGCCGCGCGAGCGGACCATGCCCTCGCGGATCACGGCGGCGATGGCGGATTCGTCGGCGCCGCTCACGGCCAGCCCCTCGGCTTCGCCGGAGAGGCCCAGATCGGCCTGGGGGAAGGGACGGTCGCCGCGGGCGTCGATGCCGGCCTGAAGGGCCTCCAGGGCGCTCGCACGGGCCATCGCCGCCCGCGCCCCGCTCTCGGCCAGCCGCAACTCCAGCGCATCGAGCCACAGCGGATCGGCTTCGCGTCCTTCCGCCCCGTCGGTCAGCAGCCGCAGTCGCTCGCGCAGGGCCTTCTCATAGGCCGAGACGGTCGCCGCATGGGCGGGGTCGGCGGCGAAGACCAGCCGGTCGAAGAATTTCAGCCGCTCGGCCCGGGCGTCGGAGAACAGCCGGTCCTGTTCGGGCGTCGCCCAGACGGGACGCAGATAGTCGAGCAGCCGCCCCGGCGGCGCCGTCTCCCCGTCGATCCGCACGATGCGCCGAGCCGCCCCCGCCGACTGGACCCCGGTGCCCAGCCTGATCTCATCGCCGTCGCCCGCATCGAGGGTCAGGGCCACGGCCCAGGCCCGGCCGCCGGCCTCGCCCGGCTCGCGCCGCCCCATCTCCACCGCCGTCGCCCCGCGCAGACCGCGCCCGGGCGTGAACAGGCTCAGCGCCTCCAGCAGATTGGTCTTGCCCGCCCCGTTCGGCCCATGCAGCACCACCGGCCCCGCCCCCACGGGCAAGGTCGCGCTCGCATAGGAGCGGAAGTCGGTCAGGGTGAGGGCGGTGATCACGGGGCGTCCCCTCGCCGGGTCAGGTCCCGCGTCATGAGCCGCCGTAACGCTCGCGCCATTGCTCCAGCGTGACGCAGACGGCCTCGGCTCCTCCCTCCCAGTCGCATCCGATTTCGGCGTCCAATGTCGTCTTCCGAACGTCTTCCAGATTGGGGTTCTGCCAGACCGGGTTGCCGCCGAGAGCGTCATCATGGTCGTCCCACCCGACCACGGAATACATACCGTCCTTCGGGCGTTCGACGCGGAACCGCTTCACGTCGGACCAACGGACAAACCGCGCCCGCTCCGGCATCCGAATCCGGAAACCCTTGTCGCTCAGCGTCAGGGTATCGCTGCGAAAATGCCGATAGACGGAATGCCCTACGAGCGCGAGAGCCAGCAGCGATATGAAACCCGTGACGACAGCGCTGAACGGATCAGCCGCCATCATGGTCAGGCTTCTCTGAAAACCGACAATGCTGGCGACCCAGCCAAGGACGCCGAAGATCACGACGACGCCGATCACGGATGTCGCCACGCTCGCAAGGGTCCGCCAACGCGCCGTGCGGATGACCAGAAGCGCGACGCCTTCGTCGTCAGACACGCAGCGGCATCAGCACGTACTGGACGCCCGGATCGCCCGGATCGAGGACCAGGGTCGGGCTGGCCGGATCGGCGAACATGAAGGTGGCGTTCTCGCCGGTGATCTGGCCGGCGACGTCCAGCAGATAGCGGGCGTTGAAGCCGATCTCGAAGGGCTCTTCGGAATAGCCGATCTCGACCTCCTCGACGCCCTGACCGGCCTCCATGTTGCGCACCGTCAGGGTGACGCGGTCCAGCTCGAACGCCAGCTTCACCGACCGGCTCTTCTCGGCCGAGATGGTGGCCACGCGGTCGACGGCCTTGGAGAACATGGCGTTGTCGATGTCGGCCTGCTTGTCGTTCCCCTTGGGGATGACGCGCATATAGTCGGGGAAGGCGCCGTCGATGACCTTGGAGGTCAGGGAAGCCTGGCCGAACTCGAAACGGATCTTCTGGGGCGAGACCTGAACCTCGACCGGACCGGCTCCGTCGTCCAGCAGGCGACGGACCTGATCGACGGTCTTCCTCGGCACGATCACGCCCGGACCGCCCGCGGCGCCCTCGGGGGCCGGGGTTTCGGCCAGGGCCAGACGGTGGCCGTCGGTGGCCACGGCGCGCAGCAGCGGAATGCCGTTGTCGGCCACCGTGTGCAGGTAGAGGCCGTTCAGATAGTAGCGCGTCTCCTCCGTCGAGACGGCGAACCGGGTCTTGTCGATCAGACGGGCCAGATCCTCCTTCATCAGGCTGAACCGGGCGCCCGAGGCGTCGGTCGACATGACGGGGAAGTCGCCCGCCGGCAGGACCGGCAGGTTGAAGCGCGAACGGCCGGCCGAGACCGTCAGACGCGGATCGTCGCCGTTGTAGGTCAGGGAGACCTCGGCGCCGTCGGGCAGCTTGCGCACGATCTCGAACAGGGTGTGGGCCGGGGCGGTGATCTGGCCCTCGACCTGAACCACGGCGTCGGCGCGGTCGATCATCTCCATATCCAGATCGGTCGCGGCGAACGACAGGCTGTCGCGCCCGGCGCTGAGCAGGACGTTGGACAGGATCGGAATGGTGTTGCGGCGCTCGACCACGCTCTGCACATGCCCGAGGGCCTTGAGAAGCGCGGATCGTTCGATGGTCAGCTGCATATCGTCTTATCGCCCGGTCGCGACGCGGAATCGCGGCGTCGCCTTACAGATTGGCCCGTGACACTAGCGGATTGGCGCGGCGGGGCAACGGGGTCAAACGTCTCCTCCCCATCGAAGATGGGGAGGGGGACCACGAAGTGGTGGAGGGGCGTTTGAAACGGACGCTGTATTCGGGGTGAGGAACCCCTCCGTCACGGCGCCGAAGGCGCGCCGCGCCACCTCCCCTTCGCTGCGCGATGGGGAGGAGACATCCTCGCGTCAGCCGCGCAGCTTCCGCGTCAGAGCCTCAACATCCCGGGCGATCTGGTCATCGGCGGGCAACAGCTCCTCGATCTTGCGCACGCCGTGCAGGACCGTGGTGTGATCGCGTCCGCCGAAGCGACGGCCGATGTCCGGATAGGAACGGGTCGTGTGCTGCTTGCACAGATACATGGCGATCTGGCGCGGACGGGCGATGGCGCGGGTCCGGCGTTCGCTGAGCAGATCGGCCTGCTTCATGTTGAAATGTTCGGCGACGGTCTTCTGGATCTCGTCGACGGTGATGCGGCGCTCGGGTCCGCCGCGAAGAGCCGAACCCAGCAGGCCGGCGGCCTCGTCGACGCCCAGGCTCGACAGGCGCATTCCAGCGGCGGCGGCCAGGGTGTTGACGGCGCCTTCCAGCTCGCGGACCGAACCCGGGGTGCGGTCGACCAGCTGTTCCAGAACCTCGCTGGAGGCCTCGCCCTGGACCACGCCCATCCTGGCGAAGGCGGCCAGGCGGTTGCGGGCGACGGCCATCTTCAGGGCGCGGTCGGCGGGCTCGACCGGGCAGGTCAGGCCGGCGGCCAGGTGGCTGCGCAGGCGCGGCTCGACTTCGCTGAGGGCGGTCGGGGCGCGGTCGGCCGACAGGACGATGCGCTTGCCGTCCTCGATCAGGGCGGTGAGGGTCGAGAGCAGTTCTTCCTGGGTCGAGGCCTTGCCGCCGACGAACTGGACGTCGTCCAGCAGCAGCATGTCGGCCGAGCGCAGGCTCTCCTTGAAGGCCGCCGTCGACCGGTCCTGCATGGCGCGCACGAAGGTCGACAGGAAGCGTTCGGCGGTCAGATAGACCACCTTGGCCTCGGGCTTGAGGCGCTGGGCCTCCCAGGCGATGGCGTTGAGCAGGTGGGTCTTGCCGTAGCCGTAGGGGCCGCAGAAGAAGACCGGGTTGAAGTGACCGTCGGCCCAGCTGGCCACCTGTTTGGCGATGGCCAGGGCGAAGGCGTTGCCCTGCCCTTCCACGAAGCTGTCGAATGTCAGGCGCTCCTGCAGGCCGGCGGCTCGCACGGCGCGGGCGCCGTCGGCGACGGGGGCCACGGTGGGCATGGGAACGACAGCGGTGTCAGCGGCAGCCTGAACGGCGGCGACGGCGGGGGCGGGCGAGCCCACCTCGGCGCGGCAACGGACCTCCAGGCGGCGAGACAGGCCGTCCAGGCCCAGCCACAGCTCGTTCATGCGGCGCAAGGCGTTCTTGCGCACCCAGTCGCGCGCATAGGCGGTGGGGGTGACGAGGATCAGCTGGCCGGCGCCGTCCATGCGCACGGCCGACGGCGCGATATACGAGCTGAAGGGACCTTCGCCGATTTCCGCGCGCAGACGGCCCGCCGCCTCCGTCCAGATCCGATCCGGGTCCGTCATGCTCGTCACTGCCAAGCCCCCCATCGTAAAGCCACCCGCCATAAAAAAGTCATCAGAAGCCGACGTCCTTCTGACGCCGGTCACGCACCGCATCCCACACTGGAGGCCGGCAAATTCAGGGACGCAGGATCCTGCCCCGCGAAGCGTGCGCTTCAACGGGCCGGGTACGGCCTCTCGGTTTGACGTCTCTCGCCGACTGGAACCTCGTTCCCGCCGTCTTCATCCGTGTGGGGATGGAAGTGCGCTAGAACCCAAAACTTACGCTCGGCGGCGGGAGGGTCAACGCTGATTCGAACGTCGATTCGTACTTAAATTGTTTGACTCCGCTAAATCCAAACCCGGCTTGGGGAAATGCGGATTTCACCCCACAGGCGAGCATCAATTCTCCTGTGAACACTTAGCGACAGACGTGCAAACGGCGAGGCAACGAAAGCTGCCTCGCCGTTGATTTTACAGGATTTTACAATGACGGTTCGGAAAAATCCGCTCCGTATCCATCCTTGCCGCAAGCTTCGCCGTAGAGTGTCGGCCTAAAGTTAGACCACCCGTTTAACGGGCGTCGAACCCTTAATCAGGCGGCCGACATCTTCTTCAGCTGGGCAGCCAGACGGCTGACCTTGCGCGAGCCGGTGTTCTTGTGAACCACGCCCTTGGTGACGGCGCGCATCAGCTCGGACTGGGCGGTGATGAAGGCGTCCTTGGCGGCGCCGGCGTCGCCCGCGGCGACGGCTTCCTGGAACTTGCGCAGGAAGGTGCGGACGCGCGTGCGGCGCGCCTTGTTGACTTCGGTGCGGGCGGCGATCTTGCGGATCGCCTTACGGGCGCCGGCGTTGTTGGCCATCGGTAAACCTATGAGACGGAAAACGCCGCGGAGCACAGTGTCCACGGCGCGGAAATCTGAAGAGGCGCGGCTATAGCCGAACCCGCGGCGGGGGTCAACGCGAGTCCGCACCCTTCCGCAACAAGGCCCCGGACGAGTCTGGAGCCCTTTCCCGGTCTGGCGCGTTTCGAGGCCCGGGGCTGTTCTGAAGGAACCAAGGATATGAAACCCATCTCGCCCGCCGCCCTCGCTATAGCCGCCTTGCTCGCAAGCCCCGCCTTCGCCCAGCAAAGCACCACCCCGGCGCCCGCCGACAACGTCGCAACCCTTCTGGGCGCGCCCGCCCCCACTCCGGCCTCCCAGGCCCGGACCTCGGCCGCCGCCTCGACCGACGCGGCCCTGGAGCTGAAGGGCGAGACCAACGCTCCGGCCCCGGATTCAGAACAGAACCCGGCCGAGCTCTCGATCACCGCCCGGCTGAACTCGGAAGTCGCCGCCCGCGACGAGCTGGCGGACCAGACCGACCGGGCCAATCAGGCCGCCTATGCCCGGTCCCAGAGCGAGTACAAGGAAGCCGTCGCCGACCGTCAGGCCGAGATCGAACGCCAGGCCATCGATACTCAAATCAACGCCCAGTCCCGCGCCGAGTACAACGCCGAGCAGGAAGACCGCTACCAGAAGGCCATGGCCGACTGGCGCGCCACCGTGGCGGCCTGCGATCGCGGCGACGCCTCGCGCTGCCGCGCCGGATCGATGCCGGCGCGTCCGGGGACCTGAGGCCCCTTACGCGCCCTTGAACTCCGGCTTCCGCTTCTCGACGAAGGCGGCCATCCCCTCCTTCTGATCATCGAAGGCGAACAGGGAGTGGAACAGGCGGCGCTCGAACTGCACCCCCTGTGTCAGCGTCGTCTCGAGGGCGGCGTTGACCATCTCCTTGTTGGCCATGACGGCCAGCGGGCTCTGGGCCGCGATCCGGGCCGCGATCTTGCGGACCTCGTCCATCAGTTCTGCATGGGGGAAGACGCGCGAGGCCAGTCCGGCCCGTTCGGCTTCGGCGGCGTCCATCATCCGGGCGGTCAGAACCATATCCATGGCCTTGGACTTGCCGACCAGACGCGTCAGCCGCTGCGAGCCGCCGATGCCCGGCGCGACGCCGAGGTTGATCTCTGGCTGGCCGAACTTCGCCTTGTCCGAGGCGATGATGAAGTCGCACAGCATGGCCAGTTCGCAGCCGCCGCCCAGGGCGAAGCCGTTGACCGCCGCGATGATCGGCTTGCGGAACCGGGTAATGCGGTCGTGGCCGAGGGCGAAATAGTTGCCCGTGTACATCTGGGCATAGGTCTGGTCCGCCATCTCCTTGATGTCGGCGCCGGCGGCGAAGGCCTTCTCGCCCGAGCCGGTCAGGATCAGGCAGCGCACGCTGTCGTCGCGCTCGACCGCGTCGAGGAAGTCGGCCAGATCCTTGAACAGGGCCGAATTCAGGGCGTTCAAAGCCTCGGGCCGGTTCAGGGTCACCACCGCATAGCCGTCGGCGTGGCGTTCGATCAGGATGTTGTCGTAAGCGTCGGACATCGGAGGCTCCGAAAATGGGTCGAGGTGTCTTAGACAGGGGCGCGGCGAGAGCAAAGGCGCGTCGTTGTCGGATCCGCTTGCGAAATCGCCGGACCGGGCTTGGCCGGACACCGCGAAAACGGGCGCCAAACCGTGCCAAACCGTGCCAAACGCCCTGACGGCCGCGTGTGAATTCAAAGGGTTGGAATTTCGGCCCGTCAGAACCCTGCCAGGTTATGCGAAGTTTCAGCCCTGCTGGGCCGGGGCGGTTCCCTCCTCGACCCGGAGTTTAACCCCACGCGGAACGGCGCCGAACCGAATGACGAAAACGGGCCGCAAATCCAGGTGGGATGGGAAACCGAGTGTGAGGTCGAAAATTTGATCCCTCTCCCAGAGGGAGAGGGCTTGAGCGCACGGCGGCTTTGGCCGGCGTCCTTGCGCGAAAGGGTGAGGGGTTATGCCCTCACCGGCCCACGGCAGAACCCCTCACCCTCCCATCGCTACGCGACGGGCCCCTCCCTCTCCCTCTGGGAGAGGGATCATGACGATCATCCCTCCCACTCGAACACCTCGGTGATCGGGACGCCGAAGACCTGGGCGATGCGGAAGGCGGCCTCGAGGCTGGGGGAGTATTTGCCCTGTTCGATGGCGACGATGGTCTGGCGGGTCATGCCGATCCGCTCGGCCAGCGCCGCCTGGGTCATCTCGCCCGCATGGAAACGCAGCTCGCGGATGCGATTTTTGATGGGAGGCGGAGAGGCCATCAGAGGGCGCGCCGATGCAGGACCAGCACGGTCGCCGACTTCAGCATCTCGGCCAGAACGATCGCCAGCAACAGGCCGCCGGCCATGACCACCGTCGGGTTCAGGGCTCCGCCGGGAACCAGCCGATAGTCGCCCACCGGCAGGCCGACGCCGATGACGAGGGCGCAGGCCAGGGCCACGCCCACGACCACGGCGATCAGGGCGCCGTAGCCCAACGTCGCGGCCCGCCCCTCGATCAACCGCTCACGCTCATCGACCAGCCCCGTCTCCCACGGCAGGGCGCGCCACCGCGCCCACAGGGACAATCCGAACTGGACCGCGAGGCTCAGGATCACCGCCTCGACGAACAGGGCCACAGGCCAGCGGCCGAGGTCGTCTCCGGCCATCACATGCCAACCGACCAGCCCGGCGTAACCGCTCCAGATCGCCGCGCTGACGATCAGGCTGATCCAGGCCTTCTTCTCCGAAACGGTCATCAGCGCAGCCCCCGCAGCAGCATCAGGGTGACCCCGGCCCTCACAAGCTCGGTCAGGACCAGACAGGCCAGAAGGACATTGGCCAGGGCGACCATCAGATTGCCGTTGACCGAAAAGACCGCGCGGCCACCCACCATATTGTCGTCCACCACCCCGGCCAGCCAGGCGGCGGCCGAGACGCAGAAGATCAGGCCGATCAGGGCCATGAGGGCGATGTGGCTGGCCTTGAGCGCGGCGTGGATCTCGCGCTCGTCCTTCATCCTGCGCTCGGCCTTGGGCGTGATCGCCGTGGCGATGAAGGTCAGGGCCGCCTCGATCAGAACCACCAGGATCAGACAGCCGAGGAAGGCCATGCTGAGCGTCGCGGTGAAATGATCGTCCGTCCGCCAGCCCGCCGTCAGGCGACTGGCCACGAACCAGAAATACCAGCCCCAGACCGCCACGCTGGAAACGATGCTGACCCACAGATGCTTTTCACGAAACGACATGAAGCCTCCTCGACCGCGCAATGCGGCAACGGGAGCGATGTCTCATGAAGCAGACATTGAGTCTAGTATTTTTTACATAACGTCCGATTTTTCGGACATGGCTCGAAGTGGCAAATCGAACACCAGCAGGCCGGGAACGCCCAGCGGCAGTTGCGCCACAACCGCTCCCGCCGGGTCGATCACCGAGGTCGGCCCGAGCGCCAGCCGTCCGTCCCGCTCGCCGGTCACATCCGCGGACAGCATCCACAGGCCGGTCTCGCGGCAGCGCTCGCCCCGGATGGCGTTGTGCCGATCCTTCCAGAGCTCGGCGGCCTCGCGCCGCATCATATTGTTGGCCGGACAGACGATCAGGGCGGCTCCGAGGTCGGCGACCTCACGGGCTGCGGCAGGGACGGTGGTGTCGTGGCAGATGTTGATCCCGAAGGTCAGGCCGCCGACCGTGAAGACCCCGGCAGCATCGCCGGGATCGAAACAGGCCTCGCCCTTGAGCAGATACCGCTTGCGATAGCGGCTGACGAGGACGCCCCGCTTCACCACCGCCGCTGTGTTGAACAGCCGCTCGCCGTCCCGCTCGATCAGGCCGAAAACCACCATCGGTCCGTCCTTCGGCAGACGATCCAGCACCGCCCGGAAGGCCGGCGACGACAGGTCGAGCGCATGACGCCGCGCCTCGGCCTCCGTCGTCAGATAGCCCTGCAGGAAGCCCTCGGGCAGGCACAGCAGGGCCACGCCCTGCGCCGCCGCGGCCTCGACCGTCCCGATCATCCAGACCAGGGCGCCGTCGCGGTCGCCGACGAACTCCGGGGTCTGGGCGGCGGCGATCCGGATCGTCCCGCCGGGAGGCGCGGTCAAAGCCCCGCCATCTCGCCCAGTTTGAGGACCGTGTTCCAGTTCCGGCCGGTGCCCATGCCCAGCATCCCGGGCGTGGCCTTCTTGAAGATCTCCGAACTCCCCTGACCGTTCGGGAACCAGAAATACAGAACCCCGTCGACCGCCTGGACGTCCTCGCCGTCGCGGCACAGGGCCTGGACGGCGTCCAGAGCCCCCGGCTTGATCCCATCCTTCATGACCATGGCCACGACTTTGGCGGGATGGGCCTCGGCCTCCTTGGGGAAGGGGTTGGCGGCGATCAGCTTTGACCACTGCTCCGGCGTGCGGGCCATGGCGGCGATCTTCAGGTCGAAGCGGCGGGCCATTTCGGCTTCGATCGCGTCTTCCAGCGCCGCCGTCGCCATGCCGGTCTCGACGACCAGATTGCCGCTGGCCTGAAGGGTGCGCGGGTTCTTCAGCCCCATCTCTTCCGCCATCGCCCGCTGCTCGCCCACCGGCGCGCGCACGCCGCCGGTGTTCATGCCGCGGAAGAGGATGATGCGGTGTTGAGTCATGGAACGACCCTCACTTCTTCTGGCAACTCGGGCAATAGAAGGTCGACCGTCCCGCCTGGACGATGCGTTTGACGACGCCCGTGCAGCCTTCGCCCAGACAGGGCTGACCCTCGCGGCCGTAGACGTCGAAGCGGTGCTGGAAATAGCCCTGCCCGCCCTCGGCGTTGGCGAAGTCCTTCAGCGTGGAGCCGCCCGCTGCGATGGCGTCATTGAGGACGTCGCGGATCACGCTCGCGAGCGTCTCCAGCCGAGGCCGCGAGACCTTGCCCGCCGCGATCAGGGGCGAGATCCGGGCGCGGTAGAGGGCCTCGCAGACATAGATATTGCCCAGACCGGCGACGTTTCTCTGGTCCAGCAGGGACACCTTGATGTTCTGGGTCTTGCCCGCGAAGACCTCGGCCAAATGGGCGGCGGAGAAGCCGTTGCCGAGCGGCTCGGGCCCCATGGAGGCGAACCAGGGATGGGCCTCGGCCTCGTCGGTGGGGATCAGCCCCATGAAGCCGAAGCGGCGGGCGTCGGCGAAGCCCACACGGGTCGCGAGCCCGTCGCGCACCGCGCAGAAGCTCATATGTTCGTGCTTGCCCGCGATGGGGGCCGGCTCCTCGAACTCGCCGATCTGGGTCCCGTCCAGGGTGAAGCGGCCGGTCATGCCCAGATGGGTGACCCAGGTCTCGCCGGTCGACAGCCGGGCCAGCAGATATTTGGCGCGCCGGTCGATGGCGGTGACGGTCGCCCCCTCCAGCCGCTCGACGAAGCGGTCGGGGAAGGGAAAGCGCAGATCGGGGCGGTTCTGACGCACCCGGGTCAGG
The DNA here is from genome assembly GCF_058681645.1 of Brevundimonas sp. ALps5. Lineage (NCBI taxonomy): Bacteria > Pseudomonadati > Pseudomonadota > Alphaproteobacteria > Caulobacterales > Caulobacteraceae > Brevundimonas > Brevundimonas sp. ALps5. The sequence goes on along the minus strand of NZ_CM178744.1, from coordinate 2,144,368 downwards.
CGGGCGCCGACCAGAACGGGCTCCAGGCCGCGTCGGACCGTCTCGACCTCGGGAAGTTCAGGCATGGCCCGTCCTAACCCGTCGGGACCCCGGAGAGAAGGGCCGCGCAAGCGACCGGACGAAGTATGACGGAACCGATCCGCGACCGGATCGACCCTCACATCACCGTCGGAAAACCGCTGCGGAACCGCCACGCCGCCGTGACCTTGCCGACGCCGATTCTCGCCAGACTGCGATCGTCCTTTGAGTTGGGGATATCGATCCGGGGGGAACGATGGACGCCGAGTACACGCGGGCGCGCGCGCCCTTCTCCGCAGCGTGGAAGACACCGTCGTTCACGTCGATGCGCCGCGCCGCGCGCGACGAGATCGAACGGCTGAGGCTGGCCATCGGGGTGCGCATCCGCTGGTCCGAGCCGACGACCCTGGCCCTGATCGCCGTCGTCAGCCTGTCGGCCTATTTCATCCTGTTCCCGGGCGTGGACCTCGCGGTCAGCGATCTCTTCTACCGCACCGGCGACGGCTTCTTCCTGTCGCAGGAGCCGGTGCTGAGGGCGCTGCGCAAGAGCTCGACATACGTCATGGCCCTGATCCTGCTGGCCGCCCTGACCGGGGTCGGGATGCGCCTGTTCCGCGACAGCGAGCGGCGGACGATGTGCGCACGTCGCTGCGGCTTCCTGCTGATCGGCCTGCTGCTCGGCCCCGGTCTGGTGGTCAACACCTGGCTCAAGGGAAGCTGGGGCCGGGCCCGGCCGATCCAGACCGACCTGTTCGGCGGCGACGGCGGCTTCACCCCGGCCTGGACCGTGTCGCAGGCCTGCGCCCACAACTGCTCCTTCGTGTCCGGAGAGGCGGCCTCGGCGGCCTGGATGGTCGCGGGGCTGATCCTGCTGCCACGCGCCTGGCGGGCGAAGGCGGCGGTCCCGCTGGTCGCCTATGCGGTGGCCCTGTCGATGAACCGTCTGGCGTTCGGCGGCCACTATCTGTCGGACATCCTGCTGTCCTGGGCGATCACCGGACTGGTGCTGGCGGTCCTGCATCGGGTCATGGTCGCCTGCCCCTATGCGGCGGCGCAGAGGGACCGGGCCGGGGCCTTCGCGACCGCCTGATCCCTCAGTGACCCCCGTTAGTGGCCCGGACGGACCCGGTACGGCTGGTGGCACGACTTGCAGGTGTCGCTGACCACCGCCAGCTGGGCCTTGAAGGCTTCGGGGTCCTCGGTCAGTTCGCTCAAGCGATCGGCGGCGGCGGCATAGGCGGCGGCCTTGGCCTCGAAGTCCGCGCGATTGGCCCAGATGGCCGGGGAGGCCGTCGTCTCGCCCGGCATGTCCGTGGCGCTGGTCCCGGCGGGGAAGAGGCCCGGCAGGGCGTGGGCCCAGCGCGCGAGCGCCTGGGCGCTGAACGACAGCTGGCGCGGGTCCGACGTGGGCGAGGCGGCGGCCGCGTTCATGGTGCTGAAGGCCACGGCCGACAGGTTGAAGGCCGCCTTGCGCGCCGCGACGGTCTCGGCCGCCGAAGGCGAGGCTGTGGTCTGGGCTCCGGCCGCGCCCGCCGCGCAAACAAGGGCGATGAGGCTGGTGACGATGATGCGGCGCATGGCGATCTTTCCCGAAGCTGATGCGGGACAGTTCGCCGCACAGACCCTTTCGTCAAGCGATCCGGCGTCATGCGGCGCCTGCCGTTGCCAGCGGAGGCGTTTCCGGCTTACCTCCGCCCTCAAAGAGGGACCTTATGACCGACACCCCGGCAGTACCGCGCCTCAAGCGCGTTGAACTTACCATCCGCGCCCTGATCCTGGGCTGTGTGCTGGCGGTGATCTTCACCGCCGCCAACACCTATCTGGGCCTGAAGGTGGGCCTGACCTTCGCCTCGGCCATCCCGGCGGCGGTCATCTCCATGGCGATCCTGCGGGCCTTCAAGGGCTCGACCATCTGGGAAAACATGACCGTCCAGACCGTGGCCTCGGTCGGCGGGGCCATGAGCTCCATAATCTTCGTCCTGCCCGGTCTGGTCATGGTCGGCTGGTGGATGGACTTTCCGTTCTGGGAATCGGTGGCCATCTGCGTCCTCGGCGGCGTGCTGGGCGTCACCTTCTCCATCCCGCTGCGTCGGGCGCTGGTGGTCAACGCCAACCTGCCCTACCCCGAAGGCGTCGCCGCCGCAGAGGTGCTGACGGTCGGCTCGCCCGGCGTCGATCAAAGCGAGGAGGCCGTGCGCGAGAACAAGGCCGGGCTCGGCGTCGTCATCGTCGGCTCGATCGTCTCGGCCGCCTTCGCCTTCCTGATCGCGGCCCGCGCCTTCGCCGGCGAGACGGCCAAATTCCTCAAGCTGCCCGCCTTCCTCGGCGGCGGCGCCACGGGCGTCGGCTTCGGCATGCAGTTCGCCCTGCTGGGCGCCGGTCACCTGATCGGCCTGACCGTGGGTCTGGCCCAGCTGTTCGGCCTGCTGCTGGCCTGGTGCATCGCCGTGCCCCTGCTGACCTCGCCCGACTTCGTGGCCTTCCTCGGCTCGCATTTCGGCATCCATTCGCTGGCCGCCACCCTGGCCTCGGCCCCGCCCGAGGAACTGGCTTCCAAGGTCTGGCGCAATGAGGTCCGCTTCATGGGCGCCGGCGTCATCGGCGTCGCCGCCATCTGGACCCTGATCAAGCTGATGGGACCTCTGGTCGGGGGCCTGACCTCGGCGCTGGCCGCCCAGCGTCGCCGCGCCGAGGGCGAGGTGCTGGACCGCACCGAACAGGACATTCCGATCGGCATCGTCGGCGGCCTGTCGATCATTGCCCTCGTCGGCATCGCCTCGGTCCTGGCCCTGTTCACCCAAGGGACCCCGCTGGCCGCCAGCGCCCCGATCCTGGTCATCGGCGGCCTGGTCTATGTGATCGTCATCGGCTTCGCCGTCGCCGCGATCTGCGGATACATGGCCGGCCTCATCGGCTCGTCGAACAGCCCGGTCTCGGGCGTCGGCATCATCGCCATCGTCGTCGCCTCCCTGCTGATGCTGGTGGTCATGGCCATCGCGGGCGTGCCCGCCGATCCGTCCTTCGTCGCCTTCGCGCTGATGGTCACGGCGGTCGTCTTCGCCGTCGCCGTCATCGCCAACGACAACCTGCAGGACCTCAAGACCGGCCAGCTGGTCGAGGCCACCCCCTGGCGTCAGCAGGTCGCGTTGATCGTCGGCGTCGTGGCCGGCGCCCTGGTCATCCCCTTCATCCTGAGCCAGCTGAACGGCGCCTTCGGCTTCGAGGGCGGACCCAAGGGCATCGCCGACGCCCCGCTGGCCGCCCCGCAGGCGACGCTGATCTCGGCCCTCGCCAAGGGCGTCATCTCGGGCGAGCTGCGTTGGGACCTGATCGGCGTCGGCGCGGTGATCGGCGCGATCATCATCGCCCTGGACGCGGTCCTCGAGAAGGCGACCAGGGGCAAGATCAAGCTGCCGCCGCTGGCCGTCGGCATCGGCTTCTACCTGCCCGCCGCCGTCACCACCATGCTGGTGGTCGGCGCCGTCGTGGGCTGGTTCTATGACAAGGCCATCGCCGGCACGAAATACGCCGACGTCGGCCGCCGCATGGGCGTGCTGCTGGCCTCGGGCCTGATCGTGGGCGAGAGCCTGTTCGGGGTCCTGCTGGCCGGGGTCATCGTCGGCACGGGCAAGGAATCGCCCTTCGGCCTGATCCCCGAGGGTTCGGCCTGGCCGGCCATGCTGGCGGGCGTCGTCGCCTTCGCCGTCCTGGCCTTCGTTCTCTACGGATGGATCAGGCGCGTTTCGGCCAAGGTCGCGGGCTAACCGCTTCCTCCCTCCGCAAGGACAAGGGGCGCATCCGCCGGATGCGCCCCTTTTTCGTCAGAGATTCTCGAAATCCACCACCACCGGGTCGCGACCCAACAGGCTCATCACCCGCCGGAACGCCGCCTGATCCAGGGCCGTGGTCGCCGTATTGATCAGGGGGTGGAAGTTGACGATGGCCGCCTCGTGCAGCTTGCGGTCCAGAACGAAGGTCACCCGCCGGTCGAGGTCGTTGATCAGCGCCAGCGCCGTCACCGAACCGGGTCGCACGCCCAGGGTCTCATACATCAGCCCCTCATTGCCGAAGGACAGCCGCCCGGACCCCGCGGGAGCCCCGATGGCGGCATTGACCCGCTTCAGGTCGATGACCGTGTCCTGGGCGGCCGAGATCAGCCACAGCCGCCCCTTCTTGTCCTTCAGGAACAGGTTCTTGGTGTGAACGCCCGGCAGGCCGGCCTTGAGGTCCAGCCCCTCCTCGACGCGGAACACCGCCGGATGGTCGTGGGTGACCTGATCCACGCCGTTGTCGGCCATCCAGGCCAGCAGGCGGTCGCGGTCGAATGCAGGCGCGGGGGCGGGCGCAGGAGACGTCGTGTCGGACATGGTTGAGATCGGGGCGGATGGCGGGCTAGGAATGGCGCCTGTCCCGCTTACAGAACGGAGCCCGGCCTTGGAACTGGAATGCTATCCGATGACGGCGACGCCGCCGGACCTCGTGCCCGGCCGTCAATCCCGCAACTGGATGGACGCCTTCATCTCGCGGCATCCCTATCGCTGCCTGCCGCTGAACATGGCCAATACGACGGGGTGGGAGATCCTCTGCCCCTTCGGCTTCACGGCCGAATGGAATGGCGGGCCTCAGCAGTCGGACATCACGATCACGCCCGACCGGCCCCAGCCGACGCTGAGCCATTTCGTGACCTCGCACTTCTCGCGCGGGGTCCTGACCATGCACCCCCAGTATCTGTTCCGCACGCCGCCGGGCTGGGGCATGCAGTGCTCGGGCAGCCCCAACCATGTGAAGGACGGCATCCAGCCGCTCGTCGGACTGATCGAGACCGACTGGCTGCCCTTCCCCTTCACGATGAACTGGATCTTCACGCGGCCCGGCCGGGTCAAGTTCGAGAAGGGCGAGCCCTTCTGCTTCATCACCCTGCTCGAGCACAAGAAGGTCGAGGCCTTCCAGCCGGTGATCCGGACGCTGGAATCCAACCCTGTCATGCACGGCCAGTTCGAGGCCTGGAACCGCCAGCGCACCGACTTCAACACCCGCCTGGCCTCGGGCGATCCCGACGCGGCCAAGGAGGCCTGGCAGCGCTTCTACTTCAAGGGCGAACTGCCCGAGGACCTCGGAACCGCCCCCGCCAGCCACTCCAACAAGCGCCGGCTGAAGTCGCCGAGGATCGGGTAATCCTCCCCCATCGGGGGAGGGGGACCGCCCGCCGCTTGGCGGGCGGTGGAGGGGGCCAACCGCGAACGCAGCGCCTGGCTTCAGCCCCCTCCGTCACGGCGCGAAGAGCGCCGCGCCACCTCCCCCGTCGGGGGAGGATCTGACCCTTAAGACCCCGCCCGCGTCACGCGCGGCCCGAGGTTGGCGATGACCTCGCCGGCGTCGAAGGCGTTGGGATCGCCGGCGGGCTTGGCGCCGCGGCCCATGACGATCTCCGAGGAGGCTTCGTAGCGGTCGATCTGGCGGACGTCCCAGTCATTGAAGCCCGGACCCCAGCCACGGCCCCACGGGCTGCCCCAGGGGCTCCAGCCGCCGTTGCCGTAGAAGCGCCAGGACGGGCCCCAGTAGCCGCCGTAGCGGCTGCCGTAGAACGGATCACTGTAGGGACCGGCGCCGAGCGTCGAATAGCGGGTGTCGCGGTCGGTGGCGCGGTTGACCGTGGCGAACCAGTCGAAGCCGTTCTGCCTGGTCAGTTCGGCCGAGCGCAGCAGCAGCCCCATCTCGACCTGTTCGCGCGAGGTCACGGAGTTGCCCGCGAAGCTGACCCGGAAGCGATCGTTCTCCAGCCGCTGCTCGGCATAGCCGCCACGCGCGCCGGCGGTGCCGACGGGCTGGTAGGGCGTCGATGTGGCGCAGGCGGCGAGCGCCAGGCTGGCGGCCGCGGCCAGCAGAACCGGTTTGAGGAAACGCGTCTTCATCACTGAACTCCCATGACGGCCGCGCGGCCGCCTTTTCTGCTCAACGGGTGATAACCGTATCCGTTCCGGACCGGTAACCCATTACAATCGTGAAACAATCAGAACCGCGGCAAGCAAAAGCAGGACGCCGACGAAAATCCCGAACCCGCGCCGAAACCGGGGCTCCGACAGGCGGCGGGCCAGTGCGGCTCCACCTAGACCGTAAGCGCTCATGGCCAGCACGTCCATGCTGATGGTGGCCATCGCGAACAACAACAGTTGCGGAACGATCGGCCGGTTCACATCCAGGAATGGGGGCAGGACGGCGGTGAAGAAGAGGATGGCCTTGGGGTTGGCGATCTGGACCATGAAGCCGTTCACGATGGCGCTGCGGTCGCGCACCGTGACGATGGCTTTCGGCTGGCCTTCATTGGCGAAGGCGCCGCGCAGGGCCTTGATCCCCAGCCAGGCGACGTAGAGGGCGCCGCCGATGGCGACCAGTTTGAACACCTGCGGAAAGGCCGCCACCAGAGCGCCGAGGCCCAGGGCCGCCGCCCCGAACCAGACCAGGGTCGCCGCATTCATTCCGACCACGCTCTGCAGGGCCGCCGCCCTGCCCCGCTCCACCCCGACGGCGACCTGGAAGACGTTGGCCGGGCCGGGCGTGATCGCCATCACCGCCATGACGCCCAGAAAGGCGCCGTACAGATGCGGATCGACAGGAAGGCTGGTCATCCGCGGGCTTTCGGCCACGCAGGGTCCTCAGGTCAAGCTTCCCAACGAAAAGGGCCGGCCTTTCGGCCGGCCCTTACCCCGGGTCGAGGTGGGGGAACCTCTTGGCGACCCGGAGGACTGATCCCGTTCCAGTTCTGGGGAGAGTGGGCGGGCTCAGCGGTGCGAATGCGGCGTGTGATGGGCATTCGCGTCAGCGGCGGCGGCTTCTGCGTCCGCCTCCGCATCCCGGGCGGCCTCTGCGGCCTCGGCCTTGTCGTCGTCACCGGCGTCGGCGATCGCGTCCATGGCCTGGTCGACGCCGTACTGGGCCATCAGCCCGTAGGTGACCATCTGCTCCGGATCGTTCTGGGCCCAGGCGCCGTTGCGGGCCATGCCCGCCGCACCGGTCAGGGCGGCCTGAACCTCGGGAGTGTCCAGGGCCTCATGGACCAGGGCGTCGACGTCGATATTGGCCAGGGCTTCCGAGGCGATCTGGCCCGCGTGCTGGCTGACCACGGCGGTGAAGACGGCGACCTCGGGCTGGTACTCCGACCACAGGGTGGCGATCTTCATTTCGCGCTGGGCGTCGGTCAGGGACTTGTCGTCATTGATAGCCTCGGCGCGCGCGCCGAAGGCTTCCATCCGGGCCTCGAAGGCGTTGGCGGCCTCTTCGATGGCGGCTTCGGACGGGGTCTTGCGCTCGTCGGCGACCGCCTGCGTCAGGGGCAGGACGGCCAGGGCGGCGGCGAGGCTCAGGATCTTGATCATGGCGCGGCTTCCTTGCGGGGACCCAGGCGGGGGCCCGAGCGGGGTGTGGGGGCAAAATCCTCCCCGAACCCCGCTACCGCAAGTTACTTCGCGTTAAGGCGCCGGAGGGGTCGTCGCGGGCGCGACGGACGGCGCCGCCAGATGGTGGTCGCGGATCAGCCCGGGCATGTCGCGGATCTGCTGGACCGCCTCGCGCGCCCGGACACCGTCTTCAGGGGCGACGGGGCGGCTGGCGATCAGGGCGGCGACCATCTCGGCGAAGGCGTCGGCGCCGGGCTGGTATCTGGCGACGATGGCGTTGGTGGCGGTCTTCAGGGCGGCGGGGTCGGCGCCCGAGACGATCTTCGCCGTCTCGAGTTCCTTGGCCATCTCGTCCATCCGGGTCTCGAAGGCGGCGGCGGCGGCCTCGACCGCCGCCTCGTCCGGAACCGGCGTCGTCGCGGGTGCGGCCGCGGACGGGGCGGTCCGCACAGGGCCGTCGTCAGTCTGCCTGGCGTCCTGGGCGGTCGCCGCCGACGCCGCGAACACGGCGACGGCGACGGCGACGGCGATGCTCAGAGCCGGAACGAGGCGCACGCGGAGGCCTTACTGGACCGGAGCCGGAGCCGGGGCGGCGGCCGGGGCGGCAGCGGCGCCTTCGAACTGGGCGCGCATCATGGCCGGCAGGTTGCGCATCTGCGGCAGGCCCTGGTCGAGCTCGGCCTGCATCTGGGCCTTCTTGTCCGCCGGCGCGGCCGCGATTTCCTTGTCGGCGAAAGCCTGGACGGCGTCGACGAAGGCGTCGACCTCGGGCTGGTACTTGGCCTGAATGGCGTCCAGATCGGTCTTCTTCTTGGCGGCGTCGGCGCCGTCGGCGGTCGCGGCGGCCTGCATTTCCTGCATCATAGCCTGCATGCGCGCGCCGAAGGCGTCGGCCTTGGCCTCGAAGGCGGCCTCTTCCGGCGACGGCGCCGCTTCGGCCGGTGCGGCCTGCGGGGCCGGAGCGGTCTGGGCAAAGGCTGGAGCCGAGAAAGCCAGGGCCGCAGCGGCCGCCAGCAGGGTCAGTTTACGCATCGCATGTCTCTCGAATGGAGATGAAAGGAGCAGGCACTTGGGTCGGCGTCAGCCCCGCGCGTTGCGCTTGGCCAGCACCCGCAGACGCAGGGCGTTCAACTTGATGAAGCCTGCGGCGTCATTATGGTCATAGGCCTGAACGCCCTCTTCGAAGGTCACCAGGTCCTGGTCGTAGAGGCTGTAGGGGCTCTCGCGGCCGATGATCGTGACATTGCCCTTGTAGAGCTTGACCGTCACCGTCCCCGACACCTTCTGCTGGGAATAGTCGATGGCCGCCTGCAGCATCTCACGCTCCGGGGCGAACCAGAAGCCGTTGTAGATCAGCTCGGCGTATTTGGGCATCAGCTGGTCCTTCAGGTGCATCGAGCCCCCGTCCAGCGTGATGGATTCCATACCGCGGTGGGCGGCCAGAAGGATGGTGCCGCCCGGGGTCTCATAGACGCCGCGCGACTTCATCCCGACGTAGCGGTTCTCGACCAGGTCCAGACGGCCGACGCCGTTATCGTGGCCCAGACGGTTCAGCTCGGTCAGCAGGGTCGCCGGCGACATGGCCACGCCGTCGATGGCGACCGGGTCGCCCTTCTCGAAGGTCATGGTGAAGACGTGCGGCTTGTCGGGCGCGTCTTCCGGCGAAATGGTGCGCTGGTGGACGAACTCGGGGGCCTCGACCGCCGGGTCTTCCAGCACCTTGCCCTCGGACGAGGAGTGCAGAAGGTTGGCGTCGACCGAGAACGGGGCCTCGCCGCGCTTGTCCTTGGCGATCGGGATCTGGTTCTTTTCGGCGAAGTCCAGCAGGGCTTCGCGGCTGCGGTATTCCCACTCGCGCCAGGGGGCGATGACGCGGATGTCGGGCTCCAGGGCGTAATAGCCGATCTCGAAGCGGACCTGGTCGTTGCCCTTGCCGGTCGCGCCGTGACAGACGGCGTCGGCGCCGACCTGACGGGCGATCTCGATCTGGCGCTTGGCGATCAGCGGCCGGGCGATCGAGGTGCCCAGCAGATACTGGCCCTCATAGACGGCGTTGGCGCGGAACATCGGGAAGACGAAGTCGCGCACGAACTCCTCGCGCAGGTCGTCGATGAAGATGTTCTCGGGCTTGATGCCCATCTTCAGCGCCTTCTCGCGCGCCGGGCCCAGCTCTTCGCCCTGGCCCAGGTCGGCGGTGAAGGTCACGACCTCGGCGTTATATTCGGTCTGCAGCCACTTCAGGATGATCGAGGTGTCCAGACCGCCGGAATAGGCGAGGACGACCTTCTTGACGGGCTTGTCGGAAGCTTTGGACATGGCGGAAGACCTTGGGAGCGGCGCGGACGGGTGTTGGGCGCGCTTAAACGGCCTCACGCCCCGCGATGCAAGGGCCGGAATGTGACGGGCCCGGCTTCTACTGCGCCTGCCCCTCCCCCCGGGAAGCCGGCGTGATCACCGATGGGCCCAACAGGGATGTCAGCCGCGCCGACCGCCGCATCACCGCGTCGTCGCCCAGGACGTCCGCCGTTCCCCTGAGAAGGGCGTCGATGGCCGCCATGGCGCCGGCGCCCGCTCCGGTCAGGACGAAGCCGGGCTTGCGCGGCACGATGATACTGATGTCGTTGAATGGAACCAGCGGCGAGTCCGGGCTGTCGGTAATGCCGATGATCGGGACTTTCTGGGCGTTCAGGTCGGCGGCGACCGTCAGCCCGGCCCCGGAATAGCGGGCGAAGGCGATCTGCAGCGCCACATCCTCCGGACCGGCGTCCAGCAGCCGGCGCTGCGCCCCTTCGCCGCCGCCGCTGTCGACGAGGACGCGGCAACCCGGCCTCAGGGCGGAAAGGCAGAATTCCGCATACTGGGCCAGAAACGCGCTGCTTCCGAAGCCCACGAGCCAGACCGTCCGCGCCGTCGCCAGTTTCGACGAAGCCATGGCGAATCGGCCCCAGCCGCCCAAGGGCGCGATCTCCCGCAGCCGGGCGGCGTCGTCCTCGAGCGACATCCGCCAAGGGTCGCCGGAAACGCGCGCCTGGGCCATCACCTCGCCGAATGTCTCGATCGACCGCAGGGTGTCGCGAAGTTCCTCATGCAGCATCCGTTTGAGTTCGGGATGGCCGGACAGGCCGAGACGGCCGCTGAACCGGTTGGCGGTCGCTTCCGAGACACCTGCCGCCCGGGCGAGGTCCTTCAGCGTCATTAGCGCCGCCTCGTGCGGCGACGACAGGATGAACTCTGCGACGCTCCGGTGCCCGGCGCTCAGGTCGGCGAAGCGGGCGGCGATGACGCCGAGGATCAGCGAAGGCGGCGGGGCGGCATCGGTCATCGGGCTGCCTATGAAATTTAAAATTCATTCATTTGTACATCATGCAATTTTAGTTGCATACGCGTTTTCGCAGGCCGGTGGCCGCCCCTTAAAGTCCAGTGTGGAGAGACCTCATGGCCAGATCCCTTTTGCTGTCGCTGCTGATCTGCATTGCCGCGGCCTCCGGTTCGGCCCGGGCCCAGAACGCCGGCGCGCTCGACCCGGCCACGATCGCGGTCGTCGGCGATGACGTGCCCCGCTTCTGGGCCGCCTATGACGCGGTGCGCGCCGAACCGGACGTCGTCCGACAACGGGCCCTGTTCGAAAGCCTCTATGTCGCGCCCGGCACCGACGGCCTGCATGCCTTCATGGAGGCCAAGGGCTATACGGTCGACACCTACCTCGACGCGATCCGAAACTACCCGGCCTACTGGGACACGATCCGCCCTCGTACGGCTCTGGCGGCGCCCGCCCTGACCCGGCTGGAAGGCCATCTGGCCCGCTTTCGCCAACTCTATCCGGACCTGCGCCCGGCCGGGGTCTATTTCGAGATCGGCGCCCTGCGCTCGGGCGGCACGACCCTCGAGGACAAGGTGCTGATCGGAGTGGAAATGGCCACTGGCGACGACAGCGTGGACACCTCCGAAATGCCGGACCGGCTGCGGCGGTTCTTCGCCGGCTATTTCGCCAGCAAGCCGCTGGACAACCTCGACCTGCTTGCGGTCCATGAGTTCGTACACACTCAGGAGCGCGGCGAGCGGCACACCCTGCTGGCCCAGGCCGTCTATGAAGGCGTCGCCGATTTCGTCGCCGAACAGGTCACGGGCCGTCTGCCCGACCTGCCCTATGTCGCCTACGGTCCGGCCAATGACGCGGCCGTGAAGGCGGCCTTCCGGCAGGACATGATGGCCAATGACTATGACCGCTGGCTCTACAACAACACCGACAACGCCTTCGGAACCCGTGATCTCGGCTATTACGTCGGCTACGCTATCGTCTCGCGCTGGTACGACCGGGCGATGGACAAGAGCGCCGCGTTGAAGGCGATGATCGAACTCGATTTCAGCGACACGACCGCGATCCGGAGGCTGGTGGACGCCTCAGGCTATTTCGACGACTGAGCCCGCGTCAGAGCAGGTCCGCGATCGCCGCGCGGGCCGCGTCGCCGAGGGTCTGGTGCTTCAGCGCATAGGCGACATTGGCGCGCAGCAGACCGACCGCGTCGCCGCAGTCATAGGTCGTTCCCTCGTATTCCAGGGCGTGGAAGTCCCTGACCTTCATCAGCCGGGCCATGGCGTCGGTCAGCTGGATCTCGCCGCCCGCGCCGGTCTGCTGATCGGCCAGCAGGGGGAAGATGTCGGGGGTCAGGACATAGCGGCCCGAGATGAACAGGTTCGACGGCTCGGTGCCCAGCGGGGGCTTCTCGACCATGCCGGTCATGCGGTTCAGCCGGCCGTCCTGACCGTCCAGAGCCACGATGCCGTACTTATAGGTCTCGCCCTCGGGGGCGGGCTCGACCACGACGATGTTGCCGCCGGTCTTTTCATGGGCGGCGATGGCCTGACCGAGCGCCGGCGTGTCGGCCATCATCAGCATGTCGGGCAGGATGACCGCGAAGGGCTCGTCGCCGATCAGGTCGCGGGCGCAGAAGACGGCGTGACCGAGACCCAACGGGGCCATCTGGCGCACGAAGCTCATCTCACCGGGCTTGGGCAGGTCGGCCTGGACCAGCTGCAGGATGTCATCCTTGCCCTTGGCCTTCAGGATGGCCTCGATCTCATAGGCGTGGTCGAAATAGTCCTCGACCGCCGTCTGGCCGCGCCCGACCACGAAGATGAAATGCTCGATCCCCGCCGCGCGGGCTTCCTCGACGATGTGCGACAGGATCGGCCGGTCGAAGACATTGAGCATATTCTTCGGCGTGGTCTTGGCGGCGGGCAGGACCCGCGTCCCCAGACCGGCGACAGGAAGCACGGCCTTGCGCACGCGAGGAGTAGCAGACGACATCAAGATCCAGCCCGGGGAGTTCTTCTGACAGCCGAACGATCATAGGCCGGTTTGCGTTGCCGGTGGAACCCGGCCTGCGCCCCGACGTGTTCGGTCAAGCGTCGTTACTCGACCGTGACGGACTTGGCGAGGTTTCTCGGCTGATCGACGTCGGCGCCCTTCACCACGGCCACATGATAGGCCAGCAGCTGGATAGGGGCGGACATCACCAGGGCCGAGACCAGCGGATCGCTGGCCGGGGCCGTGACCACGACGCGGGCGCCTGCGGGTGCGTGTTTCGCCCCTTCCGGATCAGTGATGAAGACCACCTGGCCACCGCGCGCCATGACCTCGCTCATGTTCGAGGCCGACTTCTCGAACCAGCTGTCGTAGGGCGCCAGGATGATGATCGGCGTCTTGTCGTCGACCAGGGCGATCGGGCCGTGCTTCAGCTCGCCCGCGGCATAGCCCTCGGCGTGGATATAGCTGATTTCCTTCAGCTTCAGCGCCCCCTCCAGCGCCAGGGCCGACATCGGACCCCGACCCAGGAACAGGACGTCGCGGGCCTTGGCGATGTCGACGGCGATCTCCTTGAGCGCATCTTCCAGGCCGATGGCCTCGGCGATCAGGCGCGGCGCTTCCAGCATCACCTTGACCATCCGCTCTTCCTCGGCGGCGTCGATCATGCCGCGCGACTTGGCGGCGGCGACGGCCAGGGCGATCATCACCGAAACCTGGGCGGTGAAGGCCTTGGTCGAGGCGACGCCGATCTCGGGGCCACAGTGGATCGGCCAGACCACGTCGACCTCGCGGGCCATGGTCGATTCCTGGGCGTTCACGACGACCGCGCTCTTCATCCCCCTGGCCTTGCAGTAGCGCAGGGCGGCCAGGGTGTCGGCGGTCTCGCCCGACTGGGACATGGCGATGACCAGCGAGCTCGGGCGCAGAGCCGGCTGGCGATAGCGGAACTCCGACGCGATCTCGACGTCGACCGGCAGGTCGGCCAGCTGTTCGATCAGATATTTGCCGATGACGCCGGCGATATAGGAGGTGCCGCAGGCGACGATCTGGATCCGCTCCAGCGCCTTGAAGTCGAGGTCGCCGGGCATGGCGGCGCGCGAGGTCAGGGCGTCGACATAGGCCGAGATGGTGCGCTGGCAGCCCTCGGGCTGATCATGGATCTCCTTTTCCATGAAGTGCCGGTAGTTGCCCTTCTCCATCATGACGGCGGAGGTCGGCACGACCTTCACGGGCCGGGCGACGGCCGCGCCCGAGGCGTCGAAGATGCGGGCGCTGTCGTGGTCGATGGCGACGTAGTCGCCCTCTTCCAGATAGATGACGCGGTTGGTGAAGGGGCCGACGGCCAGGGCGTCCGAGCCCAGGAACATCTCGCCCTGCCCCTCGCCGACCACCAGCGGACTGCCGCGGCGGGCGCCGAGGATCAGATCGTCCGCGCCCTCGATCAGCACGGCCAGGGCATAGGCGCCCGTCAGCCGGTCCAGCGTCGCCTTGAAGGCGTCCAGCGGCGCCAGACCCGTCGCCAGCTCGGCGTCGATCAGCTGGGCGATCACCTCGGTATCGGTATCGCTTTCGAAGGTGCGTCCAGCCGATGCAAGCTCAGCCTTCAGCTCGGCGAAATTCTCGATGATGCCGTTGTGGACCAGGGTCACACGGCCGGCGGTGTGGGGGTGGGCGTTCTTGACGTTCGGTGCGCCGTGGGTCGCCCAGCGCACATGGCCGATCCCATTCTGGGCGACCAGGGGCTGTTCAGCCAGCACGGCCTCCAGGTTCTTGATCTTGCCCTGGGCCCGGCGGCGCTCGACCTTACCGTCCACGACGGCCGCGACGCCGGCCGAGTCATAGCCGCGGTACTCGAGCCGCTTGAGGCTGTCGATCAGCCGGTCCGCGACGGGTTGCGTTCCGACGATGCCGATGATGCCGCACATGATATTCGCTCCACGGGGAATGAACCCAGCTCGCCTCTATGGGATATTAGGACTCCACGCTGCTAAAATGGCGTTTCGGATGATTTCCGGACCCGGATAAGAAGCGGGCGCGACTGCAGGGAGACCCGTCATGGGCGACAGGAAATATTTCGGCACCGACGGCATTCGCGGCAAGGCCAATGTCTCGCCGATGACCGCAGAGGTCGCCCTGCGCGTCGGTCTGGCCGCCGGACGCCTGTTCATGTCGGGCGACGACCGCCGCCATCTGGTGGTCATCGGCAAGGACACCCGGCTGTCGGGCTATATGCTGGAGCCCGCCCTGGTCGCCGGCTTCGCCTCGGTCGGCATGGACGTGCGCACCTTCGGCCCCCTGCCGACGCCGGGCGTGGCCATGATGACCCGCTCGATGCGCGCCGACCTCGGCGTCATGATCTCGGCCAGCCACAACGACTATGCCGACAACGGCATCAAGCTGTTCGGTCCCGACGGCTACAAGCTGTCCGACGAGATCGAGCTCAAGATCGAGGCCCTGATGGACGCCAGCCTCGACGCGGGCCTCGCCCCGTCCAACCGCCTTGGCCGGGTCAAGCGTCACGACGAGGTGCCGGCCCGCTATATCGAGATCGCCAAGTCCGCCTTCCCCAAACGCCTCAGCCTCAAGGGCCTGCGCGTCGCCATCGATTGCGCCAACGGCGCCGGTTACAAGGTCGCGCCCACCACCCTCTATGAACTGGGCGCCGAGGTCTTCCCCGTGGGCGTCGAGCCCAACGGCACCAATATCAACGCCGACTGCGGCTCGACACATCCCCAGACCCTGGCCGACGCGGTCAAACGCTACCGCGCCGACATCGGCATCGCGCTCGACGGCGACGCCGACCGGGTCATCATCTGCGACGAGAAGGGCCAGGTCGTCGACGGCGACCAGATCATGGCCCTGGTCGGCCTCGACTTCGCGCGGCGCGGCCGCCTCAGCGGCGGCGGCGTGGTCGCCACCGTCATGTCCAATCTCGGTCTCGAACGCCGTCTGAAGGCCGAGGGCCTGACGCTGGAGCGGACCAAGGTCGGCGACCGCTATGTCATGGAGCGGATGCGCGAGGGCGGCTTCAACATCGGCGGCGAACAGTCGGGCCACATCATCCTGCACGACCACGCCACCACCGGCGACGGCCTGATGGCGGCGCTTCAGGTCCTGGCCGTGCTGGTCGAGAGCGGCAAGCCGATGAGCGAACTGGCCCGCCAGTTCGACCCCGTCCCGCAACTGCTCGAAAACGTCCGCTTCACCGCCGGCAAGCCGCTGGAGAGCGCCGGCGTCAAGGCCGCCATCGCCGAGGCCGAAAGCGCCCTGAACGGCACGGGCCGCCTTCTGGTCCGCCCCTCGGGCACCGAAAAACTGATCCGCGTCATGGCCGAGGGCGACGACGAGGCCCTGGTCAAACGGGTGGTGTCGGACGTGTCTGCGGCGGTGCGTTCGGCGGGTTAACCCCCGCCCGCGCGCGCTACTTCCCGCTGGGCAGGAATGGCGAGAAGGTAATCACCGTGAAGGTGTCGCGGATGTGCGGCCGGGTCTGGACGGATTTCGTGACGAAGGTCCCGATGTCCATTTCCTTCGGCAGTTGGAACTTGGCCAGCAGGTCGTACTGGCCCGAGGTCGAATAGACCTCCGAGACATTCTCGACATTGTCCACGATGTCGGCGGCGACGTCGTTGGCGTGCCCCAGCTCGCATTTGATGAAGACGAAGATGGCGGTCATCATGGCGGCGGCTCCCGGGTGTTTCGGGTTCTCTAGCGGATGGTTGCGTGACAGACGAGATCGATCTGGAGGCGGAGTACAACAACCGCGCCCGCGTCCCCGACCACATGGAGGCCATGGGGCGGTGGAAGGCGACGGCCGAGGCCGCGCGCGCTGACCATCCGCCCGAGACGATCGCCTATGGCCCGGGGCCGCGGGAGGTCATGGACCTCTTCTCCGCCGGCCCTGACGCGCCGGTCGCCGTCTTCCTGCACGGCGGCTACTGGCAGGCGCTGGACAAGGACTGGTTCAGCGGCCTCGCTCCGGCCCTGCTGCAGCACGGCGTCAGCCTCGCCGTCCCCTCCTATGACCTCGCTCCCAACGTGCGGCTGTCGAAGATCCTCGAACAGGTCCGCGCGGCCGTCGACCTGATCCGCGCCCGGACCGGCAAACGCCCGCTCGTCTTCGGCCATTCGGCGGGCGGCCATATGTCGGCGGGCATGCTGTCCGAGGGCCGCGCCTCGGCCGCCCTGGCCATCTCCGGCGTCTTCGACCTGCGGCCTCTGGTCGGGACCTCGATCAACACGGCGCTGGACCTCAACCTCAACGAGGCCGCCGCCCTGTCGCCGGTCTTCTGGCCCATCCCCAACGGCTCGACCCCCGGCGGCACCGTGCTGGACTGCGTCGTCGGCGGCGAGGAGAGCCCGGAGTTCCTGCGCCAGTCGCGGATGATGGCCGACCACTGGGGCGCCAACGGCGTCCAGACCCGCTACGAGGCCCTGCCGGGCCTGAACCATTTCACCGTCCTGGGCCCGCTGCTCGATGCGGACAGCGCCCTGGTGAAGCGGATCGTCGAACTGGCGAAACAATAAGTTCCGCTTCCCAACCTTCCCCGCAGACCACCGGTTGCGATAGGACACCCCCAGCCCGGACCGACACCGGTCCCACCAGCCAGAGCCTCCCGATGCGCCACAACCGTCTGACCGTCCTGACCGCCCTCGAAGCGCAAGGCGTCGCTCCGGTCTTCTACCATCCGGATCCCGAGGTCTGCCTGAACATCATCCGCGCCTGCGCGCGCGGCGGCGCCCCGGCGGTCGAGTTCACCAACCGGGGCGATTTCGCCGCCGACCTGTTCGGCGAGATCCACCGCGAACTGATCCGCACCGACCCGGAAGTCGTGCTCGGCATCGGCTCCATCGTCGACGCCCCGACGGCCGCTCTTTACATGTCGCGCGGCGCCCGCTTCGTGGTCTCCCCCTGCCTGGTTCCGGAAGTGGCCAAGGTCTGCAACCGCCACATGGTCGCCTATTTCCCGGGCTGTGGCTCGGTGACCGACATCGGCGAGGCCCAGGAACTGGGCTGCGAGATCGTCAAGCTGTTCCCGGGCTCCAGCGTCGGCGGCGCCGACTTCGTCAAGGCGGTGCTCGGCCCGATGCCCTGGACCAAGATCATGCCGACCGGCGGCGTCGACCCGGATGAGGCCTCCATCGCCAAATGGTTCGGCGCCGGCATCGTCGCGGCGGGCATGGGCTCCAAGCTGATCACCGATGCCGCGATCAAGGCCAAGGACTGGGCCGGCATCGAGGCCAATGTGAAGATGGCCGTCGACAACATCGCAGCGTTCCGGGCCAGCAAGAAATAATCACCGTCATCCTCGGGCTCGTCCCGAGGACCCATGGTTCGGCATTTCGGAAGATCGGTTGAGCCGCGGCTTGCAAGCATCGACGTCCCGCGCGCTGGCGTCTGGGTCCTCGGGACGAGCCCGAGGATGACGGATCGTGTGGTCAGCGCTTCCTGAACCGGCTGGCCTCCGCCGCCAGGTTCGAGCCCCAGTCCGTCTCCTTGACGTCCGGCTCGGCCACGAACGGCAGTTCGCCCGCGACACCACGCATCGCCAGCGCCAGCGGCAGGGCCAGATGCGGCAGCAGGCGCAGGGGTTTGCGCTTCTTGTCCGTGACGTCCCAGCCCTCGGCCTCGAACAGTTCGACCATGTCGGACGGCGCCAGCCGTTCGATCCGGTCCCAGTCGGAGGGGCGTTCCGTCTCCTCGGCCGCCTCCAGCGACAGGCCGAACAGGGCGACCGAAAGCGCGTCGATCTCCTCCAACCCCTCGGGCATGTCGGGATCGGCGAAGCGCGGCTTCATCAGCGCCTTCAGCTCCAGGGCGTCGACGCCGGGCAGGTCTCTGAGGGTTCGCGAGGTCATGGCCGACGGTTTAGCGCTTGCCCCCCGCCCCGAACAGGCCCCCGGGCTGTTGAGGCGTCCTGTCGCAGTCGCTGTTACCGTAAATTACAGTCTCGTAACTTCCGCCCCACCGACAGGCTGATACGGTCCCGCATCCCCTGACGCGTCCCGGAGTTCCGCCCATGTCCCGCCTCGCCCCCCTTCGCGGACTCGTTTTCGGTTGTTCACTGCTGGCGCTCGCCGCCGGAGCCCCCGCGATGGCGCAGACCGCGCCCTCCGCCGCCAGTCTGGAGGCCCTGACTCCGCCGCCCCTGAACTTCACCCACCGGACCCTGGCCAACGGGCTGAACGTCTACGCCATGCCTGATGCGACCGCCGGCACGGTGACGGTGCAGGTCTGGTACGACGTCGGCGGCAAGGACGATCCGGAGGGCCGTTCGGGCTTCGCCCACCTGTTCGAACACATCCTGTCGCGCAAGACCGTCAACCTGCCCTACGGCCAGATCTCGACCATGGTCGAGAACGCCGGCGGCGCCCGCAACGCCTCCACCGGTCAGGACACCACCAACTATTACGAGACCGTCCCGCCGCAATATCTGCAGCAGATGCTGTGGACCCACGCCGAGCGGATGGCCCGGCCCGTGGTCGATCAGGCGGTGTTCGACGCCGAACGCTCCATCGTCAAGGAAGAGCTGCGCCAGCGCGTCTACGCCCCGCCCTATGGCCGCCTCGGCGTCTTCATCATCGGCGATAACGCCTATGACGACCACATCTATCGCCGTCAGGTGATCGGCTCGATCGAACAGCTGGACACCGCCACCCTGCCCGACGCCCTGGCCTTCCACGAAGCCTACTATCGCCCGGCGACCGCGACCCTGATCGTCTCCGGCAACTTTGATCCGGCCCAGCTGGACCAGTGGGTCGACCAGTATTTCGCGGGCATCGAGAACCCCGACCGCCCCGTCCCCCATTTCGAACGCCCGGCCTTCGTCAAGCGGACCCAGCCGCGTTCGATCGTGGCCTATGCTCCCAACGTCCCCCTGCCCGCCGTCGCCGCCATCTGGCAGGGCGTCGATGCCTCCAGCGCGGACGGTCCGGCCCTGGACGTCCTGAGCGCCATCCTGTCGCGCGGCGAATCCAGCCGCCTCTACCAGTCGCTGGTCTATTCGAAACAGCTGGCCTCCTCGGCCTTCCTGCGCGCCTCGACCGACGACGAGGAAGGCGGCTCCATCACCGCCCAGGTCACGGTCGCCCAGGGCAAGTCCATCGACGAGGCCGAGGCCGCGCTCAACATTGAACTGGACCGCGTCCGCAACGAGCCGGTGACCGCCGCCGAACTGCTGGAGGCCCAGACCGAGATTCTGGCCCAGGAGCTGCGCGGCCGCGAGACCGCCTCGGGCCGCGCCTTCTCGCTCGGTTCGGCCGTCATCGCCGAACATGATCCGTCCGGCCCCGACAAGCGCATCGCCGCGGTCAAGGCCGTGACCATCGCCGACGTTCAGCGCGTCGCCCGCCAGTATCTCGACGACAGCGGCCGGGTCTCGATCCGCTATCTCGACGACAGCCAGCGCCCCGCCGGCACCCCCGACTTCGACCATCAGACCGGCTGGAAGAACCCGGCCCCGGTCCCGACCTTCCTGACCGTGCCGCCCGCCATCCTGCCGCCCAATGCGTTGAAGCCCGAGGGCGAGCGCGAGGCCCCGCCGCCGCTGGGCGCCGCCCGCCCGGCCGTCGCCCCGGTGATCGCTGAACGCACCCTGTCGAACGGTCTGCGCGTCATCGTGGCGAAATCGACCGACCTGCCGATCATGAACGCCCAGCTGGTCATCGCCGGCGGCGCCGCGGCCGATCCGACCGCCCGTCCGGGTCTGGCCTCCATGACCGCGAACCTCGCCACCCAGGGCGCCGGCGGCCGCACCGCGCCCGAGATCGCCCGCACCCTCGAGGCGCTCGGCGCCAATATCGGCGGCGGGGCCGGGGCGGATTCGACCACCCTGTTCGTCTCGGCGCCCAAGGCTTCGGCCGAGGCCGTCGGGGCGGTCCTTTCCGACGTCGTACAGAAGCCGACCTATTCGCCGGAAGAGCTGGAGAGGTCGCGCGTCCAGTCGGTCAATGCCCTGCGCGTCGCCCTGCGTCAGCCGGGCCCGCTGGCCACCCAGGTTCTCAACCGCATCGCCTATGGCGCCGCCCCCTATGGCGCGCCCTCGGGCGGCACCGTGGTCTCGCTCGGCGCCATCTCGCGCGACGAGATCGTCGACTTCCACGACCAGTGGTGGCGTCCGGACAACGCCGCCCTGATCATCACCGGCGGCATGACGGCCGAAGAGGGCTTCGCCTTCGCCGAACGCACCCTGGGCGGCTGGGCCAGGCCCGCCAACGCCGCCCCGACCATCGGCGCCCGCGCCGGTGACGTTCAGGCGCCGCGCGTGGTGGTCATCGACCTGCCCGGCTCGGGTCAGGCCGCCGTCTCCGCCGCCGTACGCGGTCCGAACCGCTCCGATCCGTCCTTCTATCCGCTGGCGGTCGCCAACGCCGTCATCGGCGGCGGCCAGAACGGCCATCTGTTCCAGGAAGTCCGGGCCAAGCGCGGCCTCAGCTACGGCGCCTATTCGGCCCTCGGCTCGCGCGTCGACAGCGCCCTGCTGACCGCCTCGACCCAGACCAAGAACGAGAGCGCGGCCGACGTCGTCGAACTGGTCCTGACCGAGCTGGACCGGCTGAAGACCGAGACCGTCACCTCGACAGCCGCCACCGACCGCGAGACCTTCCTGACCGGCGGCTTCTCGCGCTCGATCGAGACCACGGGCGGCCTCGGCGGCTTCCTCGCCGACGCCGTGACCCTGGGCCTGCCGCTGGACGAGAGCACGGCCTATGCGACGAAGATCGACGCCGTGACGCCCGAGACGATCCAGGCCGCCGCCGTCGCCACCCTGGGCGCCGACCGGGCCTATGTCGTGGTGGTCGGGGACTCGGCCCAGTTCCTGCCGGCCCTGCGCGAGAAACATCCCGATCTGGTCGTCATCCCGGCCGCGTCGCTCGACCTCGGCAGCCCGACGCTGGGGCTGTAGGGCGCGATGCGGCTGAGGATCGCCGCGCCCGGCTGGATGGCCACGGCGGTCCTCTGGCCGGTCGCGATCCTCATCGCCGTTGGAAACCTCTTGGGCGATTGCGTCCCCGAGGCCGCGTGCCCGACGGAAGCCTCACGCCGCCTGACGGTGCTCGCCATCCTCGCGGGTGCGGCCCTGCTCAACGCGGCCTTGATCGTGCTGATCGCCCTGCCGGGGCGCGACGGGCGCTAGCGCCGCAAGAGGGTCACTCCGCTCCCTCTCAGTGGGGCGCCGATGCGCCCTGGCTCGCCGCATCGGCATTGCTGATGGGCGTGAAGGCATAGGGGCTCGGGCCGCTCCACGGCACGAGGCCGAAGAATTTCCGTCGGGCGGCGTCGTAGAAAATCGGCGACCGCCCCTCGGTGACCGCGTCGAAATCCGTTTCGGTGAGATAGGCGGCGTAGGCGATCGCCCGATAGGGACCTTTGACCTTCAACGCGGCCAATCCCGCGTCGATCTGGCCGACGGTATAGAACTCGGACCCGCCCCATCCCTTTTGGAGAAGCTGCGGCAGCCGGCGGGCCAGACGCCACGCCACCACATTGGCACTCAGCTCGCCCAGCCAGGTCATGTCCGATGTCTCCCTCAGACCACCCGCACCCCGACGCCGTCTTCCTTCGCCGGGCCGACCGCCACGTCCAGGGTGTCGTCGCCGAAGCTGACGCCGTGGACGGCGCGTTGGACCATGGCGCGGATCTCGTCCATCGGCCTCTGGGTGCGGACGTCCAGATACCAGCCAGAGCGCCCGACCTCGCTCCAGTGGGCGCGGGCCAGCCAGGCGGCGGTGATCCCGGTGCCGCCCACGGGGCCGAAGGCGGCGGCCAGTTTCTCGACCAGCACGGCGGGCACGGAGTCCGGAACGCTCAGGCTGACCTTGCCCGACGGCTTGCCGCCCGGCGACATCGTAGCCTCGGCCTGACGCGCGGCGGCGGCCAGAAGGGCGGCGATGTCGTCCTGCTGGAACAGCATCACCCGGGTCGAGCCGGGATTGAGAATGATCGGCCCCTCGCGGAACAGGTGCAGGACCTGACGCCCATTCATGGCGATGAAGGTGGTGTCCTCGCCCCACATCGCCTGCAGCCGGCGCGGATCGGTGAAAACCCCGGCGGCGACGCGGCCGTCATCCAGGGTCACGCCCTTGACGTCCATCCCCTCGTCGGGGCGCAGGGTGCGCATGCCGGTGGCGCCGGGCTGGATGCCGGCCAGGGTCGCCCCGTCGGGCGCCAGGAACAGGTCGACGGTCGGCAGGATGTCCTCGAACGCCCGCCAGTGCTTGGGATCGGCGAAGGCGGCGTCGATCACCTGCTCCAGTCCGTTCAGGGGTTTGTCGAGCGGGGCGGGCGAAGGCGCGGTCAGAAAATCGGTCATTCCCGATCCTTCACCGCCGGACAGGCGCGCGTCAATCGGGTGCGACCGATCTTCAGGCCGCGAGGCGGTCGATCAGCGGCGTCAACATCGAATCGCTCTCGGGCGCCAGTTCCTTCAGGAAGGCGATCAGGGCGCGCTCATTGTCGTCGAACGCCCCGTCGCGGCCGATGCGGTCGACCAGCCACAGCGCCTCCTCCCGATCAACCGGGGCGGCGGTCGTGGCGGCGCGGGCCTTCGCCTCCCAGTGATCCTCGATCAGGGTTTCCGCCTCGGGCTGCTTCAGACCCCAGGCCAGATAGCCGCTGAGCCAGTCGCCCATGCGGCCGAGGGTCGTCGGCAGGGGGCCATGGTCGCGCTCGTACTCGCCGAACGACCAGGCCTTCGGATCGGCCAGCCAGCGTTCGCGACGCAGGGCCTCCTCGCGGCCCACGGGCGCCCAGCCGGCGGCGGCGGTGACGGCGTTGGCCACGGCGCGCTTGAAGAAGTCGGTCCAGACCGGATCGTTGGCCGCGCCGCGCGTGGCGTCGTTCAGGGCGAACAGGGCCTCGGCCTCGACGCGGGAAATGGCCAGCCGGCCGGGGCCGGAGGGGGCGAACATCAGCCGGCGCATCCGCTCGACCTCGTCGGCGGTGATCACCCCGTCATTCTCGACCACGGCGCGGGTCACCAGCGACAGGCCGAAGGCGGACAGGCTGTCCGGCGCGGCGTCGGCCAGTTCCAGCACCCGCACGACCGTCTCCAGCTCGGTGCCGTTGCGGATCCGGCCGTCACGGCCGATGCGGGCGATCAACCAGTCGGCCTGGGCCTCGGTCACATAGCCGACGGGCGCCTGCTGACGCACCAGCCAGTCGGTCAGGGCCTCGACGAAGAACTCGCGCCATTCCTTGACCCGACGCTCGGTGCCCTCGTCGATCGTAAACAGGGCCTCGACCTCTTCGGCGGTCACGGTGATCTCGCCGAACACCTCGCGGCGCAGAGCCAGGACGTCATCGGTGGTCACTTCGCCGCGCGCGACGATGGCGGCGCAGAGGTCAGGCAGGGCCATGGCAATCTCCCGTTTCCCGGGAACCCTAGCCGGGACGCGGTTACGTCCGGACTAACGACATTGACGGCCTCGTTATTTCTATATTACTGGAAATATGGAATCGAATTCCGCCGCCGACATGCTGTCCGCCTTGGGCCATCCTGGGCGGCTCGCCGTCTTCCGCCTTCTGGTCAAGGCGGGGCCGGACGGGATGGCGGCCGGAGAGATCGCACGCACGCTCGAGGTCCTGCCCAACACCCTTTCGGCCAATCTGAACATCCTGTCCCAGGCTGGACTGACCGCGTCCCGCCGCGATGGCCGCTCGATCATCCACACGGCCCGTTTCGACCGGATGCAGGCGCTGCTGGGATGGCTGGTTGAGGACTGCTGCAACGGCCGCCCCGAGATATGCGCGCCTCTGGCCGAGACGGCGCGGGCCTGTGGCGAGCCAATGGCGTGACCGCCCAGACGCTCGCCCGCGCAACGCCGCTCGAGTTCGGTTTGTCCCGGCGGCTGACGGCCGAGGCCCTCGGCTCGGCCCTGTTGCTGATGATCGTGGTCGGCTCGGGGATCATGGGAGAACGGTTGTCCGGCGGGAACACAGGCCTCGCGCTTCTGGCCAACAGCCTCGCCACCGGCTGCGGTCTCGTCGTCCTGATCTGGATCTTCGGCCCGGTTTCCGGCGCCCATTTCAACCCGGTCGTGACCCTGATCGAGGCCCTGCGTCGCGACCTGCCGTGGCGCACGGCCCTGACCTATGTCCCGGCCCAGATCGCGGGCGCGGTGCTCGGCGTCTGGGCTGCCCACCTGATGTTCGGCCTGCCGGTGGTTCAGGTATCGACTCACGTCCGCGCGAGCGACGGCCAGATCGTCGCCGAGAGCGTCGCGACCTTCGGCCTGCTGGCGACCATCCTGGGAACCTCGCGCTTTCGCCCCGAGGCGACACCGGTCGCGGTCGGCCTCTACATCACCGCCGCCTACTGGTTCACCGCCTCGACGTCCTTCGCCAATCCGGCAGTCACTTTGGCCCGATCCCTGACCGACACCTTCGCCGGCATCGCCCCCGGCGGGGTTCCGGCCTTCATCCTCGCCCAGACTGTCGGGGCCCTTGCGGCGCTGGCGGTGTTCGGCTGGCTTCTCGACCCACGGAAAACGTCATGAGCGCCCCGGCCTCCCCGCCCGACTTCCCGATCGTCATCTTTCACAATCCTGACTGCGGCACCTCGCGCAACGTCGTCGCCATGGTGCAGGCGGCGGGCTATGCGCCGACCATCGTCGAGTATATGCAAACGGGGTGGTCGCAGGAGCAGCTGCTCGGCCTCGCGGCGCGGACGGGGCTCGGCCTGAAGGCCCTGCTGCGGACAAAGGGAACGCCCGCCGAAGCGCTCGGCCTGCTCGCCGACGATGTGACCGCCGCACAGATGGTGGAGGCCATGCTGGCCCACCCCATCCTCGTCAACCGGCCCCTCGTGGAGACGCCGAAGGGCGTGAAGCTGTGCCGTCCATCTGAGGTCGTGTTCGACCTGCTGGAACGGCGGCCGGACGTCTTCGTCAAGGAGGACGGCGAGATCGTCCGGGCCTGAAGTCAAAACGGGCGGCGGCCCTCGTACAAAAGCTCCGGGCCGCCGCCGTCGATTACGTCAGGACGACGATGGCCACCCGGCGGTTCTGGGCGCGGCCCTCGCGGGTGGTGTTCGGCGCGACCGGGGTCTCGGCGCCGTAGGAGATGGTCGACATCCGGTTCAGGGCGATGCCCTGACGGCTCAGCGACCGGCGAACCGCCTCGGCGCGCTGGGCGCCCAGTTCCTCGTTGTATTCCGGGCTGCCGGTGGAATCAGTGAAGCCCTGGATTTCGAGATAGACGTTGCGGTTCTCGCCCTTCAGACGCGTGGCCAGTTCGGCCAGACGCTGTTCGGCCTCCGGCGAAAGGTCGTGGGCGTCGGTCGGGAATTTGACCGAGTCGTCCGACAGCACGACCTGATAGAGGAACTTGCCCTCGGCCAGCTTGTGCGCGTCATTGGCGCGTTGAAGCGCCTGCCCCGCCGTGCCCTCGACCTGGGCCAGATGCTGGTCGGTGGCGTCGACGCGGGCGTCGACCACCGCGACATTGTCCCGTACGAAGCGATGTGAGGCGCAACCGCTCGCGGTGACGCCGACCATCATCACGACACCGGCCATGGCCACCGCGCGGGAGCTGAAACGCCCCTTGAAGGTGGTGCTGGGCGCGGCGCCCATGAATGTCGATCTGATCAAGATCAGTCTCCTTATTCCGGCGGAGCGCGACTCCCGCGTGAATGCGCAAGGCTCAGGTGCGGAGTCGGAATCGGCGGCAGAATGACCGGTAAAGGGCGGGATTACGTCAGCTTGACCATTGGATTTATTGGCCTTCATGACCTTTCGCGAAGCGAAAACGTCTGAACTCGCCGCCACGTTCCTGACGCGGGCGAATGATCTTTTTTTCGCGTGAGGACACCAACTTCATCGACACGCTCCGGAACCCGACGCCGACGCCTGGTCGCGATCGTCGCCAGTGTCGCCGTGCACGGTCTGGTCCTCGCCCTCCTCCTGCCCTTTGCCGCCGACGCCCCGACGCTCGAGGTCGAGCCGCCCGTCGTCGTCACCCTGACCCGCCCCGAGCCGCCCCCAATCGCCCCGCCCGCCCCCACGCCCGGCGCCGAAGCGGGCGGCGGCGCTCCCGCCGAAAAGGCCGAAAAGCCTACGCCGCCCAAGGCGCCTGAACCTGCCGCGCCCCTGCCGGCGCCCAAACCCGTCCCGGCTCCCGTCCGCCATCGCCCGGCCCGAACCCCGCCGCCCAGCGTCCCCACCGTCGTCGCGGCCGCCGCTCCCGCCTCGACCGAGGGCCAGATCTCCGTCGTCGGCGAGGCCCAGCTGGCCGGCGCCCTGACCGCCGGATCGGGTCAGGGCGCGGGTCCCGGCGACGGGTCCGGCCTCGGCTCCGGAAACGGCTCAGGCCCCGGCAGCGGAACCGGCGGCGGCCGCTGTGACATGGTCGAACGCCTCCAGACCGTGCTGCGTCGCGACGCCAACATCCGAGCCGTCGCCGCCGGTGCCCACGCCAGCCTCTCAGGCGGTCGCGGGGCTTTGCTCGTCTGGAACGGCGACTGGCTCAGAAATCCCGGGCAGGAGGGCAAGGGCCTGGCCGGCCTGCGTCAGGCCATCGCCGTCGAGGTCGCCTTCGCCCCTGCCGCCTGCCGCGCCCAGGTCGTCAACGGCCTGGTCCTGATCCGCCTCGGCGACGCCCCCGGCGACCCCCGTCTGGCGCTGGGCGCCGGCCGCTGGCGCTGGTCCGACCTGCTGGGCCTCTGACAACCAGGATCACCGTTCGATGACGGTCGCGGAATCCGAAACGGTCGTTTCGGAAACTGCGCCTTTCAGAAACAATGTGTTTCGACCGTTTCTATTTCCGATCCTCAGGGTTCGGGTAGCTTGACGTCACACCGGTCGCGGCGGCGACGAAAGCCCCCACCGGTGAGTGCCCAAGCTTTCGTTCCCCAACCCCACAGTCAGGACCAGAACCATGCCCTTCGTGAACGCCGCCGACGGTACACCCATCTTCTACAAGGACTGGGGCCCCAAGGACGCCCAGCCCATCGTCTTCCACCACGGCTGGCCCCTCAGCGCCGACGACTGGGACGCCCAGATGATGTTCTTCCTGGCCAAGGGCTATCGGGTCGTCGCCCACGACCGCCGCGGCCACGGCCGCTCGGGCCAGGCCTCCGAAGGCCACGACATGGACACCTACGCCGCCGACGCCGCGGCCGTCTATGAAGCCCTCGACCTCAGGAACGCCGTCCACATCGGTCACTCCACCGGCGGCGGCGAGGTCGTCCGCTATGTGGTCAAGCACGGCGCCGGCCGCGTCGCCAAGGCGGTCCTCGTCAGCGCCGTCCCGCCCCTGATGCTCAAGACCGAGGCCAACCCCGGCGGCCTGCCCATCGAGGTCTTCGACAGCTTCCGCGCCGGCACCGCCGCCAACCGCGCCCAGTTCTTCCGCGACGTCGCCGCCGGCCCCTTCTACGGCTTCAACCGCGAAGGCGTCGAACCCCAGGAAGGCGTCATCCAGAACTGGTGGCGTCAGGGCATGATGGGCTCGGTCAAGGCCCACTATGAAGGCATCAAGGCCTTCTCCGAGACCGACTTCACCGAGGACCTGAAGGCCATCACCGTCCCGACCCTGGTGATGCACGGCGACGACGACCAGGTGGTGCCGATCGCGGACTCCGCCCCCCTCTCCGCCGCCCTGGTGAAGGGCAGCCAGCTGAAGATCTACCCGGGCTATCCGCACGGCATGCTGACCACCCACGCCGACGTCATCAACCCCGACCTGCTGGCCTTCATCCAGGCCTGACGCCGACCCCGCGCCCGCTTCCTCAGAGAGGCGGGCGCGCCCTTCCCTTCGAAAGACCGAGCCATGTCCGACCTCGACCCCGAAATCACCGACAACCGCGAGACCCACCGCTATGAGCTGGTCGTCGACGGCCAGACCGCCGTGGTCCAGTACAATGAGGTCGCCGGCGGCCTGCTGATCTCCGAGACCCTGGTCCCGGTCCCGCTCGAGGGCCGCGGCATCGCCAGCCGTCTGGCGAAGCACGTCCTCACCGACATCCGCAATCGCGGCCTCGTCGTCCTGCCGACCTGCCCCTTCTTCGCCGGCTATATCCAGAAGCACCGCGAATGGGCCGACATCGTCCATCCCCACTACCGCACGGCGCTGGGCCTCTGAGCCCCCATCTTTCTGCACGCGGAAGGCGCAATCCCCTTGCGTCTTCCGCCCCATCGCTTCACCTCGGCGGCAAGCCTTCCCTGTGAGCCGACGATGTCCGAAGAATTCTACCGCATGCGGCGCCTGCCGCCCTATGTGATCGCCGAAGTCAACAATATGCGTCACGCCGCCCGCACCGCCGGCGAGGACGTCATCGACCTCGGCATGGGCAATCCGGACCTGCCCCCGCCCGCCCACGTCATCGACAAGCTCATCGAGGTCGCCCGCAACCCCGACGCCCACGGCTATTCCCAGTCGCGCGGCATCCCCGGCCTGCGCCGCGCCCAGGCCAACTACTACGCCCGCCGCTTCGGCGTCGACCTCGACCCCGAGACCGAGGTCATCGTCACCATGGGCTCCAAGGAGGGTCTGGCCAGCCTCGCCACCGCCATCACCGAGCCCGGCGACGTGGTCCTGGCCCCCAACCCCTCCTACCCGATCCACACCTTCGGCTTCATCATCGCCGGCGCCGCCATCCGCAGCGTCCCGACCACGCCCGACGAGAAGTATTTCGAGGCGCTCGAGCGGGCCATGGCCTACACCGTGCCGCGCCCCAAGGTGCTGGTGATGAACTATCCGTCCAACCCCACGGCCGAGACGGTGGACCTGGCCTTCTATGAGCGCGTCGTCGCCTTTGCGAAGGCCAACGACCTCTGGATCATCTCCGACCTCGCCTATTCCGAGCTCTATTACGACGGCAAGCCGACCGTCTCGATCCTTCAGGTCCCGGGCGCCAAGGACGTGGCCATCGAGTTCACCTCCCTCAGCAAGACCTATTCCATGGCCGGCTGGCGCATGGGCTTCGCGGTGGGGAACAAGCGGCTGATCGCGGCCATGGCCAGAGTAAAGTCCTACCTCGACTACGGCGCCTTCACCCCCATCCAGGCCGCCGCCGTCGCCGCCCTGAACGGGCCCCAGGACATCGTCGAGAAGAACCGCGCCCTCTACCACAAGCGCCGCGACGTGCTGGTCAAGAGCTTCGGCGCCGCCGGCTGGGAGATCCCCAAGCCCGCCGCCTCCATGTTCGCCTGGGCCCCCCTGCCCCCGGCTCTGGCCCACCTCGGCAGTCTGGAGTTCTCCAAACAGCTCCTGACCCACGCCAAGGTCGCCGTCGCCGCCGGCGTCGGCTACGGCGAAAACGGCGAGGGCTATGTCCGCATCGCCATGGTCGAGAACGAACAGCGCATCCGTCAGGCCGCCCGCAACATCAAGGCCTTCCTGAAAGCCCGCGGCGTCAACGGCCCGTTCGGCGACGAAGCCTAGGCGGCGGAACCGTCACCTCCCCATCGCCGCAGGGCGATGGGGAGGACAGACCGCGCAGCGGTCAGGAGGGGCTCTTCACCCCCCGCCGCCCTTCCCCACCGCTGGCGGCCACGGCGTCGGCTGAGGCGGCCCGGCGTCCATCATGTCGCGCACGATGGCCTCGACCACGAACTCGGAATAGCCCGCGTCCCGGTACGACTGGACCTTGTGCCGGATGTGCTGCTTCTTCATCTCGGTCTCGGCGTCATAGGGGCCGAGCGGATCGAAATTGACCCGCCTACTGATCACCCCGTCGCGGTTTTCCAGCACGCCCAGCAGCGTATCCAGCGGCAGCTTGTCCGGAGAGATGTTCGTCCCGCCCATCCGGTCGGCCAGCCGCGCATAGCTCTCGGCCAGAGAGGCCAGCGCCTTGGCCTCGTTCCACAGACGTCCCTTCATCGCCCGGCCCGAGGCCAGCAGGGCGGCCTTCGACAGGGCCGCCGCATCCCCGGCGTCCGGGTCCTCGACCGGCGCCGGCAGGAACAACCCCTTCAGCGCCCGTGAGCCGACCGGCCGCATCGACCTGTCGGCGGCCTCCTCCTCGTCGACCATCCGCGCGTGGGCCCTCGCCCGGGCGTCGCCCGAGCCCTTCTTGGTCCAGCCGTCGCGGCAGGCGTAGCGATAGACCGAGGATGGAGCCACCATCCACTTGGCCGCCAGATCCTTGGCGGTCGCGCCGTTGCGGTATTCCTCGGCGATTTCAGCCCATGTCTCGGGCTTCAGCCGGAAATGGGTGGCGGGGGCTTCGACATAGGCTCGGGTCATGCCGCAAGCATAAGGCGCCCCGCAGCTAGGGCGGGGAAATCGCCCCGACCGACCCGCAAACCCAAGCCCCGCCACGAGTCCCGGCGCCAATCCAGAAAATTCGGACGCACCTATTCTCCCGTCGCTTCGCGATGGGGTGCGGTGGAGGGAACTACGCGGTGTTGGGCGCTTCTGAGATCAGTCCGCGTCTTCTCCCGCCTCGATCAAAGGCACCGCCGCGCCTTTGAAGAAGTCGGAAACGCGCTGACTGAAGACTTCAGACTCAGTGGGATGCCTAGCCAGCATTTCGGCGAAGCTCCGACCGGGATGCAACACGTCCCATGGCGATCGATATTGCGTTGCCCGCCGAGCCCCCGGCGTCTTGTTGCCAAACCCATCGATGACCACGTTCCAGACCGGCTGAAAACTCTCGATCAGCATGTTCTCGCCGAGAGGGATCCAAATGTCGTCGACCACGAGAGCGCGGACTTGAAAATCCGCCAGATCCAGATTGGCGGCCTGATCGATGGAACTCGCATGCTGCCGCAGTCGGTCCTGAAGCGAGCGCCCCACGGCGGCGTTGGCCGACAGGCCGCCCTTGCGGCCTCCTTTCGGGATGGCCTTGCCAACGTAGATCGGACGCCCGCCATCGGCGATCGGCGCGTAGGCGGGGAACGAACCTGTGTAGTAGATCGCATAGACGCCGGCGCCGTGGAGCCCCGACAGGTCCCCGAAAGACTGCTTGGGTCGGCTTAGCAGCTCGACCTCGATGCTTCTTGCGAGATTCAGCTTGTCGAGCGGGTTGTAAGGTTCCGTCACGCAGCGAACCTCAGCCGCCGCGCCACGTCCTTGCCCACCATCTCCGCCAACCGCACCGGCACAGCGTTCCCCAACTGACGCATCGTCTCGCTCCAGGAGCCGTGGAACACATAGTCGTCGGGGAAGGTCTGCAGCCGCGCGCTTTCCCGAACCGTGAAATAGCGCACTTCGCCGTTGGGCGCTCGCAGCATGTTCTCTCCGCCCGGCACGCCGTGCACGCCCGCTTTCAACGTCTTGGCCGGCTCATCCAGCGGGCTTCCCGTGTGCCCCGGATAGCTCCGCGCTCCCGGTTGCTGGCGGTGATTACTGACCGACCGCGCCTTCATCGGCTCCCGCTGGGGATCGGGCAGATCATGGATCGCGTCGCGCACCGTCTTCCAGGCCTCGCCGATCGGTCGAGACTCCATCCGCGCCGCGCGTGCAACCAGCATCTCGTTTTCGGGCCGGTCCTTCCTCGCCACCTTATGCCGATCCCAATAGGACCCGTCGCGATACTGATCCCAGATCAGGGCCTCGGCAGAGTGGGTGTTGATCGGGAAGGACCATTCTAGGTCCAGGTCGTCACGGAAGCCGACGAACAGGACGCGTTCGCGCTTCTGCGGCACGCCGTGGTCTGCGGCGTTCAGCAGCCGCGTCACCAAACGGTAGTTCAGCCCGCTCTTAGCGCCAGTCGAGGTGTGATGCTGCTCCAACCGCGAAAGGTGATCCGCCCAATCCTCGTCGAGACGCGCGACGACCTCGGGGTGGCGCATCTGCAGTTGGATATACTCGAAATAGTTCTGGAAGCTGGCCCGCGTCAGCCCCTTGACGTTCTCGAACACGAAAGCCTTCGGCTGAGCCTCACGCACCGCCCGAATGGCCTGGGGGAACATGTCGCGCGCGTCGTCATAGGCCTTGTGCTTGCCGCCCATGCTGAAGGGCTGGCACGGCGGTCCACCGGAGATCAGATCCAGCTTCCCCGAGAAGGCGCCGAAATCCACTGAACGCACATCGGCCTGATCCAAGGCCCAGTCGGCCACGACTGACCCCGTGCGTCGCTGATTTTCCCGAATGGTGTCGCAGCAATAGGTGTCGCGCTCCACCACCTTTAGCGGATGGAATCCGGCGCGATGCAGGCCGATGCCCAGCCCTCCCGCGCCCGCGAAAAGCTCGATTGAATGCATGGAATCTTGGGTCATGAGTCCAAGAATGTTCTAATTTTGTTCCGCAGGAAAGCCAAATCCCGCAGCTCACATTCCCAAACCGTCATCACGCCCCATCCGGCCTCGACCAACGCCGTCTCCTGTCGAAGATCGCGCGCGCGATTTCCCTCAAGTTTCGGCCGCCAGAATTCCTGCCGTGATTTGGGCATGCGCGCCAGCTTGCAGTCCGGATCGGGATGCCGATGCCAGAAGCAGCCATGCACGAAGATCACCTTGCGGCGGCCGGGAAAGACCAGATCGGGTGTACCGGGCAGATCGCGTCGATGCAGACGGAAGCGATAGCCAAGCGCGTGAACAAGGCGGCGAACCGTCAGTTCAGTAGCGGTGTCTTTTCCCCTGACGCGGGACATGCGTTCGGAGCGGGCAGCGGTAGACAACGAGTCCATGGACCTTTGTCCAAACAGCATTAAAAGTTGCGACGACAGTCATTTGTCGAGACCGTAGAGGGCTTCGCACGCAGTGAAGGGCGTTTTCGATACGAAGCCAGGCTCGGGTTACGATGACAGCCTTGCGGAACGTTATCACTTCCCCGCCCGGCGAAACTATCTGGAGGTCGCGAACTCGGTGATCGGCGACTGGATTTTGTACCGGGAGCCTCAACGCAATAGGGGGCGTAGAGCCTATATCGGTGCGGCCATGGTGGTTTCGATCGAACCAGACCCTCGACAACCCGACCACGCGTACGCCCGCATGGCGAACTACTTCCCGTTCGAACCGCTCGTTCCGTTTTCGGGAACACACGATGGCACGTACTGGGAGTCTCCGCTGCGGGCGATCACCGAAAGAGGCCGCGTGGGCCAATCTCTTCAGGGCAAGTCAATGCGACTGTTGTCCGATCGCGACTTTGCGAACATCGTCTCCGCAGGGATCGGAGAAACGCTAACCACCGAAAACAACATTCGATACGGCCCCGGTGTCAGCGAGCCTTCTGTCCAACCGCTTACCGGTTATGTTGACCTGCCAGACGAAACTTTCGTCCGACGCGTCGAGCAAACGTTGCTCAACCGGAAAGTCCGCGACGCCAATTTCCGGCGGCTTGTCTGTGAAGCCTACAATGATACCTGCGCCGTGACCGGATTGAGAATCATAAATGGCGGCGGACGATCGGAAGTTCAGGCGGCTCACATATGGCCAGTAGAAAAGGGGGGGCCTGACATCGTTCAAAACGGCATCGCCTTGTCGGGCACCGTGCATTGGCTATTCGACCGGCATCTTATGTCGCTGACCGATGACTACCGAATTCTAGTCGCACACAACCGAGTGCCAGCCGAGCTTAGAAGCCTATTCGAGCGTCAGATGGATCGAATCCGCTTGCCATCCGACCCCACCCTTTGGCCTCACCCCAAATACCTTCAGCGACATCGCGAGGCATATGGGGCGGCTTAACCCTCAATCCTCATCCATCTTCAGGGCCGCGATGAACGCCTCCTGCGGGATCTCGACCTTGCCGAACTGGCGCATCTTCTTCTTGCCGGCCTTCTGCTTCTCGAGCAGCTTCTTCTTGCGGGTGGCGTCGCCGCCGTAGCACTTCGAGGTCACGTCCTTGCGCAGGGCGCGGACGGTTTCGCGGGCGATGATCTTGCCGCCGATGGCCGCCTGGATCGGGATGACGAACAGGTGGGGCGGGATCAGCTCCTTCATCTTCTCGACCATGCCGCGGCCGCGGGTCTCGGCGCGGGCGCGGTGGACCAGCATGCTGAGGGCGTCGACGGGCTCGGCGTTGACGAGGATCGACATCTTGACCAGGTCGCCGACCTTGTAGTCGGTCAGTTCGTAGTCGAACGAGGCATAGCCCTTGGAGATGGATTTCAGCCGGTCGTAGAAGTCGAAGACCACTTCGTTGAGCGGCAGTTCGTAGACGACGAGGGCGCGGCTGCCGACGTAGCTGAGTTCGACCTGTGAGCCGCGGCGGTCCTGACACAGTTTGATGACGCCGCCGAGGTAGTCGTCGGGGGTCAGGATGGTGGCCTTGATCCACGGCTCGGCGATGGATTCGATGGCCATGACGTCGGGCAGGTCGGCCGGGTTGTGCAGGTCGATCTCGGTCCCGTCGCGCAGCTGGATCTTGTAGACGACCGAGGGGGCGGTCGCGATCAGGTCGAGGTTGAACTCGCGGGAGAGGCGCTCCTGGATGATCTCCAGATGAAGCAGACCGAGGAAGCCGCAGCGGAAGCCGAAGCCGAGGGCGGCGCTGGATTCCATCTCATAGGTGAAGGAGGCGTCGTTCAGGCGCAGCTTGCCGATGGCGGCGCGCAGGTCCTCGAAGTCGGCGGCGTCGACCGGGAAGAGGCCGCAGAAGACCACCGACTGGACTTCCTTGAAGCCCTTGAGCGGTTCGGAGGTGGGCTTCTTCTCGTCGGTGATGGTGTCGCCGACGGCGGCGTGGGCGACTTCCTTGATCTGGGCGGTGATGAAGCCGACCTCGCCCGGGCCCAGCTGGTCGACCGGGGTGTTCTTGGGCAGGAAGACGCCCACGCGGTCGACGAGGTGGGTCGAGCCGGACTGCATCATCTTGATGCGCTGGCCGGCCTTGAGCACGCCGTCGAAGACGCGGACCAGAAGCACGACGCCGAGGTAGGGGTCGTACCAGGCGTCGACCAGCATGGCCTTGAGCGGGGCGTCGATGTCGCCCTTCGGCGCCGGCAGGCGGGTGACGATGGCCTCCAGCACATCCTCGATGCCGATGCCCGACTTGGCCGAGGCCATGACGGCGTCCGAGGCGTCGATGCCGATGACGTCCTCGATCTGTTGCCGCACGCGGTCAGGCTCGGCCGCCGGCAGGTCGATCTTGTTCAGGACCGGAACGATTTCGTGATTATTATCAATGGCTTGATAGACGTTCGCGAGGGTTTGCGCCTCCACGCCCTGCGACGCGTCCACGACCAGCAGCGAGCCCTCGCACGCCGCCAGCGACCTTGAAACTTCGTAGGCGAAGTCCACATGTCCGGGCGTGTCCATCAGGTTCAGGACATAGTCGAGCCCGTCCTGGGCCTTGTAGTTCAGACGCACCGTCTGCGCCTTGATCGTGATCCCCCGCTCCTTCTCGATGTCCATATTATCGAGAACCTGAGCCGACATTTCCCGCGCGCTCAGGCCGCCGGTGAACTGGATCAGGCGGTCGGACAGGGTGGATTTGCCGTGGTCGATGTGGGCGACCACGGAGAAGTTGCGGATTCGGGAAATCGGGGGCGTCGTCATTGTGCGGCGCGGTTAGCATGGAGGGCGTCGGAACGCCAATCTCCGGCTGCACGGCGGGCTTCGAGGCCGCAATCTGGAACCGGTTCCGGCACGGATTACAATCCGTTAATGGCGAAGCTGTCGTTTGAGAACGGGCCGCGAACGCGGTATGGCGAGTGAACCCGGAACGTCAGCTCGACGTTCTCGCCTCGCTTCCCCCGGGCGGGCGCTTATCGACAGGACGACTGACCCATGGCCCTCACGACCATGACCCGGACCCGCAGCGCCTATGCGGGCGTGGCCCTGACGGCGGTGCTGACGCTTTTGGCGGCCTGCGGCGGCGGCAAGGAAGACGCGGCCAAGAAGGCGCAGCAGGCGCAGTCGGCGGCCGGCCAGACGGTGACGGCGGCGACCGCGACCCTGACCAGTTTGCGCCGCAAGGTCTCGGCCTCGGGGAGCGTCTCGGCCTGGGAAGAGGTGCCGGTCGGCGCCGAGACCGGGGGCCTGACGGCGGTCGGCCTCTATGTCGATGAGGGATCGTACGTCCGGCAGGGCCAGCCCCTGGTGCAGATGAACGACGTCCTGCTGCGCGCCCAGCTGCGCCAGCAGCAGGCCCAGGTCCAGACCGCCGAGGCCAACAAGGCGCGTGATGACGCCGCCCTGTCGCGCGCCCAGCAGCTCAAGGACAAGGGCTTCCTCAGCCAGGCGTCGCTCGACACGGCGACCGCCAACCAGAGATCCTCGGCGGCCAGCCTGGCCTCGGCCCAGGCGGCCCTGTCG
This sequence comes from Brevundimonas sp. ALps5, assembly GCF_058681645.1. Classification (NCBI taxonomy): domain Bacteria; kingdom Pseudomonadati; phylum Pseudomonadota; class Alphaproteobacteria; order Caulobacterales; family Caulobacteraceae; genus Brevundimonas; species Brevundimonas sp. ALps5. Next base: position 2,107,504 of record NZ_CM178744.1, on the reverse strand, counting down.
GAGACCCAGACCCGGGTCAATCAGGCCACCATCCGCGCGCCCGTCTCGGGCCTGATCATCAGCCGCAGCGTAACCAAGGGCCAGATCATTTCCGCCGGCAGCGAACTGTTCCGCATGGTCCGCGACGGCCGCCTCGAACTCGACGCCCAGGTGCCCGAGACCGAACTGCCGCTGGTCCGGGCTGGCCAGGGCGCGGTCGTCACCTCCGAACAGGCCAACGGCCCGGTCAGCGGCAGCGTGCGCATCGTCACGCCGCAGGTCGACGCCCAGACCCGCCTCGGCGTCGCCCGCGTCACCCTGAGCCCCGGCAGCGGGCTGCGTCCGGGCATGTTCGCCCGCGCCGAGATCGACGTCGGCGACAACCCGGCCCTGACCATCCCGGCGTCGGCCGTGGTGTTCCGCGAAGGCAAGCCCGGCGTGTATCTGATCGCGGCCAACAACACCGTCCGCTTCACTCCGGTGACCACCGGCGAACGCTCCGGCCAGACGGTGGTGATCACCGCCGGGCTGCAGGCCGGCGCGCGCGTCGTGGTCCAGGGCGCCGGCTTCCTCGGCGACGGCGACCATGTGACGGTCAGCGCGGCGCCTGCCGCCGCTCCCGCCGCCGCCCGCTAAGGACTCCGGCCATGGGCTTCCAGAACATCTCTTCCTGGGCGATCAAGAACCCGATCCCCATCGTGCTCATGTTCATCGTCCTGACGGTGGCGGGGCTGACCAGCTACTTCAAGCTCAGGACCAACAACTTTCCCGACATCGACCTGCCGGTCGTGGCGGTGACGGTGATCCAGTCAGGCGCGGCCCCGACCGAGATGGAGACCCAGGTCACACGGCTGGTCGAGGACTCGGTCGCGGGCCTCGGCCAGGTCAAGCACATCCAGTCGGTGGTCAATGAGGGCGTCTCCACGACCTCGATCGAATTCCAGCTGGGCGTGAACCTGGAGAAGGCCACCAACGACGTGCGCAACGCCGTCGCCGGGGTGCGCCAGAACCTGCCCGCCGACGTGCTGGAACCCATCGTCCAGCGCATCGAATTCAGCGCCATTCCCTTCGCCAACTATGTCGTCCGCGCGCCGGGGATGAGTCCCGAGGAGCTCAGCTGGTTCGTCGACAACACCGTGGCCAAACGCCTGTTGTCGGTGAAGGGCGTCAGCCAGATCAGCCGTGACGGCGGCGTCAGCCGCGAGATCCGCATCAAGCTGGATCCCGACCGCCTTGAGGCCGCCGGCGTCACCGCCGCCGCCGTCTCCAACCAGCTGCGCGCCCAGAACATCAACCTGCCCGGCGGGCGGGGCGAGCTGGGCGGCGCCGAACAGGCCATCCGGACCGTGGGTTCGGCCAAGACCGTCGAGCAACTGCGTGAGACCCTGATCCCTGTCGGAAGCCGCTCCGTGCGTTTGGGCGATCTGGGCGAGATCACCGACGAATGGTCCGAACAGCGCGGTCGCGCCCGGTTCAACGGCAAGGAAGTCGTCGGCTTCGGCATCGCCCGCGCCATCGGCTCGTCCGAAGTCGATGTCTATCAGCGCACGATGAAGGAGATCGAAGCGCTCGATAAGGAGCGGGACGATGTCACCATTGAACAGGTGGCCAACACCACCGACGATGTGATCAACAATTTCCACGCCTCGGTCGAGGCCCTGCTGCTGGGCGCGCTGCTGGCCATCGCCGTGGTCTTCGTCTTCCTGCGTGACTGGCGTGCGACCCTGATCGCCGCCATCGCCATGCCGCTGTCGCTGATCCCGACCTTCTGGGTCATGGATCTGGCCGGACAGTCGCTGAACGTCGTCTCCCTGCTGGCCCTGTCGCTGACCGTGGGCATCCTCGTCGACGACGCCATCGTCGAGATCGAGAACATCGTCCGCCACATCCGCGACGGCAAACCGCCCTACCCGGCCGCCATCGAGGCCGCTGACGAGATCGGCCTGGCCGTCATGGCCACGACCGCGACCCTGGTGGCGGTGTTCGCCCCGACCGGCTTCATGCCCGGCATCGTCGGCCAGTTTTTCGTCAGCTTCGCCATCGCCGCCTGCGTGAGCGTCCTGTTCTCCCTGCTGGTCGCCCGGACCCTGACGCCACTGATGGGCGCCTATCTGCTCAAGCGCGACCAGGGCAAGGAGCACAAGGATCCGTTCTGGATGGGCCCCTATCTGCACGCCCTGGAATGGGCGCTGGGCGACCGTGGCAAGACGGTTCCCGAGCACGGCGCGCCGAGCGTCGCGGGCCGTTCGACCAGCCCCGACTTCGACCTCGGCCGTTCCGCGCGCAAACCGCCCTTCCTGAAGCGGGTTCGCGCCCGCTTCTGCGATCACCGCCTGTGGGTGATGGGGATGGGCTTCGCCTTCTTCATCCTGTCCCTCTTCCTGGCCGCCAGCCTGCCCGGCGAGTTCATCCCGGTCGAGGACCAGTCGCGCTCCAGCCTGACCATCCAGCTGCCGCCCGGCACGACGCTGGACGAAACCGACGCCGCCGTTCAGCGGATCAACACCGAGCTCATGAAGCGGCCCGAGGTCGAGTCCGTCTATTCGTCCATTGGCTCGGCGACCACCAGCTTCGGTCCCGGCGGCGGGTCCGGCGCCGGCGAGGTCCGCAAGGCCAATCTGACGGTCAATCTGGTCCCGCGCGGCAAGCGCAAGATGAGCCAGCAGGAGTTCGAGAAGGACTTCGGCCCGACCCTGCGTCAGACGCCCGGCGCCCGGGTGCAGTTCGGCGGCTCCGGCAACGGCGGCGCGGGCATCATGCAGGTGGCGCTGGTCAGCGATAATCCCGCCGCCCTGGAGCCCGCCGCCGCCCGGCTGGAGCGCGAGATGCGCGGCGTGGAGGGCCTGTCCAACGTCGTGTCGTCCTCCGCCCTGGTCCGGCCCGAGCTGCTGATCACGCCCAAGGCCGACGTCGCCGCCCTGCAGGGCGTCTCGACCCAGGACATCAGCCAGGTGGCGCGCGTCGCCACCCTGGGCGACGCCGACCAGCTGCTGCCCAAGTTCAACCTCGGCGACCGTCAGGTGCCGATCCGGGTCATGCTGGCCGAAGAATCCCGCACCAAACTCGGCGTGCTGGAGAACCTGAAGGTGCCGACGGCCTCGGGCGCCGTGGTGCCCCTGTCCGCCGTCGCCGACATCAGCTTCGGCGCCGGTCCCAACCAGATCGACCGTCTGGACCGGCTGCGCGTCGCCAACATCTCGGCCGAGACCTCGGGCACGACGCTCAGCGTCGCGACCAAGGCGATCAATGAGCTGCCGGCGATGAAGGAGCTGCCTCAAGGGGTCCGCCAGCAGCTGACCGGCGACGCCGAAAGCAACGCCGAACTGGGCGCGGGCTTCGCCTTCGCCATCTTCACCGGCATCCTGCTGATGTACGTCGTGCTGGTGCTGCTGTTCGGCAGCTTCTTCCACCCGGTCACCATCCTGGCGGCCCTGCCGGTGTCGTTCGGCGGCGCCTTCTTCGCCCTGCTGATCACCGGCAAGTCGATGTCCATGCCCGCCCTGATCGGCATCATCATGCTGACCGGGATCGCGGCCAAGAACTCCATCCTGCTGGTCGACTACGCCATCATGGCCATGCGCGGCGGCATGCCCAAGCGCGAGGCCTTGATCGACGCCGCCCACAAGCGGGCCCGGCCAATCATCATGACCACCTTCGCCATGGGTCTGGGGATGCTGCCCATCGCCGCCGCCGTCGGCGAGGGCACGGCCTTCCGCTCGCCCATGGCCATCGCGGTCATCGGCGGCCTGATCACCTCGACCGCGCTGAGCCTGCTCTTCGTGCCGGTGGTGTTCAGCCTGATCGACGGGGTCAAGACCCGGCTGGAGCGCCGCATGGACCGCTGGTTCGGCGGTCAACACCACCACCATCCGGCCGAAGAGGCCGAGACGCCGGCGGAGTAGGCAAACGGACCTTCTCCCCTAGGGAGAAGGGGGGGCCGCGCCGTCAGGCGTGGGAGGATTAAGGGTTGCGGCGTGGACGATCGGACGCCGCGCTCCCTCACCCTTTCGCGCGAGGACGACGGCTTCGCCGCCATGCGCTCAAGCCCTCTCCCGCAAGGAAAGGGATGTCATCAGCTTCCGCCCCCTCCCCCACCCGCGAAGACGCGGGCGGTCGATGGCTCCCCGTCGCGAAGCAATGGAGAGGATATAAAAAAGCCGGCCGGGGCTTCCCCCGGCCGGCCTCTGAGTTCCGTCCTCTTTTCGGGACGATCAGTATTTGACTTTGAAGGTCAGGCCGTAGGTGCGGGGCTGGCCGAGGTAGGCGTCGTAGGTCGCCGTATCGAGGGCCGGGTTGTAGTAGGTGCCCGCATAGGCGCCCGTGGTCTGGACCGACGACTGGAAGGCGGTGCCCTGCAGCGGCGCGGCGTAACCGACCTGGATGTACTCCTTGTCGGTCAGGTTCTGACCCCACAGTTCGAAGGTCCAGCGATCGTCTTCCGAACCGAAGGTGATGCGGCCGTTGACCAGGGTCATTGCGTCCTGCTGCTTGTAGGGAAGCAGGTCGGAGCCGGTGTTGTACTCGCTGGTGTATTTGGCGGTCAGGCTGGCGCCCAGACGCAGGCCATGACCGATCGAGCGCTCGAAGTTGGCCGAGGCCGTGCCCGACCATTCCGGCGCGAACGAGGGGGTGCGGCCCGGCAGCAGCGACAGCTGCGGGAAGTTGGCCGAGTTGGCCAGATCCGCGGCGACGAAGTTGCCGTACTGGGCATCGGTGTAGGTCAGGCCGCTCGACAGGCTCAGGCCCTCGATCGGGGTGAACCACAGGAAGTCGGCGTCGAAGCCGCGGCTCTTCAGCTCGGGGATGGATTCCACCACGAAGGCGGTGCCGAGGAAGGTGTTGAGCTGGAAGTCCGAAACCTTCTGATCGAAGTAGCTGACGTTGAACAGGACCTTGCGGTCGAACAGGGTCGCCTTGAAGCCGGCTTCATAGTTGTCGACCAGTTCCGAGGGGAAGAAGGTCGAGGCCAGCGGAGTGACGCCGCTCTGCACGCGGTCGAGGTTGTAGCCGAAGCTCTTGTAACCGCGCGCATAGGACACATAGGTCATCAGCGAGGGGTTGAAGCGATAGGCGGCCTTGACCGTGCCGCTGAACTGGCCGTCGTTCTCTTCCTGATGGGTGATGCGGTCGTTGAACGCGCTGTTGGCCCAGGGCAGGCACATGGTGCCGAGGATCGACGAACCCGAGGCGCCCAGGACGCCGACGATGGCCGCCGAGTTGGCCAGGGCCGCGTTACAGGTGTTGGAGTTGCCGTTGATGTTCGTCTGGTGCGCGTCCATCGACTTGGAGTCGTAGGTGTAGCGCAGGCCCAGGGTGATATCGAACTTGTCGGTGACGTGGAACGTATTGTTGGTGAACAGGGCGACGGAGTCGGAGCCCTGGCTGTAGACGTCGCGGACGCCCTGGCCGACGATATAGCCGATGCCGCCGCCCGAGACCGCGCCGCCGGTGCCCAGGCACTGCTGCAGGCCCAGGGCCGTCTGGGCGGTGCGGGTGAAGCAGCCGATGTCATTGGGGCTGACCGGGAAGGCCGGAACCGCACGGTTCAGGTTGGCCGACAGCAGGAAGGACAGGAAGGGCGTGTAGTCGGCGCCGAAGCTGTAGCTGTCGGTGCGGTCGATGTTCTCACGCGTGGCGAAGAGGCCGACGAGCCAGTCCAGCTTCTCGTTCTGGCCGGCCAGACGGATTTCCTGGGTCACGTTCTCGACGGAATAGCCGTAGTCGCCGTCCGGGTTGCGGTACAGGATGTCGGCGCCGGTGTAGTCGATGTCCTGGCCGTTGACCGAGTCCCACTTGCGCCACGAGGTGACGGTGGTCAGGGTCGCGCCGCCCAGGGCGTTGAGGTCGAAATTGCCCTCGGCCGAGATGCCGCGGTCGGTGATCTGCTGTTCGGTGCCGCGGTTGGCGAAGCCGGTGCGCGAGAAGGGCAGGGCCGAATAGGTCGCGTTCGGCGGACGCTGGCCCGTCCCGTTCGAGAGGCCGTCGATGAAGGGATAGGTCTGGCCGGTACGGACCTGGGTGCCGGTGCAGCAGTATTCATCGCGGCTGGAGTAGTCGGCGATCAGGCGGATCGACGCGTTGTCGCTGGGCAGGAACAGCAGTTGGCCGCGGGCGGTCCAGAAGTCCTGATTCTGGTCGTCGGTCTGGGCGCGCGGGCCGTCGCCGGTGTCCACCGGGTTGAAGCCGTCGCGGACGCGGCGGGCGGCGTACAGGCGGAAGGCGACCTGGTCGTTGATCGGGCCGGTGACCGAACCCGAGGCGCCCAGGGCGTTGTAGTTGCCCCAGGTCAGTTCGGCGTTGTAGCCGGGGGTGAAGGACGGGGCCTCGGTGATGATGTTGACGACGCCGGCCGAGGTGTTCTTGCCGAACAGGGTGCCCTGCGGCCCCTTCAGGACCTCGATGCGCTCCAGCTCGCCCAGGTCGCCGAAGCCGACGCCGTTGCGCGAACGATAGACGCCGTCGATCACGACGCCGACCGAGCTTTCCAGACCGGGGTTGTCGCCGACGGTGCCGACGCCGCGGATGCGGACCGTGGTCGAGGCTTCCGAGGTGGTCGAGGTGACGGTCATGCCGGGCGTCAGGATCTGCAGATCCTTGATGTCCTTCACGCCCGCGTTGTTCAGGGCTTCCTGGTTCAGCGACGTGACCACGATCGGCACGTCCTGCAGGCTCTGCTCGCGCTTCTGGGCGGTGACGATGATGTCGTCGACCGAGGAGGCGGGGCCGTCCTGGTCCTGGGCGTGGGCGACCCCGGCGAGGCCGAAGACGGCGGCGCCGACGACGGCGGCGGACGTGGTGGTGCGAAGAATCTGCGTCAGACGCATGTGGCGGCTCCCGGCTCAATGGCGCGACAACCCGCTTTGGGGACAGCCGCGGCGTTTCCTGTTCCCGATCCTCGTCCTCTTTGTGGGGCGATGGAGTCTTGAACCCTTGGCCTAGTCCAAGCCGGGTAAAGCAACAAGAAGCTGTGGCCCCGCCGCGCCGCCTTTCAGGCGAATTTCATCTCGCAAGCCAGTGTCGTGTGACGCAAAAGCGACAAATATCCATGACGCTAGGTCAATATTCGGATCGCCTCATGCAGTATCCCCGTCGGTTTCGGCCAAAACCTTGCGCGACGTAAGGTTGGCGATCGACAATACGACGGCGCCGGCCAGGGCCGAGAGCAGCGAGCCGCCGAGAACGCCCAGCTTGACCTCGACCTGTTCGGGGGAATCAACCGCGCCGGGAAAGGCCAGGGCGCCGATGAACAGGCTCATGGTGAAGCCGACGCCGCACAGCAGGCTGACGCCGTAGATCTGTAGCCAGGTCGCGTCGGTCGGCCGGGCGCCGACCCTGAGTTTTGCCGCCAGCCAGGCCGCGCCGAAGACGCCGATCTGCTTGCCGAGGAACAGGCCCAGCGCAATCCCGAGCACCAGAGGCGCCGCCGCCTGTTCCAGCGACAGGCCGGCGAAGGAGACCCCCGCCTTGGCGAAGGCGAACAGGGGCAGGACCAGCCAGGAGACGTAGGGATGCAGGTCGTGCATGGCCTCCTTGAGCGGGCTCTGATGATCCTCGCTGCGCGGCTTGATCGGCACGATGACGGCGAAGGCCACGGCGGTCAGGGAGGTGCTGATCCCCGCCTCGACCGTGAGCAGCCAGACGCCGAAGAAGCCCATGACCCAGTAGGGCGCAGGGATGCGGCCCACGCCTGACCAGATCGCGCCGGCGACAAGCAGGCCGAGCACGCCCAGAAGGGGGATCAACTGCACGCCCGAACTGAACAGGGCCGCGATCAGGGCGATGGCGCCGAGGTCGTCGACGATGGCCAGGGTCAGGAGGAAGACCCTGAGCGACGGCGGCAGCCCCTTGCCGACCAGGGCGAAGACGGCGAGCGCGAAGGCGATGTCCGTGGCCAGCGGCACGGGCCAGCCCGCGTGCGGCCCGCCCAGAAGCCCCGCGACGGCCAGATAGACGAGGGCCGGGGCGACCATGCCGCCCAGCGCCGCCAGCACCGGTGTCGCCAGCTTGCGGGGATCGCTGAGCTCGCCCTTCAGGATCTCGTATTTGATCTCCAGCCCGACCACGAGGAAGAAGATCGCCATCAGACCTTCCTTGATCCAGTCCGAGACCGTCTCCTCCAGGCGCAGCGGACCGAGCTGGAGGACCTGATAACTCTTCAGCCAGTGGAAGTAGTCCGCCGCCCAGGGCGAGTTGGCGACGATCAGGGCCGCCACGGCGGCGAGGCCGAGGGCCACGCCCGAGGCGGTCTCGGTCTTGAGGAAATCGAGTGTCAGTTTGCTCGCCACGGGGGCCTCCTGCGAAGGGGTCTGTTCCGTGGCGCCAGGTTATCGACGGGCGCCGGACCGGATGCTTCCGTCCCTCCGATAGTGAAGTGGGGCGGCGCCGGCCTGACCCGCGCGGCGGGCCTGATCTCTGGGAACAGGAATACCCACGGCAGCGGTTCGGTTCAACGCAAACCGTAAGACGCCGCTTGCAGCCCGGCCGATCAGCCGCTAACACTGAACCAAATGGTGCAATATTCCACATCCCGCCTCGACGCCTCGTTCGCCGCCCTCTCGGACGCCACCCGCCGCGGCGTGCTGGAGCAGCTCGGGCGCTCGGACGCCTCGATCACGGAGCTGGCCGACAGGTTCCACATGACCCTCACCGGCATGAAGAAGCATGTCGGCGTTCTGGAGCAGGCGGGGCTGGTCACGACCGAGAAGGTCGGGCGCGTGCGGACCTGCAGGCTGGGCCGGCGCCGCCTCGAGGAGGAGGCAGCCTGGATCGAGGGGCACCACCGGCTTTGGGACGCCCGCTTCGACGCCCTGGATCAGGTCGTCGAGGATTTGAAACGGAAGGAAGAAGACAGATGACCAGCCGCACGACCGTCGAACGGACCTCCGACCGGGAGCTCGTGGTGACACGAACCCTCGACGCCCCCGCGCGCCTGGTGTTCGAGGCGTGGACGACGCCCGAGCTGATCATGCGATGGTGGGCGCCAGAGTCGGTCGGGATCACCTTCCTGTCCTGCGAGACCGATGTCCGGACGGGGGGCTCGTACCGCTATGTGTTCGGCCACCCGGCCTCGGAACAGCCCATGGCCTTTTTTGGCCGCTACCTCGAGGTCGTACCGCCCTCCCGCCTTGTCTGGACCAATGAGGAAGGCGAGGACGGCGCCGTGACCACGGCAACCTTCGAGGAGAAGGACGGCAGGACGCGGGTCGTCGTGCACGACCTCTATCCCTCGAAGGAAGCCCTGGACGAAGCCCTCGCCTCCGGCAGCACCGGCGCCTGGCCCGAGCAGTTCGAGGCGCTCGACGGCCTGCTCGAGGCCGGAGTCGCGAGCGCCTGACGCCCCGGCATTGCGCCCCACGCCGGCAGCGTCCATCTGGGCGCCATGCCCGTGACCTCCGCCTATCGCCCCGAACCGCGCTTCTTCGATCTGGGCGCCGAGTTTGGCGATCCGGTTCAGGCGGCGGACTTTCCCGAGACCCGGCTGCGCTATCGCAACGACCGGGCGGCGGCCTCGGTCGGGCTGGAGGGTCTGAGCGACCCCGAATGGATCGCCGCCTTCGGGCGGTTCCAGCCCCTGCCCGGCCAGCCCGGGCCGCTGGCCATGCGCTATCACGGCCATCAGTTCCGCACCTACAATCCCGACCTCGGCGACGGGCGCGGGTTTCTGGCGGGGCAGCTGCGCGACGACCGCGACCGCTTGCTGGATCTCGGGACCAAGGGCTCGGGCACGACCCCCTGGTCGCGCGCAGGGGACGGGCGGCTGACGCTCAAGGGCGGGGTGCGCGAGGTGCTGGCGGCGACCATGCTGGAAAGCCTCGGCGTCCCGACCTCGAAGGCGCTGAGCCTGATCGAGACCGGGGAGGCGCTGGAGCGCGGCGACGAGCCCTCCCCCACCCGGTCTGCGGTTCTGGTCCGGCTGCAGCACAGCCACGTCCGCTTCGGGACCTTCCAGCGCGCGGCCTGGTTCCAGCGCACCGACCTGATCGAACAGCTGGTCGAGCATGTCCGCGCCCTCTACCACCCGGAGGTCGCGCAAGGGGACGCGCCGGGCCTGCTGGCCGCCATCGTGGAGGCCTCGGCCCGGCTGACGGCGCGCTGGATCGCCGCCGGCTTCGTCCATGGGGTGCTCAACACCGATAATCTGAACGTCACGGGCGAGAGCTTCGACTACGGCCCCTGGCGGTTCCTGCCCTCGTACCAGCCGGGCTTCACCGCCGCCTATTTCGACCAGACGGGTCTTTATGCCTTCGCGCGCCAGCCGGAGGCGGTGTTCTGGAACCTGACCCAGTTGGCCGGCTGCCTGAAGCTGGTCGCCGACGCCGGGCCGCTGACGGACGTGCTGAACGGCTTCGGCCCCGCCTATATCCGCCACCTGCGCGCCGCCTTCCTGATGCGACTGGGGGTGAAGTCGCTGGGCGAGGCGGCGGACCAGCGCCTGACCGACTGCACCCTGGCCCTGCTGCGCGAGGGCGCCCAGCAGCCGGGCGCGCCCCTGCGCTGGGAGCCGCTCTTCTTCGACTGGTTCACCGGCTTCAGTTCCTCGGCCCGGGCCTTGGCCGGACCACGCGCCGCGATCTATCAGGGCGAGGCCTTCGACGCCTTCCGCTTCGCCCTGTTCGAGCACGAGCCGGACCGACCCGAGCGGCTGGAACATCCGATGTTCGCCGCCGCCGAACCGGAAGAGATGCTGATCGACGAGGTCGAGACCCTGTGGGCCGACATCGCCATGGGCGACGACTGGTCGGGGTTCGAGACGAAACTGGCCCGGCTGGAGACGGCGCGTCAGGCCTGGGGCTTCACAACGCCTGAGCGTCACCATATCCGGCTCCTATCCGGATCGGACCGTAGGCCAGCGTAAAGCCTACATTACGAATCCTTATGCATACTGTCACGGTTCGGCCCCGGAGAAGGTCGATGAAGCCGCCTGTTCAGTAAGCGTACGACCGGATCGAGACCGCGTCTCTGGCCCCCGATCTGTCGCCTGAAACACACGTTGATCGGCTAAGTCATCAGCTGATGTCTACGGCTGATGACATTTCTCGGTATCTGCGCCATATACCCCTTGCGCAAGCAGGACGGCGATCCGATATCGCGACTGTTGCAGATTACCAGTTCGCTTTCGCGTACGCATTCCTCCCCCCGTTACCTCTCTCTCCACACCAGGTCCCGCTATGGCCGCCACCTTCACGACCGCCTCCGTTTCGCGCCCGCTGACCGCGCGCGAACGCACCGCAGCCACCTACCGTAACCTCGCGCTCTGGACGCTGCAGGGCTGGATCGCGATGTTCTTCATCGCCGCCGGCTACGCCAAGATCACCGAACCGATGGACAACCTCGTCGCCCTGATGAACTGGCCGGCTTTCGTCAGCGAGAGCTTCGTGCGGGGCCTCGGCCTCGCCGAGATCGTCCTGGCGATCGGCGTCCTTGCCCCCCTGGCCTCGTGGAAGATCGGCCGCCCGATCCTGATGGTCGCCACGGCCGGTCTGGTCGCGCTGGAGACCGTCATGCTGGGCGTCCACGCCTTCGGCATGGATATCGGCCTGGCCCTGGTCAACGTCTTCCTGCTGGCCATCACCGTGCCGGTGCTGCTGGGTCGTCGCGCCCGCTGATCCCTGTCGATCGGCAACGGTCCGAACAGAACTTCACCTGATCCCAATCGCGCGCCCATTTTCGGCGCCAGACAAACGGTTTGCCGCAGGAGACGCAGGTCTTCTGCGGCAAATTGCGTTTGGCCACACCCGCGTCGTTGACGTGCTTTCGCGCCATCGAAACGAAAAACCTTCCCTTTACGTGCGCGTCAAGTTATGACGCTTCCCATGTCGACCGCCGACGATCATCGCACCTATTCCATTCGCCAGCTGTGCCGCGAGTTCGGGGCCACGGCGCGCGCCTTGCGCTTCTATGAAGACAAGGGCCTGCTGACCCCTGCACGCAAGGGCCAGACCCGCGTCTATGACGCACGGGACCGCGCCCGGCTCAAGCTGATCCTGAGGGGCCGCCGCATCGGCTTCACCCTTCAGGAGATCCAGGACATGCTGGATCTGTACGACCGCAACGACGGCAACATCCATCAGATGGCCATCGCCCTGCGTCGCCACCGGGCCCAGATCGAGGCCCTGAAGCAGCAGCGCGAAGACCTCGACGGCGCCATCGAGATGGCCGAGGCCGCCTGCGCGGCCATGGAGGAGCGGCTGAAGAACATCCGCCCCGACCTTCTGCCGGGCGCCGAGGAGTACGAGTCCATCGTCTCGGCGCGGATCGACCACGACCACCACCACTCCGACTTCGCGGGCCACCCCGCGCGTCACCCCTTCAAAGCAAGAGTGTAATCCATGGCCTACAAGGCGCCTGTCCGCGACCTCATGTTCATCCTGAACGAGGTCCTGGAGATCGATCGCTATACGAACCAGAACGGTTTCGAGGACATCTCCTCGGATCTGGTTCAGCAGATCCTCGAGGAAGGCGGCAAGTTCGCCGAGGAAGTCATCGCCCCGATCAACAACCCGGGCGACAAGGAAGGCTGCCACTGGAACGACGGCGTCGTCACCGGTCCGAAGGGCTGGAAGGAAGCCTATAAGGCGATGGTCGAGGCCGGCTGGCCCGCCCTGTCGGCGGATCCGGCCTACGGCGGTCAGGGCATGCCCGCCGTCGTCGGCATGGCCTTCGGCCAGTTCACCGCCGGCGCCTCGGCGGCCTTCTCGATGTATCCGGGCCTGACCGCCGGCGCCCACGCGGGCATCCACGCCAACGCCTCGGAAGAGCTGAAGGCCAAATACCTGCCCAAGATGACCACCGGCGAGTGGGGCGGCACGATGAACCTGACGGAGCCCCAGTGCGGCACCGATCTGGGCATGGTGCGCACCAAGGCCGTTCCGCAGGGCGACGGCACCTACAAGATCACCGGCCAGAAGATCTGGATCTCGGCGGGCGAGCACGACTTCGCCGACAACATCATCCACACGGTTCTGGCCCGCGTCGAAGGCGCTCCGGCCGGCATCAAGGGCCTGTCGCTCTTCCTGGTGCCCAAGATCCTCGTCAACGAGGACGGCTCGCTGGGCGAGCGCAACGGCGTCCGCTGCGGCGGCCTCGAGCACAAGATGGGCATCCACGGCAACGCCACCTGCGTCATGGACTATGACGAGGCGACCGGCTGGCTGATCGGCGAAGAAGGCCGCGGCATGAACAACATGTTCGTCGTCATGAACGAGGCCCGCCTCGGCACCGGCCTGCAGGGTCTGGCCATCGGCGCCGCCGCCTATCAGGGCGCCGTGGCCTTCGCCAAGGACCGTCTGCAGGGCCGCGCCCTGACCGGTCCGCAGAACCCGAACGGCCCGGCCGACTCGATCATGGTCCACCCCGACGTGCGCCGTATGCTGCTGGAAGCCCGCGCCTTCGTCGAAGGCGGCCAGGCCTTCATCCTGTGGACCGCGCTCCAGGCTGACCTGCAGGAATCCGCCGACGAGGCCACCGCCCAGAAAGCCAAGGACTACATGGGTCTGCTGACCCCGGTGCTGAAGGCCTATCTGACCGACAAGGGCTTCCACGTCGCCTCGCTGTCGATGCAGGTCCACGGCGGCTCGGGCTACACCGAGGAGTTCACGGCCAGCCAGTATCTGCGCGATGCGCGGATCACCATGATCTATGAGGGCACCAACGGCATCCAGGCCCTGGACCTCGTCGGCCGCAAGCTGCCGTCGCAGGGCGGTCGCGCCATCATGAGCTGGTTCGGCGACATCGACGCCTTCGTCGCCGAGAACGGCGCCGAGGGTCCGGTGAAGCCCTTCGTCGACGGCCTGGCCGACGCCAAGGCCAAGCTGCAGGACGGCACCATGTGGCTGATGCAGAACGGCCTGGCCAATCCGGACAACGCCGCCGCCGCCTCGACCGACTATCTGAACCTGTTCGGCATCACCGCCCTGGCCTTCCTCTGGGCCCAGATGGCCAAGGCCGCCCAGGCCAGGATCGACGCCGGCGACACCGACCCGTTCTACGTCACCAAGCTTCAGACCGGCCGCTACTTCGTCGAGCGCATCCTGCCCGACGCGGCGGCCCATCTGACCAAGATGAAGACCGGCGCCGACGTCCTGATGGCCATGCCGGCCGAAGCGTTCTGACGAAACACGTCTCCTCCCCGTCGCTTCGCGATGGGGAGGTGGCGCGGCGCTTCTTCAGCGCCGCGACGGAGGGGGTCTTTCCGTCACTCTGAAATCCGGCGGTGGCCAGAACCCCTCCACCGCTTCGCGGTCCCCCTCCCCATCTCAAGGGATGGGGGAGGAGATTGAAATGAACGTCATCACCACCCCCTCCCCCGACTTCATGCTGGAAGAGGAAATCACCCTCTTCTCGGACAGCGTCGGCAAGTGGATCGACGAACATGCGCCGCCCGAGAAGGTCCAGCAGTGGATCGCTGACTCCAGCGTCCCGCGCCAGCTGTGGAACGACGCCGGGGATGCGGGCCTGCTGACCCTCGCCATGCCCGAGGAAGACGGCGGCTTCGGCGGCGACTATCGCCACGAGGTCGTGCTGATGCGCCAGCTGGGCTGGAAGGGCGCGGACCACTTCGGCATCTCCCTGCACAACGCCATCGTCGCCCCCTATATCTGGCACTACGGCACCGAGGAGCAGAAGAAGCGCTGGCTGCCGCGTCTGCAGACCGGCGAACTGGTCGGCGCCATCGCCATGACCGAGCCGGGCGCGGGGTCGGACCTGCAGGGCGTCAAGACCACCGCCATCAAGTCGGGCAACGGCTATGTCGTGAACGGCTCCAAGACCTTCATCACCAACGGCCAGCTCGCCAATCTGATCATCGTCGTGGCCAAGACCGACCCGTCGCAGGGCGGCAAGGGCACCTCCCTGATCGTGGTCGAAACGGATGGGGCCGAAGGCTTTGAGCGCGGCCGCAACCTCCACAAGATCGGCATGGAGGGCAACGACACCTCCGAGCTCTTCTTCAATGATGTGAAGGTCCCGGCCGACAACATCATCGGAGGGGTCGAGGGCCAGGGCTTCATCCAGCTGATGCAGCAGCTGCCGCAGGAGCGTCTGAACATCGCCGTCCAGGGCGTCGCGGCGGCCGAGCGCGGCCTCGAACAGACCCTGGAATACGTCAAGGGCCGCAAGGCCTTCGGCAAGTCGATCCTGGAGTTCCAGAACACCCAGTTCAAACTGGCCGAGGTCAAGACCAAGCTGACCGTGGCCCGGGTCTTCGTCGACCACTGCATCGGCCTGCACCTCAAGGGTCAGCTCGACGCGACGACCGCCTCCATGGCCAAATACTGGGTCACCGACATCCAGGGCGAGGTCATCGACGAGATGCTCCAGCTCCACGGCGGCTACGGCTATATGAACGAATATCCGATCGCCCAGCTCTACAAGGACGCCCGCGTCCAGCGCATCTACGGCGGCACGAACGAGATCATGAAGGTGCTGATCGCAAGGTCGCTCTAGGGCGCGAAGGCTTTGTCCATCTGCGGCCTGTCCCAGTGGAGCAGCCAATCCCCAAAGCGCTCATATAGCGGACGGAGGACATCGCGTGTTGTCGCGATGACGTCCATGCCGCGATCATCGTAGACATGCAGGGCGGCGCCCGCATCGAAGTCGACGATGTAGGCGTCAAACAGACCCATTCCGCCCTTGGGCGAGATGGGCATCTCTGCGGCGACCACGCACCAGAGCACGGCCGCGATGAGGTTTGGATCGTTGGCGATCTCGATCTGGTGCCAGTTGTTCATGATCGGGTATTCGGGGTCGTCGTAGGGGTTCCGTAGCCTCTCGACCGGCCCCAACGGCAGCCGGAATCCCGCGCGAGCCAAGGCCAGCAGCGTCCGGCGGCGTCCGCTTCGCCATTCCATGTCTCCGGAGTAGCGGATGACTACAGTCAACCGTTCGGCGCCCTCGAACAGCGCCGCCGCAACCTGCCGGGACCGGTCCATCGCCTGCAAAAATCGAGGCGTGAGTTGATGTTGCATCGACAGATCCGCCCCCAGATCGAACCGCAGGGCGAAATCAGTCTGGTAGAAGAGGGCCTCCGGAAACTGTTCGAACCCGAAGACCTGTCTGATTCGCTCGCAGGGCGTACCCCGATCCATCATTCCACCATCACCTCAGCCAAGCAGTAGTGGCGATCACACTCGCCCACGGTCACGTTCCCGTCTAGCTTGCCGATATGGAACCGCTCTCTCCCGTCTACCTCTCCGCCATCGCCGCCCAGACCGGGGGGCTCAGCGCCTTTCTCGGCGGGTTCGCGGCGACGTTTCTGGGCACCTTGCTGGCGCTGAATGTGAAGGGGCGGACGGGGTCGCTGGCCATCGGCTTCTCCGTCACCTCTTCGGTCGCCTTCATCGTCGCCGTGGTCGGCTCGACCGCCACGGTGGCGGCCCTGCATCCGGACGGCCCGGCGGGTCGGGTGGGGTCGGCCGGGTTCGCCCAGATCGTCATGTCGATCGGTTTCGTCCTCGGCCTCTACGCCCTGCTGATCAGCCTCGGCCTCAGCGGCTGGTCGCGGTCGAAGGGCACGGGCTGGACGACCAGCATCGCCGCCGCCCTCGGCGTTGTCCTCGTCACCGGCATGGTGGTGAGCATCGGCTGAGGCGGCTAAGACACGCGACATGATCCGCCTCCACGTCACCTCTGAGCTCTCCGCAAACGCCGCCGTCGCCCCGACGCTGGATCAGTCGCGCTATCTGACCAATGTCATGCGCCTGTCCCAGGGCGACGAGCTGCTGATATTCAACGGCCGCGACGGCGAGTGGCGCGCCTCGATCGCCGAGACGCTCAAGCGCGGCGTCATCCTGAAATGCGAGGAACGGATGCGCGAGCAGACGGTCGCGCCCGACCTCGAACTGATCGTGGCCATGGTCAAGAAGGCCCGAGTCGAGACCATCGTGGAGAAGGCCGCCGAGCTGGGCGCCGCCCGGGTGCGGCTGGCGATCACCCGCCGGACCAATGTCGAGAAGGTCCGCCTCGACCGGCTGGACGCCATCGCCGAGGAGGCCGCCGAACAGACCGGGCGGCTGGACGTGCCTCCGGTCGACGATCCGATGAAGCTGGAGGCCATTCTCGACGGATGGGATCCGTCGCGCCGGCTGATGTTCTGCGACGAGACCGGCGGCGCGCCGGCCATTCCGGCCCTGACGGCGGCCGGTCCCGGTCCCTGGGCGATCCTGATAGGCCCGGAAGGCGGCTTCTCGCCGGAGGA
This sequence comes from Brevundimonas sp. ALps5, assembly GCF_058681645.1. Classification (NCBI taxonomy): domain Bacteria; kingdom Pseudomonadati; phylum Pseudomonadota; class Alphaproteobacteria; order Caulobacterales; family Caulobacteraceae; genus Brevundimonas; species Brevundimonas sp. ALps5. Next base: position 2,090,331 of record NZ_CM178744.1, on the reverse strand, counting down.
AGGCGAGCGGCTGCGGTCCCTGCCCTTCACCACCGCCGTGTCGCTGGGGCCCCGCATCCTGCGCGCCGACACCGCCGCCATCGCCGCCATGACCCTGTGGCAGGCCGCGGTCGGCGACTGGGAGCGCTGATCAGCGTCTCGCGTACCGTGTCGCCGACAGGGTATCCGAAACGGCGCTGACCTTGGTGTCGATGAAACCCCGCGCGCGCATCAGGGCCCGCACCGGCGCCTCGCCGAAGGTGGCGGCCTTGCCCTTGCCGTGGATGATCCAGAGCGGAGCCGCCGAACCCACCGACGCCGCCAGCGCGGCGTTCAGCGCCTGTTCGTCAGCCGCGTGAAGGATCAGAAGCGCCGCCGCCTCGACCGCCGCGCGCTCGACGCCGATCAGCGCCCCGGCCAGTTCCGGCCCGCCGACGTCGCCCGCCGTCCAGACCGTCACCCCCGGCTTCATGCCCAGCTTGTCGGCCAGGGTCGGGAGGGGCTTCTCCAGCGCCGCCTTCCACTTTTCAGCTTCGGCCGCGCCCAGCACCAGTTCGAACGGCCCGCGCGGCCCCTGTCCGGTCAGGGCCTCGCCCTCGACCGCCAGCCCCGAGATTCCCTCGCGCGGAAGCGTCAGGGAGAAGGGCGCGCGCAGCAGGACGCCCTGGCTCTCCAGCAAGACCTTCGCCTCCTCGGTGCGCCCGTCATAGGTCACCGTCGTCACCGCCTCGCGTCCCATGATCCCGCTCCCGCGCCGTTTGACCGGCCAGAGCAAAGCAGCGACGGCCCCGGGTCGCAACCGGCGCCGGAAAATCGGCTTCGCATTCAATATCCCGCCATCTCGCCCTCCCCCCTTGAGCATGGCCGTATTCCCGCCCATCTAGCCGCGACAGGCGCCGCGCGATCCGGGGCGTCGAGGGGATATGCATGTCTGCTTCCGAGCCGCTGACCAAAGACCAGCTGATCGCCGTCATGGCCGACGGCGCCAAGCCCAAGGACCAGTGGCGCGTGGGCGCCGAGCACGAAAAATTCGGCTTCGACCGCTCCACCCTGCGCCGCCCGGCCTATGACGGTCCCGGCGGCATCCACGCCATGCTGACCGGCCTGCAGCGCTTCGGCTGGAGCCCCGTCGAGGAAGGCGGCCACCTGATCGCGCTCGAGCGCAAGAACGCCGAGGGCTTCTCGGCCTCGGTGTCGCTGGAGCCCGGCGGCCAGTTCGAACTGTCGGGCGCCCCTCTGCTGACCATGCACGACATCTGCAGCGAGACCGGCCAGCACCTGATGGAGGTCAAACAGGTCGCCGACCAGATCAACCTCGGCTTCCTCGGCGCCGGCTTCGACCCGATGTGGACCCGCGCGGACGTGCCGGTCATGCCCAAGGGCCGCTACGACATCATGCGCGCCTATATGCCGAAGAAGGGCAAGCTGGGCCTCGACATGATGCTGCGCACCTGCACCATCCAGGCCAATCTCGACTTCTCCGACGAAGCCGACATGGTCGCCAAATTCCGCACCTCCCTGGCGCTGCAGCCCATCGCCACCGCCCTGTTCGCCTGTTCGCCCTTCATCGAGGGCAAGCCCTCGGGCTTCCTGTCGGCCCGCGCCAATGTCTGGACCGACACCGATCCCGACCGCACCGGCATGATCGACTTCGTCTTCCAGGACGGCTTCGGCTTCGAGCGCTATGCCGACTATGCGCTGGACACCCCGATGTATTTCGCCAAGCGCGACGGGAAGTACATCGACGCCTCCGGCCAGTCGTTCCGCGACTTCCTGAAGGGCGAACTGCCCGCCCTGCCCGGCGAACTGCCGACGATCAAGGACTGGAACGACCACCTGACCACCCTCTTCCCCGAGGTGCGGCTGAAGTCCTATCTCGAGATGCGCGGCGCCGACGGCGGGCCGTGGAGCCGCATCTGCGCCCTGCCCGCGCTCTGGACCGGCATCTTCTACGACGCCCCGTCGCTGGCCGCCGCCTGGGACCTGTGCAAGGACTGGGACATTGCCGACCACGAGCGCCTGCGCCGCGACGTGACCCGTCTGGGCCTCAAGGCCGAAGTCGCGGGCCGATCGGTGCGCGACATCGCCGTCGACATGGTCGCCATCGCCTCCGCCGGCCTCAAGGCCCGCAACAAGCTGTCCGGCGGCATGGTCGACGAGCGCGGCTACCTCGCCGAACTGGAAGAGATCGCGGATTCCGGGATCACCCCTGCCGAACGCCTGCTGGCCCTTTATCACGGCGAATGGCAGGGCGACGTCAGCCGCATCTACCGCGACTTCGCCTACTGATGCGGATCAGGGCTTGAGCCCGGCGGCGTAATCGCTAGTTTGCGCCTCGCTTCCGCGGGCGTGATGTAGTGGTAGCCTGAAAGCTTCCCAAGCTTTTCGTGCGGGTTCGATTCCCGCCGCCCGCTCCAGCCTCCCCTTTCGGATCAAGCCTCCAGCGACGCCAGATACTGGTGGATCTGGCTGACCACCGCCGCCCCCTCGCCGACCGCCGCCGCGACCCGCTTGGTCGAGCCGGCGCGCACGTCGCCGATGGCGAAGATGCCCGGCCGGTCGGTCTGAAGCGGCAGGGCGACCGTGCCCCCGGTCTCGACGAAGCCCTTGTCGTCCAGCCCGACGCAGGCCTCCAGCCAGTCGGCATTGGGATCGGCGCCGACGAACAGGAACAGGTGCCGCATCGGGCAGACGTGGGTCTCGCCCGAGCGCCGGTCGCGGAAGACCGCCCCGGTCAGGCCGGTGTCGCCATCCCCCTCGAGCGCCGTGATCTCGGTGTGAACATGGATGCGCACATTGGGCAGGGCCGCGATCCGGTCGATCAGATATTTCGACATCGAGGCCTCCAGGCCCGGGCCGCGGACCACGAGGTTCAACGCCTTCACCTTCGAGGCCAGAAAGACCACCGCCTGCCCCGCCGAGTTGCCGCCGCCGACCAGCGCCACCTCCTCGCCGGCGCACAGCCGCGCCTCGACGGGCGAGGCCCAGTAGGAGACGCCCGAGCCCTCGAACGGGCTGAGGTTGTCGATCCCGGGTCGGCGATAGCGGGCGCCCGTGGCCACCACGACCGTGCGGGCCTGCACCGCCTCGCCGCTCTCCAGCTCCAGCCGGTGCGGCTTGCCCAGCCCGTCCGAGGCGCACTCCAGTCGTGCGACCTGCAGGGGAATGGCCAACTCCGCCCCGAACTTGAGCGCCTGATTATACGCCCGCCCCGCCAGGGCCTGACCCGAGATGCCGGTCGGGAAGCCGAGGTAGTTCTCGATGCGCGAGGAGGCCCCCGCCTGACCGCCGATCGCCCTCTGGTCCAGCACGATGACCGACAGTCCTTCCGAAGCCGCATAGACGGCCGTGGCCAGACCCGCGGGCCCGGCCCCGACGATGGCCACGTCATAGACCTTCGCCGGATCCAGCTCGGGCGTCATGCCGAGGCAGATCGCCGCCTCGGCCTCGCTGGGGCGCCTTAGCACCGTGCCGTTGGGGCAGACCATCAGCGGCAGGTCGGCATCAACGACGCCCAGCCGCTCGACCACGGCCCGCCCCTCCTCGTCGTTCTCGGCGTCCAGAAGGGTGTTGGGATAGCCGTTGCGGGTCAGGAAGCCCTGCAGACGCAGCAGGTTCGGATCTCCGGGATGGCCGACGAGGACCGAACCCGCCGCCCCGCCCTCGATCAGGCCGACGCGACGCAGGATCAGGGCCCGCATGACCACCTCGCCCAGTTCGGCCGCCCCGATCATCAGGGCGCGCAGGTGCGCCGTATCGATTGACAGGGCGGCGCAGCCGTCCGCGCCCGCACGACCTTCCGCTAGTGAGGCTTTGCCCGCGAGCTGGCTGACCTCGCCGGTGAACTGACCCGGCCCTTGAGTGACGACCGCCTTTTCGTGGCCGAGCCCATCACGTCTGACGATGACGATATCGCCCTCGAGGATCAGCCAGACCGGCGCCTGTTCCTCGCCGACAGCGAAGACCACCTCTCCGGGTGAGAACCGGCGCACAGGCCCGCTGGCGAAGCGCCGCGCCGTGTCCAGCTGGGCCGGCTCCAGCACCGGAAATCTCTGGGCGTAACGGGTGTCGGCTTCGGTCATCGCGTCCTCCGGGCGAAAGGACCGTTCGCGGATTTCAGCGGGGCGTCAACCGGCTGCCGTCAATGGCCGAGCTTACGACCAAAGTTAGGAAGCGATTCAGGGCGGACCAAGCTATGCCATGGGTGTCGGAACCAACCGACGCGCCGGGAGTCCCGGCACAGGGAGACGAAGCGAATGGACGGCCGCGCCGCAAAAGGGATCGCCTTCGCCATGCCGGTGTCGATCGCCGGCTGGCTGCTGATCATCGCCGTCGCCAACGCCCTCCTGCGCCTCTTCGCCCAATAGGCTTCGGCTACTCCCGCTCGACCTCGATCCCGCGGGCTTCCAGCATGGTCTGGACGCTGTCCGGGCCGGCCAGATGGGCGGCGCCGACGGCGACGAAGGCGGTGCCGGAACCGGCCAGCAGGGTCTGGATCTGGTCGGCGAAGCCCGCGTTCCGGTCGGTCAGCAGGGCCTTGTAGATGTCCGGCGCCTCATCCTTCATGTCTTCATTGGTGACCCGGTCCAGGGCCTCGACATCGCCCTTCGACCAGGCCTCGACCATGGCGTCCAGCTCGGTGCTGGCGTCGTCATAGTCCTTGAGGGTGGCGCGCAGGAACTCCAGCTGAATGTCCTGGGGCAGGTCGGCCAGAATGCGGATCTGTTTGTCCAGGGTTTCGAAACCGTGGATCGGCTTTTCCGCCGCCTCGGCCCGCGCCTTGAGCGTCAGCTCCACGCCGGAAGCCGGGTCGTAGCCCGCCTTCTTGAGCGGCGCCATCGACAGGGTCAGGCCCGCGTACCACGGACGGAAGACGTCCATCTGGGCGCCCGAGACGCCCAGCACCTGGGCCGCCGCGTCCAGACGCGTCATCTCCTCCGACGTCAGCTGGCTGGACAGGGGCGTGGCGGGCGAGACGCCGTACTGCTGGATCAGGGGAATGATGGCCGCGACGTCATCGGGGTTGGAAATCTCGAACCAGATATCCGAGGCGCTGTTGAAGGCGGCCGTGACCTTGGGCGACTCCCATTGCGTATTCGGGCGCAGGACGTGGACCGTGCCGAACAGATAGATGGTCGAATCCGCGTCCTTGATCACCCACAGGGCGGCGCCCCCCTCCGCCGCCGGCTCGGCCGCGATCGCTGCCGGGGCCGAGTTGACCGGCGCGAGGGCCGCCTCGGCGTGAGCCTTCGTGGCCCAAGGCGCCAGCAGGGCGGCGACGAGGGCGAGGCCGAGAGCGGTTCCGACCGCGAGCTTCGCCAGCCGCGCGGCGGGCTTCAGCGGCATCTGCTCCGGGAGTTTCTGCTCCAGGCGTTTCTCTGGGCGAGACAGGGTCATGGCTTATCCTTGGGGTCGCTTCGGGCGAGAGGATGGCGAAGGGATCAGTGGATGCCGCGGCGAGCGGCGGCGAGGGCCGAGGCGACGAAGTAAACGCCCATCAGGATGCCCATCATCCCCCAGGCGGTCAGGCCGTGGATCAGGCCCAGCCGTTCGGCGGCGGCGTAGAGGAACAGGGCCGACTGCAGGGCCCAGAAGGCCAGGGTCGCGGTCTCGGCCATGATCCGGCGCAGCATCTCGTCGGCGCGGCGCCAGAGCAGCAGGTTGGCGCCCGTCTGGACCGCCAGCATAACCGCCAGCCCCGCCCAGACCGCGCCGGGCGCGGCGATATGGGCGCCGACCATGGGCAGGAGCATCATCGCCCCGGCCAGCAGCATGACGAGGATCTGCAGGCCGCCACAGCCCTTCATGATGTCGGCGCCGCGCCGGGTGATCAGACCCACGGCGATGATGGCGGCCATGGCGAGGGGCGCGGCCCCGGCGCCGAGGGCCAGGGTATCCTCCCAGCCGCTGTTCATCTGGTCGGTCAGGGCGGCGATGCCGAGGCCGGCGGCCCCGCCGAGCAGGCCGAGGACGATGAAGCCGGCGATACGGACCGCGGGCGAGCGCGGAGTGGCGGGCGAAGCGGTCATGGTCTCACTCCGAAAAGATGGATTCGATGGGCTGGTCGAAGACCCGGGCGATCTTGAAGGCGAGCGGCAGGGAGGGGTCGTAGCGGCCCGTCTCCAGCGCATTGACGGTCTGGCGCGACACGCCGAGGTGCTCGGCCAGATCGGCCTGGCTCCAGTTTCGCTCGGCGCGAAGGACCTTGAGGCGATTGTTCATCTCAACCCCGCGACCGCGCCAGCCACCAGACGGCCCAGGCCACGCCGTAGCCTCCCACCTGGAGAAGAAGCACGGTGACGACGGCCAGCCGGATCCCGTCGACCTGTGACAATGACGCCAGCCCGCCGGGCAATCGACCGTCGGCGTCGCCGACAATCGACAGTCCGATGATGCCGAGACCGCCGAGCAGGGTGCCGGCTGTTCCGCCCCACCACCACGCCCATTTGTGAGCCTCGCGCGCCGCCTCATCGAGCCCGTGCCACCACAGCAGACAGATCCACACGGTCAGGGCGACAGCCACCGCCGTGACGATCGCGGCGGCGGCGATGCCGATGCCGCCCAGGTTGAGGGTGAAGCCGACGATCCCGGCCGCGACGGCCCCGATCAACCCGCTGGCGGCGAGCGCGGCGAGATAGGTTCTCAGCGGCGCCTTTCGCCCCATAGCCTGCAGATTGACCATGACAAACTTCCCCGTCGACAAGACAAGGGTGTTTTACATCGGGCCGCCAAACTGTCAAGCGACCTTGTCACCGAGAGGTCAGATCAGCTTGCGGTCCTCGTCGGAGGCGATCAGCTCGGGGCGGCTGATGCCGCGCGGCGACTGATCGATGGCGGCCAGCTCGGGCAGGTCGCGGCCCTCGTGGTCGACCTGCAGGTCCTCGAAGCGGCGGGCCTGAACCATGACCTGGCTCTCCAGCGAGCCGACGAACTGGTTGTAGCGGCCGACGGCGGCGTCCAGCGCCTTGCCGACCGAGGCGGCGTGCCCGCCCATGGCCGAGAGCCGCTTGTAGAGTTCCTTGCCCAGACGGGCGACTTCGTCGGCGTTCCTCGACTACTCCTCGGCCCGCCAGCCGTAGGCCACGGCCTTGCACAGGGCGAACAGGGTGGTCGGGGTGACGATGACCACGCGCGATTCCATCGCCTGGGTCATCAGGTCCGGCTCATGATCCAGCGCCGCCGAGAGGAAGGCGTCGCCGGGCACGAACATGGCCACGAAGTCGGGGCTGGGCCTGAACTGGTCCTGATAGGCCTTGGACGACAGCTGGCGCACGTGGGTCTTCATGCTGGCGGCGGTCCGCAGCGACGCGGCGCGGGCCTGGGCCTCCTCGTCGCCGTCGGATGCGTCGGCGAAGGCCAGCGACACCTTGGCGTCGATGACGAACATCCCGCCGCCGGGCAGTTTGACGATGAAGTCCGGCCGCGACTGGCGGCCCTCGTCGTTCATCTCGGAGGTCTGTTCGGTGAAGTCGAACCGGCCCGCCATGCCTGCCGCTTCCAGCACATTGCGGCAGGTCTGTTCGCCCCAGCGCCCACGCCGGCCGGTATTGCCGCGCAGGGCCTCAGTCAGGCGCCGCGCCTCGTCGCGGGTGGCGGTCGAGGCGGTCATCAACAGGGACAACTGCTCCTTCAGCCCGCCGGTCTCCTCGGTCCGCGCCTTCTCCAGCGCCGAGACATGTTCCTGAAACTTGGTCAGCTGTTCCGAGACCGGCTTCAGTTGAGCCTCGATCCGTTCGCGGGCGAACCGGTCCTGCGCCTGGAAGGTCTCGGTGGCGCGGGTGACCATCTGGTCGGCCACGGCCTGGGCCGACTGGGCCGCCTGTGCCTTCATCAGATCCGCAAGCGTAGTGCGGCTCTCTTCGACGAGGGCGATGCGGTCATTGGCCGAGGTCAGGGCCGCATTGGCCTTCTGCCAGCCCATGAAGGCCCACAGAAACGCAAGCCCCAGCACAAGGGCGAGGCCGGCAAGGATCGGGATCAGCATGTTCATGCTCCGTTCCTAGACGGAGTCGGGGCCGGCGAAAAGAACCCCGCAACGAACCTAGGCCGGTCGTCTGGCCCGAAGCGCCTGAACGATGGTGCCGTCGTCGAGCCAGTCGAGGTCGCCGCCGACGGGAACGCCGCGCGCCAGGGAGGTCACCTCCACCCCGCTGCCCGTCAGCCGTTCGGCGAGGTAGTGGGCCGTGGTCTGACCGTCGACGGTGGCGGGAAGGGCCAGAACGACCTCGCGCACCCCCGCTCCCGTCTCATTGCCCGCCTTGGCCCGACCGACCAGTTCGGCGACGCGCAGGGCTTCGGGGCCGATCCCGTCGAGCGCCGACAGCAGTCCGCCCAGTACATGGTATTTGCCGCGAAACGCGCCCGACCGCTCCATGGCCCAAAGGGCGCCGGCCTCCTCGACCACGCAGATCAGGCCGTTGTCGCGGTTGGGGTCCGAACAGATCGAGCAGGGATCGCGCGTATCCGGCGTGCCGCAAACCGAGCAGGAGACGACCTTTTCCGCGGTCTCGGCCATGGCGGCGGCGAGGGGCAGCAGCAGCTGTTCGCGCCGCTTGAGCAGTTGCAGGGCCGCACGTCGGGCAGAGCGCGGCCCCAGCCCCGGCAGCTTGGCCAGGAGCGCGATCAGGCGTTCGATCTCGGGTCCGGCGGAGGCGGCCAACTAGAACAGCTTCGGCATGCCGGGGATGTTCATTCCAGCCAGGGGGCCGGCGGCCTGACGCATCAGCTCGCCATTGATCTCGTCCAGCCTGCGCTTGGCGTCGGCGTGGGCGGCGACGATCAGGTCAGCCAGGATCTCGCCCTCGCCGGGGACCAGCAGGCTGTCGTCGATCTTCACCGAGGTGATCTCGCCGGCGCCCTTGAGGGCGATCGTCACGAGGCCGCCGCCCGAGGTCCCCTCGGCGGTGGTTTCGGTCATTTTGGCCTGGGCGTCCTGCAGCTTCTGCTGCATCGCCTGGGCCTGTTGCATGAGGGCGTTGAGGTCAGTCATGGCCCCTAGATAGGACGAAGCCGGCCATAGCGACAGAGGGGTGCAGACCGGAGCCTCCGCTCTTGCCAAATCGGCGGCGTTCGCCCAGCGAAACCCAGAATTGCCAAATCCTTGCTTGCAGTGCGGACAAGGAGGCCTATTTTGCAACCACGATTGTTGCTGTTTAGATCAGGACGCCTTCCAATGGCCTATGACGCCTCCACCCGCGACGCCGCGCTCGACGAGACCGCGCTCGCCCAACTGTTCACCGAAGCCCGCACCCGCAACGCCTTCAGCGACCGCCCGGTCACGACCGAGCAGCTGCAGAAACTCTATGAGCTGACCAAGTACGGTCCGACGGCCGCCAACAGCACCCCGGCCCGCTTCCTGTTCATCACCTCGCCCGAGGCCAAGGCGCGCCTGGCGCCCTTCATGTCGGAAGCCAACCGCGCCAAGACGCTGTCGGCGCCGGTCAATGTCGTGGTCGCCTTCGACAACGACTTCCATGAACACATGCCCCTGCTGTTCCCGCACAACCCGGGCGCCAGGGACTGGTTCGGCGACACCGAGGCCCGCAAGGGACCGGGCGTGCTCAACAGCTCGCTGCAGGCCGGCTATTTCATGATCGCCGCCCGCGCCCTGGGCCTCGACGTCGGCCCGATGATCGGCTTTGACGCCGCCGGCGTGAAGGGCGAGTTCCTGGCCGACAGCAGCTGGGTCCCGTCCTTCGTGATCAACCTGGGCTACGGCACCGACGAGAACCTGTTCCCGCGCTCGCCGCGTCTCGACTTCGACACCGCCGCGAAGATCCTCTGATCTAATCCTCCCCCTTGGGGGAGGTGGCGCGGCGCGCTTGCGCCGTGACGGAGGGGGCTGAACCCACAAACAGCGTAGGGGGCCAGCCCCCTCCACCGCTTCGCGGTCTCCCTCCCCCGTTGGGGGAGGATCACCTCAGTCGTCGTCGTCCTCGTCACCCGGCTCGTCCGGGATCGAGGGCAGGGCGACCTTGGGGGCCTCGACGATGTTGGCGATCACCGTTCCCGGGAAGGCGGCCATGATGGAAGCGACGAAGGGATCGGCCTCGACCTCGGCGCGGACGGCGGCGACCTGACGCCGGTTGACCTCGATGACCGTCTCGCCGCCGCCTTCGCCGTTGGCGATCACGAACCACTGCCGCCCGGTCCATTCCTTCAGCCGCGAGGACAGCTTGTTGGCCAGATTGGCCGACATGCCGGCGACAGGCTCGAACGTCAGGCGGCCGGGTGCGAAGGAGACCGGGCGAACATAGCGTTCGATCTCCATCTGCAGCGCGATCTCACGCTTCTCCCCGACCAGTTTGACCACGTCCTCGAAGCTCTGCGGGTTGGCCAGAACCGGCGCCGCCGGGCGCGGCGCCAGGGCCGCCGAGGCGCCGCCGCCTCCCCCGCCGCCGCGCGGAGCGCCGCCACCCGAACCGGGCGACAGAGGCTCGCCGTTCTGCAGCTTCTTCAGCGCATCCTCGGGCGCCGGCAGGTCGGCGGCATAGGCCAGGCGGACGATGATCATCTCGACCGCATCCGCCGGGCTCGGCGCGCGCCGCACCTCCTCCAGACCTTTCAGCAGCATCTGCCAGGTGCGCGACAGGGTCCCGGCCGAGATCGCGGCGCCCATGGCCGCCAGGGTCTTGGCCTGATCAGCGGGCAGGCGCGTCGCGTTCGGGCCCAGCATCTTGGCCACCGAAGCGGCGTGGCAGTGCTCCAGCAGGTCGTTGGTCACCTGAATGGGATCCGCGCCATAGCCGTACAGCGTCCGGAAGGTCTCCAGCGCCTCGGGCGTGCGGCCGCCCATGATCTGTTCGAACAGGGCGATGGTCTGGGACCGGTCGGCCAGACCGAGCATGTCGCGCACGATCTCGGTCTTCACCGTCTCACCACGCTCGCCCTGGACCAGGGCCTGATCCAGCAGCGACAGGCCGTCGCGAACCGAACCCTCGGCGGCGCGGGCGATCAGGGCCAGGGCGTCGTCCTCGACCTTCATCCCCTCCTTCACCGCGATCCGGCCCAGATGTTCGACCAGAACCTCGGGCTCGACGCGGCGCAGGTCGAAGCGCTGGCAACGGCTGAGGATGGTCACCGGCACCTTGCGAATCTCGGTGGTGGCGAAGATGAACTTCGCGTGCGGCGGCGGCTCTTCCAGGGTCTTCAGCAGGGCGTTGAAGGCCTGGTTGGACAGCATGTGCACCTCGTCGAGCACATAGACCTTGTAGCGGGCCTCGACGGGGCCGTAGCGGACGCTCTCGAGGATGTCGCGGATGTCGTTGACGCCCGTATGGGACGCCGCGTCCATCTCCATCACGTCCATATGCTGGCCGGCCATGATGGCGGCGTCGTGGACGCCGTGGGCGCTGAGCTCCAGCGACGGGCGGTCGATGACGTCGGTCTGGTTGTTCAGGGCCCGGGCCAGCAGGCGCGCGGTCGTGGTCTTGCCGACGCCGCGAACCCCCGTGAGCATGAAGGCGTGGGCGATCCGGCCCGTGGCGAAGGCGTTGGTCAGGGTCCGGACCATGGCCTCCTGACCGATCAGGTCCTCGAAGGTGCGCGGCCGGTATTTGCGGGCCAGAACCGTATAGGCCTCACCCTCGCCCTCGACGGGAACCGGGGTGCTGACGGGAACAGGCGTCGGAGCAGGGACAGCGGCGGCCGGGGCCGCGACGGGCGCAGGCACAGCCGCCGGCGCGCCGAACATGTCGTCGGTGTTTTCGTCCCGCTCGGGCAGGTCCTCTTCCCAGGGGGGACCGGAATCAAGGTCGACATCGCTCATGCGGCGAACCTACCGCGAACGCCCCGGTGGAAGCGACTCAAAGAAAGCGGATCGGCCGCACAGGACGGGGATGATGTCCGGGGGCGCCTACTGCCCCTCGGGGAAGTCCGCGCCCTCGGTGACCTCGGCCCAGGCGTCGAAGTCCTTCTGCATCATCTCGATCTTCTGGCGGCCCATGGCCAGCGCCGTCTTGCCCAGCAGCAGGCGCAGCGGCGGGTCCTCCGTCTCGACCGCCTGGATGATGGCCGCGACGGCGCGCCTGGGGTCGCCCGGCTGGGCGCCGGAATAGCCCCGGATGGCGGCGCGGCGGGCGCCGGCGGTCTCGGCGTAGTCGTCGATGGTGATGCTCGATTCATTGGCCGAACGCCCGGCCCAGTCGGTGCGGAAGCCCGAGGGCTCGACGATCAGGACCTTGATGCCCAGCGGCGCCACCTCGGCGGACAGGGCCTCGGACAGGCCTTCGACCGCGAATTTGGTGCCGTTGTAGTGGCCCACCGCCGGGAAGCCGCGCAGCCCGCCCATGGAGGAGACATTGACCACCGTGCCCGAGCGTTGCGCCCGCATGCCCGGCAGGACCAGCTGGGTCATGCGGATCAGACCCCAGACGTTGATCTCGAACATGCGGCGGACCTCGGCCTCCTCCGCCTCCTCGATGGCCGCGAAATAGCCGATGCCGGCATTGTTCACGAGGACGTCGATGCGGCCGAAGCGCGCCTCGGCCGCCTTCACCGCCGCCTCGGCCTGACCGGCGTCTGTGACGTCCAGCTTCAGGGTCAGGACATTGTCGCCGCCCGATGCGGCCAGATCGGTCAGGTCGTCGGGATTTCGGGCGGTGGCGACCACCCGATAGCCCCTGTCGATCAGGGCGACGGCCAGTTCGCGGCCGAAGCCGGTCGAACAGCCGGTGATGAACCAGACGGGGGAAGCGCTATCGGTCATGGGAGATCTCCGGGAAGGAGACGTTCAATTGGGAAGACGACCGTGGCCGTTCAACTTGGCCGTTGATCCATCGGTCGAAAAAATCATCGCCAGAAATCCCGGCGAACCGCCTCAGTAGGCGTTGACGCGCTTCACCAGCATGGGAACGGTGCGCACGATCAGCATCAGGTCGCTGCGGAACGACCAGCTGGCGGCATAGTGGCAGTCGGCGTCGATCCGACGGGCCATGCAGTCCAGATCGTGAATCTCGCCGCGCAGGCCCTGAACTTGGGCGAAGCCGGTCAGGCCCGGACGCACGGCGAAGCGGTCGGTGTAGCGCGGCAGAAGGGCGCCGTAGTGGGCGTCGTGGGCCAGGGCGTGCGGGCGTGGCCCCACCACCGACATGTCGCCGAGCACGATGTTGAACAGCTGCGGCAGTTCGTCGAGGCTGGTCTCGCGCAGGAAGCCGCCGATGCGGGTGACGCGCTTGTCGTTCTTGCTGGCGTGTTTGATGACGTCGCCATCCTCGGTCACCGTCATGGTGCGGAACTTCATGATCCGGAACACCTTGCCGCCCTGGCCGGTGCGGCGCTGGCGGAACAGGACCGGGCCCGGCGATTCAAGGGCGACGGCGACGGCGATGGCGATCAGGGCCGGCGCCAGGACGATCAGGGCCGACAGGGCGCAGAACACGTCGAACAGGCGCTTGAGCACCATCGACAGCCGGCGGCGGGCGGTGATCACGGGAGCGACGGAAACGGCGATGACGCCCGGCCCCGAAGGAGCCGACCGGGAGGTGGGACGCAGATCGGACGACACAGTGTCGAACATGCCCCTCGCTAAACCCCTCACGCGCCAAAACCAGTTACCGACATGTTAAGCGGCGCCCGATGGTGCAGTGCAAGACGAATCCCGCAGGCGACGAAAAGAACGAGGGTATGTTACAATTGGGGCACAGTCCGCGAACAGCAAAGCCTCTGAAAAAACACGCATTTTCAGCCTTGCCGTCCCATTTTTGGAATGCTTCTCCAACCGGTTGAAGAGGCCGGAAAAGGTTAACGTCGACCGGTCGCGAGCTTAACCACGCCCTTTACGAATATCTCAATGTCGTGACCCCAGGATGACCTCGTGTTGGGGAGTTCTGTCTGATGCGGGCATCCGCCGAAAAACTGCATGTCGGGTTCGAGGCCGCTCCGGCGGTCGTCGCAAAGCGCCGTCCGCGCATCGCCCTGACCTCGCCCCTGATCGCCTTCGGCGCCGCCGCCCTCGGCTCGGTCGCCGTCTGGGTCGGCGTCTTCAAGCTCATACTCGGCTAATACCGACCTTCAGGCGTAGGCCATCCAGGCGCGAATTGCGCTAGGGTGAGCCATGGACCCGATTTCCGAACGCCTGCGCCTGCGCCACCCGCAGAAGATCGACCTGTCGCTGGACCGGATGCGCACCTTGTGCGCCGTGCTCGGCGACCCCCAGCTGCGCCTGCCCCCCGTCATCCATGTGGCCGGCACCAACGGCAAGGGCTCGACCGTGGCCTTCATCCGCGCCATGGCCGAGGCGGCGGGCCTCAGGGTTCATGCCTACACCTCCCCTCATCTCGTCCGCTTCAATGAGCGCATCCGCCTGGCCGGCCGGCTGATCGAGGACGACCAGCTTGGCCCCATCCTCGACCGCATCGAGGCCGTGCGCGGGGTCGAGGCCACCGTCTTCGAAAGCACCACCGCCGCCGCCTTCGTCGCCATGGCCGAGACCCCGGCCGATCTGGCCATCGTCGAGGTCGGTCTGGGCGGAACCCTCGACGCCACCAACGTCATCGAGCGCCCCCTGCTCAGCGTCATCGCCCCCGTCGACCTGGACCATGCGGAGTTTCTGGGGACCTCCATCGCCGGCATCGCCGCCGAAAAGGCCGGAATTCTCAAGGCCGGGGCCCGCGGCATCGTGGCGCGACAGTCCGAAGAGGCCATGGCCGTCATCGAGGCCGTCGCCGCATCCTCCGTGAACGGACGAACCCCGTCGCCCCTGACCGTCATGGGGGTGGACTTCGACGCCTGGGCCGAGCGAGGCGGCATGGTCTATCAGGATCAGGAGCGCTTCCTCGACCTGCCCGCCCCCGCCCTTCCGGGCGCGCATCAGATCGACAATGCCGGCCTGGCCATCGCCGCCGCCCTGGAGCTGGACCTGCCTGAAGCCGCCATCGCCGAAGGTCTGCGCCGCGTCGTCTGGCCCGCGCGGATGCAGAGGCTGACGGCCGGCCCCTATGGCGAGATGGCCAGGGCGTCGGAGGCCGAGCTCTGGCTGGACGGCGGACACAACCCCCATGCGGCGGAGGCCCTGGCCGCCGCCATCGCCGCGCGCGAGGCCCGGGCGCCGATGCCGCTGGCCCTGATCGTCGGCATCCTGGCCAACAAGGATTCCGCCGGCTTCTTCGCGGCGCTCAAGGGCTCGGGCGCCCATGTCTTCACGGTGGGCTTCGAGGGAGCCGCGGCCGAGCCCGAGGCCCTGGCGGCCGTGGCGCGCGGTCACGGCCTGGGCGCCCAGGCGGCCCCGTCCGTCGAGGCGGCGCTGGAGCGGGCGCTCCGGCTCGGCGCCGGCCGCGTGGTGATCTGCGGCTCCCTCTATCTGGCCGGCGAGGTTCTGGGCGCCGCGCCGGAAACCTGGCCCACATAGCAAAACGCCCGGCGGTCGCGGGACCGCCGGGCGTTCGCACTCAATGGACCGAAGGCTTCAGGCGGCGGTCGAGGCCTTGATGCCGCTCTCGGCCAGCCATTCGACGATCTTGCCCTTGGGCATGGCGCCGACCTTCAGCGAGGACAGCTGGCCGTCGCGGAACAGCATCAGGGTCGGAATGCCCTTCACGCCCAGCTTGGACGGGGTCATCGGGCTGTCGTCGATATTGACCTTGGCGATGGTCACCTGACCGTTCAGTTCGTCGGCGATCTGCTCCAGGGCCGGGCCGATCTGCTTGCAGGGGCCGCACCACTCCGCCCAGAAGTCCACGAGAACCGGGGTGGAGGATTTCAGGACGTCGGCGTCGAAGCTTTCGTCGGTGACTTTCACAGTCGCCATTTCAAGGTTCCTTCAGGCGCGAAAGGCGCGCGGTTGATGCGGTGGCCGGATGGCCGTTGAGGCAGATGTGGGGTGATTCCCGCAGGATTCAACGGGGGTTCGCCGTAGCGAGCGCGGCCTCCATCATGGCCTCCGGAACCGGCATCAGCTTCGGCCCGTCGGTCCAGACCAGGGCCGCCTCGACCGCGCGGTCCGGATAGAGCCGCTTCAGCACCGCCGCATAGACCGCCAGCTGCAGCACATAGGCCGGGTCCGCGCCCTCGATGGCGTCCGGCGCCGGGCGGTTGGACTTGTAGTCGACGACCAGCACCCGCTCGGGCGTGATCACCAGCCGGTCGATCCGCCCGGAGATGGAGACCCCGTTCAGGCCCGGAGCCGAGCCGGTCAGGGCGACCTCGGCGCGGGAGCCGGGCCCGAAGACAGGGGCGAAGCGGGCGTCGTCCAGCACGCCGAAGGCGGCGGCGATCATCTCGGCCTTCTGGGCCTCCTCCACACCCCGTTCGCGCGCCAGCATCCGCACCGCCGCATCGGGCCGGTCTGCGGGCGCGATCTCGGGCAGCCGCTCCAGCAGCCGGTGGATCAGGTCGCCGCGCCGGAACCGGCCCAGACCGCCTGTCTCGGCCAGGGGCGAGGGCGCGGGGATGCGCAGGGCCTCATCCATCTTCGACGGCGCGGCCAGCCGCGCGCCGGGCTCGGGCGGTGGCGCGGTTCGGGCCCAGTCGGGCACGATGGCGGCTGCGGTCTGTTCGGCCGCGGTCAACGGAACCGTCTCCGGATCGACGCCATAACGCAGGACCGTCTCGCCCCCGAGACCGGCGACATCGCGAACCGATCCGGGCTGCGTCTCGCCCAGCCGCTGGACCGTCTCGGCGATCACGCTCCACCAGCTCTTGTCCTCATAGCCGACCTCCGGCCGCTTCAGGGCGCGGCCCATGACGATCAGCCGGTCGCGCGCCCGGGTCAGGGCGACATAGAGCAGGCGCAGGGCCTCGGCGTCGGTGCGGTCGATCCGCGCCTGCCGCGCCCTGGCCGAGGCCTCGCAGTCGTCGCCGGCCCGGCCGGGGCACATCAGCCAGCCTTCGCCGAGTTCAGGCCGGTTCTGATCGAACAGGGCCGGCATCAGGGTCGGTCCCTGCGGCTTGGAGCGCGACGTCGTGTCCGGCAGGATCACCACCGGCGCCTCCAGCCCCTTGGCGCCGTGGACGGTCATGACGCGGACCTCGTTCCTCGCCCCCTCCATCTCGCGTTTGACCTCGACGTCCGCCGCCTCGAGCAGGGACAGGCAGGTCTCGAGGTCCGTCCCGCCGCGCTGTTCGGCGTTCAGGACCTGGGCCAGGGTTTCGTCGATGGCCTCCTCGGCCTCGCGCCCCAGCCGGGCCAGAATGCGGGCGCGGCCCGACTGGCCCGTCGCATCCACGCGGTTCAAAACGCCGGAGAAGAAGGCGAAGGGATCGCGGTCGCGGTCGTCGAGCGCCGCCTGCAGCAGGTCGCGCGCGCGGGTCCATTGCGGATGCTCAGGCGCCCGGCGCTTCAGCTCGTTCCACAGGCCGCGCCCTTCCCGCCCCATGGCCTCGGCCAGCGGATAGAGGCTATGGGCGTCGCCGAAGTCGGTCACGTCACACAGGGGGCTGCGCAGAATCTCGGCCAGCGACAGATCGTCTTCCGGATAGAGGGCGAACCGGCCGAGCGCGATCAGGTCGTCGAAGACGATGTGGCTGGACAGCTTCAGCCGGTCGGCGCCCGCCACGGGCACGCCCTCGGTCTTGAGCGCCCGGATGATCTCCTCGAAGGTCGCGTCGCGGCGGCGGACGAGGACGAGGAAGTCGCCGTATCTCGCCGGCCTCAGGGTCGCGCCGCGGTCATGGACGGCGACGCCGGTTTCGACCTGCCGCTTGACCTCCCGCGCCAGGGCCTGGGCGAGGCGTTTCCTGCCGCTGAAGTTGCCCTCCTTGTCGACCGGGGCATTCCAGGCGGGCCGATCCTCGGCCGCCGGGTCCTCGAACAGGGGCCAGAGATCGAGGCTGCCGCGCTGACCCACGCGGGCGGCGCTGTGGACGGTGATGTCGCCGGTCTCGCCCGCCAGCGCCCGGGTGCGTTCGGGGCCGACAAAGGCGGCGTCGACGAAGGCGAGGACGTCCTCGGTCGAGCGGAAGGAGGTCTCCAGCGGGACCTGCCGGAAGGCCCCGCCCGCCCCCTCGATCTGGGACGCATAGGCCTGGGCCTCGATCAGAAGCCGCTCGGGCCGGGCGCCCTGGAAGGAATAGATCGACTGCTTCTGGTCGCCGACGACGAAGACGCTGCGGACGGGCGCATCCTTCGGCACAGGCCCGCGCCGCTCGGCTCCGGCGCCGACGAAGAACTCCTCGGTCAGGGCCTTGAAGATGTCCCACTGGTCGGGCGCCGTGTCCTGGGCCTCGTCGATCAGGACGTGCTCGATGCCGCCGTCCAGCTTGAACAGCACCCAGGCGGCGTTGGCCTTCTTCGTCAGGAGCTCGACCGTCTTCACGACCAGATCGGAGAAGTCGAGCGCCCCGCGCCGCCGCTTGGCGATGTCGTAGAGGGCCGCATGGGCCTGGGCCAGGGTCAGGGCCTTGATCGTGTCGTCCGCCACCCGGGCGGCCCGCAGCGCGTCGCGCACCGACAGATATTTGAGCTGCAGATCGACGAGGAACTCGACGGCCCAGGGCGGCGCCGACTTCGTGCCCATGCTCTTTCGCGGCTCGCCCGCCGTGGTCAGGAAGACCGGCGCCATGGCCGCGACCGACCAGTTGGCCGAGGAGACGGCGTCCATCGAAGCCGCCACCTTCTGGTCGTTGGCCGAGCCCGTGGCCATGCCGTCAGCGACCCGCTCCCACTCCGAGCCGTCGATCCAGTCGAGGAAGTCGCCCTCTATATCGTCCGGCGTCCGGTCCGGATCGGCGCCGGTCAGGGCGTGCGGCCCGGGCGCCTCGCCCCTGAGCCAGCGCGCCACATAGTCGGTCAGTGCGCCGCGCTCCGCCTCGATCTTGCCGAGCAGGTCGTGGAAGGAGCCCCAGTCCAGCTCGACCGCGAAATGGGCATAGGCCTGCCCCAGACGGCCTTCGGAATCCTTGAGCGCCTCGCGCGCCAGATCCTCGCGCGCCTCGTGCGACAGGGCGATCGCCGCCTCGTTCTCCAGCACGCGGAAGCCCGGCGAGACCCCGGCCTCGAGCGGGAAGCGCTTGAGCAGCTTTTCGCAGAAGGCGTGGATGGTCTGGATCTTCAGCCCGCCCGGCGTCTCCAGCGCGCGGGCGAACAGGCGCCGCGCATCGGACAGATTGGCGCCGGTCAGGACCGCCGGATCGCGACCGTCCAGCTTCGCCAGCTCCTCGCTGAGTTTGCGGTCATCGGCGACGGCCCAGGCGCCCAGCTTCTCGAACAGCCGGGCCTGCATCTCGGCGGCGGCGGCCTTGGTGTAGGTGACGCACAGGATCTCGCCCGGCTCGACCTGACGCAGCAGCAGCCGCGCCACCCGGTCGACCAGGGTGGTGGTCTTTCCCGACCCGGCGTTGGCGGTGACGAAGACCGACAGGTCGGGATCGGCCGCCGTGACCTGATGGGCGCGGGCTTCGGCGAGGAGATCGGTCATTCCGACGCCTCCCCTTCCTCGCCGCCGACGACGTGCCATTCCCAGACCCGGGCCAGATGGTCGTAGTTGCCGCCGAAGGCGCCCATGAACTGGGGCGCCAGCCAGGAGGCGTAGGGCGTCGTCTCCTCATCGAAATGGGCGACCCATTCCTTGAGCTTCTCGAACGCCTCATCGGCGAGGGCGGCGGCCTCCAGCGGCTGGTTCTTCGAGGTCTTCGAGGCCTCGATGACCACGCCCGGAACCTTGCGGCCCGTGACCCGGACATAGAGCAGTTCGGTCGCCTCGGTCGGCGGGGCTTCGGCGAAGCCGCCCCCGGCCAGGATGGCGGCGGTCAGGGTCAGCTGGGGCGAATAGCCCTGCGCCACCTGCTTCACGCTGGGCGTGCCGCCGGTCTTGAAGTCGATGACGGCGGCGCCAGCGGCATCCAGCTCGATCCGGTCGGCGCGGGCGGTCAGGACGAAGTCGCCGCCGGGCGCGGGGAAGCGGACCCGTCCCGACTGTTCGATCAGCAGGGTCGCGCCGCGCGCCCGCCGCTCGCGCTCCCAGTCGGCCAGCCACAGGGCGCAGTTGCGAGCCAGCGGCGCCTCGCGGGCCATGGCGTGGTCCTCGAACCCGGCCTCGGTCATCGCGTCGCGGATAAAGCCCTCGATCTGGACGGCGCAGTCGGCGGGCAAAGCCTCGGGCCAGGTCACGACGATGCGCTCGATGGCGGCATGGATGGCGTTGCCACGCGCCATGGCCTCGGCGTCGGCGCCGGGCCGGTCGAGCTTCCTCAGGCCGAGAATGCGCTGGGCATAGACGGCATAGGGGTCGCGGACCCAGCGTTCGACGCCGGTCACCGGCATCTCGCGCGGACGACGATCGACGGGCGGCGTCGGGGCCGGACGGCGAGCATAGCGGGCCGGACCGGGCGGCGGGGCGTCCAGCGCCCGGGCGATTCCGGCGGCGGCCACGGGGCGTTCCAGCACCACGGGGGTCGCCTCGCTGTGGGCGCCGCGCGTCAGCATCTCAAGTCGCCACAGCCAGCGCGACTTGACCGCCGGCTGGCCGCCGCGCCGGTCGACATGGACGAGGATGGCCTCGTCGGCGCAGGCGGCCTGGACGAAGTCCTGCGCCGTCTGACCCAGACGCCGCTCGGGCGGCGGCAGGCCCAGCGCCTTGCGCATCGGCCGCGACAGGAAGGGATCGGTCGGCGCCGGTCCGGGCCAGACCCCCTCCTCCAGCCCCGCCAGGATCATCCGGTCGGCCCGCACCAGACGAGCTTCGATGGCCCCGAGAATGCGCAGAGACGGATGGGTCGCGCCGCCGGTCCGGACCGTGGCGTCGGCCAGCAGGCTCTGGATCAGTTCAGCCAGTTCAGCGGGCTTGACCGCGCCCAGCGCCGCCCCGCCCTCGATCAGACCCGACAGAACCATGGCGGCCTCTTCGCCGTCCGGACCGGCCCATGCGTTCTGGCCGGCCAGAGCCTCGACCAGCCGGGTCAGGGCGACGGCGGCGGCCTCCAGCGAAGCGGCGGGGGTGAAGACGGCGACCGCCTCCGCCGACAGGGCCTCCAGCCGGTCGCAGAGCGCGCGGGCCTGCCCCAGTCGTTTCAGTCGATGTTCCGACGGCGGCGCCTGCCCTTCTCGCGGTTCGGCGGCACGTTGCAGATTGCGATGCAGATCGGTCCAGCGGCGGCCGCGCGGACCGCGCAGGGCGCACTTCTCGAAAGACCGGACGGCGGCGCCCGCCTCCTCCATCTCGATCCGGACCAGCGGATGCTTGAGCAGGGCGAGGATCGTCTGGGGCTTGAGCGGATCGGCGATCCAGCGCGCGGCGAGGTCGATCAGCACCCCCGCCGACATCCGGCTGAGCGGCGCCCCGGACGAGGAGTCGGGCACGATCCCCCAGCGCTCCAGCCGCGCCGCCACGCGTCGCCCGAGATCGAGATCGGGGGTGACGAGGGCGCAGGTCTTGCCCGGAACCTCCAGCGTCTCCCGCATCATCAGGGCGAGGGTCGCCGCCGCATCCTCCTCGGCGCGCAAGGTCATGACGCCGAGGTTCTCGAGCCCGAGCGCGATGGGATCGGCGCCCTGAACCGGCGCCGCGGCCTCGCGGATACGGCGGATTTCGTCGCGCCAGTCGCTGGTCGCGCGGGCCGGACGCAGGGCCTCGTTGATCAGCCGCGCCCGGGCCAGACCGCGCGCCTGAACGGGCGCAGGCGTCGGCGGCTGAAACCACGGCCGCACGGCCTCGCGCTCAACCTCGGCGAAATCGAGCAGCCGCCACAGGGCGTTCTGCGGATGCTGTTCCTCATCGCCGAGCGTGGCCCAGACGGCGGGGTCGAGGTCCCTGTCCAGACCCGGGATCACCACACAGCCTTGCGGCGCCTTGGCCACCGCCTTCAGCACGGCGGCGGCGGCCGGGGCCGAGCCGGTCGAACCGGCGGCGATGACCGGACCGGTCGGCGGAGCCTCGTCCCAGCGCTGAGCCAGCAGCCGCAGCAGCTTCGCGCGCCGCTCGGCCGGGTCCATCAGCCCGAGCCCCGCCAGCCGGTCGGGCCAGGCCTGAACGGCGAGGCCGAGGAATTTGGCCGACACCTGCCAGTGCTCGGCGAGGTCGGCCTGAACGAGCCCGCCGATCGCCGACAGGTCATGGATTTCCTCGATCTGGCAGGAATCGAGGAAGCCGGCGAAGGCGTCGGCCAGCTCCAGCGCGCGCAGCGGCGTCAGGGCGTCCTCGAACTCGTCCTTCAGGTCCTCGGCGATCATCCGCGCCATCTCGAACCGGCGCGTCAGGGGGGCGATGGCGGGCGGCAGGTCGAGGCCGATCTCGCCGGGTGCGAACGGCGGCTCATCCTCCTCCAGATCGCCGAGCGGACGCACCTGCGGCAGCAGGATGGGCTTGTCGCCACTCAGCCGTGACAGGGCCGCGCCGAAGGCCCGGGCCGCGCGCCGGTTGGGCAACAGGATGACGGCGTCGCTGAGCGTCTCGGGCGGGGCGTCACCCAGCCAGTCCAGCACCCCCGCCGCCAGATCCTCAAGGAAGGGCCGATGGGCCGGGATGGTCAGCCAGCGCGGACCGGCGCCGGCGAAGGGATCGAACCGGGCCGTCATCGATCTCTGGCGAGGCGCGCCTCGGCGACGTCGCGGGCCTCGGGATCGCCGACGTGCATCCAGTCGCCCTCCATGACGAGGCCGTACAGCCGTCCTTCCGCCTCCCAGCCGCCCCACAGGCCACCGCCCGCCGGGAACAGGCCGAACTCCGTCTCGGGATACGCGAAGATCGGGCGCGGATCGACGATGTGGACGCCCATATAGTTGAGCGGGGCGCTGGCCGCCTTCGCCGTGCGCCGCGCCGTCAGCTTCCCGTCTTCGGCCTGCATGAAGTCCCCGGCGCCGTCGAAGCCGGTCGTGCGCCCCATATGGGCCAGCAGCAGGCGGCAGCTCATCCGCTCCGGATCGAAGCCGGCGCAGAGGTCGCGGATCGCCGCCGCGGGCGGTTCCCGGTCTTCGATCCAGACGCTGTCGATATTGGCCACCAGAATGGGCGCCTCGCCCAGGTGGGCCGCCGCCGCCTTGATGCCGCCGCCAGTCTCCAGCGGCAGGGCGTGCTGACGCTCATCGGAGATGACGATCTCCAGCGGGCCGTCATAGCCGCCCAGATGGGCGATGAGCCGGTCGGCGAAGGCGTGGGCGTTGACCACGGCCCGCTCCACCCCCGCCTCGGCCAGCCGCGCCAGGGTATGGTCGATCAGGGCCATGCCGCCGACCTCGACCAGGGCCTTGGGCCGATCGTCGGTCAGGGGCCGCATCCGGGTGCCGAGGCCGGCGGCCAGCACCATGGCGGTCTTCGGCACGGCGCTCATTTGCGGCTCTCCGCCGGGACGTATCTGTCGAACCAGGCGGCGACCGTCTCCAGCCCCGGCTGCTTCAGATTGGCGTTCAGATGGGCCCACATGCGCGGCATGAAGGCGGCGTATTTCGGCTTGTGATCCCGCACGATCAGCCTGGCGAAAATGCCCAGAATCCGCGCCTCGTTCAGGGCTGCCAGACCCGCATAGGCCTTCATGAACTCCGCCCGGTCCAGCTCGGGCCTGAGGGCGAAATAGCGGTCCAGCGCCAGGGCCTCCAGCGCCGGCGAGACGTCGCGGCGTGCGTCCTGAAGCAGGGAATGCAGGTCCCACGACGGATGCGCCCGCACCGCGTCCTGGAAGTCGATCATCCCGACGCGGGCGGCGCCGTCGCGCTCGGGCAGCCAGATCAGGTTCTCGGCGTGATAGTCGCGGTGGGCCATGACAACGGCGCCCGCCTCCCCCGCCCCCGTGATCGGGGCCCAGGCCTCATGCCATTCCGCGATGGCCGCCTCGTCGAACGACAGGGCCGGAGCGAGCTTCGGCAGCCATTCGACGAACAGATCCGCCCCGCCCTGCAGGGCCGTGGCGTCATAGGTCAGCAGGGGCCAGTCTCCGCCCGCGCCGGTCAGGACCTCCGGCGGATTTCCCGCCTCGTGCAGCCGGACCAGAGCCTCGATGGCGGCCAGATACAGCGGCGTCTCGTCCTCTCCGGCCTCGATCACCCGGGCGAAGAGGGCGTCTCCGAAATCCTCCAGTACCGCCAGACCCTCGGGCGCATCGAGCGCCGGCATGGCGGGCGCCGACAGGCCCAGACCGCGCAGGTGGTCAGCGACGGCGGCGAAGGCCTCGACCCGTCCGGCGGACAGCCGGGCGACGGCGTTCCAGCCCTTCGCCTTGCGTTCTGCCGGCGTCCACGACGGATCGCATGGCGGGCTCTCGGCCGCCGCGACCTGATCCATCAGCATCAGGGAGGTTCCGTCCGCCGTGGTCAGCCGTTCGTAACGCCGCGTCGAGGCGTCGCCGGGCAAGGGGGCGCGGTCGGCCTCGCCGAGACCGGCCGCCAAAAGGAAGTCGAGACGCTGGGTTTCACGATCAGGCGAAGACATGGTCGATTCTCGTTTCCCACGATCCTGCGGCAAGAACGGTCGCAAGACGACCGGCGGTTTCGGGATCGTCGCCCTCTTCGGAGAGCGTAATGCACAGACGGTTCTCGCCGATCAGCCAGCTGACGTCCTCGCCCAGCCGTTCGGGCCATTCGACGATGGCGACCCCGTCGTCCAGCGCCTCGTCCAGCCCGATCTCGAAAGCCTCGTCGGCGCGGCTCAGGCGATAGAGGTCGAAATGGGCCACCGGCGGCGTGGTCTCATAGAACTGGACCAGGGTGAAGGTCGGGGACGGCACATCCTCATGCGGTCCGGTCAGGGCCCGGATCAGGCCGCGCGCCAGGGTCGACTTGCCCATGCCCAGCGGGCCGTACAGCAGGACGGCGTCGCCCGGCTGAAGCAGGGGGGCGATGCGGGCGCCCAGCGCCGCCGTGGCCCCGGCGTCGGCGAGTTCGATCGTGTGGGAAGCGCTCACGCGAACTCCGCGTCGGGCTGGCTGGGCAGGACCCGCTCGGTGAAGGCCTTCAGCCCATAGGTCGCTTTCGCCGCGTCGATGTCGAGGCGGGTCGGCGGGATCGGCAGGCCGACCTTCAGCTGGAAGGCCTTTTTCCGCTTGTTGAGCAGCTCATGGAACAGGGTGATGTCGCGCAGCTCCTGCGAGACCTTGTCGAACAGATGGAACAGGGTCGAGGTCGGGCCCGCCACATGGATCGGGATCACCGGGGCCCCGTATTTGCGCGCCATCGAGGCCGCCGTCGGGGCCCATTCGGGATCGGTCACTGAACCGTCCTTCGCCACGCGGGCCAGCCGGCCGGCCGGGAACATGACCACGCAGCGTTCGCCTTCGAAAGCCTGCTTCGCGGCGTCCAGGGTGGCGCGGGTCTTCTCGCGCGTGCGCTTCTCGACCACCCATTCGACCGGGATGACGATCTCGCCCAGCCGGGGCGAGACGCGCAGGGCGTCGGCATTGGCGAAGAAGATGGCGTCCGACCGCCGCTGCTTGATCGCATCATAGACCGCGACCCCGTCGGCGATCCCGGTCGGATGATTGCAGACGATCACGCAGCGCCCCGTCGCCGGGATCCGTTCCAGGTTCAGGGTCGAGACCTTCAGGTCCAGCAGGTCGGACATATAGTCGAACGCCCCCTGCCCCGAGAGCCCCTTGACCCCCTCGGCCATGCGCCGCGCGGCCTTGTAGTTGAGCAGCTTGTAGAGAGCCGGCCGAACCAGGGGCCAGGCCCAGGACCGGGTCAGACGCGGCGCGCGCTCGGCGATCAGGACATCGCAGATATGCGGATCAGCGGGAACGGGAACGGAGGAATCCATGCGCGCCGGTTGTCGCCGGATCGGGGCGCTGGAGCAAGCGCGGCGACGCGGCCCGTTCCACCGTAACAGCAACTTTCGCCAACCGGGCGACGGTGCTACGCCTGCCGCATCTGTTCTGAAGGACACCCCCGATGCGTTACCGCTCCCTGCTTTCCGGCGCCTGCGCCGCCCTCGCCCTGACGGGCGCCTCGATGGCGATGGCCGAAGCGCCGCCCGCGACGGCTCCGGCGGCGGCCACGGCGACGGCGCCGAGCGACGCCTTCACCTACAACGACATGATCGGGCTGAACCGGATCGGCGATCCGCAGGTCTCGGCCGACGGCCGCTGGCTGGTCTATGCCCTGACCGCCACCGACGTCGCCGCCAACAAGCGTTCGGGCAGCCTGTGGATCAAGGACCTGCAGACCGACGGCGAAGCCCGCCGTCTGTCCATCTCCGACGACGGCGCCAACTCGGCCCGCTGGGGCGCCGACGGCCGCCTGTATTTCCTGTCGTCCAAGTCCGGGACCAGCCAGGTGTGGAGCGCCGCCGCCGATGGCACGGGCGCGAAACAGCTCACCAGCCTGCCGCTGGACGTCAACGCCTACAAACTCAGCCCCGACGGTTCGAAGATCGTCGTGTCCCTGGCCGTCTTCGGCGACTGCGCCGACCTGCAGTGCTCGGTCGACCGCTTCAAGGCCAATGCCGGGAAGAAGTCGACGGGTCAGGTCTATGACCGGATGTTCGTACGCCACTGGGACACCTGGGCCGACGGCACCCAGAACCACCTGTTCGTCGTCCCCACCGCCGGCGGTGACGCCGTTTGGGTCACGAAAGGCTTCGACGGCGACAACCCCTCCAAGCCGTTCGGCGACGAGAGCGAGTTCACCTTCACCCCGGACAGCTCGGCCATCGTCTTCTCGGCCCGCCACGCTGGCCATTCGGAGCCGTGGAGCACCAATTTCGACCTCTACCAGACCCGTGGCCTGACCACCGGCGACGGCAATTTCACCAACCTGACCGAGGGCAACAAGGCCTGGGACACCGGCGCGGTCTTCTCACCGGACGGCAAGACCCTGGCCTATCGCGCCATGGCCCGCCCGGGCTTCGAGGCCGACAAATATTCGATCTTCCTGCGTGACGTCGCCACTGGCCAGACCCGCCAGCTGGCCGCCGACTGGGATCGCTCGGCCGATGGCCTGCAATGGTCGGCCGACGGCTCGACCCTCTACACCACCGCCGGCGACGTCGGTCAGACGCGTCTGTTCTCAATCAATGTCCGTTCGGGCCAGGTCGTGCCGATCACCGGCGCGGGCCACGTGGCCGCCTTCGTCCAGACCCCCTCGGGCTTCATCTTCCAGCAGGACAGCCTGACCGAGCCGGGCGACCTGTACGCCAAGACCTTCCGCGGCCGCGAGATGCCGCGCCGCCTGACCCATGTGAATCCGTCGCTGGACGAGAAGGTCTTCGGCGCCGCCGAGCAGTTCACCTTCGCCGGCTGGAACGGCGAAGAGGTCCACGGCTATGTCATCAAGCCCGCCGGCTATGTCGAAGGCCAGAAGTATCCGGTCGCCTTCCTGATCCACGGCGGGCCGCAGGGTTCGTTCGGCAACGGCTGGTCCTACCGCTGGAACCCCGAGACCTACGCGGGCGCCGGCTATGCCGTCGTCATGATCGATTTCCACGGCTCGACCGGCTACGGCCAAGCCTTCACCGACGCGATCAGCCAGCACTGGGGCGACCGTCCGTTCGAGGACCTGCAGAAGGGCTGGGCGGCGGCTCAAGCGAAGTACAGCTTCCTCGACGGCTCCAACGCCTGCGCCCTGGGCGCCTCCTACGGCGGCTATATGATCAACTGGATCGCCGGCAACTGGCCGAACGAATTCAAGTGCCTGGTCAACCATGACGGCGTCTTCGACACCTTCGCCATGGGCTATTCGACCGAGGAGCTGTGGTTCACCGAGTGGGAATACGGCGGCACGCCGTGGGATCACCCCGAGGGCTATCAGAAGTTCAACCCGGCCAACCACGTCGACCAGTGGAAGACGCCGATGCTGGTGGTCCAGGGCGACCGCGACTTCCGCATCCCGACCGCCCAGGGTTTGTCGACCTTCACCGCGCTTCAGCGTCGCGGCATCGACAGCCGCCTGATCGTCTTCCCCAACGAAAATCACTGGGTGCTCAAGCCGGCCAACAGCCTGCAATGGCACAATGAGGTCTTCGGCTGGCTCGACAAATACCTGACCCCGGCCAACTAGACCCGCCGATCACGGACACGAAAAAGGGCGCTGCCGCGAGGCAGCGCCCTTTCTTTTTGGCCGGATGGCCGGCGCTTCTTACAGCGCGGGGCGGGCCGTGGCGGCGCGGCTGGTGCGCGGCGCCATGGCCTGATTCAGGCGCTGATGCTCACTGGCGGTCATGCAGCGCGGCGCCGACCAGCGCTCGCCCGAGGCGCGGGCGGACAGGACCTGGTCCGCCGTCACATAGACGGGGTTGGCGCCGTAGTTCTGGCGGAACGCCGCCTGGGTCAGGGCGTCACGTTCGCATACGGACACATTGATGCGGCCGGCGGAATGGCTCGCATCCCCGGCGAAAGCAGGCGCGGCGGCGCTCAAAAGGGTCGCGGCGGCGACGGCGATGGTGGCGAAACGGTTCATGTCGGGCTCCTCCCATGGCCTGAATTACGTCAGGGTCCGGAGCATAATGCGCGGGTTTTCGCGTTTGTAAAGGTAATGCGACAACGACAAGACCAAAGTACGACAAATAATCCCCAATCGGATCGTTTTCAGCGAAGCGTCCGGCAAAAGACCTGTCCGATGGCGCCGATCCGGCCCCTGAGGCGTTGTTGCGGTTCTCCCTGAACAGCCGACATGGCCGCCGACTTGAAAAACCCGTTGAACTGGAACGCCTTTCATCAGGCCGCCCTGGCTCCCGCCGGGGCGCGGGCGATGCAGTGGCGGGACTGGGTCAAGGCCAACGATCCCGTCTACCGGGCCTTCCGCCGCCCGGGCCGGATCGAGCAGGTCGCGGGCGGTATCGTCCTTTTGCTGGTCGCGGCGGTCGTGATCTTCCTGCTGTTGTTTGACTGGAACATGCTGCGCGGTCCGATCGGCCGCTGGGCCTCGGCCAAATACGAGCGCGAGATCGCGCTGCAGGGCGATCTGGACGTGAAGCTGTTCAGCTGGACCCCGTCGGTCGTGGTGCGTGACCTCAAGGTCGGCGGCCCGCAGTGGGCGCGGGAGAAAGACACCGCCGACGTCGACCGCATCGAGGCCTCGGTGCGGCTGAGGAAGCTTCTGGCCGGCCAGATCGAGATGCCTTTGCTGTCCTTCACCCGCCCGGAGGTCGTGCTGATCGCCACCAAGGACGGCCGCAACAGCTGGACCTTCGGCAAACCCAAACCCGACACAGGCGAGGGCATGAAGCTGCCGGTGATCCAGCAGCTGATCATCACAGGCGGCCATATCGTCGTGGACGAACAGAAGCGCGGCCTGACGCTGGACGCCTCGATCAATGCGCGCGAGGCAGCGAATGAGGGGGACGCCGGCTTCGTACTGGACGGCAAGGGCAGTCTGAACCGCTCGCCCCTGACGCTGCGGATCGAAGGCGGACCCTTCATCAACATCCGCCGCAACAAGCCCTATCACTTCAGCGCCAACCTCTCGGGCGCGCGCTCGCGCCTGGTGGCGGACGGCTCGATCACCCGGCCGTTCGACCTGGGTCAGTTCCAGTCGACCCTCAGCCTTCAGGGTCAGGACCTGAACGACCTGTATCTGCTGACCGGCATCACCCTGCCCAACACCCCGCCGTATCGCCTGTCGGGCGCGCTCAAACGGGACGACAGCACCTGGACCTTCAAGGATTTCTCGGGCCGCGTCGGCGCCTCGGACCTGAACGGCGACGTCAAGGTCGAGACCCGCAACCGACTGCGCGTCGAGGCCCGGCTGGCCTCGCGTAACCTCGACATCAACGACCTGACCGCCATCCTCGGCGCCAGGACCCAGACCAATGCGGCGGGAACCAACACCACCACCGTCAGCTCGGGCGCGCCCGGCAAGCTGCTGCCCGACGCCACCCTGCAGGTCGATCGCCTGCGCTCGATGGACGGGACCCTGACCTATCGGGCGGCGACGGTGAAGGCCAACGACCTCGACATCCGCGCCGTCAATCTGGGGGCGAAGCTCGAGAACGGGATCCTCGACCTCGATCCGGTCTCCTTCACCTTCAACCGCGGCGAGCTGAACGGCACGGCGAAGATCAACGCCACCCGCGACGTGCCGTACAGCGCCATCGACTTCCGCCTGGCCGGCTATCCGCTGGAATCCATCGTGCCGATCACCAACGGCTCGCCGCCGATCGTCGGGCGCGCCCTGGGTCGGGTGAAGCTGGAGGGGCCGGGCGATTCGATCCACCGCTTCGCCGCCGCCTCGAAGGGGTCCGCCACCCTGATCGTGCCGCACGGCGAGATGCGCGCTGCCTTCGCCGAACTGCTGGGCATCAACGCCTCGGCGGGCCTGCTGAAACTGCTCAGCGGCGACCAGTCCAAGAGCGACATCCGCTGCGCCGTCGCCGACTTCAATGTCTCGAACGGCGTCGCCCGCGCCCAGACCTTCGTCATCGACACCGACGTCGTTCTGGCCAAGGGCTCCGGGACGGTCGATCTGGGTCAGGAGACGCTGAACCTGAAGATCGACGGCGAGTCCAAGAAGCCCCGCCTGCTGCGTCTGTGGACGCCCATCCTCGTGCGCGGCCCGCTGACGGCGCCCCATATCGCCGTCGACCCGGCTTCGGTCGTGGGTCAGGGCGGTCTGACGGCCATCCTCGGGGCGGTCGTCGCCCCGGTCGCGGCCCTGTTCGCCTTCGTCGACCCGGGCCTGGCCAAGGACGCCGACTGCGGCGCCCTGATCCAGCATGCGGGATAATTCACCGGACGCTTGAGCCGAACGGCGCCGCCGTGCGTATCTGCGGTTCGATGGACCTGCCCGAAGAGACTTCATGACCCGCAGAGGCATTCTCGCCGCCACGCTCGGCTCTCTCGCCGCCGCCTGTTCGCCTCTGGGCATGCTCAACACCCTTGGTCCACGCGACCGGGGCGTCGGGCGGGTGGCGCGCGACCTGTCCTATGGCGACGACCCGCGCCAGAAGTTCGACCTCTACGGTCCGCACTGGACCCCCGGCCAGCCGACCCTGCCGGTCATCGTCTTCTTCTACGGCGGCGGCTGGGATTCAGGGTCCCGCACCCTCTATGGCTGGGCGGCCCAGGCCCTGGCGGCGCGCGGCTTCCTCGTCGCCCTGCCTGACTACCGGGTCGTGCCCCAGGTCGTCTTCCCCGCCTTCATCGAGGACGCCGCCCAGGCCACGGCCAGGGTCGCAGAGGTCGCGGGCCGGTACGGCGGCGATCCCGCCCGGCTCGGCGTCGCCGGTCATTCGGCGGGCGCCCATCTGGCCATGATGATCACCCTGGACCGCCGCTACATGGCCGCCGTCGACCGCCAGGACCTGATCAAGGCCGCCGCCGGTCTGGCCGGCCCCTATGAGTTCCTGCCGTTCGACGTCCCGGCCTCGATCAATGCGTTTGGCCGCGCGCCGGACCCGACCCTGACCCAGCCGGTGACCTTCGTCAGGGCCGACGCCCCGCCCCTGTGGCTCGGTCACGGCACGGCCGACACTGTGGTCCATGACGAGGACACCATCATCCTCAACGAGCGGATGCATGCCGTCGGCGGGCGCTGCGAGGCCAAACTCTATCCGGGCCTGAACCACGCCGACCTGATCGCGACCTTCTCGCCCCTGTTCAGGAAGAAGGCGCCGGTTCTGGACGACGTCTCGGCCTTCTTCCACCGAGAACTGGGCTGATCCTCAGACCGCCGAATAATCCATGGCTTTCAGGTCGGCGATCAGACCCGGACCCTTCGGCGTCCAGCCCAGGGCCTGGCGCGTCCAGGCGCTGGAGGCGACCATGTCGAGGCCGGCGAACATTCCCATCCAGCCGAAATGGCTCGCGGCCTCCTCGGGCGGGACGCTGACCGCCGGCAGGCCCAGTCCCGCGCCCAGCGTTTCGGCGATCTCGCGGGCGGTGACGCCCTCCTCGGCGACAGCGTTGTAGCGGGCGTTCTTCTGACCCTTGTCCAGCGCCAGCCGATACAGTTCGGCGACATCCGACACATGCGCGGCCGGCCAGCGGTTCAGACCCTCGCCGACCCAGGCCGAGACGCCCTTGGCCCGCGCGATCTCGATCAACGGGGAGATCAGCCCCTGCTTCACCGGGTCATGCACCTGCGGCAGGCGAATGACGCGGACGTCCACCCCCTCGGCCTTGAGCGCCTCGCCGGCCTCTTCCGAGGCGATGCGCGGATTGGGATGGGTGCGGTCGAACACGTCCTCGGTCGCGGGCTTGCCCGGCGTCCCGCCGCCAATGCCGACGCCGGAGGTGATCAGGAAGGGCCGGTCGGAACCCTTCAGCACCTCGCCCATGGCCGCGATCACGCGCCGGTCCTTCTCGCAGTTGGCGACGAAGTTGGAAAAGTCATGGTCGAAGGCGGTGTGGATCACGGCGTCGGCCGCCGCCGCGCCCGCGCGCAGACTGTCCAGATCCTCGATGTCGCCACGATGGACTTGCGCGCCCGCAGCGGTCAGGGCGGCCGCGCCCGCTTCGGACCGGGTCAAACCCAGCACCGAATGGCCCGCCCCGATCAGCCCGGGCACGATCCGCGAACCGATGAAGCCGGTCGCGCCGGTCAGGAAAACACGCATGAGAAACGCTCCGAATTCTTTGGCCGTCTTGCCTGGAGAGCCTTCTGGGCGCAGATTTGATCCTGTTAAAATAGTGACCTTATCCCGGTATAATGACCACCCGGATCGCCGCATGACCGCCGAAGCCCCAAACCGTCTCGGAGACTATCTGCGGGGCCGCCGCGCCCGAATGGACCCCGCCGCCCTCGGCTTCCCCGTCGGTCGGCGCCGCACGCCCGGCCTGCGCCGCGAGGAGGTGGCCCAGCGCGCCAACATCAGCCCGACCTGGTACACCTGGCTCGAACAGGGCCGGGGCGGGGCGCCGTCGGCCGATGTTCTGGACCGCATCGCCTCTGGTCTGATGCTGACCGAGCCGGAGCGGGAGCATCTGTTCATCCTCGGCCTCGGTCGTCCGCCCGAGGTTCGCTACCGCGCCGTCGACGGGGTCAGCCCACGCCTGCAGCGGGTGCTGGACGTCATGACCCACAGCCCGGCCATCGTGAAGAACGCCACCTGGGACGTGGTCGGCTGGAACGCCGCGGCGGCCGCCGTCCTGACCGACTATTCCAAACTGCCGCCCGAGCGCCGCAACGTCCTGCGGCTGATCTTCTCGGACTCGCGCGTCAAGGCGGCGCAGGAGGACTGGTGGAAGGTCGCCCGCTTCGTCGTCGCCGCCTTCCGCGCCGACGCCGCCCGCGCCGGTGCGGGCGCCGAGATCGACCGGCTGGTCGAGGAGCTGTCGCGCCAGAGCCCGGAGTTCGAGACCCTGTGGAAGGAGGTCGACATCGTCGCCCACGGCGAGGGCTTCAAACGGTTGCATCACCCCGAGCTGGGCGTGCTGGAACTGGAGTTCTCCACCTTCGCCGTCGAGGGCCGGCCCGAGCTGGCCATGGTCGTCTACAACCCCGTCAACGACGCGGATGCGGAGCGGATCCGGGGGCTGATCGCAGCCCGCAACGGCTGACGCCGCCGTGACTGGACAGGTGTGAGGCCGGGTGCATTCTCCCCGGTCAGGGAGAGCCTCATGAACATTCGGGGGATGGTGATCGCGGCCGGCGTGGCCGCCTGCATGGGGCCGGCGATCGCCCATGGTCAGACGGATTTGGGCCAGACGGACATCGAGCAGGTCTGGGCCCGCGCCCGCGCCGTCAGCCCGCAGCCCCTGAGCCTCGACCGCGAACACGCCGAATGGCTTGAAGAGCGCAAGACCGACGAGTCGGCCGACCGGGTCTGGGACGGTCGATGGACGTTTTCCGCCACGCGCGACGCCGCGGCCCGCCGGCTGGTCGTCAGTGAAGACCGCCTGGCCATGGCCTGCGTCGACTTCGACCTGCACGACTGCGTCGTGCAGCAGGCCGGGTCCCTCATGGCCCGGGACGGTCAGCTCTACTGGCAGATCCAGTATGGCGAGGAGCCGAACGGCACGACCCAGGGCTTCATCCTCCTGACCCCGACGGCGCAGGGTCTGAAGCCCGTCGCCTGGAGCTTCGACGGCCTCGTCTATTCCCCGCCGATCCTGATCCACGACGAGGACGGTCGCGCCTATGTCGCCATACCCGGCCGGAAGGCGGGAACCGGCAAGTACAACGCTGACCGGCTGTACCGCTGGACCCCGACCGCCGCCGTTCCCCTCACACAGATCGACAACGAAAGCTGGCGGGACGGACTGGACGCCCGCCTGCCGGCCGGACTCCATGTCCAGAAAGGGGTCGACTTCAGCTATGAGAACCTCGGCAACGTCGTGAACCTGAGCGCCCAAACCCTGCTGTGGCGCGACGACGACGGGAACTGTTGCGCCGCAGGCGGCGACGCCTGGCTGACCTTCGACATCGAGAACGACGCTCTGGTCCTGACCGATGTTCAGGTGCAGGACGCCTTCGCCAGCATCGCGGCGACCGTGCCGACCGACATCTACGACTACGCCGGTCGCTGGATGGGATGCAGTCACTGGGGCGGCGAAGAGCCGTATGACGCCAACCGCAGGGCCGAGATCGAGGCGGCGGTCACCGAGCTGCGCTGCTCCGCGCTGCAAGGCGACGGCGAGGCGCTGAAGGCGAAATACCGCCATCGGCAAGCTCTGCTCGAGCGCATCCAATCCCTCGGCGAGTAACGAATGACCGCCTTCAAGCGTCGCCGTCTCGCCAAGGTCATGATCTTTCGCTAGAGGAGGCCATGACAGACATGATGACAGCCCAGATGACGGCTGAGGCGGCGCTGGACCGCCTCGAAACCCTCTACACCCAGTCCGTGGCCAATCTCCGCAGTGCGGTGCGCCACTTCCTCGCCACCGGCGAACGGGCCGACGCCGAGGCCCGCGCCAGAGGCCTCTTCTCCTATCCCTCGCTGAAGATCAGCTGGTTCGGCGACCGTCCGGTCGACCTGCCCATCCGCGCCTATGCCCGGATGTCGCGTCAGGGGGTCTACGCCACCACCGTGACCCGGCCGGACCTGTTCCGGTCCTATCTGCACGAACAGCTGACCCTGCTGGAACAGGACTATGGCGCGACCTTCGAGGTCGAGCCCTCGGAGCAGGAAATCCCCTTCCCCTATGTGCTGGACGGGTCCGACGTAGTGCTCAACCCGTCGCAGACGGCGGCCATCGCCCGCTACTTCCCGACCACCGACCTGGCCCACATCGGCGACGAGATCTCCGATGGCCTGTTCGATCCGGACGAGGACTTCCCCCTGTCGCAATTCGACGGTCTGCGCACCGACTTCTCGCTGGCCCGGCTGCGCCACTACACCGGCACCCCGGTCGAGGACGTCCAGTCCTACGTCCTGTTCACCAACTACAACCGCTATGTCGACGACTTCGTGCGCTGGGCCTGCCAGCAACTGCGCGATCCGGACAGCCCCTACGAGACCCTGTCCTGCGCCGGCGGCATGGTCATCACCCGCGAGACCGCCGACCCCGAGGCCGCCGTCATGGACGCGGCCTGGAAGAAGCACCAGATGCCCGCCTACCACCTGACGGCGCCGGGCGCGACGGGGATCACCCTGGTCAACATCGGGGTCGGGCCGTCCAACGCCAAGACCATCTGCGACCACCTGGCGGTGACCCGTCCGCACGCCTGGCTGATGATCGGCCATTGCGGCGGCCTGCGTCCGACCCAGACCATCGGCGACTATGTCCTGGCCCACGCCTATCTGCGCGAGGACCATGTGCTGGACGCCGTCCTGCCGCCGGACATCCCGATCCCCTCCATCGCCGAGGTCCAGCGCGCCCTCTATGACGCCGCCAAGATGGTCTCGGGCGCTCCGGGCGAAGAGGTCAAGCGTCGCCTGCGCACCGGCACGGTAGTGACCACCGACGACCGGAACTGGGAGCTGCGCTATTCCAAGTCGGCCCTGCGCTTCAACCAGTCGCGCGCCGTGGCCATCGACATGGAATCCGCGACCATAGCGGCGCAGGGGTACCGCTTCCGCGTCCCCTACGGCACGCTGTTGTGCGTCTCGGACAAGCCGTTGCACGGCGAGATCAAACTGCCGGGTCAGGCCAACCGCTTCTATGAGGGCTCCATCTCGGAACACCTCCAGATCGGCATCCAGGCCATCGACATCCTGCGTCAGGAAGGCTCGCGCCTGCACTCGCGCAAGCTGCGCGCCTTCGACGAGCCGCCATTCCGGTAAGGGCGCTAACGCTCGCCGCGCGGCGGCTCGCTGCTTGAGCGCGTCACTGCGCAGGCGGCTGGCGCAGCAGATAGAGGCCGAAACCCAGCGCGCCCTCGCCGAAGTCGAACATCAGCTGCAGCTGATGCGCCCGGCTGCGGATCGAGGCGGCCGCCGGGTGCTCGGCATGACCGTCCAGCCAGGCCTCGACCGCCGCCATCATGGTCATGCGGTAGCGGTTCCAGAGCTCTGGTGAAGACACCTCGGCGGAGATCACCTCCAGCCCCGCGCCCCCGGCCGCCGCCTGCCAGCCGGCATGGTCGGCATAGGTGTTGTTCAGCTCGACGATCTGCCTCAGCGGCTGCGACGGCTCGCTGGTCCAGACCAGATCGCCCCACAACAGCCAGCCGCCGGGCGTCAGCCGACGGGCCAGCCCCTTCAGCATGCCGCGCGGATCGCGCACCCCGCCGCCGATCGGCTCGGTCGTCCCCAGCGCTACGATCAGGTCGAACGGCCCGCCGGCCTCCAGCACCACGTCCGAGCGCGCCTCGTGCAGGATGATCTGGCAGGAGGCTTCCGAGGCCTCGATCCGCGACCGGGCCAGCTCGGCCATGGCCGGGTCCAGCTCGACAGACGTCACCTCGAACCCGAACATCTCGGCAAGGGCGATGGCCACCGCGCCGTTGCCGCTGCCGATGTCCAGCACCCGCGCGTGCGGCGGCAGGCCGGTGGCCTGCACCGCCGCCTCCAGCGTCGCCATCTCGACCGCGTTGCAGACGTCGAGGGCCTCATAGGCGATGCGGTGAAAAGTCGGGCGCATGGCGCAAAATAACCTGCACCGCAGGCTGTCGCCAACCGGATCGTGAAAAGCACTTTACATCCCAAAGTGAATGCCGTACCAAGCCCTCATCAACCGAGGGGGACATCCCGTGACCGCCACCGTCTATTCCGACCCGTCGTCCGCCGCCGAAGTCACACTGGCCGTCTGCGCCGGGCGTGTCATGACCCTGGCCGGCTCGGTCTTCGCCGCCGCCAACCTGTTCCAGTTCGGCGTCTACAGCGGCCTGCTGCACCTGCATCCGGCGACCCTGTCGCTGAGCTGGCCCATCGCTCTGGCGATCTTCTTCACAGGTCTCGCCCGGCTGCGCGCCGGCGGCGGCGCCAACGTCCGCCGGGTCGCTCTGTGGTCGCGCATGGCCATCGGCGCCCAGATCCTGATCGCCCTGGCCCTGCTGGGCGTCAGCCTCCTGCGTCACGACTTCACCTTCATGTACTGGACCTCGCCCGTGGGTCTGGTGATCTACGGCCTGGCCTGGATGACGGCGGCGGCGCGCGGCGGTCGCGGCTGGATGGTCGCCCCGTCGCTGGGCGCCTTCATCGCCGCCGGGGTGGTGATCGCCCTGCTGGGGACCGCCCCGGCCTACCTCGCCTATGCCTGCGGCCTCATCGCCTTCGTCCTCATCCCCGGCCTTTGGCTGATGCTGGGCCATAAGGC
The DNA here is from genome assembly GCF_058681645.1 of Brevundimonas sp. ALps5. NCBI lineage: Bacteria > Pseudomonadati > Pseudomonadota > Alphaproteobacteria > Caulobacterales > Caulobacteraceae > Brevundimonas > Brevundimonas sp. ALps5. The sequence goes on along the minus strand of NZ_CM178744.1, from coordinate 2,052,921 downwards.
CTGAATCGCTCTAGAGAAGATCAGAACATGACCGACGATCTCGATACCCGCTCCACGGACATCGCCTGGATCCGCAGCCTGGCCGAGGAGGGCGCGAACGCCCCGCTCGGCGGCGGCCGTATCCTGATGGCCGCCGGGGTCATCTACGGCCTCGCCAGCCTGACCCAGTGGGCCGCCGTCACCGGCCTCGCCCCGTTCAGCGTGCGCCAGAGCAACTGGATCTGGCTGGCCGCCACCGCGGTCTTCCTGCTGCTGACCCTGCTCGACAAGATCTTCCTGTGCCCCTCCAGCGGGGTGAAGACCGCAGCCAACCGCGCCGCCCAGGCCGCCTGGGCCTGCGTCGGAACCGGCATCTTCGCGATCATCGCTTCCATGAGCGTCGTCGCCTGGAAGGTGGGACCGACCGGAGGCGTTCTGCTGGCCCTGCTGCCGTCGCTGATCATTGTCTTCTACGGCCTGGGCTGGGGCGTCTCGGCCGCCATGGTCCGGTCGGCGCGTCTGATGGGCCTGGCCATCGCCTCCTTCGTCTCGGCCGTCGTGCTGGCCGCCATGACCGGATCGGACGCCCAGTTCCTGGTCTACGCCCTCGCCCTCTTCCTGCTGATGGCCCTGCCCGGCTTCCTGCTTATGCGGGCCGCCGGCCCGACCCGCTTCAAGGGCGCCTGATGGCCGAGGATTTCGACATCGGCCGGATCGACGACGTCATCCACGGGCGAGTGCGGCTGGGAATCATGGCTGTGCTGGCCGGAGTGGACAGCGCCGACTTCAACACCCTGAAGGCCCGGCTCCAGACCACCGACGGCAACCTCTCCGTCCATCTGCGCAAGCTGGAAGAAGCCGGCTTCGTCGCGGTCGAGAAAAGCTTCCAGGGCCGCAAGCCCCTGACCCAGGCGAAGATGACCGAGGCGGGCCGCGCCGCCTTCCTCTCCTATCTGGACGCCATGGCCGGGCTGGTGCGCGACCGCTGACCGGCCCTATAGAGCGGGCATGAGCACCGATCGTCTGCGCCGCCTCGAGACCCTCGACAACCTCCGCGACTACGGCGACTACACCGTGGCGGGCGGCGGTCGCATCCGGTCGGGCCGGCTGATCCGCTCGGCGCATCAGTCGCGCATCAGCGATGCCGACCTGGCGGTGCTGGGTGAATACGGCTTCGGCACCATCGTCGACCTGCGCCGGCCGATCGAACGCTCGAAACAGCCCTCGCGCCGCTATGCCGGCTTCGACGGTCGGGTGATCGAGAACGACCTCGACGCCGTGGGCGAGGCCCCGCACATCACCTTCCTGAAGTCGGCCGACCTGACCCCGGATTCCGGCCGTCGCTTCATGACCGCCCTCTATGGCGAGATGCCCTTCGCCCCCTCGCACCTCGAGATCTTCGCCCAGTATTTCGAGGTTCTGGCCGAGAGCGACCGGCCGGTCCTGATCCACTGTGCGGCCGGCAAGGACCGCACCGGCATGCTGGCCGCCCTGACCCACCACCTGCTGGGCGTCAGCCGCGACGACCTCGTGGCGGATTATCTGCTGACCAATGTCGCCGTGGATCTGGAAGCCCGCGCGCCGGACATCGCCCTGCAGATGCAGAAATTCACCGGCCGCCTCGCCGCCCCGGACGCCGTCGTAGCCTTCATGGGGGTCGAAGCCGCCTATCTGGACGCCGCCTTCGCAGCCATCGACGCCCGCCACGGCTCGCTCGACGGCTATCTGGAACAGGCGCTCGGCGTCGACGCCGCCCGCCGCGACCGGATCGTGGAGCGGCTGATCGCATGACCTCTTCCGGGTCTACCGGGGATCGGCCCATTTTCGACCGGCCCGTTCAGACGCGGCGCTTCCTGCCCTGGGTCTCGCCCCTCGACGTCGCCGCAGGCGTCGCGCACCGCCCCGGCGCCCTGTGCCTGCTGTCCGACCCCATGGTTCCGGGCAGCCGCTCCTTCATCGCCGCCGACCCGGACCATGTCGGCGTCCTCGAACGGGCGCCCTGGGGCGAGCTGTTCACCCCGATGAAGACCATCGGCTGGCGCGGCGGCGGCGTGGTCGGCCTGGCCAGCTATGACGCCGGCGCCCGTGAAGCGACCGGATCTCGGCCCCAGGTCTGGCCCGACCTGATCATGGCCCGATATCCGGCCATCGCGGTGTTCGATCACGACACGCAAAGCCTGACTCTCGTCGGCTGGGGCCGCGACGGGCGCGAAGCGGGAGAGGCCTGCGACGACGCCCGGATCTGGTTCGATCTCGCCCGGTCGCCCGACCGGCCCGAACAGCCCGCGACCGTCTTCTCGCCCGACGCCCCGCCGCAAACCTATCGGGACGCCGTCGCCGAGGTCGTGGACCGCATCGCCGCCGGCGACCTGTTCCAGGCCAATATCGCGCGCGGCTGGAGCGGGGCGCTCGACGAGCAGGCCGATCCCTTCGACGTGTTCCTGAGGCTGACGCTGGCCCGCGACGATCAAGCGCGAATCGCCCCCTACGGCGCCTTCTGGCGCGTCGGCGATCGGGCCCTGGTGTCCAACTCGCCCGAGCTCTTCCTCGCGCTCGATGCCCATACCCGCCGGATCGAGACCCGACCGATCAAGGGCACCCGGCCGCGCCACCCCGACCCCGCCGTCGATGCCCTCCGCGCCGCCGAACTGCGCGCCAGCGCCAAGGACCGGGCCGAAAACCTGATGATCGTGGATCTGATGCGTAACGACCTCGCCCGCGTCTGCCGGCCGGGCTCGGTCGTCGTGGAGAAGCTGTTCGAGATCGAAAGCCATCCGACGGTCCACCACCTGGTCTCGACGGTCAGCGGGACGCTGGCGCCTGACCTCGGCCCGGCCCAGGTGCTGGAGGCGACCTTCCCGCCCGGCTCGATCACCGGCGCGCCCAAGCATCAGGCCATGAAGGTGATCGCCTCGCTGGAGCCGCCGCGCGGCCCCTGGTGCGGCTCCCTGTTCCTGATCGACGAGAACGACGACCTGACCGCCTCGGTCCTGATCCGCACGGCCGCGTTCGAGAAGATCGAGGGGCGCTGGACCTTCCGCACCCAGGCGGGCGCCGGCATCGTCGCCGACAGCGATCCGGAGGCCGAGCTTCAGGAAACCGAGGCCAAGATCAGCGCACTTAAACGCGCCCTTACGGGCACGAGCGCCTGATCAGCAGTCGCTGCAGCCGACCTTGTCCACGCGGCGCGGGCGTTCGTAGAAGACGCTCGAGAATTTGGTCACCGCCGGCATCAGATATTTGACCGGCGAGGCGTAGTCATAGGTGGTCTCGGCCATCACCGCGCTTTCGCCGTTGGCGATCATGTCGGTCGGCACCGTCACTGTGGCTCCGGCATTGTAGGCGGTGATGCCGCTGGCCCGACTCCAGTCGACCTTGGCCACGCCCTTGGAATCGCGCGTCACACTGGACACCCGCGCCGTCAGGGTCGAGGTCGAGAAGGGCTTCATGATGGTGCCGCCGATGGCCAGGACATCATCCAGCTCGTCCTTGGTGACCACATCCGTCTGGGCCACCAGGTCGGCGACGGCCGAGGCGCTGTGGGCCAGTCGCTTCTGGGACATGTATCCCTGACAGAACTCGGCCAGGCCGAAGTAGAAGGCGATCATCAGGGGAGCGATCAGGGCGAACTCAACCGCCGAGACGCCGCGCCGGTCGCCCGCCAGCCGGCTCAGAAAGCCCGCCGAACCCTTCGTCTTTATGCGCCGCGGAGCCGTCATTGGTTGTACGGCTCGTTGCGGAAGGTGGTCGTCGCCGTCAGCATGGACGAGCCGTTCCCCAGCTTGGACAGGGACTGGGCCATGAAGGGCGTGATCAGGGGCTGGGTGTACCAGACGCGGATCAGCATCAGGCTGCCCGGCTGGCCGGTCACATAGGTCAGGCCGGAACTGTCGAAGCTCTTGCCGTTGGCCAGGGGGTCCGGCGGGTTCACATTGCGGAACTGGGTGATCTCGCGCACATCGACCGTGGCCCGCGACGGGCAGTCGGCGCTGAAGATGCTCATGCGCGAGCACAGCGAGGTCTTGAACTGGGCCGCCGTCAGGCTGGAGTTGGCCGCCTGGCCGGTGCGGATCAGCCGCCCGGTCTCGATGGTGGCGTTCTCCAGGATGGAGTCCGTCACGAAGATCAGCCCGACCTCCATGATGGCGAACAGCATGAAGAAGAAGGGGAAGGCCACCATGGCGAACTCGACCGCCGACGAGCCGTCGCGCCTGCGACGGTCGCCACGGAGCGAGCGAAGGCGACGCAAGCCCTTCATGGCGATCAGGGGTTCGGGGTCGCCGCGGCGCCCTCGCCGGTCGAGCGGATGCTGGGCGAACAGGACGAGGCGCAGGCCATTTCGGTGACCTGGGCGCCGCGCCAGACGCGGACCGAGCCTGACTGGCCGCCGGTCACGACGATCTGGTTCTGGAACAGGACCCGGCCGATGGCGTCCACGGCGGTGACCTGGGTGGTGCCATAGCCCTTGCCGGTGACGAACAGGGTGTTGGCGTCCACCACCGTCGCATCGGCGATCTGGGGGTTGGCCACGATGACCGAGCTGATCGAGCCGCGCACCGAAACCCGCTGCATGGTGTCCACGGCCAGGTTCATCGGCGCCGACTGGGCGAGGGCGGCGCCGGCGGTCGCCAGGGCCATGACGGCGGCGACGGACGCGAGACGGCGGGGGGTGACGATCATGGCGATATATCCTGCGCGGCCCCGCGCGTGAGGCCGAGCGCGACCATGCCCGCGAAATCTCAACAAAGTCTGAAACAGCGGATGCGATTGAAACTTCCGGTTTCAAGTAAATATTCGCTAACTATATCATTCTACCTAAAGTCTGAATTCGTTTTACTTGCGTTTAACGGCCACGCGTTAGATTGATCTCGTGAATGGGGGATCCAGCGGGCGAAACCGGTGGTCCCACGGTGGATACCAAAACAGCTCGCTGCCAAAAGGAAGACAAGCATGACCAAGTTCATTTCGAAGTTCGCCAAAGACGAATCCGGCGCGACCGCCATCGAGTACGGCCTGATCGCCGCTCTGATCGCCGTCGTGATCATCTCGGCCGTCACCACGCTCGGCACGACGATTTCGTCGAAGTTCCAGGCGGTTACGACCGGCATGGGCGGCACCGGCGCCTAAGCCGCCCTCCCAAACACTTGAAACCGGCGAGGGCCGGGGCGGAAACGCCCCGGCCCTTTGCTTTGCGCGTCATACGGATCTGGCCGGCCCCGCCGCGCCTTCGATCGCGGATGCCGGCCCCGCCCTTCGGGAACTTTTTTACAGTAAACACGCAGGTAACCAATCCCGACGACGCACTCTTAACTGCTTGGGCGCATGTTGACCGTGCGTTTGGGGGTCAAGCGGGCGACCGGTCTCCCCCCATCGATCTGTTGCTCGCAAAACCGCTTTTCAAAGGGATATCACCATGACCAAGTTCATTTCGAAGTTCGCCAAGGACGAGTCGGGCGCCACCGCGATCGAGTACGGCCTGATCGCCGCCCTGATCGCCGTCGTGATCATCTCGGCTGTCACCACCCTCGGCACCACCATCTCCTCGAAGTTCCAGGCCGTGACGACCGGCATGGGCGGCACCGGCGCCTAAGCCGAGGCCTGAGGTCTTGAAACCGGCGAGGGCCGGGGCGGAAACGCCCCGGCCCTTTGCTTTTTCACCCGCATACACAAGCCGTTAAGCCGGACCACCCTAGTCTGCCTTGGTATTTCAGGGATTTTCGCCATGACCCGTTTCATCGCCCGCTTCGTCCAGGACGAGACCGGAGCCACGGCCATCGAATACGGGCTGATCGCCGCTCTGATCGCGGTCGTCATCATCTCGGCCGTCACCACCCTGGGCACGACCATCCGCACCAAATTCCAGGCGGTCACCACCGGCATGGGCGGCACCGGGGCCTGACCCCCTTCCGCAGACAAGCGAAACCCGGCCTTAACGCCAGATCGGGATAGTGGCCCTCATGGACACCGTGACCCTGCTCCTGCTCAGCATCCTGCCCTGCCTGACCATCGCGGCGGGCCTGCGGGACCTGACGACCATGACGATCCCGAACTGGATCTCGGGCCTGCTGATCCTCGGCTTCTTCCCGGCCGCCTTCATGGTCGGCCTGTCTCCCATGACGGTCCTCGCCCATTTCGGCGTCGCCGTGGCCGCCCTGTTTGTCGGCATGGGCCTGTTCGCCATGCGCGTCATCGGCGGCGGAGACGCCAAGCTGATGGCCGCCGTCTGCCTGTGGCTGGGCGTCACGGGCTCGGCCATGTTCATTCTCTGGACCGGCGTCGCGGGCGGGGTCTTCTGCCTGACCCTGATGTTCGCCCGCGCCCAGCTGCGCCCCTATGTCCACGGCGCGCCCGGCTGGGTCGACCATCTGCTCGAGCCCAAGGGCGACATCCCCTATGGCGTCGCCATCTGCGTCGGCGCCCTGATGGCCTTCCCCTCCAGCCTGCTCCTGACCACCTTCGCGGCCGGCTGAGCGCCCCGATCACGCAGGGCCGCCGGTACGCCGTCGGACAGTTTCGACGAAAACGCGCCATTTAGGCGCTCGTTAACAGGTGGCCTTCATTCTTCTTAACGGCGCGACCTCGGTGGGGACCGATTCCGTGTCGCCCGCTTGCGCCGGAGACCGTCGATGAAGCCCGCTCGTATCGCCGTCATCTGCATCGCCGCCGCCGCGGCGATCGGCCTGGCCTTCGTCGTGCGCGCCATGGGCTCGTCCGGCAAGCCGGTCGCCGTCGCCGCCGCCTCGGCGCCCGTCGAAGAGGCCAAACCCATGGCCAAGGTCCTGGTCGCCGCCCGCGATCTGGATCCCGGCAAGCGCCTGGAAGACGGCGACCTGACCTGGAAGGACTGGCCCGTCGACGAGGTCAATCCGGCCTTCATCACCGACGGCACGACCCCCATTCCCGCCCCGCCGACCGCCGGCCAGGCCAAGGCCGCCGCCGGAACCCTGGAAGGCGCGCCGGCCGCGGCGAACGCCAAGCCCAACAACGCCATCGCCGCCGTCGCCCGCGCCGCCAATGACGTCGCCACCGGCGGCGCCAAGGCCGACTACATCGGCTCGGTCGTGCGCGAACCCATTCTGGCCGGAGAGCCCATCGTCGCGCGCAAGATCGTCCGCGCCGGCGACAGCGGCTATCTGGCCGCCTATCTGGAGCCCGGTATGCGGGCCATGGCCATCCGGGTGACGGTCGAGACCGCCGCCGGCGGCTTCATCCTGCCCGGCGACCGGGTCGACGTCCTGCTGACGCGTCAGACCTCCCTGTCGAACCTCGACAACGCCGGTCAGGATTCCAAGTTCGCCTCGTCCACCGTCATGCGCAACATCAAGATCCTGGCCATCGACCAGACCACCCGCGCCGGCGACGACGAACAGGCCGTGGTCGGCGCCACGGCGACGCTTGAGGTCGGCCCCGCCGACGCCGAGGCCCTGGCGCTCGCCAAGTCCGAGGGTGAGCTGTCGCTGGTCCTTCGATCCTACGCCGATACCGCCGGACCGTCGGGCCGCGTCCAGGCCCCGCGTCAGTCCGCCGCCGTCCGCATCTTCCGCGGCGGCGCTCCCGAAGTGGTCGTGGTCCAATGAAGCGTCTCATGCCCCCCATCAAACAGCCCGCACGCCTGCTGGCGATCCTGGCCTCGGCCGGTCTGACCGCCCTCGCGCCGGTCGCCGCCTCGGCCCAGAACTTCGCCGCGCCCGCCGACGCCGGTGGCCGCTCCACGGTCCAGGTCGGCTCGACCCCGCGCCTGATCAACCTGCCGCGCGGCTCGTCGATGGCCATCGACCTGCCGACCGACGCCCATGACGCCATCGTCTCCAACCCGGCGGTCGCCGAGGCCCTGACCCACAGCTCGCGGCGCTACACCATCATCGGCGTGGCCCCGGGCCAGACGGACGCCGTCTTCCTGGACGCCGCCGGCCGCACCATCCTGTCGCTGCGCATCCGCGTCGACGCCGGCGTCTATGCCCTTCAGGACACCATCGACCGCGTCGCCCCGGGCTCCCAGGCCCATGCCGAGGCGCTCAACGACAGCATCGTCCTGACCGGCATGGTCACGAGCCCCGCCGAATCCGACCGCATCGTCCAGCTGGCCCGCGCCTTCGTCTCGGCGCCCGAGAAGGTCATCAACATGCTGACCGTCGCCGGCTCCGACCAGGTGACGCTGCGGGTCCGTGTCGCCGAGGTTCAGCGCAGCACCGCCAAACAGCTGGGTCTCTCGTCGGACGTGATCTTCAACTCCGGCTCCCAGTCGATCAGCTTCGGCCGCGCCAACACCTATGGCGTCAACGGCTCATCCCTGGGCGGCGGCGGCGCCTGCTACGGCCAGACCGGCGCCCGCACGACGAACTTCAGCAACCAGAGCGGCGCCTCGAGCTCCAGCTCCCTGAGCAACATCACGGGATCCACGACGACCGACCTGGGCACCTCGCTCACGACCTCGGACGGGCGAATCCTGACCTTCAACGACGCCACGCCCGGCACGCTGGTGGTCAGCAACGCCAACGGAACCACCGCGACCCTGTCCGGCGACGCCGCAGCCAACTATCTGCGCACGACCGTCACCAGCACCAGCAACCCCGCCAGCATCAACCAGCTGGGCAACGCCCTGTCGCAAGCCGCCGCCGACCCCGCAACGGCCTCGACCTCGGCGCTCAACAGCCTGGTGCGGACGGTGGTGGGCGCGGTCACCGGCAACACGATCACCAACACCCTCCAGAACGCCATCAGCTCGACCTACAGCACCGTCACCGGCAACAACGCCAGCGCCTGTATGCAGGCGTTCGAGCGGGTCGGCCTGATCCGCACCCTGGCCGAGCCGAACCTGACCTCGGTCAACGGTGAAAGCGCCACCTTCCTCGCCGGCGGCGAGTTCCCGGTTCCGACGGGCCGTGACAAGGACGGCGCCATCACCGTCGAATACAAGCCCTATGGCGTCAGCCTGGCCTTCCGCCCGGTGGTCCGTTCGGCGGGCAATATCTCGATGCAGGTGTCGGTCGAGGTCTCCGAACTGGCCAATGACGGCGGCCTGACGATCGGCGCCGGCACAGCCTCTTCGATCACCCTGCCGGGCCTGAAGGTGCGGCGCTCCCAGACCACGGTCGAACTGCCCAGCGGCGGCTCGATGATGATCGCGGGCATGCTGCAGGAAAACACCGCCCAGACGATCGATTCCCTGCCCGGCGTCACCAACCTGCCCGTCCTCGGCTCCCTCTTCCGTTCGCGCGACTTCCTGAGCGGCGAGACCGAACTGGTCGTGATCGTCGAGCCCTATATCGTCAGACCGACCACCCCCGGCCAGATGCAGACGCCCGCCGACGGCCTGAGGATCGCCACCGACATCCAGTCCAACCTGTTCGGCCAGCTGAACCAGGCCTACGGCACCCCGGCGCCGACCCCCGCCAACGGCGCGGGATGGCAGGGCCCGGTCGGCTATGTGATCGAGTGAGGCGCAGATGAACCGTTTCCATCTCACGACCGCCGCCCTGGCGCTGGCTCTTCCCCTGACCCTGTCCGCCTGCATGGGCGGTCCGGCGGGCGGGACGGGCCCGACGCCGTTGAACCCGACCTCGCGCTTCACCCTTCAGGTCGAGCCCGACGTCGATCGCATCGCCCTGTCCGTGCATGAGGACGGGCTTTCGGCCAACCAGCAGAACGCCCTCGCCGCTGTCTCGAACCGCTTCGGCATCGCCGGCGCGACCGTTCTCCGGATCGAGGCCCCGTCGGGCGGCGACCCGGTCTCGGCGGATTTCGCCTGGCGGGTCAAGGCCGAGCTGGAAGCCCGCGGCGCGCCCGTCGGCGCGATCCAGGTCGTCGGCTACCAGGCTCCGGATCCCCGTGCGCCGGTGCTGGTCGGCTTCGAGACCGTCCGGGCCGCGGTGCCGCAATGCGGAACCTACTGGGGCAACCTCAGCCGGACCAACGGCAACAACGGCTCGGCCAATTTCGGTTGCGCCGTGACCGCCAATCTGGCGGCCCAGATCGCCGACCCGCGCGACATCGTCGCGCCGCGCGGCATGACCCCATCGGACAGCGGCCGTCGGTCCGTCGTCTTCGACAACTACCGCAAAGGCGAAGCCACCGCGGCCCCCCAGGAGGAACTCGTCGCGAATCGGCGGGTCTCGCAGGCGGTGAATTGATCCGATCATGAGTAACGCCTTCGCCCCCCGGAGCTACGAAGCCTTCGAGGACGAATTCGATCTCGACGCCGAATTCGCGCCTCAAGCAGGCGGCCCCGACGCGCGCGAGCCGCTGCAGTTCACCGCTCCGGCCGGCATGACCCCCATGCCGGCGCCGGCCGCGCCCGCCTATGCGCCCCAGGACGCGCCGGTCAGCGGCCAGATGCCCGTCGCCGCCTCCGGCTTCAATCCGGTCGGCGACATGATGGCCGACGCCATGTCGGCGCTCAGCCCGTCATCGATGGCCGCCGAAGTCTCCGTGCCGCGCATCGCCATCCACGTCTTCGCCGAGCGTCAGGACACCCTGGCCGCCGCCGAGCGCGCCGGTCAGGACCGCCGCCTGTCGCGCGCCACGACCCAGATCCGCGTCGGCGGCGTCCCCGCGGCCGTCGAGACCTACCACCACGAGCCCACCCCGCCCCTGATCATCGTCGAATGCCTGGCGGACCCCCACACCCTGCTCCAGCAGGTCGACAGCCTGGCCGAGGTCTGCGACGCCGGCACCAAGGTCGTGGTCGTCGGCGCGACCAACGACATCATCCTGTTCCGCGAGCTGATGCGCCGTGGCGTGTCGGAATATCTGGTCGCCCCGGTCCAGCCCCTGCAGCTGATCGCGGCCATCGGCGGCCTGTTCGCCGACCCGGCCCAGCCCTTCGTCGGCCGCTCGATCGCCTTCGTCGGCGCGCGCGGCGGCGCCGGCGCCTCCTCGGTCGCGCATAACACCGCCTATGCGATGTCCGAGCGGATCGGCGCCAACACCGTCATCGTCGACTATGACCTGCCCTTCGGCACCGCCGGCCTGGACTTCAACCAGGATCCGCTGAACGGGGTCGCCGACGCCCTGGGCCAGCCCGACCGCCTGGACGCCACCCTGCTGGACCGGATGATGGCCCGCGTCACCGACAAGCTGTCGCTGTTCGCCGCCCCCGCCACCCTCGACGTCGACTGGGATATCTCGCCCGACGCCTTCGAGGAGGTGACCAGCCGTATCCGCTCCACCGCCCCCTTCGTGGTGCTGGACCTGCCGCACCTGTGGTCCGGCTGGATGCGCAAGACGCTGATTTCGGCCGATGAAGTGGTGGTTGTCGCGACCCCCGACCTGGCCTCGCTTCGCAATGCGAAGAACATGATCGATCTGATCAAGTCGGGCCGTCCGAACGACGCCCCCCCGCGGCTGGTGCTCAACCAGGTCGGCGTGCCCGGCCGTCCGGAGATCCCGGCCAAGGATTTCGGCGCCGCTCTGGGCGTCCATCCCAGCCTGATCATCCCGTTTGATGCCAAACTGTTCGGCGCCGCCGCCAACAACGGCCAGATGATCATCGACTCGGGCGCCAAGACCAAGGCCGCCGAGGCCTTCCAGACCCTGGCCCAGATCGTCTCGCGCCGCGAACTGCCGCAGATCGCCGGTCCCAAGGGCAAACCCGCCGCCGCGTCTGCCTCGGCCAAGCCGGAGAGCAAGTCGCTCTTCGGCGCCATGTTCAAGAAGCGCTGATCCGCCGTGTTCGGTAAGCGCACAGGCCAGCCCGGACCCTCGGCCCCCTTGCAGCCCATGGGGCAACCCATGGCGCAGCCGGCTGAGGCCGCGCCCGCGTTCGGCGGCCAGCCGCAGCAGGGCGTCCAGACCCAGGCCTTCGCCTTCAACGCCGACGACGCGGCGCCCGCCCCGTCCGGCTTCGCCCAGACTCCGGGCGGCGCGCCCGCCACCCCGACCGGTCCCGACCGGCTCGACGCCCTGGCCGCGCGTCCCAAACCCGCCGCTCCGGCTCCCGCGCCCAAGACCTCGGGCGGCCCCGGCCCCCGGGCCACCGCCGGCTTCGAACAGCTGAAGAAGGCCCAGCCCGTCGCCGAGATCGTGCGCGAGCAGAGCGACTATTATCACGCCACGAAGACCACCATCTTCAATGCGTTGATGAACACCATCGACCTGTCCCAGCTGGCCCAGCTGGACACCAAGGCGGCGTCGGAAGAGATCCGCGACATCGTCGCCGAGCTGGTGGCGATCAAGAACGTCTCCATGTCGGTCGCCGAGCAGGAGCATCTGGTCCAGGACATCGTCAACGATGTCCTCGGCTACGGCCCGCTCGAGCCGCTGCTGATGCGCGACGACATCGCCGACATCATGGTCAACGGCGCCGGCCGGGTCTTCATCGAGGTCAACGGCAAGGTCCAGCTGACCAACGTCCGCTTCCGCGACAACACCCAACTGATGAACATCTGTCAGCGGATCGTGTCCCAGGTCGGCCGCCGCGTCGACGAAAGCTCCCCGATCTGTGACGCCCGCCTGCCCGACGGCAGCCGCGTCAACGTCATCGCCCCGCCTCTGGCCATCGACGGCGCGACCCTGACGATCCGGAAGTTCAAGAAAGACAAGCTGACGATGAAGAACCTGGTGGAGTACGCCTCCATCAGCCCGGAAGGGGCCCGCGTCCTGGGCGTCATCGGCGCCTGCCGCTGTAACGTCGTCATCTCCGGCGGTACGGGTTCGGGCAAGACCACGCTTCTGAACACCCTGACCGCCTTCATCGACCCCACCGAGCGCGTCATCACCTGCGAGGACGCCGCCGAGCTGCAGCTGCAGCAGCCGCACGTGGTTCGTCTGGAAACCCGGCCGCCGAACCTTGAGGGCCAGGGCGCCATCCACATGCGCGACCTGATCAAGAACTGCCTGCGGATGCGTCCCGAACGCATCATCGTCGGCGAGGTCCGCGGCCCCGAGGCCTTCGACCTGCTGCAGGCCATGAACACCGGCCACGACGGCTCGATGGGCACGCTGCACGCCAACTCCCCGCGCGAGGCCCTCGCCCGGATGGAATCGATGATCACCATGGGTGGCTATGGCCTGCCGTCCAAGACCATCCGCGAGATGATCACCGGCTCGGTCGACGTCATCGTCCAGGCCGCCCGCCTGCGCGACGGCTCGCGCCGCATCACCCACATCACCGAGGTGGTCGGTCTGGAAGGCGACGTCATCGTCACCCAGGACCTCTTCGTCTACGAAATCACCGGCGAGGATGAGCACGGCAAGGTCGTCGGCCGTCACCGCTCAACCGGCATCGCCCGCCCGCGCTTCTGGGACCGCGCCCGTTACTACGGCCTGGAACGCGAGCTGGCCGAAGCCCTCGACGCGGCGGAGTAGAGTTCACGCCATGCTGCCCATTCTCGCCGCCATCCTCGCCTTCGTGACCATCGGCGGTCTCGGCTGGGCGCTCGTCGGCGGCGACGATTCCTCCACCGCCGCCCTGAAGCGCGCGCAAGGACTGGGTCAACGCAGCCCGGCCAACGCCAAGAAGCTGGCCGCAGCCGCCGCCAGCAACACCCCCGAGGCGCGCCGCAAGCAGATCGTCGATCAGCTGAAAGAGGCCGACCGCAAGGAACGCAAGGCCCGAATGACCATGGCGGCCAAGCTCAAGCACGCCGGCCTGACCCTGAACATCAAGACCTTCTGGATCATCAGCGCTGTGCTGGGCGTCTTCGGCCTGCTGCTGCCGCTGCTGCTCGGCGCCAATATCTTCATCGCCCTGGGCGCCGCCGTCATCCTCGGCGCCGGCCTGCCGCGCTGGGTCGTGGGCTTCATCGGCAAGGGCCGGATGAAGAAGTTCTCGGGCGAGTTCGCCAACGCCGTCGATGTCATCGTGCGCGGCATCAAGTCGGGCCTGCCGGTCCACGAGTGCTTCAAGATCATCGCCCGCGAGAGCCCTGCCCCGCTGGGCCCGGAGTTCCAGACCCTGGTCGAGGGCATGGGCGTCGGCCTGACCCTGCCACAGGCCCTGGACAAGATGTACGAGCGGATGCCGACCTCGGAGCTGCGCTTCTTCTCCATCGTCATCGCCATCCAGCAGAAGACCGGCGGCAATCTGGCCGAAGCCCTGTCCAACCTGACCACCGTGCTGCGCGCCCGCCGGATGATGGCCGAAAAGATCAAGGCCCTGTCCTCCGAAGCCATGGCCTCGGCGGGCATCATCGGCTCCCTGCCCCCCGTGGTCATGGGCCTCGTCTTCATCACCACCCCCGCCTACATCATGCTGCTGTTCACCGACCCGCGCGGTCAGGTGATGCTGCTGGGCGCGGGGCTCTGGATGTCCGCCGGCGTCTTCGTGATGAAGAAGATGATCGCGTTCAAGTTCTAGGCGGGAAAGATCATGGTCGCCTTCCTCACCAACCCGCAGAACCTGCTCTCCATCCTCGTGGGGGTGCTGGCCTTCGCCACCCTCTTCACCCTGCTCTCCTCCTTCGGCGGCGGGGCCAAGCTCGAGAACCGGATGAACGCCGTCGCCGTGCGCCGCGACGAGCTGAAGCGCCGCTCGCGTCAGGCCATGGCCAAGGACAGCGGCCTGCGTCACACCGACGCCGGCTTCCACAAGGACGTGGTCGAGAAGCTGAACCTGGCCAAGATGCTGGAAGACCCCAAGGTCATCGAAAAGCTGGCCCAGGCCGGCTATCGCGGACCCAAGCCGCTCAACCGCTTCTACTTCTTCCGCTTCGCCTCGCCCTTCATCTTCTTCGCCTTCGTCGGCTTCTACCTGTTCATCTTCAACGACTTCGGCCTGCCCCTGATGGCGCGAGTGACGGCGACGATGGCGGCGGCGGTGATCGGCTTCTATGCGCCGAACATCTATCTCTCCAACATGATCGCCAAGCGCCAGCAGTCGATCATGCAGGCCTTCCCCGACGCCCTCGACCTGCTGCTGATCTGCGTGGAATCCGGCATGTCGATCGAGGGCGCCATCCAGAAGGTCTCACAGGAGATCGGCGGCTCCTCCATCGAACTGGCCGAGGAGCTGTCGCTGCTCTCGGCCGAGCTCTCCTACCTGCCAGAACGCCGTCAGGCCTATGAGGGGCTGGCCAAGCGCACCAACCACGCCGGGGTCAAGGCGGTCACCACCTCCATGGTCCAGGCCGAACAGTACGGCACGCCCCTGGGCGCCGCGCTGCGCACCATGGCCAAGGAAAACCGCGACCTGCGTATGTCCGCCGCCGAGAAGAAGGCCGCCGCCCTGCCGGCCAAGCTGACCGTGCCGATGATCGTCTTCTTCCTGCCGGTGCTGTTCGTCGTGATCCTGGGTCCGGCGATCATCAATATCCAGGACACGATGGCGAAGAGCCACTAGGCGCTCGCCCGGAGGCGGCTCAGCCCGCCTCGACCGCCTCGGCCGCCGCCTTCAGGGCCTCGCCGACGCCGATATAGGCCTCCTTGATCGCCTTGCGGTGCTTGTCGTGGAAGAACTCGCCGCGGAAGCCCCCGAACCAGACGCCGTTGGCGACGATGCAGTTGCCGGGCACCAACTCCTCGATCTCGAAATAGCGCATGGCGTTGAACTGCCAGCCGCGCCGCTCGTGCCAGATCAGCTGGGCGTAGGGGCGCCAGTCGCCGACCTTGCCGATCACCTGCCGCTCGGGCATCCCCGGAATGGCCTCGGTCAGGCTGATCGAGCCGCCATAGCCGATGCGGCCCTCGGCGCCCGTCTCGATCGGGTTCCAGCTGCTCCAGGTCGCCAGATCGCCGACCAGGCTCCAGATCGTGTCCGAGGTGGCCTGCACCCCGATGCGGTTTTCGATGCGTGTCGAACTGTCCATTTCCGGTCTGTGGCACGACGGCCCGACGGAGGGAAGACGGGTCCGATGTCGCGTCTACCGATTGCCTTCCGGACCCGGCTGGGAGGCGGGCGGCTCGGACACCGCCTCGGCCCCGACCCCGGTCGAGACCGCCGCCGCCCTCAGCGCCGCGCTGGTCAGGCAGATCAGGAAGGCCAGAACAAGCAGCGCCGCATTGGCCGCGAACGGCCCGAACCCGGCCAGTTGATACAGCGCCACCCCGACCACCGGCGGGACCAGATAGCTGATCCCCGCGATGGACATCATCAGTCCCGCCACCGCCCCCTGCTCGGCCGGTCCGACTGCCAGGGAGGCGCCCGCCGTGAAGCCCGGCCGGGCGAAGCCGACGCCCATCGACACCACAGCATAGCCGACGACCACCCCATAGAAACCGGGCGCGAAGATGCTCAGCAGATTGCCCGCCAGCGCCATTCCCGCCCCCCAGCGCATCAGGGCGCGCGGCTCGAGCTTCAGCAGGGGGATCAGCCCCCACTGCACCATCAGGGTCGCGGCGGCCCCGGCGAACATGGCCGTGGCGATGAAGGGTTGGGCCTGCAGCGTGGTCAGTCCCGTTTTCGCCATCTCGTCGATGACGTGGAAGCCCAGCACCGAAATGTTGATCGCCTGGGCTCCCGTGACCAGCAGGCCGTAGATCAGGAAGTCCCGCACCCGGGCGTCCTTCCACAGACCCCTTCCGTCATGATCCTTCTGGCCCGTCGGCGAGGGGATGCGGGTCACGCCCCCGCTCGGCAGCTTGCGCGCCACCCAGACGAAGGCCGCGGCGGCGACGGCGGCGAAGACGTACATCGGCCCGGCCAGCCCCACGACCGGCAGGATCAGCAGGGGCGCCAGCGTCGGACCGATGACGGTGCCCAGCCCCTGCGCCGAGGCCAGCAGGGACATGGCCTGGGTCCGTTCCTCCGGCGCCGTGCGGTCGGCGACATAGGCCTGTGAGGCGATGGGGGCGGCCGAGCCGAACACGCCATAGATGGTTCGTCCCACCGCCATCAGGACGAAAGCCATCACCGGCCCCAGCCAGTGCTCCAGCCCCGAGGTGGCGGCCAGGCCGAACCCGGCCATGGAGGCGCTAAATCCCGCCATGCCGATCAGGATGACGCGCTTTCGCCCCAGCCGATCCGACAGCCGCGCCCAGACCGGCGAGGTCAGGGTCCACATCAGGGCCGAGATGGCGAAGACCCCGACGACCAGCGTATCGGCCAGATGAAACTGCCGCCCGATCGCCGGCAGCACCGCCTGCAGCGCCATATTCCCGGCCGAAGCGATCAGACTGACCGCGCACAGCATGATGAAGGCGGGGGACCGGGGCGGCATGGACACGGCCGCCTAGCTCCCGATCAGGGTGAGGTCAGGTCTTGTCCGCCGTCCGTCATTCAGCCCCAGCCGCGCCTTGACCTCCAGCAGGTCGGCGCCGACCGGGACGATCAGCAGGGCCTTGGGATTGGCGGCGTTGACGGCGATGACCGCGTTCTTGGGGCAGACGTCGAAACAGTCGGTGTGTTTGACGGTCAGCTCGGCCTTGCGCCCCTTGCCGGCCTTCGCGCTCTTGGGCGGCTTGAGATAGCGCTTCAGCGCCTTCTTCAGCGACTGGTCGCCCTCGGGCCCGAAGCCGCCGTCCAGCTTCTTCGAGCATTTCTTGCAGACGAGGACGACGTCCTTCCACTGCGTCTTTGCGACCTGAATGGGTTTGTCAGCCATGCTCCGGAGATCGCTGACTCGCGAGACGGACGCAAGCGCCTTGCGCATCGCGTCGCCGAAGCTTCATGATCGGCCGTCCCTCCCGGAGAAGCTCATGACCCGCCTGAAATCCCGCCTGACGTCGTTCGCCCTGACCTCGGCGCTGGCTCTGGCAGCGGGGGCGGTTCAGGCCCAGACGGCGGCGCCGGACACCCTTTCCGCCGACGTCGCGGCGGCCACGGCGGAGATCAACCCCAGCGTCATCGAATGGCGCCGCCACCTGCACCAGAACCCCGAACTGGGCTTCGCCGAGGTCAATACCGCCGCCTATATCGCCGAACACCTGAGGGCCATGGGGCTGGAGGTCCGCACGGGCGTCGGCAAGACCGGGGTGATCGCCGTCCTGCGCGGCGGCCTGCCGGGCAATCACGTCGTCGCCCTGCGCTCGGACATGGACGCCCTGCCGGTGCAGGAGGCGACGGGCGAGCCCTTCGCCTCGACCGCCACCGGGACCTATATGGGCCAGACCGTGCCCGTCGCCCACGCCTGCGGCCACGACGCCCATATGGCCATGCTGCTGGGCGCCGCCGAGGTCCTGTCGAAGATGAAGGACCGTATTCCGGGGACCGTCGTCTTCATCTTCCAGCCCGCCGAGGAGGGTGCCCCTCCCGGAGAACCGCTGGGCGGCGCGGCCCTGATGATCAAGGAGGGCGCGCTCGACAATCCGAAGGTCGAGGCCATCTTCGGCATCCACGTCGTGCCCGGAAAGACCGGGACCCTGTTCTACCGACCGCAGGGCTTCATGGCGGCGTCGGACCGCATCGACATCGTCCTGCACGGCAAACAGACCCACGGCGCCTGGCCCTGGCGCGGCGTCGACGTCATCGCGGCGACCAGCCAGGTGGTGGAGACCATCAACACCCTGACCGCCCGGACCCTGGACCCGACCGTCCATCCGACCGTCTTCACGATTTCCACGATCAACGCCGGGGTCCGCTACAACATCATTCCGGACCAGTCGACGCTGTCGGGGACGCTGCGCACCTTCGACATCGCTTCGCGCGACGATCTGGTGAAACGGGCCGAGGCCGCCATCGACCATGTCGCCGGCATCTATGGCGCGACCGCCGACTTCTCGATCCGCCAGAACGCCGCCCTGACCTATAACGACCCGGCCCTGTCGACCTGGCTGGCCCCGGTGCTGGAGGAGGCGGCGGGCGCCGGAAACGTCAATCCGGCCAGCCCCCCGACCACGGTCGCCGAGGACTTCTCCTACTTCCAGGGCCAGATCCCGGGCGTCTTCTACCACCTCGGCGGCACCAAGGTCGGCGAGGACCCGGCCACCGCCGCCCCCAACCACTCGCCCGGCTTCGACGTCGACGAAAGCGTCCTGCCCGTCGGCGTTCGCGCCCACGTCATGACCGCCATCCGGTTCCTGCAGCGGCCATAGTGCGTTAGAGGCGGGGCCAAACCTTCAGGAGCCCCGCCATGATCACCCATCTCGAACCCGGCGCCCGCATGAGCGAGGCCGTGATCCACGGCGACACCATCTATCTCGCCGGTCAGGTCGGCGAACCCGGCGAGGACGTCGTCGCCCAGACGAAGACCTGCCTGTTCGAGATCGAACGCCTGCTGGACCTCGCCGGGTCGGACAAGTCGAAAATCCTGATGGCCACGATCTGGCTGGCCGACATCGCCGATTTCGCCGCCATGAACAGCGTCTGGGACGCCTGGGTCGACCCCGCCAACCCGCCGGCCCGCGCCACCTCGGAAGCCAAGCTGGCCTCGCCCGACTATCTGGTCGAGATCGTCGTGACGGCGGCCAAATGAGTGACAGCGAACTCGAACGCTTCAAGGCCCAGCGGGTCACCGCCCTCTTCCGCCTCGACCTGATCGAGAAGGGCGCCCAGATCAACTACGAGGACGGCACGCCCGTCGACATGGCCTCCGAGAAGGCCCGCCTCCAGGAGGTCGTCGCCGACATGGACCGCCGCATCGCCTGGCTCGAGGCGAAGTCTCCCGACAAGCCCCACTAGGGAAACGGAACGGGAACATGCTATAGGTCCCGGGTGACGCCGACCGCCGCGACATTGCCGCCCCTGTTCGCCGACTGGTTCGCGCAGCGTGGCTGGTCCCTGCGCCGACATCAGGCCGAGATGATCGCGGCGGGCGTCGCCGGACAGCACGCCCTGCTGGTCGCCCCGACCGGCGGCGGCAAGACCCTGGCCGGCTTCCTGCCCAGCCTGATCCAACTGGCCGAGCGCGGGCCGCGTCCGGCCATTGGTCCGGGCTCAGGCATCCACACCATCTACATCTCGCCGCTCAAGGCCCTGACCACCGACGTCGAGCGCAACCTGATGACGCCCATCCGCGAGATCGGGCTGAACATCCATGTCGAGAGCCGCACCGGTGACACCAAACAATCCAAGAAGCAGCGCCAGCGCGACTTCCCGCCCGACATCCTGCTGACCACCCCGGAGCAGCTGGCCCTGTTCTGCGCCTGGGACGGGGCGCGGGCGTATTTCGCCGACCTCAAATGCATCGTCCTCGACGAGGTCCACGCCATCTGGAGCGGCAAGCGCGGCGACCTGCTGGCGCTCGGGATCGCGCGGCTCCAGCAATTCGCTCCGGGAATGCGGCGCGTGGCCCTCAGCGCGACCATCGACGATCCCGATTTGATTAGAGATTGGCTCCGCCCTCACTTCCCTTCTCCCCTTGCGGGAGAAGGTGCCCCGGAGGGGCGGATGAGGGGTCACACCGATCTGTCCGGTGACGAACCAGTCGCTGACTTTTCAGGACAGCACGACCCCTCATCCGTCTCGCTTCGCGAGCCACCTTCTCCCGCAAGGGGAGAAGGACCCGATGATGTCGTGTTGGTTCGTGGCGACCCCGGCGCCCCCCCCGTCGTCGACGTGCTGGTCTCCGAGGGTCACGTCCCCTGGGCCGGCCACACCGGCCAGCACGCCATCCCCGAGGTCTACGACGCCATCAAGCGCTCGGGCATGACCCTGATCTTCGTCAACACCCGCTGGCAGTCGGAGTTCGTGTTCCAGCAGCTGTGGGAGATCAACGACGACAATCTGCCCATCGGCCTGCACCACGGCTCGCTGGCCGCCGAGCAGCGCCGCAAGGTCGAGGCGGCGATGGCGCGGGGCGACCTGCGCGCCGTGGTCTGCACCTCGACGCTCGATCTCGGCATCGACTGGGGCGACGTCGATCTGGTCATCCAGCTGGCCGCCCCCAAGGGGGCATCGCGCCTCGTCCAGCGCATCGGCCGCGCCAACCACCGGCTGGACGAGCCGTCGCGCGCCCTGATGGTGCCCGCCAGCCGGTTCGAGATGCTGGAGTGTCAGGCCGCGCGCGAGGCCGTCGCCGAGAACGCCTTCGACTGGGAGCCACACCACACCGGCACCCTCGACACCCTGGCCCAGCACATCATGGGTCTGGCCTGTTCCGAGCCCTTCCGGCTGGAAGACCTGCACGAGGAAATCAGATCCTGCGGCCCCTATGCCGACCTGCCGTATGAGCAGTTCGAGGAGGTCGTCGATTTCGTCGCCACCGGCGGCTATGCGCTCCGCTCCTATGACCGCTTCGCCCGGATCGTGAAGGACCGCGAGGGCCGCTGGAAGGTCAGGAACGCCGACACCGCCCAGCGCCACCGCATGAACGTCGGGGCCATCGTCGCGGCCGGGACGCTGAACGTCCGCATCGCTTCGCGCCGCGGCGCCGGGGCGACCAGACAGCTGGTCGGGGGCCGCAAGGTCGGCGAGGCCGAGGAGTGGTATTTCGAACAGCTGACGCCCGGCGACACCTTCCTGTTCGCCGGCCAGATCTGGGCCTTCCAGGGCATCTCGGGCACCGACGCCCTCGTCACCCACGCCCAGGACAAGGACCCCAAGATCCCGTCCTGGGGCGGGTCGAAATTCCCGATGTCGACCTCTCTGGCCGACCGGGTCCGCAACCTGATCCAGAACCGCGACCACTGGCGCGTCCTGCCGCCCGACGTGCAGGAATGGCTGGAGTTGCAGGAGGCGAAGTCGGCCATTCCGACAGCGGACCAGATGCTGATCGAGACCTTCCAGCGCGGCAATCGCCACTTCATGGTCGCCTATCCGTTCGAGGGCGGCCTCGCTCACAACACCCTGGCCATGCTGCTGACCCGGCGGCTCGATCGCGCCGGCGTCGGGCCGCTCGGCTTCGTCTGCACCGACTATTCGATCGCCATCTGGTCGATCAAGCCGATGACCTCGACCGCCGACGGCGGCGACCTCGACTACGACGACCTGTTCCAGCCCGACATGCTGGGCGACGATCTGGAGAGCTGGCTGGAGGAGAGCTTCATGATGAAACGCACCTTCCGCAACTGCGCACTCATTTCCGGCCTGATCGAGCGTCGCCAGCCGGGGCAGGAGAAGACGGGGCGTCAGGTCACCTTCTCGACCGACCTGATCTACGACGTCCTGCGCCGCCACCAGCCCGATCACCTTCTGCTGCGCACCGCCCGGGCCGATGCGGCGGCGGGCCTGCTGGATGTGGCGCGACTGGGTCAGTTGCTGACGCGCATCTCGGGTCAGATCCGCACGAAGGCGCTGGAGCGTCCCTCGCCCTTCTCCGTTCCGGTTCTGGTGGTCATCGGCCGCGAGCGGGTCGGCGGGGGCGACGCGGCCGACATGATCCTGAAGGAATCCGCCGAGGCCCTGATCGCCGAGGTCATGGACGACGCCCCGCCTGAGCTACAGGGGGCGGCGTGACGGCGGCGGCAAGAGTCGAGGAGTGGCGAATGGTTCTGGCGCCGAGGCGGAGCGGATGCGGCGGACTGGCGGTGCGGATCGCCGGCGAGCGCTGCGTGCTGCGCTGTTCGGGCGCCATGCATGTGGTCGAGCACGACGTCCTGATCGTCGCCGACCTGCATCTGGAGAAGGGTTCGGCCTTCGCCGTGCGCGGCCAGATGCTGCCCCCCTATGACAGCGCCGCCACCCTCGCCCGGCTGGAAGCCGAGATCGCTGCGCTGAACCCCGGCCGGGTCGTCCTCCTGGGCGACAGCTTCCACGACCGCCGCTCCATTCCGCGCATGGCCGACAGCGACCGCGAGACGCTGGAGCGGATGGCCTTCGGCCGCGACTGGCTGTGGCTGGAGGGCAATCACGACCGGGAGGCGTTGGGGGCGGATCTGGACCGCCTGCCCGGCTCGGTCATCGAGACCCTGAACCTCGGCGCCCTACGACTGGTGCACGAACCCATGCCGGGCGATCAGCCGGGCGAGGTGGCGGGACACCTTCACCCCTCGGCCCGGGTCGCCGCCTATGGCCGGGGCGTGAGGAAGCCCTGCTTCATCACCGACGGCCGCCGCATCATCCTGCCGGCCTTCGGCGCCTTCACCGGCGGGCTGAATGTGCGCGATCCGGCCATCGCGAGCCTGTTCTCGACCCCGCCTCTGGCCGCCGTCCCCGGCAAGGATCAGGTCCACGCCATCGCGTGGCCCAATCTGCTCTAGCTCTTCAGGCGCCAGCCCGAGCGGAACACCAGCCAGTTGGCGACGGCCATCACCACCGTCAGGACGGCGGTCATCACCACCCCGATCCACAGACTGCCCTCGGCATGGCCGATGAAGCCCGAGCGGAAGCCGTCGATCAGATAGAAGAAGGGGTTGAAGTGGCTGATGGTCGCGAACGGCCCCGGCAGGTTCTGGACCAGATAGAAGGCGCCCGACAGGAAGGTCATGGGCATGACCACGAAGTTCTGGACCGCCGCCAGCTGGTCGAACTTCTCGGACCACAGCCCGGCCAGAACCCCGACCATCCCCATCAGCAGGGAGGCGATCAGGCCGAAGTAGACGATGGCCAGGACGTTGGTCACGCCCATCTTCGCGAACGGCAGGACACAGACGGCGGTGACCAGACCCACGGCGATGCCGCGCGTCGCGGCGCCGAGCGAGAAGCCGATGGTCAGCTCCAGCGGGCTGAGCGGCGGGGTCAGGAAGTCGGTCGAGGTGCCCATGATCTTGGCCTGGATCAGGCTGGACGAGGCGTTTGCGAAGGCGTTGTTCAGGATCGCCATCATGATCAGGCCTGGCGCCACGAACTCGGCGAAGGGGGTGCCGTCGATCGGCGGCCGCGACCCCTTCAGGGCCACGACGAAGACCAGCATGTACAGAAGCGTGGTCACCACCGGCGCCGCCACCGTCTGGGCCCCGACCTTCCAGAAGCGCCGCACCTCACGCAGGTACAGGGTCTGAACCCCCACCCAGTTGACCCCGTCATAGCGGCGGGGCGTCGGCAGTCCGGAGGGGCGGGTGGAGGCGAGATCGGTCATGAGGCGGGAAATGCGCCTTCAGGAGCGGTTTCGCAATGTCCTCACCAAGCAAAGCTTGGGGAGGTGGCGCGGCGCTCCTTCAGCGCCGTGAACGGAGGGGGTTCTTGCTTCCTTGCCTCGGCCAGACCGCATCCGCTCCCGGCAAAGAAACCCCTCCACCACCCGCGAAAACGCGGGCGGTTCCCCTCCCCACGGCTGCGCCGTGGTGAGGAACGCCCACATAACACCGATTCAACATCTGGTTTCTGTGGACGGACTGATTCGCACATCTTGCGTCTGTTAACCGCTCGTTTACGATTGGTGGTAGGTAGCGGGCTCTGGAGGAGGGGTTCGCCACTACATATTGAATCCTGATCCCCCCGGAGGGCGAGATGACCGCAGGCTGGACCGAAGATCGCGTAGGCGCGCTGAAGAAGCTCTGGCTGGAAGGCCAGTCGGCGAGCCAGATCGCCAAACAGCTGGGTGGCGGCGTCACCCGCAACGCCGTGATCGGCAAGGTGCACCGTCTGGGCCTGTCGGGCCGCGCGACCCCGTCGCAGCCGGCGCGCACCACCACCACCGCCTTCCGCCCGGCCAAGACCCGGACGACCCCGCCCAAGCAGGACTACGGCCAGCCTTCGGCCCCGCGTCGGATCGAGGCCGTTCAGCCGCGCCCCGTCGCCGCCCCGGTCGCGCCGACGCCCCTGCCCGCCATTGTCGAACAGCCCGGCACCGCCACGGTCCTGACGCTGGGCGCCCATATGTGCAAATGGCCGATCGGCGACCCGTCCTCGCGTGAGTTCAGCTTCTGCGGCCGTCGCGCCTCGGAAGGCGTCTACTGCGTCGAACACGCCCGCGTCGCCTACCAGCCCGCCGTCAAGAAGAACGGCGCCGGCGAACTGACCCGCTCGCTGCGTCGCTACATCTAAGCGGGGCGCGCTAGCGCTCGTGACGCGGTCACTCGCTGCTTGAGCGCGAGGGCCGCGTTATTGCTTTTGAATGCTCCGCCGGCTTCCGGCGGACACATATCCACCCCGCGCACGGCTCCCCAGTCAGCGCGGGCTCTGGGCGGGGCTGCGGTTATCCGGGTTGACGCAGCCCCATCGCCCCCTTTCAGGCGGGCGCATAGGTCAACAGGACCACATCATCCCCGACCAGCTCGCTCGACACGAGATCCAGCGGCGGCGGCGATTGCGTGAAGAAGAGCACCCCCTTCGCCCCGAGACTGGGGCCCGCCACCACCGGATGCAGATAGATCCGGTATTCGTCGATCATGTCCGGCGCCATCAGCTGGTTCGCCAGACCGGGGCCGGCGATTTCAATCTCGCCCTCCAGCCGGTCCTTCAGCCCGCGCATCGCCGCCCCGAGGTCGCCTTCGACCAGGGTCGCATTGGGTCCGACTTCCTTCAGCGTGCGGGACACGACCCATTTCGGCGTCGCTCTCCAGGCCTCGGCATACTCCCGCTCCGGAGCGTCCCAGCCCTCCTGGTCCTCGTCCCAGTAGCGCATGATCTCGTACATCCGCCCGCCGTAGACGCTCGCCGTCACCCCGCGCATATGGTCGATGAAATGCCGGAACAGCGTCGGACCGGGCCCGAAGGCGTCGTGGTTCACATAGCCGTCGAGCGACTGGTTCAACCCGTAGACAAGCTTCGCCATCGCGACCTCCGTGGGAAACGGAGTTCTACCATCGGTAGGGACCTGACGCAGCCCCGTGCGGCCTGCGGCCTCAGGCGGGCGTCCTGACCTGCCGCCTCAAGCCGCGGTGGCGGGGACGTTGTCGGTGACGAACAGGGCGTGAGCGGCGTCGACCGTATGGGCCCGGCGCAGGCTTTCGCGCAGCTCGGGCGAACGCATGGCGCGCGACACGGCGGCCAGGGCGCGCAGATGGTCGGCGCCGTCACGCGGCGGAGCGAACAGGGCGAACATCAGATCGACGGGGCGATCGTCGACCGAGCCATAGGCCACAGGCGTATCCAGACGCACGAAGACGCCGAAGACGCGCGCCAGACCGTCGATCCGGGCATGCGGAACCGCCACGCCCGAGCCGAGGCCGGTGGCGCCCAGGGCCTCGCGTTCCAGCAGGGCGTCCATGACGCGCGCGGAATCCAGCCCCATGGCCGAGGCGGCGGTTTCGGCGACGACCTGAAGAGCCTGCCGTTTCGAAGACGCGCCGCTGCGCAGGACGATCCCGTCCTCCGCCAGCAATTCAGCGATGTCCATAAACTATCCCCGACTCGATACTCTCTCGTCCCCGATGGGGCGGGCGGGCTTTAGCCGCTCCGCCGCATCAAGGAAAGCCTTCAACTGACAGCTAGCACTAAGGGCTTACGGAAGCGTGCCCATTGGTCTTGGCCTTTCCGTTCAGACCGGGAGAGGTCCGCTCGGGGTCGATCCAGCCCACATTCCCGTCCGGCCGGCGATAGACGACCGACAGGCCGCCGTGGGCCGCATTGCGGAACAGCACCATCGGATAGCCGGTCATGTCGAGTTCCAGCACCGCGCGGCCGACCGTGATGGTGCGGATCTCGGCCTCGGTCTCGGCGATGACCATGCCGACCGGCGGCGGTTCGTCAGAAGTTCCGGTATCGCCGAAGACGTCGTCCTCGACGCTGTCGGGGTTGCGCAGCACGATCGAGCGGGCGACCGAGGCCGCGGCCATTTCGGTCTTTTCGGGCGACAGGCCCTTGGGCCCGATGTGGTGATCCTTGAGACGGCGCTTGTAGCGGCGAACCCGCTTCTCAAGCTTGTCGAGGCTGTCGGTGAATGCCGAATGCGCGTCTCCGCCGTGACCGGTGGTGACCAGCGACTGGCCGGAGGCGAGGCGGACCCAACAGTCCACCTTGAACCCATAGCCGTCCTTGGAGACCACGACCTCGGCGTCCTGACCGCCGCGTTCGAAGTATTTACCGACTCCCTCTTCGAGTTCCTGGGAGATGCGCGAGCCTAACGCTTCGCCGACATCCACTTGCTTGCCGCTGACTTGGACTTGCATACGGATAGAACGCTCCCGACTGATTTTGGTGTCAATCGGGATCACCGTTTTGTGGTCGGATTCCAGACGCCGGTCAGGCGAACTTGAGCATCCTGCGACGCTGGACCGAGGACGGAATCCTCAAGGCTTCCCGATACTTGGCGACCGTTCGCCTGGCGATGTCGATGCCCGCCTCGTTCAGCAGTTCGACGATCCGGTCGTCGGACAAAACGTCGCCCTCCCGCGCCTCGTGGTCGATCATGGATTTGATCCGGTGCCGGACGGCCTCGGCCGAGTGGGCGGCGCCGTCGCCCGTCGAGGCGATGGAGGCGGTGAAGAAGAATTTCAGTTCGAAGACGCCGCGCGGGGTCGAGACATATTTGTTCGAGGTGACCCGGCTGACGGTCGATTCATGCATGCTGATGGCGTCGGCGACGGTCTTCAGATTGAGCGGGCGCAGGAATTCGACGCCGAAGGCAAGGAAGGCATCCTGCTGGCGCACGATTTCGGAGGCGACCTTCAGAATGGTCTTGGCGCGCTGGTCCAGCGACTTGACCAGCCAGTTGGCCTGGGCCGCGCAGTCGGCGACGAAGGCCTTCTCCGTCTCGGTCCGGGCGCCCGCCGAGACCGAGGCGTGATAGCGTTTGTCGACTAGAAGCTTGGGCAGGGTGTCGGTGTTCAGCTCCACCTTCCAGCCGCCGGCCGGGTCGGGGCGGACGTGGACGTCGGGAATGACCGTCTGGGCCGGTTCGCCGCCGAAGCCGGCGCCGGGACGCGGCGTCAGGGCCTTCAGCTCGGAAATCATCTCGGCCAGATCTTCCGCATCGACGCCGCAGGCCTGACGCAGCCCCTGCAGGTCGCGCCGCGCCAGCATCTCCAGATTGTCGAGCAGGGCCGCCATGGCCGGATCGAAGCGGTTGCGCTCGATCAGCTGCAGCTTCAGGCATTCCGGCACCGAACGGGCCATGATCCCGGTCGGCTCGAAGCCGTGGCAGACGGTCAGGACCGCCTCGACCCGCTCCAGGCCGCAGCCCAGACGGTCGGCGATCTCGGCCAGTTCGCCGCGCAGATAACCGCCCTCGTCGACCGCATCGATCAGGCTCAGCGCGATGGCATGGTCGGTGGCGTCCAGGCCGGCGGAGGACGCCTGGGCCTGCAGATGCTCCCACAGGGTGGCTTCGCGCTGGTCCGGGCGCTCGCCGCCCTCGCCGTCATAGGCGGAACCGCCCTTGCCGGCGGTCGACCAGTCGGAGATGCCCGGCTGGGCCGCCTCGTCCGACAGACGGTCGACGGTGCGCTCGCCGGGCGTCGCATCGCCATAGACGTCGTTCTCGCCCGCATCGACGGTCGAACTGCGCTCGGAGGCCCCGGCGTCGGAGAAACTCAGTTCGGAGGTATCGCTGGAAGACGCGGCCGCCGGCTCGGCGTCACCCGCCTCGCGGGCCGGACCGGCCTCGGTCTCGTCGCGCTGGAGCAGCGGGTTCTTCTCGAGCTCGGCCTCGACGTATTCGTCCAGCTCCTGGTTCGACAGTTGCAGCAGCTTGATCGCCTGCTGCAGCTGGGGCGTGATGACGAGCCCCTGCCCCTGCCTGATCTCCAGCCTCTGACCGACCACCGCCGTTCGTCTCCCCTTGGGCGTCTGGCCCGGAACTTGCTGTGCCCAGAATGCAGGCAAGGGGTTAACGCGGGGCGAACGCGGGAAACCGTGGCCGTTTACCCTCTCCGTTTTTCCGGATTTCATCGTTCTGTCCGAAACTGGGCCTCATCCCCCACGGCTCCGGACGCCCGAGATGCTGCTCTTCCGCCCGCTGATGCGCTACGCCGACTTCAAGGGTCGCGCCAGCCGTACAGAATACTGGCTGTTCGCCGTCCTGCAGGGCCTCTGGTACGCCCTGCTGATGGGTCTGGCCGTCGGCGCCATGGGACAGTCCGGCGCGGGCGAGGCGACGACCGGCGTCCTGACCGCCTTCGGCCTGATCGTCGCCAGCCTTCTGGGCCTGATCATTCCAAACTATGCGGTGCTGGTGCGCCGCCTGCACGACAGCGGACGCGGCGCGGTCTGGCTGTGCCTGATGCTGCCCTCGCTGTTAAGCAGCGTCATGGCGGTCGGCACGATCGCGACGGCGATCGGGTCGGTCGGCCTGGGCGCCAGCCGCGAGGCCTTCGTCGGCACGGCCCTGGTGGGGCTTGGCGCGGCCGGTCTGCTGGGCATGCTCGGCTATGTCGGCCAGCTGATCATGTTCATCCTGACCCTGCTGCCCGGAACGCGGGGCGAGAACAGGTTCGGTCCCGATCCGCGCGACCCGAGCCAGCGTTACGGCGGCGGCGGGGAACAGAGGCTGGACGAGGACCGCTGGGACGCCCTGATCGCCGAGGCCAGGCGTGGCGATCCGGATGTGCCCTACAAACCCATCTTCGACTTCGGTCCGGGCCCGATCCAGCCCGAACCGGTTCGCCGTGAAGAGCCCGCGCCCTTCCCGGCCCAGCCGCAACCGTGGAGCAATCCCGCCTGGGATCCCGGCGTCGCCCCCTCACGCCCCTTCGGCCGCAGAGGGTCCTGAAGCGGATCAGCCCCGGCCGGAGCCGTAGAGATCGCCCAGATAGACGCGGCGCACTTCCGGATCGTGGATCACCTGATCGGCGGTGCCCTCGAACAGCACCTCGCCGCCCGACATGATCGAGGCGCGGTCGATGATGTCCAGGGTCTCGCGGACGTTGTGGTCGGTGATCAGCACCCCGATGCCCTCGCCCGCCAGATAGCGGATCACCTGACGGATGTCGGCGATGGCCAGGGGGTCGATGCCCGCGAAGGGTTCGTCCAGCAGCATGAAGCTGGGTCGACCGGCAAGCGACCGGGCGATCTCGACCCGACGCCGCTCGCCGCCCGACAGGCTGGCGGCGGGAGCGTGGCGCAGATGGCCGATGTGCAGCTCTTCCAGCAGGCGGGTCGTCTCCACCTCGATGCCCTTGCCGCTCTCGCGCAGCTCGACCACCGCCTTGACGTTCTGCTCGACCGTCATGCCGCGGAAGATCGAGGCCTCCTGCGCCAGATAGCCCAGCCCCATGCGGGCGCGCTGGTACATCGGCTGTTTGGTGATGTCCTCGCCGTCCAGCCAGATCGAGCCGGTGTCGGCCGGGATCAGGCCGGTGATCATATAGAAGCAGGTGGTCTTGCCGGCGCCGTTGGGGCCCAGCAGACCCGCGACCTCGCCGCGCTGCACGGTCAGGGAGACGTCGCGCACTACCTGGCGGGCGCCGAAGGCCCGGGCGATGTTCTTGACCCGAAGCCCGCGCGCCGCCTCCGGCTCGGGGGCGAGCGTCGGCGCGACCCCGGCTGTGGGGTCGTTGACGTTGAGAGCGGAGAGTTCCTTGCGCGCCAAACCGGGCCTTTCAGTCGAACACGAACCGACGGTTCAGTTCGAACCTTGCGGATAGAAGACGCCCTGAACGCGGCCGCCGCCCATCTCGGCCGTCTCGGTGCGGACGTTATAGGTCAGGCGCGACCCCGTCATGACGCTCTTGCCCTGGGTCAGGATCACGTCGCCGGTCAGGATGATGGTGTCGTTCGACGCCGTATAGACGGCGTGGTCGGCGCGGATCGTCTCGTTCGGCGTCACATAGTAGACGTTGCCCGAGGCCTCGATGCGGGTCAGCTGGTTGCTGTCCGTGGTCGCGGCCGTGACGCTGTCGGCGCGCATCCGGTTGCCGCCCTGGGTCAGCTCGGCCCGGCCGCGCATGCTCAGGCCCGCCGGGGTGCGGGCGATCTGGTCCGCACCATAGGCGATCGGGGCGTCGGCGACATTGCCGCGAGACTGCGCGTGCACCGCCTGGGTGGCGAGGGCGAGACCGGCTGCGGCTACCGCGCCGGCGATCCAGGTGATTTTCGTCTTGGTCATCGTGTCATCCAGCCGACCGGGCGGGCATCAGGGTCCCGCGTACCTTGTTTTCGCCGGCGCCGTTGAAGGTCACCCGCTCGCCCTGATCATAGATGGCATAGGACGAAGCGGAAATCGTTCCAAGGGGTCCCTGCCCCTGAACGCCCTTGTTACCGGTCACCACCCCGGTCGCCGTGTCGACCACGGCCTCGGGCGTGGTCAGGGTGAAGCCCGAACCGCCGTCGGTGATCTTCACGTTCGGACCGATGGTCACCGAGCGTTTGACCTCGTCATAGATGCCCGCGTCGGCGGTCATCTGGGTCACCTTGCGGCCACCGAGGTTCAGCCTCAGGACCGGGCCGTTCAGGCGGAAATGGCCGGTGTTCGGATCGCGCACGGCCCCGGCCGCCCCGATCAGGAACGAGCGCCCCTGCGCGTCCTGGCCGTGGAACATCGGATTGTCGAGCCGGACCTCGCGGCTCTGGGCCGCCTTGCGCTCGACGCCCGAGATGACGGTGCGGAAGACCGTCCAGGTGAAGGCGCCGCCGGCCAGGACGACGATCAGGATCGGCAGCAGACGGCGATAGAGCTGGACCCGGCGCGAGCGCGCGCGCCATTTGGCGCCGGCCTCGGCCAGACGCGCCTCGTCGGCGTCGCGGCGCGCCTCCACGGCGGCCTGATCCTGCCCTTCCGCCTCAGGCATGGGCGAAGATGTCCATCTCTTCCCAGCCTTCGAGGTCCAGACGCGAGCGGACCGGCAGGAAGTCGAAACAGGCCTGGGCCAGTTCGGTACGGCCCTCGCGGGCCAGCATCATGTCCAGCTTGTCCTTGACCGCATGCAGATAGAGGACGTCCGAGGCCGCATAGTCGAGCTGGGCCTGGGTCAGGACGTCGGCGCCCCAGTCGGATGACTGCTGGGCCTTGGACAGGTCCACGCCCGCCAGTTCGCGGGTGACGTCCTTCAGCCCGTGCCGGTCCGTATAGGTGCGGGCCAGCTTGGAGGCGATCTTGGTGCAATAGACCGGCCCGGTGTCCACCTCGAGATAGAGCTGCATCATGGCGATGTCGAAGCGGCCGAAGTGGAAGATCTTGAGCACGCCGCGGTCGGCCATCAGGGCCTTCAGGTTCGGACAGTCATAGGCGGGGCGGCGCAGACGCACGACATGGGCGTCCCCGTCCCCGGCCGACAGCTGGACCACGCAAAGCGGGTCGCGGTGATAGCGCAGCCCCATGGTCTCGGAATCGACCGCCACCGAGGGGCCGAGGTCGAGATCGTCGGGCAGGTCGCCTTCGTGGAAATAAACGGTCATGCACAGCCTCTAGCCCAGCGGGGGCCGCGATGCGAGTAGCGGGCCGGCCCGGAAAGCAAAACGGCGCCGCATCTGTCGATGCGACGCCGTTTCGAGAATTGGTGCCCAGGAGAGGACTCGAACCTCCACGACCTTTCGATCACTGGCACCTGAAGCCAGCGCGTCTACCAATTCCGCCACCTGGGCCCCCTGTCGGTCGCGCCGTGAAGGCGTTTCCGTCGGGAAGGCGCGGACCTCTATGGGAGTTGGACGGGCGGGTCAATATGCTTTTGCGACAAGTTTTGCACATCGCGTTCAAACCCTTTGTGCGCCGCGTTGCGATGCAGCGAGACCTGGTCTATCCCGCCAGTCTGAGATTTCGATTGGAGCTTCCCATGTCCGCGTTCAGCCCGGGTCTGGTCACTGTGTTCGGAGGCTCCGGCTTCGTCGGCGCCCAAGCCGTCCGCGCCCTGGCGAAAGCCGGCTGGCGAGTGCGGGTCGCCGTTCGTGCGCCCAACACCTCCTATGACCTGCGCCCGCTGGGCGATGTCGGCCAGATCCAGCCGGTGCGCTGCGACATCACCTCGCCGGAAGACGTGGCGGCGGCCCTGAAGGGCGCGAACGCGGCGGTCAATCTGGTCGGGGTCCTGCACGAGAGCGGCAAGCGCACCTTCCAGGCCCTGCACGTCGACGGCGCCCGCAATGTCGCCGAAGCCTGCAAGGCGGCCGGGATCGCCCGTCTCGTCCAGATCTCGGCCATCGGCGCCGACGCGAACAGCGCCAGCGCCTACGCCCGCTCCAAGGCCGAGGGCGAGGCCGCCGTGCGCGCCGTCCTGCCCGAGGCGGTCATCGTCCGCCCCTCGATCGTCTTCGGCGCCGGCGACGGCTTCCTGAACCGCTTTGCGTCGCTCGCCGTCATGGCCCCCGCCCTGCCCCTGATCGGCGGCGGCGAGACGAAGCTGCAGCCCGTCTATGTCGGCGACGTCGCCGAGGCCATCGCCCGCGCCACGACCCGCGCCGAGGCCGCCGGCCGCACCTTCGAACTGGGCGGCCCCGCTGTCTGGACCTTCGGCGATGTGCTCAAATACATCGTGCGCGAGACCAAGCGCGAACGCCCCCTGGTCCCCCTGCCCTTCGGCCCGGCCCGGATCATCGGCTCCCTGCTCCAGATCACCGCCGCCTTCGGCATCACGCCCCTCCTCACCAAGGACCAGGTCGTCTCGCTGGAGAGCGACAACGTCGTCGCCCCGGGCGCCGAAGGTCTGGAAGCCCTGGGCGTCGAGGCCACCGGCATGGAAGCCATCGCCCCGGCCTACCTCTGGCGCTACCGCAAGGGCGGCCAGTTCGCCGAAAGCCCGGCGGCGGAGACGCTGGTCCCGGCCTGACCACTCTACCCTCTCCCGGCGGGCGAGGGCTTGAGCGCACGGCGGCGCAGCCGTTGTCCTTGCACGAAAGGGTGAGCGGTTACCGCTCAACCCGGCACGCCTTCGCCAAAAAGCGCGCGCTCAATCAACGTCTTGGCGCTTTCTGACTCCAATCGACCGCGCATGCTCCCGCGCGCGCGTACACTCGCGTCCGCCGGTCTTTGACATCGCAAATCCAGACAGCCGCCGAGTACCTCGCCCTGCACTCGCGTGCACTGAGAGTGCAATTTTCAGCCGCACAAAAAGCCGTTCAGAGTCCGGGCTCTACGCCTAAAACCTGCCGCCCGACTTTCAGCCTTGCACTTTTTGCACCCGCTCTTTTTCGAGTGCAAAACCCCTCAGCTCACGAAGCCCATGGTCAGCAGGAACAGGCCCGTCGCGCCGATGGCGATCCGCCACCAGGCGAAGGGGGCGAAGCCGTGTTTCGACACGAAGCTGAGCATCCATTTGATGACGATCAGTCCACTGACGAACGACACGATAAAGCCGATGGCGATGATCCAGGCGAAGTGAAGGTCGATAGAGTCCTTGGACTTGATCAGGTCGAGACCGAAGGCCGCGACCATGGTCGGGATGGCCAGGAAGAAGGAGAACTCCGCCGCAGCAGGCTTCTCCAGCCCCAGCACCAGACCGCCCGAGATGGTGGCGCCCGACCGGGACACGCCGGGGACCAGGGCCAGACACTGGAACAGGCCGATCAGGAAGGACTGGCGCCAGCTCAGGGCCATGGCGTCGCCGGTGTGCGGCTTGGGCGCCCAGCGCTCCAGCACCAGCAGGATGACCCCGCCGACGATCAGGGCCCAGCAGATGGTCCGCAGGTCCTCGAACAGGACCTTGGTGATGAAGTCGTGCAGGAACAGGCCGGCGATGGCCGAGGGAATGAAGGCGATCAGGACGCTGATGGCGAAGCGCCGCGCCGACGGATCGGTGGGCAGCCGGATCAGCACGCCCCACAGCCGCTGGAAGTAGAGAGCCACCACCGCCAGGATCGCGCCCAGCTGGATCAGCACCACGAAGGCGTTCCAGCGCAGGTCGGTCAGGCCCAGCAGGTGCTGGGTCAGCAAGAGGTGTCCGGTCGAGGAGACGGGCAGGAACTCGGTCAGTCCCTCCACCAGCCCAAGGATGATCGCCGCAATCCAGTCCGCCATATGTATCCCCATTGGCCCGGTGGGAGAGCCTGATCAGGCGCCGGGTCTGGGACCCACATAGCGCAGTCGGGCGGCGATAGGCGAGCCGTCCGTCGCCTGATCCAGCGCATGACCGAGCAGACCGACCAGACGGCCGATCAGAAGCATGTCCGAGGCGCCGTCGCGGGGCAGGTCCAGACGCCGCGCCACGAGGGCCAAAGCCAGGCCCACATTGGCCTTGACGCCCGAAGCGGCCTCGCCCTCGCGCACGATGGCGGCCAGATCGGGCGGCAGGTGGGCGGCCTCCAGCAGGGCCGCCGCGCGCGGATCGCCATCGGGCCAGGCCGCGTCGCCGAAGCCGGGCACCCGGCCGTCGGCCTCCATCCGGCGCTGGGCCGCGCCTCTGGCGTCGCGCCGGGCCTCGATGACCCAGGCGATGGTCCGGGCCAGTTCGAAGGCCTTGGGCGAGGCGGTGAAGGTGGCCAGCCCCGCCAGCGCCGCCCCCGCCGGGGAGGCGCCGCCCCCCGCCGCCGCCCGCGTGGCGATGACCGAGGCGTTCATGGCGTGGTCCATGATCAGGACCAGGGCCTGACGGATGATGACGCTGTCGCGCTCCAGCACCTTCCAGCCGCGCCCCAGACGCTGGTGGAAGAACAGCCGCGGCCCGGGGCCGGCGACGGCGTCGACCACCTCATTGAGGACCGAGGCGGCCTGGGCCTTGACCTGATCGGGCGTCTTGCCGGCGGTGGAGGCGTCCTCCTCGGCCCGGCGGGCCAGGGAGGCGAACAGCCGCGTCCGGGCCGTGACCCCGCCGGCGCTGTCCAGCCGGGGCCCCAGCCCCGCGAAGGGGTTGTGACCGGGCGAGTCCCACAGCAGCCGCGCCGCATCCTCGACCGTCGCCGTCTTCGACAGCTCGACCACGTCCTGCCCGCGATAGAAGAGCCGCCCCTGCGACACCAGGCTCAGCGACGACCGGATCAGGGCCTCGCCCCGCGCCGGGGCGTGTTCGAAGGGCACGAAGGGCGGCGGGGTCTCGCCGGGCGCCAGCGGCGCGCTGAGCCGGGCGATATCCCCGGCGTCGTACTGGCTGCGGCGGGGATTGTCCGGGTCCGGACGCGCGGCGATCCGGCCGCGGCTGACATAGGCGTACAGCGTCTGGGTCTTGACCCCCAGCCGCTCCAGAGCCTCGCTCCGGCCGATCCAGCGTTCCGCCGCCGGTCCTGTCGCCGCCCCAACCCCTGCCATGCGCGATCCACGTCCTGCCTGTGGATGAATGCAGCGCTCACCATGCGGCCATTTCGTGACCGGAGCAATATGGCCAAGCTTGCTGAAACATAAGCCCGCTCTGGATTTGCGGCTCATGATCGGCGACAAGGCGGGATGAGCGAAACGGACGGCGTCACGCCCCAGTCAACTGTGGACAAGGCGGCGGTCACGCGCCGGATCACCCGCCTCTCGGTCGGGGTCGCCGTGGCCCTGATCGCGCTCAAGGCCTTCGCCCTCGGCGCGTCCGGGTCGGTGTCGATCCTGGCCTCCCTGACCGACTCCGTGCTGGACCTGGTCGCGTCCCTGGCCACCTTCTACGCCGTGCGCTGGGCCGCCGCCCCGCCGGACGCGGAGCACCGCTACGGCCACGGCAAGGGCGAGGCCATGGCCGCCCTGGTCCAGGCCGGTCTGATCTTCGCCTCGGCCGTCTTCATCGGCTGGGAGGCGCTGCAGCGGATGGTCGATCCGCGCCCGGTCGGCGCGGGCGGCTGGGCCGTCGCCGTCATCCTCGTCTCCATCGCCCTGACCGCCGGTCTGGTCTGGCTGCAGGGCAGGGCGCTCAAGGAGACCGGGTCCCTCGCCGTCGCCGGCGACCGCAGCCACTACGCCGCCGACCTGGCCGCCAACGGGGTGGTGCTGATCGGCGTGGTCTCCGGCGCCTGGCTCCACGCCCCGGGACTGGACGCCGCCGCCGGCCTGATCGTCGCCATCTGGCTCTTCTGGGGGGCGTTCGGCCTGCTCAAGGAGGCCTCGGGCCATCTGCTCGACCAGTCGGCGGGCGAGGCGGAGCAGCAGGCGGTGACCACGGCCGTCCTCGCCGACCCGCGCATCACCGGCATCCACGCCCTGCGCACCCGCATGGCCGGCTCGACCCTGATGGTCCAGATGCATGTCGACATGGACCCCCACCTGACGCTGGAGGCCGCCCACGCCATCGTGGAGGAAGCCGAAGCCCGCATCCGCGCCGTCCTGCCCGACAGCGACATCCTGATCCACGCCGACCCGGCGGGCCTGCGGCCGACGCAGGCCTCGACGGAACTCCAGGCCCCGGAGGCGGTTGAGACCCCGCCGGCGTCGGGCCAGACCGTCCCCCATACCGGACCCTGGTCATAGTCGGCGGCTGAACCGGGCGCGGTAAACGCCGTCTTAAGATCGAGGGGGGCATGGAGTCGCGCATGACGGCCGTTCTCTTCCACTTCCCCTTCGACCCCGGCTCGCGTTCGGCGCGGCTGGCGCTCGGCGAGGCCCGGATCGAGGTCGAGGAGACCCCGGTCCGCCCGTGGGAGGCCGACTGCCCGGTCCGCGCCCTCAATCCGTCGGGCATGCCCCCCGTGCTGCAGACCGTCCAGCAGGGCCGCCCCCTGACCCTGTGCGAGGCCAATGCCATCCTGGGCTGGGTCGAGGACCAGCAGAAGACGCCGCTGCTGATGCCCGCCGACGCCGGCGAACGCGCCGAGGTGCGCC
Source organism: Brevundimonas sp. ALps5 (assembly GCF_058681645.1). NCBI lineage: Bacteria > Pseudomonadati > Pseudomonadota > Alphaproteobacteria > Caulobacterales > Caulobacteraceae > Brevundimonas > Brevundimonas sp. ALps5. The sequence continues at coordinate 2,015,776 of NZ_CM178744.1, read as the reverse complement.
GCCTGACTACCTGGTTCGACCGCCGCTTCACCGACGAGGTCAACGCCGTCCTGCTGCACGAGCGGATGGAGAAGCCCCTGCTCCGCCTCGGCCCGCCCGAGGCTCAAGGGTTGCGCGAAGGCCGCGCGGCCCTGCGCGAGCATCTGATCATGCTGGAAGGTCTGCTGGGCGAGCGCGACTGGCTGGCCGGCCGCCGCATGAGCCAGGCCGATCTGGTCGCCGCCGCCCATATCTCGGTGCTGGACTACTTCGGCGAGGTGGCCTGGAAGTCCTGGCCCCTGCTCAAGACCTGGTACATGCGGCTCAAGTCCCGCCCCTGCTTCCGCCCACTTCTGGCCGACAAGTTCCAGGGCCTGGCCCCCGCGCCGCACTACGCGGATCTGGACTTCTGACCCCGCTTTGATCGCAGGCCGGTCTGTGAGAGAGCAGGCCGCGATGCCCGATCCCCGCGACATCATCCGCAGCCAGGCCTTGGCCCTGGGCTTCGACGTCTGCCGCTTCGCCTCGGCCAGCGATCCCTGGAGCGCGGGCGAGCGGCTGGCCCACTTCGTCGAGGCCGGACGCCACGGCGAGATGGGCTGGATGGAGACGACGCTCGAGCGCCGCGCCCACCCCACCGCCATGTGGGATGGCGCCCGGACCGCCGTGGTCCTGGGCATGAACTACGGCCCCCGCACCGATCCCCTGCCCGAGATGGCCGACCGATCGGCGGGCTACATCTCGGTCTACGCCCGGGGCGACGACTATCATGAGGTCATCAAGGGCCGGCTGAAGACCCTGGCGGGCCAGATAGCGGCGAAGACGGGTCAGGACGTCAAGGTCTTCGTCGACACCGCCCCCCTGATGGAGAAGCCGCTGGCCCAGCGCGCCGGGCTCGGCTGGCAGGGCAAGCACACCAATCTGCTCAGCCGCGACCACGGCAACTGGCTGTTCCTCGGCGTCATCCTGTCGGCGGCGGAGCTGGAGCCCGACGCGGCCGAGACCGAGCACTGCGGCTCCTGCACCGCCTGTCTGGACGCCTGCCCGACCCGGGCCTTCCCCGCCCCGTTCCAGCTCGACGCCCGCCGCTGCCTCTCCTACCTGACCATCGAGTTCCCGGGGCCATGGCCGGTCGAGTTCCGCACGGCGACGGGCTCGCGCATCTACGGCTGCGACGACTGTCTGGCGGTCTGTCCCTGGAACAAGTTCGCCGCCGCCTCGAAGGAGGCCCGGCTGCAGGCCCGGGGCGCGCTGGAACAGCCGCCCCTGGCCGAACTGGCCGCGCTCGACGACCCCGCCTTCCGCGCCCTGTTCTCCAAGAGCCCGATCAAGCGGATCGGGCGCGACCGGTTCCTGAGGAACGTCCTCTACGCCGTCGGCAACAGCGCGGACGCCTCGCTGGTCGCGACGGCCGAGCGGCTGCTGGACGACGCGTCGCCTCTGGTGCGCGGCGCGGCGGTCTGGGCGCTCGGACGGCTGGACGCCGAGGCCTTCGGACGCGCGAAGGCAGTCCGGCTGACTGGCGAAGAGGACGAAGCGGTCAGATCAGAATGGAGCCGGGTCTAACCCTGCGCCGAGCCGATCGCGCGGCCGGCGCCCGGCACCGGGGCGACGTCCTCGAGCTTGACCCGGAACACCAGCACCGAGTTCGGCGGGATGTCGCCGGCGCGTTGGTCCTTGTAGCCCAGCTCGGGTGGGACGTAGAGCATCCACTCGTCGCCGGCCTTCATCCGCTGCAGGGCCTCGGTCCAGCCGGGCACCACCTCGTCGACGTGGATGGCCAGGGGCACGCCACGCTCGAACGAGCTGTCGAACACCGTGCCGTCGGTCAGGGCGCCCTCATAGTCGACCCGGACCAGATCGTTGCGGTCGGGACTGGCGGCGCCCGACGGCCCCGAGACCAGCACCTTGTACTGCAGACCCGACGGCAGGGTCTGAACCCCTTCGGCGGACTTGTTCTTCTCCATGAAGGCGGCGGCCTCGGCGGCGTTCTTCGCCAGCTCTTCGGGCGTGACCGCGGGGGCGCGATGGCAGGCGGCGACCAGAAGCGTGGCGGCGATACTCGTGACCGTCGCGGCCCTAGCCCATCCGAAGCGCATAACCCTTGTCCTTCAAAGCGTCGCCGATCTCGTCGGCGTGGGCGCTATCGCGCGTTTCGACCATGATGTCGAACTCCGCGCCCTTGGCCGGGACGTCCAGGGCCAGACGGTTGTGGACGACGTCGATGATGTTGCCGCCCAGACCGCCGATCACCGCCGCCATGGCCGACAGCATGCCCGGTCGGTCGTCGCCGAGGATGCGGTAGACGATCAGCCTGCGCTCGCGGACCATCTCGCGGTTCAGGACCACGGCCAGCATCCGGGCGTCGATGTTGCCGCCGGTCAGTTCGATCCCGACCTTCATGCCCTTGAAGCGCTCCGGATAAGCCAGAAGCGCCGCCAGACCGCCGGCGCCGGCGCCCTCGCACACCGTCTTCTCCATCGTGGCCATGAAGGAGACGCCGCGCTCGAAGTCGGCTTCGTCGACCACGAAGACCTCGTCGATCAGGTCATTGGCCAGGTTGAAGGGGATGTCCCCCACGGCCTTGATGGCGATGCCCTCGGCGATGGTCTGGCCGGTGCAGACGGGGGGCTGGCCCGCGCGTTTGGCGGTGAAGGAGGGGTAGCGGGCCGCCTCCACGCCGAAGACCTTGATGTCGGGCTTCATGGCCTTGGCGGCGATGGCGCAGCCGGCGATCAGGCCGCCGCCGCCGATCGGCACGATCAGGGCCTCGAGCCCGGGCGCGTCTTCCAGGAACTCGATGGCGCAGACGCCCTGACCGGCCACGATGCCCTCGTCGTCGAAGGCCGAGACAAAGACATAGCCGTGCTCGACCTCCAGCCGCTTCGCCTCCTCGGTCGAGGCGGTGAAGTCCAGGCCGTGGATGACCACGGTCGCCCCGTGGCTGCGGGTGCCGTTGATCTTGGCGAAGGGGGTGCCCTCCGGCATCACGATGGTCACCGGCACGCCCAGCCGGCCGCCGTGATAGGCCAGGGCCTGGGCATGATTGCCGGCCGAGGCCGCGACCACGCCGCGCCGCCGCTCGTCCGGCGTCAGCAGCAGCAACCGGTTCAGGGCCCCGCGCTCCTTGAAGGAGCCGGTGAAATGCAGGTTGTCGTACTTGACCCAGACCTCGGCGCCGGTCAGCTCGGACAGGCGGCGGGAATGGCGCACGGGGGTCCGGTCCACCTGACCCGCGATGCGGTCTTTGGCGGCCTGGATGTCGGAAAATGTCACGGTCATCGGCGATGTTGTGACTGACGTCATCGACACCCGCAACCTTGACCATAGGACGGGCGTTAGGCGTATGGTTAGGGGCGTCCCGCGAGCCGGGACCACGCAGGAAAGGCTATCCCATGTCGAATCAGATCCGTATCGGACGCATCCGTCCGGCCGCGCTCGCGACCCTGGCCGGCCTTTCCCTGATGTCGGTCGCCGCCTGCGCCCCGACAATGGGCAGCATGATTCCGCCCCCGCCGCCCTCCAACGCCTTCAACGCCGACGCCTTCGGCTGGTCGGCGCTTCAGGGCCAGGGATCGATCGAGGGTCGCATCGCCTACAGCCGTAACGGCGCGGCCTATGCCTGCACCGGCTCGATCGCCCTGACGCCCGACACGCCCTATACCCGCGCCCGGTTCAACACCCTGTACGGCTCGACCGAACAGGCCGCGATCCCCGAAGCCGTGGTCCGCGCCCGCACCGTCGCCGATCCGAACGCGGACTATCGCTCCTTCGTGCGGGCCTCGACCTGCGCCAACAACCGCTTCACCGTCACCGGCCTGCCGGACGGCAGCTGGTTCATCATCGCCCCGGTCAGCGCCGGCGGCGACCGTATCGTGCTCATGCGCCGCGTCGAGACGCGCGGCGGACGAATGATCTCCGTTACCCTGTAAGCGTACCCCATCAACACGGCGGGTCGCCCTGGAGGGGGTAGAGGCCGACTGGAGGCGTTAACCATGTTTTCCGTTTCGTCGCGCCTCGCAGCGCTTTCGCTGGCGGCGACTATCGTCGCCTCCGCCGCCCCCGCCTCGGCCCAGGTGTATGGCTACCAACCCGGCGGGCCGCAGGACTTCTACGGCTATCAGCAGGGCTCGGTCTGCGGCGACCGCTGCGGCGATCGCCGCCACGACCGGCGCTACAGCTCTCGGGACTACAGCTATCAGGGCCAGCGGGACGTCCCTGGTGACTATCGTTGCGACGCCTACTGGGATCGCGGCCGCACCGACTGCGACGCCCGCTGGCGAGACCAGCGCGCGCCCTGGCGGCGCAGCACGGGCTACAGCTATGGCGGCGGCTACAGCTACGGCGGGTCCCAGGCCTACTACGGCGAATACGGCCGCCCCGACGTCGTCTATTCGGGCGGCGGCTACGGCGGCTATGCCTCGGGTCAGGCCTATGCCGACCGCTACGGCCACGACCACAGCGCCTATGCCACAGGCGGCCGGGATCCGCAGCGGATCAACTGGTGCTGCGCCGAGTATCGCTCCTACGACCCGTCGACGGGCTATTACACCGCCTACAGCGGCCGCCCAGTCTTCTGCGGGTAACGTCTTCTGCGGTTGAATCCGGCAACCGCCGGTCGTCCGATCACGGATTGGTGGGTGAGCGGCGTTCGCCTTTGTTTGGCCCTACCGCGACGGCCTGAGTGACCGCGCGCCCCGCGAAGGGCGTATCGGTCAGTCGGGGGGAGCGCGTTCATGTCCCAGCACAACATCAGCGGTTCGGAAGCCTTCGACCGCACGCCCAAGGTCTATATCCGCAAGGTCCGCACCGGCGGCATGCGCCGCCGCCGCAACCGGACGGTCATCGCCTTCCTCGCCGGAGCGGGGATGGCGGTTCTCGCCGGCGCGATCGGCGCCGTCGCCGTGTTCGGACCGAGCCTGGCCGGAGCCTAGGCGATCCAGACCATCCGGCGGGTGTCGACCGGGGCCTGACGCGCCTGGCTGTACGGGCGGCGGGTCTCGCCGGTGTACAGGAAGCCCGCCTTCTCCAGCACGCGGCCCGAGGCCGGGTTGTCGGCGAAGTGGCCGGCGACCAGGGCCCGGCGCCGCCACTTGCGGCTGGCCCAGACCATGGCCCCCTCCAGGGCCTCGGTGGCGAAGCCCCGGCCCCAGAAGTCACGGCCGATCCAGTAGCCCGTCTCGGGCGCCACATCCCCGTCCTCGAACAGGCCGATGACCCCGACGGGGCCCAGGTCCTCATGCTCGATCAGGAAAGTGTTGGCCTTGGCCGGATCCTGACCCGCCACCGCGATGACGAAGTCCTCCGCGTCGCCGGTCCCGAACGGGTGCGGCATGCGGCAGGTCATCCGCGCGATGTCGCGGTCATTGGCCAGGGCGGCGATGCGCGGCGCGTCCTGGGGCGCGGGCGCGCGCAGGACCAGTCGCCGGGTCTCGATGACCGGGGAGGTTTCGATGATGCACATGGTCTTGGCCTCAAATCGGTCCGCCTCCTTGGAGGGCTCGGGCGGACTTCGAGGCGGGGAAACGCAAACGGGGAGCCTGGTGATCCAGACTCCCCGCGGAATATTTTCCCTGGTCCGGATCGGCTGCTTTTGAGAGCAACGCGATCCGAGAAATCGGGCTTCGCGTTACTCGGCGGCCATCGCCTGTTGGTCGTCGTTGGCCGGAATAATCGACACGTAACAACGGCCGTTGGCTTTGGTGGTGAATTTCACCGCGCCATGCTCAAGGGCGAAGAGGGTGTGGTCGCGGCCGAGACCGACGTTGGCGCCCGGGTGGAACTGGGTGCCGCGCTGACGCACGAGGATGTTGCCGGCCAGCACTTGCTCGCTGCCGTACTTCTTGACGCCGAGGCGCTTGGACTGGGAGTCGCGACCGTTACGCGACGAACCACCGGATTTCTTGTGAGCCATGGGTTGCTCCTCTTTCCTTTGCGTCCCCGGCTACGAAGCCGAACCGAACGCGTCTCGTTGGGTCGCGCTGGGTAGCGCGGTTGTTCTTTAGGCTTCGTCGGTCTCGGCGGGCTTGGCAGCCTTCTTCGCCGGGGCCTTCTTGGCGGGTGCGGACTTCTCGACGACCACGGCGTCAACCGAGGCGCCGTCATGCGAGGCGACGACCGTCTCGGTCGAACCCAGGGCCGACGTCGCGTCGCGCTTGGCCAGGCCGCGGGCGCGCAGGTTGATCTCGGCGCGGGTCGTCAGATCGATCTTGCCGTCCCACTTGGCGGTCTCGCCGGCGCCTTCGATGCCGGTGATGCGCAGGACGGTTTCCAGCTGGCGGTGGCCGTTGGTGCGACGGTAGCCCTGGCGGCGGGTCTTCTTGAAGACCTTCACCTTCTCACCCTTGCGGGTTTCGATCAGGGTCGCGCCGACGAAGGCGCCGTCGATCAGCGGAGCGCCCAGGGTCACGCCCTTGTCGCCGCCCAGCATCAGGACGCTGTCGAACTTCAGTTCCTGGCCGGCGTCGCCGAGCAGCTTCTCGACCACGATCGTGTCGCCCGGTTGAACCCGGTACTGCTTGCCGCCGGTTTTGATCACCGCGTACATGTTGGAGCCTCAGCGTAACGCAAAAAAGGATGCGCCCGCCGGATGACCCCGCGGGCGAAGAGCGGCGACATATACGGACCGGCCCCTCGGAGTCAACGCCAAACCGGCCCGAAACCGCGCGAAATGGCCGGTTTCCGGCGCCTGGGCATCAGCGACGCTTCGAATCGCCTCCCCTCTCTAGCCCCACGCGACGCGACCGTGCAATGAACGCGAAAGGGAACAGGATTCACCACCATATGACGACCGACGCCGACAGCCGCATCCTCGCTGCGCGCCGCATCACCGCCCATGTCGCCGAACTGCTTCAGGCCGACCTGTCCTTGCGCCTGTGGAACGGCGAGGTCCTGCCCCTGGGCCCCAATGCCCGCGACGACATCCAGATCGTCGTCGCCCGTCCGTCGGCGATCCGCCGCGTTCTGCTCAAGCCCGGCCTGATGACCCTGTTCGAACTGTTCGGCACGGGCGACCTTCGCATCGAGGGCGGCTCGCCGCTGGAGGCCGCCGACCGCTGGGATCACGGCCGCGCCGTCCACCTGGCGAAACGCGCCGACAAGGGTCTGATCGCCAAGGCGGCCATCCCCTTCCTGCTGGGCGGCTCCGACGCGGGCGCGACCCAGCTGCCCGAATGGGACAAGACCGGCAATGACGGTATCGGCGCCGACAAGGCCGGCCGCAGCGACAAGGACTTCATCCAGTTCCACTATGATGTCGGCAACGACTTCTACCGGCTCTTCCTCGATCCGGAGATGGTCTACTCCAGCGCCTATTTCACCGATCACGACGCCACGCTGGAGGCGGCCCAGGAAGAGAAGCTGGACCGGATCTGCCGCAAGCTGCGCCTTCAGCCCGGGCAGAAGCTGCTGGACGTCGGCTGCGGCTGGGCCGGCCTGTCCTGCTGGGCGGCGAAGAACTACGGCGTCACCGTGCACGGCGTGACCCTGTCGCAGGCCCAGCTCGACTTCGGCCGGGCCAAGGTCAAGGCCATGGGCCTCGAGGACAAGATCACCCTCGAGCTCAAGGACTATCGCCACATCACCGAGAACGGCGCCTTCGACGCCATCTCACAGGTCGAGATGTTCGAGCACGTCGGCTTCGCCAACCACGAGCGCCACTTCCTGGAGATGAAGCGGCTGCTGAAGCCCGGCGGCCTCTATTTCCACCAGGCCTCGGTGCGGCGCGGCGGACGCGACCCGATCAAGCCGACCGCCACCACCAAGGTCATCACCCGCTTCATCTTCCCGGGCGGGGAGCTGGACACCATCGGCATGACGGTGACCAACCTCGGCCGCCTCGGCTTCGAGACCCTCGATGTCGAGGATATGCGCGAGCATTTCGAGTTGACCCTCAAGCACTGGGAAGACCGACTGTATGCGAAGCGCGAAGACGCCTACGCCATGGTCGGCGAGGCCCGCACGCGGCTGTGGCTGATCTATTTTGCCCTGTTCAAGAAGAGCTTCGAGCGCGGTTCGGTGCTGGTCTATCAGACCGTGGCCCAGAAGCGCCGTCCGGGACCGAGCGGCCTGCCGCTGGACCGCAAGTCGCTCTATGCGGAGCGCAAGCCCGGCGTTCCGGCCGTGGTCAAGGCCGCAGCCAAGCCCGCGCGCGGCGTGAAGGCGGCGGTCTCCAAGGCCATCGCCAAGGTCACCGGCGCGAAGAAGGCGGCCCCGAAAAAGGGCTGATCGCAAGAGGGGCGCCGGTCGCGCTTGCAGCGCCCCGCCTCCCGGTGTCTGGTGAGGGCGGAGGACTTCACCATGATCAGACTGTTCGTCGCCCTGGCCGCGGCTGCTTTCGGGCTGGCGCTCGGCGCGCCTGCCGCCCACGCGAGCGCGCCCGTCTATACGGTAAAAGCCTGCCCCGCGAACTGGCCGGCGCAGACGGCGCGTGTGGTCGAGTGCGGGACCCTGACGGTCGATGAGACGCGCGGCGATCCGAACACGCGCCGCATCGACATCGCCGTGGCGACGGTGAAGGCGAGCGATCCCTGGCACGACGCCTCAGGCCGGACCTTGCCGCCGGTCGTGGTCTTCCACGGCGGACCGGGCGGGGCCCTGGTGCAGGGGGTGGGCCGACGTCTGGCCTTTTACGCCGCCAATCCGGACCGGGCCGGACCTCTGGCCGCCGTCGATCAGGACTGGATCTATTTCGACCAGCGCGGCGGCGGACTGGACAATCCCTCCATGGACTGCCCGGGCGCCCAGCTGACCGACGCAGGCCCGCCGTCGAAGGAAGACGCCGACAAGCTGATCGCCTGTATGAAGGGCTGGGCCGATGCGGGCGTGAACCTGTCGCAGTACAACGCCGCCGTCATCGCCGCCGACGTCGCCGACCTGAAGACGGCGATGAAGCTGGACCGGATCGACCTGTTCGGCGGCTCCTACGGCCCGCGCATCGAGGCCGCCGTCATCACCCATGCGCCGCAAGGCGTGCGCGCCGTGGTCATGGACAGCCCCTGGCCGCCCGAGGGCAATTGGGCCGTTCACACGCCGGAGCAGGTCTCGACCGCCGTGAAGATCATCCTCGCCAAATGCGCGGCCCAGACCGACTGCAACGCCCGCCACCCCGACCTCCAGACCCGGTTCGAAGCCAACGCCCGCCTTTGGCTGGCCGGTCCCCAAACCTGGACCAATGGGCCCGGCAAGGACGGCAAGAGCTACACCGTCGAGGACCTGGCCTCCTTCCTGATGGACACCACCTATTCCGGCTCGGGCGTGCGCAGCCTGCCGTCCGATCTGGAGAAGATCATCGCGGGCGACCTGTCGCCCGTCGCCGGGGCCGCCGAGAGCCGCACCTACTATACGGAGGGTCAGCACATGGCTCATCTGTGCAAGGAGGAGCTGCCGTTCGAATCGAAGGAACGGCTGGCCGCCGGCGCCGCGGGCGATCCGGTCGCCGAGGTCTCGGTCCCCAGCCTGTCGCGCCTGTTCGACGTCTGCGCCACCGTCGATGTCGGCCCTGCCGATCCGGTCGAGAACGCCCCCGTCCACACCACCATCCCGACCCTGTTCATCGCGGCCGAGATCGACCCCGGCTGTCCCCCGCCCCTGACCCGCAAGGCGGCCGAGGGCTACAAGGACAGTCAGGTGATGATCGTCACCAACGCCACCCACGGCGTGACCGGCGGCAGCCCCTGCGCCGCCCGCGCAGCCCGCGACTTCCTGAGGGACCCGACCAGGCCGGTGGATCAGAGCTGCCTGCCGGCGGCGGGCACGCCGCTGGTCTTCACCGAATAAAACCGCTCGACTGTTATAAGATAACACGCTACAGGGCGATCAATGACGCCGCCCTCCCCGCTCGAACACGATGTGCTGCTGTCGCTGATCGGCGGCGGCTTCGCGGCGGCGTTCCTGCATGCGGCCCTGCCGACCCACTGGCTGCCGTTCGTCCTCGTCGGACGGGCGCAGAAGTGGAGCCTGCCCCGGGTGCTGGCGGCGGTGACCACGGCGGGTCTGGCCCATATCGTGACCACGGCGGTGGTCGGCGGGCTGATCGTCGCGGCCGGCGTGGCGCTGGAGCAGTGGGTCACGGGCCTGTTGCCCCATCTGTCGGCTATCCTGCTGTTCGCCTTCGGCGGCTTTTATCTGCTCAAGGCCATCATCCGCCGTCCGGCCCCGGTCACCGCCAACGGCGCGACCCTGGAGCTGGCCGAGCCGACCGTGAGCCACGGCGCGGCCTTCTGGGGTCTGGTCGCCATGCTGGCCGTCTCGCCCGGCGAGGTGCTGCTGCCCATCTATATGTCCTCGGCGCAAGAGGGTCTGGCGGCGCTCGGCCTGCTGACCGCGGCCTTCGCGGTCGGGACGGTGTTGGGCATGGGGGTCTTCACGGCCCTCGCCCGCATGGGCGCCTCGGTGCTCAAGCTCGAACGATGGGCCCGCTATGAAGGCGCCGTGCTCGGGGTCGCCCTTCTGGGGCTGGGACTTCTCGTCCTGCTGCATCAGCACTAAGACGGGTCATGGCCTCCCACCATGACCACGCCCATGACGACCACGACCATGCGCATGACCACGCCGGTCATGACCACGGGCATGCGCACCACGCCCATTCCCATGGGCATTCTCACGGCCATGCCGGCCACCACCACGGCCCCGTAGACACCGGCGACTGGCGCTACGGCGTCGGGCTGATCGTCAACCTGGCCTTCGTGGCATGCGAGTTCGGGGCCGGGATCGTCAGCGGTTCGACCGCCCTGATGGCCGACGCGGGCCACAACCTGTCCGACGTGCTCGGTCTGGCCATGGCCGGGGGCGCGGCGGTGCTGGCCCGGCGCGCGGCGGGCAAGCAGCTGACCTACGGCTTCGGCAAGGCGACGGTGCTGGCGGCCCTGGCCAATGCGCTTCTGCTGATCTTCGCCTGCGGGGCCATCGCCTTCGAGGCGGTGCAGCGGCTGACCGATCCGGCGCCGGTCCAGTCGGTGATGATCATGATCGTCGCCGGCATCGGCTTCGTCATCAATCTCGGCACCGCCCTGCTGTTCATGCGCGACCAGCATTCGGACCTGAACGCCAAGGGCGCCTATCTGCACATGATGTCCGACGCCGCCGTCTCCGTCGGGGTCGTGCTGTCGGGCGGGATCATCATGGTGACGGGCTGGTCGATCCTCGATCCGCTGGTGTCGATCGCCATCGTGGCGGTGATCCTGATCGGAACCTGGGGCCTGTTGAAGGACTCGGTCAATCTGGCGCTGGACGCCGCCCCGCCGTCGGTCGATGTGGCGGCCGTGAAAACGGCCTTCCTGGCCCTGCCCGGGGTCTCGGCGGTGCACGACCTGCATGTCTGGGGCCTGTCGACGACCGAGACGGCCCTGACCGCCCATCTGGTTCACGACCGGGAGGACGGCGCGGCGCTGCTGGCCGAGGCCCAGACCCTGGCCCGCAGCCGCTTCGCCATCGGCCATACGACGCTGCAGCTCGAGAGCGGCGTCCTGCCGGACTGCCCCAACTGCTAGATCGGCGCCCGGATCACCGTTGGGTGCGGTTGCGCGCCACCATATTGCCGGTCGCATGGTCGCCGTCGTCGAGGCTGGAGCCGAACGGCCAGCCCCGGTCGTCCGCGCAGTAGCGCCGCCCGCCCTCGCGCGCCCCGACCACCACCGTGCGGGGCCTGAAGGCGGAGGCGCCGCTGAAGACATTGTCGGTGATGATGTTGTCCGACGGCGTCTGGTGCCGGATCACCCCGTCCTCGCCGCAGTTGCGATAGAGGAAGATCCCGCCCTGCCCACCGAGAGCGAAGCGGTTGCCCGTGATCGTGTTCCGGGCCGAGCCGTCCACGGCGATGATCTCGCGCGGGGTGCGGATGGCGAAGGTGAGATTGCGCAGGCTGTTGTCCGCGCTCTCGGCGTCCAGATAGACGGCAGTGGAGTCCGAACGCCCGCTGAAGCGTCCGCCCTCGACCGTCACCGCGGTCACCCCCGGCCCGACGTAGAGGGGGATGGACCCCGTCGCGGCGAAGGTCAGGTTGGTCAGGGCGATGTGCGACGGCGCCGCCCCCTGCGCCGCCGCCGTATGGCCGGGGGTACGCGAGGAGGTTCTCAGGTCGTCGATGCGGCCGCCGGCGCCCATGCCCCAGATGCGGATGGCGCCGTGGACGGTGCAGTTGCGGATGAAGACGTCGGTCGGGCGGCTCCAGCGGGGCTCGGCGCCGTCGAGGCGGCGCGACCAGACGGCGACCGTGGGCGTCCGGGTCGTGGTGCGCGCGCCCGGTCGGCCGATCCCGCCGCCGCCGCAGTCGACCCCCGCGCCTGAGGCCTCCGCGCCCTCGATCAGGACGCGGCGCAGGATGGGGCGGCCGTTCAGCGTGGCGCGGCAAGTCAGGCGAAAGGGCGTGTCGGCGGCGTCGGGCGCGGCGGTCAGTTCGCGGACCTCGTCGGCCGAACAGGCGCGGGTGGCGGGGAGGTCCCAGCTTCCCGGGAGAGAGGGGGCCGACTGCAGCAGCAGGGCCGCGAACGCCCCGATCATTCCTGCGGCAGAGGCATGGCCAGGGCGGCGCGTTCGGCGACGCAGCCGGGATTGGTCAGGCCCGTGCGACGAACCTCGGCCAGTTCGGCGCGCAGCGCGTCCAGCTCGGCCTGGAAGGCCGGTGTGGCGGCGGCCTCGGCGAAGACGGCCTTGCCGAGCGCCTCGCCTGCGGCGACGTCGGCGGGATAGTGCATGGCGCAGACGGTGCGGCTGACGCCGATCTGATGGCCGATCTCGCGCGCGGCGGCGGCATGAGCCGGGTCGACATTGGCCATGAGCTCGCCATAGGCGGCCCCGACCGAGGCGCTTCCGGACGGATAGGACGGACTGCGGCGGCCGGCCTCGCTGATCCGCGTGCAGGCCGGGCGGGTCATGTCGACTCCGACAGGGCGAGGACGGAACTGGCGGGCCTTGGCGCCTTCCGCCGCCTCATTGGCGTCGTGCAAGATCTTCGCGAGGACCGCATTCAGGCGCGGCGTCTCCACGCTGGTGAAGCGGACACCCAGAGCGCAGTCGAAATGCTGGCGCGCCAGCTCGGGGCTGAGCTCGGCGTGGGCGGTGGCCAGCAGCCAGCGGTCCGATCCTTCCAGCGGACGATAGCGGTCCGACAGGGCGCGATCGGCGATCTGGTCCGCCGAGCCGTCGGCGGAGGGGGCGGGCACGCCATCGGCCAGACCCTTGATTTGAGCGTCGGTCAGATAGCCGGCGAGGACGGGCTCGGAAATCGGCGCCGCCGTCGTCGGGGCGCCGACGGGTTCGCCATAGGGGGTGACCGCACAGGCGGCGACGAGCGGAGCGGCCAGAAGGACGGCGGTCAGGACCGACGTCAGGACCGCCCCCCTCACTGACCCGCGCTCCAGGTCAGCTGGACGGAAGTCGGCGCCTTCTCCACGGCGGTGGCCACGACCTGGACCATGGCGCCGTTGGCGGGCTCGGCCGCGCCATAGGCGACCGTGTCGCCGCGATTCAGCGACATGACCGGCGCCAGGCCCGCGGCCTCGGCGCGTTGCTTGTAGAAGCCGATCACCGCCTCGGGCTTGGCATCCGTCGTGAAGGTGACCAGCCCGCCAGGACCGGCAGGGCCGCCCGCGACGGTCGGCGGGGTCTCGACCACTCCGCCCGGATAGACGGCGGCGAAATCGGGGGCATTGGCGACACGGACGGCGCCCTCGGCAGGGGCCGTCGTTCCGGCGGGCGGCGGGATAAGGTCCACGGAGACACCGGCGTCAGCAGTGGACGATTCAGCGCCGGCCTTGGCCGCAGGGTCGGAGGGGCTGCCGGAGGACTTGTGTTCATTGCCCTTCGGATCACAGCCCGAGAGGCTCACCGCCAACAGGGGCGCCACCGTCAGAAGGGCGACCACCGCCGCCAGACTGCGCTTCATTCCGGTCTCGTCCCTGGGCACGTTTCTCTACTGACGCCACCGTGGCCCATCGTTGCGGCGGCGGCAAGGCGCTACGGCGCCGCTCGGACGACCGATGATGACGCGAGGGTCAGTCTTCGGAGGCTTCGGTCTTGTCGACCATGCCCTCGCTGGCGAGGGTTTCATTGATCAGCTCCTGATCCGGATCGTCGTCCGAACCCGAGGCCGAGCCGCCCCGTAGTGAGCCCGCCCGGGTGTCGGAGCCGGAATCGGTGCCGTTCAGGACGTCGATCAGGGTGTCGGCGGTCCGGCCCAGATCGGGCTTCTCGCCGATGTCGTCGGCTTCGCGGGCGTCCTCGGTGACATGGGGGTCTGACATGGCGGGCTCCTTCTCGAGACAAAAGCCCACGAGCGAGGCCCCGGTTCCGATCTTGCAAAAGATATATCTCAAGACCCTTGCGTAACGCTCTTAAAGATATATCATGGCGACATGAAAACGAAGGAACACACGATGTTTGGATTTTACGAGGACCGCGAAGGACGCGGTGAGAACGAACGCGGCGGCCGTCATGAAGGTCGAGGGGGCCGCCACTCCTGCGGCGAAGGCATGCGCCACGGCGGGGGCCGCTTCGGCGGTCATCACGCCGGCCCGTTCGGCGGCCGCCATGCTGGCCCGTTCGGCCGCATGGGTCGCGGCGAAGGCCGCGGAATGGGAGAGCGCGGTGAAGGCCGCGGCCCGGGACGCGGGCGCCGCATGTTCGGCCCCGGCGATCTGAGGCTGGTGCTTCTGGCCCTGATCGAACAGGAGCCGCGCCACGGCTATGACCTGATCAAGGCCATCGAGACGGCCTTCGGCGGCGGCTACGCCCCCTCGCCCGGCGTGGTCTATCCGACCCTGTCGCTGCTGGCCGACGAAGGCCTGATCGCGGGGGTCGAAGACGCCAGCGGCAAGCGGGTCTTCTCCCTGACCGACGCCGGCAAGACCTGGCTGGACGAGAACCGCGCGGCGGTCGACGGCGTCATGCAGCGCATGGCCCTGGCGGCGAAATTCGTCGCCGGCGAGCAAACCCCCGAAGTGGTGCGCGAGGCCTTCCACACCCTGCGCCAGGCCGTGACGATGAAGTCGGGCGGCTGGTCCGAAACGGAGACCGCCAAGGTCGTCGAGGCCCTGATGAAAGCCGTGCGCGAAGTCAGTGGGGAATAGGAAACCCCTCCGTCTCTCCGCTTCGCTGCGAGCCATCTCACCATCGCGATGGTGAGGAAAAAAGAAGGGGCCGCGATCGCTCGCGGCCCCTTTCCGTATCCAGAGATCAGCCTCGCCTCAGCGGCGGGCCTTCTTGCGTTGGCCGGCCTTGCCCTTGGGCCGCGACAGGCGAACGACCTTGCGGGCGTTTTCCTCGGCCGTGGTGCGCACGGTCGGGATGGAGCGCGGCGCCAGGCCGTAGAGCGAGGCCATCGGGGCATCCTCGACCGCGGCGATCTCGTGATCTCCATAGCCGTTGAAGCCCGTCGACATGGCTACGCCGTAAGCGCCCAGCATGCCGATCTCGATGAAGTCGCCTTCACGGATGTCGGCCGGCAGCCAGAACGGACCCGGCATGTGGTCGATCGAGTCGCAGGTCGGGCCGTAGAACTGGAACGGCTTCAGCTCGTCCGAGGACGCGCCGTCGCGGACCAGCTTGGTCGGGAAGGGCCAGCGCGAGTGGGTCGCGTCGAACAGGGCGCCGTAGGAGCCGTCGTTCAGATACAGGGCGTCGCCCTTGCGCAGGTCCACGCGGCACAGCACCGACGAGGACTCGGCGACCAGCGCCCGGCCGGGCTCGCACCACAGCTCGGTCGTTTCCGACACCGGCATCTCGTTGAAGCCGCGATGGATGGCGTCGGCGTATTCGCTCATGTCAGGCGGAACCATGCCCGGATAGACCGAGGGGAAGCCGCCGCCGACGTCGACGATGTCCACGATGACGCCCGCACGGCTGATCGACCGGCCGACCTGGGCCATGGCGGCCTGGAAGGCGGTCGGGCGCATGCATTGCGAACCGACGTGGAAGGAGACGCCCATCAGGCCGTCCTTGACCGCACGGCGCACCGACAGCAGCAGGGCCGGGGCCTGATCCGGCGAGACGCCGAACTTGCCCGACAGCGTATAGGCCGCGCCCTCGGCCGAGACGGCCATGCGCACGATCAGGTTCAGATCGTCAGCGCCGCCGGTGCAGTCGAGGATCTTCTGCAGCTCCTCCTCGCAGTCGAGCGAGAAGGTGCGAACGCCGTGATCGAAATAGGCCTTGGTGATCGCCGTCCGGCTCTTGACCGGGTGCATGAAGGCGATGCGCGCGTCGGGATCGACGGAGCGCACGAGTTCGATCTCGGCGATCGAAGCCGCATCGTAGCCTTTAACGCCGGCGTCCTTCAGGGCCTCAATGACCCAGCGCGAAGGGTTCGCCTTCACTGCATAGAAGACGTCGGCTTTCAGATTGTCCTGGAACCAGCGCGCCGCTACGGAAACCGTCGCCGGCCGCACGAGTGCGACAGGACGTTCGGGGGACCGCTCGCGGACCAGGTCCAGGGGGAAATGATACGTGCGCAATTCACGTAAACCCCTGTAATTGTTAAACCCAGACCGGCGTTAGCAGCGCAACGTTAGACCTACGGGGTCCGCCGGAGAGGGCGATGTAGGGTCACGGGACTGTCATGTAAAGAGGTTTTTTCAAGGCGTGGCCTGGCGGAAGGCCGCTTTGGTCCGCCTGCGGAAGATTCAGGGTTTTCAACGGGAAGCCCCCAAAGCCCCTCCAGGGTGTCGCCCTTTGTCCACAGCACTGGACGCCCTATCGGGCCGCGTGGCATTAAGACTTGCCGGAACGCCTCTCTCGCGTCATTCGGCGCCCCCGTTTCAGCCGCCGTCAGCGAGCCCGATGAGTTCCACCGCCCCAGCCGTCGCATCCGTTCGCGGTGTGTCGAAGACCTACGGCGCCCGCAAGGCGCTGGACGGCGTATCGGTGGAGGTCGCCGCCGGAGAAATGGTCGCCCTGATCGGTCCGTCCGGATCGGGCAAGTCGACCCTGCTGCGCTCCATCACCGGCATGCACACCATCGACCGCGGTCCGGGCGTCATCCAGGTCTTCGGCCAGACGGTGCAGAAGGACGGCCGCCTGACCGGCCAGACGCGCGCCGCCCGCGCCAAGCTCGGCATGATCTTCCAGCAGTTCAACCTGGTCGGTCGTCTGTCGCTGTTTTCCAACGTCATGCTGGGCGCGCTCGGTCGCCTGCCCGGCTGGCGCGGCATCCTCGGCGCGTGGCCGAAGGCGGACAAGGACAAGGCCATGGCGGCCCTGCACCGCGTCGGCGTCGCCGACTACGCCGCCCAGCGCGCCAACACCCTTTCGGGCGGTCAGCAGCAGCGCGGCGCCATCGCCCGCGCCATCGTCCAGGGCGCCCAGGCCGTCCTCGCCGACGAGCCCGTCGCCTCCCTCGACCCCGTCTCGGCCCGAAAGGTCATGGAGCTGCTGGTCGAGCTGAACCAGCGCGACGGCCTCGGCGTCATCGTCACCCTGCACCAGGTCGACTACGCCATCCGCTATTGCGAGCGCGTCATCGCGCTGAAGTCCGGCAAGATCGTCTACGACGGTCCCTCGACGGGCCTGGACACCAAGACCCTCATCGACATCTACGGTCCCGAGTTCGAGGACGCGTTCTGGGAAGCCAAGGCATGACCCGCACCCTTCTGTCCCGCCGCCTGCTCGGCCTCGCGGCGGTCGCCGCCATCGCGCTCGGCGTCGCCTCCTGCGGCGGCGGCGAGAAGAAGGCCTCGGGCGCCATGCCGACCGAGATCACCTTCTCCATCCTGTCCGCCGAAGGCCAGGCCTCGGCCGGTCCGCTGTGGCAGCCGCTGCTCGACGACATGGCCAAGGCCACGGGCGTGAAGATCAAGCCCTTCTTCGGCTCCAACTACACCGTCCTG
Source organism: Brevundimonas sp. ALps5 (assembly GCF_058681645.1). Lineage (NCBI taxonomy): Bacteria > Pseudomonadati > Pseudomonadota > Alphaproteobacteria > Caulobacterales > Caulobacteraceae > Brevundimonas > Brevundimonas sp. ALps5. Next base: position 1,997,978 of record NZ_CM178744.1, on the reverse strand, counting down.
GTCGAGGCCATGCGCGGCGAACAGACCCAGGTCGGCTGGTTCTCGGCCAAGCCGGCGCTGGAAGCCGTCGACCGCGCCAATGCCGAGGTCATCGCCCGCACCGTCAACAAGGAAGGGCTGGACAGCTACCAGGCCACACTGATCGCCCGCAAGGATTCGGGCATCACGCTCGACATGGTCCTGGCCTGCGGCAAGAAGTACAATTTCGGCATCGGCGACGCCCAGTCGACCTCGGGCACCCTCGCCCCCATGTCCTTCCTGTTCAATCCGCGCGGGATCGTTCCCGCGTCCTGCTTCAAGACCGTGCGCTCGGCCAACCACCAGTCGAACGCGCTCGGCGTCGCCTCGGGCGTGCTGGACGTAGCGACCTCGAACAGCGTCAACACCGTCTTCATGAACCGCGAAAACCCGGTCATGGCCGCCCAGATCCACGACATCTGGCAATCCCCGCCGATCCCGGAATCGGGCATCGTCGTCGCTGAAACCCTGCCGCCGGCCCTGAAGGAGAAGATCCGCTCCTTCTTCCTGTCCTACGGCAAGGGCACGGGTCCCGACGCCGACCGTCAGCGTCAGGTCCTGGCCGCGCTTGAGTATTCCGAATTCCGCGCCGCCGACGACGGCTATCTGGATCCCATCCGCGTCATGGTCGCCGACCAGAAGCTGACGGAGGCGAAGGCCAAGGGCGACGCCGCGGGCGTCACCGCCGCCGAGGCCGAGCTGCAACGTCTTCGCGCCCGCGCCGAGGTCCAGCCTTGACCACCGCTCCCCTCGACCTGAACGTCATCCCCAAGGCGCCGTCCAAGCCCCTGGGGGCCATCCTGCTGGACCTGCTGATCTGGGGCGGCGTCGCCGTGGTGCTGGTCTACAGCATCAAGGCCGTCAATCTGGGCGACATCACCAAGCTGTTCGAGCGCAACGAACACACCCAGGACTTCATCGCCGAACTGCTCCGGCCCGACTTCGCCGACTGGAAGATCTATGTCGCCAAGATGTGGGAAACCGTCCAGATCGCCCTCTGGGGCACCTTCCTGGCGATCTTCGCGGCCATCCCGCTGGGCCTCGCCGCCGCGCGCAACATCGCCCCGATCTGGGTGGTGACGCCTGTGCGCTGGGTGATGAACCTGCTGCGCTCGATCCCCGACCTGGTCATCGGCCTGCTGTTCGTCGTCGCCGTGGGTCTGGGGCCCCTGCCCGGCGTCCTGGCCATCGCCCTGAACACCGCCGGCGTCCTGGCCAAGCTGTTTTCCGAGGCGGTCGAGTCGATCGACAAGGGTCCGGTCGAGGGCGTGCGCGCCACCGGCGCCTCGCCCCTGCACGAGATTTTCTGGGGCGTCATTCCCCAGGTCGCGCCCCTGTGGACCTCCTTCGCCCTCTATCGCTTCGAGTCCAACAGCCGTTCGGCTACGGTGCTCGGCCTGATCGGCGCGGGCGGCATCGGCCAGGTCCTGTTCGACCGTATGAACGCCTTCGACTTCCGCTCGGTGTCGGCGGTGGTGCTGATCATCATCGTGGCGGTCACCCTGATCGACATGCTGTCCCAGACCATGCGCAAGCGCCTGCTCTGACGGGCGAAGGCCGCTCGCGAAAACGGTTGTCCAATCGTCACAAAAGCCTGCTCTAAGCGCGGCGGAAACGCCGCCCGGAGAAGGTCCGATGACCCGCAAGCAACTCGCCGCATCGGCCGCCCTGATGGCGGTGACCATGGTCGCCGTCGCCGCCTGCGGTCAGGGTGCCGGCGGCCCCCAGGCCCAGCGTTCGGGCATCTGGGCCGCCGGGTCCTCGACGGTCTTCCCCTTCGCCACCCGCGTCGCCGAGAATTTCGGCCGCAACAATCCCGGCGTCGCCGCGCCCCGCGTCGAATCCCTGGGCACCGGCGGCGGCATCCAGGCCTTCTGCCAGGGCGTCGGCCCCTCGACCCCGGACATCGCCAACGCCTCGCGCCCGCTGAAGAAGTCGGAGTACGAACTGTGCCGCAAGAACGGCGTCACCGAGATCGTCGAGATCAAGATCGGCTTCGACGGTATCGTCATCGCCACGGCGCGCAACGGCAACGGCTTCAACTTCGAGCTCAACGACCTTTATGAGGGTCTGGCCAAGACTGTACCCGGCGCCGGAGGGGCTCTCGTCGACAATCCGGCGACAACATGGAACCAGGTCAACCCGGGCCTGCCCAACCAGCGCATCCAGGTCTATGGCCCGCCGCCGACCTCGGGCACCCGCGACGCCTTCCTCGAGCTCGGCATGGCCCCCGGCGGGATGCTGGTCCCCGCCGTCGCCGCCTTCAAGGACGACAAGACCAGGTTCGAGACCCTCACCCACACCCTGCGCGAGGATGGCGCCTGGATCGACGCCGGCGAGAACGACAACGCCATCGTCCAGACCCTGACCCGCACGCCCGGCTCGCTGGGCGTCTTCGGCTTCTCTTTCCTGGAGCAGAACCTCGACACGGTGAAGGCCGAGACCATCGACGGCGTCGCCCCGACCGCCGAGACCATCGCCGACGGCTCCTATCCGCTGGCCCGCAGCCTCTACATCTACGTCAAGAAGGCGCACATCGGGGTCACCCCCGGGCTGCAGCAGTTCATCTCCGAGTTCATGTCGGATTCCGCGACCGGCAAGGGCGGCTATCTGCAGGACCGGGGCCTGGTGCCCCTGCCCGAAGACCAGCTTCAGGCCCAGCGCGCGATCGCCGCCAATCTGACCCCCATGGCGGCGCCGGCCAAATAGGGTCAGCGACCTCGGCCGGGCTCAGGCCGCAGCGAGGACCCCGGAACGGGCCGCGTCGACGTCATTGTCTTCCAGCACCCGGGCCATGGCGCGCATGAGTTCGTCCATCTGGATGGGCTTGCCGACCACGGCGTCCATGCCGATGCTGCGGTAGTCCTCGATCTGATGGGTCATGACATTGGCCGTCAGGGCGATGATCGGGGTGTGGTCGCGACCTTCCGAGAACTCCTCGGCGCGAATGGCCGCGGTCGCCGACGGTCCGTCCATGACCGGCATCTGGACGTCCATCAGGATCAGGTCCCACTGCCCTTCGCGCCAGGCGTCGACGGCCAGGGCGCCGTTCTCGACGATGGTCGGGACGATCCCGGCCTGGGCCAGGAGCACCGTCAGCACCTGACGATTCACCGGATGGTCCTCGGCGGCCAGGACGCGCAAGGCGCGCCCTTCATCGGCGGCCTCAGCGGCGGCGACGGCGGCGATCGCCTCGCCCTTCTCGCTCAGACGCTCGAGCGGCAGGCGGGTCACGAAGCGCAAGCCATGCGGCTCGACGGCCTCGGCGACGATCGATCCGCCCATCAGGGCGCTCAGCTCGCTGCAGATCGACAGGCCCAGACCCGTGCCGCCGAACCGGCGCGTGGTCGAGACGTCGGCCTGTTCGAACTTCTTGAACAGCCGGCCCATATGCTCGGGCGTGCAGCCCGGACCGGTGTCCTGAACGATCAGGATCAGGTCGCCGCCGTCGCGGCGCGCCGAGACGGTGATGCCGCCCGCGTCGGTGAACTTGACCGCGTTGGAGATCAGATTGGCCAGGATCTGCCGCAGCCGGAGCGCGTCGCCCATGTAGCGGCCCTCGGCCGAGGGATCGACGACCGAGGTGAAGCTCAGACCCTTGGACAGGGCGATGGCCTCGAAGCTGGCCTCGGCCTGACGGATCGTCGGCTCCAGATCGAACGGACGGTTCTCCAGCTCGATCTTGCCGGCCTCGACCTTGGCCAGGTCCAGAACGTCGTTGACGATGGCCAGGAGCGCTTGCCCCGACTGGCTGACGACCTCCAGTCGCTCGCGTTGGCGGCCCGACAGCTCATCGGCGCCCATGGCCTGGGCCATGCCCAGCACCCCGTTGAGAGGGGTGCGGATCTCATGGCTCATCACGGTCAGGAATTCCGACTTGGCCTTGTTGGCCTCGACGGCCTCGGCCTGGGCGCGTCGCACCTCGATCATGGTCACGGCCAGCTGCCGCCAGGTCATCAGGCTGGCGACGACCAGCATCATGATGGCCACCAACACCTGGAAGGATTCGAGTAGCGGCGCCCCGCGCAGGGCCATGGCCACGGGCAGGACCAGGGCGAAGGCCAGGTGCGGCGCCACCGACGCCAGCACCAGCGGACGCGAGGTGGTGGAAATCATGATGGCGTTCAGGATCGAACCGCCGAACAGCATGGCCGAACAGGAGATGGCCAGCCCCGAGCCGCTACGCAGTTCCGCCAGGCCGATGCTGGCGAAGGCCAGGTTGTTGACCAGAATCATGACCACGGCCGCGCGGGCCCAGTCCTTGCGGTTCAGCCGGGTGCTCCAGGCTCCGTTCGGGCCGAAATCGAGTTCGATCCACTGCAGGGCGCAATAGACGCCGAACCAGGCGAAGGCGAAGCCCAGGCCGGTGAAGGAGTGGAAGACCAGGGCGATCAGGCCGGCGATGGCCACGCGCAGGCGCCATTGCCCGGCGCGCGCATTCATTGCTGCCTTGATCTCGTCGGTCCAGTCGGACGGCATGTGTAATTTCCCCGATGGGGAACTACACTCCAGTTTGGTTCACAGAGTGTAAACTCGACGAACCCCGTTCTGTATTTTCCGCCTGAAAACTCAACCGTCTGTGGACGGCGTCCAGTCGGGCTGCCAGGTCAGGCCGGGGCGTCAGGCGGCGGCGCGGCGGCGCACCCGGGCGATGCGTCGAAGACGGCGCCAGAAGCGGCCGCGCTCGGGCTCGGGATAGGGTTCGAGGTTCTCGACGAACTGCTCGGCCGAGGCGCGCCAGCTGAATTTCTCGGCATAGGCACGGACCGACTTGCGGTCGCACTCCAGGGCCTTGAGGCAGGCGGCCTTCAGATCCTCGTCGATGGCGCCGGCGTTGGAGCCCGGGATGATGTCGATGGGGCCGTGGGCCGGGTAGGCGGCGACCGGAGTCCCCGCCGCCATGGCCTCCAGGATCACCAGGCCGAAGGTGTCGGTCCAGCTGGGGAAGACGAAGACGTCGGCGTCGCGGAAGCAGCGGGCCAGCTCCTGGCCGAAGCGGGCGCCGAGGAATTTGGCGTTGGGATAGCGCTCTTCCAGATCGGCGCGGGCCGGGCCGTCGCCGACCACGATCTTGGTGCCCGGCAGGTCGGTCTCGAGGAAGGCCTCGATGTTCTTCTCGACGGCGACGCGGCCGACGTTCAGCCAGAAGGGCCGCGGCCAGTCTTTCCCACCGAGTTCGTCGAAGATGCGTTCGAGCTCGGGGTTGAACTGTTCGGTATCGACGCCGCGCGTCCAGGGCGAGACGTTCTTGAAGCCGTGCGCCTGCAGCTCGTCACGCAGGGTCGGGGTGGCCACCATCAGCCGTCCCGACGGCTTGTGGAACCACTTCATATAGGCGTAGCCGACCTGGACCGGGATCGGGAAACGGGCCGAGACGTACTCGGGGAATTTGGTGTGATAGCTGGTCGTGAACGGCAGCTTCCACTCCACGCAGATGCGCCGCATGGCGATGCCGATCGGCCCCTCGGTGGCGATGTGCACCGCCTCGGGCTCGAAGGCGCGCAGGCGTTCGCGGATCTCTTCCTCGGCACCGAGCGCCAGCCGGATTTCAGGATAGGTCGGGCAGGGAATGGTCTTGAACTGGCTGGGCTCGATGACCTCGACCTCATGGCCCATGGCGCGGCATTCCGCGACCGTGCGGGTCAGGGTGCGGACGACGCCGTTGACCTGGGGCTCCCAGGCGTCGGTGGCCAGAACGATACGCATGTGGGCCGAGTGGCTCCCGCCGTTGTCGAGCAGGAAGCCATAGCGGGTCACGGCGACGATTGCGAGACGCGTTTAGAGCGGAAGCGCCGTCGTCGATTTCACCTCTTCGAGAACGGCGTAGGTGCGGGTCTCGCGCACCCCCGGCATCCGCGTCAGCACATCGCCGAGGAAGGCGCGGTAGGCATCCATGTCCCCGACCCGGGCCTTGATCAGGTAGTCGAAGCCGCCGGCGACCATGTGGCACTCCAGCACCTCCGGCTGGCGACGCACCATCCCGGCGAAGGCCTCGAACTGGTCGCCCGTGGTGCGGTCCAGCAGGACCTCGACGAAGATCATCAGCCCGCGCCCGACCTTGGCCGGATCGATCAGGGCCGCATAGCCGGTGATGACGCCGCGCTCCCTCAGCCGCCGGACCCGCTCGAAACAGGCGGCGGGCGACAGATTGCACCGCCGGGCCAGTTCCGCGTTGGACATGCGGCCGTCTTCCTGCAGGGCCTTGAGCAGGCGGCGGTCGACCGGATCGAGATTTTCAACGGCCAAAGGCGGCTTTCTCCAAACGATCTTCGGCTTGAGCGGCGATCATACGATGCACATTCGGACAGGCCCGCCATATACGCAAGACAGTCGGGCCGGAAGGCCGAGAGGACGCCGCATGACCACGCCCGCCCCCTTCAACGCTTCCGCCTATGCCCATTGGGACACGCTGGACCACGGCAAGTTCGCCGATGAGCGTGAGGCCGTCGCCGCCAACCTGGGCCGCATTCCGCTGGACGCCGCCGGGCGTCGCGCCGTCGTGGACGAGGCCACCGCCCTGGTCGAACACGCCCGCCAGAGCCAGAAGAAGCAGGGCGTCGTCGAAAGCTTCCTGCAGGAGTTCTCGCTCGGCACCCGCGAAGGTCTGGCCTTGATGTGCCTGGCCGAGGCCCTGCTGCGCACCCCCGACGAAGACACCCGCGACCGGCTGATCGCCGAGAAGATCGGTTCGGCCGACTGGGCGTCCCACCTCGGCCAGTCCGACAGCCTGTTCGTCAACGCCTCGACCTGGGGCCTGATGCTGACCGGCAAGCTGGTCGACGCCGACGAAGAGGCCAAGACCGACCTGCCGGGCTTCCTGAAGCGCGTCGCGGGCCGTCTGGGCGAGCCGGTCATCCGTCAGGCCGTCGCCGCCGCCGTGCGCATCATGGGCGAGCAGTTCGTGGTCGGCCGCACCATCGAGGCGGCGCTGAAGCGGTCGAACAAGGAGGGCTGGCTCTGCTCCTTCGACATGCTGGGCGAGGGCGCCCGCACCGCCGCCGACGCCGAACGCTATGAGCGCATCTACGCCGACGCCATCACCGCCGTCGGCAAGACGGCGAAAGGTCAGGGCCCCGAGGTCGGCCACGGCGTCTCGGTCAAGCTCTCGGCCCTGTCGCCCCGCTACGAGGCGACGCACGAGGACCGGGTCTGGTCCGAGCTCTATCCGCGCATCAAGCGGCTGGCCCTGATCGCGGCCTCCTACGACATCAACTTCACCATGGACGCGGAGGAGGCCGACCGTCTGGCCCTGTCGCTGAAGCTGCTGGACCGGCTGGCCAATGAGCCGGAGCTGGGATCATGGACCGGCCTCGGCCTCGCCGTTCAGGCCTATCAAAAGCGCGGTCCCGAGGCGATCGCCCGCATCGCCGAACTGGCCAAGACATCTGGCCGCCGCCTGATGGTCCGTCTGGTCAAGGGCGCCTATTGGGACACGGAGATCAAACGCGCCCAAGTGTTCGGCCGCACCGACTATCCGGTCTTCACCACCAAGGCCGCGACCGACCTGAACTACCTCGTCTGCGCCCGCGCCATGATCGACGCGGCGCCGCATCTCTATTCCCAGTTCGCGACCCACAACGCCCATTCCCTGGCGGCCGTCCACCGGATGGCGGTCGAGGCTTCGGTCAAGATCGAGTTCCAGCGCCTGCATGGCATGGGCGAAGCCCTGTATGACGCCGCCGCCGACACCTTCGGCCCGGTCACGGTGCGCGCCTATGCGCCCGTCGGCGGGCATGAGGACCTGTTGCCCTATCTGGTGCGTCGCCTGCTCGAGAACGGCGCCAACTCCTCCTTCGTCCATGCCCTGCTGGACGAGCGGGTGCCGGCCTCCGCCGTCGCCGCCGACCCCATCCTTTCGGTCGAACAACACCCCGACCGCCACGCCAAGATCCCCACGCCCCAGGAGATGTACATGGACCGCCAGAACTCCCTCGGGCGCGACTATTCGCAAGCCGTCGTCCGCGAACAGCACGCCGCGGCCCTCGAAAAGGTCGACAGCGAGAAGCTGACCTCCGGCCCGCTGATCGGCGGCAAGCTGAAGGCCGGGATCAATCCGACCGATGTCACCAATCCCTTCGACCGGTCGCAGGTCCTGGGTCATGTCTCCGAGGCCTCGGAAGCCGACATCGACGCCGCCGCCGACCTCGCCGCCCGCGCCCAGATCGGCTGGGACCGTCAGGGCGGCGCCAAACGCGCCCTGACCTTGCGCGCCATGGCCGATGCGCTGGAGGCCGACATGGATCGCCTGGTGGCGCTGCTCTCGCGTGAAGCCGGCAAGACCCTGAACGACGGGGTAGCCGAGGTGCGCGAGGCCGCGGACTTCCTGCGCTACTATGCGATGCTGGCCGAGCGCGACTTCGGCGGGGCCGAGACGCTCAAGGGTCCGGTCGGGGAGGTGAACCAGCTGGTCCTGCATGGTCGCGGTGTCTTCGCCTGCATCAGCCCGTGGAACTTCCCGCTGGCCATCTTCACCGGTCAGGTCGCTGCCGCGCTGGCCGCCGGCAATGCGGTGCTGGCCAAGCCCGCCGAACAGACGCCCCTGATCGCCGCCGAGGCCGTGCGCCTGTATCACAAGGCCGGTCTGAGCCCCGACCTGCTGGCCCTCGTCCCCGGGCGTGGCGAGACGGTGGGCGCGAAGCTGGTCTCGCACCCCGGCATCGATGGCGTCGCCTTCACCGGCGGCACGGACACGGCTTCGGCCATCAACCGGTCGCTGGCCGCCCGCCCCGGCGCTATCATCCCCTTCATCGCCGAGACCGGCGGCCTGAACGCCATGTTCGTGGACACCACGGCCCTGCGTGAACAGGTCATCGACGACGTCATCCTGTCCGCTTTCGGCAGCGCCGGTCAGCGCTGCTCGGCCCTGCGCATCCTCTATGCCCCGAAGGATTCGGCCGACAGCCTGATCGAGGGGCTGAAGGGCGCGCTGGCCGCCCAGGTCGTCGCCGACCCGACCGACCCGGCCACCGACATCGGCCCGGTCATCGACGCCGAGAGCCATGCGGCGCTGGAAGCCCACGTCGAGCGGCTGTCGAAGGAGGCGAAGATCGTCGCCCGCGCCGCCCTGCCGGAGGGCGCCACGAAGGGCGATCTGTTCGCCCCGACCATCGCCGAAATCCCGACCGCCGACTTCCTCGAGCGCGAGGTCTTCGGTCCGGTCCTGCACGTCTATCGCTATGACCCGAAGGACCTGAAGACCGTCGCCGGCAAGCTGGCCGCGCGCGGCTACGGCCTGACGCTGGGCGTCCACTCGCGCATCGAGGCCTTCGCCGAGGAGGTCGTGCGTCTGGTCCCGGCGGGCAACGTCTATATCAACCGCTCGATCACCGGCGCGGTCGTCGGCGTGCAGCCGTTCGGCGGCGAGGGCCTCAGCGGCACCGGCCCCAAGGCCGGCGGCCCCAACAGCCTGATCCGCTTCGCCTCGGAAAAGGCCATCTCGAACAACATCTCCGCCCAAGGCGGCGACCCGGCGCTGCTGAATCTGTAGACGGCAGGCGGCTTGCCCGCCTCCTGTCACGGGCCTAGCCTCCCCGCATGAACCACCCCGTCAGACACACCGGCGGCTGCCTCTGCGGGGCGCTGCGTTATGAGGCGGAGGGCGAGCCTCTCTATGCCGGCTATTGCTTCTGTACGGATTGCAGGAAGGCGTCGGGCTCGGGCTTCATTCCGTTTCTGGGGCTGGCGGCGGCGGGGGTGCGGCTGATCGGACCGGTTCAGTCCCATACCTCGACCGGCGCCCACGGCGGCCCGGCGACGCGCAACATGTGCCCGACGTGCGGAGGTCTGGTCTTCGGCGGAGAGGTCGGGGTCAGCGACAGCTACACCGTCTATGCCGGATCGCTGGACGATCCTTCCAGCTTCAAGCCGACGGTGGCCATCTTCAACGCCCGCCGTCCCGCCTGGGTCCCCCTGCCCGAGGGGCTGGAGGTGCATCAGGGCAATCCGTTCCGGGGCGTGGAGCTGTAATCAGCCCTTCGGCCAGCCGCCTGCGCGGCTAAGCGCCGATGGCGCCGGACGGCCGATCTGCTCGCCGATCCATTTCGCCGTTTCGATCAGGCCGTCGAGGTCGTAGCCGGTCGAATAGCCGCCCCGCTCCAGCATATAGACGAGGTCCTCGGTCGCGATATTGCCGGTGGCGCCGGGTGCGAACGGACAGCCGCCGATGCCGCCGACCGAGGCGTCGAGGATATCGATCCCGGCCTCGACGCCCGCGTAAGCATTGGCCAGTCCGGTATTGCGCGTGTCGTGGAAATGCAGGCGCAGGGTCGCCTCGGGCGCCGCCCGCCGGGCCGCCTCGACCTTCTTCGTCACGCTCCACGGATCGCCGACGCCGATGGTGTCGGCCAGGGCGATCTCGTCGACGCCGAGTTCGGCAATCTTGCCGACCAGATCCTGAACCTGATCCGTAGAGACCTCGCCGTCGAAGGGGCAACCCCAGACGCAGGAGAGCGTTGCGGACAGGAACGGCGTGGCGCCCGGCTCGCCCTCGGCATTGGCGCGGCCCGCGATGATGCCGGCCAGCATCTCGACCTGCTGGACCACCGACAGGCCCTGGTTCTTGAGGCCGAAGCCATCGGTGACGCTCATGGCCACATTGACCTCGTCCACCGCCGTGCCCAGCGCCCGATCATAGCCCTTGCCGTTGAGGACGAGGCCGATGCGACTGCGGCCCGCCTCTTTCGGGAGTGCGGCCATCACCTCTTCGGCGCCGGCCATCTGGGGCACGTATTTGGGATGGACGAAGCTGACCGCCTCGATCCGTTTCGCCCCGGCCGCCTCAAGCCGGCGCACCAGTTCGGCGCGGACGGTGGGCTCAAGAACAGCCTTTTCGTTCTGCAGCCCGTCGCGGGGACCGACCTCGACGATCTGGATGGGCCGGCTCACCGGGCATCGCCTTCGGCGGGAGCGCTCGGCGCCGCAGGCGCGCCCGTCGGCGCATAGACGGTCAGGACGACGTCGTCGCCACTGGAATAGTTGTGACCTCGCACCGTGCCGACGGCCCGACCTGAGGCGCCGGTCTGGGCCAGGGCCTGACGGAAGGCCTCGGCGTCGTGGCCCTCGACGATGGCCGGACGGCCCTCGGCCAGGGCCTTGGCGGCGCCCGCCGCATCGGTCAGTTCGGTGTCCCGGCCGGTCAGGAAGACGAAGCTGGGCTCATGGAAGGTGGTGATGGCCACCGGCCCGGGGATCAGCCCCTGATCCGGAGCGATACCGGCCTTCTCCATGGTTTCCACCAGCAGGGGGGCGACCGACAGGGGCCGTAACTGGCGCAGGGTCCCAGCGAGGGCCGCATGGGCCGTGACCCCGAAGGCGATCGAGACCAGCAGGGCCGAGATCGCCGCCCCCTTCAGAAGGATGAAGGCCCCGCCGATGCCCGCCACCGCCGCGCACAGGATGGTGATGGCCGCCCAGGTCTGGGCCGTCGAGGTGCCCCAGACCGTCAGGCCATAGACGGTGACCGCGCAGATCAGCATCGCCGCGAACACCGCCAGGCCCGCGCCGATCCGGCGGCTGACCGTTCCAATCGGCCGGGTCAGGGCCGCGGCCATCAGCAGGGCGATCGCCCCGAAGGTCGGCAGGGTGTAGTGCCACAGCTTGGTCGGGGCGGCCTCGAAGATCAGCCAGGCCGGGACCAGCCAGCAGACCATGAAGCGCACGGCCGGCTCGGCCCGGCGATGCCAGCCGGTCGACAGGGCGGCGGGCCAGAGCAGGGTCGCCGGGAACAGCAGCAGCGGCGACAGGACCAGATACATGCCGGGGAAGCCGCCGTGGCTTTCCGCCGCGCCGCTGATCTTGCCGCCGAGGTCGTGGCCTACGGCCTCACGCCAGAAGCCGCCGTCAGTGGCGATGGTGATGGCGATGGCCCAGGGCCCGACCAGCAGGGCCACCAGCGGCAGACCCCAGCCCCAGCCCAGCCGCTTCATCCATTTGACGTCGCGGTCCCAGACCGACAGGGCGATCATGGCGGGGGCCACCACGATCAGGCCGATGGGCCCCTTGATCAGAATCGACAGGCCGAGCCCCAGCCAGAACAGGAATTTATGCGGTCGTCGTGGGTCTTCGCCGGCCCGTGTCGCCAGATAGATTCGCGCCAGCCCGGCCATGGCCACGGTGACGCAGGCGCACAGCATGGCGTCGGTCTTGGCGATCCCCGCCTCGGTCGACAGCAACAGGGAGGTCCCGAGGATGGCGCCCGCGAGGAAGCCCGCCCTCTGGCCGAGCAGGGCCGCGCCCGCCCAGGCGATGGCGAATGCAGCGATCATAGAGGCCAGCAGTGACGGCAGGCGATAGGCGGCGATGTCGCGGTTCTCGACCTTGGAGGTCAGGCCGACGGCCGCCGCCTGCATCCAGTAGATGCCGACCGGCTTCTTCCAACGTGGTTCGTCCTGGAAGCGGATGTCGACATAGTCGCCGCTCTCCAGCATCTGGGAGGTGGCCTGGGCGTAGCGGCTCTCGTCGCGGTCCAGCGGCGGAAGCAGCAACAGGCCGGGCAGGCCCGCGATCAGGGCCAGCAGGGCCGCCAGCACGGGTCCGCGCCAGCCGGCGATATGGCGATCCAGGTCAGGGCGCGTCATTCCGCCCTCCTAGCACGGGTTCGGCCGTCGGCGTCAGGCCCCCCCGATACCGGAAAGTTCACCCGACGGCCGAAAGCCTGATCAGTTCGGCGCGCCCGAGGTCATGCCGAGCTTGTATCCCGCCACACCCTCGACTGCCGCGGGCCGCGCCGTCGGGATCAGGGGCTGGGCGTTCTCCAGCCCCCGCCCGGTGACGTTGTCCATGGCCAGAAGCGGGCCGGAGAAGACGTTGACCCGCACATTCTCGATGGAGACGTTCTTCATATTGGCCAGGGTCATGCCCCGGCCGCTGGTGCCGGTGATGTCCTTGAGCACGAAGCCGTCCAGCGGCTTGTCGGGATGGATCAGCACGGCCTCGACCAGCACCGGGACCTCGGTCACCTTGATCCGCTCGAAGGCGAAGTTCCTCACCGTCGGGATGCCGTCCGGCCCGCCGACCGGGAACTGGTCCTGCTTGCCGCTGTCGAGGATGTTGAGGCGCAGGAAGCCGTAGCCCGCGCCCGAGACGTCGAGGTCGCGCATGACGATATCCTCGATGAAGGCGCCGCGGCCCGGGCGGGTCTTGATGTAGATGGCGAAGGTGCGGGCGGCCAGACACTGGCAGCGCTCGACCAGGACGCGACGCACCCCGCCCGACGTCTCCGAGCCGATGCCGATACAGGCCCAGTGCTTGTCGCGGAAACTGCAGTCGAGAATGGTCACATCCTCGGTCGGCCGGGCGATAACGTTGCCCTCCATGCCGCGCCCGGATTTCAGGGAGATACAGTCGTCGGTGGTGTCGAAGTCGCAGTGGTCGAACAGGACGCGGCGGCAGGAATCGACGTCGACGCCGTCTGCGCCGCCCTTCACCGTCACCCCCCTGAAGGTCAGGTCCTCGCAATAGACCGGGTGGATCGACCACATGTCGTTCTGCTCGGTATAGACCTCGGTGATCAGGATATTGTGGCAGTTGACCAGCTCGATCAGGGCCGGATGGCGAAGGCCCGAGGCGCGGTCGACGCGGCCCGGGATGGCGGTATTGCCGAGGATCTTCCCCTTGCCCGCGATGGTGATGTTCCGGGCGTCCTGGGCCCAGACCAGGCCGATATAGCCGGGGATCCAGCGGCCCTCCCAGCGGACCTGGGTGATCGGATAGTCGGCCACGTCGGGCGAGCCCAGCAGGGTCGCCCCCTCTTCAAGCCTCAGTGTCGTATTGGAGCCGATGCGGATCGCCCCGACGACATAGGTCCCGGCCGGGACCACCACCTCGCCTCCGCCGAGCACGGCGCAACGGTCCAGCACGGTCTGGACGGCGACCGTGTCCCTGGTCGCGCCGTCCCCCTTGGCCCCGAAGTCGCGCGGGTTCAGCCGCACCCCGTTGTCGGCCCAATCGGAATGGGCCGGAAGCGCCGGCGGCGGGGTCAGGAGCCCGGTTCCGTTCTGGCCCTCGGAGGCCTGTGCGACGGCCGGCGCGGCGGCCAAGGTAACCGGTGTCATTGTCGCGCAAAAAGCGCCGAGCCCGGCGGTCGTGATGAAGTGGCGGCGATTCGCTTTCATGGTGGTTTCCTTCCCCGGAAAATGGCTTCGCGTTTTCTCGTTTTCGCCACCATGGCACACAGCCGCCCCGACAAAAACCACCAGAATGTCGCTGCACTCGCGCCCGGGCTCAGGCTCGGCTAAACAGCGGCGATGAGCGCAGACCAAATCCCCGACGTTTCCCCAGAGGTTTCAATCGTCGTCCCCGTGCATGACGAGGCCGGCGCCGCCGGACAGCTGGCGAAAGATATCGCCGCCGCCTTCCAGGGCCGCTCCTATGAGATGATCTTCGTCGACGACGCGAGCCGCGACACGACCCTGGCCGAGCTGCGCGCCCTGATGCCCGAGATGCCGACCCTGCGCGTGCTGGCCCATGCGACCAATGCCGGCCAGAGCCGGGCGGTGCGCACCGGGGTGCTGGCGGCCCGCGCGCCGATCGTGGTGACCCTGGACGGCGACGGCCAGAACCCGCCCCACGACGCTCCGCGTCTGGCCGACGCCCTGATGGCGGCGCCCGCCAATGTCGGACTGGTCGGCGGCGTCCGCGCCCGGCGTCAGGATTCGGGCGCCAAGCGTCAGGCCTCGCTGTGGGCCAACCGCATCCGCAAGAAGTTGCTCAATGACGACGCCGACGACACCGGCTGCGGGCTCAAGGCCTTCCGGCGCGACCTCTTCCTGCGCCTGCCCTACTTCGATCACATCCACCGGTATCTGCCGGCCCTGATGATCCGCGAGGGGTTCGAGAACCGCTACCTCGACGTCGACCACCGCCACCGCGAGACGGGCCGGTCGAAGTACACCAACTGGGGCCGGCTGGTGGCCTCCTTCTCGGACCTGCTGGGCGTGATGTGGCTGAAGACCCGCTCAAGGCAGCCGGGGCCGGTCAGCGAGTTCTGAGCTTCTTTTTTGGGCGCTATCGCTCGCCGCGCGGCGGCTCGCTGCTTGAGCGCGGAGGGCGAGCCCGGCCTCAAGTAGCGCAAAGCGCGATAGGCCAAAAAGAAAGCCTGCTCGCCCGCTGGGCGAGCAGGCGTGGCGGTATGGAGCGTTCCGGGATATGTATCGTTAAGAAGCGCGGCCGTTAGAGCGGCCTTCGCTCGCGAGGACCGCTGTCATGCTGATCGCCCTGCCCCTGCTGCTGATCCCGGTGGTGCTCTACAACATCGTCATCCTGTTCAGCGCCACGGGCGGGGGCGGCATGGCCGAGGCCGACGCCATCCTGCGCGATCCGCTGTTTTCGGTGCCTATGACCTCGGGCGCCAACTGGAACGTCGGCGTGGGCGACCTGATCCTGTTCCTGTCGCTGATCCTGCTGTTCTTCGAACTGCTCAAGTCGACCTCCAGCCAGAAGGTCGCCATCGTCAATCACGCCTTGTCGCTGATCGTCTTCGTGGTCTGCCTGGTCGAGTTCCTGCTGATCCGCGGCTTCGCGACCTCGACCTTCTTCCTGATCCTGACCATGGTCATGCTGGACGTGCTGGCCGGGTTCATCGTGACCATCATCGCGGCGCGGAAAGACCTCGACTTCGGCGGGGCCTGAGCCTGAACGTGAATCGTGAGTGCTCACGATTCACGAGTCACGCCTCACGACCCCAGGGTCTCCACGGTAAGATTGCCGTTGGTGTAGACGCAGATGCTGGCCGCGATGGCCATGGATTTGCGCGCGATGGCCTCGGCGTCGAGGTCGGAGTTCTCCAGAAGGGCCAGGGCCGCCGACAGGGCGTAGTTGCCGCCCGAGCCGACCGCCGCCGCCCCATGCTCCGGCTCCAGCACATCGCCGACGCCGGTGACGGTGAAGATGGAATTGGCGTCCGCCACCAGCAGCATGGCCTCCAGACGGCGCAGATAGCGGTCGGTGCGCCAGTCCTTGGCCAGATCAACGCAGGCCCGGGCCAGCTGGTCCGGATACTGCTCCAGCTTGGCCTCCAGCCGCTCGATCAGGGTGAAGGCGTCGGCCGTGGCCCCGGCGAAGCCCGCCAGCACCTTGCCGCCGGCCAGAACCCGAACCTTGCGCGCCGCGCCCTTGACGATGGTCGGTCCCATGGAGACCTGGCCGTCGCCTGCGATGACGGTTTTGCCGTTCTTGCGGACCGCGAGGATGGTGGTGCCGTGCCAGCCGGGACCGGTTTCGGAGGGAGAAGCCTTGAAATCGTTCATGGACATCAGATGGCGTGGCTGGGGCCCGCCATCAAGCTTGGGTATAAGATTCCAACATTATCGACGTTAAGTCATAATTTCGACCCATGTTATCGTTACCAGCCAAGCTTGTAGTGCCGTAGCGTCCCCCGATAGCGTCCCCAAGCGTCCTCGCCGTGTTCCCCCGCGCGGCCTCCCCCGCACCCCAGACGAAAGGCCTCGCCGTGTTGCAGCGCGCGATCTATGTCAGCGACGCCGTCGGTTCGGCCGGTCAGTCCATTCTGTCGATCGCCCAGATCCTGGGCGCCTCGGACATCAACAACCGCCGCGATGAACTGCGCGGCCTGCTGATCTTCCATCGCGGCCAGTTCCTGCAACTGGTTGAAGGCCGCCGCGCCGATCTGGACCGGCTTTTCACCCGCCTGCGCGCCGATCCACGCCACGAGAACATCCGCATGCTCATCGATGAGACCGTGATGGGCGAACCTGTGGGCGCCCATCCGATGGCCCCGGTCCGGGTGGCCGGCAAGGTCGAGGCCATGATCGGCGACCGCCCCCTGGACCGCCTGTCCCTGCCCCAGGTCGAGGCCCTGTTCACCACCGCCGCCGAAACCCTCGATCTCGCGGCCTGATCGGCCTGAGATTCCGGGCCTGACAACAGGCTGGGCGAGGCCTAGATGTCGGCCGTGGCCCAGTTTTCCGAAGATGAAGTCGAGCGGTATGCCCGCCACCTGATCCTCTCCGAGGTCGGGGGGCCCGGGCAGCAGAAACTCGCGCGCGCCCGCATCCTGATCGTCGGCGCCGGGGGCGTCGGCGGACCGGCGGCCCTCTATCTGGCGGCGGCGGGAGTCGGGACCCTCGGCATCGTCGACGCCGACACCGTGTCGCTCTCCAACCTGCAGCGCCAGATTCAGTTCGCCACCGCCGACATCGGCCGCCCCAAGGTCGAGGCCGCCGCCGAGCGGCTGAGCGGGATCAATCCGCACATCGCGGTCCGGACCCACGCCGAAATGCTGACCGCCGACACCGCCGCGCGCCTGATCGCCGACTATGACCTGGTTCTGGACGGCACCGACGATTTCCCGACCCGGTTCGCGGTCAATGCGGCCTGCGTCGCCGCGGGCGTTTCGCTGGTGTCCGGCGCGCTCGGCCGCTGGGACGGTCAGGTCGCGGTGTTCGAAGGCCGCCCCTGCTATCAATGTCTGGTCCCCGAGACGCCCCCGGACGCCGAGACCTGCGCACGCGTCGGCGTCGTCGGCGCCCTCGCGGGCGTGATCGGCGCCATGGCGGCGCTGGAGGCGATCAAGCGGATCACCGGCGCGGGCGAGCCCCTGACCGGCCGGCTGATGCTCTATGACGGGCTGAACGCCACGGCCCGGACGGTGAGGATCGCCGCAGACCCCCACTGTCCGGTGTGCTCCGCCCCCCGCTAATCCGTCAGGCGAAGACGCGGTTCAGCAGGGCGATGTAGCGCCCCATCAGACCCTGCTCGACGTCATCCTCCCAATCGCCGTGCCCGGCATCCGGGACCTCGACATAGTCGACCGTCTTGCCCGCGCCGCGTAGGGCCGCGTTCATCTGGCGGGATTGATAGACCGGAACGACGGGGTCATTCGCCCCGTGCACGAGGATCACCGGGCATCTGATCTCCGAGACGCGGCGGCGGGGCGATCCCGCCTCGATGGCGGCCCGATCCACGGTCGGATCCCCGATCCGCTTGACCCAGAATCCGTAGACCTCGTCATTGGGGGTGTCGTCGTTGCGGCGTTCCCAGGCCAGTATGTCCGGAAGATCCCCGACGCCGCAGATCGAAATGGCCGCCTTGTAGAGATCCGGCCGACGCACGGCCCCCATCAGGGCTGCATAGCCGCCGTAGCTGGAACCCATGATGGCGATCCGGTTGCGGTCCAGCCCCTTGGCGGCGACGACCTGATCGACGGCGTCCTCGATATCCTCCTGCATCCGGTCGCCCCAGCGCTTCCAGCCCTGCCCGGCGAAGCCCAGACCGTAGCCCCCTGAGCCACGGAAATTCGGCTGCAGCACCCACCAGCCCTGGCTGGCCAGAATCTGGACCTGACGATCCCAGTCCAGCACGTCGCGAAGTTCCGGCCCGCCGTGCGGCAGGACCACCAGCGGCCCCGGGGTCCCGCCCGGAGGAGCCGTCAGATATGCGCGGATTTCGGCGCCGTCGCGGGTCCGCACTGAAACAGCCTCGGCCTTGCCGAGCCGTTCTGCGACCAGAGTGGTGCGCGGCGCCAGATTGACGAAGCTGCGCGCCGCCCGGTCATAGAGGTACCAGGCGCCCGGCTCCCGGGGGCCGGTGACATAGGTCAGGATGCGGTTCTTGGCGGCATCGATATCCGCAAACGCCACATTGCATTCGTCGGCGAAGAACCGGTTCATGGCCCGGTGGTGCGGCGCCAGCTCCGGCGTCGCGAAATCATACTCCAGACGGTCCCTGAAATAGGCGGCGCCCAGATAGTGTTCGCGGCGGTCCAGCACCCCGCCGGTAACATCCGCGCCCGGCCGCGACGCGATCGGCGGCCCCACGCTGAGCGTGGCCAGATCGAGTTCGCGGATCGACATGACATCCTCGCCGTCCTCGCGTGAGGCCACCAGAACGGCGCCGGCCCGGCCGGCTTCGCCGATATAGGCAAAGTCCGGGGCCTCCTCGACCCGCACTCGCCGCGCGAACTTCCAGTTCCTGTCTCCCGGCATGCGAACATAGATGCTGATCACACTGCCGATCGAATTGATGTCGTAGCGCAGGACCGGGACCCCGCCCGCCGTGGCCCACCAGTAGGTGTTGTTGGATCCCCGCTCGATCTGTTCGGCGGCGCCGGTGAGCACATTGACCTTGTGCAGGGCCAGAACGCCGATCGCCGTCGGCGCGATCATCAGAACATGGTCGGGATCGTCGTGCAGGAAATCGATGAGCCCGCCCAGATTGCGCGTCGCCCGCAGGCGCTGGCGCTGGTTCTCGAACAGCACCACGGCGGCGCCGGTCGAGGGATTGATCGAAATCACGCGCCGCGAGGTGATCTCGCCTCCGCCCGTGGCGATCAGGGACTGGGCCGAACTGTTGTTCGGCTTGATCGTGACCTTCAACGCAACCCAGACCAGCAGGCTGTCGGGCTTGGCCCATACCATGGCCTCGCAGTCGATGTCGCCGATGGGGCGGCGCGTCGGCGGGGCGGACGGATTGGCGGCGTCGATGATGTCCACCACGGCGCGGCGCGATCCGGCCTCGTTCAGCTCACGCAGGATGGCGACCTTGTCGCCCGAAGGCGAAAGGCAGACATGACGCACCCCCGACCGTTCGAAGAAATCCGCAAGGGTGTGGGCGTTCGGCGCGGTTCGCGCCATCACCGGCCCCGCCACAGCCGCCAGCCCCGCGACCGCCGCACCGGCCGTCAGCACAGCGCGCCGCGTCAGGCGCGGCACGCCGTTATTCATCTCGATCATACGCCAGTCCCCCGTTACCCGCACACCTTCGCCGTGCGGACAGGATCGCGTCAAGCGCGTAACCTCAGGTGGGAAGCGGCCTTTCCCAGAACTGCGCCTGACCGGTTTCCGGATCGAGCGCATAGCCGGCGAAACCGAGCGAGCGGTAAAGCGCCCTGGCCGGGGAATTGCCCTCCAGCACCTCCAGAGTCAGCTTGCAGCAGCCGCGCTCGACCGCGAGGACTTCCACGAGCGCGAGCATCCGCCGGGCGAGGCCGAGACCCCGGTATTCCGGCAGGACAGCGACGTCATGGATGTTGAACAGGGGCGCGCATTTGAAGGTTGAGAAGCCCTCGAAGACATTGACCAGCCCGGCGGGAACGCCATCGACGAAGGCCAGAACCGAAAGCGCGTCCGGACGCGCCGCCAGCGCCGGGATCAACCCCTCGCGCACGGCCAGGCTCAATGGATGATTACCGCCCATCGGGTCGCGGGCATAGGCGTCCAGCAGATCGACGACCGCCGACGCATGGACCGGATCGGCATAGTCGGCGCGAAAGACCTCGACCGCCATCTTCAGAGCATGGCCGGGATGACCCGGTCCGGCGGGCGGTGGCCGTTCTGGTAGGTCATGACGTTCAGGATGACCCGGTCGCCCATGTCCTGACGCGCTTCCAGCGTCGCCGAGCCGAGGTGGGGCAACAGGACGACGTGAGGATTGCCGATCAGGCCGGGGTGGATGGCCGGCTCGTTTTCGAACACGTCCAGACCCACGCCGTAGAGGCTGCGCCGGGCCACGGCGTCGGAGAGGGCCGCCTCGTCGATCAGCTCGCCCCGGGCGGTGTTGATCAGGATGGCGTGGGGCTGCAAGCGCGCCAGCCGCTCGGCCGAGAGCAGGTGGTGGGTGTCCTTCGTCGCCGGGCAGTTCAGCGATATGACGTCCATGCGGGCGATCATCTCGTCCAGATCGTCCCACCAGGTCGCGCCCAGCTCCTCCTCGATGCGGGGACTGACAGCCTTTCGGTTATGGTAGTGGACCTGCATCCCGAAGGCCTTTGCGCGGCGGGCCAGGGCCTGGCCGATCCGGCCCATGCCGACAATGCCGAGACGCTTGCCCCAGAGCTTGCGGCCGCACATCCAGGTCGGGGTCCAGCCCTCGAACCTGCCTTCCGCCACCACCTGCGCACCTTCGACGATGCGGCGGCTGACGGCCAGGATCAGGCTCATGGCCAGGTCGGCGGTGTCCTCGGTCAGGACGCCGGGCGTGTTGGTGACGATGATCCCGCGCGCCACGGCCGCGTCGATGTCGATATGATCCACGCCCGCGCCGAAATTGGCGATCATCTTCAGCTGCTCACCGGCGCCGTTGATCAGGGCCGCGTCGATCTCGTCGGTGATGGTGGGGACCAGGACGTCGGCGCGTTGCACTGCGGCCTCCAGCCCCGCCCGGTCCATCGGACGGTCCTTCAGATTCAGCTCGGCGTCGAAAAGCTCGCGCATCCGCGTCTCGACCGCGTCCGGCAGGCGTCTGGTTAATACGACCTTAAGCTTGGAGGACGACATGAGAGCCTTGAGGTTTCACCATGCGCCGATCCCTAGCGGACGGCGCCGGACGCGACGGGTCGACAAGAGTGTCTAGCAAAGCTCAGTCCGGGTTCCAAAGCCCCTTCCTGCGCCGGGCGGTTCCGGTCGCGTGCGCCATCGCCCTGTCGCTGGGTCTCGGCGGGTCGCTGGGCGCGGCGTCCGAGCCGACCGCGACCATGCCCGACGGCCGTCCGACCCCGACCCGCCAGCCCGTGCCGCGCTGGCTGACCCTCAAGGCGTCCGAAGTCCGCGCCCGCTCGGGTCCCGGCCTCGACTACCATATCCTGTGGGAATACCACGCCGCCGGTCTGCCGGTTCAGGTGATCGCCGAGACCTTTGAGTGGCGCAAAATCTGCGACCCGGACGGGTCGATCGTCTGGGTCCACCGCAGCGTCGTCCGGTCGCGCCGGAACGTCTTCAACGCCTCGGCCCAGGAAATCCCGATCCGCTCCGGCCGGTCGGACACCGCCTCGGTCCGCGCCCGGCTGTCGCCGCACGCCATCGTGTCTCTGGATGAGTGCCAAGACGGCTGGTGCCATGTCGGCGGCCGCAAGGTGCACGGCTGGGTGCCGCAGGCCGCCGTCTTCGGCGGCGCGACACAACCTCTGTGCGATGCGCGCCGCCCGGCGGGTCCCCGCCCCTGAGAGACTGGCCGTAAACTTCGCGGATAATTGGACGGTTGAGCCCGCCTCCCGGCTCGTGTAACCCCGGCGCCACATCTTCGGAGTTCCACCTTGAGCCAATATCCGTCGTCTTTCGATCATGCCGCCCTGCTGGCCTCGGGCCGCGGCGAGCTGTTCGGACCCGGCAACGCCCAGCTGCCGGCCCCGCCGATGCTGATGTTCGACCGGATCGTCACGATCAACGACAACGGCGGCGAGCACGGCAAGGGCTATGTCGAGGCTGAACTCGACATCCATCCGGACCTCTGGTTCTTCCAGTGCCACTTCATCGGCGACCCGGTCATGCCGGGCTGCCTGGGTCTGGACGCCATGTGGCAGCTGGTCGGCTTCTACCTCGGCTGGATCGGCGGCCCGGGTCGCGGCCGCGCGCTCGGCGTCGGCGAAGTCAAGTTCACCGGTCAGGTGACCCCGGACGTCAAGCGCGTCGTCTACAAGATCACGCTCAAGCGGGTCATCAACCGCAAACTGGTCATGGGCATCGCCGACGGGGTTCTCGAAGCCGATGGCGTCCCCATCTATACGGCCACGGACATGCGGGTCGGCCTGTTCGGCGCTACCGAAGCCCCCAAGGGCTGAGTTCAAGACTAAGGTCGTCTGACGGACATAACCGCGACAAACGCGGAGCCCACTCCGATCCGGAGCGGGTGAAAGACAAGAGGAAATACAGCATGCGGCGTGTCGTCGTTACAGGGCTGGGCATCGTCTCCTCCATCGGCGACGGCGCCGCGGAGGTCACCGAATCGCTCCGCAACGCCAAATCCGGCGTCGTGGCGGCCCCCGACCACATCAAATACGGCTTCCGGTCCCAGGTCTGGGCGCCGCCGTCGCTGGGCGTGACGGCCGAGGACTGGGCCCCGCGCGTGGATCGCCGCGCCGCCCGCTTCCTGGCCAACGGCACCGCCTGGGCCCAGATCGCCTTCGAGGAGGCCCTGGCCGATTCCGGCATGACGCCCGAGGAAATCCGCGACGACCGCATCGGCGTCATCGTCGGCGAGGGCGGCCCCTCGACCCAGATCATCCTGCAGGCGGCCCAGACCACCATCGAGAAGATGTCGCCCAAGCGGGTCGGCCCCTTCGCCGTGCCCAAGGCCATGGCGTCCGGCCCCTCGGCCGTGCTCTCGACCTGGTTCCAGATGCGCGGGATCAACTATTCGATCTCCTCGGCCTGCGCGACCTCGGCCCACTGCATCGGCGCGGCCATGGAGCAGATCCAGCTGGGCAAGCAGGACGTCGTCTTCGCCGGCGGCTGCGAGGACATCGACTGGTCGATGTCCAACATGTTCGACGCCATGGGCGCCATGTCGTCCGACTACAACGAGACCCCGTCGGTCGCCTCGCGCGCCTATGACGCGGCCCGCGACGGCTTCGTCATCGCCGGCGGCGCCGGCATCGTGGTGGTCGAGGAATACGAACGCGCCAAGGCGCGCGGCGCCAGGATCTACGCCGAGATCGTCGGCTACGGCGCCAACTCCGATGGCTACGACATGGTCGCCCCGTCGGGCGAGGGCGCCGAGCGCTGCATGAAGATCGCCCTCGACATGGCCGGCAATCCGAAGATCGACTACCTGAACCCGCACGGCACCTCGACTCCGGTCGGCGACGCCAAGGAGATGGCGGCGGTCCGCAACGTCTTCGGCGACAACCTGCCGATGATCTCCTCGACCAAGTCGCTAACGGGCCACTCCCTCGGCGCGGCGGGGGCCCAGGAGGCGATCTACTGCCTGCTGATGATGGCCAACGACTTCGCCGCCGAGAGCGCCCACATCGAGAACCTCGACCCCGAGTTCGAGGGCATGCCGATCCTGCGCCAGCGCCACGACGGTCCGCTGACGCACGTCATGTCCAACAGCTTCGGCTTCGGCGGCACCAACGGGACCCTGATCTTCTCCAAGGTCTGAGGCCCGTCCCTCTCTCGCGAGAGGGTTCCGTCACGGTGCCCCGCCTGCTAACCCTCGGGCAAATCACGAGGAGACTTTCCCATGGCCGCTGAATCCGCCTGGAACATGCCGACCGGCGAACTGATGAAGGGCAAGAAGGGCCTGGTCATGGGGGTGGCGAACGCCAACTCCATCGCCTGGGGCATCGCCTCCCAGCTGGCCGCCCAGGGCGCCGAACTGGCCTTCACCTATCTGGGCGAGGGTCTGGAGCGCCGCGTGCGCCCGCTGGCCGAGAGCGTCGGCGCCAAGCTGCTGATCCAGGCCGACGTCACCGACGACGCCTCCATGGACGCCGCCTTCGCCGAGCTGGAGAAGGAGTTCGGCACGATCGACTTCGTCGTCCACTCGGTCGCCTTCGCCAACAAGGACGAGCTCAAGGGCTCCTTCATCGAGAACACCTCGCGCGACAGCTTCCTGCTGGCGATGAACATCTCCTGCTTCAGCTTCGTGGACGTGGCCAAACGCGCGTCGAAGCTGATGCCGAACGGCGGGTCGATGATCACCATGACCTACCTCGGCTCGGAACGGGCCATCCCCAACTACAACACCATGGGCGTCGCCAAGGCCGCGCTGGAAGCCGCGACCCGCTACATCGCCCGCGACCTGGGTCCCAAGGGCATCCGCGTCAACGCCATCTCGGCCGGCGCCATGCGCACCCTGTCGCTGGCCGGCATCTCGGGCGGCCGCGGCATGATCGCCCAAGGCCGCGCCATGTCGGCGATGAAGGAGGACACCTCCATGGAGGGCGTCGCCGGCGCCGCCCTGTGGCTCTGCTCGGACCTCGGCTTCTCGACCACCGGCGAAGTCATCCACGTCGACGCCGGCTTCCACATGATGGGCCTGGCGGGCGACGAGGAGGGCTGAGGCCCTTCCCGCTTCCCCGGTCGCAAGCGAGACGGTAAGCCTCTCGCATGACCTCGCGCCTGCCCGTCTCCGCCTTCACGGCCGCCGCCGTCGGGACCATCATCGGTTTCGGCGGCACGGTGGCCCTCGTGGTTCAGGCCGGGCAGACGATGGGCGCCTCGCCCGTCCAGATCGTTTCCATGGTGACCGCGCTCTGCATCGGTATCGGCCTGCCGGGCCTGTTGCTGAGCTGGCGGCTGAAGATCCCGGTCATCCTCGCCTGGTCGACGCCGGGCGCGGCCCTGCTGGCGGCCTCGGCGCTGGGGCATAGCTGGCCCACGGCGGTCGGCGCCTTCGTCATCGCGGGGCTGATGATGGTCGTCGTCGGCCTGATTCCGGCGCTGGGCCGGCTGGCGGCGAAGATCCCCGCGGCGGTGGCCTCGGCCATGCTGGCGGGGGTGCTGCTGCCCTTCGTCATCAAGCTGTTCCTCGTCTTCCCGACCGATCTGGCGCTGGCGGCGGGTCTGGTCGCGGTCTTCCTGATCGCGCGGCGGCTGGCCCCGACCTGGGCCCTGCCTCTGGTGCTGGTTGGCGCCTTCACGGCCCTCGCGGTCAGAGGCCAGATCGCCCTGCCGCCCGGGACCGGCCTGTTCGGGACCCTGTCGCCGGTCGCGCCCCACTTCGATCTGAAGGCGGCGGTCAGCCTCGCCCTGCCCCTGTTCATGGTGACCCTGGTGTCCCAGAACCTGCCCGGACTGGTGGTGCTGAGGACCGCCGGATACACCCCGCCCGCCGGACCGCTGCTGCTGTCGACCGGCGCCGCGACCGCCCTGCTGGCGCCGTTCGGGGCCTATGGGGTCAATATGGCGGCCATCGTCGCGGCCATCTGCACCGGCCCCGACGCCCATCCCGACCCGCAACGCCGCTGGATCGTCGGCGTAATCTACGGCGGCCTCTATCTGATCGTCGCCCTGTTCGCCGCGCCTTTGGCGGGGCTGTTCATCGCCATGCCGCATGGAACCCTGGCCCTGATCACGGGACTGGCGCTGGTCGGTCCGTTGATGGGCGCCCTGGGCGGCATGCTGGGCGAGCCGACGGATCGCGAGGCGGCGGTCCTGACCTTCGCCGCCACGGCCTCGGGTCTGGCCCTGTTCGGCATCGGCTCGGCCTTCTGGGGGCTGGTCGTGGGCTTCGTCGCCCTGGCGGCGGGTCGCTGGATCAAGCCTCCCAGGCCCTGAGTGCGGCCCGCGCCTTAAATCCAGCGCGATCTGTGGTATAAGGCGGGCTCCCTTCGATCAGGATACCGACCTTGAGCATCACGCTCGACCTCTCGCGCGCCTCCGCCTCTCCGGCTGCCCCGACCACGCCCGCCCTCGTCAACCTGTCCGGTCTGACGCGCGACGGTCTGCGCGAAGCCCTGATCGCGGCGGGCGTCTGCGCGCCCGAAAAGGCGAAGATGCGCAGCGTTCAGGTCTGGCGCTGGATCCACCACCACGGCGTCACCGACTTCGCGGCGATGACCAATATCGACAAGGAGACGCGGGCCCGGCTCGAGGCCGCCTGCACCCTGGCCCGGCCCGAGATCGTCGAGCGCCAGATCTCCAAGGACGGCACCCGCAAATACCTGATCCGCACCGCCCCGGGCATCGAGATCGAGGCGGTCTACATCCCAGACGTCGGCCGCGCCGGCGCCCTGTGCGTGTCCTCGCAGGTCGGCTGCACCCTGAACTGCACCTTCTGCCACACCGGCACCCAGAAGCTGGTCCGCAACCTGACCGCAGCCGAGATCGTGGCCCAGGTCCAGGTCTGCCGCGATGATCTGGAGGAATGGCCCTCACCCAAGGAGGACCGCCGCCTCTCGAACATCGTCTTCATGGGCATGGGCGAGCCGCTCTACAATCTGGACGCGGTGTCGGACGCCATCGACATCATCTCGGACAACGAAGGCATCGGCCTGTCGCGCCGCCGGATCACCGTCTCGACCTCGGGCGTCGTGCCCCAGCTCCAGGCGCTGGGCGAGCGCACCCAGGCCATGCTGGCGATCAGCCTGCACGCCACCAACGACCCGCTGCGCGACGTCCTGGTGCCGCTCAACAAGAAATACGACCTCGAACAGCTGATGGCCGGCATCCGCGCCTATCCGGGCCTGGCCAACACCCGCCGGGTGACGTTCGAATACGTCATGCTGAAGGGCGTCAACGACAGCCCGGCCGAGGCCCGCGCCCTGGTCAAGCTGATCGAGGGCATCCCGGCCAAGGTGAACCTGATCCCGTTCAACCCCTGGCCCGGCACCGACTATGAATGCTCGGACTGGAAGACCATCGAGGTCTTCGCCGCCATCCTGAACAAGGCCGGCTTCGCCAGCCCCATCCGCACCCCCCGCGGCCGCGACATCCTCGCCGCCTGCGGCCAGCTGAAGTCCGAGAGCGAGAAGCGCCGGGCGAGCGCGATCAGGAAGGCCGAACAGGCCGAGGACGCGGCGGCCTGAGGGCCCTCACAGGAACTGCGGCACGCGCGCCTTGAGCAGCCGGACCAGATCCGGGTCCATGAATTCGTAGTCGTCGGGGATGCCCAGGCAAATGACCCGCGCCCGCCTCAGGCTGGCCTTGAACCGCTTCTGAAGCTTGCTGCGGTGGGCCTTCTCCATGACGAAGATGACGTCGGCCCATTCGACCAGTTCGGTCGTGACCACTTCCTCGGCGTCCTGATTGAGGCCCGCCGAGGCGGTCTCCAGCCCCGACCAGTCGGCGAAGACCTGTTCGGCCGTCGGGGACCGCAGTTTGTTCTGCGAGCAGACGAAGAGGACGTTCTGATGCGCCCGCGTCAGCTGCGCCCCCTCAACTCCGGTAGTCCCCGTTGATCTCGATGTAGCCCTTGGTCAGGTCGCAGGTCCAGACGGTCGCCGAGGCTCTGCCGGAGCCCACGTCGACGGTGATGTCGATCTCGGGGTTCTTCATATAGGCCGTCATCTTCGCCTCGTCGTAGTGGGGCGAGGGGGCGCCGTCGATGGCCGCCTGATGCGGGCCGAACCTGATCGCGAGGGTGTCGCGGTTGACCGGCTCCTCGGTCTTGCCCACGGCCATGACGATACGGCCCCAGTTGGCGTCCTGACCGGCGATGGCGGTCTTGACCAGGGGGCTGTCGGCGATCGACTTGGCCAGTTTGCGGGCCGAGGCCGGGCTGGCGGCGCCGTCGACCGTCACCTTGACGAACTTGGTCGCGCCCTCGCCGTCGCGGACCAGCTGATGGGCCAGATCCAGCATGACGCGGTCGAGCGCGGCCGAGAACTCCTTCAGCCGCCGGTCGCCGACCCGGCCGATGCGCGGCGCGGTCGAGGTGCCGGTGGCGAACATCAAACAGGTGTCGTTGGTCGAGGTGTCGCCGTCGACCGTCACCGAGTTGAAGGTGGTGCGGACGTGCAGACCCAGCAGGGCCTGCAGCACGCTGGGGTGGATGTTGGCGTCGGTGACAATGAAGGCCAGCATGGTCGCCATGTCCGGGGCGATCATGCCCGAGCCCTTGGCGATGCCGGCGATGCGGACCTTCTCGCCCTCGATGGTCGCCTCGGCGTAGGAGCCCTTGGGGAAGGTGTCCGTGGTCATGATGCCGCGCGCGGCCTGGGCCCAGGCGTCGGCGTCCAGACGGCTTTCGACCGTCGGCAGCTGGGCGGCGATCTTGTGATCGTCCAGCACCACCCCGATGACCCCGGTCGAGGCCAGCATGACGTCGCGCTGGCGACAGCCGAAGCGTTTGGCGACCTCGGAGGCGGTGCGGCGCGCGGCGTCGGCCCCGGCCTTGCCGGTGAAGGCGTTGGCGCAGCCGGCGTTGACCACCAGGGCCCGCACATCCTTGCCGCCGTCGTCGTTGCCCAGATGCCGCTTGCACCAGTCGACGGGCGCCGAGCCCACCTTGTGCCGGGTGAAGACCCCGGCGCAGGTCGTGCCGCGCGCGAAGCGGAACACCACCAGATCGTCGCGCTCGTGCTTGTAGAAGCCGGCTCGGGCGGTCGCGATCTCGACCCCGCCGATGGGCGGAATGGTCGGGAAGGGCACGGCCAGGGGCGAGACCTTCAGGCCCGGCTTGCCGGGGGCGGGCGCCGTGGGCGCGGGCGTCGCCGCCGGTGTGGTGGCGCGCTTCAGGGCCGAGGCGAGCGGGTCCAGCGCCTTTTCGATGGCATGCTCGATCTTCTGACCGGTGGACGCCTTCGCCGGGGCCTTGGGTGGAACGGGCGGCTTGCTCATGATTTCGGCGCTCCGGGGGTCTGGGGCGTCGACTGCGCGGTCGGAGGCGCCGTCGGGGAAGAAGGATTGGCCGAAGGAGCGGGCGCCGAGGCCGGCTCCTCCGCCCCATTGGACGCGGGTTCGTCGGCCAGCAGGATGTTCACCTTCGCCTTGCCGCGCAACTGCTCCAGCAGCCTGCGCACGCCCTCATAGGTCAGATAGCGCACGATCTGGGGCCGGGCCTGCTCCAGGGTCGGCGGGCTTTCCTTGCGCCGGTCCTCGACCCGCAGCACGGCCCAGCCGCCGTCGGTCTGGAACGGACCCACGGTCGAACCCGCCGGGGCGTCGCGCAGGGCGTTGGCATAGGCCTGGGGCATGACGTCGACCGTCGAATAACCGAGGTCGCCGCCCGAGAACCGGGTCGCCTCGTCGACCGACCGCTCCTGGGCCACCGCCGAGAAGGCCGCGCCCTGGGCCAGGATGCCGATCACCGCATCGGCCTCCGGCTTTGTCCGCGACAGGATCAGCCGCACGCGGATCTCCTCCGACGTCTTCGCCAGCCGCAGCTGCTCCTGATACAGGGTCTGGACGGCCTGATCGTTGATGCGGCCGTTGACCTCGTTCTCGACCAGCATGTCGCCGAGAATCCGCTCCTGGGTCGCCTTCAGCCGGCGCTGGGCCAGGACCGAGTTGTCGAGACCGCGACGTTCGGCCTCGCGCGCCAGCAGCTTTTGATCGATGACCTCGTCCAGCACGCGACGGAACAGGTCCGAGGTGACGTCCAGCGGCTCGCCCTCCCCGACCAGCCCTTGCGCCACCGCCTCCCGTTTGACGTCGGACGCCCAGATGGTCTGGTCCAGCACCTTGGCCACGGCCCGGTCGCCGGGTTCCGGCGGACGATCGGAATCGTCGCCGCGCCCGCAGGCCGCGACCGTCAGCAGGGCCGCGAAGGCGAAGACCGTCAGAGGGTTGCGCGAAAGACGCCGTGCACGAAAAACGGACAAAGGAGGCTGCTCCGTCCCGGACTGGAATGCCCCTCGCGTTGACAGGGGTTAGGCCGGTGCTTAAGTCCCGGCTGCGCCCAAGTCGAGGGGTTTTCGACCGTTCGCGCGGCCCTCGCGCGCGCCTTGTCCGGGCGCACCGGGCCGCCGTCGGATCGGGCCCCTCTCGCGACGTCGCCGCCGCCCGTCCGGAACCTCTCCGGACCCTGTATCAGAGCCTTCAGACGCTCGACGCCTTCGGATCGCTTATGCTCGGCTTCGCCAAGAAAATTTTCGGCTCTTCCAACGACCGCAAGGTCAAGGATTTCCTCGCGCGGGTCGAGAAGATCAACGCCCTGGAACCCAAGTTCGCCGCCCTGAGCGACGACGAACTGCGGATGATGACCCAGACCTTCCAGGATCGTCTGGCCGGTGGCGAAAGCCAGGACAAGATCCTCAACGAGGCCTTCGCCGTCGCGCGTGAAGCCTCCAAGCGGGTCCTGGGTCAGCGCCAGTACGACGTCCAGCTGGCCGGCGGCATGATCCTGAACGAGGGCGGCATCGCCGAGATGCGCACCGGCGAGGGCAAGACCCTCGTCGCCATCGCCCCCGCCTATCTGAACGCGCTGGGCGGCAAGGGCGTCCACGTCATCACCGTCAACGACTATCTGGCCCGCCGCGACGCGGAATGGATGGGCCGGGTCTATCGCTTCCTCGGCATGGAAGTGGGCGTCATCGTCAACGGCCTGTCGTCCGGCCAGCGCCAGGCGGCCTATGCGGCCGACATCACCTACGGCACCAACAACGAGTTCGGCTTCGATTATCTGCGCGACAACCTGGTCTATGACCGGGCCGAGATGGTGCAGCGTCCGCACCACTTCGCCATCGTCGATGAAGTCGACTCCATCCTGATCGACGAGGCGCGCACGCCCCTGATCATCTCGGGTCCGACCGAGGACCGTTCGGACCTCTACAAGATCCTCGATGGCGTGGTGAAGACGCTGATCCAGGACAAGGCCACTTACGACCTCGACGAGAAGCAGAAGCAGGCCCTGCTGACCGAGGAAGGCTCCGAAAAGATCGAGCAGATCCTCGAGGAGGCCGGTCTCTTCGCCGAGGACACCACCGGCCTCTATGACGCCGCCAACGTCAGCCTGGTGCACCACATCAACCAGGCCCTTCGCGCCAACACCCTGTACGCCCGCGACAAGGACTACATCATCAAGGCCGGCGAGATCGTCCTGATCGACGAGTTCACGGGCCGGATGATGACGGGCCGCCGTCTGTCCGAGGGCCTGCACCAGGCCATCGAGGCCAAGGAGGGCGTGCAGATCATGCCCGAGAACCAGACCCTGGCCTCGGTCACGATCCAGAACTACTTCCGCCTCTATGAAAAGCTGTCCGGCATGACCGGCACGGCCGCCACCGAGGCCCAGGAGTTCGGCGACATCTACAAGATGGACGTGCTGGAGGTTCCGACCCACCGTCCGATCCAGCGCATCGACTACGACGACGAGGTCTATCGCACCGAGCGCGAGAAGAACCAGGCCATCGCCCGCCAGATCGCCGAATGCCACGTCAAGGGTCAGCCGATCCTCGTCGGCACCGTCTCGATCGAGAAGTCGGAGCAGTTGTCCGAACTGCTCAACTCCTATGAGTACAAGACCGAGGTCTCCCGTTCGCTGAAACCCGAGTTCGCGGGCAAGGCCAAGGAAGCCGAGAAGCTGGGCGACGCCGCGTACGACATCGTCTGGAAGACCGAGTTCAAGGGCATCCCCCACTCGGTTCTGAACGCCCGTCAGCACGAGCAGGAAGCCTTCATCGTCGCCGACGCAGGCCTGCCGGGCGCGGTGACCATCGCCACCAACATGGCCGGCCGCGGCACCGACATCCAGCTGGGCGGCAACCTCGAGATGCGTCTCGACAAATGGCGCCTCGACCAGCGCAACATGGGCGTCATGGTCTCGCCGGAAGACGAGAAGACCGAAGAGGCCCGCCTCAAGGCCGAGATCGCCGTGCACAAGGCCGCGGCCCTGGAAGCCGGCGGCCTGTTCGTGCTCGGCACCGAGCGCCACGAGAGCCGCCGGATCGACAACCAGCTGCGCGGCCGGACGGGCCGTCAGGGCGACCCCGGCACCTCGAAATTCTTCCTCTGCTGCGAGGACGACCTGCTGCGCATCTTCGCCGGCGACCGTCTGGACTCGATCATGCGCTCCTTCGGCGTCGCCGAGGGTGAGGCGATTTCGCATCCTTGGCTGAACCGCGCCGTCGAGACCGCCCAGAAGCGCGTCGAGACCCGCAACTACGACATCCGCAAGAACCTGCTGAAGTACGACGACGTCGTGAACGACCAGCGCAAGGCGGTGTTCGAACAGCGCCAGGAGTTCATGGACTCCACCGACCTTTCGGAACTGGTCGGCGAGTTCCGCGCCGATGTGATCACCGACCTGGTCGACCGCTACATGCCGCCCAAGGCCTATGCCGAGCAGTGGGACATCGACGGCCTGGACGAGAAGGTCCGCACGACCCTTGGCCTCGAACTGCCGATTCACGACTGGGCCGCCGAGGAAGGCGTGTCCAACGAGGAGGTCGAGGAGCGGCTGCAGGCCGCCGCCGCCGCCCGCGCCGCCGAGCGTCTGGAGCTGGTCGGCGAAGGCCAGACCCGCGGCATCGAGAAGCAGTTCCTGATGCAGCAGATCGACATGTCGTGGCGCGAGCACCTGGTCCATCTAGACCATCTGCGCGGCGTCATCGGCCTGCGCGGCTATGGCCAGCGCGATCCGCTGAACGAGTACAAGACCGAAGCCTTCTCCCTGTTCGAGAACCTGTTGCACGAGCTGCGTCACAATGTGACCCGCTGGCTGATGACCGTGGAGTTCCGCTTCGAGGCTCCGCCGGCGATGGAGATGCCCGAGTTCCGGGAAATCCACCTGAACCCCGGCACCGGCGAGAACGAGATGGGCAACCCCTACGCCCAGAACCCGGAACAGCAGTTCACCGGCGACGACCGTTCGCGCCTGCCGGTCGAGCTTCTGCCGGTCGGCTGGGAGCGCACCTCGCGCAACGCCGACTGCCCCTGCGGCTCGGGCCGCAAGTTCAAGCACTGCCACGGCAGCCTGATCTGACCTGATGGCCGCCCAGCCGTTCGATACGGGCTACTGGAAGTCCACGGGTTCGAACGCCTGGGTGACGCTGCAACCGTTGCTCGACCGGCTGTATCAGCCGATCAGCGAGGCCATTCTGGCCCAGGTTCCCGTGGCGTCGGACGCCCGGGTTCTGGACATCGGCTGCGGCCCCGGCGCGACCACCGTACAGATGGCCCGCCGCCTGACGGACGGCCTGTGTCTGGGCGTCGATGTGTCCGAACCGCTGCTGGCGCTGGCGCGCGAGCGGGCGGAGACGGAGGGCCTGACCAGCGCGGACTTTCTGCTGGCCGACGCCCAGACCGCCGCCTTCGACGCGCCCTTCGACGCCCTGATCTCACGGTTCGGGGTCATGTTCTTCCCCGATCCCCGGGCCGCCTTCGCCAATCTGCGGGACGCGCTGAAGTCCGGCGGCCGTCTGAGCTTCGCCTGCTGGCGGGGACCTGAGGACAACCCGCTGGCCGGTCTTCCCGATACGATCGCCCGCCCCCTGATCCCGGACCTGTCGGCGCCGCCGACCAGCGGTCCGGGGCGGTTCGCTTTCGCCGATCCGGACAAGGTCCGTGACATTCTGGATGGCGCGGGCTGGAGCCATATCGAGATCACCCCCCTGGATGCTCCGACCCCGCTTTCGGTTTCCGAACTGGTCGAGATGGGCCTGAGGCTGGGGCCGGTGGGCGCCGCCATGCCCCGGCTCGATGAACCCCTTCAAAAGCAACTCCATGACGCCATGACCCGGCGTGTGGAGCAGGAGGCCCGCGACGGCGTCGTACCGATGACAGCCGCCTGCTGGCTGGTGAACGCGACCGCATGAGCTTCAAGCCCCTCTTCTCGCGCGCCCTCTCCCTCGATCCCGAGCGGCTGCATTTCGCGGCCCACAGCCACCACCTCTGGCCCGACGCCTCGTTCGAGGGGCAGGTGCAGGCCTGGGAGGAGGCGAACCGGTTCGCGGACCGGAAGTGGGATCTGGTGTTCGGCGAAGTCGTGCCGGAGGCCCAGAAGCACATCGCGGCCGAGCTGAATCTGCCGTCCCCCGACACTGTGGTCTTCGCCCCCAACACCCATGATTTCCTGATCCGCATCCTGTCCGGGTTTGAGCGCAAGCCCGTCCGCATCCTGACCAGCGACGGCGAGTTCCATTCCTTCCGCCGCCAGTCGGAGCGCTGGGAGGAGGCCGGAGAGGCCGTCGTCACCCGCATCCCTCTCCTGCCGTATGAGACCTTCGACGACCGCTTCGTGGAGGCCGCGCGGGCGGGCGGGCACGACCTGATCCTGGTCAGCCAGGTCTTCTTCAAGACCGGCCTCGCCTTCAACCGCATCGCCGATCTGGCGGCCCTGGCCGATCCGGCCGGGCCCTGGGTGGTCATCGACGGTTACCACGGCTTCATGGCGACCCCGACCGATCTGTCAGCCGTGGCCGACCGCGTCTTCTACGTCGCCGGGGGCTATAAATACGCCATGAGCGGCGAGGGCGCGGGCTTCCTGCACGCGCCCGACGGCTATTGCCCCCGACCTGTCATCACCGGCTGGTTCGCCGAGTTCGGCGAGCTGATGGGCCGCCCTGACGAGGTAAAATACCGCGCCGACGCAGGCCGCTTCTGGGGAGCGACCATCGACTGTACGCCCCTCTATCGCTTCAACGGCGTGCGACGGATGCTGGAGGGGGCGGGCCTGACCACCGCCGACATCTCGGCCCATGCCGGGACACTTCAGGCGCGGTTCGCGCAGGCGTTGGCGTCAGGAGAATGCGGCGCGCTCGACGAGGCAGAGGCGCTCAATCCGGTGATCGGCGATGACCCCCGGTCGCGCTTTATCGCCCTGAAGCACCCGCAGGCCCAGACCTGGCGCGCGGCCCTGCTGGCGGCCAATGTGGTCACCGATGTGCGCGACGACACCATCCGCTTCGGCTTCGGCCTGTATCAGGACATCGAGGACGTCGAGCGGCTGATCGCGACCTGCAAGCGGCTTTTCTGACCGCCATCCCTTACCGGGATCAATAGAACTGAGTGTCTTCCTGCGCCGGCGGCCGGTTCTGGCGCGGACTGTTCTGACGCGGCGCGGGGCGCGGCGTCGTCTGGGGCGCCGGACGGCTGGTCGCGGTATTGGACGGCGCGGGTCGCGCGGGCGCGGCCGAGGGCGCCGGGGTCTGGGCCGGAGCGGCGGGCGGCGGAACGGGTGTCGGCGCGGGCTGGCCGTTGACCGGCGGAATCGGCGGCAGGTTCGGATAGGGCAAACCCTGAACCTGTGGCTGAACCGTTGGCGCCGGCGTCATGGGAACCTCGGGCGCGGGGGCAGGCGAGGCCTCGATCGCATCGGGCGCATCCAGATCATCGCGGATGAAGGCCCAGGAGCGGCTGTCGGCGCAGGCGCAGGCCTTGAGGAAACCCTCGCGATCGCGCCAGATCACCAGGGGGAAGGTCGGCTTGACCCCGGCGTCGCGCATCAGGGCATCGAGGCGCGACATGAACTGCCGCCCGGCCTCGACCACGGCGCTGCGGGCCAGATTGCCGTCGGCCAGAGGAATACCCGCCGCCGTCCAGTCCCTCGACGGGGTCGCGGTCCAGCGCTGATAGAGGGCCCAGTCCCGCGTCAGCCACAGCTCGGCCAGGGTGGCGCGCTCGGCGGGGGTGGACTGCGGCGCGCCCTCCTTGTCCGGACGGGCGAAGAGGATGACGCGGACGTCGACGCCCCCCGCCCTCAGCTTGTCGGCCTCCTGCTGCTCGTAGGCCCGGGTCGGGGCGCTGTCGCGATAGCCGATGATGTAGAGGGGCTGGTCGCCGCCGCCGCCCGGCGAAACCCACGAGCTCTCGTCCAGCAGCCGCTGGATCTCGCCCTGGTTCCGCGTGATCGTGACCGGCTGGAAGCGGGCGTAGAAATGATCGTAGGCAAGGTAACCGCCGATGGCCAGGACGAGGCCAATCACGACCGCCAGGCCAGACCAGATCAGAAAGCGACGCATGCGGCAGGGGGCTCCAGCTTGAGCATTCGGCTCAGGGTAACGCTTAACACTGATTTGCGTCGCATCCGAACACCGGGTGGGCGAACTCGTGCAACAGTCGCTGTTGCGGGCTCTCCAGCCCACCCCATATCCCCGCCATGACCAAGCTCTCCATCCTCGACCTCGCCCCGGTGCCGCAGGGCTCCGACGTGTCACAGGCCCTGGCCAACAGCATCGATCTGGCGAAGACCGCCGAGCGGCTGGGCTATCACCGCTACTGGCTGGCCGAGCACCACAACATGGCGGGCATCGCCTCGGCGGCGACCTCGGTGGTGATCGGGGCGGTGGCGGCGGCGACAAAGACGATCCGCGTCGGGGCCGGCGGGGTCATGCTGCCCAACCATGCGCCTCTCGTGATCGCCGAGCAGTTCGGCACCCTGAACGCCCTCTATCCGGGCCGGATCGATCTGGGTCTGGGTCGTGCGCCCGGATCGGATCAGGCCACGGCCCGGGCCCTGCGCCGCACGCTTCAGGGCGACGTCGACGCCTTCCCCCAGGACGTGATGGAGCTGCTGCACTGGTTCAGGCCGGCGGAAGAGCATCAGGCCATTCGCGCCAACCCCGGCGAGGGTCAGGCCGTGCCCGTCTGGATCCTCGGTTCCTCCACCTATGGCGCCCAGCTGGCGGCCCATCTGGGTCTGCCCTACGCCTTCGCCAGCCATTTCGCGCCCGGCGACCTGATGAACGCCATCCGCATCTATCGCGAGACCTTCCGGCCGTCGGAATATCTGTCCGAGCCCTATGTGATGGCCGGCTTCAACGTCTTCGCCGCCCAGACCGACGAGGAGGCGAAGCTGCTGTTCAGCTCGATGCAGCAGGCCTTCGTCAATCTGCGCTCGGGCCGCCCGGGCAAGCTGCCGCCCCCGGTCGAGAACTATGAGGCGGGGCTGGATGCGGGCGCGCGCGGCATGATCGCCAACGCCCTGTCCTGTTCCGCCGTCGGTTCGCCCGAAACCGTGCGGCAGGGACTGGAGGCCTTCATCGCCCGGACCGGCGCCGACGAGCTGATGATCACCAGCCAGATCTGGTCCCACGCCGACCGCGTCCGCTCGCTGGAAATCCTGGCGGGAGTCGGGACGAGCCTGGCGAAGGCGGCGTGATCAGGCCCCGGCGGGCTTGAGCCCCAGCGTTCGGGCGACCTCGGCGAAATGGTCGTCCCAGGTCGGGGCGCGATAGGCGGGAGCCTCGGGCTTCTTCAACGTGGCCCGCTCGAGCGCCGCCAGCCAGCCGAGGCCGTCCAACGGATCGATCAGCTCGGCCTGGGGCACCAGTTCGCGATGCGCCGGAATGTCCGAGGCGATCAGGGGCACGCCCAGGGCGCAGGCCTCGACCGCGGGCAGGTCGAAGCCCTCGACCGAGGACGGCGCCACCACCGCCTGGGCGTTGGACACCAGGGTCGCCAGCGCGCTGTCGGGCAGGTTGGAGGCCTGATGCACCAGCCCGCGCAGATTGGGCGAGCGTTCCAGATGGTCGAGCACCGCCTCATTCTCCCAGCCGTAACGACCGACCAGGACCAGACGCGGCGCCTTGTCGCCCATCATCTCCTCCAACCGCCGCCAGATGGTCAGGAGGAAGGCCAGGTTCTTTCGCGCCTCGATGGTGCCGACGTGAACGAAATAGGGGCGCGGCGTCGGGGTCGCGGCCGGTCTGGCGACCAGACCCGTCTCCAGTCCCAGGTGAATGGCGTCGATCGGCGGCGCCTCTAGCCCCTCCTGATCCGCGAACCGCATCAGCTCATGGGCCGTATAGCGGGAGTTCACCAGAATGCGCGAAGCGTACTTCAGCGCCGTCAGAACCCTGACCCTGTGCTTGTCGCCATCGCCGGGGCGGCAGAACTCCGGATGGGTGATCGGGATCAGATCGTGCAGCAGCACCACCGTGTCCACACCGTGGGCCCTCAGCGAGGCCAGGATGTCAGGGGTGTTCAGGCTGGTGTGACCGACATTGAAATAGTGACGCCCGGCAGGGAGCTCCGACAGGCGGCTGGAGCGGAAGAACTGTTTCCACACGCGCAGCCGCCGACCGGCGTTGCGATCGCCGACATCGGGCGCCGGGGCCGGGCTCAGCACCGAACGGGCGACCGGACCGCCGTCGTTCAGGGCGTCCAGAAGCCGCGACGCCGCCTCCGGCATGGGCTGGGTCACTGCGCCGCTCCAGCGTGAGCGGAGTTGTCGGACGCTGTCGCGGAACCACACCGGATCCACGGCGACCAGACGGTCATGCTTGCTGCGCACCGGGATCATGCGCACGTCGGGCCGGTCCAGCAGCCATTCGGCATAGGCCAGGCACACGCGGTCCACCCCCGTCGGCGAACTGCGCTCGGTCCGGCTGACAAGCCGGCTGGCGTCGAACAGAATGTCTTCCGTCATGGCGTGATCATCGCGCCCACCCGGCGCGCCCCCGACACGTCCCGCTTACGAAACATACCCCGCCTGCATCAGTTCGGCGATATGGACGATGGCCACGGGACGATCATTCTCGACGACGAACAAGGTGGCGATCTTGTTGGCCGACAGAAGGTCGACGACATCGCTCATCCTCTGGTCGGGACTGACGATCTTGGGATTGCGGCTCATGATGTCGGCGGCCGTGATGGCGCTGATGTCGTTGGAAAAGGCGCGGCGGACGTCGCCGTCAGTGATGATCCCCGCCAGGGTTCCATCGGCATTCAGCACGGCGACCGCGCCCTTGCGGCCCGCGGTGATGGCCGAGACCACCTCGGTGAAGTCGGCGTCCAGGTCCACGCTGGCCGGCGGGGCGTGGTTGTCGCCCATCCACTCGCGCACGCTCTGCAGGCTCATGCCCAGCGATCCGCCGGGGTGATGCAGGCCGAAATCGGTGGCGGTGAACTGACGCCGGTCCATCAGCACCATGGCCAGGGCGTCGCCGAGCGCGAGCGTCATCAGGGTCGAGGTGGTCGGGGCCAGGCCGTTGGGACAGGCCTCGGCGACCTGGGGCATGATCAGGGGCACGGCCGACATCCGGGCCAGGAAGCTGGATCCGCGCTGGGTCATGCCGATGACCGGGATGTTGTTGCGCTGGCAGAAGATCAGCGGGTCACGCAACTCGCGGCTCTCGCCGGAGGCCGAGATGGCCAGAAGGGTGCAGTCCTCGCGCAACATGCCCAGGTCG
The DNA here is from genome assembly GCF_058681645.1 of Brevundimonas sp. ALps5. Classification (NCBI taxonomy): domain Bacteria; kingdom Pseudomonadati; phylum Pseudomonadota; class Alphaproteobacteria; order Caulobacterales; family Caulobacteraceae; genus Brevundimonas; species Brevundimonas sp. ALps5. Next base: position 1,958,773 of record NZ_CM178744.1, on the reverse strand, counting down.
CCGTGGCTCATTTCCGCGGGATGGACGAAGAAGGCGTTGGTCCCGGTCGAGGCCAGGGTCGCGGCGATCTTGCCGCCGATATGGCCCGACTTGCCCATGCCCGTGACGACCACGTAGCCGGGCCGCGACAGAATGACGTCGCAGGCGCGCGCCACCGAGGTGTCGACGGTGCGCTCAAGCGCCTGCAGGGCTTCGATATTGAGCTGGATCACCTCGCGCGCGCGGTCCGTCATGGAAGCGATCTGGTCGGGCGTCGAAGGCGAATGGTCGGCGGTCATACTCTAATCCTTGCAAGGGTCGCCGCGCCGCCGGAACGGTCGCCACGCCTCGCTGCTTTGGGCGCGAATTGCCCCAATATGGGGTTGGGCACAATGCTACGGAAAGGCGTAGCTTGCCCCGATGTTCGGCCAACTGCGCCAGGACGGCCTCCCGGAAGGCTGGCCCGGCGGTGGAATTTCGACAAACCCCCGGATGTTCGCCAACCTTTGCCGTCGTGGCGCGTTATCGCCCCCAAGGGGCTGCCAGACAGATCGAGAACCCATGACGTCCAACGCCGGAAACGCGTCCCGAATCCTTTCTGCCCCGCCGCTGGATATCCAGCGGCTGGCCCTGTTCCTGGACATGGACGGCGTGCTGGCCCCCCTGGCGCCGACGCCGGACGAGGTGGTCGCCGACCCGCGCCGGACCGCGATCCTGCGCCGGCTGGTGAAGGCGCTCGACGGCCGTCTGGCGATCATCAGCGGGCGCACCCTGTCCGAGATCGACCGGATCACCGAGAGCGCCTCGCCCGTAGCGTCCGGGGTGCACGGCCTGACGATCCGTCGCGCTGACGGCGCGGTCGCAACCCGACCGGCGGACCCGGCGGTGCGGTCCGTGGTCGCTGCCTTCCACGCCTTCGCCGCCGAAAGGCCCGGGGTGATCGTCGAGGACAAGGCCGTCTCGGCCGGTCTCCACTATCGCGGGGCGCCCGACGCCGCCGCCGACGCCGAACACCTGGCCCGCCGTCTGGCGGAAGAGACGGGTCTGGCCGTACAGCCGGGCGAACTCGTCTTCGAGGTCAAGACGCCGGGAACCGACAAGGGCACGGCCCTGACCGCCTTCATGGCGGAGCCGCCCTTCGCGGGCGGGACTCCGGTGATGTTCGGCGACGACCTGACCGACGAGCACGCCTTCCGCGCCGCCGAGGCCCTGGGCGGCTTCGGCGTCCTTGTCGGACCGATACGCGAGACCGCCGCCCGCTATCGGCTGGATGGGGTGCCCGAGGTGCTGGATTGGCTGGAGGCCGCGGCCGATCGCCATGCTCCGGCGCGCGAAGAGGTCGAGGCATGACCGACCTGCCGCCGCTCAAGCCCTCCGTCGACCTCGCCCCCATCGGCAACTGCTCAATCAGCGCCCTGATCGATCGCAGGGGCCGATATGTCTGGGCCTGCGCCCCGCGCATCGACGGCGACCCCGTTTTTTCGGCCCTGATGAACGGCGAGACGCCCGACCATGGCTTCTGGTCGGTCGAGCTGGAGGGGCTGAAGCACGTCTCGCAGGACTATATCCGCAACACGCCCGTGTTGCGGACGGTCCTGACCGCCGAGGACGGCGCCTCGGTCGAGATCATCGACTTCGCCCCCCGCCACCCCAAGCATTCGCGCACCTACCGCCCCCTCGCCTTCGGGCGCATCGTCCGCCCGCTCGGCGGATCGCCCCGGATCACGGTCCGGCTCAGGCCCTCGGCCGACTGGGGCGCGCGCCGGGCGGAGACCACCCACGGCTCGAACCATATCCGCTATCTGTGCGCCGACGTCACCCTGAGGCTGACCACCGACTGCCCGGTGTCCCACATCCTCGACGAACGGACCTTCCGTCTCGAACGTCCCCTGACCTTCTTCCTCGGCCCGGACGAGGGCTATGATCAGGAGGTCGGCCCCGGCGTCTCGGCGACCCTGGACCGGACCATCGCCTATTGGAAGAACTGGGTCCGCACCCTCTACATCCCGCTCGACTATCAGGACGCGGTGATCCGCTCGGCCATCACGCTCAAGCTCTGCGCCTTCGAGGAAACGGGCGCGATCGTCGCGGCCATGACCACCTCCGTGCCGGAGTTCCCCGAGAGCGGCCGCAACTGGGACTACCGGTATTGCTGGGTCCGCGACGCCTATTACACGGTGCGGGCGCTGAACCGTCTGGGCGCGGTGGACATCCTCGAGAACTACCTCGTCTATCTGCGTAACCTCGTCGACCAGTCGGCGGGCGGCCATGTCCAGCCGGTCTATGGCGTCGGGCTGGAGGAGGATATCGACGAGCGGATCGTCACCTCCGTCGCGGGCTATCGCGGCATGGAGCCGGTCCGCGTCGGCAACCAGGCGCGCGAGCACCTCCAGCATGACGTCTACGGGCAGATCGTCCTGCCTCTGGTTCAGAGCTTCTACGACACCCGCCTGCTGCGGCCCGGCACGATCGACGACTTCTATGCGCTGGAGAAGGTCGGCGAGCGCGCCTTCGCCATGCACGACCAGGTCGACGCCGGCCTGTGGGAGTTCCGCACCATCGCCCGCGTCCACACCTATTCCTCGGTGATGTGCTGGGCCGCCTGCGACCGTCTGGCCAAGGCCGCGCATCACCTGCATCTGGAGGATCGGGCCAACACCTGGACCCAACGCGCGGCGATCATCCGTGAACGGATCGAACGTGAGACCTACATTCCCGAGGAGGGCCGGTTCGGCGCCAGTTTCGGCGGCGACGAGCTGGACGCCAGCCTGCTCCAGTTGGTCGATCTCGGCTTCCTGGACGCCATGGACCCGCGTCAGGTCGCGACCTTCAACGCCATCGAACGCGACCTGAAGAAGGGTCCCTACCTCTTCCGCTATGTCATTCCCGACGACTTCGGCGAGCCGGAGACGGCGTTCAACTTCTGCACCTTCTGGTTCATCGAGGCCCTGCACCAGAACGGCCGCGACGCGGAGGCGCGCGAAATCTTCGAACAGATGCTGTCGCGACGCACCCATGCTGGCCTGCTCAGCGAGGACATCTCGCTGGGCGACGACGAGCTGTGGGGCAACTATCCGCAGACCTATTCCCTGGTCGGGATCATCAATTGCGCCATCCTGCTCAGCCGGTCGTGGACCGACGTACGTTAGGGATCGAGACGCTAACCCGCGAGTGAACAAGGCGAAATCGCGTCAACCCCCGAACGGTCACAAACAGCCCCGCTTGGCTTCACGATGTTGCGTTGCATCCAAAGCGGAACCGCAGCGTTCCGTCGGCCATGTCACGTCTAATCGTTGTGTCCAACCGGGTCTCGGCTCCCTCCGACCCGGCCGCGGGCTCGGCCGGCGGTCTCGCCATGGCCCTTTCCGCCGCGCTCAGAAAATATGACGGCCTATGGTTCGGCTGGTCCGGGGAAACCGTCGACCAGTTCACAGGCGAACTGAAGATGGAGGATCGGGCCGGCGTCACCGTCGCCCTGGTCGACCTGGAAGCCCAGGACGTCGACGAATATTATAACGGCTACGCCAACAAGACCCTGTGGCCCCTGTTCCACCACAGGGTCGATCTGACGGCCTATGAGCGGACGTATGGCGAGGGTTATGAGCGGGTGAACCGGCGCTTCGCCGAGGTGCTGGCGCCCCTGATCCAGCCCGAGGACGTCATCTGGATCCACGACTACCACCTGATCCCGATCGCGCGGGATCTGCGCCGTCTGGGGATCACCAACCGGATCGGCTTCTTCCTGCATACCCCCTGGCCGGTGCGTCAGCTGCTGGTGACCCTGCCCCACCACCGCAGGCTGGTGGAATCGCTCTTCGCCTATGACCTGATCGGCTTCCAGACCGAGGAGTGGCTGGATCTGTTCCGCGATTACGTCGTGTCCGAGGCGCGCGGCGAACTGGTCGGCGACGGCGGGCTGGAATGTTTCGGCCGCACGGTCCAGGCGGGCGTCTTCCCGATCGGCATCGACGTCGATGGCTTCATCGCCGCCCGTGATTCCGCCCAGGGCAATCGCACCTATGACCGGATGGCGGCCTCGGCGGCCTTCCGGTCGATGATCGTGGGTGTCGACCGGCTCGACTATTCGAAGGGGCTGGAGGAACGGATGCTCGGCTATGAGCAGTTCCTGCACGACAACCCCGCCACCCGCGGCGACGTCTTCCTCGTCCAGGTCACCCCGATCTCACGTGACGATGTCGATACCTATCAGGACATCCGCGCCCGGCTCGACGCCCTGGCCGGGCGGATCAACGGCGAATACGCCGACATGGACTGGCAGCCGATCCGCTATCTGAACCGGGGCTATCGCCGCGACCAGCTGGCCGGCATCTATCGCGCCGCCCGGGTCGGTCTGGTGACTCCCTTGCGCGACGGGATGAACCTGGTGGCCAAGGAATATGTCGCGGCCCAGAACCCCGAGGATCCCGGCGTCCTGATCCTGTCGCGCTTCGCCGGCGCCGCCGAACAGATGGGCGAGGCCCTGCTGGTCAATCCGTTCAGCCGCGAGGAACTGTCGGACGCGATCAAGAAGGCCCTGACCATGCCGATCGAGGAGCGGATCCGCAAATGGACCGCCCTGATGAAGGTGGTGCGCGACACCGACGTCTCGATCTGGCGCGACGACTACGTCCAGTGCCTGACGTCGATCCCGATCGACGGCAACGGCGACGCGCCCTTTCATCAGGAACAGCACGCCGCCTGAAGAAGCCTAGGCGGCGCGATTCGAGGTCATGGCGGCCATATCCCCGTCCCTTGCCATGGCCCGCAGCCGCGCCGGCCGGTTCTCGATTCTGGCGATATAGGCATCCAGCGTCGGGCTTTCCGGCAGATGAGCGCGGGCCCACATCAGGGTCGAGCCGATCATGACGTCGGCGGCCGAGAACCGGTCGCCCATCAGGTAAGGCGCGCTCCACAGCCGATCCAGCAGACGGTCGACCATATCCTCATAGCGGCGCACCGAATACGGATCTGTCGGGATATGGCCGCCGAGCCTCGGGCCCAGAACCGGCTCCATCTCGCCCGCGCCCCAGGCCAGCCAGGTCAGGAACTCGCCGCGGTCGCGATGACCGACGGGCGCACCCATTTCCGCCTCCGGAAACAGGTCGATCAGGTAGAGAGCCACGGCGGCACATTCGGTGATCAGGGCGCCGTCGTGGATCAGGGCCGGAACCTTGCCGTCCGGGTGCGGATTGGCGGGATCGCGGCCGCCCGAACCGTCCATCCGGCGGATGTCGCAGTAGCGGATGTCAGCGTCGGCCCCCAGTTCCTCGATCAGCCAGACGAGGCGCGAGGACCGGGACATCGGGGCGTGGAACAGCGTCAGCATCTGTGTGTCTCCTCCAACTGCGCTGCTTCAGCGCGGTGAAACTTGACTACTGCCACCCTGCTGCCAGCATGCTGTCAGCAGCGAGGGTTCAGAAGCGCCCTCAAGCAGCGAGCCCCGGCGGGGCGAGCGTTAGGGCCCAACAATGAGACGCGCCGACCGCCTGTTCCAGATCGTGCAGATGCTGCGCCGCTCGTCCCAGCCGGTGACGGCGGATACGATCGCGATCGAGCTCGAGACGTCCAAGCGCAGCGTCTATCGCGACATCGCCGCCCTGATGGGGCAGCGGGTGCCGATCCGGGGCGAGGCGGGCATCGGCTATGTGCTGGACAGCGGCTTCGACATGCCGCCCCTGATGCTGACGTCCGACGAGATCGAGGCGGCGGTTCTGGGCGCCCAGTGGGTGGCGTCGCGCGGCGATCCGGCCCTGGCCCGCGCCGCCCGTGACCTGGTCGCCAAGATCGCCGCCAGCGTGCCCGAACGGCTGCGCCCCGTGGTGCTGGAACCTTCGGTCACCTCCGGACCGACCTGGGCGGGGGCCAAGGAGGATCGGCTGGACATGGCCCAAGTCCGCACTTGGATCCGCTCGGGCCGCAAGCTGACGCTGGACTATCGCGACGAGCAGGACCGGGCCTCATTACGCACCGTCTGGCCCTTCCTGATCGGCTATCGCGAGACGGTGCGGCTGCTCATTGCCTGGTGCGAGACGCGTCAGGACTTCCGCACCTTCCGCACCGACCGGGTGGTCGAGGCGACCTTCCTCGACGACCGCTATCCCGAACGCCCGGCCCGCCTGCGCACCCGCTGGCAGGCCAAGATGGACGAGGAGCACCGGCGGTACCTCGAAAGCAAAAGCCCTCTCCCATAGGGAGAGGGCTCCTAAATCCTCCGGATGGGGAAGGGTTTGCTCAATAAATCTCGAACAGACCCGCCGCGCCCTGACCGCCGCCGATGCACATGGTCACCACGCCGTACTTCGCGCCGCGACGCTTGCCCTCGATCAGGACGTGACCGGTCATCCGGGCCCCGGACATGCCGTAGGGGTGGCCGATGGAGATGGCGCCGCCCGAGACGTTCAGGCGATCCATCGGGATGCCCAGGGTGTCCGCGCAGTACAGCACCTGCACGGCGAAGGCCTCGTTCAGCTCCCAGATGCCGATGTCGTCCATGGTCAGGCCGTGACGCTTGAGCAGCTTGGGCACGGCGTAGATCGGGCCGATGCCCATCTCGTCGGGCTCGCAACCGGCGACCACCATACCGCGATAGGCGCCGAGCGGCTGCAGGCCGTGACGGACGGCCTCGCCGGCCTCCATGATCACCGAGGCCGAGGCGCCGTCCGACAGCTGCGACGCATTGCCGGCGGTGATGAACTCGCCCTGCTGGATTTCCTCGCCGCCGCCGAAGACCGGCTTGAGCGACTGCAGCCCTTCCAGGGTGGTGTCGGCGCGGTTGCCCTCGTCCTTGGACAGGGTGACTTCCTTCGACGACGTCTGCCCCGTGGCCTTGTCCATGACCAGCATGGTCGAGGTCATCGGCACGATCTCGGCGTCGAAGCGCCCGGCTTCCTGGGCGGCGGCGGTGCGCTGCTGCGACTGCAGGGCGTATTCGTCCTGGCGGTCGCGGCTGATGCCGTAGCGGCGAGCGACCACCTCGGCGGTCTCCAGCATCGACATATAGATGTGCGGCGAGAGCTTGAGCAGCGCCTCGTCCTTCATCTTGTATAGGTTCATGTGCTGGTTCTGGACCAGCGAGATCGACTCCAGACCGCCGCCGACCGCGACCTTCTGCTGATCGACGACCACCTGTTTGGCCGCCGTGGCGATGCCCATCAGGCCCGAGGCGCATTGGCGGTCGATGGTCATGCCGGGCACGCTGGACGGCAGGCCGGCGGCCAGGGCGATCTGGCGCGCCACATTGGTGCCGGTCGAGCCCTGCTGCAGGGCCGCCCCCATGACCACGTCCTCGACCTCAGCCGGGTCGATGCCGGCGCGGGCCACGGCGTGCTTCACGGCGTGGGCGCCGAGCTGCTGGCCCTGGGTGTCGTTGAATGCGCCGCGATAGGCGCGCCCGATGGGGGTCCGGGCGGTCGAGACGATGACGGCTTCACGCATGATGTTCTCCTGTGCGCTACCGCAGGCGACGCGGTCGCCTGCTGCTTGAGCGCGGGTTCCTCTGGTGTCGCCCCCGGCTTCTGCGGCCGGTTCGGCGATCGATGAAATTCTCTAGCGGCCTGCCGTCACGTCAACGCAAGGCGTGACGCTCAGGAATGGTGTTTCTGCGCCTTGGTCAATTCGATCATGCCCTGGGCGCCGCCCATTTCCGGGACGATTTCGCCGGTGCGGTCCGAGATGGCGTCGAAGCGGGCGGCGACCTGTTCCAGGGCGTCGGGGCCGACGGCGAAGTCGCCCTGGGTGATCGTCACATAGGCGCGTTCGAAGCCGCCGGCGCCGGCGCCGAGGATGACCCGGGTCGGGGCCTCTTCAGACACGAGATACAGCAGGCCCGGCGAGACAAGCTCCGGCCCCAGGGCCTCCAGCGGCAGGGCGGCGCCCAGGTCCTCGGTCATTCGGGTGTGGGCGGTCGGGGCCAGGCAGTTGACCTTGATGTTGTTCTTGGCGCCCTCGATCGACAGGGTCTGCATGAAGCCGACCAAGGCCATCTTGGCCGCGCCGTAGTTGGCCTGGCCGAAATTGCCGTAGAGGCCCGAGGACGAGGTCGTCATCACGATCCGGCCGTAATTGCGCTCGCGCATGCCGTCCCACACCGCCTTGGTGCAGTTGACCGCCCCCATCAGGTGGACGTCGACGACGAAGCGGAAGTCTTCCAGCGTCATCTTGGCGAAGGACTTGTCGCGCAGGACGCCGGCGTTGTTGATCAGGATATCGACCGAGCCCCATTTGGCGACGGCCGCGTCGACCATGGCCTGGACCGCTTCGGCGTCGGTGACCGAAGCGCCGTTGGCCATGGCTTCGCCGCCCGCGGCGATGATCTCTGCCACCACGGACTCCGCCGCCGCCGAGGAACCGCCCGATCCGTCGCGCGCCGCGCCCAGATCGTTGACGACCACCCTGGCCCCGCGCGCGGCCAGCGCCAGGGCGTGCTCGCGGCCCAGACCACCGCCGGCCCCCGTCACGATCGCCACCTTGCCGTCGAACCGGATCGCCATAGTCATTCTCCCGTGAATTTTCCGCCCATCTACGCCGGCGCCGCGACGTAAGCCAAGAGCCTCCTCGATTGGCGCAGCGGGACTCTGTGTTGAAACGGCGCCACACCCGCCACATTCCCGAACGATTGTGGGGAACCATCAAAGGTTGGTTTGGTTTGGGTCCTCGAGCGCCGCGCGGAAGCGTCGGCTTTCGGCAATTCATTGAGAACGAGGGTCCCAGAAACATGAAGTTGAAACTTCTCGCCGGCGTCGCGGTGGCAGGGCTGTTCGCAGCCGGCGCCGCCTCGGCCGAGCCCGACGGCTGGTACGGTGCGATCGACGCCGGCTACCACCACATGGAAGACGGCATCAACGCCGAATCCCAAACCACCGGCAACAACTTCAATTTTGAAGTCAACGACGGCTGGGCCGCGTTCGCCCGTCTGGGCTACCGCTTCAACCCCAACTGGCGGGTTGAACTCGAAGGCGGCTACCGCTCGGGCGACGTCGGCACCGTCCGCGCCGCCTCCGGAACCAACGGCGTGTGCAACATCACGCCCGCGACCGGTCCCTGCTATTCGCCGGAAGGCGATATCGAATCCACCACCCTGATGGCCAATGTCATCTATGACTTCGGCTGGTCGGGTTGGGGCATTCGTCCCTTCGTCGGCATCGGCGCCGGCGTGAACCACGTCAACACCGACGTCGTCGGTCGCCTGCGCAACAACCGTGCCGTCGGCTTCTCGGCCGATGACAGCTCGACCAAGTTCGCCGCGCAAGCCATCGCCGGTCTGGCCTGGGCCATCTCGGACCGCGCCAACATCGACCTGACCTACCGCTACCTGACCGGCGACGCCGAGTTCGCCTCGACCACCTCGGTCGCGGCCTACAACCAGGGCACCTTCGCGGGCGACTACGACAACAGCCACACCGTGACCCTGGGTCTGCGGTACGCCTTCGGCGCCGAGCCGGCCCCGCCGCCGCCTCCCCCGCCGCCCCCGCCGCCCCCGCCGGTCGTGGCTCCGCCGCCTCCGCCCCCGCCGCCCCCGCCGCCGGTCCAACGTCCGACCCCGCGCCAGTTCGTCGTCTACTTCGACTGGGATCGTTCGGACCTGACCCCGCAAGCCCGCGACGTGATCACCGCCGCCGCCAGCTACGCCAAGTCGGGTAACCCGACCCGTATCCTGGTCGTCGGTCACGCCGACACCTCGGGTTCGGCCGCCTACAACATCGGCCTGTCGAACCGCCGCGCCCGCACCACGGCTGACGCCCTGGTCGCTCAAGGCGTCGCCGGCGGCGTGATCTCGCTGGACGGCAAGGGCGAAACCCAGCTGGCCCGCGCCACCGCCGACGGTGTCCGCGAGCCGCTGAACCGCCGCGCCACCATCGACATCAACTTCTAAGTCCCGAGGGGCCTGCTCCCGCAGGCCCCGACGGTCTTCGGATGTCGAAGACTTCGAAACGCCGGCCCCGCGACAGCGTGGCCGGCGTTTCTGCGTTCGGCGCTAGCCCAGGGTGACCCGGATGACGGCGCAGACGCGGTCGATCTCCGCATCGGTCAGGCCGCTGCCCGACGGCAGGCACAGGCCCCGGTCATAGATCCGCTCGGCGACCGCCCCGCCGATCATCGGCGTATCGGAGAAGACCGGCTGCAGATGCATGGGCTTCCAGGCCGGGCGGCTTTCGATAATGGCCGCCTCCAGGGCCTTCATCAGGTCGCGTGGCCGGGCCTTCGCCGTCGCGGGATCCAGCTGGATCACCGTCAGCCAGCGGCTGTGCCGGCGGCCCGGCGCCTCGGGCGCGAAGCCCAGACCCGGCAGATCGCCCAGAGCCGCGACATAGCGATCGAAGATGGCCCGACGCCGCGCCACCCGCGCCTCCAGCGAGCCCAGCTGGGCCACCCCCACCGCCGCTGACAGGCTGGACAGGCGATAGTTGAAGCCCACCTCGGTGTGTTCGTAGTGGACCGCCGGCTGGCGCGCCGCCGTGGCCAGATAGCGGGCCCGGGCGATCAGGGCCGCATCGTCGGAAGCCAGCATCCCGCCGCCGCCCGTGGTGATGATCTTGTTGCCGTTGAAGGAATAGGCCGCGGCCAGCGCCCCCTGCCCGGCGGGCCTCCCGTTCAGGGTCGCCCCCACGGCCTCGGCGGAATCCAGAATGACCGGCACGCCCCGGGCGTCGGCGACGCCGCGGATGGCGTCGATGTCGCAGCACTGGCCATAGAGGTCGGCGGGGACGATGGCGCGCACGGTCAGACCTTGCGCCTCGGCGCGGACGAAGGCGTCGTCCAGCAGACGCGGGTCCAGGTTCCAGCTGTCGGCCTCGACATCGACGAAGATCGGCGTGGCGCCCGCATGCAGGATCGGGGCGACGCCGCCGATGAAGGTCAGGCTGGGGGCGATCACCGCATCGCCGGGTTTGAGGTCCAGCATGGCCAGGGCCAGGTGCAGGGCCGCCGTGCCCGAGGCGACCGCCGTGGCGTGGGCCAGACCCACCGAGGCGGCGAACTCCCGCTCGAACCGCTCGACCACCGGTCCGACCGAGGACACCCAGCCGGCGTCATAGGTCTCCAGCAACAGCCGGCGCTCGGCCTCGCCCATGTCGGGCGCGGAGAGGGGGATCCGTTCGCTCATGATCTCGCCGTCACCCGGGCCGGGGCGCCCGTCACCGTCTCGCCCTCGCCGACCGGACGGGTGACGACCGCTCCCGCCCCGACCACAGCGCCCACGCCGATATGCAGACCCGGCAGGATGACGGCGCCCGCCCCGATCAGGGCCGCTTCGCCCACGACGACATCCCCGGCCAGAACGGCGCCCGGCGCCACATGGGCGAAATCGCCGATACGGTTGTCGTGCTCGACCACGGCGCCGGTGTTGATGATGGCGTGGCGGCCGATGCGGGCGCCGGTCTGGATCAGGGCGCCCATGCCGATCAGCGCGCCCTCGCCGACCTCGACCCCGGGCGCCAGGCGCGCGTCCGGATGGACCAGGCTCAGCCAGATGGCGCCCGGCCGCGACGCCGCGATCCGGCGCCGCGCCGCGTTCGATCCGATGGCGATGTGCAGGGGGATGTCCGTCCGACCGGCGTCGGCGGCGATCGCGACACCGCCCAGCAGAGCCCCGGCCCGGGCCGGATCGGCGTCGAACACCGCCTCCAGCGACAGGCCCAGCCGCGCCAGGGTCGCGGCGACGACGCGCGCATGGCCGCCCGCGCCGATCAGGGCGCAGCCTCGGACGGAGGGGATGGGTTGGACGCTCACCGGGGCATCTGGCCCCCAGACCCTGATTCCCGCAAGCGGATCGGAACTCAGCCGGCCGTGCGGACCAGCGCCGCCTGTTCGGAAGGCGCGGAAACGGACGTCACGACGGCGTCGGTGGAAGAGGCGTATCGGGCGATCCAGAGGTGACCTGCGCCGATCACGGCGGTGGCGGTGATCACGGCGGAAACGACGGCGACCGCGACCAGTCGCAGTCCGTGCGCCATTTCTTCCAGATCAGACGGCATCGCGCTCCCCCGAGTCGATCGACACGGTTAATGATCACGGGCGTCTGAATCGTTCAAGTCACGGAACGGTGTGAGGAATCAAAAAAGGCGACGCCGAAGCGTCGCCCTTTCGATCAGGTCGTCGACCGCCGCGTCAGCCGCGGAACGGGCGGATCAGGATCTCGACCCGACGGTTCTGGGCGCGGCCCTCCGGCGTGTCGTTCGAAGCCACCGGCGTACGCGAGCTGTTGCCGGCGACATAGAGCCGTTCACGCTGGACGCCGTTGCGGATCAGGGCGTCGGCGACCGAGACGGCGCGGCGCTCGCTGAGCGGCTGGTTGATGGCGTCTCCGCCGCTCGAGTCGGTGTGGCCCACGATGTCGACCAGCGACTGGTCATAGCGTTGCAGCACCGCCGCGACGTCGGCCAGGGTGGCGTCGAAGCGCGGGTTGATGTTCGACTGATTGGTGGCGAAGGTCACGTCCGACGGCATGCGCAGGACCAGATTGTCGCCCTGACGAGCCACCCCGACGCCCGAGCCCGACAGCTGGCCTTCCAGTTCGCGCTGCTGACGGTCCATGTACTGACCCACGGCCGCGCCGCCCAGGGCGCCGATGCCCGCGCCGATCAGGGCGTTCTTGCGGCCCTGTTCGCCGTTGGAGGTGTTGGTCAGATAGCCGAGCACCGCCCCGCCCAGAGCGCCTGCGATGACGCCCGTGCCCGTGTTGTTGCGGCGAGGCGTCGAGCTGTAAGGATCGGTGGTGGTGCAGGCGGTGGCGCCCAGCATGGCCAGAACGCCGACGCCGGCGACGATGAAATTGGTGCGCATGATCTGAAATCCTTCTTGTCGTGCAGTCCCCATAGACCCGGGGAACGTGATCTTACTGTGAAGGTTCCCGCCTGACCCGGAGATGAACGGACCGGCTTTGGGCGCCGCTCTGCCAATTTCGGGCGTTAGGGCGTATGGAACCGTCCGTATTTCGATCTGAAGGCCCGCCCGTGAGCTCCACACCCCAGACTTCCGACACCGAAGCCACCTCGACGCTCGGCGCCATACAGCCCGTGTCGATGTCGCGCTATGACACCGACTTCCAGGGCTTCAGCGACGACCTGGGGAACTCCTTCAAGCGCTACGGCTTCGCGGTCATCGCCGACCATGGCCTTGACGAGGACGTGATCCAGGCGGCCATCGCCGACGCCAAGGCCTTCTTCGCCCTGCCGGAGGAGGTCAAGCGCGCCTACCACATGCCGGGCACCGGCGGCGCGCGCGGTCTGACCCCCTTCGGCGTCGAGGCGGCCAAGGACGCCAAGACCGTCGACCTCAAGGAGTTCTGGCACACCGGCCGCGAACTGCCGGCCGGCCACGCCTACGGCAAATATATGCGCGCCAACCTGTGGCCGACCGAGGTCGAGGGCTTCCGCGACCACCTGTACGGCATGTTCGAGGCGCTCGACGCGCTCGGTCGCAAGCTCCTCAAGGCCATCGCCCACTATCTGGAGCTCGGCGACGACTTCTTCGAGGACAAGGTCGAGATGGGCAACAGCGTTCTGCGCATGCTCCACTATCCGCCCGTGCCGCTGGACGCGCCCGGCGTCCGCGCCGGCGCCCATGAGGACATCAATGTCATCACCCTGCTGCTCGGCGCCGAGGAGGCCGGGCTGCAGCTCAAGGACGCCGACGGCCATTGGCTGGCCATCGCCCCGCCGCCGGGCGCCCTGGTCGTCAACATCGGCGACATGCTGCAGCGGCTGACCAACCACGTCCTGCCCTCGACGACCCACCGGGTGGTCAATCCGGCCCCGGAACGTCGCGGCTTCGCCCGCTATTCGACGCCCTTCTTCCTGCATTTCAACCCGGACTATGTGATCGAGACCCTGCCCTCGACCATCACGCCGGAGAACCCGGACCGCTACGCCGGCAAGTCCATCATGGCCGAGGACTTCCTGATGGAGCGCCTGAAGGAAATCAGGTTGATCTGAGTCCGGAGGATCTTCTGGAATGCAAAACGGCGCGTCCCGAAGGACGCGCCGTTTCTTTTTGATGCGTGAGAATTCTGGCGCTCAAGCAGTGAGCGACCGCGTCGCGAACGTAGCGCCGCGCGAAGCGCCCCTCGAAGAAGCGGCTCTTCGCCGCTACTTGGAGATTCTCAATCGGGTGATGTCGCGGCCGATGGCGGCGAAGTCGTCTGTCAGGTCGGCGCCCGAGGCCGGCAGGAAGGCGTAGTCGGGGCTGGTGGCGCAGTCCTTCAGAATTTCGGCCGCCTGGCTGCCGGCGGTCACGCTGAAGCCAACCGTATAGACCACGATGTTCTGGGCCTTGATCGCGTCGCAGAGGTTGGCCGCCTGGGTGAAGGGGTCGCCGTTGGTGGCGTTGCAGTTGATGTGGTCCGAGCTGCTGCCCGAACCCGAGCCCGCGTCGCCGGCCAGGACTCCCGTGCAGTAGGGGGAGTTGAAGTCGCCGTCGGTCATCAGGATGACGGCCTTCAGGGTGTCGCGCGGCACATTGGCCCCGGCCGGGTTGCCGGACCACAGGGTGTTGAAGTTCGGCGACACCGTATACCAGCCCCAGGCCAGACCGATCTGGCCCGCCGTCGACCCGGTGACCGTCAGGCCGCTGATCAGATTCTTCAGCGTGGTCTTGTTGTCCGTCAGCGGCTGGATAGTCGCCGAGGGGCAGGGATTGTTGGTCGAGGCGTAGTTGCGGCCGACCTTGTAGCTCGCCGGGCTGGCGTCGGTGTAGCGCTGGCTGCCGACCCGTTCCGACACACAGGTGCTCGTCTGGAAGGAGGTCAGGGTTCCGCCGTTGTCGTTGCGGAAGACGCGATACTGACAACCGTCCATGCCGCACCAGGCCTTGCCGCCCGAGACGTAGGGGACGTATCCCGTACCGTTCACGCCGATGGAGAAGGTGTTGGTGGTGACGTTGCCAATCTCGAAGCCCTGATTATTGACCAGCGAACTGGTCCCCGAGGTCAGACCCGTGACGTCGGTCAGATAGACGGTCGTCGGGCGGGTATCGCCCGTGTCGGTCGTCGTCGCCTGCAGGCCGTGGTTCGCCGCCGTGACCACGATCGAGCAATCGGTGACCTGGCATTTGGTGACGACGCCGGCGGTGACGCTGACGAAGGTCCGGAAACCGCTGGTGTTGACGTTGGCGCCGGCCGCCGTCTTGATCGAGAAGCTGTTGGCGTCGATCTTCGTAACGA
Source organism: Brevundimonas sp. ALps5 (assembly GCF_058681645.1). Lineage (NCBI taxonomy): Bacteria > Pseudomonadati > Pseudomonadota > Alphaproteobacteria > Caulobacterales > Caulobacteraceae > Brevundimonas > Brevundimonas sp. ALps5. Next base: position 1,943,637 of record NZ_CM178744.1, on the reverse strand, counting down.
CATAGGCGGCGTTGTTCAGCGTGGAATATTTGGTCCCGCTGTTGTTGCCGCTGTCCAGACCGGTGATCCAGACGGTGTCGCCGGTGCTGAAGCCATGGGCGACGGCCGTCACCACGGCCGGATTGGCCTTGCTGATGCCGGTGACGACCTTCGAGGTCCCGACACTCCAGGACGCGCCGGTGATGTTCACATAGGTCGCCGGCGTGCCGCGCGCGGCGTTGGCGTAGCTGCCGACGTTCACCCCGATCGAATAGGGCACGATGGCCATGCGGGTGTAGTAGGGCGTCTGCTGGGCCTGGACGACGATGTCGACCAGCTGGGCGGCGGCGGTCTTCAGGTCGGCGATGCGCTGGCCGGCCATGGAGCCGGTGATGTCGAGCACCAGCCCGACCTCGATGTTCTTGGACGACCGGTTAACCTCGGAATGGGCCCCGACCGGCAGGGTGTCGTCCAGCAGCTTGCCGTAGGGCGGCAGGACGATGTTGGCGACCAGGGTCTTCACATTGACCGTGGCGTTGGCGATGACGATCTGGTCCGCGCTCAGGGTGAAGGTCGCATTGGCCAGGTTGATGTCGGGATAGTTCTGCAGATTGGCCTTCAGGGCCTTGGTGCCGATCGTGGTCAGGTCCGCGTCCGTGGTCGCGGTCGAACGGGCGGCGGCCAGGGTCGCGGCGTCCAGCGCATCCTGCAGGTTCACCCGCACGGTGGCGGCGCGGTTGATGTCCACCCCGCCCATGGTGATCATCACCAGGATCGGCAGGCTGATGGCGAAGATCATCGCCACATTGCCGCGCGTGGAAGCGCCGAACCGACGGGCGAACGTCCGCGCGCCCAACGCCTGCCGCTTGATCCAGTTTCCGACGCCCATGGCCTTTTCGCACGTCCCCAAACGGGCGCACGGGCCCGCAATCGCGAAGCCATACCGTGAAGGCGGTTAAGGGAAGCCGTACCGCGCAGGGTTAACGCCGCCGGAATCGCGTTCCGGCGGCGTAACTTAGGTTACAGGCGGGAAGGCGAAACCAGGGCGCCTCAGGTCTCCGACCAGCCGCAGTCCTTGCCGCGGTTCTGCTCGGTCAGCCAGGCGTTCAGCGGGGCGAAATAGTCGATGATGGCCGTGGCGTCATTGCCGGTCTCGCCGGTGAACGCCTGCATGGCCTCCGGCCAAGGCTTCGACTGTCCCATCTCCAGCATGGCGTTGAAGCGCTGTCCCACCTCGGTGTTGCCATAGGTCGAGCAGCGGTGCAGCGGGCCGGTCCAGCCCTCCATCTTGCAGGCCGCGCGCTGGAACTGGAACTGATAGATCGCGGCCAGGAAGTAGCGGGTATAGGGCACCGCGGCCGGCACGTGATATTTGGCGCCCGGATCGAAGGCGTCGGCGGGACGTGGTCCCGGCGCGACAAGTCCCTGATATTTCAGCATGTCCGCGTTCCAGGCGGCGTTGTACTGATCGGGCGTCGTCTCGCCCGCGAACACGCCCCAGCGCCAGCGGTCGACCATCAGGCCGAACGGCAGGAAGGCGATCTTGTCCAGCGCCATCTTGAGCAGGAAGGGGATGTCCTCATCCGCGCCCGGCGTCGTCTTCAGAAGCCCGATCTGGTTCAGATAGGTCGGTGTCAGGGCCGACAGGCCGATGAAGTCGCCGATCGCCTCGTGGAAACCGTCGTTGGCCCCGTTGCGGAACAGCATGGGCTGATCCTTGTAGGCGCGCTGATAGTAGTTGTGCCCCAGCTCGTGGTGCACGGTGTAGAAGTCGTCGGCATTGACCTGGGTGCACATCTTGATGCGCACGTCCTCGAGGTTGTCGACGTCCCAGGCCGAGGCGTGGCAGACGACCTCGCGATCGCGGGGCCGCACGATCTGGGAGCGCTCCCAGAAGGTCTGGGGCAGGGGCGCGAGACCCAGAGACTTGTAGAAGCCCTCCCCCGTCTGAACCATCTTCGTCGCGTCATAGTCGGCGTCGGTCAGGAGCTTGGTCAGGTCGTAGCTGCTCTGACCACCGGTCGCCGGGGCGACCACGTCATAGATATTGCCCCACTGCTGCGACCACATATTGCCCAGGAGGTCGGCACGGATCGGGCCGGTCTTCGGCTGGACCGCATCACCGTATTTGGCGTTCAAACGCGCCCGGACATAGCAGTGCAGGTTCACATAGAAGGGCTTCACCTGTTCCCACAGGCGGTCCGTCTCCTTCGCAAAATCATCCGGCGGCATGTCATAGCCGGCGCGCCACATGGCCCCGGTGTCGGCGAAGCCCAGCTCGCGCGAACCTTCGTTGGCGATCTCGACCATCCGCGCATAGTCGGGTTTCATCACTGGCGAGATGGTGCGCCAGCCTTCATACAGGGCCTTGGTCTCGGCCGGATCGCGGCTTTCGGCGATCAGGACATTGGCGTCGTCGAGGGTGATTTCCTTGCCCTTGAACTCGAACTTGCCGGTCGAATAGGTCGAGTCCAGACGCGTCGTGATCTGGGCCAGCTCCGCCGCCGCGCCCGGACGGTTGGGCGCCGGCAGGACGATGCCGAGCCGCAGCAGGTTCAGCTTGCGGCGCACGTCGGCGGGGACCTCGACGTCGTTGAAGCGCGCGGCCTCATTGGCCAGCTGGACCTGCAGCTCGGTCACCTCGGCGTTGACCTTGGCCTCCAGCCACATGGTGTCGAAGGTGATGTTGGTCGCCCGGGTCCAGGCGACGCGCTGCTGGTATTCGCTGATCGTGGCCAGCTTCGTCTCGGCCTCGGCGATAAAGGCGGTCGCGCCCTCGGCGGTCACGGGCTGTTCGGCGACGGCGGGTGCGGCGGCTTCGCCGCCGGCGGCGGCGGCATCCGCAGCGGCCTCGTCGGCCAATGCCGCGGCGTCGGCGGCGCGGTCAGCGGTCGTGGCGCAGGCGGCCAGTCCAAGAGCGCAGGCGGCGACGGCGCCCAACAGATGCGTTTTCATGAGACCCTCTCCAGCAAGGCCGGCATCGGAGGCCTCGTCGCCGGTTCCGTCAACCCCGGCCGGCGACCGGGGCCTGATCAGCGAGGATAGACGCAGGTCCCCAGACCCTGAACCCGCACAGCCCGGGCCGCCGCCTGGATGCGCGCCGCGCGGCGACGGACATAGGGGCCGGGTTTGGCGGCGTCATAGCGACGCGGGCTGGGCAGGATGGCCGCCAGACGCGCCGCCTGCTGCGGCGTCAGATCGCGCGCGGACTTGCCGAACCAGTGCTGAGAGGCGGCTTCCGCGCCATAGACGCCCGGCGCCCATTCGGCGACGTTCAGATAGGTCTCCATGATCCGGCGCTTGCCCCAGACGCCTTCGATCAGGACGGTGTAGCCCGCCTCCAGACCCTTCCGGACCCAGTCACGCGACGGCCAGAGAAAGACGTTCTTGGCGGTCTGCTGGCTGATGGTCGAACCGCCGCGGATCTTGCCGCCCCCTCCAGAAGAATTGGCATCATTGTGGTCCAGCGCCTTCTGGATGGCCTTGAAGTCGAAGCCGCTGTGCGAACAGAAGCGCGCGTCCTCGGCGCCGATGGCCGAATAGACGAGGTTGGGCGAGATGTCGTTCAGGCCGCGCCAGCGGTAGTCCAGACCCTTTCCGCCGACCAGCTGCTGCAGCATCAGCACCGTCATCGGCGGCGGAAGAACCGCATGGACCAGCACCCCGCCGATCGGCAGCAGGCACAGCACCAGAAAGACGATCAGAAACGGACGGCTGCGCCGCCCCAGCTTTGGAACCCCGAACATGGCCCCATGTTCGCCATCCAGCCTGCAATGGCAAGGCTCAGTGCTGGTTCACGTCCCACAGGAAGACCACCGCCAGCCCCACGGCCAGCACCACCCCGATGATGGCCACGACCAGACAGCCGTAAGCGCCGACCGGCGTCGGCGCGGGCTTTCGCGACTGGGTTCGGGTTTTCGGCGGACGCTCGCCAAATCGGGGGTTCATGCGCGGACGATGCGGCCGAATCCCGTTCGGTGTCGAGCCGCCAGATCGAACTCTCAGGCCTCGGCGACCCCGGCGTTTCCGTCCTCGTCGGCCCAGGCGACCCGCTGGCCGTTCGGGCTCATGGCCAGGGCGCAGATGGCCGCGCCGCGTTCGGCCTTGAGGAACCGCAGTCCCTGCCCGGCCGGATCGGCCCACCAGACGCGGCCGTCGCTGAGCCCTGCGGCCATGACGCCGAGCTTCGGCTGACCCGCGACCAGGGTCACCAGACTGCCTTCGTCATAGCCGATCTCGGTCGCCTCCTTGCCCATCGGCCCATTGGCGCCGACGAAGGGCCAGAGCACCGCCCCTTGCGCGCCCGAGGTGGCCATCAGCCGGCCGTCCGACAGGAAGGCGACGCTGCGCACCTTGGACGGATAGCCGCCCATACGCATGTCCTTGGAATCCTTCAGCCGCCAGCCGTGCAACTGGGCGTCCTGCATGGTGGAGATGAGGAAGTTTCCGTCGGGCGAGAAGGCGATGCCAGTGTGCGACCCGGCCCATTTCAACAGGGTCGGCTTCTGCTGGGCGATCCGGGCGTACCACAGGGCCGCGCCGCCATAGGTCGATGTCGCGATGCGGCGGCCCTTGGGATCGAAGGCCACGCCCGAGACTGTGCGCTCATGCTCGAAGTCGCGACGGAAGCCCATGTCGGTCGCGTCGATCACCGACAGGGTCTTGCCCGAGGAGAAGGCGATCAGCTTCGTTTCCGCCGAGGCGTCGATGGCGTCGATCCACTGGCTCTTCGCGGAAGTGGCCAGGACCCCGGCCTCCTCCTTGCGGCTCCAGATCACCCGGCCGTCGTCGCCGCCGGTGACCACGCCCTCGCCGGAGGGGTGCAGGGCGGCGCACAAGACCGCCCCGTCATGGACCTCATTGTACGATCCATCCTCGAACCGCACCGACCCGTCGCCTAGGGCGAAAACGGCGCCGTCCTTGTCGAACAGGGCGGCGGTGATCTGGGCGTCGAAGGCGAAGTGAGTCATCGGCCGCTTTTGTCCGTTTGCGTCAGGCGGCGCAACTCTCGAACCCGGCGCGGATCGCGGCCTCGTCGAGGTCGCGGCCGATGAAGACGGCGCGAGACCAGCGACGCTCGTTGGCGCCCCATTCGCGCTGGAGGTCGCCTTCCAGGATCATGTGCACGGCCTGGAAGACCAGACGGCGCTCCTCGCCCTCGACATTGATGATGCCCTTGGCCCGCAGGATGTTCTGGCCCTGCTCGCCGAGCAGCCGGTCCAGCCAGGCCGTGAACTTCTGACCGTTCAGCGGGCCGTCGACCGAGACCGAGATGCCCTTGATGTCGTCCTCATGGGCGTGACCGCGCGCGCCATGCGAATGGTCGTGCCCATGGTCATGGTGGTCATGCCCGTGGTGATCGTGGTCATGACCGTCGTGGTCATGACCGTCGTGGTCGTGGTGATGGTGGTCGTGGCCGCAGTGTTCGTCGTGGACATGGCCCGCCTCGCCGTGGGCGGGGTTGGCGAACTCAGGGTTGATGTCGAGGATCCGCTCCAGATCGAAGCCGTGCAGGCCCAGCACCTGATCCAGCGGCACATTGGCCCGTTCGGCGCGGGTGATGGGGGCCAGGGGGTTGAGCTTCCTGAGGCGCTGCTCGACCGCCGTCAGCTCGGCCTCGGAGGCCAGATCGGTCTTGTTCAGGATGATGCGGTCGGCGAAGGCCACCTGCTCGCGCGCCTCCTTGGAGTCGTCCAGACGGGCCATGACGTGTTTGGCGTCGACCAGGGCGGTGACGCTGTCCAGCTGGGTCTTGGCCTTGACGTCCTCGTCGACGAAGAAGGTCTGGGCCACCGGCCCCGGATCGGCCAGGCCCGTGGTCTCCACGATGATGGCGTCGAAGGCCGACTTGCCGGGACGTTGGCGCTTCATCAGGCCCGCGACCACGCGGATCAAGTCGCCGCGCACCGTGCAGCAGACGCAGCCGTTGTTCATCTCGAACACGTCCTCGTCGGCGCCGACGACCAGATCGTTGTCGATGCCGATCTCGCCGAACTCATTGACGATGACGGCGTAACGCTTGCCGTGGTCCTCGGTCAGGATCCGGTTCAGCAGGGTCGTCTTGCCCGCCCCGAGATAGCCGGTCAGGACGGTGACGGGGATCTTGCCATTCGTGGCGGCGGAAGCGGGGGCGTCGAGGGTCGAGGTCATGCGCCGCTAGATGGCGGTTCGGACCCGCGAAGGGAAGAGGGGCCCCTTCCCTTCCTCAGTTCGTGGGCCGCGCCGAGGTCAGCGATCCATAGAGGTCCGTCCGCCGGTCGCGGAAGAAGCCCCAGGCCGCGCGATAGCGGTCCAGCTCGGCCAGATCGAAGGTATGGACCAGAGCGCCCTCATCTTCGGCGCCGAAGCTCTCGACCAGCTCGCCCTGCTGATCGGCGATGAAGGAATGGCCGTAGAAGGTCTGGCCTGCCGGCGTCACCGTCTCATGGCCGATCCGGTTGGCGCCGACCACGGGGATGGCATTCGACACCGCATGGCCCTGCATGGCCCGGCGCCAGGGTTGGGCCGTGTGCAGATCGCCGTCCTGCGGCTCGGTGCCGATGGCGGTCGGATACATCAGGACGTCGGCGCCCATCAGGGCCATGGCCCGCGCGGCCTCAGGGAACCACTGGTCCCAGCAGATGCCGACCCCGACCTTGCCGAAGCGGGTGTCCCAGACCTTGAAGCCCGTATCCCCCGGACGGAAATAGTATTTTTCCTGATAGCCGGGCCCGTCGGGGATGTGGCTCTTGCGATAGACGCCCAGCGGCGCGCCGTCGGCGTCCAGCATGACGATGGAGTTGTAGTAGTGCGGCCCCTCCTTCTCGAAGATCGAGACGGGGATGGCGACGCCCAGATCCTTCGCGACCTCCGCCATCGCGACCACGGCCGGATGCTCGCGCCAGGGATGGGCCGTCTCGAACCAGTGCTCCTCCTGCGAGACGCAGAAATACGGCCCCTGGAACAGTTCCGACGGCAGAATGACCTGTGCGCCCCTGGCCGCCGCCTGCTTCACCAGATCGACGGTCTTTTTGATGTTCGCGTCCGTGTCTTCGCCGTAGGACGTCTGTAGCCCGGCGACGGTGATGGTGCGGGTCATGAAAGCTCCTCCACGCGAACCCCGTCGCGATAGGTGGCGATGCGCCGGATGGGTCCGACGATCATGGCGTTGAAATCCTCGAGCTCCTCGGCCGGAACCCAGAGCTCTTCGTGCGCACGGCCGCCGGCGACCTGAACGGGCCAGCGGGTGATGACGTCCTGCGGCAGGTCGAAGGCCAGCACATGGCCGACGCCGCCCCAGCGCGGCTGGGAGTTCCAGTTCTGCGCGATCTGCTCGGCGTAGTCGAAATTCATCACCGGATAGAAGATCGGCTGCTCCGGCAGGCGCGGCGGAAAGGCGCGCCAGTTCGCACCGGCGATGAGCTTCAGCTCATTGTCGCCGGTCGGCCGGAACAGGGTGACGACGCTCACGCCGGCTCCTGCTGGGAGATGCAGTGGAAGGATCCGCCGCCGGTCAGGATGGTCTTCGACGGCAGGGGGATGATCTCGCGATCGGGGAAGACCGTCGCCAGAGCCTCGCACGCGAACCGCGCGGCCATGGCGTTGCCGTAGGTCGGGACGATCACGGCTCCGTTAGCGATGAGGAAATTCATGTGGCTGGCCGGGACCGGACGTTCGTCGGCGTCGACGACCATGCCCGGCGAGGGGATGCGCAGCACCGTCAGCGGCGTGCCCTCGGCGTCGGTCGAGGCGGCCAGGGTCGCGGCGCAGGCGTCATAGGCCTCGGCGTTCGGGTCGTTCAGGCCGAAGGCGATCGGACAGGCGACCACGCCCGGCGCGACAAAGCGGGCCAGGTTGTCGACGTGGCCGTCGGTGTGGTCGTTCAGCAGCCCGTCGCCCAGCCAGATGATCTTGCGCGCGCCCAGCGCCTCTTCCAGCGCGATGCCGGCGACATTCTCGTTCCAGCCGGTGTTCCGGTTCGGGTTCAGCAGGCACTGGCGGGTGGTCAGGATGGTGCCCAGACCGTCGTGGTCCAGAGATCCGCCCTCCAGAATGGCGCTGTGACGGATCAGCGGGACGCCCGAGTACTCGCCGATCTGCGCGGCGACCTCGGTGTCGTGCTCATAGATGTATTTCTCGCCCCAGCCGTTGAATTCGAAGGCGGCGGCCGTCTTCGAACCGGGGCCGAAGATCGGGCCGGTGTCGCGCAGCCAGATGTCGCCGAACAGGGCCGGGACTACGGTCACGCCTTCGACGCCTTCGAAGCGCGTCTGCGCCCCCTCCAGCGCCTCCTCGCTCCCGATCATCAGTTTGACCTGCTCGCGGCCGGGGCCGGCGAGGGCCAGGACCAGACCCTCGACCTCATCACGCGCCTGTTCGAGGTCGTCCCACAGCTCGGGATGGCTCGGCCAGCCGACCCACATGGCCCGGTGCGGGGCCCATTCGGCGGGGATGACCTGGGACATGGGCGACGAAATCCTGAGAGGCGAGGACAAGGCGGCGGGGAGGCCGGAAAGCGGGTCCAGATAGACACCCCACCCTGTCGTTTCAATGACAAGGGGGCTTCAGGGCGCTCTAGAGGAAGCTGTACGGATCCACGTCGACCGTCAGCCGCACCGAGGCCGGAACCTTCACGCGCGACAACCAGGCCCGCAGGAAGCCCTGCAGATCGACGTCGCGGTCGGCCCGGACCAGCAGCCGTTTCCTCCGCCGCCCCCGGATCAGGGCCAGCGGCGCGTCAGCGGGACCGTAGACCTCCAGCCGTTCGGCATTGGGAATGTTCTGGGCCAGGGCCTCGGCCGTCTTCTCCACCGCCATGGCGTTCTCCCCCGACAGGATCAGGGCCGCCAGTCGGCCAAATGGCGGCAGGGAGGCCATCTCCCGCTCGGCCATCTCGGCCTCAACGAAGCCGTCGCGGTCGCCGGCGGCGAGCGCCTGAAGCACCGGATGCTCGGGCGTCCAGGTCTGCAGCAGGGCCCGGCCCGGGATCTCGGCCCGCCCCGCCCGACCCGTCGCCTGGATCAAAAGCTGGAAGGTCCGCTCGGCTGCGCGCAGGTCGCCGCCCCTCAGGCCGAGGTCGGCGTCCACCACCCCGACCAGCGTCAGGCGCGGGAAGTTGTGCCCCTTGGCCGCCGCCTGGGTGGCGACGAGGATGTCGATCTCCCCGTCGACCATCGACTGGATCAGGGCCCGCGCCGCCTTCGCGTCCGGCACGGTGTCGGAGCTGAACACCGCCGTCCGCGCCTCGGGGAAGAGCGACTTCACCTCCTCCTCGACCCGTTCGACCCCCGGCCCGACTGGCACGAGGGAATCCGGCGCGCCGCAGGACGGGCAATTCTTGGGCTTCGCCATGGAAAAACCGGTCAAATGGCAGACCAGACGGCCGGTGTAGCGATGCTCGACCAGCCAGCTGTCGGTGTCCGGCGCGGTCAGCCGATGCCCGCAGGCGCGGCACAGGACCACGGGGGCATAGCCGCGCCGGTTGAGGAACAGCAGGGTCTGCTCCCCCTTCAGCAGGGTCTCGCCGATCGCCTCCCGCAAGGGCTGGGACAGCCAGGTCTGCGGATCGGGCGGGCTTTCGCGCAGGTCCAGCAGACGGATGTCGGGCAGGACCGCCGTCCCGTGCCGCGCGCCGAGCCTGAGCCAGCGATAGCGGCCCTGCCGCGCGTTGAAGAGGGTCTCCAGCGACGGCGTCGCCGAGGCCAGCACCACCGCCGCCCCCTCGATCCGCGCCCGCGCCACGGCCAGGTCGCGGCCGTGATAGACGAGCCCCTCCTCCTGTTTGAACGAGCTGTCGTGTTCCTCGTCGACGATGATCAGCTTCAGGTTCGGGAAGGGCAGGAACAGGGCCGACCGGGCCCCGACCACGATATTGCAGCGGCCGGCGACCACCGCCTCCCAGACCTGACGCCGGCGCGGCGGGGCGATGCCGGAATGCCATTCGGCCGGGTCGGCGCCGAAGCGATCGCCCAGACGCGCGATCAGGGCCTGGGTCAGGGCGATCTCGGGCAGAAGGATCAGGATCTGGGCCGTCGGATCGGCGCGAAGCGTCCGCGCCACGGCCTCCAGATAGGCCTCGGTCTTGCCCGAGCCCGTGACCCCGTCCAGCAGGAAGGGGGCGAAGCCGCCGGCCGTCGTCGCCTCCGCGATGGCCGCCGCCGAGGCCGCCTGGTCGCCGTTCAGGGTCGCGGGCGCGTGGTCGGGATCGGGCGAATCGAAGGCCGCGACCGCCTCGATCTCGATGACCTCCAGCACCCCCTCGTCGACCAGTCCCTTGACCACGCCCGACGACACCCCGGCCGCCCGCGCCAGATCGGGGCCGGGCATTCCAGTCTCGGGGGGCCGGCTCCCCAACGCCTCCAGCACCGCCGTGCGTGAGGCCGTGGGCCGCCCCGGCTCCCGCCCCTCGACCCGGCGCACCCGGCGCTCGGGCTTCGGACGGGGGGCGCGCAGTCCCTTCAGAGCGGTCGAGGCCATTTCCCCCGGCGCGCTCAGGGTCCAGCGCGCGGCCCATTCGACGAAGTCCACCGTGCCGGGCGGCAGGGGCGGGTCGTCCAGCACCATCTCCACGGCCTTCAGGCGCCGGTTCGAGCCCGTGGTCTCGCGCACCTCGGACACGATGCCGCGCATCAGTCGGGGGCCGAGCGGCACGGCGACCTGATCGCCGCGCACCACGTCCATCTCGGCCGCGACCTCATAGTCGAAGGCTTCCGGCACCGGCAGGGGAATGAGGACGGATGCGACTTTCAAGACCGGCCCGCCTCGGCTAGAACCCCGCCCATGAAACTCTTCCTCGACACCGCCGACGTCGCCGTCATCAAGGACATGCTGCCCACCGGGATGGTGGACGGCGTGACCACCAATCCTACGCTGATCGCCAAGTCGGGGAGGAACATCGCCGAGGTCATCGCTGAAATCTGCGCCCTGGTCGAGGGGCCGATCTCCGCCGAGGCCGTGGCGACCGATTTCGAGACCATGGTCAAGGAAGGCGACAAGCTCGCCGCCATCGCCCCGAACGTCGTGGTCAAGCTGCCTCTGACCTGGGACGGGCTGCGCGCCGCGCGCAACTTCTCGGACAAGGGCATCAAGACCAACGTCACCCTGTGCTTCTCCGCCGCCCAGGCCATGCTGGCCGCCAAGGCCGGCGCGACCTTCATCTCGCCCTTCGTCGGCCGTCTGGAAGATCACGGCGCCGACGGCATCGGCCTGCTGGAGGAAATCCGCGTCCTCTATGATCTGCATGGCTTCGAGACCCAGATTCTGGCCGCGTCCCTGCGCAACCCGGGTCACGTATCGGCCGCGGCTGTGGCGGGATCGGACGCAGCCACCCTTCCGGCCGACGTTTTCAAGGCCCTCGTCAAGCACCCCTTAACCGACAAGGGTCTTGATCAATTCCTCGCGGACTGGGGCAAGACCGGCCAGTCCATCCTGTAGCATCCGGCCCGGCGTTTCCGGGAGGAGACGACCGTTGAGCGGCACCAGAGACCTTTTCGCCGAGCTGGAAGCGCAAGCCGAGCCGCATTGGCCGGAGGTGCGCGTCTGGTTGCAGGCCAATCCCCAGATCCTGCTGGACGACCGCTCCCTTTTGGAAGAGATCGGGCTGAAGCCGCACGGCCGCAATGTCGTTGAGTTCGGCGCCGCCGCCCTGACCCGGCTGGAAGCCGTGGCCAACCGCGAATCGGACGCCCGCAAACAGATCGAGGCCGTCGCTCGCGCCAACTTCGCCGCCCAGACCCAGACCCATGTCGCGGCCCTGGACCTGCTGGAGGCCCGCAACCATTCCGATCTGGCCCGCCGCCTCGATGCGGCCGCGCAAGGACGGTTCGGCCTGACGGCGGCGGCGATCGCCCTTGAGAAGCCCGGCGGCGTCCCCTTCGGCTGGCGCGCGCTGGAGATCGGGGGCGTCGATTCCCTGCTCGGCGAGCACGGCCTGACCTGGCTGGGTCCGAACTTCGAAGGACTGGACCTGTTCGGCGCGGCCGATGAGCAGGTGAAGTCCGTCGCCCTGATCCGCATGGCCCCGGTGTTCGGCGGCGATCCGGCCGGCGACCTCGGCGGCGCCCGCCACGCCATCTGCGCCTTCGGCTCGCCCGAGGAGGAAGGCTTCACGCCCCAGATGGGCTGCGAACTGGTCGCCTTCATCGCCCGGGTCGTCGAGCGCACGGCCGAGCGTTGGCCGATCCTCAATTGAAGCCGTCCGGCGAGGTCCTGCTCGCCTGGCTCGAGCACCTGGCGCATGAGCGGCGGCTCTCGCCCCGCACGCTGGAGGCCTATGGCCATATCGGGCGGCACTACCTCGGCTTCCTCGAACGCCATCGCGGCGGAGCCCAGTCGCTGGCCGACCTCGGGACCGTCACCGCCGCCGATGTCCGCGCCCATCTGGCCGAGCGCCGCAGCGGCGACCATCCTCTGAACGCCAGGTCGCTGGGCCAGACCCTGGCGGCGATCCGGGGTTTCCACGACTTCCTCGACCGGCGCTGCGACACGCCCGCGCCCCAGCTGGCCCTCGTCCGGGGGCCGAAGATCAAGCCCTCCCTGCCCCGCCCCGTCAGCACCGATCAGGCCCGGGGCCTGATGCAGGAGCCCGAGGCCGATCCCGACGCCGAGCCGTGGGAGGCCGCGCGCGACCGGGCGGTCCTGACCCTGCTCTACGGCTGCGGCCTGCGGATCTCCGAGGCCCTGAGCCTGATACGGGCCGATGCGCCCCTCCCCGAGACGATCCGCATCGTCGGCAAGGGCTCCAAGACCCGCATCGTCCCCATTCTGCCCGCCGTGCGCGAGGCCGTGGACGCCTATCTGGACCTGCAGCCCTTCCCGCTGGAGCCGCGCGACGCCCTGTTCCGGGCGAAACGGGGCGGCCCCCTGAGCCCCCGTCACGTCCAGGCGACCGTGCAGAAGCTCCGGGGCCGACTGGGCCTGCCCGCCAGCGCCACGCCTCACGCCCTGCGCCACTCCTTCGCCACCCATCTGCTGGGCGCGGGGGCCGACCTCAGGTCGATCCAGGAGCTGCTGGGCCACGCCAGCCTGTCGACGACCCAGAAATACACCGCCGTCGACGCCGCCCGCCTGCTCGGCGCCTATGCCGCGGCCCACCCCCGGGCCTAGAAGGGGCGGATGTCCGACGCATCCCTCCCCGACATTCTCGTCCTACCCGGCCTGCCCGAGCTCGCCGCTGAACGGCTGGAAGCCGGCCCGTGGACGCTCCACGCGCCGCACGCCGACGGGTCGCCGCCCTCGGGCATTTCGATCACCGGCCTCGTCGCCTCGGGCGGGACGGCGGTTCCGAACGACCTGATCGACGCCCTGCCCGATCTGAAGATCATCGCCGTCCACGGGGTCGGCTATGACAAGGTCGATGTCGCCCATGCGCGGACGAAGGGGGTGGTGGTCACCAACACCCCCGACGTGCTCAGCGCCGACGTCGCCGACCTGGCGGTGGCCCTGACCCTGTCCACCCTGCGCCGTCTGCCCGCCGCCGAGCGCTGGCTGAGGACGGGTGACTGGGCCGCGGGCGGCAAATTCCCTCTGACCCGCAGCGCGACAGGGCTGCGCTACGGAATCCTCGGCCTCGGGCGGATCGGGCGCGAGATCGCCCGGCGGCTGGAACCCTTCGCGGGAGAGATCGCCTATCACAGCCGCAAGCCCGTCGAAGGCGTCGTCTGGCGCCACGCCCCCGATCCGGTCGCCCTCGCCGCCTCGGTCGACGTCCTGATCGTGGCGGTCCCGGGCGGTCCGGCGACGAAGGGGCTGGTCGACGCCCGGGTGCTTGAGGCGTTGGGGTCCCAGGGCCTCCTGATCAACATCGCACGGGGCGAGGTCGTCGACGAGGCGGCCCTGATCGCGGCCTTGGCCGAAAGCCGACTGGGCGGGGCGGGCCTGGACGTCTTCGCCCATGAGCCGCTGGTCCCCAAGGCCCTGCTGGAGAGCGACCGCTGCGTCCTCGCCCCCCACATCGGCTCGGCGACGCTGGAGGCGCGAGCGGCGATGGCCGAACTGGTGATCGCCAACCTCCGGGCCGTTCTGGCGGACGCACCACCTCCCACCCCCGTTCCCTGACACAGGTTCCATGACCCTCCGTACCCGGAGCTAGGCAGAGCCCGGGTTCAGGCCTAGACTGGCTGGAAATACCGCTGGGAGGCGGTCATGGGGTCCTCAGCCGAATACGGCGACGCCTTCAAAGCTCTGACGTCGCCCATCCCGTCGCGAAGGGGGGCCGTGGGCGGGCTGTTGACTGTCGCCCTGGGATCGCTGGCCGGTCCCGCCCTGGGCCAGAGCGTCCCGGAACAGATCCCCTCTCCCGACGCGCCGCCGAGCGAGGACGAGGCCCGGCTTTTGTCGAACCTCTTCACCCGGATGGCGGTGAAGACCGAGATCAACGGCCGCCCCGGCTTCGCCTTCGTCATGGACACCGGAGCCGGCCGGACGGCCATCGCCCGCGACGTGGCGGAGCGGCTCGGCCTGCCGCCGGGGCCGCCGATCCTGGTCCACGGCCTGACCTCCGCCGAGCTGACTCCGACGGTGAAGCTTGCCCGGCTGGCCTTCAACGGACGGCGCTTCAACGACGTCTACGCGGGGGTCTATCCGCGCGAGCTTCTGGCCGCCGACGGCCTGATGGGGCTGGACGTGCTGTCGCGGTTCGAACTGACCTTCGACCTGGTCAGACGCTCGATGAGCCTGACGCCGTCGGGGCCTGACCGTCTCGAAATCGGAACCGCCTTCCATACCCCCACCCGCCTGCCTCGCAACGACTGCGGGCGCATCCGGACCGGGCGTTTCGGCCAGCTGATCCTGCTCAACGCCCGGGTCGACGGGATTCAGGTCGACTGTTTCGTCGACAGCGGCGCCCAGTATTCGATCGGCAACCTCGCCCTGTTCCAGGCGCTGGGCCCCGGCGTCGTCCGCGCCACCCAGCGCCCGCTGATCCCCGTCTATGGGGTCACGGGCCAGACGATCCTCGCCGAACATGAAAACGTCGCCCAGTTGATCATCGGCAGCCGGCGTCTGGGGCCGACCTCCCTGCTGTTCGCGGACCTCCACGCCTTCGATGTCCTGGGCCTGATCGATCGCCCCGCCCTTTTGCTCGGCGCCGACGTGCTTCAGCGCTTCCAGCGGGTGTCGCTGGATTTCGGCCGGTCGCGCATGGAGTTCGGACCGTTGCGGCGCACGATCGAGACGCGGACCCGAAGCTAGGGTCGCATCGCCTTTGGCATGGCGCCCTGAAAACGGGGCGCCAAACCGTGCCAAACCGTGCCAAACCTGCCAATGGAATCCGAGTTGATTCAGTACGTTATCTGAATCCGGCTGAGTCCGCCTGCCAGATTATGCGAAATTGCGGGATTTTCGGACATGGAAGCCGGCTGCCCTGTCCGCGATGTCAAAGACCGTCAGCGCGACATGGCGAGGACGAGGGTTCGCCACAAGGGCGTTGCAGGAATAAATTCCTTATTCTGTCTTTCAGATCGCCCGCACCGAACCGCCGTCCAGCCGCACCAGAGAGCCGGTGACATAGGCGGCGAGCGGACTGGCGAGGAAGGCGGCGACGGCGCCGAACTCCTCCGTCGTGCCGATGCGGCCCACCGGGATGGAGGTCACGGACGCCGCGCGCGCCTGTTCGGGCGTCTGACCCGTCTGTTCGGCCCGCGCCTTGTCGAGGCGTTCGATGCGCGGGGTGTCGATACGGCCGGGCAGCAGGGTGTTGACGGTGATCCCGTCGACGGCGACCTCGTTCGACAGGGTCTTGGCCCAGGCGGCGATGGAGGCGCGCAGCGTATTGGAGACGCCCAGCGTCCCGATCGGCTCGATCAGGGAGACCGAGGCGACGTTCAGGATCCGGCCCCAGCCCGCGGCCCGCATGGCCGGCAGGACCCGGTCGGTCAGGCGGAAGACCGACAGCACCATCATCTCGAACTGGGCCCGCCACAGCTCGGGATCGAGACCGACCACGCCCGAGGGCGGCGGCCCGCCGGTGTTGTTGAGCAGGATCTCGATCGGCCCGCCCAGCGCGGCCTCGGCGACATCGACGGCGGCCAGCAGGGCGGAATGGTCGGCCAGATCGGCGGGAGCGATCACCGCCCTGCCCGGCCCCATGGCGTTCAGGTCATCGGCGGCCGCCTGAAGCTTCACAGCATCCCGCGACAGCAGGGCGACATGGGCGCCCTCCTTCACCAGCGCCGTCGCCACCGCCAGCCCGAGACCACTGGACCCGCCGCAGACCAGGGCGCGCTTGCCGGCGATCTTCAGGTCCATCGGTCTTACGCCTGCATGATCCAGCCCTCGACGCCCATGGCCGCCTGTTTGACGGCTTCGGAGCGGGTCGGGTGGGCGTGGCAGGTGCGGGCGATGTCTTCCGAGGCGCCGCCGAAGGCCATGGTGATGCAGGCTTCCGCGATCATCTCGCCGGCCGAGGGACCGTAGATATGGACGCCCAGAACCTTGTCCGTGGTCGCATCGGCCAGGACCTTCACGAAGCCCTCGGTCTCATGGTTGATCTTGGCGCGCGAGTTGGCGGTGAAGGGGAATTTGCCCTTCTTGAACTCGACGCCCGCGGCCTTGAGCTGTTCCTCGGTCTTGCCGACCCAGGCCACTTCCGGGCCGGTGTAGATGACGCTGGGGACCAGGTCGTAGTCGACGTGGCCCGCCTTGCCCGCGATATATTCGATCACGGCGACGGCTTCTTCTTCCGCCTTGTGCGCCAGCATCGGGCCGTGGGTCACGTCGCCGATGACCCAAACGCCGGCCGCGCCGGTCTTCAGGTGGTCGTTGTTGAGGAAGCCGCGCTTGTCGGTCTCGATGCCGACGGTCTCAAGGCCGAGGCCGGCCGTATAGGGGCGGCGGCCGATGGCGACCAGCACCACGTCGCCGGTCAGGGTCTCGACCTCGCCGCCGGCGGCGGGCTCCAGGGTCAGGACGACGCCGTCCTTGGCGACCTTGGCCGAGGTGACCTTGGTGCCCATCTTGAAGGTCATGCCCTGCTTGGTCAGGCCGCGCTGGAAGGCGGTGGCGACCTCGGCGTCCATGCCGGCGCCGACCTTGTCGAGGAACTCGACCACGGTGACCTCGGCGCCCAGACGGCGCCAGACCGAGCCGAGCTCAAGGCCAATGACGCCCGCGCCGATGACGATCAGCTTCTTGGGAATGGCCGGCAGCGACAGGGCGCCGGTGGAATCGATGACCTTGCCCTCGACGAAGTCCACGCCCGGCAGGGGGGTGGGCTCCGAGCCCGTGGCGATGACGATGTCCTTGGCCGTCAGGGTGGTGACGGAACCGTCGGTGGCGGTGACTTCCACCTTGCCAGGCCCGGCGATCTTGCCCTTGCCCTTGATCCAGACGGCCTTGTTCTTCTTGAACAGGAATTCGATGCCCTTGGTCAGGGCCGTCACGCTGTCGGCCTTCTGCTTCATCATCTGCGGCAGATTGACCTTGGGAGTCCCGACGTCGATGCCGAGCGTCGGGAACTCCTTGTTGGCGGCCTCGAACAGCTCCGAAGCGTGCAACAGGGCCTTCGACGGCATGCAGCCGACGTTCAGGCACGTGCCGCCCAGGGTCTCGCCCTTTTCGACGCAGGCGACGCTCAGGCCCAGCTGACCGGCGCGGATCGCGGCGTTATAGCCGCCGGGACCGCCGCCGATGATGACGACGTCGTATTGGGCGGTGGCTTCGGCCATGGGATCCTCGGGGTCTATGTCGGGCGTGGGAGCGCGCCCGCCGTACCTAACGCCCGGTTCCGCCGGGTCAACCGCCGAACCGCCGTTTCTGCGTCAGATATGGTGTCGTTCGGTTACGCTTCCAATACCGGAAGGTCCGCGACCGTCGATCAGCCTTGGGTCTAGGCCGCCTCGGCCGGCAGGGTCACCGCGACCTCGGCGCCTTCGCCGGGGGCGCTGTCGATGGTCAGGGTCCCGCCCGACTGGCGGGCGAAGGCGCGGGCCTGGGCCAGGCCCAGACCGGCGGCGCCGGCCTTGGTGGTGAAGAAGGGCTCGCTGGCGCGGGCGATGACGTCGCGGTCCATGCCCGGGCCGGTGTCACGCACCGACAGGCGGGCGCCGCCCTCGGTCGTCTCCAGCCGCACGGCGACCGAACCCGATCCGTTCACGGCCTCGACGGCATTGGCCACCAGCGCCCGCACGGCGCCCTCGAAGGCCACGGGATCCATGCGGACGACGGCGGGGCCGGAGGGCCCCTCGATCATCAGGTCGACGCCGGGACCGGCCAGGGCGCGCAGACGGCTTTCCATGGCGCGCAGCAGGACGCCGGCGTCCAGGGTCTTCGGCGAGATGGCCTCATCGACCGACAGGGCCGACAGACGACGCGTCATCGACTCGCCGCGCTGGCCGGCGGCCAGTGCGGCCTGACCCAGACGGCGAACCCGGGCGGGGTCCTCGGCCTGCTTCAGCATCATGTCGAGCGCGCTGGTCATGACGCCCAGCAGGGCGTTGAAGTCCTGGGCCACGCCGCCGGTGATGCGGCCGATGCCTTCCAGACGGCGGATATTGTCTTCCTCGGCGCGGGCGCGGGCTTCGATACGGTCGGCCTCGGCCATGGCCGTCTCGGCCTCGGCCCGGGCGGCCTCGGCCTGACGCAGGGCGGCGTCGCGTTCCACCCGCAGGGCGTCCAGCTCGGCGGGATCGATGACCGGGACGGGGACCGGTTGATCCTCCTCGATCGCGTCCGGTCCCGGAACCACACCACCGAAGGGGGCTTCGGCCTCGACGGAGGCGCCTTCGGCGACCTCGGGGGCGGCGAAGTCCGGATGGACGTCGAAAGCGGGGGCTTCGACCTCGGGCTCAACCTCGACCTCCGGTTCAGCCTCAGGATCGGGCGCGAACTCGGGCTCGGGGAAGTGCTCGTCACCGGCCAGCAGCAGGGTGTCGACCACACCCTCGGAGGAGGTCAGGGGCAGGATGCGCCAGGCGATGGTCGTGCCGTCGGCCTGGGTTGCGAAGATGATGTCGGCGGCGCCGGCCGGGGCCTGAACCGCCGCGCGCAGGGTCTGGCGCGCTTCGACCCGTTCGCCGTCGGCCAGGAAGGTTTCGGCGAAGTCGGCGCCGATGACGCCCTCGCGGCGGCCCAGACGATCCAGAGCGACGGGATTGGCCTCACGCACCACGCCGTGGGTCGAGACCACGACCAGACCGCTGGTGGCGCTGTCGAACACCCGGCGGGTCAGATCGGCGTCGGGGTGGACAAAGGCGGGCTCGGGCGCGGGCGGCGCTTCGGGCGTGACCAGGCCTTCGCTCTCCACCACGGCGGCGGTCGAGCCGATGATCTGGCCGTATTCGTTCTCGATCGGCATGGCCGTGACCGAGACCAGCATCTTCCGCCGCGACGACGGATTGGCGAGAATGTGCTGGAAGCCGCGAACGGTCTGGCCCCTGAGCGCGCGGGCGCTGGGCAGCATGTCGGGCGGGATCGGACGGCCGTCCGGGAAGGTGATGCCCCAGGTCGCCGAGTGGAAGCGCAGGCCCAGCAGCTCGGCGTCGCGGCGGCCCATCAGCTGGTGCGCGGCCTTGTTGGCGAAGACGAACTTTCCTTGCGTGTCGGTCTGGACCAGGGCGACCGGGATGGCGTTCAGGGTCTCGAACAGCCGTTTGTCGGTCTCGGCGGCGACCTTCTGAACCTGGTTCAGCTCGCCCGAGGCGCTTTCGTGGCGGCCGCGATTGCGCACGGCGAACCAGATGGCGATCAGGGCGACGACATGCCCGGCGACGGCGAGCACGGCGAAGACCACCGTCCAATTGACCTCGCCCTCAAGCAGCATGAACTCAAACGTCCCAATCTGGCGCCCTGCACGCGCAAGGCCATTACGCCGCGCAAGGACCGCACCACTTTCCCCGACCGCGCGATCCGGGAGCCGCTTTCCTTCCCGTCGCACGGGACGGCGTCAAGCGAAGCGTTGAGCATTAACCATCCTCATGTGAACCGGGCGTGAAAAAGGGGCCGGACGTCGCCGCCCGGCCCCCATTCCTTTTGCACCGCCGCTCGCGACGCGGTCGCGAGCGGCTTGAGCGCACCTGATTGGCGCTAGCGCTCGCCACGCGGTGGCTCGCTGCTTGAGCGCGAAGCGCCTGCGCTCAAGTCGCGAGGGTCCGCGACCCGAGCATAGCGCCCCTGGGGGTCAGAACTTCACCCGCACGCCGCCGAAGACGTTGTAGCCGAACTTCTCGTACTCATAGGTCCGCTCGCGCGAGCCGTAGTAGCGGACGCCCGCCGAGTCGGTCAGGTTCTTGGCCTCGCCGAACACCTCGACGCCGTTGCCGAAGTCGTAGCTGGTGGTGAAGTCCAGCTGGCCACGGCCCTCGACATAGAGGTCCATGCCCGGACGGGTCGCGTCGATGGCTTCGAGGAAGTCGCTGCGGTGGGTGTACGAAATGCGGGCGCTGAAGCCGTACTTCTCGTAGAACAGGGCGGCGTTGTAGACCGTGTCCGACTGCCCCGGCAGGACGAAGGTGTTGCGCCCGGCGTAGCTGGCGGCGGTTTTGATCTCGGCGTCCGTCACCGTGTAGTTGGCGAAGACGCCGAAGCCCGAAGCCCAGCCCGGCAGGAAGTCGAAGGTCTGCTGCCAGTTGAACTCGACGCCGGCCAGGTGACCGTCCGGGGCGTTGACGGCCTCGGTGTAGATCGCGGTCGTGATGGCCGGAGTGGTCGGGTCGGCGAACGGCGTCTGGGTGTTCAGCGTGAACCGGTAGTCGGACAGGTCCTTGTAAAAGGCGTTGACCGAGATCACGCCCAGCGGACGCAGATAGTATTCCAGACCCGCGTCGATGTTGTTCGACAGGGCGGATTCGAGGTTCGGATTGCCGCGGGCGAAGGTGACCGTGCTGCCCTCGCTGGTCTCGACGACGCGGGGAACGATCTCTGAATATTCCGGACGCGAGATGGCGCGCGTCAGGGCGAAGCGGCCGATCAGGCTTTCGCTGAAGCTGTGACGCAGGGTCAGGTTGGGGAAGAAGTCCGTCCGGTCGTTGCTGACCGACGTCAGGGTCCCGGTCGTGGCGTTGCGGGGCACCACGATGGCGGAGCCGTCGAAGTTGGTCTGTTCGACACGCAGGCCGATCAGGACGTTGGTGGCGCCGAGGTCGAACCGGGCCTGGCCGTAGCCGGCGATGATGTCCTCATTGGCGGTGTAGTCGGCGCTGATCGACTGCGGCAGACGACGAGCAGCGGCGTTGGTCGAGGTGGCCCGGATTCCGTCGAGGTAGGCGGCGACCAGATCGTGGTCGAACTTGACCCCGAGGTTGTAGTCGTAGTTCTGCGACACCCGGTCGCTGAGCAGGGTCGCAAGAGCGCCCGGATTGACCGGCGCGGTGGTGGTGCGGTCGCGATAACGCTCTTCGTCCGCATAGACGTCGCGGGTCGAGTATTTGGCGCCGAACTTGAGCGTCACCTCATGGCCGCCGATGATGGTCGGCAGTTCGACGTTGGTCTTGAACGAGACGTCTTCCTGCTCGGTCGTGTTCGTCCGGTAGGTGTTTTCGCGGAAGGTGTAGTTCGTCGGCGTCAGATAGTAGGTCGAGGCGAACGGCGAATAGGTCGGTGCATAGTGGTCGGTGGTGTCGTAGCTCAGCGTCTGCGAGCCCGAGCGATAGACCAGCTCGTCGCGGTGCGGATAGCTCTGCTCGCTCCTGGCCCAGGCCAGGGTCGCATCCCAGACCGCGCCGTTGCTGAAATCATGTTCGCCGCCCAGGTTCAGGGTGGTGATCTGGTTGTTCTGGGTGCGGTGGCGCAGCGCCTTGTAGATACGGGCGCCCGTGAAGGTCGCCGAATGGTCGGTCGAGCCGGCCTGAAGCGTGCCGTCGGAGTAGGTGAAGCGCAGGCTGTCTCTATACTCGTCGTCTTCGAACTCGGCATACGATCCGCGCAGCCAGGCGCGGGTTTCTTCGGTCGGACGCCATTCCAGCGCGCCGGTCAGCGCCTGACGGGTGCGCTTGGTCTCGTAGTCCTTGAAGAGGGTTTCGTCGATCGTATAGCGGTTCGTCGTGGCGTTGTAGTTCCAGGCGTTCTCGACGTTGTCGGGACGGCGATTGGTCTCGGAGAAGCTGAGCGACAGCAGGGCGCCGAAGGTCTGGTTGGGACCGAAGACGTTCGAGATCGTCGCGCCAGCGCGGGTGTCGGAACCGCCGTAGTCGTTGTAGCTGCCGCCGCCATAACCGCTGAACGACAGACGGCGTTTGTCGAACGGCGAGCGGGTCTTGATGTTGACCGCACCGGCGATCGAGTCGGCGTCCTGGCTCGGCGACAGGGTCTTGGAGACCTCGACGGTCGAGACGATGTCCGACGGCAGGGTGTCCAGATCGACCGCGCGGGTCGTCGGCGACACGGCCGGAATGGCCACGCCGTCGACCGAAACGGCGGTGAAGGCCGACGGAGCGCCGCGGACGTTGATGTAGCGGCCTTCGCCCTGGTCGCGCTGGATGGCGATGCCCTGAACGCGTTGCAGCGATTCAGCGACATTGGGGTCGGGGTAGCGGCCGATGGCGTCCGAGGACAGGACGTTGACGGTGCCGTCGGCGTTGCGCTGCTGGTTCAGCGAGCGGGCGATGCCGTCGGTGATCACGCCGGTGACGACGACGTCCTCGACCGAGGTGGCCGAGGCGTCGGGCGAGGCGGCCAGGACGATGTCGACGCTGGTCGGGGCGCCGGCCAGGATGGTGACGGACTGGCTGGCGTCGGGCAGGCCGAGGTAGCGGATTTCCAGGGTCACGGCGCCCGGCTCAAGGCCGGCAAGGCTGAAGTTGCCCTGGGTGTCGGTGACGGCGCGGCGGCCGGTCTCGCGCACCACGACCTCGGCGCCCGGCAGGTTCGAGCCGTTGGCGCCGGCGACGTGGCCGTACAGGACTTCGCCCGCGGGCGCTTCGGCGGTGACGGGAGCGATGGCGGCGTCGGCGGCCTGAACGGCGCCTGCGAAGGCCAGCGGCGCGATGGCGGCGCCGAGCAGAAGAGTCAGTCTCATGATGTCATCCCCAACGGGCCGGGCGTTGCGCCTCTGGCCGGATTGGGGCCGGATAACGGCGGGCGTTGACGCGTCGGTGACGGCCAGATGACGGGAATCTTCGCAAATTTACTCGATTAAGTGACGGTTGTTCAGGATACAGACGGATTATCGCCGACCTCCGTTCGATGCGTCACATCGACACCGTTGACCGAACGGCGGCGCCCGTGGTCTTGCCGCCCCCCTGAATTTCACTTTCCCGGGACCGGAGACGACCCATGCGCCGCACCCTGACCACCCTTTTGACCGCCGCTTCGATGGGGGCCCTGGCCGCCTGCGCTACCCATGAGGTCGACTTCCAGGGCGAGGGCGCAGGGTTCATCGGCGAGGGGACGACGGTCCACGCCGTACTCGAAACCCCCTCGGTCGGCGCCCCCGGACAGGATGCGGCGGACGATCCCGCCGTCTTTGCCTCCGTCACGCCCATCGTGGTGGAAGGCCATTCCGTTCAAGGGTTTGTGGCGGGCACGGACAAGAAGTCGGGCCTCTACATCTACGGCCTCGAAGGTGAGATCCTGCAGTTCCTGCCCGAGGGCCTGCTCAACAACGTCGACCTGATCGACGGCCTGGTCGTCGACGGCCGACGCCAGATCGTTCTGGGAGCCAGCGACCGGACGCCGGGCAAGGTCGGGGTGACCCTGTATCTGTTCGACCCGGCCGGGACGGGCGCCAATGCCGTGCGCCTGTGGGGCCGGATTCCGACCGACGTGGTCGAGCCCTACGGCTTCTGCTTCGCCAAACGCGGCGAAGCGATTGACGCCATTCTGGTGGGCCACGAGGGCGAGATGCGACAATATGCCCTGACCGCCTCCGCCGACGGCCAGCCGGTCGCCCGGGAGCTTCGGCGGTTCGAGATCGGCTCCATCTCGGAAGGCTGCGCGGCCGATCCGCAGACCGACGCCCTTTATCTGAACGAGGAGAATGTCGGCCTGTGGCGCTATGGCCTGAACCCCGCCTCGGGCGCGGTCCGCACCCTGATCCAGCCGACAGCACCCGGCGTGCTGGTCGCCGACGCCGAAGGCCTGACGACCCTGGCCGATGGCGACAAGCGCTATCTGATCGCCTCCAGCCAGGGCGATTCGACCTTCCCCGTCTGGCGCATCGACGGCGCGGCGCCGGCCTATGTCGGCCGTATCGTGGTGCGTGACGGGGTGGTTGACGGCGTCACCGGCACCGACGGGGTCGCGGCCCTCGGAGGCCGGGTCGGCGACCGCTTCCCCGAAGGCGTCGTCGTGGTTCAGGACGACGTCAACGAAGGCGGCACCCAGAACTTCAAATACATCGACTGGCGCGACATCCGCACCGCCCTGGGTCTCTGACGGACCGCCTACTCCAGCGCGTCAGGACCGGCCTGTTTGCGCTTGCCGAACAGGCCGTGCCCGCTGTGGCGGCGTTGGAACAGGTTCATGAAGAACAGGCCCAGCGGGATCAGCCAGTAGGCGAAACCCGGCGCCCAGGGCGTGATGCGAAGCGGCAGAACCCAGGCCAGCAGGGCCGAGAACAGTCCGGCCAGGGTGATCAGCCCCCAGACGGCGCGCGATTCCCGCGCCTCCTCCCGGTCGGTTTCCTCCAGCCCGGCGACCGCGCCCCGCTTCAGGGCGTGGCCGTACAGCAGGAAGTAGAGCCAGCACAGAAGGGCGAAGCCGATCCCATAGACGGTGTAGACGTCGCGCAGCTGGGCCAGGGTCTGGATCAGACCTCGCCCCGGCAGGAAGCCGCCGGTGAAATAGGCCGCACCCGCCTCGGTCAGGAGCCGAAGGGGGAAGACGTAAATCAGGATCATGAAGACGATGGCCAGGCTCAGCGTCGCCGACCAGCTGTCGCGGATCGGGGCCAGCCGCCCGAAATTGCGGTGCGCCAGCCAGAACATGACCACCAGACCGAACCCCGCCGCAAAGGCCGGGATGCGTCCCAGCGCCCGCATCAGGTCGCCGAAGTCGTTGAGCGGCTCCGCGCCCGCGATGATCAGAAGAGTCACCGCAAAGGCGAAGGAGGCGTCGACGAAGGCGTCCAGCCGCGCCGTCTCCACCGGCCTGACCGAGGATCGTCTGCTCCCGTCCATCCTTCGCCCTCCCCTGAAAGGCGACGATGGCCCGCCCGACGCCTTTCGGCAACCGACGCTTTCTGACGGCCTTCCCCGAGCCTTTTCCCGGCGACCCGGCGTCCCGGGAAAGAGACATCTGCGACGAGAAGCCTCTGGCGAATGCGTCGCAGAACGAATAACGTCGTTTCGTCAGCTGTGTGACGTCCACGGCGACGGACGGCCCGCCCCGAACCTCGCTGGTTGAACCTCACGGTTCCAATATTGCCGGTTGAACCTCCGCTGGCTCCGGGACGGGCCGTCATCATTCCGTCGCAAGTCATAAGTGGACTGTATCCGCGCAGATCGTCTTTACCGACCATTGCAAAGACAGCCTCCAGACACCGCAGGTTCAATACTTGGGGCCGCATAAGCAGAACTTCTGAATTGTTGCGGACAATTCACTTGAGGCGAACGGCGATCGGTGGCGTTTGACCCACGGGCGACCTCTGTCCCCATTTGCCGTTCGGGGGAACGGCCGGTCTTTCGAGATCGGGAGGGCCTGGTGTTCCAGCACCGGGCCCTCCGTACCCACCCCGCCAAATCGCAACCTCCGGAATCATTGACGCCCGTCCCTTTCGGGCGCTCACTTCCGGAAGAACGGCGTTGTCAGCGCCGGTCGGGGGGCGGCTCATGATCTATGTGATGTATCTGGTGGTCGGCGTCGCCGTGGCAGGCCTGCTGTATCTCGTGATCCGCGACGCGCTGGACCGACGCCGCGTCGAGGTCAAACGCCGCCGGGACCGCTAGGATCTGAAGGCTGAGGCCTGAAAACAGAAAAGCCCGATCCTTGTGGATCGGGCCTTCGGTTCGACTGGAGCGGGCGAAGAGATTCGAACTCTCGACCCCAACCTTGGCAAACTCACGCCGCCCGGGGCGTAGACAGAAAAAGAGGCCTGAGCCTGAAAACAGAAAAGCCCGATCCTTGCGGATCGGGCCTTCGGTTCGACTGGAGCGGGCGAAGAGATTCGAACTCTCGACCCCAACCTTGGCAAACTCACGCCGCCCGGGGCGTAGACAGAAAATGAGGCCTGAGCCTGAAAACAGAAAAGCCCGATCCTTGCGGATCGGGCCTTCGGTTCGACTGGAGCGGGCGAAGAGATTCGAACTCTCGACCCCAACCTTGGCAATGTTGGGGATCAACATTTCCGGGCTTTTCAGGACGTTCCAAAAATCAGCTTTGCATATTGTTTTACATAGATTTTCTTGTTTATCCGGTTACGGAGCGTTTCGCCCGGTTTCACTTGAGTTGGTAGCGGAGTGGTAGCGGTGGCTCGGAAATGAGCGTATATTTCTATCACCATGACGAAGCAAAAACTCACCAAGCGCGTGGTTGAGAGCGCGCCCGTTCCGGAGACCGGCGAGGGTCGAATCTGGGACAGCGAGATCGCAGGCTTCTGCCTCCGGATCTATCCTGGGACCGAAACCGGACAGGGCCATGCCGCCAAGCCTGTCCGAAGGATGTTCGCCATCAAATATCGGGTCCGCGGGATCCAGCGCTGGCTGACGCTCGGCGAGCATGGGGATGGGCCGGACAAGCTCACGGCGGATCGGGCTCGCAAGGAGGCGGCGTCGGTGGTGGTCGATGCGCGGCGCGGCATCGATCCCGGCGAAGCCCGCAGGCGCATCGAGGGCCTCACCGTCAAAGGCCTGGTCGAGCTTTATCTGGAGAAGGGGCCGGACGACAAACCGACCAAACGGGATTCGTCATGGGCCATGGACCGGACGAACCTCGAGCGCCACGTCGTGCCCCTGCTTGGGAAGATGGCGCTTGATACGGTCACCCGCGACCACATCACCGGGATGATCCGATCGATCACGGCCGGGAAGACCGCCAAGGATGTGAAGACCAAACTCCGTGGTCGGTCCATCGTCAAGGGCGGGGCAGGCATCGCTGACCGCACCTATTCCACCCTGCGCGCGACCTTCAACTGGGCGATCGACAAGGGGCATTTCGCCGGCCCGAACCCCTGCGCCAAGGTCGAACGAAAGCTCCGACCGGCGGTCGAACGCTTCCTGTCCGAGTCCCAGGCTCAGGATTTGATCGCCGCACTCGACGCCCTGGAGGCGGATGCGACGATCTCCGAACGGCAGGGCGCGGTCTATCGGCTTCTGCTTCTGACAGGCGCGCGCCGCAACGAGATCGCGGGCCTGCGGTGGACGGAGGTCGACTTTGACCGGCGCCGGCTCGTGCTACCGCCGAGCCGCACCAAGGCGGGCGGTCGCACGGGGGATCGTCGGATCTCGCTCAACGACATGGCCTTCGGAATCCTGCAGCGTCTCTACAAGACCCGCGGTCGAAGCCAGTTTGTCTTTCCGGCCACCAAGGGCGACAACGGATATGCGACCTCCGAGTCCAAGATCTGGCGCGACAAGGTGCTCCCGAAAGCCAAGCTGGAAGGCGTCCGCATCCACGACCTGCGCCACAGTTTCGCAAGCTTCGCCCTGGCGGACGGGGCCAGTCTCCCGATGATCGGCAAAGCGCTGGGACACGCCAACAGTCGCGCCACGGAACGGTATGCCCATCTGAGCGACGATCCGGTTCGGGCGCTTGCAGAGCGGATTGGTGAGCGATTCAGTCCCAAGACCTGAAGGAAACATTGGACGACTGGCTTCGCCAACCCGACAAGTGGCGAAGTGGAAAGCATCCGGTCGTGCCCCTCAACCGGCGCAGCAAGAGAGTTTGCTGACGTCCTTGTTGAACGTCAGCGCGGCCAGCTTCAGGCCCTCGACTGTCGTGAGGTAGGGGAAGATCGTGTCGCCCAACTGCTCCACTGTCATTCCGCACTTGATGGCCACCGCCGCCGTCTGGATGCTGTCCGCCCCTTCAGGCGCCAGAATGTGCGCGCCGAGGAGTCGCCGCGTGCCGCGATCAGCCACCAGCTTGATGAGCCCACGCGTGTCCCTGGCCGCGAGCGCGCGAGGAACGTGATGAAGGGTGATCATCGAGGTCTGCACATCGTGACCGGCCGCGCGGGCTGCGGCTTCCGTCAGTCCCACCGTCGCCACCTGCGGATCCGTGAAGACGACCGCCGGCATGGCGCGATTGTCGTAGACTTGGGTGTCGCCGTTCAGGGCGTTCCGGGCAGCCAGTCGCGCGCCGTAGGCGGCCATATAGACGAACTGATCCGTGCCGGTGACATCGCCTGCGGCATAGACGCCCGCGCGCGTCGTGCGCATCCGGTCGTCGATGAAGATGCCTCCCGTTGGCGAGATCTGGATCCCCATCTCGGGAAGCCCCAGCCCATCGGAGTTGGGAACCCGGCCCGTTGTGATCAGAACATGCTCAGCGGTGGTCACCCCGGGGCCACCGGACTGCGTGAAGCTGAGCGCCACGCCCTCGCCGGACGGGTCGATGGACCCGTAGACTGCCCCCGCCACGACTGTGACGCCCTCGTCCATGAGATAGCGTTGCAGCGCCTGGCTGATTTCGGGTTCCCCCTCAGGCAGTAGCCGGGAGCGGCAGGCGATGGTGACGTGGACGCCCGCCCGGCTGAACATCTGGGCCAGTTCCACCCCGATATAGCCGCCGCCGATCACCAGCATCGATCGGGGCAGGGCCTCCAGTTCGAGCGCGGTCGTGCTGGTCAGATAAGGCACGGATTCGATGCCGGGGATCGCTGGAACCCCCGGACGTGAACCGGTCGCGATGATCACCTTGTCCGCAGTCAGCCGGACGCCGCCGACCTCCACGCCGCCCTCGACGAGTCTCGCCGCGCCTTCGTGGTAGGTGATGGCGTCATAACCCTGCAGCACGTCCTCGTACTTTGCCTGGCGAAGGTCGTCGACCAGTCTGTCCTTCTGGCGAACCGTCCCCGACCAGTCAGCGATGGCAGCCGACGCCCGGACGCCGTCGAAGCGGCTCGCGGCCCGGGCCTGGTGCAGGGGTTCGACGGCGCGGATCAGAGCCTTGGACGGCACGCAACCGACGTTGACGCAAGTGCCGCCTATCGTTCCGTCTCCGACGAGCGCGACCCGAGCGCCCTGTTCCGCCGCCGTGATGGCGGCCGAGAACCCGGCCGACCCCGCCCCGACCACGACGAGATCGTAAGTCTTGGCGATATCCCGTGAGGGCGTGCAACAATCACTCATACGGTCCGGATCCTTCTAAATAGACTCTGCCGCGAACAAGGCGACGTCAAACCCGACGTTGCCCGGCTTGCGTCGGATAGCGGCGAGAGCTGGATGTCATCACGAGCGTCTGCTGACGCGGAGACTGGCCGCGCGAAAGTTGGTCGAATATCGGCCTCGAGGCGTCACAACCGGACGCCGGCAGCCTCTATCGGCGCGCCTGAACACGGGCAGGATAGCCGGCCCTGGTCGACGCGAGCGCCAAGGCGGCCGGCGTCACCCGAGCGTCATCGTAGCTCACCACCGCCACGGCCTGTCCAGTCCCGCCCGAGGTCACGGTGACGGTCACCGCTTCAACGCCGGGCAGGCGCGAGATGGTGCGACGGACGATGGGCGCGCACGTCACGCAGGACACATTGCTGACGTCGAGCCTCACCGTGCGTTCGGCGGCTTGGGCGGCATCGGCGGTCATGAGAGCCGCCGCGAAAACGAGGGCGGTGCGGATTGAAAGGCTCATGATCGAAGTCTCCGGGAAATAATCAGGCGCCGATCAGCAGCGGCGCGACATAGGGGAATGCAAGAGCGAGGGCGACAAGCAGGGTCGCCGTCCAGAGCGCGATCTTGACGAGGCGGGTCGAGGCTGGCCGGGTGCAGTTCACGTCTTCGTCGCAGGAGGCCTGCGGCTGACGGTAGACCCGGTAGAAGCCGAGGCTCACCAAGACCACGGCGGCGGCCACGAAATAAAGATGGTAGGGGGCCAGCGCCGTGACATTGCCGATCCACGCCCCGCTGATCCCGAGCGCGAACAAGGCCAAGGGCAATACGCAGCAGGAGGTCGCGCCGATCGCGGCGGCAAGTCCTCCGACAGCAAGCCACCCGCGAGCGTTGGGTTTGTCGGTAAGCGCCGGATGTCCGCCGAGTTCTTGCTTGCCGTCTGCCATTGACACTCCTCACGCCTTCACGGGTCGATACACACAAGGTAGGGTCTGTAGTCACTACAGATACAAGGGGTAAAACGCTTCATGGACAAATCGGCCCTGCGGGATACGGCCCCACAGCTTCCTATCGGCGAGTTGTCCCGGCGGACCGGGGTCAACATCGAAACCGTGCGCTATTACGAGAAGATCGGCCTGATGCCCGCGCCTGCTCGCAGCGAGGGTGGGCATCGCCTCTATGGCCGCGGCCATCTGCTCCGGCTGAATTTCGTGCGCCGGGCGCGGGAGCTTGGGTTCACGCTGAATGAAATAAGGGATTTGCTTGAACTGGCCGAGCAGCGCGATCTTCCGTGCGCGGAGGCACGCGTGGTCGCCGCCGCCCATCTGGGCGATGTCCGTTCAAAGCTGGCTGCCCTGAGGAAGATGGAAAAGGTGCTGGTCGATATGGTCGCTCGCTGCGCCGACGGGGCCACGCCGGATTGCCCGATCCTGGAGGCCCTGTTTGATTCCGAGGCCGCAACCCGGCCGGCGCCGTAACTAGGCCCCTGCCCGCCCGCAGCTTTCAGGTTCGGACCTTTGTATCCCGCCTCATCCAGGGTTCTGGCGGCTGATCTCTGGCGCTGTTCCATGACGGCGAGCCTCGCCTCGCCACGTCACGCAATCGACTCGGCGGATTTTGCAAAGACGAGAACGCTCTTGTATCTGTAGGGACTACAGACCCTACTCGGTTGTCCGAGAGGATCGACACCAGCGCGCTCAACACTTGCTGGGCTCAGATCGCCATATTCCAGCTCAC
Source organism: Brevundimonas sp. ALps5 (assembly GCF_058681645.1). Lineage (NCBI taxonomy): Bacteria > Pseudomonadati > Pseudomonadota > Alphaproteobacteria > Caulobacterales > Caulobacteraceae > Brevundimonas > Brevundimonas sp. ALps5. Next base: position 1,912,810 of record NZ_CM178744.1, on the reverse strand, counting down.
CGAGGAAAAGCATGCCGGACCAAGAACCCATCACCCGCGCGGCTGACAAAGCGGGCGTAGTCGGCGCGATTGTTGCGGCTATGGGCTGCGCGGCGTGCTTTCCGGCACTCGGCAGCTTGGCCGCGGCTTTGGGTCTAGGGTTCTTGAGTCAGTATGAAGGGGTCTTCATCCGCTACCTGCTCCCTCTGTTCGCGGTCATCGCGTTGACGGCCAACGTAGCCGGCGGGATGCGTCATCGGCGATGGTCAAGAATGATCCTCGGCATGGTCGGACCTCTGCTGGTATTGGCGGCCGCCTTGCTGATGGCGAGCTTTGGCTGGCCGACGGCCTGGCTCCTTTACCCAGGTCTCGCATTGATGATCGCCGTGTCGATCGGGGATCTGGTGTCCCCGCCGAAAAGGAGTTTCGGCGGCGTGGCTTGACTTCCCTCTCCCCCGGTAAGACGAGCAGATGGCCTCTGGTCGCAGGATCACACCGCTGCCACCTCATCGTTTGCCACAACAAGATCGGTGGCCGAGGAGATTCAGCGCGCTGAGCCATCCCCGTGAATCTGCAGGATTTACAGACCCTATCTCCGTTCCGACGCGATGCGGCCGACATGGTTACGCGAGCTTAGACCCGGAGAATGGTGTGAGTGATCAAACCCTAGCAGTTTCCGTGGCGTTCTTTTTCCAAGGCTCCTGCCGAACCGAAGGCCACGTCGCTTGGCACGTGTTGGCTATTTGTCGGCCGACTGCGCTGGCATCTGAGCGACGATCCGGTTCGAGCGCCTGCAGAGCGGATTGGTGAGCGTTTCAGTCCCAAGACCTAAGCTCGGGGCGACGCGCCGGTATCAATCCCGCACCAGAGTTTGACTTTGAGCGCACTAAGACACTGATGGTGTTCCAATATGCCGAATGGCAAACCAATATGTTTGACAATCTTCATATTAGGACACTATAAGTGTTCAAATGCTAGGAAAGCTAAACAAGCTCGAACGTATCCTCCCGGAAGGCCTTCTGGTCGATTCCGGCTGGATGAACGAGAACGGCTATCCCAATTCTCTCCGTGCCAAATACGTCGCTTCGGGGCGACTGGAACGGACTGCGCGCCGGGTCTACCGCCGTCCGCGCGGAACCCTCGACTGGCCGACAGCCGTTCTCTCGCTCCAGGCCCTCCTCGACTATTCCATTGTGATCGGAGGCCGCACCGCGCTCGAGTTGCAGGGCTATGCCCACTACCTTCCTGCCGCCCGCAAGGAAGTTCATCTCTATGGCGACGAGACCCCGCCGACCTGGCTCGCCGACCTGCCGCTGGACGTAGAGTTCAAATATCATCCGTCGCAGAAGCTGTTCCGCAGCGCCCGATACTTCGAGGTCGCCCGGCTCGGCGAGGACTCCAGCGAGACCGGCCTCCTGGCGGACTGGGCCCGCGCCGCAGTGGTGGACACCCCCTGGGCCACTGGCAATGGCCCTTGCGCCAGTCGACGCCCGAGCGCGCCATCCTCGAACTTCTGGACGAACTCCCCGATCATGAGAGTTTCGACCAGGCGGACCAGTTGATGGGCGCCCTGGCCACCCTCAGCCCACGACGTCTCCAGCGTCTGCTCGAGGATTGCGTGAGCGTGAAGGTCAAACGCCTTTTCTTCTATTTCGCCGATCGGCACGGTCATGCGTGGCTTAAAGCCCTGGACCGTAACACCATCGATCTGGGCAGCGGCAACCGCGTGCTCGCCAAGAGCGGCAGACTGGACCCGACCTACAAGATCACCGTGCCGAGGTCGCTCGATGCCGGTCAGTGACGTCTACGCCCGGCAGGTCCGCCTCCTCGTCCGAACCCTCCCCCTCGTGTTCCAGGAACCCTGCTTCGCCCTGAAGGGCGGCACGGCGATCAATCTTTTCGTCCGCGATCTCCCACGGCTGTCGGTGGATATCGACCTGACCTATCTGCCGGTCGAGGATCGGGACACATCGCTCGCCGCAATCGACGCGGCCTTGAGGCGGATCGCCGACGCAATCGAACACGCCCTGCCGGGGTCTGTCGTCGTGCGCGGCAAGGGTGGAGCCCAGCCCGTGATCGACAAGCTGCTCGTCCGCGCGGACGGCGCGGTGATCAAGGTGGAGGTGACGCCGGTCCTGCGCGGCGTGGTGTTCGAGCCCGAGGTCCGTCCGGTTTCAGCGGCAGTGGAAGAGCGCTTCGGCTATGCGGAGGCCCGGATGGTTTCCCACGCGGATCTCTACGCCGGCAAGATCATGGCGGCGCTGGATCGCCAGCATCCCCGCGACCTGTTCGATGTCCGCGACCTTCTGGCCAACGAGGGGATCACGCCGGCACTGCGACAGGCGTTCGTGATCTATCTGACCAGCCACCACCGGCCCATGGCCGAGGTGCTCCGCGCCAATCCCAAGGATCTGGCCCAGGAGTTCGAACGCGGCTTCTATGGGATGACCGAAGACCCGGTGGACCTTGAGGACCTCATCGCGGCGCGCACCGCCCTGATCACTGCCGTCGTCGATGACATGCCCGAGGCCCACCGCGCATTCCTGATCGGGTTCAAGGCCGGCGCGCCTGACTGGGACCTCATCGGCCTGCCCGACGCCGCCGACCTCCCCGCCGTGCGTTGGAAGCAGTTGAACCTCGACCGCCTGGAGCCCGACCGACGCGCGGGCATGGTCGAACGGCTTCGACAGACTTGGCCGCAATCAGTCTGACAATACCGCCAGACCGCAGCATGCTCACAGACTCCGAGGTTCGGACGCTATGAGCAACTGACGCAAACGGTCGTTTAGGCGTCTGCGCGTCGGGTCTAGATGGCAATTTCCGGAACGCCAGCCTGCCCTAGGAGCGCGTAGAGTTCGGCTACCTTTGATCGTTGGCCACGTTGTTGGCAGAACGCAAAGATGGCCCGCTGCTTCGCTCGGGAGAGAGCGACGAAAAACGCGGCGAGGCCCTCTTTGTCGCCGGGTTTGTGCGCCCACCAAGCTTGGTCGTCGAGACCCATGAAGACGATCGTGTCGTACTCAAGCCCCTTGCTCTTGTGCACGGTCATCAAAGGTATCTGATCGAGACCTTCGAAGGCATCCAAGCACTCGGACCAGGTCGATACCCCGGTAGCCGATGCCATCAGGTGCTGCAGGAGCCCTTCAACGACGATCTCAAGAAGATTGCCTGCTCCATATTCAACATAGGTTCTTTGAACGGCCGCGGGGTCGAGGAAGGTCAACACGGCCTCTGCGATGTTAACCGCCGCCTCCGCCGAAGGCGCGGTTTCAGTCATGTCTTTCCTAAGCCCGGCCAGAAAACGGGACAGAGCGGCTTCAGCCCGGGCGTCCGCAGCATCGTCGCCGGGCGGGATCGCTCTCAGCGCCGAGACAGCGGCGGATAGATACTGCCAGGCCGCAGGCGAACGCTGGACCGATCCGAGCCTCAGCGCAGCGACGACGAGCCGGCAGAGGCTGTCTGACAGCAGGTCCTGAAGCGGGACTTTGCCGACCAGCGCGCTTTCGTTGCGAATACGCAAGCCGCTCGCGGCCATCGGCGCGCGGAGTTCGGTGTCCACCGCCTCCGCCTTCTGCTTGACGAGGATCGCATAGTCGCGTGGGCGACGTCCTCTCCGCGTCATGTCGCTAGCCAACCACGTCGCGAGATGGCGCGTTTCTTGAGCGCATGTCGGGCTGTTCCAAATCTGGGCCACGTCGCCATCGATAAGTTTGCCTGTCTTGGCCAAGACCTGTGGCGACGATGGGTCGAGGGCGCGTGCGACGACATGCTGGATGGCGACGAGATCCGGTGAAGAACGAAAGTTGAAGAGCAGGGGCACCCGTAGAGCGTGGAAGTCTGCTTCCAATCGGGCGAAGGCGTCTGGTCTCGCGCCGGCCCAGCCCATGATCCTTTGTTTGTCGTCTCCGACACCCGTGATGACGGCGCTGCTGCCCCTGAAGACCGAATAGAGGAAGTCATACTGAGCGAAGGTGGTGTCCTGAAACTCGTCGACGAAGATGAAGGGATAGGTCGCGCGGAGTGCGTTCGCGATCTGAGGATTTGATCTCAGAAGCAACTCGGCCATGCGGTTCAACGTGACGAAAGTCAGGTTGGATGGATCTCCCGCACCCCGTTGCTCTGACCACCACCGTGTCGTCGCAAACTCAGCCCCGGATCGCGGTTCCGGGTGGGGAACGAGCATGCGTCTGGCCCCCACAGTGCGACCCTCGAAACTCGAAGGACCGATCTCCTCGATTTCGGCCTTCCATGACTCCGGCGCCGCAAGCCGTGCTCGAGTGAGCCAATAGTTGGTCGATTTGTAATCCCAGAAGGCAATCTCATAGGGCTTCGTCGGGCGCCATTCTGCGGGAATTGCGGTGTGAAATCTGTCGACCAGGTTCTTGGTGAAGGCGTCGAACGTGATCGACGTGAACCGATCCGAAAACTCCGCAGGGCATCGCTGTTTGACGCGGTCCGCCAGATTGCCGGCGGCATCGCCCTTGAAGGAAATGGCCAGGATCTGGAAAGGCGGGCGGCACAGGCCTGTTTCCAGCAGATAGGTCGCCTTCTGAGCGAGGAACTCTGTCTTGCCCGCGCCAGGGCCTGCAACCACCGAGGTCGATCCCGGGTGGCGGAGCGCGGTCCACGCGGCGGGTTCGAGGGCATCGATTCCGCGCGGCCTCCAGTCGTCTGGCGCGGTGAACCGTAACGTCATGATGTTAGCGATACGGTCAGAGTCCCGGGCGCAGCCGGCGGTGGGGGATCGAGCTGGACCGCGACGGCGCCGAGCAAGGCCTTCAGTTCCTCGGGAGCCGCCGAAGCGAGGGCCGGACTGTCGAGACCGCTCAGAACCCGCACATGCGTGCTTGGCTTGCCTCGCCCCAGAAAGAGATAACGATACCAGCGCAACAGGCCGTCCTGGCTAGAGTCGTAGAGGGCGTGAATGCCGCCGTCGCCCAACACGGCGTCTCGCGGCTCCCCGGCCGGGGACGGTCCGGAACGCCCGGGCTCTGGCGCCGAATAGGCGGCCTGCAATGCCATCAGCATCGAATAATCCAAATCCAGCGGCTCACAGAAGAAGACGTTGAACCTTCGAAGAGATCGCGCCCACGTCTGAATGTCTGTCCAGTTGGCGGCGGCGAAGGTGTCGAAGGCCGCCAGATCGGCCGAAGAGCCCGCCGGGCTCGGGCTTTGGAAAAGTTGGTCAGGCCGAACGCCGTTGTCCATCAGCTGCGCGCAGGCGGTCTTGATGCGCCCCCAGCCCCCGCCCGCACGACCGTAATCCAGATCCAGAAGAGTCGCGTGCGGAATGTCCAGGTCGACAAGCAGCCGCCACAGGTGATTGACGTGGCGGCCCCCAAGGGGAACCACCGCCACGAAAGACCGATCGATGTCCAGGCCAAGGGCCTCGGCGAGGCGCGGGAGCACCACCTCTTCGGAGGCGCCTTCGCCGAGGATCACGAAACGGGCAAAATAGAGCTCGGGGTAGGTACGCACCGCCTCGCGAACGAACTTCGAAGCCTCGTCCGCGATCGGAGGCAATCGGATCCCCCTCACGCGGCAGGCGCGGGTCTTGGAGTCGAGGCGGAAATGACGGACTTGCTCGGGCTTCACCCGCGCCAGAATGCTTGGCGAATGGCTCGAGAGCATGGCTTGAGCCCGTGACCCTGCGGTCAGTTCCTGGATCTGTCGGACGATACGGGAGAGATAGAACGGCGCGAGGTTGTTTTCTGGCTCTTCGACGGCGATCAGGGTCAAGGCGGGAACGCTGATGCCGCCGGGCTGAAATCCATCAGGGCGGGGATCCGTCGCCAGGTTCGACTCTACGTCGAGCGTCGCCGCGGTCATGGCAAGGTGGAACAGAGATCGCTGGCCGTCGCTCAACTCATCGAGACCACGTTCGCGCCCTGCCTCGTCGGGGCGGAACAAAACCTCAGCCTTGCGGATGAATTGTTCGAACCGGAGATCGATAGGCCGAAACACTGGCGTGGTGTCCGTGCCTGCGGTGTGGACCTGCTGCCACCGTTTGGTGACTGCTGCGACCACGGCGTCTACGGCCGGCTCGCCGGAGAACGCGTTATTCAGGGCGGAGCCCGCCGAAGCGAACGTGGTCCGCGTGCCTTCCGACCAGTTGATCGCCCGCCACAACCGTCCACGCAAAAAGGCCGTCACCTGCGAGATCCCGTCCCGCGAGGCCGGTACATAAATGAGCTGGATTCTGGCTCTATCTTTGGGTTTCAGGTCCGAACACTCAGCGTCCGTAAAGGCGCCCATCGTCCGAACGGCGCGATAGGTGTGTTCGATCGCCCCATCGATGGAGCCGTCATCCGTCCAGACCGCCTCCATCCGCAAGCGGCATTTCATCCTTCCGCCGTCATCCGTCGCCATCTGAGAGAAGAACTCAGGAACGACGGACGCGTCCGCGAGCGGATCGTCGAGCTCCGGAAAGGCCAAAACCGCCTCTATGGTGAACCGGCGCTCGTTGGGCGGACTCACTTCCATAGCCGGGATATGGAAGTCTTGTCGCCGAAGCCGCCGCTGGTCCGGCGTAACGCCGAAGAGCCGCTGAAGCGCAAGCATAACAGCGGTCTTTCCCGCACCATTTACACCGACGAAGGCGGTCAAGCCTTGATCGAGAAGGATCGGGATAGGGTTTGGTCCGAAGCATCGGAAGCCGGAAATTTCGAGTCGTTCGATGTGCAAGACGCCACTCCCCTGGACGCGACACGCTGAGATGCCGCAACCTTTGCTTGCGGCCCGTTCTGGCCGCCCTTGCCAGGCTCGACAAGGGGTGATCCTGAGCCATTGGCCTGTGACGTGATGGCGTGGACGACCTCCACCCGACCAGCTTTTCTGGGTGCCCTCACCGGAACCACACGCCAAGCCACGTCGATCAACAAAAAGCCCGCCATCTCTGGCGGGCTTTCCGTATTCCATCGACGATGAGGGGAGGCTTTCGCCCGCGTGTCTCAAAGCCAGTGGCGAACAGATGGGGTTTTAGAGCGAAAGTGTCAACTCGAAAGTGAAAGTCCGTCACTCCGTCGACAACCCCGATCATTGCCGCCTACGTTAGCGTAATGCCTTTCACGCCGCAGGAAATAACTGATCTGCCGGACGTCATATCGGCACCCCGTTTTGCGACCTATCTGCAGGCCAAGCAGGGGCATGTCGACCAGGCGTTGGAACTTTACGCTTGGAATATGGAAGTCTCCGCAGCCTTTATGGTGCCGCTTCACCTGTGCGAGGTGGCCATCCGCAACGCGGCGGGGGACGCCATCGAGGCGGTACATGGCGCCAACTGGCCTTGGGTGAACGGTTTCATCAGGAGCCTCCCCGTTCCTAGGCGGCAGACAGACTACGATCCCCAGCGCAATCTTCGGACGGTCGCCGGGCGTCAGCCAACCGTGGGCAAGGTCGTCTCAGAGCTCAATTTCGCGTTCTGGGAAAAGGTGTTCACTCAGGGGCAGGACAGCCGGATCTGGGACGCGCATCTGCGCACCGTCCTTCCTGGAATCCCTGCGGGTCTGACCGTGGCGCAAGCGCGCGCGCAGATATTCCTCGACCTTGAGAGGATTCGGAAGTTCCGGAACCGGATCGCCCATCATGAGCCGATCTTCGCCCGCAACCTTCCGAACGATTATGCCTCGATCCGGGAACTGGTGGAGTACAGGCGGGCAGAGGCGGCGAACTGGCTGGGCAAGGTGGAGCGGGTCACCGGGCTTATCGCAATACGCCCCTAAACACGCGACACGACTGAAGGATTTGCCGTGCGGGACCCTCCTTGGGGTGCGCCGTTTCTTTAAGCCCGAAAGACCGGAATTACGCACAGGGAGTTATCGGACTGTACGCTTCACAACGACGGTTTGAGCGATGATGCGTCGGTTGATCTTGACCTTCCAGGCCAGTTGCTTCTCCGACAGGATACGCTTGCGTACTGTCTTTTTGAGGAAGGTGTATTCCTTCTCGCCGTAGAGATATCCCATGCGCATCGCATGTTCGATCAGATCGCTGTTCGCATTCGCCGTGGGATCTTTCGCGATCCGCTTCAACCCGTCGAACAGGTTGCCGGTGTCGATCTGGATGAAGCGGTTAATGCAGACATTGCCGACATAGGTCTCGCGGTCGGTCATCCGATTGCGGATGTAGCAATGTTCCTTGATGTCCTGGCCGCACGGACAGTGGTCCCACTCGTCGCTGATCTCCACCGCGACAAGCCCCCACTCTCGCCTCGCAACGTCGAAGTCCTGCGATAGCGACAGAGGCAGGATGTGAGCCCTGAGCCTCTCGAAGTTATGGCCGTCCATTTCGGCTTCTCCATTGGCGGGGCGGTATTCGGCTCCTGCGGCGACGCGTCGGATGCTGGGCCCGCGCCCCTACTTCGACCAATGTCCGAGCACCCACTCCCAGGCGTGACGATCGTAGTCCCAGCGCCAATGGGCGCGGACCCATTTGGTTTTCCCCAAGGGCCGGATCGTTCGCATGTTCTGCACACGATCGACGGGCTTGGGCGGCCGTGGCGGGCGGATTCTACGGAGCTTCATCATGGGGACCTCAGTTCAGAGTGTATTCGCGCCAGGGAATGGCGCTGACGGGGACGCGGGACAGGAAACGCGCGATGTCGGGCCGGCCGAAATAGGTCGCCGCGCCCCGGTGGTTCTGCGCCATCAGCACCACGGGCAGACCGGGAAAGGCGGGCTGGAAGCTGTGCGCCACCCGGGTGGCCTCCGCGTTGTTGTCGAGGATGTGCCGCTTCACCACGACGATGGCGAAGACGATGCCTTGTTCGCGAACGATGGCGCCTTCGAAGCGCATTGGGAGTACTCCTGATGAACGAAAGGCCGCGTCATGGATGACGCGGCCTTTCGAGGTTCAGCCTTTCGGCGGGTAGGGGTCGTTTCCGAAGCTGTCACGCTCGCGGATCTGACCGTTGCGACCGTGGATCAGCAGTTCGCTCTGCTGGTTTTGAGCGATTCCTCGTGCCTGAGAGATCGCTTCAGCCTGTGTCTGATGCACCGTGGTTGCGCGCGCATTGCCCGCACCACGAACGGCCCAGCCATTGGCGTGGGGGACGACATGTTGGTTCTTGCCCATTTCCTTCACCTCCTTTCTCGCTCTCGATGAACGCCTCGTATGATATAGTTTACGACGATACGCTTGTCAACACCGTCTTCCGGCGCGTATGATTTATCTGTACGGCGTTTCCGAGGGACCGAATGTCTTTGGCCACCAAGCTCAAGGACCTGCGGGTCAGACGCGGGCAATCACTCCAGCAGGTCGCTGACGGCGTCGGCGTGTCCAAGGCTCACATCTGGCAGCTTGAACGCGGCGACAGCACCAACCCGAGCCTGGACCTGCTCAGGGGGCTGGCGGACTATTACAAGGTGACTGTGGCGTTCCTGTCTGATGAGAGCGAACCTGCGGACAAGGCACCTGCCCTTCAGTTCTATCGAGAGTTTGACGGTAAGCTGGACGATAAGGCCTGGGCGGCCGTTCGCGCCATGGCTGAGGCCCTGAAGAAGCCGTGAGCGAGCTCCTCATGGATTTGGCGGACTGCGGCTCTCCCGAGCGGCTGATCCAGACCATCCTGAGGCATCACCCTGACTGGACGCCGCCCGTTCCGATCGAGGCGCTCGCGGCGGCCGTGAACATCCTCGAGATCAGGGATTTGGACACGACCTCTTTCGAAGGAGCCTTGCTGACCGACCTGGACAAGAGCCAGGGCATCATTCTGTGCAGGCCGGGCGTGCCAGGCGGCCGTCGACGGTTCACCATCGGCCATGAGCTCGGTCACTTTCTGATCCCCACCCACGTTGGGAATCAGAAGTGCACGCAGGCGCACCTCAGCGAGCGTGGATTCGCGACACCCGCGCAACGGCGCGAAGCCGAAGCCAACCGTTTCGCCGCGGGCATCCTCATGCCGAAGCCTTGGTTCGAACGCGACGCGGACCAACTTGGCCTTCCGGACGTCGGTCATGTCAGAAAGCTGGCGAGATCCTATGATGTCAGCCTGGAAGCGGCTGCGAACCGGTTCGTCGAGCTGACCTCGACACCGTGCGCCATCGTCTTTTCCTACGGTGGAGTGGTCCGTTACGCCCGTTCACACGTGAACTTCCCGCGGCTGGCCGTTGAATGGAAAAGTCGCCTGCCGTCAGATTGCGCCACCAAGGTTAAGCCGAACACTGGCGTTTCAGCGCCATCTGACTGGATCGAGATGGATGGGACGATCTGGCTTCAGCATGATTGGGGTCGTCCGGCGCCACGTGTTCTTGAACAGGTTCTGCGGCAGGCGAACGGGTACGCGGTGACCATGCTCCTGGTGGCCGACGGTCCGACAGACGACGAGGACGAAGAGGAAGACGACCTAGTCGCGCGATGGAGTCCAAGACTCTAGCTCGCGTGCTGAAGGCGTCAGAACACTCATTTTCGGTCAACCGTTGGACAAGGTGCCCATCCCATTTCTCGCATAGGCCGCCGCCAACTGAGAGGACGAGCCAAACGGCATGGTCTGGCGCAACTCCATCCTTCACCATCCCCTAGCAAACGGGGAGACGCTCGTCGTCCGTCCTCGCCATTGGGGTTGTCGGGGTCATCTGCCTGACGGCCGCCATCGGACATCGCGCTCTCTCATGCGGATCGCCTATGCCTTGGGTTAGGTTCGCGAAGCTGGAACGAACGGACCGGAACCATGGTCGAGCAGGAAGAGGCAGACCCTCGCGAGGCGCTGGCCGATGAAGGCCTGCTGTCGCCACAGGTCGAAACTTGGCGACATATCTACATCGACAACTACCGTGACTGGTTCGAGCTCGCGCGCGAGCTGAACCGGTATGCCGTGAGCCTATTCCAGGATCATCAGGACGCCGGCGACGGCGGGCCTGCAAATGCGGCGGCGCCGACCGCCGTCCGCGTCTACGGCCGTGCGCTGAACGCCTACACAGCGAGCATCATGCTTGCCGAGCGCGCCATGACGATAGAGGCCGTGGGAGCGGTGCGCCCCATTCACGAAGCCGGGTTCTGGCTCAGTCTTCTGGCGACCAATCCGGAGAAGGCGCTCGAGGAGCTGGACATCGATCACCACAAGCACGCGGTCGATCGGGAACAGCTCCGGGCGGCCTACCCAGGAAACGCCGAGCTCCATTCCGCGTCGGTGCAAAGAGAAGCGGCTCATGCCGCGCTGCTGGGCAAACGCCGGCCGATCTCCATGAAGGCGTTGGCGGCGAGCCTGCCCGGAGACCCCGGCTACCTCCAGTATCGTCTCGCGAGCGGCTTCTACGAAGCCCGTCGCGACGCGCGCGGGCTTAAGCTGACGGATTTCCGCATCCTACGGTTCGAGGACACGACCCCAAGCAGCTCGCATGCGGAAACGATGCTCACGTTCGAAACCTCAACGGGGCGAAGGGAGATGCAGCTCTCGATCGGGGTCATGCTCGACCTCGGCAAGGACGGCATTCATCTGCGCGGCCCCATGGCGCGGTGGCAAGTCATGGGCCACGCCTTGCAAGAGGCCCGCAGGCGTTTGGGTGAAGCTGGCGACCAAGAATCAGTGATGCCATGATGTGAGATGCCTGGCGCAGCGAAAGACATCTGGGCGTCGGGCGCGATCAGCCCATGGTGATGCTGGCCCGCTGATCCTGGAGGCGATCGAACGCGTTGCGGATCGCCAGGGAGAGATTGATGCGCAGGCGCGTCACCGCATTGTCGCGGCCATCGAGATAGTCTCGTTCAAGGCGGCGTAACTGGTCGGCGGCCCGCGCATCGCTGAAGACGTCGAGACTGTCGAGTTCCTCGTGAACCGCGACGATCTGCGCGGTCGAGCCCCGGCCGACGATGCGGAAGTCGGGGCTCGCGGGCAGTCCGCCGGAGACGGGCGAGAAGACCTTGATCGTTTCCCGCCCCTTGTTCTCCGTGGTGACGAAACTGTGGTCTGCGATGTCGATGATGAAATCGCCGGTCAGCGCCGTCGCAGGCTGATACAGGCCCGACCGGTTCCGGAGCCTTTCATGGAGCCAGTAGTCCTGATCCGTATCGATCGGTGCTTCGCCCGGCTCGTCGTCCCACGGCCTGTAGCCCGACTGCGGATTGAGCGGCGCGTGGATATAGGCCCCAAGGTTTGAGGGGAGCTTGCCGTAGCTCAAGTCGAACTGGTCCGCGAAGGCGGCGGCCAGCCGGCCGGCGACCAGGAGCTCGAGACCGCTGAGGTGGAGCGCTCCGATCAGCGCGGCGTGCGCCAGCCCGACGCCGTCGTAGACCCGCGCGCCCGCCTTGCCCGAAACGCTGTCCCGCGCTCTGGGCGCGAGTCCCTGATCGTGGAGCAGCGCGAAATTGCGCGGCGTAATATCCGCCGCCAACGCCACTTCGCGCGAGGTCAGTAAGTCCTGTGTCGATCTCGAAGGGCGCCCCATGTAAACTCTCACTCTCTGGAAGTTTTAACTTCCACGAAGTGGGTGTTTCCGTCAAGGGCTTGCTCCCACCCCACGTGCGAGGCCAGAGCTGCGGCTGTGCGCAGGGTTCAGATGTAGTGCTTAAAGGGCAAGGGCGGGAGGTTGGCGATTGGCGCGGCGGTCAGGATTTCGCCGACGTCGTCTGCAAACCTCAAGGTCACCGGCGTACCATCTCCGTAGATGCAGGCATTGAAGTTCAACTTGGTGAGACCGAGGACGTCTTGCATGACCTGGGTCAGATCCGCGTCGCCCTTGGTCACTTCGATGGACAGCGGGTTGGGCGCTTCGCGCCCGGGATAGGTCTGGAGATCGGGCACGAAGCCGATGGTCCACAAATAGCCCTTGCGCGGGCTGACCGTCAGAGCCGTTCCGCGCAGGACAGGGCTCCGTCCCTGACGGAAGAGTTTGATCTCGCGCGTCGTCTGAATCCGTACGCCGACGAGCCGTGTGTCAGGTCCCACGGCGCTGGAAAAGCCCCGCCATTCAGCCTCGTTGAAATGCTGCTTGGCGTGAATGAAGAGCTCCTTGGGTGGGCGGCCGTGCTTGGCGATGTAGGCCTCGACCACCAGGCCGGCGATCTCCTTCGCCTTCGCCTCATCGAGGTGAAACTCGGACGTCGTCAGGGAATACCAGGGCCCCACGGCGCCCTTGAACACGACGCCGTCTCCGGATCCGAGAAACATCTGGGCGCCGCAGCAGGCGTTCCCTGGCGATCCGGCGGTATCGGTCTTCTTGAAGACGAGACCGATGTAGCAGACGTCCTCTCTGACACCCGCTAACGCCCAGGGGCGCCCCCCGGCCTTGAAGAAGGCGGTCGTCGACAGGTTCCAGGCGATGTTGGCGGGATCCTGGAGCATCCGCGGCTTGCCGCCGAGCGCATTGACGCCCTCCGGATCGATCGTTGATTCCCGGACGATCTGAAGAACCACCTTCTGATCGAGCAGCCGCGCCTTGAGCTGGTTGTGGAAATCGACCTCGTACCGGTAGGGCTCGGCGGCGGCGTTGTCCTCTGCGAACATCGACGGCGCCTGCACAAAGTTCCTCGCCGTACGAGCAGAGAACCTCTGGCTGGTCCTGGTCCGTTCGGGCAAGGGGACGATCGACTTCGGCCGACAGAAACGGTGGACGTCGTCCGGTATCACGACAAACCAGACCGCCGGAACGCTGTCCTCCTCGCGGAGGAACTTGCGAATGGCCTGGTCGAAGAGATCGACGGTCTTGTACACGCGTTCGTGGCCGTCCGGGATCCGGACTGTGCTCGACAAGGCCGCCGCTGAAATCGAGATGGTCGCGACGGGGTTGGCGGGCCATTTGGTCTTGAAGGCTGCTTCGAAGCCCGGAAACGCCAGGTGATGCTGCTCCGCCTTTGCGGCCGGGATATATCCCGTGATCTGAGCCACCCACTTCTTGTACCGCGCGATCCCTTCGTCCGTGCCGATGACGCCGACTCTCATTTCAGCGGGTTTGGCCTCGTCGATCATGGGGCCGAAAAGGAACAGACCATCCTTAGGGTCGGGCAGCATCTGGCCGTGTCCGAACTGGAGTAGCGGCTCCGTCAGGATCTGCAGGCCCTGGATCGGATCAGTCATCTGCGGACTCCGCGAGGCCCGCGATCTCGAAGGCCTCGTCCGGTTCCACCGGCGCCTCCGGAGGCGTTTCGTCCTCATCGTCCGGGACCACGGCCCGGGATTTCACGGCGGGATCGGCGCAAGAGACCGGCGATTCAAACAGGACTGGCCGCGCATCCACGACCACCTCTGCGAAATCGCCCATCGGCAGCTTCAGATGGCCGTCCTCGTCACCGATCCAAGCCACGTAGGCCAGCATCAGGTCGCGCCATTGTCCGTTCCACCAGTTTCGGCAAAAACCGCGCCGGAGCTTGTGCATCTTCTCCACGCTGTCGAGCGGCGTCTTGCCGTCGTGCGAGAAGATGATGGCCGCCTTCATGACGAAATGGGGCGTGTCCGTCATGACGGGCTTGGCGATGAAGCCGAGGTGCCAATAAACCCCGCGTTTCTGACTACGGCCCACCATGGCCTTGCGCCTGCGTTTGCCGGTGTGATCGACAAAATAGGCGGTGTCCTTTTCGATCAGGTCCTTGGTGAAGAACCATGCGACCGAGTTGTCGGCCATCTCGAACGCGGACAATCCCTTGGCCGCCATGGCGTTGTTCCAGGATTGCCGCAGGAGATTGACGACCATGCGCCGGGCGTCCGCGCGTTTGACGCCGGGCATCGCCGCCGGCATCCCGGCCAACATGTCTTCCAGCGGCAAGGTGTAGCGACGCTCGATGACCTGTTCCGGCAGCGCGAGCTTCAGGTCCACTTCCGTGCCGAACGTCCCCACCAGCCTGAAGTATTTGAACCAGGGGAGACGGGTCTCGGACATGACGCTCGAGACCGCCGTCTCGGCGACGCCGAGCGAGAAGAGGGACACTTGGGGAGGCATCGCGGCAATTGGGAGCCAGTTCGAATAGAGCTGCTCGGGCTCGATCCGGGGCATTTGATCGGCGTCGGACCGTCGGAGGCACCAGGCTGCGACGTCAGCCGGAGCGATTGCGCCCTTCGGCACGCCGTCACGCTCAAGGACCTGAAAGACTCTCGCCAGGGCGGGAGCCCATCCGGCCTTGAAGTCGATGACGTTCTTGCGGGCGATATTGGCTTTGAAGTCGGAAAAGGGGACATCGTCGACCCTGACCGGCAGGAGGAAATTGGCGATCTTGTCGCTGCGCTCCACCGTGACGGCGAGGTGGATTTCGTCTTTCACGCCCTCCTTGTTCAAGGCGGCGGCGGAAACGACGAGGATGAATTTCGCCGTGTGATGGCGAATGGCCTCTTCGATGTCGTCCCAGAACAGCTCCCCGCCGATCAGCTTGGTGACATCCGACCAGACTTCATAGCCTGCGCTGGCGAGTTGAACGCCGAGCCATCGGACGAAATCGTTCTCCTCCGGATTGGCATGGCTGATAAAGACGAGGCGACGGCCGGGTCCGGAGTCCGTTTGAGGCGATGGCGAGGTCACGGATGATGGAATAACTCGGGAACCATAGCGTGATTTCCAATACTCTTCCTGTTTTGTTCCGCCGCGCTGTTTGTTGATCCGTCGCACGCTTCGCCGTCGCGATCTCGCTAGAGGTTGTAGACGGCCTTGAGCCGCGCGACGAGTCGCACCGCGTCAGGCGGCGTGAGTTTCAGCGCCTTCGGATCAAAGGTTTTGTCCGCCTCGACCGCTTCGACAAAGGCCCGCAGATCGGCGGCGATCCCGTCCGGGAGCGCCAGGGTCATCGTCGGCCCCAACAGCTGAAGGAGCTTGAACACATCGTTGCGATGCTTGGTGACATTTCGGCTATCGACCTGCTGGCCGTCCGCCCGGTCGCGCGCCAGGTTGTTGTAGGCGAACGCCTTGAAGGGAATGAGGGTCTGGATGTCGATGACAGGGACGCCGTCCATCTCTGTCGTTCCGTCCTTGAGCAAGGCGTAATAGGCGTCGTCGAGCAGCATGGCTGACAGGCTCTCGACCGTCCCGTCCAGCGGTATGGGCGTGAGGCGCGCGCCCTCCGGCACAGTGATGACATCGGGCAACCGCGAGAACAGCTCGATCATCGCCGGATAGATCTTGTCGGAGGGATGGGTGAACCGGAAGAAATCCCTCGCACCGTCGCTGCGTTCGCGGGTCTGGTAGCCGCCGACGTCGATGAAGGCCCAGAAGGATCGGACGAACTCCGGCTTCAGGGCCTCGAGACAGAGGACCAGGTCGAGGTCCTTGGTCGGTCGGAACGGCAGACCGGCGCCGGTCATATGGATTTCGGCCGCCGCGCCGCCGATCAATGTGTACTGATCTTCAAATCCAACGAAGGCCGCCTTGAACACATCAATGCCTACGACCATCCGAAGGGCTCCATGAGGGTGTCGACGGCCTGATCGAGGCGTTCGTCGTGACGGTCCTCCAGGCTGAGATACAGGGAGAGGCGATCCACGACCGGACCATGATGGCAAAGCAGACGGGGATCGTAGGACCAGGTTTCGATGCGGATGGCTTCCGGGTCCCGATCGTCGGCCGGCTGAAGGTCGTGCTGGTAGACCAGCCCCTTCCACTGACGTGCGGAGACCGCCCGGGTTTCATGAACGGGAGGACCGAGGAGGGTGTAATCCGACAAAGCGGATTCCCCGGCCAGCGGCAACGCACGGACCTCGGGAAACGGCCTGACCAGGCGACGGGCGCGGACGGGCGACTGAAGCAAATCACGGACTGCCCGCCAGAGGTCGTCGCCCTCCTGCTTGAAAGCGATGCGACGCTCCCGGCCGCGAACATCGATGCTGAGAATGCCGTGCCGCTGCAGTTCATCAACCACCCGCCCGGTGCTCATGGCGGAATATTGAAACCGCTCGGCCAGGGACTTGGGCGTCTGGCCATCGAGGTCCTCACGAAGCAACGAGGCCAGGACCACGACCTGGGCGGCCGGCGTCAACTGTTCCACGGCCGGCCGGACCTCGGACCGGAAATACTCGCGCAGATCGGCGCCGAGCTCGGGCAGGAACAGCTGATTGCCGGGAACGATGAAGTTGACGCCCTGCTGGATAAGACGCTGGCGGTTGGCCGAGCTCAGGGCGTCGGTCAGGAAGACAACCACGAACGCGTCCGATGTCGAGCGGGCGGTCTGGATATGTTTGGCGATCGTCGCCGGCGTTTCCGCGTCCTGGCCGGGCGTAGCGAGAATGAGCAGCTTTCGTCCGAATAGGCTCGTTTCGGCGAGACGATAGCGATCCGTCAGGAAGAACGGCAGGAGACCAACGTCGGCGTCTTCGAACGTCAATCGGATGTCGAACAGCTGCGTGACGTAGGCCGCCGCATCGTCGAAAAGACGGCCCAGGGTTCCAAAAGATGTCACGTTCGATAACATTGGACTGCACGATAACACTGGCAATGTTACCATTCAATCTAATGTTATTATTGTTGTCGTGGCGGCGTTTCAGGCACCGGTCCGCGCCTCCAATCCGCTAACGTCAGGCTCGGGGCTCCATTGGAAGAAGGTCCGCATCACGTTCGAGGTCTTCGCGCCTGAGCCGACGCCCCTCCAGGAGCAGCCAGTCGAGTCGTTCCCGGAGTTGATCGTCAGAAAAGCGGGGCGCCCAGGCGAGCGGCGTCAGTTCGATGAGCGCCTCCTCCTGGCCCATCCGGAACTCCCCCGTCAGGGTGGTCAGTTCGATGGTCAGGCTGATGCTCTGGGACCGATGCCGGTTGTAGTCGTCGATCAGCCCCAGATACTCAGAGTTCTCATCTGCGCGCGCTCGCGCAGCCGGGAGGTCGACGTCGTGTTTTCGGTTGGGCGCGATATCGGTCACGAGATCACGAAGATCGGAGACGCTCAGCGCATTCTCCGAATACGAGGCGTCGATCGATCGCAGGTCCGTCACGACCTGGCGGCAGTCCTGACAGATGTACACGACCCGATAGGATCGGAACGCCCCCATCCAGCTCTCGTCCCCGACGCGCCAGAACAAGGCCTGGGGATCGCGCTCGGCCGTGAAAACCATGTGACGATGCAGGCGTCCCGTCCATTTGCCCTTTCCCGAAAGTCGGAGCGCCTCGCTCCGATCGCGCCGGCAGACCTCGCACCGCCAGTCCGGGACGACCCGCCGCCAGGGTGTCTCGACGCCTTGGGAGGTCCTGAAGGCCGCGAGGTCTTCGAGGCTCGGTCTTCGCGAGCCGGTCCGCTTGAGACGGGGCGAAATTCCAAAGCCGTCGTGACGAACCGAGCGCTCCGAAACGATGCCGGGTATCCGATAAAGGCTTTCTGCGTCGTGGCCCTGCTGCGATGCGAGGCGGGGCACGATCGACGTCAGGACGTGTGGGCTCCAGAACTGCGGTGGATTGCCCTGGATGCGATGACCTCCCGCTTTCAGACGCCCCGCAAGGATGTCGAGAAAGGCGAGCCGGTCCGCGACGTCGCTCTCGACCTCGTTCCAGACGTCACGGACCGCCTCATCGTCGATCCCATGCATCCGGTTGGGCTTCACCTGGATGAAGCGCATGATCTCGCGGGGCGAGAAGCTGAAATAGCTGGGGATCAGGTCGCCGAGCCGGCCCTTGGCCTTCCCCTCGGCCGTATTGCAGTCGTTGCAGATCAGGGTGGTGAAGAACCGCATGGTGAGGTCCTTGCAGGCGTCGACGCCGCGCCGAAGGTCCCGGGCTTCCGGGGTCCGGTCCTCGGTGTTCACCAACGAGCCAACCATCTTTTTGGCGTGATCGCGCAGGTGGTCGTGATGCCATTCCAGCTGGCACAGAAGGACACCGTTATCGCTGACCCGCGCGATCTCGGGCTTGCGGCGCTGACAGGCCTTACAGACCCAGTCACGCCGGACCTCGGCCCAGTTGCTGTTCAGATTGAGCTTTTGCGCGCCCAGGCTGAGCATCAGGGCCTTGGTTTGCCGGCTCCAGGCGCCGTCTGCCTGGGGCAGCAGGGACTCAAGGTCCTCGTCGGAAACCGCTCTGAGGTCGGGCATGACGAGAGAGAAGGATGCGGCCATCGAGGAATCCGGATGTTCAGGACGAACTGCCTCGAGTGTGCGCCAGATTCGGACGTCCGCTCGCCTTCAACTCTGGGATTTCCAATTCCGAAGCTCGCGGGTCAGGCGTCGTCAAGCGCGTCCGGCCGGCGCGCCGCCTGACTCCGCCAAGGGCAGCTCCATCGCGTAGCACCAGTAGATCAACAGGGCCTCGGTCAGCGCCTTGTCATCCAGTCCCGAAGGAAAGGTCGTTCCTGCACGCTCGCCAGCGATTTCATTGACCTGGATCACTGAAAGCGCCTGCGTCAGGCGAGAGCCCAACACCCGGCCGGCCTCCGGCGAAACCCGTTTCCAGCGCTTGAGGCGCACGCGATCCTGGATCGCCGCGTCGGCTGCGGGCTCCGATGCCGGTGCATAGGCGACGTCGCGCCAAGGAGCGAAATACTGCGCCTCCGGCCAGAGCAACCGAGACTGGTCGCCCCAAGGGATGACGACCGGCCTGCTCGCTTCCGGCCGCGAAATCGCGTTTTCGCAGAACGTGCTCAGAAGCTCGAACTTGTCCATATCGGTCTCACCAGGCCCTGAAGGACGACGCCGTCATCGCTGTCTGAGGTTCGGCGCCGGAAGGTCGTTGAGCTCACAGATCAGGGCCCGACAGCGATCGAATATGATCGCTGCCAGGTTCGGCGGATAGACGTGCTCGCTCCCGTGGGCGATTTCGTTGCGAATATGGACGAGCAACTAGTGATCGTCGCCCCACTGACTTTTCTGCGGTGGCGACAGAATGTTCCGATCAACCGCATAGCCCAGGCGCCTTGCGAGGCCGGGCATCTTCTTGGCGTCAGCGCCCAGTCGGGTCTTCAGCGCGAACTCGAGACTGGCCAGGGCCTGGCCGGCGGCGACCACCATCAGTTCATAGTCGAGCCAGCCATAGATCAAGGCGTTCAACGCGCGCGCGTAGATCCTGACCACGACGTCCGGCGCGCCCGCAGGTAGCTCCAGATCGGCGACCATGTCGTAGTGGTCGCGGAAGCTCAACGGGCGCAGGCCGTCGACCGGGTCGTCCGTCATCACGATCCGGTATCGGGCGTCAGGCTCCAGGGCCTCCGCGTAGGTTTTCATTCGCGTCTGTCCCTTGGCAATGACGCCGCTGTCCGGTTTTGTGGGTCGATGGGCAAGTATGATCCGCTTCGGGACTATCTTCGCAAGCAGAAGACCGATGAACTCGAGCTCTCCTTCGCCGAAATGGAGCGCAAGATCGGTTATATGCTGCCCAAGAGCGCGAGCCTGCCGCAGTGGTGGGCGAACACGACCGACCCGGCAACAACCCACGTTCAACGCAAGGCCTGGGGCGACGCCGGCTTCGACGCCTTCCTGATCGCCGGCGCCGACCGCGTCCGTTTCAAGCGGGTCCAATCGACCCGGTCCGCCCGCTAGCCTCCGAAGTCGAACGCAGCCTGGTTCTCCGGAACACCAGATTTCCGTTTCCGACGGCTCCTGACGGGCTGATCCGAGCCTGTCGCAGCCTCAGGCGCCGGTGATTGACGAGGCTCTTCCAGGGTTCTCCTGACTGGCTGTTTAACCGGCTCAGGCGCTGCCACTATGGCCCGGGGCTCCGGCAGACGCCTCGGTGTCCTCGCCCGTCGCCACGCCAGAAGCTCGCTCTGCCACCATCCGACCCGGTTTTGCGAGACCTGGACGCAGGCCGGGAAATCTCCGGTCTTCTGCATGCGCCAGACCGTTGTCCGGCTCAGACCGCAGATCACCTTCACCTGCGACCAGGGGAGAATCCGGTCTTCCAAATCGTCGAACGGAGGCGGCTCGCTCACACTGTCCATGACACCGCCTCGTCCGCCCGGCGCTCCAGAACCTCGGCGAGCAAGCGAGCGTCCCGCGCCGCATCGACCGGATCTCGAACCTCCCAGGTGCGAAGAACGTCCTTCAGGGCGAAGCTGACCGCCGGGTCGATCAGCAGGTCCGCCACGCTGGGCGCCCACTCCGTTCTGAACCCTTCCAATCCCGCCTCAGCCATGACGCCGCCCCCTGGCCGCGGGCGGGGCAGACGCGCGAAGGTCGCTGACCTGGTTCAAGGCCCAGGCGCGCAGCACGCCGCGCGGATAGTAGGGCCTGTGCCGAACGTGGAGACAGGGAGGGCCGTTGCCTCCGGTGGACCACAGCCGGGCGAGGGTCTCGGGCTTCATGCGGATGCCGAACTGGACAAGGAAGGCGGACGCTTCCTTGCGGGTCAGCAGATCCTCATCGGCGGCGTCAGTCACCCCCACCACCGGTTCCGTCGCGGGGATCATCGATCAGTCTCCGGCGCCCGGCACTCCCGGGAATTGCGGGCGCCCCTCCCGGCCGAAAGAGCCAGGTAGCAGTCAACGGCCGCGGCGACATAGGCTTGCGTCTCCGCTATGTTCGGTATGCGCCCGAGCCGGGCGACACGATCCGGCCCCGAGTTATATGCCGCGAACGCCAGCCGGACGTCGCCGAAGCGGAGCAGCTGCCGGGCCAGATAGTCCGCCCCGCCGTTGAGGTTCTCGACCGGATCGAAACGGTCTCTGACCGCGAGATCCGCCGCCGTTCCCGGCATCAACTGCGTCAGGCCGCCGGCCCCGACCGGAGACACGGCATCGACCCGGTATGCGGATTCCACGATCACCAGGGCATGAAGCATCTTGGGGTCGATGCCGTGGCGCTCGGCGGCTACCGCGATCGCGTCCATGAACGGCTGGGAAAGGGGCGGAAGTCGGGGCGTGAGGTCATCGACGCCGGCCACGTCCGACACAGGCTGCGCGGCGGGACGGCCGAACAGATCGCCGCCGGCGTCGCGCCAGTCGACCGTTTGGGCGGATGCGTTGCCCGCTGCAAGCGCCAAGGCCAGAGTGGCCAAAAAGGGTCTCACCATGTCAGGGTCTCCCGAAACACCCCCTCCAGGTCTTGGGTCCGGACGGGTCCAAAATAACGACTGTCGAAACTTCCCGGCGTGTCGCCGAGCAGGAAGAGCTCGTCCGGCGCGAGCCGGCGGCACCCAGTCCAGGCGGGCAGAGCCGTGCCACGACGATCACGATCCAGAACCGGGGCCATGCGGCCAGGCATTCGAACCGCAGCTCCCTGCCGGCAGACGGGATCGCCGCCGACGGCGGCGACCCGTTTGATCAGAAGCACTTCCCCCGGCATCCCGAGCGCGCCCAGATAGCGCCGGGCCATCGGCGGCTGGGGCAGAGCGACCATCGCGCCCCTGTCCACCGCGCCGCCAGGCTGTCGCAGATAGAGGCCACGCGGGACGCTGGGGCTCTCGTTGACCAAAGCCAGGGCTGGCGTGTGGTCGGCGATCAGGGAGCCCAGGGTGAGGAAGAAGACAGTGACGCCGAGCACGGCCCAGCGGTTTCCGGTATCGAGAGGGGTCCAGGTCATGGCTGGTAAGGCTCCAGGATCAGGTCGCGGGTGATCATCACGCGGACCGGAGCGCCGGCACGCAGACGGATCGACGGCCGGACGTCCAGCTCCCGGTCCACGAGCCGCCCCCCGACCTGGGAGCCCTCGATGGCGGCAGCGTCACCGGCATCGCCGAGCAGGCCGCCTGAACCCTCGTCATCGCCGTCGCGCGCGATCTGACCGAGGGTGGTGATCGCGCCAGCGAACAGGGTTCCGATCAGGAGGGGGAATAGCCGCCGGTCGACCTGGCCCCGAACCCCGACCGCGCCTTGCGCGTCAACGCCGGGCTCGCCGGTGAGCACCAGGCTCTTGCCGTTGGGCAGGATCAGCCGGTCCCAGGTCAGGAAGGCGCGTCGGTCGCCGTAGGCGCTTTCGCCCTCATGACGGCCGATAAGCCGGGTCCCCTGGGGCAGGACGAGATGGCGGCCGCTGACGGTGTCGTAGACGTTCTGCGAGACCGTCGCGACGACCGGCCCGGCGCGCGCGGTATCCACCCCGGTCAACAGAACCGCAGGAATGATCGCGCCCGCCTTCAGCTCATAGGGCGACAGCGGCGCCGTCAGGGTGTGGCCATTATAGGTGGCGCCGACGTCCGCAGCGTCCGCACGAGCGCCGGCCGTCGCTGGACCCGCCCCGGCATGCGCGGCAGGACCAGCCCCGGTTGACGACCCCTCGAAGAACAAGCCCGATCGTGCCGCCTGTTCGCCCGGACTTGGCCCGGTCGCGCGGGTCGTCCGCGATGGCGCATAACCGGCGCTATACCGGGCCGGCACGGGCGGCGGCGGTGGGACACCAGGCTCAGCCGTCTCGGGCGCGACCGCATTGCGCGGCTCGGGCAGCCGGTCATAGGTCGCGGGCTGGTCGGTGACCGCTTCGGAGGGTCGAACGGAGCCCCGGGCCTGCTCTTCCCGGCCCTCGACGGCGCGGAGCCGGGCGCTGTCGCGCAGTTCCGGCTGGACGACGAAGGCCCAGGCCAGGGAGCCGGAGACGAGGATCACGCCGCCGATCACGATCGTCTGGACGACCGACTTGCGCAGCCGGGTGACCGGCGGACGCGGAGCCCGCATTGACAGGCCAGGCGGCGGCGCCTTGGCCGCGCTGGCCAGCTCGGGTCTGACCTCAGGGCCGACGCCGGACCCTGCCGAAGAAGCGATGTCGTCGGAATCGTGGGGGGTATCCTGGACCGAGGTCATCGGGCGGCTCCCTGGAGACGGCGGATACGAACGATCTGGGGGCGTCGATCACCGAGCCTGAGCTCGGCGCGATCGAAGACGCGATCGACGATGAACAGACCTCCGGCCTGGCGGTAGTTGACCATCTGGCTCTCGCCGTCGGCGGCGATCACGAAGAGGGCCGGCGCCTCGTCGATCTGAAGATCGGGGTCGAAGGCGATGAAGGTGCGCTGCCCGTCGTTGAAGACCGAGGCCGGTGTCCACCGTGCACGGCGCCCCTGCGGCTCTATCCGGTAACGGGCGTCGATCGGCCCCTCCGGCATCGCCACCGGGTCCGACACGCGGATCTCTGCGGCCTCGACGATCGGCGCCCTGGTCGGGGGATCCATCGCCTCGGTGTCCCACGCGATCGCGGCATTGAACCCTGAGGCGTCACCGCTCTTCAGGTCGATGAAATAGACCCGCCGGTTGGTGGTCAGGACCAGGTTGGTCTCAAGTCCTCGTTGCAGCGGCTTGAGCAGGACGTGGGTTCGCTGACCTGCGCCCTCCCCGGACGAGGTCTCCCCGATCTGCCAACGGATGGTGTCCCCCGCCGCCTTGGAGATGAGGGTCTCGCCGGCCCCCAGGGTCAGGATGGTGACCCGCAGAGGCGCCGTCCAGATTTCGAACACCCGACCCGGAGACCAGGCGAACATCTGGACTCCGCCGACAAACGCGTCAGAGCGCGAGGCGGCCCGGGCGTCCAGATTGGCGGCGACGATAGCCCGTCGGCCGGTCATCCCCATCGCTGGCGCCACGGCCGACGGCTGCGCTTCATAAGGCGTGCCGACGGGAACGGCGGGCGCCGGGGTCGCGTCGGCGACCAGCCCGTCATCGACCGGCACCGTCGATTGCGGCAAGGCCCTGGCTTCGGCGATGACGGCAGCCTCGGCCGTGACGACAGGCAGGGGCGCAACCGTCGGCGGCATGGCCGTTCGGCCGAATACGGCGCAGCCGGACAGGGTGAGGCCCAGGCCGGCCAGGATCAGGAAGCGTCGGGGGTCCATGATACGTCCTCGATTTTCAGTCCAAGGGGATTCTTCATCAGCTCGGCCTCGGTGCGGGGCGGCTGGGTCGTTGTGGTGATCAGGGCGCGCCAGCGCTCGACGCCGGCCTGCTGGCCGTTGACGAAGCGAGTCTCGCGCCATTGCAGATCGTAGGTACGCTCGGTGCGCCGCACGACGTTGAGCACCTCGACGTTGACGGCCTCGCGCCCGACCTCGGCGAAGGGGTCGTGCGTCTGGGCCCAGGCGTTGAGGAAGCTCGCCGCCTTGGGCGTCATCAGATCGTAGGCCCGGAGCCAGTTCTGCCGGATCACGATCGGGTCGATCGACTTGGAGCGGACATCGCGCACCCAGCCGGCCAGCGCGTGGCCGATCTGGGCCTCGGTCGGTTCGTAGCGGCCGCCGATCGCCGTGATCCTCTGGGTCTGTCCGAGATCGGAGACCTCGACCACGAAGGGTTTGACGATGGCCCGGTCGGCCTGCACCCACCAGCCCGCGCCGAGGAAACCGGCGAGGACGAGATTGGCCACCGCGATACGGCGCCAGTTCCGGGCATGGGCCAGGGACAGCCCCATCCGGTCGTCCCAGATCTGGCCGGCGCGCTGATAGGGGGTCGTCTCGGGCGCCGAGGCGAGGGCGCGTTTGGGACGAAAGAAGGGGTGCATGGTCAGGACTCCTCGGTTCTCAGATTGGGAGACAGGACGCCGCTGGTCTCACCGGCGGGCATGAGGCCGCGCCCGGCGTTGGCGACGAAGAAGGCTTGCAGGGCCTGGGCGCGCGCAGGCCGTCTCGATCCGCCGGACCCGGTCGATCCTGCGGCCGCCCGATGGAAATCGGACCGGGCGGCCTGGGCCTCCGCCGCGATCTTTTCCGCCGGCCGGCCCGGACGCGCCCCGCCGCCATCGTTGGCCGCGCCGCCGGATCCTGTGGCTTCGCCCGAAGCCGAACCCGATGCCTTGCGAGGCTGCCAAGCCACGGCGGGCTCAGACACGCCGCCAGGGGAAGACGAGGGCGCGGCAGACATCGCCCCGCCGGACGGTCGGCGCGGACCGGACGGCGACGGATTGTCATTGGAGGGTTTGGGAGGCGTCGATGGCGGAGGCGACATCGGCGGGGTCGGAGACCGGCCCGCCCCTGCCCCGGCCGCGGCCCGTGCCGGGCCAGACATCTTCGCCGCGCCGCCTGCGACCGCTGTGCCCGCACCCGCGATCCCGGCTCCGGCCAGGGCGGCGCTGCCGCCGACGGCGATTCCGGCCGTGATGGCGGCCCCGGCGCCGAGGGCCGGCCCGCCCGTCACCAGGGCCGAGGCCAGATTGGGGATGAACATCGCCAGCATGGCCAGAAGGATCGAGGCGACGAGGATGCTCAACGCCTCGTAGATGTCGGGATTGGCCGAGGGCTGGAGCTGGTCGAAGACGGTCCTGGCCCCGGAGATGACGATGGCCAGGGCGAGCACCTTGAGGCCCGACGACACGACGTATCCCAAGGGCCGCTCCGCCAGGAAAGCGGACTTGTTCCAGATGCCGAAGGGCAAAAGGATGAATCCGCCCAGGGTGACGATCTTGAACTCGAGCAGGGCCACGATGATCTGCAGCGCCAGCACGGCGAAGGCCAGCATGA
This sequence comes from Brevundimonas sp. ALps5, assembly GCF_058681645.1. Lineage (NCBI taxonomy): Bacteria > Pseudomonadati > Pseudomonadota > Alphaproteobacteria > Caulobacterales > Caulobacteraceae > Brevundimonas > Brevundimonas sp. ALps5. Next base: position 1,886,633 of record NZ_CM178744.1, on the reverse strand, counting down.
TGCCGATCATGGCCAGGCCCAGGATCAGGGCGTCTGCCATGTTGCCGACCACGTCGAGCGGATTGTTGACGGGCGCGGGGGTCTCGCCCAGCGCCTTCACGATCTCCCAGCCCTGAGCCAGGATGGCTCCGGGATTGAGGAAGTCGGCGCGGCTGAGCGATCCGCCGCCGGCCGTCAGCCCCAGTTCAATGAAGCCGGCGTAGATCGTCTCGGACAGCTGTTGCCAGTCGTTGATCAGCCAGGCGAAGGCCCCGATCAGCAGCACCTTTCCAAAGCCGGAGGCCAGGACTTCGCGATTGGACGACATCGCCCACTGGATCCCGGTCAGGGCGACAACCAGGACGATCAGGAGCCCGAAGACGCCGTTGACCGCGCCCTGCAGGGCGTCGAACCCGGCCGAGATGGTGTTGGAGAACACCACCATCAGCTCATTGGGGGTTTCCACTCCGACCGACATCGCTCCGCTCCTCAGTCCCGCGCGTGCGACAGGGGATCGAAAGTCGGTGCGGCGGGCGTTCCGGCCGAGCCCGCCCAGCGACGGCGACGGGCCTCGTCCCCCGAGGCCTGGGTTGCGGCGTCGCGCGCCGTCGCCTCGGCCAGAAGCCGGGACTGGGCCAGCATGATGGTGCGCAACGCCGCCAGATCCTCGGCGAGGACAGCCAGCATCTGGTTGGAGGACTGGATCGCGGCGGTCTGGCCTGAAGCGGCTTCGCTAGCCGAGAGGGCGCCCGTCAGCCGCTGATTGCGGCCCTGTCCAAGACGTTCGAGCTCGGCCGCCGTGCGGGCCACATCCTCGGCCGTGCGCCGGGCGTTGGCGGTCCGGGCCTGACCCTGTTCCAGAAGCCGCAGCATGTCTGAGCCGGACAGGTCATCGGGATAGAGGCTCTGGAACTGCTGTTCCAGGCCGCTGACCGAACTGGCGATCCCGCGCGCCGTGCGGGCCAGTTCGGCCATGTCGCGCAACGACTGGCTGTTGCCGGTCAGGTGGCTGTAGGGCGAGGCCGCAAGGCTCTTGGCCTCATTGGCCAGGCTCTCCAGTTGCCGCGCGGCCTGCAGGGCGTTTTCGATATGGTTTCGAGGGTCGAAGACGACCTGTTGTGCAGGGACGGGCGTCGCAGTCGCCAGTAGGCTGACGGCGACGAGGCCAGCGGCCACGATCTGGACCGGCCTATTCGGCCGCGAGCGGTCGGGCGAAGGCGTCGAAAACAGCATCAACATTGTGCACTCCCTTGGCTGTGAGAAATTCCCGCGCGAATCCGGCCTCTCCGGAGGCTGCGAGGATGTCGTCGATCAGGGTCTGGTCTTCCGGCGCGCTGGCCCCGCACAGGGCGAGGGCCACGCCGGTCAGGCGCAGATCGAACAGGCGTCGGCCGCGCGGCTGGCGCCAGTAGTAGGCCCGTTTGGGCGTGGCGAAGGCGATCAACTCGAGCTGGCGGCGGTTCAGGCCGAACCCCTGATAGAGGCGCGCCGAAGACGGTTCGAGCGCGCGGGGGTTGGGGAGGAAGACCTGAGTCGGGCAGCTCTCGATGAGACTGGTCGCGATCGGCGAGGCGGCGACGTCGTCCAGGCTCTGGGTCGCGAACACGACGGCGACCCGCTTCTTGCGCAGCGTCTTGAGCCATTCCCTGATCTTGGCGGCAAAGGCGGTCTCGCCGAGGAAGAGCCAAGCCTCGTCGAGCACCAGCAGTGTGGGTCGACCGTCGAAGCTGCCTTCGAGATGATGGAAGAGCGCCGAGAGGACCGGCGCCACGGCCGAGGGCGTGGCCATCAGGCTTTCCAGCTCGAAGGTGTCGAACCGACTCGGAACCAGCACCTCGCCCTCTCCGTCGAGCAGGGCGCCGTGCGGACCTTTGAGTGTCAGGGGCTCCAGCGCGGCGGCGACCGCCTTGTCCTGCACCAGGGCGCAGAAGACCGTCAGGGTGCGCTGCGCCACGGGGGCGTCGGCCAGAGCCGCGAGCGCCGCCCAGATCTCTTCACGGATCCTTGGCACAGGCTCCAGCCCCGCGAGCCGGACGGTCTCTGCGATCCATTCCGACGCCCAGGCCCTTTCGATCTCCTGGTTGATGCGCGCCAGAGGCTGCAGTGAGAACCGCGCGCCGGGCTCCAGCGCACGCCAGCAACCGCCGGCCGCCAGGGTCGCCGCCCGCGCCGATCGACCCTTGTCGAAGAAGACCACGCGGGCGTCCGGGTAGCGGAACCACTGCAGGGCCAAAAACGAGAGTAGCGCGCTCTTGCCCGAGCCCGTTGGTCCGACCACCATGGCATGGCCGACATCGCCGACGTGGAGCACCAGCCGGAAAGGTGTGGACCCCGTCGTCCGGGCCGTCGCCAGCGGTGGGCCGTCCAGATTGAGGTCCACGGACGGGCCGGCCCAGACCGCCGAAACCGGCAGCAGATCGGCCAGATTCAGGGTCGAGACGAGCGGTCGGCGGACGTCGGCATAGGGCTCGCCCGGCAGGGAGCCAAGCCAGGCCTCCACGGCATTGAGGTCCTCGATCCGGGCCAGCAGCCCCTGAGCGTTCAACGCGGCCTCGATGGCCCGCGCCTTGGCGGCGGCGCCGGCCTCCGTCGCGTCAAGCACGGTCACCGTCAGGGTCAGATAGCCGAAGGCGCAGGCCTCGGCACCGAGGGCGGCCAGCGCCCCATCGCACTCCTCGGTCTTGGAGGCCGCGTCGGTATCGAGGAGCGGCACCTCCTCCTTGGTGATGGCTTCACGCAGGAGAACACCGACACCCTTGCGTTTGGCGAACCAGCGCTTCCTCAGCTTGACGATCTCGCGCTCGGCCTCCGGCTTGTCGAGACCGATCCAGCGCGCCGCCCAGCGGTAGGGAAAAGGAAGGGCGCCCAGCGCGTCGAGCAGCCCGGGCCGGGTCACCGACGGCAGGCCGCGCACCGACACGACCTTAAGCCAGCGGTCGCCGAGGCGTGGGGCGATCCCGCCCGAGAGGTCGGCGTCCGCCAGCCAGGCGTCCAGATACATCGGAGACTCAGGCGCGGCGACCGGGAAGCTCCTCGGCGAAACGCAGTCGTGCAACCAGGTCAGCAGGTCGGTGTCGTCGAGCGGAGCGATCTCGGGCAGGGCGTCCGACAGGAGGTCGAGCGTCGTCGCCGCCTCCCGGGTGAAGACCGCCAGGGCCTGGCGCCAGTCCGCGCCGCCCTTGGCCAGGCCGTCGAACAGCCAGCGCTCCATTCTCCGCGTCTCGTCGGCCGGCGGCAGCCAGGTCAGGGCCAGGCGAAAATCCGTCTCGAAGGCCGGGTCGCCAGCCTCGAAGCGGCTCCGACGTTCCTCGTCGAGAAGCCAGGCGACATCCAGGTCGAACGCGCTCTCCGGATAGGGGGCGGCCTCACGGCGGCGCGCCTCCATATGCAGGCACCAGCCTGTTCCGAGACGCTTCAGCGCATTGTTCAGACGCGCCCGGACGGCCATCAGCTCGTCCTCGGTCGAGGATTCCAGGTCTGGCCCCCGGAACCTGAAGCCGGTCGTGAAGGAGCCGTCCTTGTTGAGGACCACGCCTTGGGCGACCAGGGCGGCCCAGGGCAGATGGTCGGCCAGAGCCGCCGGGCGTCTGCGATGTTCTTCGAGAAAGCGCATCCCACCCTCACGCGTCCAGATGGCCAGGCAGGGCGAGGTGGCGCCGAAGCACATCGAAGAACCGGCGGTCCGCTCTGGCTGCCCACAAGCCGATCGCGTGGGCAACGGCCCACCACAGAAGGCCGAGCCACCAGATCCGCAGAGCCAGGCCAAGCACCACCGCGATCGTGCCCATGGCGATGGCGTAGTCCCGAGGCATCCCGGCCATGAGGACAGGCTCGGTCAGGGCCTGGGCGACCGGAAGATCCCAGCCCTCCGGTCGGCCGTCTTGGAGGGAGCCGGCCATCATCCGATCTCCGCACCGCCGGCGAAGCCGAAGAAGTCGAGGAAGAAGGTCGAGGCCGCGAAGGCAATGCAAAGGCCGAACATGATGCCCAGACCGCGCCGCATCGAGGATCCGTTCTCGCTCATCGCGATCCCGGCGCCGAAAACGACCACCGCAACGACCGCTGCGGCCTGGACCACGGGCCCGGTGATGGACTGGACCACCTGCTGGAGCGGCCCTTCCCAAGGCATCCCTGAACCTCCGGCCAAGGCCGGCCCGGCCATCATCAGGCCGCACGTCATCATCGCGCCGAACAGGCGGCGCCCAAGTCTTCCACGCATGTCTTGCTTCCTGTGTTCAGCGCGTCTCAGCGCGATGCACCACATTGCAAGCAAATATATCCACAGGTTGTCAACTATGTGGATTGATTATTTTACGCGACTTGCAAACGACTGTCAGACAACTCGCAAAGACTCAAAATACGACTTGTGATGACTTGCAGTCCGAAAGTCGCCCCGACTTCGATGGCGACTTCCCACGACTTGGGTTTCGTGCCCGACAGCGCTCGTTGCCAAACGACGCCGCCTTAGTTTCAGGTGAAAGATTGGCCTTAGGCCGGGATGCTTATCGTGTAGCCGTCGTCGCCCAACGGCTCGACACAGAGCACAGCCTGGACCTTCCATCCGGTGGCGGTCCGCCAGATTTGGACATCCAATCGATGCCTGGATGATCGTGCGGCGAGGTATCCAGGTGAAAACATTGGACGACTGGCTCCCCCAACTACCCTTTCAAGGTGAGATAGCGGGAGCCTACATATTGAGTTCTGAGGCGCGCCTTGGGTCTGAAATGCGCCAGAAGCGGAAGTTGAACTCGCGCCAGGAAGGCGACATCCCATGTGCAACTGACCAAGATAAATCTGCGTGGTCAGGCGAAGCCGATGGAGACTCAGGCTGCGTCAATCGTCATTGGTCGGCGACCTCAAACCCGTCTCCGGGCGTCATCGGCCGGTGCAGCTTAATCCCGACTTTGTCCAGATAGGGCTCGTAGACGTCGTAACGCTGCTTGAGGAAATAGTCGCGCGCGTAGCCGTCATGGACCGGCACGACAGATTTCGGCTTCATCCGCTTGGCGAAGGCATGGGCGGTGAGCTCGGTCAGAAAGGGCGCCATCACCGGAAGGGCCAGCACCTCCACGCCGACGAATCGATCCAGACGGCTGTCGAAACTGTCGCCCGGGTTGAGGAAAACGTCGTTGACAAGGAAGGCGGTCAGTTGCGTGCTCTCGTCCGACAGGATGGGCTCATGCGCGACCGCCTGAGCCTGCAGTCGGAACGCGCCGAAGATCCGTTCACCCTCTTCGAAGACCGTGACCGACAGGCCCTTCTCGCTGAGCTTGTTGGCGACCTCGCCGTTGCCGACGAGCGTTGCGCCACTCGCATGCACGATCCTGCCCAACGCATCAGGGTCGATGTGATCCGGATGGCCGTGCGTCAGGACGATCGTCGAGACGTCCGAAAAGACAGCGGGATCGACCCGTCCGTCGACGAACGAGAACTTGCCCGGATCGAAGAGCAGTCGCTCCTGGCCGATCGTCAGGCGCAGGCAGCTATGCACGAACTTGTCGATACGCATGGCGGCCGGTCCTATTCCGACTGTCTCTGGACGACCGGGCCGATCGCCTCGGGCGTTCCCGAGGCGATGACCAGCCAACGGCGGGGTGCGCCGGCGTCGGCGGCGACCACCTGACGGATCGGGCCCACGGCATTGACGACCGCGGACCCGGCCGGATTGGTCATAAACTTCGCCAGAGGCTGCAGCGTCCCCGATCCGTCCGCCGTCTCGGCGAAGGCGAGGACATAGGGCTTGCCGGGTTCGAGGCCTGCGGCGGCGATCTGCAGCATCTGCACCTGCCCCTGCTCGAACAGGGTCGCCTGCGACCGGGCGTCGTCCTCGCCTGTCAGAACGAGTTGATGCGAGGCGCGAGCGGTGCCCAGGGGCATGAGGTTGGCCCTGCCGTCACCCTCGGTGACCGCACGCGGCACATAGGTGACGCCCTGCGGTCCCTGACCTACCGGCACGGTGGCGATCACGCGATTGGCCAGGGTGTCGATGACCGCCACGCCGTCGCCATTCTCCAGTCCGACGTAGATCCGCGAGCCGTCGCCGGAGGGCCACAGACCGTGCGGCAGGGACCCCACCGCGATCGCGGTCACGGGGTCGAAGGTGTCGGTGCGGAAAACCTTGACAACGTTCTCGGTCCCCACCGTGACATAGGCGAACTGACCATCCCGATTTCGCACGATGTTGACGTGATTGGTCAGCGGGCCGGTGTCGAGCGTCTGAAGCACGGCGAACGGCGGACGGGCGTCGAACACCATCGTCTTGCCCACGTCCTTCAGCGTCATCCAGACCTGGTTCCCATCGGGCGTGGCGGCGATGTCTGGGCAGAACGGACTGGCCTGGGCCACCCGACCGACGATCTGACGGGTCGCGGTCTCGACCACGACTGTCTCGGGGCTGAAGCTGGAGCAGATGTAGGCGTAACGGCCGTCCGGCGAGAAGATGGTCATGCCTGGCCCGTTGGGCGTCTCGACCCGGGCGGTTTCCTGATAGGTCGCGGCGTCCAGCACCGAAATATAGGCCTCGCCCCGCACCGTGACCCAGACCTCTTTGCCGTCAGGCGTGAAGAAGGCCTCGTGCGGAGAGCGTCCGACATAGGTGGTGTGTTTGACGACGTTGGTGGCCGTGTCGATGAAGCTGACCGAGTTCGACCCGATCGAGACCACGGCGATCGTCTTGCCGTCCGGCGCCGCGCCGATGCCGTGGACCAGCAGCTGACCCCTGTAGAGCGGGCTGAGGTTGGCCGGGGTCGGCTCGCCGAGGGAGATCACGCCCAGAAGGCTGTTGGTCGAGGGATCGACCACCGAGACGGTGTTGGAGAACTGGTCGGCCGAATAGAACCGATCCTGGCCGCTGATCGGGATGGCGGGCGCCGCCGCCGCGCCGGGAACCTGATCGGCCAAGACCGGGGATGCCATCAGGGCAAGCGCCAGGACGAAGGGCGTCTTCGAAACGAAAGTCATGGGTCAGTGTCCGGTATGAGGTGCGGCGGGCGCGTTGGACGTCGGGCGGGTGGCCGAGCGGTCGAGGAAGGCTTGCATCAAGGCGATCTCCTGGGTCTGTTCGACGATGATCCCCTGGGCCAGACGGCGCATCGGCTCGTCCTTGCCGTAGGCGAGTTCGATCCGCGCCATGTCGACCGCGCCCTGATGGTGAGGGATCATCATGGCGGCGAAGTCGCGGTCAGGATCGCCGGTCGGCGCGATCGTCATGGCGGTGTGCATGCGCGACATGGCCTCGGCCATTTCCGTATCGAAGGGGGAGCGTGGCGTCTGGGCGAAGGCCATAAGTCCTGCGCCAAAGAGGGCGGCGACAGCCAACAGGCCGGTCAGTTTCAAGGAGGAGGTCATCATCGGGACTTTCGGTTCATCGCCATCCTGACGGTTGGACAATCGACCATCCAACGGAGATTGTTGCTGAGAACGTTCGCGACCGCCGAACGATCCATCTGTTTTTCCGGCGCGAGCGGGCTAGGTTGCGCCCATGACCCTGGATCAACTCCGCATCTTCGTCGCCGTCGCCGAGCGTGAGCACGTCACACGTGCTGCCGAGGCCCTGAACCTGACCCAGTCTGCCGTCAGTTCTGCGGTCACCACGCTGGAGGCACGTCACGGTGTTGCGCTGTTCGATCGTGTGGGGCGAAGCATCGTGCTGAATGCGGCTGGACAGGTGTTCCTGATCGAGGCCCGCGCCGTCCTGGCTCGCGCGGCGGCGGCACAGGAGGCACTCAATGACCTCGGTGACCTGAAGCGCGGCAGGTTGTCGATCCAAGCCAGCCAGACGATCGCAGGATGGTGGCTACCGTCTCGTCTGGCGGCGTTTCATGCCTGCCACGCTGGCATCCAGATCGATGTCACCATCGGCAACACCCGAGACGTGGCCCGAGCTGTGATCGAGGGCGAGGCCGAAGTGGGTCTGGTCGAGGGCGAATTGGACGAGCCCGTCCTCAGCCGCACGGTGCTGGATCACGACGAATTGGTGCTGGTCGTCGCTGCAGGACATCCGCAGGCCCAGGACGGGGCGGCCCGACCGGACCTGAAGGCCATGACCTGGGTCTTGCGCGAGCCCGGCTCCGGCACGCGCTCAGCCTTCGAGGCCGCGCTGGCGGCACACAGTCTGAGCGTCAACGATCTGGATGTGGCGATGAGCCTGCCGGGCAATGAGGCGGTGGCGGGTGCGGTCGAGGCGGGGGCTGGGGCCGCCGTCGTCTCGCGAAACGTCGTCGCCGCGCGTCTGAAGGCCGGTATCCTTACGACCCTGCCATTCGACCTTCCGGCCCGACCGTTCTGGCTGCTGCTTCACAAACAGCGATATCGGTCAAAGGCTGGGGACGCATTTGTCAGCCTGCTTGCGTCAAGGTCTCCGATGGCTTGACGGAAAAACCATCAACGAAGACGGACATCTGCTCGGATGATCGGTTCAACCGAATGATCAGTTCGATACATCGCATTGGACCTTCTGGGCGTCGATCCTTGAAGATGAGCAACGATCCAGCCCGGATTGATCTTTCAAGGATATCGCGATGCGACTTCATGCTCTTTCGGCCTTCGTCCTGACGTCAGCCGTGCTGATGACGGGGGCTCCCGCCTTCGCCCAGTCCCACGAGGCTCTGGCCCGAACCCGGATCGCAGCGATCGCCGCAGGGTCGGTCAATACGGTTCTGTCGGCCTATGCACCAGACGCCGACTTGCAGTGGGTCGGCGGACCGCTAGACGGGCATTATGACGACCCGGTCGAACTGCGCGACGTCTGGTCACGATTCGCCGGCCTGGGTCCGCTCAGCGCCAACATCGCCGCCATGACGATCGCCGAAAACCCGGCCGGCGCGACCGTCACCGTCGATGTGACCTTCGAGGGCAAGCAAGCGATCCCGGTCCGCTATGTCCTCTTGTATCGGGCGGGTCTGCTGGTTGATGAAATCTGGCAGGTCAATCCGCCTCATGCCCACTGATAGGCAATATGGTCGCGGCGGCCCAGGTTCTCTTTCGGATCTGGCCGTCGGAGTCAGTCGCGCCCGGCCTGCTTCTGACATCCGTTCGCCGCTGTTCAGGGAGGGAGTTGCATTGGTCCGCGCGGTCAAAACCGCGTATGCAGCAACGCCGTTTCAATCCTCTGAACGATGGGGAAAGGACGGAGGCTCTGATCCTTTTGGAGAAGCCTGGACCTGGACCCGTTCAGGTCCCTTCGGGCTCGCCGGAAAATCCGAACCGCACGGCGCGTGATCTCCGACAGCCGTGCATTGGGCGGAGATCAACACCAGGAGACTGGCACCCCGGAACTGCGATCCTCGGGACAACCCGCTTGCCAATAGAGCTGAAACATCGCCTGATGTGTGCGACGGTTAAGGATATCGACATGGCTTCAGCCAACGACCCCATATCTCACGCCGTTGGACGCCGCTTCGTTATTGGAGGGGGTGTGGCGGCAGCCGCCTGGTCGGCCCCCGCCTGGGGGCAACAGGCGGTGGACCTGGCTCTACCGGGTGGACCCTCGTCGCGCCCACTGACCTCCAGCTTTCCGGGCAAGGGATCGATGATCCTGCAACGCAGCCGACCGCCGCTGCTTGAGACGCCGATGTCGGTGTTCGACCAGAGCGTCTTCACACCCAACGACCAGTTCTTCGTGCGCTGGCACTGGGCCGATATCCCGACCTCGGTCGATGCCACGACCTTCCGGATCAATGTGCACGGCCATGTGGTGCGCCCGTTGTCGGTGTCGCTGACCGAGCTTCTGGCCATGCCGCGCGTGCAGATGGCAGCGGTGAACCAGTGTTCCGGAAACTCGCGCGGCCTGTTCCAGCCCCGCGTGCCGGGCGCGCAATGGGCGCATGGGGCGATGGGCAATGCCATGTGGATGGGCGTCAGTCTGAGGCACCTTCTGGATGTCGCAGGGGTCAGACCCGGAGCCCTGGCCGTCCGCTTCGGCGCGCTGGACCAGCCCGTCGTGGCGGGTGCGCCGGACTTCTCAAAGTCGCTGGCCCTGGATCATGCGCGCGACGGCGAGGTGATGGTGGCCTTCGCCATGAACGGCGAACAACTGCCTCTGCTGAATGGATTTCCCGTCAGGTTGATCGTGCCGGGCTGGTTCTCGACCTACTGGGTCAAGATGTTGAACGATATCGAGGTGCTGGACAAACCCGACGACGGGTACTGGATGGCAAAGGCCTACAAGATTCCCGACACCCCGATGGCCAATGTCTCCCCGACCGACAAGGACTATCCCACCGTGCCGATCAACCGGATGGTCCCTCGGTCGTGGATCACGAGCATCGCGGGCGATCACCCCGTGGCCTGGCAGCCCACCCTGCCGATCGGCGGCATCGCCATGGGCGGGGACACCGGAGTGTCGAGGGTGGACCTGTCGTCCGACGGCGGGCGAACCTGGCGACCCGCGCAGCTGGGACCGGACCAGGGCCCCTACAGTTTTCGACGCTTCGACGGGGTGGTGCCGATCCGTGGCCGAGGGGCCATTCCCCTAATGACGCGCTGCACCAGCACTGCGGGCGTCGTTCAGCCGATGACGCCGAACTGGAATCCGGGCGGCTTCATGCGTGGATGTGTCGAGACCACCACGGTGACTTTCGGATGAGCAAGTCCAGAACACCGTTGTCGACCGGGATGTCGATCCTGCTGGCCGGCGGGCTTACGAGCGTGATCCTGATCGGAGCCATCGCGGGCGGCAATGCGCCCCGGGGACGGAAGATGGTCGTACCTCCTGTGGTCCCTGCGGCCCCGGTCGCGCCGCCGCCGTCATTCGTGTCGGCAAGCGGCTTCACCCTGACCTCGGCCAGTATCGAACTGCCGGACGAGGCCTCGTCATTCCCCGACGGCCCTGGCGCCGATGTCGTCAATGCCAACTGCACATCCTGTCATTCGGCTAGCATGGCCCTGACCCAGCCCCGGCTGACTGAGGCCCAGTGGCATTCTACCGTCGTCAAGATGCGGGAAACCTATGGCGCCCCGATCGCGGTCGGCGACATCGACGCCATCGTCGATTATCTCAGGGCCATGCCGAGCCAGGCGACACCTGCGGGCGCTGCTGCGGGACTGGCTGTGAACGAGGGCGACGGCGCGACGGGCTGATCAGCATTTCATTCGCCTCAATCGATTAAATAGTTCGCATCATTGCGTTGGATGGAACGAATCCTCGCGATCAATATCGGCGTCGAGGAGCGCGCCGACTGTCTGCCTCCACTCCATTAAAGGAGACCGATCATGACCCCCGCCTGCACGTTCGATACACCGGCACGCATCGTCCAGCCACAACCCCGTCGAGCCGTTCGTGACCTGCGGGTGCCGGTAAAACCTCTACCGCCCACTATGGTGACCGCCGTCGAATCCGAGACGGCCCACATCCCCGATGTCGGCGACGGCAAGACGCTTCACCGCATCCAGCTTGATGTCGGTCAGACCGGTATCCACCCGATCATTATCAAGGCCGTCGCCGGCCTTTATGCCAGCATGGTCCTGGTGTTCTGGATCACTTTCGGGCGGGGTGAGGCCACCCTCGCACTCGGCTTTATCAGCCTGCTCGGTGCGATGTATTTCGGCCTGCTGACCGGTGGCACCCTGGTGTCGGATACGCCAGACGCGGGTAATGGTGTACGCAGCTTCAGCCAGTTCCTGAATGGTCGCGTCGTGACCTACACCGGCTGGATCACGGGACGCGAGGCCACACTTCAAATCCTTACCCTGCCGGCTCTTCTGGTCGTGACGGCCGTCGTGCTGGGCGTGATCTGTCGCCTCAACGCCCATTAGTTTCATTCCAGCATTGTTCAGGACACTTCAGATGGCGCATGACCTTCACCTTCGCGACGTCGCCTTCGGCCTGCGGCCTCTGGCCAAACTCCAGCGGCCCAGCGAGGTCGTTCGCCAGTTCACCCCGAACTGGTTCGCCGCCACCATGGGCACAGGCATCCTGGCCATCGCCCTGAACCAGATTCCGATCGACATCCCTGGCGTGAAGCTGGTCGCCGAAGGTCTGTGGGTTTTCAACATCGGCCTCTTCGCCCTGTTCACCGTCCTCTACGCCGCGCGGTGGATCTTCTTCTTCGACGGCGCGCGCCGCATCTTCGGCCATTCGGTCGTCTCGATGTTCTTCGGCTGCATACCGATGGGACTGGCGACGATCATCAACGGCCTGATGGCCTTCGGCCTGGCGCGGTGGGGCGACGGCATCGTCCCTCTCGCCGAGACACTGTGGTGGATCGACGTGGCGATGGCGGTCGCCTGCGGCGTCGGCATCCCCTTCATGATGTTCACACGCCAGGAGCATTCCATCGACCAGATGACGGCGGTCTGGCTGTTGCCCGTCGTGGCCGCGGAGGTCGCGGCCGTCACCGGCGGGCTGATCGCGCCCCACCTGACCGACCCGAACGCGGCCTTGTCCGTGCTGGTGGTCAGCTACTCTCTTTGGGCGCTGTCGGTGCCTCTGGCGCTAAGCATCCTCGTCATCCTGGTTCTGCGCATGGCGATCCACAAACTGCCGCACGCCGGCATGGCGGCGTCCAGCTGGCTGTCGCTGGGTCCGATCGGGACCGGCGCTCTGGGGATGCTGGTGCTGGGTCAGGCCGCGCCGGCGATCTTCACCGCCTCCGGGCTGGGTCAATACGGTGACGCGGCAGGAGGCATCGGACTGATCGGCGGCCTTTTGCTGTGGGCCTATGGCCTTTGGTGGGCAGCCATGGCTGCATTGATCACTCTGCGTTACCTTCGTCAGGGCCTGCCCTTCAACCTCGGCTGGTGGGGCTACACCTTCCCGATCGGCGTCTTCTCGGTCGCGACCCTGAAGCTGGGGACCTTGCTGCCGATCCCAGCCTTCAACATCTTCGGCGTGGCCCTGATCGCCGGCCTTGCAATCCTCTGGCTCATCGTCGGCGCCCGCACGATCCGCGGCGCTTGGCGCGGAGACCTGTTCGTCGCCCCCTGCCTTACGGACGCGGCCAAGCGCGACATTCCCTGCGCGCGCTGAGTCGCTCGTCAGTTTCCTGCCCGGAGGCCTCATGAATCCCGATATCCTTCTTCCCACTCGTCGCTCGATCATCGCTGTGGGAGCCGGCGCCCTGATCACGGCATGCGCGCCCCAAGCGGCGGAAGCCGATGACATGGTTCTGGGCCGTCAGGACGCCCCGGTAACCCTGATCGAATACGCTTCGAGCACCTGCGGCCCCTGCGCCCGGTTCGCGATCGAGGTGCTGCCCGAACTGCGCCGTCGCTATATGGATACCGGCCAGGTCAAGCTGATCTATCGGGAGTTCATTACCGGCCCTGCGAATCTTTCCGCCGCCGGCGTTCTTCTGGCGCGCTGTGCGGGGTCTCAGCGGTATTTCGAGGTGATTGACGCCCTGATGCACGGCCAGTCTGAATGGACCGGTGGACAGAGCCCGCGGGCTCATCTGGTGCGGGTCGCGGGTCGTTTCGGGATCGACGAGGCCCGACTGAAAGCCTGCATCGCCGACCCTGACGCCATGGCCGCGTTGGAACGGCGTGTTCGCCGGGCGCAGGATGCGGGCGTCACCGGCACGCCGACTCTATTCGTTCAGGGCCGCCGGGTGGATGGCCCGCTGACTCTCGACAGCGTGGTCATCGCTATCGACACAGCTCTTTCCCAATCTTCCAAGCCCTGAGGTCCACAATGCCCAATACTCCCATCAAGGTCGCCGTGTCCGGTGCGGCCGGCCAGATCGCCTACGCCCTGCTGTTCCGTCTAGCGCAAGGCGACGTCTTCGGCCCCGAGACGCCGATCGACCTTCGCCTGCTCGATCTTCCCCAAGCTCTGTCGGCCCTCAAGGGCGTGACGATGGAGTTGGACGACTGCGCCTTCCCGCTCCTGACCACGATCCGGACGACGGACGATCCGAGGGTCGCGTTCGACGACATCGACGCCGCCTTCCTGGTTGGCTCGCGTCCCCGATCCAAGGGCATGGAGCGCCGTGACCTGCTGGCCGCCAATGCCGCCATCTTCAAGACCCAAGGCGCCGCGCTCGACGCCGTCGCCAAGCGGAGCGTGAAGGTCCTCGTGGTGGGCAATCCCGCCAACACGAACGCCTGGGTGGCGATCCAGTCCGCGCCGAACCTGCCCGAGGGCGCCATCACCTCCATGATCCGGCTGGATCACAATCGCGCCGCCGCGCAACTGGCGCGAAAGGCAGGCGTGTCGGTCGATGCGATCGATCACCTCGCGGTCTGGGGCAATCACTCGCCCACCATGTTCACCGATTGGAGCCACGCCTCGGTGAGCGGCGAACGACTGGCCGCGCGCATCGGCGATGACGGCTGGTATCGCGACACCCTGATCCCGGAGGTGGCGCGGCGCGGTACGGCGGTCCTGGAGGCCCGCGGCGCATCGTCCGCCGCTTCCGCCGCCAATGCTGCCGTCGATCACATGCGTGACTGGGTCCAGGGCTCGGACGGTCGCTGGGTGTCGATGGGCATCCCCGCCACAGGAGAATACGGTATTCCCGCAGGCTTGGTCTGCGGCGTACCGGCGGTCTGCCGCGATGGGCGCTATGCGCCTGTGAACAGTCTGGACCTCGACGCCTTCGCCCGCGCCGGTCTGGCGGCGTCGGTTCAGGAACTCATCGGCGAACGCGACGCTGCGCTTTCGATCGTCTCCACCTGAGGCGCGTCGATCGCGCGACAATCACCGAACAACCCCTACTCATTCAGCAAGGCGCCCCATGACGGCTTCCACACCCCGATCTTCCTTCGCCGACGATGCGGGCCACGGCGGCCTGCAACTCGTGGTCCGCGCCGGCCCTGCCAGCTTCGTCGTCGATGAGCCTGTCGAACTGGGTGGGCTGGATCTCGGGCCGACCCCGCATGAACTGGTGCAGGCCGCTCTAGCCTCCTGCACCGCCCAGACCCTGCGCCTCTACGCGAACCGCAAGGGCTGGGCGATCGGCCCCTTGTCCGTCGAGGTTGTTCTGGTCCGACAGCCGGAAGCGACGCCCTCCGACCACTTCGTGCGGACCATCAGCCTGCCGGCAGACCTCCCACAGGAGCAGCGCGACCGACTTCTTGAAATCGCCGACCGATGCCCGATCCACCGCATGCTCGTTGGGGCCGTCTCGATTGAAACCGAGGTCGGTTGATCTTAGCGAATTGTGTCGCCCGCCGCCGCTAAGCAGACATTCCAAACCGCCGCTAAGAGTCAAAAGCTGCGGTTGATAGCGGATGTCTGAGAAGCGCCATGAGCGGAAGTTGGCCCTCGATCCGAAACCAGACGTTGCCTTGTTTATTCCCCTTCCCGATGCCGCGGTTGCGGCTTTGGCCGGTTGCGCGCCCGAACGGATTTGAAGTTTAGCGGAGGCTCCGCAGACGGATTCGATGCTGTCGAGGCGCGCGTTACGGGCGGCGACGCTGAGTTGTAATGCTATTGGACTCCTGAGTTATTGATGCTCTCAGGAGTTAGTTATCCAGGGCTCCTGACCTTCCGGCGGTTGTGATAAAGCTGGGTAAGGGGAGGATTTCTGAGTGGTGTTAATCGGACTTCTGGCCGCGTTGGCGGCTCCGTCAGAGACGTGGTTTTGCACGCTTAATGGTGACGGTGACGGTGAGGGCTATCAGTCTACCTACGTGGTCAGCAATGATCGCGTCATCGAGACCGGCCTGATGGCCTACGGCTATGAGATACTCGAAGACAATCCGGATCACCTGACGTTCGCGCGGTCCCAGTATAACGCCATGCTCAACGCGGGCTTCCGGCTCGATCAGGTGGCCGTCGTGGTGACCATCGACCGCTCGACGAACGGCGTGAAGAAAATCTTCCTCCAGGATCACGGCGAGAGGACTTCGATCCAGCATGGGACATGTCAGCCGATCGAAGTCTGATGACAGATGCTCTCGCTCAGCGGATGGCTGACCGTCTCAAGGCCCTGACCGAGGAGGAGCGGATCGCGCTCAATGAGGGTCAGATCGCGGAATCCGAACGCCAACACGCGGCATTCACCGCCGCTTTCGCTGAGGGTCGTTGCTCAGTCTGTGG
The DNA here is from genome assembly GCF_058681645.1 of Brevundimonas sp. ALps5. Lineage (NCBI taxonomy): Bacteria > Pseudomonadati > Pseudomonadota > Alphaproteobacteria > Caulobacterales > Caulobacteraceae > Brevundimonas > Brevundimonas sp. ALps5. The sequence goes on along the minus strand of NZ_CM178744.1, from coordinate 1,870,672 downwards.
CGACGGCCTCGACGTCTTCGATGAGAAGACACCCTGTCTCCATTGGTTTCTTAGACCGGCGGGCGTGAAGAAAAAGCACTATCCGGCAGTCGCCCAGGCTTTCGGGATGATGTCGATCCAAAGTTGGATGCGATGGGTGGCAAATGAGGGCGGCTGGGCGAAGAACATCGCTGACACCGCTGATGACGATCACGTGGTCCAGGTCACCGCCCGCTATGGCGATTACGCGTGGTCGATCTCATGCGGGAATTCGGACTTCGCCGGTCATTCCGGAAAAAACAGCAGCTTCCCCCACTACCATGTCCAGATGTCGATCAAGGATCGGCCTTTCATCAGCTACAGCGACTTCCATTTCCGCATCCACGACGACGAATTGACGATCCTCAAGGCCATCGCGGCGAGCGGGGTGAAGTCGAAGTTCATCCACGGTGAGAGCTTCGACGACCTCATGGCGGCGGTGGAGCCCGAATGGGTCGTCAACCTTCCGGTCGATCGGAGCGGCGATCAGTCAGGCGCGCCGTTCAAGATGGACACCATCATGATCGCCGATGATGGGACGACCATGTCGGGTGACGACATCTACAACCTCTTTGAGCGAGCCAAACGGGAGGGCGTGACGATGGCCAGTCTTGCTCACACCATTCCCAATGTTTCGGTCCAGACGCTGGTCAGCGAAGGTCCAGGCGTGATCGACCCCGCCCCGCGCGCGGGTGGTCGAGGCGGCAAAAGGAAAGAGCAATGATCGCTATCATCGCAGCCGCCCTGTTGATCCAGGCCGCGCCTCGGGAAGACCCAGGTTTCACGGACATCTGGAATGAGTATGGGTCAGCCATGGAAGCGGAAGGGATCACCCGTCGCATGGCGGCTCAGGCTTACACCTGGACCGAAGGCCAATATCACCTTGGCCTTTGCCGCCGGTATCTCGACCAGGATGACGTCACGTTCTGGCGAGAATGGTGGAAGAATACCCCGCTGGAGCAATCGGTCATGGGACGTCGCCTCCTGGAAGTCGGATCGACAAACTACACCGAAGGTCTTGAGGCAGCGGTGACCGAACCGATCACGTCGGCGCATTGTCAGCGGATCGCCGACAGTTGGTTTGCGGATATGAAACGCCTGACGGAGGAGCCGCAATGAGGATCGCCATCATCGCCGCAATGGGGCTCACCCTCGCGTCATGCACCCAAGGGCCGGACTCCAGCGTTTGCACCCCCATCATCGAACCGACACCGCCTAGCGATCCTGTCGCGGGCGTGGCTCAACGCGACACGCTCGAATGGTCGATGGGGAACGCTGAGCGGTGTCTTCACCGGAACGCCTATCGGCTCCACACTACGACCGATGAGGCCGACATCGTCGCTCGCGCCGTCGTCCAGGCTTGTGAGAGCGCGGTCGAGCGGGCGGTCAGCTATCGTCGAGCCCAAGCCTTCCAGGGCGAACCTCAGGGGACCCCGCTGGATGAGCGGTTCAAGGTCGGGGATGAGGCTGCGGCGGCGGCTCGCCGATCCTGGTTGGAGTTTGCTCTGATGAAGGTCGTCGAAGGTCGGGCTGGGCGGTGTAAGCCTTAATCCTACCGCGATGCGGTTTTGGCCGGGCCTTCGATAAGGGGTTTCGTGACCGTCTGAGCGGCGAAATTCAGATAAGCCAGCGCAGCCACGATCAAGGCGAGGATGGCACCTGAGAGGATCACCCAGGTCATCGGGTTTAGCTCATGCCACTTTTTCTGAGGCTTGAGCGCAAGGCGGTTTTGACCGTCATCGAAACGGGCTTCGAGCCGTTCCCTGACTTTGTCCAACTCCTCATCCATGTAGCGGTTGGTCGTGCGATGGCCATGAAATGCGGGGGGAATGCGCCGCCACGTCTTCGCATCTACGATGAAGCCTTCGATGAGATCGTGCGCCGATTTCCTGAGGTTGAGCTTGCTGAATTTCTGATCGGTCGCCTCTCCGCAAGCTATCAGCCAGTCATCAACCATCGCGTCGCCCGTCTTCTCGATAGCGGCGCAAATCTGGATGAAGTCGCGGTCCACATAACCGCCCGAGGCGATCTCGCCTCTTACGCGGTTGATGTCGATCTTGCCGTCACGGATAGCCGTTGTTTTGCGATGGCGGAAAATGTCGGTGAGCGTGTTGAGAGTCGAGGCCATCCCCGATCTGAGCCTTGAGTCGGTCCTTAGTCCAGCCGTGGCCTCAGGAACTAGGACACGAACCTAGAATGACAGTACCAAGGCGACATTTCGAACCGCCGCTTTGAGTCAAACTCGGTCTTCTCTGGTTCAGATCACATCAGGCGAGCGACGTGATCGCATAGCCATCGTCGCCCGACGGCTCGACACCGAGCACAGCTTGGACCTGCCGTCCGGCGGCAGTCCGCCGAATGTGGACAATGCGATCGACGGCCTGAGCGATCGCCCGACGCGGCGTTCGCGACGAAACCTCGGCGATCAGATCCTCCATGCGACGCAAGACATCGTCGGCCGAGTTGGCGTGGAGGGTCGAAAGTCCTCCGGGATGGCCCGTGTTCCAGCTCTTGAGCGTCTCCAAGGCCGCCGCCCCGTCGCGCATTTCGCCGACGACGATCCGATCGGGTCGCATCCGCAGCGCGTCACGAACCAGATCGACCACACCGATCGGGATCGGCTGGCGGCGCGTCAGGACCGACACGGTGTCCCAAGCTGAACACTGAAGCTCTGGCGTATCCTCAACGAGGAAGACCCGATCCTGGGCGAAGGCCGGTTCCGCAAGAACGGCGTTGGCAAGGGTGGTCTTGCCCGATCCGGTGCCTCCCGAGATGAGGATGTTGAGTCGCTGCTCCGCAGCGCCACGCAACACGGCTGCCTGTTGGTGGGTCATGGCTCCGTCGCGGACATAGTCCTCCAGACTCCAGATCACCGAGGGCCGTTTGCGGATCGAGAACGCAGGTGCGCTGGTGACGGGAGGCAGCATTCCTTGAAACCGCTCACCTGTGCCGGGCAGGACACCAGAGAGCCGGGGGTCATCGCGTGTGACGGTCTCGCCGACATAGTCGGCGATCAACCGGATCACCCGCTCCCGCGACTCGGCCGACAGGATCGCGCCCGTATCCATCCGCCCCTCGCCGCTGCGGTCGAGGATCAGACGGCCATCGGGATTAGCGAGGATCTCGACGACCGCCGGCTCGACCAGGGCCGCCAGAATGGTGTCGCCCAATGCATGGCGCAGCGCCTCGAGCTTGCGTTCGGCGATGATCGGATGGATCGCCATCAGTTGGTCTGGCCGAACGACCGCTCCTCATCAGGCACAGGACGTTCCCTCCGGCCGGCGACAATGCGGGCGGCCGTAGCGTCCAACAGGCGTTCGATCCGCCGATCGACGGCCGCCTGGACTGTGGGGTCTTCATCGACGATCGCGTCGGGGAGCCGGACGAAGAAGGCTCTGGCCACCTCGATCAACAGCTCCTGCACGATCTGCATGTCGCGGGCCGTGGATCGCATATGGTCGCGAAGGGACCGTTCAAGCTGCAGCAGGCGATCCTCGGGATCAGCCTGGGGACTCTTCTGCAGGCCACGGGCGATGGCCCGGCCCGCCGCCTGACTGAGCGGCATCTTGCCGCTGCGCGCCTCCCGATTGAGACCGGACACGACCTTGGGATCGGTCAGATAAACCTGCACGCGGGCGCTCGCCGCTTCTTTCCTAGCCATCGCCTAGACCTCGCAAATGATCGAGCGCCGCATCCTGCGCGGCCATCTCCTGCGCCACCCGCCCGTAGATATCGGCCACACGCGCGGCGACCTTCTTGTCGTCCATCGCTGCGGCCACTTCCTTGAACAGCGGCAGAGACGCCTCTGCGTCCTCGCCCAGACTGCGGCGACCGGCCCACGGGTGCGGAGCTCCGGGCGGCGCATCCAGCCGCTCTTCCTGGTCAGGCGCGTGGTCGCGCGCCCGCGTCCGAAACGGTTCGCGGACGTCATAGAGGAGCTTGGTCGTCCGCAGCGGTCGGGCGCCGGCGGCGAACACCAACTGGATGTCGTCCGGAAGGGCGCGGATCTCGCCCGGCTCCAGCAGCGGCCGCTCGATCTGGGACCGGGACACCGAGCTGCGCCCAGCTGCCAGCGCCGCCGGTGAACTGCGGCTGGTCCGGGTCTCCAGCACGGACCCCGTCAGCTTCGACACCTTGTCCTGCGTCAGAGGATCGAGCGCGCTGAAGGCGGTATAGATATGCAGGTTGTCGAGAATGGTGTTGTTGGCGCCGTAGGTCTCGACGATATCGTTGAGAGACTGGGCGACGAACATCACCTTCACCCCGTAGCCGCTGAGCAGACGCAGCGACTTCTCGAAAAAACTGACCCGCCCGAGCAACGGAAACTCATCCATCAGCATGAGAAGGTTATGGCGCTTGAGCCGCCCATCGGCGGCTTCGGTCTCCCGAACCGTCAGGGACTGGGCTGCGGCGTAGAAGAAAAGACGCACCAAGGGCCTCAGCGCTGCGCTGTCAGCCGGCGCGACCTGAACGTAGAGAGACAGGGGCGCTTCGGCGCACATCAGATCCCCCATGGAGAAATCCGATCGGGACAGCGAACGCTCGATGTCCTCGCCTGCGAGCCATTTGAGGTAGGACCGGGCCGTCCCCTGGACCGAAGTCCGGAAGCGGTCGTGCATCGCCGCATAGCCCTTGACCGCCGTGGCGATGAACGGGTGGGTCTCCGGTTCGCCGCTTGGACCCGGACGGTGCAAAGTCTTGGTCATGACGTCGGCGGCGCTGTCGAGGTCGGCGAGCATTTCGCGGACCTTGAGCAGGGTCTTTTCGGCGTCGTCGGCGGTGTAGAGGACATGCAGGATCACGGCCTCGAGGATTTCCGACGCCGCCTTGTCCCAGATCGCCTCGTCGTCACGGGCGCCGCCGGGATCGGACAGGATCGAGACCAGGCGTTGAACGTGGGCGAGCTCTCCAGGTCCTGGCAGGATTTCAGCAAGAGGGTTCCAGCACGCCGAGGCCGGGTCGCGCGGATCGAAATACAGGGCATGGCTGAACCGGGCCCGCCAGCCACTGCTCAATCGCCAGAGTTCGCGCTTGGGATCATGCACGAGGACGCTGGCGTTCCATGACAGCAGCGTCGGCATGACGTGGCCGCGCCCCTTGCCCGACCGGGTGCCGCCAGTCACGAGACTGGGACGGAGGTCGGTCGTTGCGAGAACGCGTCGTCCGAGAACGCCGAGGATGCATCCGCCGAGGGCTGTCAGCCCGGCGCCTTTGGCGTCTTTTAGCGCTCCCCAGCCCCGGATCCGTCGATGGGTCTTATCGCCCGCAAGCGTCCCCAACCCCAACCCGCCGACGCCGCCGACCATGATCAACGGTGCGCACCGCGACATGACGGCCTGCGCCTCAGCACCGAAAGCAGACCGCCATTGCAGGATGGCCCAGGGCGGATAGACGGCAAGGTCGGGGGCGATGCGCCATGTGGGTCCCAGAGCGTCGGCCCACTGGTAAGTCCAGGCGAACATCTCCGTCGCGGCCTGGGCGCCCACGGCGAGGCCGAGCCCCAATCCTGTCAGCTTGGCCCACACCTCAGGAGTCCGGAGGCCGGACATCCCGGCCAGCCTCAGCTTCGAGGATCAACGAAGGAGCGGCGTCCATTCGACGGTGGTGATAGGCGGTCAAGGCGTCGACCAAATCTGTTCCCGACGACCGTTTGAACAGACCCACCAGCGCCGCCGCCTCATGGTCGAAATCCTCGAACAGCCGACGTTCCGCCTCGGCCAGTTGCAACAGCGTGCTGTTCATCCGTTCGTAGGCGTCCACCAAGGCCGCATTGCCTGTGGTTCTAACCGCCCTGAGCATGTGATCGGAAAGGCTGCGGCATGTCCTTTGTCCACCGCCGCGCACGACCGACCGCGACGCCGGATCACCGCCCCTCAGGCTGGTCGTGAGGCAGAGAAGGCGGAAAGAGAACCGGTCGCGGACAAGCGCAGCATCAAGTCGGGGAGCCAGAAAACCTCCCAAAGGCGCGCGTTCGATGAGGCCGAACCCGCAGAGCCAGCCGAGGGCCTCACGAACCGGCGTCGCGGACAGTTTCAGACGGCGCGCCTCCTCGATGATCACCACCGGAGCGCCCGGGGTAAAGGAGCCCTGTTCGGCCCGGGCGCGCAGGCTCTCCAGGGCTAGGGTGAATGGATCATGCTTGCGCATTAAGGCGGCCTCCGAGGGCAAACGCCCACTATGGCGCCTGCCCACGCCTCGCCAATGAGTTGCAGCCCCAACCGATCCGGCTCGGTCGCAAATCGTCCGAGCCTCGGTCAGAACGCGCCGCAAAACATGCCGCTTTGTGGCCGATTGTCCTGTTTTCTTTCCCAGCTACACACGTGATCGTTGATCAGAAGCCGGACTGATTCTACTTCGGAAGACGGAAGGGTATGCGCGGATGAGTCGAGACGACCCGGAACTTCCAGACGATGGCGCGCTGCTTTCGGCGACTCTCAAATCCTTGCGCCGCTACCGCAAGATGACCAAAGCCGAGACGGCTGCGGCCATGCGGATCGCCATCCGGACCTATGCCCGCTTTGAGGCCGGAGAAACCCGTCTCAACCTCGACTACATCCACCGCTTCGCCGCCGCGACGCAAAGCGACGCCCAAGCGATCCTGATGGCGGTGGCGATTGGATCGCCTGAGCACGCCAGACGGTGCGCAGAGAACCAGATGGGCTCCATCTACACCATCGGGCTCGAACAGTTCGACCACCTTCTTGGCGATGACATCCGCAACCTCGACAGCCGGAGCATCATCGCCGCCATCGTGCGAATGTTCGAGGAGCTCGCCAAGGCGCTGCGCGAAGGAGATCCGGCCCGGGATTGGATCGAGAAAGGCTCGGCCAATCTGCGCGCCAAGCGACCCAAACCAGGGCGTTGAGCTCAAATATACTCCAGATATAGCTTTGCCGCTGACCGATCCTAGGCTCAGGACTCATAGCCAGAAGAGCACGGTCGCCGCGAGTGCGATGGCGGAGAGGAAGACGGTCGGGCAGCGATCGTATCGGGTGGCGACGCGCCGCCAGTCTTTGAGCCTGCCGAACATGATCTCGATGCGGTTGCGGCTTTTGTACCGGCGCTTGTCGTATTTGACGGTTTCGGTGCGGGATTTCCGGCCGGGAATGCAGGGTGTGATGCCCTTGGCCTGCAAGGCCTCCCTGAACCAGTCCGCGTCATAGCCCCGGTCGCCCAACAGCCATTGCGCTCTGGGCAGGCTGTCCAGCAAGGCCGCGGCGCCGATGTAATCGCTGACCTGGCCTGCCGTCATGAACAGGCTGATCGGGCGTCCGTTTGCGTCGGTCACAGCGTGCAGCTTGGTGTTCATGCCGCCCTTGGTGCGTCCGATCAGCCGCCCGAGACCCCTTTTTTTACACCCAGGCTCGAAGCCGTGCGGTGCGCTTTGAGATAGGTCGCGTCGATCATCACCGTGCGGCGCTCGGCCTTGCCACCTGACAGGCCCTGCATCATCCGGATGAAGACGCCCGCCTCACTCCACCGCTTCCAGCGATTGTACAGGGTCTTGTGGGGCCCGTAGGCCGCAGGCGCGTCACGCCATCGAAGACCGTTACGATTGACGAAGATGATCCCGCTCAGCACCCGGCGATCATCCACCCTGGGCTTGCCGTGGCTCTTGGGGAAGTGCGGCCGCAGCCGCTCCATCTGATCGTCCGTCAGCCAATAAAGGTCGCTCATATCCAGTCTCCTTGCAGAGGCTGAATCAGATCGAGCGCATCACATCAATGGGTCCTGAGCCTAGCGCTCCTTTGGCGAGCCACATCCGTGGCGATCAACCAAGGAGAGACTGGAATGAAGACGACCAAACTGCGCATCGTTCGCTTCGGCAGCGCCAAGGCCCTGACCCGCGACGGCATGGGCAATATCTTCGAGGAAGCCGGCGTCAAGAACGGTCAATATCCGACCGAGGGCTGAGCGAAGGGCGGACGACGGCTACAACAGGCGGTCGTCCGCTTGTCTCCATCGGATCGTTCGAAGTCCACGCCTCGTCACCACAAACGAGGCCGGCGCGACCTGGGCGCATCGGAAACGATCCCGCCAAGCAGGGCTCCAAAACCAAAATAGCGGGGTCTCCAGCATCGGGCTGAAGCCGCCGGTCTGCGTCTGACGTCGAATGTGGCCTGCAGCAGTCGGACCTCCGCGACGATCGTGCGAAACGCGTCGGGCCGCCGGCAAAGAGGACCGAAACAGCGAACCCGCCAACCCGAACCGTTTCAAATATACTCCAGATATAGCTTTGCAGCCGGCTGATCTGCGCGCTCACTGGTTGCGCCACATCCGTGGCGATCAACCAAAGGAGACTGAGATGAAGACGACCAAACTGCGCCTCGTCCGCTTCGGCAGCGCCAAGGCCCTCACCCGTGACGGGCTGGGGACCGTGTTCGAGGAAGCCGGCATCAAGAACGGCCTTCGCCCGACCGAGGGCTGAGCGTACGGCGGACGACCGCATACACGCGGTCGTCCGCTAGCCGCCGCCTTGACGTTCACCGCCCCGCTTGAACAACCAAGAAGCCCTGTTGCAAACGCCATGACAACTGACCTCTGGTGTCATCCCAACATCTATTTGACCGTGGTGGACGAAGATGTAGTCGTCCTCGATGTGGCGGGCGATCGCTACGAGTGCCTGCTGGGCGCTGCATCACTCCTCCAGCCAGAAGCAGACGGACGGATCGGGCTTGCGGACGTCTCGATCATGGACGAGTTGCGCACCGCCGGGCTGGCCGGCGACCTTGCCCCAAACCCGGTACGCAGGCCCATTGTCCCTCCGACGCGTGAACTCACGCCAGCGTCGCGCCCGCCTCGCTCCGAGATGGTTCGCGCCGCCTTCGCCTGGATCGTCGCGACCCTCATCTTCCGGGGAAAGCCGATATCCGTCCTTGTGGACTACCATAAGGCGCTGCGCGGTCGGGCGGAGGAACAGGACGAAGCGTGGCTCGCGGATTTGGCGGGAGCCGCCCGGCGAGTGCGGCCCTGGATACCGTTCGAGGGCGAATGTCTGCAGCGTTCATTTCAGCTCCGGTGCTACCTCGCATCAAGAGGCGTGGCAGCGGACTGGATTTTCGGCGTCCGGACCTGGCCCTTCAGCGCTCATTGCTGGCTGCAGATCGGCGACCTTGTTGTCGGCGATCGTCTTGAACGCGTGCGACGGTACGCACCGATCCTGCGGGCCTGAAGGTGAGAGAGTTTCTGCTCGTTTGCCGCGCTGCCGATGACCTCCCTTCCCAAGCGCTGTCGGAAGACCTTGCCAAGAAGGCGTCAGCGCAAGGACTTGTAGTCTCTGCACTCAACCCACGCGCCTGGCTTGCGGTCCCCAGTTCGTCGCCTGCCACGCCGGTCCGGGTCGGTGGCTGGACGCTTATCGGGGACGTTTTCGATCGTCGCTCACCCGTCATTCCCTATGCGCATCCCGACGATCCCTGGGGGTACGAACGGAAGTTAGTGGCAAGGTTCTGGGGCCGCTATGTTGGCGTTCTCTTCGGCGCGGGAGATCAGCTATCCGCTCTCCTTCGCGACCCTTCCGGCGCTCTGGAATGCGTGGCCTGGTCCGAAAAGGGGCTGACCATCGTCGCCTCGACGGCCTTCGAGTGGTTGATCAAAGCGCTACGTCCTGCGTGGCGCATCAACAGCGCTCGACTGGCTCAGGAGCTTCACGCCGTCGTTACGGGGACGGGCGCGCTTCTCATCGACGGCCCCACCGCGCTCGAGCCGGGGACCGTTCAACCGCTCCCGCTTGAGCGGCAGGCCCTGGCCGTGTGGACTCCAGCTGACATCGCTCGCCGTAGCCTCTGGACCTCACCCGATCCGCACTCGGCCATGGAAGCTATTCGCTCGTCGATCGATGAGGCCGTGTCTGGATTTGCAAGCCTGCCCGGTGCCTTGGCCGCCGAAGTCTCGGGAGGGCTGGATTCCAGCATCATCGCCTCGAGTCTCGTGCGACAGAAGCCTGACGGTCAGCGGCTCTGGATCAACGCCTACGGCTCCACGCCGGAGTCCGATGAGCGCGCCTACGTCGCCATTCTGGGCCAGTCGCTCGGCTTCAAGCCTCTTTCGGTTCCGCACGTGACCGGAAGGATGACACCGGACTGGCTCGCGGCGATGGCCGGAGATTTCCGTCCGGGACTGAACGGGCTCGATCACCCCCAAGATGTCGCCTGGGCGCGCCACGTCGTCGATGGGGGCGCAAGCGCTCTGATGACCGGCAAGGGGGGCGACAGCATCCTCTTCCAGGCGGCCACCACCGATGTCTTTACGGATCTGTGGAAGTCGCGGGGCTGGCGAGCACTGGGACATCCGGACCTCGCAGAACTCGCGGCGGGCAACGAGATTTCGATCTGGTCGATGATCCGGACGGCGGTGCGATACTCGGCAGCAGGTCAAACGCCTCCGCGCAGAGCTCACCCAATCCTGTCCCCGCTCACCGAGCCTTTCGTCGGCCATCCCTGGCTTCAGGATCTCGACGTCTTTGGGCCCAGCAAGGCCTTTCACATCGCCGGGGTCGCCGACAGCGTGTCCCACCATGGGCCGTCTGTCCTCTCCCGAGCCGTCGATGTCCGACATCCGCTTTGCAGCCAACCTGTGGTGGAGGCCTGCCTCGCCCTTCCCACCGCGTTGTTGACGGCGGGAGGACGAGATCGCGGACTGGCGCGGCAAGTCTTCAGAGAGGGGATTCCGGACACAATCGTCAACCGGCGATCCAAGGGAGAGATGACCCGGATTTATGGGCGCTTGATCGTCGACAATCTGGACATTCTCAGGCCCTGGCTGATCGACGGCCGCCTCGCCGCCCTCGGTCTAATCGATCGCGCGACCGCAGAGACCGAACTGACACCGGAAGCGCTGATCTGGCGTGGCCAGCATTCTGTCATCCTGGGGATCGCGGCGCTGGAGGGATGGACACGTCTTTGGGAAGATCGCCTGGGGCGTGCCGCGTGAACCGATCCGGGTCCGAAAGGGTTCGGTCGAGCCAGTCGAAGATCTGCGCGTAGTAGTCGCGAATGTTGGCGGGGCTCCAGATCACATGTTTCTCGCCCCAGTAGGTCACCATCCGGGCGTCGCCACCGTTCCTCAGAACAGCGCTGAACATCCGCTCCGATTGGCTCATGGGCGCGAAGTCCATATCGGCGGTCAGGAACAGAATTGGCCTCTTGATCCGGTCGGCGCGCAGGAACGGGCTTGAGGACATATAGGGGTCCGGATCGCTCCACGGGGGGGCCGCCAATCCGCCCTGTCCGACCTCCGTCCAGCCTTGGTTGAAGCGAAAGAAAATGCCGTTTTCCGGCTGGATTCGACCCTGGCTGTCAAACTCGCCCCATACACCCGGCATGTCGCTGTATCCGGCGGAGGCGATGTAAGACCGGTAGCGATCCGAACGGGTGGCGATCTCCAATGTCGCATAGCCGCCGAAGCTATGACCCCACAGAACCATGCGGTCGAAGGGAGCCTCGGGGAAAGCAGCACGCGCGGCATCGACGGCGAGGTCGGCGCTCCGGACGTAGGCGTCCCCGCGATCCCGGACGGAAAGGTCGCCCGGGATCGATGGACTCAAAACAGCATAGCCTGCGGAGACGAACACCTCGGGTCGAGTGCTGTAGGTCATGGCCAACGGATCGACGCGGGCGAGGTTGTCGGCCCAGCCGGGATAGACCTTGACGATCACACCCCGGATGTCACGGGCCGCGCCCCTGGGCAGGAACAGCCAGCTGGTGGTCTGTCGCCCGTTGATATCCAGATGTACGATCGGCTGAGCCTCGGTCAGAACGACATCCGAAAGACTTTGATTAATATTGTCGAGGTTCCGGGTGGGAGCGAGGCTTCTCCGGATCAGGGTCTCCGACAAACCCTCAGACCGCAGCATAAGAAGCCCTTCGGCGGACACGGCGACGACCCTGTCATCCTTACTTGCCACCCCCCCGAAGGAGGTCGCGCCATTCTCGCCCACGATAAGGCTCTCGCCATCTGCTGCGATCGCGGGTGACCAGTTCCGCCGGGGCGCCTCATTGCCCTTCAGTCGGCGGCCGAGGATCGGATCGAACACAAGCGCCTCGCGGACGTTGGCTCCTGTCTCCATGAGCCTTCGCACGCCTGAGCCTGTCAGCGCCCAATAGGCGCCGTCCGCGAACGCATAGAGGACGTCAGGCCCGGCGGCCGCGATACGCGTCGGCGCCGTGGCCAGCCCTTCCGTCAAGGCCCGAGGCGGTCCGTCTGGCGACAGCAGATGCCAGTCGCGGCGTCCGGTTTCATCATCCTTGGCGTAGACAACGGGCGATGCGCCGATCCAGTCCGCCTTTACGCCGTTGAGCGCCACCTCGGCCGACGTGCCGACATCCAGCTTGTCTCGCACGAACCAGTCCACGCCATCGACCGAGACCCGGCCCAGCCGGCCCTCGGCCCAGCGTTCGCCATCCTGGCGGGCCCACACCAGCACGCCTCGGGAATCGGGAGACCACCTGAGGAGATGGAAGGCGACGTCCAGATCGTCGGGGGACGCCACAACTCGTCCGCTTTCAAGATCGATGATCGCCACCCGATGCCGGCGGTCATCCTCCATATGCAGAAGCTCCGGCCGACCCAACGGCATTTGCTCGGCACGCCTGATCACGACGGCCTTGGTCCCGTCAGGCGATAGGGCGAAGTCACCGATCCGGGCCTCCAATAGTATTTTGGCCTCGCCCGTCACGGTGTCGTACCGGACCAAACGCTGGATCGGCTCCGGCGTCTCCGTCGACACCACGCCCCCGTGGGCTTCGATCACGGTTCTCGAAGGCTCATGGGCCCCCGCTGTCCGCTCCCAGGCTTCGGCGCGCCGCGTCGTCGCGGCGCCGTCATAACCCAACACCAATGGCAGGCTGCCATCCGGCCGAACGACGAAGACGAGGACGGAGCTGGACGCCCAGAACGCGCCTGCGCCATTCAGCGGAAGATCGGGCGTCAACCCTGTCCAAGTCACGGCTCCGTCCGATATCGTGACGACCCCGTACTCGAAGGTCTGGCCGCGCAGGCGGGTAACAAGAAGGCGTTTGCTGTCAGGGGACCAGGCGATGCGTTGCAGTCCAAGTCCTTCAGCGGGAACAAGGCGTCGCGGTGGCGTGGCGGGCTCCTTCAGGTCCGCGAGCCAAAGGTCCATGATCGTCCAGGTCGACCGCCCGCCAAGGCGGACCTCCGTCATGGTGTTGTAGCCGGCGCGTTTCTCGTAGACCGCCCAACGGCCGTCCGGCGAGATGTCTGCGCGTCCGAATGCCTCCAGTCCGAGCAGGTCTTCCACCGTCAGCCTGCGATCTGGATCCCCAGAGCTGGCCATGGCGCCTGTTGCAAGCCAGGCAACCGCCATCATCGCGCCGGCGAGGCGTTGAATAAATCTCCGCATGGTTCGAACTCACCAACGACGCGTGAGCTGGAGCGAAACCACCCGGCCCAGTGGGCTGGCCTGGCCCGGGTCGAAGCCCAGACCTGTCGACGCATTGTAGAAGGGCGGGTCCTGGTCCAGGAGGTTCTGGACGGCCAACTGGATCTGCAAGCCGCTCTGCCGGTCTGGCGACCACGCGACGCGGGTGTCGACTGTGTTCCAGGCGTCGATTTGTGCGCCAAGTCGGTCCTTATAGTCCGCGACGTGGTTCCAGTAGCCGCCCACCTCGAGATCGCCCTGGAACCAGGTCAGCCCGGTTCGCGCGCGCAACTCTGACGGATAGCCGATGAGACCAGCGACCTTTTCGGCCGGCGCGGTCGGGGTTGTCCGGTTTTCGTAGTCCAGGATCCAGGAGGCGTTGGCGTCGAGCACCAATCGGCCGTCGCCCACAGACCATTCATGGCGACCGGTGACATCCAAGCCGTTGACCCGAACAGCGCCTGTGTTGACCCAACGGGTGTCGACTATGGCGCCGTAGGCGGTGACCGGGAACGAAGTGGAGAAGCCGGGAACCGCGGCATACGACTCGATGAGTGCGCGATCGGCCGGCCGATTCACCGGATCAACAAAGGTCACGAACGGGCTCAAAGTCGGATCGATCAAGGCGCCGCTGAAGTTCGCGTTCACAGGCTGGGCGATCCGGTCTTCAAACCGGGTATCGAAGTAGTTGAAGCTGAACGAAGGCCCGCCTTTCGGCCGATAGTCGAAGCCGGCGGTGAAGGTCTCGGAGGTTTCAGGTCTCAGGTCCGCGTTGCCGCCGTAAACCATGAGAATCAAGGTTTGAACCCCGCCCGCCCGGTTAAGAAAGGTTGGAGACACCCCGGGCGCATCGAACAGCTGGGACAGAGCCCCCGCGCGGAAGGAGGTCCCCCAGGACGATCGCACGACCCAGGCCTCTGCCGGCGACCAGACCAGCCCGATCTTGGGATTCGTGGTCGTCCCGAAATCGTCGTAGTCCTCAAGTCGGCCCGCTATCGACAGGTCAAGGCGACGGATCCCGGGCCTGGCGTTATCGGGACCCACAATCGGGATGCGGGTCTCTGCAAAGATCGCTGCGATCGAACGCTCGGCTGTCGGGCTTGAGAATGACAAGGGAGCGGCCGCGGACAGGAAGGTCGCGCCCCGGGTGTCGAAGGTCTCGTCGCGAACCTGTGCGCCGAGGGCGATCGACAGATCGCCGCCCGGAAGGCGCATCATCGGCCCCTGGACAAGGAGGTTGGCCGAGCGCGTGCGGCTTCGATTATGGACTTCGCCATAGCCGCTGCCGATGAAATCAAGCACGGCGGAGCTGTTGACGGTCCCGCCTCCGAAGAAATTGAAATATCCATCCACCGCGGCCCGATACGCCGTGTTTGGGTCGTCTGGAATCGTACCGAGCGCCTCGGCCAGATATCGGGTGTTGACCCGATTGCTGTTGCCGAAATCTGCGCGCTCGGTCGCCTGGGCGAAGTAGCCCTCGACCGACCAGTCCGCCGAGAGATCGAAGCGTGCTCCAAGCGTTACGCCGAGGCTTTCGGACTGCGTATGGCTGCGTGCAGGACCGATGTCGCGGACGAAGGAATAGGCGACCTGATGAGACGCGGCGCCGGTGGGTGAGACGAACCATGGATTGGCGCGCGTGACTGTGAATATCCCCGCCGATGGAGCGGTGTTCAGGTCCGTCGTGCGGTAGCTGTAGCGCACGTCGCCCGTCACCTCGAGCCGGCCGCCGAAAGACTGACTGACCCGCCCATAGGCGCTGTGGCGCTGGACTTCCGGCAGCAGGTCTACCCCCAGGAGGCCGGACTGCAGGTTGGTCTGACCGGCCGCAAAATCCGCCGGACCCTGCGCGGATCCGCTGGCATTCGGTCGGATGGCGTACTGGACCCCGAACGTCGACGTCGCCGGATTGACCGCGACGATATTGCCGGGGGCACTGTAGAAGCCGCGATGGTCGGTGCCGCCGAAGGGACGGAGGTCACCGTCTCGTGTATAAGGGCGGTCAGAAGTGCTGAATGCGTTTCCGGTTTGATATTCGTAGGACAGATAGGCCGCGCCGGAGGACCAGCTACGGCCAGCCAGATGCGAGAGCTGTATCTCCTCAGCGCCGCCTTTCGCAGCGGAGGCTCGGAAACGGGACTCCTGCCCGTCGAATGCCCGGCGCATGATCACATTGACCACTCCGGCGACCGCGTCCGCGCCATACAAGGCCGAAGCCCCGTCCAACAGCACGTCCACACGCTCCACGGCGGCGGACGGCAGGGCGGAGATGTCTGCAAACTCGGCCCGCGACCCGGTACCCGCCAGGCGACGGCCGTTGACGAGAACCAGCGTGGACGCTGCCCCGAGGCCACGCAGATTGATGCCGGTCGCGAAAACATTGTTGGATCCGCCAGCATCGGACAGAGCGGCCTGGCTGATCGGCGTAGACGTGCCAGCGTAATTTTGCGGCAGGGAGATGAGCGCCTCAGCCACTGTGGCGGCGGCGCGGCGATCGAGGTCGTCGCGGTTCAGGGTCACAACCGGGGACGCCAGATTCCCCGACCCCCTCAACAGGGTTCCGGTGACAACGACATCGTCAAGCGCCGTCACGACCTCGGTGTTGGCAAGGACTTCACCACGGCGCAAGAAAATGACGCCCGGCCGTCCTTGCGACCAGACGATTCCTGATCCCGCCAGCAGCCGATCCAGCGCATCCCGTGGCGCAAATCGTCCCACCAGCCCCGGCGTCGTCCGGCCCGCGACCAAGTCCCCGGCGAAAAGAATCTGCTGGTCGGCCTGGGTCGCGAAAAGATTCAGTCCATCCCGCAGCGGACCCGCCGGAATGTTGAACTCACGCGCATCCTGAGCGCAGGCCGTCGCGCTGATGGATACGGCGCAGGCGACGATCGCGCTGCAGGACAATAGACTCAAGCGACTCATATTCAGGGCTCCCCTCGACGCCACGCGACGTCGAAGAGGAGGTGATCGAGGCCCCGGGGGACCCCGGAGCCTCGACGGATTTATTTTCCGCGTTCCGACAATCGGATCGAGCCGTCCGGCCCGGCCGACGGCTCCAGACCGAAAACGCCCGACGCCGCTGCGACAAAGGCGTCACGATCCCCCGTCTTGAACACGCCGTTGACCGGCACTGTCGCAAGATCCTTCGCCTCCAGAACAACCTTTGCAGTGAGGTACCGGTTCACCTCGGCAACCGCTTCGTTCATCGGCGTGTCTCGGAACACGATCCGTCCCTCGGTCCAACTGGTGGCCGTGGGCACATCAACCGAGCGACTGGCTGTGCCGGCCGGGGTCACTCGCGCCTCTTGGCCCGCCGCAAGTCGCAACGGCCTTTCCGGCCCGGACAAACGGGTCACATCCACCGCGCCGCTGACCAGAGTGACGCTGACGCCGGCGCCTTGCCGCTGGACGTCGAACACCGTCCCTATGGCCGTCACGCGCGCGTCGCCCGCCGCGACGACAAATGGTCGCTGACCGTCATGGGCCACGGAAAACATCGCCTGTCCGCGTTCAAGATCGACGAGACGCTGGCCTTCGCTGAACCTGACCCTCATCCGGGAATCTGTGTCGAGGCGAACCGACGACCCGTCCGCCAACTGTACGACCCATTGCTCGCCCACGCCGGTCGTGAAGGTGGATCGCCCCTGCCACCACGTCCATCCGCCGATCACGAGTGCCGCAGCTGCGCCGATGGCGGCCAAGCCCAGCAGTCTTCTGGTCGATCGATCCTCTGACGTCGTGCGGAGTCGACGCGACATGGCGTCGTTGAGCGCCTCGTTAATCTCCGGCCGGCCGGCGAGCTTCCGGCTTTCCGTCCAGATCAGCTCGACCCGACGATACGCGTCCGCGTTGGCCGGAGATTTCCGCCAGTCGAAAAACTCACGGATCGTCTCTGTCGTGACGCTGCGCGCGCCGAGGCGTTCGTGCCACTCGGCCGCTTCCCGGTCCGCGGTTTCAACCCGTGCTTTCGGGTTGCCCATGATACGCCCCATTCCCTAGCGCCGAAGCTCTGCGGCGCATTGAGCCAAGGCCTTGGTCATGCGCCATTCGACGGTCTTCGGACTGATGTCCAGTTGCTCGGCGATCTGGTTGTTCGTCAAACCGCCAAATCTGGATAACACAAAGACATCCCGGAGAGGTTGTGGCAAGGCGAGCACGATTTCCTGAATCTGCACCGCCGCGTTCTGGGTCGGCTCCAGGGCCATTGTTCCCAACGGAGCGGCGCTGTCGAGTATCTGCCGCCGGCGCCGATGCTGACGATCCCCGCTGAGACCGATGTTGAAGGCGACCTTCAACAGGAATGCCCGGGGGTGACGGATGTCCAGATCCGCCTCGATCGCTGCCACTCGTAGCCAGATTTCCTGGACCAGATCCTCAGTGTCCGAACCGAACCGACCACGCAGTCGCGCCGTCAGCCATTGGGAATAGCGACGATAGAAGGCTTCCAGTCGGGCGTGCCGGCGGGACCGGCCGCTGTTCTCGTCTCCCACGGTCTTGGCTTCCGACACGCAACCGCCTCCATCCAGATGAAGGGGCGCTGAGAGTCGCACATGGAAATACCTGCGCCCGTGAGGGGTCGTCGGACGACGTTATCTACGCGTCCGGACAGGACGGCGGACAGCTCGAAACCGTCGTCGTCATGATCAGCTAGAATGTCGCAGGGGATTCCACGCCCCTATCGGCCAAGGCCGACCCCGGAATCGTGGCTGATTTGATTTGGGTCCGCAAGACCCGGAAAGGTGGAAAGGGGCGGGCGTTGGAACCTTGCGACACAAGGCCCGGAAATTTGAGAGAGAGTCCGGCCGCTACTGGCTCGCGCCAGCCCCTGCGGCCATTGGACATGCGCCTATAGACCGGCACGCGCCTCCAATCGTATCGCAACGGCACGAGATTTGAAACTCGAGGTCCGGCAGGTTTCCGGATCACCCGAAAACTTCACACGCTGCATCCGCCTCCCGCATGCCGGCCGTGACAGCCGACAGCGTAGGGTGACCGCTGTAATCGAAATCGCCCAGATGAAGGAGCGACAGACGTCTCAGTGCAGCGGCGGCGGTCGCGATACCGACGGAGGCGATCTGCTTTTGCGCGTCATTGGGATAGAAGTAGTCCACCCGATGATCGTCCATGCGGAAGAAGCTCATCGGGGCCGCGTGGAGGTGGGCTGAGAAGTACCCGTAGAGCGCAGTGAAAACATCAGGATTCCAGCCCGCAAGGGCTGCAGACTTGCGCATGCCGCCGATGAAGATCGTTTCGCCGGACACGAGGCGTTTCTGTTGTTCACCATCGAAGCCCGCGAAAGCCGGATGTGACCTAATTTCCATAATCAGGTCTTCACGACCCGCCTTCAGGTCGGCGGTGCCTGCGCATGCGGGCCAGGCGCGAAGCAGCTTGATCCTGGAGACCGTGTCGTGAAGTCGCAGCACGGCGTACCGGAAGGCCCAGTCCTCCTCGGTCACCTGTTCGACCAGGTAGGCGTACGTCGAGAGGCATTCGATGATCATGCGCGCCAATCCCAGAATGGCGGAATGATCGAACATGTTGGAGCGGCAGACGAACCCGATCGACCGACCGTGGGCGCAGGCTTTGGCATGCACCATAGACGCCAATTCGCGGGCGCGGTCCGTCGCCGACCCACTCAAGGCCATGGAGACATCGTTCGAAAACCCGCTGACGTGGATGAGCTCTTCCAGCGCCTCATCCACGGGCGTCACGGGCGCGGATACCCCATCGCGGGCTCCGAGGGCCCGTCGCCGCCGGCGCAGTTTCCTGTTGGGGTTCACCGGCGGGCGCCCGGCTTTGCTCGCAACCTCGTCGCAGCTCCCGCAAGCGGGGAATGGGGCGCGGGCATTGGAATCCTCCGACAAAGAGGCGCGCTGATTGAAGGGCGGCCGCATCCTAACGCCTGCCGAAGCACGCGTTCCCCGGACCGAAGACCGACCTCTATTCACGTCTACCCGCTGAGCTTCACTCTGGCAGATTCCCCGTCCCGCGAAAACGTCCAAGACAACACGCAAGCCGTGCTTTTCCTTGCCGACTGCCCGCCAATCAGAGAGACTCTGACTGATGAAGAAACCTCTGAGGTCATTGACGCCTGCGAAACGCCGGGAGCTGGACCACGCCGTGGCCATCCTGCGGGAAGAGTTCGCTGTCGCGACCTCGACGCGCAAGGCGCCGCGCCTGCGCGACGGACGCATCCTCAAGATCATCCTGTTCGGCAGCTACGCGCGCGGCGACTGGGTTCATGACCCCGTCGGCAGATACTTCTCGGATTTCGATTTGCTGGTCGTCGTCGATCACGAGGACCTGACGGACTTCGAATTCTGGGAGAAGGCCGAAAAGCGGCTGCTGGCCGACGTCACCTCGGGGCAAATGCTGCGAACGCCAGTCAGCGTCATCGTCCACAGTCTGGATGATGTGAACTACAAGCTGGAACACGGCCGGTCTTTCTTCATCGACATCGTACGGGACGGCGTGACCCTGCTGAACACGCCGTCTGTCAGCTTCATCGAGCCTACCCCGCTCTCGCCTGAAACGGCTCTGCAGGAGGCGGAAGACACCTACGCGGAAGCGACCGAAAGCGCCGACGAGTTCATTGAGACAGCAGCTTTCACTCGCGGCCGGGGATTCACTCGTAAGACTGCCTTTCTCCTGCACCAGGCGACCGAGACTCTTTACGCCGGACTACTACTTGTCCTGACCGGCTACTCCCCGAAATCCCACAAACTGACGAACCTGCGTCGGCTAACGGAGCCGCTTGTGGCTGGCTTGGCGGACGCCTGGCCCCACGAAACTAAGCTTCAGCGGCGCAGCTTCGAACTCCTTCGCGCCGCCTATGTGAAGGGTCGATATTCGAAGCATTTCAAGATCACCGACGAAGAGCTGGCATATCTTGTTGAACGGATCGGGATTCTGCGAGGCCTGATCGATGCGGCGTGCCAGAAACGGCTAGCCGACCTGCGTGATCAGGCCGGTCAATCCGTCTGACCAAACAGCCCACCGGGTGCGGGCATTCACCGCAATCCGGTCAACCATAAATGCCTCGCCTCCCATGCGGCGCATGCAACGCGCTAATCAACCAGACACGGGGCTGCCTATGTTCTCGTCCGTCGCAACCGGTGAGAGTGAACCCATCACGCCGTCAGCGAGCGGGTGGTGACGCCCAACGAACCGAGGGAAACCAATGACCTTGCGCGATAGCTTTCCGACGACCTCAGCGGCTTATCCGGGTCTCGCCAACTGGGATGCCGAGTTCGAGTGGAAAGGCGTGGCACCGGTGGCGGTAGCTGGCTTTTTCCGGGACGCTATCGAACAAGCTCAAGGAGCCGATCGACAACCGTTCTTCGACCTGGCCGAAACCATCCGCGGCGATCTGACCGCCGAGACCCGACGCATCGGCGACGACGAGGGCGCTGTCTGGTTGGACGCCATGCGGTTCATAATTTCGATCCCCGCCATCATGACGACGGTCGCGATGGGAGCGCATGGCGATTGCTACAACTGGCTCCACTGGTCCGCCAGCCGAACCCACAACGTCAACCTGCGGGCCAACAAAGGCAACTATCGCCTGCCGCCGTATGACGGCGTCGCCAGGCCAATGAATGCCGCCTGTCTTCGTAACCTGACCGACTGGATCACTGCCGCCTTCATGATCGCCAGAAAATTCGGCGGCATGGACGACTGGTGCGACCAGATCGCCGATTACTGCATCGCTCACGTCTTGGACGAGATCGTGGCCGGAGATGTCGTGCGAGGCGTTCCTGCGATCGTCACTATCGCCAACTGGGCGACCAATCGCGGGCACAAATGCGCAGAGCCCTTGGTCAGCAGCATGGCGGAAATCTATGGCCGTCCCGGCATAGACGACCGCTCCAAGGCCACGATGGCCGTGTTGTTCACGACGGCTGCCGCTCAATGGACGCCTCAAACGCATCAGGAGTGGGCCAAGGAAGCACTCCGCGACCTGCGCCATGTCCTCGTCGAACACGAGGTCGTCCAACTTTTGGCGGTCACCATCGATGACTACGAGGATTGGACCGCCGCTCGGGTCCAGATACTCGGTGAAGTCCGGAAACTTGCGGACGATTACAGGGCGCTTGAGAGCGGCCCTGTGGCAATCCTTGCCCTGGAAGCTCGCGTCGCCATTATCCACCCGTTGATCTTCAGTCTGACCGATTTCGGGACGGTCGCGGACATCATGGATTTGTTGTGGGCCTGGTACGGGGTCGACGGGATGGAGCAGGCCAGTGCCGATGTCCTTTACATCGGCTCAGCACACAAGAACGGCGTTGCTTATCTCTGGCCTGGCGGCCGGCATCTGATTGAAGGGGATGAAGGCGGCGAGAGCCTGGAAGGCCTCCTAGCGGGCCTATCGACTGCCCTGAATGAATATTTCCGCGGCCCGGCGGGTGACCGCGCGCTGCTTCTGGACGAGCGTATGCTCGGCGCGCCGGCTCATGACAAAGCGCCGGAGCTCACGGCAGCGATCGCGCGCCATTATCGCTTCGACGAGCTGGCGCCTCATCTGCCTGAACGATGGCGCCCGCGATCGGTGGTCGTCATGCCCGCTCATCGTGACCCGGTACAGGCGACGCTTTCGAATATTCTCGGCTGGCTGGCACCCATGGAAGCGAGCCTTGCCGCTCCGCTTCAGGACAGGACCACCCGATGCGTCAGTATCTGGCCGGGCGAAACCCAGACAACGGAGGCCGAGGTTAGTTTCATCCGGGCTGTGGGTCTGCACGCCGGCTGGGAGATCAAGGTTGTCGGAGCGCCCTTGGACCAGCGTGCGTTCCAGGCATTCTATGAAGATCCAGATGCCGACCTCCTGTGGATCATCGGACACGGCGAACAGTCACCCTTCCGGCAAAGTGAAAGTGGACTGGTGCTGGCTGACGGAACTGTGCTGACATCAACCGAGATCGCGGCTTACGCGCGTCCTGAAACCGGCCGGCGTCTTCTGGTGCTGAATATCTGCAGCGCAACGGCGACCCAGAACCGGGGCGGACTAGCTCGCATCGGCTTTGGACACGAGCTTACCACCGCGGATCAGAGCGTCATCGGGCATCTCTGGCCGATCGACTACTATGCCGCGCTTGCCTTCGGCTGTTCACTGTCTCTCGATCTCGCGGGATCCTCCGTCGCCGAAGCCTTGGCCTCAACGATGGCGCGGATGCAGCAGCCCGAGCGATTGATCCGGGACTTCGAAACGGTTGATGCGACGCAGGAAGCGATCAGTCGCCTTCGGAGCGAACGTGCTGCCGAGCAGATCAGCAATCTTTTGTCTTGGGGTAGCCCTGTCCTTTTGACCTAAACGGTCAGTGAAGGGGTGGAGCCTCCCGACGCTCTGAACTCCCGAGGCGCCAGGCCTCAGCGGCTAAGATCTTCGCCTCGCCCCTTTGCGATCTGCGCCAGTCCGTTGCCGACGGGCTCGAGTGATACTGTTTTTCCGACCTCAGTGGGCTTGCCTGGCCGGAGCCGTGCGTAATGCTCGATGCCCGATCCGTCGCGCACGACCGCCCAGGGCGAAGCCCCTGCCTCATCATGAAACCCGGTCTCCACAACCACCCCTCGTACACTGTCCTTACCGAGAACCCGTACATCCCTCGCGCCCTCTAGCCGACGCTGATTGAGGGTGCGGATGATGTCGCGCCGCACCTGCAGTGTGCGCAGCTTCTTCTCCATCTCGCCGTCGAGCCGATACCGCCGCCCGGACCGCGTCGCGAGCCCAAGCTGTTCCAGATGTCTCAGCCGGCCCCGTGTCAGCGCCGCCCAAGCGTCGGTCGATCCGACCCCGTCATAGACCATCCCGTGCTTGTCCGTCTCGGCGATCAGCCGCCGGTCGAAACCGGTGAAGCGATCCGCCTCCGTCTCCTTCCAGATGCGTCGTTCGGCATCGACCCGTGACAGATCGCCAAGCCGCTCCTGCGCCACTTCCTGCGCCCGCGCGCGGAATCCATAACCAATGTAATCGCGGGGAATGACGAGATCCCGGCCATCTTCGCGGCGGCCCCGAACGAGCACATGGGCATGGGGTTGATCGGTGTCGAAATGGCAGGTCGCCACCCACTTCAGATTGGGTTCTCCGAGGTCCGCGGAGACGCGTCCCATGACCTCGCGGACATAGGATTTCATGTCGAGCCGTTCGCCGTGCTCAGGCGAGATGATGAAGCGGAAATGATGCCTGTCCTGGCTCCAGCCATCGGTCTCGACGCCGGGCTGAACGCCATCGGCACTGCGATCGAAAAACTCCGGCCGCTCACCCTCGACGCCGGCGCCCGGCCGTCCGAGATAAGACACATGTTTGGCCAGTGCGGCGGCCCGGTCGGCGCCCTTGCCCATGTGTCGAGAGACCAGCGCCTTGACGATCACCTTCTGGCGAACGTCCAGCCTGAAGGCGCGGCCTGACCGGTTCTGCGCCGCCTTGAGCACCCCTGAACGATTGCCCAAAGCGAAGGCTTTGGAACTCGCCAGACGCTTGAGCATGCCGTTCTTGACGTTCATCCGCTCGGTCTTGAGGGACAACGGAAGGCCGAGGCGCACGGCGTCGGCGGTCCGGCCGGAGCCGGTGGAAACTCTGCCGTCTATCTCGTCGCGGATCAGCATTCGCAGTCCTCCAGAGCATGCAACGAAGGCTCGAAGGACGACAACTCAAGGCAAGTCGTCAATCGCACTCCAGCACGCGGCTAACTGTCGGACAGAATAAAAGAAACCGGAGCAGCCAAAAATACCCTTTTATCTTGCCCTCCGACCCTTTTTGCAGATTGTCATCCATCGAAATCACATTCCGACATATCCTATCAACAGTCATCATAGTGGGTGATCGGAAGCGAGATACACACGCTGCACAGGCCGTCGATCGGATCGAGCCGCCGGATGACAAACAAAAACCCGCCCGGCCGAAGCCGAGCGGGTCGTTGATTTCAGGCGCAGTCTCTCAGGCAGCGCGGGCCTTGATGGGCACATGCCTCAACCCGGACTCCATCGCCTTCTGTCCGAGGTTGAGCGCTGGTCCGAATGGCCGGTGATCCTCCCTCACCCCCGCCACCGAATGGACCAGGGTGAGGCAGACCTCCGGCTCGAGCGCGATAAGTTCATCGTTCGCCCGGAAGGGAGCCGCCTTGCCGTGGGTGTCGAAATCCGCGCGGGCGAGGATCAGCTTCACCCCCTTCTGCTGGGCCCATTTGATCGCGAGTTTCTCGGAGCCCTTCGCCCCGGTCGTCGCCAGAGCCATGTCCGGCCATTCCTGCTTCGCCCAGTTCAGGGCGTCGAAGATCCGACCGGCATCCTCCGCGCTGTCCGCCGTCGGCGCGCCCCGGAAAGCGACCACCGGACCGCCCGGATCCGCCTCTCCCGACTTCCGGTTCCGGATCGCACGGATCGCCTGTTTGGCTTCGAGCTGGGCGGCCGTCAGATGCGTGCCGCGCCGCGATCCCCGCCAGGCCGTCCAGACCTCCCCGGTCGCGACCGTCCAGGTTTCGGAGGCCGCGTCCCGGATCAGTTCGCAGGCCTGCGTCGCCGCATCGCCTGCTCGAGCCTTCGCCGTGGCTTCCTGGAGTTCGACGTCCGCAGCCTCCGATCCGTCGAAGTCCCGGTCGAGCGATCGCATCGTATCGCGCGCCCGGTCCGCATCGCGTTCGATCCGCCCTGCCGCCGAATGGAAGGCGCCGATCAGGGCCTCTCCCAGGATGGTCTGGAAATCCTCCAGCGCCGTGTCGGAGATGACGTCGATCAGCTCGGTCATGAGTGCGCGCCCGAGCTGTACCAGGGCGTCTTCCGTCGGAAGCGAACCGCTCTCATCCAGAGAGGCGGACAGGTTGGCCAAGGCGGAGGAGGCAGTGTTGAAGTGGGTCATTTGATCATTCCTTGAGATGAAGAAATGTCGAGCGCCCCATGCGCAACGACCCCGGTTTTCGCCACAGCGGGGTCCCCGGCAGTCACCGGAGCGGAGGGCCGCTTCCCCTCCGCGGAGGGGATAAGGCGAAGCCGTTGACTTCCGGGGTGCTGTGACAAAATCGGAGGGCGTTGTGTGGGGGCAAGTCGTCGTCGCCCCTTCGCGACGACGACACCATTCGGCGCCGCCGCGCCGATTCGGACGAACGGACATCGATCTTCCTGTCCGTCGACGTCGGCGGGCCGACGGCGCCGTCCCGCTCACGGATGCCTGCGGGCGCCGCAGGCAGTAGGTCAAACTGAGCTCCCAA
Source organism: Brevundimonas sp. ALps5 (assembly GCF_058681645.1). Lineage (NCBI taxonomy): Bacteria > Pseudomonadati > Pseudomonadota > Alphaproteobacteria > Caulobacterales > Caulobacteraceae > Brevundimonas > Brevundimonas sp. ALps5. The sequence continues at coordinate 1,845,073 of NZ_CM178744.1, read as the reverse complement.
GGGCCAGCTTTATTGCCCAACGCTCATGCGCAAGGTCGGAGATCAAGGCGACGTCTGCCCAACGCAATAACGAGCTCTGCTCCTGGCGCATGAGCCAACGACCGACTTCGACCCGTTGCATGCATCCGATAGTCCCGGCACAACCCAAGGCATGCTGACGCGGATCAAGTCATGGGCCAGAGACTTGAAGCGCGATGTTGTTGCTCTCTGGATCGCTGCGCGAAGTCCGCGCACGCCGATGGCTGCGAAGCTGGTGGCCGGCGCGGTCGCTGCCTACGCTTTGAGCCCTATTGACCTGATCCCTGACTTTATCCCGGTGCTCGGTTATCTCGACGACCTTTTGATTGTGCCGTTGGGGATTGCGCTCGCGGTTCGATTGATACCCGCCGCCTTGATGGTCGAGTTTCGGGCGGAAGCGGTTGCACTGGCAAAGCCGATCAACCGGCCCATGGCTATGGCGATAGTCGTCCTGTGGATCGTCGCGTGTCTAACCGCTGCGGCTTGGTGCTGGAGCAAGTTGCGCTAAACACTCCTTGGCGACTTCAAGAATGTCCACTTACGGATCCGTCGAAACAACGCTGATCACGATCGCTTGCAGAGCCCAAAAATCTGATCTCCCTAACCACCTGCGCCAGAACCTAGGGCGAAGAGATGCCGACACGGGTGGTGACAAGAAGATTTAGCCTATTACTGGTTCACTTCAGCCAGTCAGCCGCCAGCCACTCAGAAACGCCTCCATGGCGACCTGAACGGGACTGCTGATGTCGCGATTGCCGGCCTTCATTTCGGCCATGCGGGCCTCAAGCTTGTTCGGCGTGCCGCCCAGCCGAAGCGCGCGCGCCATGGTCAGCGGATCCCAGCCCAGAATTTGACGGCGACTTTCAACTCAGCGGCCGGAGCATCCATCGAGACCTCGTGCTGCCAGAGGCCGAACAGCGGGCGGCTCGATCTTGGCGGCCCGGAGAAAAGAGAAACGGCGACCTTGCGGAGGCCGCCGTTCAGATCGTCATGTCTCAAGACTGCAGCAAGGAGGTGGCGGGTCTCAGTTCAGCCGCGCCAGCCGATCGATGGTGCGGGGAGTGTCCGCCGCCGGCCGATAGGCGATGGCGGCATGCAAGGCACAAAAGGCTCCGCGCGTGACCGGCTGACCGCACAGACTGAAGTCAGCGGCTCCGGGCTCACCGAAAGGCCAACGGCACTGGCAGCGACGCACCGAGAGGACTGTGACCAGGCCATGCTCAGTCGCGGCTACGGGGCGAGCGTCGATCGGCCGGGCCGCCAGGGACCCGGTTGGTGCGAGGCGTGGCGGCTTCGGACCGGTGCCAGGGCGTTTGGGTGGGCGGCCGGGACGGCCCGCCGACAGACCCATGCGATGGACCTTGCCGAGCACGGCGCTGCGCGTGATGCCATTGGCGAGATCGAGGGCGATCTGTTCGGCGGTCTGGCCCGCGAGCCAGAGTGTCTTCAGACGACCGATGCGTTCATCGGTCCAGGCAGAGGCGGTCATGGGAAGCTCCGAGGCTGACGAGCCCGATCGGCTCGCCTTGCGCCGCCCTGCCTTTTCCTCCCGCCACAAAAGGAAAGCGGCCCGACGCTCGCGCATCGGACCGCCCTCATTTCCCGCCCCTAGAACGGGATATCGTCGTTCAGGTCGTAGCCGCTGGCCGGCTCGTGGACCTGGCGGCCTGAGGCGCCCTCGTCCTCGACGGCGGGCTCGGAAGCTTCGCGCCGGTTCTTCAGGCGGATATCCCCGACGATCACTCGCATGTCGTAGTGTTCGACACCGTCCTTGCCGGTCCAGGTGTCGTTTTCAACGTGACCCTGGATCACTACGCGGCTGCCCTTTCTGGCGAACGGGCCGATGTATTTCTCGGCCGTCGCCTCGTTGAAGCAGATGCAGTTGAAGCCGGTAGTGCGCTCTCCAGGCGTCCCGTCGGCCTTGCGGAAGCGGGTTGTCTCGAGCACTCGGAAGCTCGCCCGCTTCTTGCCCGTGCCTTGCGCGGCGAGGACGGAAGGGTTGGCGGTCAGATAGCCTTCGATGATCACGGTTTGCATGTCAGTCTCCTGAGAATTGAATGTTGAGATGGATCAGGCAGCGGCGCGGTCGGCGCTGGTGTCCTGGGTGTCGCGGTCTTCGGCCCAGTCGAGGACGGTGAGCCGGTTGACGACCAATTCCTTGGCCGTCCGCTCGGTCCCATTTTTGGCCGCGTAGGCGGTGTCGATGAAGGCGCCGATGACGACGGCCTCACATCCCTGCGCGAGGCCCCGGGCGATGACCTTTTCGTTCAGACCCTTCGACCAGCTCACGCAGTTGACGCCGACCAGCCGGTCCTTGCCGGCGGCGTCGACGCCGCGGCTCTCAAGCAGGCGAAACACCGCCTTGCCGAAGTCGTCGGTGATCTGGGGGTCGGCCGCCAGTCGGCCGGTGAACATCACGTTTTGCATGTCAGTCTCCTTGATACCGAAGCCGCCTAGGGAGCCGATCTCCCCAATCCCGCTTCGCCCGGAAACTCCCTTCCTCCCGCCCCCTCCTCCGACCGGGCCTCCGCCCGGCCGGGGCTGTCGAGGACCGACGGATGTCTGAGCATGGAGACGCCGTGTTAGACTGGTCGCCGCTTCATCGCGGACGATCCAGGGAAAGACGACATGGACGAGCAGACTCTGTCGGCGAAGGACACACGCGATCTCGAACGGATGACCAAATCCATCGTCGAGATCTGCGTGCGCAATACGGGTCTGGAGGACCTGCACGCGGGACGGTTCCCGGTGTCACACACCGGCGACTTCAGCGACGTCACCGTGCGGACGCCGGACGGCGACATCCCCTGGACCGAACTCAGCCGGATTTCCGATCCCGAAATGAAGGCGCTCATGATCGAGGTCGTCGATCGCGTCTTCACCTACATGCGCTACTCCGAGGCGCTCGCCGCGATCCCGGGTGGGCGCACGTGGGACCGACCCAAGCTGGATGAAAACCTGATGAAGACCGTGCGTCGCCGACAGGCCCAGCGCGCCGAAGAGGCGTAGGCCCGACCTAGATCCCCGCCGGAACGGAGGCGAGCCATTGCCGGAAGGCGGTAGCGTCGGCCGCAGACCCGAAATGGTAGTTGTCGCCACTGCCGTAGAACCAGCCGGGGCCGGCCCTGGCCTCGAGCCAGGCGACCATCCGCTGAGGATCGCCCGCGCCCCGGCTCGCCAGACTCAGCTGCGAGATCGGTTCCTTGGCGCGAGCCCATTCCATCGGCGTCAGTCTGTTCATCGCCAAGGCCAGGACGACTGTTCGGCGGCGCTGTCGATCCGACAGCGCCGGGTCTCCACATGAACCTGTCAGGCTGCGGCGCCGTCGAGGACCGCGCCGACGGGATGGCGACGCAACACCGCCTCGATGACTTTCGGCTGGTCGACCGGTGCGAACACCCGAGGGGTGAAGGCGATGATCTCCACGAAACAGCCCAGGGCGACCAGAGCGTCACGATCCGTCCGACCCCCGACCACCTCGATGCGCCAGCGATCCATGACCCGGGACCGCTTCAGCCACAGCCCGCCCTCCAGCGACAGCTGGACGTTGCGGTCCAGGATCGTCGCGGCTGTTCTGGCGCCATCCGCCCAGACTTCGGCGACATCGGTCAGGCCCAGGCTCGTCTTGAGGGCGCGGGCCTGGACGGCGTCCAGCACCCGACCGAGCCAACGGCGCCCGTCGGGCGCCCGCACGCGGCGGACCGAGCAGCCTCGCGCCGGCAACCGGCCCCAGATCGGCAGCAACAACCCGGTCGCGAGGGTGAGTTCGCGCGTTCGCCATGGATCGGTTCCGGCGACCTCCTCGTCCCAGACCCGACGCCAGGCCGAGCGTTCCGCAGGCTTCCACGCGGACTCCTCGAACGTCTTCTCGGCCATCGTCTGGCGGTCGTCGGGACGAACCAGCCGCACGGCGGTGATCAGCCGGTTCTCGTCCGTCGAGGTGGTCAGGCCCAGTTCAGCGATCGCGGCGCGGCCCGACTTCTCGTTTATAACCAGCCGGTGGGCGACGTCCTCCGCCCAGGTCAGGGCATCGTCCGAGACAAGGAGCTCTCGTCGGACCTTGAGCGAAAAGGTCATCAGAGCCGTCTCGGCGCCGGTGGAGACATCGGTCCGGATGACCTCCTGATCCGTGACCTCCAGTTCCTCGGCCTCGATGTCTTCCAGACCGCGATCCAGATCACCAGAAGCTGCGGCGCGCTCGAGGATGCCGGACAGGATCCGGTCGAAGTCCGCGAACAGAGCGTTCTGGTCGGCGATGCGCAGCGCCAGCAACCGGTTGAGGAAGGTGTGGATGGGCGGCAGGTTGTCGGAGGGTTTCAGGCCGCCGTCGTCATCGAGCAGCTTCAGGCTCGTCCTGGCCATGAAGGTCTCCAGCGTCATCGACGACAATTCGTCGAAGGCCAGCGCGCCGTAGAAGACCAGCAGAGCCCGGCGCGCCCAGGGGCTCTCCAGATTGTCCTCGGCCCGGAACAGCCCGGCCCCGGCGGTTCGGCGCTCGCCTCTGGTCAGGGCGCCGAGTGAGTCCAGCCGACGGGCGATCGTCGAGGTGAACCGCTTCTCGCCCTGGATGTCGGTGGTCACCGGCCGGAACAGGGGCGCGGAGGCCTGGTGGGTGCGGTGGCTACGGCCCAGACCCTGGATGGCGGCGTCGGCGCGCCAACCCGGCTCGACCAGATAGTGGACCCGCCGCTGCCGGTTCGGAACCGAGAGGTCCGAATGATAACTGCGCCCCGTTCCACCGGCGTCGGAAAAGATCAGCACCCGTTTGCGCCCCGACATGAAGGCGTCGGTCTCGGCCCGCGCCGCCGAAGCGCCGCGCCGCTCGACGACGCGACGACCGTCGCGCACCACCACCCGGCGCGACCGGCCGGTGATCTCGGCGACGGCGTCCGTGCCAAAGGCCTCAAGAAGGGCGTCGAGGACTCCGGGAACTGCGGGCAGACAAGCCATCTTCCCGATCAAGGCTTCGCGCAAGACGAGCGCCTCCTGACTGACGGCGGGCCGTCCTTCGTCCATGACCGGGACCATGGTGACAATGCCGTCGTCATCCTCGATCGCCTCCATCAGGTGGATGGGGAAGGCCTCACGGAGGTAGTCGAGGACGTATTCGCGCGGTGTCAGGTCGATCGAGAGATTGTTCCACTCCTCGGGCGGGATGGACGACAGCCTCCGCTCCATCACCGCCTCATTGGTCGAGACGATCTGGACCACGGCCGATCGGTCCGAGGCGAGGTCGTCGCGGATGGACGCAATCAGGCTGGGCGCCTTCAGCCCGGCCAAGAGGTGACCGAAGAACCGCAGCTTGGCGCCCTCGAATGCGGAGTGGACCGCAGAAGCCGCCTGGCCGCTCTTCGCCTTGCCATCATCGTCATTGAGGCCGGTCGCCTTGAGCTCCTCGGCCAGGTTGGCGTGGATCAACTGGAAAGCGTCGGCCCAGGCGTCCCAGATGCCGATGTCGTCCGGCGTCAGCGGATGAACCAGCGGGTCGTATTCGACGCCCTCGAACGACAGGCTCCGCGCCACATAGAGCCCGAGCGCCTTGAGCTCGCGCGCGACCAGTTCCATGGCCGCGACCCCGCCCCGGTCCATGGCGTCGAGGAAGTCGGCGCGGGACATGAAGGGCGCTTCCGGCCCGCCCCATAGACCCAGCCGGGCGGCATAGGCGAGGTTCTCCGCCGTGGTCGCGCCGGTCGCCGAGACATAGAGGATCCGGGCATTCGGCAGCCGGTTCTGCAGGGCCAGCCCGGCCATGCCCTGAAGCGAGGCCTTCTTCGTTCCCCGCGCGCCCTTGCCGCCCCCGGCCGCATTGGCCATGGCGTGGGCCTCGTCGAAGGCGATGACGCCGTCGAAGTCCTCCCCGAGCCAGGTGACGATCTGGTCGAGACGGGACTGCCGCCCGCCACGCGCCGGCTGGCGCATGGTCGCATAGGTCGTGAACAGGATCCCGCGATCCAGCCGGACGCCGTCGCCCTGCTTCCAGCTCGACAGCGGCACGACGTCGTGGGCGCCGCCGCCGATCGCGCCCCAGTCGCGGCGGGCGTCCTCCAGTAGGGCGTCGTTGCGCGACAGCCAGAGCGCCCTCACCCGACCCTGGCTCATGTTGTCGGCGACGATCGCCGCGATCTGGCGGCCCTTGCCGCAGCCGGTGCCGTCGCCGAGGAAGAAGCCGCGCCTAAGTTGGATCACGTCCTCCTGATCGTCGCGAACGAGGATGACCTCATGGGCGGCCTCGCCGAGACGGAACCGGCCGGGCAGGAAGGCCGCGTGGGCCTCGCCGGCGTAGATCACCGTCTCCGTCTGGGCGTCGGAAATCCGGCCCGCGTCGCGCAAGCTGGGCGGCAACACCGGCCGATACGTCGGCGCAGGTGGAGCGACGGAAGCCATTGGGCCTGACTCGACCAGGGGCGAAGGATGGGGCCGGGGATCAGGAAGGACCATCCGCGCCAGAGCATGGGCCTGATAAAGGCCAACGTCGCGGCCTTCCCCTGCCCAGGGCCGCACCTCGTAGGCCAAGGGCGTTGAGCTGGCGAGGAACGCCAGTCGGCCTGCGGGAAGCGCGAGACCTCGCTCGCGCGGGGCCAGGAAGGCTGCGGCGTCCAGCGTCAACCGTGCTCGCGGACGGGCGGTGGCGCGATCCGGGAGGCGCGCCAGGACCCGGGCGGTCGCCTCCAGATCTTCGGGCTGATGAAGAAGGCCGTCCCAGATCCCTGTCCCCCCCCGATCCATGACCAGAAGGCCGGTTTCCACCGACGTACCGTGCTTGGCGAAGGCCCGCGCCGGAAAGGCCACGGCGGCGACCATAGCGCCGTGCCGTTCCAGAGCCCGTCTCAGATCGGTGTCGGCGAGGGCGGTGAGCGGCACGATCGCCGCCATCCGTCCGCCATCGGCCAAGACCTTCAGCGACGAGATGAGATGAGCCTGAAGATCCGAGAAGGGCGGATTGCAGACCACGACGTCGAACGATCCGGCGTCCGTCAGGAGATCGGGCAAATGGCGGCCGTCGTGCCGCCGGCGCGTCGCATTGGGGAACAGCCCGTCGAGCAGCGAGGCGCGCGTGGGCGCAAACTCATTCAGCGTCAGGCTCCCTCCGCACGCTTCCGCGACTACAGCCAGCAATCCGGTCCCGGCCGAGGGCTCCAGCACGAGGTCGGCCGGCCGAACCTGCGCCGCCAGCACCGCGAGCGCTGCGAGCTGGGGTGGGGTGGAGAACTGGTCCAACGCCACCTGTTCCTCGCTGCGCCGGCTGTGGGTCAGGCCGAGCGCGGAGACTCCGGCGAGCAGCGCGGCGATCTCGGCTGGCGCATCCTCGAGCCGCGCAATCTGGGGCGCGAGACGGCGGATCTGAAGCACGGTCGCCGCCTCGATGGCGTCATAGGCGTCGCGCCAGGTCCAGCCGCCCTCGGCGTCCGACGCCCCGAAGGCGGTGGTCATGACGTCGGCCACGAGGCGTCGATCCAGCGGGCGGGAACGGGCGAGGTGGATGGCCAGGGCGCGGGCGGCCGCCAGGATGTTGGCCGTGGCGTCCCCGATCGTGGCGTCGGCGAACAGGGACAGGTTGCGGGTCTTGGACATGGGAAGGCTCCGAGCGCCTGGAGCGGAGGGCTCCTCCCTCTCGGTCCTCCAGGCTCGCTTCGCCTCGCCCTTCCTCCGTCTCCCGGCAGTTGGACCCGCGCTGATGGCGACAACAGAAAAACACCGCCCCGGCAGATCGCCGGAGCGGTGTTTGCGTAGACGCACGATCAGGCGGCGGCAGAGTCCAGAGCCGCCTCGCCCGCCGGTGTGACGGCGAAGGCGCCAGCCCCTTCGTCGTCCTCATCGACCTCACCCCCATCTTCGCCGGATGCGGGGACGACGTCCTCGTCCGCGATGTCCGGGCCGTCCGGGTCGCTATCGGCATCGACCGGAGCGGCCCAGGACAGGGCGGCCGGGGCCCATGTCCGGTTCGCGGCCTGTTCGGCGACCCAGTCGACCAGCTCGGTCTTGCGGAGCGTCTTCGCCCGCTCGTCCTCGGCCCCCATGGTCTCGAGCATCCCCGTCAGCAGGCCCTTGGAATGGGGCTGCAGGAAGGGGGCGTCGGGCGTCCAGTGCAGGGTGATGTCCGCGTGGCACAGCGCCGCCAGTTCCGCCGCCTCGGCCCGGGCGCTGCGCCGGATCGAGAAGGTCTTTTCCTCGCGAACATCGAGGCTGATGGCGGTCAGTTCCGCCAGCAGTCCCATCTTCTCGCCGTGAGCAAGCCCATGCACCCAGCTGATCACCGTCTTGCCGGACGCTTCCCAGGCCGTACGGCGATCTTCGAGCCGGCGACGCACGTCCCCGTCGAGGGTCTCAATGACCCGGCCATTGGCCGGATTGAACCCACAGGCCGTGATGGCCAGGGCTGAGTCCACGCGCCCGATGTGGGCGCGCCGGACGAGGACGGTGAACAGCCGGGCGATCAAGGCCGTCAGCGCCGCCCCGGGATCGTCGGCCAAGGCGCGGATCAGGCCGCGCGTCGCTACATCGGTCCGCACGGCGTGAAGGGCGTGGTTGACGCCATCGGTCTCCGGCTCCGGAGCCTCGACTTCCGGCGGGACATAGGCCAGTGGCGCCGAGGTCCGACGCGCGGCCTCCGGCGCGGCGTCCTCATCCTCTTCGTCGATCTCGGGTTCCTCGAGCGTGTAGCAGCGGACTTCGACGCCTGCCTCCGCGGCCGGCCACAGGACCAGCGTCGTCACGACCCGGCCCCCGCATCCAGTCTGGTCTGATGCGATCTTGGCGTGGATCATATCGACGATCGCCAGATCGGCGACGTCGGGGTGCTCGACGTCCGCCAGGGCGATTCGCGCCTTCTCTGTCCGATCGTTGAACACCTCCCGCTGCGCCCGGTAGCGCGCCATCTCTTCGGCGGGGAGTGAACCGCCATACACATAACCGAGCGCCTCAAGATCATCGGGAAGCTCTGGCTCCGGGCCAGCGGTCACGTGAACCGAGATCCCTTCGGCCTCGAACACGGCCGCGATCCCGCGTGCGCGACGGGTCCACACGGCGGTCAGAATGTCCGGGTCGAGCAGAACAGGCGGCAGTTCGCCGAACAGGTCGGTCTCGGTGCGGCCTCCGGCGTCGGCATAGGCCCGAGGATCGACCAGGGCGCAGCGGCGATCGCGCGTGGTGACCCGGCTGTCGTCGAGACGTTCGCTGACCCGCCATTCCTGGAACCCATGGCCGTCCAAGGTCATCTGGGCGAGATCCTCCTGCTCTTGGCGATCCGGCAGCCGTGCCAGCAACCGGGTCTGGCGAAGGGTGATGCGGCCCGCCTTCAGCGCCACCAGAGCGGCGGGCGCGACGCCGGACAGGACCGCCAATCGCTTGATCTCGATCTCGTCGTAACCGAGTGCCCGCGCCATGGCCGTGATCGTCAGCTTCGACTTCAGCATCCGGCCGATGGCCGCGATGACATCGGCCACGTGGACCGGAACGGCGGTGTTGGTCAGCAGCACCGCCGCCGCCTGGCGAGCCGGATCGGTCTCGACATACGTGCGGACCGGATAGTCCTCGTCGATGTCGCCGGCCTCGAGCAGGATCGCCAGGGCCAGGCGGCGCCGGCGGCCGTCGAGGGCCATGAAGGCCTGCTCCTTCTTGCCGCGGCCCGGGCGAACGGTGACGGGCTGAAGCTGTCCGGCCGCCTTCAGGGTGGCGGCCAGGGTCGGAATGTCCTCGTCCGGCGGTTCGCCATAGCGCAGGTTCTCTCGCGCGATGCCGAGATCGCCGAGACGGACGATGCGCTCCACGGGCGTGAAGATGACGGCCGGGGTCGTGGTTTCTGGAGCCGGGGTTGTGGGGGTGATGGCGGGAACGAGGGCGGTCATGAGGTCTCTCCTGCCGGGCGACGGAGTCCATCCCCGCCGCTCCGGCGCCCCTCAGCCCCCTCGCTCCTTCCTTTGCGATGCCGCCGCGACCGCGACCTCGTTCCAGTCGCCGAACGGCGGCTCGGGCCATGACACCTCTACCTCAAGACCGTCATGGACCAGGCGGCGGCGCAGCCGGGCCGCCGCAGCCTCACCGGCCTCCCCCCGGTCGGCGGCGATCAGGACCCTGCGCACGCAGGCGGGCGGGCACCAGACGGCGAGGTTGTTGGCGGCCATGAGGGCCCAGCCGGGAAGACCGAACCGGTCCATGGCCGATAGGGTCGTGACCACGCCTTCGCCGACCAGCATGTATTCGGCGGCAGGCGAGAGGCGAACGGCTGCGCCGGGGGGCACCTGACCCACGGTCTTACGAGCCAGGCGCAAGCCGGCAGCGAGCAGCCCATTGGTCTCGAGATAGGTCAGTTCGACGGCCGTCAGACGATCGTCGGCGTCGCTGATCCGGGCGATCAGAGCCGGACGCATGCGTCCGCCGGTCCGATAGACCGACAGTGGCGCGGAGGAATGTAGGCGGAGATTGGAAGCGGCGGCTCCGGCCGAGACCACGCGGCGCCGCAGATAGAGACCCGCCGGACCATGGGGGGGTCGCTCTGTCGTCGCGGTCCACAGACGCGATGCAGTCTCGATACGAAGGCGACGATCCGGCCTGGGCGCAGAGGACCGCCCACGCCCGCCGCCGGTGAGCCGGCCGGCGTCGTCGATGAAGCCTCGAACGCGAAGGTCATCCCGGGCGGCTCGCCAGTCGGCGCCGCCAAACCCGTGGACGATGACCCGATCATCGGCCAGCATCAGCGAAACCGATCGGTCCGCCGCGCTATGGCCGGGCGCGGGGATGCTGGCGCGGGAGCCCCCGGCGTAAAGGTCGCCGCCCAGGGCGGCGACGATGGCGTGAAGGGTCATGGCTACCTCAGATCAGCCCGAGCTGTTTGAAGCTCGTGGTGCCTTGGCGGCCGATGACGAGATGGTCGTGAACCTGCAGGCCGAAGACGCGTGCCGCCTCGACGATCTGCCGGGTCATTTCGATGTCGGCGCGCGAGGGCGTCGGATCGCCGGACGGATGGTTGTGGACCAGAATGAGCGCGGAGGCCGAGACCTCGAGCGCGCGCCGGATGACTTCCCTGGGGTAGACCGGCGCGTGGTCAACGGTCCCTTCTGCGAGGAATTCGTCCCGAAGGAGGACGTTCTTTCGATCCAGGTAAAGGGCGCGGAACTGCTCCCGGGGCGCGTGGGCCAACGCTGAGCGGACATAGTCCAGAAGGGATGACCAGGACGACACGACGGGACGTCGGCAAGCCTCCGACCGGGCCAGGCGAACACTCAACCGCTGCAATAATTTGAGGTCGGTGATCGTGGTCGCATTTAGTGAAGCGGCCCGGGCGAGTTCCGGCGGGTCGGCAGCGACAACGGCTGCGACCGAGCCGAAGACCTCCAGCAAAGTCTCAACGGTCCGGGGAATGTCACGCTGTGGCAAGGTGCGTGTCATCAGCAGGGAGAGTAGGGACGCGTCGTCCAGCTCCGGCTGAAGGTCTGTCGGCAGCTCAAGCGACGCCGAGAGACGATCGTAAGGCTGGGGCGTCGATGAGGGCAAGCGTCGCATCACGGGCTCCTGGACTGTTCCACCCCCGCTCGGGGCGGCCGCCTCCGCCCTTCCTTTTTCTCCGATTCACTGTTGTCGAGGTACGGCGCGGGCTTCAGGTTGGGCTCATGAAATGGCCCTTCATGCTCGCCGGCCTGCTCCTTGTCGGCCTGGTCCTCGCTCCGGCTGTCGCCCTTGCCGATCCTTGTGAAGGGCGATTGCCGGCCCGCGCCGGTGAGCCTTTCGCGGGCGTGGTCCGCTACGTCGGAGACGGCGACAGCCTTTGCCTTGGCGCAACCAATGACCCCGCGACCTGGATCGAGGTCCGGCTCTCGGACTTCGACGCTTCCGAGCTTCACAGCCCGACCGGCACGGTCGATCGCGACCGGCTCTCCAACCTCGTTCGTGGACGCAATCTGGATTGTGTGGCCGTGCGGGGCCGCAATGGTAGGGTCGTCGTCTACGATCGGGTGATAGGCGCGTGCCGGCTGAATGGCCGCCGCGTTGGAAATCTTTTGCGACAGGCTGGCGGCCGCGAAGGCGGCAACTAAGTCCCAGAAGGCAGTACGACAAGCGGATCCGCTCCGCTTGCGCGAGACGAGCGGGCGCGGAAGACGTGGTGTGGCGCTCTCTCCCCTGGGCAAGCCGGGCTGCCGATGACGCATCGGACGATGGCGTCGATCGTCGAACGGTCAGACGTAGCGCCGGGCGTCCCGCATCCGGGGGCGCTCGCTGAGATCAGGCCATCAGGCGCGATCGGTCCCGTCAGCGCCGTCACCATCAGCCCCGGCGCATGCACGTCGGCGCCACGCTTGAGCTTGGGACTCGAAGAACAGGTCAGAGCGGACCCGCGAAATTTGGTGGGGATTGGCGACAGCTTGGTCGCTGCCTACAAATCGAATTGCCGGAGCAACCCGGTCGATGGCGGCCCGGAGAAGACGAATGCTGACGCGTGGCTACCTGATCGGTCAAATCGTCGACGATCTGGCCGGCATCGCCGCCCAGGCGAGGCAGCGGGGCCGCCTGCATCTTTTCGACCTTCACATCCACGTTGAGGACTTCGCCAAGGAAGTCCTCAACCGGGTTCTCGGTCTGCACCTGACAAACCTCAACGCCGAGCGCTCCAACAACCCGGGTCTCGATCTGGGGGACCCGGCCGGCAAGTGGGCATTCCAGGTGACTGCGGATAAAACCACCGCCAAGGTCAAGGCGACACTGGAGAAGATGGACGCACTACAGCGGCTCAAATACCCCAACGTCCGGATCCTCGTCATCGGCGAGAAGCAGGGCTCCTACGAATTCACCGGCGAGCCCTTCGCAAGCGCAGGCTTCACCGCGACATGGTCTGGGACTTCAACGACGTCTGCGGGCGCTTGATGTCACTGCCGATCGACACCCTCGTCGATCTGCAGAGCTACGTCTCGAAGGAGACCCGAAGGGTCCGGATCGAACTGGAAATCCCTGATGAAGACGGGCGTTTCCCGACAGGGATCGACAACCTGGTGGAGGCTTTGCCGACGCCCCGGCTGTCAGACGCCGCCAAATTCGTAGCCTACTACGAGGCCAAGGACACGCCGATCGAGCGGGAGGAGGCGGAAGCCGTCATCGCGGAACTGAGCAAGAGGCTTGCCGTCTTGCCCCGTCTGACCCGCGAGGTCTTCAAATTCCTGGTGGAGCGACGCGATGCGAGTAAGGCTGGCTTCCACGAAGACTTCAGGATGAGCGATCCCAAGCTTCGACGCATCTACCGGGGGGACGATCTCGACGGCGATCTGGCGCTATTGTCCGAGGCACGTTTGATCGACCTGAACGATCCCGACAATCACGGTGAAGCCTATTATTGGAGCATCCGCTTCCCTGGCCGGACCCACGGGTACCACGACCTCATCGTGGACTATCTAACGGATCTCGGTATCGATCTGCGAAAGCCGTTCATCACGCTCGACTTCTCCGATTTCTAAAATCCCTGTCGCGTGGTGGAGCCGGACACCTTCCAAGGCGTCGCGCCTAGGGCTTGGAGCGACAGATGCGGGCGGCGCAACGGCGCGACCCTTGAGCTTGGTGAGGATAGCGCGGGATAGCCGAAGTCGATGACCGAGGTCGGAAAGCGCTCTCGCCAAAGAGACCCGCCGAGATACTCGCGATACAATCGATTTTCAGTTCATGGACTGGCTAGCATGCGGCTCGCCTTCCAAGCCGACTTGTTTCGAGCGGCTGCTGATCCAACTCGCCGAGGCCATCTTCCACGTCGGCGGCGCCGACAAATACAATGAAGCAGTCATCTTCCCCGAATGTTGGGCCTGTCACGGTGGCTGTGAGGCATACCGCCTCGCATCGGAGCTTCTATGAAACGGATCATCCTGACGATCGCCGTCGCCTCCCTCGCGATCGGCGGCATCGCCGTCGCCCAGACCCGCGCACCGGCCCATCACCAAGCCCGGGCTGAAGCGGAGGAAGGCGATGAGGCCGACGAAGCCGAAGACAATGCGGCCCTTGCAGCTCGCGCGAAGCTCACGCTCGTCCAAGCCCAGGACATTGCTCTGCGGGCTCGCGCGGGAGAGGTGAAAGACCATGAGTTGGAGGCCGAACGTGGCGGCAGCGGCCTTCGCTATTCTTTCGACATCCTGAGCGGCGGCAAAACCTTCGAGGTCGGTGTCGACGCCGAGACGGGCGCAGTCCTCGAGAACGCCGAAGAAGGACCCAATCCGGACTGATACAGCTGCGTGTCGCAATGTCTCGTCGCGGTCTCAATAGCGGTTGGCGTCTCCTCCGAGACGCCAACCGGTCGATCCAGTCATTGGACCCCGACCCCGCCTGAAGCGTAAGCTGAGGCGAGGTGTTTCCACCCGGTCTAGCCCTGCCGGCAGCGGTCCAAGCGGAGCGTTAAAAGCCGCCTAGGGCTTTGATCGAGAGCACCGGGGGGGGGGGGGGCGGATGCCGGGTCTAAACGCCCTGCCGACCAAGCCACTCATGAAGGCCGATAATGCAGAATCTCGACAGCAAATCAGCGATCAGCAAGGTCCCAGCCGTCACGGCCGGGTTCTGGCTGATCAAAATCCTGGCCACGACCCTGGGCGAGACCGGCGGCGACACCGTCAGCATGTCCATGAAGCTTGGATATCTTGCCGGCACCGGGATTTTTCTCACGGTGCTGGTCGCCCTGGTCTGGGCTCAGGTCAGAGCCAAACGCTTCCACCCGTTCCTCTACTGGGCGACGATCATCGCCTCCACGACGGCAGGGACGACCCTGGCGGACTTCGCCACACGGTCGCTGGGGATCGGCTACACGGGCGGTTCGGCCCTGTTACTGGCCGCTGTCCTGACTTCGCTGGCGCTCTGGCGGCTTTCGTTGGGTTCGATTTCGTCTGATCACATCGCGACCCCCAAGGCCGAGCTCTTCTACTGGATCACGATCACCCTGTCCCAGACGTTGGGCACGGCGCTCGGCGACTGGACAGCCGATACGGGCGGCCTCGGCTATGTCGGGGCGGCGGGTGTTTTCGGCGCCCTGCTGGTACTGGTCGCTGGGCTGGCCTTGTGGACCCGCGTCAATCGCGTCCTGCTCTTCTGGGCCGCCTTTATCCTCACCCGGCCGCTCGGCGCGGTGGTCGGAGATTTTCTAGACAAGCCTCTGGATCACGGTGGATTGGCATTCAGCCGCCCGTTGGCGTCAGCGGTTCTGACCGTCGCCATCCTCGCCCTCATCCTCCTCCTCCCTCAAAAGGCTGGTCGACATCCTGGGAGCGATCAGGGGCCATCGCCCCGCGCATAAATGCGCTCGCTTCGTTGCTGACGAACGTCCCGGTCGGCGTTCGCTGTCACTAAGCATGTCCTCGTGCGACGGTCGCGGAGCGGCGGCGACTGGTACGATGGCCGTCAGAAAATCGACCGCGGCCCTAGTGCTCGTCTCACGACGGCGAGAGAGGAATCCGCAAGGCGACGGCAAGGCCGGGGAGGCGGTTGGTGATGGACAGCGTACCGCCATGCAAGGATGCGATGGCGGCGACCATGGACAGCCCCAGGCCAGATCCATCGGTATGGCGGCTGCGGTCAAGCCTGTAAAAGCGTCGGGTCAGGTGCTTCAACTCTTCGGCTGGTGCACCCGGGCCATCGTCTTCGACCGAGAGCTCGGCGTCAGCACCTGCCCGTGCGACCAGGACCCGTAGCGTCTGTCCCGGCGCGCCATGGGTCAGCGCGTTGTCGACGAGACTGGCGATCACCTGGGCGAGCATGGTCGGATCGCCATTCACGCGGACGTCTTGACTGACGATCAGGGTCAGGCTCCAGCCCGCCTGATCCGCCGCCGGAAGGTAGGCGTCGACCACATCGGCGGCCACGGCGGCAAGATCGACGTCGGTGAACTGCCGACTAGCGCCGCCCTCGATTTGGGCCAGTCTCAGCAGGGCTCCGAAGATCTCAAGCAATCGGTCGGTCTCCAGAACCGCCTCTGTAATCAGTTCGTCGCGCTCTGTTTCCTCCGCGCTTTGGGCGTCCTCGAGCGTGTTGCGCAGCCTGGTCAGCGGGGTGCGCAGATCGTGGGCGACATCCGAGGAAACCTGCCTCAACGCTTCCATGGCGGCCTCGAGCCGTTCGAGCATCGCGTTCAAGGTGTCGGCGAGATCGTCGAACTCGAGCCCGATGCCCAGTGACGGCAGACGCTCGGAGAGGTCGCCGCTCATCACCCGTTCGGCGGCTTCTGTGACGCTCTTCAAGCGCCGCAAGAGCACGGCGCCGGCGGCGATGCCGCACAACAAGGCCAGAAGCACGAGAGCGACCCCGCCCCAGAGCGCCAGGCGATGCAGCCACTGGCGCAGTTCGGCCAGGGCGTAGGTATCGCGTCCCACGGCGATGAAGGTGCCGTCCCGCGCGCGCGCGGTCAGCACGATGACTTCGATCCGGTCACTTTCGACGTCGTCTTCCTTGGCGTCCACAGGCAGATGGATGCTCGCTACGCCTTTGATGCGTTCGACCGCGTCCGGAAGTCCGGCGCTCAGCCGATCGCCGCCGGGGGTGACGACCAGATAGCTGAACCGTTCGGGCTGGCCGCCCGAGACATGTTCGCGAAGCGACGCCACGAGGGCTGCGCCGCCCTCGGCATTGGCATCCGCGATCAGCACAGAGACCTGGTCGCGCAGCGCATCGCGGGCTGTCTCCTCGGCGAAGCGACCGACAGCGATATCGAGCACCAACAACAGCAGTCCGGTCCCGAGACCGAAAACAAGCGCGAAGAGAAGGGCCAGACGAACGCTGGTGGTCTGCCACAGACCGGCCGGGCCCCTACTCCGGTTCGTCAAGGACATAGCCAACGCCGCGCAACGTCCGGATCAACTCCACGTCGAAGCCTCGATCGACCTTGGAGCGCAAGCGGCTGACATGGGCATCGACGATATTGGTTCGGGGATCAAAATGGAATCCCCACAGGCTCTCCAGCAGCATGGTCCGGGTGACGGTCTCGCCGATGCGCCGCGCTAGGAACTCCAGCAACTTGTATTCCTGCGGGGTAAGTTCGATCCGTTTGCCAGCGCGGATCACCCGGCGGCGACGGGTGTCGATGACCAGATCTGCGAGGGCGATCGTCTCGCTCAGCCCGGACAACGGTGGCCGACGCACCAGGGCATTCAGGCGCGCGAGCAACTCGCTGAAGGCGAACGGTTTGACCAGATAGTCGTCGGCCCCGCCTTCGAGACCTGCGACACGGTCCTCGACCGAGCCGAGAGCGGTCAGGACGAGGACCGGGGCAGCGACCCCTTCGCTGCGCAAAAGGGCAATGGCGTCGAGCCCGTTCAACCCCGGCAACATCCGATCCATGACGAGAACATCGTAGGCCCCGGCCATGCCCATCTGGACGCCCTCATTGCCCGAGCGGGCGACGTCGACCGTGTGGCCGGTCTCGGCCAGGCCCCGGGCGATGAAGCCCGCCGTGCGTTCGTCGTCCTCAACGACCAGCACCTTCATGACACGACGCCAGGGTTCATGTCGGCCACATGATCACGATGCAGGGTCGGTCGCCAGTCCGACGCCGCTATTGCCGTCCCGAATTAACCCGCCCGTCAGACTAAGCGTAAACTGCGCGACCTAGAACGGTGGCAGACCACGAGAGAATGCCGCTTGCCCTTCGGCGCCACTACGATTGCCCCCAACGCCGTGCTTGTTTGCAGGCGCGACGATCCGTCGATCGGCGACGCATCCACATCGGCGCAGATCCATGGATTCGCGCCCGCTTGGGTCAGACGGGTTCTGTCCTGGGTCTGGCTCTGTCGGTACAGGATTCCACCCCCAAAACTCGTGATAGATGCAGCCAGATGTTCGATCTGATCGTCGGCATCATCGCCGCCACCGGTGTTTTGGGCGTCGCCGTCCTGATGTTCGCGGAGAACATCTTCCCTCCGTTGCCGTCCGAGGTGATCATGCCGCTCGCCGGGTTCGCCGCCGCGCGAGGCGACATCGACTTCGTTTTTCTGGTCATCGCCGGGACCGCCGGAGCGGTTCTCGGCGCCTGGGTTTGGTACGAGATCGGGCGTCGGGTCGGCCTGGAACGGCTGCGACGCTGGTCTGCGTCGCACGGCCGTTGGTTGACGCTGGCGCCGGACGAGGTCGATCGGATGGCCGGTCTGTTCACGCGGTTTGGGGCTCTGACGGTGTTCCTCGGCCGCCTCCTGCCCACGGTTCGCACCTTCATCTCGATACCGGCGGGCGTGACCCGGATGCCGCTTGCCGACTTTCTGGTCTGGACCTCGGCCGGCACCGCCCTCTTCACCTTCACCCTTGCGTATGCGGGTTATCGGCTTGAAGCCCACTACGATCGCGTGGAGGCTTGGTTGAACCCTTTGACCACTGGGGTTCTGGCCTTCGCTGTGCTGGGCTATCTCTATCGGCTTGTGACCTTTAGGCCGCGCCCTGGCGCAGGGGTGCACGATGGTTGAGCTCTCCTCTTTCTGCGAGGGTAGGGTGCGAGCTGAACCGATTGGTGGTCGTCCGTCCGGATCGCCGGCCACGGAGAGAGACGGGGGTGCACCTCGGCCTCATCCCCTCTTCGACCGCGTCGTGGCGCGTTGTGGCGGTGGGTGCAGGAGCCGCCCCCACCACGGTGACAGGTCGACACCGACGGCGTCCTTCAAACGCAATCTCAACGAAAGCCTCGCTGGACTGTCTCTTCCCGAGGCGGCAGGCCGACCCACGAAGCCCTTGCAAACATGCCGACGCCATTGACTCGCCCTTTCACCACTATCCGGCGTCTGATTGATGTGCGCCGACTGCCCGGAATCTGACCATGTCGGAAGACAAGAACGCCGCCATTCAGCGCATGCAGTTGATCCGCAAGGTCGTGCTTTTCGTTCTGATCATCGCCGTGGTCATCCTGGCTGCCTTCAGCCGGACCCTGAGGGGTGAGACGCCGTTTCACGAGGGCCTGGAGACTGTCGGCCTGATCCTGATCGGCGTCGCCATCGTCGGGCGGGGCTGGTGCTCTCTCTATATCGGAGGGCGCAAGAAGGCCGAGATCGTGGATCGTGGACCCTATTCCATCACCCGAAATCCCCTCTATGTCTTCAGTTTCGTCGGCGCCTTTGGGATCGGCGCCCAGACGGGCAGCATCGTTTTGGCCGTTCTGTTTCTGCTGATCGCCGTCGCGGTCTTCTGGGCGACCGTGAAGAGCGAGGAGGCCTGGCTGCTCGACGCCTTCGGAGCGCCCTATGCGGCCTACCTCGATCGCACGCCTCGTTTCTGGCCAGACGTCTCGAAGTGGCGGGACGCCGAGACCCTCGAAGTCCGCCCCATCTTTTTTCTGGTCACCCTCAGGGATGGCCTGGTCTTTCTGTTAGCGATCCCGATCTTCGAGCTGATCGAACACGCCCAGACGAGCGGCTGGATCCAGACGGTGTTCACACTGCCCTGAGCCAGGCGCCGCGAACTCGCTGGACCGCCTAGAACCAAAAAGCCGCTTGGCTGGTGGACGGGGGCGTCGCACCAGAGTTGCCGAGCTCACCGAGCAGGACCCGCGCCTGCTGACACGACAGGAAGGCCCCGAGCGGTCTCCTATCCCGGCTGCGCTCCGGCGGTTGCCGCCGAAAGAGCGCGGGCTTCGCTGCGTATGCGCACCCACATCATCGCTGCGTTGAGAAGGCTGAACACGATCGCATAGCCGACCAGTCCGAAGGCCACCGGCAGGACCGCGATCTCGAGGGCGACCACGACATAGTTGGGATGGGAGACGAAGCGATAAGGCCCCCGAGTGACCAGCGGCGCGCCTGGCAAAGTGATGATCCGGGTCGTCCAGCGGGACCCGAGGGTGGCGATCACCCAGACCCGGCCTGCCTGGAGCAGAACGAAGACGGCGAGCAGGGCAAGGTTGACCGGCCTGTCCCACGCGAACGCCCACAGCCCCAGGAGCCAGGCCCCGTGCAGGAGGACGATGAAGACGTAGTGGTCCGCGCCCGTCTCGACGGCGCCCTGGGCGCGCAGACGGCGAGTGTTATACTCGGCCAGAACCAGTTCACCGAGCCGCTGCGCAGTCACCAGGGCGAGGACGACGATGGACAGCATCATGCCGCCGACCTCAGAGTTACGGTGCTCAGGGTGAAACCTGGCCCCAGGGCGGTCACGACCGACCGGTTCGGCAGACCCTGCCGTCTCGCGCGGTCGAGGACATAGAGGACAGTGGGCGCGGACATGTTGCCGTGGTCGGCCAAAACCTCCCGTTCGTGATCCAGACTGCCCTGATCGAGGGACAGGGATCTCTCCAGGGCGTCGATGACCTTCATTCCGCCCGGGTGACAGATGAAACGATCAACATCCTCAAGCTCCAGGCCCTGGCGTTCGAGCATCCCGACCATCGCCGGTCGAAGGTTTTCGCGGGCGAACGGAGGAATGGCGCGGTCGAAGATCACGCCCAGACCGGTCGGGCCGACGCGCCAGCCCATGACGTCCAGACTTCCAGGCCAGGTGTGTTCGCCCGCCGCCTCGATCGAGGCGAAGCCCGCCTCGCCGCAGCGAACCACACAAGCGGCCGACCCGTCGCCGAACAGCGCCGTCGCAACGATGTCCGCCTTGGTCAGATCCTCCATCCGGAATGAAAGGGTGCAGAGCTCGACCACGACCACAAGGATCACGGCCCCCGGCGAGGCCTGGGCCAGCCTTCCCGCAAGGGCGAGGCCCGTCGCTCCGCCGGCGCAGCCGAGGCCGAAGACCGGGACCCGCGCTGCATCGGAGCGAAATCCCATCCGGGCCATGGCGCGGGCCTCAAGGCTGGGCGTGGCGATGCCCGTCGACGAGACCGTGATGATCACGTCAACATCGCACCCCTTCAGGCCTGCTTGATCGAGAGCCGCTTCGGCGGCGCGGGCGAACATGCCGACCGCGATGTCGAGATAGGCCTGGGTCCGTTCCGGCCAACTCCGTGGAGTGAGATACCAATCCAGGGGCATGGCCGATTGCCGCGTCCTGATCCCCGCAGTGTCGAACACGGGCAGCATCCGGTCGATTCCGGGAAACCGGTCTCTAAACAGCGCCTGAGCGACCCGGACCACGTCCGTCTGGGTCATGACATTCGGCGCGTTTGCGGTCGCGATGGAGAGAAGTTTGGCGGAAGCCGGCATCGAGGTTCGCTCCGGTCGGCATCGGTTGCGACCCGAACGCTAATCGCGCGAAAGCTTCAAGGTTCCAAAAAGGCTTACAGTACAGCTAGATAAGAACCGGCATCACTCGCAAAAGCACCCAGAAGCGGAAGCATAGCGTTCGAGGATGAAGCACGAAACAGCTCCCGAGATGGGCGGTCGGCGTGCCTCTCGACCAGTTCATTCTCGACCGCTATCTCGCCAGCGCCGGTCAGAATGAGACGTCGTCGGGTCTCAAACGCCGTAACCCGCAAGGTGGACCGGAGCGATGGCCACGGCCTCACGTCTCTTTTCACACCGTCGGTTTCGGTGTGAGGTTGGCTGAAAGCCTGGCGAGACGACGCGGCAGATCCCGTTCGATGGTTCTCTTCTGATAGGGACTAAGCTTGCGCCAGCCCGCTATCTCCGGGCGCGTTCGACCACAGCCTTCGCACTGACCCGAGCGGCCGTCGAAGGTGCAGATATCGATACAGGGCGTGCCGGTCATGAAGGAACTACCCGGCCAGGGCCACGACGGCCTGCCAGGTGAGAACCAGGCCGACGATGGCGATCAGCCCGCCTGAAAAATAGGGCGCTTTCCGCGCAAAAGCCGCGAAACCTCCCGACCAGCGCTTCTCCGCATGCCGCATCCCGATCGCCGCTGCGACACCGACGGTGACCATGGTCGCCGCCAATCCGATCGAAAAGCACAGGACGAGGGTCGCACCCAAGGCCACCTGCTTCAGCTGCAGGCAGAGCAGCAGGACGGTGATCGAGGCCGGGCACGGGATCAGGCCGCCTGTCAGGCCGAAGAGCATGATCTGCCAGGTGGTCACCTTGCGGTTGGCGAACCGTTTCTTGATGTCGTTGGCGTGGGCGCGTTCATGGGCGTCCTGGTGGCCGGGGTTTGAGACATCCAGGCCGCCGTGGTCATGACCATGCTCGTGATCGTGTTCGGCGAACTCGACGTCGAAGTCATGGGTGTGATTGCCGTGGCCCAGAACCAGCCGCGCCGTGAAGGCGTGGGGTTCGGGAATGACGTCAGCCGATTCGAGATAGCCGTCGCGTGTCTCGAAGTGGAATGTCTGGACGGAGCCGTCCGCGCGCGTGGTGGCGACCTTGATGTCGCCGGCCCTCGGGACAGGACCGTGATCGGGGGCAAACCGGAAGCGCGGCGGAATACCGTCCTCGAAGATACTCAGGCTGACGACGCCATGGCCCGTGTCGATCCAGCGCGTCTCGTCGTGGGTGTGGTCATGATCATGCTCGTTATGGACGGCGTTCTGCTCGCGCCATGTGGCCAACAGCATCCATGCGGCGACACCGAGGATGATCACGGCCGAGGCCAGTTGGAACCAGCCCTCCGAGGCTTCGATGTCGAAGAACTGACCGAAGTAAAGACCGGTCAGGGCGATCGCCCAGACGATGGCCGTGTGCGACAAGGTCGCCGAAAGCCCGAGCAATACCGCCTGCCAGACCGTCCCGCGCACGGCGACGATGAAGGCCGCCATCATGGTCTTGGAATGCCCCGGCTCAAGACCGTGAAGCGCCCCGAGAAGGAGGGCCGAGGGAATGAACAGCCAGGCATGGGCCGAGCCCTGCGCGAGCAGGTCCGCAAACGGAGTCATCGGCGTCTCACAGGTATTTGGTGATGTCTTTGAACTCGGCCATGGCCTGCCGCGCCTCAGCCGGATCGCCCTCCGCCGCATGGGCGAGGCAATGGTCGATGTGATCGTGGATCAGGGCCTTCTTGGCCGCCGCCACGGCCTTCTCGATTGCGTGAAGCTGCTGGGCGAGGTCGAGGCAGGTGCGGCCGCCCTCGATCATGGCGATGGTTTTCCGCAGATGTCCCTCGGCGCGTTTGAGCCGATTGACGATCTCGGGATGGGATTTATGGACGACGTGGGCCATAGCAAGATGCTATCCCCCCGGAGGGGATAAGGCTAGCCCCCTGGCTCGACCCGCAGGATGATCTTCGATGTTTTCCCCGCTCCGACATGCCGGTTATCGGCACCTGTTTACGGCTCAGGTCGCGGCCCTGCTCGGCACGGGCATGGCGACGGTGGCGCTGGGTCTGCTGGCGCATGATCTGGCCGGGGCCAATGCCGGCGAAGTCTTGGGGATGGCCCTGGCCATCAAGATGATCTCCTATATCGGCGTCGCGCCCTTCGCGAACGCCCTGGCGGCCAGGCTTCCCCGCAAGGCCCTGCTGGTCTCGCTGGATGTCGTCCGGGCCTGTGTCGCCGGCGCCTTGCCGTTCGTTGGCGAGGCCTGGGAGGTCTATGCCCTGATGACGGTGCTGTACGTCGCCTCGGCGGCCTTCACCCCGGCGTTCCAGGCGATGATCCCCGACCTGCTGCCTGACGAGGCGGAATACACCAAGGCCCTGTCGCTCTCGCGCCTCGCGGCCGATCTCGAGAGCGTGGCCAGTCCCGTGCTGGCGGCCGTGCTCCTCGCCTTCATGAGCTACAACAATCTGTTCGCCGGGACGTCCCTCGGCTTCGTTATCTCGGCCCTTTTCGTCGTCACGGCTGCACTGCCGGTACTGACGCAGACGGCTCAGAAACCCTTCATCCAGCGGCTCACGGGCGGGGTTCGCCTGTTCGCTTTGACGCCACGTCTGCGCGGTCTGATCGCCATCAGCATCGCCGCGGCCGCCGGCGGGGCCATGGTGTTCGTCAACACGGTCGTCCTGGTGCAGTCCCGCTTCGCCATGTCCGGCCAAGCCGCCGCCTGGGCGCTAGCGGCTTTCGGGGCGGGGTCGATGGCGGCGGCGATCGCCCTGCCTCGCCTGCTGGACCGGGTCGCAGACCGGACCGCCATGTTGTGGGGCGCCGCGATCATGACCCTGGTGCTGCTTGGGGGATCGGTGCTGGCGACCACCTATGTCGCCCTGCTCATCCTCTGGGCCGTCATGGGCGTCGGCTATTCGCTGACCCTCACACCGGCGGGTCGCGCCTTGCGTCGGTCTTCCAACGCACAGGATCGTCCGGCCCTGTTCGCGGCGCAGTTCGCCCTGTCCCACGCCGCCTGGCTGATCGCCTATCCGGTCGCCGGTCTGGTCAGCGCGGCTGCGGACCCCAGCGCGGCCTTTCTGGTGCTGGCCGCCCTGTGCGCGTTCGGAACGGTCCTAGGATTTGTAGTCTGGCCTGCGAACGACCCGACGGACCTGCCGCATCGGCATGACGCACCGGCCGAAGACGATCCGCATCTGGACGGTCAATCCGGAGAGGCGTTGCACAGCCATCCCTTCGTCATCGACGAGCGCCACCCGCGATGGCCGACGACGAAGGAGTGAGCCCAAGGCGGGAGACATCCGACCGTAAGCCTCAGTCGACGAAATCGACGCTCTCGTAGTCGCCCGAGGTTTGAAGCGTGATGGTGACACGCTCGCCGCTGCGGTTACGCCAGAACCAGCCGTGATGACCCGCGAAAGCGGCCGTTAGCACCCCCGTCTCGCGGGCGGAGGTTCCCTTGCTATAGCCGTGATAGGTGATCCCTTGGCCGTCACCATGGGTGTCATAGTTCACCGCCGGGCCACTGGTGGACCAGGTGAAGTTCGCCTTCGCGCCGTCCCCCATGGCCATTTTGATCTCGGCCCCCTCGTCAGGCTCAAGGGTCAGGGACGTGCGATGGCTGCGACCCGCCGATGCGCCATTGGTTGTCGTAGCTGCGGCTGCCGTCTGGGTCGTGACCGCTGGCGGGACGGCTTCGGTCTTGCCAGACCTGGCCGGCTCCTGAGTTGCGGTGTCTGGTGAGCCCACTGGTGCGGCTGCCGGCAAGGCAGGCGCGGTCCTCGTGGATGTAATGACCGCCGCCGTTGAGGCCGCTTCAGCCGCAGCTTCAACGGCGAGTTGGCGCTTGATCCGGCCCATCTCGGTCAGCCCGAAGACCGAGCCGATGCGGGTAGGATCGACGCCGTACTCGGCTGGAAGGACCACGGTGACCAGCAGGGCCGAGGCGATGACGACGGCGACGCCGGTAGACTTGAGCAGCTTGGCCGTCGACGGCAGTTCGGCGGGATCGGGTTGATTGAGATTTTGCATGGAAGGTCTCCCGTCAGGCGACGAAGAAGCCGACGAGCTGATAGCCCGTCAGGATGAAACCGAGGATCATGAGGATGACGTTGGCCAGATAGGCGTGGCGCCCGAAGCTGGCGGTCCGGCGCCAGAATCCCATGGCGATCAGGATGGCTCCGAGCGCCAGAAGCTGGCCGATCTCCACGCCGATGTTGAAGGCGATCAGGTTGACCAAGAGGCCGTCTGAAGACAGCTGGAAGTCCTGCAGTTTGGTCGCCAGACCCAGGCCGTGGAACAGACCGAACGCCAGGGTCGCGGCCCTGGCGTCCGGCTGGACACCGAACCAGCGTCGGTAGGCCCCCATGTTGTCGAGCGCCTTGTAGACGACGGACAGGCCGATGATGGCGTCGATCAGATAACTGGAGACGTTGACGTTCAGCATCACGCCCAGCAGCAGGGTCGTCGAATGCCCGACGGCGAACATGGTGACGTAGAGGCTGATATCCTTGAGGCGGTAGAGGTAGAAGATCACCCCGAACAGGAACAGCAGATGGTCGTAACCGGTGACCATGTGCTTGGCCCCCAGATAGACGAAGGGCCAGAAGACGATGCCGGACGTCTCCTGGATGTAGCCCTTGTCCCCTGCCGCCACCCCGTGCGCCAGGGTGGCGGTGAACAGGCCGTTGAGGAAGAGCACCAACAGGCCTGCGCTCAGCAGGCCGATGGGCGTTCGCAACCAGGCGGTCGCGCGCTGGAGACGCGGGTTCATGAAGTCCTCCGGGAGTATGCGAAGGGAAGCCGCTCACGCCACGACCGTCTGACGCCGTTCGGCGAAGACGGGCGGCCGTGGACGAGGCTGTAGAGGGCGGGGAGCACGAGCAGGGTCAGCAGGGTCG
Source organism: Brevundimonas sp. ALps5 (assembly GCF_058681645.1). Taxonomy (NCBI): domain Bacteria; kingdom Pseudomonadati; phylum Pseudomonadota; class Alphaproteobacteria; order Caulobacterales; family Caulobacteraceae; genus Brevundimonas; species Brevundimonas sp. ALps5. The sequence goes on along the minus strand of NZ_CM178744.1, from coordinate 1,819,072 downwards.
AGGAGATGATCCCGCCGATGACGACCGTGGCCAGCGGGCGCTGGACCTCGGCGCCGGCTCCGACGTTCAAGGCCATGGGCACGAAGCCGAGGCTGGCGACGAGCGCCGTCATCAGCACCGGGCGAAGACGGGTCAGCGCCCCCTCCCGGATTGCCTCGCCAAGAGGCTTCCCTTCGGCGATCAGGCTGCGGATGAAGGTGACCATGACGACACCGTTGAGCACGGCGACCCCGGACAGGGCGATGAATCCGACCCCCGCCGAGATCGACAGAGGCAGCCCACGCAGCATCAGGGCGGCCACCCCTCCGGTCAGGGCCAGAGGCACGCCGGAGAAAACGATGGCCGAGTCCTTGACCGAGCGGAACAAGGCGAACAGCAGGCCGAAGATCAGCAGCAACACCGCGGGAACCACGAGTTGCAATCGTTTGGCGGCCGAGATCAACTGCTCGAACGTTCCGCCATAGGTGACCCAATAGCCGGCCGGTATGGCGACCTCAGCATCGACCCGGTCCTGAACCTCGCGGATGAACGAACCCAGGTCGCGGTCGCGGACATTGGCCGTGGTCACGATGCGGCGTTTGCCGTTCTCTCGGCTGATCTGGTTCGGACCCTTTGTGAGTTCGATCGTGGCGACCTCATTCAGGGGCACGAACTGACGCGGCTGTCCTTCGCCCGCCGGGAGCGGGACCTGGAGACGACCGATGGCGTTGGTGTCGGCGCGCAGACGCTCGGGCAGGCGGACAACGACGTCGAAACGACGGTCACCCTCGAAGATTTGCCCGGCGGTCGTGCCGCCCATCGAGGTGGAGATAACCGACTGGACGTCTTCGATGCTCAGGCCAAGGCGCGCCATGGCGGGTCGGTTGGGTGTGATCTGGAGCACCGGCAGGCCGGTGATCTGTTCGGTCTGGGGATCGGCGGCCCCGTCCACCGAGGCCACGATGGCTTCGATCTCGGCGCCGAGGCGCAGCAGTTCGTCGAGATCGTCGCCATAGACCTTGATGGCGACGTCGGCCCGCACCCCGCTCAGCAGTTCGTTGAACCGCATCTGGATCGGCTGGGTGAACTCGTATTTGCTGCCGGGAATCTCATTCACGGCCTCTTCCATCTCGGCGACGAGGTCGCCGCGAGACTTGCGAGGGTTCGGCCAATCCTTCCTGTCCTTCAGCATGATGAAGGTGTCGGCGACCGAGGGCGGCACCGGATCGGTGGCGACCTCGGCGGTGCCGATCTTGGCCACGACCCGCTCCACCTCGGGGAAGCGGGCGATGCGGGCTTCCAACGCAGTCTGCATCTGCACGGCCTGGGTCAGGCTGGTGCCCGGGATGCGCAGGGCGTGCATGGCGATGTCGCCTTCGTCGAGATTGGGCACGAACTCCGAGCCCATCCGCGACGCCCCGAACCCGGCGAGCAGCACCAGCACGACCGCAATGCCGATCATCAGGCTGCGGGTCCTGAGCGCGAAGTCGAGCGCCGGCTGATAACCCACCCGGGCCCAGCGCATCAGGAAGCTGTCCTTCTCCTCGACCTTGCCGGTGACGAACATGGCGACGGCGGCGGGTACGAAGGTCAGGGACAGCAGGAGCGCTGCCGTCAGGGCGATGACGACGGTGATCGCCATCGGGTGGAAGGTCTTCCCCTCCACCCCGGTCAGGGCGAAGATGGGGACATAGACCAGGGTGATGATCATGACCCCGAATAGCGAGGGCCGGATTACCTCGCTGGAGGCGGTCGCCGCCAGATCGAACCGTTCCTCGCGGGTCAGGATACGACCCAGGCGATGCTGGGCCTCGCCGTAGCGCCTGAGGCAGTTCTCGACGATGATGACGGCGCCGTCCACGATCAGGCCGAAGTCGAGCGCGCCGAGGCTCATCAGATTGCCGGAGGTTCCGGTCCGCACCATGCCGGTGATGGTCATCAGCATGGTGACGGGAATGACCGCCGCCGTGATCAGGGCCGCGCGGATGTTGCCGAGCAGCAGGAACAGCACGACGATGACCAGCAGGGCGCCCTCGACGAGGTTCTTTTCGACGGTGTGGATGGCGCGTTCCACCAGTTCGGTGCGGTCGTAGACCGGCGTGGCGACGACACCGGGCGGCAGGGCCTTGGCGGCTTCATGCAGGCTGGCGGCGGCGGCCTGGGCGACGATACGGCTGTTCTCGCCAGCCAGCATTAGAACCGTCGCAAGGACCGTCTCCTTGCCGTTCTCGGTCGCGGCGCCGGTGCGAAGTTCCTGGCCCATTCCGATGTCGGCGAAGTCCAGGATGCGGATCGGAATGCCCCCACGCGTGGCGATCACGATGTTGCCCAGGTCTTCACTCGTCGAAGCCTGCCCCGGCACCCGGATCAGATACTGTTCGCCGAAGCGCTCGACATAGCCCGCGCCGACGTTGGCGTTGTTGTTGTCCAGCGCTTCGACCACCTCGGCCATGGTCACCCCGTAGGCCGCCAGCCGCTGCGGATCGGGTGTGACGTGATACTGACGCTCGTAGCCGCCGACGGTGTTGACCTCGGTGACACCGCGCGTGTTGCGAAGCTGGGGCCGGATGACCCAGTCCTGAAGCGTGCGCAGGTCTTCGGTCGTATAGGGCTGGCCGTCGGGACGTCGTGCACCCGGCTCGGCCTCGACCGTATACATGAAGATCTCCCCGAGGCCGGTGGCGATAGGGCCAAGTTCAGGGGTGACGCCGGGGGGAAGCTGACCGAGGGCGCTTTGGAGGCGCTCATTCACCAGTTGGCGTGCGAAATAGATGTCGGTGCCGTCGTCGAAGATGACGGTCACCTGGCTCAACCCGTATCGCGAAACCGAGCGGGTGTATTGAAGGCCCGGAACGCCTGCGACGGCGGTCTCGACGGGGAAGGTGATGCGCTGTTCGGCCTCCAGCGGCGAATAGCCGGGGGCTTCGGTGTTGATCTGAATCTGGACGTTGGTGATGTCCGGAGTGGCGTCGATCGGCAGGCGCTGGAAGCTCCAGACGCCGATGGCGCAGGCCAGGAGGACGAGCCCCATGACCGCCCATCGGAAGCGGATCGACAGGGCGATGATGCGTGCAAGCATGGTTCTCGCGCCCCCTAGTGATCATGGCTCGCGCCGGACTTTTCGATGTCCGCGCGAATGAGGAAGGCGCCGTCCACGACGTATTCGGTTCGGGGTTCGAGCCCGCCAAGCACCTCGGTCCACTCGTCGGTCCTTCGGCCCAGTTCGAGCATCCGCACCTCATAGGTGTTGCCGACCTTGGCGTAGACGACCTGGAAATCGCGGAACGGCTGGATGGCCTTGGTCTGGACGGCGAGAGGCACTGCACCCTCACCGACCTGAACGGTGCCCTGTACTCCCAGGCCCGGCCGCCAGACGCCGCCCTGATAGGCCAGTTCGACATGGGCGATCAGGGTCTGGCTCATCGGATCAGAGCCGGGCAGGATGGTTTCGATGACGCCATTGAAACGGTGGTCACCTGCCAGACTGGTGACCTCGACCCGCTGGCCCCGGCGGACACGTTCTGCATCGCGCGGATAGAGGGCGAACTCGGCATGGAGGCGGGTTGGGTCGCCGATCACCAGCATCGGCTCGCCGCCCGCGCCGGTGATGGCCCCGGCGTTGACGTTCTTGGCCATGATGACGCCGGAGATCGGCGCGGTGACGGAATAGGTCTGGAGGCTCTCGCTGGACTCGACCCGCGCCACAACCTGGCCTCGCGATACGCGCTGGCCCAGTTCGACGTTCAACGCCATCACCCGACCCGGATAGCGGGCGAAGACATCGCTCTGGCCCTCAGGCGTGATCTCGACCCGACCGCTCAACGGCAGAGACTCGCCCAGGACTGCGGAACCGGCGCGCTGCGTGGTGACGCCACCGGCGCGGGCGGCGTCGGCTGAGATGACGGTGCGACCCTCATAGGACTGGTAGGCCCAGGTCGATCGCTTGCCGTTCTGGGTCGCCGCGACCGCCACGTCGAAGGAGTGCGGCTCGGAGACGACACCGGGGCTGGCGAGATAGTCCTCGGTCGGGATGAAGGTGAACCGATCGACCTTCGGCCCGAGACGGGTCAGGGCCATGGTCGCCTGGACCTGACGTGGATCGAGCGGCTTGTCCTTCAGATAGGGATAGAGCCGGAACAGGGGCTCTGGTCCTTCCTCGAAGATGGTGATCTCAAGGGCGAAGTCTCCGTCGCGGAGCATCCGGCCTCGGTGAGGGCCACGCTCATAGTCGGCGGCGGCAGCCTCGCCGTTTTCGCCTGCCTTTTCGGCGGGCTTGTCTCCGCAAGCGGCGGCGGCGAAGGCGAGGACGATCGCAGACGCAACGAGCCAGCGCCGCGAAGGTGTCAGGCGGATCATGGTTGAGTCTCCAGGGCGAGGATCAGGTCGCCGTGCGCGCCGGTCAGTCTGTCGAGGCGGGCGCGATCGATATGGAATTGCTTGAGCACCGCGACGCGGCGGGCGCGGGTCTGCAGCAGGGCGGTCTGGGCGGAGATGACGTCGTTGTAGGTGAAGCCGCCCCTGTTGAAGCCGTCGCGCACCAGAACGACGGCGCGCTCGGCCTGGGGAAGGGTTTCCTGCCCGATCCTGCGAGCTTCGCTGGCTCGGGCCATGACCTGAACCTGCAGGCGCGCGATCTCACGTTCACGGTCGATGCGGGCGGCGGCGAGATCACCCTCGGCGGCCAGCCCCTCCGCTCGGGCGCGGTCGATGGCCCCGAGGTTCTGGTCGTAGCGACCAAGGGGAATCGACGCGCCGACGACAAAGCCGAGGTCGTTGCCGTCCCCGAAGTGACGGACGCCGGCGCTGACCGTGGCGTCCGACCGGGCGCGGGCCGTCTCCACCGCCACCCGGGCGACGGCGATGTCGCGCTGTGCGACGAAGATGTCCAGGTCCGCCTGGGCGACCCCATCCGTGACGTCGAGCGCCGACCGGGTGTCGGCGAAGGTCTCGGCGCCAAGGGTGAAGTCCGATGACCCATCCCAGAACCGGGCCAGCGAAATGTTGGCGACCCGGACGGTAATCCCGGCCTGATCGAAGTCGATCTGGGCCTGAGCCAGTTCGGCCTCGGCGCGCGCCCCGGCGAACAGAGGATCGCGCGCCATGTCCACGCGGCGACCGACCTCGGTCTGGAACCGTTCGGCGAGGTCAAGGCGCTCGCGGGCGATCTCCAACTCGGCCTGAGCCGCCAGAGCTTCCGCCCAGGCGCGCTGCACCTGTTCGAGCCGGTCCAACTGGCGAATGCGCGCGGTGGCGTCGACCAGCAGCCCTTCGGCTTCGGCGAGAGAGACACGGGCGGACCTGTCACCGCCCCGCTCGAACCGTTGCTCGACTGTGAGCGTGGTCTCGGTCCGACGGAACAGGTCGCCTCCGCCGATGGTCGGAAAGTTCTCGACCATCACCCCAAGCGTGGGGTTGGGACGAACGTCCGCCTGACGCACGGCTGCCCGCGACGCCTGTCGCCGGGCCTGGGTCGGTGCCAGTGAGGGATCGACCAGGGCGGCTCGACGCAGCGCCTCGTCCAGCGACAGTACAGGCGCGGTGGACGTGGCCGCCGCATCCTGTGCGACAGCAAGGGTCGGCGGCAGCGAGGCCGCCAGAATGAGCGCGAGGGCCGACACGGCCGTCAGTCGCGCCCACGGCCCGGCAATGCCGGACGATGGGGTCTTCAAGGGATTCTCTCCGGGAAACGGGGGTGCACGCGCGACCGATTGGCCGCGTCGGATCAGATGATCGTGCGCGTCCGTCTGGGAGGGTATTCAGGCCCGTCGCCGTCGTGGGCCGGACGTGCGCCATCGCCCGCCGGCTGGATCAGCACGGCGTTCATGGCGACGAGGGGGCTCAGATCGCGGTTGAGGATCGGGATGGCGGTGTGGCTGTCGCCGCTCGTATGGTGGTGATGGCTTGCTGGACGCCCGGCCTCGCCCTCGTCTTCGCCGTCTTCGGCTTGATCCAGTGGATCCTCGGCCGGCGCGTCGGGGGCGATATGGACGTGCAGCGAGCCATGATCGACGTCCGCGATCTCTGCGTGATCACCGTGGCCGATCGCGACTGCCGGCCAATCCGACGCATGGGCAATCTGGTGCCGCCCTTCCTGAACCCCATGCAGGCTCAACGTCGCCACGAGGGCGGCGCACAGGCTGACGCAAATGGTGCGAAACAGGCGAGACAAGATTGAACGGCTCCTTCATCCGCCATAGTGCGACCCGATCCCAATGGCAACGGTCGAGGTTGCCGCATCACGATATGGCTAGGATTCGTCCTTCAGGTGGATACGTGATGGCGGAGGTCGGGAGCTCCGTTGACGGCTGCGACGATGCGAACATTGATCGATCCGCCAGTCGTGGTAAGGGGCGGCATGGGAGTGACTCACTATCATTCTCAAAATGTTTTCTTGGTGGGCTGCGGGTCGCTGCGGCGCCAGTGCGGCGCCGACCGGTCGGGATTGACCGACGCCGAGGCAGTACCCACGTCTCGTGGCCCGGGGTCAGGCCGGCGCTGCGGGCCGGGCTCGCCGGCTTTCGAACCGGCGTCGGATCCAGGTTCGCCCAGGTTTCTCAACGAGCAGATGCAGGGCCGCCGCGATCAGCGCCGTGACGACGAACAACCCTGCCAGTTCGACTGGCGTGATGCGGAAGGCGCTGTCGATGCCGCGCAGTTCGGCGACCACGCCCTTGAAGGCGACGAGGACGGGCATGTGCACGAGATAGAGGGCGAAGGAGGCTTCACCGGCGAAAACCAGCGCAGGGGCGGCGAGAGGCCCCTCGCAGTCCGCGCGTGCGAGCAGGGACCAGGTCAGGATAACGGGGGCTGAGAGGGCGACGATGATCCGGTCGTCCAACGACAGCTGCATAGCGCCGAGCAACACGAGGGTAGCAGCCAGGGCGGCGGCGATGGCGACGGGCCGGCTCCAGCGCCAGCGATGGCCCAAGCCGTAGAGCGCCATGCCGATCAGAAAGGCCGGCGCTATGCGCAAGATGCCCATGTCGTCCTCGGCCCGAGGCAGAACCTTGCCGAAGGTTGAGACGTAGGCCGCGTCGATGACAACATAGCTGACGATGCCCAAGCCGAGCAGGAACCAAGGACGATGTCTCATCCGGATGGAGAGAAGGGCGTAGGCCGGGAACAGCAGATAGGCGAACCATTCCGCCGAGAGCGACCAGGACGGGCCGCTCCAATTGTATCCGATTTCGCTTGGAAACCACGCCTGTACCAGGAACAGGGTCTTGAAGAAGCCCTCTGTCGTGTAGGTCGAGAGATCGAACGGAACGCCAGAGATTGAAGCTCCGAGCACCATGATCAGAACACCGCCTAAAATCGCCAGATGGAGGGGATAGAGCCGAGCCAAGCGGGCCACGAGGAAGCGCCTGTAGCTGAACGTTCCTGCGGCGAAAGCGGGGCCGTAGACGTGGGCCAGAATGAAGCCCGACAGCATGAAGAAGGCGTCGACCCCCAGCCGGCTTCGCTCGATGATCGGGCTGTAGCCCAGGGCCGGATCCCACTGAAGCTGGTAGTGGAACAGCACCACGCCCATGGCCAGGAAGGCCCGCAGGCTGGTCAGGGCCCTCAGATCAGCCGGGTAGCCTTCGTGAGTCGGAGAAACGGACGTCATGAACGATGGCCCCCACGGCGGGCGGCACAGGACGGACCGCTTAATTGGTCTACGCATCGGTCGCCGCCATCCCTCATCCTCTCGCATCCGGGGGTCAGGCCTGCCGCGCTGGAGAAAAGGCCATGATCTGATCCTGCGCCGCTCGCGGGCTCATGGCGGTCGGCTTGCAGGTTTCATCGGAAGGCGGGATGACGCGTGCCACCGGCTCAGCCCACAGTTCAGCGCGGGCCGTGGTGAACGATGGCCTGGATCTCATCGAGCGCGGTTTTCTCCATGGGCGATGGATGGGCCGTCTATGCGGGCGCGCACGAAGACCACGTCGCCCACCCATGTCGCAATCCAGCTGACCGTGGCTCGCGCGGGCTCGGTCCGCGTGGTTCTGGACGACCGTCCGCCCTGAGCCGTCAGGCGATCGTCATCGGGCCTTCTGGCGCTGATCGGCCGGCCCTCGCCTCGTCATTCCGCCCTCTCCGACGGCCCTGTCGAGCCCTGAGGCCCAGCCGGACCGCATCGTGGCGGGCTTCAAAGAACAGCTCGGCGTCAAGGTATGTAAGCTGGATGCACGCCTTGAAGGGGCGCTCCTCAAGCCGTCTGAGGACCCGGCGCCCGGAGCCGTCGCCCGGGAGCCTGGGCGGTCGGCGCCTCAAGGTCCTGGCCTAGGCGCAGATGCAGGCTCCACGTCTTTGCTACGCTCCCGTGATTTTCCGTGGGTTTTTCGGCCTGTTCACCAGCCTGTGGGATCATCTCTTGGGCAAGTTTCCGGTCCGGGGTCCACACGCCCCGGGCAGGCCAGATCGGCGGTCGGCCCGACTACCCGAGAGGATATTTTAAGACGCTCGCCGAACCAATCCGACGGGATGTCTAGGGAAATGTCCTGCGCTAGCGCGAGGCGCGTCCGAGAAGGTCGATCAGTTCTGTGGCCTTGGCCTTGCGATCGGAGAGATCGTCGCCGGTCATCGCCCCCATGACGCAGTGGTCAAGGTGGTCTCTGAGCACCTCGCTCTCGACGCGCAGCAGGGCCGCCCGTACGGCCTGGAGCTGGGTGAGGACCTCCACGCAGTAGCGGTCCTCCTCGACCATCCGGGCGATGCCGCGCACCTGGCCCTCGATCCGGTTCAGGCGGTTCAACACCTTGGGTTTTGTTTCCGTCTGCATCCAATTCCTCGCTCTGACCGTTCGACCCTACCCCAGGACAGCGCCTTGCGCGATACCCCCTTAGGGTATATATGGCGTCCAGCTGTTTCAAGGAGCCCGCCATGTCCATGCCCTCCCCTTCGCATCCGCCCGACCACAGCTGCTGTTCGGCCAAATCGGCGGACAGCGGCGCGAAGGCGGTCGATCCGGTCTGCGGCATGACCGTCGATCCGGCGACCACAGCGCATCGGGCGGCCCACGACGATAAGGACTATTTCTTCTGTTCGGCGGGCTGCCGGACCAAATTCATCGCCGATCCGGACCGCTATCTCGGCGAGGCCCGGCAACCGGCGCCTGTCATCCCGGGCGCCATCTACACCTGCCCGATGCATCCGGAGGTGCGCCAGGAGGGCCCGGGCTCCTGCCCGATCTGCGGCATGGCGCTGGAGCCGGAGACCGTCACCGCCGAGGCGCCGGTCAATCACGAACTGATCGACTTCACCCGCCGCCTCTGGGTTGCCGCGGTCCTGACCCTGCCCGTCTTCGCGCTCGAGATGGGCGGCCATCTGACCGGACTGGCGATGCGGATTTCGGGCCAAACCTCCAACTGGATCCAGTTCGCGCTGGCGACGCCCGTGGTGCTGTGGGCTGGCTGGCCGTTCTTCCAGCGGGGCTGGGCTTCCCTCCGCAACCGCAGCCTCAACATGTTCACCCTGATCGCCATCGGCGTCGGCGCGGCCTGGATCTACAGCGTGGTCGCGGTGCTGGCGCCGGCTCTGTTCCCGGCGGCGGTCCGCCGGATGGACGGCAGCGCGCCGGTCTATTTCGAGGCAGCGGCCATCATCACCGTCCTGGTTCTGGTGGGCCAGATTCTTGAGCTGCGCGCCCGCGAACAGACGTCCGGCGCCATCCGGGCGCTGCTTGATTTGGCGCCCAAGACCGCGCGGCGGCTCCGTGACGACGGCGGCGACGAGGACGTCACGCTCGACATGGTCGCCGTCGGGGACCGACTGCGCGTCCGCCCCGGCGAGAAGGTGGCGGTCGATGGCGAGATTCTGGACGGTCGCGTAACCATCGACGAGTCCCTGGTCACGGGTGAATCCATGCCGGTGACCAAGGGCGTCGGGGACAAGGTCGTCGCCGGTTCCCTCAACAAGACCGGCTCGTTCGTGATGCGGGCTGACAAGGTCGGCGCCGACACCCTGCTGGCGCAGATCGTCCAGATGGTGGCCCAGGCCCAGCGCAGCCGCGCGCCGATCCAGCGGCTGGCCGACAAGGTGTCCGGCTGGTTCGTGCCGGCAGTGATCGGCATCGCGGTTCTCGCCGCCCTCGTCTGGGGCCTGGTCGGTCCCGAACCGCGCCTGTCCTACGCGCTGGTCGCCGCGGTCTCGGTGCTGATCATCGCCTGTCCCTGCGCCCTGGGCCTGGCGACGCCGATCTCCATCATGGTCGGGGTGGGGCGCGGCGCCCACGCCGGCGTGCTGATCAAGAACGCCGAGGCGCTGGAGCGTTTCGAAAAGGTCGACACCTTGGTGCTCGACAAGACCGGTACCCTGACGGAGGGGCGACCGTCGGTGACGGCCATCCGGCCCGCCGCCGGGTTCGACGAGGCCGAGCTTTTGAGACTCTCCGCCAGTCTGGAGCGGGGCAGCGAGCACCCGCTGGCCGACGCCGTCGTCCGCGCCGCGGCGGATCGCAAGCTCGTGCTGTCGGAGGCGTCGGAGTTCGACAGCCCGGTCGGGCGCGGCGTCACCGGGGTGGTCGATGGCCGCCGCGTGGCGCTCGGCAACGGCCGCTACCTCAAGGAGATCGGCGTCGAGGTCGCGGCGCTCGAGGCCGAGGCCGAGGCGCTACGCCAGAACGGCGCCACCGCGATCTTCGTGGCCGTTGACGGGGTGGCGGCCGGAGTCCTCGGCATCGCCGACCCGGTCAAAGCGACGACCGCCGAGGCCATTCGCGCTCTGAAGGCCGCGGGCCTGCGCCTGGTGATGATGACCGGGGACAACCGGACCACGGCCGAGGCGGTGGCGCGCCGGCTCGGCATAGACGATGTCCAGGCCGAGGTCCTGCCGCAGGACAAGGCGGCGGTCGTCGAGCGTCTGCGGGCCGAGGGCCGCATCGTGGCCATGGCCGGCGACGGGGTCAATGACGCCCCGGCCCTGGCCGCCGCCGATGTCGGGGTCGCCATGGGCGCCGGGTCGGACGTGGCCATCGAGAGCGCCGGCGTCACCCTGCTGGGGGGCGATCTCCAGGGCATTGTCCGGGCGCGCAAGCTGTCGAAGGCGGTGATGAGCAACATCCGCCAGAATCTCGTCTTCGCCTTCGGGTACAACGCCCTGGGCATCCCGGTCGCGGCGGGGCTGCTGTACCCGATCTTTGGCCTCCTGCTGTCGCCGGCTCTGGCGGCGTTGGCGATGGCCCTGTCCTCCGTGAGCGTCATCGGCAATGCGCTGCGGCTTCGTGCGGTCAGACTTTAACGGGGGCGGCATGGGGGACCGGGGCCAGGAGAAGGCGACGACCGGCGTTTGCGCCATTACGCACTCCGGCAGCCGATCCCTCGCCTGATCCAACAGCGTTCGGGTATATTTGATCAAGGCGGAACCGTGTCGGAGGACCCGGATTTAACTGGCGTTCATGTCCGGTTGCGCATCGGCGCCGAGATCCCGGTTCAAGTCCGCGTCCCGCCGCCGCCTCGCCGGCGCCCTCTTCAACTAGCCGCCGGCCGATTCGCCGGCGCCGCCCCACGCCGGAGACACCCGATGTTCAACCTGACCTTCACACGCTCGTCCGTTCTGCTCGCCGGCTGTTCCGCTCTCCTCGTGGCGGCGTGCAGCCCGGCCGCCGAGCCGCCGGCGGCCTCCAAGGCCGACGAGTCGGCGCAGACTCCGGAGCCCATGGCGATGGCGCAGACGCCCTTCTCCGCCGCCGAGGCGAGGATGCACGAGGCCATGAGGTCGGCGACGGGAGCCAGCGCCGGAGAGGCATGGGCCCGCAAGATGATCCCCCATCACCAAGGCGCCCTCGATATGTCCCAGATCGTGCTGCGCGACACGCGGGATGCCGACATTCGCCGGATGGCGCAGAAGACCGTCGAGATGCAGACCGGGGACATCGCCGAGCTCCAGCGTTGGCTCGAAACAAACGTGGGGGCCGCAGCCGGTGCGGCAGCGCCGGGCGGAGGCGGTGAGCCGCCGTTCGCGCCGGCCGAAGCGAAAATGATGGAGGCCATGATGGCCGCGACCGGGGTCGACACGGACCAGACCTGGGCTCGCAAGATGATCGCGCATCACCAGGGCGCCCTCGACATGGCCCAGGTGGTGCTGCGCGAAAGCCAGGACGCCGACATCCGGCGCATGGCGCAGAAGACGATCGAGATGCAGACCGCGGACATCGCGGAGCTGCGCGCCTGGCTGGAGGCTCATCCCGCCAGCGCAGGATGATCCGGCGTCGGCGAGAAGTCCCGTTGCAGATTTGCGAGTAGAGGAAGAACAATCGATGGAAAACATGAAGACCATGCACGCCATGAAGGGGAGCTATCGGTCGTTCGCGATCGAGCTCGTCCTGGATTTCATCATCATGTACCTCGTGATGTACACGATGATCGCGTCCCTCAATCATTTCTACTTCAACCTCAACAACGTCTACATGACCCTCATGATGGTCTCGCCTATGGCGATCCTCATGCTGGTGTTCATGCGGTCGATGTATCCGTCGAAACGGACGAATCTGCTGATCGGCGGGGCTGCCGCCCTGGTGTTTGCGGTCAGCTTCTGGGGTATGCGGACCCAGGCGGCGGTGGGAGACACGGAGTTCCTGCGTTCGATGATCCCGCACCACTCCGGCGCCATCCTGATGTGCCAGCAAGCCTCGCTGACGGATCCGGAAGTGCTCGGTCTGTGCGAGGAAATCGTCCGCTCCCAGGAACAGGAGATCGCCCAGATGAAGGCTCTCCTGGCGCGGCGGTAATTCGGCGGGCGGCCGCGAGGGCCGCCGGCGCGGTCGGCTCTGCGGCAGCGTGTCGCGAGGGCCGACCGCGTCGCCTGCGTAAATCCCTATAGATCGTCGCCGTACGGAGGCGCGGTCATGACTTTCAGGAGTATCCCATGAAGCTGGATCGTCGACTACTGCTGCGCGGCGCTGTCGCCGGAGGCGGTCTCGCGGCCCTGCAGGGCTTGATGCCCGCCTGGGCCCAGACAGGTTCGCCGGGGTTGCGGGCGGACCTGCCGACCCTCACCGGCCCGAACATCGACCTGACGATCGGTCAGTCGCCGTTCACCGTGAACGGGCGCACCGCCACGGCCACAACGATCAACGGCGTGCTTCCCGCGCCGGTGCTCCGTTTGCGCGAAGGCCAGAACGTCCGCCTCGCGGTGACGAACCAGCTTGATGAGGACACATCCATCCACTGGCACGGCATCCTGCTGCCGTTCCAGATGGACGGTGTGCCGGGCGTCAGCTTCCCCGGCATCCGCCCGCGCGAGACCTTCGTTTACGAATTCCCGGTCCGGCAGTCCGGCACCTTCTGGTACCACAGCCACTCAGGACTGCAGGAGGCGCTCGGCCATTACGGGCCCATCGTCATCGACCCGGCGGGCGCCGACCCGGTCGCCTACGACCGCGAACATGTGCTGGTCCTGTCGGACTGGAGCTTCATGCACCCGCACGAAATCTTCGACAAGCTCAAGAAGAGCCCCGGTTACTTCAACCGCCAGCGCACCACCCTGGCCGGCCTGCTGGACGGCAGCGACCGGATGAGCCTGGAAGAGCGCCGGATGTGGGGCGAGATGCGCATGGATCCGCGCGACATCCTCGACGTCAACGGCTCGACCTACACCTATCTGATCAACGGCCACGGGCCGCGGGAGAACTGGACCGGTCTGTTCCGGCCCGGCGAGCGGGTGCGGTTGCGCATCATCAACGCCTCGGCCATGTCGATCTTCAACGTGCGAATTCCCGGACTGCCGATGACCGTGGTTCAGGCCGACGGCGAGAATGTGCGCCCGATCGAGACCGACGAGTTCCAGATTTCTGTGGCCGAGACCTATGACGTCATCGTCCAGCCGACCGAGGACCGCGCCTACACCATCGTCTCCGAAGCCATCGACCGATCGGGCATGGGGCGGGCGACCCTGGCGCCGCGTCTTGGAATGACCGCCGAGGTTCCGCCGCTGCGGGAGGTTCCCAACCTGACCATGAAGGACATGGGCATGGGGGACATGGGCGGCATGGGCGGAATGGATCACGGGTCCATGGGAGCCCAGCCGGGCGGAGCCATGGCCGGGATGGACCACGGGGCCATGACCGGAGCCTCCGGCGGAGCCATGGCGGGCATGGATCACGGCGCCGTGCCTGCCCAGCCTGCCGGGGCGATGCCTGGAATGGATCACGGCTCCATGGCCGGAATGAACATGCGCGATCCCGAGAATGCGCCGCCCGACATGGCGGTCGGTGTGGGCGTCGATGCCATCGCGATGGCGCCGGCCAACCGCATGGGCGAGCGTCCGATCGGGCTTCAGGATGTTCCGCATCGCGTCCTCGTCTACACCGACCTCGTCTCGCTCCAGCCCAACAAGGATCAGCGTCCCCCGTCCCGGACGATGGAAATCCATCTGACCGGCAATATGGAGCGGTTCATGTGGGGCTTTGACGGCCGAAAATTCAGCGAGCTGGTCGAGCCGATCCGGTTCGAGCGGGACGAGCGGGTGCGCGTGACCCTGGTCAACGATTCCATGATGGCGCACCCGATCCATCTGCACGGCCATTTCTTCGAACTGGTCACCGGGGGCCCTGCCGGGCACCAGCCGCTCAAACACACTGTCAACGTTCCGCCGGGCGGCAAGGTCAGTTTCGACCTGACCGCCGACAACCCCGGCGACTGGGCCTTCCACTGTCACCTATTGCTGCACATGCATGCCGGGATGTTCAATGTGGTCACGGTCCGTCCGATGGAAGGAGCTGCATCGTGAAGACGTCGGTCGCCGTCCTTCCCCTGATCCTCGCCGCGGCCTCCGCGGCGGCGGGAACGCCTGCGCTGGCGCAGAGCCACGCCGGGCATGCAACGCCCGCGCCTGTTCGCCAGACGCTTCCGGAGGGTTGCGTCGCGCGCGGCTCCTCCACCGCCGATGCATCCCGGATAGGGACGGCCGGAGCGCCGACGTGCCCGACGGGCGCGGTGCCCGTCCGTCTGCAGGCTGGGGCGATGCCGGCGGGGCACGACATGTCGACCATGGGCCAGACCCGGCCTGCGCCGGCCATGCCTGCGGGACACGACATGTCTACGATGCCCCAGACGCAGCCCGCTCCAGCCGCCGCGTCTAGACATGCCGGTCATGACATGTCGACCATGGGTCAGACCCAGCCCGCGCCGGCCATGCCGGCGGGGCACGACATGTCGGCTATGGGCCAGACCCAGCCGGCTCCGGCCGCCGCGTCCCCGCATGCCGGCCATGACATGTCGGCCATGGGTCAGACCCAGCCTGCGCCAGCCATGCCCGCGGGGCACGACATGTCGACGATGGGCCAGACTCAGCCGGCTCCGGCCGCCACGTCCCCGCATGCCGGTCATGATATGTCGACCATGGGTCAGACCCAGCCCGCGCCAGCCATGCCGGCGGGACACAACATGTCGACGATGGGCCAGACCCAGCCGGCTCCGGCCGCCGCGTCCCCGCATGCCGGCCATGACATGTCGACCATGGGTCAGACCCCGCCCGCGCCGGCCATGCCGGCGGGGCACGACATGTCGACGATGGGTCAGATGCCGGCCGGACACGACATGTCCGGAATGGCCATGCCGCCCGACGTCCCGACCAGCGCGAACAATCCCGGACGTCCACCGGAAGCCCCCGCTCCGGCGGGCGCGGCAAGCGGGCCGGCCAATGCCGCCGACCTGCTGTTCGACCCCGCCGAAATGGCGGCGGCCCGCGCCCAGCTGTTGGTCGAGCACGGAAACGTCCGCACGACGGCGGTCATCATCGACCAGCTCGAAGCGACCTTTGGCGACGACGAGGAAGGCTACGCCTGGGACGCCCAGGGCTGGACCGGCGGCGACATCAATCGGTTCTGGTGGAAGTCGGAAGGGGAGGGCGCTTTTGACGGCGAGGTCGAGGAGGCCGAGATCCAGGCCCTCTACAGCCGGGCGTTCCGACCCTTCTTCGACTTCCAGACCGGCCTGCGGCAGACCTACCGGCCCGAGGGCGACCGGACCGATCTGGTCGTCGGCATTCAGGGTCTGGCGCCCTACTGGTTCGAGGTCGATGCGGCGGCCTTCCTGTCCAACAAGGGCGAACTGACGGCGAGGGCGGAGGCCGAATATGATCAGCGGATCACCAATCGCTGGATCGTGCAGCCCCGGGCCGAGGTGGTGCTGTCGGCGGAGGACATCCCCGAACTCCGGATCGGGTCCGGCCTGTCGACGCTCCAGATCGGGGCCCGCTTGCGCTACGAGTTCCGCAAGGAATTCGCACCCTATGTCGGCGTCGAATGGACCAAGAGCTTCGGCAATACGGCGGACTTCCTGGAAGCTGACGGGCGAAGCTCGGAAGACACCCGGCTGGTCGTCGGCATTCGGGCGTGGTTCTAGCGAAGCGGCGGCGGGTCTTGTCTTGACGCCGGCGCCCCCACAGGCACGCAACGGGTCGGTTGTCAGGACGCCCCCGCCGGGGCCAGGGCCTCGCTACAGCCTGTGCCTTGCGCCGGCCGGTGACCGGCCCGGTGTTGTCCAATGACAGCGGAGCGGCGGATCCGGGCCGTCGTGATCGATCTGGATGACACCCTGCTCTCAGCCTATCGCCGCCCTGATCTGGCGTGGCGCAGCGTCTGTCAGGTATACCAGACCGAGCTTGGCGACCTCGCTCCGGACGTTGCAGCGCGCGCCCTGACGGAGGCGGGGCGGGCCTTCTGGAGCGATCCGGACAGCCACGCCGTGGGCCGCGCAGACCCGAAGCAGGCCCGGCGCGTCATCGCAGCCAAAGCCTTCGAGGCCTTGCGGCGCGACAGTAGTCCAACGGTATCTCCCGAGATCGCAGAGCGCATCGCCGACGCCTTCAGCCTCCATCGCGACCGGCAGATGCGGCTCGAACCCAAGGCGGACGCCGTGTTGGTCCAACTGCGGGACGCTGGATACCGGCTCGCGCTGCTCACCAACGGCGCCGGTCCACTGCAGCGCGCCAAGATCGAGCGTTTCGGTCTGGCTTCGCGTTTCCATCA
The DNA here is from genome assembly GCF_058681645.1 of Brevundimonas sp. ALps5. Classification (NCBI taxonomy): domain Bacteria; kingdom Pseudomonadati; phylum Pseudomonadota; class Alphaproteobacteria; order Caulobacterales; family Caulobacteraceae; genus Brevundimonas; species Brevundimonas sp. ALps5. Next base: position 1,802,142 of record NZ_CM178744.1, on the reverse strand, counting down.
TATCCAGATTGAAGGCGAGGTCGGCGTTGGCAAGCCCGATCCGGGCGCGTTCAGGCGAGTGTTTGCCGCCTTGAACGTCGATCCGCCCGAGGTCTGTGTCGTCGGAGACAGTCTGGAATGGGACATTCGCCCGGCCAAGGCGCTGGGCTGTTTCACCATTCTGTACGACCCGGAGGCTGGCCAAGCTGTAGGACGCGGTTTCGGCGACGCCCACGTTGTGACCCGGACATTGGCGAGCTTGGCGCCCCACCTTCAGGAGCGTAGTTCGCCCCCCGGCCGGATGGATCGCGCCGGCCGGCGATCACGGCGCGCCGACTGAGCCCAGGGCTGAAAGACCATCGCGAGGGGTCAGCCGGGGAGCCGACCGCTGATCGACGACGGAAAAACGCCGCGCGGCAGGTCGCGCGGCGTTCCTTCCACATCCGGCTTCGGCCCCTCAGGAGGCGGGAGGCCGATCCCTCAGTGAACCATGAAACGGACGAGGCCGTTCATCTGGTGGCCGTCGGCGCCCTTCGCGGCCCAGGCGGCGGAATAGGATCCGGGGGCCAGGATGGGGAGGGGCGCGCTGACCGTGGTGACCGGCGCCGCGTCGTCGACCACAGCCACGTCGATGGACCGGGCGTCAGGGCCCGTCAGCCTGAGAGAGGTCAGGGTCATGGCGTGCGGGAACGTCGCCGAGAAGGTCGTCGGCGCGACCGCTAGCATGGCGTTGTCCGCGGGCGCGGTGACGACGCCGTTGGCGGGGGCCTGCATGGCGGCGTGATCCTGCGCCGACATGCCCGCGTGCGAATGGCTCTGGGCCTGGGCGAGGGAGACGGGAGCCAGCGCCGCCAGAGCGGCCAGGCTGGTGAGGATTGAACGGTTCATGAGAGACTTCCTGATGCTTACGTGGACTACTGGTTGGGCGGCATGGTCATGCCGTCCATCTTCGACATGTCATGGCCGGCCATCGGATCGGCCGGCGGCGGCGTCGGGGCGGGTGCTGGCGCCGGCGCGGGGCGGGTCGGTCGGGGCGTCGAGGCCCGGGGGGACGGCGCCGGGGCTGATGCGGCGGCCTGCGGCTGCGGGGTCGGCTCGGGCGTGGCGACCGGCGCGGCCTCCATCGGGGTCGTCGCCGAGGCGCCCGGCGCCGTCTGGGCCTCGACCGGTTGAGGGTCGGCGGCCGGCTGGCAGGCGCCCAAGGTGATCGCCGCTGCGGCGGCTAGGATCGGGACTCTCATGTGACAAGCTCCTGAAAGAAAAGGGCGATGATCGGGTCGATTTCCCGCGACGCCCTCATACTAGAATACGCGGACGGGCGCCGCATCCCTCGCCGCCTGGAGGTCGATCGACGGAGCGCCGCTGCGGCCCGAGCGGGGCTAAGGCGCGACGAAGGTTCCGAGGACCCTCGAGCTGATCACTCAAGAGCGGCCCGGACAGCGGGCGTGTCGTCCAGCGCCTCGGACAGCTTGCGACGAGCCCGCGCCACGCGGGTCTCCACGGTCTTGATGGAGACACCCAGCATCCCGGCCGTTTCCGCCTGACTGCGCCCCTCGATCGCCGTCAGCAGAAGCGGAGCCTTGAGGTGCGGCGGCAGATGGCTCACAGCCTCGTTCAACCGCGCCAGCCTTGCGCTGGCATCCATCCGGTCATCCACCGCCTCGGCCCCGTCCGGCACGGACATGGCTTCCGGCGACGACAGGTCGACGCCGCCCCGGATGAGCCGCCGAACGAAGCGGCGACGGCTCCAGTCCCGGCATTTATTGAGTGCGATGGTCCGGATCCAGGCCTCGAAGGGTCGGACCGGGTCGTAGCGGCGAATGTTGATCCAGGCCGCCGCATAGGTGTCCTGCAACAGGTCCCAGGCGTCCTGTTCATCGCCGACATAGCGCCGGACGAAACGGAACAGAGAAGTCTTGGTCTGCCGCATCAACTCGCTGAAGGCCGCCCGGTCCCCGCCGGCGGCGCGGGCTGACAGGTCGTTGGGGCTGTCCACGCGGAACGCTAGCCTTCGTCGGGCGCGAGGGCCTCGACGATACGGTCGTCGAATACCTCGGCCTGGGCCGGCGTCAGAACGGACCGCATCTCGAAGACGTGGGCGATCGTCTCCTTCTGCAAGGCGCCCATGGCGACGTGGAAATGGTCCACCGCCGCCTGGACCTGGGGACCGTCGCCGTCGCTCCGTGCGATCGCGCGCGCCAGTTCCTGATTGGCCGCGCGGACGTCCGCTTCGAGCGCGGGCCGGCGCGCGGCGAACCGGGCTTCGACTGCGTCGATGCGGGTCAGCTGGTCGGGCGAGAGCTTCAGGTCGTGGTGCACGATGTCGTGCAGGGATGGCGGTTCGCGCCGGCTCAGCACCCAGCTGGCGCTGATCCAAGTGCCCGCGCCGCTGGCGACCGCCGCCAGGACGGCCGTCAGGGCGATGGCCTGCCAGCCGCGCTTCATCGGCCGGTTTCCAGTCTCACCAGAGGCGACAGGCCCGCGTCGACCGTGAAAATGGCCATCTCCCCGGCCGGTCTGGGGGCGGCGACCGCGCCGACGCCGCCTGCCGTCAGGCCGGTGACCAGGGCCATGGCGACGGCCCCCAAACGCAGTTGCGACGCGAGCCTTTCGCCGCGAAGCGCGTCGACCCGGCTCCAGACGAGCGGTTCGAGCCCGTCGAGCGACCGGCCCAAGGGCGTCGCCGCCGATCCGGCCAAAAGATCATCCAAATTACGCGCCATCGAACACTCTCCTTGCGCCCCTAATCCCTACTACGCCGAAACAAGCCAAATCCCTCAAACGAGGGGACGGCCTCCCCGGTGCGTAGTTAGCAGAAGGGACGGGATGGGAGAGAACAATGTCGATACGCAAACTTCTGTCGGGGATCGCCCTGGTGGTGGCGCTGTCTGTCAGCGCGCCCGCGTTCGCGCACGAGGATCATGACAAGCAGGCCGCGGCCCGTGCCCAGGCCGCCGCGCCGGCGGGCGCCGTGCCAGAAGGCGGCGTGATGGCCATGCCGGGGATGGCTATGGACATGGAACACGGGGCCATGACGGCGGACGAGGGTCCCAAGCCAATGCCCCAGCGCCTGTATCGCTGGCTCGGCGCCATGCATCCCGCCGCCGTCCATTTCCCGATCGCGCTGTTCCTCGTCGCCGCGCTCCTCGAGATCGCCGCCCTGACGCTGCGTCGGCCGGTCCTGACCCAGGGCACGCGGGTGATCATCGCCCTGGCGGCGATCTCCGCGGTCGCCGCGGTGGCGCTGGGATGGTTCGCTATGGGGCTGCCCGGGAAGGACGATGTGACTCACCTCTACCATCGGTGGCTCGGCACCTCGATCGCCGCGCTCGGCCTGCTGAGCTGGTGGGCGAAGGAACAATGGGTCCGCCGGCCGGGGCGCGGGCGCGAGCTGATCTACATCGGTCTTTTGACCGTGACCGCCGCCGCCGTGGTGGTCAACGGCCTGCTGGGCGGGATGCTGACCCATGGCATGAGGCATCTGATGTTCTGACGGCCTTGGGGTCCGTCGTCGCCCGAACGCCTCGTTCTTCATCTACTTCGCCGGACCGGGTTCTACTGCGGCCGCGGCAAACCAGGAGACTGCACCATGATGTTCCGTTCAGCACTCGCCGGATCGGCGGTCGCCGCCCTCCTCGCGACCTCCGGCCAAGCGCAAGCTCAATCACAGGCGCCGGCCCGCTCCCACGCCCCCGGCTCGGCCCATACGCCAGGCTCGGCGCACGCCCCCGGCGATGCGCAATCCGCTGACGAGGCCCAGGTCCGAGCGGTCGTCACCGCCTACAAGGACGCCATCGAGCGGATGGACGTGTCGCAGACGCCGGCCCTGTTCTGGACCGACTCGGAGATCTTCGAGAACGGCGGCGTGGAGGGATCGTTCGCCTATTATCTGGAGCACCATCTCGGGCCCGAATTCGCCGATCTGGCCGGCTTCGACTTCCGCAACCACGAAATGAAAGTCGAGGTTGACGGCGACACCGCCTTCGTGAGCGAGACCTACACCTTCCACATCACCTTCAAGGACGGAGCCCGGGCCCCCATAGAGCGCCGCGGCGCCGCCACGAGCGTCCTGCGCAAGCGGGGTGACGAGTGGAGGTTCGACGTCTATCACTCCTCGGCCCGGCCCTTCCGCCCCGCCGCCTGATCGCGGCGGCGACCGTCATCGGCGGCCTCCAGATATCGCTCGCCAGAGGGACCCATGAGATCGATGCCCACCCTTTCACGCCGTGCGTTTCTGGCCGCGGGGGCCGGCTCCGTCGCCGTCGCGGCCTGCGCTCCGGGCGCCCGTTCATCGACCGAGCTCGCGGTCTACAAGACCCCGACCTGCGCCTGTTGCACGGCCTGGGTGGATCACATGCGCGCCGCCGGCTTCAAGGCGCGGGTCAACGAACTCCCGAGCCTTCGCTCTATACGCAGCACCCAAGGCGTGCCCGAGGCGCTCGCCTCCTGCCACACGGCCATGATCGGCGGCTATGTCCTCGAGGGCCATGTGCCGGCCGAGGATGTCCGCAAGCTTCTGGCCGAACGTCCCGAGGCCGTGGGCCTCGCAGTGCCGGCGATGCCGCTGGGGTCTCCCGGCATGGAGACGCCAGACGGCCAACGTGAGCCCTATGAGACCCTGCTGATCCTCAAGGGCGGCGGTACGCGCGTCTTCGCGCGTCACGGCTAGGCGAGGCCCAGGGATGAAGGTTCTCAAGCTCTCCACCCAGCTGCACAAATGGATTGCGCTCGTCGTCGGCCTTCAGGTCCTGTTCTGGGTCGGCGGCGGTCTGGTGATGACGGCCATTCCGATCGAGACGGTGCGCGGCGAACATCGGGCGGTTGACCTCAAGCCGAGCCCGCTGGAGCTCGGCGCGCTTCCGGCACTGAGCGAGATCGCGCGCCGAGCGGGCGTCGCGCCTGTCCAGGCGGAGCTTCACACGACGCCGCGGGGGGCGGCCTGGACCTTGAAGCCGGCGTCGGGCGAGCCAGTCGTCGTGTCCGCCGCGACCGGCCGGCCGTTCGGACCGATGTCGGCCGCCGACGCCTCGGCCTTCGCCAAGGGCGCGTACAAGGGCGAGGCGCGGGTTTCCGGCGCGGTTCTTCTGGCGACGGCGCCCGAGGAGACGGGACGCACCGGACCGCTGTGGCGGGTAGACTTCGCCGACCGCGAAAAGACGGCCTTCTACCTGTCGCCAGCGACAGGCGAAGTGGTGACGCGCCGCTCGGGCGTGTGGCGGATCTTCGACTTCTTCTGGCGACTGCACGTCATGGACTGGAACGACGGCGAGGACTTCAATCACCCCCTGATCATCATCACTACCGCCTTGACCCTGAGCATTGTGATTTCGGGCTTCATCCTGCTGTGGATACGGATCTCCCGCGACCTGAAAATGGCGCGTGCGGTTCGCAAGCGGGAGCCATGAGGCAGGCGACGGCTCGATCACAGGAAGCTCTGCCAAGAGACAACGACCGGACTTCACCACCGCGTCTCGCCGCCCTGACCACCGCCTGGCCGCCGCACATCCTGCGGCAAGAGGACGTCGCGGCCAACGGGGCCGAAATGTTCGCCACGACCCACGGCGGTTTCGAGCGGCTGGCGCCTATCTATCGAAACGCCTTGATCGACACACGGCATTCGTGCGTCCCAATGGACTGGTATCTGCAGCCGCACAGCTTCGCGGAGCGGAACGACCTGTTCCTGGAACACGCAGTCGCCCTGATGGCCGAGAGCACGACGAGCGCGCTGGAGCAAGCGGGGTGATCGCGACCTTGGCCGGTTTTGGACCACTCGGATCATCACCTGCCCGGCGCGCCGCTAGTCCGATCCGGCCCTTCCGGGTCATTCGTCATCCCAACTACTGGATCGCATCTCTTGAGATCGCCATCCTGCCGCTGGTTTTCGGCCAGGTCTGGATAGCAGTGGTGTTCACCGCGCTTAATGCCATGCTGATCACCTGGCGGGTGCGGCTGGAGGATCGCGCTCTTGCCTATCAGGCCTGTGAGCCAGAACGACCTGGATGCGAGGCGGGCCAGTCACCGACGATCAGGTCACGCGGTGCGAAATCTCGGTCAGAGCCCTGAGACCGGTTCCGAAGCGGGCGATTGATGCCCGGTGCCGTTCCAGTTCTCCGTAGGGCAGATAGCGCACATTGAGATCGGCGATCCGGCTGAAGGCCGGACGTTGCAACTGCGCCCGCACATCGTTTTCGCGGCTGTCGGGAGCGACCAGGAAAAGGCCGGCGGAGATGTTTAGTTCGCCTGACAGGGCGAGGTCCAGCATTCGCACGACACCGGAGTAGATCGTGGTGGAATGCTCGACCTCGAAGGCGGCCGCCACGCGGTCCGCGTCTCCCTCCAGCCAGAGTACGTCGATCAGCCGGATGGACTCGGCGCCTGGACCGTTCGCCAGCGACGGCGGTAGTTGTTCTAGGCAGCCCTCGCTCAGGCGTGCGCCCTCGTGCTGGCGCCCGCGGTCATTGGACGCGATCCAGACCCTGTAGCCCAGCGCGCGACCCAGATCACGGACCCAGGCCTGGATCTCTGTGTGGGTCCGGTCCGTCTCGCCCTGCTGGAGCGCGGTCTTCTCGAACTTGACCGCTTCGGCGCGCGCTTCGGCCAGCCGCGCGTCCCAGCCGCTGGCGGACAGACTCTCGTCGTCCAGGGGCGGCGCGGGATAACGGCCGGAGCCCACGTCGAACAGGAAGCCCGCGATCGCCCCGAGATCGTTGGACAGAAGATCGCTGTAGCGAGCGTTGAGGGCCAAAATTCCTTGCCGCATCGCAAGGTAGTGCTCCCAGCTCCCGAGCTTGACCTTTGATCCGGTGATCGCGTTGTAGCCGTTGACGATCGCGGTATTGAACGGCGAAACGTGGGTGGGATGGAGAAAATAGATCAGGTTGGCCACTGCAGGCCCGAGTCCCTTGATTCGGAGTTGGTCGATCGTGCGGATGCCCGCGAGAATTTCCGTTGCTGTCGAACAACAGCTGCAGTGATGCAGGAGCCGGCCGAAAGCGCGTTGATTGGCCGGGTTTTCGTAGATGTCCGGGATGCGAAGTTTGGGCTTCCAGAGGAAGGCATGGTCCGCGCCCTTGAAGATCTGCCGTTGTTCGGCCACCGAATGAACGATCGTCTCCAGCGACGACCCGCGATAGGCCACGCCGAACCGGCCTGCTTCGATCTCCTTGACGACCTGGCCGATGCCGCGACGGATGGAGCGGAAATTCTTCAGACGCTCGTCCCACAAGAACCAGGTCTGGTAGGTCGCAGCCGGGTCGCGCCGCCACTGTTCAATAAGATCACGAACTCGATCTGACACGGCGCGCCCCCTCAATTCTTGAGCAGTCTAGGCGGGTCCAGGTCGCTGGGCCAACGGCCATTCGCAGCCGGTCCCAAGAGCGCGTGCGACGCACCTGGCTCCAGCGCGTTCGGCGCGCGCCAACGGCTACATCGCCATTTCCATGGCCGAGACCGGAGCCAGGGTTCCCATGATGGACACCAGGGCCAGCAGCCCCAGGGCGAGGAGGGTCTCCATCACCAAGCTGCGTTTCAGCCGTGAAATGGCGGGGCCAAGATACTCGGGATCGTCCAGGGCGCTGCCGAGGTGGGGCGTCAGATAAAAGCGGTTCGCGGCCGCCAGAACCAGCATGAGCGCGAAGAGCACGAGCTTGCCCGTCAACAGCAGACCGTAGGGCGTGCTCAAGAGGCCAGCGATACGATCGGGTCCGACCATGAACCAGCTGTTCACCAGTCCGCTCAGAACCAGGACGGCGACCGATGCGGTTCCGACGCCGGCAAATCCGTGAAGCGCTCGATGAAGGATCCTGTCGCTATCAACCGTTTTTGACCGTCGCCCGAAGGTCAGGATAAGCAGCGCCGCGAGCGCGCCGAGCCACACCGCCGCCGCCCAGCTGTGCAAAATAGCGGCCGTCAGATGCACATAGCGCCCGGCGCCTTCGGTGGCCGCGCCGTGTCCCGTCCAGGCGAAGCTGGCGCCGACGATCAGACCGGCGACGGCGAAGAATCCCCACAGGCCGCGGGACGGCTTGTCTTGGATGAGCGCAAGAAGCGCGAGCAACGCGGCCAGCGTCCGGACGAGAAAGGCGGGTCCGAGGCTCGTGCCCGTGAGCATGAAGCCGAGCGTCGCCGGCTTGAGACCTTCAGTCAGCGAGCCCGCCATCACAGCGGTCTGGGCCGCGAAGGCGGCGGCGGAGCCTATGGCGACCACGGCCGCCGCGCTGACCAGCAAGGATCTCGTCCAGCCGAGGGCCACCGCGTCCGACCCGCGCAACCCGTAGAGGAGGAACAGCGGCGTCCCGAGCAGGACGACAGCGCCGCCGTACTGCGCGAGCCGGAGCAGGATGACCAGAACGTCGAGCACGATGGGTCAGCGCACCGTGAAGGCGATGGCGCCGGTCATACGGTGGCCGTCTGCGGAGGCGGCGTGCCAGTTGAGGCTGTAGGCGCCGGCCGCGAGCGGTCGCGCCGTCCGTCCCGAAACGGTCATGCCGTCATCGGAGACGGTGGTCGCGACCGGGAATTTGGCACCGGCGGCGTTCACGACCTCGAGGCCCGAGAAAGCGGGAACGACGCGTTCGCTGAAGGTGACCGTCAGCGAACGCGGCGAGGCGATGCTCGCGCTCGCCGCCGGGTTGGAGGCGACGACGCGCGCGTGGGCGGCAGCCTGCGTCGCCCCCAACAGCAGGGCGCCGACGGCGCCGACGACGGAAAGGATTTTGCGAGTGGTCATAGGGAGGCTCCGAAACCAGAGGGGTTCAATGAGTTATACGGGCGCCGGGGTTGAATCCCTCGTTCGAACTGCGGGCGGGCGCGCGCTGATCCGGAGCATTGCGTTGCGCGCGCCCGACGCCAGCCCGTCGGTCGCTTGACACGGCCGGCCGACGGGCGTGGGATGAACGCGCATGTGGAACCTCGTCCGCACCCTTCTGTTCGCCCTGGCGGTGGCCGGCTTCGTCGGCCAGTCGTCCGCGCACGCCACGCCGTTCCAGGTATTCGAAGCGACGGGCGGCATGGCGGACATGGATTGCGCCGAGATGATGGTGATGGCGGACGGGCCTTCCGGCGGCGCTACTAGCCCTTGCGACGAGATGACGCCCGACTGCATCGCCAAGATGGGCTGCGCCGCCGTCGCGGCGCCCATGCCGCCGGCGCCGACCGTTCAACGGCCTTCGGCTCCGCGGGGACTCCGGTTCGCAGCCGTCGATGTCGTGCGAGAGGGCGCAGGCCCGCTTCCACTGAAGAATCCGCCGAAACGGCTGGCTTAGAACGCTTTCGCTGAACGGTAGGCCGTGCGCGACGTTACGCCGCGGTAACCGATCGATCTGAGCCCTTCGCCGGTGTCCTGCCCTCACGGCGGGTCCGATGGTTTCGAGGAATTTCATGACCATTCGTTTGAGGACGGCGACACGCGCGTCTGCTTGTCAGCCGCCCCGTGTCCGCCTGCCGCGCGTCACGACGCGGCGAGCCGAGGCTTCGGCGCCCACCCGGTGCCGTGAGCTAACCGCAAGCTGGGCGATCCTTCCCGCTTCCGTTCTGCTCCTGAGCGTCTGGACCGCGCCGGCCCAGGCTGACCCCCAGACGTTCGACGAGGCCCTGGCCCGCGCGGCGTTCAGCGCACCCAGTCTGCGCGCCAGCGCATTGGGTGTCGACGCCGCTCGTGCGGCCGTTCCGGCAGCGGGGCTTCTGCCGGACCCCCGGCTCTCCGTCGGTCTCGACGGATATCCGGTGACCGGGCCGTTCGCGGGGCAATTCGATGAAGACTTCACCATGCTCAGGATCGGCGTCGAGCAGGAGGTGCCCAGCCGCGCGCGTCGTCGCGCCGAGCGAGACATCGCCGAGGCGGCGATCGGCGTCGCCGGCGCTGAGGAGTCCGTCGCGCGACGAGAGGTCCGGGTCGCCGTGGGCCTTGCGTGGATCGACCTGTTCTATGCCGAACGCCGCTTTGCGGCGTTGGAAGAGCTGCTGGCGACGTTGCAACCCCTGTGGGACGCCGCCCCGGCCGGAGTCGCGTCCGGCGCCTATCGGCCCGCCAACGCTCTCGGGCCCGTTCAGCTCAAAGCCGATCTTGACGATCGCCGCAGCAGTCTCGCCGCCGACATCGAGAAGGCGCGAGCCGAACTCGCCCGGTGGACGGGCGACGCCGATCCCGAGACGGTTGGCCCGCCGCCGCAGGACGATCTCGACCTGACCGCCTTGCGGAACGGCATCGCCCAGCTGCCGACCGTGCGGGCCTATGGAGCCGCCGCGCGCCGCGCCGAAGCCGAGGTCGACCTGGCCCGCGCCGGACGTCGCCCGGACTGGTCGTTCCAAGCCAGCTACGCCCGCCGCGATGAGCGGTTCGGCGATCTGTTCTCCGTCGGAGCGAGCGTGCGGCTGCCGATCTTTCCCGGTCGAAGGCAGGATCCCGTCATCGCCGCGCGCGCCGCTGATGCGCTGCGGGTCACCGCCGAGCGTGAGGACGCTGAGCGCGTGTTGACCGCGTCGCTGCGAAGCGCCCTGGCCGAATACGCGACCGCTCACGATCAATGGGTCCGGTCGCGCGACGTCGTTCTGCCCAGTGTCCTTCAGCGTTCCGATCTCGAAACCGCGAGCTATGCGGCGGGTCGGGCGGGCATCGTTGAAGTTCTCGAAGCCTTCACCGCCGTGGCCAACGCCCGGCTCGACACGCTCGATCGCGAGGCCGCCGTGATGCGTCAAGTGGTCGAGATCACTCTCACCTATGGGAACGACGACCGATGAACGCCCTTCGCAACAAACGCCTGGGCATCGCCATGGGCGCGCTTCTTTTGGTCGGGGTCGGCGTCGGGGCCGGCATCGTCGTCGCTCCGCGGCTGGATGGGGCCGGCGGTGAGACCGCCGAGGGGGGAGGGGAGCGCGAGATCCTCTATTGGTACGATCCCATGGTTCCAAACGAACGCTACCCGGGGCCGGGGAAGTCGTCCATGAACATGGAGACCATCCCCAAATATGCCGATGAGGGGGGAACGACCGCCACCCCCGGCGTTCGAATCGATCCGGCGCTGGCCCAGAATTTGGGGGTCCGGTATGCCACGGCTCGCCGTGGCGACCTTGAGGGCGATCTGAGCGCCACGGCGGTGGTCGATTACAATGAACGCGACATCGCCGTGGTCCAGTCGCGGGCCGACGGCTTCGTGCAGCGAGTCTACAACCGCGCGCCGGGCGATGTCATCGCTGCGGGCGCGCCTCTGGTCGATTTGCTCATCCCGACCTGGGGCGGCGCCCAGACGGAATATCTGGCCGTACGGCGCACCGGCAACACGCCCCTGATCCAGGCGGCGCGGCAGCGACTGGTGCTGATGGGCATGTCCGAGAGCCTGATCGCCTCGGTGGAGCGCAGCGGGCGGGCGCGAAACACGATCACGATCTCAACGCCCACTGGCGGCGTGATCAAGACCCTGGGCGTGCGCGCCGGCATGAGCGTGACCCAAGGCATGACCTTGGCCGAGATCAACGGCCTGGCCACCGTCTGGGTCAATGCCGCCATCCCGGAGGCGCTGGGGAGCCGGCTAAGGGTCGGACAGTCCGTCGAGGTGGCTTTGACCGCGTTCCCGGGAGAGCGGTTCACGGGTCGTCTGACCGCCCTGTTGCCGGAACTCGTCGGCGACAGCCGCACGGTCACGGGACGGATCGAAATGGCCAATCGCGGGGGCCGTTTGCGCCCCGGCATGTTCGGCCGGATCACCTTCGGCGGCGGTTCGACGACGGCGTTGCTCGTGCCGACCGAGGCGGTGATCCGAACGGGTGAACGGGACATTGTCATGCTCGCCCGGCCGGAAGGCCGGTATCAACCGGCCGAGGTCCGTGTCGGGCGAGAAGCCGGGGGGCAAACCGAGATCCTCGCCGGTCTCAGGGAAGGCGAACGGATCGTCGCGTCGGGGCAGTTCCTGATCGATTCCGAAGCCAGCCTGTCAGGCGTAACGGCGCGGCCGATCGGCCCGACGTCCCGGCCCGCCACCGCCGCCCCAACGGGCGCATCCATGGCCGCGCCCGCCTCGCGCGGGAGGTCGAGCCAATGATCGCCGCGGTCATTCGCGCCTCGGTCAAGGGGCGCTTCCTCGTCCTTATGGCCGCCGTCGCCCTGCTCGCCGCCGGCCTGTTCGCGGTTCGCAGTACGCCGGTCGACGCCTTGCCGGACCTGTCGGACGTGCAGGTCATCATTCGCACCAGCTACCCGGGGCAGGCGCCCCAGATCGTCGAGAACCAGGTCACCTATCCTCTGGCGACCACCATGCTGTCCGTACCCGGCGCGCGAACGGTTCGAGGCTATTCCTTCTTCGGCGACAGCTTCGTCTATGTGCTGTTCGAAGATGGGACGGACCTCTACTGGGCGCGTTCCCGGGTCCTCGAATACCTCAGCCAGGTGCAGGCGCGGCTTCCCGCGACCGCCCAACCGGCACTTGGTCCGGACGCCACCGGCGTAGGCTGGGTCTATGAATACGCCCTGGTCGATCGCACAGGCCGCAACGATCTGGCGCAATTGCGAAGCCTGCAGGATTGGTTCCTCCGCTACGAGCTGAAGACCGTGCCGGGGGTCGCCGAGGTCGCCAGCCTGGGCGGCATGGTGCGGCAATACCAGGTGGTGCTCGACCCCGTCAGGCTCGCGTCCTACGGCGTCACCCATCAGGCGGTGGTGGACGCTCTCCAGCGCGCCAACGGCGAGACGGGCGGCTCGGTGCTCCAGCTCGCCGAAGCCGAATACATGATCCGCGCCAACGGCTATCTGACCGAGCTCGACGACTTCCGGGCCGTGCCGCTCCGCACGGCGGCTGGAGGCGTGCCGATCAGCCTCGGGGATGTCGCGACCATCCAGATCGGCCCGGAGATGAGACGCGGCATAGCCGAGCTCAACGGCGAAGGCGAGGTCGCGGGCGGCGTCGTCATCCTTCGATCCGGCGCAAACGCCCGCGCCACGATCGCGGCCGTGACCGAGAAACTCGAGACGCTCAAAGCCGGACTGCCCCCGGGAGTCGAAGTGGTGACGACCTACGATCGCTCGCAGCTCATCGACCGGGCGATCGACAATCTGAGCGGCAAGCTGATCGAGGAGTTCATAGTCGTCGCCCTGGTCTGCGGCCTGTTCCTCTGGCACGCCCGGTCGGCGCTGGTCGCCATCCTGACCCTGCCGCTGGGCGTCCTGGCGGCCTTCCTGATCATGAATCTTCAGGGCGTGAACGCCAACATCATGTCGCTGGGCGGCATCGCCATCGCCATCGGCGCCATGGTGGATGCGGCGGTGGTCATGATCGAGAACGCCCACAAACACATCGAACGATGGGAACACGATCACCCGGATGAAAAGCTGGCGGGCGAAGATCGCTGGAAGGTCATCACCGAGGCGGCCGTGGAGGTCGGCCCCGCGCTGTTCCTGAGCCTGCTGATCATCACCCTGTCGTTCATCCCGGTGTTCAGCCTGCAGGCCCAGGAGGGCCGGCTGTTCGCGCCCCTAGCCTTTACCAAGAGCTATGCGATGGCGGCGGCGGCGATCCTGTCCATCACTCTCGTGCCGGTTCTGATGGGCTATCTGATCCGCGGACGGATCCCGGCCGAACAGAGCAATCCGATCAATCGCTGGCTCACGCGCATCTATCGCGGGCCATTGGACTGGGTGCTGCATCATCCCAGAAAGACCTTGGTGGCAGCCTTGCTGATCTTCGCCACCACCGCCTGGCCTCTTAGCCAGCTCGGCGGCGAATTCATGCCGGCGATGGACGAGGGCGACCTGCTGTATATGCCTTCGGCCCAGCCGGGTCTCTCCCCGGCCAAGGCCGCGGAACTGCTGCAACAGACGGACCGGATGATCCGCACCGTGCCCGAAGTGGCGACCGTGTTCGGCAAGGCGGGCCGGGCGGAAACCGCCACGGATCCGGCTCCGCTGGAGATGTTCGAGACCACCATCCAGTTCAAGCCGCGCGATGAATGGCGGCCGGGCATGACCCCGGAAAAACTGATCGAAGAACTCGATCGCGCGGTTCAGGTCCCCGGACTGTCCAACGTCTGGGTCCCTCCCATCCGAAATCGCATCGACATGCTGGCGACGGGCATCAAGAGCCCCGTCGGCGTCAAGGTGTCCGGCTCTGACCTGGCCGCGATGGACCGTATCGCGGCCCAGGTGGCCGATGTCGCCAGGACCGTACCGGGCGTGACCTCCGCCTTGGCCGAACGCCTGACCGGCGGGCGTTATGTCGACATCGACATCGACCGGCGCGCGGCGGCCCGCTACGGCCTGAACATCGCCGATGTCCAATCGATCGTATCGGGCGCCGTGGGCGGCGAGACGATCGGACAGACGGTGGAGGGGCTCGCCCGCTATCCGATCAGCGTCCGTTACCCGAGAGAATTGCGCGACAGTCTGGAGCAACTGCGCGCCCTGCCGATGCTGACGCCGTCGGGCCAGCAGATCACCCTTGGCACGGTCACCAATATCCAGATCGCGGACGGCCCGCCGATGCTCAAGTCCGAGAACGGCAGGCTGACCACCTGGGTCTATGTCGACACTCGGGGGCGCGACCTCGCGTCTGTCGTCGCCGATCTGCGTCAGGCGGTCGCCAGCGAGGTGGATCTCGCGCCGGGCGTCAGCATCGCCTACTCCGGCCAGTTCGAATATCTGGAACGGGCGGCCGAGCGGCTAAAGATCGTGGTTCCGGCCACGCTCGTGATCATCTTCATCCTGCTCTATCTGACCTTCGGGCGCTTCGACGAAGCCCTCCTCATCATGGGCACCCTGCCATTCGCCCTGACCGGCGGCTTCTGGTTGCTCTATCTGATGGGCTTCGATCAGTCGGTCGCGACCGGGGTTGGCTTCATCGCCCTCGCTGGCCTGTCGGCGGAGTTCGGCGTCGTGATGCTGATCTATCTCAAACATGCGCTGAAGGATCGAGGACCTGATCCCGACCGGGAGCAGGTCGAGGAGGCCGTTCGCGAGGGCGCCCTTCTGCGGGTCCGGCCCAAGGCGATGACGGTCGCCGTGATCTTGGGCGGTCTGTTCCCGATCCTGATCGGCCACGGCGCGGGGTCGGAGATCATGACCCGGATCGCGGCGCCAGTCATTGGCGGCATGATCACCGCGCCCCTCCTGTCGATGCTCGTCATCCCAGCCGGCTATCTCCTCCTGAGACGCCGGAAATCACGTCCCACCCAAACCCCCACCCAAGGAGCTACCCTATGAAAAACCTGTTCGTGAAGTCGGCCAGGCTCGCCCTCGGCCTGAGCCTGTCAGCCGGGGCGGTCATTGCCCTGGCGGCCTGCAGTCAGCAGCCGGCGACGGAGACGGAAACCCCAGCCGCCACCGGTTCCGCCGTTGCCCCCGCGGCGCCCGCGGAGATGGACGCCATGTCGTCGGCGGCCGGAGAGGAGTCCGCGACCGCGCGCGGGGTGATTTCGGCCATCGACGCGGAGGGCGGCAAGATCACGATCGAGCACGAGCCGATCGCCAGTCTGGAATGGCCCGCGATGACCATGGGCTTCGCGGCGTCACCCGCCCTGATTGACCAGGCGAAGGTCGGCGACCGGGTCGAGTTTGATCTGGTCGTTACAGGCAGCGCGGGCGAAGTGAAGGCGATTCGGCCGCAGTAATCCCCTGCTGCCGGACTGTCGTCGCACGGGGCGGCGGCGTCCGGGTTGACGACGCGGCGGGGAACCTTTGGCTTCTCCGCCGCGTCGAGCCTTTATGGGTTCAGCAGACGGCTTCAAAGCGGCGTGAAGATGGACAGTGCCGACTGTCCGAGTTGTTTCGGTCCGAACCCGAATGGGCTTCGAGGCGGCGCTCGGCGCGGGGATGTCGTGCGAACAAGCCGAACCGTGGACTGAGGGACCGCAGCGTTGGAACTCGCCTTGGAGTACCCGAGTTCGATCTTGAAGGAGGTGGGTGACATGAGCGACATGAACGGAATGCCCTCAAGGTCGGGCGAGGCACGCCTGTCGTGCCTGCTGAGGTCCATCGATCTGACTCCTCAACGACGGGCGCCCGCGTCGGATCTTCTTGGGCGGTCCCGCCGGGGCTCGGTGGCCGCCGCCCTGCTGCTGGTGCTCCTGGTGGTCGCCGTCGTGAGCTGGCGAATCGGTCCCGCCGGCGTGGCGTCCGGGGCGCGGGAAGAGCGCCTCGAGGACGACGCCGACGAGCCCGCGCGATCCGACCGCCGCGACGAGCGAGATCGCCGCGGCCGATCCGGGGGCCGGGACCGTGACTGACCCCATCCGGCGTCGTTTCCCGCCTGTGGCGCGCCGGTGAGCCCTGACGGCGCCTGGCGCGGGGGTCTGCAGATCGGCCCGGGCTGGGCGCGGTGGCGCGGCGCGGTCGGCGACAACGCGCTTCACCGGCACCTCGCGGCGCAGGCGGTGTTCGCCGACCGGCCGATCGCCGTCGAGACTGCGGGCGGCCGCGTCCTTCGCGCCACGGCGTTTCTCGTCGATCCGCTCGTGGGCCATCGGCTCGGCGCCGCGGCGCAGGCCGAGATCCTGTTTTTCGAGCCGGGAAGTCTGGGCGTGGAGGCGCGCGCGGCGCTTCGGGCCGTGCTCGTCCGCGCGTCCAGCGCCCACGTGCTGGCGGCCGAGGGCCGTCGGCGGTTCTGGTCGGACCAGGCGGGCGGAGCCGGAGGCGAGCCGGCCGCGCCCGCGGTGTCCTGGATGGCCGGCGTCCTGACGTTCATCGACGCCGCGCTCTCGGAAGGCCCCGTGCGGCTCGATGCGGCTGCGGGCCGCGCGGGTTTGTCGGCCGACCGGTTCCGTCACGTCTTCGCCGAAGCGCAAGGCTTGTCGTTCAAGCGGTTCGTCCTCTGGCGGCGGCTGCAGCTTGCGGCGACACTGCTGGCGGGCGGGGTCGACGTGACCACCGCCGCCCATGAGGCCGGCTTCTCCGACGGCGCGCACCTCGCGCGGACGATGAAGGCGATGTTCGGGGTGCAGCCGCGGCGCCTGGTCCCCTCCGGCTGAGCAGCCGCTTCGTTCAAGCGGCGAGCCCGAATCCAGGCGATGCTCGTCGCCATGAACCAGGACAGAGACTTCGTCCCCGCGCTCGGTCGCCACGAGCTCACCGGCGCCTACGACAGGGTGCTGGCCGTCATGACCCGGGAGCGTCGCTGGCGGTGCGCCCTGCTGTCGGAAGCCGATCCGCAGCCTGGCGAGACAATCCTCGACGTCGGCTGCGGCACCGGGACCTTCGCGATCCAGCTCAAGACGGCGTCGCCGGGATCGCGCCTCATCGGCGTCGATCCCGACAAGGCGGTGCTGGAGATCGCGCGCGACAAGGCTCGCCGGGCCGGGGTCCACGTGGAATGGCGAGCCGGCTACGGGGACGCGCTGACCGCGATCCTGCCGGGCGCGGCCGCGGACAAGGTGGTCTCGAGCCTGGTGCTGCATCAATGCCCGATGCCCGTGAAGCGGGCGATCCTCGCCGCCTGCCTGGGCGCGCTTCGACCCGGCGGCCGGCTGCATATGGCCGACGCCGGCCGCCAGGCGAATCCCTTGATGCGCCTGCTCTTCCGGCAGGTTCAGATGCTGGACGGCTTCGAGCACACCGAGCCCAATGCGCTCGGCGTGCTCCCGGACCTCATGCGCGAAGCCGGCTTCGAGGCCGTGAGCGAGACGCGGCGGATTCCCACCCCGACCGGGTCGATCTCCCTCTACGCGGCCGTGCGGCCGTAGGCCGCCGTCGGGGGCGCCGCGACGCCCTCGACAGCGAGCTCCGCCTGCCCGCGATGACGGCGGGCCCGAGCTCGGGCGGCCGCGGCGCGCGACGGAGGGCGCAACTTGCCGGGCGCCGGGCCGCTCCTGTACCGGTCGACGCCAAAGGAGGCCGAGCGCATGAACTCTATTCCAACCGGGCGCAGGGGTTCGTGCGTGTGGCGGTTTGCACGCCGCGCATCGCCGTGGCCGATCCGGCGGCCAACCTCCTCGAGACCCTGAAACTGGCGCGGGAGGGACACGCCCGCGGCGCCGACCTCATGCTGTTTCCGGAGCTGGGCCTGTCCGCCTATGCGATCGACGACCTCCTGCTCCAGGACGCCCTCCTTCAGGCGGTGAACGCCGCGCTCGCCGAGCTCGTGCAGGCGAGCCGGGACCTGCAGCCGGTGCTGGTGGTGGGAGCGCCCCTCGTCCGCAACGGACGGCTCTACAATTGCGCCGTCGCCCTCGCCCGGGGCCGCGTCCTGGGGGTCGTGCCCAAGAGCTTCCTTCCGAACTATCGGGAGTATTACGAGAACCGCTGGTTCGCCCCCGGCGCCGGCGTGCGCGGCCTGGACATCGCCGTCGCCGGGCAGAGGGCGCCGTTCGGGACCGACCTGATCATCGAGGCCAGCGACGTCCCGGACTTCGTCTTCCACATGGAGCTCTGCGAGGACTTCTGGGCCGCCACCCCGCCCTCGACCCTGGCGGCGCTGGCGGGAGCCACCCTGCTCTGCAACCTGTCGGCGTCCAACATCGTGGTCGGCAAGGCCGACGAGCGCGCGCTGCTCTGCGCCTCGCAGTCGATGCGATGCCAGGCCGCCTACCTCTACGCCGCGGCCGGGCCCGGCGAGAGCACCACCGACCTGGCCTGGGACGGGCAGGCGACCATCCACGAGCTCGGCCGTCTGCTGGCCGCGACCCGCCGCTTCCCGGACGTCGCCCAGATGGCCGTGGCGGACGTGGACGTCGAACGCATGCGCCTCGAGCGGCTGCGGACGCCCACCTTCAACAACGCCGCCGCCGCCGCCGGCCACCCCGAGCACGCTTTCCGGCGGATCGCCTTCGAGCATGCGGCGGAGCACGTCGATATCGGGCTGCTGCGGCCGCACGACCGGTTTCCGTTCGTGCCGGACGATCCGGCCCGGCTGGACCAGGATTGCTATGAAGCCTTCAACATCCAGGTGCAGGGCCTCGCCAAGCGCCTCGACGCGGCGGGCGTCAGGCGCGTCGTGGTCGGCGTCTCCGGCGGCCTCGACTCCACCCACGCCCTGATGGTCGCGGCGAAGGCCTTCGACGCCCTGGGCCGTCCGCGCACGGACATCCTGGGCTTCACCATGCCCGGCTTCGCCACCAGCGAGGGCACCAAGCGCAACGCCTGGGCCCTGATGCGAAGCCTCGGGGTGACGGGCGAAGAGATCGACATCCGGCCCGCGGCGCGGACGATGCTGGAGGCGATCGGCCACCCGTTCGCCCGCGGCGAACCGGTCTACGACGTCACCTTCGAAAACGTCCAGGCCGGGCTGAGGAGCGACTTCCTGTTCCGGCTCGCCAACCAGCGCGAGGGCCTGGTGCTCGGCACAGGCAACCTGTCCGAGTCGGCGCTGGGCTGGCAGACCTACGGCGTCGGCGATCACATGAGCCACTACAACGTCAACGGCTCGGTCCCCAAGACCCTCATCCAGCACCTGATCCGCTGGGTCGCGGCCACCGGGCAGTTGGACGAGGCGGCCTCGGCGACCTTGCTTGGCGTGCTGGGCACGGAGATCTCGCCCGAGCTGGTGCCGCAGGCCGCCGCGGACGCGCTTCAGAGCACGCAGTCCAGGATCGGGCCCTACGAACTGCAGGATTTCAACCTGTTCTACCTGACGCGCTACGGCCTGCGTCCCTCCAAGGTCGCCTTCCTGGCCTGGCACGCTTGGCGGGATCTCGAGGCGGGGGCGTGGCCGGCCCACTTCCCGGCCGCCTCGCGCGCCGCCTATGATCTGCCGACGATCAAGCAATGGCTGGAGGTGTTTGTCACCCGGTTTTTCGCCCTCAGCCAGTTCAAGCGCTCCGCCATGCCGAACGGCCCCAAGGTGATTTCGGGCGGCAACCTTTCGCCGCGCGGCGACTGGCGGGCGCCCTCGGACGCGAGCGCCCGGGTCTGGCTGGACGACCTGAAGCGCAATGTCCCATAGTTCGCCCCGCACGACGCCCCGCCGGTTTTCGGGCCAGGGCGGTCTGCTCGCGTCCTGGGGGCGCCAGGCCTGACGGCGGCCCGCGACATCGTCAGCGTCGTCAACGCCCGGCGATCCGGCTAGGATCGTCGCCTCGCTCGCCAGGATGCCGTCATGCCCGCCTCTTCGCCCTCCCCCTCCCGACGCGCCCTTCTGACGGCGCTGCCGGCCCTCGCCTTCGCCGGCCCGGCCCTCGCCGCGCCGCCGAAGCGGATGACCGCCTACAAGACGCCCTGGTGCGGCTGCTGCGGCGGCTGGATCGCGCACATGCGCCAGGCCGGCTGGACCGTCGAGGTCGTCGAGCGCGAGGATCTGGCTCCGATCCGGGCGCAGCACGGCGTTCCGGACCGGCTGGCCTCGTGTCACACGGCGGTGGTCGGCGCCTACGCCATCGAAGGCCACGTCCCCGCCGGCGATGTCGATCGGCTGCTCAGCGAACGCCCCGCCGCCAGGGCCTTGAGCGCGCCCGGCATGCCGGCGGGCTCGCCGGGCATGGAGGCCGCCGGCCGCGAACCCTATACGACGGTGCTGATCCTCAACGACGGCTCGACCCGCGTGTTCGGCCGACACAACGGCACCTGACCGCCGACCCGCGGCCGGAGGGCGTCAGGCGACCGGTTCACGGCCTGTCGGGTTGGCCCGCCCCAGCCGCTTCCGCCGGGTCGTCGCCGCCATCGGCGCCTCGCGAAAAGTCAGCCTGATGCGGGTGACCGCCGTGCTGGGCGCGATACTCGGCCGGGCTGAGACCCCTGCCCGTCATATGGAGCTTCGGCGGCGTCGCGGGAGCGTCCGGATCAGTCTCGCCGCGGGTCCTCGCGGTGTCGGGGCGCTCGCCATCGACATCCGGTTGATCGCCAGTCTGTTCGCCCATGACACCCTGCGCTCCGCTCCGGCGTCGCTTGCCGTGTCGGGATGCAATCCGCGAGCGGAGGCAGGGTTGCGCGGCGCCGGATAATCCCTGACCTTCGCTGGCCAGGGGCTGACCCGGATCCCTCCCGGCGCGGCCCTTCGAGCCCGGCTCTCTCCCGTCAGGCCTGTCGACGCGGCGTCCAGCGCAGCAGGCGCATGGCGTTGGCCGTGACCAGGACCGTGGCTCCGGTGTCGGCGAGGATGGCGGGCCACAGGCCCGTCACTCCGATCACGGTGGTGACCAGGAAGACGGCCTTCAATCCCAAGGCGATGGTTATGTTTTGCCGGATATTGCCCATCACCCCGCGGGACAGGGCGATCATGTCGGGAATGTCCCTGACCCGGCCGCGCAGGACGGCGGCGTCCGCGGTCTCCAGGGCCACGTCGGTGCCGCCGCCCATGGCGATGCCGACATCCGCCTGGGCCAGGGCCGGGGCGTCGTTGATGCCGTCCCCGACCTTGGCGACCACCAGACCTTCGGCCTGGAGCGCCTTGACGATCACCAGCTTGTCCTGCGGCAGCAGTTCGGCCCGGGGCTCGATGCCCAGCCCGGCGGCGACCGCCTCCGCCGTGCGGCGATTGTCGCCCGTCAGCATGACGGTGCGGATGCCCCGCGCCTTCAGGTCGGCCAGACCCTGGACCGCATCGGGCCGCGCCTCGTCACGCATGGCGAGGAACCCGGCCACCCCGCCTGCGGCGACAAGGACGGACACCGTCTTGCCCTCGGCGTTGAGGGCGGCGATGGCTGCGTCCTGGGCTGGCGAGATCGGCGCGCGCCGGGCCGCGGCCTGCGGCGAGCCGAGGAATATGCGTTCGCCGCCGACCTCGCCTTCGACGCCCTCCCCCGCAATGGCCTGGGTGGCCGACGCCGGCGGCGCCGTGATCTCATCCGCCTCGGCTCGGGCCAGGATGGCGAGGGCCAGCGGATGGCTTGATCCCGTCTCCAGCGCGGCCGCCAGGGTCAGCAGGGCGGAGGCGTCCCGCGTCCCGGCGACGACGTCGGTGACGACGGGCTTGCCGGCGGTCAAGGTCCCCGTCTTGTCGAAGGCGATCGCGGTGATCTTGCCGAGCGTTTCCAGCACGGCCCCGCCCTTCATTAGCAGGCCGCGCCGGGCGCCCGCCGACAGGCCGGCGGCGATGGCGGCCGGCGTGGATATGACCAGGGCGCAGGGGCAGCCGATCAGCAGCACGGCGAGGCCCTTGTAGATCCATTCGCTCCACGTTCCGCCGAACAGCAGCGGCGGCGTGACCGCGACGAGGGCGGCGAACACGAGCACGCCCGGCGTGTAGATTTTCGAGAAGCGGTCGATGAACCGTTCGGTCGGAGATTTCGATTCCTGCGCCTCCTCGACGAGACGCACCATCCGGGCGATGGTGTTGTCCGAGGCCGAGGCCGTCACGCGCACCCGCAGGACGCTGCCGCCGTTGATCGTGCCGGCGAACACAGGATCGCCCACGACCTTGCGTTTGGGCACGCTCTCGCCCGTCACCGGGGCCTCGTCGAGGTCTCCCGCGCCCTCGATGATCTCGCCATCCGCGGGAACGCGGTCTCCGGGCCGGACCAGGATGACCGCGCCCACCGCCACGGTCTCGGCGGCGACTTCCGTGGTCACGCCGTCCACCTCGACGAAGGCGGTCTTGGGCACGAGGGCGGCGAGCCCCTGGATGCTCTTGCGCGCGCGTCCGGCCGCCACCCCTTCCAGCATTTCGCCGACGAGGAACAGCAGGACGACGGCGGCGGCCTCTTCCGCGGCCCCGATGAAGACGGCGCCGACGGCGGCGATGGTCATCAGCATTTCGATGGAGAAGGGCGTGCCGTGGCGCGCCGCCGAAAAGGCGCGCGACGCGATCGGAATCAACCCCACGGCCAGGGCGGCGAGGAAGGCGTATCGTTCGAGGGAGGGGAACAGCGTGCCCAGTCCATAGGCGGACAGCAGCGCCAGGCCGCAGAGCGCGGTGAGGCGCGCCTTCCCGGTCCACCACCACGGGGCGCCCCCGGCCCCGGCGGCCGCCGGAGGCGGGCCGGCCGGCGCCGCAACGGATCCGGACGTCGGCGAGGCCGCTTCCCCGCTGTAGCCCAGGTTGCGCAGTTGCTGCAGGACCGCTTCGTCAGCGAGGTCTCCGTCATGCCTGATCTTCAGCACGCCGGTCTGCACCGCCACCGACACGTCCTCGACGCCCGGCAGCCTGCGGATCGCCGTGTCGATCTTGCGGCCGCAGCTGGCGCAATCCATCCCGGTCACCCGGTATCGGCTTTCGAGGGTTTGCGCCGTCATGTCTGTTCCTTGTGATCTCTACAGGGCAAGGCTACCTCCTCCAGCGACTGTAGATGCAAGCTAAAAATGAGCGCGCCGTTCGGTTGGAGTGAAGGGCGCCGTCCGCTGAACCTGGAGGCCGGGCCCAGCCCGTTGATGACCTCGCCTTGTCCGCACGACCGGGAGACCGCGCCGCCGACGGCGGCACAGGTGGAACGCGCTTTGGGCGCAGCCGCCGCCCGCGTGGCCGCCGCTGGGGACAGGCTGACGCGCCCCCGGCGCAGGGTGCTGGAGCTCCTGCTTATCGCGGGCTCTCCGGCCAAGGCCTATGATCTCGTGGCGACGTATCACCGGGAGGCCCGCGTCGCGAAGCCTGCGACGGTCTATCGGGCGCTGCAGTTCCTCGAGACCCGAGGACTGGTTCATCGTCTTTCCACCCTCAAATCCTACGTGGCCTGCGATCCCGAGCGGCCCGGCGCGCCGGCCCTTTACCTGCTGTGCGACTGCTGCGGCTCCTGTCGCGAGGTTCCCGCGCCCGACCTGGCTGCGCTGAACGCGGCCGCGACAGCGGCGGGCTACGAGATCGAACGGATCACGCTCGAAGGCCAGGGTCTGTGTTCGGCTTGCCGCCCGCCGCGCCCCGGCGCCGCCCGGGATCCGGTCCTCCAGACGGAGCCGGAGGCGGCCGCGGGGTCCGGGCCCGCAAGCATTGAGCCGCGCCCCTGATCAAGCCCGCGGCGGGTCGATGACGGCCTGGCCCGGGCGCCCGGCCGCGGCGACGCCGGGGCCCGCGGCCAGTTCCATGGCCCGTTCGGTGGCGGCGGCCGACATTCGGGTCGCCCCCCCCCGTCGGGACGGACTAAGCCAGGTCTGGACCGGTCGGTCGAAGCCGTAGCGAAACACGGCGGCGGCCACGAACGCCCCGACCAAGCCGATCGCCCACAGGACCCAGCGAACGCCGGACGACCACGCCTCCTGTCCAAGGGCGTCGAGCAGGCCGAACCAGACGATGCGGCTCACCTCATTCGTGAGGAACATCGAGAACGACATTAGGGCCAGATGCTCGATCAGCCGTGAAGGACTGCGCACCGGCACGGCGCCGGCGGCCCAGATGATCACGGTCATCAGGCCGAGCGACACCAGGCTGAAGGCGCCGAAGGCCTGCAGCCCCACGAGCGCGAAGGCGGCGGCGAGGCCGATCGCCCTGGCCCGGTGCGGCGCGACACAGACCCGCGAACCGTAGAAGGCCGCCGCGACTCCGAGCAGGAAGAGCGGCAGGGCGCGCAGGATGCCGTAGCGCATCGGCAGGCGGTAGATCGGATCGCCGAGCCACAGCGAGGCGGCGATATCGGCGGCGACGACGAGGAGCGTCGCGCCGATCACCATTGCGACCGGCGGCCAGCGCCACAGGGCGCGGCAGATCCAGGGCAGCAGGAGATAGCAGCCGATCAGGGCCGAGAGGGTCCAGGTCGGGGCGTTCCACCCCTGCCCGCCCGGCACGCCATAGGCCTGGACCAGTAGCACCTGCGCGGGCAGTTGCGACCAGTCGAACCAGCGCGGATTGCTGGGCGCGATCCCGGCCAGGGCGGCGCCGCCGACGAGCAGCACCAGGACGAGGCTGACCGCCAGGTGGGCCGGAATGACCCGCAGCAGGCGCTGGCGCGCATAGGCGCGCAGCGAGGCCTGTCCGGACGCGAGGCGATCACCGTAGATGCGGGCCAGGACATAGCCGGAGTCGATGATGAAGAAGTCGGTGAGCAGATAGCCGCGCTCGAAGACTGGATGCAATTGTCCGAGAGGCACAGGCGCGGCCTCGCGGAAATGGTAGAGGATGATCAGCGCCCCTACGATAAAACGCAGCGCGTCCAGCCAGCCGCCGCGCGCGATCCGGACGGGGCGAGGCGATGGCTCGGTCAGCGCGGCTTCGGGCATTCAGTCAGCCTTCCGTGGCGCAGACTTGGCGGCGGCGCTGCGGTGCTCATGTGGACGCAGGACGATCTGGTCTCGCGAAGCGTAGAGGACGGCCGTTCCCAAAACCCAAACGACGACCAAGCCTCCGACGACCATCAGTCCGGGCCTATCGCGGGGTCCAAACACAAACGAGCAGCCGATCACGCCGCCCAGAATGGCCCCGTAACCAAAATGCAGCGGCACCTTGTGTGCGCCCAGCAGCAGAAGGGCCATGCAGAAGACCAGGCCTCCTGCGAACAGGCTGACCCCGATGGCGACGAGCGTATCGAGCACGGGCCGTGGCTTCAGCGGGCGCGCCTGGAGCCGCCGCCTACCTCGTTGGCGATAGCGGCCTTCCCGCCAACGAATGCTCCGGCCGCGCACGGTGAAGCGTTTGCCGGCCATGCGTCAGGGCCTTGCGTTGGGCGCGGGCGTGTCCTCATGGCGCGCAAGAAGGATTCTCATCCGGACAATTTCGGATTCCTGGGCCGCAATGATCTCATCGGCCAGATTACGCACGTCGCGGGCTTCGCCATGCTCGACGGCGACCTTGGCCATTGCGAGCGCACCCTCGTGGTGGGCGATCATTCCGCGCAGGAAGTCGATGTCGGCGTCGCCCGTGTAGTTGATGCTCATGGCCTGGTGCATCTTCGCGCTGGCCTCGCGATAGGCGCGAGTCGATGGGCTGTCCGTGGTCTCGCCAGCGTGGCTTGCCTCGGTGTCGCTCGGGCGAGAGTCAGCCGCCGACGGCGCCGCAGGGACCTCGCGGGTTTGCCGCGAGATCATCCCGAAGGCGAAGACCGACAGGGCGAGAAAGACGGCGATGACGGAAATCCATCCGAAACGCTTCATGACGATGTCCTCGAGAGAGCCGGCGGGGCCACGGGGGCGGCCGGGATTGCACTGGGAAGGATGGGCGCCGTTCGGTCGCGGTAGCCGAGCAGGCGCAGAGCGTTGAACACCACCAGCAGGGTCGACCCCTCGTGGAGCGCCACGGCAGGGCCGATGCCAAGGCCGAGGATCGTCGCCGGCACAAGGAAGGCGACGATTCCGAGACTGACGTAGAGATTCTGGAGAATGATGCGCCGCGTCTGTCGGCTGAGACCGACGGTGAAGGGCAGCTGCGACAGGTCGTCGGACATCAAGGCGACGTCGGCGGTCTCAAGCGCAACATCGGAGCCAGCCGCGCCCATCGCGATACCGACGGTCGCCGTGGCCATGGCCGGGGCGTCGTTCACCCCGTCGCCGACCATGGCAATCTTGCCGTCAGCGCGAAGGCGTTTGATGGCGTCGACCTTGTCCTCGGGCATGAGGTCGCCCCAAGCCTCTGTCAGGCCGACCTGTCCGGCGATCGCCTGTGCGGCCTTCTGGTGATCGCCCGAGATCATGATCATTCGCCCGATGCCGAGGGCGCGAAGAGCGGTCAGCGTCGGCCGCGCTGCTGGGCGAGGCGTATCAAGAAGCCCAATGACACCGAGATCGCGCGTGCCGCGTCGCACCACCATCAGGGTTCGCCCCTGCAGTCGCAACTGAGCGACGACAGAGGTTGTTTCGTCGCCGAGCGGCGCTACGCCGTCGACGCCGAACATCTCCGGCTTCCCTATCCAGATCGTCTCGCCGTGCAGCTGGGCGGTCACGCCCTTGCCCGTCAGGCTCTTGAGGTCGATCGCGGCCGGGATGATCGTATCGCGCAAGCGTGCGCCACCGTCGCGCGCGATGGCCTCCGCCAACGGGTGGTCGCTGAGCCGTTCGACCGCCACAGCGACCGCCAGAAGATCGCCCTCCTTCGTCCCGCGCACCGTCATGACGTCGGTGATCCGCGGCCGTCCCTCGGTCAGGGTGCCGGTCTTGTCGAAGGCGATGGCGTTGAGCGAGCCGAGGTTCTCCAACGGCGCGCCGCCCTTGATCAGGACACCGGCGCGCGCCGCACGGGCGACGCCCGAGAGGACGGCGCTCGGGGTGGCGATGGCGAGCGCGCAAGGACTCGCGGCGACCAGCACGGCCATGGCGCGATAGAAGCTGTCGCGGAACGGCTCATCGACGACGACCCAGGCGAACAGCAGGACAAAGGCGAGCGCCAGCACCACAGGCACGAAGATGCGTTCGAACCTGTCCGTGAAGCGCTGGGTCGGCGACTTCTGCGTCTCGGCCTCACTCACCATCCGAACCACCTTGGCCAGGGTGGTGTCGCTCGATGTGCGGGTCGTCTCAATCTCGATGGCGCCTGAGCCATTGATGGTGCCCGCGAAGACGAGAGACGGCGATCCGACCTGGGCCGGTCTCGCCCGCGCCGCCTCGGGATCCGCGACGGGCTGCTTGTCGACAGGCATGCTTTCGCCGGTCACGGGGGCTTGGTTGATGCTTGTGGTGCCGACCACGACAAAGCCATCAGCGGGCAGTCGTTCGTTTGGACGCACCACCACGGTGTCGCCGACGACCAAATCTTCGACAGGCAATTCGACGACCTGCCCGTCGCGTCGCACATGGGCTGTCCGGGGGGCAAGCTCGGCCAGGGCCTCGATCGCGCGTTTGGCGCGGCCCATGGCGTAGTGTTCGAGCGCGTGGCCGATGCTGAACAGAAACAGCAGGAGAGCGCCTTCGGCCCAGGCCCCGAGCGCCGCCGCACCTGCGGCTGCGACGAGCATCAAGGTATCGATCTCGAAGCGCTTCTGGCGGAGGTTCTCGAACGCTTCTCGCACCGTAAAAAAGCCGCCGAAGATGTAGGCGATCAGGAAGAGGGCGAGGGGAATCCAAGCGGGAAGGCCCGTTGCGAGTTTCTCGAGGGCGAATCCAAGGCCCAGAGCAAGGCCACTTGTCAGGGCGAAGATCAGCTCCGTATTGGAGCCTAGAACGCCACCGTGATCGTGCTCCTCGGACTTGGTGTGGAGATGGTCCGGCAGTGTTGTGCTGGTCATAAATAGGGTCCCGTTGCGGGTTGGGAATCGCGGCTGCTTGCGGCGACCGCCGCGATCGAGGGGGCGGGATAGCGACACGGGCGAAGGCGCGCCGGGCCAGCGGGTTCCAGCGCGATCCGCTCGCAGGTGGTCATCCCGGTTCTCCCGACCTCAGGGCACGGGCACGACGGCATTAAAGCCCCCGAGCCGCTGGAGCTGCTCAATCGCTTCGAAAAGCGGAAGCGCTAGGAGAAAGACGAAGCCGTCGCGCACCGTGCGGACGAAGAATACCGGCCGGATCATGATTTCCGCCTCGTCGCGCCATAGGGAGAGCTTGGGCAGGAACCGAGGGGTGCGCTCACGGTAAGCTTGGTAGTCGTGTCCAAAGGCGTCGGAGAGGAAGCGTTCTTCGCGGCCGACCACGATGCGAAACACCACCCAGCAGGCTAATCCGAAGACCAAACCGACGCTAAGGCTGCCGGACTGGGCGCCGATGCCAAACGCGCCGATGAAGCTGAAGACGTACAGCGGATTGCGGCTGACCGAATACGGTCCTGCGGATATGATCTCCTGTTTCTTGCGGCCACCGATGTAAAGGGAACACCAAGCCCGACCGATGATGCAAACCATGATGGCGATCAGGCCCAGATGCTCGACAGGATGTTCGAGCAAGGGCCAGGATGTGACGAGCGCCGCGCAGACGACAAGAAGCAGGCCCCCGACGAGAATGCCCGCCTTGCGCCATCGTTGAACGGATTGGATATCGACCGCTGATCGACAGGCGTCATCAGGGGGCGAGGAGCCGGACAAAGCGGGGCTTGCGGGCTTGGAGACGCTGTCGGAGGGCTCGAGCGGCATCATTGCCCCTCCCCCTCAGCCGGACGATCCTTAGCCGCATCGCGCAGGATATCCACGCCGCCCTTCAACGCGATGGCGGCCACGAGGACGCCGACGACGAGGTCCGGCCACGCCTGGCCGAGCCAGAGCACCAGGGCCCCGGCGACGAGGATTCCCCCGTTGGAGGCGAAGTCGTTAAAGCTGAACGTCTCGGCAGCCTTCATGTTGACGTCGCCGCTGTGCTGACGGCGGATCAACTGCAGGCAGATCAGGTTGATGATCGCTGCGACGACCGAGAGTCCCATCATGGTCGGGCCGATCGGTTCGGTCCCGATGAGGAATCGACGACCCGCGTCCAGAAGGACGCCAGCGCCGAAGATAAGGAGCATGACGCCCGAGAGGCGCGCCGCCCCCCGCTTCCACGAACCAGGCCGACCGATCGCGAGAAAGCTGATCAGATAGACAGCAGCGTCCGAGGCGTTGTCCACTGCATTGGCCAGCAGAGCGCTGGAATCGGCGGACAAGCCGCCGATCCCGAGCGCTAATGCCAGGCCCGCGTTGAGCGCGAGAACCGTCAGCAACGTGCGTCGCTGCTGACGGTCATCCTGAGTGCGAGCAATCAATCCTCAACCCCCTCGTCCTTGCGATGACGCACCGCCTTGGCCGCGAAGGTCGGCAGGACCAGCAGGGTCAGGGCCGTCGCGGTCAGAAGGCCGCCGATGACGACCGTCGCCAGAGGCTTCTGAACCTCGGCCCCCGCGCCGTGGGCGAGCGCCATCGGGATGAAGCCGACAATGGCGACCAAGGCTGTCGTCAACACCGCACGCAATCGGCTGGACGCCCCTTCGATCGCCGCGTCCCGGGGCGCGAGCCCCGCCTGCAATCGCTCGCGAATGGCCTGCATCAAAACAAGTCCGTTCAGGGTCGCCACACCCGAGACGGCGATGAAGCCAACGGCCGCAGACACCGAGAACGGCATCCCTCGCATGAGAAGCGCCAAGGCGCCGCCGATCAAGGCCAAGGGCACGCAGGCGAAGACCAGCCCAGCCTCGGAGAACGACCCCAGAGCCATAAACAGCAGCACACCGATCAGGACGAAGACGATCGGAATAACCAGGCCCAGCCGTTGTTCGGCCCGTTTGAGGTTCTCGAACTGACCGCCCCAGGTCAGGCGGACGCCCGGCGGGAGCTGGATTTGGTCCACCTTGGTTTGTGCGTCGGTGACGAAGCCGCCCAGATCCCGGCCGCGAACGTTGGCCTGGACCACCATCCGTCGGCTACCGTCGTTGCGGCTGATCTGGTTCGGCCCCTCGGCGCTTTGGATACGGGCTACCGAAGACAGCGGCACGGTTACGCCTGTCGAAGAGACGATCGGCAGGGCCGCGAGCGCCGCCGGATCGTTGCGCGCATCGTCCGGAAGACGGACGACGACGTCGAAGCGACGGTCGCCCTCGAAAATCCGGCCGGCCTCCGCGCCGCCGATGGCGGCCGAGACCGCTTCAGAAACGTCGGCTGCGGACAGGCCGTAGCTGGCCGCCGCGAACCGATCGACGCTGACCGTGAGCGTCGGCAAGCCCGACGCTTGTTCGACGCGAACGTCGGCGGAGCCGGTGGTCTGCCGCAGTACGCCGGCCACCTCATCAGCGACCCGCTGCATGGTGTCGAAGTCATCGCCGTAGACCATGACCGCGAGGTCGGTCCGGACCCCGGAAATGAGTTCGTTGAAGCGGAGCTCGATGGGTTGGCTGAACTCGAAATTATTCCCGATCTGTTGGTTGGCGAGCTCTTCGAACCGCTCGAGCAAGGCTTCCTTCTCGAGACCTGAATCCGGCCAGTCCTTGCGGTCCTTCAGAACGATGACGCTGTCCGAAATGTTGGGCGGCATCGGGTCGACGGCAGCCTCGGCGGTGCCGGTCCTGGAGAACATGGTCTCGACTTCCGGCTGGGCGGTGATGACCCGTTCCAACGCCATCTGCATGGCGAGGGACTGTTCCAGCGACGCCGAGGGAACACGCAGCGCCTGCATGGCGATGTCGCCCTCGTCCAGAGTGGGGATGAACTCCCGTCCCAGGGACGAGAAGGCCAGACCACCGACAACAACCGCGCCGAGTGCCGAGATCAGCACGATCTTAGGACGATCGACGGCGGCGCGGATGGCCGGCTGGATCCAACGCCGCGCGTGGCGGAGCAGGAAGGTCTCATGTTCGTGGGCTTGGCCGTGTTCGTCGGTCTCGACCTTCTTGGGGTCCCGCACCAGCAGGGCCGTCATGGCCGGAACGAAGGTGAAGGAGAAGATGAAGGCGCCGACGAGCGCCAGCATGACCGTTGCGCCCATGGGGACGAACGTCTTGCCCTCGACGCCCTCGAGCATCAGCAAGGGGGTGAAGACGAGCAGGATAATCAGCTGACCGAAGGCGGCTGGCTTGACCATCTTGCGAGCTGCGGCCACGGCGACATCAAGGCGTTCCCGACGGGTCAGAGCCCGTCCCAGATCGATCCGCCGCTGCGACAGCATCAACAAGGTGCTTTCAACGACGATGACCGCCCCATCGACCAGAAGGCCGAAGTCCAGCGCGCCCAAGCTCATCAGGTTTCCACTGATGCCAAACCTATTCATGCCGATGACGGCGAACAGGAAGCTGATCGGGATCATCAAGGCCGTGATGCTGGCCGCACGAATGTTTCCGAGCAGCAGGAACAGCACGACGATGACCAGAAGGGCGCCCTCGGTGAGGTTGCGGGCCACGGTCGAGATGGTCGAGTTGACCAGGGCGCTACGGTCAAGGACCGTCACCGCCTCGATCCCTGCGGGCAGAGTCTTGCGAACCTCATCGAGTCGCTCCCCGGCCGCCTGGGCCACGGTGCGGCTGTTGCCGCCCGCGATCATCAGCGCCGTTCCGAGCACGGCCTCGTGGCCGTCACGGCTGGCGCCGCCCAGGCGCGGAGCCTGGCCGATCTCGACCGTGGCGACATCGGCGACCCGCACGATCAGGCCGTTCCGGTTGACGACCGGCGCCTGAGCCAGATCTTCCACGGTGGAGGCCAAGGCGTCGGTGCGGACCGTCAGAGCTTCGCCAGCGCGCTGGATATAGCCTGCGCCGGCCTGAGTGTTGGCGCGATCGAGGGCCTGGATAAGGTCGCCCATGCCCAGGCCGTAGGCGGAAAGGCGCGCCGCGTCCGGACGGACCGCATACTCCTTCACATAGCCGCCGACGGTGTCGACGCCGGCGAGACCGGGGGCGGTCCGCATTTGCGGCGCGACGATCCAGTCCTGCACGGTGCGCAGATAGGTGGCGCGCTGCTGCGGGGTCGAAAGCAGATCGCCTTCGGGCGTCAGATAGGCTCCGCCCGCCTGCCAGCCCGGCTCGCCAGGCTTGGCGAGGTTCTGACTGTTGAATGGCTTGTAGTCGATCGTCCACATCAGCACTTCACCGAGGCCCGTGGTGATCGGGGCCATGGTCGGCTCCACCCCGTCAGGCATGGCCTCCCGGGCGCCCGCGAGCCGTTCGGCGACCTGCTGGCGCGCAAAATAGATGTCGGTCTGGTCGGTAAAGATGACCGTGACCTGGCTGAAGCCGTTTCGGCTGAGGGATCGGGTCGTGGTCAGGCCGGGAATGCCGGCCATGGCGGTTTCAATCGGGTAGGTGACCTGTCGTTCGATCTGTTCAGGCGCGAGCGCCGGAGCGACCGTGGTCACCTGGACCTGGCGATTGGTGATATCCGGCACGGCGTCGATGGGAAGCCGTGTCAGCTCGAGGAGTCCGTAGGCCGCGACAAGCGCCGTGGCGAGAACCACGAACCATCGGAATTTGACCGAGAGTTCGATGATGAATTTGAACATGCGGTGCGCCCCTAGTGACCGTGCTCGGCCTCGCCCTTGGCGAGCTCGGCTTTGAGGAGGAAGGCGTTCGTGCCGGCGACCCGTTCAGCCCCGGTGAGGCCACGCAGGATTTCAGTCCGCCCCCCGGCCTGACGACCGGCGAGCACCGGACGGGCCTGGAAGCCGTTCGGGACCTGAACGAAGACGACGGTGTTGCCGTCGACGGTCTGGACGGACTCGGTCGGCACGGTGAGACCGCCGGTCGTCTCGCCCGTCACGATCGCCCCCGTGACGGCGGAACCGGCCGGCGGGAGGACAGAGCCCGTCGGCCGGGCCCGAATGACCGTGGCGCCGCTTTAGCCGCCCGCGCCTGCGGCAACGCCGGTGACGATGGCGTCGAAGTCGCCGCTGGGGTTGCTGACCCGCAGAGGCGCCCCGGCCCTTACATTGGCGGCCAAAGCAGGCGGCGCGTTGAAGACGAGCTCAACCCTGGCCGGGTTGGTGACCTCGGCGACAACGCCGCCAGGGGCGACGAAGCCGCCCGGTCCGACCTGGACGCTGGTCACGACTCCGGTGATGGGGCTGGTGACGCTGAGGCGGCCCGAAGCGTTGGGCGAGCCCGCCGCGCTGGACCGCGCGCGAGCCGCGCGGGCGCCGGCTTCGGCGCTGAGCAGTTGCGCGCGGGACGCCTCGACCTCCTGTCGGGCGACAACGCCCTGGTCCGCCAGATTGCGGTTGCGTTGATAAGCCTGGCGCGCCACTTCAGTTTCGGCGGCCGCCGCGTCTGCGTCCGCGCGGAACGTCGCCGCTTCACCGCTGACGACGCTCGCCAGGGGCTGACCGATCCGGACCGACTGGCCCGGAGCTACGAGAACCCGCTCGACCCGCCCGCCGACGGACGCCGCCACAGCGGCGCGCGCGTCGACCATGGGCTCGACCCGCCCGGAGAGCCGGGTTTCGGCGCCCCCTCCCCGACCGACGCCGACCACGATCAGGTTGGCGGCCTGGGCCTGGGCCGCGCTCAGAGCGACGAAGCCTTCCGGCGCTTCGGCCTCGCCTTCGTGGCCGGCTTCGCCCTCGGCATGAGCGCCCTCTTCTTCAGCGTGACCCGCCTCACCCTCGGCGGCGGCTGGAGCGGCGTCCGGCCCGCGCGTGAGCAGGAACAGCCCGCCTCCGCCAAGCAGAACGACGGCGGCGGCGCCGCCGATCAGCAACGTCTTGTTGGATGTGCGCTTGCGCATCATTGGGCTCCTTGGAAGGGGGCGCGGCCGTCCTGGCGCGCGAGTTCAATCTCGGCCTGGACACGTGCAAGGCGTGCATCGACGGCCGAAGTCCGAGCTGAGATCAGGGCGGTGCGTGTGACCCGCAGTTCGAGCTGGGAGATCCTCCCGGCTTCGGTTCCAATCCGCGACAGACGGTAGGCTTCCTCAGCGGACGCCACCCCTGCATCGGCGGCGGAGACCCGGCTGACGGAGGCGGCAAGCCGCGCCCGCGCCGCGGCGCGATCGGCCTGGGCTTCCTGACGGGCTCCAAGAAGCCGCGCGTCCGCAGCCCGGAAGTCGGCCTGCGCCGCGTCTATGTTCCCGCGGTTGCGGTCGAACAGGGGCAGCGGCATGCTGACGCCGAAAGTCAACGCCGTCGCGTCCTCCATCTCGTATCGACGGACACCGACGCTGGCGTTGATGTCCGGGCGCGAGCGGATTCGCTCCACGTCGATCCGGCGTTCGGCGGCCGCGCGGTGAGCCTCGGCGACGCGAACGGTCGGCGCATCCGCCGGGGCCGCGAAGGTGGCGGCAGGCGCGAGGTCCAGCAGGCTGGCGTCGATGGTCGTCACCGGAGCCGCCAGCATGGCGACTGCGGTCAGTCGCGCGAAGGCCGCGTCGCGCTCCGCGACGGCCTCATCGCGCGAGGCACGCGCCGCAGCCGCTTCGCTTTCACCCTGGATGCCGCGCAGCAGTGGCTCACGGCCTTCTTCGACAAGAACGAGGGCGGCCCTCGCATCGGCGATGGTCAAGGTAAGGCTTTCCTCGGCGAGCACGGCCCGCCGTTGAGCGGCTTCCGCATCGGCATAGACCTGTGCGAGTCGTCCGGCGGCGTCGATGATGGCGAGGTCCCGTTGCAGCGCCGCGGTTCCGGCTTCCGCGCGGGCGACATTCACCCGCGCGGTTCGGCGTCCCCAGAGCTCAAGGTCCTGACTGATCGACAAGGTGGTTTCTGCGTTGGCGTAGCCTGAGAAGGGCCCCGTGCCGAACGCGTTTTCGGCGTCGAGAGCGATCGTCGGATTAGGCCTGACACGGGCCTGGCGGACACGCGCTTCAGCGGCGTCGGACAGGGCGCCGGCTTCAAGGGTGGCCGGGGTTTGATCGAGCTGGGCGAGCAGCTCGGCGAACGACGGAGCGGGGTCAGCCCAAGCGGGACTGGCCAGCACGGCCGCAAATGCGGCCAGCGCGCAGCCGACCGCGAAACGCGGCGGCCTGCGATGTGAGGGAGGCATGATTCATCTTCCAGAAATTTGACACGAGATCGCGCGCACGGCGGCGCA
The DNA here is from genome assembly GCF_058681645.1 of Brevundimonas sp. ALps5. Taxonomy (NCBI): domain Bacteria; kingdom Pseudomonadati; phylum Pseudomonadota; class Alphaproteobacteria; order Caulobacterales; family Caulobacteraceae; genus Brevundimonas; species Brevundimonas sp. ALps5. Next base: position 1,767,061 of record NZ_CM178744.1, on the reverse strand, counting down.
GACGTCGTGTCAGACTCTGGGCGGACGCTTCAGGCCGTCGGGCGAGATCGACGACGGAAAATCACTCGAGGGGAAGGCGTGAACCGGCCTTGCGTGGATTTGCATCGCGATGTCGTCGGCGACATCCGCACGGGCGGTTCCGTTGTGGTGGCAGTGGCCGTGGGTGCAGACTCCGTGCCCACCGCCAAGGTCGCCCTGGTCGCTATCGCCTGCATCCTGAGCGACAATGGCGTGAGCCGAGGTCGTCTCTGGGGCGCAGGTCGCGGCGTCAGCGATCGGGGCGACGAAAAACACGGCGGAGACCAGGGTCACCGCCAGTATCAGTCTTGCCCATGTCGCAATTGGCCACGCCATCGCGTGGTGGATACTTTCATTCGGGCGATCAAGCAATCTGTTACAGTGTTCGGGGGCTGCGACTGTTTCGAGTGACCACCAATCCGCGGTGAGGGAGAGGGAAAGTCGACATGCAAGGCCGAGAGTGGCGCGTCGTCGGCCATCTCGACCTATTCAGCAACGTCGAGCGATCTTTAAGCGAGCGCACGCTGATCGCGTCCGATTCTTTCGCTGCGTCTGCAGGTGGATCGAGATTGCAGAATGCGCAATCTTCACCTGAGTAGCGCTCCCGCTATCAGGTCGGGCCATCGTGAACCGGTCAGCCAGACCGCTCCGCCGGTCGCCGCGACGCCAGGCTCTGGGTAAGGTCGTTGCGCGCGCATAGCCAGAGCGAGCGGACGTTGGCGTCGCCTGCGCAGTGGCTTACCAGCAGTAAGCCGGCCAGGGCGTTGGCGAAGAAGCCCAGAGGGCCCAGTCCGGTGATGCCACGGGACGGCGCCCCGGAGGTGGCTCGCGAGATCGCGTAGCTGAGGAATAACAGCACCAACGCAACGAGGCTGGCGCCTTGGCCATTGGCCGCCCCGGACTGCACGGCGACCGAACGTCCGATCACGGCCAGGCTGATGCCGTAGGTGGCGCGTCGGCCAGGAAGTTGAGCACATTGGCGCCCAGGGGGCGCCGAGCCTTGCAGGGACACGCCGCTGGCTATGGCCATAAAGGCGGCGCAGTTGACGGCGATCACCGCGATCATGATGCGCCGGTAGGCGGGGTGGCGCTGTCGAACCTGGAGGCCACGCCGCAACTGCAGCCGGGCGAGGAAGTGCACAGGACGAGAGGGGGTTCAGTCATCGGATTACCCTTTCGCGAGAAGCATGCATCTCCCAATGGCTAGACGATCATGCCGAGAATGCATGGCTTCCATGAAAGAAACGCCTGTCAGATAAAACCAGCTTGATCCTCTAGTAACTAGAGGGCCCAAAATCAGTTGAAATCCATTGGAGGCTTCATGATCACCATGCACCCGACGCGACGCGTTCCCGGCCGCCTGCAGACGATCGCCTTCGCGCTCGCGGCGCTGATCGCCGTCGTGGATCAGGCCGCCAAGGCCGCGGCGCGCGCTCAGCTGGACGCTCCGATCAACCTCACGCCGTTTCTCGCGCTGCGTCTCGGGTTCAACCCCGGCGTCACCTTCGGCCTGTTCGCCGGCTCAGGCGCCGTCGGCCGCTGGGCGCTGAGCGCCGTGGCCTCCCTGATCATCGGCGCCCTGCTGGCGTGGATCTGGCGCACGCGCAGCGCCGTGACGGCGGCCGCCGCAGGCCTCATCGCCGGTGGAGCGATCGGGAACCTCGTCGACCGGCTACGCTTTGGCGCGGTCACCGATTTTATCGATCTTCATTGGGGGGCGGCGCACTGGCCGACCTTCAACCTCGCCGATGCGGCCATTGTCTGCGGCGTCGCGCTGCTCCTCCTCACCGTCCGGGGCTCGGACAGCCGCGCGGCGTCCTCGACCCTGGGACGGGCGGCGCGATGAGGCTTCCCGCCGAACAGAGGGCGATCGCCGTCCGCTCGGCGCCGGCGATTCTCATCACCGCCTCAGCGGCGGCCTCCGCCTGGCTGCGGCTTTCCCCGCCCCTTCTCGGCGCGGCGCGCGACATGGCGACGGCCGATAGGCTGGCCTATGCCCTGCAGGCGAATCTCCCGGTCTTCCTGTGGCTCGCGGGGTGTTTGAGGGTGGTGGCCAGCATCCGGTTCCGGTCCGACGCCGACCGGCCGGGTCCGCCGATGCGGCGCCCGGCGCCAGGCTCGCCCTACCCGCCGCCGTGCTACAGAACTCGCTTGAACAGACCGTTCTGGCGGTGAGCGCCCACCTGGTGCTCGCCACCGTGCTGCGCGGCGAGGAGATGATCCTGCTGCCGGTGTTGGTCCCTCTTTATCTGGTTGGTCGGGGTTTCTTCGCCCTGGGTTACGCGCAGGGCGCGGCGGCCCCGGCCTTCGGCATGGCGCTCACCGGCGCCTCCACGATTGCCGCCTTCGGCATCGCCGTCGTCCTGATGGGGCTGGGCCGATGATCCCTCCCCGCCCCAGATGCCTTTCACCCGCCGTTACGAGCTGACGCGATGCCCCTCCCCTCTCCCGCCTCGTCCGGGTTGCGCCCCATCGGCAAACTGGCCGCCGCCACGGGCGTCAAGGTTCCGACCATCCGCTTCTATGAAGAAATCGGCTTGCTTCCGCCGCCGCCGCGCACCGCCAGCGACCGGCGCATGTATGACGACGCGGCGGAGCGCCGCCTGTCATTCATCCGGCATGCCCGCCAGCTGGGCTTCGATCTGGATTCGATCCGCTCCTTGCTTGATCTGTCGGATCACCCCGATCGGCCCTGCGCCGAGGCCAGCACCCTGGCCGAACGTCATCTCGCCGATGTGAAACAGAAGATCGCCCGGCTCCGCGCCCTCCAGCGCGAACTGTCGCGGATGACGACGGAATGCGCCGGGGGCCGGGTCTCCGCCTGCAAGGTGATCGAGGCGTTGCACGATCCATCCGCGCCGCTTTGACCCTGTGGAAGATCCGGAAGGCGCAAAGACCCCGGAGCCATTAGCCCACCGCGACGTTTGGAGGCGATTGGCGGCTCCCGTCGCGGACCGCCCGTCCTTCTGGAGGATTTCGATGACGCATCGGCCGACCTCGCGACACGGCGACCAGACCCTGGCCCTGCTGACAGACCCTTATCGGCGCCTTTCCCACCTGTTCGAGCAGGCCGGCGCCGACGTCGTCGAGACCCGCCTGGCGCTGAAGGAGACGACCTGTCTGAGAGGCCGCGAGGCGGCGCGGATCTTCTATGACGAGACCCGCATCGTGCGGGCGGGCGCCATGCCGGCGCCGGTCCGCCGCACGCTGCTCGGCGAGGGCGGCGTCCAGGGGCTGGACGGCGAGGCCCACCGCGCCCGCAAGGGCGTGTTCATGTCCCTGATGTCGCCAGCCCGTGTCGCGCGACTGGGCGAACTGTTCGAAGCGGAGTGGCGGCGCGCGGCCGTCGAATGGGCCGGCGAGGACGACATCGTGCTGTATGACGCCTTGCAGCCGGTGCTAACGCGGGCCGTCTGCGCCTGGGCCGGCGTGCCGCTCGAGCCGCACGAAGAGGCGAAACGGGTCCGTCACCTGAGGGCGCTGTTCGACGCGGCGGGATCGCGGGGCCCCCGGCATCTGTGGTCGAGGCACGCGCGTCGCCGCGTCGACGCCTGGCTGGGCTCGATCATTGAAGACATTCGCGCCGGCCGTCTGTCGCCGGATCCGGACACGGCCGCCCACGCCTGGGCCTGGACCCGCGCCGCGGACGGCGAACCGTTGCCGATCCACACGGCGGCGGTCGAACTGGCCAATGTATTGCGGCCGACTGTCGCGACCTCGGTCTACATCGTGTTTGTGGCGCACGCGATGCAGGCTCACCCGGATGCGGCCCGTCTGGCCGACGCCGACGCCGGACGTCGCCGCGCCTTCGTCCAGGAAGTCCGACGCTTCTATCCGTTCTTCCCGGCAGTGATCGGGCGTGTGCGCGCGCCGTTTCGCTGGCGCGACCTGGTCTTCCCGGAGGGCCGTCAGGTGGTCCTCGACCTCTATGGCTCCAATCACGATCCCGCACACTGGACTGATCCCGAGGCGTTCCGGCCGGAGCGGTTCAGCGACGGCTCCGGAGATCCGTTCGGTCTCATCCCCCAGGGCGGTGGGGATGCGGCGACCGGTCACCGTTGCCCTGGCGAAGGGATCGTCGTGGAGCTGATGGAGCGCGCCGTCGGCCTGCTCGCCGACCTGAACTACCGGCTGCCGGATCAGGATCTGGAGATCGACTTCCGCCGCCTGCCGGCCCTCCCCGGAAGCGGGTTCCGAATGGAGACGCGCGACGCGGCCCTCAATGAGGGGGGGCGCCTGATGCCGCTTCCTCGGGCTGGCCGGGGCCCTTCTCTCCCATCCACTCGCAGCAAAGGCTGACGCCATGAGCCGTTCGACGACCTCCTACGACCTGGTGATCATCGGCGGCGGGCCGGGCGGATACCCGTGTGCGATCCGGGCGAGCCAGCTCGGCCTGTCGGTGGCGGTCATCGACGACCGCGAACTGCTCGGGGGGACCTGCCTGAACATCGGGTGCATTCCGTCCAAGGCGCTGCTCCAGGCCACCGAGCGGCTGGAGATGGCGCGCAATCTCGAAGCGTTCGGCGTCATGGTAGACAATGTGCGGGCCGATCTTGACGGTGTCATGCGGCACAAGGGCAAGGTGGTGACCGAGCTTGGCGAAGGGGTCGCCTACCTCCTGCGCAAGCACAAGGTCGCCCGCTTCCAGGGCCGCGGGCGGCTGCTGGCGCGCGACCGGGTGGAGGTGCGCGCCGCGGACGGCGCTTTCGAGGTGCAGGCCAGCAAGGCGGTGGTCATCGCCAGCGGATCGGAAGCGGCGACCTTGCCCGACCTGCCCATCGACGAGCGGCGAATCGTCACCTCCGCCGGCGCCCTGAGCCTGACGGCGGCGCCGCGCCATCTGGCGGTGATCGGCGGCGGCTACGTCGGACTGGAGCTGGGGTCGGTCTGGCGTCGGCTCGGCAGCGAGGTCACGGTCATCGAGGTGCTCGACCGGATCGCCTCCGGCGTCGACTCGGAGATGTCGGCGGCGCTGCACAAGGTGCTCGAGGCCCAGGGCTTCCAGTTCTGCCTTGGGCATAAGGTGGTCGGATCGCGGATGGAGGGCGACGACGTCGTCCTCGACGTCGAGCCCATGGGCGATGGCGCGCGAGGAACCATCAAGGCCGATGTCGTGCTGGTCTCCATCGGCCGACGGCCCGCAACCGCCAGGCTCGATCTGGAAACGGTCGGCATTGCGCCCGACCGCAGGGGCTTTATTCCGGTGGACGAAGGGTTCCGGACCAGCGCCGACGGGGTCTACGCCATCGGCGACGTCATCGGCGGCGCCATGCTGGCCCACAAGGCGGAGGAGGAAGGGATCGCCCTGGCCGAACGCCTGGCGGGGGGCGCGGGCCATGTGGACTACGGAACGATTCCGGCGGTCGTCTATACCTGGCCGGAACTGGCCTCAGTCGGGCGCACCGAGGACGACCTCAAGGCGGCCGGCGTGGCCTATCGCGTCGGGCGCTTTCCGTTCTCGGCAAACGCCATGGCCAAGGCGCGGTTGGAGAAGAACGGGTTGGTCAAGGTGTTGGCGGACGCCAGGACGGACAAGATTCTCGGCGTGCACATCCTGGGGCCGGACGCCGGCAGTCTGATCCATGAAGCGGTCGCCGTCATGCAATTCGGCGCGGCGGCCGAGGACGTGGCGCGGACGAGCCATGCGCATCCGACGCTTCCGGAAGCCTTGCGCGAGGCATGCCTGGCTGTGGCCGACCGCACGATCCACCTGTAACGAGCGCCGCGCCGCGTAGCTGCCCGGGCTGGCCACGCAGCGCCGTGGCGTCTCGGCGGACGGGGAGCCGTCGCCGCCTGCGAGCCCGGCCGCGTCGCGAATAAAGCGCGACAGTGCCGTCGCCTGAATGCTATTGCGAGCCGCTCACAACTAGGTCTCCCATGCGCCCTCTGCTCCGCCTTTTCGCCCTGATGCTTGCGATGGGGCTGTCCGCACCCGCCCTGGCCCAGGCGCCGTCCGCCTCCGAGGCCCAGGTCGCCTGGCGACTGCTCGACTATGTGGCGGTCGACTATGCCGGCGCGGTTGCCAATGGTCAGGTGACCAATCCGGCCGAATACGGCGAGATGATCGAGTTCGGCGGCCAGATCCGGACCCGCCTGGACGCCCTGCCGCCGAACCCGGCCAAGGCCGGCCTGATCCGTGACGCGGAGGCCCTGCAGGCGGCCATCCTCGACAAGGCCGACCCGGGGGTCGTCGGGGCCCGGGCCAAGGCGCTGGCCGGCGCGGTGCTGGCGGCCTATCCGAGCCCGCTCGCGCCTTCGTTCCCGCCTGATCTGGCCCGCGGCGCGACCCTCTATGCCGAGCAATGCTCGGTCTGCCATGGCGTGACCGGACGCGCCGACGGACCGGGCGCCGAGGGGCTCGACCCGCCTGCGATCGCCTTCGCGGATGTGGAGCGCGCCCGTCAGCGCAGCGTGTTCGGCCTCTACCAGGTGATCGATCAGGGGCTCGAGGGCACGGCCATGGCCAGCTTCGCCCATCTGCCGGCCGAGGATCGCTGGGCCTTGGCCTTCTACGTGGGCCGGTTCGCCTTCACCGACGCCGAAGCCGCCGAAGGTCGACGCCTCTGGGAGAGCGACGCGGCGATCCGCGCCGCGTTCCCTGACCTGGCCGCCCTCACCCAGGCCACCCCGGCGGAGCTGGCGACAAGGATCGGCGAGACGAAGGCGCGGGCGGTCATCGCTCACCTGCGTCGCCATCCCGAGGCGACGGTTCGCGCCGAGGGATCGACCCTGACCCTGGCCCGGACGCGACTGGCCGAAAGCGAGGCCGCCTATCGCCGGGGCGACCGCAAGGCCGCGACCGACCTCGCCCTCTCGGCCTATCTCGACGGCGTCGAACCGGTGGAGCCGGCGCTCGGCGCTCGTGACGGCGTCTTGCTGCGGCGGGTCGAGACGGCCATGACCGACCTGCGCATCTCGATCAGCAGGCGCGCGCCGACCCAGGAGGTCGCGGACCGGGTCGCCCGCGCGAACGCCCTGCTGGACACGGCCGAACGCGCCCTCGCGCCCCAGGAGGCGGACAATCTCGCCAGCTTCCTCGGCGCTTTCACCATCCTGCTGCGCGAAGGGCTGGAAGCCATCCTCATCGTGGTGGCGATGATCGCCTTCCTGAGGAAGGCCGAACGGCCCGAGGTGCTGCGCTACGTCCACGGCGGCTGGGTGGCCGCGCTGGTCGCCGGCGGCGCCACCTGGGCGGCCGCGACCTTCTTCATCTCCATCAGCGGCGCCAGCCGGGAGCTCACCGAAGGATTCGGCTCGCTCCTGGCGGCCGTGGTGCTCGTCTCGGTCGGCATCTGGATGCATGGGAAGTCGCACGCCGACGCCTGGCAGACCTATATCCGCGACAAGCTCTCCCACGCGCTGTCGAAGCGGTCGGCCTGGTTCCTGTTCCTGCTGGCCTTCATCGTCGTCTATCGCGAGGTGTTCGAGACCATCCTCTTCTATGCGGCGATCTGGAGCCAGGGCGGCCATCTCGGCATGCTGGCCGGCGCCCTGACGGCGGTGGCCATCCTGGCCGTGGTGGCCTGGGCCTTGCTGGCCTACAGCATGCGCCTCCCGATCGGCCGGTTCTTCTCGCTGAGCTCGATCCTCATGGCCATCCTGTCGGTCGTCCTCGTCGGCAAGGGCGTGGCTGCGCTGCAGGAGGCGGGCTGGCTCGATGTCCATCCGCTGGAGTGGATCCCCCGCATCGAGATCCTCGGTCTTTATCCGACGGTCGAGGGCGTCGCCGTTCAGCTTCTGACGATTGCTATCCTCGTGGTCGGCTTCTCCCGGCATGCGGCGCCGAAGGGCGCGCGCCCAGCCTCTTGAGCGGGCGTCTCCGCCTGAGGCCCAACTGCGGCCCGCGGGTTTCGGAGCTCCTTGGGCGCCGATAGCCGCGCAGTCCGCGGATACCCAGGGTGCGGGGGCCGCCTATAGTGTGCGAGGCCTCCCTTGGTGCGGAGATTAGGCGTCCTATTCTCCGCACTTCACGCGGAGAACAGCCTTGCTCCTGCGGCGCATAACGCCCATATTCCCCGCAAGGAGTGCGGGGAATGGCGCAATACATCCATGAGATCGAAGGCTGGCCGCGTCTGGAATGGCGCGCTGACGCGCTTGCCGATCGCCTCCCAGCCGTCCGTCATCGCCAAGGCCTTCTGCTTGGCCGGATGCACACGCTCGGCTTCGACCTCCGCGCTGAAGCCGTCCTCGAGACCCTTACCGAAGATGTCCTGAAATCCAGCGAAATCGAAGGCGAGCTGCTCGACAAGGATCAGGTGCGATCCTCCATCGCCCGCCGCCTCGGCATGGATATCGGGGCCCTCGCCCCCGCGGATCGCAACGTCGAAGGCGTCGTCGAAATGATGCTCGACGCGACCCAGAACTTTGCGTCTCCGCTCACCGAGGAACGGCTGTTCGGCTGGCACGCCGCCCTGTTTCCGACCGGACGCAGCGGCATGACGAAGATCGTCGTCGGCGCCTGGCGCAACGAGAGCTCCGGCCCGATGCAGGTCGTCTCGGGCCCCTTCGGACGAGAGCGCGTGCACTATGAAGCGCCGCCCGCCGCCCGTCTGCAGGACGAGATGCGCGCGTTCCTCGACTGGTTCACTGACGAGCCGCGGACGGATCCGGTCCTCAAGGCCGCGATCGCCCACCTGTGGTTCGTGACCATCCACCCGTTCGACGACGGGAACGGCCGGATCGCCCGGGCGATCGCCGACATGGCGCTCGCCCGTTCCGAGAAAAGCGCCCAGCGGTTCTACAGCATGTCCGCCCAGATCCGGCTGGAGCGCAAGGACTACTACGCGACCCTGGAGACGACCCAGAAAGGCGCGCTGGACGTGACCCTCTGGCTGGACTGGTTCCTCGGCTGCCTCGATCGCGCATTCGACGGCGCGGAAACCACCCTGACCCATGTGATGCGCAAGGCGCGCTTCTGGGAGGCGCTCGCAGGTCAGACGTTGAGCGAGCGCCAGAGCACGGTCATCAACCGGCTGCTCGACGGCTTCGAAGGCAAGCTCACCTCGACCAAATGGGCGGCGCTGACGAAGTCCTCGCCCGACACGGCCTTGCGCGACATCAAAGATCTGGTGGACCGGGGCATCCTCGTGAAGGATGACGGCGGGGGACGCAGCACAAGCTATTCTCTGGTCGATCGAGGATAAGCGCCTCCCCATGGCGCCGGCGAGGCTCTGCGCCGTGCGGCTCCACTGAAGACCCTGCCTCGACAGGGAGGATCGCAATTCGCCAGTTCTGGCGCGTTACCGCCAAAAACGCAGCCTCAGGCCTGGCGTGCGATAGCAATGGCCGAGAGGTCGGACGCGGCATCCACCAAAACTCCGGCCGCCTTGCGCTCCGAATAGCGGTCCACGAGCTGAACGGCGTGGGGCCGGACCAGGATGGTGAAGCGCACCAGTTCCTCCATCACATCGACAATCCGCTCATAGTAGGCCGAGGGTTTCATCCGGCCGGCCTCGTCGAATTCCTGGAAGGCCTTGGCCACGCTCGACTGGTTGGGGATGGTGACCATCCGCATCCAGCGGCCCAGAAGGCGCAGAGTGTTGACGGCGTTGAAGCTCTGGGACCCGCCCGACACCTGCATGACGGCGAGCGTCCGGCCCTGGGTCGGGCGCATGCCGCCCAGGCTCAACGGCAGGTGATCGATCTGCAGCTTCATCAGTCCGGAGACCTGGCCGTGCCGCTCCGGGCTGCACCAGACCATGCCCTCCGACCACAAGGCGTGTTCGCGCAACTCGCGCACCGCCGGGTGGTCGTCGTCGCCGGGCGCGCCCGGCAGGGGCAGGTCGGTGGGGTCGAAGATGCGGGTCTCGCATCCCATTTGCTGCAGCAGGCGGGCCGCTTCCTCGACGCAGAACCGCGAATACGACCGCTCGCGCAGCGATCCGTACAGGAGAAGGATACGCGGCGCCGGCTCGGTCGGGCCCAGTCCACGGGCGGGATCGGCGGACAGATAGGCCGCGTCCAGAGCCGGCAGATGATCCGGGTCCGGCAGCGAGCGCAGGCGGGTGAAGGTCATCACAGGTCCTTGGTCAGACAGGCGGCCGACGCCGGCCAGACGTCCGCGAAGTCCGACGTGCGGACGAGCGATAGACCGGGCCGGTCCTATTAAGGTCACTACAGGACGGTGAACAGCAATCGCTCGGGACCGCGCCGAGACCGCGACACCCTGACCGTCGCCAAACCCCGCGGGATCCTTCAGAGAGTCAAAGGCGGCGGTTGACGGATACGAGGCAAGAAGCTGCGGGCAACAACATTCCAAGGCACTATTTTCCCGTGACCTGCTCGCGGGTCGATCTCCGCAAAAATTAGTTCGGTCTTTTCAGCAGATTTCAGGGGCCTTCACCGCAATGCGCCATGCCAATGGACAGGCGAGCGCTCGCCAGCAAAAGATTTTTGGTAGCGGTGTGGTAGCGGCGTAAAAAATAGGGTGGGCGATCCCGTTGGGATCGCCCTGCCATAACCTATTGATTGCCTTGGCAATCTCGACTGGAGCGGGCGAAGAGATTCGAACTCTCGACCCCAACCTTGGCAAGGTTGTGCTCTACCACTGAGCTACGCCCGCACTCCGTAACGGCCCCTTCGGAAAGGCGATCCGTCTCGTCGAGAGGCGGGCGTATAGCGGACCCTCGCGGGATACCGCAAGGGTCTTTTTTCATCGATCAGCGGATTATCTCGAGGCCGGCCTGACGGCCTCGTCTTTCCTCAGCGGGGGGCAAGCCGGATCGCGCCGTCCAGACGGATGCATTCGCCGTTGATGTAGACGTTGCGGGCCAGCTCCAGCACCAGCGAGGCGTAGTCGGCCGGGCGGCCGAGGCGCGAGGGGAAGGGAATGGCGGCGGCCAGGGCGTCCTGGATCTTCTGGTCCATGCCGGCCATCATCGGGGTCCACATGATGCCGGGCAGGATGGTGTTCACCCGGACGCCTTCCTGGGCCAGATCGCGGGCCACCGGCAGGGTCATGGCGTAGACGCCGCCCTTGGACGCCGAATAGGCCGCCTGGCCGATCTGGCCGTCCTGGGCCGCCACCGAGGCGGTGTTGACGATCAGACCGCGCTCGCCGTCTTCCATGGGGTCCAGCGTCACCATGCCCAGCGCCGACTGCGACAGCACGCGGAAGGTGCCGAACAGATTGATGCGGACGGTGCGCTCGAACGAGGCCATGTCATGGGCGCGGATCTCGCCGGTGTCCTTCTTGCGCGACACGGTCTTCTGGCCGGTGGCGATGCCGGCGCAGTTGACGGTCAGGCGCTCCTGGCCGTGGGCGGCGCGGGCCTTGGCGAAGGCGGCGGCGACCTCTTCGTCGGAGGTGACGTCGACCTTGCAGAAGACCCCGCCGATCTCGGCGGCGATGGCCTCGCCCTTTTCCTCGTTCATGTCGAACAGGGCGACCTTGGCGCCCGTCGCGGCGATGGCGCGAGCCGTGCCCTCGCCGAGGCCGGAGGCGCCGCCGGTGACGACCGCGGCGATGGAGCTGTCGAGTTTCATGGAAAGGTCCCTATATTGAAGGCCGGTTCAGAGGATGCGGAGGGTTTAGCGGCCATGGCCTCACGATCACAAGCCGTTACAGACGACGAGGTCGTGACCCCGGACGACGCCATCGATCCGCGCCGCGCCCTGACGCCCGCCGTGCTGCGGGTCAATGAGATGCGGGTCCAGCGCGGCTTCTGGCCCAAGATCGTCTCGACCGCCGCCCGCATCCCCTTCGCCGATCAGGCGCTCAGCGTCTGGTACGCGGCGCGAGACCCGGAGACGCCCGCGGCGGCCAAGGGGATGATGCTGGGGGCTCTGGCCTATTTCGTCCTGCCGATCGACGCCATTCCCGACATCTTCGCCGGCATCGGCTTCACCGACGACGCCGCCGTCTTCGCCGCCCTGATCGCGACGCTCGGCGCCAATATCAAGCGCAAGCACCGCGACGCGGCCTCCGAGACCGTCGAGCGCCTCAAGGACCGCTAGGGTCTCTGCGGACCGACCGGCTGGTGCGAGCGGATCCAGCCGGTGATCGACAGCCTCGGCGCCCCGGCGAAGGACGCCACCTGGGTCACCGCATGGGACATGGGGACCTCGAACAGATTCAGGGCATTGAAGGCCGGGATGAAGCCCTCGGTGACATGACCGTCAGGCCCGTGGAAGACGAGCGTCCCGCCCCAGTCGGCCCGCCATTCCCGCGTGAGGTTCAGCACATAGGCGTAGAGCCGGTTCTTGCCCATCGACAGGTCGCTATGGGTGGTCAGCACATGGCCGGGGCGATAGCGGCTGGCCTGACCGTCCACGAAGTCGATGCGGGCGTCGCCGGTCACTGCGCGAACGAAGCCGAGGAAGGCCTCCCCGTTCAGGAACTCCAGAGCGGCGTCGGGGGCGTCCGGCGTTTCGGTTTCGTGCTCTGCGCCCAGACGGCGGGTGTCGAAGACGTACTGCATCCGGGTCGCGGCGCCGTCGAGGCGGGCGTCGTCCAGCCAGGCCTGCTTCGACGGATCCTCGGCCCGGTCTCCGTTCAGGGGCAGTTCGAAGAAGTCGCCGCCCGCCGCCACAGTGGTCTTCCAGCGCGTCTCGGCCTCCAGCACGGCAGCCACCGCCTCGGCGCTCGCGGCGTCGAGGACGTTCGGGATATGCAGCCGCCGCCTCGCCGCGAAAACCTCCGCAAGGCCGGCGACGTCCAGATCGGGGTTGAGACGGATATCCGTCATCGCGCTTCGGGTGGGGGCGTGTCGCGCCACCAGCCGGTGATCGAATAGCGCGGCGCTCCGGCGAAGGGGGCGACCATGGAGACACAGTGGCTCTGGGGCACCTGAAAGACGTTCAGGGTCCCGAAGGCCGGGGTGAAGGTCTCGGCCACCGCCCCCTCCTCATCGAGGAACATCAGAAGCCCGCCCCACTCGGCCCGCCAGTCGGGCGAGACGTTCAGGACATAGGCGTAGAGCCGCCCGGCGTCGACATGCTCGTCCGTATGCCGGTTCAGGAAATGGCCGGGCAGGTAGCGGGTCGGCTGGGCGTCGGCATAGGCGATACGGTCGTCGCCGGTCAGCCGCCGGGCGAAATCGAGGAAGGGCTCCGAGTTGAACAGCGCGTGCAGGTCATAGAGGGCCTGCGGGATGGCCAGACCCATGGCCTTCGCCCGCCCCAGCCGAAGGCGGTCGAAGATGAACTGGAAGCCGTCGACGGCCTCCTCATGGGCCATGGCGATCAGCCGGGCCTGTTCCTCGATCGGCTCCGCCTCGAACAGGGCGACCGGGACGTCCTCGTTGTAGGGGTTCTCGATGGCCCGCATCCAGACCATGTCGGGATGGGTGACGGCGGCGTGGATCACATCCGCCCCCTCCCCGATCAGGCCGGACAGCCGGGTGCGGCCGGTGCGGGCCAGCCGCTCCGCCGCCGTCCCGATATCCAGATCGTCGGCGAGGCGGAGGACGGTCACGACTCGACCGTCACCACGATCTTGCCCATGGCCGCCCGTTCGCCCAGGGCCTTGATGGCCTCATGGGCGCGCTCCAGGGGGAAGGTCTGGAAGATGCGCGGCTTGATCTTGCCCTCGGCGTAGAACTTCAGAAGGTCCGCCATGTTGGCGGCGTGACCGGCCGGGTCGCGCGCGACGGCGGCGCCCCAGAAGACCCCGATCACCGACACCGATTTCAGCAGGGTCAGGTTCAGCGGCAGGGACGGAATCCCCGCCGGGAAACCGACCACCAGATAGCGGCCGTTCCAGTCCATGGCGCGCAGCGCCGGTTCGCAATAGTCGCCGCCGACGCCGTCATAGACCACGTCGGGGCCGTCGCGGCCCGAGGCCAGCTTGAGCTCGCCCGACAACTCCTTCTGGGCCGTCTTGTCCATCTTGCCCGACGGATAGATCAGGCCGTTGTCGGCGCCGAGCTCCAGCGCGAACTGGACCTTGTCGTTGGTCGAGGCGGCGGCGATGACATGGGCGCCCATGGCCTTGCCCAGTTCGACGGCGGCCGCCCCCACCCCGCCCGCGGCGCCCAGCACCAGCAGGGATTCCCCCGCCTTCAGCTGGGCCCGGTCCTTGAGGGCGTAGTAGGAGGTGCCGTAGGTCATGACGAGGGCCGCGCCCTCCTCGAACGACATACCCTCGGGCATCTTGATGACGCTGGCGGCGGGCACGGCCAGACGCTCCACCAGACCGCCCCAGCCGGGCACGGCGATGACCTTGTCGCCCTTGAAGATGCCCTTGACCCCCTCGCCCACGGCCTCGACCACGCCCGCGACCTCGCCGCCCGGCGAGAAGGGGCGTTCGGGCCGGAACTGGTACTTGTCCTCGATGATCAGGGTGTCGGGGAAGTTGATGCCCACCGCCTTGACCTCGATGATCACCTGACCCGGCTTCGGCGTCGGATCCAGAATGTCCTCCACGACCAGCGCCTCGGGACCGCCGACGACTTTCGAGAGGACTGCGCGCATCTGGAAGTTTCCCTTACGACGGCTTTTTCCGCCGCCTGATTGGTGGTTTGGCGCAGACCCCCGTGGCGCGCGCGTCTTTGGAACGCTAATCAGCCCCCCACGATAAGAAAAGGCCCGATCGAACGCGGCCGGATAATGCGGAGACCCTCATGACCCGTCCTGCCCTCATCCTCCACGGCGGCGCCGGCGCCCGCCGCGAGCGCGACTACAGCCGCGAGGTCGTCCATATGCGCGAGGTGGTCGAGGCCATGAAGGCCAGGCTCGAGGCGGGCGCCTCGGCCCTGGACGTTGCGGTCGAGGCGGTGGTGATGCTGGAGGACTCAGGGCTCTATGTCGCCGGCAAGGGCGCCTCGCCCAACCTCGCCGGCGCCTATGAGCTGGACGCCAGCCTGATGGACGGGTCGACCCGCAAGGCCGGCGCCGTCGCCGCGCTGCAGGGCTTCCGCAGCCCGGTCCGCGCCGCCCGGGCGGTCATGGACCACACCCCCCACGTCATGCTGGTCGGCGAGGGCGCGGCCCTGTTCGCCCACGATCAGGGGCTGGAGGCCATCGCCGACGAACCGTCGTGGTTCACCCATGCCGGCAAGGGCGAGGACAACCATCCGCCCGGCACGGCGCCCGATGTCCTGAGCCACGGCACCGTCGGCTGCTGCGTGCTGGATAGCGAGGGCCGCCTCGCCGCCGCGACCTCGACCGCGGGCGTGTTCGGCAAGATGCCCGGACGTGTCGGCGACACCCCCATCCCCGCCGCCGGGACCTGGGCCGACGACCGCGTCGCCGTCTCGGGCACGGGTCAGGGCGAGTTCTTCATCCGTGTCGCCGCCGCCGCACAGGTCGGCTGGCGCGTCGGGGCGGGCCAGACGATCGCCGAGGCCGCGCGTGCGGTCATTGACGACATCGGCGGGCTGGGCGGCGACGGCGGCCTGATCGCGCTCGACGCCGAGGGAAACATCGCCCATCCCTTCAACAGCCAGGGCATGAAGCGCGCCTGGCTGACCACCGACGGCGAGATCGGCGTCGAGGTGTTCGGGGTACAGGAGTGGGAGGGGTCTAGATGACCTGCTCGACCCGGGTCACTTCCGGGACGTAGTGTTTCATCATCTGCTCGACCCCGGCCTTGAGAGTGGCGGAGGACGAAGGGCAGCCGGCGCAGGCGCCGCGCATGCGGAGTGAAAGCACCCCGCTGTCCTCGTCGAAGGAATCGAACAGGATGTCGCCGCCGTCCTGGGCCACGGCCGGGCGGATGCGGCTGTCGAGCAGGGCCTTGATCTCGGCGACGATCTCGGTGTCCTCGCCCGCGTCGGCGACGGCCTCTTCGGTGCGCAGCAGGGGGGCGCCCGAGGTGAAGTGGTCCATGATGGCGGCCAGGATCGGCGGCTTCATCTCCGACCAGTCCAGACCGTGAGCGGCCTTGGTCACCGAGACATAGTCCGCGCCGAAGAAGACGCCGGCGACATCTTCCAGATTGAACAGGGCCTCGGCCAGGGGTGAGGCGGCGGCCTGGTCGATGTTCAGGAACTCGCGCGCGCCCAGCGGCGCGACGTCCCTGCCGGGCAGGAACTTCAGGACGTTCGGATTGGGCGTGGGTTCGGTCTGGATGAACATGGGCTGCAGATGCGCTCAACCAGGCCCGCGTTCAAGACGGCCAGGACTGCTCCAGCTCATATTCGCTGCCGTGATCGGTCAGGGTGCTGGAATACAGGCCGAAGCGGTCGATGCGGATCGGCGGCGAGTGCAGCAGATTGTGGTTCGAAACCCAGGCCCCGATCCGGTCCGGATTGGTCTGGATCTTCAGATAGGCCAGGGTCAGGTGGGGCTTGTAGAGGCGCGGCTCCATACGGATCCCGGCCCGTTCCGCCGCGGCCTTACAGCGGCCCGCGAGAACGTTGAGCTTTTCATTGGCCTCGACCCCGGCCCAGAGGGTGTCAGCGCGGTGGCCGTCGCCGAAGGAGCCGACGCCCTTCAGCACGATCTCGAACGGATCGACCGGGATGCGCGACAGCTCTCCCGCCAGATCGTCGGCCTGACGCTCGGGCACGTCGCCATAGAAGGCCAGGGTGATGTGCAGGGCCTCCTCGGGCCGCCATTTCGCGCCCGGCAGACCGGTCTGGCGCCGTTTCAGGGTCTGGGCGACGTCCCAGGGAACGGGCAGGGCGGTGAACAGACGAAGCATGCGACCCTTGGTAGCGGGGCGGATCGACGCGGGGAAGCGCACATTCCCTTGCGTGTCGGGGTCGAGGCTCCGATATTTCAGTCAAAGGCCGGGGGCTTGCTCCGGTCCAAGTGGAGATTGATCTCGCGATGAGCGACTTCAGAAACGGTTTCACCAATGTGGCGCCCGCCTCGGCCGACATGTCGGTCGACGCCGGACTGCGCGGCTTCATGCTGGGCGTCTATAACAAGCTGGCCCTCGGCCTCGTGGTCGCGGGCGTTCTGGCCTATGTCACCGGCAACGTCCCGGAGGTACAGCGCCTGCTGTTCGGCTATGGTCCCGACGGCCGCATCGGCCTGACCATGCTGGGCATGATCGTCCAGTTCTCGCCGCTGGTCATGCTGTTCGGCTCGATGTTCTTCATGAAGAACCCGACGGCGGGCGGCGTGAACCTGCTCTACTGGGCCGTGGTCTCAACCATCGGCGCCGGCCTCGGCATCCTGTTCCTGCGCTACACCGGCGGGTCTCTGGCCTCGACCTTCCTGATCACGGCGGCGGCCTTCGGGGCCTTGAGCCTGTTCGGTTATACGACCAAGCGGGACCTGTCGCCGATGGGCACCTTCCTGATCATGGGCGTGATCGGCCTGATCATCGCCTCGATCGTCAACATCTTCCTCCAGTCGGGGACCTTCTACCTGATCATCAGCGCCATCGGCGTGCTTCTGTTCTCGGGTCTGATCGCCTTCGATACGCAGCGCCTGAAGATGACCTACTACCAGCTGGGCGGCGACCAGCAGGCGATGGGCGTGGCGACGGGCTTCGGCGCCCTGAACCTGTTCATCAACTTCATCAACCTGTTCCAGTTCCTGCTGGCCTTCACGGGCGGCCGTCGCTGAGTTCGGGCGGGCTCAAGTAGCGCAAGGCGCGATAGCCCAAGAGGAACGAAGGCCCGGCGGAAACGCCGGGCCTTTTGCTATTCGATGACCTGAAACTTGCGGCTGTCGAAGACGCGCAGGACCTGGGGCAGTTCGCGGCCGCGTTTCAGCACCACCCCGCCCTCGCCGATGACGGCCCACTGGCCCTGACGGGTCTGCAGCGAAGGGCGTTTCTCGATCCGGTAGACAGGCGCGTCGCCCGAGCGGCGGAAGACGGCGAACTCGGCGACGTCCTTGTGCCCGATCATGGCGTAGTCGCGCCATTCCCCGGCCGCGACCATTCGCCCGTAGACCCGCAGGATCAGGTCCAGTTCCTTCCGATGGAAGAAGACGGGCCCCGGGAGGGGCTGTCCGTCGGGACCGGCCGTGTTCGGATCGAAGCTCATCCCGATCAAGTTAGGCCGCCCTCGCCCAAACGCCAGCGCCGAAGCACTGCGGAAGGGCCCGAAATAATCGACGGCGACACGAAATGGCCCCGTTTCGGTCCAGCCTCGGCCAGCTTGCCCGGCGAAATACCCAGTGTCGGCCAGACGGAGTTCGGAAGCGTCCCGGATCCTGAACAGCCCCCCCAGCCCCCCTGGATGTTTCCAGCAACGGGCTCCGTCGGGCCGACGCTTCCTCCAAGCGAGACGCCCGTCGTTGCCACCCTCCCCCCTCCTGGCACGGCGGGCGTTTTGCTGTCCGGCGTTCGGATTGCTGAGAGAGAGGGGCCGCCGGGGATCACTCCCCGACGTTGATCTCCACCGTCTCTTCGCCGCGCCTGACCGTCAGGGTCGTCATGCCCTGATTGGTCTCGAGCGCCGCGGCCAGGCCGGCCAGATCGGTGATTTCGACCTCGCCCACCTTCGTCACGATGTCGCCGGCGGCCAACTTGTGCTGGGCCGCGTCGGAGCCGCCCTCGACCGAGGCGACCTGAACCCCGGCCTGCATCTCGCCGGCCTCCTTGCCGTCTTCGACGGGCAGGGCGCGGAACTGGGCCCCGAAGGCCTCGATCGCCGTCTTGCCGACCGCGACGCGCACCGGCTCGGCGGTAGCGACCGTCAGGGCCGTGGTGTGCTCGTGTCCGTCACGCAGATAGACGATCGGCAGGCGGGTGCCCGGAGGGGCGATGCCGACCGTGGCCTGGACCGAGCCGGCGTTGGCCACCGGGCGGTTCTGGATGCGGGTGATGATGTCGTTCTTCTGCAGGCCCGCCGCCTCGGCCGGGGAGCCGGGAGCCACGTCCTCGACCACCGCGCCGCGCACGATGCCCAGGCCGAAGGCCCGCGCCCGGGTCGCGGTCAGCGAGCCCATGGCCGCCCCGATCTTGCCGCGCGTGACCTCGCCGTGATCGCGGATCTGGCCGACGACGAACATCAGGATACGGGTCGGGACGGCGAAGGCGATGCCGTCGTTGCCGCCGGTCGCGCCCATGCCCAGCGGATCCGAGCCGCCCGAGAGGATGGAGGTGTTGATGCCGATCAGACGGCCCCGGCTGTCCAGCAGCGGCCCGCCCGAGTTGCCCGAGTTCACCGCCGCATCGGTCTGGATATAGTCCTCGACGGCATCACCCAGACCCGAACGGCCCAGCCCCGAGATGACGCCCATGGTCAGGGTCTGGTCGAGGCCCAGCGGATAGCCGACCGCGAAGGCCAGGTCGCCCGTGCGCAGGGTGTCGGAATCGACGATCTCGACCTGGGACAGATGCGGCGCCTCGATCTTGAGCACCGCGACGTCGGTGGCCTTGTCGACCCCGACCAGGGTGGCGTCGAACAGTCGGCCGTCGGTCATATCGACCGTGAATTTGGTGCCGCCGTCGACCACGTGGTTGTTGGTGACGATGATGCCCTCGCGCGCGTCGATGATGACGCCGGAGCCGCTCTGCAGGGGCTTGGGCTCGTTCTCGCCGGTGGTCGGGCCGCGCGACGAGCCCAGCGTCGTCACCTGGACCACGGCGGGCAGGGAGCGTTCCAGACCGGTCGCGAAGGTGAAGACCCCGCGCCGCTCGTCATAAGGCAAAGGGAACTGCGGCGCGCGAGCCGCCGGGGCCGGAGCGGCCGCCGGACGCGGCGCGCGATAGGGGGTGGCCGGCGTCTGGGCCGGACTTTGGGTCGGGGCCGGCGTCGCGGCGGGGGGCGTCGGCTTGGGGGTTTGGGCCAGACCCGCGCCGGGCAGGGTCAGGAGGGCCAGGGCGACGGCCGAGCCCGCCATGAAAACCGAACGTGACATCAAGTCTTTCCCCCGGGCGCGACGCGTCTTCGCGGGCGGCCGGACCTCAACCTAGCGCGAGAATTGCGCCGTGACGATGGTCCCCGGCGCGGCGTCATCAATCGTCATTTCCGCCCCGTGACGGCGCAGGACGGCGGCGACGAAGGTCAGGCCCAGACCGTGGCTCTCGCGCCCTCCGGCCTCGGCCGAGGCGGTGCGCAAGGCGGCGTCCGACAGCATTCTCGGGTCGAGACCCGGACCCTGATCGCCCACCGACAGGGACGGCTTGCCGTCGATCAGAAAGGCCCGGATCGTCACCGTCCCGCCGTCCGGCGAGAACTTCACCGCATTGTCCGCCAGATTGGCCGCCGCCCGCTGCAGCAGGGAGCGGACACCCAGAACCGCCACCGGCCCATCGGGCGTCTCGACCGCGATCGCGGCCCCGCGCGCCTCGGCCAAGGGCTCATAGAGTTCGGCGACCGAGGCAGCCAGGTCGTCCAGCCGGACTTCCTCGAACAGCCAGGCCTCGCCTTCGCGCAGGGCCATGGCCTCGTTCATGGCCCGGCTCAGGGCCTTGAGATCATGGGCCGCCTCCAGCCCCAGACGGCTGCGCTCGTCAGGATCCCCGGTCTCGGCCAGCCGCTCCATCCGGGCCGTGGCGCGGGCCAGCGGCGTGCGAAAGTCGTGGGCCAGCTGGTCGGCCGAATCGCGCAGCCAGCTCAGCAGCTCCTCCAGCCGATCCAGCGTGCGGTTGGCCTGGACCGTCAGCTCGGTCAGCTCCGGCGCCACCCCGACCTCAGGCGCCCGCACCGAGAAGTCGCCGACGGCGGCGCGGTCCAGGGCCTGACTGACCCCGGTGATGGCCAGGGTCAGACGGCGCCGGGCGAAGGCGGCTGCCGCCAGGCCCGAGATCAGGATGACCGCGCCCGTCAGGGCCACGGCCAGAACGGCCCAGCCCAGCGCCCGGCCGGTCGGATCGACGACCCGGCCGACGATGATGTTCAGCGATCCGACCGTGCGGCGCACGACCACCGCCTCCACCGTCCGGCCGGGACAGAGCTCGCCACGCGCCAGCTTCACCCGCCAGACATTGTCGCCGAGCCTCGGCAGGCGTTCGCGCGGCGCCGTCTCCAGCGCGGCCAGACCGGCGGGCTTGCCGACGGACGCGCGGATATAGCGGACCCCGGCGCCGCCGCGGCCGGTGCGGCAGGTCTCTTCCAGCGAACCCGCGTCGCGGCCCGGCCCGCTCTGGAAGGCGCCCAGCCAGGCCGACAGATAGGCGGCGTCTCCGGCGGTCAGCTCGGACGGATTGAAGTCGGTCTCCACCCCTAGCTTCGAGACCATGGCGGCATAGTCGTCGAGCGCCGACAGGGCCGCCTGCTGGCGCTGATCCATGCGCACCGCCTGCCCGGTCAGGACCAGCGACCCGGTGAGGGCCAGGGCCGCCAGCACCGCCAGAGCCGAGGCCAGCTGGGTCGAGGTGCGCCGCGCCAGCCAGTCGCGAAGCAGGCGGATCAACGGTCGAGGTCGCGGAAGATCAGGCTCTGGCTGCGCGCCGAGACGATCAGCGGATGCAGGTCCTCGCCCAGTTCCGGCGCCTGTTCCTTGAGCCGGCGGCGCAGGGCGCTGATGCGGGCGTCGATGATGTTGACGAAATTCTCGGGCAGGAATTTCCACTCCACCCAGCAGCGGTCCCACAGCATGGTCTTGGTCACCGGCTGGCCGCGCGCGGTCATCAGCTCGTGGACGATGGCGAACTCCAGCGGCGACAGGTCGATGAGGCGCACGCCGCTTTCGAGTTCCAGCTTCAGGGTCCGCGCGCCGGGAGACAGGCGGAAGGGGCCGTTCAGGATGTCGGAGCCGGCGGGTCGGGCATGACGGGCGGTGCGGCGGATCTGGCAGCCGATCCGGGCCAGCAGTTCCTCGTCGCCGACGGGCTTGGCCAGATAGTCGTCGGCCCCACCCAGCAGCCCCTCGACCTTCTGCCGCTCGCCGCCGAGCGCCGTCAGCATCAGGGCGGGCGCATCGGCGCAGGGACCGCCCGAGGCGCGCAGCCGCTTCAGGGTCTCCAGCCCGTCCAGCCCCTTGGTCAGCCGGTCGAGGATCAGGACGTCATAGGCGCCGGAGGCGCAGGCCTGCAGCGCAGCCTCGCCGTTGTCGACCCGGTCCACGGCCTCGAACCCGGCCTTCAGCAGCCGGTCGGCGACATGCTCGGACAGGTCCGGATCGTCCTCCAGCAACAGGGCGCGGCGCCCGTCGAACATGGCGGTCATGGCCGCGAAGGCCAGCTCCGCCGATTCCGTTTCGAGATCCATGGTCACGCCCGCACTCCCTCAGCGACCGACGATACGGCGTGGGGCGGGAATGACAACGGGCGATCAGGTGACGGTTTCTGACCGAGGCCGGAACAGACGCAGGAGTCCTGCGCGCAGGATCAACATCAACCCGACGCCGGTTGCAACGACCAGCGTCGCCAATCCCCAGAAGACCACCGGCCCCAGGGTCTGGCGCCATTCGTACACGACCCGATCAGGCGTAAATCTCAACATCAGGCCGAGGGGGACGATGGCAATCAGACTCGCAACGTTGGTGACGACAAAGTCGATCAGCCTGGCGCGAAGCGATTTCAATTTCATCAGCCGCCTAGAAGGCGCTTTCGCCCGTGATCGCCCGACCCAGGATCAGGGCGTGGACGTCGTGGGCGCCTTCATAGGTGTTGACGGTCTCCAGGTTCATGACGTGCCGCATGACATGCAACTCGCCCGTGATGCCGGCGCCGCCGTGCATGTCGCGGGCCTCGCGAGCGATGGCCAGGGCCTTGCCGCAGTTGTTGCGCTTCATCATCGAGATGGTCTCCGGCACCCAGGCGCCGGTATCGAGCATACGGCCGAGCGCATAGGCGCCCTCGAAGCCGAGGAAGATCTCGGTCTGCATGTCGGCCAGCTTCTTCTGCACCAGCTGGCGCGAGGACAGGGGGCGGCCGAACAGCATCCGCTCACCGACATAGTCGCGCGTGGCGTGGAAACAGAACTCGGCGGCGCCCATGGCCCCCCAGGCGATGCCGTAGCGGGCCTTGTTCAGGCAGCTGAACGGACCGCGCAGCCCCTTCACGCCCGGCAGCAGATTGGCCTCGGGCACGAAAACGTCGGTCAGGCCGATGTCGCCGGTGATAGAGGCGCGCAGGCTGAGCTTGTCGCCGATCTTTGTGGTGGTGAAGCCCTCGAAGCCGCGCTCGACGATGAAGCCGCGGATGACGCCGTCCAGCTTGGCCCAAACCACAGCGAGGTCCGAGATCGGGGAGTTGGTGATCCAGTATTTGCCGCCGTTCAGACGATAGCCGCCCTCGACCGCCTCGGCCCTGGTCTTCATCGAGGCCGGGTCCGAACCGCCGTCGGCCTCGGTCAGGCCGAAGCAACCGACCAGCTCACCGGCGGCCATCCGGGGCAGGAAGCGCATCTTCTGTTCTTCCGAACCGAAGGCGTAGATCGGGTACATGGCCAGCGACGACTGGACGCTCATGGCCGAGCGGTAGCCCGAATCGACCGCCTCGATCTCGCGCGCGATCAGGCCATAGGCGACGTGGCTGACACCCGAACCGCCGTACTGCTCGGGCAGGGTCGCGCCGAGGAAGCCCATCTGGCCCATCTCGGTCATGATCGACCGGTCGAAGGTCTCGTCGCGGAAGGCGGCGACGACGCGCGGCAGCAGCTTCTCGCGGGCATAGACGCGCGCGGCCTCCTGAATGGCGCGCTCGTCCTCGGTCAGCCGCCCGTTCAGGTCGAACGGATCGTCCCATTTGAAGGTTTGCGCTGTAGAAGCGGCGCCGTCGGCCATGTGAATCGTCCCGGTCTGTCTGGTTTTCAGGGCGTTCAGCGGATCGTGACGCGACGTGACCATCCGGCCCCTGTTGTTGTTCGCGGTTTAGGGCAGAATGGCCGCTTCGGGTAGGGGCTCGGCCAGGGTCGACCCCGGAGCAGCAAGGGACCCTTTCATGATCCGCAGGCTGAAGACCCTGTTCGCCGATCATCCGCGCGAGGTGGGTGAAACCTATCTGGAGCATTCGGCGACCGCCTTCGGCATGGGGATGCGGCTGGCCCGGCTGTCGGCGACGGCCTTCCTGCACGGCCTGGTGCCCGGGGTGTGCAAGACCGCAGTCTCGGACGAGATCAAGGTCATGGCCCGCGACCTCGGCGGCCGGGCGGAAGAGGCGCGCGAATGCCGCATGCGCGACGCCGGCGTCTGGGACCCGGGCCTCTAGCCCCGGGTCTGACTGGGTAATCCACCTGATAGGCGCCTCAGGGCGTCAGGAACACTGTCCCGGCAAGCGGCGCCGCGATCCCCGGCTTCGACCGCCGAGGACTTTCGATGAAAAACGTCGCCCTGATCGCCGTTTCCGCCGCCCTCTCCCTGGGAGCAGCAGGCGCCGCGAACGCCCAGGCCATGGAGGACCGTTACTGGCTCGAGGTCTCGGCCTTCAAGCCGGACATCGAGACCCACGTCCAGATTTCCTCGCCCAGCGGCGCGATCGGCACGGACGTCAGTCTGGAATCCGATCTCAACCTCGCTGATCGCGAGACCCTGCCGGCGGTCTTCCTCGGCGCCCGGCTGGGCGGGCGGTGGTCGCTGACGGGCGAGTATTTCGCCCTGAACCGCGACGGCTCCAAGGGTCTGGAGCGGGATATCGTCTTCGACGATGTCGTCTACCCGGTCGGGGTGACGGTCTCGAGCCGCTTCGACACCAGCG
Organism: Brevundimonas sp. ALps5; assembly: GCF_058681645.1. Classification (NCBI taxonomy): domain Bacteria; kingdom Pseudomonadati; phylum Pseudomonadota; class Alphaproteobacteria; order Caulobacterales; family Caulobacteraceae; genus Brevundimonas; species Brevundimonas sp. ALps5. Next base: position 1,742,613 of record NZ_CM178744.1, on the reverse strand, counting down.
TCTATCGCGCGGGGCTGGCCTATTCGTTTGTTCGCAATGACCGGGCCGAGATCGGCGCCGTGCTCGGCGCCCATGTGACCAGCTTCGATGTCGAGCTGAACGGCCAAGGCTACATCGGTTCGGCCTCCCTTCAGGCCACCCGCCGCCAGAGGGACGTCCTGGCGCCCCTGCCGACCATCGGGCTCTATGGCGGTTACCGGGTCACCAGGAAACTGACCGTCACCGGCAGGTTCGACTATATGTCGCTGGGTGTCGGCGACTATGACGGCGAGCTCACCAACGCCCAGGCCACCGTCAGCTACCGGCTGTTCAAGAATATCGGGATCGGCGCGGCTTACCGCTACGTCGACTACGGCTTGCAGATCGATAAGGACAAGTGGAAGGGCGACATGTCCTATCAGTTCTCAGGCCCGTCGATCTTCCTGCAGCTGGCGTTCTGACCGCAGCCTCGGGCCCTGCCTTCTCCCGCGTCGGGAGACAGGCTAGGCAGGGGCATGACCCAATCATCCGGCCCCCTGTCTTCCAAAGGTCCTCTGGCCGGCGTTCGCGTGCTCGACCTGTCGCGGGTGCTGGCCGGCCCCTGGGCCACGCAGGTGCTGGCGGATCTGGGCGCCGAGGTGATCAAGATCGAGCGGCCGGGCGCCGGTGACGACACCCGCAGCTGGGGCCCGCCCTTCCTGAAGACGACGGACGGCGGGCGCGGCGACGCCGCCTATTTCCTGTCGGCCAACCGGGGCAAGAAGTCGGTGACGCTGGACATCGCCAGCGAGGAGGGCGCGGCTCTCGCACGGGAGTTGGCCGCGACCTGCGACGTCGTCATCGAGAACTTCAAGACCGGCGGGCTGAAGAAGTACGGCCTCGACCACGCCAGTTTGGCGGCGGCCCATCCGAAGCTGGTCTACTGCTCAATCACCGGCTTCGGTCAGGACGGCCCCGACGCCGCGCGGCCCGGCTACGACTATATGATCCAGGCCATGGGCGGGCTGATGTCGATCACCGGCCAGGCGGACGGGGCGCCGGGCGCCGAGCCCATGAAGGTCGGGGTCGCGGTGGTCGATCTCTTCACCGGCATGTATGCGGCCAATGCCATTCTGGCCGCCCTGCTGCACGCGCGGGCGACGGGGGAAGGGCAGCATATCGACCTCGCCCTGTTCGATGTTCAGGCGGCCATGCTGGCCAATCAGGCGACCAACTATTTCGCCTCAGGGACCGCGCCGACGCGGATGGGCAACGCCCACCCCAACCTCGCGCCATATCAGCCCTTCCCATGCCGCGACGGGATGATCGTGGTGGCGGTCGGCAACGACGGCCAGTTCCGCGCCTTTGCGAAGGCCCTGGGCGCGGAGGGTCTGGGAATCGACCCGCGCTTCGTTTCCAATGCGCTGAGGATCGAGCATCGCGCCGTCCTGACGGCGGAGATTTCGGCCCTTACCGCAGGTCTGACGATGCGCGAGCTGACCGTGGCGCTGGACGGGGCCGGCGTGCCGTGCGGGCCGGTCAATACGATCGATCAGGTGTTCGAGGAGCCGCAGGCCGTCCACCGCGGCCTCGTCGTCGAACAGGCGCGCGCCGATCTGGAGGGGCCGGTGAAGACCGTCGCTTCGCCCCTCCGCCTGTCGAAGACCCCCGTCGCCTATGACGCCGCCCCGCCCGCGCTGGGGCAGGATACGGATGAGGTGCTGGAGGGGTTGGGTCTTGATGAAGGGCGGCTGACCGCCCTGCGCGACAAGGGCGTGATCTGACCCCTACTTCAAGGCCAGCGTCACCTGTTTGATGTCGACATACTCGTCGATGCCGTGGATCGAGCCTTCGCGGCCGTAGCCTGACGACTTGACCCCTCCGAAGGGGGCGACGGCGGTGGAGATGAGGCCGGTGTTGATGCCGATCATTCCCGCCTCGATGTGGCGGCCGATGCGCATGGCCCGGTCCAGATCCTTCGTGAACAGATAGGAGGCGAGGCCGAACTCGCTGTCGTTGGCCATGGCCATCACCTCGGCCTCGGTCTCGAACGGGAAGACGGGGATCAGGGGGCCGAAGGTCTCTTCGCGGCGGAACAGCTCGTCCTTGCCGCCCAGCGTCACGGTCGGCTGGAAGAAGCGCCCGCCCAGGGCGTGGCGCGCCCCGCCGGTCAGCACGCGTCCGCCGTCGGCCTTCACATGCTCCAGATGGGCCTCGACCTTTGCGATGGCCTTGTCCTCGATCAGGGGGCCGACCTTGACCCCGTCCTCGAAGGCGGGACCGACCGGGATCTTCGCCACCTCGGCGGCCAGTTTCGTCGCATATTCCTCGGCGACCGAGGCCTCGACATAGACGCGGTTGGGGCAGACGCAGGTCTGGCCGGCGTTCCTGAACTTGCCCTTGATGGTCTCGGCGACGGCCAGATCCAGATCGGCGTCGGCGAAGACGATCAGGGGGGCCGCGCCGCCCAGCTCCATCGACACCCGCTTAAGAGTATCGGCCGACTGTTTGGCCAGCAGCCGGCCGATGGGGGTCGAGCCCGTGAAGCTGAGCTTGCGGATCAGGGGCGAGGCGGTCAGGACGCCGCCGATCGTCGCCGCATCCCCGGTGATGACGCTCAGCGCCCCCTTGGGCAGGCCCGCCTCATAGGCCAGTTCGGCGAGCGCGATGGCGGTGAAAGGCGTCTGGCTAGCCGGCTTGACCACGGCGGTGCAGCCGGCGGCGAAGGCGGGGCCGAGCTTGCGCGTCAGCATGGCCGCCGGGAAGTTCCAGGGCGTGATCAGGGCGCAGGGCCCCACGGCCTCGCGGAAGGTCAGGATGACGTGGCCCAGCGGGCTGTCCTGGGTCTCGCCGACCAGCCGCTCGGCCTGACCCGCGAACCATTTCAGGAAGCTGTTGGCATAGGCGACCTCGCCCTTGGCCTCCTCGAACGGCTTGCCGTTCTCCAGCGCCATCAGGGCGCCAAGCCCCTCGGTGTTGGCGTCGATCAGGGCGGCCCAGTCGCGCAGGAACTTTGCTCTCTTGTGCGGATCGCTGCGCGACCAGTCGGGGAAGGCGTCGTGGGCGGCCTGGATGGCGCGCTCGGTCTCGGCGGCGCCCAGATCGGGGATATGACCGATGATCTCGCCGGTCGCCGGATCGTCGACGGGGATGCCGCCCGAACCGGCGGGCCCCGAACCGGCAGGAATGGCCTCCCCGGCGATCAGGGCGTGTTGGCGCAGCAGCTTCAGACCGGCGTCGCGGGCGGCGGTGTTCATGGCGGGACCCTCGTCGATGATGTGCGATCTCTAACGCCGTGACGTCGCGTCAGGGCGCAAAAAAATCCCAACCCGCTTCAGCGCTTCATTCGCCGATGGTGTCGAGGTCCCTGCCCTTGGTCTCCGGCAGGAAGATCAGGGCCGCGACGGCGGCGACGGCGGTGAAGCCCAGCGCGTACCACAGGCCGAAATAGATGTTCCCCGACCAGGCCACGAGGGCGAAGCTGGCGGCGGGCAGCAGGCCTCCGATCCAGCCGGTGCCGATGTTATAGGGCACGCTCATGGCCGTGTAGCGGATGCGGGTCGGGAAGAGCTCCACGAGCGCCGCCGCCTGGGGTCCGTAGACGGCGGTGGCGGCGACCATGAAGATCATCAACACCCCGAAAACGCCCCACCAGTTGAAGCGGGCGGGGTCGGCCTTGGCCGGATAGCCCGCCTCGACCAGGGCCGCCTTCAGCCGGGTCTCGACGTCAGTGCGCGCGGCCTTGAGCGCGGCGCCTGACAGCTTGCCGGCCTCGATCGAGGCGATCTCGGCGCCGCCGACACGAACCACCGCGACCGATCCGGCCGGGGCGGCGACATTGGCGTAGTTGACACCCGCGTTGGACAGCACCGACTTGGCCAGGTCGCAGGAGGAGGTGAAGGCGGTCTTGCCGACCGGGTCGAACTGGACCGCGCAGGCGGCCGGATCGGCGACGACGGTGACCGGCGACGAGGCCTGGGCCTCCGCCAGGGCCGGATTGGCGGCGCGGGTCAGGGCCTGGAAGCCGGGGAAGACCGCGATCAGGAACAGGATCATCCCGCCGACCATCACCGGCTTGCGGCCGATCTTGTCCGACAGCCAGCCGAACAGGACATAGAGCAGGGCCGAGGCGACGGTCAGGGCCAGGATCATCCCGTCGACGGTCGAGGCCTCGACCTTGAGCACGCGCTCCATGAAGAAGCGGGTGTAGAAATAGCTGGCGTACCAGACGGCCCCTTGCGCGAACATGATGCCGACGAGGGCGACCAGCACCCAGCGGGTGTTCTTCCAGCTCAGGAAGCTTTCGCGGAACGGGGCGTGACGGCCCTGGCTCTCGGCCGCCATCTTCACGAAGGCCGGGCTCTCGTGCAGCTTCACCCGGATCCACAGGGAGACGATCAGCAGCAGGGCCGACAGGCAGAAGGGAATGCGCCAGCCCCATTCGTCAAAGGCCTCGACGCCGAGGAGGGTCCGGGTGGTCAGGATCACCACCAGTGCCAGGATCAGGCCCAGCGCCGCGGTGGTGTTGATGTAGGAGGTCATCAGGCCGCGCGTCTTTCGCGGCGCATGTTCGGCGACATAGATGGCCGCCCCGCCATATTCGCCGCCCAGGGCGAAGCCCTGCAGCATCCGCATCACCAGCAGCAGAACGGGCGCGGCCAGGCCGATGGCGCCGTAGTCGGGCAGCAGGCCGATGGCCACGGTCGCCAGACCCATCATGGTGATGGTGACCAGGAAGGTGGTCTTGCGCCCGGTCTTGTCCCCGAACCAGCCGAAGGCCAGAGCGCCGGCGGGCCGCACCACGAAGCCGAGGCCGAAGGTCAGCAGGGCGAGAATGTAGGACACCGCCTCGCCCGCGTCGGCGAAGAAGTGGCGGGCGATGATGGTGGTCAGGGAGCCGAAGACGAAGAAGTCGTACCACTCGAAGGCGGTGCCGGCAGCCGAGGCGGCGACCACGGTCTTCAGGGCCGGTTCGGCGCTCTTGTCGGTGGCGGCTACGGTCATCTGGATCTCCCCGTTCGGCCTCTCCGGACCGTCTTTGTCTGACCCTAGCGGGCGGGGTGACCCGGGGGAAGCGCGGCGGCTGGACGCGGGACAGCAAAAACCCCGCCGGTGGGGCGACCGGCGGGGTTCTTTACAGATCGGCGGCTCTCTCCTTCCGCCGATATCAACAGAACACGTTCAAACGAACGCGGTTCCGCGATCAGTTGCCCTTGGCTTCCTCGGCCGCGCCGGTCACGGCGTGGCCGGCGGCGGCGGTGTCCTTGCCCACGCCCGAAACCGTGTTGCAGGCGGCGGTGGTCAGGGCGGCGGCGGCGGCGAACAGCACGAACATCTTGCGCATCGAAATCACTCCGGGAGGGGCGGCGCGTCCATCGCGCCGGGTCTGTGGAGTCAACGCGACGCCGGCTTGGCGGTTCCGACCAGATCGGCTGGATCGGTCGGCACGACGGCCTCGGGGGTGGCGAAGACCATCCGGGCGATGGTCCCGCCGTCAGGGGCCCGCAGGATCTCGGCCTCGCCCCTCAGCTGCTTGGCGAAGGCGCCCATAAGGGTGCGCCCGACCCCGGCGGTGACGGCCGCCTGATCGGGGCCGGGTCCGTCGTCCTGGACCTCCAGCACACTGGTCTCGCCCTTGACCTCGAAGCGGACCTGAAGCGTCCCGCCGCGCCCGGCGAAGGCGTGCTTCTGGGCGTTGGTCACGGCCTCCACCAGCCACAGGGCGAGGGGCGCCAGCTTGTCGGGATCGACCACCAGACTGTCGGCCTCGACCGAAGAAGAAACGACCGGGCCGCGCATCGCCTCGGCCGCGACCAGCTGGCCGACCAGTTCGGTCAGGAACTCGCGGGCGTCGGCATAGCGGATGTTCTCGGACTGGTAGAGGGTCCGGTAGATCAGGGCCAGGGCCGAGATTCTCTGACGCGTGTCGCCCAGGGCCGCCTTGGCCGGACCGTCGGTCAGGGCGCGCTGCTGCATCGACAGCAGGGAGGAGATGATCTGCAGGTTGTTCTTCACCCGGTGATGGATCTCGCGCATCAGCGCGTCCTTCTCCGACAGGCTTTCGGTCAGCATGCCGTCGCGGGTGGTGATGTTCTCGGCCAGTTCGTCCAGGGTCTGGGCCAACAGCCGGATCTCGGACGGGGCGTTGGAGGCCTGGACCGGGCGCACCGAGAAGCGGCCACGCGCATAGATGGCGGCGACCCGCTCCAGATAGTCGAGCCAGCGCACCACCACCCGCTCGGTCACCAGCATGACGGCGGCGAAGGCGGCCAGCCAGGCGGCGAAGGGCAGAAGGATGGAACCGATCGGGTTCAGCTGGGCCCAGGACAGGAGACCCGGCGCCGGCGCCGACAGCAGGACATAGACGTCGCGTCCGGCCAGGGCGGCGCCCGCGTAGACCCGGTGCTGGCCCAGGCTGTCGTCGGCCTCGAACAGGGAGGTGGCGTCCTGGCGGGCGCGCTCGACCCAGCCATCCAGCGTCCGATCGCCCTTCAGCTGGAAGGCGCGAACGTCGGTGGCGGTCAGGACCCGCCCGTCGGCGTCGGTCAGGGCGGCCTGCGCCCCCTTGGGCAGGGCCGGGTCTGTGACGTCGGGCTGCAGCCGGTCCAGCGGAATGACGGCGACCATCGCGCCGTCGAACCGCCCCAGGGGCCGTTCGATGCGCGAGGCGACCACAAGGCCGGGGCGAGGCGAGGTCGTCGAGGCCGAGCGCTGCACCACCAGGGCCTCGCCGGCGGCCACGCGCTGGAACCAGGGCCGGGCGCGCACCGTCGCCGAGGTGGTCGTGGGCAGGGGCGGGCGCGAGGAGCACAGGATGTCTCCCGTCGGAGCCATCCGGTACAGGGCCTCATAGTCATCCAGCCGCTCGATCAGGCTGGCCAGTCTGGGCGCGCAGTTGGGGCCGGTGGCCTCGGGCCCCAGGGCCTCGAGCAGGACGGTCGTACTGTCCAGCCGCGCCTTGGTCGTCGCCGCCGCGCGGGCGGCGGCGAGCTGCAGGTCCGACCGGCGATCGGCAGCCTGTTCGCGGAAGTCCGCCTGGGTCTGGATCGCCCCCAGCACCAGGATCGGCAGCAGGGCGATGGCCATGGCCACGCCCAGCCGGAAGCGAATGCTCTGGAACCGCTGCGAGCGTTCGGAGCGAAACGAGAACCGGCGTTTCAGATCGCGGCCCAGGGAGCGGCCGATAGGCGCCACTGGATCAGACCTGCCTGGCGCCGCTCAGACGATCGGCGTCGGCGAGGATGGAGCGCATGGCGTCGCCAGCGGCCTTGCCGTCGCGGGCGTAGCCGCCGCGCTCCAGCGTCGCCAGAAGGGCCCGGCGCGCGCGGCTGACCCGGCTCTTCACCGTGCCGACCGCGCAGTTGCAGATCTCGGCCGCCTCTTCATAGGCGAACCCGCCGGCGCCGACGAGGATCAGCGCTTCGCGCTGTTCTTCCGGCAGGGTGTTCAGGGCCATGCGCAGCTCGTCCAGGGCGACCGGCGCCTCCGGATCGTCGACGGCGACCAGGGTGCGCTCGGCGGCCTCCTGATCCAGCTGGGACTGACGCCACGACCGGCGCTTCTCGGAATAGAACTGGTTGCGCAGGATCATGAAGGTCCAGGCCTTCATGTTCGTGCCCATCTGATAGCTGGCCCGGGCGTCCCAGGCCTTCATCATGGCGTCCTGGGCCAGGTCGTCGGCGGCCGTCGGATCGCCGGTCAAAGTCCGGGCAAAGGCGCGCAGATGCGGAATCAGGGTGACCAGTTCACGCTTGAATCCGGCGTCGTCGGCCGAAGGGGGCTTGGGCGGCGCGGGCGGCCGCGAGGAGGAGACGCTCATTCGCCGCCCTTCTCGCCCGCCTTGTCGTCGGCGCGCCGCAGAATGGCGAGGAATTCGTCGGGGATCGGCTCATTGACCACCTCGTCGAACATATGGCGCAGCTTCACGCCGATGGCCTGTTGACGCAGACGGGCTTCTTCCAGCCCGGCCTCGCCCGTGGGCGCCGGCTTGCGCCGGGAGGAGTCAGGAGTATCGATCATGAATTTTTAAGCCGCCACCCGTTGCACGCATTCTGGGACGCGCCGACCTGACCGTCGACGTCATTATGGACCCGGACAACGTCGGCGAACGGACACGGTTCCGGTTGTGAATGCAAAAATATGGTCAAGGTTGAGGTTCCGCGATGGAACCGTGGCGGTGATGATACGTTCGGTCGGTGTCACGCGCCTGGGACCGCCCTGGGGTCTTTGGCGTGTCACCTTGTTATGTCGGGGAATTTTCTGAGATGAGCCTTCTGGCCAGACTTGCGCCTCACCTGCCCTACGTCCGTCGCTACGCGCGCGCCCTGACCGGTGATCAGGCGACAGGCGACAACTATGTCCGCGTCGCCCTCGAGGCCCTGGCCGCCGGCGAACGCCAGCTGTCCACCGAAATGACGCCGCGGGTCGCCCTCTATCAGGTGTTCCACGCCATCTGGTCCTCGACCGGCGCCCAGCTGGAAGACCAGAGCGGCATCGAGGGCCGCGACGACGCCTCGCGCCGCCTGATGCGCATCGCACCGCGCTCGCGTCAGGCCTTCCTCCTGACCGCGCTCGAAGGTTTCACCCCCTCGGAAGCCGCCCAGATCCTGTCGGCCGACGTCCATGACGTCGAGCGGCTGATCGGCGAGGCCCAGGCCGAGATCGACGCCGAACTGGCCACCGACGTCCTCATCATCGAGGACGAGGCCATCATCTCGGCCGACATCGAAAGCCTGGTCCGCGAGCTGGGCCACAACGTCACCGCCACGGCGACGACCCATGACGAGGCCGTCGACGCCGTCGCCCGCCACCGTCCGGGTCTGGTCCTGGCCGACATCCAGCTGGCCGACGGCTCGTCGGGCATCGACGCGGTCAAGGACATCCTCAAGCGGTTCGACGTGCCGGTGATCTTCATCACCGCCTTCCCCGAGCGTCTGCTGACCGGCGAACGCCCGGAGCCGACCTTCCTGATCACCAAGCCCTTCCAGCCGGAAACGGTGAAGGCGGCGATCAGCCAGGCCCTGTTCTTCCACCCCTCGCGCCGCAAGGAAGCCGCGTAAGGTCCCCGGAATCGGCCATCGAAGGGCCGTCGGACTCGCGTCCGGCGGCCTTTTGTTTTGTCAGTTTCGCGGGGCCGGAGAAAAATCTCACCACCGCGCGGAACGCGATTGAGGAGTCGCCGTTATCAATCTGCGGAGGCGGCGACGCCCCCCCGACTTGAGACCGGCGCCAGCCGGTCTGTCGCCTCCGCGCCTCATTCTCGATGATGCCACTTTCTCGGACGGATCTCTGATCCGTCCGTTTTTCTTTGCAGCGCCGGGGCGGATCTCTGATCCGTCCGTTTTTCTTTACGCGCGACGCCGGGTCCCCTCGACACCGCCGCGTCAGGGGCCAGAATGGGTCTGCAAAAGAAACCATCCCGGGAGAGCGTTCGATGCCGATGAATCGTCAGTGGGTCCTGCGTCAGCGGCCCCAAGGCCTGATCAAGGACGGAGACCTGGAGCTGGTCGAGAGCCCGACGCCCGAACTCGGCGACGGCGATATCCTCGTCCGCACCATCTATCTGTCGCTGGACCCGACCAACCGCACCTGGATGAACGACGCCGTCGGCTACTTGCCGCCCGTGGGCCTCGGCGAGGTCATGCGCGGCCTGACGCTGGGCGTGGTCGAGGAGACGAGGTCGCAGAAGTACAAGGTCGGCGATCTGGTCACCACGGCCATGGGCGGCTGGGCCGACTACGGTGTCGTGCCCGACACGGGCGCTTCCCGGGTCCATCGGGCTCCCGGCCTGCCGCTGACGGCCAATATGTCGGTCATGGGCATGACCGGGATGACCGCCTATTTCGGCGTCACAGACGTGCTCAGGCCCGAGCCCGGCCAGGTCATGGTCATCTCGGCGGCGGCCGGCGCGGTCGGCTCCGTCGCCGGCCAGATCGCCAAACAGCGCGGCGCCCACGTCATCGGCATCGCCGGCGGTCCCGACAAATGCCGCTGGTTGGTCGAGGAGCTCGGCTTCGACGCCGCCATCGACTACAAGAACGAGGACGTCGGCGAGGCCCTGGACCGTCTGGCCCCCAACGGCGTCGACCTGAATTTCGAAAACGTCGGCGGCGACATCATGGTCGCGGTGTGGAACCGGCTGAACCTGCACGCCCGCATGGCCGTCTGCGGCATGGTCTCGGCCTATAACGCCACCAAACGTCCTCCCTCCCCCGACCTCAGCCGCCTGATCACCCACCGCATGACCATGCAGGGCTTCCTCGTCATGGACTATTCGCCCCGGGCGAAGGAGATGGTCGCCGAACTCGGCCCCTGGCTGGCCGAGGGCAAGGTGAAGTGGAAGGTCCATGTCGACAACGGGCTGGAAGGCGCCTTGACCTCGCTCAACCGCTTGTTCACCGGTGACCATGACGGCAAGCTTCTGGTGCGCGTTTCGGAAGAGCCGGCCGACCAGGGATCCTGACCATGAGCGACAGCCTCCACATCCATTTCGAGGATCTCGAGAACGGTCAGGTGCTCCAGCTGGGCGCCGTCGCCGTCGACGAGGCGGCGGTGGAGGCATTCGTCGAACGGTTCGCCCCCGGCTGGGACCCCGCCTACGGCGCGCCCGACGCCATGGTCTACGCCCTGTGGTCTCGGCTGGCGGCCGAGAAATCCGCCGGCTGGGCCCAGACCAAGGTCCTGGCCGTCGACGGCCTGCGCTTCATGCGCAATCCGCCGCCCGGCGAACTGCTGCGCGGCCGCATGACGGTCATGGGCAAGGACCCGGTCGGCGACGAGAAGGGCATCGTCATCGCCCAGCACGACCTCCTCGACGAGGGCGGCCGTCTGGTCTTCGGCTGCCTGACCCGCGCGCTCTTCGTCCGCAGATGAAAACGAAAAACCCCGCCGGCGAACCGGCGGGGCTGATCGTTTTCCGGGGCTCAAGTAGCGCGAACGCGCGATAGCCCCAAAAGGAAGCCGCTTAAGTCGCGTCGCGACTCAAGCGTTCGCGGCGGCGGGCGTTTCGGCGGCGCGCTGGAAGGCCAGGGCGATCAGACGGTCCCAACCCAGCAGCGACACCAGGTGGGCGTAGATCTGGCCCAGGGCGCCGTTGTCGCGCAGCTCGGCCAGCTTCTCGGCCGGCAGGGCCTTCAGCTTGTCTTCCGAGACGGCGAAATAGTCGGCCAGCTTCTGGGGCTCGCCCGGGATGCCGTTCTCGTCGCGCGGCGTGAAGACGGCCTCACGGGTGTGGAACAGGTCCAGTTCGTTGAGCAGGGCGATGAAGCTGTCGGTGCGTTGACGCTCCTGCTCGAAATTGTTGCAGAACTCCATGGCCTGGGTGACGTACTGGCTCGGCTGGCCGTTCTCGAACAGGGGCACCTGGCCGCCTTCGCCGATGAAGGGCGCGGCGCGATCGATGCACAGGATCATGCGGTTCTGGACTTCGTCATTGGCGAAGACGAACGGATAGCGGCGGGCATAGGCCGGGATATAGGCCTCGGCCTTGAAGTCGCCGGCGGCGTCGACGTACAGGTTCTCGCCCTGACGCAGGCCCATGACGGCGACCGGCTGCCTGGTGTCGCCCAGGAAGACGACCGGATAGGACAGGGCGGCCGGAGCGAACTCGGTCACGGTCAGGGGCACGACGTGGGTCTGGGCCACGAAGGCATAGGGCTTGTCGACCGGATTGGCGCCCAGGGTTCCGTGCAGCTCGGCCGAGAGCGGCTCGGGCTTGGAGTAGAACAGGACGGTGCCGGCCAGTTGGCCTTCGGTCTGCAGGGTGTCGGTCATGGACGCCAGGGTCTCTGAAAAGCGGAAAGTCGCGCCTTCTAGCGGAACCCGGCGCGGGCGGCAAACGTCAGTATTCCGCCAGGCGAACCGTACAGGCGGCCCGCATCGATCCGGTTGCGGGGCGGCCCTTCACCCCTTAGCTGTATTTCCATGAGTTCTTCCTGCGGCCACGACCACCATCACGACCGGCCCGGCGCCGAGGCGATCGAACGCACGCTCGATGCCGCCGAGGGCCGCTGCGTCGCCCAGGGCGAGCGCATGACGGCCCCGCGCCGCCGGGTGTTGGAGCTGCTCCTGACCGCCGGCGAGCCGGTCAAGGCCTATGATCTGATCGCCCGCTACGGCGAAGATGGCCAGGCCGCCAAGCCGCCGACGGTCTATCGCGCGCTCGAATTCCTGGAACGCAAGGGGATGGCGCACCGCATCGCCTCCATCAGCGCCTATGTCGCCTGCACTGCCGGCAATGACGCGGAGGCCCTTCCTCATGCGGCGGCCTTCCTGATCTGCGACTGCTGCGGCGCGACCGAGGAGGTCGTGGCCCCGACCGGCCAGACCTTCGCCCTGGCCGCCGACACCGCCGGCTACGCCATCGAACGCACCACGATCGAGGGCCACGGCCGCTGCCCCGCCTGCCGCGTCGCGGCATAAGGTCCCTGATATCGGGGACAGGGTTCGGCCTTACTGGCCAATGCGGGTCCGCCACCCTACCTTTGAGTCCATGGACGCCGCCCTTCTGACCCCGCCCCGTCGCCTGTCCGTCCCGGTGAGCAACCGCTGGGGCTCGGGACAGATGTCGGTCATGGACTTCGGCGACCCCAAGCGGCCGGTCGATCTGGTCTTCGTCCACGCCAACGGCTTCAACGCCGCCACCTACCGCACCCTGCTGGCGCCCCTCTCGGCCTCGCTGCGGATCTGGGCGCCCGATCTGCGCGGCCACGGGCGCACCACCCTGCCGACCCCGGTCGAGGGCCGCTTCAGCTGGGCCGACCATCGCGACGACCTGAGCGCCCTGATCGACGCCGTCGACGGGCCGCCGGTCATCATGTCCGGCCATTCCATGGGTGGAACCTCCAGCCTGCTGGCCGCCGCCGAGCGCCGCGATCAGGTGTCGGGCCTCGTGTTGTTCGACCCGGTGATCTGGACCCGCGCCTGGGTCACGGCCTTCAAATTCCCGGTCCTGCGCGGCCTGCCCAGCCGAATCCCCCTGGCGAAGGGCGCCTTGCGGCGTCGCCGGCTGTTCGACAGCCGCGAGCAGGCCCTGGCCGCCTATCGCGGCCGCGGCGCCTTCAAGGGCTGGCCCGAGATGATGCTGGCCGACTACATCTCCGACGGCCTGATCGAGACCGATCAGGGCTTCAACCTGGCCTGTTCGCCGGAGTGGGAAGCGTCCAACTACGGCTCCCAGTCCCACGACCCGTGGGCGGCTCTGCGCCGGCTTGACCGTCCTGTCCGTATCCTGAAAGCCGCGCAGGATTCGACCTGCCACATGGCGACCGATCCCGCGCGCCGGCTGACGGTCGAAACCGTGCCGGACAGCACCCACTTCTTCCCCATGCTGAAACCCGACATCGTCCGCGACGCCCTGTTCGACGCGGCGGTGTGAGACCTAGTTAAATTCCGCCTCGAGGTCCGCCAGCCTTGCCGCCTGGTCCTCGGCGATCAGGGCGTTCAGCAGGGGATCGATGTCCCCCTCCATGATCTGCGGCAGGCTGTGCAGGGTCAGGTTGATGCGGTGGTCGCTGACCCGGCCTTGCGGATAGTTGTAGGTGCGGATGCGCTCGGAGCGGTCGCCCGAGCCGACCTGCGACTTGCGGGCGTCCGAGCGGGCGTTGTCCTTGGCCTGACGCTGCATGTCGTAGAGGCGGACGCGCAGGTTCTTCATCGCCTTGTCGCGGTTCACGTGCTGCGACTTCTCCGACGAGGTCACCACGATCCCGGTCGGGAAGTGGGTGATGCGCACGGCCGAGTCGGTCTTGTTGACGTGCTGACCGCCCGAGCCCGAGGCCCGGAAGGTGTCGATGCGGATGTCCTTGTCCTGGATATCGATTTCGACGTCCTCGACCTCGGGCAGGACGGCGACGGTCGCCGCCGAGGTGTGGATGCGGCCTTGCGTCTCCGTCGCCGGAACGCGCTGGACGCGGTGGACGCCCGATTCGAACTTCAGCCGCCCGAACACGCCGTCCCCGGTCACGGTGGCGATGATTTCCTTGTAGCCCCCGGCGTCGCCCTCGGTCGCCGAGTCCAGCTCGACCCGCCAGCCGCGCGAGGAGGCGTAGCGCGAATACATGCGGAACAGATCGCCGGCGAAGATGGCGGCCTCGTCCCCGCCGGTGCCGGCGCGCACTTCCAGCACGGCGGAGGCGTTCTCGTCGGCGTCGCGCGGGGCCAGCAAGAGGGCGACGTCGCGCTCCATCTCCGGCAGGCGGGCGTTCAGCGCCTCCAGCTCGTCGGCGGCCATGGCGGCCATCTCGGGATCTTCCGCCATGACGGCCAGATCCTCGATCTCGGCCCGCACCCTGGCCAGCGCTTGAACGGCGTCGGCGACCGGTTTCATCTCGGCGTGTTCCTTCGACAGCCGCACGATCTCCTGACCATCGGTGGCCGCGCCCATACGCGCCTCCACCTGATGGAAGCGGTCGAGCACCTGATCGAGCCGGGCCTGGGGCAGTCGCAAGGGAGAGGTCGCCTGTTCTGTGAGGAGGCGCGGTCTTACTCCGGGAGGTGCTGTAATGTCGAGGAATCCGCATTCGATGCGGCCGGACCGCGCGCTGGCGCGGTTGTGATCGGGCGTCACGATCCCGTCAGGGCCGGTTACCAATCCCGGGTTCGCGCCTTAGGTCCCCTTGAGCTGTTCAGTCCGGAGACCCCCATGTTCGATCGACCGCCTGAGTCCAAATCCGTCAACGCCGAGGCTCATGAGGCGGTCGAGCGCCTCTGCGCCCTCTACGACCGGCTGCTCGAACAGGTCGGCGACGGCGGCCTGTCGGACGCAGCCTCGGCCGAGCTCAGGGCCATGGCCGGCATCTACGACCTCGATCTTCAGCGGACCGACGCGGAAATCTGGTCGGATTTGCGCGCCGTTCTGGTGCGCCAGACGCCCCGTCCCAGGGCGGAGACCACCGCGACGACGGCGCCCGAACCCCTGACCCTTCTGCTGGTCGAGGACGATCCCGAGACCGCCGCCGACCTGACTTTCGCCCTTGTCGAGGCCGGGCACAGCGTCGTCGGGCCGTTCCAGAACGCCGAGGCGGCCGAGGCCGCGGCGGCGCTCCACCTCGTCGACCTGGCCCTGCTGGACATCAATCTCTCCGGAGAGGTCACCGGGATCGAGCTGGCGCGCACCCTGAAGGACCGCTGGGGTCTGCCGGCCCTGTTTCTGACCGGCGACATCGGCGCGGCCGCCCGCCATGCCGATCTGGCCGAAGCCCTGGTGCTCAAACCCTATACCGGCGCCCAGGTGCTGGAGGCGATCGCCCGGGTGACGGCTCACTAGACCTCCGGCCGGGAGGCGGGAGAAATACTCGCCCACGCAGCTAGGATTTGTCGCTTTACCGACTTCGACGCTCGTCCGAGAAGATCGAGAACCCACCGTTCAGCCTCAGCCAGAGCCGACCCGCCCCATGCACGACTTCCTGCTCTTCCTCGCGGTCGGCTTCCTGGCGCAATGCGTCGATGGAGCGCTCGGCATGGCCTATGGCGTCATCTCCTCGACGGTCCTGCTGGCCTTCGGCGTGCCGCCCGCCACGGCCTCGGCCAGCGTCCACGCCGCCGAGGTCTTCACCACCGCCGCCTCGGCCGGATCGCATGCCGCCAACAAGAATGTGAACTGGAAGCAGTTCGTGCCCCTGGCCGCCGGCGGCGTGGTCGGCGGCGTCATCGGCGCCTTCGTCCTGACCACCGTCAACGGCGATCTGCTCAAGCCCTGGATCACCGCCTATCTGTCGATCATGGGGCTGGTCATCATCTGGCGGGCCACCAAGAAGACCCGCGAGCGGGTGTTTCCGGTGAAGTTCACGGGGCCGCTGGGTCTGGTCGGCGGCTTCTTCGACGCCATCGGCGGCGGCGGCTGGGGCCCGACGGTCACCACCACCATGGTCGGCTCGGGTCAGGATCCGCGCATCTCGATCGGCACGACCAACACCGCCGAGTTCTTCGTCACGGCCGCCATTTCGGCGACCTTCCTCGCCGCCCTGCTGACCGGTCACTGGGACCAGGCCGAGGGCATCGCCAGCCATGCGACCGCCGTCGCGGGCCTGATCGTCGGCGGCCTGATCGCCGCTCCGCTCGCCGGGGTCATCGCCCGTATCGCGCCGCGTCAGGTCCTGACCTACGGCGTCGGCGCGGTCGTGCTCCTGTCTGCGGGCTACCAGGCCCTGCGGCTGTTCAAGGTGATCTGAAGCTATTCCGCCGCCACGCGGGCCGCGTCCTGGGCCGCGCGGGCGGCGTCCAGTTCGGCGGCCTTGGCCTCGACCAGTTCGACGATCTCGTCGACCATCTTCGCATTGTCGAGTTTGTGGGCGATCTTGCCGTTCAGATAGACCATGCCCGAGCCCTTGCCGCCGCCGGTGAAGCCGACGTCGGTGTAGAGGGCCTCGCCCGGGCCGTTCACGACGCAGCCGATGATCGACAGCGACATGGCGGTGGAGATATGGGCCAGCTTCTCTTCCAGCACGCCCACCGTCTCGATGACGTTGAAGCCCTGACGGGCGCAGGACGGGCAGGCGATGATGTTGACGCCCCGGTGGCGCAGGCCCAGCGACTTCAGGATGTCGAAGCCGACCTTGATCTCCTCGACCGGGTCGGCGGCCAGCGACACGCGAATGGTGTCGCCGATCCCGGCCCACAGCATGGAACCCATGCCGATGGAGGACTTGATCGTCCCGGTGCGCAACGGTCCCGCCTCGGTGACCCCGAGGTGCAGCGGGCAATCGATGGCCTCGGCCAGCTGCTGATAGGCGGCGACCGTCAGGAAGGGGTCGGACGCCTTCACCGAGATCTTGAACTCGTGGAAGTCGTGGTCCTGCAGGATGCGGGCGTGGTTGAGGGCGCTCTCGACCATGGCGTCGGGGCAGGGCTCGCCGTATTTCTCCAGCAGCTCCTTCTCCAGCGAGCCGGCGTTGACGCCGATGCGCATGGAGCAGCCGTGGTCCTTGGCCGCCTGGATGACTTCCTTCACCCGCGCCGCATTGCCGATATTGCCCGGATTGATGCGCAGGCAGGCGGCGCCAGCCTCGGCGGCCTCAATGCCGCGGCGGTAGTGGAAGTGGATATCGGCGACCAGCGGGACCTTGGCGGCCCTGGCGATGGTCTTGAAGGCGGCGGTGGAGTCCTCGTCGGGGCAGGAGACGCGGACGATGTCGGCCCCGGCCTCTTCCAGCTCACGGATCTGACCGATGGTCGCATTGGCGTCCGAGGTCAGGGTGTTGGTCATCGACTGGACGCTGATGGGCGCGTCGCCACCGACGGCGACGGACCCCACCATGATCTGGCGGCTCTTGCGGCGCTCGATGTGGCGCCAGGGACGGATATGCGAATGGTCGCTCATGTCAGACGCAAGATAGGCGCTTCATCGTGGCATGGCCATGACGCCGGCCAGGATTCAGCGCGGAGTCACCGCGGCGTTGAGGCCCTGCTGGGCCGCGACGGCATTGGCCTGGACCACCTGACCCGCCTGGGCCGCGGTCTGGGCGGCGGCCTGGTCGGCGGCGCGCTGGGCCGCGGCGGCCCTGGCCGAGGCTTCTGCGGCGACCTCGGCGGCGGTTTGCCGCGCCAGCTGTTCGGCGCGCTGGTTCAACTGGCTCAACGGCGTCAGGACGGCGGCCAGACCGCCCCCGTGCTCCCCGTTCAGATAGACGTCGAAGGCGGTCGGATCGGAGACGTCGACGGTGGCCGACAGGCCGATGGGCGCGCGCCAGCTTTCGCCGGCGGCCAGCTGACGGGCGAACAGGACGCGACCGTCGCCCATGCGCACGACCAGAGCCGCGGCCTTGCGCGCCTGCAGCACGACCTGTGAGGCGGTGGCGGCCGCGCCGTAGATGGCGCCGCGCGGGTTGAAGGCGGCCTGGACCGGCGGGGCCTTGGCGGCGGCGGCGGCGGCGACGGCTTCAAGGTCGGTGGGGTCAATGCCGGTCAGCTGGGCCTCGAGGCCGGGCGTGACATAGAGGGCGGGAATGGTCTGGTCCGGCGGGGCCGGGTGCGGGGCGCCGATGCTGACCGCGTGCTGGCCGGGCACGTCGCCCAGGGTCCAGCTTTCGGGGACGGAGGCGATGTCCGAGGGCTGCGGCGCGCGCAGCATGTTGACGCGCTGGAAGACGTTCCAGCCGACCACGGCGACGGCGATGGCCACGACGGCGGCGATGACGCGCGGCGAATAGCGGCGCACATCCTGGAAGGCGACGCCGACCGGCGCCTGCAGCGGGACCGAGCCGTCCGGGCTTTCGCGCTTGAAGCGTTCGACGGCCAGTTGTTCGTCCAGGCCCAGGGCCTCGGCATAGGCACGGACATAGCCGATGGCGAAGACGCGCGACGGCAGGGCCGAGAAGTCGCCCTCCTCGAGGGCGATCAGATAGCGGGTGTGGACGCGGGTGACGACCGACAACTCGGCCAGCGAACGGCCCGAGGCCTCGCGGGTGGCGCGCAATCCAGCGCCCAGAGTCGCGGCGTCGACGATGGAGGGCACAGGGTCCTTCCAGTCCGGATGTGACCGAAACTCATCGGGGACATTCCCCGTATCCAGCGCCATGAAGGCTGACCCCATACTCGGCGCGTCGTATCCCGAAACTGCGGGATGCCGATCATGCGCCGTACTCGACCAAGACGCGAACGATACCACAGTGGCCTCGTCGCTCTGAGCTCCCCCCGGAGATCGTTTTTTGTCGGTGTCTGGATATCGCATTTCAGCCGGTGGTTCAACGCTCTGTTAAGCATGACGGCGGCTCGCCCGGCAGGTGTGGCGCACTCTCCCCACACGCGAAATCGGGGAAAATGCGTCAGGGCGGGACGCGTCAGACCGCGACGTTCAACTTTCGCGCCAGACTTTCGATCTCGTTACGGATCGATCCGGCGGAGCTGCCCAGAAGGCTGGCCATGCCGCGCTTGGCGGCGGTCAGATCGGCGGAGAGGATCATCCGCTTGACGGGCCCGACGCCGCCCGCCGGCGCCGACAAACGGGTAAAGCCCAGCGTCAACAAGGCGAAGGCCTCCAGCGGCCGCCCGGCCAATTCTCCGCACACGGACACCGGCGTCCCGGTGTCGGCGCAGGCCTTCTGGATGGCCTGCAGGGCCCTCAGCGCCGGGGGCGACAGGGGGTCGTACCGGTCCGAAACCAGCGGATTGGTGCGGTCGGCGGCGTACATATACTGGAACAGGTCGTTGGACCCGACCGAGACGAAGTCGGTCAGGGGCAGGAGGGCGTCGAGGTGCCAGAGCACCGACGGGCATTCGATCATGGCCCCGACACGCAGCAGGGCGGGCAAAGGTCGCCCCCGACGCCGCGCCCAGTCGCATTCGACGTCGACCAGTTCGCGCGCGGCGCGGAACTCGTCCACCGTGGCGATCATCGGGAACATGACGCGCAGCTCGCGCCCGGCCCCGGCGGCCAGAAGCGCGCGCAGTTGCAGCCGCAGCAGCGACGGCCGGTCCAGCCCGAGGCGGATGGCGCGGCGGCCAAGCGCCGGATTCTCCTCCCGCTCGGTCGTCTCCATATAGGGCAGGACCTTGTCGCCGCCGATGTCGAGGGTGCGGAAGGTCACGGGCCGGTCGCCGGCGGCGTCCAGCACCAGCCTGTAGAGCGCCGTCTGACTGTCCAGACGCGGCAGTTCCTCGGAGACCATGAACTGGAACTCGGTACGGAACAGGCCGATGCCCTCGGCGCCCGTCTCGTCGAGGTTTTCCAGATCAACGGCCAGACCGGCGTTGGTCAGCAGGGAGATGCGCGTCCCGTCCGCGGTCACGGCGGGGACGTCGCGAAGCTTGGCGAACTCGGCCTGACGCTGGTCGCGCACGGCCATGCGCGACTGGACCGAGTCGAGCATGTCGGAGCGGGGCCGCAGATGGGCCTCGCCCGTCTCCCCGTCGACAATGACCAGGTCGCCTTCGCTGAGCCGGTCGCGCAGCCCCATCAAACGGCCGACGCAGGGGATGCCCAGGGCCCGCGCGACGATGGCCGCATGGCTGGCGGCCGAACCCTCTTCCAGCAGCAGGCCCTTCAGGGTCTCGCGTGGATATTCCAGCAGGTCGGCGGGGCCGAGGTTCCGGGCCACCAGGATAGCGTCGTCCGGCAGTTCGCGCTGGCCCGGATTGTCGCCGGCCAGGACGCGCAGCAGCCGGTTGGCCAGGTCCTCGAAGTCGTGCAGCCGCTCCTTGATATAGGGGTCACGCGCCTTGGCGAAGCGGGCGCGGTGTTCGTTCCTGACCCGGTCGACGGCGGCCTCGGCGGTCAGACCCGAACGGACGGCCTCGACCAGCGACCGGTTCCAGCCCCGGTCGTCGGCGAACATCCGATAGGTTTCCAGCACCTCGAACGACTGGCCGGCCAGCTTGCCCTGACCGCCCTCCAGCATGGCGTCGATGCCGGCCTTCAGATCGGCCAGACCCCGGTTCAGGGTCATCTCCTCCATGACCGGGTCGGAGGACAGCAGCTTCTCGGGCGCCAGCGGCGCCTCGTGCAGGATGACGTGACCGAAGGCGAGGCCTTCCGCGAACTTCTGGCCCTTCAGCCGTTCGGGCCGGTGCGGGGCAACCTCGACGTCGCGCAGCTCTTCCTGACCCAGCAGTTCGCCCGAGGCCACGGTTTCGGCCAGAACCATGGCGATGGTCTGGATGTCCTCGACTTCGTCGGGGTCGTAGCGGCGCTCGGCGCGGTTCTGGACGACCAGAACCCCGATGGCCCGGCCGCCGCGCAGCAGGGGGGCGCCGAGGAAGGCGTGGTAGGGGTCTTCGCCGGTTTCCGGACGATAGGCGAAGCTGGGGTGCGACGGGGCGTCCGACAGGCTGATGGGCTGGGCCATGCGCGCCACCTCGCCGACCAGACCCTCGCCGGGCCTCAGACGGGTGTTGTGCACGGCCTCGCGGTTCAGGCCCTCGGTCGCGAATAGCTCCAACTCGCCCGAGGCGCGGCGCAGATAGATGGAACAGACCTCGGCGACCATCGACTGGGCGATGGTGCGCACGACGCGATCCAGCCGTTCCTGGGCCGGAGCCGCGCCGGCCATGGCCTCACGGATCTGGCGCAGGAGGTTGCGTGGCCCCCTCGTCGTCAATCCGCCGCCTATAGGCATCCGCCCTCCCGTCTCGAGCTCCCCAGATAGGGAGCTACTGTGACGCTATCTATAGCGCATCCAGTCCGTATGCCGAATGAAGTGCACGAACCGCGAGTTCCGCATAGGCGTCTTCGATCAGGACACTGATCTTGATCTCGGAGGTCGAGATGGCCTGGAACTTCACGCCCTTGTCGGCGAGGGCGCGGAACATGGTCTGGGCGACGCCCGCGTGGCTGCGCATCCCGACCCCGATGACCGAGACCTTGGCCACATCGGCGTCGACGCGGATTTCCTCGAACCTGATCTCGTCCTTGGCGGCCGTCATCAGCTCCTCGGCCCGGACGGCGTCGCGGCGGCCCGTGGTGAAGGTCAGATTGACCCCGCCGGCGGTGCGCGCCTGGGACTGGACGATCATGTCCACATTGACGTTGGCCTCGGCCAGACGGGTGAAGACGTCCGCCGGGGCGTCGGTGCGATCCGCCAGACCCAGCAGGGTGATGCGCGCCTCGTCGCGGCTGACGGTCACGCCCGAAACGATGCGCTTTTCCACGATATCTTCCTCGTCACAGATCAGGGTGCCGGCTCCCACCGGCAGATTTCCGTTTTCGTCGGGTTCGACGAAGCTCGACAGGACCCGCACGGGCACCTGCTTGGCCATGGCCAGTTCGACCGACCGGGTCTGGAGCACCTTTGCGCCCAGTGACGCCATCTCCAGCATCTCTTCATAGGAGACCCGGTTCAGTTTGGTGGCCTTCTTCTCGATGCGCGGGTCGGTCGTATAGACGCCGTCCACGTCGGTATAGATGTCGCACGGGCAGTCCAGCGCCGCCGCCACCGCCACCGCCGAGGTGTCGGAGCCGCCGCGACCGAGCGTCGTGATCCGGCCGCCGGCCGTGACGCCCTGGAAACCCGGGATCACGGCGATCTCGCCCAGATCCATGGCCCCGCCCAGCACCTCGCCCGGCACGTCCTCGATGCGGGCGCGGCCGTGGGCGTCGTCGGTGATGATCGGGATTTGCCAGCCCATCCAGCTGCGGGCGTTGTGACCCATGTTTCGCAGGGTCAGGGCCAACAGGCCGGCGGTCACCTGTTCGCCCGAGGCGACCACCACGTCGTATTCGTCGTCGGACAGGGGCAGGCCTTGCGCAGCGGGGCCGGCGCCGTCGGTCCAGGCGACCAGCTCATTGGTCTTGCCCGCCATGGCCGACACGACCACGGCGACCTGTTTGCCCGATTTGACCTCGGCGGCGACGATGCGCGCGGCGCGGCGGATCCGCTCCAGGTCGCCCATGGAGGTGCCGCCGAATTTCATCACCAGCCGCGAGGCCGGCGCCGAAGAGTCAGATCGTGTGGTCTCGGGCCGCGTCATCCTGGCGGTCACCCCTATCTTGCGTGAAATCGTCCGGCGGTTCATGCCTCCGGGATGGCCGCTTCTAACGACACCGGAACCCTCGTGAAACCCCAAAGCGGCGCGGCTTTTTCTGAGATCGACGATCAGATCGCCTCGGGTCCTTCGATCGATCCGGCCGACGTCGCGCGGTTTTCGGCCCAGGCTGCCCTGTGGTGGGACGCCCATGGCCCCTTCGCGCCGCTGCACCGGTTCAACCCCAGCCGTCTGGCCTTCGTGCGCGACCGGGTCGCCGAACGCTTCGACCGCAACACCCGTGAGCGGGCGCCGTTCAGGGGGCTGAGTCTGATCGACATCGGCTGCGGCGGCGGTCTGCTGGCCGAACCCATGTCGCGCATGGGTTTCGACGTCACCGCCATCGACGCCTCGTCCGAGAACATCGGCACCGCCCGCGCCCATGCCGAGCCGCAAGGCCTGCCCATCGCCTATCGCTCCGCCACCGTGGAGCAGATGGAGGCTGCCATGAACGCGGGAGACGCGGGACCGTTCGACGTCGTCCTGACCATGGAGGTGATCGAGCATGTCGCCGATCCCGAGGCCTTCGTCCGCGCCTGTTCGCGGCTGGTCGCCCCGGGCGGGATGATGATCGTCGCCACCCTCAACCGCAGCCTGAAGGGGCTGCTGCTCGGCAAGATCGCGGCCGAATACGTCCTGCGCTGGGTGCCCGCCGGAACCCACGACTGGCGCCAATTCCTCAAGCCCGACGAAATCCGGCTGATGCTGTCGAAGGAGCCGGTGGCGGTGACCGGCCCCTATGGCCTCGCCTACGACCTGTTGACGGATCGCTGGGCGGAGAGCGACGATACGGACATCAACTATATGATGATCGCGACCAGAGACTGAGATCCGATATGCCGCTGGACCTGCCCCCCGCCCCTCACGCCTATGTGCAACCCGCCTCGGCCCGACCCGACCCAGTCCAGACCGCGCCGGCTCCCCGCCGACCCGCAGCCCAGGACCCGCTCAACGCCCCGCCCCTGGTCGGCGTCGTCGGGGTATGCGTGCGCTGGAACGCGGCCGATCCCCTGCATGTCGCCGAGGTCGTCGTCGTGACGCCTTCGGGCAATCCGACGCTGGACACCGCCATCGTGCCGACCGTGAAGGCCAACAGCTGGCCCAGGCCCGCGGGTGACACGGGCGGCTGGACGGGGCGCTATGTCGCCATCGGCGAGCCGGCTCCGGCCGGGCCGCCGCCGAGCTGCGACAGGCTTCCGGCCCACACGGGCCACTGAGCCGGCGCGACCGACCGCGCGGCCGATTGGGCGGCCAAGCTTACCGCGATTTCACCTACCTTGCGGTGATGTAACGGGTTTTCCGGCGCGCGCGGTGGGATGACAGGGGTATCGAAACCCCGGAGCCATCCCATGAAACGCCTTCTGATCCTCGCCGCCGCCGCAGCCGTCGCCCTGTCGACCTCGGCCTGCGTCACCGTCATCGACGCCAGTGACGACCACGACCTCGCCTGGCACGGCGAGAACGCCCAGCCCTTCGACGCCGCCCGCGACCAATGCCGCCGCGAGACCCATCACGGCCACCATTCCGAAGCCTTCTACGCGTGTATGGCCGGCAAGGGCTGGACCCGCAGTTAAGGCTTACAGCCTGCGGATCATGTAGCGGGCGTCCGGGCCGTAGCTGGCCAGCTTGGCCCGGACGGCGTCGTTCTCGCGCACCGTAAAGCCCTGTTTCGTCCAGAAGCCGACCGCGTCATTGACCGCCACGAGCGCGATGGCGGACCAGCGCCTCGACCGGGCCTGGTCCGCCAGTTGTTCGACGATGCCCCGGGTCGCCCCGGTCCCCCGCACGTCGGGCCGCAGGGCGAGGTCGTGCAGATAGATGACGTCCGCGTCGTCGGGGAGGACCTCGATGAGGCTGTTCACCGGCGGGGCGCCGTCGATCCGCCACGGATAGCTGACGGCGTAGCCTACGGCCTCGCCATCGGCTTCAGCCAGCACGAAGCAGCCCTGCGCCGCCAGCGCCAGCCGATTGGCGAACATCGGCCGCCCCTCGAAATGGTCGGGGAAACTGACAAAGGCGATGGCGGCGACGGCGTCGAGATCGCTCTCGGTCATCGGCCGCCATGCCAGGGCCGTGGGAAGCGTGTTCAGGTCGGGCATCGGGTGTTGAGGTCGGCCTTGCGGTAGGACCAGCTCATCGACTGGTCGCGGTCGCCCATATGGCCCTCGATGCGGGCGTTGAGAACATCGCCGACACGTTCGTAGATGACCCGCTGCGGGAAATCGTGCCCGGCGTTCTCGAACACGACCCGCGTCCCGGACGCTTCCTTCGCGGGGAAGGCGACCGGCGGGGCGCCGTTGACCCCGGCGAAATAGGCGACGTTTCCACCCGCCGATGAGGCCGGAGAGATGCGGCTGGATTCGAACCCGGTCAGTTTGCCGCCTTCGAGGGTCAGGGCCGTGCCCAGCATCAGGCCGCCGCGCGGATCGCTCCAGGTTTCCGACACCTCCCGCCCGTCGTCGCAGGACAGCCAGTAGCCGCTCATCCACGACAGCTGGTCGGCGGTGACGGGCGAAGATTGCAGGATCAGGGCGGCGGCGAAGGTCGAGAGCATCATGTCGGTCTCCAGCGAAGGTGCGGCGCGACCCTAGAGCGGCGAATGGGGCGAAGGCTTGTAGGTTTGCGACGCGATGGAGCGCGCCAGCTCCATCTGGTCCCGCGCCCATTGGGTAGCCGTGCAGCCGAGGTAGCGCTGAAAATCCCGCGCCATCTGCGGCTGGTCGAAATAGCCGGCGGCGAGACCGGCCTCCAGCCAGGAGACCGCATCGGCTTCCGGATCGTTGAGGTGGTCGAAGACGCGGCGGAACCTCAGGATGGAGCGGAACTCGCGCGGCGAGATCCCGACCCGGTCGCGGAACCGGCGCTGGAGGGCGCGCTGTTCGGCCTGGCTGCGCGAGGCGGGCGGCTGTTCGGCCTGGGCCGCGTCGATCTCGGCCCGAACCTCGGGGTCGAGGGACCAGCCGGCCCGCAGACGTTCGGCCTCCAGCAGGGCGACCATGACCGCGACCTGCCCCTCCGGATCGCCGGCGGGCGTGGTGACCCCGGCCAGCCGCCCGGTCATGTCCAGTCTTTGGTCGACGGCCAGATGGGCCGACATCCCCAGCCAGTCGCGGGCGCCGTCGGGCTCGAACCGGACGGCGACCAGTTCGATCGGGCCGACGGGGCGCAGGGCCAGGGGCCGGGTCATCTGGCCCGCGAACAGGGCGGGCGGCTGCAGGCGGAAGAGGCCGTCGGGCCCCTCCTCCTCATAAGGACTGCCGATGTCGAGGATCAGCTCGGGGCAGCCGTCCGGCGCGATCCGCTGCACGGCGCCCGAGGGCGACGGCGAGGCATAGGTCCAGATGGTTCGGACAAAGAGGCGAAGCGATGCGGGCGGCTCATGCTCCGCGTACCGCTCCTGATTGTCGTCCGCCCCCGCGTCCATGACCTCAGTTGACCTTGGCGGGGTCCGGCGGGGCGGCGGGCAGGGGCGAACAGGGCACCCCGTCGTCCTTCAGCTTCTTCACCTCGGCGGGCGTGGCCTCGCCATAGATTTCGCGCTTCTCGGATCGGCCCTCATGGATGTCGCGGGCCTCGCGGGCGAAACTGTCGCCGACATAGTCGAAATTCTGCTCGACATGGGCGCGCACCTCACGGGCCGCCTCCAGCATCATCGACTGCATCTTCGCGGCCATCTCAGGAGCCGGCGACGACCGCTTCGTACCCGACACCGCCGGGGCCATGATCTGTTTCGCCACACTGTGCGAACCGCAGAAGGGGCATTCGACCAGACCGCGTTGCGCCTGGTTGTCATAGTCGGAGGACGAGCCGAACCAGGCCTCGAAGGTGTGGGCCTGATCGCAGACGAGGGCATAACGGATCATCAGAGCGGACCGGCGAATTCGCGGTCGTGCTTCAGAGCCGGGACCGAGGTGCGGGCCTTTTCGACGGCGGATAGATCGAGCGTCGCACGCAGGACGGCGGGTTCGTCGTGATCCAGCTTGGCGACCACCTCGCCCCACGGCCCGACGACGATGGACCGGCCCCAGGTCTTGCGGCCGTCCTCGTGCAGGCCGCCCTGGGCGGGGGCCAGGACGAAGGCGCCGGTCTCGATGGCCCGGGCGCGCAGCAGGGTCTCCCAATGGGCCTCGCCGGTCGGGACGGTGAAGGCGGCGGGCACGGAGATCATCGCCGCCCCGGCCTTGGCCAGTTGGCGATAGAGATGCGGGAAGCGGACGTCGTAGCAGACGCTCATCCCCAGACGGCCCCAGGGGGTGTCGACGACCGTCGCCCCGTCGCCGGGCCGGATGGTCGCACTTTCCCGGTACGTCTCGCCATTGGCCAGATCCACGTCGAAGACGTGCAGCTTGTCATAGCGGCCTACCACCCCGCCGTTGGCGTCGATCAACAGGGACCGATTGGCGGCGCGGTCGTCGCCCGCCACGCCCGACTTGACCACCGCCGAACCGATCAGGATCCACACGCCCAGCTCCGCCGCCAGACGGCGCAGGCCCAGGATGACGCCGTCCTGATCCTCATCGGTGACCCACTGACCCTTCCGGTCGCGTCGTTGCTCGACGAGGTTCGAGACCTCAGGCGTCAGGACGAATTTCGCCCCCGCCGCGACGGCCTCGCGGATCAGGGGTTCGATATGGGCCAGCCCGGCCTCGGGCGTCGCCGGGGTCCGCGTCTGGATCAGGGCGATCTCGAGCCCGGCGCTCATCTGATCAGGCGGCCAGCAGCGGGTCGAGGCCACCCTTGCGTTCCAGGGCCTGGATGTCGTCGCAGCCGCCGATGTGCTGGCCGTTGATGAAGATCTGCGGGAAGGTGGCGCGGCCGCCCGACTTCTCGACCATCTCGGCCTTCTTCTCGGGATCGTTGGAGGCGACGATCTCGGTGAACTCGGCGCCCTTCTTGTTCAGCAGGGCGAGGGCCGACGAGCAATAGGGGCAACCGGGCTTGGTGTAGATGACGATCTCGGCCATGCGGCGAACTCCGACAAAATGGTGGTCTGACCTGACGGGAAATCGCGTCGGGTCGAATTGGGATGCTCCTATGTAGGAAGAATTCTCGCGGTGCGCACCCGTGCAATGACGGCCAGATCAACGGCTCGCGCCCCGGCGGCCAGAAGGGTCTTCGCACAGGCCTCGCCGGTCGCACCCGTGGTCAGGACGTCGTCGATCAGCAGGATGCGCCGTCCCTTGATCCGCCGGGCGCCCGCCTCGGTGACGGCGAAGGCGGATTTGACGTTCAGCCGCCGCCCGCGTGCGCTCTTGCCGCCCTGCGTCGCCGTCCGCTCCGTCCGGACCAGGGCGTCGGGCAGGTAGTCGAGGCCGGCGGTGCGGGCCAGCGGCCTGGCGATCTCGGCGGCCTGGTTGAAGCGCCGCGACAGCAGCCGCATCCGGTGCAGGGGGACCGGGACCACGGCGTCCGCCCCGGCGACCAGATCGGAGGCGGCGCGGCTGATCCAGCGGGCGAACAGGGCCGAAAACTGCTGCTGGTCGCCGTGCTTGTACTTCAGGATCAGGCCGCGCGAGGCCTCGTCGTAGACGCAGGCCGCCCGGGCCCGGGCGAAGGCGTAGGGCTGGGCCAGACAGGCGGCGCAGCGTTCCGACGCGAATTCGCCGCCGTCGAACTCGAAGGCGGCACCGCAGCCGTCGCAGACGGGCGTCTCCAGAAAGATTACCCGGCTCCAGGCGTCGGGGCTGAGGCCTGCGGCGGCCGTCGCCTCGCGGCTGTCGTGGGCCAGGGGCGGCAAGATCAGGTCGGCCAGCCCGCGCCCGATATCGGAAAGGCGGGGCAAGACGGGACGCGGAAACCGGAGTAGGGGGCGTGGCGCGATCGCCGCCGCTTCCCATCCGTCCTCCGAATCCCCATCCTGACTGCTCATGACGTCCCCCTCCGCCTCTTCCGGCCCTCCCCGGATCTTCGACGCCGCCCGCCGGGCCGCCCGGCTGAGGCGATCGGCGCCGCGTTTTCGCGAGGCCGACTTCCTGCACGTCAGGGCTGCGGACGGCGCCGTGGACAGCCTTGAGGCGATCCTGCGCGACTTTCCCGTCGCCGTCGACCTCTCCGCACGGCCCGAGGCCTTCGCAGGCC
Source organism: Brevundimonas sp. ALps5 (assembly GCF_058681645.1). Classification (NCBI taxonomy): domain Bacteria; kingdom Pseudomonadati; phylum Pseudomonadota; class Alphaproteobacteria; order Caulobacterales; family Caulobacteraceae; genus Brevundimonas; species Brevundimonas sp. ALps5. The sequence goes on along the minus strand of NZ_CM178744.1, from coordinate 1,714,122 downwards.
TGCTGGCCGACAGTCCGGCGTCGAAGCGGGTCGGTCCGGTCCGCGTCCTGAACGCCGGCGCCGCCGCGCCCGGCGCCGAGGCGCTGGGGCTCGAGGACGGCTCGGCCGATCTGATCGTCTCCCTGATGACCCTGCACTGGGCCAATGACCTGCCGGGAGCCCTCAGCCAGATCCGCCGCGCCCTGAAGCCTGACGGCCTGTTCCTCGGCACACTGCTGGGAGCCGCGACCCTGAAGGAATTGCGCGCGGTCCTGACCGAGGCCGAACTGGCCGAGCGCGGCGGGGCCCAGGCCCGGGTCTCGCCCTTCGCCGACGGCTATGACGGCGCGGCCCTGCTGCAGCGGGCGGGCTTCACCCTGCCGGTCTCGGACGTCGACCGGGTCACGGTCCGTTATCCGGACCTCTTCGCCCTGATCCGCGACCTCAGGGCCATGGGCGAGACCAATCAGCTGGCCGGGACGATCCGCCCCCTGACGCGCGGCATCCTGATGCGCGCCGCCGCCCTGTATGCGGAAAAGTACGGCGAACCCGACGGCCGGATTCCAGCGACCTTCGAGATCGTCAACCTGGCCGGCTGGGCCCCGCACGAAAGCCAGCAAAAGCCCCTGCCGCGCGGCTCGGCCAAGGCGCGGCTGGCGGACGTCCTCGGGGTGACCGAGCACAAGGACTAGGGACGGGGATCGACGGCCTCAGCCGCCGGTCATGCCGCCGGAGATGGCGATGAAGGCGGTGTTGAAGATGGCGCTGGCCTTGTTGCCGAAGGCGGTCACGGCGCTGACGATGACCACGAAGATCAGGGAGATGATCAGGCCGTATTCGATGGCGGTGGCGCCGGATTCGTCGCTCTGGAATCGGGTCAGGAAGCGGGCGCTCAACTTGCGCATCGGGTCCTCCTGCCTCTGACGCCTTCTGGCGCCGCTTCAGAGTAGGTCGCGCAGCCAGGCGACCAGCGGAGCGTCGGCGGGCGGCATGGGATAGTCCGGCAGCTTGTCCGGCTTCACCCAGGCCAGGGCGGCGTGTTCGTGAGCCACGACCACGCCGGACCAGCGTCGGCACAGGTAAAGTGGCATCAGAAGGTGAAAGCTTTCGAAAGCGTGGCTGGCGAAAACGAAGGGGGCGAGGCAGCTTTCGGTGACCTCGATGCCCAGTTCCTCGCGCAGTTCGCGGATCAGGGCGGCTTCCGGCCGCTCGCCGGGCTCGACCTTGCCGCCGGGAAACTCCCACAGACCCGCCAGTTGCTTGCCCTCGGGCCGTTTGGCGATCAGCACCCGGCCGTCCACGTCGATCAGGGCGACGGCGACCACAAGCACGGTGGGGAGGACGGCGGGCGGGACGGATTCGGTCATATGAGGCCTCTACACTGGTCTGATTTCCGCGTCGTGGTCGCGCGACTGCAATCTTTCGTCACACAGTGTGGCGCGGCGGCGCTTGCGGATTGGGGCGAGATTCGGGCAAGGGCTGATGCACCGGGGCCCCGGCCGGGCCGTTCGCATCCGCGCATTCGACCAGATTTCTCCAGGGCATGGGCTCGACCTTCTCCGACATACTCTCCAGTCCCGAAATCCAGGCCTTCGCCAGCGGATTCCCGGTCATGGTGCTGCACCTGATCGCGACCTTCGTCCTGCTGGCCGCCGGCGCCGTCGTCTATGGGCTGCTGACGCCGTGGAAGGAGATCGCCCTGATCCGCGAGGGCAATTCGGCAGCCAGCGTGGCCTTTGGCGGGGTGCTGCTGGGTCTGGCCATTCCGCTGGCGGTGTCGCTGTCGGTCTCGACCTCGCTCAGGGACATCGTCCTGTGGGGTATCGCCACCCTGGTGCTGCAGCTGCTGGCCTTCCGCATCGTCGACGCGGTCCTGACCGGACTGCCGCAACGGATTCAGGAGGGCGAGATCTCGGCCGCCGTCCTGCTGGTCGCGGCCAAGCTGGCGACCGCTCTCGTCCTCGCTGCCGCCCTGACGGGCTGAGAGGGGCTAACCAGGCCATGGCCGGTTTCCGCATCCCGGACTGGAGTGTCTATGCCGTGGTCCTGGCGGCCATCATCGGCCTGTCGCTGAGCCGGCGCGAGAACGCCGACGCCCCCCCTGCCCCCGCCCCCCCGGACGAGGCCGAGGGCGCGCTGCTGGGCCCCATTACCCCCTTCGATCCCGCCGTGACGGTGGAGGCGCCGGACGGCCCCTTCCAGCCCTCGGCCGGGACCGCCTTCTCCATCGCCGCCGACGGCCGCTGGATCACCGCCCGGCACGTGGTCGACGGCTGCAGGAAGCCGGCGCTGGTGGTCGGCGGCGGCCGGGCGGTAGCGGCGGACCTGAGGTTGGCGCGCGGCGCCGACGTCGCCCTTCTGATCACCGACGGCGGACCGCCCGGCCTGCCGATCCTGACGCACCCGGTGCTCAAGCATGGCCAACGCGCCTTCCATCCGGGCTTCCCGCAAGGCCGTGTCGGGGAGGTTTCCAGCCGTCTTCTGGGCCGCGAGACCCTGAAGGTCCATGGCCGCGGCGCCCGCGACGAGCCGGTCCTGGCCTGGGCCGAAGTCGGCCGCACCGAGGGGTTGGACGGGACGCTGGCGGGCCTGTCCGGGGCGCCGGCGCTGGACCGTCAGGGCCGGGTGCTGGGCGTGACCATCGCCGAGGCGCCGCGCCGGGGCCGCATCTACACCACCTCGCCCGAGACCTTCGCCCCGACCATCCGGGGCCAGTCGGGCGCCGAGCAGGCCCCGCTGGACGAACCGATCACCGTCGACAACTACGGCCGGGTCTCCGACACCCTGAGGCGTGACCTGCGCGTGGCCCAGGTGGTCTGTCTGGCGGGCTGAGCGCCCGCGTCAGGCTCGGCCTCAGGCGTAGAGCGCCACGAACATGCCGGCGGCGGGCGACGAGTTGCGGATGTCGCGATCCATCTTCTCCAGCGCCTTGTCGACCTCCTTGAGGCCCTCTTCCGTTTCCTTGAAGGCCCTCTTCGTCTCATCGTCGGGGCCCTTGAGGGCGGTCTGGATCTTCGCCTTGGTCAGGAGTTCGCGGATCACCTTGCCGACGCCGCGCACCATCTTGACGAAATCCATGTCGCCGGCAGCCTCGGAGCCGCTGACCTCGTCGCGCATCTTTTCGTAGATATTGCGGGGATCGACGGCGGCGGTCGGAACGGCCGTGGACGAGGCCTTCGCATCGGGCGGAGAGGCTGCATCCGCGACCGCTTCGGCGCCTTCACCCTCGGCAGAGGGGCCGGCTTCGCGCGCGACGGCCTCGTCTTTGGCCGGATCGATGGCGGCAGCCTTGCCTGAAGGCGCTTCGGCGGGATCGGAGGCGGCGGCGGGCGCCGCCGGGGCGGTCGCGGAGGCGCCGCCGAGGTCGCGGGTCGCGCCGCCGGCGTCGGCATAGGCCTTGATGGCCGATTTCAGGTCCTTGACGATCGCTGCCAGCTGTTTGGCCATGACCTGCGGATTGTCGGAGGCGAACTGCTTCAGCGTCCGGATGCGCTCGACCAGAGCCATGACCTGAGCCTTGGCCTGGGCCTTGAGCGAGTCCCGGCGCTGTTTCTGCATGTCCTCGAGCGCGGTCGCGACGGTGCGGGCGGCTCCGGTCTTTTCGGACGCCCTGTCCGACGCCTTCGTGGAATTGGCGGAGTCCGCCTTCAGCAGGGCGGCGAGGGTCGCGGCGGGCTTTTCGGCCGCCGCCTTGAGGTCTGTTTTGAAACCCGTGGCCTGTCTGGCGAGGGTCAGCGTAGCGAGCGTCATCGGATCCGAGCTTTCTGCTGGAAGCCCGGATCCTGACACAGAGAGACTAAGCGGGGCTTTACGAGGCCCGGGTCGGTAGTCAGTTACCGCGTGTAATAGTAATCCGCGATCTGGCAGACGTTGATGTTGCGGCGTTCGAGGACCTGGCCGTTGGTGAACTCGGCGCGGAAGTCGTAGACGCAGGCGCCCGAGCCGTCGTCGATGTTGACGGTCCAGTTGCGGCCCGAGGCCAGGGTGTCGGAGCCCAGGATATCCTCTTCCCAGCTGTCGGTGCGGGCGTCGGACGCATAGAAGCGCAGCATGGTCCAGCCGGTCTGATTGTGGACGGTGACGCGGCGGTTATAGCCGTCGCGCGACTGGGCGACCTTCACAACGGCGACGGGCTTGGCGACGAGGGTCGCCTGGGTGGGTTCGGCGGCGACGGCCGAGCCGGCGCCGACGAGGGCGAGGCCGATCAGGGCGTTGCGGGCGATAGAGGCGAACTTGGTCATGGCGTGATCCTTTCCCCGGACGGCAGGCCGTGGCGGCGTCCGTCGATGAGGAAAGTTACCGCCGTTCCGCCAGAAGGGCTCCTGACGGGGTCTGACGGCGGCTGACGGGCCCTGACGAAAGGCTCCCGGAGAGCAAAGAGTCCTCGGGTTGAATCCCGACGTTGCACATCAAGGCCTTGCGGGGCATGAGGGCTTTCCCATATCCGCACCAGCCGGAGAGGCCCCGGAATCACTGGGGGCTTTCCAACGGAAACCATCCAACCGTCCCTCTGCTGAGGGGCATCAAGACAACCGGGGACGGTCACGCGCGGCGCTTAGCTTGAAAAGGCCGCCGCACCGCCCGCCAGACGGAGAGACAGAAAAGCCTATGGCCAAGATTATCGGCATCGACCTCGGCACGACCAACTCATGCGTCGCGGTCATGGACGGCAAGAACCCCAAGGTCGTGGAAAACGCCGAGGGCAACCGCACGACCCCGTCGGTCGTCGCCATCCAGGACGCGGGCGAGACCCTGGTCGGCCAGCCGGCCAAGCGCCAGGCGGTCACCAACCCGACCAACACCTTCTTCGCCATCAAGCGCCTGATCGGCCGCAATTTCGACGACCCCGTCGTGGCGAAGGACAAGGGGATGGTCCCCTATGAGATCGTCAAGGGCCCGAACGGCGACGCCTGGGTCAAGGCGAACGGCAAGGACTATTCGCCCCAGCAGATCTCGGCCTTCACCCTGATCAAGATGAAGGAGGCCGCAGAGGCCTATCTCGGCGAGAAGGTCACCCAGGCCGTCATCACCGTTCCCGCCTACTTCAACGACAGCCAACGTCAGGCGACCAAGGACGCCGGCAAGATCGCCGGCCTGGAAGTGCTGCGCATCATCAACGAGCCGACCGCGGCGGCCCTGGCCTATGGCCTGGACAAGAATGACGGCCAGAAGATCGCCGTCTACGACCTGGGCGGCGGCACCTTCGACGTCTCGGTTCTGGAAATCGGCGACGGCGTGTTCGAGGTGAAGGCCACCAACGGTGACACCTTCCTGGGCGGCGAGGACTTCGACCTGCGTCTGGTCGACTATCTGGCCGACGAGTTCAAGAAGGAGCAGGGCGTCGACCTGCGCTCGGACAAACTGGCCCTGCAGCGCCTGAAGGAAGAGGCTGAAAAGGCCAAGAAGGAGCTGTCGTCCACGACCTCCTACGAGGTCAACCTGCCCTTCATCACCATGAACGCCTCGGGCCCGCTGCACCTGAACATCAAGCTGTCGCGCGCCAAGCTGGAAGCCCTGGTCGAAGACCTGATCCAGCGCACCATCGAGCCCTGCGCCAAGGCGCTGAAGGACGCGGGCCTCAAGGCCTCGGACATCGATGAAGTCGTCCTGGTCGGCGGCATGACCCGCATGCCCGCCGTGCAGGAAGCCGTGAAGAAATTCTTCGGCAAGGAGCCCCACAAGGGCGTGAACCCTGACGAGGTCGTGGCCCTGGGCGCCGCCGTTCAGGCCGGCGTCCTGCAAGGCGACGTCAAGGACGTGCTGCTGCTGGACGTGACCCCGCTGACCCTGGGCATCGAGACTCTGGGCGGCGTCTTCACCCCGCTGATCGAACGCAACACCACCATCCCGACCAAGAAGAGCCAGGTCTTCTCGACCGCCGACGACAACCAGTCGGCCGTGACGATCCGGGTCTTCCAGGGCGAACGCCCGATGGCGGCGGACAACAAGGTCCTGGGTCAGTTCGACCTGATGGGCATTCCGCCGGCGCCGCGCGGCCTTCCGCAGATCGAGGTCGCCTTCGATATCGACGCCAACGGCATCGTCCACGTCACCGCCAAGGACAAGGCGACCAACAAGGAGCAGTCAATCCGCATCCAGGCCAACGGCGGCCTGTCGGACGCCGACATCGACAAGATGGTCAAGGAAGCCGAGGCCAACGCCACGGCCGACAAGGCCAAGAAGGACCTGGTCGAGGCGAACAACGCCGCCGAAAGCCTGATCCACTCGACCGAGAAGGCCCTGGCCGAACACGGCGACAAGGTCGGCGCCGACGAGAAGGGCGCGATCGAAACCGCCCTCGCCGATCTGAAGGCCGCCAAGGAAGCCGGCACAGACCCGGAAGACATCCGCGCCAAGACCAACACCCTGGTCCAGGCCTCGATGAAGCTGGGCGAGGCCATGTACGCCCAGTCGGCCGGTTCGGGCGATGACGCGACGGCGACCGCCGACGACGGCGTGGTCGACGCCGAGTTCGAGGAAGTCGACGGCGACGACGACGAAAAGAAGAGCGCGTAAGTCACACGCTCTCCGAAACTTGAGGGCCCCGCTTGTCAGACGGCAGCGGGGCCTTCTTTTATGAAGGTTGCATCACACGACCCGCTTACCATGTGTCTGACAGGCACTGATTGGGTCACCGGACCGCGCCGATCGCCCGCAGAGGCGACGCCGGGCCGCAAGGGATAGAGGACGAGTTCGCCCGATGGCGCGTGACTATTACGAGATTCTGGAGGTCGAGCGGACCATCGACGCCGCCGGACTGAAATCCAGCTATCGCAAACTGGCCATGATCCACCACCCGGACCGCAACGGCGGCTCCGAAGAATCGATGGCGAAGTTCAAGGAAATCTCCGAGGCCTATACCGTCCTGTCGGATGAGCAGAAGCGCGCCGCCTATGACCGCTACGGCCATGCGGGCGTGAACGGCGGAGGCGGCGGTGGTTTCGGCGGCGGCCAGCAGGGCTTCCACGACGTTAACGACATCTTCTCCCAGGTCTTCGGCGACGCCTTCGGCGACGTCTTCGGCGGACGCGGCGGCGGCCGGCAGAACAACGGCCCGCGGCGCGGCTCGGACCTGCGCTACGACCTCGAGATCACCCTGGAGCAGGCCTACAAGGGCGCCGAGGTCGAGATCTCGGTCCCCTCGACCCTGACCTGCGAAACCTGCGAGGGCACGGGCGCCAGGAAGGGCGCCAAGCCGACCACATGTTCGACCTGCGCCGGCCAGGGCCGGGTGCGTCAGGCCAACGGCTTCTTCCAGGTGGAGCGCACCTGCCCCAGCTGCGGCGGGGCCGGCCAAAAGATCTCGCAGGCGGATGTCTGCACGACGTGTCACGGCCATGGCCAGGTTCGCAAGACCCGCACCCTGAACCTGAAGGTTCCGGCAGGCGTGGACGACGGCTCGCGCATCCGCCTGACGGGCGAGGGCGACGCCGGCCAGCGCGGCGGCCCGCGCGGCGACCTCTATGTCTTCATCTCCGTCCAGCCGCACGAGCTGTTCGAACGCGACAACCTCGATCTGCTGTGCACCGTGCCGGTGCCAATGACGGTCGCGGCCCTGGGCGGCGAGATCGAGGCCCCCTGTCTGGTGTCCGAGGCCTGTGACGGCCAGTGCAAGGCCCCGGTGGTCGTTCCCGCCGGCGCCCAGACCGGCAAGACCGTCCGCATCAAGGGCAAGGGCATGCCCCACCTGAACGGCCGCCAGCGCGGCGATCTGGTGGTGGAGCTGTTCGTCGAGACCCCGACCGACCTGACCCCGCGCCAGAAGGAGCTGATGCAGGAGCTGGCCCAGTCGTTCGGCGAGAGCCAGAACCCGCGCAACACCTCGTTCGCCGGCAAGGCCAAGCGCTTCTGGGCCGATATCCTCGGTTCCGAGCCGGATCCCTCGAAAGAGACTGCGGCGTAAGCCGGTTCGTGCTTAGAGTGCGTCGATGAGCGGAATCTTTCATGCCGGTATCTCCGGCGCACGCGGCCGGATGGGCCGTGCGGTCGATCAGGTGCTGGATGAGCGCGACGACGTCATGGTCGCCGTGCGCTTCGACTGGGGCGAGACCCCCGACCTGAGCCTGTGTGACGTGGTCATCGACTTCTCGACGGCCGAGGCCTCCACGGCGCTGGCGGAGCTGGCGGCCGAACGCGGCGGCCCGGCCCTGGTCATCGGCTCGACAGGCTTTTCGCCGGAGCAGGACGCCCGGATCGTCAAGGCGGCCGAAAAGGTCGCCATCGTGCGCAGCGGCAACTATTCCCTGGGGGTCAATATCCTGATCGGCCTGGTCGAGCACGCCGCCCTGCGGCTGGACGCGCGCGACTGGGACATCGAGGTGATCGAGGCCCATCACCGGCTCAAGGTCGACGCCCCCTCGGGCACGGCCCTGATGCTGGGCGAGGCGGCGGCCAACGGACGCGGCCATGACCTCGAGGAGGTCCGCCAGAAGCCCTATGACGGCATCACCGGCGAGCGCGAGCCGGGCAAGATCGGCTTCGCCTCGATCCGCGGCGGCGGCATCGTCGGCGAGCATACGGTGCTGTTCGCCTCCAAGGACGAGACCCTGACCCTGAGCCATTCGGCCATCGACCGCAGCCTGTTCGCCAAGGGCGCGGTGGCGGCGGCCGCCTGGGTCCGCACGCGCCGCCCGGGCCTTTACGACATGCAGGACGTGCTTGGCTTTCGCCAAGCATGATGCTTGGGGCCGCTGACGCGGCGCGCTACGTTCGCGACGCGGTCGCTCACTGCTTGAGCGCGACTTCCCTCACCTTTGACAGCAAAGAGCTCCGATCGGCACGAAGCCGAATCTAGGTTTTCTGAGATCCCATTCGCTTCTTGCGCATAGCTTCGCGAGATTTGGGAGAAGCAGCCAACATATGCTTGAGTGTCGCTTTTCCCCGAGAGTTCTTCCTGCGTCGGAATAGGTGTCGGGGACGTAGGCCTTTGGGGGGAAATAATGTCGTCGGCTCGTTTAGACAAACCTTTTCCAATGTTTACCTTCGGCCTAGAAGCCAAAATTGGCAAAGTGGCCATGGAGTGGAATGCCGCCCACATTGTCGTTTTCGGCTTGTTTGTGGGTTTTACGGGGTTGCCCAAGGAAATGGCGGCCGAAATTTTTTACGCGTTGAAAGCAGATTCGGCCCAGCGAGATATTACGAAAGCTGCCGCGCTCTCCGCTTTGCGTTCCAATAACGGCTCAGATGATCTGATCGAAAAAGTCACGAAGGTGTTCAACGATATCGGCAGACTAGCGGGAGACAGAAATAAGACTGTTCACGCTGGCTTTTCTGTTGATGCCGATGGCTATGGCAGATTTGATCCATATCACCCAAAGACAGAATACAGGCAAAAGTTGCTTTCTCGCCTTCAAAACGACGAGGAGATACTGTTGCGCATAACAGACGATATTGTCGATCTGTTTAACGAGGCGGCAGAGTTTTTAGAGTGGCCTGAGGAACTTCTTTCATAATATCTCGGCGTAATCCGAGATCACCCCTCGAGCGCGACAGATCGCCAGGAGCAACGGCGCACCCGATCGGACGCACCGTTCATTTTGACGGGGCTTGCGCTCAAGCAGTGAGCGACCGCGTCGCGAACGTAGCGCGTCGCGAAGCGACCCCTACAGGGATCAATGAGCGTGACGGGCGCCGTGCGACCGGAACGCTGATCCCGTGAGAATGGTCTTCAGGAAGAAGAAGATCGCGATCACGATCGCATAGCCGAGGAAGAGGGCGAGCACCGTCATCCAGAAGCTCATCGTCATGATGTCCGGCAGGGCGATCTGGCCACCGTCCAGCGCCGGACGCAGCATAACCACCAGACGGTCGACGATGACGGCGCCCAGGGCCGTGCCCCACAGGCTGCGCCAGGCCGGCATCACCAGGGCGGCGATCAGGGCGATGATCAGCCCCACCACCTGATTGACGCCGTCGAAGCCGCCCTGGGCCAGGGCGAACAGGCCGCTCAGAAGCGAACCGATCTGATCGAGGAAGTTTTCCATCACGCACCGCTCCTGTTGATTGAGGGCCCGCCGGAAACACAGCTTGGCCGCATGAAGCAGGGTTAACGCCGATCTTCCGGATTCGCTCCGCCCGCGCGTGCGCGATTTCAACCGGACAGAGGAGCACGGCTCCGCTAGACAGCGCGGATGATCGGCAAGGCCTTGAAACCATGAGCGGGACGGCGACCGCACAGACCGACCGGATCGCGTTCGGCATCGCCCTGAGGATCGCCTCGGCGGGCTTCTTCTCGATCATGTCGGCAGTGCTCAAGCTGGCGACGACCCATGGGGTCAATGCGCCCGAAATGCTGTTCTACCGCGCCCTGTTCGGCCTGCCCGTGGTGCTGGTCTGGGTCCTGACCATGCATGGGGGCGTTCGGGTGCTGGGGACGGAACGGCCCTGGGCCCATCTGTTCCGCAGCGGGCTCGGCATCGCCTCGATCCTGTGCACCTTCCACGCCCTGACCCTGCTGACCCTGCCGGACGCGGCGACACTGGGCTTCACCGCCCCGATCTTCGCGACCATCCTCGCGGGGCTGATCCTGAAGGAAGCCATCGGGCGGCATCGCTGGATCGCCGTCCTGGTCGGCTTCATCGGCGTCGCCCTGGTGCTGAGGCCGGGATCCGGACACGCCCCGCCGCCGGACGGGGTGGTGTTCGGCCTGCTGGCCGCGCTCGGCACCGCCGGCGTGACGGTGACCCTGCGCCAGCTCAAGGACACCGAACATGTGGCCGCGATCGTCTTCTGGTTCTTCTCGGCCTCGGTGGTCGTGGGCGGACTGATGCTGCCGTTCTTCGGCCACTGGCACGACCTGCCGACCTACGGGCTTCTGGCCGCGGGCGGGTTCGCCGGGGCGCTGGCCCAGCTGAGCTCGGCCGCCTCGCTCAAGGCCGCCCCGGTCGCGACGGTGGCGCCCTTCGACTATCTCCAGATCGTCGGCGCCGTGATCTTCGGCTGGTGGCTGATGAACAGCCCGCCGAGTCTGAACACCCTGGTTGGCGGCGTCCTGATCGCCGCCAGCGGCCTCTACACCGTCTGGCGCGAGCACAAGCGCAGCAAGGACCGGCTGGTCCAGACGACGTCGGCGCCGGTCTAGGGGCACCGGTTCAGGGGCGCGTATCTTCGCCGGCGGTATAGGCTGGCAGCAGTCGGACCGCCGTCTCGAACGCCGCCCTGATGTCGGTTTCGCTGAACCCCTGATCCCACAGTTCCGTCGCGAGCGCCGTCATGGCCTCGTCGAGCACAGGCTGCTCCGGCCAGGGATTGGACTTGTGAAGATCCTTCAGCTCGCCGCCCAGAGCATGAACGACGTCGAACAGGCGGCTCTGCCAGAGATCGGCGGCGTCCATCGAATACCCCATCTAGCGTCCCGTCGAGCCGAAGCCGCCGGCGCCGCGGGTGGTTTCGTCGAGGCTGTCGACCTCGGCGATCAGGGCCTGGGCATGGGCTGCAATGACCATCTGGGCGATGCGTTCGCCGCGCTGGATCACGAAGGGTTCGGCGCCGTGATTGATCAGGATCACTCCGACCTCGCCGCGATAGTCGCTGTCGATGGTGCCGGGCGAGTTCAGGCAGGTGATCCCGTGCTTGAGCGCCAGACCCGAGCGGGGCCGCACCTGGGCCTCCCAGCCGGGCTCCAGCGCGATCTTCAGGCCCGTGGGTACGAGGGCGCGTGCGCCCGGAGCCATCGTCAGGGGCGCATCGGCGGGCACGGCGGCGCGCAGGTCCATCCCGGCCGAACCGGTCGTCTCATAGGCCGGCAGGGCCAGCCCCTCTGAATGGGGCAGGCGCTGGATCCGCAGGGTGGTCATTCAGGCTTTTCCGGAGGTCTTGGGAGGGGTGGGCTGGAAGTGGTCGGCGATCCGGGCGGCGAGGGCGCGGGCGATGGCGGTCTTGGGCTGGCGCGGCCAGCTCTCGGTCCCTTCGCGGGTGACCAGAAGCACGGCGTTGCCGTCCGAGCCGAAGACATCGTCGGAGACGTCGTTGCCGACGATCCAGTCGCAGCCCTTGCGCGACAGCTTGGCCCGGGCGTTGGCCTCCAGATCCGTGGTCTCGGCCGCGAAGCCGACGACCAGGGCGGGGCGGTTCGGGCCGGGAGCGGCGACGCCCGCCAGAATGTCGGGGTTCTCGATCAAGGCCAGGGTCGGCGGGCCGCCCGGGCCCTTCTTGATCTTGCCGCCGGCGATGGTGTCGATGCGCCAGTCTGCGACGGCGGCGGACAGGACAGCGATGTCGGCCGGAAGCGCGGATTCCGTCGCCGCCTTCATCTCAAGCGCGCTCTCGACGTCGGTGCGGGTCACGCCGACGGGGACGGGCAGTCCGGTGGGGCCAGACACCAGCGTCACCTCGGCGCCGAGGGCGGCCAGAGCCGAGGCGATGGCATAGCCCTGTTTGCCGCTGGAGCGGTTGGTCAGGCCCCGCACGGGGTCGATGGCCTCGAAGGTCGGGCCGGCCGTCACGACCGCCCTGCGGCCCAGAAGCGGCCTGCCGTCAGGCCCGCTCAACAGGTCGATGATCTTGTCCAGGATGGCGGCGGGTTCGGCCATCCGGCCGGGTCCGTATTCGCCGCAGGCCATCTCCCCGTCATCGGGACCGACCACCGCCATGCCGTGGAAGCCTTCGAAGCCCTTGAGCCGCGCCACATTGGCCTGGACCGCCGGGTGCAGCCACATGCGGACGTTCATCGCGGGCGCCAGCAGGGTCTTCTTGTCGGTGGCGATCAGGGTCGTCGAGGCCAGGTCGTCGGCCAGACCGTTGGCGGCCTTGGCGATCAGGCCGGCGGTGGCGGGCGCCACCACGATCAGATCGGCCCAGCGCGACAGTTCGATATGGCCCATGGCCGTCTCGTCTTCGGGCGCGAACAGGGTCTGGCGCACCGGGTGGCCGGTCAGGGCGGCCAGAGACAGGGGAGTGACGAACTCGGCGCCCGAGGCGGTCAGGATGGTCTGGACCTCGCCCCCGGCCTTCCTGATCAGGCGGACCAGCTCCAGCGCCTTGTAGGCGGCGATGCCGCCGCCGACGATCAGCAGGATCTTGCGGGACTGGAGAGCGCCGGAGGTCATGGGCCTTCTCTAGCGGGGCGGCCTGCTTGCGTCGAGGCGGCGCACAACCTCAAAAAAGAACATTGCAGGAACATGCAACCTATGCATAACTGGGTTCAGCGATGCAAGGGAGGGTTGGATGGGCGGAATGATCATCAGGACCGGGACGGCGCTGGGCGTCGGCGCGGTGCTTCTGTTGGCGGGCGGCTGCGACAACGGGCCGTCGGCGGTGCAGACGCGGGATCGGGCGGGCGAGGCCGGCGCGGTTCTGACCACCGCGGCGCTCGGCGGACCCGCCCAGGCGGCAGGCGCGGACTCCGGCGGCGCGGCGGCGGCGGAAAAGGGAGTGGTCACCGCCAACCGGCGCGAGACGGCCGACGCCAAGATCGTACGTCTGTACGAACGCAACGGCGCGGCCTTCGGGGCGCGCTCGGCCGAGGACTATGCGGCGCGGATGAAGGCCTTCGCCGACCACCCGCCGGCGGGGGCCGATACGGCGAAGCGACCGAACGGCGACACCCTCTACTACCAGGCCTCGACCAACACCTTCGCCGTGGTGGCCCGGGATGGTACGCCACGGACCATGTTCAAGCCCGACGACGGTGCGACCTACTGGGCCGAACAGAAGTCGCGGGCGCCGACCTTCGGCGTGCGGCGCACGCCGGCCTCGGGTGCGGATTCAGGGTCCGGCTCGAACTAGAGAGGCGGCCGTTCGGGGAGGCCTTCAGGCCTCTTCCTCAGGACGGTCGGTCATCTCGCGGATCAGGTCCAGCGCCAGCTTCTGCTGCCGGTTCGACAGCTGGGGGGCCAGACGCGAAATCTCGATCGAATAGCGGGTCGAGGGGAAGTCGTGGTCAAAGGCCGCGCCGCCCTCCTCGGCCATACCCGGCGCTCCCTGGGCCAGGCCCTGGAAGAAATAGCCGATGTCGACCTTGAAGAAGCGAGCGATATCCCAGAGCTTGGACGCCGAGATGCGGTTGGCGCCCTTCTCATACTTCTGAATCTGCTGGAAGGTCAGACCGAGAGCCCGGCCCAGATCGCTCTGATTGTACCCCAGGCTGATGCGTTTTTCGCATACCCGTCTGCCTACATGACGGTCGACGGGGTGGGGTCCGTCTTCGCCTGCGCCTCTAGCCATTTTTCTCTCGCCGTATCCGCGTACTAACGCGACCGTTGTGATGCGCCGCGTTTCAGCGGCTGTCACCCAATATTATACATACGGCGGCGCTTCACATTCGGTTGCAACCTTTAGGCATCATTTTTCGCGGATTCCGCGCTGCAAACCGCGAATGGGTATCAGGTACGAAACGTACCATATGCAAAAACGCGAAAGTTTAGGACCGATTCGCCTTATGCGAGCGAATCCCCCTGAGCGCCGCAAGGGCCAGATTCCGCTCCAGCGGGCTCAGATCGGCGGCGACCTCGGCGATGGCGCGCAGGGCCGCATCGTCCGGCGCCGGATCGTGCGGATTTCCGGACGCGGGCTCAAACACCGTCCCCTCCTCCGCCAACCCCGAAGCAACCCCGGCCGCGGAGCCCGCCGTCAGGCCGGCCGTATGGCCTCCTGTCGGCCCCGTCGTCGCACCGACCTTCGCGCCGGTAGCGCCCCCTCCGCCGCCGTCCGGGCTCGCGTCGCGCACCGGGCCGATGGTGAAGGGCAGACCGGCATAGACCACGGAAACGTCCAGACCGTAGCGGCGGCAGAACTGCCAGATGCGCGAGGCGGGAATGCGCTGGCCGCTTTCATAGCCCTGCCAGCGCCCCTCGGAGGCGCCCATGTCGGCGGCGACCTGACGGCGGGTCAGACCCAGGGCCTCGCGGAGTTCACGGAAGCGACGGCTGACGGCCGCGTCGACGTGACGGGTCCGCTCGGTCTCCTGCCGAGCCCCCGCCGCCCTCTTCCGCGCCTTCTTCATGTTGCCCGCCCGTTCCCGGGCTGGGCCAGCCGGCGCCAGGGCAGGCAGATGGCCAGGCCGGCCAGGACCGCCAGCCAGAAGAACAGATCGCCGACCCGGCCGTAGAGGGTCGCCGGCGCCGGGCGCGGCAGGAAGGCGTCGATGACGCCGCTCTCGCCCGGATTCAGCCGCTTGCCGGGGACCAGTCGGCCCCAGCCGTCGATCATCGCCGAGACCCCGGTCGGGGTGGCGCGCACCACCGGCAGGCCGGTCTCGATGGCGCGATAGCTGGCCAGATTCAGATGCTGCAGCGGCCCCGAGGTCCTGCCGAACCAGGCGTCGTTCGAGACATTGGCGATCCACGACGGCCGCGCCCCCCCGCCCGGGGTGAAGCCCGGATAGAGGCTCTCGTAGCAGATCAGCGGCTGGACGCGCGGGGCGTTGGGCAGGGTGATCGGGGCCGGTTTCGGCCCCGCGCTGAAGTCCGATGGCATATGCACCAGACTGCGGATCCCAAGCGTCCCCATCAGGTCGCCGAGCGGCAGATATTCGCCGAAGGGCACCAGCCGGTATTTGTCATAGATGGCGCTGACCCGCAGACCCGGTCCGTCCCCCTCGTCATGCAGGGCGAACAGGCTGTTGAAATAGCGGTCGGGGGCGCCGGGCTTCGGCGAAGGCTCGGCCCGGGCGAGGCCCATCAGAAGCGTCTGGCCGGGCTGAAGGGCGCGGGCGATGGCCGTGGCTTCCGGGGTGCCGTCGGCGAAGACCTGATTGGCGCTGGCCGGAAGCGCCCCCTCGGGCCAGACTACGACGTCGGGCAGGCCGCCTTCGCCCGGTCTGGCGGTCAGGTTCAGATAGCGGTCGACGATCCCCTGATAGGCCTCGGGCGTCCACTTCGATTCCTGGGCCACGTCAGCCTGAACGATGCGGACGAGCGTCGGCGACAGCTCCACCTTCGCCCCGTGCAGCCGGATCATCCCGCCGATCACGAGGGCCAGCAGAACCCCGGCGCCGATCAGGGCCGAGGCGGCGCGACGCTCGCGCGTGCCCGGTCCGAGAAGCGGGGCGAAGGCCGAGACGGCGGCGACGGTGACGAAGCTGAGGCCATAGACCCCGACGACCGAGGCGAACTGCGAACCCGCCGATCCAGCCTTCCAGCTGGCGCCCGCCGGGTTCCAGGGGAAGCCGGTCAGGACGTGGCCGCGCAGCCATTCCAGCAAACAGAACAGGGCGGCGAAGACGAAAACGCGGATGACGCCCGTGGGCGCGAACCGGCGATAGAGGGCGAGCGCCGTCCCCCAGAAGAGACCCAGACCGGCGGGCAGGAGGCTGGCGGCGAAGGGCGCCATCCAAGCCTGCGACGGATCGACCTGAAACGCCTCGGCGACCCACCAGCAGGAAATGAAGAAATAGGCGAAGCCGCCCAGCCAGCCCATCCAGAAGGCCCCGCGCTTCGTCTCCGACCGCTCGGCCAGCAGCATGAGCAGCGGATAGCCCAACAGGCCCGGTAGAACCCCGAAAGGCGGATGGGCCAGGGCGGCGCCGACGCCGGCCAGAAGCGCCAGACCGATGCGGCCGAGGCGCAGGACCAGCCGACGGCGCTTCTCGCTGGCGGCGGCGAGATCGTGGACGGGCAGATCGGCCAGGGGTTCGGAGGTCATGCGGCCCGTTTTACTGATGGCGGAGGTGGGGGCGATTCAGAGGTCGTCAGGCAGGATGTATGGGTCCGCCACGCCCAGGCTGGCAAGCAGGGTGCGTTCTTCCGCCTCCATCGCCTCGGCCTCGGCCTCCTCCTCATGGTCGCGCCCCAGGACGTGCAGGGTCCCGTGGATGACCAGATGGGTCAGGTGATTGGCCAGGCTCTTGCCCTGCGCTTCCGCCTCGTCGCGGCAGACGCCGAAGGCGAGAACGATATCACCCAGATGGGTGGGCGCTCCGGGCATCGGCATGTCCCCGCCCGGAAAGGACAGGACATTGGTCGGCCGGTCCTTGTCGCGGAACTGGGCGTTGAGCAACTGGACGGCGCCGTTGTCGGTCAGCAGAACGACGAGGCCGCCCTCGACCTCGGCCAGCGCGGCTTGCGCGGCCCGTCCGACGATCGCCTCCGCGTCCGGCAGGGCCTCGGTCCAGTCGTCGGCCTCGATCTCAACCTCGATCATGCAGAAGGATCTTCGAGGTCGGCCTTCGGACGGCTGCCCGCGGCATCGGCGTCATAGGCGCGCACGATCCGCTCGACCATGGCGTGGCGGACCACGTCGCGGGCCTCGAACTCCAGCACCCCGACTCCCTTCACATCGCGCAGGATGCGAAGCGCATGGGCCAGACCAGAATCGCGCGGGTTCAGAAGGTCAATCTGGGTCGGGTCGCCGGTGACGACCATGCGCGCGCCCTCGCCCAGACGGGTCAGGACCATCTTCATCTGCAGCCGCGAGGTGTTCTGGGCCTCGTCGACGATGATGAAGGCGTGGCTGAGGGTGCGGCCGCGCATGAAGGCGATGGGGGCGGCCTCGATCTCGCCCTTGTCGCGACGGCGCTGGACGTCCTCGGCCCCGAGGATATCGTTCAGGGCCTCCCAGATGGGCGCCAGATAGGGGTCGACCTTCTCGTTCAGGTCGCCGGGCAGGAAGCCCAGCTTCTCGCCCGCCTCGACAGCCGGGCGGGTGATGACCAGCCGGTCCACCTGGCCCCGCCGCAGCAGCGACGCGCCGTAGGCGGCGGCGAGGAAGGTCTTGCCGGTGCCTGCCGGGCCGACGCCGAAGCTCAGCTCGTGGTTGGCCAGGACGTCGAGATAGCGGGCCTGGGCGTCGGTCTTGGGCACGATGGCGCCGCGACGGCCGATGGGCAGGGCCAGCGGATCGACGCGACGGCCGCCGCCGGACACGCCGGTGCGAGCCACGCCGATGGCGGCGCGGACGTCGGCCTCATTGACCTCGGCGCGCTGGGCGATCCGACCGGCCAGGGCCTCAATGACCTGTTTGGCATTGGCCCGGTCACGGGCGCCGCCGTTGATCGACACCCCGCCGCCAGGCGCCTCGATCAGCACCTTGAAGGCGTCCTCGATCAGGGCGACGTGACGGCTGTTGGGCCCGATGACGGCGTGCAGCGCATCATCGTCCAGTTCCAGGAATTCGGATTCACGCGCCATTCTTAGTCCGCTACCAGCGCGCTCACGGAGCGCGCCTGCTTGAGCGGGTCATGAAGCAGCCGCCCGGTGAGGCTGTTCTGTTGTCCGCTGATGATTTCGACCGGAACGATCTGGCCGATCAGATGATCCGCGTCATCGACATGGACCGATTGCAGCCAGGGCGAGCGGCCGATGGCCTGACGGCGATGGGCGTGGCGGCCCGCCTTCTCGAACAGGACGTCGACGACCCGGCCGGCGCGAGAGGCGTTGAAGGCGGTCTGCTGTTCGAACAGCAGGGCCTGAAGCGCATCCAGCCGCGCCCTGGCGACCTCGGGCGGAACCTGCGCCCCCATGGTCGAGGCGGGGGTGCCCGGTCGCGGCGAATACATGAAGGAGAAGGCCGAGGCGTAGGTCACCTGACGCACCAGATCCATCGTGTCTTCGAAGTCCCGATCCGTCTCTCCGGGGAAGCCGACGATGAAGTCGCCGGACAGGGCGAGGTCGGGCTGGCTCTCGCGGATGCGGGCGATCAGGTCGATGTATTTCTGACGCCCGTGCTTGCGGTTCATCAGCCGCAGGATCCGGTCCGAGCCCGACTGAACCGG
This sequence comes from Brevundimonas sp. ALps5, assembly GCF_058681645.1. Lineage (NCBI taxonomy): Bacteria > Pseudomonadati > Pseudomonadota > Alphaproteobacteria > Caulobacterales > Caulobacteraceae > Brevundimonas > Brevundimonas sp. ALps5. Next base: position 1,695,494 of record NZ_CM178744.1, on the reverse strand, counting down.
CAAATGCAGCCAGGGCATCAGGGCAGGCAACTCGGCATGGGCGGCGATCAGGTCGTCTGACATGTCGTTGGGATGGCTGGTCGTATAGCGGATGCGATCCAGACCGGGGATTTCGGCCAGGGCATGGGCCAGCTTCGCCAGGGTCCAGACGCCGTCTGGTCCGGCGCCGTCATAGGCGTTGACGTTCTGGCCCAGCAGCATGACCTCGCGCACCCCCTTGTCGGCCAGACCCCGGGCCTCCGCCAGGACGTCGGCGACCGGCCGCGACCATTCGGCGCCGCGCGTATAGGGCACCACGCAGAAGGTGCAGAACTTGTCGCAACCCTCCTGCACGGTCAGGAAGGCGGTCGGCCCGTCGACGCCGCGCGCCGAGGCGCCGCCCGCCGACAGGGCGTCGAACTTCTCATTGGGGGCGAAGTCGGCGCCGATCCGTTCGCCACGCGAGCGGGCGTTGCGGGTCAGCAGCTCGGGCAGCTGGTGATAGGCCTGGGGGCCGACGACCAGGTCGACCGCGGGCTGGCGCAGCATGATCTCCTCGCCCTCGGCCTGGGCGACGCAGCCGGCGACGGCGATGGTCATCCGCCCCTCGCCGCGGGCCAGCTTCTTCTCCCGCATCTCGCGCATCTTGCCGAGCTCGGAATAGATCTTCTCGGCCGCCTTCTCGCGGATATGGCAGGTGTTCAGGATGACGAAGTCGGCGCCTTCGGGCGTATCGGTCGTGGCATAGCCCAGCGGGCGCAGGACATCGGCCATGCGCTCACTGTCATAGACATTCATCTGGCAGCCGTAGGTCTTGATGAAGAGGCGCTTGGGGGGCGTCTCCGCAGTCCCGGCAGGCAGGGGCTCGCGCTCGGGCGCGACGAGGGTCTCGGTCATGATTGGCTTAATAGTGGGCCACAGGGCGTTTCGCCACTTCGGCCACGCCGATCAATGATCGTGGCGGGCGCCGTGGCGGGTGAAGATCAGGCCTTCGCGCTTGGACGGCTCGGCGCCTTCGATGGCCGTGCCGTAGAGCTCGAGCTTGTGCCCGACCAGCTGGAAGCCGAGGCGTTCGGCGATCTCGGTCTTCAGCCGCTCGATCTCGGCATCGAAGAACTCGATGACCTCGCCGGTGCGGGTGTCGATCAGGTGATCGTGGTGATCGTCGCCAGCCTCTTCATAGCGGCTGCGGCCGTCGCCGAAATCGTGCTTCTCGACCACGCCCGCTTCCTCGAACAGACGCACGGTCCGGTAGACGGTGGCGATCGAGATATGGGGGTCGATGGCGGAAGCGCGGCGGTACAGCTCCTCCACGTCCGGATGGTCCTCGGCGTTCGACAGCACCCGCGCGATCACGCGCCGCTGCTCGGTCATCCGCATGCCGCGTTCGGCGCAAAGCTTTTCGATCCGGTCCATGGTTCGACAGGATAGAGGCGACCTCAGCCGGAGGGAAGCCGCTCTTGCAGGTTGAGTGCGAGAAGTCGCGCATCGACGCGGCTGCCGTCGGCTTTTTCATAGTAGTTTCTGCGCAGACCGGTCTCGACGAAGCCGAGGCGGGCGTAGAGGGCGCGGGCGCCGGCATTGTCCTCGGCGACCTCGAGGAACAGGCTGATCGCCCCGGCGCGAGCGGCGATTTCGGCAGCGACCCGGGTCAACTGCGCGCCCAGCCCCGCGCGGCGGGCGGCGGGACGGACGGCCAGGGTCAGGATCTCGGCCTCGTCCAGCACCACGCGGCACAGGATGAAGCCGTCGGTCGCGTGGACGGCGAAGACCCCGGCCTGCCCCAGAAGGCTGTCCAGGGCGGGGGCGTCCCAAGGGCTGGAGAAGGCCTCGGCGTGGATGGCGGCAAGCGCGGAGGCGAGGTCGGGCGCGTCCTCCGGGCCGGGGGAGACGGTCAGCCCGGAAGCGGATGATTCGGTCACGACGGCTTCGCAGGTCGCGCCTGACCGGGCAGGCGGGTCGGCGGAGTCGCATCGGGCGCGCGCAGATAGAGCGGTGCGGGCGGGGAGGTCGCCGGATCAGCGGCGATCGTCAGGGCGGCGAGGGCGGCGGGGGTCGGGACGGTAATGAGGGCGGGCGCGAAGCCCGGGGCGCGAACGTCCAGTTCATCGGGTGACGAGGGCGGCGGCGCGCCCCGCAACATGGGCTCCAGAATCAACGGTCCGCCACTGCCCACGACGGTGGAGGCGATATGGCCCTCGGTCGCGATCCCGAAAGCGTCTTCGATCCGGATGGCGGCTGCGGCATTGGTCGGAACGCCGTCGAGAAAGGTCTGGACATAGACCTGGCCCCGGCGGGCGTCGATCGCGGCGACGATGGCGATCGATGCATCGATGTCCAGGGCGGAGGCCGCCAGTCCCGCCAGGGTCGAGATCCCGACGACCGGCACGCCGAGCGCCGCGCCCAGCCCCTGGGCGAAGGCGAGGCCGACACGCAGGCCGGTGAAGGAGCCGGGGCCGACGGTGACGCCGATGCGCTCGACGCCCTCGAAGCCGCCCGCCTCCGCCACGGCGTCGCGGACGAAACCGCCGATCCGCTCCTGATGCCCCTTGGCCATGGGTTCGATGCGGACGCCGAGCGGCCGGTCGCCGTCGAAGACGGCGGCGGTGCAGGCGTTCAGCGCCGTATCGATGACGAGGACCTTCATGGGCGGACCTCTATCCGCGCAGGGCCCGGATGGCGAGGCCTTCGCCGCGTGGATGGTCAGCGGCCGGTTACCGCGAGGCCAGAGCGTCCACGATGGTCGCCACGGCCCGCCGGGCCTCGCGGCTCTCGATCAGGCCGAAGCCGGTCGCCACTGCCCGCCCCTCGACGCTGGCGCTCAGGAAGCGCAGACCGGTCAGCCATTCGGCCTCGGCCGCGTCCGAGCCGCTCTTGCGGGGCCCGGTCGCCATACTGGCCGGGGCCGCATCCGGCGCGGGCGGCGGGAAGAAGCCGGCCGTCGAGGTGGCGAGCACGGTGGCGATCCGGTGCAGGCGCGAGACCGAAACCCGATTGGTCCCGGCCTCATACTTCTGGATTTGCTGGGGACTGATGCCCAGCCGATCCGAAAGCGCCTGTTGCGACAGGCCGAGCGCGGCGCGGCGCTGGGCGATGCGCGCCCCGACGAAGGCGTCCACCTGGTCCGGCGATCTCGGCATCCATCCCTCCAGCGCTATCCGGAGAGCAGAGTTTCATGAAACGAAACCATTTGCAACTTATTCGTTTCATTGATCCCGCATTACGGATCGAGGCGGGCGATGACGGCGGCGACGCGGGCGGCGCGGCCCCGGTCCAGCACGGTCTCGGCGTTCAGTCCGCCGGGGCCGCCCCGCAGATAGAGGCGGTCGGCGTCGGCGCGGTCATAGAGGCGGATCAGGCGCGAGCCGTCGGTCAGGTCGATGACGCAGCCTTGATCCCGGCGCGGCCAGCGGCCCGGATCGAACTCCAGCACCACGCCCGAGGCGGCCCAGGGAGCGAGGTCGTCGTTGGAGAGCTGAAGGCGTTCGATGGAAGCCAATTCCAGAGCCGGGGCGAGAACCGGAGCGCCGCCCCAACCGCGTCCGCCGCTTTCGACGCCCCTCGCGGGCGGTGCGACGGGGACATCGGCGGCGATCCGGGCGGCGGCGAGGGCGAGGTCTTCGGGGCTGGCGTCGAGGGCGGCGGTCAGACGCCGCTGAACGTCGGGGCGGAACAGGCCGGGCCGCTTGCCGGCCTCGTACAGGCCCCAGCCCTGACTGGTCATGCCGAGCCGGGCGCCGGCCTCGGCCTGGCTCAGCCCGCGGTCGCGGCGCAGGCCGGCCAGGGCCTCGCCGAGGGCGCGCACGTCGCTGTCCTGTTCAAAGCGGGGCATGCGGCGGAAAATGACAGGCTTCCGGCAAGGCGGCCAGAACGAAATGGTTTCACTGAAACGACGTCGGGGTAGACTGTCCTCATGAGTCCGCCGTCCGAAATCCCGACCGGCCTGCCCGGCTTTCGCCTGTGGCCCGCCGCCCTGTCGGAGACGGAACAGGCGGCCCTGGTCGCCGAGGTCTTCGCCGCGATAGAAGCCGCGCCCCTCTATCGCCCCGTGACGCCGGGCGGGCGGCCCTTCTCGGTGCGGATGACCAACCTCGGCCCGCTCGGCTGGGTCTCTGACCGCGACGGCTACCGCTATCAACCGATCCATCCAGAGACCTGTGAGACGTGGCCGCCGATCCCGCCCGTGCTGCTTGACCTCTGGGATCGCCTGACGGGCTGGCCCGCTCCGCCCGACGCCTGTCTGGTCAACCTCTATCGTGACGGGGCGAAGATGGGGCTGCATCAGGATCGCGACGAGGCGGATCACGCCGCGCCGGTCCTGTCGGTCTCGCTGGGCGACACCGCGACCTTCCGCATCGGCCCGGCCGAGGGCGGCCCAAATCCCACTGGCAAGACCCGGACCTTCCGCCTGACCTCCGGCGACGTCTGCGCCCTGACCGGGCCGGCAAGGCTGGCGCGGCATGGGATCGCCCGGGTGCTGGAGGGCTCGTCGCGCCTGATCCCGGGGGGCGGGCGCCTCAATCTGACACTGCGCCGGGCGCTTTAGGGACTCGACGGTCGCCGCGGTCGGGATCAAGGTCCCCGTCGCCTACAAACCCGACCCGTTCCGGAGCGCCGCATGACCGTCCTGATCCGTCCCGAAGGCCAGACCGCCGAAGACCTGAAATTCTCGCGACGGACGCTCGGCGCCGCGACCGTCGGCGGCCTCTTCTTCAGCCAGTATGCGGTCGCCGCCCTGGCCCAGTCCGCCGAGCCGATCGTCACGGATTCCCACGGCCTGACCGTGGCAGATGTCAGATATCCGGCCCCCGACGGCTTCGCCCTGCCCGCCTATGTGGCCCGCCCCGAGGGCGACGGCCCCTTCCCGGTCGTGATCGTGGTGTCCGAGATCTTCGGCGTCCACGCCTATATCCAGGACATCTGCCGCCGTCTGGCCAAACAGGGCTATGCGGCCATCGCCCCGGCCTTCTTCGTCCGCGTTGAGGATCCGGCGCCCCTGTCCGACATGACCCGCATCCGCCAGATCGTCGGCGCGGCCAAATACGAACAGGTCATGGGCGACGTCTCGGCGACCCTGGACTGGGCCAGCCGCCAGCTCTGGGCCAATGGCGACAAGGTCGGGATCACCGGCTATTGCTGGGGCGGCAAGGTGGTCTGGCAGGCCTGCGCCCGCTTCCCCGTCCTCGATCAGGGCGTCGCCTGGTACGGCCAGCTGGCCCCGTCGGCGACCGCCACCCCCGAACAGGCCTCGGCCGGCACCCCCTGGCCCGTCGAACTGGCCGACGATCTGAAATGCCCGGTGCTGGGTCTCTACGGCGAGCTCGACCAGGGCATTCCCCAGACGGCGGTCGAGGCCATGCGCGCCGCCCTGCGTTCGGCGGGGAACACCACCAGCGAGATCGTGGTCTATCCGGGCGCCCAGCACGGCTTCCACGCCGACTACCGCGCCAGCTACAAGGCCGACGCCGCCGCCGACGGCTGGGCCAGGCTGCTCAAGGTCTTCGAGGCGAAGCTGAAGTAAGCGGGATCAGGCTTCGCTGGCCGGCATCACCCCGGCCGTGATGGCGATCCGGCCGATCAGCCCCTTGACGATCAGATCCAGCGGCTGCCCCTCGCGATAGTCGGCCGCGGCGACGAAATTGACCCGGTCCTCGGAGATCAGGCTGTAGACCTTCTTCTGGTCGCGGGCGGTGTTCTGGGGGTCGTAGACGGCGATCGAGAAGCCGCCCTTGGTGTGCATCATCTTCATGGTCGGGACGTCGGTGTCCCCGTCGCCGAGGAAGATCATCCGCTCGAACGGCACCGGCCGGTCGTCGTCGGCGACGAATTTGTTGATCCGCTCGTGGTCCCAGTGGTTCAGCACGCCCTTGTTGATGCGGAACAGATACTGGGTCTTGGTTGTGTAGTTGACCCCGACTGCCGGCCAGATCGCCGTGCCCGTGTCGTCATAGGCGAACTTGGATGCGAAGACGTGGTGGAAGGCGTCGCGGATCGGGCAGCCGTCGATCATTTCCTCGAGGCCCGCCGAGATGATGTAGTGCTCGATATCGAGGCCGTATTTGGCGCCGGTCTCATTGATCCGCTCGAACCAGCCCTTGCCGGTCAGGTCGGACTTCAGTCCGTCGAACAGCTTCACGTCCTCGCCGTGGCCGGCCAGCAGCTTGCGAGTGATGGGGGCGCCGTGCTCGCGCGCCCGCTGCAGCATCAGCTGCATGTACATCAGGATGTTGTCGGCGTCGTTCGACTTGGTCAGCCGGTCCGCCTCGCCCCAGAAGTCGCCGATGCCCATGCCCAGCGACGGGATGAAGGTCACCTCCTGCATGTTCCCCCGTGCGAGGGTGCCGTCGAAGTCGTAGATGATGGCGGTCTTGAGAAGCTCGGTCATGCGGCTCCTCTATCCCGTTCCCGCGGGCTTTGAAATCCGGTCAGCCCAGCTGCAGTTCCGGGGCCGCCGCGTCGCTCTGGGCGTCGACGGGCAGGTGCAGAATGAAGGCGGCGCCCTTGCCGGGCTCCGATTCCACCTCGGCCCAGCCGCCGTGCAGCTCGACCAGGGCCTTGACCAGCGCCAGTCCGACGCCCGGGCCGCCCCGGTCGCGACGCACGAAGCGGTCGAAGACGTGGGCCTGCAGATGGTAGGGAATGCCGCGCCCGGTGTCCTCGACGCGGATGCGGATCTCCGAGGCATTGCCCTCGGCGCGCAGGGTGACGACACCGTCCTCGGCGACCGAACGGGTGGCGTTTTCCAGCAGGTGGTCCAGGGCCTGGGCGATGCGGCGGGCGTCGCCGCGAATGGCGCTGACGGTCTCTACCGGGTTGACGATCAGCCGGGCGCCGCGCCCCTCGATGCGCGGGCGATAGCGGTCGGCGGCGGCGGCGAACAGGTCTTCTATGCGCACATCGCCCAGCGCCAGCTCCATCTCCCCGGCGTCGATCTGAGCCATGTCCAGAACGTCGTCGATCGAACGGGCCAGCTGGCTGGCGGCGACGCGGATGGCCCCGGCGTGCTGGCGGTTGCGCTCGTTCAGATTGCCCAGCGTCTCGAGCAGCTCCGAATAGCCGACGATGGTCGTCAGGGGGGTGCGCAGCTCATAGCTGACCGAGCCGACGAACTCCCGTTTCAGGGCCTGGCTTTCCTCCAGCGCCACAGCCTTCGCGGCCAGGGCCTGTTCCAGTTCGCGTCGGGCGGTGACGTCGGAGAAGGCGACCAGGGTCGCGCCGTCCGGCAGGGGGCGGGTCTGCCAGGCGGCGATGCGGCCGTCGGCGGTGCGGCCCTCGCCCGAGATCGGCACCCGGCTTTCGGGATCGGGATCGGCGACCCGTGCCTTCAGCCCCAGCCACAGAGCCGGATCGGGCAGGGTTTCCTTGGCCAGATCGGCGACGGCGTCGAAGTCCGAAGCCTCGGCCAGACGCTCGGCCGAGACATCCCAGAAGCTCTCGAAGGCCTCGTTGTGCAGCCGCAGCCGTCCGTCCGAGCCGAACACGGCGACGGCGTCGTTCAGCTTGTCGAGGGTCGCGGTCTGGACCTGGATCTGGGCGTTGTAGCGGCTGCGCAGCTTCAGCTCGTCGGTGATGTCCGAGAACAGCAACAGAATGCCGCCCAGCGGGTGCGGCTGGCGCACGACGCGCAGGGTGCGGCCGTCGGGCAGGGACCAGCTGTCGTCCGGCGCGGCCTCGGAGGCGCCGTAGAAGTCGAGCTCCCCGGCCTTCCAGCCGGCATAGTCGACGACTTCGGGCAGCTGGCGCTTCTGGCGCAGCCGGTCCAGCAGCTCGGCGTGGGTCGGGCGCTCGTCCAGCCAGGCCGGGTCGATGTTGAACAGCTGCTGGAAGGCCACGTTGTGGAAGGCCAGCCGCTTGGACGGGCCGAAGATGGCCACGGCGTCGGCGAGGTGGTTCAGGGTCTCGTCATGGGCCTCGACGTGACGGCGCAGGGTGTCGCGCGTCTCCTCGGCCTCGGTCATGTCGATGGCGAAGGCCAGGACGGCGCCGGCCAGGGCCCCGGTCCGGGCGAGGGGCTCGGCGACGATGCGCCAGGCGCGGCGGCGGCCGCCCCCGGTGGTCCAGCGGAAGCCTTCCTGCCGCACCCCGATGCGACCGGCCTCGTTCAGCAAGGCCTCGGCGCCGCGATCGAAGACCAGGCCCCTGTCGCGCGCCTCTTCCAGAGACGCCGCATCGACCTCACCCAGCCAGGCCCGGTTGGCCCACAGCAGCTTGCCCTCGGCGTCGATCACCCAGGTCGGGGCCGGGGAGGCGTCGGTCAGCAGGCCCAGACTGGCCTCGACGCCCGAGACCATGGCCCGGATCGGATAGAGCCTCAGCCAGGCGACGCCGCCCGACAGCCGGCCCTCGACGGCCCAGCCGCCGGTCGTGGTGTCGATGCGCAGGTCGCAGGCCTCGCCCTGTTCGACCAGGGCGCGGATCTGGGTCGGCCAGGCGGCATGGACGGCGCTGGCCAGGACCACGGCGTCGTCGGCGCCCTCGTCCTCGGGACACAGGGCCGCGCGGGCTGCGACCACGGCCTCGGTCGGGCCCAGAAGGGTGGTGACGCCGCCGTCGGAGGTCAGGCCGATGCGCAGGTCCTCGAAGGCCGTCAGAGCCCCGTCGCGCTCGGACAGGGCGGCGGCGCGCTGGGCCTCCCAGGCCTCGACCTCGTCCTCGCGCGCGGCCAGCCGACCGCGCAGCCGCCAGGCCCAGGCGCTGACCGCCAGCGCCAGACCCGCCGCACCTGCCGCCGCCACAAAGGCGATTTCGGCCTCCGCCATCAATCCTCACCCGCCGATTCGATGATTCACCATAGCTTAAGACGGGTGATTTGCATGGGGGCGGGAGACAGGGACCAGGGACCAGGGATTGGGGGCGACGTATTGCCTCTGGATTCCCACCGTCCGAGGCCTCGCTTTTCGCCGCGACTGCCCCCATCCCTAGTCCCTAGTCCCCAGTCACTTCCGGCCCCTATGCCCGACACCCCCTCCTCCGCCTGGACCGACCAGCTCGCCCCCTCGCTCGACGACTTCGCCCGGCTGGCCGAACAGGCCTTCGCCGACCTGCCCGAGGAATTCCGCGCGGCGGCGGGCGAGGTGGTGTTCCGCATCGACGACTTCGCCGACGACGAGACCCTGGCGAGCTTCGGCATCGAGGACCCGTTCGAGCTCAGCGGCCTCTATCACGGCGTCGATATCGGCCGGCGCGACTCCATGGGGCCGGCGATCGAGCCCTCGCGCATCTTCCTCTACCGCCGCCCCATCCTCGACGAATGGTGCGAGCGCGGCGACGTCGGCCTGGCCGAGATCATCACCCACGTCCTGATCCACGAGATCGGCCACCACTTCGGCCTCGACGACGACCAGATCCACGCGATCGAGGATGAGGCGGACTGACGGTGTCCGTTCGCGCTTCGTGAACGCACAGGCGTGGTCGTTCGCGAACGGACGGCGGTCGCAGCCGTAGAGCCGGTGGCGAGGCGGGAGGGACGGCGGCACGGTCGGGACATCGGAGCCCGGCCGTTGGGCTCCCCCTCTCAGGATCGCCGCCATGAAAGCCTTCGCCCTCTCCGCTCTCGCCGCCGCCCTGCTCGTCGCGGCCCCCGCCTTCGCCGCTGACGACTCCACCGTCACCCTGACCTTCGACACCGCCGCCGCGACCGGCGAGATCATGGTGGTGCTGTTCAACAGTGAAGCCGCCTACGGCGGTCAGGGCGCCCCGGTCGCCCAGGCCATGATCGATGTCGCCGCCGGCCAGCACACGGCGACCTTCACCGTCCCCGCCGGTGACTACGCCGTGAAGTCGTTCCACGACGTCAACGGCGACGGCCGCATGAACACCAACCCCTTCGGCATGCCGACCGAGCCCTATGCCTTCTCCAACAACGCCCGTGGAAACATGGGCCCGGCGACCTGGGAGCAGGCGCACTTCACCGTCGAGGGCGACACCGCCCAGACGATCAGCTTGCGCTGATCTTTTTCTCTGGGGGCTGACGCGCTTCGCGCTGCTTGAGCCCCCAAACCCGCGCTTCCTCCCGGGGGCTAACGCGCTTCGCGCTGCTTGAGCCCCCAAACCCCCGGCCTTCCCCCAAATCTTCTTCTGCCGAGTGCGACCATGACCCCCACCCGCCGCAACTTCCTGATGGGCGCCGCCGCCCTGTCCGCCGCCGTCGCCACGCCTGAGATGGTGCGCGCCGCCGCCGCGCTGGACGCCACCGCTGATTGGGCGCTCGCCACCCGCGACCTCGAAGGCGATGTCGCGCCGCAAGCCCTGAGGCTGACCCACGGCCGGGCGCCGGCGGGGCTGGAGGGGACGCTGTTCCGGAACGGTCCGGCGAAATTCCGTCGCCCGGGCGGCTCGGCGACCCACTGGTTCGATGGCGACGGCCTGATGCGGTCCTTCGACATCCGCGACGGCCGGGCGACGCTTCAGGCCCGGTTCGCCGACACCCCCAAGCGCCGCCATGAGACCGAGCTCGACGCCATCGTCACCCCCGGTTTCGGCACGGCGGGCGACCGCCGCGCCCGGGTGGATTCCAACGACGCCGCCAATGTCGCCAACACCTCGGTCATGGTCGCGGGCGAGAGCGTCTGGGCCCTGTGGGAGGGCGGCTCGCCGCTGGCCATGGACCCGTCCAGCCTCGCCACCGGAAGCTTCGTCACCCTGCGCGACGACCTCAAGGGCATGCCCTTCCAGGCCCACCCCCGCTATGCGCCGGACGGCACGGTCTGGAACGTCGGGACCAGCGGCGACCAGATGATCGTCTGGCATCTGCGCGCCGACGGCGGCCTGATCGAGGCCTCGGTCGTGCGCCTGCCGCGCAACAGCTATTTCCACGACTTCACCGCCACCGACCGGCATCTGGTGATCGTGCTCCAGCCCTGGGTGTTCGATCACCGCGCCATGCCCTTCGCCAGCCAGTTCGCCTGGAAGCCGGAGATGGGGACCCAGGTCCTGGTGCTGGACAAGGCCAACCTGACGCAGACCCGGCTGTTCGAACTGCCGACCTTCTCCTTCTTCCATCTCGGCGATGCCTGGGCCGATCGCGACGGCACGATCCGTTTCGACGTCGCGGCCGGCAAGGACGTCCAGTTCGCGGTCGAGGGCGCCCGCGTCATGGTCCAGCAACGCGGCCGCGTCCCCGGCGAGCCCGCCGTGCTCAAACTGGTCACCCTGCACGCCGACGGCCGCGCCGACATGGTCTCCAGCGGCGTGGTCGGCGAGTTCCCCAAGGCCAATCCGCGCTTCGCCGGCCTCAACCGCACCCTGACCGCCCATACGGCGGGCGAAACCCCGGACCGTCCCCTGCCCACCGGTCTGGCGGTTCAGGACTGGGCCTCGGGCAAGTCCGACAGCTTCGAGTTCGGCATCGGCCATATCGTCGAGGAGACGGTGTTCGTGCCCAGGCCGAACGCCCGCGCCGAGCGCGACGCCTGGCTGGTCGGCCCCGCCATCAACCTGCGCGCAGGGGTGACCGAGTTGCACGTCTTCGACGCCGCCCACGTCTCGGACGGCCCGGTCGCCACCTGGACCGCCGACGTGGCCCTGCCGGCCGGCTTCCACGGGGCGTGGAAGGGCTAGGGTTTCGGGATTCTAGTACCAGCCCGCGTCCCTGAGGGCCTTGGCATAGCGGCGGCTGACCGGCGCGGTCAGGCCGCCGTCCAGCGACAGGGTGGCTCGGCCGTCGCCTCGGGCGACGTCACGCACGGCGTCCCGGGCCACCCACCAGCTGCGGTGGGTCTGGGCGCCCTCCAGTCCTTCCAGCTCCTCCAGGGCGTCGGCCAGCCGCATCAGGATCAGGTCCGAGCCCCGGTCGGTGTGGATGCGCAGATAATGGTCCTCGGCCTGGACGGCGCGGATCGTCGCGCCCCTCAGCTTCATCGGCAGGCGGTCGGGGAAGCGGGCGGCGGGCGCCCCCACCTCGGCCGCATGGGTCTGGACCGGCTGGGCCTTGGACAGGAAGACGTTGATGGCCGACAGGGTCGCGGTCACCACCCCGACCGGGATCAGCATATAGGGCAGGGCCGACAGCGGATAGAGATGCCCGTCGAAGACCAGCCCCGTCACCGCCCAGACCAGAACCGAGACCGGCCCGGTGATGGCGGCGGTCAGGGCCACGACCGTCAGCCACGGCCTTTCATCCAGATCGATCCAGCGCTCGATCAACCGTGAACACAGGTGCCCCCAGAAGGCGCCGGCCAGCATCACCGGGACCCAGTAGGCCAGACGCAGGCCGAACGGCGCCTCGCCCGTCCCGAAGGCGCCCATGAAGGCGAACACCCCGCCGGCCGCCGCCGCCACGACAATGCCGCGAACAAGGCCGAGGGTCAGAGGCTTGCGGGGGAGCGCGAAATCGGCCGATCGGTTTGACGGATTGGGGGAATTCAGGATGGGACTCATTGCATTCGAGGGCGGTTCGCCGTCATGGTTGATGGCGATAACGCTGTGAGACCACGAAACGCATCCGGAATGAAGATCATCCTCGCCGTCACGACCCTGTTTGTCATGACCCCGGCGCCGGTCGTCCTCGCCCAGCAGACCGGCATGACCCCCATGGCCCCGCCGCCGCGCAACGCCCCGGTGGTCCCGGTCGCGCCCGCCGCCGCCGCGCCGACCACCGCCCTGTCGACCACCCCGGCGTCGAGCTCGGCCGCAGGCTCAGCCGTGACGACAGAAGCCGCCGTCGAAGGCGCCGCCTCGTCGACAGCCGCCCCGCCTCCGGTCGCGCCGCCCGTCGTCGCGCCTTCGCGCCCGATCATCCCCCCGACCCAGAACCGGCCGACCCGCAGCACGACCACCGCCACCCTGCTGGTCGAGATCGAGACCCCCCAGACCAACGGCCGCATCGCCGTGGCCATCTACCGCGACGAAGAGTCCTACCGCCGGAGCGAAAATCCCGTCCGGGCCCTGACCCTGCAGCGGACGGGGGCCGTCACCAGCGCCTTCGTCTCCAACATGCAGCCCGGCCGCTACGTCATCGCCGCCTTTCAGGACACCAACGGCGACGGCAAGCTGAGCAAGAACCGCATCGGCATCCCCAGCGAGCCCTTCGGCTTCTCCAACAGCGCCCGCGCCCGTTTCGGCATGCCGCCCTTCGAGACCGCGGCCTTCGAGCTGACCACGGCCGGCGCGACCCAGCGCATCGTCCTGCGCGGCGTCTTCTGACGACCTGAAGGCGGGCGTAGGTCGGGGCCTGTCCGTTCGCGAAGCAGCGGCGGTCATCGGCGAAGCGGCGGTGTGATCCGGCCCGGCGACGGGTCAGGGTCGGGACCTCACCCGAGGATCCGCCATGACCGCCGTTTCGCCCGCCTCCGCCTATACGCCCCGCCGTCTGCTGCTGCTGGCCGCCGTCGCCCTTGTCGCGGGGGCGGGGGCCGTCCTGATTTCGCGGCGTTTCGGCCATGCACCCGACTGGGGCCTGCTGGCGCGTCAGGGCTGGGTGCTCAAGCTCCACATCGCCGCCGCCCTGACGGCCCTGGCGCTCGGTACGGTTCAGCTGATCGGGGTCAAGGGCACGGCGGCCCATCGCGTCATCGGGTGGAGCTGGGTCGTCGCCATGGCGACCGTGGCGATCAGCTCCTTCTTCATCCGCACGATCAATCCGGGATCGTTCAGCCTGATCCACCTGCTCTCCGGCTGGACCCTGATCGCCCTGCCGATGGGCATCTGGCACGTGCGCTCGGGCCGGATCGGCTCCCACGGCCGCACCATGGCCGCCCTGTTCGTCGGCGGGCTGCTGATCGCCGGCGCCTTCACCTTCCTGCCGGGCCGACTGATGTGGGCGGTGTTCTTCGGCTAGCCCTGCGGTTGCGGAACGACCGTCGGCCCGCACACCGCGCGGATGCCCGCCGCCGCGAACCGGACCATATAGTCGCAGGCGCTCTCCAGATCGCCCGAACGGGCCAGGCCTCCGGAAAGCCGGTCCAGACGCCCCGTCTCGCCCAGGGTCAGGGTCAGGGCCCCCGACAGATTATGATAGGCCCAATAGAGGTCGACGTCCCTCGACCCCGGGATCAGGCCCCGGATCAGCTCGATCAGCCGGTGGATGGCCGGGTCGAAATAGCGGGCCATGGTCTCGCCGCCGAACGTCGGGTTGGCGTTGGTCTGGGCCACGAGGGCGGCATAGTGTTTCCAGCCCGGCCCGCCCTTCAGCGACCATTCGAACGGCGGCCTGAGGAAGGCCTCCAGCAGCCCTTCCAGGGTCGCCCCCGCCCCGGCGGCCTCGACATAGCGGTTGATGGCGTCGACCCGGTCGTTGTTCCAGACCTCGGCCCGGCGGATGAAGACCGCATCGAACAGCTCGCGCTTCGCTCCGAAATAATAGTGGACCAGAGCCGTATCGACCCCCGCCTCGCGCGCCACCTCACGGATGGTGACCCCATAGAAGCCGTGCTTGGAAAACAGGTCCTCGGCCGCGTCCAGAATGGTGGCGCGGGTGTCCACGGCGGGAGCGCCGGCGGCCTTGGGCGGGCGGCCGCGACGGGCCGGCGGAGGGGCGATCTCACTCATGGGCACAGGCTTAGACCCGCGACCGGCGCCGGTGCAACGGCGCCACAGGGTGACGTCACGTCAGTCATCCGAAGCTGGGCCGTTTGACAGAATGGCGAAACAGGGTCAGGTTCGAGAAAATCATTGAACGCTGAATAACGGCGTCATTGGGCTGGAAACAAAAGGAACGGGACAACCCCCATGAACAGACTCGTCAAGAGCGCGCTGCTGGCCGGCGCGGCGTGGAGTGCTATTTCAACCGGGGCCCTGGCCCAATCCGCGGCCCCCGCGCCGCAGGATGACACGGCCTCGGTCGAGGACGTCGTCGTCACCGCCCGTCGGCGTGACGAACAGCTGAAGGACGTGCCGATCGCGGTCTCGGCCCTCAGCGCGGCCCGCCTGGAACAGACCGGCGCCACCGACATCACCGTCCTGCAGCAGCAGACGCCCAACGCCACGGTCCAGATCGCCCGGGGCTCCAACTCCACCCTGATCAGCTTCATCCGCGGCGTCGGCCAGCAGGATCCGCTGTGGGGCTTCGAGCCCGGCGTCGGCCTCTATATCGACGACGTCTATGTCGCCCGTCCGCAGGGCGCGGTGCTGGACATCTTCGACATCCAGCGCATCGAGGTCCTGCGCGGTCCGCAGGGCACCCTGTACGGCCGCAACACCATCGGCGGCGCGATCAAATACGTCACCAAGCGCCTGGGCGATGAACCCTCGGCCATGCTGCGCGCCGATCTGGGCTCCTATCGCGAGATCAACGCCCTCGGCTCGGTCAACCTGCCGCTCAGCGACACCTTCGCCATCGGCGGCGCCGTGGCCCGCTACACCCGCGACGGCTACGGGACGAACCTGACCACCGGCCAGGAACACTACAACAAGGACGTCACCGCCTACCGCTTCAGCGCGGAATGGACCCCGACGGACGACCTGTTCTTCCGCCTCGCCTACAACCGCGTCGACGATGACTCGGCGCCGCGCCACGGTCACCGCGAAGTGCCCTCGACCACCGGCGGCTATCTGCCCCCGGCCAATGTCTATGACACCCAGGCGGGCCTGACCGGCGACCAGTCGGTGATGACCGACGGCGTCTCCCTGACCGGCGAGTATACGCTCAACGACCAGATCACCCTGAAGTCGATCACCGCCTATCTGACCGGCGACACCAAGACCGTTATCGACTTCGACGAAACGCCGCTGCCGACCCTGGACATTCCGGCACTCTATTCGGACCATTCCTTCACCCAGGAATTCCAGCTGCTCTATACCGGCGAGCGGCTGTCGGGCGTCGCCGGCCTGTTCTTCATGGACGCCACGGCCTCGGGCGCCTTCGATACCATCGCCGGAAACCTCGGCCTGTCGATCGCGGCCGCCGGTTCGGTCGACACCAAGTCCTATTCGGCCTTCGCCGACGTCAGCTACGACCTGACCGACCGCCTGCACGTCTCGGTTGGCGGCCGCTACACCCGCGACGACAAGGACGGCCAGGTCCTGCGCCTGTTCTACCTGGGCGCCACCCGCTCGCCGTTCACCGGCGGCGTGGATCGTCCGATCTTCGCGACCCGCACCAACTACACGGCGTCCAAGACGTTCGAGAAGTTCACGCCCCGCCTCAGCGTCTCCTACGACTTCTCGGACGATGTGACCGGCTACGGCTCGATCAGCCAGGGCTTCAAGTCGGGCGGCTGGGACATGCGCGGCGACGCGGCCCTCGTGCCCCAGACGGTCAACGGCTATGAGCCGGAAACGGTCACCAACTATGAGTTGGGCCTGAAGGGGTCGGCCTTCGACCACTTCCTGAACTTCTCCTCGGCCATCTTCTACGCCGACTACAAGGACCAGCAGATCACCACCCAGCAGGTGGCCACGGCCCCGGCCGTCGGCATCGCCTCGGTGGTCGACAACGTCGGCGCCTCGCACATCTACGGCGCCGAGCTGGAAGGTTCGGCCTTCTTCAACGACCACTTCACCGCCAACTTCTCGGTCGGCTATCTGAAGAACGAGTTCGAGAAGTTCATTTCGCTGGCCACCGGCACGCCGGTCGACGTCTCGAACACCCGCGAGCCGCAGAACTCGCCGGAATGGTCGGGCTACCTCGGCCTGACCTGGTCGGATCAGGTCGCGGGCGGCGAGCTGCGCATCACCCCCTCGGCCTCCTATCGCGGCGACTACCACCTGTTCGACGCCCCGGATCCGGTGCTCGACCAGAAGGCCTTCACCCTGATCGACCTCTCGGCGACCTGGACCTCGCCCTCGGGCGCCTGGGAGCTGGGTCTGTTCGGCAAGAACCTGACCGACGAACGCTACAAGGTCGGCGGCTACAACTTCGGCACCGCCACCTACAACAACTCCATCGACGCCTTCTACGGCCCGCCGCGCACCATCACGGCCCGCCTGACCTGGCGCCGTTGATCGGACCGTAGCGGTCTGACAGAGGGGCGGCGGTCTCCTGCGACGCAGGGCCGCCGCCCTTTTTCGTTGCGGCGGCCGCCTTGGCCGTTACCATACCGAAAACCAGAAAATCCGAGGAAGCGACATGGCGACGACCGACACGACCGCCCCGCAGGCCCCCGCGCAACGGGGCGGATACCGCTATTACGTCCTGGCGGTCCTGGTTCTCGTCTACATGCTGAATTTTCTGGATCGCCAGATCATCGGGATTCTCGCCGCCCCGCTGAAGGCCGAGTTCAAGATGTCGGACAGCCAGTTCGGCCTCCTGGGCGGCATCGCCTTCGCCTCGGTCTATTCGACCCTCGCCATTCCCCTCGCCTGGCTGGCCGACCGCTTCTCGCGCGTCTGGATCATGACCGGCGCCCTCGCCGTCTGGTCCGGCTTCACCGCCCTGTGCGGCATGGCGGGCTCCTTCGGCCAGCTGTTCCTGTGCCGCATGGGCGTGGGCGTCGGCGAGGCGGGCGGGGTGGCCCCGGCCTATTCCCTGATCGCCGACTATTTCCCGCCGCAGCACCGGGCCCGGGCCCTGGCCGCCTTCGCCTTCGGCATTCCGCTGGGCACCGCCGCCGGGACCCTGGTCGGCGGCCTGCTGGCCGCGACCTACGGCTGGCGCACCGCCTTCATCGCCGTCGGCCTGATCGGCCTCATCCTAGCCCCCCTGCTACGCCTGACCATCCGCGATCCGAAGCGCGGCGGCAGCGACGCCGGCGCCGCTCCCACCGCTGTTCCCGCCCCTGCCGTCGCGGGCCCGACCGGCCCGGGCCGCGTCGCCTCGCTCATCATGCTGGGTCTCGGCGCCGGCTGCATGATCCTCGCCGCCCTCGGCCAGTTCGCGGGCGTCTCCGCCGGCAATCCGCTGGTCTGGGCCTTCGGCGGCGGCCTCGCCCTCGTTATCGGCATCTCCCTGATGATCGCCAGGGCCACGGCCTCGGTCGTCGTCAAGAAGCCCAGCTTCTGGCTCCTGGCTCTGGGCGCCGCCTCCTCCTCGGTCTGCGGCTACGGCGTCGCGGGCTGGCTGCCGCTGTTCTTCATGCGCAGCTTCGACCTGACCCTGAAACAGACCTCCTGGTACTATTCCGGCATCGCCCTGATCGGCGGCCTGGCGGGCATCTGGCTGGGCGGGATGATCGCCGACAAGCTGGCGAAGCGCGGCAAGGGCGCCTACCCCCTGACGCCAGCCGTGGCCTTCCTGATCTCCGGCCCCTGCTTCATCCTGGCCATGAACTCGGCCTGGCTGATCCAGCAGATCATTCCCGGCGGCGGCTCGCAGGGCCTGTCCCTGACCATCGCCTTCCTGATCTTCCTGATCCCCACGGGCCTGAACCTGGCCTGGCTGGGTCCGGTCACGGCGGCGGTCCAGCATCTGGTCCCGGCCCCGATGCGCTCGACCGCCTCGGCCCTGTTCCTGCTGATCAACAACCTGCTGGGTCTCGCCGTCGGCTTCTTCTACTTCGGCTGGATGAGCGACCTTCTGGCCCCGACCTTCGGCGAGGAGAGCCTGCGCTGGGCCATCTACACCGGCGTCGGCTTCTACGTCCTGGCCTCGGCCCTGCTGTTCGGGGCCTCGCGGACGTTGAAGAAGGACTGGGTCGACTAGACTCCGGTCCTTCACACGGCCCTTCCATACCGGGCCCGATCCGATCGATAGCGTAACGGGTGATCACAGACGGTTGCACCTGCGAACAAGCGACGCCTATAAGCGCGGCCAACTTTCTTCCCCAGGCCATCGCCACAGGACGTCGGATCCATGAACATTCACGAATATCAGGCCAAGCAGGTCCTGAAGGGCTTCGGCGCACCGGTCGCCGAAGGCGTGCCGATCACTTCGGCCGATCAGGCCGAGGCCGCAGCGAAGCAACTGCCCGGCCCGCTCTATGTCGTGAAATCCCAGATCCACGCCGGCGGCCGCGGCAAGGGCAAGTTCAAGGAACTGCCCGCCGACGCCAAGGGCGGCGTCCGCCTCGCCTTCTCGATCGAGGACGTGGTCAAGAACGCCAGGGAAATGCTCGGCAACACCCTGGTGACCGCGCAAACCGGCGACGCCGGCAAGCAGGTCAACCGTCTGTACATCGAAGACGGCGCCGACATCGCCCGCGAACTCTACTGCTCGCTGCTGGTCGACCGTGAAGTCGGCCGCGTCGCCTTCGTCGTCTCGACCGAAGGCGGCATGGACATCGAGGCCGTCGCCCACGACACGCCCGAGAAGATCCAGACCATCGCCATCGACCCGGACACCGGCGTCACCGACGCCGACGTCGCCAGGATCAACGCCGCCTACGGCCTCAACGGCGACGCCGCCGAAGACGGCAAGTCGCTGTTCCCCGCCCTCTACAAGGCCTTCATCGAGAAGGACATGGCGATGCTGGAGGTCAACCCTCTGATCGTCATGGAGAACGGCCATCTGCGCGTCCTGGACGCCAAGGTCTCGTTCGACGGTAACGCCCTGTTCCGTCATCCGGACATGAAGGAGCTGCGCGACGAGACCGAGGAAGACGCCAAGGAAATCGAAGCGTCGGAATGGGACCTCGCCTATGTCGCCCTCGACGGCAACATCGGCTGCATGGTCAACGGCGCGGGCCTGGCCATGGCGACGATGGACATCATCAAGCTGTACGGCAAGGAGCCGGCCAACTTCTGTGACGTCGGCGGCGGCGCCGGCAAGGAGAAGGTCGCCGCGGCCTTCAAGATCATCACCGCCGACCCGGCCGTCCAGGGCATCCTGGTCAACATCTTCGGCGGCATCATGAAGTGCGACGTCATCGCCGAGGGCGTGGTCGCGGCGGTCAAGGAAGTGGGCCTGAAGGTGCCGCTGGTCGTCCGCCTCGAAGGCACCAACGCCGAGCTGGGCAAGAAGATTCTGAACGAATCCGGCCTGACCATCCAGGCCGCGGACGACCTCGACGACGCCGCCCAGAAGATCGTCGCGGCGGTCGGCTGAGCCTCGGCTCAGCTTTCCCCGCTCCGCTGACAGACACATCCAGAGATCGATAGACCCATGTCCATCCTCGTCGACAAGAACACGAAAATCATCGTCCAGGGCCTGACCGGCAAGACCGGCGGCTTCCACACCGAACAGGCCCTGGCCTATCACGGCACCCAGATGGTCGCCGGCGTGCACCCGTCGAAGGGCGGCACCAACTGGACGGGCTCGCACGGCGAGACCCTGCCGATCTACGCCTCGGTCGCCGAAGCGAAGGAAGCCACCGGCGCCGACGCCTCGGTCATCTACGTGCCCCCGTCGGGCGCCGCGGCCGCCATCATCGAGGCCATCGACGCCGAAGTGCCCTTCATCACCTGCATCACCGAAGGCATCCCGGTGCTGGACATGGTCAAGGTCAAGGCCCGCCTCGAGAAGTCGAAGTCGCGCCTGCTGGGCCCGAACTGCCCCGGCATCCTGACGCCCGACGAATGCAAGATCGGCATCATGCCGGGCAACATCTTCAAGAAGGGCAACGTCGGCATCGTCTCGCGTTCCGGCACCCTGACCTATGAAGCCGTGTTCCAGACCACCAACGAAGGCCTGGGCCAGACCACGGCCGTCGGCATCGGCGGCGACCCGGTCAAGGGCACCGAGTTCATCGACGTCCTGGAACTGTTCCTGGCCGACCCGGAAACCACCTCGATCATCATGATCGGTGAAATCGGCGGCGGCGCCGAAGAAGACGCCGCCCAGTTCCTGATCGACGAAGCCAAGAAGGGCCGCAAGAAGCCGATGGCCGGCTTCATCGCGGGCCGCACCGCTCCGAAGGGCCGCACCATGGGCCACGCCGGCGCTGTCGTCTCTGGCGGCAAGGGCGATGCGGAATCCAAGATCGCGGCCATGGAAGCGGCCGGCATCAAGATGTCGCCCTCCCCGGCCCGCCTCGGAAAAACCCTCGTCGAAGTGCTGAAGGGCTAAAGCCCTTCAGCCAAAGACATCGCGGTGAATTGTCGCCCTGCGCGGGTGGCATGACACCGGTTTCGGCATCGATCGTGCCGGAAACCCGCATCGAAGACGCCTCCGGTCACGGCCGGGGGCGTTTTTGTTACGCTCGGAACCAATTTCTTATCGTTTCGCCCCTCTTCGGTCATGACCCATAAGGAAACAGCGCCTATATGAACCGCGCCGGCCTCACGCGGTTGTGACCGTGGGGCCCCAGAAGGACGACGTGAGAAAATGGCGGACGATGCCGGTCGGCTGAACCAGGTCTTTGCCGAGACCAGCTTCCTGTATGGCGCGAACGCCGCCTTCATCGAGGACCTGCACGAGAAATGGGCGACCGATCCCGCCTCCGTCTCGGCCGAATGGCGCAGCTTCTTCGACCAGCTCAAGGACTCGGCCGCGGTGGTCAAGGCCTCGGGCGCGGCCGGCGGCTGGGGCCGCAACGGCATCCTGGAGCCCACCGAGGAGACCGGCGTCTTCGACGGTCAGTGGCCCGCCCCCAAGATTGATCCCAAGAAGGCCGGCGCCGCTCCGGCCAAGGCTGCTGCGCCTGCCGCCGCGCCCGCCGCTGCCGGCGTCAGCGCCGACGAGGTCCGCGCCGCCGCCCACGATTCCATTCGCGCCCTGATGCTGATCCGCACCTACCGGGTGCGCGGTCACCTTCACGCCAAGCTCGACCCGCTGGGCATCGAACAGCCGATCGATAACCCCGAGCTGACCCCCGCCTTCCACGGCTTCACCGCCGCCGACCTGGACCGCCCGATCTTCCTCGACGGCGTCCTGGGCCTGCAGTACGCGACCGTGAACGAGCTGATGGCGATCCTGGAGCGCACCTACTGCGGCCACATCGGCATCCAGTACATGCACATCGCCGAGCCGGAAGAAAAAGCCTGGCTGCAGCAGCGCTTCGAGGGCGCGGACGCCTTCGAGAAGAACGGCTTCACCAAGGAAGGCAAGCTGGCCATCCTGAACAAGCTGATCGAGGCCGAGGGCTTCGAACGCTTCTCCCACAAGCGCTTCCCGGGCACCAAGCGGTTCGGCCTGGACGGCGGCGAGGCCATGGTCCCGGCGCTGGAGCAGATGATCAAGCGCGGCGGCGCGCTCGGCATCGACGAGATCGTCATCGGCATGGCCCACCGCGGCCGCCTGAACACCCTCGCGACCGTCATGGGCAAGCCCCACAAGGTCATCTTCCACGAGTTCCAGGGCGGCTCGGCCGTGCCGTCGGACATCGAGGGTTCGGGCGACGTCAAATACCACATGGGCGCCTCGTCGGACCGCGAGTTCGACGGCAAGAAGGTCCACCTGTCGCTGACCGCCAACCCCTCGCACCTCGAGATCGTCAACCCGGTCGTCCTGGGCAAGGCGCGCGCGAAGCAGGCCTTCGACATCCGTGAGGCCAATGTCGGCGTGCCCGAGAACAAGTGGGCGCTGGACCGCTCCAAGGTCATGCCGCTGCTGATCCACGGCGACGCCGCCTTCGCAGGTCAGGGCGTGGTCGCCGAATGCTTCGCCCTGATGGGTCTGAAGGGCTACCGCACCGGCGGGACGATGCATTTCGTCATCAACAACCAGATCGGCTTCACCACCTCGCCGCGCAACTCGCGCTCGACGCCCTACTGCTCGGACGTCGCCCTGATGGTCCAGGCGCCGATCTTCCACGTGAACGGCGACGATCCGGAAGCGGTCGTCTTCGCCGCCAAGGTCGCCACCGAATACCGCCAGAAATTCCACAAGGACGTGGTGGTGGACATGTTCTGCTACCGCCGCTTCGGCCACAACGAAGGCGACGATCCGACCTTCACCCAGCCGCTGATGTATTCGAAGATCCGCGCCCTGCGGTCGACGCGTGAAATCTACGCCGCGCGCCTGGTCTCCGAAGGCGTCCTGACCGAGGCCGAGGTCGACGCCCTGGTCGCCAAGCAGGAAGCCTGGCTCGACGAACAGTTCGAGGCCGGCAAGACCTTCAAGGCCGACAAGGCCGACTGGCTGGACGGTCAGTGGAAGGGCGTGGGCCTGGCCGAGGACGACGAGCGCCGCGGCAAGACCGGCATCCCGGCCGACAAGCTGATGGACTACGGCCACCGCCTGACGACCATCCCGAACTCCATCGACATGCACAAGACGCTGAAGCGCGTCATCGAGGCGCGTCGCGAGAGCCTGACCGCCGGCACCATCGACTGGGCCACGGCCGAGAGCCTGGCCTTCGCCGGCCTGCTGGACGAAGGCTTCCCGGTCCGCCTGTCGGGTCAGGATTCGGTGCGCGGCACCTTCTCCCAGCGCCACTCGGGCATCATCGACCAGACCACCGAGGAGCGGTACATCCCGCTCAACAACCTGCGCGAAGGCCAGGCCAATTTCGAGGTCATCGACTCGGCCCTGTCCGAAGAGGCCGTGCTCGGCTTCGAATACGGCTATTCGCTCGCCGACCCGAACACCATGGTCATGTGGGAAGGCCAGTTCGGCGACTTCGTGAACGGCGCCCAGGTGGTCATCGACCAGTTCATCACCTCGGGCGAACGCAAGTGGCTGCGCATGAGCGGCCTGACCATGCTGCTGCCGCACGGCTATGAGGGCCAGGGTCCGGAACACTCCTCGGCCCGCCTCGAACGCTTCCTGCAGGCCTGCGCCGAGGACAATATCCAGGTCGCCAACTGCACGACCCCGGCCAACTACTTCCACATCCTGCGTCGCCAGATGCAGCGGCCGTTCCGCAAGCCGCTGATTATCATGACGCCCAAATCCTTGCTGCGTCACAAGAAGGCGGTCTCGTCCATCGCCGACATGGCCGAGGGTTCGTCGTTCCACCGCGTCCTGCACGACGACGCCCAGACCCGCCCCGAGATCTCGGGCATCAAGATCAAGGCCGACAAGGACATCCGTCGCGTCGTGGTCTGCTCGGGCAAGGTCTATTACGACCTGCTCGACGCCCGCGAGAAGAAGGGCGTCGACGACGTCTATCTGCTGCGTCTGGAGCAGTTCTACCCCTGGCCGATGAAGTCGATGATGACCGAACTGGCCCGCTTCCCGAACGCCGAACTGGTCTGGTGCCAGGAAGAGCCGAAGAACATGGGCGGCTGGACCTTCGTGGATCCGTGGATCGAACTGACGCTCGAGAAGCTGAACGTGAAGTCCAAGCGCGCCCGCTACGTGGGTCGTCCGGCCTCGGCCTCCACCGCCGCGGGCCTGATGAGCCGCCACCTGAAGGAACTGCAGACCTTCACGGACGAGGCCTTCGCCTAGACCCCAAACCTAGACCTGTGTTCGTTCGCCTGACACAAGACTGACCTACAACGCCGCCTGAAGCCTGAAATACGAAAGCCTGGACCCGACATGGCCGACATCCTGACCCCGACCCTTGGTGAATCCGTCTCGGAAGCCAGTATCGCAAAATGGACCAAAAAGGTCGGTGACGCGGTGAAGAAGGACGAGGTCCTGGTCGAGCTGGAGACCGACAAGGTCTCGCTGGAAGTCGTGGCCCCGGCCGACGGCGTCCTGTCGGACATCAAGGCCGGCGAGGGCGACACCGTCGTTCCGGGCACGGTCCTGGGCGTCGTCACCGAAGGCGCCTCGGCCGCCCCGGCCGCGACCAAGCCCGCCCCGAAGGCTGAAAAGGCCGCCGAGGCCCCCGTCGCCGCCGCTCCCGCTGCTGCTCCCGCCACCGGCGGCGCCACCGTCGCCATCCCGGTCCCGACCATGGGCGAGAGCGTCGCCGAAGGCACGATGGGCAAGTGGCTGAAGCAAAATGGCGCACAGGTGAAGAAGGATGAGGTCCTCGTCGAGATCGAGACCGACAAGGTCGCGGTCGAGGTCGCGGCTCCGACCGACGGCGTCCTGACCATTACCGCCGACGAAGGCGCGACCGTCACCCCGGGCCAGACCATCGGCTCCATCGCCGCCGGCGCCGGCGCGGCCGCCGCCCCGGCTGCCGCGGCTCCCGCCCCCGCCGCCGATCCCGTCGTCGCCGCAAACACCGGCTCGGCCCAGCTGTCGCCGTCGGTCCAGCGCATCGTCACCGAGGGCGGCCTGGACGCCGGTTCGATCACCCCGACCGGTCCGAAGGGCAACATCACCAAGGGCGACGCGCTTGCCGCCGCCGCCGCCCCCAAGGCCGCCGCTCCGGCCCCGGTCGCCGCCGCTCCGGCCGCCCCGCGCGCCGACCAGCCGCGCGAGGAGCGGGTCAAGATGACCCGTCTGCGCCAGACCATCGCGCGCCGCCTGAAGGAATCCCAGAACACCGCCGCCCAGCTGACCACCTTCAACGAGGTGGACATGACCCAGGTCATGGCCCTGCGCGCCCAGTACAAGGACGCCTTCGAGAAGCGCCACGGCGTCAAGCTGGGCTTCATGAGCTTCTTCACCAAGGCGGTGATCAACGCCCTGAAGGAAATCCCGGCCGTCAACGCCGAGATCGACGGCACCGACATCATCTACAAGAACCACTATGACATCGGCGTCGCCGTCGGCACCGACAAGGGTCTGGTGGTTCCGGTCCTGCGCGACGCCGACATGCTGTCGCTGGCCGGCATCGAGAAGGGCATCGCCGACCTCGGCAAGGCCGCCCGCGACGGCGGCCTGACCATGGACCAGCTCCAGGGCGGCACCTTCACCATCACCAACGGCGGCACCTACGGCTCGCTGATGTCGACGCCGATCCTGAACGCGCCGCAGTCGGGCATCCTGGGCATGCACAACATCGTGCAGCGCCCGATGGCCATCAACGGCGAGGTCAAGATCCGCCCGATGATGTACCTGGCCCTCAGCTACGACCACCGCATCGTCGACGGCAAGGAAGCCGTGACCTTCCTGGTCCGCGTCAAGGAACACCTCGAAGACCCGCAGCGCTCGCTGCTGGACCTCTAAGAGACCTGCGAGAGACAGCGCGCGGACGTTTCGACGGTCGCGCGCTGTTCCTCCACGCCATGGTCTGACAGCGCTGCACGCAGCCCCTGTCAGAATCCGTAGGTTTACCTCCACGAACCGATAGGTCACCCTTCCCTCATGGAATGGGCCGTTCGGGGGATGGGTGTCTTCTATGTGCTCGCGGGGGTTCTCGCCCTGCGGCAGGTGCTGATCAATTGGCGGATGGAGCGGGCGATCGCCGCCGTCCTGCCCTCTTCCCCCACCGAACGCGCCGCCGACGTCATGCTGGCCATGGGCTCGGTGCTGGTCCTGGCCTCGGGCGTGGCCCTGATGTTGCTCCAGCCCTGGGCGGTTCTGGTCTTCCTGGCCTGCTGGGGCGCGCAAGCCGCCTATCTGCTATGGGCCCAGCGCTGGTATCGCCCACGCGACCCGATCTCGGCCCACGGCCGCCGCCAGACCCTGAACGCCTTCGCCGTCTACAGCCTGGCGACCCTGCTGGTCCTGTCCATGCCGCTGGCGGGGCTGCTGCGCTAGCTAGCGCCCCACCGCGTGCAGGGCCTGCCCGTTGGCCTTGAGCCAGGCGCGGAACGGCCGGTGATCCCCGACCAGCCCATGCACCACCGCCCAGTAGGCCGGGCTGTGATCCGCATGGACTAGATGAGCCACCTCATGGGCGGCCAGATAGTCGAGCACCGCTGGCGGGGCCATGACCATGCGCCAGGAATAGCGGATCGAGCGGTTGTGCGGGCTGCACGAGCCCCAGCGCGAGCGGGTGTCGACGACCGAGACCTTCACCGGCCTCTGGTTAAGGGCCTTCAGATGGATCTCGGTGCGGGCGACCAGCTGCGTCCGCGCCTCGCGCTTCAGCAGGTTCTCGACCCGGCGGGCGAAGGCCTCGCCCTCCCCGCCTGAGCGGATCACCGGCCCGACGCCGTCGGCCGTCAGCCGGGCCGCCCCATTGGTCCCGGTCGCCTCCAGTCGGGTCTCAAGGCCGTGCAGCAAGATAATCTGGCCCGGCTGCAGCGGCTGGCCCTCGACCCGCGCCTCCAGCCGTTCGGCGATCCAGCCAGCCTTGGAGCGCGCGAAGGCCACCGCCTCGGAAAGGCGGCGTTCACTGGGGGCGATGGCCACCGCCTCGCCCGCCCGCGCGTCGATGCGGATCGAGATCCGCCGCGCCCTCGGGTTCACCGAGAGCCGGAGCGGAATCGTCTCTCCACCCGCAGTCGCGGGTTCAAGCGGCAGTCGCTGACCGGTCCGGTACGGCAGAGAGCTTTTCATTGTCCGTGATGAAGTCCCGGACGCGGGGATAGATTTCCTCGCGGAACCGGCGTCCGTTGAAGACGCCATAGTGGCCCACGTCCGGCTGGACGTGAAGCACCCGACGCTCGACGGGGATGTTGGGGCACAGGATGTGGGCGGCCTGGGTCTGGCCGACGCCGGAGATGTCGTCGTTCTCGCCCTCGACCGTCATCAGGCCGATGTCGGTGATCTTCTTCAGGTCGACGGGGCGGCCGTCATGGACCAGCTCCCCCTTGGCCAGGGTGTAGTCCTGGAAGACGATGTCGATGGTCTGGAGATAGAACTCTTCCGACAGGTCCAGCACGGCCAGATACTCGTCGTAGAATTGCTCGTGCTTCTCGACCCCGTCGCCGTCGCCCTTCACCAGATCCTCGAAATAGGTCCAGTGGGCGTCGGTGTGGCGCTCCTCGTTCATCGACATGAAGCTGTAGAGCTGGACGAAGCCCGGATAGACCCGCCGGCCGAACCCCGGATAGGGCCAGGGCACGGTGTGGATCATGTTCGACTGGAACCAGGTGAACGGTTTCTCTTCCGCCAGAACATTGGTCACCGTCGGCGACAGGCGGGCATCGATGGGCGAACCCATGAAGGTCATGGAGGCCGGACGGTTCGGATCGTTGTCCTCGGCCATCACCGCGGCCATGGCCAGGACCGGCGGTCCGGGCTGGCAGACGGCGACGACGTGGGCGCGCGGGCCGATCTGGGCCAGCATCGAGCGGACGTGGTCCATATAGTCGTGGAAGTCGAACCGGCCCTCCAGCATCGGCACCTGCCGCGCATTGGTCCAGTCCGAGACATAGACGTCGTGGTCCTGAAGGAAGGTCTCGACCGTGCCGCGCAGCAGGGTCGCATAGTGGCCCGACAGGGGGGCGACGATCAGGACGCTGGGGGCCGCGACGGGCTTTTTGGCGCGCTTCAGATCGCCGACGTTGCGGGCGAACCGCACCATCTTCACCCAGGGGCTTTCCCAGACCACCTGTTCGACGGTGCGCACCGGCTTGCCGTCGATGGTGATGACCTCAAGCCCCCAGTCGGGCTTGCCGTAGCGGCGGGTGACGCTCTCGAACAGCTCGGCCGAGGCGTAGGCCGTGCGGCCGACGGCCGTGTCCGACGCCGGATTGAAGGGCGAGGTCCAGAATTTCCGGGCGAACTGCGCCCCGAGACGGAAAGGCTGCGCCGACTGGTAGGCGAGCTCGTGAAGTGCGTACAGCATGAGGTTCCGATATCGGTCCCGACCGGGTGCGGCGCAAGCGCCATCAAGTCAGGGCACCATAAATCATTGTGCACTGCAAAAGGATTATCACTTTCGGCGAGCAGCGCAGCGGCTCAGGAGGCCCCTACCGGTCGCGACGCGGTCGCTCGCTGCCTGAGCGGGGGACCGGCGCCGCCACCAGGGCCGTTCGTCAGCCCCGCGCCATCACCCGTTCGATCAACTGGGCCGACTTCTGCGGCCCGAGGTCATAGGCCAGGGGCGCGCGGAACTTGCCGTCCGGCCCCATCAGATAGACCGTCAGGGTGTGGTTCATGGTGTAGGTCTCGCCCTCGCCGACCTTCTGGAAATAGGCGCGGTATTCCTTGGCAACGGCCGCGACCTGGTCAGGCGTTCCGGTCAGGCCCACGACGCCCTTCGGGAAGCCGTCGGATTCGAGATAGTCCTTCAGCGCCTTGGGCGTATCGCGCGCCGGATCGATGCTGATGAAGGCGATCTGCAGGTCCCTGGCCTTGTCGCCCATCTGCTGCTTGGTCGCCGCCAGCCCGGTCAGGGTGGTGGGGCAGTAGTCGGGGCAGTAGGTGAAGCCGAAGAAGACCAGGGTCCATTTGCCGTTCAGCATCGTCTGGTCGACCGTCTGGCCGTCCTGATTGACCAGCTGGAACGGCCCGCCGACCGCCGGCTGGCCGGTGGAGGCCTCCTGCGTCACGCCGCGCTCGCGACCGGTCACCACCACCACGGTGACGATGGCCAGGGCGGCGGCGATCACCAGACAGGCGGCCGCGAACAACATTATGGAACGGCGTGGCATTTGGTCTTTCCCGGCGCTACCGACAGACGGCGTCGGGCGGTCTATAGACCGGGCGTGGACATCCGTGAAACCGCCTCTTCGAAAGCGATGACGTCGCAGCCCCCTCCCCCCGCTCCGCTGATCGGCGGCGAGGGTCCGGCCGACCACTGGCGCGACCTTCCCCGGCGCGGGCGCGGCCTGACACTCAGGACCCTGATCATCCTGCGCTGGCTGACCCTGGCCGGTCAGGGGGCGACCATCTGGGTGGCGCATGAGCTGCTGCACTTCCCCCTGGCGGTCTGGCCCTGTGTGGCGGTGATCGGGGCCGGGGCGGCGGTCAATGTCGCGGCCCTGCTGCACCTGCGGCGCACCGACAACCGCCTGCCCGACGGCCGCCAGACGGCGCTGCACCTCGGCTTCGACATCCTGCAGCTCTCGACCTTGCTGGGCCTGACCGGAGGGCTGGAGAACCCCTTCTGCCTGCTGCTGGTCGCCCCGGTGACGGTGGCGGCGGCCTCCCTGCCCGGCCGTCAGGCGATCGGCCTGGGCTTCCTCGTCCTGATCGCCACCGCCGTCCTGTTCAAATGGTCCCTGCCCCTGCCCTGGCAGTCGGGCACCGAGCTGATCCTGCCCCTGCTCTACCGCATCGGGCTGGCCATGGCCCTGACCACCGGGGTGGTCTTCACCTCGGCCTATGCCTGGCGGGTCGCGGCCGATGCGGAAAAGCTCGAGCTGGCCCTGGCGACCACCCAGGACGTGCTTCAGCGCGAACAGAGGTTGGCGGCCCTGGGCGGTTTGGCCGCGGCCGCCGCCCATGAGCTGGGCACGCCTCTGGCCACCATCCAGGTCGTGGCCAAGGAGATGCTGCGCGGCGCTCCCGCCGACAGCCCCGAGGCCGAGGACGCCGCCCTTCTGCTGCAACAGGCCGACCGCTGCCGCGAAATCCTGACCCGGCTATCGCAGCGCCCCGAGGATGGTGATCCCCTCTATACGGAGGTCGGCCTCAAGGCCCTGTTGAACGAGGTCGTCGATCCGCATCTGGGATTCGACCTCGACATCTCGGTCGCCGTGAACGCGCTGGACGGCGAGGCTCCACCCCAGGTCAAACGCCTGCCTGAGGTGGTCCACGGCCTGTCGACCCTGGTCGAGAACGCCGCCGACTTCGCCGCCTCGGCCGTGCGGGTCTCGGCGACGGTCGATGAGGAGACCATCGCCATCGAGGTGCTGGACGACGGCCCCGGCTTCGCCCCCGACATCCTGCCGCGTCTGGGCGAGCCCTATGTGACCAGCCGTCCGCACGGCAAGGCGCGCCGGGCCCTCGCCGCCCAGCTGCGCGCCGCCGCCCGTCCCGCCCGGGCCACTCTGGGGGTCGGGCTCGGCGCCCTCGGCCGCCGCAAGGACGGACCGATGTCGCCCCCGCCCTATCCGCCCCTGCCGTCCAGCGAGGCGGTGATCCCCAGCCAGGGCGGCATGGGGCTCGGCTTCTTCATCGCCCGCACCCTGCTGGAGCGCACCGGAGGCCGGGTCACGGTCGGCGCCGGCGACGGCCCACTCGGCCAACGCGGGGCGCGCGTCACGGTGCGCTGGTCGCGAAACGCGCTTGAAATCACCTGATTACAGGCGCTTCCTCGGTCGCGACCAAACGCCGCGCATGTCTTGACCCGCACGGTCCGGACCGCGACTTGAGGCCCATGGAGACTCTTGAAATGTCAGCTATCGAGGACCGCGTCGCCGCGCTTCACGATAAAACCCTGCTTCTGCTCGACGACGATCAGGCCCTGCGCACCCGACTGGGACGCGCCCTGGAATCGCGCGGCTTCGAAGTGACCACCGCCGGATCCCTCGCCGAGGCGACCGATGCGCTGAAGATCGCCCTGCCCGCCTATGCCGTGCTCGATATGCGGCTGGAGGACGGCAACGGCCTGAAGATCGTCGAGGCGATCCGCGAGCGCCGTGAGGACGCCCGCATCGTCATGCTGACCGGCTACGGCGCCATCGCCACGGCGGTCGCGGCGGTCAAGGCCGGGGCGGTCGACTATCTGTCCAAGCCCGCCGACGCCGACGATGTGGTCAAGGCCCTGCTCGCCATCGGCGACGCCTCGCCCGAGCCGCCCGAAAACCCGATGAGCGCCGACCGGGTGCGCTGGGAGCATATCCAGCGCGTCTATGAGCTCTGCGACCACAACGTCTCGGAGACCGCGCGCCGTCTGGGCATGCACCGCCGCACCCTGCAGCGCATCCTGGCCAAGCGCGCGCCTCGGTAAGGGTTAGTCCCTCAGCGTCCGCATCGCCCCCAGCCGCGCGAAGGCCAGCGTCAGCGCCTTCCTGCGCGCCGGGGCCAGCGTCAGCACCGGCGCGTCCCTGACCACCGCCCCGCCGAAGCCGTCGGCGACGATCAGGCCGGGCTCTTCCGGCAGGACGCCTTGCGGAAACTCCGGGGCCACGGCGAAGAAGAAGGCGTCGCAGAAGGGCGCGTACTCCGGCCATTTGCGGTCGACGCGATAGTCCTCGATCCCGGACTTCACCTCGCAGATGACGATGTCGCCCTTCTTGCCGAGGGCCATGACGTCGGCCCGCCGCCCGTTCGGCAAACAGACCTCAAGCAGAGGCGCATAGCCCATATCGAGCAGCAGCCGCGCGGCGCCGCGTGTCACCGAAAGCGTGGTTTCGGGCCGGCTGAAGACGAGTTCGATGTCGAGGAGGGCGCTCACTCCAGCATTATGTTCCGGGTCCGTTCCGGTCGCAAGCCGCCGGGTTCAGCCAAACCGCTTGCGGTTCTCCCGCCATTCGGCCGCCGTCTGGCCCCAGAGATCGACCCGCGCGGCCTCGAACGGCGGCGGCAACCGGCCCGGTCCCCGGTTCACCGACCCCAGCCGCTCCGCCAGCTTCGCCGAGGCCTCATTGGCCGGATCGATGGTGTGGATGATGTCGTCCCAGCCGAGCACATCCACCGCATAGTCCATGGAGGCCACCGAGGCCTCCAGCGCATAGCCCTTGCCCATGGCGTCGCGGTGCAGGCTCCAGCCCACCTCCTTGCCCGGCCATTGGTGCGGCGCCCAAGGCCCGATCCGGCCGATCCACTGGCCCGTTTCCTTCTCGATGATCGAGAAGAAGCATTCGCCCGTCAGCGCCCACGCCCCCGCGCAGGTCATCAGGATGCGCCAGACCTCAGCCGGGGTCTTCGGCCCGCCGATGAAGCGCGTCGTCTCCGCATCGGACTGGAAGTCGCACCAGCGCTCGAAATCGCTCATCGCGGTCGGGCGCAGGATCAGCCGCCCCGTTTCGATCACCGGACCCTCGCTCACGCCAGATCCTCGATTTCGGCGTCGGTCAGCTCACCGGGCACGATGGTCACCGGCAGCTTGCGCCCGGTGAAGGCCGCGCCGTGCTTGAGCACCGCCGAGACCAGAGGCCCCGCCGACCGCCCGCCCCCGGCCGAGGCCAGGACCAGGATCTTGATCTCGGGATCGTCGCCGACGGTCTTGCGGATCGCCGCCTGGGCGTCGCCGGTCTCGATGATGAAGATGGGCTGGGCGCCCGAGCGTTCGGCGGCCTCGGCACCCAGACGGGCCAGCAGGGCTTCGGCCTCGGCCCTCTGCTGGCGCTGGATTTCCTCGCGCACCCCGGCCCAGTGCTCGTCGGAACTGTCGGGAATGACGGCCAGAAGCGCGACCCGGCCGCCGGTCGAGCGGGCCCGGCGCGCAGCGTAGCGCAGGGCGGCGTCGAACTCGGGGCTGTCGTCGACGACGACCAGAAACTTCCTGGGCATGAGGGCTCGCTTCGGCCGCGACCGCTCTCGACGCGGCCATCCCCAGTCAAGCGCGTTTTGGTCCCTGCGCCAATCGGGTCGTTGACCCTGGACTTCGGGCTTCAGACTTCGGGCTGCGGCGGCGAGGTGATCACCTCGACATTGTCGTTGAGCAGATAGGACAGCTCCGACAGGGCCACGGCGCGCGCCTCGGGCGTGGTCGCGGCCTCGACGGCGGCGATCTTCTTGGGGATGTCTTCCGAGATGCCGCGCAGGATGCATTTCAGGTCGCCGTCCGTGCCCCGCTCCTTGAGGATCAGATGGCCCTGCATATCGGTCTGCGACAGATGGGCGGCGCGGTCCTTGAAGCCGGTGAAGTCGGCGCCGGTCATGAACCCCGGGGCGTCGGCGGCCTTTGCGGCGGCCCAGGCGTCGACCACGGCCTTCAGCGAACCGGACTGGCTGACGATGTCGCGGAACAGGGGCTCTCCGGCGACCGAGACCGGCGCGCCCGCGACGGCAGGCGGCTGGGCCGCGGCCAGGGCCACATTGGGGTCGCTCATCATCAGGACGAGGCTCAGGGCGATACCGCAGGACATCGAAACTTCTCCGCCGGATCAATTCAGGAATCAGGACCGGAATAACCGTTGAACCGGCTTACGCCTCACCCGTAAACGACACCTTGAGATCGACAGGAAACGTTTACCATGACCGACTGGACCGCGTTTGAGGCCGCCGCCGCCCGCGACGCCGACGCCCGCATTGTCGACCAGTTCGCCGCCGACCCCGGCCGGGTCGCGCGCATGGGGGTAGAGGCCGCCGGCCTTTATCTCGACCTTTCCAAACAAGCCTGGACCCGCGAGGGGTTCGAGACCTGCCTGGATCTGGCCCGTTCCGCCGGGGTCGAGGCCGCCCGTACGCGCCTGTTCGGCGGCGAGGCGATCAACTCGACCGAGGGCCGCGCCGTCCTGCACCCCGCCCTGCGCGCCGCCAGGGGTTCGAACTACCTCGCTCTGGGTGAGCCGGTCTCGGAAGACGTCGACTACGTCCGTGGCGCCATGCTTAACTATGCGCGCATCGTTCGATCGGGCTCCGAAACGGGCGCCACCGGCAAGCCTTTCAAGGCCATCGTCCACATCGGCATCGGCGGCTCGGACCTCGGCCCGCGCGTGATCTGGGACGCCCTGCGTCCGCTTGAGCCGGAAATCGACCTGCGCTTCGTCGCCAATATCGATCCGCGGGACATGGCCGAGGCCCTGACCGGCCTGGATCCGGAAACCACCCTTGTCATCATCGTCTCCAAGACCTTCACCACCCAGGAGACCCTCGCCAACGCCGAAATCGCCAAGGCCTGGCTCGCCGCAGCGATTCCGACCGACAAACTGTCGCGCCAACTGATCGGTGTCACGGTCGCACTCAAGAAAGCTCACGAGTTCGGATGCGGCCGAATCTTCGGTTTCTCGGACTGGGTCGGCGGCCGTTATTCCCTGTGGTCGGCGGTCAGCGTTTCCTGCGTCATCGCCCTGGGTCCCGACGTCTTCGAGGCGATGCTGGCCGGCGCCGCCGCCATGGACGATCACTTCGTCTCGGCCCCGCTGGAGAAGAACGCCCCCGTCCTTCTGGCCCTCGCCCAGATCTGGAACGTCGACGGCCTGAACCGCCCGGCCCGCACCGTCGCCCCCTACGCCCACGCCCTGCGCCGCCTGCCCGCCTTCCTGCAGCAGCTGGAGATGGAATCGAACGGCAAGCGCGTCCATCGCGACGGCTCGCCCGTCAGCCGCCAGACCTGTCCCGTCGTCTTCGGCGAGCCCGGCACCAACGGCCAGCACGCCTTCTTCCAGCAGATCCATCAGGGCCCGCAGGTCGTCCCGGCCGAGTTCGTCATCGTGGCCAAAACCCATGAGGACGCGCCGGAAAGCCCCCTCTGGTCCAACGCCCTCGCCCAGGGCCAGGCCTTGATGTTGGGCAAGACCACCGAACAGGCCCACGCCGAATTGCTCGCTTCGGGCGCTGACGCCGCCGAAGCCGACCGTCTGGCCACGCACAAGACCTTCCCCGGCAACCGCCCCTCGACGGCCATCGTCATGGAACGGCTGACACCGGAAACCCTCGGCGCCCTGCTGGCCCTCTATGAGCACAAGACCTTCGTCGAGGGCGTGGTCTGGGACATCAACTCCTTCGACCAGTGGGGCGTGGAGCTGGGCAAGGTGCTGGCCAAGGCCATTCTCAAGGACGTCGCGGCGGGCGGCCCTTCGGCCGACCTCGATCCCTCGACGGCGGGCCTGCTGACCCGGCTCCTGGGCTAGACTCCAGACGCAGAAACGGGCGCCGAAGCGCCCGTTTCCCGCCCTCAGCTACAACCTACCAGCGGCGGTCGTAGCGATAGTCGCGCCGGTCATAGCGGCCGCGGTCGCGGTCGTAGTCGCGGCTGTTGATGCCGTGATCGCGTTCCCAGTGGCCTTCGTTGCGGTAGCAGCGGCCGTCGCGGAAATAGCCGCAGTCCGGACCCCGGTCGTAGCTGTAGCCGTAGCCGCCACGATAGTTGCGGTCGTCATAACGCGAGTTCGAGGAGGCGGCGGCGCCGACGGCCGCACCCGCCAGGGCCCCGCCGGCGACATAGCGGCCGTCGCCGTTGCCGATCAGGGCGCCCGCGATGCCGCCAATGGCGGCGCCGACCAGGGCGTTCTTGGCGGTATCGTCGTTGTTGCGATGGTCACGATAGCTTTGGGCATTGGCCGAACCGGCCAGAAGGCTCAGGGCCAGAACGGGAGCCGCGGCGCCGGCGGCGAGCTTCGAAAACTTCATCATGGTGCGTCTCCTTGCGAGAGGTTGGGCCGGCGGATGCCGACGTCATGGTCTCCTTCTAACGCCCCGCTTCTGAACGACCCGGGTTCACCGCGTTCATAGGGGGTTCATCTTCATAAAGCCGCGCGCGCCTTGCCGGACTTGTCGCCCGCGTCCGCGCCGCATACCGTCGGAATTCAAAGGGGGCGCGATGATCCGCAGGCGTGGCGTATTCGGCGTGATGGCGAGCCTCCTGGTCGCGGGTTGCGCTGTGATTCCAGCCGCCCAGCTGCCCGCACCTCCGCCACCGCCGGTCGCGGCGCCCCCGCCTCCACCTCCCCCACCGCCCCGTCCTGCTGCTCCGCCTGCACCGGCAGACGTCCGCATCTCGGCCCGATCGGAGATCAGCCCGCCAGAAACGCCGAAAGACGTCCCCGGCGTCCTCGCGCTGCACGCCGATCCAGTCGAGGCGTCCGAGGTCCTGATCGTCCTCGCCTCGACCCGCTACGCCGCCGATGACCTCAAGGGCGCGATGGAGGCGCTCGACGCCGCCGCCTCGGTGGTCGAACGGGCCTATGGAGCCGACGACGTCCGTCTGGCCCGCCCCCTGGGCTCGCGCGCCCGGCTGAAAATCGACGCCGGCGACTATCCGTCAGCCCATGCCGACCTCGACCGCGCCCTGGCCCTGCGCCGCGCCGGACGCACCACATCCGATGCGGACGCTCCCGACGCCGCCGAAATCGCCACCCTGATCTACGACCGCGCCAAGGCCTTCGACGCCCAGGGCCGCAACGAGGAGGCCGAGGTCGCCGCCCGCCAGTCCTACGACCTGCGCCGCGCCGTGCTCGGTCCGGTGCAGGAAAAGACCGCCGACAGTCTGAACCTCTACGCCAACACCCTGACCGCCCAGGGCCGCCACGCCGAGGCCGACCCCGCCTACCGACAGGTGCTGGGCATGTACGAGGTGCTGCACGGGCCCAAGGACTTCCACCTGGCTATCGTCCTGTCCAACCTCGGCAATTCGCTGCGGCGCACCGGCCGGGCGCGCGAGGCCGCCCCCCTCTACCGCCGCGCCGTTTCGGTCGCCGAGGTCTCGGGCGACAAGGTCCTTCTGGCCCAGTGCCTGACCAACTACGGCTGGTTCCTGCATACGCAAGGCGATGGTCGCAAGGCCGAGATCCAGTTCCGCCGCGCCCTTGATCTGGCCGTCGCCCTCGTCGGGCCGGATCACCCCTTCGTCGGCGCCGTGCGCGCCAATATCGGCTTCAGCCTGCTGGACCAGAACCGTCCCGCCGAGGCGGAAGCCCAGTTCGCCGCCGGCCTCCACGCCCAGGAGGCCGGTCTGGGCCTCGACAGCCCCGATCTGGTCGAGACGCTCGGCGGCTACGGCCGCACCCTCGCCGCCCTGAACCGTCCGGCCGAGGCGGAGGCCCAGTTCCTGCGCGCCCGCACCATCGCCGCGACCCGCCTCGCCGCCGCCCATCCGATCGGTCTGGACCAGTCGGGCCTCTACGCCGGCTTCCTGCTCGACCAGAACCGCCCGGCCGAGGCCCTGGCCGAACTGCGCGGCTCGCTGGGGACCCTCGTGGGACAAGGTTCGGGCGGTCGCGACTGGCGCACCAGTATCAAGGGCGCCGGCCCCCTGTTCGAACAGAGGGTCCAGGCCGACTGGCGTCTGGCCAACGCAGCCCCCTGAAGAACGGGAATCGTCAGGCGACGCCGCCGCCGTTCGGGTTCAGGATACGGGGATGAAGGGGATTGGGGCAGCTCTGGGACTGGTGGTCGCGCTCGCGGCCTCATCCGCGCTCGCCGGAAATCCCGACCGCGCCGCCGTCTCGGCCCAGGCCGACGCCGATGTGAAAGTCGCCTCCGACGCCCAGTCGGCCAATGACTGGGAGACCGCCGCACGCGCCTACCGCTCGGCCTGGATGGGCCACCGCAAGGCCGTCGGCTGGCAGTCGGTCGCCGCCGCCACCGACGCCTTCAACCTCAGCGTCGTCCTGACCGCCGCCGGGCGGCTGGACGAGGCGGCGACAGTCCGGCGTCAGGCCATCGCGGAACGGTCGCGCGCCATCGGCGGCGGCGGGGTCGATCTCGCCGACCTGTGGAAGCTGGAAGCCCGGGCACTCGACACCGCCAAGCCCGACCAGTCCGAGGCCGCCTGGCGCACGGCCCTGGCCCTCTATGAAGCCAGTCCTCGCCATGTTGACGCCGCCGCCGAGGCCGCGGCCGGCGTCGCCCTGACCTGGTCGACCCGCGTCCGCCCCGAACAGGGCCTGCCCTGGGCCGAGCGGGCCGTGACCATCGCCGAAAACGGCGGCTCGGATTCGATGAAGACCTGGACCCTGACCACCCGCGGCCGTCTGAAATCCGAGGCCGGGGACTTCGAGGGCGGGCTGGTCGACCTGCGTCAGGCCGTCGCCGTTCGCGACCCTTCCGACGGCAATCCCCTGCAGCAACTGGCCCTCGCCCTCGACGCCCAGGGCCGTTACGACGAGGCCGCCGCCGCGCTCGACGCCGCCATCGCCGCCTTCGAACTTCAGGGCGACTACGGCCGACCGGGTCTCGCCGAGGCCATCAACACCCTGGGTCAGGTCCGCACCAGCCAGCAGCTCTATGTCCAGGCCGAGGCCCTCTATCGGCAGGGGCTTCAGGTCGCTGCGGACGACCCGTTCGAGACCTCGGTCATCAACGCCAATCTGGGCTGGAACCTCGACCGTCAGGGCCGCTACGCCGAGGCCGAGCCCCTGCTGCGTCAGGCCGTGATCGACATCCGCGTCCATGAGGGCCGCGAGACCCGCAACACCGGCTTCACGATCGGCAATCTCGCCGGCGACCTGCAGGCGCAAGGGCGGCAGGCCGAGGCCCTGCCCCTGCTGCGCAAGTCGTATGAAAGTCTGGCCCGGACCATCGGCCCCGAGCACCCGGCCATCGGCTGGACCGTCAACGCCCTGGCCGGCGCCGTCGCCGCCGTCGAAGGCCCCTCGGCCTCCGAGCCCTGGTTCCGTCAGGGTCTCGATCTGGCGCGTCGCCGCATGCCCCCCGGCCACCCCCAGGCCACCGAACGGGCCGAGGACTTCTCTCGCGTCCTCTTGAAGGCCGAGCGTCCCGCCGATGCGCTGGACGTCCTGCGCCCCGCCGGTCAGGCCGCCCTGGCGCGCGCCGGAAGCGCGAGCGAGACGGTCCAGTCCCAGCGCGCCTTCAACCGCAGCCGCAGCCTGTTCCGCCTCACGGTCGAGGCGGCCTGGGCCAAATCCACCCAGAATGGCGCCGCCTCTTCCTCGTAGACCCCGGACGGAGCCACCGCCGGGTCCTTGCTGATCGGGGCCCCGATCAGTTGGCCGGGTAGTCCATCGCCACCGTCAGGTTGACGTCGCCCGAAGCGGGAACCGTGAACTTGACCTGATCGAAGGTCGGGGCGGCGCGCAGGGTCTCGCCGTGCAGCATGCCCCAGCCCTCGCCCGGACGGCCATTGACCAGCTTCATCGTCCGGTCGCCGTCGGCGTCGTGCAGGGCGGTGATCGAATAGTCGCCGGGCGCCACGTCATGCAGGACGATGGTCTTGGTTCCCGCCGTCGGGTTGGCGAGGATTTCGCCATAGGACCCGGCGTGCTGCAGGAACTGGCCTTGCGTCTGCAGGCCGACCAGCAGGTCGCCGCCACGCGCCTGGACGCCGGTCAGGGTCACGGTGACGTCCCCGGCCAGGGCCGAGCCGGCGGCGAGGGTGGCCGCCGCGGCAGCGGCGATAGCGATCAGGGAAGCTTTCATTGTCGTTCGTTCCGAATGTCGGCGGCGACCATCGCCGTCTGCAATGTTCTTTATGATGCAAAGTACATTACGTCAAGTACCCCTCACGCATCGGCTCTTTCCACACGCCGTCATCGAACCGTGCCTTGACCCTGTCCCCCAGCCCCCCTACTTGCACGGCGCGTTAGCACTCTCAGGCGCCGGCTGCCAAAACGCCGGTCCGGGGGTCGCTACCGAGGAAACAACAGAGTCTCACTCCGGAGAATATGCAGATGGCGTTTCGTCCTCTCGGCGATCGCGTGCTGGTCAAGCGCGTGGAAGAAGAATCCAAGACCAAGGGCGGGATCATCATCCCCGACACCGCCAAGGAAAAGCCGCAGGAAGGCGAAGTCGTCTCCGTCGGCCCCGGCGTTCGCGACGAAACCGGCAAGGTCAACGCGCTCGAGCTGAAGGCCGGCGACCGCATCCTGTTCGGCAAGTGGTCGGGCACCGAGGTCAAGCTGGAAGGCGAAGACCTGATCATCATGAAGGAATCCGACGTCCTGGGCGTGCTGTCGTAAGCACCCGCGTCGACGACCTTCTTCTTCGAAAACAATAGATAAGGAGCTGCCTCAATGGCTGCCAAGATCGTACAGTTCAACACCGACGCGCGCGACAAGATGCTGCGCGGCGTCAACGTCCTCGCCAACGCCGTCAAGGTGACCCTGGGTCCCAAGGGCCGCAACGTCGTGATCCAGAAGTCCTTCGGCGCCCCGCGCTCGACCAAGGACGGCGTTTCGGTCGCCAAGGAAATCGAGCTGGAAGACGCCTTCGAGAACATGGGCGCCCAGATGATCCGCGAAGTCGCGTCGAAGACGAACGACAAGGCGGGCGACGGCACCACCACCGCCACCGTCCTGGCCCAGGCCATCGTGCAGGAAGGCCTCAAGGCCGTCGCCGCCGGCATGAACCCGATGGATCTGAAGCGCGGCATCGACAAGGCGGTCACCGCCGTCC
Source organism: Brevundimonas sp. ALps5 (assembly GCF_058681645.1). Lineage (NCBI taxonomy): Bacteria > Pseudomonadati > Pseudomonadota > Alphaproteobacteria > Caulobacterales > Caulobacteraceae > Brevundimonas > Brevundimonas sp. ALps5. The sequence continues at coordinate 1,655,236 of NZ_CM178744.1, read as the reverse complement.
TCGAAGAGATCAAGTCGAACTCCAAGCCGGTCTCCAACAACTCGGAAATCGCCCAGGTCGGCACCATCTCGGCCAACGGCGACGTTGAAGTCGGCACCCTGATCGCCGAAGCCATGGCCAAGGTCGGCAACGACGGCGTCATCACCGTCGAGGAAGCCAAGACCGCCGAAACCACCGTCGACATCGTCGAGGGCATGCAGTTCGACCGCGGCTACCTGTCGCCCTACTTCATCACCAACGCCGACAAGATGGAGGTTCAACTCGAAGAGCCGCTCATCCTGCTGTTCGAGAAGAAGCTGTCGTCGCTGCAGGCCATGCTCCCCATCCTGGAAGCCGTGGTCCAGTCGGGTCGCCCGCTGCTGATCATCGCCGAGGACATCGAGGGCGAGGCCCTGGCCACCCTGGTGGTCAACAAGCTGCGGGGCGGTCTCCGCGTCGCCGCCGTCAAGGCTCCGGGCTTCGGCGACCGCCGCAAGGCCATGCTGGAAGACATCGCCGTCCTGACCGGCGGCCAGGTCATCTCGGAAGACCTGGGCATCAAGCTCGAGAACGTCACCCTCGACATGCTGGGCCGCGCCAAGAAGGTCACCATCACCAAGGACGACACCACCGTCGTCGAAGGCGTGGGTGAAAAGGCCGACATCGAAGCCCGCGTCGCCCAGATCAAGGCCCAGATCGAAGCCACGACCTCGGACTACGACAAGGAAAAGCTGCAGGAACGTCTGGCCAAGCTGGCCGGCGGCGTCGCGGTTCTCCGCGTCGGCGGTTCGACCGAAGTCGAGGTGAAGGAAAAGAAGGACCGCGTCGACGACGCCCTCAACGCCACACGCGCCGCGGCTGACGAAGGCATCGTTCCCGGCGGCGGCATCGCCCTGCTGAAGGCCTCCAAGATCCTGACGGGCGTCACCGGCGACAACGCCGACCAGACGGCCGGCATCGCGATCATCCGTCGCGCCCTGCAGGCTCCGATCCGTCAGATCTCGGAAAACGCCGGCGTCGAAGGTTCGATCGTGGTCGGCAAGGTGCTGGAAAACGACAGCGCCACCTTCGGCTTTAACGCCCAGACGGAAGAGTACGGCGACCTGGTCGCCATGGGCGTCATCGACCCCGCCAAGGTGGTCCGCACCGCCCTGCAGGACGCCGCCTCCGTGGCCGGCATCCTGATCACGACGGAAGCCGCCGTGGCCGACGCCCCCAAGAAGGCCTCGGCCGGCGCCCCCGACATGGGCGGCGGCATGGGCGGCATGGGCGGCATGGACTTCTAGGAAGTCCGGTTGTCATCCCGGCCTTGAGCCGGGACTGAACGAACAGAAGGGCGGGTCCGCAAGGGCCCGCCCTTTTTGCTTCTCATTCGATCCTCCCCCATCGGGGGAGGTGGCTCCGAGCCCTTGCGAGGAGACGGAGGGGGCTCGATCCAGATGCGGTGTGCGCTGTGAGCCCCCTCCACCGCTTCGCGGTCCCCCTCCCCCGCCGGGGGAGGATCTCAAGGGGATCGTGATGGGTTGCAAAGCGTTGCCATCCCGACGCGGAGACGATCATGCTGGGCGAGCTGAAGACCTATCAGGCGAAGCGGAATTTCGGGGAGACGCCGGAGCCGAAGGGGAAGCAGGCGAAGTCGGGCACGACCGGCGGCCGCTACCTCATCCAGCGCCATGCCGCGACGCGGCTGCACTATGATTTCCGCATCGAGGCGGACGGGGTGCTCAAGTCCTGGGCGGTGACCAAGGCGCCGTCGCGGGATCCGCACGTCAAACGCCTCGCCGTCGAGGTCGAGGACCATCCGCTCGACTACGGGTCGTTCGAGGGGACCATTCCCAGCGGCAACTATGGCGCGGGCACGGTGCAGATGTGGGACGCCGGGACCTGGACGCCGCAGGAGGAGGACGTCGAAGCCGCCTTCCAGAAGGGGCAGGTCAAGATGCTGCTCGACGGGGAGCGGCTGAAGGGGAAGTGGGCCCTGATCCGGCTGAAGTCCGATCGCGGCAAGCCGTCCAAACGCAACAACTGGTTGCTGATCAAGGAGAAGGACGAATACGCCGTCGACGGCGAGGGCGACGCCAATATGGAGATCGACGCCTCGGTCACGACGGGCCGGACGATGGCCGAGATCGCCGAGGGGCGGAAGCAGTGGACGTCCTCGAAACCGACCGGGCGCAAGGCGCCGCCGAAGCCGAAGGCGTCGAAGGCCCAGGCGTCGACGGCCAGGAAGCCCCACGCCTTCGTGCCGATCCAGCTGTGCAAGATCGCCGACTATCCGCCCTCGGCCGCCGGCTGGGCGCATGAGATCAAGTTCGACGGCTATCGGCTGCAGGTCGCGACCGGCGGCGGGCGGGCGACGATCCGGACACGCAAGGGGCTGGACTGGACCGACCGGTTTCCGGAGCTGGCGGCCGACGCGGCGAAGTGGCCCGATGCGGTGATCGACGGGGAGCTGTGCGCCCTGACGGAGGACGCGAGCCCCGACTTTTCGGCGCTGCAGGCGGCGATCGCGGACGGGGAGACGGGCGGGCTGATCTATTTCGCCTTCGACCTGCTGTTCGAGGGGGCGGAGGATCTGCGGACGCTGCCGCTGTCGCATCGCAAGGCGCGGCTGCAGGCCTATCTGGACCGGATCCCCAGGGCGGCGGCGAAGCGGATCCGCTACGTCGATCACTTCGCCTCCAGCGGCAAGGCGGTGCTGGAGAGCGCCTGCCGGATGGATCTGGAAGGGGTGATCTCCAAGCGGCTGGACGCCCCCTATCACGCCGGGCGCTCGGCCAGCTGGGTCAAGTCGAAGTGCCGGGGACGCGACGAGGTGGTCATCGGCGGCTGGACTTCGGACGGCGCCTCGGCGGGCGAGCGGTTCCGGTCGCTGATCGTCGGGGTGCACGACAAGGCGGGGCTCAGGCCGCTCGGGCGGGTCGGGACGGGCTATGGCGAGCCGTTGCTGAAGACCCTGCTGCCGGCGCTGAAGGCGGCGGCCGCGGACCGCAGTCCGTTCGCCGGGCCGGCGCCGAGGAAGACTGGCGGCGAGACGATCCACTGGGTGAAGCCCGTGCTCGTCGCCGAGATCGAACACGGCGGCTATACCGATAGCGGCTCCCTGCGGCAGGCCGCCTTCAAGGGCCTGCGCGACGACAAGACCGCGCCCGAGGTCGACGCCAAACCCCAGGCCCCGGTGAAGGTCGCGGCGGCCTCAAAACCCGGCAAGCTCGTCGTCGCCGGGATCACCATCTCCCATCCCGACAAGGTCCTCTGGCCCGCCCATGACGGCGAGGCCGCCATCACCAAGGCCGACCTCGTCGCCTATTACGAGACCGTCGCCGAGCGGCTGCTGCCCCATGTCGCCGACCGGCCGACCTCGATCATCCGGGCGCCGGAGGGGATCGGCGGCGAGCAGTTCTTCCAGCGCCACGCCATGCCCGGCTCCAACCCCCGGCTGAAGCTGATCGATGTGCATGAGCGCAAACCCTATGTCGCCGTCGTCGACGTCGGGGGTCTGGTCGCCATCGGCCAGTCGGGCGGGCTGGAGCTGCACCCCTGGGGCTGCGCACCCGGCGCTCCGGAGACGCCGGAACAGATCACCTTCGACCTCGATCCGGACGTCGGCCTCGACTTCGCCGATGTGATCTCGGCCTCAAAGGTGGTGAAGGCGAAACTCGAAACGCTGGGGCTCAACCCCTTCGTCAAGACGACCGGCGGCAAGGGGCTGCACGTCGTCGTCCCGATCAAAACCGACGCCCGGTCGGAGATCAGCTGGGATCAGAACAAGGCCTTCGCCAGGGCGGTGTCCGAAGCCATCCGCCTCGACGCCCCCGACCGCTTCACCACCACCCTCGCCAAGAAGGCGCGGGGCGGGAAGATCTTCCTCGACTATCTGCGCAACGGCCGGATGGCGACGGCGGTGGCCCCCTGGTCGCCCCGCGCCCGCCCCGGCGCCGGCATCGCCTTCCCCCTCAGCTGGGGGCAGGTGAAATCGGGGCTGGACCCCAAGGCGTTCAATATTCGCGCGGCGCCGGCCCTGCTGAAGAAGGCCGATCCGTGGACGGACTTCCGTGCCGGTGCAGTCAGTCTGAAACCCGCGCTGAAAAAGATGGGGATCCCGTGATTCCGCTCACGCCGCCTTCTTCTTCGCCGCCGTCTTTTTCACGGGAGACTTTTTCGCCGCCGTCTTCTTCACTGGCGCCTTGCCCGCCGCCGAGCCCTTCAGACTGTTCCTGAGCGCCGCCATCAGGTCCACGACATTGGTGTCGTCCGGCTGCTCGACCTCGACCAGGCCCTTGCCGCCCTTCTGCTTGGCCTTGATCATGTCGCGGAGCGCATCGTCATAGCGGTCCTTGAAGGTCATCGGATCGAAGTCGGCCGCCTTCTGGGCGATGATCCGGGTGGCGATCTCGACCATGTCCTTGTCGGCCTTCACCGAGGGGATGTCGTCGAAATAGTCGTCGGCGTCGCGGACCTCGTCGTGGGCGCGAAGGGACCAGGCGACCAGTCCCTTGCCCCGCACCTCCAGCGCCAGCTGGCGCTCGCGGCCGCGAAGAACGAGGCTGCCGATGGCGACCTTGCCCGCTTCCTTCATGGCGTCGCGGATCACGGCGAAGGCCTCGGCCCCGACGCCCTTCTCGGGCACGACGAAGAAGGGATCGTCCCAGTAGAGCCGGTCGATGTCGGCCTCGTCGACAAAGCTGTCGATCGAGATCGTGTGCGTCGTCTCCAGCTTCACCTTGTCGAAGTCGGCGTCGTCGAACAGGACATATTCGTCCTTCGACACCTCATAGCCCTTGACCAGATCGGCGCGCTCGACCGGGCCGGTGTCCGGATCGGTCGGGACCATGCGGATGCGGTTGTTCGTCTCCGGATTGATCAGGTTGAAGCTGACGTGGGCGTTCGACACGGTCGCGGTGTAGAGCCCCACCGGACAGGTCACGAGCGACAGCTTCAGATGACCGTGCCAGGTCGGTCGCGTCGCCATGGTCGTCTCCCGTTTCCGAACGCGGAGTCGAACGTCGCAGACGCACAAGCGTTGCCAGTGTGGGGAGCCTGGCGCGCGGGCAGGCCCGACGCCGGGACGCCCACTCCCGGTTGATCGCCCCGCCGAGCCCTTCGCCCCATTGAAACGTAACGAATAATTCGCAGATCAGCGCCATTCTGGGTCAGTGTCGGAGAGTGTCGCTTGCCCTATCTCGCCCGGAGTGTCGAAGCCCTTGAGGGCCATGGCGGCCCCTTCCAGAAGCTGACCGAGCTCGCCTGCGACCTGTTCGACGTCCCGGCCGCCGTGGTGTCGATCGTCATGGACGACGAGACCATCCTGCGGGCCAGCGCCGACCTCTGCGCCAAACGCATTCCTCGCGTGGGCAGCGTCGGCGGACGTCTGGTCGACATGGGTCCGGACGGCGTCATCGTCATCGAGGACGGGCTGACCGATCCGCGGGTCGCGGGACACCCGCTGGTCCATGGCGACCTCGGTCTGCGCTTCTACGCCGGGGTGACGATCAAGGGGCCGGACGGCAAGCCCGCCGGCGCCTTCGGCATCATGGACACCGAGCCCCGCACCGGCTTCGGCGAGGCCGGCGTCGCCCGCCTGCGTCGTCTGGCGGGTCTGGCCGAAGAGATCATCGCCGGGCTCGAACAGGCCCGGCGCGGCGAGGAGCGGCTCAAGACCCTGAGACTGGTCGAGCAGATGTCGGGCGTCGGCCATTGGCGGCTCGATGTCCCCACCGGCATGGTCCAGTGGTCCGACGAGGTCTTCCGCATTCACGGCGTCACGCGCGAGGACTTCGATCCGAATCTGGCCGGCGCCGTCGGCTTCTACCACCCCGACGCGGTCGCGACCCTGACCGGGATGATCGAGAACTCCATCCTGACCGGCGAGGGCTATGAGGCGCAACTGAAGCTGATCCGCGCCGACGGCTGCCTGCGCCACGTCCTGACCCAGGCCGGGACCGAGCGCGACGAGCTGGGCAAGGTCTCGGCCCTGTTCGGCGTGTTTCAGGACGTCACCGAACAGCATGAGCTGCTGGAAACCGCGCGCCGCAACGAAAGCCGCTATCGCCTGCTGGCCGAGAACGTCGACGACGTCATCACCCGCGTCCGGCTGGACGGCACCAGCAAATACATCTCCCCGGCCATCAAGACCCTGCTGGGCTGGACGCTGGAGGAGATGAGCGGCCACGCTTCCGAATACGTCCACCCCGACGACCTGCCCGCCGTCACCGCCGCCGTGCTGGAATCCGTCGCCACCGGCAAGTCGACGCGGCTCGAGCACCGGGCCCTGCACCGCGACGGCTCCATCGTCTGGGTCGAATGCACCTTCAAGGCCGTGGTCAGCGACCGCGGCGTGCCCGAAGCCGTCATCGTCATCCGCGGCATCGACGACCGCAAGGCGCTGGAGGCCGAGGTCATCGAGGCCCGCGACCGCGCCGAGGCCGCCGCCGCCGCCAAGTCCGAATTCCTGGCCAATATGAGCCATGAGCTCCGCACGCCCCTGACCAGCGTCGTCGGCTTCTCCACCCTGTTGCAGCAGAGCGAGGCCCTGGGCGCGACCGAGCGCGGCTATGTCGACCGGATCGCCACGGCCAGCGACGCCCTGCTGGCCGTGATCAACGACATCCTCGACTATTCCAAGCTGGAGGCCGGCGCCATCGAGATGGAGCCCCGCCCCTTCAGTCCCAGGATCCTCGCCGAAGGCGCCGCCGCCATCGTCGAGACCCAGTGCCGCCTCAAGGGGCTGACGCTGGACGTCCGCATCGACCCCGACCTTCCCGACAGCCTGACCGGCGACGAGGGCCGGCTGCGTCAGGTGGTGCTCAACTTCCTGTCCAACGCGGCCAAGTTCACGGCGAAGGGCGGCGTCACCCTGACGATGGGCGGCGCGCATTCGACTGACGGGGCCTTGCGCCTGCGCGTGGCGGTGACCGACACCGGCATCGGCATTCCGGCGGAGAAGCTGGCCCAGGTCTTCGACCGCTTCAGCCAGGCCGATGCCTCGACCACCCGCGTCTATGGCGGCACGGGCCTGGGCCTGGCTATCTCGCGGCGCCTGATCGGCTGCATGGGCGGCGAACTGGGCGTCGACAGCGAGCCGGGCAAGGGCTCGACCTTCTGGTTCGAGGTCGATCTGGCCGCGAGCGCCGGGGCCGCTGTCGAGACGGCCGCTGGAGAGGCGAGTGACGCCCTGACCGGCCGCATCCTCGTCGCCGACGACGCCCCGGCCAACCGCGAACTGGTCACGGCCATCCTCGGCGGTCTGGGCCTGACGGTCGACGCGGTTTGCGACGGCGCCGAGGCCGTGCAGGCGATGCAGACCGGCGCCTATGATCTCGTCCTGATGGACGTCCACATGCCGGTCATGGACGGCCTGACCGCGACGCGCGAGATTCGCCGCATGCAGGCGGGAGCCGGCGACCGCACCCCCATCCTCGCCCTGACCGCCAACGTCCAGTCCGATCAGGTCGAGCGTTGCCGCGAAGCCGGGATGGACGACCATCTGGCCAAACCGATCCAGATCCCGGCCCTGATCGCGGCCCTGTCCCTGTGGCTGTCGCCTGAGGAGCCCGAGGCCCTGGCGGGCTGAGGTTCGGGGCGTTTTGTCCGCCCCCCGTCTCGGCATTGTCACTCGACGAACAACCTCAGGTCCGGCAGGGTGGGACCGTAGCTTCACTGTCTGTCGGAGACCCGCAATGCGCCGCCTGATCGCCATCGGAACCCTCGGCCTCGCCGCCCTGCTGTCCGCCTGCGCCTCGGCGACGACCCCGCCGGCTCCGATCCGCGACCTCTCCGATCGTCTGAAGTTGGTCGAGCGCGGCTATCCGCAGCCGGGCGGGCCGTGCTGGCTGTTGGGCGAGACCTACAAGACCACGGAACTGTTCGACGACAGCGCCGACCTTCTGGCCTGCCCACGCGAGTCCGTGCGCGATCCGCGCGTCACCTCCGTCGGCCGCCGCGTCGGCGAGTTCGAGGGCGTGATCATCTTCTCCGTGCCCCGGTCGGCGACCGCAGCGCACTGAGGGTCAGCGCCGCCTGAATCTGGCCCAGACAACGGCGGCCGCCGAGGTCGCCAGCAGGGCCGCGCCCAGCCCGTCCCACGGGCCGTTCTCCAGCAGCGCCCCCACCAGCCCGATGAGGGCCAGAACGCCGAGGATCAGCGGGACGCCGAACACGGCCCGGAGGCTCAGATCCTTGCCGCGCTTCACGCCTTGCGCCCCCTCTTCTTCGCCAGCCACAGATAGAGGCCGGACCCGAGGATGACGATCGTCGCGAGGTCCAGCAGGCCCCAGACGATCTTCAGCCCCAGTCCGCCGTAGTCGCCGAAATGCAGCGGCTGCGACAGGCTCAGCGCCTTCACATACCAGGGCGTCGGAGCCACGGCCGCCAGCTCCCCGGTCCGCACATCGATCAGGGCCGGCGTCGTCAGATGGGCGGTCAGCGGCGTGTCGCCGTGGAAGAAGACCGCATAGTGGTGATCCGTCGAATAGTCGGTGCCGGGAAAGGCCACGAACTGCAGCGTCTTGCCCGGCAGGGCCTGCTTCGCCCGCGCCACCGCCTGATCCAGCGAGGCCCGCTCGCCGGTCGCGACGGGCGCTGCATATTCCGCCGTCAGTTCCTTCAGCGCCGTGTTCTTCCAGACCGTCAGGATGGGCGTGGCCAGGGTGTTCACCACCCCTGTCAGCCCGACCACCGTCACCCAGGCCACGGTGACGATGCCCAGAAGATTGTGCCAGTCCAGCCATCGCGTCCGCGCCGCCTTCTCCAGCCTCAGCGTCCCGAACGGCAGCCTGCGCATGAAGGGGGCGTAGAGAACCACCCCCGAAACGACGGCCGCGATCAGCAACAGACCCATGACCCCCAGGAACAGCATCCCGGACAGACCCAGAAACATGTCCGTATGAAGCTGCAGCAGGAACTCCAGCAGCGGATGGCCCGCGACCGGCGGAGCGGGATCGCCGGTCGTCTGGTCGATCGGCTGGAAGTGGAAGGCGGTCGCCGGGCCGCCTTCCGGGCGGCTGGTGACGTTCACCACCGGCCGGTCCTCGTCGAAGCTCATGAAGGCGGGCACGTCGCCCGGCTCCCGCGCCAAGGCCACAGCCAGAACCTCGTCGAGGCTCTTCTTCGGCGCGTTCGGTTCAGCCGCCTGCCAGCTCTGGTCGAGCAACAGATGGTTCAGCTCATGCGTAAAGACCAGCGGCAGGCCGGTCAGACACAGCATCAGCAGAAAGGCGGTCGAGACCAGGCTCGACCATTTGTGAACCCAGGACCAGGCGCGGATCGTGCCGGGTTTCATCCGCCTCAGAAGTCCGTCGAGATCGAGACCCGCAGGGTGCGCGGCGCGCCCAGCGTCAGATAGTTGGCGCCCGGATAGCCGCCGACGGCGACCCACTGATCCTTGTCGGCCAGGTTTTCGACCCGGGCGCGCAGGGTGACCGGCTGGTCGGCGACGCTCATCTCATAACGGACGCCGGCGTCGAAACGGGTCCAGCTGTCCAGCTGGACGGTGTTGGCCGCATTGACCTCCTGCTCGCCGGTATAGACGGCGCGGCCTTCCAGCGTCAGGCCGGTGACCTGGGGCACATCCCACTCGACATTGACGTTGCCCTGGAAGTCCGGAACCCCGATCGGACGGGCGCCGCCCTCGACCTCGGCGTCCAGCCAGGTCAGGCCGCCCAGAAGGCGCAGGCCCTCGACCGGCTCACCGAAGACGCTGAGCTCGACACCCTGGTTCTGCTGTTCGCCACCCGAGGAATAGATCCCCGCCGCCGGCGCCGGCGCCACGCTGGTCTGTGTGAAGAGCTCGGTCTGCAGGGTGGTGCGGAACAGGCTGATCGAACCGCCGAAGGTCCCGGCGTCATATTTGGCGCCGACCTCGAACTGTTCGCCGACGAACGGATCCAGCACCTCGCCCTTGTTGAGGACCTCCGCGCCGTTGACCACGGCGGGGGCGATCCTTCCGGGGATCAGGGCCTCGGCGTAGTTGGCGTAGAGCGACACGCGGTCGACCGGCTTCCACACCACGGCGAAGGCCGGGGTGGTCACGTCGCCGTCATAGGACGAGAGGCCCGCGCCGGTGTTGTAGTCGTAGGTCTTGGTCTCGATCTTCTGGTAGCGCACGCCCGCCGTGACCAGCAGTCTGCCGTCCAGGAAGGACAGCATGTCGGCGATGGCCAGGCTGGAGTTGTCGACGCGCTCGGTCACATGCGGGTTCGACGGGTCGCCGCCGACGAAGAAGTCAGCCGCCGGCTGGGCCACGGCGACCGGGTTGGACAGGGTCCCGGCGGAGAAGCCCGCGAAGCTGGAGAAGGCATAGGCGTTCCTCGACTTCGACTGCACCTGCGAGGCCGAGGCCACGATCCGGTGCCCGACGGAGCCGGTGGTCAGCTCGGCGCGCAGGCCGACGTCACCGGACCAGACGGTGTCCTCACGCGTATTGTCGAAACGGTAGGCGGTCAGATTGCCGCTGGCGTCGACATTGGGGTTGGCCAGGACATTGGCCTCCTTGCCCTGACGGCCGCCGAAGGCCGCCCAGGCGGTGACACTGTCGGTCAGGTCGAACTCGCCACGGGCCACGCCGAAGACCTGCTTCTCGTCCGTATAGGTCCAGGGCTGGGCGTAGTTGACGTCGGCCGAGGGCGCGGCCGGAACGGCGCCGGACGGCGTCACGGTCGGACGCGGAGCGTCGATGTGGTGGTCCTGATAACCGATGTCGGCTGAGAAGCGGGCGCGGTCGCCGCGGCGGTCCAGACCCAGGCCGATGGCGGTCAGCTGGCGGTCCTCGCCGTCCACCGTGCTCTCGCCGTCGCGGCGGACCAGGTTCAGACGGGCGCCGTATTCATTGTCGGCGCCGAAGCGGCGGGCGACATCGCCGGCCAGATAGAGTTCGCCGCCGCCCTCGACGCCCGCCGTCACCCGCGTCAGGGGCTCGTTGCCAGCCCGCTTGGGCGTCAGGTTGAAGGCGCCGCCGACGCCCGACCCGCCCGGCGCCGCACCGTTCAGGAAGGCCGTCGCGCCGTGGAAGACCTCGACCCGCTCCAGGAACTCCGACGCCACGAACTGGCGCGGCAGGATGCCGTAGAGACCGTTATAGGTCATGTCGTCCGAATAGACCGGGAAGCCGCGGATGACGTACAGCTCCTGGAAATTCCCGAAGCCCTTGGACACCCGCACGGCCGGGTCGTTCTGCAGCACGTCGCCGACGCTGCGGCTCTGCTGGTTCCGCGACAGCTCTTCCGTATAGGCGGTGGTGGCGAAGGGGGTGTCCATCACGCCCAGCGACCCGAACAGGCCGACCCGTCCGCCGCGCGCCACCTGGCCCCCGGCATAGGGCGAGGTCAGGGTGACCTGCGAACCGGTGATGATGACCTCCTCCAGATCCGTCGTATCCTGGGTCTGGGCGGTCTGGGCCAGGGCGGGGCCGGAGACCGCGAACGCACAGCAGGAGGCGAGGAGGATGGAACGGAACATGGAAGCGACTTTCTGAAGAACGGGGAGGGTCAAATCTGAGAATGTGTCGCAATAGCTGAGCTGTGCCCGTCCTTCAAGGCCGCCACGGCGTCGCAGGCCGTATTCAGCCCGCGGAAGCGGGGGCTTTCGGCGCCCGATGGTTGTGGTTCCCCGTCCCGTCCATGACTTCGAGCATGTATTCAGTGTCGGAGCGGCCGGCGAACCAGTCCGCGACCCGGGTCCGGGCGCGGGCGACGAAGGCCTCGCCGGCGGGACTCAGGGGACGGTTCCGATCGTCTTCCCCGTCCCACCCCGCGACGGGGTCCAGTCCCCGGGCATGAGAGATCACCAGCCCCCGGGCGAACTCCATGATCCGCGCCCGGCCGCGCGGATTGTCGTCCCCATCCATGCAGAGCTCAAGATAGCGCTGGAACGGCCCGGCCAGCACAGCGTCTGAACTGAGCCAGCCGCAGTCCCAGGCGGCACGACACAGGTCCGTATAGGTGTTGATGGCAGACCAATCGGGCTCGACCGGAACCGGCTTGTGCGGCCAGAACCAGTATTTCAGCCAGGCCACAAAGCGTGCCCCCGGGTTCATTCGGGATCCTTGTCCCAGACCTGCACCGTCTCGGGCAGGGACACCCACGGATGGCGCCGGCTGTCGTAGACGCTGTCCGACGGCGGCGGGAAGGTCGGGTCGGCGAAGGCCCCGACGGAGATGCTCACCGACCGGTCCTCGAACCCCTCCTCCGTATGGAAGACGTTGGAGCCGCAGACGGGGCAGAAGCGGAAGCGGAACCTCGCCCCCTGATCCCCCGTCCGCACATATTCGGTGGCCCGTCCGCTCATCGACCAGGAGCCGCGAAACCCGGCCAGTGTGGCGAAGACGCTGCCCGTCCGTCGCTGGCAGGACAGACAGTGACACACCCCCACCCCGCGAGGCTCGCCCTCGACGGTGATGCTGAGCTGTCCGCAGTCGCAGGAGGCGGTTCGGCTGGTCATGCCGTCGATATAGGACGCCTTTCCCGAACCGCCTCCCCTCAGACTGGAATCAACGGTCGATCATCTTCTGCTGGGCCGGCGCATAGCGGTCGCCGGTCACCTGCAGCGTCGCCGAGGCGGTGTTCAGGGCCTCTACGTCTTCCGCCGTCAGCTCGACGGTCGCGCCGCCGAGATTTTCCTCCAGCCGGTGCAGCTTGGTCGTGCCCGGGATCGGCACGATCGATGGCCCCTGGGCCAGCAGCCAGGCCAGGGCGATCTGGGCCGGGGTCGCGCCCCTCTGTCTGGCGAAGGCCTCGACGAGTTCGAGCAGGGCCTGGTTGGCGTCGCGATTTTCGGGCTGGAACCGGGGCAGGCTGCTACGGAAATCGGTCTTGTCGAACGTCTCGTCGGCCTTGATCGCCCCGGTCAGGAAGCCCTTGCCCAGAGGGCTGAAGGGCACGAAGCCGATGCCCAGCTCCGCCAGCGTCGGCAGGATCTCCGCCTCGGGCTCGCGCCACCACAGGGAATACTCGCTCTGCAGGGCCGCGACCGGCTGGACGGCGTGGGCGCGACGGATGGTGCTGACCCCGGCTTCGGACAGGCCGAACGCCTTGACCTTGCCCTCGGCGATCAGGTCGCGGACGGCGCCCGCCACATCCTCGATCGGGACCTCCGGATCGACGCGGTGCTGGTACAGAAGGTCGATCATCTCGACGCCCAGCCGCGACAGCGAGCCTTCGACAGCCTTGCGGATATGGTCGGGCCGGCTGTTGAGCCCGCCGAGCGGCCCCGTCTCGGGATCGAGGGCGAAGCCGAACTTGGTCGCGATGATGACCTGATCGCGGAACGGCTTGAGGGCCTCGCCGACCACGGTCTCATTGACGAACGGCCCATAGACCTCCGCCGTGTCGAAGAAGGTCACCCCCTTCTCGACCGCGGCCCGGATCAGGGCGACCGCCTCCTTCGTCTCCGTCACGGCGCCATAGCCGAAACTTAGCCCCATACAGCCGAGGCCGAGGGCCGAAACCTCGAGATTTCCGAGTTGGCGTGTGGGGAGGGTCGTCATGGGGGAAGCTCCGATCAACGGTTGGTCATGGCCAGAACGGCCTCGGGCAGGCGGGCGCCCTGGATGTCGATTTGCGCGGCCGCGGCGGCGATGGCGGTCAGGTCTTCGGGCGTCAGTTCGATCTCCGCCGCCCCGAGGTTTTCCTTCAGCCGGTGCAGCTTGGTCGTCCCCGGAATGGGCACGATCCATGGCTTCCTGGCCAGCAGCCAGCTGAGGGCGATCTGGGCGGGCGTGGCGCCATGGGCTTCCGCCGTCCGGGTCAGAAGTTCGACCATGGCCGTATTCGCGGCCCGGGCCTCGGCGGTGAAGCGCGGCGAGATCGAGCGGAAGTCCCCCGGCGCGAAGGCCGTCTGCGCATCGATCTTCCCGGTCAGGAAGCCGGCCCCCAGAGGACTGAACGGCACGAAGCCGATGCCCAGCTCCTCGCACAGGTCGAGCACCCCGTTGGCCTCCACGTCCCGCGTCCACAGGGAATATTCGTTCTGCAGCGCCGTCACCGGCTGCACCGCATGGGCGCGACGGATCGAGTCGAGGCTCGCCTCCGACAGGCCGAAATGCAGCACCTTGCCCGCTTCTATCAGCCCCTTCACGGCGCCGGCCACGTCTTCCATCGGCACGGCCGGATCGACACGGTGCTGATACAAAAGGTCGATCCGGTCGGTCCTGAGCCGCTTCAGCATGGCCTCGACCACCGCCACGATATGCTCGGGCCGGCTGTTCGTCCCACCCCGGCGTTCGCCGGTCGCCTGATCGATGTCGAAGCCGAACTTGGTCGCGATCACCACCCTGTCGCGGATCGGTTCGAGCGCCTCGCCCACCACCGTCTCATTGACGAACGGGCCATAGGCCTCGGCCGTGTCGAACAGGGTCACCCCCAGATCGAAGGCGTCGCGGATCAGCGTGACCGCCTCCGTCGTCTCCGTCGCCGGCCCATAGGCGGCGCTGAGGCCCATGCAGCCGAGGCCGAGGGCCGAGACCTCAAGGCCGGAAGAACCGAGAATTCGGGTTTTCATGGCGTCTATCCTTCTATGCGGCCCGTCTATGCGGTTGGGGCGAGGTCGCCGTACCACCAGGCGGCGGTGACCCCGCCGTCCATGAGAAAATCGGAGCCGGTGATGAAGGCGCCGTCGGCTCCCATCAGCAGGGCGGCCAGTCCGGCGATCTCGTCGGGCGTCCCGGCGCGACGGGCGGGCGAGCCCTCGATCATGCGGCGATAGCCCTCGCCGCGCGGGCCGTTCAGTTCATCGCGAGCCAGCGGGGTCATGACGATGCCCGGGCTGATGCAGTTGATGCGGGCGCCGCGCCGTCCCCACCGCACGGCCTCGGCCGCGACCCGCAGCGCATTGCCGCGCTTGGACAGCTGATAGGCGTTCAACGGATCGGTGACCTGGTCGGGCGACAGGAAATCGAGCCCCTGCAGGTCCTCGACCGGCGTCGTGGCCAGCGCCTTGTTCTGTTCGACGGACAGGGGCGGCAGGCGATGCCCCGACTGGGAGGCGATGACCACGCCCGAGCCGCCGGCCGCGATGACCGCGCCGAACAGGTCGAGCACCAGGGCGGTCCCATAGAGATCGACTTTCAGGATCACCTCGGGCGGCGCCTGGCTGGGCGAGACGCCCGCGGCGTGGATCAGGCCCGTGACCGCGCCAGTATCGGTCGCCGTTCGGACCAGGGCCTCGACCGAGGCGCGGTCCGAGACATCGACGGTCGCGGTCGACGCGACATAGCCGGCGTTGGCGAACACCTCGGCGGCGGCCCGGGCGTTTTCGATCCGGTTGTCCGCCAGCAGCACATGTTTGCCGGTCCCGACGCGGCGGGCGATGGCCTGACCGATCTGGCCGGCGCCGATGAGAACGACGACGTCGGTCATCGGGCGGGTCCCGCGAGATATTGTTCGTCGGTCACCGCCTCCATCCACTCCACCACCTTGCCGTCGAGCGCTTCCTGAACGGCCCAGTGGCTCATGCCGACGGTGGCGCTGGCGCCGTGCCAGTGGCGGTGGTTGGCGCCGCACTGGACCACGTCGCCGGCGCGGATTTCCTCCACCGGCCCGCCCTCGCACTGGTGCCAGCCCACGCCCGAGGCCACGATCAAGGTCTGGCCCAGCGGATGGGTGTGCCAGTTGGACCGGGCGCCGGGCTCGAAGATGACCAGCGCGCCCTGAACATTGCCCGGCGCCGGCGCCTTGAACCCGTTCTCGATGCGGACGCGGCCGGTGAAGTATTCCGCCGGGCCGAAGGCAGCCGGGTTCGTTCCGTTGCGCTGAACGGTCATTGCGGGCTCCTGAATGAAGATGAGAAGGGCGGCGAGGAACGCCGCCCCCATCACGCGGCTTCTGTGGCCGGGGCTTCCAGCGACGCCATGTCGATAACGAAGCGGTAGCGGACGTCGGACTTCTCCATCCGCTCGAAGGCGTGGTTGATCTCGTCCATGCGGATCATCTCGACGTCGGGCAGGATTCCCTTCTCGCCGCAGAAGTCGAGCATCTCCTGGGTTTCGCGGATGCCGCCGATGGGCGATCCCGAGACGCGGCGGCGGCCCATCAGCAGGGGCAGGCTCGACATGTTCGGGATCGGACCCAGCTGGCCGACCAGGACGATGGTGCCGTCCACGTCCAGCAGCGGCAGATAGGGGTTCAGCTCATGCTCCACCGGCACGGTGTCGATGATCAGGTCGAGGCTGTTGGCCGCCGCCTTCATCGCCGCCTTGTCCGAGGACACCAGAAGCTCGTGGGCGCCCAGCTCCTTCGCATCGGCCTCCTTGTCGGCGCTGCGGCTCAGGACCACGACATGGGCTCCGAGACCGGCGGCCAGCTTGACCGCCATATGGCCCAGACCGCCCAGACCGACGACCCCGACGCGGGTCCCTTCCTTGACGCCCCAGGTCTTGAGCGGCGACCAGGTCGTGATGCCGGCGCAGAGCAACGGCGCGGCCCGGGCGATGTCGAGGCTCTCCGGGACCGACAGCACGAACTCCTCGCGCACCACCAGATGCTTGGAATAGCCGCCGTAGGTCGGGTCGCCCGTGATCCGGTCGCGGCCGTTATAGGTCTGGGTGTTGCCGTGGCGGCAGAGCTGCTCCTCGCCCTTGTGGCACTGGTCGCAGTGCTGGCAGCTGTCGACCATACAGCCGACGGCGACGCGGTCGCCTTCCTTGTATTTCTTGACCTCGGGGCCGACGGCGGTGACGACGCCGACGATCTCGTGACCCGGCACCACCGGATAGGACGACCAGCCCCAGTCGTTGCGCGACTGGTGCAGGTCCGAGTGGCAGACGCCGCAGTAGAGGATCTCCATCTGCACGTCGTTGGCGCGCAGCTCGCGCCGTTCGAAGGTCCAGGGCTCAAGTTCCGCGGTGGTCGAATGGGCGGCGTAACCGATGGTCTTCATGGGGGCGCTCCAGCAGGCGAAGAGGGCGCCGTCCGGACGGTCCCTCTCTGATTTCGGTAGGGGCAATCTAGGACTGGTTCGGCCCTTCGATTAGGCGCAGATATCGGCATGCACCCATGTCGAGGATTCATGAATGAAGCGCGATGAGCTGGGCGACCTCTCGACCTTCATGGTCGTGGCGGAGGAACGCAGCTTCACCCGGGCGGCGGCCAAACTGGGCACCTCCCAGTCGGCGGTCAGCCATACGGTGCGGCGGCTGGAGACGCGTCTGGGCCTGCGCCTGCTGGTCCGCACCACGCGCAACGTCGCCCCGACCGAGGCCGGCGAACGGCTGCTGGAGACCCTGCGTCCGGCCTTCGACGATATCGAACAGCGGGTCGCGGCGCTGGGCGACCTGCGCGACCGCCCGGCCGGGACCATCCGCATCACCGCCGGCGAACATGCGGCGCGCAAGGTGCTGTGGCCGGTGCTCGAGCGCCTCCTGCCCGCCTATCCCGACATCAAGGTCGAGATCTCGGTCGACGACAGCCTGGCCGATCTGGTCGAGGGCCGCTTCGACGCCGGCATCCGTCTGGGCGAACGGCTGGGCAAGGATATGATCGCCGTTCCCATTGGGCCTGACCTGCGCATGGTCGTCATCGCCTCGCCCGACTATCTGGCCCGCCACGGCGCCCCGCAGACCCCGCACGACCTCGCCGACCACGCCTGTATCAACTACCGCCTGCCAACCCTGGGCGGCCTCTATGCCTGGGAGTTCGAGAAGGACGGTCAGGCCGCCAATATCCGCGTCGCCGGCCGGCTGATCTTCAACAGCATGGCCCTGGTCCGGAGCGCCGTCCTCGCCGGCATGGGTCTGGCCGTCATGATGCACGACGAGGTCGCGCCCCTGATCGCCGAAGGCCGCCTGACCACCGTCCTCGACGACTGGACCCCGCCGTTCTCGGGGTACCACCTCTACTACCCCAGCCGCCGCCAGCCGACCCCCGCTTTCGCCCTCCTCGTCGACGCCCTCCGCTACCGCAGCCGGTAAAAGAACGGCGGCCCCTCTTACGAGAGACCGCCGCAGTCTCGTCCGGGTCGGGACGCTCGGGGGAGTGGAAATGCCCGGATCGACCTCTGGTCAAATCCGGGGCGCGGGTCGGCGCCTCAGAAGAAGCCGAGCTTGTCGGGGCTGTAGCTGACCAGCAGGTTCTTGGTCTGCTGATAGTGGTCCAGCATCATCCGGTGGTTCTCACGCCCGATGCCGGACTTCTTGTAGCCGCCGAAGGCCGCATGGGCGGGGTACTGGTGGTAGCAGTTGGTCCAGACGCGGCCCGCCTCGATGGCCCGGCCGGCGCGATAGGCGGTGTTCATGTCGCGCGACCAGACACCGGCGCCGAGGCCGTAGACCGTGTCGTTGGCGATTTCGATGGCCTCTTCCAGCGTCTTGAAGGTTGTCACCGACAGGACCGGGCCGAAGATCTCCTCCTGGAACACCCGCATGTTGTTGGTGCCCTTGAAGATGGTCGGCTCGACGTAATAGCCGCCGTTCAGATCGCCCTTCAGCTCGGCCTGATCGCCGCCGGTCAGGACCTCGGCGCCCTCCGCCTTGCCGATGGCCAGGTAGGACAGGATCTTGTCGAGCTGGGCCTGCGACGCCTGGGCGCCGACCATGGTGTTCGGGTCCAGCGGGTCGCCGCGCACGATGGATTCCACCCGCTTGATGGCCTTCTCCATGAAGGCGTCGAAGATGTCCTCGTGGATCAGGGCGCGGCTGGGGCAGGTGCAGACCTCACCTTGGTTCAGCGCGAACATGGCGAAACCCTCCAGCGCCTTGTCGAGGAAGGCATCGTCGTGATCCATCACGTCCTTGAAGAAGATGTTCGGCGACTTGCCGCCCAGCTCCAGTGTCACCGGGATCAGGTTCTCGGTGGCGTATTGCATGATCTGCTGGCCGACGGCGGTGGAGCCGGTGAAGGCGATCTTGGCGATGCGCGGATTGGTGGCCAGCGGCTTGCCGACCTCCACGCCGGTGCCCGAGACGATGTTCAGGACTCCCGCCGGAATCAGGTCCTGGATCAGCTCCATGACCATCAGGATCGAGGCCGGGGTCTGTTCGGCGGGCTTGAGCACGATGCAGTTGCCCGCCGCCAGAGCGGGCGCCAGCTTCCACGCCGCCATCAGGATCGGGAAGTTCCACGGAATGATCTGCCCGACCACGCCCAGCGGCTCATGGAAATGATAGGCGACGGTGTCGTGATCGATCTCCGAGATGCCGCCTTCCTGGGCCCGGATGCAGCCGGCGAAATAGCGGAAATGGTCGATGGCCAGCGGGATGTCCGCGGCCATGGTCTCGCGCACCGGCTTGCCGTTGTCCCAGGTCTCGGCCTCGGCGATGGCCTGCAGGTTCGCCTCGATCCGGTCGGCGATCCTGTTGAGCATCACCGCCCGCTCGGTCACCGAGGTCTTGCCCCAGGCGGCCTTCGCCTTGTGGGCGGCGTCCAGCGCCAGTTCGACGTCGGCGGCGTCGGACCGCGCCACCTCGCACAGCACCCGGCCGTTCACCGGCGACAGGTTCTCGAAATAGCGGCCGGCGACCGGCGCCACCCATTCGCCGCCGATGAAATTCTCATAGCGGGGTTTGAACTTCGGCGTCGCGGCGCGGATGAATTCGGGCTTGGTCATGATCGGTCTCCGTCTGTTTCCATGGCGCGCCGGTTTTGGCGTCGTCGTTGGAGACCAGAGAAGCGCCCGCGATGCGGGCCGCGCCAGACGGCGAGTTCATGCTGCGCCGCACACCTGTCGCATGCGTGCGACAGGTTCAGTGCCCCGCCAGACCCAGCCGGTTCAGCTTCCTGTGCAGGGTCGCGCGGCTGACGCCCAGAGCCCTCGCAGCCGCCGAGACATTCCCGTCGGCCCGCGCCAAGGCCCGTCGAACCGCGCCGCGTTCGGCCTCGACCAGTTCCTCGCCGCTGCCGCCGACCGACAGCACGTCCGAGGCCGGCAGCTGTCCGGCGATGCGGGCGTCGGTGATGTCCAGCATCTGCCGCGCCGACCGCGTCGCCCCGACGACCAGATCGTGGCGATCCACCGCCAGGAGGGCGGCCCCGTGCCTTTCCCCGCCGGGCGGCAGGACGATGCGGGTCTGGGCGAAGGCTTCACGGAAGTGGGCGGCTTCGATGGCGCGCGCGGCGTCGCCCACCGCCGCCGCGATCAGGCCGACGAAGCCCTCGGTCAGGTCGGCCCGGGCCGAGGACACGTCCAGCGCCGCCGCCAGCCGCCCCTGATGGTCGTAGATCGGCGCTGCGGTGCAGCTGAGGCCGATGTTGCGCGTATGGAAATGCTGGTCGCGATGGATGGTCAGGGCCCGGCTCTCGGCCAGACACGTCCCGATGCCGTTGGCCCCCTCGGTCGCCTCGGACCAGACCGCGCCCGACCACAGGCCCCAGCGGCGGAACTGGTCGTCGTCGGCGACGGCGCCACGCCGATCGACGGGCACCCCGTCCCGATTGGTCAGCAGGACGCAGCAGCCCGTGTCGCCGACGGCCTGGAACAGCCGGTCCAGCGTCGACTGCGCCGCCCGCATCAAGGGCTCGATCTCCTGCCGCGCCGCCGCCAGCTCCTGCGCCGTCAGCACCTCGGGCGGCCGCCCGTCCTCGGGATCGAGGCCATAGAGGGTGATCGAGCGCCGCCAAGACGCCGCCAGGGCCGAACGCGCCGGCCCCGCTGCATCATCCAGCACCGACCGCACCCGATCCGGATGGGTGGCGGCGTCGGTCAGGGCGTCGGACCTCTGGCCCATGGTTCTCACTCCCGCCGAGGCCCCTTTCGAAGGACCTTCGCTGTTGACCGTTATTGGATACCCGTCGATCCCGGCTTGCAACCTCCTCATCCGCGACGGACTTTTCAGGGCGGGACGTTTCAGGTCTGACACACACGACGAGAGGACGGGCCATGCCTTCGGAATCCGACGTCAACGCCGCCATCGCCCTCACCCGCTTCGGCCTCGGCGCCCGACCGGGTGAGATTCAACGGTTGAACGACCCCCGCGGCTGGCTGGAAGGCCAGATCCGACCGACCGGCGCGGCCAATCCGCCGGGCCAGTTCGACACCTCCGTCGAGCGGATGCAGGCCTTCCTCGACTATCAACGCGACGCCCAGCAGGTGCGGCAGGCGCGCCGGGACATGCCGCCTGCCGAGATGGGTCAGCCCGGCGCCCAACCGGCCATGGAGACGCCCGCCCAACCCCGGCGACAGCAACGCCGCGCCCAACGCATGGCCAATCAGGCCGACCAGAACGCCCCCATGGCCCAGGCGGCGCCCATGCCCGCCGCCTCCGATCCGGCTCAGGCCGCCTTCGACGCCCGTCGCGACAGCCGCCGCGATCTGGTTCAGGATACGGCGCGAGAGTTCCTCGCCCGTGCGCAGCTGGGCGCGACCACCGATGCCGGCTTCGCCGAACGCTGGGCCCTGTTCTGGGCCAACGGCTTCACCGTCTCGGCGACCAAGTTCCAGTCGGCCGTCTTCATGGGCCAGTATGAGCGCGAGGCCATCCGCCCCCATGTCTTCGGCAAGTTCGAGGATCTGGCCATCGCCGCCGAACAGCATCCGGCCATGCTGCTCTATCTCGATCAGGCCCAGTCGATCGGCCCCGACAGCCGCGCCGGACAACGCCGCAACGCCGGGCTGAACGAAAACCTCGCCCGCGAGATCATGGAGCTGCACACCGTCGGCGCCGACGGCGGCTATACGCAGGCCGACGTCACCGAATTCGCCCGCGCCCTGACCGGCTGGTCGGTTCCTGCCCCGCGCGATCAGGGCATGGATCTGGTCCGCGCAAATGTCGCGGCGGGCGCTCAAGGCTTCGGCGGCGGCGGCCAGAGGCAGCAGGCCCGCTATGCGCGCGGGGTTCAGGTGGCGGTCCGGGGCGAGCCGGGCCTCAACGGCTTCGTCTACCGCGCCATCGTCCACGAACCCGGCGCCCGCACGGTGCTGGGCAAGAGTTACGCAGCGGGTGAAAAGGATCAGGGCGAGACCATCCTCCGCGACCTGGCCAACCGGCCCCAGACGGCCCGGCGGCTGGCCAGAAAGATCGCCGTCCACTTCGTCGCCGACGACCCGCCGCCCTCTCTGGTCGACAAACTGGAACAGGTCTGGACCCGCTCGGGCGGCGACCTCGCCGTGGTGGCCCGGACGCTGGTGACCGCCCCCGAGAGCTGGTCGCCCCAGCCGGCCAAGATCAAGACGCCCTATGAGTTCATCGTCTCGGCCCACCGGGCTCTGGGCACCAGCCCGCAGCGGGTTCAACCGTTGCAGCAGGCCCTCGTCGCCATGGGGCAACCCGCCTTCGCCGCGCCCTCGCCCGAAGGCTGGCCCGACACGGCCGCCGACTGGGCCGGACCGGACGCCCTCGTGAAGCGGCTGGACTGGTCCAAGGCCGTCGCCGACCTCGCCCAGGTCGCCGACCCCAACACCGTGGCGGCCAATGCTCTGGGCGCCCGCCTCAGCGAACGCACCCGCCTCGCCGTCGCCCGCGCCGAGAGCCGCCCCGAAGCCCTGACCCTCTTCCTCATGTCGCCGGAGTTCCAACGCCGATGACCGCCCCCATCTCCCTCAACCGTCGTCTTTTCCTCGGCGCCGCCGGCGTCAGCCTCGCCTTCGCCGGCCGGGCCTCGGCCCAGTCGGCCGCCGGGCCGCGCAACAAGATGGTCGTCATCATCGCCCGCGGGGCCATGGACGGCCTGTCGGTCACCGTCCCTTACGGCGATGCGAACTACGTCCCCTTGCGCGCCGGCCTCGCCATCGCGGCGCCCGGCCAGCCCAACGGCGCGCTCGCCCTCAGCGAAGGCTTCGGCCTCCACCCCTCACTGGCGGGCCTGCACGGCCTCCATGCCGCCGGTCAAATGCGCTTCGCCCCGGCGGTGGCCATCCCGGCCCGCATCCGCTCCCACTTCGACGCCCAGGACGTGCTGGAAAACGGCGGCGAGGGCCTGCGCCAGCAGACCGACGGCTGGCTCAATCGGGCGCTCGCGGCGTCCGGCGCCCGCTATCACGGCCTGTCCATCGGGGCCCAGACGCCCCTGATCCTGCGCGGTTCGGCCCCGACCTCCAGCTGGGCGCCGGGCGGCAAGATCGAGGGCGGCGACCGCATCGCCTCCCTGCTTCAGGACCTCTATGTCGACGACCCCATGCTCGGGACCAATCTGGCGCGGGGCCTGGAGACCGAACAGATGGCCATGGTCGCGGGCGACGCCACGGTGCGCCGTAACGACGTCGCCGGCCTCGGCGCTGCGGTCGCCCGTTTGATGGCGGGGGATCAGGGCGCCGACCTCGTGGCCCTGTCGATCGATGGCTGGGACACCCACGCCCGCCAGCTGGGCCAGCTCCAGACCCGCCTCACCGGCCTTGATCAGGTCATCGGCGGCCTGCATCAGGGTCTGGGAAATGACTGGGACCGCACCGTCGTCGTCGTCGCCACAGAGTTCGGCCGCACCGCCCGCGCCAATGGCACACAAGGCACCGACCACGGCACCGGCTCCTCCCTGCTGCTGGCCGGCGGCGCGCTCAAGCGGGGCGGCCCAAACTCCGGCATGGTCGGCGACTGGCCGACGCTCGCCGAGGCGAAACTGTTCGAGGACCGCGACCTGACCCCGACGCTGGACGTCCGCTCGGTCTTCAAGGGCGTGCTGCGCGACCACATGGGCGTCGACCGCGCCGCGCTGGACAATCGCGTCTTCCCCGGCAGCGCCGCCGAGGCCCCGGCTTACGACGGGCTGGTCTGAAAGCGGCCTATAACCAAAGACCTAAGGGTTGCGTAAGCCTCTGGTATCCATCCCCGGTTATCACTCCGGGACAGCCCGAAAGGGCGTGAAAATGGAGCCCCCATGCCCGGACGCCGCCGGATCCTGATCGCCGAGGACGATTCCCTCGTGCGCGAACTGGTCCGTTCCAAACTGACCTCGGCCGGCTATGACGCCCACACGGCGCGCTGCGGCCGCGAAGCGCTCGAACGGACCTTCCTCATCCGCCCGCACGCCCTGCTGCTGGACCTGAACCTGCCCGATGTCGACGGCTTCGCGGTGCTGGAGACCCTGCGCGCGGAAGCGATCGAAGCGCCTCCATCCGTCCTCGTCCTGACCGCCAGTCGCGCTTCAGAACACGTCCAGCGCGCCGTTTCGCTGGGCGCGCGCGACTATCTGACCAAGGACCGGATTCAGAGCCACCTGCTGCCACGCCTGGCCCGGATGCTGCGAAGCGCCGAACAGCTCGCCCCGGCCCAGGCGGCCTGAAGCCATGCCCTGACGGGAGGCGACCTCAGTCCGCCTCGGGCGCGCCTTCATCCCGCTCAGCCTGTTTGGCGGCCTTCTTCTCGGCCTTGGCGGCGGCCTTCTCGGCGGCCTTCTTGGCGTCGGCGCGCTCGCGTTCCTGACGCTCGAAACTGTAGTTGGGCTTGCGAGCCATGGGCGGTCTTTCCTTCTTCTTCTGATCTCAGTTGAGCGCAGGTCGGCGGTCGCGTCGACCGTTGATCAGTCGACTTCGACGATCTCGACCGACTGCCCCGCCACGACGGCCTCGTCGCCGACCCGCTTGCCGATCAGGGCGCGGGCCAGGGGCGAGACGTGGCTGACAGACCCCTCCGCCGGATCGGCCTCGTCCTCGCCGACGATGCGCCAGGTCTGGGTGCGGCCGTCCTCGCGCTCGATGGTCACCGACCCGCCGAAGCGCACCGCCCCGTCCTCGGGAACCTCCAGCAGCTGGGCGCTGGCCCGCCGCGCGGACCAGTAGCGCAAGTCGCGCGTCGCCCGGGCCATGGCGGTGCGGTCGGCTTCGATCGATCCATGCGCCTGCGCCGCCGTATAGGCCGCGCGCGCAGAGGCCAGCTCGGCCTCGATGGCGGCCAGGCCGGACGCCGTCACCAGATTGGCGTGGGGCGAGATGGGGCGGTCGGGAAGATCGGCGGCCGTGGCCTCCAGGTCTTCCTCACGGGTGAAGGCGACGCTCATCTGGATCATATAGGGGGTTTCCCCCCGGATTTCTCCTGCGGTGTGGGGTAGAGGAAGCGCATGACCGCTTCGAACACTCCCCCCACCGTCTCCATCATCGGCGCCGGCCCCGCAGGTCTGATGGCGGCCGAGGTGCTGTCCCGATCGGGCGTCCGGGTGACGGTGCACGAGCGCATGCCCTCGCCGGCGCGCAAATTCCTGCTGGCCGGGCGCGGCGGGCTGAACCTGACCCATTCGGAGGCGCAGGCCGCCTTCCTGTCGCGCTACGGCGTTGGTGAGGCGACGGTGTCCGACTGGCTCGATGCCTTCACCCCCGACGACCTGATCGCCTGGGCCGAGGGCCTGGGCCAGGCCACCTTCACCGGCTCCAGCGGCCGGGTCTTCCCCCGCGCCATGAAGGCCTCGCCGCTGTTGCGCGCCTGGCTGGCCCGGCTGAGCGAACTGGGCGTCGTCCTGAAGACCCGCTCCCACTGGACCGGCTGGTCCGGCGACAGTCTGATCTTCGGGGACGGATCTTCGGAAGCTCCTGACGCCGTCATCCTCGCCATGGGCGGGGCCAGCTGGCCGCGGCTGGGCTCGGACGGAAGCTGGGCCCCGGTGCTGGCGGCCGAGGGCGTCGCCGTCACGCCGCTCCAAGCGTCCAACGCCGGATTCAATGTTGACTGGTCCGACATCCTGATCGACCGCGCGGCCGGGCAGGCGCTCAAGGCCATCGCACTCACCTTCGAGGGCAAGACGGTCCGGGGCGAGGTCATGCTGACCCGCTACGGGATCGAGGGCGGGGCCATCTACGCCCTGTCCTCGGCGCTGAGAGCGGCCATCGCCCGCGACGGCTCGGCCATCCTGACCCTCGACCTGCGTCCCGACCTGACCGAGGACGCCCTCGCCGACCGCCTGGCCAAGGGACGCGGCAAGGACTCCATGACCAACCATCTGAGGAAATCGGGCGGCCTGTCCCCCGCCGCCATCGCCGTCCTGCGCGACATCCCCGGCGAGATCCCGCTCGGCGCCGAGAAGCTGGCCAAACGCATCAAGGCCGTGCGTCTGAAGCTGACCGGGATGCAGGGACTGGAGCGAGCCATCTCCTCCGCAGGGGGCGTCGGTCTGGAGGCCGTGAATCAACAGTTGATGCTGACCGCCCGCCCGGGGGTCTTCGTCGCCGGTGAGATGCTGGACTGGGAGGCCCCGACCGGCGGCTATCTGCTCCAGGCCAGTTTCGCCTCGGGCGTGGTCGCGGCGAACGGCGTGCTGGACTGGCTGAAGGACTGAACGCGACTTTCGGACAACGCTCGCGCTGATTCCCGCCCGGCCCCGCTGAAGCGGGCGCGGACGCCCTCCCGCGCAACGGGCGGATTGGCTAGAACCCGCGCATGACCGACATCTCCGGCGTCTGCCCGCCCCGTTTCGCCGCCGTGAAGGACGCCTTCGCGGCCAATTTCACCGAAGCGCCCGACGGGCTGAACGAACAGGCGGCGCGGGTGTCGTTCTGCGTCGAGGGGGAGGTGGTCGTCGACCTCTGGGCCGGCCAGGCCGATCCACGAGAGGGGACGCCCTTCACCGACAGGACCCTGACCCCCGTCTTCTCGACCGGCAAGGCGGTGATGGCCCTGCTGATCGCGACCGCTGTCGAGCGGGGGCAGCTGAGCTACGACCAGACCGTCGCCAGCCTGTGGCCCGCCTATGGTCAGGCGGGCAAGGACGGGATCACTGTGGCCCAGCTGATGTCGCATCAGGACGGCCTGCCCGGCTTCGACACGCCCGAGGACCCGGCCATCTGGTTCGACCGTCAGGCGGTCTTGGACCGGCTCGCGGCCCAGGCCCCGATGTGGCCCCCGGGCACGGCCTCGGGCTACCACCCGATCACCATCGGCTATCTGGCGGGCGAGGTCTTCCGACTGGCCGACGGCCGCTCGATGGGCACGGCGCTGCGCGAGGATTTCGCGACCAAATACGATCTCGACCTGTGGATCGGCCTGCCCGAGGCGGAGCACGACCGGGTCGCGGCGATCAAAAAGCCCTCGGCGCCGCCCAGCCTCGGAACGATCGATCCGATCAAGTCCGCCGCCTTCATCTCGAAGGGCGCGGCCCCCGGCGGGCGCGGCTCGACCGAGTGGCGGACGACGGAGATCCCCTCGGCCAATCTGCACGGCACGGCGCGCGATCTGGCCCGCATCTTCAGCATCGTCGCCAACCGCGGCGACCTGCACGGCCGCACCATCCTGTCCCCGGACATCGTCGGCCAGCTGACGCGCGAACGCATCCACGGGCCGGACAAGGTCCTGCCCTATGTGATCAGCTGGGCCACGGGGGTGATGCGGAACGAGGGTCTGAACATCTTCGGCCCCAACCCGGACACGGTCGGCCACTGCGGCTGGGGCGGTTCCTGCGTCTTCGCCGATACGAAGACCCGCGTGTCGGGCGCCTATGTGATGACGCGTCAGTCGCCGCACCTGATCGGCGATCCGCGCGCCACCCGGCTGATCGACGCCTTCTACTCGGGCTTCTGAACCCGGCCCGGAGCCGTCAGTCCGCCGACAATCCCGCTGAGGATGGCGCAGGCGGCGCAGACGGCCATCACGACCTGATACGCCCTGTGGAAGGCCGCGCCCTCGGCCGCCTGACCGGACGCTCCCGCCATGAAATCGCCGAGCCGCGCTCGGGCCTCAGGCTGGTCCAGCAGGGCGACGAAGACGGCCGACAGCACCATGCCCAGCAGGGCCACCGCCAGCAGACCCGCGACCCGCGCCACCGCATTGTTGACGCCGGACGCCACCCCGGTGTGTCCGGGCGCGACCGCTCCCATCACCGCCGCCGTCAGGGGGCCGACGGCCAGGGTCATCCCGATCGCCAGCACCGTCATTCCCGCCAGAGGCCCGGCGACATAGCCGGCGTCCGACGGCATCATCGCCAGCAAGGCCAGCCCCACGCCCGCGAGGATCGGCCCGACGCTGAGCGACAGCTTCGCTCCGAACCGGTCGGCGATCCGCCCCGCCAGACCCGAGAACAGCCCCATGATCACGGCGAACGGCAGCATGGCCGAGCCCGCCCCGGTCGCGGTCCAGCCGTGCACCCGGATCAACTCGAACGGCAGGAAGAACATCGCCCCGCCCAGCGCGAAATAGAGCAGCAGCGTCAACAGGTTGATTCCGCTGAACACCGGCGACCGGAACAGCGACAGCGGCATCATCGGATGCGCCTCCTTGGCCTCGGCCCAGAGGAAACCCGCCAGCACCAGCACCCCGCCGACCAGCGACCCGACGATCCAAGGATTTCCCATCCCCAGATCGGGCGCCGCCGTCAGGCCCCAGGTCACCGCACCCAGACCGGCCACGGCGAGGACGGCGCCGAGCCCGTCCAGCCCCTTGGCCTCCTCGTCGCGGCTCTCGGGCGTGAACTTCACGGTGATCAGGACGGCCAGAATGGCCAGCGGGACATTGATCCAGAAGATGGCGCGCCAGTCGGCGTGGTCGGCCAGCCAGCCGCCGACGAGAGGCCCGACCATGCCGAAGATGGCCCCCGCCCCGGCCCAGGCGCCGAAGGCCTTGCCGCGCTCCCCGGGCGGGAAGGTCGCGCCGATCAGGGCGAGCGCTCCGGGCGTCAGCAGGGCCGCGCCGACGCCCTGCACCGCCCGCGCCCCGATCAGGGCCTGAACGTTCGGCGACAGGCCGCAGGCGATGGAGGCGAGGGTGAAGACCGCCACCCCGATCAGGAAGACCTTGCGCCGTCCGAACCGGTCGCCGGCCGCCCCGCCGATCAGGACGAGGGCGCCCAGCGTCAGCAGATAGGCGTTCGACACCCACTGCACCGCCGCCGGGCCCGCCCCGAGGTCGCTCTGGATCGACGGCAGGGCGACGCCAAGGGCCGAGCCGTCGATGAAGGTCAGCGAGGACCCCAGCACCGTCGCGGCGAGGATCCAGCGCTTGTGGGACGTCGACAGGGGCTCTTCAGTACGGGGGGCCATGGCTCCGAGGCTAGGCCGGTCCCTAGGCGGCGTCGACCACCGTCTTGATCGCCTGCCGCTCGGCCCGTTTGCGCCACAGGGCGGCGAGGGCGAAGACGGCGGCGCCGGCCCAGATGAAGGCGAAGGAGGCGAGGCGCAGCGCGGTCAGGGGCTCGCCCGTGAAGACGCCGACGGCGAACTGCAGCGTCGGGGCGAGGAACTGCAGGAAGCCGATCGTCGACAAGGGCAGCCGCCGCGCCGACCAGGCGAACAGGGCCAGGGGAACGGTGGTGATGATCCCGCAGGCGATCGACCAGGCCCAGTGCGACGGGCTGGCGAGGCCGACCGCCTGTCCCGTCTGGGCGAGCCAGATCAGTCCCGCCGCGCCGAAGGGCAGCATCAGCAGGCATTCGATGAACAGGCCGGTCTGGGCGTCGGCCGCGACCCGTTTGCGGATCACCCCATAGGCCGCGAAGCTGAGGGCGATGCCGATCGACAGCCACGGCGGACGGCCCAGGGCGACGGCCTGAATGGCCACACCGACGGCGGCCAGACCGATGGCGGCCCAGCCCCATTTGTCGATCCGCTCACGGAACAGCACCATGCCCGCCGCCATGTTGAGCAGGGGGTTGATATAGTAGCCGAGGCTGGCCTCGATGGTGTGGTGATGGGTCGTGGCCCAGACATAGAGGCCCCAGTTGATCACGATCATCACCGTCGACAGGGCCAGCCAGCCGACCGTCGCGGGGTTGGTCAGGGCCCGCCGGGCCTCACGCGTCTGTCCGGCCAGCAAGACCAGAACGGCGGCGAAAGGGGCCGACCACAGGACGCGGTGGGCCAGAATCTCGGGCGCCGAATAGCCCATGTGCGCCAGGGCCATGAACAGCAGCGGCAGGACGCCCCAGACGCAGTAGCAGAGCAGGGCCGCGATCAGGGCGTTGCGGGTTTCGGACGGGGCGTCAGTCATGACTCATCTTTCCTTCTCCCACGCGGGAGACGGCTGCCGGGCGGAGCCCGGTGGGATGAGGCGCCGTGCGGCCCCTCATCCCTTTGACGGCGGAACCCTCCCCTCGGGGAGGGGGATCAGACCGTGATCGAACGGAAGCCGGTCGAGGACTTGATGGTCCCCGTCTCGTCCAGCAGCTGGGCGATCTGGACGGCGTTCAGGGCCGCGCCCTTGCGCAGGTTGTCCGACACCACCCAGAGGACGAGGCCGTTCTCGACGGTCGGGTCCTTGCGGATGCGCGAGACATAGACGGCGTGTTCGCCCGCGGCGTCGACCGGGGTGATATAGCCGTCGTGCTCGTGCTTATCGACCACCAGGACGCCCGGGGCCTCGCGCAGGATGGCGCGCGCCTCGTCGACCGAGATCGGACGGTCGAACTCGACCGTGACCGCTTCGGAGTGACCCACGAAGACCGGCACCCGCACGCAGGTGACCGTCAGCTTGATCTCCGGGTCCATCATCTTGTGGACCTCGTTCCACATCTTGGCCTCTTCGTCGGTATAGCCGTCCTCGTTGAACGAGCCGATGAAGGGGATGACGTTGAAGGCGATCTGCTTGGGGAATTTCTTCGGCTTGGCGTCGCCCAGGCCGTAGATGGCCTTGGTCTGGTTCCACAGCTCGTCCATCCCTTCCTTGCCCGCGCCCGAGACCGATTGATAGGTCGCGACTACGGCCCGCTTGATCCTGGCGGCGTCGTGCAGGGGCTTGAGCGCCACGACCAGCTGGGCGGTCGAGCAGTTCGGGTTGGCGATGATGTTCTTGCGGATGTCCTTGACCGCGTCCGGGTTCACTTCCGGCACGATCAGGGGCACGTCCTTGTCCATGCGGAAGACCGAGGAGTTGTCGATCACGATCGGACCGGCCTTGCCGATCTTCTCGGACCATTCCTTCGACACCGTCCCGCCGGCCGACATCAGCACGATGTCGACGGTCGAGAAGTCGAACTGCTCCAGGTCCTGGCACTTCAGGGTGCGGTCGCCGAACGAGACCTCCACGCCTTTGGATTTTCGGCTGGCGATCGCGTGAATTTCGTCCACGGGGAAGTTCAGTTCCTCGAGGATGGTCATCATTTCCCGGCCGACATTGCCGGTGGCGCCTACGACGGCGACGCGATAGCCCATGATATCTGGTCCTTCGGACGCGCTAACGCTCGGGACGCGGTCCCTCGCTGCTTGAGCGCGATTTGGTGCGTGAAAAGGCAAGGCCTGCCGCAAGGGGTCTTGCGGCAGGGGCACGCATGTAAGCCTTCGCGCGCGCGAAGCAATCGCTTTCCGCTTCCGGCGCGCAAGGATTTGCCCCAGTTCGCAGGCCAGAAGCATCGGCTACGCTTATGAATGCCTCTCTGCCTGGCCGGACATCAGCTTCACAGCACCGCCCGTCTCGCCTAACTGGAAGGCCATGACCTCCCGCATCCGCTCCGCCTATGACATCCGCGTCGACGAGGGGGTGATCGCGCCCGATCCGGCCCAGGCGCCGTTGATCAAGGCCATGGAGCGGCTGGAGAAGGACCTGTCCCGGAAAGGCCTGTTCGGCGGCCATCCCGAGGTGCGCGGCCTCTACATCTGGGGGCCTCCGGGGCGCGGCAAGTCCATGCTGATGGACCTGTTCGTCTCCGCCACCCCCGAGCCGAAGAAGCTGCGCGCCCATTTCCACGCCTTCATGGCCCGCATCCACGACCTGGTCCGTCAGTGGCGCGAGGGCGACAGGAAGCAGCGTCAGGCCGTCTTCGGGACCCACAAGGGCGACGACCCCATCGAGCCGATCGCGGCCCTGATCGCCTCGGAGGCCCGCCTTCTCTGCTTCGACGAGCTTCAGGTCACCGACATCGCCGACGCCATGATCCTGGGCCGGCTGTTCGACGCCCTGTTCGAACGAAAGGTGGTTCTGGCCGTCACCTCCAACCGCGCGCCCGACGAGCTCTACAAGAACGGCATCAACCGCCAGCTCTTCACCCCCTTCGTCGACGAGATCAAACAGCGCTGCGTGGTCATCGAGATCGCCGGCGCCCGCGACTGGCGGCTGAACCGGCTGATGGGCTCGCCGGTCTGGTTCACGGGGGATGCGGACGGCAGGTCCGGCGCCGCCTTCGAGGCCCTCTGGACCGATCTGCGCGGCGGGGAGACGGAAGAGGCCGCCCATCTTCAGGTGCTGGGCCGCGACGTGGTCATCGAGCGCACGGCCGGCAGTCTGGCCCGCGCCACCTTCGAGGAGCTCTGCGCCCGGCCTCTGGGCCCGCAGGACTATCTGGCCATCGCCGCCCGCTTCCACACCCTGTTCCTGGATTCCGTGCCCATCCTCAGCCCCGACCGCCGCCATGAGGCCAGGCGGCTCGTGACCCTGATCGACGCCCTCTATGAGGCCGGGACCCGGCTGGTGGTTCGCGCCGAGGCCGAACCCGAAGCCCTCTATCCCGCCGGCGACGGGGCCTTCGAGTTCGAGCGCACGGTCTCGCGCCTGCGCGAGATGTCGAGCGCCTCCTGGCTGGAGAAGGCCGAACACGCCGAAAACCCGCTCACAACTTCGCCGTAATGGCCGCTAGGCTGGGCTGGAAGCTGGAGGATTTCCGATGACCGTTCTCGCCGCCGCCCTGTCGGCCCTCGCCCTGACCACCGCCGCCGCCGATGCGACGGCCGCGCCCCACGGTGCTTCTCAGACGCCCCCGGCCCGGCCCGCCCCGGCGGCGGCGCCCGCCGCGCCGCGTCCGCCTGTGGTGGGGATCTCTCCCGCCGGGATCGTCGCCTGGCTGGGCACGCAAGGCCTCAGCGTCGGTCCGCTGCAGCAGGATCAGGGCCGACAGTATGTCCGCGTCGACGCCGACGGCCTGGCCTGGCTGCTGTTCTTCCAGTCCTGCGACAACGGCCTGTGCTCGGACGTCCAGTTCTCGACCGCCGTGACCAACGCCGTCATCACCCCGGACATGGTCAACGGCTGGAACCGCGACCGCCGCTTCCTCAAGGCCATCTATGAGGCGCCCGAGGGGACTGACCCCGCCTCGGCCGTGGTCCAGTACGACGTCCTGCTGGACAACGGCGGCCCGGAGCAGCTGAACAACCATCTGATCATCTGGCGCAACCTCCTGCCCCAGTTCGCCCGCCTGACCACCGGCGCGACGGCGGCCCCGGCAGCGGCCCCGGCGCAATAGGCAAAAGAAAAGGGCCGCAGCAGATGCTGCGGCCCTTCTCCATTTCATCTGGCGCTCAAGCAGCGCGCGACCGCGTCGCGCGCGTTAGCGCCCGCTGGCGTCAAGCCAGCGACGGATCCAGATCCTTGCAGGACTGGATCAGGCCCTGGACCGAGGCGACCGACTTCTCGAACATCGCCTTTTCTTCGTCGTTGGTGGTGAACTCGACGACCTTCTCGACGCCGCCGGCGCCGATCAGGGCGGGCACGCCGACGTAGAGGTCCGACAGGCCGTATTCGCCCGACAGCCAGACGGCGCAGGGCAGGACGCGCTTCTGGTCCAGCAGATAGGACTTGGCCATGGCGATGGCCGATTCCGCCGGGGCGTAGAACGCCGAGCCGGTCTTCAGCAGGGCCACGATCTCGCCGCCGCCCTTGCGGGTGCGGGTGACGATGGCGTCCAGATCGGCTTGCGACAGGAAGCCGGCGGCGACGGCGTCAGGCAGGGGCAGGCCGCCGACGGTCGAGTGACGCACCATCGGGACCATGTCGTCGCCGTGGCCGCCCAGGGTCCAGGCGTGGATGTCCTGCACCGAGACGCCGGTCTTTTCCGACAGGAAGTAGGCAAAACGGGCCGAGTCGAGCACGCCGGCCATGCCGACGACCTTCTCCTTGGGCAGGCCCGAGAACTTCTGCAGCGCCCAGACCATGGCGTCGAGCGGGTTGGTGATGCAGATGACGAAGGCGTTCGGGGCGTGGGCCTTGATGCCTTCACCGACGGCCTTCATGACCTTCAGGTTGATGGAGACCAGGTCGTCGCGGCTCATGCCGTCCTTGCGGGGCACGCCGGCGGTGACGATGCAGACGTCGGCGCCCGCGATGTCCTCATAGGCGTTGGCGCCCTTCAGCGAGACCGACGAGCCGAACACGGCGGTGGCTTCGGCGATGTCCAGGGCCTTGCCCTGGGGGGTGCCCTCGGCGATGTCGAACAGGACGACGTCGCCCAGCGCCTCGCGCGCGGCCACATGGGCCAGGGTGCCGCCGATCATGCCGGCGCCGATAAGGGCGATCTTCGCACGAGCCATGGAATTCTCCGTTTTGGGTGGCCCGCCGCACGGATGGGAGCGGCTTCAGGCCGGTTTGCAGTTGCGAGAGGAAATCGTTCGGCGGCGGTCTAGACCTGTGGACGGGCCTCGGCAAGCGCCTGCGCCGCCTCACGGGATTTCTGCTCCGGCGATGCCGAAACCGCGCCCCGGAACGGATGCGCCAGTTGGCCGAGGAAGTCCCTGGGCACCGCATCCTCGACGCCGTATCGTTCCGGCATCTGGCCCTTCGGCAGGCGGAAGCTGCCGAACAAATGGTCGTAGAAGGGGAAGAGGGCCGCGAAATTGCGGTCATAGGCCTCGCGCTGGTCCGCATGGTGCCAGTGGTGGAAGGCCGGCGAGCCGAATACATGCCTCAATGGCCCGAAATCGATCCGCACATTGGCGTGCAGCAGATGGGCATGGGCCTGATAGACCAGGGCGTAGAGTGCGAGGGGTCCGGGCGAGAAGCCCAGCAGGATCGCCGGACCCGCCGCCGCCGTGGAGAACAGCACCTGCTCGACCGGATGCACCCGGTGCGAGGCGGCCCAGTCCAGATGCTCGCTGGAATGATGCACGGCGTGGAAGCGCCACAGCACGGGTGCGGCATGGGAGAGGCGGTGAATCCAGTAGACCCCGAAGTCGGACAGCAGCAGGATCTCGACGAACTGCAGCCACTGCGGCTGCGACCGGATCGCCTCGGCGACCGCCTTCGGGACCGCATGGACGGACAGCAGGCTCAGGGTCACCCCGACCGCGAAGATGCCGATACTGATCAGCCAGCCTCCGACAAAGGTGTGCAGCAGGTCGGTCGTCCAGCCCGGCCGCATTACGGCTTGCGTCCGGTCGCGCGGGATCAACCGCTCCAGCACGATGAAGGCGGCGCCCAGGCCGACCACGAGAGCGAGGTCCTTCAGCGTCATCCGCCCATGATGACCGGTCGTCCTTGAAAGCCGATTAAGGCCCTGCCGAATTCTTCGCTCCCGGCTAGGATAGGTCCATGACCTTCGAGACCGACCCCCGCCTTCTGGCCAACTCCGCCGCCGTCGCCGCCTGGCCCCTGTGCGACGTGCGGCTGATGGACGACGCCCGCTTTCCCTGGCTGGTGCTGATCCCGCGCGTGGCGAACGCCTCGGAGCTCGACGACCTCGCCCCGGCCGACCGCCCCGTCCTGATGGCCGAGATGATCCGGGCCGGTGAGATCGTGCGCCGTCTCGGCGACGCCATGGATCTGGCGGTGGACAAGGTGAATACCGCCGCGCTCGGCAATGTCACCGCCCAGTTGCACGTCCATGTCGTCGGCCGCCGCCGCGACGACCCCCTGTGGCCCGACCCGATCTGGGGCCGCGATGGGCGTCAGTCCCTGGGCGCGCTCCGCCTGGCCGAACTCGCCGCATTCGCCGCCGGGCTGTGAAAGCACGGCCGTATAACCAAAGTTAGTAGCCGCTTCCGGCCCGTCCTGACCTAGTTTCTGCGACTGGATATCAAGGGTCAGGCCTTGCCGAACAGCATCTTCGAGCGCGGAGCCGGGGACGACAGCGCCATGGGGCGTCTGGTCAGGACCGCGTGCGCCCTGTTTTCCGCCCCCGTCGGCCTGTGCTCCATCTTCGTCGACGAACGGATCGCCCAGCGCACCCTGATCGGCCTGCCCGGCTTCGGCGACGGCGGCCCGGTCCCCTTCAGCCCGACCCGGCTCCTGATCGCCGAAGGCCCGGGGGCCCTGTTGCTGATCGAGGACGGCCTGACCGATCCGCGCGTCAGGGACCTCGACCTGGTCAAGGGTGAGAAGGGCTTGCGCTTCTACGCCGGGGCCACGGTCTCGGACCGTTCGGGCCAGGCCATCGGCTCGATCGGGGTCATGGATTTCAAGGTCCGTCCGCCCCTGACCCCGGCCGAGGTCGACCACCTGCGCCGCTTCGCCGTCATGGCCGGCGACCTGTACGAGCTGGAGCGCGACGAACGCGCCTCCT
Source organism: Brevundimonas sp. ALps5 (assembly GCF_058681645.1). Classification (NCBI taxonomy): domain Bacteria; kingdom Pseudomonadati; phylum Pseudomonadota; class Alphaproteobacteria; order Caulobacterales; family Caulobacteraceae; genus Brevundimonas; species Brevundimonas sp. ALps5. Next base: position 1,619,288 of record NZ_CM178744.1, on the reverse strand, counting down.
CGGCCAAGCGCGAAACCCTGGAGCTGGCCGAGGCCATGGCCGGGGTGGGGCACTTCAGCGTCGATGTGGCCACCGGTCAGGTGACCTGGTCCGACGAGGTCTTCCGCATCCACGGCCTGGCTCCCGGCTCGGTCGATCCCACCCTGCATTCGGCCATCGGCGCCTATAATCCCGATGACGCCGCCGTGGTTCGCGCCCTGGTCGACCGGGCCCTGAGAACCGGGACGGGCTATGACGCCACCCTGCGCATCACCCGCGCGGACGGGCAGGAGCGCACCACCCGCTCCAAGGCCCGCTGCGAGATGGACGCCGAGGGCCGGCCCGTGCGCCTGTTCGGCGTCTTTCAGGACATCACCGAGACGGTCGAGGCCCAGGCGTCCCTGATCGAGGCCCGCGACGCCGCCGAGGCGGCGACCCGCGCCAAGTCCGACTTCCTGGCCAATACCAGCCACGAGATTCGCACCCCCCTGACCTCGATCATCGGCTTTTCCGCCTTCCTGCAGTCCAGCCCCACCCTGACCGACAAGGAGCGGCACTATGCCACCCGCATCTCGGCCGCGTCCAACGCGCTATTGGGGGTGATCAACGACGTGCTCGACTATTCCCGGCTCGAGGCCGACGCCTTCGAGCTGGACCCGGCCCCGTTCGACCCCCGGCTGATGGCCGAGGGCGCCGCCGCCATGATCGCCGAACAGTGCCGCGAGAAGGGGCTCGATCTCGACCTCCACATCGCCGCCGCCCTGCCCCGGGCGATGGTCGCCGACGAGGGCCGGGTGCGTCAGGTGGTGCTCAACTTCCTCTCCAACGCCATAAAGTTCACCGAGACCGGCCGCGTCGGCCTGACCCTCGCGGCCGTGGACGCGGGGCTTCGCGTCGAGGTAACCGACACCGGCATCGGCGTCTCGCCCGAGGCGGTCGAGCGGTTGTTCGACCGCTTCACCCAGGCCGACAGTTCGACCACCCGCCTCTATGGCGGCACCGGCCTGGGCCTGGCCATCTCGCGTCGGCTGGTGGTCATGATGGGCGGCCGGATCGGGGTAGACAGCACCCCCGGCCAGGGCTCGACCTTCTGGTTCGAAATCCCGCTGGAGCCGTCGGTGGAAGAGGCCCCGATGCAGATGCAGGCGGAATAGGCCGTCACACCCTCGGCGGCGGTCCGAACTTGCCGGCGTTGTAGTCGGTGATGGCCTGAATGATCTCCTCGCGGGTATTCATCACGAAGGGGCCGTGGCTGGCGACCGGCTCGCCGATCGGGTCGGCGTGGCCAAGAAGGACGACCGCATCCGAGGCCGCCTCGATCCGCACCGCGTCCCCGTCGCCGAGCGCGATCAGATTCCACGGCTGGACCGGCGTCCCGCCCACCGAAACCTGGCCCGCGACGACATAGAGGAAGACTGTCCGCCCGCGCGCCACCGGCGCCTCGAACACCCCTCGGGTCCTGAACTTCAGAACCGCGAGCTGGATGTCGATCAGCGACTGGATCGGGGCCGTCACCCCGCCCCAGCTGCCCGAGACCGGCTCCACCGTCACCCTGCCCTCGTCGGTGGTGAAGCTCGGGATGTCAGCGGCCTGCAGACCGACATAGTCCGGCCTGGTCATCTTCAGCCGCGACGGCAGATTGACCCAGAGCTGCAGGATCTCCATCGGTCCGCCCTCGCGCTTGAAGGCGGCGGGCGACAGTTCGGCGTGGATCAGGCCCGACCCGGCCGTCATCCACTGGATGCCCCCGGCCTTGATGATGCTTTCCCCGCCGGCGGAATCGTTGTGCGCCAGCTCGCCGTCCAGGATGAAGGTGACGGTCTCGAAGCCCCGGTGCGGATGCGGCCCGAACGGCAGGCCCCGGTTGTTCGGCGGATAGGTCTGCGGACCGTGGTGATTGAGGAACAGGAAGGGATCCATCTGGTCCAGCCCCGGCCCGGGCACCGGACGGCGGGTCACCAGATCGCCGATGTCATCGCGGTAGGCGGGATGCTGGCGCAGGACGGGGCGAACGATGGGATCGGTCATTCGCCACATCTAGTGTGGCTGATAGCTTTTTACCAGACGGCGCTCAAGCAGCGAGCGACCGTGTCGCGAGCGTTAGCGCCTCACCAAACTCCGGGGATCAGGCGGAACTTCACCTTGGCCGCGTGTTCGCGATAGGCCTCGTCCTGCATCAGGATGCGTTCCTCGGCGAAGATGCGCAGGACCTCGAACACCAGCCAGACCGACAGCAGCACGGCGTTCCAGCTGCTCGGGTTGACCGCGAAGGCGCCGATATAGGTGACCAGATAGCCCAGATACATCGGGTGGCGGACGGCGGCGTAAAGGCCCGAGCGCTTGACGCCGCGGTTGGCCGCGACCACGCCGAAGCTGCGGCGCAGCGACAGCTTGGCGCCCAGGCTGATCAGCAGGCCCGCGGCCATCAGCATGGCGCCGCCGGCCCAGCCGCCGCCCGTGGGCTGGTACAGCATTGGCAGGGCGGTCCCCAGAACCCCCGTCAGCCAGTCGACTGGCCGCAGGCTGATATCTTCGGTCCCCCGGCGCAGCAGCACCATGACCGCGATCAGGCCCTCGGAGAAGATGAACAGGATATTGGCGGGCTTTTCGGCCAGATCGCCGACGAACCGGTGAACCATCATGATGTAGAGCACAACGATGGCGATACGCTCTGCGCCGTCGAGCAGCCGCGACACGGTCAGGCGGCTCAGTTTCAGGTCGATGCTGGTCATGACCGCAACATGCGGCCAACGTCCTTGCTGACGGCTTAAGAACCGCTTTTAAATCCGCCGGTTATAACCATAGTTAGGCCTTTCAACCTCAGGGCGTAACCGGGTTACCGCAACGCTCGGGGCCTTCAGCCGGCCTGATCGCCCGGATGGGTCAGGGTCACGGCCTGATCCCGGCCGAGGCCGCTCAGCGTCCCGGTCCAGCCCTGGCCGGACGATCGCAGGCGCAGCCGCACGGCGCGGCCGCCGACCGAGGCCTCGATCTCTGCCGCCTCGCCGTCCCGGCTGACACCATTCACGGGGGCGGTCGAGCGGGTGGCGTCGTTCAGGCTCAGCGCGCCTTCGACCGGCTTCGAAGGTCCGCGATCCGACAGGACCAGATCCAGCACCGGCTTTCCGTCGGCCCCGACCGCCGTCCAGACGCCGTCGAGCGATCCCATCCGGGCGTCGGCCGAGGCCCGGGCGCGGTTCACCGCGGCGACATAGCCGATCTCGCCGGTCGAGCGGTTCTGTTCGTAATTACCCTGATAGGCCTCGACCGCGACCGGGCCCGTGATCGGCCGGCTGCGGATCGGGCGATTGACGTCACCCTCCTCGACCTGACGCCCGAAATCCGACGGCGGCTCATAGGGACGAACCACGGGGGCGGCATAGACCTCGCTCGAGGCGGCCTGGCCATAGGCGGTTTCCTGACCCGAAAGGCCCGAAACACCGGCGATCATGAGGGTAAGCAACAGCATAGCCCTACGATGCGGATCGCTGGCGCACATGGCTAGCGTGGAAGCGGCAACACGCGAAAACGTGATCGGTTCCCCCGGAACGACGGGAGGGCGCACTTTTTCTTGCCGCAGTGCGGCGCCGCTCGCGTTGACACCCCCGGACGGGGGGTCCTAAAGCCACTCCCACAAACGGTGAAAGCCTGAATTCACAGGGTTTTGAGAACCATTCGCATGTCGAACACCCCCGACTCGACCGGTCAGGACGACCGGTACGTCATTCAGCCCAACGGCCGTCCACGGCCCATGTCCCCCCACCTGCAGGTCTGGCGCTGGCACGTCACCATGGCGGCCTCCATCCTGTTCCGGGTGACCATCGGCGCCGCCAGCGTCGCGGCGCTGCTCGTGGTCGGCTGGCTCGGCGCCGTCGCCTTCGGGCCCGACGCCTTCGCCTGCATCGGCGCCTGCCTGGCCACGCCGCTGGGCCTGGTCGTCGGCTTCGGCCTGACGGTGGTGCTGTTCTCCTTCCTGCTGAACGGCGCCCGCCACCTGATCAACGACACGGGCGCGGCCCTGACCCTCAAGCCCGCGGGCCTGTTGTCGAACATCGCCGTCTGGGGCCCGGTCCCGCTGGCGATCGTTGTCTTCGCCATCCTGTTCGCCACCGGAAGGATCTCGCTGTGAGCGGAGCCGCCAAGTTCAAAAACGGGGTCAAGATCTCCGAGCGTCACGGCGCCGGCGAATGGACCCTGGAAAAGGTCTGCCTCGCCGCCCTGATGCCGCTGGGCGTCTGGGTCGCCTCGACCGCCTTCACCCTGACGGGCGCGGGCTATGACACCGTGGTCGCCTGGTTCGCCAGCAAGCTGAACGCCGGCCTGGCCATCGCCACCCTGCTGATCTTCTGCCTCTTCGGCGCCCTGGCCTGGAAGGTCATCGTCGAAGACTACATCCACAAGCCCGGGACCAAGGGGCTGCTGGTCGGCCTGCTGAACCTGGCCTTCTTCGTGCTGGCCGCGGCCGGCGTCTTCTTCATCGTGCGTCTGGCGCTGGGCTCGGCCCCGCTTCCCGCCGGGTTCGGAGCCTGATCGCATGGCTGATCTGAAATTCGTCGATCATGAATACGACGTCGTCGTCGTCGGCGCCGGCGGCTCGGGCCTCCGTGCGGCCCTCGGGGCGGCGCAGCAGGGCCTGAAGGTCGCCTGCGTCACCAAGGTCTTCCCGACCCGCTCGCACACCGTCGCGGCCCAGGGCGGCATCTCCGCCTCGCTCGGCAACATGGGTGAGGATTCGTGGAAATGGCACATGTACGACACCGTCAAGGGGTCGGACTGGCTGGGCGACCAGGACGCCATCGAATATCTGGTCCGCGAGGCCCCCAAGGCCGTCTATGAGCTTGAACACTGGGGCGTGCCCTTCTCGCGCACCGACGAGGGCAAGATCTACCAGCGCGCCTTCGGCGGCATGACCCGCAACTATGGCGAGGGCCCGGTCCAGCGCACCTGCGCCGCCGCCGACCGCACCGGCCACGCCATCCTGCACACCCTCTACGGCCAGTCGGTCCGCCGCGAGGTGAAGTTCTTCATCGAATACTTCGCCCTGGACCTGATCATGCAGGACGGCGTCTGCACCGGCGTCACCGCCTGGAAGCTGGACGACGGCACCCTGCACCAGTTCCGCGCCAAGCTGGTCATCCTGGCCACCGGCGGCTACGGCCGCGCCTATTTCTCGGCCACCTCGGCCCACACCTGCACCGGCGACGGCAACGCCATGGTCCTGCGCGCCGGCCTGCCCCTGCAGGACATGGAGTTCGTGCAGTTCCACCCGACCGGCATCTACGGTTCGGGCTGCCTGATCACCGAGGGCGCACGCGGCGAAGGCGGCTATCTGACCAACTCCGAGGGTGAGCGCTTCATGGAGCGCTATGCCCCCTCGGCCAAGGACCTGGCCTCGCGCGACGTCGTCTCCCGCTCCATGACCATGGAGATCCGCGAAGGCCGCGGCGTCGGTCCCAAGAAGGATCACATCCACCTTCACCTCGACCACCTCGACCCCAAGATCCTGCACGAGCGCCTGCCCGGCATCTCGGAAAGCGCCAAGATCTTCGCCGGCGTCGATGTGACCAAGGAGCCGATCCCGGTCATCCCGACCGTCCACTACAATATGGGCGGCATCCCCACCAACTATCACGGCGAGGTCCTGACCAAGGTCGGCGACAACGCCGACACCGTGGTCAAGGGCCTGATGGCCGTCGGCGAGGCGGCCTGCGTCTCGGTCCACGGCGCCAACCGCCTGGGCTCCAACTCCCTGACCGACCTGGTCGTCTTCGGCCGCGCCGCGGGTCTGCGCGCCGGCGAGATCGTCGACAAGGCCGCCCCGGTCCCGGCCGCCCCGCCGGAAGCCACCGCCCCGCACCTGGCCCGTCTGGAGCGCTTCCGCAACGCCAACGGCTCGACCTCGACCGCCCATCTGCGCGCCGAGATGCAGGCCGCCATGCAGTCGGACGCCGCCGTCTTCCGCACCGGCAAGACCCTGGACGAGGGCGTCGCCAAGATCCGCGACATCCACGCCCGCTCGGCCGACATCAAGACCACCGATCGCGGCCTGATCTGGAACACCGATCTTGTCGAGACCCTGGAATACGACAACCTGATCGACCTGGCGCTCGTGACCATCGAGGGTGCGGCCAACCGCGAGGAAAGCCGCGGCGCCCACGCCCGCGAGGACTTCCCCGACCGTCACGACGACGAATGGATGAAGCACACCCTGGCCTGGAAGGTCGCCGGCGAGCCGGTCAAGATCGACTACCGCCCGGTCCACACCTACACGATGTCCGACGAGATCGAGTACATCAAACCCAAGGCGAGGGTTTACTGAGATGGCTGAATTCACCCTCCCGATCGGCTCGCGCCCCAAGAAGGGCAAGGTCCACAAGGCTCCCAAGGGCGCCAAGAACGTCAAGACCTACAAGGTCTACCGTTACGACCCGAACGTCGACGAGAACCCCAGCTGGGACGAGTACCAGGTGTCGTCGGACGACCACGGCCCGATGCTGCTGGACGCCCTGATCCACATCAAGAACGAGATCGACCCGACGCTGTCGTTCCGCCGGTCGTGCCGTGAAGGCATCTGCGGCTCCTGCTCGATGAACATCGACGGGCGCAACACCCTGGCCTGCACCAAGGGTTGGGACGAATGCTCGTCCTCGACCATCGCCATCTCGCCCCTGCCCCACCAGCCGGTGGTCAAGGACCTGGTGACGGACCTGACGCTGTTCTACGCCCAGTACGACTCGATCAAGCCCTACCTCCAGTCGGACGAGCCCGATCCGACCACCGAGCGGCTCCAGTCGCCGGCCGACCGCGCCAAGCTGGACGGCCTGTACGAGTGCATCCTGTGCGCCTGCTGCTCGACGTCCTGCCCCAGCTACTGGTGGAACGCCGGCGAGTATCTGGGTCCGGCGGCCCTGCTGCAGTCCTATCGCTGGATCTCCGACTCCAGAGACGACGCGACCCAGAGCCGCCTCGACGAGCTCGAGGATCCGTTCAAGCTCTATCGCTGCCACACCATCATGAACTGCGCCCAGGTCTGCCCCAAGGGTCTGAACCCGGCCAAGGCCATCGCCGAGACCAAGAAGCTGATGGTGGCCCCGGACCGCAAGAAGACCGCCGCATAGTCGGCCTGAGATGACCGGGGTCCTGCTCTTCGCCTATGGCACGCTGCAGGACCCCGCGATCCAGATTGCTCATTTCGGCCGCCGGCTGACGGGCAAACCCGACCGCCTCGACGGCTTCACCCGATCGACCCTGACCGACGGCGACGCCGTCTATCCCGTCCTGATCCCGGGCGGCCCGGCCCCCGCAATCGTTGACGGCGTGGTCTTCCAGATCACCGAAACCGACCTCGCCGCCGCCGACGCCTATGAAGGCGACCTCTACCGCCGCATCATCGTCCGCCTCGCCTCGGGAACCGAGGCCTGGGTCTATGTCGCGGCCGACACCCGGGCGCTTTGCCTCTCTCCTCACCCTTGCTAAGACGCGCCATGGCCAAGATCACCTACATCCAGCACGACGGCGGCGAGCAGACCGTGGAGGTCAAGAACGGCCTGTCCGTCATGGAAGGCGCGATCCGCAACAACGTCCCGGGCATCGACGCCGACTGCGGCGGCGCCTGCGCCTGCGCCACCTGCCACGTCTATGTCGATCCCGACTGGCTGCAGGAGGCCGGCAAGGCCAGCGCCATGGAGGAGTCGATGCTGGACTTCGCCGAGAACGTCGAGCCCAACTCCCGCCTGTCCTGCCAGATCCGCGTCTCGGACGCGCTCGACGGCCTCGTCGTCCGTCTGCCGGAAAGCCAGCACTAGGTGATCGACCCCCGGCTTGAGGACCTCGCCGGGACCCTGATCGCGAACCATGCCCGCCCCGGCCATACGCCTCTGATCGGCGTCGCCGGGGCGCAAGGCTCCGGCAAGACCACCCTCGCCCGCTCGCTCGCGGTGGCCCTCGGCGGCGTCCAGCTGTCCCTCGACGACGTCTATCGGACCCGGGCCGAGCGCCAGACCCTGGCTCGCGACCTGCATCCGCTGCTGGCGACGCGTGGCCCGCCCCTGACCCACGACCTAGACCTGCTGGCCGCGACCATCGCCGCCCTCAGGGCCGCCGGGCCGGATACCCAGACGCCCCTGCCCGCCTTCGACAAGCGCGCCGACGACCGCCTGCCGCCCGACCAGTGGCCCGTCTTCACCGGCCGCCCGTCCGTCATCCTGATCGACGGCTGGTGCCTCGGCGCCCGTCCTCAGCCAGACGCAGACCTCGTCGAATCCATCAATGATCTTGAGCACGAGCACGACCCCGACGGCCGCTGGCGGCGTCTGGTCAATGATGCACTGGCGACCGACTACGCCCGCGCTTTCGCCGCCTTCGACGCCATCCTCTTCCTCGCCGCCCCGTCCTTCGACGTCGTGCTGGACTGGCGCTGCCAGCAGGAGGCCGACCTTCTGGGCCTCACCCCCGACGCCCTGCCCGCCGCCGATCGCGCCCGCATCGCCGGCTTCATCCAGGTCTTCGAGCGGATCACCCGCTCCATGCTGGCCGGCGGCGTCGACGCCGAGGTCACGGTAACCCTCGATGCACATCGGGCGGTAACCACTCCCCTGTCACGCTAGGAGCTCAGGCGCCGCCGGGAGGGCTCTGCGACCTGAATCAAGAGTTGAGCGTTCAGTACCCATGACCATCCAGCAGGAAGATCGTCGCCTCGAGGCGCGCCGGCCCAGCCACGCCCGCGGAATCGTTCTGGCGGGCGGGTTCGAACTCGGCTGCGTGATCGTCGACCTGTCCCACAGCGGCATGAAGCTCAGGCTCGATCGCCAGATGGCCCTGCCCTCGCCGGTCGTCGTCGTCGACATCGCGGCCGGAACCGCTTGCGAGGCCGACACCGCCTGGACCAAGGGCGCCGAGACGGGCCTCAAATGCCGCACCCAGGCCTCCCTGCGCGGCCTCGTCCCGGCCCGCCTTGCAGCAGCGAGAGACGCCTGGCGGCGCGCGGGCGGGCGCTAGCCTCCGCCCTCAATCATGCGATAATCCGTTCAGCGCGGTCAGCGGCATCCGGATTTTCGAACAATGAAACCTTCGCTCGACGATCTGGCCCTGCTGGTCTCGGTGGCGCGGCATCGCGGCTTCCGCCGCGCCGCGGCCGAGCACGGCCTGTCTCCGTCCAGCCTCAGCGAGCGCATCCGGGCGCTGGAGGACGGGCTCGGGACCCGGCTCCTGAACCGCACCACCCGCAGCGTCTCCCCGACCGAGGCCGGCGAGGCCCTGATCGCCCGCGTCGGCGGGGCGCTCGAGGATCTGGATCTGGCCCTGGCCGCGACCGGCCTGCCGTCGGACGAACCCGTCGGCCGCCTGCGCATCAATGCGCCGGGCGCCGCCGAGATCGCCCTGGGGCCCCTGATCGTCCCCTTCCTCGCCGCCCATCCGGGGGTGCAGCTGGAGCTGGTCGTCGACGACGGCTTCACGGACGTCATCGGCGCGGGCTTCGACGCCGGGGTCCGCTACGGCGAGCGGCTGGACAAGGACATGATCGCCGTCCCTCTGGGCGGCCCCGAACGCTTCGTCCTCGTCGCCGCCCCGTCCCTGCTGGAAAGGGTCGGGACGCCCGACAGCCCCGAGCAGCTGGCCGCCCTGCCCTGCATCCGCATGAAGCTGCCCGGCGGGGTCGTGGTCTGGGAGTTCGAGAAGGGCGACCGCGTCATCCGCATCCATCCGGAGGGGCCGTTCACCGTCACCGACCGCGTCCTCGCCGGCCACGCCGCCCGCGACGGCCTCGGCTTCCACGCCACCTTCTCGGCCTGGGCGGAAGACGACATCGCGGCCGGGCGTCTGGTGTCGCTGTTCGAGGACTGGCTGCCGCCGTTCGAGGGCCCCTTCCTCTACTACCCCTCGCGCCGCCATGCGCCACCGGCGCTGGCCGCCTTCGTGAGCTGGCTCAGGGCGCGTCAGCGGGAGAGCTAGAAGGGCAGGCCGCCGGTCCGTTCTACCTCGACCGGGCCGGTCATGAAGACGTGGTCGGTGGCCTCATCCCAGTCGATGACCACCTCGCCGCCGTCCATGACCACCGTCGCCTTGCGGTCGGTCAGACCGCGCCGCGCCGTGGCGACCAGGGCCGCGCAGGCGCCCGTGCCGCAGGCCTTGGTCAGCCCCGCACCCCGCTCCCAGACGCGGAAGCGGATGCGGTCGCGCGCCTCCACATGGGCGAAGCCGACATTCACCGCCTCCGGGAACAGCGGATGGTGCTCGATCAGCGACCCCGAGCCGCGCACGAAGGCGTCGTCGGGCGTATGGTCCATGAAGAAGACGACGTGCGGATTGCCCATCGAGACCGCGCCCGGCGTATGCAGCACCGGCGCATCGATCGGCCCGATCTGCAGCTCGATGCCGCGCGTATCCATCTCTTCCGACAGGGGGATCTGACGCCAGTCCAGCCGCGGCGCCCCCATGTCGACGGTGATACGGAACTCACCCGCATTCGATGCCGTCGCGGGTCCGCCCAGGGTGTCGATGGTCACACTGTCCGCGCCCGACGCCTGCATCAGCATCCAGCCGACGCAGCGCAGGGCGTTGCCGCAGGTCTCCACCGCCGAGCCGTCGCTGTTCCACACCCGCATGAAGGCGTCGCCGGTCTCCGACGGTTCGATGGCGATCAGCTGGTCGAAGCCCTCGCCCGTGTCCCGGTCGCCGAGCGCGCGCACCTGCTCCGTCGTCGGCTGGAAGGGCCGGTCGAGCGCATTGACCACGACGAAGTCGTTGCCGGCGCCGTTCATCTTGACGAAGGGACGGGTCATTTCGGCCGGTATATACGCATGGTGAAGCCGGTTCCCAAATCGCCCCCGTCTTTCGTCATCCTCCGGCAAGCCGCGCCTTCGCGGCGCAGACCGGGGGACCCAGCGGCGCGCGAGAGCGCGAACCTGCCGCAAGCGACGCGTTTCGGCATCCTGCCTGAACAGATCGCCTTCGGCGCCGCGGGGTCCCCCGGTCTCGCTACGCTCGCCGGAGGATGACGAAAGGAGAGGTGCTGTTTTCGCCGACGCGCGTTATCGCTACTGCATGGCCGACCCGACCGCTCCCCCGCACAAGCATCACGGCCTGCGCCTCAAGGCCCGGCTGCGCTACCTCTATCACGGCGACAGCCTGACGGCAGTGCGGTTCCGGCTGGCGGTGATCGTGGTCGATCTGGCCATCATCGCCTTCTTCGTCGCCGCCCCCATCCTCAAGGCGCACGGCCGCGCCTTCTATATGATCGACTATGCGATCGCGGCCCTGCTGATCCTCGATCTGGCGGCGCGGATCACCGCCTTCTCGGACTGGAAGGACTGGTTCCGGCGGCCGATCAACTGGGTTGATCTGGTGGTGCTGGCCTCGCTGCTGGCGCCGGCCTGGGCCATCAACCTCGGCTTCCTGCGGATCCTCAGGCTCTGGACCCTGCTCAACTCCGACATCTTCTGGCGGACCATCGGGCGCAAGTTCGACGACACCCGGTTCGAGGAGATCACCCGCGCCCTTTCCGGACTGGTGACCTTCGTCTTCGTGGTCACGGGCTTCGTCTACACCACCTTCCGGGGCCGCCACGACGGCATCAACGGCTATCTGGACGCGCTCTATTTCACCATCGCCACCCTGACCACGACGGGCTTCGGCGACATTACCCTGCCGGGCGCCTGGGGCCGGATCCTGTCGATCGCCGTCATGCTGATCGGCATCACCCTGTTCGTGCGCCTCGGCCAGACCCTGCTCAAGCCGCACAAGGTCCACTTCCCGTGCGACGCCTGCGGTCTGCAGAAGCACGACCCCGACGCCGTCCACTGCAAGGCCTGCGGTCAGATGCTCTGCATCCCGGACGACGGCGACTGATGCGTCAATCGGCGCATCTTCCATGACAAATCGGTAATGCCTGCCGCCTTGTCGCTTGGGGCTCCACCGCTAAGGTGCCGCACCTTTCAAGGAGCCCCCATATGATGCGCTCGCTGGCCTCGGCCGCTGTTCTTCTCGCCGCAACCGGAATGACCACCGCCGCCATGGCCCAAACGACCGCTTCTCCTGCTTCCGCCTCCTCGGCTCCTCTCGCCAATCCGCCGATCCCCGAGGGCGGCTTCGCCACCTCGGACGCGACCGATCCGTATCTGTGGCTGGAAGAGGTCGACGGCGCCCGGGCCATGGACTGGGTCCGCGCCCACAACGAACGCTCGCTCGGCGTCCTCCAGGGCGATCCCCGCTACGAGACCCTGCATCAGGAGGCTCTCGCCATCGTCCAGTCGAAGGACCGTATCCCGGCCCCCGGCTTCAACCACGACGGCACGATCACCAACTTCTGGCAGGACGCCGATCATGTCCGCGGCGTCTGGCGCAAGACCACCCTTGAGTCCTACCGCACCGACGCCCCGCAGTGGGAGACGGTGCTCGACTTCGACGCCCTCGCCGCCGCCGAGGGCAAGAACTGGGTCTACAAGGGCGCCTCCTGCCTGCCGCCGGACGAGCGCCTCTGCCTCGTCTCCCTGTCCGACGGCGGCAAGGACGCCGTGGTCGTCCGTGAATTTGACAGCGTGACGAAGACCTTCGTTGACGGCGGCTTCTCCCTGCCCGAGTCCAAGGGCGGCGCCAGCTGGATCGACGCGGACACCCTGCTGATCTCGCGTGACTTCGGCCCCGGCACCCTGACCACCTCGGGCTATCCGATGATCGTCAAACGTCTGAAGCGCGGCCAGACCGTCGATCAGGCCGAGACCGTCTTCACCGGCCAGCCCTCGGACGTCTCCGTCTCCGGCTTCGCCCTGCGCGACGCCGACGGGGTCATCAAGGCGACCCTGATCAACCGCGGCGTCAGCTTCTACGAAGGCGAGACGTATCTGCTCAACGCCGACGGCACGACGCGCAAACTCGACCTCCCGGCCAAGTCCGACATCAACGCCCTGGTCCAGGGTCAGCTGGTCGTCACCGTCAAACAGGACTGGACCGCCCCGTCAGGCCAGACCTTCCTGACCGGCGACGTCATCGCCTGGACCCTCGACGCCTGGCTGGCCGACCCGAAGGCCCCGGCCAAACTGGTCATCCGCCCGACCGAGCGTCAGGCCATCGAGAGCATGACCGCGACGCGCAACAAACTGGTCGTGGCCCTGTTCGACAACGTCCGGGGCGGGATCGAGGTCTATGACCCGTCCGACTGGAGCCACAGCCGCATGGACCTGCCGCGCAACGTCACCGTCGGCGTCGGCTCGGCCAGCGAGACCGACGACCGCCTGTTCGTCTCCGTCGCCGGCTATCTGAACCCGTCCAGCCTCTACCTCGCCGACGCCGCCACCGGCGCGACCGCCGTGGTCAAGTCCCTGCCCGCCAAGTTCGACGCCACGGGCATGCAGGTGGATCAGTTCGAGGCCCGCTCGGCCGACGGCACCATGATCCCCTATTTCGTGGTCCATAAGTCGGACATCCCGATGGACGGCTCCAACCCGACGCTTCTGTATGGCTACGGCGGCTTCGAAAGCTCGCTCCTGCCCGGCTATTCGGCGACGGTCGGCAAGCTGTGGCTCGAGCGCGGCGGCGTCTATGTCGTGGCCAATACGCGCGGCGGCGGCGAGTTCGGGCCCAAGTGGCACGACGCGGCCCTGCAGGAGAACCGCCACAAGGCGCATGAGGACTTCCAGGCCGTGGCCCTCGACCTCGAGGCCCGCCACATCACCTCCCAGCCGAAGCTCGGCATCATGGGCGGCTCGCAGGGCGGCCTGTTCATGGGCGCCATGCTGACCCAGCGCCCGGACCTGATCAACGCCGCCGTCATCCAGGTCCCCCTGTTCGACATGCTGCGCTTCAACAAGCTGCTGGCCGGCGCCTCCTGGCAGGGCGAGTACGGCAATCCGGACGTTCCGGAAGAGCGCGCCTGGATCCAGGCCTATTCGCCGTACCAGAACCTGCGCGCCGGCATGCCCTACCCCGAGGTGTTCATCCACACCTCGACCAAGGACGACCGCGTCCACCCGGGCCACGCCCGCAAGGCGGCGGCGCGTCTGGAAGAGCTCGGCTATCCGGTCCTCTTCTACGAAAACACCGACGGCGGCCACGCGGCCGGAGCGAATCTGCTGGAAACCGCCCGCCGGATCGCGCTGGAATACACCTATCTGACGCGCCGCCTGATGGATCAGCCGGCGCAGCAGTAAGTCACTGTCGGGCAGGGTCGATGTCGTCGATCCTGCCCGAGGATCTGGGGCCCCGCCTTCGCGGGGATGAGCGGAGTTTAAAATGCGTCCTGTCCTGCTGACCCTCGCGATGAGCCTGATGGCCACCACCGCCCTCGCCCAGTCTGCGCCGCCCCACATGCCGCGCGACCTCTCCCCCGCCGGCGTCCGCGCCGCCGACGAGCATCTGGCGCTGGAGGAGGTCAACGGCACGGAAGCCATGGCCTTCGTCGCCTCCGAGAACGAGAAGAGCCTCAAGGCCCTGACCTCGGACCGCCGCTACGAACCCTTCCGCCAGCAGGCCTTCGACATCCTGTCGGCGACCGACCGGATCGCGGCGCCCTCCTTCCTCGGCGACGGCATCGGCAACTTCTGGCAGGACGCGACCAATCCCAAGGGCCTGTGGCGGCGCACGACCCTGGCCTCCTACCGCTCGGCGACGCCCGAGTGGGAGACGCTTCTCGACATCGACGCCCTGTCGAAGGCCGAAGGCAGGGACTGGGTCTGGAAGGGCGCCGACTGCATGCCGCCTGACGAGACCCGCTGCCTGATCTCCCTGTCCGACGGCGGCAAGGACGCCGTCGTGGTCCGCGAGTTCGACACCACGACGAAAACCTTCGTCGAGGGCGGTTTCAGCCTGCCCGAGGGCAAGCACCGCATCGAATGGCTCGACAAGGATACGCTGCTGGTCGCCACCGACTTCGGTCCGGGCACCCTGACCGAGAGCGGCTATCCCTTCATCGTCAAGGGGCTGCGCCGGGGCCAGACCCTGGATCAGGCCGTCGAGGTCTTCCGCGGCGCCGCCTCGGACGGCGGCTACGGCGTCAGCCCGCGCGCCTTCCGCAACGGGGCGGGCGAACTTCAGGCCGTTATCGTCTCGCGCCCGCTCGACACCTTCCGCGCCGAGACCTGGCTGCTGGACGGCTCGAAGACCATCAAGCTGGGCCTGCCGGAAAAGGTCTCCATCCACGGGATGATCGACAACCGTCTGGTCTTCACCCCGGATCAGGACTGGACCCGGCGTGGCAACGCCCGTTCCGCCGGCTCGCTGCTGGCCGTCAGCCTGAACGTCCTGCGCCCGCCGACCGACGGCAATATCTTCATGTCGACCGAGGCCGACATCGTCCTGGTCCCCACCCCGCGCCAATCCATCGAGGACGTGGCGGTGCTGGACGAGAAGATCGTCGCCACCGTCTATGACAACGTCACCGGCCACGTCGTCTCGTTCAACAACAACGGCAACCAACCCTGGACCCGGACCGTCCTGCCGGCCGCCGAGAACGCCGCCGTCCACCTGGGCTCCTTCGACCGCAAGTCGGGCCGGATCTTCTATACGTTCGAAGGCTTCCTGACCCCGCCGACCCTGGCCATCGCCGACCTGAACCAGTCGACGGCCAACGTCATCCGCTCGGCCCCGGCCCGCTTCGACGCCTCGAAGGATGTCGTCGAACAGTTCGAGGCCACCTCCTCGGATGGGACCAAGATCCCCTATTTCGTGGTTCGTCCCAAGGACGCGCCCATGGACGGATCGACCCCGACGATCATGTTCGGCTACGGCGGCTTCTCCGTCGCCTATCCGCCCGCCTACAAGCCCGAGATGGGCAAGCTGTGGCTCGAGAACGGCGGCGCCTTCGTCATCGCCAACATCCGGGGCGGGGGCGAGTTCGGCCCGGCCTGGCATGAGGCGGTCCTGCGCGAGCATCGCCAGCTGGCCTTCGACGACTTCGCCGCCGTGGCCCGCGATCTGGAGGAGCGCAAGATCACCTCGCCGCGCCGCCTCGGCATCTACGGCCGTTCCAACGGCGGGGTCCTGACCTCGGTCTCGATCACCCAGCACCCGGAACTGTTCAACGCGGCCGTCATCGAAAGCCCGCTGATCGACATGCTGCGCTACTGGGAACTGCCCGCCGGCGCCTCCTGGATCGGCGAATACGGCGACCCGCGCGTCCCCGCCGACGCCGCCTTCATCGCCCGCTATTCCGGCTACCAGAACCTGCGCAACGGCGCGCATTACCCGCGCGTCTACATCACGACGAACACCCGCGACGATCGCGTCCACCCGGGTCACGCGCGCAAATTCGCCGCCCGCCTCGGCGACATGGGCTACGACCACCTCTATTACGAAGAAACCTCCGGCGGCCACTCCAACGACGCCGACCCCGTCGCCAACGCCCGCCGCTGGGCGCGGCACTATGTGTATCTGGCGCAGCAGTTGATGGACTGAACCAAAATCCGCTCGTCCCTGCCTTCGCGGGGATGAGCGGTGGCCGGGATCACCGCTTCTTCAAACTCCCCAGCAGCCCGCGCAGCAGCTCCCGGGTGATGGTCGAACCGGCGGTGCGCAAAACCGACTTGGTCATGGCCTCGATCGGCGTCTCACGCGTCGAACGGCGCGGGGCGGCCGGAGCACGCGGGGCAGGCGCAGCCCTCGGCGCGGCGCGAGCCGCCGCCTTGTCGGCCTGGGCCTGAGCTTTCGCCTCAGCCTTCGCGGCTTCCTCCGCATCGGCGGCCTGATCGGCGGCGGCGTGGCGGGCGGCCAGCACCTCCTCGGCCGACTCGCGGTCGATCGCCTTGTCATAGACCCCGGCGACGGGGCTGGCGGCCATGACCGAGGCGCGTTCGGCGTCGGTCGCGGGACCGAGGCGGCTGTCCGGCGGGCGGATCAGGGTGCGGGCGGTGATCGTCGGCGCCCCCTTCTCGTCCAGCACCGACACCAGCGCCTCGCCGGTGCCCAGGGCCTGAATGGCCTCGGCCGTGTCGAAGGCCGGGTTGACGCGGAAGCTTTCCGACGCCGCCTTCAGACCGCGCTGGTCGGAGGGGGTGTAGGCGCGCAGCGCGTGCTGCACCCGGTTGCCCAGCTGAGCCAGGACGCTGTCGGGAATGTCGGCCGGGTTCTGGGTGATGAAGTAGATCCCCACCCCCTTGGAGCGGATCAGCCGCACCACCTGCTCGACCTTTTCCAGCAGGGGCTTGGGCGCATCCTTGAACAGCAGATGGGCCTCGTCGAAGAAGAAGACGATCTTCGGCTTCTCCGGATCCCCGACCTCGGGCAGCTGTTCGAACAGCTCCGACATCAGCCACAGCAGGAAGGCGCCGTACAGGCGCGGGCTGTTCATCAGCCGGGTCGAATCCAGCACATTGACCTGACCCCGGCCGTCCAGACTGGTGCGGATCATGTCGGTCAGGCGCAGGGCCGGCTCGCCGAAGAAGGCGTCGCCGCCGTCCTGTTCCAGCTGCAGCAGGGCGCGCTGGATCGAAGCGATCGAAGCCGGGGCCACATTGCCGACCTCACGGCCGATCTTCGCGGCGTTCTCCGCCACATAGGTCAGCATGGAGCGCAGGTCGTCGAGGTCCAGCAGCAGCAGGCCCTCCTTGTCCGCCACATGGAAGGCGACGGTCAGCACCCCCTCCTGCACGTCGTTCAGGTCCATCATCCGCGCCATCAAGAGCGGCCCGATCTCGGACACCGTCGCCCGCACCGGATGCCCCTTCTGGCCGTACAGGTCCCAGAACACCGTCGGCGCCGCCTTGGGATTGAGCGTCAGCCCCATCCCCGTCGCCCGGGCGATCAGCTTCTCGCTCGGCGCGCCCGGCTGGCTGATGCCCGAGAGATCGCCCTTCACATCGGCGCAGAAGACCGGCACCCCGGCGTCGGAGAAGCCCTGCGCCAGGATCTGCAGGGTCACGGTCTTGCCCGTGCCCGTGGCGCCCGCGATCACCCCGTGCCGGTTGGCCCTCTGCCACAACAGGATCTCGGGCACGCCTGCCCCCGTGTCGTTGGACTGGCCCATGAACAGGCCGGTTGCGGGCAGGTCGGACATCGCGAAGGCTCCAGTGATGCTGCTGGATTAGCGCAGCCGTTCACGGCGTAAAAGCGTTGGACTGTAACATGATTGACGCCGCCTCCCCGGCCCCCGAAGGTCGCCTGATGAAACCGCCCGTCACCGTCGCCACCCCCGTCGTCGCCCGCAACGCCCTGGTTCTGATCGCCGTGGTGGTCACCGCCGCCGCCCTGGTCTGGCTGTCGGACATCCTGACGCCCCTGGCCATGGCCATCTTCCTGATGATCGTCATCGACGGGGTGAAGCGCTCGATCGAGGACAAGACGCCCCTGCCGCACCGCTGGGCCGGCATCGCCGCCCTGATCGTGGTGGTCCTGCTCTTCGCGGGCTCCATCGCCATCATCATCTACGGCGCCTCCGGATTCTTCGGCGAGGCCTCGGGCGTGGCGACCAATATCGGGCCGCGCATCGACCAGATCCTGCGCGACGGCTCGGCCCTGCTGGGCATTCAGCATCCGCCGACGCTGCAAGTCCTGATCACCGGCATCGATATCCGGGGCTATCTGACCACCGTGGCGCTTCAGGCCCAGGGCGTCCTCTCCGGCGCCTTCTTCGTCCTCGTCTATCTCGGCTTCCTGCTGGCGTCGCAGGGCGGCTTCCGCAGGAAGCTCGTCGCCATGTTCCCCGAGAAGCTCCAGCGCGCCGAGGCCATGGAGGTCTTCCAGCGCGTGCGCGGCGGGGTCGAGGGCTATATCTGGGTCCAGTCGGTGACCGGCGCGATCATCTGCGTCTTCGCCTGGATCCTGATGAAGGTCGTCGGCCTCCAGAACGCGGAGTTCTGGACCTTCGTCATCTTCATCGTGGGTTTCATCCCGGTGCTGGGCGGCGCCGTTGGCGGTCTGGCCCCGCCCCTGTTCGCCCTTGTCCAGTTCCAGAGCTACTGGCCGGCCATCATCCTGCTGGTCGGGCTCCAGATCATCCTCTTCATCGTCGGCAATATGATCCAGCCGCGCATGCAGGGCGACAACCAGAACATCGACCCGGTCGCCGTCCTGTTGTCCCTGGCCCTGTTCGGCAAGATGTGGGGCGTGGTCGGCATGTTCCTGTCCACCCCGCTCGCGGTCATGGCCATGGCCATCCTGGCCGAGTTCAAGGGCTCGATGTGGATGGCCGTCCTCCTGTCCGGCGACGGCGCCCCCTATGCCGACGAGGCCGAGAAACAGGCCACGGCCGCCAGGACCCGGGCCAGCCGAAAGCGCGTCAAGCCGCCGCAGGAGACAGCCTAGCCCCCGCCCCTTGAACCCCTGCTGACGCCTTCCTATCTGGGTCTCAGACGACGCGGGCCTCCCCTCCCCCCTCCGGGGTTCGCGTCGAACCGGGACGGCGCCCTTCCCCCCTCCAGCGCCGATCCCCAAAGCAGGCCGTCGGACCCCCCGTCCGGCGGCCTTGTCTTTTAGTTCCATCCAGATCGTTGTTTTTCAAAGCTAAAAACTGACGTTCCGCGACCTGCGGCGCATTGGCGCAGGCCTCGGCCAGCCTGCATCCCGCTTCGTACCTGTTCCGTTAGGACCCGCGACGCCGCCCGTGACCCTCGGGGGCAAACGCTCAGCACACGGACAGGATCTTCCCGATGACACGCACCCTCGCCCTTCTCGCGACCGCCTCGACCCTCGCCCTCTTCGCCGCCCCGGCGTCGGCCCAGACCCTGTTCGGCCAGTCCGGTCCCGACAGCTGGACCGGCCCCTATGTCGGCGTCTTCGGCGGCTTCACCCAGCAGAACGGCCAGGGCGACGAGCGACTGCGCTTCGACCGCAATCTGGATGGGAACTACGGCGACACCGTCACCCTCGCCTCGCCCGCCGGTGCCGACGCCTTTTCGCCCGGCTATTGCGGCGGCGCGGCCAACTCCAACGCCGCCGCGGGCGGCTGCGACAAGGACGCGCCGGGCACGCAGGGCGGCGTCCGCGCCGGCTACGACTACCAGATGGGCAGCTTCGTCGTCGGCGTGGTCGGCGACTACAGCGCCGGCAATCAGGAAGACAGCGTCACCGGCTTCTCCACCACCCCGGCCGCCTATGTCTTCACCCGCACCCTCAACAATCTCGCCGCCATCCGCGCCCGCGTCGGCTACGCCTACGGCCCGGCCCTGATCTATGCGACCGGCGGCGCCGCCACCGCCGAGGTGGAGAACCGCTTCTTCACCACCAACGGCGCCAACACCTTCACCGCCCGCGTCGATGACGACCGCGCCGACGGCTACCAGCTGGGCGGCGGCGTCGAATATTCCCTGACGCCCAACCTCAGCGTCACCGGCGAATATCTCTACAGCTCGCTCGACGCCGGCGACCACGTCATCCGCGTGACGCAAGGCTCCGCCCCGGCGACCAACCCCTTCGTCCTGGCCCCCAACACCACCGGCACGGACATGATCCGCTCCAACTCCAAGTTCGGCCTGCACGCCTTCAACATCGGCATGAGCTACCGCTTCTGATCCTGTCGGAGGTTTGTCCCGGTTCGGACAGACTTATCGGCGATAACCATGGCCGGGCCTGCGAAAGCGGGTCCGGCCGTGTCGTTTCCGGCTTCCAGAGGGCGCCGGTCGGGCCTAATCAGCCATTCATTGATCCGAAGCTTCAACGGCCTATCGTGTCGTTGACCCCCTTGCGGCTCCGGCCGCGCCGAATGAGACCCTGCCCATGTCCGGCGACCTTCGCTCCGTCCCTCAGGCGATTTCCCTGGAGGCGCTCGAAGAGGCGTTCGCCAGGGCCGGAGGGGGGAGCGGCGCGCTGCAGTCCTCCTATCTGTCCCAGGCTCACGAGGACTATGCCGACGACGAGACGCCCGAGCTGGGCGGCGCCGATCTGGCCGCCCTTCTGGCCCGGGTCTGGACCTCGGCCGATGCGCGCAAGACGGGTGAGGCCGCCCGCGTCTCGGTCCAGCCGCTCGCCGCCGCCGACGGTTCGGCCACCGGCTATGACGTCATCGCCATCGTCCAGGACGACCGCCCCTTCCTCGTCGACAGCGTCATGGGCGAGCTGGCCGACGCCGGGGTTTCGGTCCGCGCCCTCTTCCACCCGGTCGTGACCCTCGGCCGCGACGCCGCCGGCGCCCGCACCGCCGGGACCGACCGCGAATCGATGATCGTCGTGGTCATCGACCCCCTGCCCGCCGAACGCCGCGAGGCCCTGTCCACGGCCCTGACCGAGACCCTCGCCGACGTTCAGGCCGCCGTCGCCGACCACGGCGCCATGCACGAGTTGATGGAGCGTTCGGTCGCCCATCTGGAGGCCTGCCCCGGCACCGTCGACCCGACCGTCGTCGCCGAGACCCTGGAGTTCCTGCGCTGGCTCAACGCCGACCACTTCGTCTTCCTCGGCGCCCGCGACTACGACTATCCGCGCACCGCCGACGGCGGCTATGCCCATGAGGAGCCTCTGGGCCAGGTCTCGGCCGGGGTCGGGGTCCTGCGCGATCCGTCGCGCACCGTTCTGCGCCGCACCTCCGAGCCCGCCATCCTGACCGCCCAGATGAAGCGCCAGATGGACCTGTCGGACCCGGTCACCGTGGCCAAGGCCAATATCCGCAGCCGCGTCCACCGCCGCGCCTACATGGACTATATCGGGGTCAAGCGTTACGGCGCCGACGGCCGCCCCTCGGGCGAGACCCGCTACGTCGGCCTGTTCACCGCCGAGGCCTATGACAGCGCCGCGTCGCAGGTGCCCCTGATCCGCGCCAAGGTCGCCGGCGCCCTCGCCCGCGCCGGCAAGGCCCCGGGCAGCCACAACGAGAAGCGCCTCAAGAACATCCTCGAGAACTATCCGCGCGACGAGCTCTTCCAGATCTCCGAGGACGAGCTGCTCAACATCTCGCTGGGCATCCTCCACCTCTACGACCGCCCGCGCATCAAGACCTTCACGCGTCAGGATCCGTTCGACCGCTTCATCTCGGTGCTGGCCTTCATCCCGCGCGAGCGCTTCGATTCCACCGTGCGCGAGCGCATCGCCCGCATCCTCGCCGCCGCCTGGGGCGGCCGCCTCTCGGCCTGGTATCCCCAGCTGTCGGACGCGCCTCTGGTGCGCATCCACTACATCATCGGCGTGACCCCCGGCGATCACCCGACCCCGGACCCGGTCGCCCTGGAAGCCGCCGTCGCCGAGGCCGGCCGCAGCTGGATCGACCGTTTCGAGAGCGCCGCCCGCGACGCCGAGATCGACGAGGCCCAGATCGGCGCCCTGTCGGCCAAATGGGCCGAGGCCTTCGGGGCCGGGTACCGCGACCGCTATGACGCGGCCGAAGCCGTCGCCGACCTGCAGGAGATCGACCGCCTGAACGCCACGGGCGCCGTCGGTTCCGGCGAACCCGTCGCCGTGCGCGCCTTCCGCGCCACGGGCGACAGCGAGCTGCAGTTCCGCTTCAAACTCTACCACCGCGGCGCCGCCGTGCCCCTGTCCGACGTCCTGCCGGTGCTGGCCGACATGGGTCTGAAGACGCTGGAAGAGTTCGGCCACGCCATCCGCCCCACCGGCGACACGGAAATCCACGTCCACGAATTCCTGCTCGAGGACCCGCGCGGCGCGGCCCTGTCGTTCGCCGACATCAAGGCCCCGTTCGAGACCGCCTTCACCGCCGTCTGGACCGGCCTGACCGAGAGCGACGGCTTCAACCGTCTGGTCATGGAGCTGGGCGTCGACTGGCGTCAGGCGGCCCTGGTCCGCACCCTCGCCCGCTATCGTCAGCAGACCGGCCTCGACCCGTCGCAGGCGGTGCAGGAAGAGGCCCTGACCCTCTACCCCGACGTGGCCCGCGCCATCGTCTCCCTGTTCCACTGCAAGTTCGACCCGTCGCTGGGCGGTTCGGCGGAAGAGCGGGAAGCCGCCTGCACCGAACTGTCGGACAAGATCACGGCCCTGCTGCAGGACGTGAAGAGCCTCGACCACGACCGGGCCCTGCGCCGCCTCGCCCTGCTGGTCGGGGCGATCAAGCGCACCAACTTCTACCAGACCACGGTCGAGGGTTCGCCCAAACCGCACATCTCGATCAAGATCGCCTCGCGCGAACTCGACGACCTGCCCCTGCCCAAGCCCTATCGCGAGATCTTCGTCTGGGCCCCGCACATCGAGGGCGTCCACCTGCGCTTCGGCCCCGTCGCGCGCGGCGGCCTGCGCTGGTCCGACCGCCGCGACGACTTCCGCACCGAGGTCCTGGGTCTGGTGAAGGCCCAGCAGGTCAAGAACGCCGTCATCGTCCCCGTCGGCTCCAAGGGCGGCTTCTTCCCCAAATACCTCTCGGCCATCGTCCGTTCGGGCGGCGACCGCGACGCGCAACAGGCCGAGGCCATCCGCGCCTACAAGACCTTCCTCTCCGGTCTGCTCGACATCACCGACAATATCGCCGCCGACGGTTCGGTGGTGCGTCCGGCCAATGTCGTCGCCTTCGAAGGGGATGACCCCTATCTGGTCGTCGCCGCCGACAAGGGCACGGCGACCTTCTCCGACATCGCCAACGGCGTCTCGGCCGACTTCGGCTTCTGGCTGGGCGACGCCTTCGCCTCGGGCGGCTCCATCGGCTACGACCACAAGGCCATGGGCATCACCGCCCGCGGCGCCTGGGAGGCGGTCAAGCGCCACTTCCGCGAGATCGGCAAGGACATCCAGTCCGAGCCCTTCACCGCCGTCGGCGTCGGCGACATGTCCGGCGACGTCTTCGGCAACGGCATGCTGCTGTCGAAGGCCACGAAACTGGTCGCCGCCTTCGACCACCGCGACATCTTCATCGACCCGACGCCCGATCCGGCCTCGTCGTGGGAAGAGCGCAACCGCCTGTTCCAGCTGCCGCGCTCGTCCTGGCAGGACTATGACAAGGCGAAGATTTCCGAAGGCGGCGGCGTCTTCTCGCGCGGCGCCAAGTCGATCCAGCTGACGCCCCAGATCAAGGCCCTGCTGGAGATCGCCGAGGACACGGTCGATCCCGTCACCCTGATGCGCGCCATCCTCAAGGCCCCCGCCGAACTCCTCTACCTCGGCGGCATCGGCACCTATGTGAAGGCCTCGACCGAGACCGACGCCCAGGTCGGCGACAAGGGCACCGATGCGCTGCGCATCGACGCCGGCGAACTGCGGGTCAAGGTGGTCGGCGAGGGCGCCAACCTCGGCTTCACCCAGGCCGGCCGCATCGAATACGGCCGCAACGGCGGCCGCTCCAACACCGACGCCATCGACAACTCGGCCGGGGTCGACACCTCCGACCATGAGGTCAACATCAAGATCCTGGTCGGATCGGCGGTCACCAACGGCGTCCTGCCGGCGGACCAGCGCACCGCCCTGCTGGCCTCCATGACCGACGAGGTCGGCCTCAAGGTCCTGGTCCACAACTACGACCAGACCCTGGCCCTGACCCTGCAACAGGCCGAAGGCGCGGGCGCTCTCGACGCCCAGCAGCGCTTCATGCAGGCCCTGACGGCGCGCGGCAAACTCGACCGCAAGGTCGAGGGCCTGCCCAACGACCTGCGCGTCAATGAGATGAAGGCCTCGGGCACGCCCCTGACCCGGCCCGAGCTCGCCGTTCTGATGGCCTATTCCAAGCTGGAGCTGGCCGACGAGATCGTGGCCTCCTCGGCCCCCGAGGACCCCTTCTTCGAGGAGACCCTGGTCCGCTACTTCCCGGCCCCGCTGGCGAAATACGAGGACCAGATGAAGGGTCACCGGCTGCGCCGCGAGATCGTCGCCACCGTCCTCTGCAACGAGATCGTCAATATGACGGGCCCGACCTTCCCGGACCGTCTGAAGGCCTCGGCCGAGGTCGACACCACGGCACTGGTCATCGCCTTCGAGGCCGCCCGTCGCGTCTTCCGCCTCGACGAGGCCTGGGCCGCCGTCAACGGTCTGGACCTCAAGATCCCGGCCGAGACCCAGACGGCGCTGTACACGGAAATCTCCACCGTCCTGCGCCGCCAGACCTTCTGGCTGGCCAAGCGGGCCGGCCGAGAGGGCGTCACCGTCGACAGCCTGATCGCCGCCTACCGTCCCGCCGCCGACGCCCTGCGTCAGGAAGGCGGCGGCGTCCTGTCCCGCTTCGAACAGGGTCTGCTCGACAAGCGCCTGCAGAAGTTCGCGGCCATGGGCGTGGGCGAGGATCTGGCGAAGACCATCGCCATGCTGCGTCCGCTGGTCGCCACCGCCGACATCGGCGATCTGGCGAAGGAAGCCGGCTGGTCCGAACCGGCCATGGCGCGCCTCTATCACCAGGTCGGCGCCGCCTTCGACTTCGACCGCCTGCGCGCGGCCGCCGGCGGCATCCAGTCGGGCGATCATTTCGACCGTCTGGCCGTGCGTCGCCTGATCGAGGACCTGATGAGCGAACAGGTCGCCCTGACCCGCGCCGTCGCCAAGGCTTCCGACGCCTCGGTCGGCGCCTCGGAACAGGCCGCAGAAGATGCCGTCGAGAAATGGATCGGTTCGCGTCAGGCCGTCGTCGAAGGCGTCCGCGCCTCCGTCGACGAGATCGAGGCCTCCGGCTCCGGCTGGACCTTCGCCAAACTGACCATCGCCAACGGGGCCATCCGCTCCGTCGCCGCCTCGGTCTGATGCCGTACAAAAAATCGCTCCGGCGGCGTGAAAGCGTCACCGGAGCGGTTTCGGTTCACCGCTGGTAAAACCTTTCGGGAATACAAGGGTGTTCATGGAAACCACCATGGCCACCGAACCCACCGCCTTGCCGGCGCTTAAGCCCGGCTATCTGTGGCGCGCCATGGAGCATTCGGCGGTCGGCACCGCCCTGGTCGGCCTCGACGGCGGCTGGCTGCGCATCAACGCCGCCCTGCGTGCCTTCCTCGGCTATACCGCCGAAGAGCTGTTCGGCCTGACCTTCCAGGACGTGACCCACCCTGAGGACCTCCACAGCGACCTCAGCCTGCTGGAATCCCTCGTCGCCGGCGACATTCCCTCCTACCAGATGGAAAAGCGCTATATCCGCAAGGACGGCGGCGTGGTCTGGGCCCAGCTCAGCGTCGGCCTCGTGCGCGATGACGACGGCGCCCCCCTCTTCTTCATCTCCCACGTCCAGGACATCGGCGCGCGAAAGGCCGCCGACGCCGAGCGGCTGCGCCTCGCCGAGCGCGCCAACCTCGCCGTCAAGGCCGCCGAGATCGGCATCTTCGAATGGGATCTGGTCACCAACGCCCTGAGCTGGTCGCCGGAGATGTTCGCCCTCTACCGCGTCGCCCCGCCCTCCGGCGAACTCGACTTCGCCTTCTTCGCCCGCAACCTGCACGAGGACGACGTCGGCCCGCTGGAAGCCGCGATCCAGAACGCCCTGGTCACCGACGTCATCGACACCGAGTTCCGCATCCGCCGCCTCGACGGCGACATCCGCATCATCAAGGTGCTGGGCCGGGTCCACCGCGCCGCCGACGGCGCGCCGGAACGCCTCATCGGCGCCAACTGGGACGTCACCGAGGCCCGCCTCCTGTCGCAACAGGCCGAAGCCGCCAGCCAGGCCAAGTCCCAGTTCCTCGCGGTCATGAGCCACGAGATCCGCACCCCGATGAACGGCATTCTCGGCATGGCCCAGGCCATGGCCGCCGACGCCCTGCCCGAAGCCCAACGCGCCCGGCTGGAGATCATCTCGGAGTCCGGCGAGGCCCTGCTGGCCATCCTCAACGACATTCTCGATCTCTCCAAGGTCGAGGCGGGCAAGCTGGATCTGGAGGTCGTGCCCTTCGACCTCGGCCGCCTGCTCAACAGCCTCTCCCAGACCTTCGCCGCCACCGCCGGCGACCGCGGCCTGAAGCTGGACGTCGACCTCGGCTCGGCCGCCGGCGTCTATGAGGGCGACCCGACCCGCCTGCGCCAGATCCTGTCCAACCTCGTCTCCAACGCCCTGAAATTCACGGCCCAGGGCGGCGTCACCCTCAAGGCCCGCCGCGCCGGCGAGAGCCTGACCCTCGAGGTCATCGACACCGGTCAGGGCATGGACGACGAGGTCCTGAACCGCATCTTCACCCCCTTCGCCCAGGCCGACAGCTCGACCACCCGCCGTTTCGGCGGCACGGGTCTGGGCCTGTCGATCGTTCGCGAACTGGCCCGACGCATGGGCGGCGACGTCTCCGTGGCCAGCCGCCCGGGCGCCGGCTCCCGCTTCGCCGTGGTCCTGCCCCTGCCCTTCATCGGCGAGGCCGAATCCCCCGCCGACGAGGCGCAAGAGACCGCCGACGCCCCGCTCCCGGCCCTGCGCGTCCTCGCCGCCGAGGACAACGCCACCAACCGTCTGGTGCTGCGGACCCTGCTCGGCCAGCTCGGCGTCGAGGTGACCATCGTCGAGGACGGTCAGGCCGCCGTCGAGGCCTGGCGCGCCGGTCCCGCCGAGGGCGGCGCCTGGCACCTGATCCTGATGGACGTCCAGATGCCGATCATGGACGGCTTCACCGCCGCCCGCACGATCCGCGACATCGAGCGCAGCCTCGCCCTGGACCCGACCCCCATCGTCGCCCTGACCGCCAACGCCATGTCGCACCACATCGAGGCCTGCCTCGAGGCCGGCATGACCCGCCTCCTGCCCAAGCCCATCGACGTCCGCCGGCTGGCCGAGACCCTGGCCGAGGCGGCGGCGGGGCTCACGGACGCGCCGGGCGGCGCCTCGGAGACCGAGGCGGCCTGATCACCGGCCAGATCCGTGGGGCGCGTCGCATGGACCCGGGGGTGTCCCGGATCCATGCGATCTTCGCGTCTCAGACCTTCGGCGCGATCCAGGCGTCGGTGATCTCGTAGTTGACGTTCATCGCCTGCACATAGACCTCGAAGCGGAAATACTGGGCTCCGGGGTCCCGCACGAAGCTGCCCTTGAAGAATTTGTAGGCCTTCTCGGCGGCGACGTTGACGACGGCGGACGAGATCACGCCGCCCGAGCCGTCCAGCTGGTGGACGACGAGCGCCAGCGGATAGGTCGGCCCCGCTGACTCGGGGGCCCGAAGCGCGGCGCCGAAGGTGAACTCACTATAGGGCGTGCTGGACGCATCGGTGTCCTGGTAGATGGACTGGCCGACGGCCGCCGACGGGATGGAGAAGAACAGCGAGCAGTTCGAGCTCTCGCGCGGCGCCTGCGGGTTCTGGTTGTAGGCCCAGTTCAGATCGCCGATCCGGTTCCAGGGCGCGATCGTCCGGCACTGGCTGCCCGACACGCCGCAGGTCCGGGTCTGGCCGCTCGAGTTCTTGCACTGCATGTGCGTGTTCGAGAGCATGTTGATGCTCGTATAGAGCGGGTCGATGTGGAATTGGGCCGGATCCCAGCTGTTGTTTTCGGCCGGGAAAATATAGGTCCAGTCGTGGCAATCGACCAGGTAGTAGTCGGTGTTGCCGAAGTGAACCGCGCCGTTATTGGTGCCGACGCCGCAGCGCTGGACCGCGACCGGATTCGGGCCGCTGACCTTGGCCGACGACTGCCAGGCCTCCCATTTGGTCTTGCCGTATTCCTTGGTGAACATGAACACCTCGATGGCGTCCGAGTTGGTGCTGTTCTGGCTGAAGTGCCAGACCTTGATCGTGTCGAGCTGCTTGCCGCTCTGGTAGAGATAGTTGGCATAGTTGTTCCACCGGGTCAGCGAGGTGCTGGTCCGGTCGACCGTCGGGCACTGGGGGAAGGACGCCGTCAGGGTCGTCGAGGCCTGACCCTGGCCGAACGGAACCGTCAGCCCCTTGGGCGCCAGGATCCACGAATCCGACAGGTCGCACTGACCGTTGCGCCAGAACGGCTGCCAGCCGCCGCCCTGATCATAGGTCCCGGCGATCGAGGCGTGATAGCCGTCCGTGCTCATCATGTCGTAGGCCGAGAAGCCGTCCGTCGGATTTCCGGGCGCGAAATAGGGCACATTGCCGGCCCGGGTGAAGAAGAAGTTGGAGACGACGCGGGTGCGCCCATAGATGTCGGCGACCGGGTAGGAATCGCTGATCTGGCCCAGGATGTCCTGCACCGGCTGGTCCCACTTATGGTAGGGCAGGGGCTCGCCCGGCAGCAGCTTTCGGGCCCGCCCCGGACAGGTCACCGGATCCTCCGTCGTCACCGCGCCCGTCGTCGCATCCGTGCAGACCTGCTGCACCAGATAGTCCTGGATCGTATCTGCCCTGGCCGCAGGGGCTCCGAACACCGCCGACCCTCCGATCAGCATGGCCGCCAACACCATTTTCCAATTCATCAGTACCCGCCCTGAATAAAACCCAGCCACGAATTATGGCGGTTCACGATACACGCGAAGCGGGATTTGGCCTCGCGGAAAATCGCGAATTCTGGCCTTGAGCGCGCTTTAGGCGACGCGCATTCCGGGTACGGAGTTATGCACCCCCACAATGTCAGGTCGTTTCAACGCCCTCCGACCGAACGCCATCGGCCCGCATCGGTCAGGCCGGGATCGGCGCCCCGGTCTGCCCCGGCGATGACGGCGGTCAGTCTGAACGGTCGGGACTCCACCCCGCCACCGCATCGCGGAATCCCTGGACGTCGCGGTTCAGCTGCACCAGCTGCGCAACCCCCATCCCGGCCGCCTCGAACAGCCTCTGCCCCAGACAGGCGCTGCGCTCCTGCAGCGCCCGGCCCTCATCACTCAGGCTGACCACCACCTGCCGCTCGTCCTCGGGATTGCGCCGCCGCGACAGCAGACCCAGCCCTTCCATCCGCTTGACCAGAGGCGTGACATTGCTGGAATCCAGCCCCAGCCGCCCGGCGATCTCTCCCACCGTCCGGCCGTCGCTCTCCCACAGGGCGTTCAGCACCAGATACTGTGGATAGGTGATCCCCAGTTCATCCAGCAGCGGCTTGTAGGCCCGGCTGATCGCCATCGAGGCGCTGTACAGCGCGAAACACAGCTGATCATCCAGCGTCGGCTTCCATCCTGATCCTCCCCCCTTGGGGGAGGTGGCTCCGAGCTCTTGCGAGGAGACGGAGGGGGCTGGCTTCGGATTCGAGGTCATGGATCAGGCGCTCCTTCAGCGCACATTCTATGTCACGACAAATAATGCTGGCCAAGCCGATCGCCACACGCTACCCATCATATGTCATGACATCTAATGTCGCATCATATTCAGGAACGCCCGCATGTCCCCCGTTGCGCCCACTCCCAACTTCCTTCGGAACTTCTATGCCCTGCGCGCCGGCGTCGCCGCCGTCTGGGTCGCCCTCGCCTTCACCGTCGGGGTTCAGAACCCCGCCCTCGGCGCCCTGCTGCTGGTCCTCTATCCGGCCTGGGACGCGCTCGCGAACCTCATCGACGCCCGCGCCAACGGCGGCCTTCGCGCCAACCTGACCCAGACGACCAACCTGGCCATCAGCCTGATCGCCACCCTCGGCATGATCCCCGGCGCCCTCTCCCTCGGCATCCATTTCATGATCGGCGTCTTCGGCGTCTGGGCCGTCCTCGCCGGCCTGTTCCAGCTCCTCACCGGCCTGCGCCGCTGGAAGACCGCCGGCGCCCAATGGGCCATGATCCTCTCCGGCGCCCAGTCCATCCTCGCCGGAGTCTTCTTCGCGATCATGTCCCGCGGAACCGCCGACCTCTCCATCGCGACGGTCGCCGGCTACGCGGGCTTCGGAGCCTTCTACTTCCTCGTCTCGGCGGTTTGGCTGACGTTCAGGCCCCGGTCAGCAGGATGAGCTTGCCGCGCGCGCGGCCGGCGAGACTGATATCGAGCGCATCGCGCCAGTCCTCCAGAGCAAAGGTCTGCGCGACCGGGATGGAGAAGCGCCCCTCCGCCGCCAGCCGCCCATAGTCGCCCAGCACGTTCCAGCGAAGCCTGAACCCGCCTTCGGACCTGATGTTTTCCGCGCCGGTCCGGGCGCCGGTCCGGGCGGCGCCTTCGACGTCGGCGACCGTCAGAACGCGCGCGGGGTCTCCGCCGGCGATTTCCACAAGATCGGGAAGGGCGCTCGCGGAGACCCCATTCAGGTTCACGGGCGCGGCGTCCAGGACGACGGCCGGGACGTCAGCGGCAAGCGTGCGGAGCCGCTCGACCATTCCGTCGCCGTGAGCGGTGACCAGAACGCCCATGGCGCGCAACGGGTCAGCGAAGGTGTCGCCAGCGGTCGCGATCACCCGGGCGCCGCGGAGGATCGCCATCTGGGCGGCGGCGAAGCCGACCATCGTACCCGCCCCGTTGATGAGCAGGGTCTGACCCGCCTTCAGATCGGCCCAGTCAAGATAACGGGCCGCGGTCTCCACGACCATGGGGAGCGCCGAGGCGGCGACGTGCGACAGGCCATCCGGGAGCCGGTCCCAATGGGACATGACGGTGTAATCGGCCGCGCCCGCGGTCGGATAATCCATGAAGGCGGACGGGCCGAACACGGCGTCGCCCGCCGCGACATCGGAAACGCCGTCCCCGATCGCCGTAACGACCCCGGAGACATCCAGCCCGATCCCGCTCGGCAGCTTTTGGGCCGACAGTCCCCGGCAAAGCGCCCAGTCAGCCGGGTTCAATCCGCAGGCATGGACGCGCACCACAATATGGCCTGCCCCGGGACGCGGCCTTGGCGCCGCCTCCAGCCGGAGAACCTCGCCGGGCTCTCCATATTCACGATAGCAGATCGCTCGCATTGTCTCGGCGGCCATGGCGTCCTCCAGAGTCCGGAAAGCCTCGGGGGAGCGTTGCCACGCGGCCCCGGGCCTGCCAATGTCAGTCACTGACATACGGTTTTGTGTCAGTGACTGTCAATATGAAGGATCGCCAGCCGTGCCGAAAGATCGGGGAGACGTCCGCCGCCGCCTGCGGGAGGCGGCTCTCGAGCTGTTTTACGCAAAGGGCTATGAGGGGACCACGGCCGCCGAAATCGCGGCGTGCGCCGGTGTCACGGAGCGCACCTTCTTCCGCTACTTCCCGGACAAGCGCGAAGTCCTGTTCAACGAGGCCGAAATGGGCGCGAGACTGGAAACCGCCATCGCGGCGGCCCCGCCCACGCTTGGTCCGATCGAGGTCGTCGTGTGGGCGTTCCAGTCGCTGGCGCCGATGTTCGAGGAAAACCTCCCGTTGGCGGAGCCGGGTCAGGCGGTGATTGGACGAACCCCTGCTCTTCAGGAGCGCCAACTCGCCAAATCCGCTTCGCTCACCCGCATGATAGCGGAGGCGTTGCAGCGACGTCAGATCGAGCCCGGGCTTGCGGGTCTCGCCGCGGCTGCAGGCATGGCCGTGACCAGTCATGGTTTGCAGACCTGGGGCCAGACTCCATCGACGCCCCTCGTCAGGCATCTTGAGATGGCGTTTCGGGCGCTGAAGGAACTGTCCGGGCCAGGGCCGCTATAGACGCGGACGTCAGGACTTTCGGCCACCCGGCGTCGGAACAGGCCCCAGACCGGCTTTCAACCGCTGTTCAGCGCCAGCCCTCACTTCAACGCCTCCACCACCACCCCCTCGGTCAGCAGTTGCGGCAGCACCTCCGGCTCCGCCTTCCCCGGCCGGTAGACCAGATACAGCGGCACCCCCGACCGTCCGTGGCGCTCCAGCTCCCGGGTGATGGCGTCGTCGCGGCGGGTCCAATCGCCCTCGAGGTAGAGCGCGTTCGCTTCCCGCAGCGCCTTCGCTGTGACCGGCGAGGACAGGGCGGTGCGTTCGTTGATCTTGCAGCTGACGCACCAGTCGGCGGTGAAGTTGACCAGGACCGGGCGGCCCGAGGCCAGCGCCGCCTGAACCTTCGCCTCGGACCAGGCGTCGGCGGGGAGTGCGGCGGGGGCCGAGGTCCGCGCCACGACGTGCTCCCCCGTCTGGCCCGCGCACCCGGTCAGGATCACCGCGAAGGCGACCAGCCCCCAACCGTAGACGGTCGTCCACGGGAGGCGGCGCGACACGCCCAGAATGAACAGGCCGAAGGCGGCGACCACGCAGGCGTTGACCAGCATCATGGCCGCAGGGAAGTTGGTCTGCCGCCAGAACACCCAAACCAGCCACAGGGCGGCGGCGTACATCGGCACGGCCAGCCAGCGCTGAAGCAGCACCATCCAGCGGCCGGGCCTGGGCAGTCTCGCCAGCAGTCCCGGCGACAGGCTGACCGCCAGATAGGGCAGGGCCAAACCCAGACCCAGCATCAGGAAAACGATCATGGCCATGGGCGCGGGCATCACCAGAGCCGCGCCCAGGGCGAAGGCCATGAAGGGCGCCGTGCAGGGGGCCGCGACCACCACGGCCAGCACCCCGGTGAAGAAGGCTCCCGTGCCGCCGGGCAGGCGAGACAGGGGCGACGATCCGCCGAGGGATTGCAGCCGGGCCCCGACCCCGAACACGCCGGACAGATTGAGCGCCACGGCCAGCATCAGGACGGCGAGGGCCGCCACCACCGCCGGGGACTGAAGCTGGAAGCCCCAGCCGACCGCCTGCCCGCCGGCGCGCAGGACCAGCAGAACGGCGGCGAGGACGGCGAAGGAGACCAGCACCCCGATCGTGAAGGCAATCCCGTCGCGGCGCGCCTCGGCCGGTTCGTGGGCCGATCGGGTCAGGGCCGCCGCCTTCATGGCCAGCACCGGGAAGACGCAGGGCATCAGATTGAGGATCAGCCCGCCCAGAAGGGCGAAGGCGGCCGCCTTGAGCAGGTCGAGCGGGCCGGTCTTCGCCGGGCCTTGCGCCTGACCGAAGGCGTCGGGGGTGGGTTCGAGCGAGCCGGAACCTGTCGAGCCCGGCAGGGCGGGGCCGGGGGTCGCGGTAATCTCCCAGCTGCCCAGATCGGTCGACAGGACGCCGGAGATGGGACCTGTAAGGCCCTTTTCCTTGAGGTCGCGGCCGGGGGCGAGGGTCAGGGTCAGGCCGTTCGGGCCGCGCTGGCCGAACTGGGCGGCGGCGTGGTCGATGACATCGCCCTCGAACGGGAAGAAGGAGGCCTGTTTGGGGGTCAGGCCATTCAGGGGACCGCCGGTGAGGCTCAGAGTGAGACTGCCGTTGTTCAGGGCCGCATGGGCGGTGATCCCGGCGGGGCGCGGTGCGGTCTCGACCACCGTCTGGATGCGGCGGCCGGTCGCTCCGGCGAGGGGCGCGGCGCCCTCGCGGATCGGCAGGTCCAGCCTCAGGGTCAGGGGGTCGGGCACGCACATCTCGGCGCTGCAGACCAGAAAGACGGCGCGGACGGTCAGGGGGATCGTGGTTCCGGGTTTCGCCTCGGCCGGGATCTCGATCGGGACGGGCAGGAAGACCTCGCCCTCATAGCCATAGTTGGTCAGGCCCGCGAGCCGCTGGCGCTGCGGCAGGGGCCAGACGATGTCGCCGGCCGTGACATGGGCGGGCAGGGTCCAGCTCAGGGTCGTCGGTCCGCCCGAGTCGCCCGGATTGCGCCAGTAGGTGTGCCAGCCGGGTTGGAGGGTCTGTTTGACCGCGACCACGGCCGTCGACCCCGGCGCGGCCCAGGCCGACATGGGGACCAGCTCGGCCTCGATCCGCTCGGTCTTCTGCGGACCGGAGGGCGCCTGTGCGCAAGCCGGGGCTGACGCCGCCCCCGCCATCAGGGCCAGACTCAGCAGGAGAGTTTTCAGAAGACGCAACGGCAGGGGCCCGGACGGTGAAGGACCGACCTATAACCTCTGCCGCGTCAGAGTCCTATTTGGGGGCTCTCTATCTGGGGCTGGCGTCGACGACGACCTCGGTGCGCCGCCGCAGCGGTTCGCGCACGCCCGGCGCCGCGACCGCGCCCTCGTCGCCCGCCGCGCCCACCTCGAAGGCCGGCGCGGGCCAGCCGGCCGCCGCCAGGGCCTCCGCCACCGCCGTCGCCCGCCGTTCCGACAGGCTCTGGTTGGCCTCGGCGCCGCCCCGGGCGTCCGCCAGACCCAGAACCTTCACGCTTTTGATGGCGCAGCCCTGCAGCTGGGTCGCGGTCAGCCCGATCGCCTGTCTGGCCGGCTCCGTCAGCCGCGCCTCGCTGTCGGCGAAATAGATCTCGAACCGCTTCGGCGCGCACGTCGCCGGCGCCGCCACGACCTGCGACCGGTCATGGAACATGCCCCTCGCCGTCTCGCACCCGGACACCAGAAGCCCCGCCCCCGCGATCGCAACCGCCAAATACCGCCTCGCCATCCCGATCCCCTCGTCCACCGGCATACCGCCGTTCAAAATTCGCTTCCCGGCGCGAAAAAGGGCGGCCCGCAACGCGAACCGCCCTGTTCCCGCTCTACCGCCCTTTGGACGGTCAACGAGTCCTAGTAGCGGCGCTGGCCGTTTTCCCAATAGCACTCGGTCTGACGGTTATCGTAGCAGTAGTAATAGGCGCCGCCGTTGTCGCGGTAGCGCTGCTGGTTGGCGCGGTCCTGGTTGGAGCCGCGGATCGCGCCGACGGCGCCGCCGGCGAGGCCGCCGATCAGGGCGCCGGTGGCCGCATTGCCGCTGCCGACATTGTTGCCGATGATGGCGCCGGCGACGGCGCCGAGGCCGGCGCCGACAGCGCCTTGGCGCACGGTTTCATTGGTGCCGCCGTATGGGTCGCTGGCGCAGGCCGAAGCCATAAGACCGGCGGCGCCGATGGCGATGAGTGCCTTCTTCATGGGTATGATCCCTTCATCCCGGTTGGCTCGAGAGCGAGCCTGTTGTTCGCCCCGGGGGGGAGAACGCTGGATTATGGCACAGGTTCCCGCCTATGCGGCTTCTCGACGATCGATTAGGTTGGTCGGGCGGCGTCGCGGAGTTCGACGCTCGCAAAGAGTAGGTTGGAGGGGTCTGACATGCGTTTTCCTGAAGTGGTCCGGAATGCGGACGATACGGGCCACAGCCCGGTGTGGGCGCGCAGCAAGCGCAAGCGTGGGCCGGGGGCAGGTCCGTTCATCGGCTTCCTGGTCACCCTGCTGGCCCTGTTCGGCGCCCTGACCGGCGTGATGGCGATCAAGGAACGGTCTGTCGCGGCCGGCGGCGCGGTCATCGACGGCTGGATCTCGACCGGCGTCCAGGCGGCGCTCAAGGCCGTGGGCAAGGCTCCGGCCGCCGCCACGGTCGCCGCCGACAAGGCTGGCGACACGGCCGAGAAGACCGGCGACGCCCTGAAGGCCGGCGCCGCAGAGACCGCCCAGGAACTGAAGCCCGCTCCGGCCCACTAAGGCCCTCGGCAGGGCGGCCGAACACCGCATCGACGGAATAGTGACGCTTGCCCGGAACGTCGGCTGCGGCTGGACGTTCGGGCGGTATGACCGACACCCTGATCCAGAGCGGCGCGACCGGTTCCGGCTCCGCGCCCCAGACTGAACCGCCCGCCCCGGACGCGGTGCCCGTCTCCGACGCGGCCATGGCGGAGGCGGCTGAAGCCGTCGTCCGCGCGCTGACGCCGCACGTCGAGATCAGACGCGTCGTCGTCCTGGTCAATCCGGCTTCGGGATCCGTCGGCCCCCGCGCCGCGGGCGAGGTTGAAGCCATTCTGGCGGACTACCCCCTCGAGGCCGAGGTGGTGTCGCTGGAGGGCGGCCATTTCGACGCCCAGATCGAAAAGGCCCTGACCTCCGATCCCGACGTCCTGTTCGTTCTGGCCGGTGACGGCACGGCGCGGGCGGTGGCCTCGCGGGCCGGTCCGAAGGGACCGCTGGTCGCCCCCCTTCCCGGCGGCACGATGAACATGCTGCCCAAGGCGCTCTATGGCACCGCCGACTGGAAGCTGGCCCTGCGCAAGGCGCTGGAGGAGGGCGCGCCGCAATGCGTCTCGGGCGGAACGGTGGAGGGCCAGGACTTCTACTGCGCCGCGATTCTCGGCTCGCCCGCCCTGTGGGCGCCGGCGCGTGAGGCCATGCGGTCCGGCAAACTGTCCCTGGCCTGGGCCTACGGGCGCCGCGCCCTGCGCCGCGCCTTCACCGGACGGCTGCGCTTCTCGCTGGACGGCGGCGCCAAGGGCAAGACCGAGGCCCTGGTCCTGATCAGCCCGATGATCTCCCGCGCGCTCGACGAGCCCGTCGGGCTGGAGGCCGCCGCCATGGACCCGACCGACACCGGTCAGGCTTTCCGTCTGGCCGCGACGGCCCTGTTCAGCGACTGGCGTCAGGACGCCTCGGTCACGACGAAGCCCGCCCGCAAGATCGAGGTCTGGGCCCGGTCGAAGATTCCCGCCGTCATCGACGGCGAGCCGACCCTTCTGCCGCACGAAACCAAGGTGACCTTCATCCCCAAGGCCTTCCAGGCCCTTGCGCCCCATCCGCCGGCGGCGGAAGACAGCGTATGACGAGAACCCCGCCTTGAGCGCCGGCCGCCTGATCCAGTTTTCCGACGTCCATTTCGGCGTCGAACACCGGCGCGCCTGCGCCGCCGCGCTGGACTATGCCCACGCCACGCCAAGCGACCTGATCCTGATCACCGGCGACGTGACCCAGAAGGGTCTGCCCGATGAGTTCAAGGCCGCGGGCGACTGGATCCGGGCCATGCCCGAGCCGCGCTTCGTCGTCGTCGGCAACCACGACGTCCCCTATTACAGCGCCATGGCGCGGCTGTTCTGGCCCTGGCGCGCCTTCGAGGCGGCGACCGGCCATCCGGCGCACGACGGGGAATTCAAGCGCGACAATCTGATGGTCCGGGGCGTGACCACCGCGCGCGGCTGGCAGGCCCGGCTGAACTGGTCCAAGGGCGTCATCGATCTGGACCAGACGCGGCGCGCCGCCGCCGCCCTGCGTCAGGCGCCGGTCGGCGCCCTGCGCATCCTCGCCTGCCACCATCCGCTGATCGAGATGATCGGCACCCCGATGACCGGGGACGTGAAGCGCGGCGACGCCGCTGCCGAAATCTTCGCCGAGGCCGGGGTCGATCTGATCATGACCGGCCATACCCACATCCCCTTCGCCCTGCCGATCGACCTGACCGACCGCTGCTCCTACGCGGTCGGTTGCGGGACCCTGTCGCACCGCGAGCGGGGAACGCCGCCCAGCTTCAACCAGCTGGAATGGGATGCGAAGGAGATCGTGGTCACGGCCATGGCCTGGGACGGTTCGGCCTTCGCGCCCAGCCGGACCTGGCGTCTGCCGCGCCGTCAGGACACCCGCAACCCCGAGACCGCGCCCGACCCCGGCGTCGCAGGCCAGAAGGAGAAGGCGGCGGTCTGAACCAGGCCGTCGTCTTCGCACGCCGATCTTCACGCACGAAAAAGCCGCCGCCCTTTCGGACGGCGGCTTCTGTTCGACCAGCGTTCAAGCGCCGGTCTAGATTCGGGTTCCGCGCCCGCGCAGACCGCCCGCGACCAGGGAGATCAGGAACAGGACAACGGCGACGATCGCGACGAACTTGGCGATCTCGAAGGACATGCCGGCGATGCCGCCGAAGCCCAGAACGGCAGCGACGAGCGCCACGACGAAGAAGATGATAGCCCAACGAAGCATGACGGCCTCCAGTAGAGAAGGGGTTGAAACGTTTGATGATCTGGGCGCCACCTGAACCGGCGCCGCTCGCTTCATCAACGCGTCTCAACTCCGACTGTTCCGTCGAGGTCGAAGACTCTCCCTGGTCTTAACGCCTTCTGCGGCCGTAGCCGCGGCTTTCCATCCGCTTCTCGGTGATCATGCTGGCGGCGATCGCGGCGAGGGCCGGATTGCGCAGCAGGAAGAAGAGAATGCCCAGACCGCCGGCTGCGCCGAGGATCGGACGCTCACGCAGGAGGTGCACCGCCTTCTGGGCGAAGCTTTCCGGTTCGTCGTCGTCCTCATCATCATCGTGATGACCACCGCCGGCGTTCAGGAACACCACGGCGATCAGGGCGGTGATCGCCCCGAAGACGGCGAAGGTGATCGCCGCCGCGCCGAGGGCGGGCAGAACCAGACACAGCGCGTAGAAGAGCGTGGCCCCCAGAGCGATCACGGCCACGAAGGCGCTGGCCGCGGCGGCGAAGCCGGCGACCAGCTTTTTAACCAGCCCCTTGCCGATCATCAGCGGCGACGACCGGCCAGCAGGAGGCCGAGCACGACGCCGACGCCGAGGGCGATGGCCGTCGACTGGACCGGACGCTCCTGCACGCGCTCGGTGATGTAGCGCTGGGCTTCGTCGAAGCGGTCGGAGGCTTCGTCATAGTATTCGCGGCCACGCACGCGGGCGCTGTCGTAATAGCCCCGGGCCTGTTCGCGCAGGACCTCGGCCTTTTCGCGCACCACGGCCTCGGCCTCGGCCGAGCGGGCCTTCAGACGCTCCTGGGCCTCGGCGGCCTTTTCCTTCAGACGCGCGGTCTCCTCGCGGGCGCCGGTCTTCAGGTCTTCCTTCAGGGTCTTGAGGTCGTTCTTGATGTCTTCTCGAGCCTTGGTCGTGGCCATGTCGCGCGCTCCGGTGGTCAGCTTGGCTGTAAATAGAGGTACCTGCCGCTGAACGCTACATCTTCGCGAGAGTTCCGGCCGTTTCGCCGCACCGCAGCATGGGATTGCGGATGACGCTGGAGATTCCGCGTCCTAGAACGGAGGCCATGACCGACTGGCTGTTCGAACCCGCCCCGACCCCCTCCCTGCCCATCGTCGGCGAGGCCCGCAGATTTCCGGTGCGCCGCATCCTGTGCGTGGGCCAGAACTATGCGGCCCATGTGCGCGAAATGGGCGGCGACGCGACGCGGCCGGCGCCCTTCTTCTTCTCCAAGCCCGCCGACGCGCTTGTGACGGACGGCAAGGATCCGGCTTATCCGTCGGCGACGACCAACCTGCATCACGAGGTCGAGCTGGTGGTGGCCATTGGCGAAGGGGCCGAGCCCATCGGCTGGGCCGTCGGCGTCGATTTGACCCGCCGCGATCTCCAGGCCCTGGCCAAGGAGAAGGGCCGGCCGTGGGACGCGTCCAAGGGCTTCGACCAGTCGGCGCCCTGCGGTCCGATCACCCTGGGCGACCTGCCCCGACCGATGGGGACCATCAGCCTGTCGGTCAACGGCGTGGCGAAACAGTCGGGATCGCTGGACGACATGATCTGGAACCCGCACGAGATCGTGGCAAAGGCCGGGGAGCTGTGGACGCTCCAGCCCGGCGACCTGATCTTCACCGGCACGCCCGAGGGCGTCGGCCCCCTGGTCCCGGGCGACCGGGTCGAGGCCGCCATCGAAGGCCTGACGACCCTGACCTTCACCGTCGCCCCCGCGCTGAAAGGCTGAGGCGGCCGTGATCCTGCACTCCTACTGGCGGTCCGGCGCCGCATACCGGACCCGCATCGCCCTGAATGTGAAGGGGCTGGAGTACGAACAGGTCGACGTCGATCTGCGTCAGAGGGCGCACAAGTCCGACGCCTATCTGGCGCTCAATCCGCAGGGAATGGTCCCGGCGCTGGAGGTCGAGGGCGCCGTCCTGACCCAGAGCGTGGCCATTCTGGAATGGCTCGAGGAGGCTTATCCCGAGCCCGCCCTGCTGCCCGTCGCTCCGCTGGAGCGCGCCCGGGTCCGGGCCATGGCGGCGGTCATCGGCTGCGATATCCATCCGCTGAACAATCTGAGGGTCCTCGGCGCCGTGCGCGGCCTGGGCGCCGATCAGGCCGGAGTGGACGCTTGGGCGGGCGGCTGGATCACCGCAGGATTCGATGCGCTCGAGCAGATGGTCGCGGCCGACGGCGCCGGCTGGAGCTATGGCGCGACCCCGACCCTGGTCGACTGCTATCTGATTCCCCAACTCTATTCGGCGCGCCGGTTCAACCTCGACCTCGCCCCGTGGCCCAAGCTTCTGGCGGTCGAACAGGCGGCCGAAACCCATCCGGCCTTTATCGCGGCCCACCCGGACAAACAGCCCGGCGCGGACTGAATTTCCTGAAGATTTCCGGCCTATCGCCGGTCCGCAGGTAAGGTTCCGGCAACTTCCGGGTCAGCCTCCCTTAAACTTTGTGGTGCAAGGGTCTTCGGGTGAAGCCTCTTCCCGCACAGACCCCCGCCGGCAAATTGGCCATGGCGGTCGTCACCGACCCTGAAAGGGGTCTGGGCGCCGTCGCGACCGCGCCTGTCGGCGCGCGCGAGGAGGCCATGCGCTTCCTGCTTCAGACCGCCGCCGACGGCGGAATCAACACCGTCGCCACCCGTCCCGACCGCGACGGCGAACGGCTGTTGGGTCAGGCCTGGCCCTTCCCTTCGCCCTTCCGCGTCACCGTGCGCACCGTTTCCCTCTCTGAAGGTCTGGACCGGGTCGAGGCCCGCGCCCGCCGGTCTCTGGAACGCATGGGTCTGCCACGCGGCGACACCCTGCTCGTCTCCAACGCCGCCGATCTGGCCGGGGCCGAGGGCCGCGCCCTGTGGGACCGGATGAAGGCGCTCAAGGATCGCGGCCTGTACCGCCGCATCGGCTTCTGCGCGACCATGGAGGACGGCCCGGCCCTGCTGGCCCGCCGCTACCAGCCCGACGTCGTTCAGATGCCCTGCAATCTTCTGGACCAGCGTCCGGTGACCGAAGGGGTCCTGTCGGACCTCGCCGGCATGGACATCGACGTCCACATCTCCTCCGTCTTCGCGCGCGGCCTGCTGTTCGCCAGCCGGGAAAACCTGCCGCCGCATCTGGCCGAGCACGGTCCCGCCCTGTCGCGCGTGCGCCGCAGCCTGGCCGAGGCGCGTGTCGATCCGATGCAGGCCGCCCTCGCCTTCGCCCTGAACCTGCCGCCGGCCGCCTGTGCGGTGGCCAGCGTCGCCTCGGCGGCCGAACTGCGGGCCATCCTGGCCGCCTCCTGCGCCCCCAAGCCCGATCTGGACTGGGAGACCCTCGCCCTGTCCGAGCCCGCGGCCCTCAGCGCCCGGGCTCCGATCAGCGCCGCGGCCTGACGCGAACAAGTCCGCCCCTGACTTCGGAATGGGTTGAGAGATGACTTGAGACGGGGCGCCTGATCCGTCACCCTGTGCGTTCGCATGAACGCTCCCCTCGCTCACCCCCCGCAACCCGCCTCTACCGAAGGCGTGACCCCCGTCATGGGCCAGTATCTGGCCGCCAAGGCGGCGCAGCCGGACGCTATCGTCTTCTTCCGCATGGGCGACTTCTACGAGCTGTTCTTCAAGGACGCCGAGATCGCCTCGGCCCTGCTGGGCATCACCCTGACCAAACGCGGCAAGCATCAGGGCGAGGACATCCCCATGGCCGGGGTCCCGGTCCACGCCATGGACGGCTATCTGGCGCGGCTGATCCGGGCCGGCCAGCGCGTCGCCATCTGCGACCAGATCGAAACCCCGGCCGAAGCGAAGAAGCGCGGCTCCAAGGCCATCGTGGCGCGCGACATCGTCCGGGTGGTCACCCCCGGCACGCTGACCGAGGATTCGCTGCTGGAGGCGCGGGGCGCCAACCGGCTGGCGGCCGTGGCCATCCGCAAGGGCCGCGCCGCCGTCGCCGTGGTCGAACTGTCGGCCGGTGCGGTGGATTCGGTCGCCTGCGCGCTCGAGGACCTGGCCGCGACGCTCGCCGCCTTCCGCCCGTCCGAGGTGCTGGTTCCGGACAAGCTCTTCTCCGACGACGCTGTGCGGCCGGCGCTGGACGGCTCGGGCGGGGTGGTTCAGGCCATGGCCTCGGCGGTCGCCGAGCCCGCCGCCGCGCGCGACCGAGTCGAGCGGCTGTACGGCGTCGCCTCGCTGGACGGTTTCGGCGCCTTCGAGGAGGCCGAGGTCTCGGCTCTGGGTCTGGTCGCCGCCTATCTGGAGACGACGCAGGCGGGCAAGGTTCCGGCCCTGACCCCGCCGCGCCGTTCGGGCGAGACGGGCTTCCTCGCCATCGACCCGGCGACGCGTCAGTCCCTCGAGATCGACCGCACCCAGCGCGGGGAGCGCGAGGGCTCGCTGCTGGCCTGTCTGGATCGCACCGTGACCTCGGGCGGGGCCCGGGCCCTGGCCGAGCGGATTTCGCGGCCCCTGCGCGATCCGCTGGCCATCAACGAGGGTCTGGACGCGGTCGAATGGCTGCTGGAACGGCGTGACCTGCGCCGCGACCTGCGAGACTCATTGCGCGCCTCGGCCGACGTCGCCCGGGCCGTGTCGCGGCTGGCGCTGGGGCGCGGCGGACCGCGCGATCTGGCGGCCATCCGTTCGGGTCTGGCCATCGCCGAGGGCATCGCCGGACTGTTCGTGGTTCCCGCCAATCCGCTCAGCGCCCCGCCCCGGCGCATCCTCGGCTGCCTCGACCGCCTGACCCTGTCGCCCGATCTGGGCCGGCTGAAGATCGATCTGGCCGAAGGGCTGATTGAGGAGCCGCCGCATCTGGCGCGCGACGGCGGCTTCGTCCGTCCCGGCTTCCGGCCCGAGCTGGACGCGGCCCGCACCCTCCGCGACGACAGCCGCCGCGTGGTCGCGGACCTCGAGGCCCGCGCCGTCGCCGAGTCAGGCGTGCCGTTCAAGATCAAGCACAACGCCGTCCTCGGCTATTTCCTCGAGACCACCGCCAAACACGCCGAACCCCTATTCCGGGCTGGTCCCGAGAGCCCCTACATCCACCGCCAGACCCTGGCGGCTCAGGTGCGTTTCACGACCGTCGAACTGTCGGAACTGGACGCGAAGATCAGCCAGGCGGGCTTCCGGGCGCTCGCCATGGAGGGCGAAACCTTCGAAGGCTGGCGCCAGACGGTGCAGCGTCTGGCCCAGCCGCTGCAGGCCGTTGCAGACGCCCTCGCCGAACTGGACGCCACCTCGGCCCTCGCGGAGTGGGCCGAAGAGGTCGGGGCGGTCAGACCCACCGTCGATTCCAGCACGGTCTTTGAGGTTCAGGCCGGACGCCACCCGGTGGTCGAGGCCGCGGTCAAGAAGGCGGGCGACCCCTTCACCCCCAACGACTGCCGTCTGGACGGCGCGCCGATCAAGGGTCCGGGCTCCTGCGCCCGCCTGTCGATCGTCACCGGACCCAACATGGCCGGTAAGTCGACCTTCCTGCGCCAGAATGCCCTTCTGGTGATCCTGGCCCAGGCCGGGTCCTTCGTGCCCGCCCGATCGATGCGGTTGGGCGTGGTCGATCGGCTGTTCTCACGCGTCGGGGCCGGGGACGATCTGGCGCGCGGCCGCTCCACCTTCATGATGGAGATGGTCGAGACCGCCGCCATCCTGACCCAGGCGACGCCGTCGAGCTTCGTGGTTCTGGACGAGATCGGGCGCGGCACCGCCACCTATGACGGCCTGGCCATCGCCTGGGCCTGCGCCGAGGCCCTGCACGAGACCAACCGGTCCCGGACCCTGTTCGCCACCCACTATCACGAGCTGGCGCGGCTGGAGGAGCGGCTCGACCACGTC
Organism: Brevundimonas sp. ALps5; assembly: GCF_058681645.1. Lineage (NCBI taxonomy): Bacteria > Pseudomonadati > Pseudomonadota > Alphaproteobacteria > Caulobacterales > Caulobacteraceae > Brevundimonas > Brevundimonas sp. ALps5. The sequence goes on along the minus strand of NZ_CM178744.1, from coordinate 1,575,268 downwards.
TCCAACCTGTCGATGGTGGCCCGGGAGTGGAACGGAGAGCTGATCTTCCTGCACGAGGCCGCGCCGGGCGCCGCCGACCGCTCCTACGGGGTGCAGGTGGCGAAACTGGCCGGGGTGCCGCCGTCGGTGGTCGCCCGCGCCCGCTCGGTTCTGGACCGGCTGGAGGCCGAAAAGGCCGCCAACGACAAGCTGGACGACCTGCCCCTGTTCGCGGTCGCCGAACCGCCGCCTCCGCCGATGAAGTCGATCGTTGACGAGGCGGTCGCGGCGCTCGATCCCGACGCCATGACCCCGCGCGAGGCGCTGGAGGCTCTCTATCGTCTGAAGGCCCTGAAGGCCTGAATCTGAAGGGTTGAACTAGTGCCGTTTGATCGGCGCATAGCCGTAGTCGATGACGCACATGTGGTTGAACACCGCATGGGGACCGCAGCTGACGCCGGCGCGGACATAGCCGTCGCGGAACAGGTTCACCCGGTGGCCCCGGTCGGCGATGTTGTCATCAACCAGCAGCTGGATGATGACCTCACGCGCGGTGTCATAGCCGTAGGAGATATTCTCCCCGCCGTAGGGATCGCCGCCGCGCCGGGCGACGCGGGTCGCGAAGTCCCAGCCGTCCGAGCCATAGTGGCCGATGAAGCCTGAAGGCCCCTGATCCGCGACATGGTCACCGGCCGTCAGGGCCAGGATCAGGTCGGGCTCCAGCGGGTCCATCGGCTTCTGGCGGCGCAGGAAGGCGATGGCCTCGTCGACGGCCGCCACGCCTTCACGGGTCTGGATGTTGATGCGACCCGGGCGGACGACGATGTCGCCCCGGAACTGGGCCCGGTACTCCTGCAGCACAGCGATATAGCCCAGAGGATCGGACCGCATCAGGTTCATCTCGGCCAGGACCTCGCGCGACAGCTGGGCGTCACCGCCAGCTGGACCGTAGCCCGCCGCCGCCATGGCCATGCCGTTCGACCAGGTCTCGCGCCGCAGGTCGGCCCGGATCGTCGCGGGAGCCTCGCCCGAGGGCGGGCTGGAGGCGGCATGAGCGGGCGGGGCCGGGGCCGCCGGAGCCGGGGCCGTCCGTCCGCCGCCCGATCCATCACCATCGCCATCCCACGCGAGGGCGCGCGCGGGCGCGTCGAGGCTCGACGCCACGACAGCCAGAACTGCGAGGAGGACGAGGCGCGGGGTCAAAAAGGCTCCGGGAAACAGTGTTCCCGAACCCTGCCCCAAGCGCGGAAAAGACTCCAGCGGCCTCCCCGCGTTGGCGAACAGGCGCGGCGCCCGCGCCACACCGGGGGCTTTCCCCGATTGACATGTCGCCCGAGTACGGCAGACGAGACGGGCCGCCGTGGGGCGCCTATATTGGCCCGGCCGATGACCGCCGTTCCCCTCACCCCGACCCGGACCCCGCTCGACGATCGCCTCGACGCCCTCGTCGGTGGCCCGGACATGCGTGCGGGCGTCGCCGCCGCCCTGAAGGCCCACTATGACGCCGCGCGCGAGAAGATCGCGGCCCGGCTGGCAGGCGGTCTGGGCGGGGTCGAGGTCGCACGCCAGTACAGCGCCGCCGCCGACGAGATCCTGATCGCCCTGTGGCGTTTCACCTCCGAGACCCTCTATCCGTCGCACAATCCAACCGAGGCCGAAAAGCTGACCCTGATCGCCGTCGGGGGATACGGGCGCGGGGTGCTGGCGCCCTTTTCCGATCTGGACCTGCTGTTCCTGAGGCCGTGGAAGACCACCGCCCGGACCGAGACGGTCGCCGAGTTCGTCCTCTATGTCCTGTGGGACCTGGGGCTGAAGGTCGGGTCGGCTGCCCGGTCGGTCGACGAATGCCTGGCCCTGTCGCGCACCGACATGACGGTGCGCACCGCCCTGCTGGAGGGCCGCTGGCTGGCCGGTGACCGGCATCTGGCCGAGGACTTCCTGTGGCGCTTCCGGGGCACGGTGACCAATGCCGATCCCCGCCCCTTCATCGCCGCCAAGCTGGAAGAGCGTCAGGCGCGTCACACCAAGGCGGGCAATGTCCGCTATCGCGTCGAGCCCAACATCAAGGACGGCAAGGGGGGTCTTCGCGACCTCAACACCCTGTTCTGGATCGCCCGGGCCCTGGCCCCCGAAAGCCCCTTGGGCGCCGCCGTCCTCAACGACCTGCTGACCCCGCGCGAGCGCCGCACCTTCGAGGAGGCCTTCGACTTCCTCTGGCGGGTGCGCTGCCACCTGCATCTCATCGCGGGCCGGGCCGAGGAGAAGCTGACCTTCGACCTGCAGCCCGAGGTGGCGCGGCGGATGGGCTGGCGTGGGCGTGGCGACGAGCCGGCGGTGGAACGGTTCATGCGCCGCTACTTCCTGGTCGCCCGCGACGTCGGCGCCCTGACCCGGGCGATGAGCGCGACCCTGGAGGCGCGTCAGCAGAAGAACACCCTCAGCCTGTCGCGGCTGATCCCGGGGCGAAAGCGCAACCTCGGCGTGCCGGGCTTCATCGAGGACGGAGGCCGGCTGTCGGTCGATAGCGCCCAGGTCTTCGTCGACGATCCGGTCAAGCTGCTGACCCTTTTCGTGACTGCCGACCAGCACGACCTCGACCTGCACCCCCACGCCTTCTCGGCGGTGACCCGGTCGCTGGGGCTGGTGACGCCGAAGCTGAGGCGCGATCCGCGCGCCACCGCCGCCCTGCTGCACATCCTCGCCCATGGCCAGAGACCTTACCGGGTCCTGACCATCATGAACGAGACCGGTCTGCTCGGCCGATTCCTGCCCGAATGGGGTCGGATCGTCGGCCAGACCCAGTTCAACATGTACCACGCCTATACGGTCGACGAGCACAGCCTGCAGGCCATCGGCATCATCAACGACATCTTTCGGGGCAAGCTGAAGGATGAGCATCCGCTGTCGTCCTCAACCATCCACCTGATCGCCGACCTCGAGGTGCTGATGCTGGCCATGCTGCTGCATGACGTCGGCAAGGGCGGCGAGCGCGGCCAGCTTGAGGACGGGGCCATCGCGGCGCGTCGGGCCTGTGAGCGGCTGGGCGTCGATCCGCGCCGGATCGAGTTGGTGGTCTGGCTGGTCAGGAACCACCTGGCCATGTCCGACTACGCCCAGAAACGCGACACCTCCGATCCCCAGACCATCCGTGACTTCGCCGAACTGGTCGGCGATCCGGAGCGGCTGCGCCTGCTGCTGGTCCTGACCGTCGCCGACATCCGCGCCGTGGGGCCGGGCGTCTGGAACAACTGGAAGGGCCAGTTGATCACCGCCCTCTATACCCGGGTCGAGGCCCTGTTCCGGGGCGAGGACGTGGATGTGATCGACCCCCTGGCCGAGCACGCCGCCCTGATCGCCCGGGCCTTCGAGGCCGGGGCCGCCGCCGAATGCCGTCAGGGGCCGGGCCGGATCGAATCCACCACCGAGATCGCGCTCGCCGCCCGCGACCGGCCGGGCCTGTTCGCCGACCTGACGGCCGTGCTGGCCGCCGCCGGCGCCGACGTCACCGGCGCCCGGGTCGCCACCGCCGCCGACGGCACGGTGCTGGACGTGTTTCAGGTTCAGGACGGCGCCGACGCCCCCTATGGCCAGGCCGAACCACGCCGCCTGAAGACTTTGGTCGCCGCGCTGGAAGCCACCGCCCGGGGCGAGACGCCCGTCGAGGCGCCCGCGATGCCCGCGTCGACGCCGCGCCGCGCCGTCTTCGACGTCCGGCCCGTGGTCATGATCGACGCGGGGGCCAGCGAGACGGCGACGGTGATCGAGGTCTCGGGCGCCGACCGGCCGGGCCTGCTGGCCGAGCTGTCGCGCACCCTGACCGATCTGGACCTGTCGATCCGCTCGGCCCACGTCGCCGGCTTCGGCGAGCGGGCGGTCGACAGCTTCTATGTGGTCGACCGAAAGGGCCGGAAGGTCTTCTCCGAAATGCTGCTGAACGAAATCCAGTCGGCGCTCGAGGCCGTACTGGAACGGGCCCCCGCAGCGCCTCAGGGACGCGCCATCATGGCCGCCCGCGCCAGCGCCCGCGACGTCTCCGATCTCAATCGCCCGATCCGCCGCGCAAAGGACGTTTCGTCGCAGGCGGAACCGCGCTAAGCGCTGGAAATACCCGCCCTTCTGCGGGACCGGATCTCCCCGCATGAGCCTGGCTCGCAATACGATCGTCCAGTCCACCCTGACGCTGGGGAGCCGCGTCCTCGGCTTCGCCCGCGACCTGGCCCTGTCGGCCCGCTTCGGCCAGGGGCCGATGATGGACGCCTGGGCGACGGCGATCATGCTGCCCAACCTGTTCCGCCGCCTGTTCGCCGAGGGCGCTTTCGCCCAGGCCTTCGTGCCCATCTACGGCGGGGTCCGCGCCTCGGACGGCGAGGAGGCGGCGGCAGTGACGGCGTCGGAGGCCCTGTCCTTCATGTTCGCCGTGGTCACCGGTTTCTGCATCGTGATGCAGATCGCCATGCCCTGGATCATCCCGCTGCTGATGTCGGCCTACAAGGGGCGGCCGGACGTGCTGACCGTGGCCGTGACCGCGACCCAGCTGGCCATGCCCTATCTGGCCTGTATGACCATCGCCTCCCTGCTGTCGGGCGTGCTCAACACGGGCGGGAAGTTCGCCCTGTCGGCGGGCGTGCCTGTCGCCCTGAACGTCTGCACCCTCTTCCCGCTGCTGGCCCCGACCTTCATCCCCTCGATGACCCAGCCGGAAACCCTGCTGGCCGTCACGGCGGCGGTGACGGTGTCCGGCCTTGTCCAGGCGGGTCTCCTGTGGTGGGGCGTGCGACGTCTGGGCGTGAAGCTGAAGATTTCGGTGCCGAAACTGACCGCCAGCGTGAAGAAGACCCTCGCCCTGGCCATTCCCGGCGCCATGGCCGGCGGGGCGCTTCAGTTGAACTCTGTCGTCAGCCAGGTCCTGACCGGGTCGGACGCGGGCGCCCGTTCGGTGCTCTACAACGCCGACCGCCTCTATCAGCTGCCGCTGGGTCTCGTCGGCGTCGCCATCGGCCTGGCCCTCGTCCCGCGCCTGACCAAGGCCTTCGTCCAGGGCGACCATGAGGGCGGGCAGAAGACGCTGGACGACGGCATCAACCTGGCCATGGCCTTCACCCTGCCGGCCGCCGTGGCCCTGTTCGTCATCCCCTATTTCATCATCGATTCGACCGTGACCCGCGGCGCCTTCACCCACGCCGACGCGGCCCGCACCGCCGACACCCTGCGCCAGTTCGCCTGGGGCGTGCCCGCCTTCGTCCTCGCCAAGGTCCTGACCCCGCCCTTCTTCGCCCGGATGGATACCCGCCGGCCGATGATCTTCGCCGTGACCTCGGTGGTCATCACCGTGGTGCTGGGCGCCGGCCTGTTCTTCTGGTTCTCGCACATCGGGGTCGACGGGGTTCTGGGTCTGGCCATCGCCACCAGCGTCTCGGCCTGGATCAACGTCGCCCTGCTGTGGGGCACCCTGATCCGCGAGAAGGCCTGGTCGGCCTCGGCCAGCTTCATATCACGCATCTCGCGGGTGCTGGCGGCCAGTGGTGTGATGGCGGCCCTGCTGCTGGCGGCGGGGATCTTCTATCCCGAACTCAGCAAGCTGTTCCTCGCCAAGGAGATCGCGGTCCTGATCGTCTGCGGGGCCGGAGCGGTGGTCTACGGCGCCTGCCTGTTCCTCTTCCGGGCGGTCACCCCCGCCGAGCTCAAGGCGGTCCTGCGTCGCGAACCGGGCGCCCCGGTCTCAGGCGGCGGGCTGGACTAGGGGTTTTGTCGTATTCAGCCGGGTCGGGGAACTTGCTCTCTCCGCCCGGCTGGGGCATCTGCGAGCCCATGTCCGACGCTGCGCCCGCCTCCTCCGCTCCCACCTCCGAATACGCCGGTCCGCGGCGGGTGCTCTCGGGCATCCAGGCCTCGGGCGCCCTGCATCTGGGCAACTATCTCGGCGCCCTGAAGCGCTTCACCCAGCTGCAGGATCAAGGGGCGCCCTGCTTCCTGTTCGTCGCCGACCTGCACGCCATCACCGTCTGGCAGGACCCGGCCCTGCTGACCGCCCAGACGCGCGAGATCGCCGCCGCCTATCTGGCCTCGGGCCTCGATCCGGCGAAGTCGGTCATCTTCCCGCAATCGGCCGTGCGCGCCCATGCGGAGCTGGCCTGGGTCTTCAACTGCGTCGCCCGCCTCGGCTGGCTGGACCGGATGACCCAGTTCAAGGAGAAGTCGGGCAAACACAAGGAACGCTCGAGCGTCGGCCTGTACACCTATCCGGTGCTGCAGGCGGCCGACATCCTGCTCTACAAGGCCACCGAGGTGCCGACCGGCGAGGACCAGAAACAGCATCTGGAACTGACCCGCGACATCGCCCAGAAGTTCAACTCCGACTTCAATGTTCCCGGCTTCTTCCCCCTGCCCGAACCCCTGACCCAGGGACCGGCGCCGCGGGTGATGAGCCTGCGTGACGGCTCGGCCAAGATGTCCAAGTCCGACCCGTCGGACCAGTCGCGCATCAATCTGACCGACGACGCCGACGCCATCGCCGGCAAGATCAGGAAGTCCAAGACGGACATGGGCGTCATGCCAGAGGTCGGCGAGGCGCTGGACGACCGGCCCGAGGTCAAGAACCTGATCTCCATCTACGCTGCCTTGTCGGACCAGACCAAGGACCAGGTCACCGCCGAGTTCGCCGGTCAGGGCTTCGGCGCCTTCAAGCCGCGCCTGGCCGATCTGGCCGTCAGCGCCATGGCGCCGATCACCGCCGAGATGCGCCGCCTGATGGCCGACCCCGCCGAGATCGACCGCGTCCTCAAGGACGGCGCCGACCGCGCCGCCGCCATCGCCGACCCGGTGGTGGATGAGGTCAAGACAATCGTCGGATTCTGGCGGGCCTGAGGCCCGGCGGTTTCCGGACATCGGATTCGCGAAGGCGGCTGACGGCGGCGCTTCCCGGCGCTAGATCGGCATGACCATGTCCCATCCGCTCGACCGCACGACCTGGAACGCCCTGACCGGCCGGTTGAAAGCCTATGCGCTGGGTGACGACCATGCCGTCAGGCTCGATCCCGACCTCGGCGTCTTTCTGGCGGCGCGGGACGACAGCGCCGAAAGCCGGGCCTGCCTGAACGCCCTGGCCGCCCGCTATCCCGGCTCGGGCCTCGTCGAGCTGGAGGGCTCGGCGATGGAGAATGTCCTGCCCGACCAGCCGGTGGTCAGCCGTAGTCCCTGCGTCCAGATGACCTGCAGCGCCCTGACGACGTCCGGAGCGCCCGAGGTCGCGTTCGGGGCGCTGGGGCCGGACGACGCCGCCGAAATGCTGGCGCTCGCCACCCTGACCAAGCCGGGCCCCTTCCGAAGCCGGACCCAGGAACTGGGCGGTTTCGTCGGTGTGAAGCGCGATGGAAAACTGATCGCCATGGCCGGCAACCGGCTGCGGGTCGAGGGCTTCACCGAACTCAGCGGCGTCTGCGTCCATCCCGATTTCCGGGGACAGGGTCTTGCCGGCGCCCTGTCGCGGGTCGTCGTGGCGCGCATTCTGGAGACCGGGGAGCAGGCCTTCCTGCACGCCTATGCGGGCCATGAGGCGACGATCCGGCTGTATCGCTCGTTGGGCTTCGACGTGCGGACGCGGGTCACCTATACGGTTCTGGCCGGTTAAGCTTGAGAGGTCACCGATGAGCGCGCACCACACCACCGTTGAATGGAAACGCGATGGTCAGGTCTTCATCGACAAGAAATATTCCCGCGCCCACATCTGGACCTTCGACGGCGGCGCCGTGGTCAAGGGTTCCTCGGCCCCCGAGAGCGTGCCGGTTCCCATGTCCGACATCACCGCCGTGGACCCCGAAGAGGCCATGGTCGCCTCCCTGTCCAGCTGCCACATGCTGTGGTTCCTGGCCTTCGCCGCCGGCGACGGCTTCGTGGTCGACCGCTATGTCGACGAGGCCTCGGGCATGCTGGGCAAGAACGCGGGCGGTCACCGCTACATGAACCGGGTGACCCTGCGCCCCATCACCACCTTCTTCGGCCCCGCCCCCACGCAGGCTGAACTCGACGCCCTGCACCACGCCGCCCACGAACACTGCGAAATGGCCCATTCGGTCCGGGCCGAGATCGTAGTCGAGGCGAAGATCGGCTAGCGCTCAGGCAAGGCGCCTAAAACCCCCCGATCTCCTCCGCGATCAGGGAGCGGTGCAGGGCGATCCCGGCCATGACGCCGGAGGCCGAGGCCAGGGTCAGGTTCGACATCGTCGCGGCCGTGTCTCCCGCCGCGAAGACGCCCGGCACCGTCGTCTGCTTCATCTCGTCGACGCGAATGATATGGCCCATAGGGGTCTCGTCCACCGCACAGCCGAGGCTCTCGGCCATGGGACCGGGTTGGCGCAGGCGCGGGCCGACGAAGATTGCCTTCAGCGGGACCAGCCGCCCGTCGGCCAGCCGCGCCCCGGTCAGGGTCGGCGCCTCCCCCTCCAGCCCCACGACGGGTTCGCGCTCGATCGTGACGCCGCGCTTCGCCAGCTTCGTCGTCTCTTCCGCGTCGGGCGTCAGGGCGCCGTTCAGGAACAGGGTGACCTGACCCCAGTCGGCGACCATCAGGGCCTGATGCACGGACAGGGGCCCGGCCCCGAGCACGCCCAGCGCCCCGCCGCCGATCTCGAAGCCGTGGCAGTAGGGACAATGCAGGGCTGTGCGGCCCCAGCGCTCGCCCACGCCCGGCAGTTCGGGCAGATCATCGACCACGCCGTGGGCCAGCAGCAACCGACGGCCCGAGGTGGTGGAGCCGTCCTCGAGCGTGATCTCGAAGCCCCCGTCGACGGCCCGGGCCGCCGTGGCCTCGGCCATGCGGAAGGCCGCGGTCGGATAGGCGGCGACCTGGGCCCGGGCCTCGGCGGCGATGTCGGAGCCAGGGCGTCCGTCCATGGCCAGGATCCCGTGGGCGCGGGCGGCGAAGCGGTTGCGGCGACGGCCGTCGTCGATGACCAGCACACGGCGGCGCGCGCGAACCAGCTGCATCGCCGCCGACAGGCCGGCGTAGGAACCGCCGATGATCACGGCGTCATGAGGCATTGGGGCTTCCATGGTTGATTCCCTTGTGCGGATGGGCCGCCATCCGACGGCGGAAGTCATCGGCCAGATCGGCGAGGGTCACCTCGGCCAGCCGCGCGACCAGAAGGGCGTTGGCGGCCGCATGGGCCTCGGCCAGGGCGTCGGTCACCGCCGCCTCGACCAGACAGCCCTCGTGATCCACCAGTTTCGGGGTGGCCAGAAGCGTGGTCTCGCCCAGCGCCTCGGCCACCTTGAGCAGGGTGACCTCCTTGAGGTCCCGCGCCAGCCGCCAGCCGCCGCCGTGACCCCGCTCCGAGGTGACCAGACCCATTTCACGTAGCCCCGCCATGGTCCGGCGCACCACCACCGGATTGGTGGACAGGCAGGCGGCCAGCATTTCCGACGTCATCGGGGCGCCGGTCGCGGCCTGATGGTCGGCCATGTGCAGCAGGGCGTGCAGGGTGTTGGACAGTCGATCATCGCGCTTCATGTAACTTCAATTGTTACGTGACAGCCTGGCCGTCAAGACGGCGATGGAAGTTTCTTTTCCGGAGCTTCAGATGGCGACGGGTCAGGCCGCCAAAGGCTGGGGTCCGCGCGGGGCCGTGTCTTCCAGCAAGGCCTGGAAGCGCCGGATGGCCTCGTCGGTCAGTTCGGGGTGGTAGCGCATCGGCGGCGCCGAGGTCGGCTCGTCGAAACTATGGGTGCCCTCGGCGATCCAGGTCTCGACGTCCGCGCCGCAGTTGCGAACCATGTCGTGCACCCGCTCCGCATTGCGGACACTGGTCAAGTGGTCGCGGCGAGCGATAACGGCCAGGGTCTTGGGGCAATGCCGCCAGGGCCGCATCCGGTTCAGGGCGGCGAAGCCGATATAGGGATAGGCCAGATAGGCCGCCTTGACCCCGTCCAGCGAGACCTCGCCCGGATCGGCGAGGCCGAGCGAATTCGGGCGTCGGTCGGCGCTCATGGCCTCCATAATGCCCCAACCGCCATGGCTCCAGCCGGCCAGGGCGATGCGCGAGGCGTCCACATCGGGCCGGGTCGAGACGCCGTGGATCGTCGCCAGGATGTCGCCGGCCCGCTCGTCGCCACGCAGCACCAGACCCGTGCAGACCGTGGCCAGGGCGAAGACCCGGCTGAACCCGCGCGAGGCGTAGGAATCCACGGTGAAGGCCCGCCATCCGGCCGCCTTCGCCGCCTCGGCATACTTCGGCAAATGGTCGCGTAAGCCTCCACAACCGTGGAAGATCAGCACCGCCGGACGCGGCCGGTCGTCATCCGGCCCGACCACCGTCGTGTGAGGCTCCAGTTTCGCCCAGCGCGCGCTCAAGGTGTCCATGAGCGTCACCATAACTGCCCCGCGAGACTTGGGAAGGCTCGGCCCGGAGGTTCAGGCGCTTCGCAGTGCCTCGACCGCCGCGACCAGCCGGTCGAGATCGGCCGGGGTCGACAGCCGGTGGTCGCCGCCCTCGATCAGGTCCAGCCGCACGTCGCCGCCGGCCAGCCGCTCGACCAGCTGGATCGAATGCCCCCAGGGCACCACGTCGTCGGCCCGGCCCTGAAGGATGTGAACCGGCGCGGCGATGCGGACGGGTGCGCCGAGCAGCAGCCAGGTCTTGGCCTCCTCGAACATGGCGCGGGTCAGGACGTAGGAGCCCAGCCCTTCCTCGACCACGACCGTCTCGCCGTCACGCAGAATGGCCTGACGCTCGTGGTCGGCGAGGCCGGGCCACATCAGGGCCTCGGTGAAATCCTGGGCCGGGTTGACCAGCACCAGCCCCGCGATCGCCTCGGGCCGCGCCAGCGCCGCAAGCAGCGCCACCCAGCCGCCCATGGAGGAGCCGACCAGAACCACCGGTCCCTTCAGGCTGTCGATCAGGGCGATGGCGTCCTCGCGCCAGCGGCCAATGGTCGCCTGACGCCAGTCGCCGCTCGATTGCCCATGGGCGAAATGGTCGTAGCGGACATAGGCCCAGCCCCTGTCCCGGGCGACGGCGTCCAGCGCCAGCGCCTTGGTCCCCTCCATGTCCGAGCGAAAGCCGCCGATCCAGATGACGGTCGGGCCATCTCCGGAAACGGATTTGAAGGCGATCGTCTCGCCGTCGGGGCGTGTAAGGTGTTCCATGGCGGGCTCTGTGGTGACTGCGCCTGTGTCGTGAGAGAGGTCGATGAAATCAATCGGAATCCCGCCGGCGGCTCTCGAAGACGAGAAATCCGTGGAGATGGCCCGGGTCTGGGTCGCCCAGAAGGGTCTTCACTGCGTGCTGAACATCGGGACCTATCGGGACAGCAAAATCCGGGAAGCGAGGGCCTGGGGCGTCATGCTCGCCGACATGGCGCGTCACATCGGCGACGCCTTGGCCGCCGAAGGCTTCGAAGAGGATGCGGCTTCCGCGCTGGAAGAGGTTCGCCGGGCGATGGCGCAGGAGCTTGACGCTCCTACCTCGGCCGCGTCAGGCGAGTTCCGAAGAACCAAACAATAGCCGTTTGATCTTCCGCCAAGCCGGTCAATAAGACGGCATGTCCAAGGTTCTTTTCGTCAGCTCCAACCGTATCGGCGACTGCGTCATCTCGTCGGGCGTGATCCGCGAGATCGAGCGCCAGCTGCCGGGGGCGAAGATCACCGTTGCCTGCGGCCGGCCGCCCGCCCCCTTCTTCCGCTCCGCCCCGGGCGTCGAGCGCGTCATCGTCCTCGACAAGAAGAAGATGGCCGGACACTGGGTCGATCTGTGGAAGCAGGTCTCGGGGACCCGCTGGGACATGGTCGTCGACATCCGCGGCTCGGCGCTCAGCTATCTGATCCCGGCCAAACGGCGCGTGGTCTACAACCGCTCATGGGAGACGGGGCTGCGCAAGGTCGAGATGGTGTCGCGGCTGATGGGCTCCGAGACGCCGATCGATCCCGAGATCTTCCTCGACGACCAGGCGCGCGCCGAAGCCGCCGCCGTCATCGATCCGCAGCTGGCGGGCGGCGCGGGGCCGGGGCCCATCATCGCCCCCCCTATCATTGCTTTGGCGCCCATCGCCCATCAGCCGGGCAAGAGCTGGCCCGCCGAACGCTGGGGCCAGCTGGTCGAGAAGCTGAAGGCCGAGCCCCGTTTCGACGGCTGGCGCTTCATGCCCGTCGGCGGCCCGGGCGACCGGCCGCCCGCGACCCCGGCGCTGGAGGCCGCAGGACCGCGCGGCATCGACTTCGTCGGCAAGGGCGACATCCTGGCCTCGGCGGCGGCCATCGACCGGGCGGCCCTGTTCGTCGGCAATGATTCCGGCCTGATGCACGTCTCGGCGGCGCTGGGGCGGCCGACTCTGGGCCTGTTCGGCCCGACCGAATGGTGGCTCTACGGCCCCTGGGGCCCGCGCACGCGCATCGCGGCCTCCAATGAGACGCGCGGCGAGTTCTCGCCCATCGAGGACCTGACGGTCGACCACGTCTTCGACGCCGTTCTGGCGCTCCACGACCAGTATATCGCCAGCTGAGCCGTTAACGGCTGATCAGCCTCGCCTTGATAAAACGGGCTTTCGGGCGCATATAGCGCGCCTCAGGGAACGCGGCGCCGAGCCGCGCGCTGACCCCTGCAAGCCTGCAAGACTTTCGTCCACACAAGGAAACGACGCTCATTCGCCGTCCGATGCAAACGCCGCCCGTCAAGGATGGGCCGCCCATGAACCACGATATCCGCGCGCCGCGCGTTCTGCTGATCGATCAGAACGGCGAGAAGCAGGGCGTCATGCCGACGTCCGCCGCGCTGGAAGCCGCCGAAGAAGCGGGCATGGACCTGGTTCAGATCGTGTCCACCTCCGAACCGCCGGTGGCCAAGATCCTCGACTACGGCAAGTTCCGTTTCCAGGAGCAGAAGAAGAAGGCCGAGGCCCGCAAGCGCCAGAAGATCGTCGAGCTGAAAGAGATCAAGCTCCGTCCGAACATCGACACCCACGACTATGAGGTGAAGGCCAAGGCCATGCACCGCTTCTTCGACGAGGGTGACAAGGTCAAGGTGACCCTGCGCTTCCGCGGTCGTGAAATGGCTCACCCGGAACTGGGCATGAAGCTGCTCAACAAGGTCCAGGAAGACTTCGACGAGATCGCCAAGGTCGAATACGCGCCGCGTATGGAAGGCCGCCAGATGATCATGATCCTGGCGCCGAAGTAGCGGCGGCGACCCGGCCTCCGGGCTCAAGCAGCGCGACCGCGCGATAGCCCAAAAGACAATGCCCCGGCCGCCGCGCCGGGGCGTTTTCGTTTTCGGGTTGCAAAGAGTCTTGCCACAGGTTGAGGCGCCGCTAGGGTTCCCGCGGGGATTTCGGGGGAATGGGATGATTTCCAGGCAATTTGCGCGTGCGGCCGCCCTGTCGGCTGCATTGTCGGCGGCGATGTTGGGGCTCGTGGCGACCGGTTCGACCGTCAGGGCCGAAGCCGCGGCCGAAGGCGGCCTCGAGCCGATGGACGTTCAGGGCGCCGCCCCTTCATGCCTGCCCCCTGAGCCAGGCTATGTCCCGGGGGCCGCGCCGCTTTCCGTCTACGGAAGCATGCCGTCCACCGATATGGTCGAACTCTCGCCGAGCGGGAAACGTCTGGCCTATGTGGCCATCGTCGGAGAGCAGCGCAGCCTGATCATCTGCGATCTGGAGACTCTCGCCGTGATCGGCGGGGTTCGCGCGGGCGATATCAAGGTGAGGGGCCTGGACTGGATCGGCGAAGACTATGTGATGGCCACCACCTCCGCGACCCAGATGGGCGAACTGACGGGAGGCCAGCGCATGGAACTGTGGGAGGGGCAGATCTATTCGATCCGCACCCGCCAGGTGGCCAAGGTGTTCCGCAACACGGACGGGGTCTTTCCCCGGCTGAGCGGCCCGACCTATGTGCGCAACGGCAGGCTGATCGCCGCAGGCGCGGGCTATGAGGGCCCTGCCTACAAGGGGACGGGCCTGTGGCTCATCAATCCGGACACCGGCCGTGGCGACACCGTCCTGCAGAATCCCGCGCGGGCGGGCGGCTATCTTCTCAACGAGGCGGGCCAGCCTGTCGCCCGCGTGACCTATGAGGTCGGCGGCGAATGGGCCGTTCAGAAGGCGATCCCCGGCGGCTTCTTCCGCGACGTCTGGAAGACCAATGCCCCTATCGACACCCCCAGCATGGTCTCCCTGGGTCGCACGGACCGCGAGGTCGTCATCCAGGGCGGCAAGGACAGCGCGCCGGACGACTATCGCATCCTGAACCTCGATACCGGCGAATGGTCGGATTTGCCCTTCTCCGGACGACCGACCTCGGTGTCGGTTCACCCCCGCACCCGTCTTCTGATGGGCGCCCGCACAGAAGGCGACGGCGAGGCCAGCTATCAGTTCCTCGACCCCGCCGCCGAACGGGCCTGGAACACCATCAAATCCACGTTCCGGGGCAAGCGGACCCAGCTCGTGTCATGGTCGGACGACATGCGCACCATCGTGGTCCAGACCGAGGGCGACGGCGACCCCGGCACCTATCAACTGCTGGATCTCGACCGGCGCACCGCCGAAATCTTCGGCGAGACCTATCCGCTCAGACCAGACCAGGTCGGCCATATCCAGATCGTCGAATACCCTGCCGCGGACGGCATGCGCATTCCGGGCTATCTGACCTTGCCGCCGGGCGTCACCGACCCGAAGAACCTGCCGCTGGTCGTCCTGCCACACGGCGGACCCCAGGCGCGCGACAGCCTCGGCTTCGACTGGTGGGCCCAAGCGATCGCCTCGCGCGGCTATGCGGTGCTCCAACCCAACTACCGGGGTTCTGACGGCCTCGGTCAGGCGCATCTGGAGGCCGGCTACGGCCAATGGGGTCTGAAGATGCAGACCGACCTCTCGGATGGGGTTCGCTACCTGGCCGCGCAGGGAACGATCGATCCGAAACGGGTCTGCATCGTCGGCGCCAGCTATGGCGGGTACGCGGCCATGGCCGGTCCGACACTGGACAACGGCGTCTATCGCTGCGCCGTCGCGGTGTCGGGCGTCTCGGATCTGCGCGCCATGGTCCAATGGGAAGCGGACCAGGGCGGGCGACGGGACTCGCCGGTTGTGCGCTACTGGAACCGCTTCATGGGCGCCGAGCGCCTCGGCGACCGCTCCCTGGACGACCGATCGCCCATCATGCAGGCGGCCCGGTCGGATGCGCCGATCCTGCTCCTTCACGGCCGCGACGACACGGTCGTGCCCTTCATCCAGAGCCGACGCCTGGCCGACGCCCTGCGGCGGGCGGGCAAGCCGGTCGAGATGATCGAGCTGAGCGGTGAGGACCACTGGCTGTCGCGCGCCAGCACCCGCACACGGATGCTGACCGAGACGCTGCGCTTCCTCGAAACCCACAACCCGCCGGACTGAGGCCGCGGCGGCCGGATCGGCGCCGGCGCCCGCAGAACCCCGTTTCCGGATCGGGCGGCACAGGCTAGCGTCCGCCCATGACCGATGCGCCGCCCGATCCCGCCTCCTCCAAGCGTCAGGCCCCGGCCCTGGCCGTCCTGTTCGCCGTGGTCTTCATCAATCTGGTCGGGTTCGGCCTGGTGGTGCCGCTGCTGCCCTTCTTCGGACAGAGCCTGAAAGCCGAGGCCTGGCAAGTCGCCCTGATGTTCTCGGCCTATTCGCTCGGTCAGTTCTTCGGCGAACCCTTCTGGGGGCGGCTGTCGGACCGGATCGGCCGCAAGCCCGTGCTTCTGATCACCGTCCTGGCCAACGCCGTCGGCTATCTGGCCCTGGCCTTCGTGCCGAACATCTGGCTGGCGATCGCCGTGCGGCTGTTCACCGGCCTGGGCGCAGGCAATATCTCGACTGTTCAGGGCTATGTCGCCGACATCACCCCGCCCGAGCGCCGCGCCGGACGCATGGGGATGATCGGAGCCGCCTTCGGCCTGGGCTTCATCGTCGGGCCGGGTCTGGGCGGTCTGATGGTCCATCCCGACCTGGGCCGGCTGGGCTATCAGCTGCCGATCTTCGCGGCGGCGGGCCTGTGCCTGCTGGCCGGTCTGGGCGTGATCGTCTTCCTGAGGGAGAGCCGGGCGAAGGCCGATCCCGCCGCTGCGCGTCCGCCCTTCCTCGGCGGGGTGCGCGATGCCATGCGCGACCCGGTCATCTCCCGCGTCCTGCTGGTGACCCTGATCTACATGGCGGGCTTCTCGGGCATGGAATCGACCTTCGGCCTGTGGGTTGAGGCCCGCTACGGCTGGGGCGCGCGCGAGGTGGGGCTCAGCTTCATGGCCGTCGGCGTGGTCTCGGTCCTGTGCCAGAGCCTGATCACCGGCCGGCTGGCGCGGCGGTTTGGCGAGAGCAATGTCCTGGCCTGCGGCTGCCTGCTGTTCGGGATCGGCCTGACCGGCCAGGTGCTGTCGCCGGTCGCCTGGGCCGTGCCGGTGATGATGGCCGTCGGCGCGTTCGGGATGGCGACGGCCATGCCCAACATCTCGGCCCTGATCTCCCGCTCGGCCCCGCCCGACCGGCAGGGCGCGATGCTGGGTCTGAACATGGCCGCCAGCTCCAGCGCCCGCATCGTCGGCCCGATCGTGGCCGGCGCCGTCTTCTCGGGCGTGGGTCACAACTGGCCCATGCTGATCGGCGCCCTTCTGACCGTCCCGGCGGCGGTGGCCGCGCTCAACGCCGGCCGGGCCTTCCGTCGCCGGCAGGCGGAGATCGCGGCGACACAGACGACCTGAAGGCGAAATCCCCTTGAGCCTTCAGCCCTGCCGGGCGAAGGTGAACGGAGTTCAGTGTCGGCGGGGGCCAATCTTGTATCTTATAACGACGGCGGCGCTGGCCAGCGCCTTGCTTCTTTTCGCGCCGGTCGCGGCGCAGGCCCAAGGCGCGCCTGCCCAGAACCCGCCCGCCGCTCTGGCCCCTCTTTCGGCCTACGGCGCCCTGCCGTCGCTGGAACTGGTCCAGATCTCGCCCTCGGGAGATCGTCTGGCCTTCGTCGCCGTGGTCGGCGATCGGCGAACCCTGGCCGTCGCCGATTTGAAGGCAGGCCGGACGCTCGGCACGGCCGGCGTCGGCCTGACAAAGGTGCGGGACCTGCAATGGATCGGCGACGACAGGGTGCTGGTGACCAGCACCTCGACCGAGTCCCTTCCCGACATCGGCGTCAGCAAGACCGAGTTCTCCTTCGGCCAGATCTACGATCCGGCCCGACGCCGGGTCACCCGCATGCTGAACGGCGCTCCCGGCATCTTTCCCTCCCTGATGGGAACGCCGCGCGTCCTGCCCAACAGCGGCGACCCTCTGGTTCTCGTCCGCGCCCATGACTTCGGCCGCGCCAACCATCTCGACCTCTACCGGATCGATCCCGACACGGGCCGCCCCCGGCGCTTCGAGGACCTGTCCGACACGGTCGTGGACTATGTTCTCGACACCGCCGGCCATCCGCTGGCCCAGGCTGAGTACGACAGAGGAACCCAGCGCTGGAGCCTGCAATTCCGGCAGGGCGGCGCGGCGCGTGAAATCTGGTCCGTAAACGCCCCGCTCGACCGGCCGAGCCTCCTGGGTCTCGGCATGGCCGGAGACAGCGTCATCGTCCTGGCCGACCGCCCGGACCTGAGCCATCAGGGCAAGGGCGTGAACGGCCTGTTCGACGTCAATCTCTCGACCGGGGTCTGGCGTTCCCTGCGCTTCGAGTTCGAGACCCAGGGCGCGATCTTCCACCCGGTGACCGGGCGGCTGGTCGGGGTCACCCGCCGTGATGACGACGGCCGACGCTACAGCTTCGTCGAACAGGACGCGGGCGCGCTGTGGGACGCCGTCGAAACCGGCCTGCCCGGCAAGAAGCCCCAGCTCGTCAGCTGGAGCGACGACCTGCGCCAGGCGGTGGTCTTCACCAGCGGGGACGGCGACTCGGGCGCCTATCATCTCGTCGACCTCGACGGCGGGGGCGTGACCACCGTCGGCGCCGCTTATGACGCCATCACGCCGTCGATGGTCGCCTCCGTCAGGACCGTGACCTATGACGCCGCCGACGGACTGGAGATCCACGGCTATCTGACCCTGCCGCCGGGCCGGGCCGATGCGAAGGGCCTGCCGCTGGTGGTCCTGGCCCACGGCGGTCCCCAGGCGCGCGACGACGGCGGCTTCGACTGGTGGGCGCAAGGCCTCGCCTCGCGCGGCTATGCGGTGCTGCAGGCCAATTTCCGCGGTTCCAGCGGCTATGGCGAGGCCTTCGTCGAGGCCGGCTACGGCGAATGGGGCCGCAAGATGCAGACCGATCTCTCGGACGGCGTCCGCTGGCTGGCGGGTCAGGGGATCATCGATCCCGAGCGGGTCTGTATCGTCGGGGCCAGCTACGGCGGCTATGCGGCCCTCGCGGGTCCGACGCTGGATCACGGCGTCTATCGCTGCGCCGTTTCGGTCGCGGGCGTCTCGGACCTGCGCCGGATGGTCGCCCGGGAGGCCGGCCGGAGCGTGCGCCGCGACACCGAGGCCGTCCGCTACTGGAACCGCTTCATGGGCGGCGACGGTCCGGGCGACCGGTCGCTGGACGCCCGATCGCCGGTCCGGCTGGCGGAGACGGCCGACGCCCCCATCCTCCTGCTGCACGGCCGCGACGACACCGTGGTTCCGATCGAACAGAGCCGGATCATGGCCGACGCCCTGCGCCGGGCGGGCAAGCCGGTCGAGTTCATCGAGCTGACCGGCGAGGACCACTGGCTGTCGCGCGAGGAGACCCGCACCCGGATGCTGACCGAGACGGTCCGCTTTCTGGAGGCGAACAACCCGCCGAACTGAGTCGTGAGAAGGGGGCCGAAAATCCAGACTCCGCTTGCCTTTCGGGCCCGGTTCCCCTACTAGCCGCGCCTTCGCCTACGAACCGCCGGGCTAATGGCATGCCTTGGCGGTTTCGAAACCAGCGCCACCATCCACCTCGGGCTCAAGTAGTCCGAAGGACGGTAGCCCAAAAAGAGAGTGGAAAATGCCGAAACTGAAGACGAAGTCGGGCGCCAAGAAGCGCTTCAAATTCACCGCGACCGGTAAGGTCAAGGCGGGCGTGGCCGGCAAGCGCCACCGCCTGATCAGCCACAACTCGAAGTACATCCGCCAAAACCGCGGCACTTCGGTCATGGCCGACGCCGACGCCAAGAAGATCAAGTCCTACATGCCGTACGCCTGATCGGCGCACGCTCCAGACTGATCTCAACCCAACGAATTTGAAGGAATAAATCATGGCTCGCGTGAAACGGGGCGTTACGTCCCACGCCAAACACAAGAAGGTTCTCGAACAGGCCAAGGGCTTCTCGGGTCGCCGCAAGAACACCATCCGCACGGCCAAGGCCGCCGTCGACCGCGCCGGGCAATACGCCTACCGCGACCGCCGCGTGAACAAGCGCAACTTCCGCGCCCTGTGGATCCAGCGCATCAACGCCGCCGCCCGTCAGGAAGGCTTTACCTACTCCCAGTTCATCCACGGCCTGGGCAAGGCCGGCATCGAGCTGGACCGCAAGGTCCTGGCCGCGATCGCCATGGAAGGCGTGGGCTTCAAGGAAATCGCCGCCAAGGTCCGCGCCGCCCTGGCGTAAGATCTTCGGTCTATCCGATCGAAACGCCCGCCCCGGTCGCCGGGGCGGGCGTTTTCGTTTGCGGCCCGTGCAGCCTTGGAGATTCAGGCGGGTTCGGCGGAAGGCCGGGACGATGTCACGCGCGTCTTCCCCGGCGTCCAGGATCCGCCCCGGCTCGGCCAGACCGCCCAGACGACGGCGAGGACGATGCAGGCGATGAAGTTCGTCCAGCCATAAAGATCCGGCGAGGCCAGTTCCTTCAGGCCGGTCATCGTCGCCCACAGGCCGATCAGGCTGGCCAACCCCGCCCAGGCGGGCAGGCCGACATCGCGGGCGCGGCGGGTCACCAGCGCACTCCAGCCCCAGAACCAGACCAGGATGGCGGCGCAGACGATCACGGTCAGGACCAGGGCCATGATCAGGGCGATTGTCCGGGGGAAGACGGCGAACAGGCCCTTGACCGAACCCTTGATCGCCAGCGACAGGGCATAGGGCGCGATCACGGTCAGCGCGCCGCCGGCGATGAATTCGCGCCGATCAGAGCGGCCGGCGTAGCCCAGCCGGCGTCCAAGCCCGCGAATCCAGTTCATGGCCACCTCCCGTCGAGGCCGGATCATCGGCTCCATTCGATTGAGAAAGCGGCGCCGAACGTCGTTAAGCCGCGCCCGGATCGCCATACGGGCGTCACATGGGTGACGAACGCCTCGTCAGCCGCTAGATGCTCCCGACAATGACCGATCTTCCCCAACTCGAACTCGATCTGATCAACGCCATCGGCGGCGCGACGACCGTCGCCGAGGTGGAGGCCGTGCGCGTCAACGCCCTGGGCAAGACGGGCGTCATCTCGGCCCTGCTCAAGGGCATGGGCGCGATGAGCCCGGACGAGCGCCGCGAACAGGGGCCGATGATCAACGGCCTGCGCGACCGCGTCGCCGCCGGCATCGCCGACCGCAAGGCCGAGCTGGAGGCCGCCGAGCTGGACGCCCGGCTGCTGTCCGAAAAGATCGACCTGACCCTGCCGACCCGCCCGCGCCGCCAGGGCGGGGTCCATCCGACCATGCAGGTCATGGACGAGATGGTCGCCATCTTCGCCGCCATGGGCTTCGCCGTCGCCGAAGGCCCGGACATCGAGGACGACTTCCACAACTTCACGGCCCTGAACTTCCCGCCCAAGCATCCGGCGCGGGAAATGCACGACACCTTCTTCCTCAAGCCCGACCCCGAGACGGGCGAGCGCAAGGTGCTGCGCACCCACACCTCGCCGGTGCAGGTGCGGACCATGATGTCCCAGCAGCCGCCGATCCGCATCATCGCGCCCGGCCGGACCTTCCGTAAGGATTCCGACGCCACCCACACCCCGATGTTCCATCAGGTCGAGGGGCTGGTGATCGACCGCGACATCCACATGGGTCACCTGAAGACGACGCTCGAGACCTTCATCGCCCGCTTCTTCGAGCTGGACGCCGTCGACGCCCGCTTCCGCCCGCACCACTTCCCCTTCACCGAACCCTCGGCCGAGATGGACATCCGCTGCGACCGCTCGGGCGGCCAGATCCGGTTCAACGAAGGGAGCGACTGGCTGGAGATCCTGGGCTGCGGCATGGTCCACCCGAACGTGCTGCGGTCCTGCGGCATCGATCCGGACGAATACCAAGGCTTCGCCTTCGGCATGGGCGTCGACCGTCTGGGGATGCTGAAGTACGGCATGCCCGACCTGCGCCCCATGTTCGAGGCCGACGTCCGGTGGCTGGCCCACTACGGCTTCTCCGCCTTCTCCGCGCCCAACCCGGCCTCGGGCCTCAGCTGATTTCAAGAAGCGTCCCATGACAGATATCCACGACGAAGCCTTCGGTCGCGCGATGGTCGCCCGCACCGAGTTCACCAATGAAGCCGTCTGGCTGCCGATGCTGTCGGCCTATCACCTGAACGCCGGCGAGCCGGTGATCTCGGGCAAGACCTTCACCGACTGCGTCATCGAGGGCCCGGCGGTTCTGGTCGCTCTGAACGACGTCGGCCTCGACGGCTGCAACATGGGGGTCACTTCCAACCCGATGAATCTGATGTTCAAGCCCCTGGGCGACAAGATCATAGGCGCCGTGGGCGTCGCCAACTGCCGCTTCGTGCGCTGCCGCTTCGTCCAGGTCGGCTTCACCGGCCCGGAGACCTTCCTCAACGAACTCGCCGCCAGCATGAACGCTTCGGCCGGCGAAGGTGGAGTGGGCGCATGAGCGAGACCCTGACCTTCCAGGCCCTCGGCCCCGGCCCCGACTACAGCAACCTCGACATCTGGTTGCCGCTGCTGTTCCACGAAGCCGTGCTGCGCGGGGAGTCGGTGCTTAAGGGCAAGACCTTCACCAACTGTCGAATCCAGGGACCGGCGGTGGTCGTTCCCATTTCCGGCTGCCAGTTCGACGCCTGCAACATGGGCTCGGCCGACGGCGACATGCGCAATCTGATGTTCCAGCCACTCGGCCCGACCCGCCTCACGGGGGCTATCCCGCTGAGCGATTGCCTCTTCCGGCGCTGCGACTTTGTCGGCGTGGCCTACACGGGCGCGCCCGATTTCCTCGAGCAACTGCAGGGCCTTCCCACGGGGCCTGGCGGCGGAGCGCCGGCGTGAAGTTCACTCTCGGCTGGCTGAAGGATCATCTGGAGACGACCGCGGACGCCGCGGCCGTCGCCGACGCCATGACCATGGCGGGTCTTGAGGTCGAACATGTCGCCGATCCGACCGCGACCCTGAAGGCCTTCACCGTCGCCCGCATCGTCGAGGCGGTCCAGCACCCCAACGCCGACCGCCTGCGCGTCTGCCAGGTGGAGACCGTCGACGGGATGAAGGAGATCGTCTGCGGCGCCCCGAACGCGCGCGCAGGGCTGACCACCATCTACGCCCCCATCGGCGCCTGGGTGCCTGGCCTCGGCGTCACCCTGGTCGAGAAGCCGGTGCGCGGCGTCGTCTCCAACGGCATGCTGTGCTCGGCCGGCGAACTGGAACTGCCGGGCGAGAGCGACGGCATCCTCGAGCTGCCGCCGTCCATCCCGGTCGGGACCCCGGCCGCGACCGTCTACGCCCTGGAACCCGTCATCGACTTCGAGGTGACCCCCAACCGCCCCGACTGGCTGGGCGTCGCCGGCATCGCCCGCGATCTGGCCGCGACGGGTCTGGGCAAGCTGAAGCACTATGACATCGCCGTGGTGCGCGGCGCCTTCGCCTCGCCGATCACCGTGCGGATCGAGGCCCCCGGGATGTGCCCCGTCTTCGCCGGCCGCCTGATCCGCGGCGTGAAGAACGGCCCCTCCCCGGCCTGGCTCCAGACGCGTCTGCAGGCCATCGGCCTGCGCTCGATCAACCGCCTCGTCGATGTCACCAACCTGATCGCCTACGACCGCGCCCGCCCGCTGCACGTCTATGACGCCGGCAAGCTGGTCGGCGACGAGATCGTCGTTCGCGGCGGCCTGCATTCGGCCGAGACCGGCGCGGTCGAGCATCTGATCGCCCTGGACGGCAAGACCTATGCGGCCGAGGCGAGCGTCTGCGTCATCGCCGACGCCAATGGCGAACGCCCCATCGGCCTGGGCGGCGTCATGGGCGGGGAATCGACCGGCTGTTCGGACGAGACTGTCGATGTCTTCCTCGAAAGCGCCTGGTTCGACCCCATCGTCACGGCCCAGACCGGCCGCAGCCTGACCATCTCCTCGGACGCCCAGTACCGGTTCGCGCGCGGCGTCGATCCGGCCTCGGTCATCCCCGGTCTGGAGCTGGCCACCCGCCTGATCCTCGACCTGTGCGGCGGCGAGCCGTCGGAGATCGTGCTGACGGGCGAGCATCCGGCCAATCCCCTGCCCTTCCCGTTCGACCCCGCCTATGTGAAGCGGCTCTCGGGCATGGACCTGGAAGACGACCGGATCGGGACGATCCTCGGCCAGCTCGGCTTCCTCGTGAAGGCGGGTGAGACCGGCCAGGCCGAGCCCTGGACCGTGACCCCGCCGTCCTGGCGGCGCGACGTCGAGGGCAAAGCCGATCTGGTCGAGGAGGTCGCCCGCATCGTCGGCTTCGACCATCTGCCCGACACCCCCCTGCCCGACCAGAACCCGCCGTCGAAGGGCGTGCTGAACCCGCGTCAGGCCCGCATCCGTCTGGCCCGCCGGGCCTTGGCGGCCGCCGGTTACGCCGAGGCCGTGACCTGGTCCTTCACCAGCCAGAAGATCGCGGCCCTGTTCGGCGGCGGAGACGAGCGTCTGGTGCTCGAGAACCCCATCGCGTCCGAACTGGACTGCATGCGGCCCTCGGTCCTGCCCAACCTGATCCAGGCCGCCGCCCGCAACGCCGCGCGCGGGCACGCCGACGCCGCCCTGTTCGAGATCGGCCCCATCTATCCGGGCGACGGCCCCAGGGATCAGCGCACCGTCATCGCCGGCCTGATCGCCCCGCACGCCGCGCGGCACTGGGCCGGAAAAGAGGGGGCCGACGACGCCCTGTTCGGCCTCAAGGGCGACCTGATGGCCCTGCTGGAAGAGATCGGCGCGCCGGTCGGCTCCCTGCAGCTGGCCCAGGGGCAGAACCGTGACTGGTGGCACCCCGGCCGCTCGGCCCGCCTGCAGCTGGGTCCCAAGACGGTCATCGCCGAGTTCGGCGCCCTGCACCCGCGCGTGCTCAAGGCGCTGGACGCGGACGGTCCGATGCTGGCCTTCGAGATCGTGCTGGAAAGCGTCCCCGAGCCGAAGGCGAAAGCCAAGACACGCGGCTCGGCCGACCTGTCGGTGCTCCAGCCCCTGACCCGCGACTTCGCCTTCGTGGTCGAGGACGGCAAGGCGGCCGGCGATCTGGTCCGCGCCGTGGCAGGCGCCGACAAGACCCTGATCGAGGAGGTCCGGGTGTTCGACGTCTATCGCGGCGCCGGCGTTCCCGAGGGCTCCAAGTCCGTGGCGCTGGAGGTCGTGCTCCAGCCCCGCGAGGCGACCCTGACCGAGGCCGAGATCGAGGCCCTGTCGGCCAAGGTCGTGGCCGCCGCGACCAAACTGGGCGCCCAGCTGCGTGCCTGACGGAAAGGTGATGCTCGCTGCCTGGGCCTGACGCCCAGGCAGCGAGCGACCCCGCCGGCGCCGTAACCTCTCATTAACCCTGACGCCGCAAGGCTGCCGCAAAGGCCCGCGAGGTTGAGGATAACGCTCGCATGACGGGCGATTCTCACCGCCGGGGACCTCAGCCATGCATCGCCGCCACCTCATCCAGACCGGTTTCGCCGCCGCTGCCACCTCGGCGCTTGGGGCCTGCGCCAGCGGTGGCGTCGCCCCGCGTCAGGGGACCGAGCCCGCCTATCCGATCGCCTCGGACGCCAACGCCCCCGCCTATTCGGCCGATGAGCTGATCGCCGCCGGCTCGCGCCAACTGGGCATCGCCGCCGAGGCCATGGGCGGCGCGATCGAACGCATCTTCCGCGACCAGGGCGACAGCCCGACCGGCTATATCGCCGGTGAGGAAGGCGCCGGCGCGGTGGCGCTCGGCGTCCGCTACGGCCGCGGCGCCCTGCATATGAAGGACCTCGGCACGGCCCAGGACGTCTACTGGCAGGGCATTTCGATCGGCTGGGACCTGGGCGGCAACGCCAGCCGGGTCTTCACCCTCGTCTATGGCCTCTACACCCCCGACGCCATCTACCGCCGCTACCCGGGCGTCGAGGGCTCGGCCTATCTGGTCGGCGGTCTGGGCGTGAACTACCAGCGCGCCGACGGCATCGTTCTGGCCCCGGTCCGCACCGGCGTCGGCCTGCGCCTCGGCGCCAACGTCGGCACCATGGCCTACAGCCGCCAGCGGAACGTGCTGCCTTTCTGATCTGACCCCTCTCCCGGAGGGAGAGGGAGGGGCCCGCTGACGCAGTCAGTGGGAGGGTGAGGGGTTATGCCCTCGCCGGTTGGGGACAGAACCCCTCACCCTTTCGCCTTGCCGATCGCTACGCTCCCCGAGGCTCAAGCCTCCCCCTATGGGAGAGGGTGACTACAACAGGCTTTCCAGCCCCTCCCGCCAGGTCGGATACTTCGGCCGCCAGCCCAGTTCGGCCTTGGCTCGGGCGTTGGAGATGCGTTTGTTGTCCAGATAGAAGCGGCGCATGGCGTCGGAGACCTCGGGGTCATGCCAGTCGACCTCGGGCGGACGCGGCAGGCCGAGGCGGTCGGCGGCGCCGGCGATGACCACATCGGCGGGGGTCGGTGCGTCGTCGGCCAGATTATAGGCCGCGCCGGGCCGGGGCCGGGCCATGGAAGCGAACAGGCCCGCCACCGCATCCTCGACATGGACCCGGTTGAAGACCTGACCGGGCTTTCGCACCAGCCGGGCCGAGCCGTCGCGCAGCCGGTCCACCACCGACCGGCCGGGACCGTAGATGGCCGGCAGGCGGAAGATCTGCACCGTCAACCCCATGCCGCGCCCGGCGTCCAGCCAGTCGGCCTCGGCCCGGACGCGCCGACCGCCCTCGAGGCTGGAGGCGTTCAGGGCGTCATCCTCGAAGGCCCAGCCGCCGTCGCGGTCGCCATAGACGGCGGTGGAGGAGACATAGCCGATCCAGTCGGGCCAAGCCGTGGAGACCGATTCCGCCGCCGCCAGAGCCCTCAGGGCGGGGCAACCCTGGGCGTCGGGGGGAGAGGTGATCAGGACGGTCCTAGCGCCCGCCAGGGCCGCCGACAGGGCCTCGCGGTCGGCGGGGTCGACGGCGGCGATCCCTTCAGCTTCCAGCGCCAGACGCCGCGCGGGATCCCGCGAAGTGGCGACGGCCGTTCCGCCCCGGCGGATCGCCTCCAGCGCCGCGACCCGGCCCAGATAGCCGCCGCCGAACACCAGAAGCTTCAGATCGGCACTCAAATCGGTCTCTTTCAGGCCCGCGCCCGGGGCCGCAGAGGCGCGACATCGATCGAAGGCGGCGAGGTTGGGCAGGCGTCCGTCTCAAGCGCCCGGGCGCGGTCGGTGTTCCAGGCCGAGACGCAGGGAATCTTCGCCAGATCGGCGCGGTCGGCATAGCGGCGAGCCACCTCGGTGACGTCGGCCATCAGGCCCTCGGCGAGGGTGATCGGCTTGAGCCCCAGATCCCTGAACTGGTCGTTGGCCACGACCAGCTCGTTCTCGTCGGCCTCCTGACGCGGATTGGCGACGTTGTGGACCTCGGCGCCGGTCATGTGGGCGACCATGGCGGCCAGATCGCGGACCCGGCGGCTCTCGGTCATCTGGTTCAGGATCTTGACCCGCTCGCCGCGCGCCGGCGGGTTGTTGAGCGCCAGTTCGACGCAGCGGACCGTGTCCTGGATATGGATGAAGGCCCGGGTCTGGCCGCCGGCGCCGTGCACCGTGAGGGGGTATCCGACCGCCGCCTGCATCAGGAAGCGGTTCAGCACCGTGCCGTAGTCGCCGTCATAGTCGAAGCGGTTGATCAGCCGCTCGTCCAACCGCGTCTGCTCGGTCTGGGCGCCCCAGACGATGCCCTGGTGCAGGTCGGTGATCCGAAGCCGGTCGTTGCGGGCGTAGAACTGGAACAGCAGGGCGTCCTGCGTCTTGGTCATATGGTAGATCGAGCCCGGGTTCGGCGGGAACAGGATCTCCTGCTCGGTCGGGCCGTTGTCGGTCTCGACCGTGACCTTCAGATAGCCCTCGGGGATCTTCAGCCCCGCGGTGCCGTAGCCATAGACCCCCATGGTGCCCAGATGGGCCAGGTGGACGTCGCGGCCGCTCTCGACGATGGCGGCCAGCAGGTGGTGGGTGGCGTTGATGTTGTTGTCGACGGTGTAGAGCTTGTGCCGGGCCGACTTCATCGAATAGGGGGCGGCCCGCTGTTCGGCGAAATGGACGACGCTGTCGGGCTTCTCGTCGCGGATCAGGGCGACCAGCCGGTCGAACTCCTTGCCGACGGTCATGTTGACGAAGCTGATGGTGCGCCCGGTCAGTTCCTTCCAAGCCGCTATCCGCTCGCCCATGGTCCGGATCGGCGTCAGGGACTGGACCTCGAGCTCATTGTCGATGTTGCGGCGGCTCAGGTTGTCGACGATCACGACCTCCCAACCCTTCGCCGACAGATGCAGGGCCGTGGGCCAGCCGCAGAAGCCGTCGCCGCCCAGAATGAAGACCTTCATTTTACGCCACCTTTGTCCTTCCCCGACCCCTGCCTAGACCATGCGGCGCCCCGGAGCAAAGCGGGGCGATGGTCGCAGGGCGATCCCCTCTGGGAGGGCGGCCTCTCACCGCCTATATGGCGGCCATGGCTGATACCCCCGAAAATCCACCCGAGATCGCCCTCGACGCCCCCGCCAACGACCCCGGCTTCAATCTGGACGTCCCCGGCGCGACGCGCGAACGGCCGCTGAGCCCCGCCGCCCGCCGGGCGCTGGAGGAAGCCGCCGAGCGTCGGGCCGTGGAAGCCGCCGAAATGGCGTTGGAACATGGCGGCCCGACCGGCCCCGAGCCCACCCGGTACGGCGACTGGGAGAAGAAGGGCCTCGCGGTCGACTTCTGACACCGCATCCGAATCCGCGGCCTCCTCCACAGCGCAAGCGCGCTCCGAGCCCCCTCCCCCCTTCGTGGAGAGGAATCGCCGTTCGGCCTCATTTTCCAGCTACTGGTCTTTTCCGTCGCGCCCCTGTATGAGGCGCGCGCTCCCCGCAGACGCACATCCCAGAGCGGCCACCGGTTTTTCGGCCGCCTTTTCGCATTGAACGATCGAATATGAACCTTCGCAACGTCGCCATCATCGCCCACGTTGACCACGGCAAGACGACCCTGGTCGACCAGCTCCTGGCCCAGTCGGGCGTGTTCCGGGCCAATGAGGCCACGACCGAACGCGCCATGGACTCCAATGACCAGGAAAAGGAACGGGGCATCACCATCCTGGCCAAGTGCACCTCGGTGCTCTGGAACGGTGAAGCCGGCGAAACCCGCATCAACATCATCGACACCCCCGGTCACGCCGACTTCGGCGGCGAGGTCGAGCGCATCCTGGGCATGGTGGACGGCTGCGTCATCCTGGTCGACGCCGAAGAGGGCGTCATGCCCCAGACCAAGTTCGTTCTGACCAAGGCCCTGAAGATGGGCCTGCGTCCGATCCTGTGCATCAACAAGGTCGACCGCGCCCACGCCGATCCGGACCGCGTCCATAACGAGGCCTTCGACCTGTTCGCCGCCATCGGCGCGACCGAGGAGCAGCTGGACTTCCCGCACATCTACGCCTCGGGCCGCGCCGGCTGGGCGACGCTGGACCTGAACCAGCCGAACGACACCCTGGCCCCCCTGTTCGACCTGATCGTGCGCCATGTGCCGCCGCCCAAGGTCGCCGAGAACAAGGACAAGCCGTTCCGCATGCTGGACGTGCTGATCGAATCCGACCCGTTCCTGGGCCGTCTGCTGACCGGCCGCATCGAAAGCGGCAAGGCCATCCCCGGCATGGCGATCCACGCCCTGGATCGCGACGGCAAGGAAATCGAGCGCGGCCGGATCACCAAGGTCCTGGCCTTCCGCGGCCTGAAGCGCCAGCCGCTGGACGAGGGTTCGGAAGCGGGCGACATCGTCGCCATCGCCGGCATGTCCAAGGCGACCGTGGCCGACACCCTGTGCGCCATGGAAGTCACCGAGCCGCTGGACGCCCAGCCGATCGACCCGCCGACCATCTCCATGACCGTCTCGGTCAACGACAGCCCCCTGGCCGGCCGTGAAGGCGACAAGGTCCAGTCGCGCGTCATCCGCGATCGCCTGCTGAAAGAAGCCGAGGCCAACGTCGCCATCCGCGTCACCACCACCGAAGGCGGCGACGCCTATGAAGTGGCCGGCCGCGGCGAACTCCAGCTGGGCGTTCTGATCGAGAACATGCGCCGCGAAGGCTTCGAGGTCTCGATCTCGCGTCCGCGCGTGGTCTTCCAGACCGGCGAGAACGGCGAGAAGCTGGAGCCGATCGAGGACGTCATGATCGACGTCGACGACGAGTTCACCGGCGTGGTCATCGAGAAGCTGTCGGCCCGCAAGGCCGAGCTGTCGGACATGGGCCCGTCGGGCGCCGGCAAGACCCGCATCAGCCTGAAGGCCCCGTCGCGCGCCCTGATCGGCTATCAGGGCGAGTTCCTGACCGACACGCGCGGTTCGGGCGTGCTCAACCGCGTCTTCAGCCACTATGAGCCGCACAAGGGCGAGATCGCCGGCCGTCTGAAGGGCGTGCTGATCTCCAACTCGGACGGCGACACGGCGGCCTTCGCCCTGTGGAACCTGGAAGACCGCGGCGTCATGTTCGTCGGCGCCGGCGAGAAGACCTATGAGGGCATGATCATCGGCGAGAACGCCCGCTGGGACGACCTCGACGTCAACCCGATCAAGGGCAAGCAGCTGACCAACGTCCGCGCCGCCGGCAAGGACGAGGCCGTGCGCCTGACCCCGCCGCGCCAGATGTCGCTGGAACAGGCCATCGCCTATATCGGCGACGACGAGCTGGTCGAGGTCACGCCCAAGTCGATCCGTCTGCGCAAGCAGATCCTGAACCCCTCGTTCCGCAAGAAGCGCCAGCGCCCGGACTAAGGTTCGGGTTCAGGTCAAAGGAAAAGGCCGCCCCGTCGCCGGGGCGGCCTTTTTGCCGTCTGACGATCGCGCCTCAGTGGGTCTCGGTGATCACCAGCTTGGCGTCGGCGCCGTCGCCCGTGCCGTAGCGGCCGATCCAGATGTCGTAGACGCCGCTGGGCGGATTGGCCCAGCGCAGGCCCGGATTGACGTTGCCGCCGTCACCGGCGCCGTCGTCGTTGCAGACCCAGTCGCCGTTGGGGTCATTGACCACAAGGGTGGTGTCGACGTCGGCATAGACCCACAGGTTCAGCGGGAAGCTGCCCGCGGTATAGTCCAGCCGGAAGTCCGGCGCCTCGCCCACCATGCCCACGCAGGCGCCCCCCAGATGGGAGGCGTCCTCGGTCCCGCCCGCGACGATGTCGACGCTGTGCGGATCCGGCTTGAACCCGGCCTTCAGGGTCACCGAACCGAACACCGGATCCAGCGAGGCGTCCTGGGCCAGGGCCGGGGCGGCGGCGAAGGTCGCGGCGCACAGGGCGGCCGCGAACGCGCCCCCGATCAGTCTTGCAGTCATGGTCGTCCCCCGAACAGCGGACCTCGAAACGGGTCCGGCGCGATCACGCTATCACGGATACGCGAACCGACGAAAGCACGCGTCCCTACCGCCCCGCAGGGCCGGACCGTCTGAACCGGAGGGAGAAAATCGCCTGGTGGAGCCGAGGGGAGTCGAACCCCTGACCTCGTCATTGCGAACGACGCGCTCTACCAACTGAGCTACGGCCCCCTTCTCAGGGTGCAGGCGAGGGCGGGACATACGGGGGGCGGGGGTCTGGTGTCAACGGGGATTGTAGAGCCCTCCGCGCGTGAGAGCCCGCCGGTGCGGCGCCCCGTGCGGCGTATGGCCGTTTGGCGCGGGGCCGGACCTCGGCTAGAAGGCCCAAAGCAAGGGTACGGCAATCCGTACCCGTCGTTTCAGGAGACCTCGCGTGGGTAGTGCGATCATCTGGCTGGTCAATGCCGTCATCTCCCTGATGGTCTGGGCCATCATCGGCACGGCCATCCTGAGCTGGCTGTTCGCCTTCGACGTGATCAACCACCGCAACCGGTTCGTGAACCAGCTGGCCGGCTTCCTCGACGCCGTGACCCGTCCGTTGCTGGAGCCGTTCCGCCGGATCATTCCGTCGCTGGGCGGAATCGATATCTCGCCGATCGTGGTCCTGCTGCTGCTCGAGTTCGCGCGGCGGATGTTCAACGCCCTGGCCGCGCCGTCGCTGCTGTTCCTGGGCTAGGAACGCGAGGCGTCGGTCGGGCTCATGCAGGAGGCGAAACCGTGTCCCCGGCGCCGCCTCGACCGCCGCTCTGTTGCTGCATTGCACGATTCCGTCCTTGCACCGTCCGGCGACCCTCTTAAGGTGCCGCCGTCTGGCCGAAGGCCGCTGAACACCACGACTTGATGAGCACGATCGGAACAGTCGCCGTCATCGGCGCCGGACAGATGGGCGTCGGGATTTCCCACGCCGTGGCCCTGGGCGGCTATTCCGTGCGGCTGTACGACATCGCCGAGGCGCGCCTGCCCGTCGCCATGGGCGAGATCGCCGCCAACCTGGCCCGTCAGGTCGGCAAGGGAAAGACCACCCAGGCCGAGGCCGACGCGGCCCTGGCGCGCATCACCACCACGACGTCCCTGGCCGAGGCGGGCTCCGCCGATCTGGTCATCGAGGTCGCGGTCGAGGACGAGGCGGTCAAGAAGGCGCTCTACGCCGAACTGGTCCCGCATCTGGCCCCGCATACGCTGCTGGCCTCCAACACCTCCTCCATCTCCATCACCCGACTGGCCTCGGCGACCGACCGCGCCGACCGCTTCATCGGCCTGCATTTCATGAAGCCGGCCCCGGTCATGGGTCTGGTCGAGATCATCCGCGGCATCGCCACCTCGGCATCGACCTATGAGACCGCCGTCGCCTTCGCCGAGAGCCTGGGCAAGACCACCACCAACGCCGAGGACTTCCCGGCCTTCATCGTCAACCGCATCCTGGTGCCGATGATGAACGAGGCGATCTTCACCCTGTACGAGGGCGTGGGCGACGTGGCCTCGATCGACAAGGCGCTGCGGCTCGGCGCCAACCATCCGATGGGCCCGCTGGAGCTGGCCGACTTCATGGGTCTGGACGTGGTCCTGGCCATCATGAACGTGCTGTACGACGGTCTGGCCGACTCGAAATACCGGCCCTGCCCGCTGCTGGTGAAATATGTCGAGGCCGGCTGGCTGGGCCGCAAGTCGGGCCGCGGCTTCTACGACTATTCCGGCCCCGCTCCGGTCCCGACGCGATGATCCCGACCTTCGAAAAGCCCGAGGACCTTCCCGGCCAGACCCGGGTCATGTGGCGGCGCACCCCGGGCTCGCGGGTGCTGGCCAGCCTCGCCGCCGTCTGCTGGCCGCCGCTGATCATCACCTTCTTCATCTGGCCGCCCAGCGGGCCACACTGGATCCCGGGCCGCGAGATGGACTGGCGGCTGCTGGTCCTGTTCATCGGCCTGATCGCCGCCCCGACCGGCCTGTGGCTGCTGGGCCGCGAGCGCGAGCGCACCGGCCGCCCGGCCTCGCGTCTGGGCGTCATCTGGCGCTTCATGCTGTACGGCGGCCTGCTCGGCGCGGCGCTGGCGGTGCTTTTCGCCCTGATCCAGATCCTGATCGGCGCCATCTCCTCGGGCAATGTCATGCAGGCGCTCGGCTCGACCGAGACCATCCTGCTGATCTACGGCGTCGGCGGCCTGCCGGTCTCGATCCTGGTCGGCGTCAGCTATGCGCTGTGGGCCGGATTCTGCGCCGCCTTCCTCGCCTTCCAGCCGGCGCCCGAGAAGGTCCGCGACCGTCTGGGCCTGATGCGCGACGACAACCCCTAGACGGCTTTCGGCGGGTCTGAGGCCCCGGGCGTATTGTCAATCGACCGCCGTTCGGCGTCTTATGGCCAAGGTTCGTCAGCCGGACCGGGGGACATCGCCATGACAGACGCCGCAGCGGCCATCGCGCCGGAGGTTCAACCTGCCCTCAAGACGGGGCCGGTCAGCCGGGCCGACCGGATCGAGACGCTGGACATCCTGCGCGGCTTCGCGGTGCTGGGCATTCTGGCCGTCAACGCCATCGCCTTCGCCTGGCCGGCGATGATGGACGCCGGCTCGATGGCCGCGCCCTACAAGATGGACACGGCCAATACCTGGGCCGTCTGGGTCGTCGAGGTCCTGTTGCACAACAAGTGCCGGACCCTGTTCTCCATGCTGTTCGGGGTTTCGATCTTCCTCGTCGGCGGCGAGCGCAGCGACAAGGCAAGGGGCGCGATCCTCAGGCGGCGCCTGCTGGTGCTGGCCATCTTCGGACTGATCCACGGCCTGGCCCTGTGGTTCGGCGACATCCTTCTGCTCTACGCCTGGTCGGGCGTCTTCATGATGCTGTGCCGGTCGTGGTCGCCGAAACGCCTGTTGTGGAGCGGGATCGGGCTGGTCGCCGCCTTCACCCTGCTGGAGCTGGGCGGCAACGTCTTCTCCTCGCTCCAGCCCTATGACGCCGCCAAGGCCGGGCCGGAGATCGCCAAACAGCTCGCCGAGACGCTGAAGACCGTCGCGGCCGTCCGCTCCGGCTGGGCGGGCGCCATGTTCGAGAATCTGAAGATGTGGGCCCTCGTTCAGGGGATGAGCGTCGCGGTCTTCGTCTTCCCGACCGTGGGGCTGATGATGATCGGCCTGGGCCTGTTCAAGACCGGCTATCTGGCCGGACGCTCTTCGGCCTGGGTCTATGGGCTGATGGTCGTGGTCGGGATCGCCATCACCGCCATGTTCGGCTGGTACAACTGGCTGGACCTGCTGCCCGGCCATGCCCCGGCGGAGGTCTATATTCCCCGGTCGATCGGCGACGCCCTCGCCCCCTTCTGCACCCTGGCCTATGTCGGCCTGCTGGTGCTGATGACGCGATACGGTCTGGGCTGGCTGACGCGCAGGCTGGCGCCGGTCGGGAAGATGGCCTTCACCAACTACCTGACCCAGACGATGATCATGACGTCGCTCTTCTACATGCCTTGGGGGCCGCTGCTGTACGGCAAGGTCGAGCCGGCGCCCCTGTGGGGGATCGTCGGAGCGATCTGGCTGCTGCAGCTGATCTGGTCCCCGCTGTGGCTGTCGGTGTTCGAGATGGGTCCGCTGGAGTGGGTGTGGCGGTGTCTGACCTATGGGCGGATGGTGCCGCTGTTGAAGCAGCGCTAGGCCTTCAAAACATTGCCGGGCGGGGCTGCATGGCTTAATCGCCCGGCCATGACCGACACGCCTGACAATACCCCCGCCCGCCCCGAAGCCCGCAGCCCGCGCGGCTTTGGCGACAAGCGCGGCCGCGACCTGATCGCCGAGCGCCGCATCGTGGCGAAGGTGTCCGAGGTCTATGAGCGCTGGGGCTTCGAGCCGCTGGAGACCCCGGCCTTCGAATACGTCGATGCGCTCGGCAAATTCCTGCCCGATACCGACCGTCCGAACGAGGGCGTGCTGGCGCTGCAGGACGACGACGACCAGTGGATGGCGTTGCGCTACGACCTGACGGCGCCCCTGGCCCGGTTCGCCGCCCAGAACTGGGAGACCCTGCCCAAGCCCTTCCGCCGCTACGCCTTCGGCCCCGTCTGGCGCAACGAGAAGCCCGGCCCCGGCCGCTTCCGCGAGTTCTGGCAGTGCGATGCCGACACCGTGGGCTCGGACCGGCCCGAGGCCGACGCCGAGATCATCGCCATGGCCTGTGCGGGCCTGAGGGCGGCGGGTCTGGCCGAGGGTCAGGCGGTGATCCGCGTCTCCAACCGCAAACTGTTCGACGGCCTGTTCGACGCCGGGGGGGTAACCGACCCGGTCCAGCGCCTGACGGCGCTTCGCGCCGTCGACAAGTTCGACCGTCTGGGCTGGGAAGGCGTCTCGGCCCTGCTCGGCGAGGGCCGGCTGGACGAGAGCGGCGACTATACCAAGGGGGCGAAACTGCCGCTGGGCGTCGCCGCCACCATCGAGGCCTTCCTCGCTTCCGCGGGCGACACCGCCCTGTCGCGCGCCGAGACGCTGCAAGCCGTGGCCCGCGCCGGCGGTCTGGGCGCCGCCGGTGAGGCCGCGCTCGAGGAGTTGGCCGGAATCGACGCGGCCCTGAAGGCCATGGGTGTGGATCAGGCGTCAGTGAAGTTCGACCCGACCATCGTGCGCGGTCTGGAATATTACACCGGCGCCGTCTTCGAGGCCGAACTGCTGCTGGAGACGAAGGACGACAAGGGCCGGCCGATGCGCTTCGGCTCGATCGGCGGCGGCGGCCGCTATGACGATCTGGTCGCCCGCTTCACCGGCCAGTCGACCCCGGCGACGGGCTTCTCCTTCGGGGTGTCGCGTCTCGCTTCAGCTTTGAAAGCCGCCGGACGCGAGGACGGCTCGGTGCGCGGGCCGGTCGTGGTCATCGTCTTCTCCCAGGACGACATGCAGTCCTACCTCGACGCCGTCTCCGAGCTGCGCAACGCGGGCATACCCGCCGAGCTCTACCTCGGTCGGGCCGGGATGAAGGCCCAGATGAAATACGCCGACCGACGCAACTCTCCGGCCGTCGTCCTGCTGGGCGGGGACGAGATCGCCGCCGGTCAGGTGACCATCAAGGACCTCGACGCCGGACGCGCCCTGGCCGCGGGCGTGGCCGACAACGAAGCCTGGAAGGCCGCTCGGCCGGGCCAGATGACGGTGGCCAGAACCGAGCTGGTGCAAACCCTTCGCGGCATTATCGAATAAGCTTCGATAAAATCCGCCTTCCCGGATGACTTATCGACGATCACTCATAAAAGTTTCGATTTTTGCGTGACGGTTCATTGACGCCGACCGGGCATCCGGGTCATTTGACCTCACTCGAACGGCGCAACGCGGAAGCACCGCTGCCGGTCGGAGGCGTTTCGGGGAGGAAACGTCCGCTCCACAGAGAGCGTGAAAGCCCGCTGCGATGTATCCCCCGCAGCGGGCTTTTTCACGTCTGGAGTTCTGGTTCGTCCGCTACAGCCCGGCCCGGGAGGCCTCGCTGCTCGAGCGGGTTTCTGGGCGCGTAGTCGCCGGCGATGTGGTCGCTCCATGCCCAAGAGAGGCCTTGGCGCGAACGGAATCATCACGCGCCTGTAATTCGCCGCTCTCTTCGACTATAAGCCCGGCGCTCAAGCAGCGAGCGACCGCGTCGCGAGCGATAGCGCCCCCAAAAAGTCCTCCATGAAATTTCTCGACCAGGCCAAGATCTACATCCGTTCCGGCAACGGCGGCGGCGGTTCCGTTTCCTTCCGGCGTGAGAAATTCATCCCGAACGGCGGCCCCGACGGCGGCGACGGCGGCAATGGCGGCAGCGTCTGGATCGAGGCGGTCGAGGGGCTGAACACCCTGATCGACTATCGCTACAAACAGCATTTCAAGGCCGGCACCGGCCACCACGGCCAGGGCCGCCAGATGCACGGCGGCAAGGGCGACGACGTGATCCTCAAGGTTCCCGTCGGCACCCAGGTGCTGGGCGAGGACAAGGAGACGGTGGTTCTGGACCTGACCGAGGTCGGCCAGAGCGAATGCCTGCTGCGCGGCGGCAACGGCGGCTGGGGCAATGTCCGCTTCAAGGGCCCGCAGAACCAGGCGCCGCGCTTCGCCAATCCGGGCCAGGAAGGCCAGGAGATGTGGATCTGGCTGCGGCTGAAGCTGATCGCCGACATCGGTCTGGCGGGCCTGCCCAACGCCGGCAAATCGACCTTCCTCGCCGCCGCCTCGGCCGCCCGGCCCAAGATCGCCGACTATCCGTTCACGACCCTGGCCCCCAACCTCGGCATGGTCGACCTGTCGCCGGGCGAGCGCTTCGTCATCGCCGACATTCCGGGCCTGATCGAGGGCGCCAGCGAGGGCGCGGGCCTCGGCACGCGCTTCCTCGGCCACGTCGAACGCTCGGCCTCCCTGATCCATCTGATCGACGGGA
Source organism: Brevundimonas sp. ALps5 (assembly GCF_058681645.1). Lineage (NCBI taxonomy): Bacteria > Pseudomonadati > Pseudomonadota > Alphaproteobacteria > Caulobacterales > Caulobacteraceae > Brevundimonas > Brevundimonas sp. ALps5. The sequence continues at coordinate 1,538,262 of NZ_CM178744.1, read as the reverse complement.
CCCAGGAAGACGTCGCGGCCGCCTATGAGATCATCCGGGGCGAACTGGACGCCTATGGAGAGGGTCTGGCCGACAAGACCGAGATCCTGGCCCTGAACAAGATCGACGCCCTGTCGCCGGAAGAGCGCGAAGAGAAGGCCGCGGCGCTGGAAGCCGTCGCCGGACGCCGGCCGATGCTGGTCTCGGGCGTCTCGGGCGAGGGCGTGCCCGAACTGCTGCGCGCCGCCTGGGCCGAGGTCCGCAAGAACCGCGGCGAGATCGACGAGGACGGCGACGAACGCCTGCAGTCGGCCGAGGCCTGGCGTCCCTGATAAGACACGCCGGGGGTCAAACGATACGCGACACAGGCGTAACGCCGTGATAGCGCAGCCTTGAGCATAAGCCTGTCAGAGCCCTCCCCGCCTTGTCCTTCTTCCACGCCGGTCCCGCGCCCCGGATCTCCGGGCCCCGTCACGGGGCGCTGAGGGATGGGCTGGCCCTGACCCCGGGGATGCGCGTCGGCCTGTTCGGCGGCTCGTTCAACCCGGCCCACGACGGCCACGCCCATGTCGCCGAGACGGCCATGGCCCGGCTGGGGCTGGAGCGGGTGATCTGGCTGGTCTCGCCGCAGAACCCCCTGAAGGGCCGTCAGGAGACGGCGCCGCTGGAAGGCCGCATGGCCTCGGCCCGCGCCTTCGCCAAGGGCCCCGGCATGATCGTCTCCGACGTCGAGACCCGCATCGGCACGGCCTGGACGGTCGACACCCTGCGGGCCCTGAAGGCGCGCCATCCGGGCGTGCATTTCGTCTGGCTGATGGGTTCGGACAACCTGGCCAGCTTCCATCGCTGGAGGGGCTGGACCGACATCATGCGGCTGATGCCCATGGCGGTCATCGCCCGGCCCGGCTCCCTGCTGGAAAGCCGCTCGGCGCCGGCCGCGCGGCGGTTCGCCGGCTATCGGGTGTCCGAGACCGAGGCGCGCCGCCTGCCCGACATGGCCGCCCCCGCCTGGACCTATCTGACCGCGCCGCTGAACCTCAGTTCCTCCACGGCCTTGCGCGCCAAGGCCAAGCTGGTCACGACCGAATCGACCTGATTCGCCGGAGTCGGGTGACCTCGGGGCCGGTCTGTGCTAGAGACCCTCTTTAGTCACCGCCCTGGAGCCCTCCGCTGACCCCCTCGCCCGCGTACGATACGCAAGACGAAGCCGTTTCCAACACGGCCCATGAGATGGACGATTTCGAGCCCATCCATTCCGAAGACGGCGACGAGTCTACGGGGTTTGACGGTCCGCGCGCGGCCCTGCCGGCCGGCTCCACGCCGCTGGAAACCGCGCTGCTGGCCAAGCTGGACGACGACAAGGCTCTGGACATCGTTCTGATCGACCTGAAGGGCAAGTCGCCCATGGCCGACACCATGATCGTGGCCTCGGGCCGATCGCACCGCCACGTCGGCGCCCTGGCCGACCACCTGCTGCGCACCCTCAAGGACCACGGCCTGGGCAAGGCCAAGGTCGAGGGCCTGCCGCACTGCGACTGGGTCCTGATCGATTCCGGCGATGTGATCATCCACCTGTTCCGGCCGGAAGTGCGGATGTTCTACAACATCGAGAAGATCTGGGCCGTCGACAGCGCCCACCGCACGCAAGCCTCCGCCTGATTTGAAACTCGCCATCGCGGCCATCGGCAAGCCGGGGCGTGGGCCCGAGGCCGCGCTGGCGGACGACTATGCCCGGCGCGCCACCCTCGCGGGGCGGGCGCTGGGCCTCGGTCCGCTGGAACTGGTCGACCTCGACCCGAAGAAGACCGGCAAAGGCCCCGAGGCCGAGCTGCTGCTGGCGGCGGCCGAGGGCGCGCATCTGATCGCCTGTGACGAGCGCGGCAGGACCTATTCCAGCCGCGCCTTCGCCGACCATATCGCCGGCCTGCGCGACCGGGGCGAGCGCAAGCTGGTCTTCGTCATCGGCGGAGCCGACGGGCTCGATAAATCCGTGCTCGAGGCCGCCGGATCGACCCTGGCCTTCGGGCCCCAGACCTGGCCCCACGCCCTGGCCCGCGCCATGCTGGCCGAACAGCTCTATCGGGCCGTGACGATTCTGGCCGGATCACCCTATCATCGCGACTGATCCGCCTCCTGAAGGTCGCCTGAAGTCTTGAAACGCCTTTTCCTCCTCGGCTGCGCCTTCGCGCTGGCGGCGACGCCGGCGGCGAGCCTGCGCGCGCGGCAGGAAAACAGCGAGCTGGCGGGGCTCCAGTCCGAATACCGCGACGAACAGGTCAGGGCCCGGCGCCTCAGGGCTGACGCCGCCGACGCGGCGGCCGAGATCGTCAATCTGGACCGCCAGCTGGCCTCCCTGCGTCAGGCCGAGACCCACGACGACATCCAGATGGCCGCCCAGCGGGCCCGGCTGAACGAGTTGAGCCAGAGGGAATCCGTCCTGCTGGTCGCGCTCGCCAAGGACCGGGGTCAGCAGGCGCGGCTGCTCTCGGCCTTGCAGATGATGAGCCGCGATCCGCCGCCGCCCCTGCTGATCCCCGCCGACAAGGCCGTGGATACGGTCCGCGCCGCCATCCTGATCCGCGCCATGACCCCTGAACTGCAACGCCGGACCCAGGCCCTGGTCGATCGCCAGGGCGAGATCGCCCGCATTCGCCGCCTCGCCGTCCTGTCCAGCGAGCAGCTGATGACCACCGAGAGCGCGCAAGGGGACCGGCGCGGCGAGATCGAGAGCCTGTCGGCGAGGAAGGCCGCGCTGGTCGCCGTCCTCAAGGCCGACGCCGAGCGGTCCGAACGCGCCGCGAAGGTGCTGGAGGCCCGCATCCGCAGTCTGGGCGGCGAGATTCCGCCCCTGTCCGCCGCCGAGGCCGACGCCGAGACCGTGGTCACCCGCCTGCCGGGCGGCCGGTCGCGCCTGACCCCGCCGACGCCGGGCGTGCCTGACACCACCTTCGGCCGCGGCTCTTCCGGCTGGCGCTGGCGTACCGGCGCCCGCGCCGTCGCCGCCCCCGCCAACGCCGTGGTCGACTACGCCGGGCCGCTGAGCGGCTGGGGTCAGGTGGTCATCCTCGACCTCGGCCCCGGCTGGCGCGCGGTGATCGCGGGGCTGGACACCGTTTCGGTCTCCGCCGGCGGGCGGGTGGCGGACGGCCAGACGCTCGGCCGCGCGGCCGAGGACGGCGAGGTCTATTTCGAACTGCGCCGCGACGAGCGCCCGGTCGATCCCGCGCCCTGGCTCAGGTGACCCGTTCGGCGATCGCGAAAGCGCTTTCCATCCGCCCCCGACGCTGATTTTATCCGCCACAGCCGTCGGCGCCACGATTTCGTCGTGACTTCGGCGCTCCTGACCCTGATACCGGACGCGTGAAGGCTTCGGCCCAAGGCCCTGGACTCGAAGCCTCTGAGACGACCGCGAAAGAGACCGAATGCGTAAACTGCTCCTCGCCGGCGGCGCCGTGCTGGCCCTGGGCCTGAGCGGCATGACCGTCGCCACCCAGACGCCCCGGAACGAGACCTTCCGGATGCTGCAGCTGTTCGGTGACGTCCTGGCCGTGGTCGAGCAGGCCTATGTCGTCCCGGTCGACAACAAGAAGCTGATCGAGGCGGCGCTGGCGGGCATGATGTCGGCGCTGGATCCCCACTCCAACTATCTGTCGCCCGATGGATACGGCGACCTGCAGGAGCGCACCTCGGGCGAATATTCGGGCGTCGGCCTGACCATCACGGCCGAGGGCGGTCTGGTGAAGGTCATCTCGCCGATGGACAACTCCCCCGCCAGCCGCGCCGGCATCCAGGCGGGCGACGTCATCTCGGCCATCGACGGCCAGAACGCCGCCGGCCTGACGGTGTCGGAAGTCTCCAACAAGCTGCGCGGCGCCATGGGCACCTCGGTCAACGTCACCCTGCTGCGCGACGGCGAGGAGGCCCGCGAGGTCACCCTCGTCCGCGAGGTCATCAAGGTCGAATCCGTCACCGGCCGTCTGGAAGGCGACTTCGGCTATATCCGCATCTCGACCTTCAACGAGAACACCGGCCGCGAGCTGACCCAGGTCATCACCCGGCTGAAGGCCGAGAAGCCCGGCATCAAGGGCTTCGTCCTCGACCTGCGCAACAACGGCGGCGGTCTGCTGACGGCGGCCATCGACGTCTCCGACGCCTTCCTCGAGCGCGGCGAGATCGTCAGCCAGCGCGGCCGCAAGCCCGACCAGATCGACCGCTACGCCGCCAAGCCCGGCGACCTGACCAACGGCCTGCCGCTGGTGGTCCTGATCAACTACGGCTCGGCCTCGGCGTCCGAGATCGTGGCCGGCGCCCTGAAGGATCAGGAGCGGGCGACGATGGTCGGCCTGACCAGCTTCGGCAAGGGCTCGGTCCAGACCGTCATCCCGCTGAACCAGGGCAAGGACGGCGCCCTGTCGATCACCACGGCGCGCTACTACACCCCGTCCGGCCGCTCGATCCAGAAGATCGGCATCGAGCCCGATCTGGAGGTCGCCCGTTCGGAGGCCGAGGGCCGGATCGTCTCGCGCTCCAGCTTCATCTATTCCGAGGCCGCCTACGCCACGGCCCTGGACGCCTCCATCGGCGCCGAGCGCAAGGGCGCCCATACCCCGCACGAAGCCCCGGGTCCCGACTTCGACAAGACCAAGGACTATCAGCTGGAGCGGGCGCTGGACGTGCTACGCGCCGGCGGCGACCTGTCGAAGCTGTCCGCGGCCCCGGCCGGGATCGTGGTCGATGGCGGCAAGGCGGAAACGGCGGCGAACGACGATGCGCCCGCGACACCGGAAGCAAAGCCGGAGACCGCTCCCGAGCCGACCCCGACGCCGCAGCAGCGCCGCCGGTAAGCCTGGTTCTTGGTGAATGCGGCGTTAGGCTTTCTTAACCGCCACACGCCAGACTGACGTTTGAGAAGGATCGCCCGTCGCGGTCCCTGACCGAGCGTCCAGTCGTCGTATGTTCGCCAAGAGAGAATCCGCCCTCGCCGCTGCCGCCGGAGCCGCTCCGCAGAGCAAACTGCCGCGCCTGAGCCTGGCCCCGGTCATCGACGCCCTGAAGCGGCCGCCCGTCGCCGTGGGCGCCGCGGGCTTCCTGCTGCTCGGAACCGTGGCCCTGTTCCTGACGGTGCTCGGCGATCCGCGCGCCGGCACGCCGTCGGCCCGCGCCGTCCTGCACCGTGACGCTCACGCCCCCGCCGCCGGGCCCGAGGCCCCCACGGGGATGGAGGCCTTCGGCATGGGCGGCGACTGGGCCGCATGGCAGACCCTGGGCGATCCAAACGCCGATCCCGCCTCCGGCGCCGCCGGGGGCGACGCCCTGATCACCCTGCCCGACGGCGCCACTGTCGCCGGCGGCGGCGGAGCCATCTCCGCGCCCAAACAGGCGCCCCAGCCCCTGACCGCCGCCCCCATCGCGGGCCTGAGCCAGCCGGGCCCCAACGGGCCGCTGCCGACCATCGCCGCCGACGGCCGCGTCCCGGCCCAGGCCTATGCCCGGCCCTTCCGCCCCAACGGCAAGCCGCGCGTCGCCCTGATCGTCGGCGGCCTCGGCCTCAACGCCGTCACAACCCGCGCCGCCATCGAGCGTCTGCCGGCCGAGGTGACCCTGAGCTTCGTCCCCTATGCCGACGGCCTGCAGGGCTGGATCGATTTGGCCCGGGCCCAGGGCCATGAGGTGATGATCGAGATTCCGATGGAGCCCTCGGGCTATCCCGACAACGACCCGGGTCCGCAAACCCTGCTGGCCAACGCCACGCCCGACGACATCACGGCTCGCATGGCCTGGCTGCTGGGCCGCGCCACCGGCTATTTCGCGGTGACCAACTATCTGGGCGACCGGTTCGTGGCCTCGGACAACGGCATGTCGTCCTTCCTCAGCTATCTGCGCCAGCACGGCGTCGCCTTCATCGACGACGGCTCGGCGCGCAGGAAGCCGGGCGCCTGGGCGCGCGCCAGCGCCGATTCCATCATTGACGAGACCCAGAGCCCGGCCTTCATCGTCGGCCGCCTGAACGCGCTCGAGGCCCGCGCCAAGGCCACCGGCGCGGCTCTGGGCACCGGCTTCAGCTATCCGGTCACCGTCGAGGCCGCCGCCCGCTGGACCGCCGGTCTGGACGCACGCGGCCTGCAGCTGGCCCCGGCGTCGGCGATGACGCAAAGGCCGGGTCGCTGACGCGACCGGGCTTTGCTCTTTTGTTGGCCTACGGCGCGTAGCGCTACTTGAGGCCGAGGGGCCCCATGCTCTGGCCTATCGGGTTGGCCTTGGGTAAGGGCGGAGGATGACCTCCGCACCCGACCTCTCCCTCTACCGCCCCAACGTCGGCGTCGTGCTGTTCAATGCCGGGGGCAAGGTCTGGTATGGCCGTCGTCACGCGACGGAAGGCCCCCACAACTGGCAATTTCCGCAAGGGGGCGTGGACAAGGGCGAGGACGTCGCCGCGGCCGCCCTGCGCGAGTTGCAGGAAGAGACCGGGGTCACCTCGGTCGAACTTCTGGGCCGCACGGAAGGCGAGATCCTCTACGACTTTCCCGCCGAACTGATGGCCCAACACCTGCGCGAGAAGCGCAAGCCCTGGAACGGCCAGCGCCAGACCTGGTTCGCCTTCCGCTTCACCGGCGACGAGGCCGAGATCGACCTGAACCAGCACGAGGAGGTCGAGTTCGACGCCTGGCGCTGGGGCGACCTCTCGGAAGCCTGCGACCTGATCGTGCCGTTCAAGCGCGCCGCCTATGAACAGGTGGTCGCCGCGTTCGCGAAATACGCGGCCTAGGTCGCCTGCCCGGACGCGGGGCAGAAGGACGGGCGCAGACCCTGGGCCCGCAGCACATTGGCCACGAAGGCGTTCCGACGGCCTGAGGTCCGGCGCAGCAGGGCGATGAAATACGGCCGGTTGGCCTCGGGCGTGCACCAGGCGGTGCGTTCCGCCTTTCCATTGTCCACCGGCTCCGGGGCAGCCGGAGCGAAGGCGGCCCGGGCCTGCATCATCTCGATGGCCGCCGCGTTCAGCCCGTCCGGATCGCCGCCCTCCACCCCGACGGAGCAGCCCCCGCCGGGCAGGGCCACGACATAGACGTGGGAGTAGGAGGCCAGCCGCCAGGCCGCAGTGGCGGTGGACGAACCGGTCGAGCGCGGATTGACCGGGACCAGATAGCGCTGCCGGGCAAGCTCTTCGAGCGACCGTCCCTCCAGCACGGACGGGAGGCAGACCTCGTCGAAGGCGACCTTGAGCGCGGCCGTCGGCGAGGTCAGGGCGCTGAAGGGCGCGGGCCCACGCTCCTGACGGGGCGAGGCGGGAGAGGCCGGGGGCGCGGCCTGGGCGGCGAGCGCCGCCGCGACCAGCAAGGCCGCGGATTGCATGAAACCGATCATCGGCATGGCCCCTCTCCCTCGACGCGAGGAAGCCTAATGCTTCAACTTGTGGAACGCCAGCCGCGCCAGCCCCGCCACGGCCACCAGGGCCCAGGCGCCCTCCATCAGGGCCGCCGACAGGTTGAAGTCGACCGACAGGGACCAGAGGATCAGCAGGGCGCCGATCAGGTTCAGCGTCAGGGCCGGCCACTGCTTCGGATCCAGCTTCCCGGCCGTAGCGCCCGCATAGGCGATCAGGATCAGCAAGACGCCGCCGACGCCGGCGATATCGATAAGGGTCAAGGCCATGACGGCCCTCCTTGCACAGGAGCCGGGCCGTCCCGGGCTTCACGCCGATGTCTGACCGGCGGCGGGGACGTGGCCCCATGCAGGCCAGTCTAGAACCCCGAACCGCCTGTTCAAGCCGTGTTGGTCAGTTTGGCGAGACTGGCGGTTGGCTCGCGCCGGCATTGGTCGATTTGGCGACCGGATTTGGCGATGCTTTCAGGGTCAGGATGACGATCTCGGGCGGGGCGCCGATCCGCATCGGCACGACCGAGGTTCCCAGACCGCCGGTGACGAAGAGGTCGCGTCCGGCGACCCTGTAGGCGCCGCAGGGCCACAGGGCGGCGCCCGGCGAGGCGCTGAACGGACGGCCGATCAGCGGCAGGTCGATCTGGCCGCAGTGGCTGTGGCCCGCCACGGTCAGGGCGACGCGCTGAGGCGTTTCGGCGAAGGGATCGGGCCAGTGGCTCATCAGGATGACGGGACGGCCCTCAGGCGCTGCGGACAGGGCCTCCTGGACCGAGGTCTGGAGCAGGCGAGACCGCATGTCGGCGACCCCGGCCAGGGTGAAGGCTCCGCCCGACCGCGCGACGGCGACGGAGCGGTTCTGGAGCAGAGGAATCCCGGCGGCCTCGAAGGCGCGCGCCAGGACGGCCTCATCGAACCAGCTGTCATGATTGCCCAGCACCGCCCAGGTCCCCAGCGGACTGTGGAGCGCCCGGAAGGCCGCGACACCCGCCAGGACGGCCTCACGGTCCGCCGGGGTCCTGCGCTTCGCCGCCAGATCCCCGCCCGCATAGTCGCCGAGCAGGAGGACGATATCGGGTTGTTCGGCGTTCATCCGGGCGATGACGCGCCGCAGCCTGGCCAGGTCCATGTGCGGCGACCCGACATGAGTGTCGGACATCAGGCCCAGACGCAGGGGCGGACCCGTCCAGGTCTCGCTCTCGATGGCGACCTCGCGGACCCGCAGGGTCTCGGGCTCGATGAAGACGGCCCAGACGCCCGCCGTCCACGGCGCAAGCGCCAGAATGCACAAAGCCGCCGTCAGGCGGGGCCTGCGGCGGCTTGTGCGCCGGGCGAACCCGGCAATCAGGAAAAGGCATCCGAGCGCCAGCGCCCCGAGGAACCAGACGAGGCCGTTCGGCGCCGTCATGCCTGCATCAGGCGGCGGTCACTTCCGAGGCCTGTTCGGCCAGGATGGTCAGGCCGGCCGGGGTCACGTCGGCGAAGCCGCCGTGGACCTCGAACACGCGACGGGCCGAGCCGTCGAACACCGTGACCACGCCCTCGCGCAGGGCGGTCATGAAGGGGGCGTGGTCGGGCAGGACGCCGAAGTCGCCCTCGACGCCCGGCGCGTCGACCTGATCCACGAGGCCCGAGAAGACCTCGCGTTCAGGCGCGACCAGCGAGAACTGCAGCTTGCCCGCCATGGATCAGGCCGCCTCGGCGGCCAGTTTGGCGGCCTTCTCGACGGCTTCCTCGATGGCGCCGACCATGTAGAAGGCGGCTTCCGGCAGGTGGTCGTATTCGCCGGCGACGATGCCCTTGAACGAGCGGATCGTGTCTTCCAGCGAGACGAACTTGCCGTCGGCGCCGGTGAACTGCTCGGCGACGAAGAACGGCTGCGACAGGAAGCGCGAGATCTTGCGGGCGCGCGAGACGACCAGCTTGTCGTCTTCCGACAGCTCGTCCATGCCCAGGATGGCGATGATGTCCTTCAGGGCCTTGTATTGCTGCAGGACTTCCTGAACCGAGCGGGCGACGTTGTAGTGCTCTTCGCCGATGACCAGCGGGTCCATGATCCGCGAGGACGAGTCCAGCGGGTCGACGGCCGGGAAGATGGCCTGGGCGGCGATGTCGCGCGACAGAACCGTACGGGCGTCAAGGTGGGCGAACGAGGCGGCCGGGGCCGGGTCGGTCAGGTCGTCGGCGGGAACGTAGATGGCCTGGATCGAGGTGATCGAGCCCTTCTTGGTCGAGGTGATGCGTTCCTGCAGGTTGCCCATCTCGGTCGCCAGGGTCGGCTGATAGCCCACCGCCGACGGGATACGGCCCAGCAGGGCGGACATTTCCGAACCGGCTTGCGTGAAGCGGAAGATGTTGTCGACGAACAGCAGCACGTCCTTGCCTTCCTCGTCGCGGAAGTACTCGGCCTGGGCCAGGCCGGTCAGGGCGACGCGGGCGCGGGCGCCGGGCGGCTCGTTCATCTGGCCGTAGACGAGGGCGCACTTGGAGCCTTCGGTCGAGCCGTCGTTCTTGGTCGGGTCCACGTTCACGTTGGACTCGATCATCTCGTGATACAGGTCGTTGCCTTCACGGGTGCGCTCACCCACGCCGGCCAGAACGGAGTAACCGCCGTAGGCCTTCGCGATGTTGTTGATGAGCTCCTGCATGGTCACGGTCTTGCCGACGCCGGCGCCGCCGAACAGGCCGGTCTTGCCGCCCTTGGTGTAGGGGCACATCAGGTCGATGACCTTGATGCCCGTGACCAGGATTTCCGACGAGGTCGACTGCTCTTCGAACGAAGGCGCCTCGCGGTGGATCGGGCGGTACATGGTGGTCTTGATCGGGCCCTGTTCGTCGATCGGCGCGCCGACGACGTTCATGATGCGGCCGAGCGTGCCCGGGCCGACCGGCGCCAGGATGGACGAACCCGTGTCGGTCACCGGCTGGCCGCGCGTCAGGCCTTCCGAGGTGTCCATGGCGATGGTGCGGACCATGTTCTCACCCAGGTGCTGGGCGACTTCCAGAACCAGGGTGAAGGGCTCGCCCGTCTTCTGGTCAACGTTCTGGGTGTGCAGGGCGTTCAGGATCGCCGGCAGCTGGCCGGTGAACTCGACGTCGACGACGGCGCCGATGACCTGGGCGATCTTGCCCGTGCCGGCGGCGGTCACAGCCTTGGCGGCGGCCGGAGCCTTTTTGGCCACGGGAGCCTTGGCGGCGGCGGGAGCCTTCGAAGCGGCAGGCTTCCTGGCGGCGGGTTTCTTGGCGACGGTGTCGGTCATCGGTGCGGTCCGTTTATCGTGTGTCTGTCAGGATCGGAGGATCAGAGCGCTTCCGCGCCGGCGATGATCTCGATCAGTTCGGTGGTGATCTGGGCCTGGCGCTTGCGGTTGTACTGCAGCGTCAGCGAGTTGATGAGGTCGCCCGCGTTGCGCGTGGCGTTGTCCATCGCGGCCATCTGGGCCCCGAAGAAGCTGGCCTGGTTCTCGTACAGCGCCGCCAGCACCTGGGTCGTGATGTTGCGCGGCAGGACGACGTCGAGGATTTCCTCTTCCGAGGGCTCGTACTCGTAGACCGCGCCATTCAGGTTGATCGGAGCGGCCCCCGCCGCTTCTGGGCCGTCGACGACCGCCGGGATCAGCTGTTTCGGCGTCGGCACCTGCGAGATGGCCGACTGGAAGCGGCTGTAGAACAGGGTCACGACGTCGGCGTGGCCGGCCTCGAACTCCTGGGCGATCAGGGCGGCGATCGGCTCAGCCGCGGCCATGCCGATGACCTTGTGGTCCGACAGTTCGAAGGTCTGGATCAGCTTGTCGCCGTACAGGCGCGACAGGCCGTCACGAACCTTGCGGCCCACGGCGACGATGCGAACGTCCTTGCCCGAGGCGATCAGGCTGTTGATCCGTTCCTTGGCGGCGCGGATGACGTTGGTGTTGAAACCGCCCGCCAGCCCCTTGTCGCCCGTGGCCACGACCACGAGGTGCTTCTTGTCCGAACCCGTGCCGGCCAGCAGCTTCGGCGCGCCGTCGCCGGAGACGCCCGCCGCCAGATTGGCGATGACGGCAGCCATCTTGCGAGCGTAGGGACGCGCGCTTTCGGCCTGGTCCTGGGCGCGTTTCAGCTTGGCCGCGGCGACCATGTTCAGGGCTTTCGTGATCTTCTGCGTGGACTTCACGCTGTCGATCCGATTGCGCATTTCCTTGAGGCTGGCCATCGGGCGCTACTCTTTCAGCTTCCGGTGATCAGGCTTAGGCGAAGGTTTTGACGAAGGCTTCCAGCACCGACTTCAGCTCGGTTTCGAGCTCGGCGGTGAGGTCCTTCTTGGCGCGGATGCCGTCCAGCAGCGAGGCGTTCGACGAGTGGATGCGGGCCAGGAGCTCGCTCTCGAAACGGCCGATGTCGGCGACAGCGATACCGTCGAGATAGCCACGCGTACCGGCGTAGACCGAGACGACCTGCTCTTCCATGGTCAGCGGCGAGTACTGGGGCTGCTTGAGCAGTTCCGTCAGGCGCGCGCCGCGGGCCAGCAGCTTCTGGGTCGAGGCGTCCAGGTCCGAACCGAACTTGGCGAAGGCGGCCATTTCCCGATACTGGGCCAGCTCGCCCTTGATCGAGCCCGCAACCTTCTTCATCGCCTTGGTCTGGGCCGAGGAGCCCACGCGCGACACCGAGATGCCGACGTTCACGGCCGGGCGGATGCCCTGGTAGAACAGGTCGGATTCCAGGAAGATCTGGCCGTCGGTGATCGAGATCACGTTCGTCGGGATATAGGCCGAAACGTCGTTGGCCTGGGTCTCGATGATCGGCAGGGCGGTCATCGAGCCCGAACCGTAGTCGCCGTTCAGCTTGGCCGAACGCTCCAGCAGGCGCGAGTGCAGGTAGAAGACGTCGCCCGGATAGGCTTCACGGCCGGGCGGACGGCGCAGCAGCAGCGACATCTGGCGATAGGCCACGGCCTGCTTGGACAGGTCATCATAGACGATCAGGGCGTGCATGCCGTTGTCGCGGAAGAACTCGCCCATGGCGGTGCCGGCGAACGGGGCCAGGAACTGCAGCGGGGCCGGCTCCGAGGCCGTGGCGGCGACGACGATGGTGTAGTCCAGGGCGCCGCGCTCTTCGAGCGTCTTGACGATCTGGGCGACGGTGGAGCGCTTCTGACCGATGGCGACGTAGATGCAGTAGAGCTTGTCGCCTTCCGACGCCGCGGCGGCGTTGGTCGACTTCTGGTTCAGGATGGTGTCGACGGCGACGGCGGTCTTGCCGACCTGACGGTCGCCGATGACCAGCTCGCGCTGGCCGCGGCCGACGGGGATCAGGGTGTCGATGGCCTTCAGGCCGGTCTGCATCGGCTCGTGCACCGACTTGCGGGGAATGATGCCCGGGGCCTTGACGTCCACGCGGCGGCGCTCGGTGAAGGTGATCGGGCCCTTGCCGTCGATCGGCTCGCCCAGCGGGTTGACGACGCGGCCCAGCAGGCCCTTGCCGACCGGCACGTCCACGATCTCGCCGAGGCGGCGGACTTCGTCGCCTTCAGCGATGGCGGCGTCGGCGCCGAAGATAACCGCGCCCACGTTGTCGCGCTCGAGGTTCAGGGCCATGCCCTTCACGCCGGCCTTCGGGAACTCGATCATCTCGCCGGCCTGGACGTTGTCCAGACCGTGGATGCGGGCGATGCCGTCGCCGACCGACAGCACGCTGCCGACGTCGGACACGTCCGCTTCAACGCCGAAGGAGGCGATCTGCGACTTGAGGATGGCCGAAATCTCGGCGGCGCGGATGTCCATTTGGATCTCTCTGTCTTCGTCTTCAGGTCGGGCCGTGAGGCCCGCTACATTCTTGTTGGCGCGCGCTTACGCACGCTTGAGGGCGAACTTCATCTGGTCGAGCTTGGTTTTCAGCGAGGCGTCGAACAGCGTCGAGCCGACCTTCACCTTCAGACCGCCCAGGATCGACGGATCGACCCGGGTGGTGATTTCGGGGTTCTTGCCCAGGGCCGTCGTCAGGGCCGAGGTGATGGTCTTCAGCTGGGCGGCGCTCAGGGCCTGGGTCGAGACGACCTCGGCGGCGACGACGCCGGTGTGCTTCGAGTACAGGGTCTCGAAGCTGGTGATGACGGAGCCCAGATCGCGGGCCCGGCCGTTCTGGGCCAGCAGGCCGAGGAAATTCTTCGTGGTGGTCTCGAACTTCGCCTTCACGGCGATGGCGGCGAGGCCCTTGCCCTGGTCTTCGGCCGAAATCACCGGCGAGGTGGCGAGGCGGCGCAGGTCGGCGCTCTCGATCCAGGCGGCCTTCAGCGACTTGAGATCGGCGCGCACGGCGTCGAGCTTCTTCGTCTCAAGCGCGAGGTCAAACAGCGCCTGTGCGTAGCGTTCGCCGACTTCCGTCGTCCTGAAATCGTCTGCCAAGGTGTCGTACCCGTTCGGTCAAGCTTTTGTGGTCGCGACCGGCGGGGGGTGTCCACGCCGGCCAAGGGCCTGTAATGCTTAAGGAAAGCACGCACAGGGCCGTTTCGTCTGAAACGCCCCTATGAAGCCGGGCGCCTGATAGCATGGGGTTTTCCCGCTCGCAACAAGTCGTGATCGAGCCTTGACGCAACCGCGCGAGCGACAATCCGACGCGGCATCAGGATGACGGGATTGCGAAGTCCTGCATTATCTAGGCGGCCACGCTTTCAAGGACCCCCATGCTAGACGCCATCGTCCCCCTGCTGACCGATCCCGCCGCCTGGCTGGCGCTGACAACCCTCATCGTGATGGAGGTGGTGCTGGGGATCGACAACCTGGTCTTCATCTCCATCCTGTCGAACAAACTGCCGCCCGAGCAGAGGCAGAAGGTGCGCCGGCTGGGCATCGGCCTGGCCCTGATCATGCGGCTGGGTCTGCTGGCCACCATCGGCTGGATCGTCGGCCTGACTGCCCCGGTGTTCGACCTGGGCTTCCATGGCCCGCTGAACAGCCACGGCGAGCCGTCGTTCGACACCACCTTCAGCTGGCGCGACCTGATCCTGATCGCCGGCGGGCTGTTCCTGCTGTGGAAGGCGACCAAGGAGATCCACCACACGGTCGACCCGACCCCAAGCCATGACGTCCTCGACAAGAAGGCGGTCGTCATCAACAACGCCGGCGCCGCCATCGTCCAGATCATCCTGCTGGACCTGGTCTTCTCGGTCGATTCCATCCTGACCGCCGTCGGCATGACCGATCACGTGCCGATCATGATGGTCGCCGTGGTCGTCGCCGTGACCGTGATGCTGCTGGCCTCGGATCCGCTGGCCAACTTCATCGACAAGAACCCGACCGTGGTCATGCTGGCCTTGGGCTTCCTCTTGATGATCGGCGCCGTCCTGATCGCCGACGGCTTCGGCGTCCATGTGCCCAAGGGCTATATCTACGCCGCCATGGCCTTCTCGGCCCTGGTCGAGGGGCTGAACATGGCGGGCCGCGCCGCCGGGCAGAAGAAGCAGGCGGCGATCGACGCGAAACAGGCCGAATTGAACGCGCGCGAAACGGCGGGGCCCGGGGTATAGGCGAAGGATGCGCCGCATCCTTTCCGCCCTTCTGCTGCTCCTCGGCGCCTGCGCCGCGCCCCTCGCCTCGACAGGGGTCGCCTCGGCCCAGACTCCGGCGGCCGCCGCTGCGGCGGCCGCGGTTCCGGTTCTGGGCTATGAGGTGGTGCGCACCTTCCCCCATGCGACCGACGCCTTCACCGAGGGCCTCTTCTATCGCGGCGACGACGAACTGGTCGAAAGCACGGGCCGCTTCCCGTCCGACATCCGCATCGTCCGCCTGTCCACGGGCGAGGTCCTGAAGAAGCGGGAGCTGGACACCGCCTATTTCGGCGAGGGGATCGTCCAGGTCGGCGACCGGCTGATCAGCCTGACCTGGCGCAACCGGATCGGCTTCATCTGGAACGCGGCCGACCTGACCCCGATGGGCCTGTTCAGCTACACCGGCGAAGGCTGGGCTCTGACCAGGGACGACCACCGCATCATCATGAGCGACGGCACCCCGGTGCTGCGCTTCCTCGACCCCGAGACCCTGGCCGTGACCGGCCGGCTGACCGTCACCGCTGCGGGCGTTCCGGTCGACCAGCTGAATGAGCTGGAATGGGTCGCCGACGCCGGAGCCCCGGGCGGCGGCTACATCTACGCCAACATCTGGCAGACCGACCGCATCGCCCGCATCGATCCGACCGACGGCCATGTCGTGGCCTGGATCGACCTGACCGGCCTGTTTCCGGCCTCCGAGCGCAAGGACGTCAACGACGACGTGCTGAACGGCATCGCCTGGGACGCCGCCGGCAAGAGGCTGTTCGTCACAGGCAAGAACTGGCCGCAGCTGTTCGAGATCCGGATCAAACAGGATCGACCCTAGGCCGCGATCGCCTTATCGAACGTGCATGACCGACGCTTCGAACATGACCTATGCCCGCTACCTCGGGCTCGACCGGCTGCTGTCGGCGCAGGATCCGATCTCGGACCAGCACGACGAGATGCTGTTCGTCATCATCCACCAGACCAAGGAGCTGTGGCTCAAGCAGATCCTGCACGAGGTCGCCCTGGCCCAGTCGATGGTGCGCAACGGCGATCTGGTCCCGGCCTACAAGTCGCTGGCGCGGGTCAGCCGCATCCAGTCGGTGATGACCCAGAGCTGGGACATCCTGGCGACCATGACCCCGGCCGACTATCTGCGTTTCCGCGATGTGCTGGGCTCCAGCTCGGGCTTCCAGAGCGACCAGTTCCGCCGCTTCGAGGCCATGCTGGGGCTCAAGGACGCCCGCTTCCTGGCCTTCCAGGAGGACCGGCCCGAGGCCCATGCGGCGCTCAAGGCCGCGATCGCGGCGCCCAGCCTCTATGACGACGCCCTGGCCCAGCTGGCGCGCGCGGGCCTGCCGGTGCCCGAGGCGGTCCTGAACCGCGACGTCAGCCAGCCGTATCAGCCGTCCGAAGCCGTCGAGGCGGCCTGGCTGGAGGTCTATCGCGACACCGACCGCTGGTGGGCCCAGTACCAGCTGGCCGAGAAGCTGGTCGATCTGGACGACGCCCTTCTGACCTGGCGGCACAAGCATGTGGTGACCATCGAGCGGATCATCGGCCGGCGTCGGGGCACGGGCGGAACCGAGGGCGCGGCCTATCTGATGGCGACGCTGGAGAAGCGCTGCTTCCCCGAACTGTGGTCGCTCCGGACCAAGCTGTAAGCACGAAGCTGTGATGGGGTTCTGACGTCACGGTGATCGGCTGGTCGCAATCGCGCCGCAACCCGGGCGGAGCGTGGGCCGTTCTAGAGGTCAGTATCTGGAGGCTTCTCATGCCCAACCGTCACGATATCCACGTTCTGAACGCCCTGATCGCCGCCACGCTGGACAGCGCCGAGCGGCTGGACCAGATCGCCGACGACAGCGAGAGCTCGGGCCACAACAGCCTGTTCGGGGCCCTGGCCGAGGAGCGGCGCGACATGGCCCGGGCCATGGCCGCGACCGTCACGGCGCTCGGTGGCCATCCCGACACCTCGGGCTCGATCTTCGCCAAGGCCCAAAGGGCCGTCATGGACATCAGCCACGCCCTGATGCGCGACGAGGCCGGGCTGGTCGACGCCGCCGACCGGGGCGAGGCCGCGCTGGACAAGCGCTTCCAGTCGGCCCTGGCCGACGAGAAGCTGTCGGCGACCACCCGCGAAACCATCCGCCGGGCCCAGGCGGCGATCCACCGCGAGAGGGGCGAGGTCCATGGGCTCAGACGCAGCGTGGACAGCCAGAGGGATGCGTCCAACAGCCTGTTTCCACAGTAGAAAATGAAAAAGGCCCCGGTGTTTCCACCGGGGCCTTCATGCTTTTGACGGAAGCGGTTCTTACGCTTCGTCGCCGCCCTTGTCGTCGGAGCCGGTGACCGGCACCACGGCGCCCTTGGCCGGACGAACCGTCTGGCGCTCGGCGATACGGGCCGACTTACCGCGACGGTCGCGCAGGTAGTAGAGCTTGGCGCGACGGACGACGCCGCGACGCTTCACCTCGATGGAGTCGATGTTCGGCGACAGGATCGGGAACTTGCGCTCCACGCCTTCACCGAAGGAAATCTTGCGGACCGTGAAGGTCTCGTTCACGCCGCCGCTGTCGCGGGCGATGCAGACGCCTTCGAAGGCCTGGATGCGTTCACGCTCGCCTTCCTTGATCTTGACCATGACGCGCAGGGTGTCGCCGGGCTGGAAGTCAGGGATCGCGCGGTTGGCGATCAGGCGGGCTTTTTCTTCGGCCTCGAGGGTCTGAAGGATGTTGGCCATAGTCTATTCTCCTCGGGCTTTTTTGCCCTTTAGCTTTGAATTGGCGGAGGATTCCGCTGGTCGATTTGCAAGATGGGCTTCCCAGAGATCGGGGCGCCGCTCCTGCGTAGTGAGTTCCCGCTGTTCCTGACGCCAGAGCTCCATCTTGCGATGGTCGCCCGACAACAGCACCTCGGGGATATCCAGCCCCTCGAACGTCCGCGGTCGCGTGTACTGCGGATGCTCCAGAAGCCCGTCCTCGAAACTCTCGGTCGACAGGCTTTCCGCCGCACCGAGCACCCCGGGGATCAGTCTGACGCACGCCTCGATCACCAGCATCGCCGCCGCCTCGCCGCCGGCGAGAACCGCGTCTCCGACGGAGACCTCCTCGAACCCCCGGGCGTCGAGCACCCGCTGGTCCACCCCCTCGAACCGGCCGCAGAGGACGGTGATCCCGTCCGCCTTCGCCCATTCCTTCACTCGCGCCTGCGTCAGGGGCCGACCGCGTGCGCTCATGTACAAAAGCGGCCGGGGCGGGCCTTCAAGGCTGTCGAGAGCCCGGGCCACCACGTCCGCTTTCAATACCTGTCCCGGGCCGCCACCCGCGGGGGTGTCGTCAAGGAAGCCGCGCCTATCCTCGCTGAAGGCCCGAATGTCAAGGGTTTCCAGGCTCCACAGCCCCTTCTCGCGCCAGGCCGTGCCGATCAGGGACACGCCGAGCGCGCCCGGAAAGGCCTCGGGGAACATGGTCAGGACGGTCGCGGTGAAGGGCATGGAGAGATCGGATCGATCCGGTGAAGTGGCCGGGTTTGATGAAAACGGGGCGCCAAACCGTGCCAAACCGTGCCAAACGGGCAAGGGGACCGACACGGGAGGGGCGGCGAGCCCAATATAGACCCGTTGCGGACGGCGCCATGCCGAAGTCGCCGATTTTCCGTCTTCAGATTGAAAAGACGCGGAAAAATCCCGCGCGGAATGCGAGGTTGAAGGCGCTCAGCCCGGCAGGAGGGTCTCCGCCTGCAACCGCGCGGTCCAGCGGGCGGCCCTTTCCTTGAGCTCGTCCTTGAGCCGCAGGTCGGACAGGTCGGTCGGCAGCCGGTCCAGCTGTTCAAAGCGGAAATCATCGGCGCCGTGGGCGTTCCAGGCCGCTTGCAGCGAGGGATCGCGGCCCGAGCCGGTCCGGAGGGTGAAGGAGAGCCCGTTCCAGCGGGTGTCGATATGACGGCTCTGGCCGACCCAGACCTGTCCGGTCGTCGAACAGATGACCGCATAGACCCCGGCGACCGTCGCCCGGTCCTTGTAGTCGGCGATCAGGGCCTTGCGGGCGCTGGAGGACAGGGTCGAGGTCATGGGAAAGCTCCTTTTACCCGGGCGAAATAGGCGATATTTTCGCCCGGGTAAATACCCTTGCCCGACGCCGTTCGCCAGCGTCACGGAAATCGTATAGGCGACGGTTCATGAGCCAGACCGCCCTCGTTCTCGAGACCACCGACACGGCCGACAGCCCGGTCTTCGCCGACTTCTTCGCCGGCTATGAGAAGGCCTTCGTCCTGCCCGAGGAGATGGAGGACGAGGATGGGTTTCGCGCCTGTCTGGAGCTGAACCACGGCGAGGCGCGGCGGGCGCTGGAGGCGCGCTACGGCCTGTTCCGCGAGATCTGCCTGACCGCGCGCGATCCCGGGGACGGGTCTCTGGTCGGCGGGGCCAATCTGATCGCCATGCCGAACGGCGAACTGGACGGGACGCCCGTGGTCACGGCCAATCTCAACTATGTCTTTGTCGACGCGGCCCAGCGCGGGAAGGGCCGGTTCAAGGCCCTGATCCAGGCCATTTCCGACCATGTGGCGGGGATGTTCCCCGAAACGCCGGGCGCGCGGCCTCTGGTCTTCATCGAGCAGAACGATCCCATCGCCATGGACGACGCGGCCTATGAGCGCGACACGCATTTCACGGGGATGGACCAGTTCGACCGCTTGCGCGTCTGGACCCGGGCCGGGGCCCTGATGGTGGATATGGACTATGTCCAGCCGCCCCTGTCGCCCGAGCATCCGCCCGTCGACACCCTGATCCTGTCGGTGCTGGGAGCCGGAGACGCGCGCGCCCTGCCCGCCCGGCTGGTCCGCGACCACCTGGCCCGCTTCTTCGGCATCTCGGTGCTGAAAGGCCGGCCGCTGGAGGAGAACGCCACGGCGGCGCGCCAGCTGGCCGACCTCGACGCCCTGGCCTGGGCGGAGAAACCGGTGCGCCTGATCGATCTGGTCCCCGTTCTGGCCACGACCGAGACGCCGGGCGCGATCCGCGCCCGCATCGGGGCCGGGCGGCGGTTCCGGGACATGCCGGCGGGCTGAAGCCGCAAGGCGCCCGCTTAAATCGGAAAGTCCGGCTGGTCCGGCTGGTCCGGCGTGTCGGGCTCGTCCGGAAAGGAGTCGTAGTGGCGTTCGACCAGTCGGGAGATGCGGCAGGCATGATAGGCCTTCGCCGCACGCCATTCGGCCGGTGCGGGATCAAGGACGATCAGACCCTTGTTCCGGCCGCGGTCCAGTCCGGCCTTCTTCAGCCGTTCGCGCAGAATGTCCCGGATCAGCCGGCGTCCCTGCCAGCCCGGGAAGGCCGGCGGCGAGTCGCACCCCGGCTCGTCGATCGAACAGGCGAAGACGAAGCGCACCGGCTTTCCGGTCGCCGCCTTCGCCAGCTGCTGGAAGGCGTCGGTGACCTTGGCCGCGAGCTGGCTCTTCGAATAGGCGCAGGACTGGGGATCGGCGAGGTTCCCATGCTCGAAGAAGGGGATGAAGTCGGCCCAGGGACGCCCCTTCTCGCCGAGCGGTCGCTGGACGCCGTCGTCGCCGACCTCCATCATCACGAAGGCGATCCAGAGATAGGCTGAGTAGTATTTCGAAGCGACGGTGCGGTTGGAGGCCATCAGCCGGCCCATCCGGGAGGAATCGTGGCTGATACCCTGATTGACGGCGTCGCCCGTCTCAAGGCGCGTGAGGTGGAGAACCGGGCGCAGACCGGGGTCGCTCTGCCAGTTCTGCACGACGCCCTTCGGAAAGACGATGTCGTGGCCCTGCCGGTCGCGTTTGATGGAATCGCTGAGACGCAGCCGGCCCAGCACCATGGCCGGCAGGGCCATGGGCAGGCCGGCGTCGGCGCTGCCGTCCATCCGGCAAGGCTGCCGGTCGGACGCCGCCTTGTGCAGCTGGTTCATGGCGGTGTCGACATCCTCGGTGGCGCCGACGACATCGATGGAGTTGTTCTCGTCGCCGTAGCCGTACTGAACGACCCGGAACAGGCCCACTGAGTTCTCGCAACTGCACAGGGGCACGCTGGGCCCCCAGAGCAACCAGCAGGTATAGACGAACATCTGGATCTGCCGCGTATCGGTGGCGAGGTCGTCAAAGGCGGAGATCGGCCGGTCGGCGTCCTCGTTGAAGAGGTCGAGGATTCGCTTCCAGCTCTCGTCGTACTGGGCGATCAGGCCGGTGATCAGATGGATCGGGGAAACGAACCCGTTCTCGATCAGGATCGCGCACAGGAAGTTGTCAACGTCCCTGACCTCCCGGCGCCTCTTGTCCTTGCCCAGAAGCTCGGACAGGACGGAGAAATAGTCGGAGATCGCCTTGAACCGCTTGTTCACCTCGGCGGCGTTCTCGACATGAATCATCTGGTTTGCGGGACGGTAGATGTTGGGCAGGTACCAGGTCCGATCGCGGTCCTGAACGCCCTGATCCCCGTCCTGAAACCGGAAATAGCGATTGCCGTAGACGAAAAAGGCCTGACCGAAATTCACGCCATCCTCGTCCGCCGCGAACATCTCATGCTCGACGAGCATGCGGGTGCGACGGAAAATCGAGCCCCTGCCCTCGGCGATGTCCTTGAGATTCTCGACGAACTTGAAGGGGTTGAGGATATAGACGGCGATCACCACGACGGATCCGATCACGTCGTGGATGCCGCCTCGCGGGCGGCCACGCCGCATGCGCCGCAGGAGCACACAGGACCGCCAGAAGTCCCGGGCCAGATAGGCCAGCAGGGCCCCGAGGCCGATGAGCGCCAGCCATTTTCCACCGTTGTCGTACCAGGCCAGAACCTGATCCGGGAAGGATTTCGGCTGTTCGGTCATGCGTCCCCCTGCATTCCGGATTCGACCGTAGGGCGGGTCCGTCGGCCCTGTCCACGAGAATGCGCAAACCTGTGGAACCCCGGTTCGCGAGACCTTGGTAAATGCCCCCTTAACCCCCTTGCGCCGACAATAGCGGGAAGACCCGTTCGTCCGGAGTAGCCTCTTCATGTCCGCCGTTCTGATTATCGGCAATCGCGCCTGGTCGAGCGCCCGCATCCTGTGGGACGCGCCCTTCGTGGTGCGGTTCCGGGGCGTGCTTCAGGCCCTGCTGGCGGCCCTGCTGCTGGTCGCCCTGATCTCGTGGAACCCGGCCGATCCGAGCCTGAACGCCGCCTCCTCGACCGAGGCCACCAACTGGCTGGGCGGCAACGGCGCCCTGTTCGCCGACCTGGCCATGCAGTCCGTGGGTCTGGCCGCCTGGCCGATGACGGTGCTGCTGATCGCCTTCGGCCTGGCAACGGCGATCGGGGAAGCCATCCAGCAGCGGCTCAAGCCAACGCCGCTGAAGGCCCTGTCGGCCTCGGCGGGCGTGCTGCTGCTGTCCGCCGCCCTGTCGGCCCTCGCCGCGCCCGCCGCCTGGCCTCTGGCGACGGGAATGGGCGGGCTGTGGGGCGACGCCTTCACCGGCCTGACCTCGGCCGGTCTGCATGCGCTCAGGATTCCGGGCGCGCGCGTCCTCGTCGGCCTGCTGTTCGCCGGGCTGGGCCTGTGGGCCTGCGCCTATGCCGTGGGCGTGCGCCTGACCGATTTCGCCGAGGCCCTGCACTGGGGCGCCACCCTGCGCCGCCAGCCCGATCCCCAGCCGGTCCCCGCGCCGAAGAAGCCGCGCGCGCCCCGAGCCAAGCCCATGACCGAGGCCGCCGCGATCCAGTCCGAGCGGATGGCCGTCCAGGGGCCCGAGGTTGCGACCCGCGCCCCCTCAGCCCCGGACCCCGCTCCGGAAGCCGCCTGGACCCCCGATGAGGCCGACAGCGACGGCGCCTGGGCCGATGACGGCCCGCCGTGGGACGAGGCTCCTATGGCCCCCACCTCTCTGGCCGCCGCCGTTGAACCCCGCGTCGCCGCGCCCAAGACGCCGAAGCCCGCGAAGAACACCGCCGATCCGGATCAGGGCGCCTTCGTCTTCGACCGGCCGGAAGGCGACTTCGACCTGCCGCCGCTCGGTATGCTGGCCAAGCCCCAGGCCCGCGTCGGCATGATCGACGAGGATTCCCTCAAGCAGAACGCCAAGATGCTGGAAGGCGTCCTGGCCGAGTTCGGGGTCAAGGGCGTCATCGACCAGATCCGCCCGGGTCCGGTCGTCACCCTCTATGAGCTGGTGCCCGCCGCCGGGGTCAAGCACGGCCGCGTCGTGGCCCTGTCCGACGACATCGCCCGCTCCATGTCCGCCCGCGCCTGCCGCATCTCCGTGGTTCAGGGCCGCAACGCCATCGGCATCGAACTGCCCAACGCCAAGCGCGAGACCGTCTATCTGCGCGACCTGCTGGCCTCGGGCGAATACGCCAAGCCCTCGCACATCCTGCCTCTGGCCCTGGGTGAGAGCATCGGCGGCGAGCCCTACGTCGCCGATCTGGCGCGCATGCCCCACCTGTTGATCGCTGGCACCACCGGCTCGGGCAAGTCGGTCGGGGTCAACGCCATGATCCTGTCGATCCTCTACCGCCTGACGCCGGCCGAGTGCCGCTTCATCATGATCGACCCCAAGATGCTGGAACTGTCGGTCTATGACGGCATCCCGCACCTGCTGGCCCCCGTCGTCACCGATCCCAAGAAGGCGGTCGTCGCCCTGAAGTGGACGGTGCGCGAGATGGAGGACCGCTATCGCCGCATGTCCAAGCTCGGTGTGCGCAACGTCGCCAGCTACAACGACCGCGCCCGCGAAGCTCAAGCGAAAGGCGAGCATTTCGAACGCACGGTCCAGACCGGCTTCGACGAACAGGGCCGGCCGATCTACGAGTCCGAGAAGATCCGCCCGGAGCCCATGCCCTATCTGGTCGTGGTCATGGACGAGATGGCCGACCTGATGCTGGTCGCGGGCAAGGACGTCGAGGGCGCCGTCCAGCGTCTGGCCCAGATGGCCCGCGCCGCCGGCATCCACCTGATCATGGCGACGCAGCGCCCGTCGGTCGACGTCATCACCGGCACCATCAAGGCCAACTTCCCGACCCGGATCTCCTTCCAGGTCACCTCCAAGATCGACAGCCGCACCATTCTGGGCGAACAGGGCGGCGAGCAGCTGCTGGGTCAGGGCGACATGCTCTATATGGCCGGCGGCGGCCGCATCACCCGCCTGCACGGTCCGTTCGTGACCGACGGCGAGGTCGAAAGCGTCTGCGCCCATCTGCGCGCCCAGGCCGAGCCCGACTACCTCGACCTGATCACCGACGACCCCGACGGTGACGGCGACAACGCCATGGGCGGCGACGACGGCGGCTCCTCCGGCGACGACCTCTACGACCGCGCCGTCGCCGTGGTCACCCGCGACCGCAAGGCCTCGACCTCCTATGTCCAGCGCCGCCTGCAGATCGGCTATAACCGCGCCGCCTCCCTGATCGAGCGCATGGAGCAGGAAGGGGTAGTCTCGCCCGCCAACCACTCCGGCAAGCGCGACGTTCTGGCCGGCCCGCCGCCGATGGGGTGAGGTCGCGTTCTATGAGGACTTGGCTGGTGCTAGGCGGTTCCAACAGCGGAAGGGCGAAGCGCGTCGTAGTGGTCGCGGCTCTTCTTCTGGCGTCTTGCTCCGCATCGCCAAACTGGACGGGCTTTGTGTACCCAGATGCCAACAATCTCACCGTCAGCGTTCAGATAGGTCGGTTTAAGACCTTCGAACAGTGCAGGGCATCTGCCCTCGAAACGCTGGTGGTTTTCGGTGTTCCGGATCGCGGAACATTCGAATGCGGCCGCGATTGCCATCCAAGCAAGGACACAGGTCTGAATGTCTGCGCGGAAACCCGCGACTAGGTCTTTTGAATGCGGCGCAGACACGAAAAAGGCCGGTGGATCGCTCCACCGGCCTTTACTGTCTCAAACCGCTGAGGCCGATTACTCGGCCGCGATGGCTTCGGCTTCGGGGGTCGAGCCGCCGCCTGCGAGGTTGCGCAGGACGTAGGGCATGACGCCGCCGGCGCGGAAGTAGTCCAGCTCGGTCTGGTTATCGATGCGGCAGCGGACCGGGAAGCGGGCCATCTTGCCGTCCGACGGACGGAACAGCTCGACCCACAGGTCCTGACGCGGCTTCAGCTTGCCGATGTTGACGTCCGACAGGCCGCGGACGGTGACGATTTCCTCGCCCGTCAGACCCAGCTTCTGCCAGCCGTCAGCCTTGAACTGCAGCGGCACCACGCCCATCCCGACCAGGTTGGAGCGGTGGATACGCTCGTAGCTCTCGGCGATGACGGCGCGGACGCCCAGCAGCCTGGTGCCCTTGGCCGCCCAGTCGCGCGACGAGCCGGTGCCGTATTCCTTGCCGGCGAAGACGACCAGCGGACGGCCTTCCGACTGGTAGCGCATGGCCGCGTCGTAGATCGACATGGTGTCGCCCGACGGGAAGTGCTTGGTGACGCCGCCCTCGATGTCGGGGGTGATGCGGTTGCGGATGCGGATGTTGGCGAAGGTGCCGCGCATCATGACTTCGTGGTTGCCGCGGCGGGCGCCGTAGCCGTTGAAGTCCAGCGGGTCGACGCCGTGGTTGATCAGGAAGGCGCCGGCGGGCGACGAGGACTTGATCGAACCGGCCGGGGAGATGTGGTCGGTGGTGATCGAGTCGCCGAAGATGGCCAGGACGCGGCCCTCGACGATGTCGGTGACCGGAGCCGGGTCCATCGACAGGCCCTCGAAGTAGGGCGGGTTCTGGACGTAGGTCGAATCCGCATCCCAGTCGTAGGTCTGGCCGCCTTCGATCTTGATCGCCTGCCAGTGCTTGTCGCCCTTGAAGACGTCCTTGTAGCGCTTGGCGAACATGGCCGGGGTGACCGACTTGCGCTGGATGTCGGAGACTTCCTTCGAGGTCGGCCAGATGTCCTTCAGGAAGACATCCTTGCCCTTCTTGTCCTGACCGATCGGGTCCTTGGTGATGTCGATGCGCATCGAACCGGCGATGGCGTAGGCCACGACCAGCGGCGGCGAGGCCAGGTAGTTGGCCTGGACGTCGGGGTTCACGCGACCTTCGAAGTTGCGGTTGCCCGACAGGACCGAGGTGGCGACCACGGCGTTGTCGTTGATCGTCTTGGAGATCGCCGGCGACAGCGGGCCCGAGTTGCCGATGCAGGTGGTGCAGCCGTAGCCGACCAGGTTGAAGCCCAGGGCGTCCAGATCCTTCTGCAGACCGGCGTCGGTCAGATAGTCGGTGACGACCTGCGAGCCGGGGGCCAGCGAGGTCTTGACCCAGGGCTTGGCCTTGAGGCCCAGCGCATTGGCCTTGCGCGCCACCAGACCGGCGGCGATCAGGACCGAGGGGTTGGACGTGTTGGTGCAGGAGGTGATGGCCGCGATGACCACGTCGCCGTCGCCGACGGTGAACTTCTCACCGGCGACTTCGTAGCGCGGAGCGTCCGACGGACGGCCGAAGGTGCCGGTCAGATGGCCTTCGAACTCGGGGGCGGCGGTGGTCAGTTCGACGCGGTCCTGCGGACGCTTCGGGCCGGCCAGCGACGGGACGACCGAGGCGAGGTCCAGCTCGAGGGTGTCGGTGAAGACCGGCTCTTCGGAGTTCTCGTCGATCCACAGCCCTTGCGCCTTGGCGTAGGCTTCAACCAGCGCAACGCGGGCCTTGTCGCGGCCGGTGGCGGTCAGGAAGTCGATGGTGGCTTGCGAGACGGGGAAGAAGCCGCAGGTGGCGCCGTATTCCGGAGCCATGTTGGCGATGGTCGCCTGGTCTTCCAGGGTCAGGCCGGCCAGGGCGTCGCCGAAGAACTCGACGAACTTGCCGACCACGCCCTTCTTGCGCAGCATCTGGGTGACGGTCAGGACCAGGTCGGTCGCGGTCGCGCCTTCCGGCAGACGGCCGGTCAGTTTGAAGCCGATGACTTCCGGGATCAGCATCGGGATCGGCTGGCCCAGCATGGCGGCCTCGGCCTCGATGCCGCCGACGCCCCAGCCCAGAACGGCCAGGCCGTTGATCATGGTGGTGTGGCTGTCGGTGCCGACGACGGTGTCGGGATAGGCGACGGTCTTCTTGCCCTCTTCCAGCGTCCAGACGGTCTGGGCGAGGTTTTCCAGGTTCACCTGGTGGCAGATGCCGGTGCCGGGCGGGACGACGCGGAAGTTGGCGAAGGCCGAGGAGCCCCAGCGCAGGAAGTTGTAGCGCTCGATGTTGCGCTCATACTCGCGCTCGACGTTCTGGCCGAAGGCTTTCGGGGTGCCGAAATTGTCGACCATGACCGAGTGGTCGATGACGAGGTCGACGGGGTTCAGCGGGTTGATCTTGGAGGCGTCGGCGCCCAGGGCGGTCATGGCGTCTCGCATGGCGGCCAGGTCGACGACGGCGGGCACGCCGGTGAAGTCCTGCATCAGGACGCGGGCCGGGCGGAAGGCGATCTCGTGCTCGACCGAACCCTTGTTCTCGATCCAGGCGGCGACGGCCTTGAGGTCGTCCTCGGTGACCGAGACGCCGTCTTCGTTACGCAGCAGGTTCTCGAGAAGCACCTTCATCGAGCGCGGCAGACGGGAAATCCCGGCCAGACCGGCTTCCTCGGCGGCGGGAAGGCTGTAATAGGCGTATTTCTTGCGCCCGACGGAGAGGTCCTGGCGGGTCTTGAGGCTGTCAATCGACGGCATGGAGAGTCTTCCTCTGGTGTACGCCGCCCGACAATCCGGTTGCGCCTCCGCGCGACAGACGCCGGGTCACACAGGTCCCCGACGCGCGCGGCGAAAGCCTGCTGCGGCACGGGGGGCTATAGCTCCGCAGATGTATACAGTCCATGTATCCACGTCCTCCGTGGGGACATTGAGAACGGATCGCAAAAAGTGATCCATTCCCTCAGCTTGAGCCGGGTTTCGATCGTCCGTGGAGAGAGGGTCCTGTTCCGCGAACTGGACTTCGAACTTCAGGCCGGTGAGGTCTCGGCCCTCACCGGGGCCAACGGCGCCGGCAAGACCAGTCTGTTGCGCGCCGTCGCCGGGCTGATCCGGCCGGAAGCCGGCGAAATCGCCTTCCACGACGGGGACCGCAACACCCTCGATCCGCGCGAGGCGCGGGGGCGGGAGGTGCATCTGCTGGGCCATCTGGACGGGCTGAAGGGAGCCCGGACAGCGCGGGACGAACTGGCCTTTCAGTGCGACTGGCTGGGCCACACCCAGGATGGGGTCGACGAGGCGATCGAGACCTTCGGCCTGAAGCCCCTGCTGGATCTGGAGGTGAGGAAGCTGTCGGCGGGCCAGAGGCGCAGGCTCGCGCTCGGCCGTCTGGTCGGATCGCCGCGCGCCCTGTGGCTGCTGGACGAGCCGATGGGGCCGCTCGACGCCCGCTGGCGCGCCGTCTTCGCCGAGGTGATGCAACGCCATCTGCGGTCTGACGGCCTGATCCTCGCCGCCGTCCATGACGCCTTGCCGATGCCGGTGCGGACGCTGGATCTGGGGGGTCTGGGATGAGCGAGCCCCGCCTGCCCAAATGGGACGACCCCAAGCCCGGCAAGCCCGAACCCGGGGCGCCGGAGCCGCGCGCGCCCGGTCTGCGCGGGGCGACGCGGGTGCTGTTCGAGCGGGAGCTGTCGCTGGCCTGGGGTGGCGGCGGCGGGCCCCTGCTGGCCTGCGCCTTCTTCGCCTGTCTGACGGCCATCCTGCCTCTGGCGGCGGGCGGCGATCTGAAGACGCTCGGCCCCGTGGCGGCGGGCGTGGCCTGGCTGGCGCTGGCCCTGTCGTCCCTGCTGTCGCTGGAGCGGCTGTTCGAACGCGATCTGGAGGACGGAGCGCTGGATTTGCTGGCGACGGGCCATCTGCCGCTGGAATCCGTCTTCGTCATCAAGGCCCTGAGCCAGTGGATCGCCACCGGCCTGCCCCTGGCCCTGACCGCGCCCGTGGCGGCGCTGGCTCTGGGTCAGCCCGTGCATCTGGCGCCCCTGACGGCGCTGGCGGCGGGTCTGGGCGGGCTGGGCTTCGCCTTCACCGGCGCCCTGGGCGCGGCGCTGGCGCTGGGGGCGAAGCGCGGCGGTCTGCTGATCGCCGTCGTCGTCCTGCCCCTGTTTATTCCGCCGGTGGTGTTCGGTTCGGGGGCGCTGGCCCGGGCGGTTCAGGGTCTGCCGCCGGGACCCGCCCTGGCCCTGCTGGCCGCCTATGCCCTGTTCGCCGCCGTCATTGCGCCGTTCGCGGGGGCCGCGGCGATCCGGAACGCTCAGGGATAGATCATAAGTGATCAGTGATAATCTGAAACCGGAGTTGGCTTGCCGTCCCGGCCGGCAGGCGTAAAGCGGATCTCATGACCGACACCGTCCAACCCGAAACCCCGCTTCAGGCGCCCGACCAGCAACCGGTCGTGCGCGTCATCGCCATGCCCGCCGACACCAACCCCGAGGGCGACATCTTCGGCGGCTGGCTGCTGGCCCAGATGGACCTCGCCGGCTCGACCCCGGCCTTCGACCTGGCGCGCGGCCGCTGCGCCACCATCGCGGTGGACGGCATGGTCTTCCACCAGCCGGTCTCGGTCGGCGATGAGGTCTCGATCTATGCGAAGGTCCTGCGGATCGGCCGCACCTCCATCCGCGTCCATGTCGAGGCCTGGCGGCGGCCTCGCGCCTCGCACGACGTCAGCCGGGTGACCGAGGGCGTCTTCACCTATGTCGCCATTGACGAAAACCGGAAACCGCGCGCCATTCCGGAACAGGGCTCGGAACAGGGCTGACACCCGAAGAAGGACAGCAATGATCTCCAGAAGCAGGCTGGTTCGGATAGCGACCCTGGTCCTGACCCTGATCGTGGCCGTAGCCTGCCTTTTCTTCGGAGCCTTCATCCTCCTCCTCAGCGTCACGACAGATCCCGAGTATGCGCACGCAGGCCTGATGCTGTCCGTGTTTTTGGGCGGACCGCCTCTGTTGACGGCCGCCCTCCTGGTCGGCAGCGCCGTGTCGCTCTGGCGAGGGAAGGCGGGCCGGGTCGCCAAAATCGTGGCCGGAACCACCGGCGCCCTGACGGCCGTTTGCGCCTTCGTCACCCAGTTCCACGGTCCCGGGACGGCCTTCGCCCTGCTGTTCCTGATGGTCGCCCTGCTGCTCGCCAGCCCCCTCGCGCTACGGTCGCCCGGGGGCGCAGAACCCCCGAAATCTTGACCCGGAGGGCCTTCGCGCCTACCTGAGCCCCATGGCCGTCAGACGTATCCTCACCATCGACAACGCCGCCGACCTGGCGGTGCTCAAGCAGATCTCGAAACCCGTCGAGGCTGTGGACGATGGCGTGCGCGCCCTGATGGACGACATGCTGGAGACCATGTACGCGGCGCCGGGCATCGGCCTGGCCGCGGCCCAGATCGGCGATCTGCGCCGGGTCGTGGTCATGGACCTGCACGACGGCGAGCCGACGACGGACGCCGAGGTGGTCGACGAGGGCGGCGAGGACGCCGAGCCCAACCGCGGCGCCAATCCGCGCTTCTTCGCCAATCCGGAAATCCTCTGGGCCTCGGACGAGCTGTTCCAGTACGAGGAGGGCTGCCTGTCCCTGCCGGAATACTTCGACACCGTCTCGCGCCCGGCCCGCATCCGCATCGGCTACCTGAACCGCGACAACCAGCGCATCGAGGAAGAGATCGACGGCCTCTACGCCGTCTGCTTCCAGCACGAACTGGATCACCTCGAAGGCGTTCTGTTCATCGACCACCTGTCGCGGCTGAAGCGCGACCGGGCGGTGACCAAGGTCAAGAAATACATGCGCTCGCGGGCGCTGGAGGACGCGTGATGGGTCGTAAATCGGTGGTGATCGACACCCATGGCCGCCGTCGTCTGACCCGCTCCGAGAAGATCGGCATCGGCAGCCTGGCGACCATCATCGGCGTCGCCGCCATCGGTCTGGTCGCCGGGGTCCTGCTGGACCGCCTGCTCGACTTCGACGACGCCCTGGACGCCGGCGGCGAATGGGACGAGGGCGGCGGCGTGGCCTCGCGCTGGGACTAAAGTCCCAGCTTTCTTTTTTAGGCGCTATGTTCGCGACGCGGTCGCTCACGACTTGAGCGCGATCTGGTCTTTACCCTGGCGCTCAAGTAGCGAGGCTCCGCGAGCCGAGCGATAGCGCCGTCGCCGTGAGGCGACACTAAAAGGAACATTCCATGCGCCTGGCCTTCATGGGCACCCCCGAATTCGCCGTGCCCTCGCTGGGCGAGCTGATCGCCTCGGGCCATGAGATCGTCGCCGTCTATTCCCAGCCGCCGCGCCCCAAGGGCCGGGGCCAGAAGCTGACGCCGTCGCCGGTTCACGCCTTCGCCGAGGCCATGGGCCTGCCAGTCTTCACCCCGGAATCCATGAAGGCCGAAGAGGCCATCGAGATCTTCCAGAGCCTCGATCTGGATGCGGCCTGCGTCGTCGCCTACGGCCAGATCCTCAAGCCCGCCGTGCTCGAGGCGCCGCGTTTGGGCTGTTTCAACCTGCATGGCTCGCTGCTGCCCCGCTGGCGCGGCGCCGCCCCGATCCAGCGCGCCATCATGGCCGGGGACCGCGAGACCGGCGTCCAGATCATGCGCATGTCCGAGGGCCTCGACGAGGGCGCGATCCTGCTGTCCGAGGTCCTGTCCATCCATCCCGACGATACCGCCGCCAGCCTGTCCGAGCGGATGGCGACCACCGGCGCCACCCTCTGGACCCGGGCGCTCGCCGCCATCGAGCGCGGCGGGGTGACCGAGACGCCCCAGGCCGGCGAGCCGACCTATGCCCGCAAGATCACTCCGGCCGAGGCCCGTATCGACTGGACCCGTCCGGCCGCCGAGGTCGACTGCCACATCCGCGGCCTGTCGCCCTTCCCCGGCGCCTGGTTCGCCGCGCCCGACGGGACGCGGGTCAAGGCCCTGATGTCGCGGACCAGCCTGAAGGGGACCGGGGCGCCCGGCGAAATCCTCGATGACGATCTGCTGGTCGCTTGCGAGGACGGCGCTGTGCGCCTGACCCGCGTCCAGCGCGAGGGCAAGGCGGCGCAGCCGGCGTCGGATCTGCTCAAGGGCTTCCCGCTCCCGGCCGGGACCGTATTGGGCTGATGCCCCGCTACCGCCTGACCATCGAGTACGACGGCGCAAGCTATGCCGGGTTTCAGGCCCAGGCGGGCCTGCCGACCGTGCAGGGCGCGATCGAGGCGGCGGTGAAGGCCTTTTCGGGTCAGGTCGTCCGCATCGCCGCCGCCGGCCGCACCGATTCCGGCGTCCACGCCACGGGTCAGGTCGTCCATGTCGATCTCGACAAGGACTGGCCCGCCGACACGGTGATGAATGCGCTGAACGCCCATCTGGTGAAGGAGGCGGTCGCCGTTCTCGACTCCACGGCCGTCGGCGACGACTGGCACGCGCGCTTCTCGGCGACCGGCCGCCGCTATCTCTACCGCATCCTCAATCGGCCCGGCCGTCCCGCGCTGGAGCGCGGCAAGGTCTGGCACATGAAGAAGGCGCTGGACGCCGGGGCCATGCATGAGGCCGCCCAGGTGCTGGTCGGCCATCACGACTTCACCACCTTCCGCGACCTGGCCTGCCAGTCGAAGTCGCCGGAGAAGACGCTCGATGTCGCCCGCGTCACCCGCGTCGGCGAGGAGGTGCATCTGGTGTTCGAGGCCCGGTCCTTCCTGCACCGTCAGGTCCGCTCCATGACCGGCACCCTTGTCGAGGTCGGCCTCGGCCGCTGGACGGCGCAGGATGTGGCGGACGCTCTCGCCGCGCGCGACCGCACCGCCTGCGGCCCGGTCGCGCCTTCGGACGGCCTGTATCTGACGGGCGTAGCGTACGACTGAGGTCTCCTCCCCGTCGCGCAGCGATGGGGAGGTGGCTCCGAGCCCTTGCGAGGAGACGGAGGGGGTCTTGAGGGCGAACAGGACGTGGGCGTGAAGAGCCCCTCCACCCCTTCGGGGTCCCCCTCCCCGCAGAGCGGGGAGGAGACACGTTCTTATCTCTTCAGAAACCCGCCGATCATCCCGCCCAATACGCCGTTTTGGCCGCCGGGCAGCTGGTCCAGCAGGGCGCCGGCGTCGTTCGTGTGGCCGTTGGGCGTCAGCCGGTCGATGGCCTCGGGCAGGAGGCCGGCCAGGGTCTGGCTGGCCTGTTCGGGCGAGACGCCGAGTTTGGCGGCCAGATCGGCGATGGGGCCGTGGCCGATGACCGACTGGATCTGTTCCGGGGTGATGTTCAGATTGGCGCCCTTGCCGATCCACGAGGCGGCGACCTCGCCCAGACCATGCTGGCCGAACTTGTCCGCCAGGCCCTGAACCCCGCCCTGCCCTTTCAGCAGATCGGCGAGACCGCGCGCGGCGTCATCGCCGAGGCCGTGCATGACGTTATCGAGAAGTCCCATGATCGCTCTCCGGTTTCGCACCCCACGGTGCGCCGGACAGGCTACGCCTTTGTGACGGCCGGCACAGTAAAACAACGCAAAAAGGCCCGCCGGTCAGGGCGGGCCTTTCATCAGTCGAGGCCCTGGCCTCAGTGTTTGGCCGACTCGGCGCCCGAGGTGACGGCCGAACCGGCGGCCGAGACGTCGCGGCCGACGCCCGAGACGGTGTTGCAGGCCGAGACGGCCAGGGCGGCGGCGACGATGCCGAGAGCGATGATCTTGCGCATGGGGGTATCTCCGAGGGGGGAACTGTTGAACCGTGGCCGTAACGCCAAGCGTGACCATAGGGTTGCATGGTCAATTCAGGCTCGGGTCTGCTAATCCGTGGCGATGACCCAAGCCGCCGATACCGCCGCCAACACCGCTCGCCGCCTCGTCGATGTCCTCGTCATGAACGGGGTGGAGCGGATCTTCTGCGTCCCGGGCGAGAGCTATCTGGCCGTGCTGGACGCCCTCGCCGACGTCACCGATCAGATCCAGGTCATCACCTGCCGGCACGAGGCGGGCGCCGCCAACATGGCCGAGGCCTACGGCAAGCTGACCGGCAAGCCGGGCGTCTGCATGGTCACGCGCGGTCCGGGCGCCACCCACGCCTCCATCGGGGTGCATACCGCCCATCAGGACTCGACCCCGATGATCCTGTTCGTCGGCCAGATCGCGGTTTCGGACCGGGGTCGCGGCGCCTTTCAGGAGGTCGACTACCGCGAGGTCTTCGGCGGTCTGGCCAAATGGGCGACCGAACTGGAGACCTCGACCCGCACGGTCGAGGTGGTCGAGCGCGCCTTCGCCACCGCCCTGCAAGGACGGATGGGGCCGGTGGTCATCGCCCTGCCCGAGGATGTGCTGGAGGCCGACGGCGGCCCGGCCCCGGTGCGGCCCGTCAGCCCCGCTCGGTCGGCGCTGGATCCCGCCTTCGTCGCCGAGGTCGGGTCGCATCTGGCCAAGGCCGAGCGGCCCCTGCTGGTGCTCGGCGGCTCCGGCTGGACTGAGGAGGCGACCACGGCCATCGGCGACTGGGCCGAGCGGATCGGCCTGCCGCTGGCCCTGTCCTTCCGGCGAAAGGATCTGATCTCCAACGATCGGCCCAACTATGTCGGCGACTTGGGCCTCGGCCCCAATCCGGTGCTGCTGCAGCAGGTCAGGGACGCCGACCTGATCCTGACCATCGGCGCCCGCCTCGGCGAGAACCCGACCCAGGGCTACACCCTGCTCGACCGGGCCCGCACGCCCGAGACCCTGATCCATATCCATCCCGGGCCTGAGGAGCTGGGCCGCGTCTGGCCGCCGCTGATGAGCGCCTGCGCCGATGTGTCGCTCGCGGCCATGGCCCTGTCGGAGATCGAGCCGGGCCGGACCTGGCACGATCAGGCCGAGTCCGGCCATGCGGCCTATGAGGCCTTCACGACCCCGGTCGCCGTCACCGGCGCGGCCAATATGAGCGAATGCATGGCCCATCTGCGGTCGGTCCTGCCCGCCGACGCCATCCTGACCAACGGGGCCGGCAACTACGCCGCCTGGCTGCACCGCTTCCACAAGCATACGGCGATGCATACCCAGCTGGGCCCGACCTCGGGCGCCATGGGCTACGGCTATCCGGCGGCGGTGGCGGCCAAGAGCCTCTATCCCGACCGCGACGTCGTCTGCATCGCCGGCGACGGCGAATATCTGATGACCGGTCAGGAGCTGGCCACGGCGGTCCAGTACGGGATCAATACCGTCACCGTCATCGTCGACAACGGGACCTATGGCACCATCCGCATGCATCAGGAGCGCGACTATCCGCGCCGGGTCATCGCCACCGACCTGAAGAACCCCGACTTCGTCCAGTACGCCCGGGCCTTCGGCGCCTTCGGCGTCCGCTGCGAGACGACCGAGGACTTCCCCGCCGCCTTCGCCGCCGCGCGCGAAGCGGCGTCCGGGAGCCAAGGGGTCCCCGCGATCGTTCACCTGATCACCTCGGCCGAGGACATCGCGCCGGGACGGACGATTACAGGTCTCAGAGGCGGATAGACCCTTCCTCCGCTCATCCCGGCGGAGGCCGGGATCCAGATCCATATGCCGGCGTCTGGCATGAGGCCCCGAACCCTGCTTCTCTCAACGGCGTTGTGCCTCTGGATCCCGGCCTCCGCCGGGATGAGCGGTGAGGAGATGGGATATGCGGTTCTTGGTTCCAATGATCGCCGGGATGGCGCTTCTGTCCGCCTGCGCCACCGA
The DNA here is from genome assembly GCF_058681645.1 of Brevundimonas sp. ALps5. Lineage (NCBI taxonomy): Bacteria > Pseudomonadati > Pseudomonadota > Alphaproteobacteria > Caulobacterales > Caulobacteraceae > Brevundimonas > Brevundimonas sp. ALps5. The sequence continues at coordinate 1,502,836 of NZ_CM178744.1, read as the reverse complement.
TCCCTCCGGCCCCGGCGGGCCGCCCGTGGCGGAAAACGCCAACGACTGCGCCGTCATCGCCGCCGTGGCCAAGGGCCACTATCAGTTCAACACCACCGACCGCCTGCCCCCGCCCCTGTGGCTCAAGGACGGCGACCGCGCCTGGAGCCCGCGTTGCGACTGGGGCCGCTATGGACTGAGCTTCCCCCGCACTTACGACCCGAACGCCCGTCCGGAGCCCGGCAAGCCGACGCAGTGGGTGTCGTTCGACAGGCCGGTCTATGACGGACGCGGCGCCACGGTGCAGAGCGGCATCCTGCACGGGCCGCTGGCCGGGATGGGCGTCGAATGCCGGGTGATCTCGGGCGTCGCCGGCTGGACCGTCGGCGAGTGCCGCAACACCTGGATCTCCTGAAGGACAATCGGTCCGGGTCACGGGTCTGGACGCCGAAGCCTGACGGCGCGACAAGCGGGGCATGAGCACGCCCTTCACCCATGACGTCATCATCGCCGGCGCCGGCATGGCCGGGGCGACCTTCGCCCTGGCCGCGGCGCAGGGCGGGCTGAAGGTGGTGCTGGTCGATCCCCAGCCGTTTTCGGACCAGCTGGCCCCGACCTTCGACGGCCGCTCGACCGCCGTGGCCTATGCCACCTTCCGCATGTGGGATGCGCTGGGCGTCGGCGAGGCTCTGCGGCCCCACGCCTGCCGCATGGACCATATCCTGGTCACCGACGGCCATAGGCCCGGCGCGGCTTCGCACCGGCCCCTGCCCGCCTACCTGAGGTTCGACGCCGCCGAGATCGGCGACCAGAATGGCGACGAACCGCTGGGCTATATGGTCGAGAACCGCCAGATCCGCACCGCCCTCGCCCGCGCTGTGAGCGAGGCCGGCATCGAGGTCCGGGCGCCCGCTTCGGTGGCCTCGGTCGAGACGGACGGCTTCGGCGCGCTCATCACATTGAATAATAACGATATTCTGAGGGCGCCTCTGGTCGTGGGCGCCGAGGGGCGGGGTTCTGTCGTGCGCCGGGCCGCGAAGATCGGCACGGTCGGCTGGAGCTATGGCCAGAGCGGGGTCGTGGCCACGGTGCGGCTGGGCCGCCCTCACGGCGGCGTGGCCCACGAATACTTCCTGCCCGGCGGCCCCTTCGCCATCCTGCCCCTCACCGACCAGCGCGCCAGCCTCGTCTGGACCGAGACCACCCGCCGCGCCGAGGCCCTGAAGGCCGCCTCCGACGAGGCCTTCAACGCCCATCTGATGCGCCGCTTCGGCGAGTTCCTGGACGGCGCGACGCCTGAGGGCCCGCGCTTCGTCTATCCGCTGTCACTGGAGCTGGCCGAGAAGCTGACGGCGCCGCGCACGGCCCTGCTCGGCGACGCCGCCCATGGGGTGCATCCGGTGGCGGGTCAGGGACTGAACATGGGGCTGAAGGACGCCGCCGCCCTGGCCGAGGTCCTGATCGAAGCCGTGCGGCTGGGCGAGGATTTCGGCTCGGAGATGGTGCTGGACCGCTATGCCCGCTGGCGCCGGTTCGACAATGCGGCCCTGGCGGCTGGTTTCGACGGCTTCGTGCGGCTGTTCTCCAACGACCTGCCGCCGGTGCGGCTGGCGCGCGATCTCGGCATGGCGGCCGTCAACCGCATCGGCCCCCTGCGCCGCGCCTTCATGCGCGAGGCCGGCGGCGCGACGGGCGATCTGCCGAGGCTGCTGAGGGGCGAGGTGGTTTAGTCAGGCCGTCTCCTCCCCATCACAGATGGGGAGGAGACACGGATCAGCCCCGCTTCGAGGCCTTCCTGAAGGCCGGCTTGGCCATGGCCGCGCTTTTGGCGCTGGCGGCCTTTTCCGGATGCTGGCCCGGCTTGAAGGCGGGGCCGCCGGACCCTGTGGCGTTCGCCTTCTTGGCGGCGAGGACGCGTTTGAGAGCTTCGGCGGCGGTTTCGGGCTTGTCGGTCATGACTGCACCCTAGCACAGGCGAGGCTCAACCGCGCATCAGCCGGCGGCACAGGTCGTCGAGCTGCTCCAGCGAGCCGTAGCGGATGGTGATCTCGCCCTTGCCGCCCTTGTCGGCCAGCTGGACCTTCAGGCCCAGGGCGTCGGCCAGATCCTGTTCCAGCGCCTGAACATCGGCCGAACCTTCGCCCGAGGCCGCGGCCGGCTTCGAGGAGGTCGGCTTGGGGCCCTCGGCCGCGCGGCGGGCCAGGGCCTCGGCCTGACGGACGTTCATGCCCTCCTTGAAGACCTGTTCGGCCAGCTCGCCCGGGTTGGGGGCGGTGATCAGGGCGCGGGCGTGACCGGCGGTCAGCTTGCCGTGACGCACGTACCAGAGGACCTCTTCCGGCAGCTGCAGCAGGCGCAGGGTGTTGGCGACATGGCTGCGGCTCTTGCCGACCACGCCGGCGACCGTGTCCTGGGTCCGTCCGAAACGCTCCATCAGCATCCGGTAGGCGTCGGCCTCTTCCAGCGGGTTCAGATCGGCGCGCTGGACGTTTTCAATGATTGCGACCTCGAACACCTCGACGTCGTCCATCTCGCGCACGACGATCGGCACCTCGGTGAGACGGGCGGCCTGGGCGGCGCGCCAGCGGCGTTCGCCGGCGATGATCTGCCACATGCCGTCCTGACCCGGCTGGGTGCGGACCAGGATGGGCTGAAGAATGCCCTTGTCGCGGATCGAGGCCGTCAGTTCGTCGAGGTCTTCCTGGGTGAAGATCTTGCGCGGCTGGTCGGGGTTGGGCTTGAGGCTCTCGATCGGGGCGGTCTGGATTCCGGCCGCCTGCGCGCCCGCGACCGGCACGGCCTCGGCGGCGTTCTCGCCCAGCAGGGCCGACAGGCCGCGGCCCAATCCTCTTTGACGTTCAGACAAGTCTTTGTTCCGTTTCTTCTATTGTTTTCAGGCGGCGGCCGGTTCGGCGCGGCGGCGGCGTTCGCGGCCGACCACCTCCTTGGCGAGGCGCAGATAGGCCTGGCTGCCCGTGCATTTCAGATCGTAGATCAGCACCGGCTTGCCGAAGGACGGCGCCTCCGACACCCGGACGTTCCGTGGAATGACCGCATCATACACCTTGTCGCCGAAATGGCCGCGCACGTCGGCGGCGACCTGGGCCGACAGGGCGTTGCGGCGGTCGTACATGGTCAGGACCAGACCCTGGATTTCCAGCGCCGGATTCAATGATTGACGGACCATGTCGATGGTCTTCATCAGCTGTGTCAGGCCCTCCAGGGCGAAGAATTCGCACTGCAGCGGCACCAGCACCCCGTCGGCCGCAGCCATGGCGTTCAGCGTCAGCAGGTTCAGCGACGGCGGACAGTCGATCAGGACATAGTCGTAGGGGGCCGGGTCATACCCGGTATTGCCATTCGCCTGGGCCTCGAGCGCATCGCGCAGGCGGTAGGAACGGCGGTCGGCCTGACTGAGCTCGATCTCGACGCCGGACATGTCGGCGTCGGCCGGGATGATGTGCAGGCCCGGTACGGCCGTCGGTACGGCCGCGTCATGGATCGAGCGGCCGTCGACGACGACGTCATAGATGGTGATGCGGCGCGTTTCACGTGGAACGCCCAGACCCGTGGAGGCATTGCCCTGGGGGTCCATATCGACGATCAGCACCTTCTCGCCGATGGCGGCCAGGGCGGTGCCCAGATTGATCGCGGTCGTAGTCTTGCCCACCCCGCCCTTCTGGTTGGAGACGGCGAGGACGCGGGTCTTCTTCTCAACTTCAGGCATGTTTACGCTTTTGGGGGCCACGGCGAAGGGTCCTGACGGTGACGATACGACCGCGGGGATCGCTGCGGGAAATGGAGAGTTCGGCATCCAGATGCCAGACCTTGGCCGCCTCCCGCAACTCCGCCTCGGCCTTCTCTCCCTTGAGAAACACAGCTTGTGCACCGCGAGAGAGGTAGGGCTGTGCATAACCCAGAAGCTTGTCCATCGGGGCGACGGCGCGGGCGGTGACGACGTCCGCCGTGACCGACTGCTCCTCGGCCCGACCCCATATCACCGTCGCCGGCAGGGCCAGTTCATCGACAATGGTCTGGAGGAAGCGGCAGCGTTTCTGCAGGGAATCGATCAGCCAGACATGTGCGCCGGGCCGATCCTTCAACAGGATGGCGAGGACCAGACCGGGGAAGCCCGCCCCTGCCCCCAGATCGGCCCAGGTCCTGGCCTCCGGCGCCAGATCCAGCAACTGGGCCGAGTCCCAGGCGTGACGGTTCCAGAAGTCGGGGATGGAGTCCGGCCCGACGAGGTTCATGACTTCATTGGCCTCGGTCAGCCGCTCGAGGAAGACGGCGAGGTCGGCCATACGCTCCGGCGACGCGCCGGTCAGGGCCTGGAATTCGGAAGGCGTCATCTCAGGCGGCGGCTTCGGCGCGCGAACCCTTGCGCACGTGGGACAGAAGCGCGGTCAGGGCGCCGGGGGTCATGCCCTCGATCCGGCCCGCCTGCCCCAGGGTCTGGGGCTGAATGAGCGACAGCTTCTCGCGCACCTCGTTAGAGAGGCCGCCGATCAGGGCGTAGTCAAGATTGGCCGGCAGCTTCAGCTGCTCCTCGCGGCGCAGGGCCTCGGCGTCGGCGGCCTGGCGGTCGAGGTAGCCGGCATAGCCCGCGTCGATCTGGACCTGTTCGCGCACGGCGGCGGACCAGCCGACGATGGCCGGATGCTCGCCCTCGAAGGCGGTCAGGTCGACGCCGGGATAGGCCAGCAGATCGCGCATCGACCGGCGCTGACCGTCGGGGTTGACGGCGATGCCGAGGGCCTGCGCTTCCTTCGGCGTGTACCGCGTTTCACGTGCAAGGGTCATGGCCTCGGCCAAAGCCGCCGCCTTCTCGCCGAAGCGTGCGGCGCGGTCCGAACCGACGACACCCGCCGCGATGCCGATCGGCGTCAGGCGCTGGTCGGCGTTGTCGGCGCGCAGGGTCAGCCGGTACTCGGCCCGGCTGGTGAACATCCGATAGGGCTCGGTAACGCCCCGGGTCACGAGGTCGTCGATCATCACCCCGATATAGGCCTGGTCGCGGCCGAGGATGATCGGGTCCGAGCCGGCGGCGGCGCGGGCGGCGTTCAGACCGGCGATCAGGCCCTGGGCCCCCGCCTCCTCATAGCCGGTCGTGCCGTTGATCTGGCCGGCCAGATAGAGACCCGGTCGGCGTTTGACCTCCAGCGCCGGGGTCAGTTCGCGCGGATCGACATAGTCGTATTCGATGGCGTAGCCGAAGCGGAAGACCTCGACCGCCTCCAGCCCCGGCATGGTGCGCAGGAAGGCCGCTTGCGTCTCCGGCGAGACCGAGGTCGAGATGCCGTTCGGATAGACGGTCGGATCGTCCAGACCCTCGGGCTCGAGGAAGACCTGGTGCGAGGTCTTGTCGGCGAAACGGACCACCTTGTCCTCGATGGAGGGACAGTAGCGCGGACCGCGTCCGGTCAGATGGCCGCCATAGACGGCGCTTTCGCCGAGGTTGGCGGCGATGATCCGGTGGGTCTCTTCATTGGTCGAGGTGATGCCGCAGGCGATCTGGGGCACGTCGATCCGGTCGGTCAGGAAGCTGAACGGCACGGGCTCGTCGTCGGCGGCCTGCATCTCCAGCCGGTCCCAGCCGATGGTGCGACCGTCGAGGCGGGCAGGCGTGCCGGTCTTCAGACGGCCCATCTGCAGGCCGGCGCCATAGAGGTCGGCGGCCATGCCGGTCGAGGGATCCTCGCCGTGACGGCCCGCCGGGATACGCTCGTCGCCGCGATGGATGACGCCGTTGAGGAAGGTGCCCGTGGTCAGGACAACGGCGGCGGCGCGGATCTGTTCGCCGCCGAGGGTGACGACGCCCACAACGCGGTCCGCATCCATGATCAGGCCTTCGGCGGTGCCGGCCATCAGGGTCAGGTTCGGGGTCTGGGCCAACTCGGCCTGCATGGCCTCGCGGTACAGACGGCGGTCGATCTGGCTGCGCGGCCCCTGGACGGCGGCGCCCTTGGAGCGGTTCAGCAGGCGGAACTGGATGCCGGAGACGTCGCCGACCCGACCCATGACGCCGTCGAGGGCGTCGATCTCGCGGACCAGATGGCCCTTGCCGAGACCGCCGATGGCCGGATTGCAGGACATCTCGCCCACCGTCTCCAGCTTCTGGGTGAGCAGAAGGGTACGGGCGCCGGTGCGCGCGGAAGCAGCCGCGGCTTCACAGCCGGCGTGGCCGCCGCCGATGACGATGACGTCGAAGGAGTGGGAGGAATGCATGGGGCGGGACATAGGGGAAATGGGCCGAAAAAGCTACCGAGGGCGGTGTTTCACGTGGAACAGACCGCCCTCACTTTCCGATACAGAAGGTCGAAAACACCTCCCCGAGAACATCCTCGACGCCGATGGCGCCGGTGACCCGGGCCAGGGCCTCTGCTGCGCGGCGCAGATCGTCCCCCGCCATCTCGGGGGCCCGGTCGAGTGCGGCGCGTCCGGCCTCGACGGCGGACAGGGCTTCGGTCAGACGGCGCCGGTGTCTTTCACGTGTAACGGCGGGGAAGTCTGCGCCTGAGAGATCGCGGGCGAGCCGGGCGGCGATCCAGTCGTGCAGGGCGCCGAGCCCCTGCCCGCTCGCCGTGCTGACCTTCAGAACGTGTTCGGCGCAGACCGAGGCCGCGCCCAGATCGGCCTTGGTCAGAACCACCAGATCGTCGGACCGGGCGAAGTCGGCGGCGACGCCGTCGGGGTCTCCGGGGCCCCGGACCCACAGACGCAGGTCGGCCTCGGCGGCGCGGGCGCGGGCCCGGCGAACGCCCTCGGCCTCGACGGGATCCTCGCTGTCGCGCAACCCGGCTGTATCCGACAAGGTCACGGCATAGCCGCCGATGACCAGTTCGGCGTCGAGGACGTCGCGGGTCGTGCCCGCGATGGGGGTGACGATCGCCGCCTCACGCTCGACCAGGGCGTTGAACAGGGACGACTTGCCGGCGTTGGTCTCGCCGATCAGGACGATCCGATAGCCCTCGCGCACCCGCCTGCCCCTGTCGGCGTCGGCAAGTGCGGCCCTCAGGTCGGAGGCCAGACCCTCGAGCACCGGCCCCGCGGTGCGGGCCAGATTGTCGGGGACGTCCTCATCCGGAAAATCGATCTCGGCCTCAACGAGGGCCAGCGCCTTGAGCAGGTCACGGCGGAAGCCGGCATAGGTCTGGCTGAGGGCGCCGTCGAGTTGACCGAGGGCCTGACCGGCCTGGGCCGTGGTCTCGGCGTCGATCAAATCGGCGACCGCCTCGGCCTGCGCCAGATCCATCCGGCCGTTCTCGAAGGCGCGCCGGGTGAACTCGCCCGGTTCGGCGGGGCGCAGGCCGAGCGTGATCAGGGCTTGGGACGCCGCCTCGACCACGGCGCGACCGCCATGAAGGTGGAGCTCGGCGCAGTCCTCGCCGGTGTAGGAGTTCGGCCCCGGGAAGCGGAGGACGAGGGCCTGATCGATGACGGCGCCGACGTGGGTCAATGTCCGGAGAGAGGCCAGACGGGCTTTTAGCCCCCCGGCGCCGAGGGCGGTCAGGGCGGCGTCGGTCCCGGGACCGGACAGGCGGAGGATGGCGATGGCCCCGCGACCCGGAGGGGTGGCGAGGGCGAAGATGGTGTGGGTGGTCACACGTCTCCTCCCCATGAAATGGGGAGGGGGACCGCAAAGCGGTGGAGGGGTTCTGGCGGCATCGAATCTGTGTGGGGCGAAGAACCCCCTCCGTCTCTTCGCTACGCTCCGAGCCACCTCCCCATCGCAGAGCGATGGGGAGGAGACGACTGGGTCACTTCGTCGACGTCGTCGCGGCTTCCATCAGGCGGCGGAACTGGTCCTGGGCGGTCAGGCCGAAGCTGGTCCAGGACTTCATCAGCTCTTCCGGCTGCATGGCCGAGACGTTGGCGTCCATCCGCTTCTTCATCTCCTCGACCAGATGATCGTTGAGCGAAGTGACGTCCGGGAGGCCCAGAAAGGCCCGGGCCTCGGCGGGCTCGCACTCGATGTTGATGGTGACCTTCATCGTCTCGCTCCGTTTTCACACCGACGTTCGGGCCGATGTTTCACGTGAAACTACGTAGTGCCTGGCCATACCGGCCAAACACTGATCGTCGATCAGGTGTTCATCGACTGGAAGAAGTCGCCGTTGTTCTTGGACTGGCGCAGCTTATCGAGCAGGAATTCGATGGCGTCCTGCGGACCCATGGGGTTCAGGATGCGACGCAGGACGTAGGTCTTGGTCAGCTGTTCCTTCGGCGTGATCAGCTCTTCCTTGCGGGTGCCGGACTTGAGCACGTCGATGGCCGGGAAGATGCGCTTGTCGGCGACCTTGCGGTCCAGGACGATTTCCGAGTTACCGGTGCCCTTGAACTCTTCGAAGATCACCTCGTCCATGCGCGAGCCGGTGTCGATCAGGGCCGTGGCGATGATGGTCAGGGAGCCGCCCTGTTCCACATTCCGCGCCGCGCCGAAGAAGCGCTTGGGCCGCTGCAGGGCGTTGGCGTCGACACCGCCGGTCAGGACCTTGCCCGACGACGGGACGGTGGCGTTGTAGGCGCGGCCCAGACGGGTGACCGAGTCGAGCAGGATGACGACGTCGCGCTTGTGCTCGACCAGGCGCTTGGCCTTTTCGATGACCATCTCGGCGACGGCGACGTGGCGGCTGGCCGGCTCGTCGAAGGTCGAGGCCACGACCTCGCCCTTCACGGTGCGCTGCATGTCGGTGACTTCTTCCGGACGTTCGTCGATCAGCAGGACGATGAGGAAGACCTCGGGGTGGTTCTTCTCGATCGACTTGGCGATGTTCTGAAGCATGACCGTCTTACCCACGCGCGGCGGGGCGACGATCAGGCAGCGCTGGCCCTTGCCGAGCGGGGCCACGATATCGATGACCCGGCCAGAACGGTCCTTCAGGGTCGGGTCCTGGATTTCCATGTGCAGCCGCTCGTCGGGATAGAGCGGGGTCAGGTTGTCGAACAGGACCTTGGTCGAGACCGTTTCCGGGCTCTCGAAATTGATGGTGTCGACCTTGAGCAGGGCGAAGTAGCGCTCGCCTTCGCGGGGGCCGCGGACGGCGCCGTGGACGGTGTCGCCGTTGCGCAGGCCGAAGCGGCGGATCTGCGAGGGCGAGACATAGATATCGTCCGGACCCGGAAGGTAATTGGCGCCCGGGCTGCGCAGGAAGCCGAAGCCGTCGGAGAGGATTTCCAGGACCCCGTCGGCGATGATCTCGACTTCCTCGTCGGCCAGGGCCTTGAGGATGGCGAACAGCAGGTCCTGTTTGCGCAGGTTGCCGGCGTTCTCGATCTCGAGCTGTTCGGCGAAGGCGACCAGATCGGCCGGCGTCTTGTCGTTGAGCTCCTGCAGGGTGATGCGGCCGGAGGGGACGACGGCTTCGCCCTCCTCCTCGTCCTCCGCCTCGGCGGCCTCGATGGCGCTCTGGGCGGCGGCGATCTCTTCGGGAGTCGCCTCGGTGTTTTCGGGGGTCAACGCCTCGAGCGCTTCGGCTTCGGGGGCGGTGGGGTCAGTGTCGCGTACGTCAGTCATGTCAGGATAGCACCCGGCCTCGCGCCCGGACGCCGTGAGAGCGCGGGACGAAGAGGCGTTGGAAAAGTCTGGCCCAGAGGCCGGAGGGATTTGCGACGGGCTCCGGCGGGTCGAACCGGCCGGCGTCGCGAAGAGAGAGGGACCGTGGGCGGACTGCGCCTCGCGGTTCACCGGCAGCGAAACCACGGATCGGGGGGCGAGGTCAAGCCGCAGGAGAAACAGACGGGCTCGTGCTCAAGCAGCGAGGCTCCGCGAGCCGAGCGATAGCGCCCTACGAAAATGTCCACTCCGTCGTCACCGACAGGACCATGATGATGGCCAGGACGAAGGGGATCTCATTGGTCATGCGCCAGAACTTCGCCGTGCGGACCGAGGTCCCGGCGGCGATGCGCTTGCGTTCGGCCGACAGATAGCCGTGCCAGCCGTAGAGCAGGACCACGCCGACCAGCTTTGTGATCATCCACGGCTGGGCCAGGAAGCCGGCGCCGCGCATCTGGATGTCGAGATGGATCAGCCAGGCGCCGAAGACGAAGACGAGGATGGAGGCCGGATTGAGGATGATCTTCATCAACCGTCCTTGCCAGGTTCGCAGCAGGGCCTGCATCTCGGACTTCAGCGGCTCGGGCTTGCTGGCCTGCTCGGCGTCATAGGCGAACAGGCGCGGCAGGAAGAGCAGGCCGGCCATCCAGGCGATGACCGCGAGGATGTGGAGGCCGCGGGCGAGATCGTACGGGTTCATGCGGCTCTCTCCTGATGTTGGCCAGAACTCTGGAACGGACAGGCCTTCCACGCCACCTTGCAGCCCGGACCATAGGGCGCGACGCCGGTGCGGCCCAACGCCCCGACCACAGCGTCGGACAGCATGGCGATGAAGGGCTCCGACAGGCTGACCGTCGGGGTGCGGATCCAGGGCGCGACGCCAAGGGTCTCCGCCAGATGGAGGTATTCGATGTCGAGTTCGACCAGGGTCTCGATGTGTTCGGAGACGAAGGCGACCGGGACGACCACGGCGCCGACCCCGTCGCGGCCGCACTCGGCGACGGCCTCGGGCGTCGAGGGGCCCAGCCATTTCATCGGCCCGACGCGGCTCTGGTAGCAGATGCGGTGATCGACCGGGCCCCGTGCCCCGACTTCGAGCCGGGCGACGATGGCGGCGACCGTGGCCTCGACCTGCTCCTGATAGGGATCGCCCTGTTTGACCAGCTTCTCGGGAATGCCGTGGGCGGAGAAGAGGAGACGCACCGGTCTGTCGCCGGCCTCGGTCAGGGCGGCGCGGACGCTGTCGGCCTGGGCCGCGATCCAGCCGTCGCCTTGCGGATAGCAGCAGACGGCGCGCGAACGGCCCGACCCGGCATAGGTCTGGTTCCACGCCTTGAGCGACGAGGCCGTCGTCGTGGTGGAGAACTGGGGATAGAGCGGCAGCAGAACGACTTCGTCCGGACCGAAGGCGGCGACGTCGGTCGCGGTCTCCTCGGTCAAGGGATGCCAGTAGCGCATGGCGATGAAAGTCTGGACCTCGTCGCCCGGCAGGGCCGAGGCCAGAACCGCCTCCAGCGCCGAGGCCTGACGGCGGGTTTCGGGCAGCAGGGGCGAACCGCCGCCCGCGTCCATCATCGCATAGTTGGCCTGGGCGGAGGTCTCGCGTCGCGAGGAGATCAGCTTCGCCACCCGCCCGCGTAGAAAGCCCGGCAGGCCGATGATGGCGGGGTCATTGAACAGGTTGAACAGGAAAGGCTTGACCGAGGCGGCGTCGTCCGGCCCGCCCAGATTGAACAGCACCACCGCGATGCGACGGCCTCCGGTCCCCTGCCCGCTCGCCATTACCGGGCGCCGATCCGTTTCAGGACCTGTTCGACATGGGCCATGGGCACGTCGGGCAGGATGCCGTGGCCGAGGTTGAAGATCCACGGACCGTCGCCCCACGCTTCCAGAAGCTGATCGACGCGGGCGTCCAGCGCCTTGCCCCCGGCGCGCAGCAGCAGGGGGTCGAGCGCCCCCTGGATCGGCTTGATCTTCTGCACCCTCTGCCCGACCACGAGCGGACAGGCGGTGTCGAGCGCGACGGCCTGAACCTCGACCTCGGCCGCATAGCGTTCGGCGTGGATGGCGGACCCGCGCGGGAAGCCGATCAGGGGAACCGTCACCCCCAGCTCACGCGTCCGGGCGACCAGGGCCTGATGGGGTTTGAGCACCAGCCGTTCAAACAGGTCGTCGGGGAGCCCTTCGGCCCAGCTCTCGAAGATCTTGAGGACCTGGGCGCCGGCATTGGCCTGCATGACGAAATAGCGGGCGGTGGCCTCGACCAGAACCGCCAGCAGGGCATCGACCGTCTCCGGATCCTCATAGGCGTATTTGCGCGCCGTGGCCCGCTCGCCCTTGCCGATCGTGTTGTGATGACCGTCCAGCATATAGGTGGCGACGGTCCAGGGGGCGCCGCCGAAACCGATCAGGGCCCGCTCGGGCTCCAGCCCCTCGCGGACCAGGGACAGCGTCTGGCCGATCGAGGCCAGATGTTCGCCCGCGCCCTCGGCCAGCTCGGCCATGCGGCCCACCGGCGGCATCTCGCCGAGCCGCGGCCCCTCCCCGGTCTCGAACCAGACGTCCTGACCGAGCGCCCGGGGGATGAGCAGGATATCGGCGAAGACGATGGCCGCGTCGAAGCCGAAGCGCTTCATCGGCTGCAGGGTCGCCTCGGCCGCCATCTCCGGGTTCAGGCAGAAGGCGATGAAGTCCGGGGCCTCGGCGCGCAGAGCCCGGTATTCCGGCAGATAACGCCCGGCCTGACGCATGAACCAGACCGGAGGCCGGCTGGTGGTCTGGCCCGAGAGGACCTGAAGGAGGAGAGGCTCGGCGGAGGACGTCGTCATGACCTTGCTCCTACGGGGAGCCCGTCTGTCTCTCAAGAGCCCGGTTTGTCCAAGGGGTCACAGACCCTCCCCCTATTCTGATCAAGAATAAGAAAAAGATTGGAAGAAGGTGGTTGGGCGCGGGACGGCGGGGATCATTTGAAAGTCGCTCCGTGAACGGAAGGCGAACCTCCACGGGCGGTTCGGGACGGTTCGGAGGCCCGCGAAAAGGCTGTCGAAACCGGGGATAAGTCTTAACGAACCCTTAACGCGCGGGGCTTTGAGCGGGGCTGCGCCTGGGCATGACCGCAGGGCGCCGTTTACGACTTGTTAACCTTATCCCCGTCCGGGCGGTGGAAGGCCGATCGCCTTGGGAAAGATCCGTCTCCGGAGCGTGGAATCCTCCCGTCTGTCCCCGCTCGCGCCCGGCGAGGCGCCCCGCTATAGAGATCGGCGCCCAGACCGACGGTCGCGGCGCCCGGAAAGCCAACCGGGTCTTCCACAGGAATCCGTTGATGCCTCCCACCGGAATGACGCCCAATACGCCTCCCGGAAAGCCGGCCGGTCCCATGCGGCTGGCGACCTATTTCCATGTCCATCTGGTCTCGGATTCGACCGGCGAGACCCTGAACGCCATGGCCAAGGCGGTGACGGCCCGGTTCGAGGGCGTCATCCCGATCGAGCACATCTATGCGCTGGTCCGCTCCGAGAAACAGATGGAGCGGGTGCTGGAAGAGATCACCATGGCCCCGGGGGTGGTGCTGCACACCCTTGTCGACCGCGATCTGCGCGCCCAGCTGGAGGAAGGCTGCCGCGCCGCCGACATGCCCCAGATCGGGGCGCTGGATCCACTGGTCGGGGCCCTGTCCCGCTATCTGGGCGCGGCCCTGTCGACCCGGGTCGGGGCGCAGCACGCGCTGGACCACGAATATTTCAACAGGATCAGCGCCCTGGACTACGCCATGGCCCATGATGACGGTCAGGGCACCGCCGAGCAGCTGGAGGGCGCCGATGTCGTGCTCTGTGGCGTGAGCCGGACGTCCAAGACCCCGACCTGTATCTATCTGGCCCACCGCGGCATTCGCGCGGCCAATGTGCCCCTGGTGCCGGGACAGGAGGACGGGGAGCGTCTGGTGGGCTTGAAGAACCCGCTGGTCATCGGCCTGACCGTCTCGCCCGACCGTCTGATCCAGATCCGCCGCAACCGTCTGGACGGGCTGAACGCCGACCACGGCTCGGCCTATGTGGATCATGATCTGGTCCGCGAGGAGACGGTCAAGGCGCGCCGGGCGTTCGAGCGCCGCGGCTGGCCGACCATCGACGTGACCCGCCGCTCGGTCGAGGAGACGGCGGCCGCCATCGTCAATCTGTTGAGCGAGAAGCGCACCCGCCGCATCGGAGCCGCCTGGTAATGAGCGACGAACGATTGATTCTGGCGTCGCGCAGCGCCGCGCGTCGGGCCATGCTGACGGATGCGGGCGTGACCTTCGGGCTGGAGGACGCCGGCGTCGACGAGGACGCGATCAAGGTCGCCATGAAGGACGCGGGCGCCGCCGAACTGGCCGTCGAACTGGCCTGCGCCAAGGCTCTGGCCGTGTCGCGCCGCGATCCGGACGTCTGGGTTCTGGGCGCCGACCAGACCCTGGCCTTCGACGGGGGCCTGATCTCCAAGGCGAAGTCGCTCGACGAGGCGAAGGCGCGGCTGAAGTCCATGCGCGGCAAGGCGCACCAGCTGCACTCGGGCGCGGCCCTCGCCACCAGGGGACAGGTCGTCTGGTCGGGCGTGGACACGGTGCAGATGAAGATGCGTGACTTCTCCGACGCCTTCCTCGACGCCTATCTGGCCGCCGAGGGGACTGAACTGCTGGCCTGCGTCGGCTCCTACCGGCTTGAGGGGTTGGGCTCGCAGCTGTTCGAGGCGGTGGAGGGCGACTATTTCACCGTCCTGGGCCTGCCGTTGTGGCCGGTCCTGGCCGAACTGCGCCGCGCCGGAGTGATCGCCTCGTGAGTCAGACTATCTCCGGCGCCGCGAAGGTCGGCGGCATCGCCGGCCATCCGATCGGCCATTCCCTGAGCCCGGTCATCCACAACGCCTGGATCGCCGCCGCCGGCATGGACGCCGCCTATGTTCCCTTCGCCCCCGCCGATGAGGCCGGGTTCGCGGCGCTCGTCGCCGCAGGCCGGGCGGGCCTCTTGATGGGGATCAATGTCACCGCCCCGTTCAAGGAACAGGCCTTCGCCCTGGCCGACAGCGCGAGTGACGCCGCCAGGGGGTCCGGCTCGGCCAATGTGCTGGTCTTCCGCGATGGTCGGGTCGCCTGCGACAGCACCGACGGCTTCGGCATGATGTGGGCGATTTCCGATCAGGCGCCGGGCCTGACGGTGAAGGACCAGCCGGTGGTCATCCTCGGCGCCGGGGGCGCGGCCCGGGCGGCGGCGGGGACCCTGATCGCCGAGGGGGCGCGGGTGCGGATCCTGAACCGATCGCGCGACCGGGCCGAGGCCCTGGCCGCCGATCTGGGGCCGTCGGTCACGGTTGTGGATGAAGCGGACGCCTTCGCTGGCGCGGTTCTGGTCATCAATGCGCTCAGCATCAGGCCGACGCTGGATCTGGCGCGGCTGGAGGACCAGACGGCGGTGATGGACATGACCTATCGCCCCGTGGACACCGAATTCCTGCTCGCGGCGCGCGCCCGGGGCCTGAGGACCGTCGACGGTCTGGGGATGTTGATCGGCCAGGCGGGACCGTCGTTCCGGGCCATCTTCGGCGTCGAACCCCCTGCCCTGCCCATTCGGCCCCTGCTGCTGGCGGCGATCGAGGCGCAAAAGTGATCCTGCTGGGCCTGACCGGCTCCATCGGCATGGGCAAGTCGACGACGGCGCAGATGTTCGCCGACGAGGGCGCCGTGGTCTGGAACGCCGACGAGGCCGTGCACAAACTCTATGCGCCGGGCGGGCCCGCGGTCGGGCCGGTCGGCGAGGCCTTCCCCGGCGTGGTCGTCGACGGCGCCGTGGACCGGACCCGGCTGGCCGAGGCTTTGGGCCGTGACGACGCCGCCTTCAAACGGCTGGAGGCCATCGTCCATCCCCTCGTCGCCGCAGGCCGGGCGGGCGAACTGGCAGAGGCGGCCGGGCGCGGGGTCAAGTTGGCCGTGCTGGACATTCCCCTGCTGTACGAAGGCGGCGGCCAGAAGAGCTTTCATGCGGTGGTGGTGGTCACGGCGGCCCCCGAGGTTCAGGCCGAACGGGTCCTGGCCCGCCCCGGCATGACCCGCGAACGCTTCGAGGCCATTGTGGAGCGTCAGGTCCCCGACGCCGAAAAACGCCGGCTGGCCGACTTCATCGTCGAGACCGACCGGGGGCTGGAGGCGGCGCGGGAGCAGGTGAAGGCCATCGTGGCGACGGTGCTGGATCCGGACTGGGTTTCTCCCCAGCGCTGACCGCGCCTGACTTTCGTGCCCCTTTCGCCGGGACTCGAAGCACGCCATTTATCCGGCATGGCCCGCGAAATCGTCCTCGATACTGAAACCACCGGCTTCGACCCGCGCACGGGCGACCGGCTGATCGAGGTCGGCTGTATCGAGATCATGGACCTGCTGCCGACGGGCCGGACCTTCCACCGCTACTGCAATCCCGAGCGGCTGATCCCCGAGGACGCGATCCGGGTGCACGGCATCACCGACGAGAAGGTCAAGGACGCGCCGAAATTCGCCGAGATCGTCGCAGACCTGATCGAATTCATCGGCGACGCCCCGGTCATCGCCCACAACGCCCAGTTCGACCGCAACTTCATCGACCATGAGTACGGTCGTTGCGGTTCGCCCCTGCTGCCGGCGGACCGCTGGATCGACACCCTGCAGCTGGCCCAGAAGCGCTGGCCGGGCATGCCCAACTCGCTGGACGCCCTGTGCAAACGCTACAAGGTGTCGCTGGCCGACCGCTCGTTCCACGGGGCCCTGATCGACGCCCGTCTGCTGGCCGAGGTCTATCTGGAGCTGCGCGGCGGCAAGGAGCGGGTGCTGGACCTGACCAGCCGCAAGGGCGCCGAACAGGCCGCCGCCTTCGCCGCCGCGGGCGGTCACGGCGCCCGGCCCCGACCGCTCGCTCCGCGCTCGACGCCGGCCGAGCATGAGGCCCACCTCGCCTTCCTGACCGCGACCCTGAAGGACCGGTCCCTGTGGCAGGGCTACGGCGTGACCGTGGAAGCCGACATGGAAAAGGCGTCCGCCGGCTGACGGACGCCTTCCAGGGTCTTCGATTTCAGACGTTTAGGCCTGGCCGGCGCCCGCGTCGGCGTTGGCGGCCATCTGCTGCTGGCGGGCCATGTAGATGGCCACGAAGTCGATCGGGTCCATCATGAAGGGCGGATAGAAGCCGCCGTCCGCCGTGGCGCGCGAAATGATCTCGCGAGCATAGGGGAAGAGGTAGCGCGGGCATTCGATCAGCAGCAGGGGCTCGATGTCGGCCGGGGCGACATTGTTCAGCTGGAACAGGCCGCCGTAGACCAGTTCGACGTTGAACACGGTCAGGGCGTCGGTCGAGGCCTTGACCGACAGGCGCATGTCGACCTCGAACAGGCCGTCGGGGCGGCCCTGGGCGTTCAGTTCGACGCCCATGTCGATGCCGGGCTTGCCTTCAATACGCAGGCTGTCGGGGGCCTTGGGGTTTTCGAACGACAGATCGCGGACGTACTGGGCCAGGATGCGGAAGCCGCCGTTCGGCGGGGCGCCGTCCTGGGTTTGCGGGGTGTCGGCGGCGGTGGTCGTGACGTCGGTCATGGGCGATAGGGGCCGTGAATGGAGTGAACCCGACCGCCGCGTGCGACCGGGTGAAGGCGGGGCGACTACCACGGCGAACGGTGCTGCGGCAACGGCGCGCGCCTGTCAGGGCGTGTCGGCGGGTGTGTCTCGCCTTGCGCCGCCCTATATGAGACCCTAATCGTCCGTCGCGCGTTCCGTTTGGGCCCTGATTTGGGGGTCGTCGGGACCCGACGTCATTCAGGATAGAATCTTGCCGGTCCAGTTCCAGATCTTGATCTTCGCGGGCATCGCCGCCGTGGTCCTGTTCCAGCTCTATAATGTGCTGGGCAAGCGGGTGGGCCGTCAGCCGCAGGAGGACGCCAAGGCGCCGCTTCCGGCGCCGGTCGAGAGCCCCGCGATCCGCCCGGCCCTGGATGCCCAGACCCTGGCCGCCATCTCGGGCCTGCGCGCCCGCGACCCGCAGTTCGATCCGCAGAAATTCCTCGACGGCGCCCGTCAGGCCTATGAGACCATCGTGCGCGGCTACGCCTCGGGCGACCGCACCGCGCTGAAGCCGCTTCTGGCCCCCGCCGTGATGGAATCCTTCGAGCATGGCATCGCCGCGCGCGAGACCCGGGGCGAGACCGAACAGGTCGAGTTCCTGCACGCGCCGCGCGCCGATCTGGAAAGCGCCACCGCCGAGGGCGACAAGGCCATCGCCAAGGTCCGCTTCCTGTCCGAACTGCGCAGCCAGATCCAGCCGCCGGTCGAGGAGGCCACTCCGGGCGCCCCGGCCGAACCGCGCATCGAGGAACGCCGCACGGCCGAACACTGGACGTTCGAGCGCACCCTGGGCGCCGCCGATCCCAACTGGGTCCTGGCCCGGGTCGAGCCGGCCACCGCCTGATGTTCCTGCAACGACGGTTCGCGGCGGCGGCGCTGGGCCTCGCCGTGTCCGCCGTTCTGGCGAGCTGCGCCTCGACCCCACCGGCCGTACCGAACCGGCCGCCGGTGGTGGCGCCTCCCGTGACGACCCCTGCGCCGCCGACTTCCGATCCCTCTTCGTCGGGCCCTGCGGCCGCCGACAGCCCCGCGCGCCTGACCGGCTGGGACACGGAGGACTTCGTCGCCGCCTTCGACGCCTATTTGAGAACCTGCGGCGTGGCCCGCGATGCGGCCGGCGCGCGCCAGTGCGCCCGGGCCATGGACCTGCAACGCACTTCGCGCCCCGTCACGCCCGCCCTCGCCCGCGCCTTCTTCGAAACCGGCTTCCGGGTGGTTCAGGCCCGGACCGCCGACGGACGCGACGGCCTTCTGACCAGCTATTTCGCCCCCGAATATTCGGCCAGCCACCGTCAGACATCCGAGTTCGACATGCCGGTGCTGGCCAAGCCTCTGGATCTGGAGCGCAGCGCCGCAGGCGTGGTCCAGCGCCGTCCGGACGGTTCGACCGGCCCCTATGCCGACCGCGCGGCCATCGAGGCCGCGGCGGCCGCGGGTTCGCCCTCGGCCCCGGTTCTGGCCTGGATGCGGGCCGAGGACCTGTTCTTCCTGCAGATCCAGGGTTCGGGCTATCTGACCTTCGAGGACGGAACGACGGGCCGCGCCGCCTATGCCGCCGACAACGGCCGCCCCTTCGTCGGCATCGCCCGGCCGATGGAGCAGCAGGGCCTGCTGCCGAGAAACGGCACCTCGGGCGAGGCCATCCGCGCCTGGCTGGCCGCGCATCGGGGCCGTGAGGCGCGGGCGATCACGGCGCTGAACCCGCGCTACATCTTCTTCGATCTCCAGTCCGACGACGGCGGCGATCCGGCCGGGGCGGCGGGCGTGCCCCTGCCCGCGCGGCGGTCGATCGCGGTCGATCCGGCCAGCTGGACCTATGGCGACCTCGTCTGGATCGACGCCGACGGCGGCAATCTGGCTGGCGCCCACACTTCCTACCGCGGACTGGTCATGGCGCTGGACACGGGTTCGGCCATTCGCGGGCCGGTCCGCGCCGACTTCTACATGGGTCGGGGCCAGGCGGCGGGCGCCGAGGCTGGAACCGTCAGGCATCCCTTGCGGATGTGGCGGCTGGTCCCGAAACCCTGAACTCATCACCCGCGCCTCACGCAGATATGAGGGGCGATCCCGGCCGCCGCCCGCTACGGTTCGCGGCATGACACTCAGGGGATGGATGATCGGGGCGGCGATGGCGATCGCCGGGACCGCGACCATGGGGGCGGCCCTCGGGTCGGCCATGGGGTCGTGGGCCCAGCCCGCGCCCTCGCGCAACCATGCCCCGACCAACCGCCGTCCGCCGTCAGAGCCCGTGGTGGTCGAACTGTTCACCGCCCAGGGCTGCCCCGGCTGTCCCGACGCCAATCAGGTGGTCGAGACCATCGCCGACGAGCCGGGGGTCATCGCCCTGACCTATGCCGTGGGCTACTGGGACTACATGGGCTGGCCCGACACCTTCGCCCGGCCCGAGTTCGCCCAGCGTCAGCGCGCCTATCAGACGGCGATGCGGCTGCGCGGCGTCTATACGCCCCAGGTCATCATCGACGGCCGCCGTCAGGTCTCGGGCGCCGAGGCGCCCGCCGTTCAGGCGGCGGTGGACGAGGAGGCGACGCGCCGCATCTTCCCGCCCCAGGTCGAGTTCCGCGAGAGCGGCGACCGCGTCGGCGTCGGTTCGGGCCGGGCGCCCGTCGGCGGGGCCGAGGTCTGGGCCGTGATCTACAAGCCCGGCGCCCAGACCGTGACCGTCAGCGGCGGCGACAACCGCGGCCGGGTGGTGCGCCACGTCAACGTCGTGCGCGATCTACGCAAACTGGGCGACTGGAACGGCCGACCGGTTCTCTATGCTCTTCCGGCCCAGCGCGATCCGGGCGAATCCGTCGCCGTCATGGTCCAGGCCAAGGGCGACCGCCGCATCCTGACCGCCGCCACCCTCTAGAGACGGCGCTTGAATCGACTGGCGTTCGCCTAGTCAGGTTCTGGCAGTTTCCCGAAAACCGTTTACCGTCCAGCCTGTTGTCCGATCGGCTCAGGCGAGGCCGACGGCGATGGGGGACGGAATGCGCGCGCATCGGGGCTTGAGGCGAACTGGACTGGTTTTCGGGGTGCTGCTGGGCGGTGTTTCGGCCGCCTTCTCCGCCGTGTCCCAAACCGCCGACGGGCCTGAAGCCGCCGCCCGCATCACGCCGGAAGCCGACGGGGTGCGCCAGATGGTCACCGCCGCCGAGGTCGCGGCCTGGGGGCGGCGCAATTCGGACGCCGGCGCCCTGATCATGGCCGCCCGACTGCTGGCCGAGGTGCCGGTGCGGCCGGGCGCCGACAGCGAGGCCGGACTGACGCCTTCCCTGACGCCGGACGCCCTGCTGGACGAGGCGGCGGCGCTCGCGGCGGGACGGCAAGGGGTGCTGGACGCCATCGAGCGGCTGCGCGGCGGTACGCGCGGGGTGCAGTCCTCGCCCTTCGGCCGGGGCCCGATCTATCTGGTCCGCCAGATCCGGGCGCGCGAGACCTATGGCTTCGACCTCGAGGCGCGGGGCGGGGAGGTGCTGCGTGTCGCC
Organism: Brevundimonas sp. ALps5; assembly: GCF_058681645.1. Taxonomy (NCBI): domain Bacteria; kingdom Pseudomonadati; phylum Pseudomonadota; class Alphaproteobacteria; order Caulobacterales; family Caulobacteraceae; genus Brevundimonas; species Brevundimonas sp. ALps5. The sequence goes on along the minus strand of NZ_CM178744.1, from coordinate 1,482,201 downwards.
GCCATCGGCGACGGCGACACCAATATCGACATGTCCGTGCGCGACGCCGAGGGCGCGCTTCTCTGTCAGGACGGCTTCGGCGACCACTATCCGGTCTGCACCGTGGCCCGGGCCCGGTCGGGCAAGATGCGCGTCGACATCGTCAACCGCGGCGCGGTCTGGACCAAGGTCCAGATCCTGAGCAACTGACGGGGCGAAGATGAGGGGGAGGGCAGGGGGTTTTCTGGCGGCGGTGATGCTGGGCCTCGCCGCGCCCGCCTTCGCCCAGACGCCTGTTCCCGCCGACACGCCCGAAGCCCTGCGCGCCGAGGCCTTCGAGGCGGCGCAGTGGGCCATTGCCTCCGACGCCGCCGACGCCCTGGCCAAGGTCTCGGCCCGGTTCGCCCAAGGGGACGACGCGCTCGGCCGGCTCGCCGAGGAGCGCGAGACCCTGATCACCCGCCGCGACGGGCTGGAGCGGACGCTGGAGCAGCTCTATGCCGCCGATGCGCCCGAGGCCCAGGCGCGCCGCGCCGCCACCCGCACCGACTATGAGGCCGTGCTGGCCCGGCTGAAGACCGTCGACGCCGATATCGAAACCCGCTTTCCCGCCTATTCCGAACTGACCAGCCCCCGGGCGCTCAGCGTTTCGGAGGCGCAGGGGCTGCTCAAGGACAATGAGGCCCTGCTGCTGGTGCTGGTCAATCCGGAGGCGACCTATGTCTGGGGCGTGTCGCGCGACCGGATCGCCTGGGCCCGGGCGGCCGATCTCGGCGATGCTGAGATGACCAGGGCGGTCAATGCTCTGCGCGGCGCCCTGACCACCGGCGCCTCGCGCGGCGATCCGACGCTCGATCCTTCCATCTTCGCCGGGCGCCCGGTCGCGGCCTTCGACCGGACGGAGGCCTACAGGCTCTATTCGGACCTGATCAGGCCGGTGGAGGGGGTGTTCGAGGGCAAGACCACCCTGATCACCGTGGTCACCGGCGCCCTGACCACCCTGCCGCTGGCCGTGCTGGCGACCGAGGCCCCGACAGGATCGGACACGGCGCCCGAGGCCCTGTCGACCACCAGCTGGCTGATCGACCGCTATGCCCTGGCGACCCTGCCGTCGGTGTCCAGCCTCAAGGCCCTGCGCTGCTACCTCGTCGCCGATTCGGCCGAGCGCAGCCCGGGGTGTCCGGCGACGGCGGCGGCGCCGGTGCAGACGGCGCCGGTGCAGACGGCGGCGTCCGGCTTTTCGCTGGCGGCCTTCGGGGCGCCGATCCTTCAGGGCGCGCCACAGGACGGATCGCGCGGGGCCCCGCCCGCCGACGGCATTCTCGGCGAGGGCCGGCTGGCTGACGTCGCCAAGCTGAGGGCGCTTCCCTATCTGCCCGGCTCCAAGGCCGAGCTGGATGCGCTCAAGACCCGCTATCCCCGCGCCCTCGTCCGCACCGGGGTCGCGGCGACCGAGACGGCGGTGCGTCAGGGCGATGCGGCGCCCCTGTCGCAGGCTCGCTTTGTGGTCTTCTCCACCCATGGGCTGATGGCCGGGTCGACGGCGGGGGAGCCGGGTCTGGTCCTGACCCCTCCGGCCGAGGCGACCGAGGCCGACGACGGCTATCTGAGCGCCTCGGAGGCCGCCCAGCTGAGACTGCACGCCGAGTTCGTGGTCCTGTCGGCCTGCAATACGGCCGCCTCCGACGGGCGACCGGGCGGGGAGGGGTTGTCCGGTCTGGCCCGGGCCTTCTTCTATGCCGGGGCGCGGTCGGTGCTGGTGTCCCACTGGGAGGTCTCGGACACGGCGACCACCGAACTGATCTCCGACACCTTCGCGGCGCTGGACCGGCCCGGCGCCGACGTCGGCGACCGCGCCCGGGCCCTGCAGAGCGCCATGCGCAGCGTCCGCGCCGATCGCCGCTGGACCCATCCCGCCTATTGGGCCGCCTTCACCCTGGTGGGCGAGCCGGGTTAGGCCCGCGTCTTCGCGAAGGTTGTGATCCGGGCCGCCCGCTGGCACGGTCCCGCGCCATGACTGAATCCGCCCAGCCTTCCGGCCTGTTCCCCCCGACCGCTCCGCCGTCGCGCCGCGTCACGCCCGGCCTCTATCTGGTGGCGACGCCCATCGGGAACCTGAGGGACATCACGCTTCGGGCGCTCGACGTTCTCGCCGCCGCCGACATCGTCCTGGCCGAGGACACCCGCGTCACCGCCAAACTGCTGTCCGCCTTCGGCCTGAAGGCGAAGCTGGAACGCTGCGACGACCACGCCTCGGCCCGCGCCGCCGAGATCGCCGTCGAGCGGGTGCGCGAGGGCAGGGTGGTGGCCCTGGTCTCGGACGCCGGGACGCCGGTCATTTCCGATCCCGGCTTCGTGGTGGCGCGGGCCTTCATCGCCGCCGACCTGCCGGTGCATCCGATCCCGGGCGCCTCAAGCCTGCTGGCGGCCCTGTGCATCGCCGGCCAACCGTCGGACCGCTTCCTGTTCGCGGGCTTCCCGCCGCCCAAGTCGGCCGCGCGCAAGACCTTCCTGTCGGAGTTGAAGCAGGGCCGGCAGACGCTCGTCCTGTTCGAGAGCGGGCCGAGGCTGGCCGCGAGCCTCGCCGACATGGCCGAGGTGCTGGGGCCCCGCCCCGCCGCCGTGACCCGCGAACTGACCAAACTCTATGAGGAGGCGATCCGCGGGACCCTGGCCGAACTGGCCGTCGACCCGCGCTGCGACGCCCCGAAAGGCGAGATCGTCATCGTCATCGGCCCCGGGGCGGTCGAGGCCGCCTCGGCCGCCGACGTCGACGCGGCCCTGACCGAGGCCCTGGCCCGGCTGCCGACCGGAGAGGCGGCCTCGGAGGTCGCCGGCGTGCTGGATCTGCCGCGCAAGACGCTCTACCGCCGGGCGCTGGAGCTTCAGGGCAAGGGATGAAACCCCCCGGCCGCCTGAAAGCGCCGAAAGTCGCGGCCCGTCCCAAGGCGGCGTGGCGGCAGGCGCTGGGCGGCAAGGCGTTCAAACAGGGCCACGCCTCGGAATGGACGGCCGCCGTCTGGCTGATGCTCAAGGGCTACCAGATCCTCGGCTTTCGCCTGAAGGGCCGGGGAGGGGAGATCGACATCCTCGCCCGCCGGGGCCGGGTGCTGGCCGTGGTCGAGGTCAAACGCCGCGCGACCATGGCGGCGGCGCTGGTCGCCCTGACCCCCGAACAGCATCAGAGGCTGGTCGCGGCGGGCAAGGCGGTGTTGCACGGACGACCCAGCTTGGCCGGACATGAACTCAGAATCGATATTGTGGCGCTGGCTCCCGGACGATTTCCGCGCCATGTTTCCGCCATAAGTTTTCCCGGGCCCTGAATTCCCGTTGGAAAATCCGGTTGGGGAGCAGTTGTGACACGCGAGGAGGCGGAAGCCATCCTGATCGAAGCCGGTCAGGCCGACGACGACGCCTTCCCCCTCCTGGAGGCGGCGATCGCCTGCGCCATCCACGACTATCCGTTCCGCGACACCGATCCGGTGCGCACCCTGGCCCGCAACGCCGCCGAGCGGCTGGGCGAGAGGATGGACCGCGAAAGCCCCGACGACGCCCTGACCGAGACCATGGCCGCCGACCTGAGGCTGAACGGCGACCTGCTCCACTATGACGACCCGGCCAATACCGATGTGATCGACGTCGCCGAGCGTCGGCGCGGCCTGTCGGCGGCCCTGGCCGTCTTCTATCTCGACGCCGCCAAGCGGGCGGGGCTGGAGGCGCAAGGCGTCGACTTTCCCAACCATTTCCTGCTGCGCGTTGAGACCCCGGCCGGGCCGGTGGCGCTGGATCCGTTCAGCCAGGGCCGGATCGTCCTGCCGTCGGAGCTCAGCCGCCGGGCCCTGCGCGCCGGGCTGACGCCGCACATCGCCGACCGGCTGGACCTGCTGATGGCCCCGGTGACCGACCGTCAGGCCCTGATCCGGCTGCAGAACGTCCTGTTCAGCCGCGCCATCAAGGCCGAGGACTTCCAGGGCGCCGAACGCTCGGCCATGCGCCGCGCCCTGCTGGATCCCGAAGATCACCGCGCCTGGCTGGACGTCGCCGCCGCACGCGAGAAACAGGGCGCCCTGAACGGCGCGCTCGAAGCCCTGCACCGCGCCCGCGTCGTGGGCGGGCAGGACATGGTCGTCCAGACCGCCAGCTTCGACCGGCTGAGGATGCGGCTGAACTAGGGTCGCCCTTGCGCCGACGGGCCTCGCCGCCCATTACCCAAGCTTCCAGCCGCGCAAGGTCTTCAGAATGCTCAAGGTCGCCGTCCAGATGGACCCCGTCGAAGGGGTGGATATCGAGGTCGACACGACCTGGCTGATGATGATGACGGCCCAGGAGCGGGGGCACGCCCTGTGGGTCTATGACTTCCGCACCCTGGCGCTGGAGGAGGGCCGTCTCTACTGCCGCGCCCGGCCGGTGACCCTGAAGCACGTCGCGGGCGACCATGTGAGCTTCGGCGACTGGGTGAAGCTGGATCTGGCTGAGGACGTCGACGTCATCCTGATGCGCCAGGACCCGCCGTTCGACATGGCCTATGTGACCGCGACTTATCTGCTGGAGACGGTCCATCCGAAGACCCTGGTGGTCAACGACCCGGCCGAGGTGCGTTCGGCGCCCGAAAAGCTGATGGTCACGGCCTTCCCGGGCCTGCAGCCTCCGACCCTGATCACCTCCGATCCGGTCGCCCTGACGGAATTCCACAAAAAGCACGGCGACGTGGTGCTCAAGCCCCTGCACGGCAACGGCGGCTCGGGCGTGATCAAGCTGCGCGCTGATGACCCCAATCTCGACGCCCTGATCGAGATCCACGCCGCCGGGTCGCGCGACCCGCTGGTGATCCAGAAATTCATCCCGGCCGTCTCGAAGGGCGACAAGCGTATCCTGCTGATCGACGGCGAGCCCGTCGGAGCGATCAACCGGGTGCCGGCCGAGGGGGCAGTGCGGTCGAACCTGCACGTCGGCGGCACGGCCATGCCGGTCGAACTGACGCCCCGCGATCTGGAGCTCTGCGCGGCCATCGGACCGACCCTGAAAGAGCGCGGCCTGATCTTCGTCGGCATCGATGTGATCGGCGACTATCTGACCGAGATCAACGTCACCTCCCCGACCGGCGCCCAGCAGTTGAAGCGGTTCACCGGTATCGACGCCACCGCCCTGATGTGGGACGTCATCGAGGCGAAACGCGCGGCCTAAACCACGCGGGGTTGCATTCCCTTCGGGTTCATGGTTCGTTCTCTTCCGGAGCGGGAGAGCGACCATGCTGGCCAGTATCGCGACGGTGGCGTTCGAGGGGGTGGAGGCGCGGCGCGTCGACGTTCAGGTGCAGCAGATCGGGGCCGCCGAGGGCTCCTTCGCCATCGTCGGCCTGCCGGACAAGGCGGTGGCCGAAAGCCGTGAGCGGGTCAGGGGCGCCTTCGCCGGCATCGGTCTGGCTTTGCCGTCGCGGCGGATCATCGCCAATCTGGCCCCCGCCGACCTGCCCAAGGAGGGCAGTCATTTCGATCTGCCCATCGCCCTGGCCCTGCTGGCCTCAATGGGGGTGATCGCGCCCGATGCGCTGGAAGGCTGGGCGGCGATCGGGGAGCTGGGGCTGGACGGGCGGATCGCGGCGGTGGGTGGCAGTCTGTCGGCGGCCATGGCGGCCAACGCCATGGGACTGGGACTGATCTGTCCCGAGGCCAACGGGCCCGAGGCCGCCTGGGCCGGGGATGTGGCGCTGCTGGCCCCACGGTCGCTGATCGGACTGGTCAATCACTGCAAGGGGACCCAGGTGCTGCGCGCGCCCGAACGGGGGCCGGTGGTTTCGGGAACGCGCGTTCCGGACCTGCGCGAGGTCAAGGGGCAGGAGAGCGCCAAGCGGGCGCTGGAGGTCGCCGCCGCCGGGGGGCACAATCTGCTCTTCATCGGCCCACCGGGCTCGGGCAAGTCGATGATGGCGGCGCGGATGCCGGGCCTTCTGCCGCCTCTGACCTCGCAGGAGCTGCTGGAGACTTCGCGCATCTGGTCCGTCGCCGGGATGATCGAGCGCGGCGCCCTGACCCATGAGCGGCCGTTTCGCGCGCCGCATCACTCGGCCTCGATGGCGGCCCTGACCGGCGGGGGGCTGAGGGCCAGGCCGGGCGAGGCGTCCCTGGCCCACAACGGCGTCCTCTTCCTCGACGAACTGCCCGAATATTCGGCCCAGGCGCTCGACAGTCTGCGTCAGCCGCTGGAGACGGGCGAGATCGTCGTCGCCCGCGCCAACCACCATGTGAAATATCCGGCCCGGTTCCAGCTGGTGGCGGCCATGAACCCCTGCCGTTGCGGCGTCGGCGGCTTCGGCAAGGGCGCCTGCGGCAAGGCCCCGCGCTGTCAGCGCGACTATCAGAACCGTATCTCCGGCCCGATGTTCGACCGCATCGACCTGACGGTGGAGACCCCGCCGGTGACCGCCGCCGACATGGCCCTGCCGCCGCCCTCGGAAGGGACCGCGGAAGCGGCCGCCCGCGTCGCGGTCGCCCGCGCCCTGCAGGCCGAGCGCGTGGCTTCGCTGGGCCTCGACCCGGTCCAGTCCCGGGATCAGGGGATCAACGCCCGCTGCTCGGGCGAGGTGCTCGACCGGTTCGCCACGCCCGACGAGGCGGGGCGGGCCCTGCTGATGCGGGCCGGGGAGGCGGGGGGACTGACCGCGCGCGGCTGGACCCGGACCCTGCGGCTGGCCCGGACTATCGCCGATCTGGAGGGTTCGACCGGGGTCCTGCGCCGCCATATCGCCGAGGCCCTGATCTATCGCCGCGCCTCATCCGGAGCCCAGGAGGATTTCGACCGCCAGCGCGCCCGGCACGATCCGGATCTTTCCGACGCACACACAGGCCTTCCGGCGTGGTGACGACGGCGAGCAGGCGGCGATGATCCGAAGCGCACGCGAGGGCGCCGTCTTGAACCCGCGCAGATTGTCATGGAAGCTGGGCCGGACGTCACCGGGGGCCCCATGATCAGTCTGTTCGCCGCCCTTGTCATCCAGACGGCCGCAAACCCGGCCGAAAGCCCGCCCGCGGGGACGCCGACGCCCGACTGTTCCCTGTCCGAGGCCGACCTCACGGGCAATCGCGCCCTGACCTTTGAACAGTTCGACCAGTACAGGTCCACGCTCCGGTCCACGGCATGGAACCTGTCCATGGCCGGGTGCCACGCGGCTTCGGCGGAGGCGGATCAGGACTATCTGATCCATGGCCCGGTGCTGACGGACCGCCAGTATGTGGTGGTCCGCTGGCATATGGCCCTGAGCCTCGCCCGCGCCGGACGCGAGGCCGAGGCCATCCCACTGGCCGCCGCCTCCATCGCCCCGGTCGAGCCTTCGGAAGACCAGTTCGACTGGAACACCTATGTCCGGGGCGTCTGGGGGTTCCTGACGAAACGCCGCGAGGTTCTGGACGCTTCCCTGATCACGCTGAAGGCCGCGCCCGGCGGACGCAACGCCATCAACGCCCGGGCTCTGGGTCGGCTTTCGAAATGCTTCGGCCGCCCCTATGCCGAGGCCGTTGAGGCCGAAATCTGCGCCGTCGACTGAGCGTCCGGCTTCGCCGGCCACCTCTCCGGCGCTTGAACCGTCCTTAACCCTTGGTGGTGCAGGGTGATCGTCACGAAGGCGATCCACGGACGCGACCATGGCCCGAAGGGCGAAGACCAGCCAAGACTGCCCGAAGGCCCCGGTTCCTGCTCAGGCGGCTGCCCTGCCCGTCACCGGCACGGACGGCAGCGACCAGTTCCTGCGCCTGATGAGCCATGAGATGCGCACGCCTCTGAACGGGGTGATCGGCATGCTGGGCCTTCTGACCCGGACCCGTCTGGACGGCGCCCAGCGCGCCTATGCCGAGGCGGCGCAGTCCTCGGCCGAACATCTGCTGGGTCTGGTCAATGACCTTCTGGATTATGCGCGGCTGGAGGCGGGACGGCTGGAGTTCGATCCCGCGCCGGTCGAGGTCGAGGCCCTGGTGCGCGGCGTCGCCGAACTGCTCAGCCCCCGCGCCCACGACAAGGGGCTGGAGATCGTCTGGTCGGTCGCCGACGGGACCCCCGATATCATGGCCGACGAGGGCCGGCTGCGGCAGGTCCTGTTCAACCTGGCCGGAAACGCGGTGAAGTTCACCGATGCGGGCGCCGTCCGCATCGCCGTGGAGCGCACCGGCGGCAGCGAAACACGGCCCGTCCTCGCCTTCATCGTCGACGACACCGGCCCCGGCGTTCCGCCCGAGGCCCGCGAACGCATCTTCGAGGAGTTCGGCCATGTCGACGCCTCGGACGCCACCCGTTTCGGCGGCGCCGGCCTGGGTCTGGCGGTGGTCCGGCGCCTGGCCGAGGCCATGGGCGGAACCGTCGCCGTCATGGATCGTCCCGCCGGAGAGGGGTCCAGAGGCGGTTCCCGCTTCCGTTTCGAGGCGCCCTTCGCCGCCATCGCCGGAGCCGAACCCCGTCCACGTCCCCTGACCGGGATCGCCGTCACGGTCTGCTCGCCCGAGCCCTTCGTTCGCCGTGCGGCCGAGGACCAGATCCGCGCCAGCGGCGGCGAGGTCTGCGAGGCGGCGGGCGTCGCCCTCGTCGATCATGCCGGCGCCGCACCGGGCGGCGTCGTCCCCCTGCCGGCCTCGGGCCGCGGGGTGATCCTGCTCAAACCCTCCGAGCGCGAGCTGATCGCCCGCTATCGGGCGCTGGGCTTCCAGGGCTATCTGATCAAACCCCTGCGCCGCGCCTCCCTGGCCGAAAGGGTGCTGGCCGCCGTCCATGCCGCCGAGCCGACCAACGACGCCGCACCGCGCAAGGCCCCGGCCGAGGACGACCGCGTCATCCCCGTTCGCTTCGCCGGCATCCGCGTCCTGCTGGCCGAGGATAATCCGGTCGGCGCCCTTCTGGCCAAGACCCTGCTGCGCCGCGAAGGCTGCGTCGTCGAAACCGCCGCCACGGGAGACGAGGCCGTCGCCGCCCTGAAGCGCGCCCGCTACGACATGGTCTTCATGGACATGCGCATGCCGGGCATGGACGGGCCGGCGGCGACCCGGGCCATCCGCGCCACGGGGGATCGCACCCCCATCGTCGCCCTGACCGCCAACGCCTTCGCCGAGGACCGCAAGGCCTGTCTGGAGGCCGGGATGGACGACCATCTGGTCAAGCCGCTGGAGCCCGACGCCCTGCGCGCGGCGCTCACCCGCTGGACGAACCGCGACAACCGCTTCAAGGTCGCGGTCTGACGCCGGGGGGCGTCGCCCCCGGAGTTTTCCCATGACCGACGCCGTGACCACCAAGCCCGCCGGCCGCCTCGGCGGACTGGCCGTCTATTGCGAGCGGCGCGTCATGGCCCAGCTGCTGCTGGGCTTCTCGGCCGGTCTGCCGAACCTGTTGATCTACGACACCCTGACCGCCTGGCTGCGCGATTCCGGGGTGACGCTGGAGCTGATCACCTTCTTCGGCCTCGCCACCCTGACCTATGCGCTGAAGTTCGTCTGGGCCCCGTTGCTGGACCGGACCAACATTCCCTTCCTGACCAAATGGCTGGGCCATCGCCGGTCGTGGATGCTGGCCACACAGGCGATGATCGTGCTCGGCCTGTGGATGCTGGCCGGACAGAACCCCCAGACCAATCTCGCAGGCGTGGCCCTGTTCGCCCTGATGGTCGGCTTCTTCGGCGCCACCCAGGATATCGCCATCGACGCCTGGCGGATCGAGGTGTCGGACGACGCGCGTCAGGGCGCCATGGCCGCCGCCTATCAGCTGGGCTACCGGGTCGCCGTCATCGTCGCGGGCGCCGCGCCCCTGGTGCTGGCCGAGCTCTACAACTGGAACTTCTCCTACGCCGTCATGGCGGCCCTGATGGCCATCGGCGTGGTCGGGGTCCTGCTGGCCCCGCGCGAAAAGACCCACACCATCCGCGAGATCCCGGTCGGCGACATCCCGGCGCGGCCCGTGCTGCAGGTCGTGGAATGGGTCGTGCGACTGGGCCTGATCTTCATCGCCGCCCTGATCATCGGTACGGGTTTGACGGACAAGCCCGACGCCCTGCTCTGGGCCTTCGGCGGCCTGCTGGGCGCGGGGGCGGAAACGGTCAAGGCCGGGCTCGAGGACAACACCGCCGTCGGGGTTTTGACCCAGTTCGCCTATGTGATCGGCGGCTTCGTCATGATGGCCGTGGCCTGCTGGCCCATCCCGGGGGTGAAGACCCGGCCCGGCGCCTATCTGGCCGGGTCGTTCGGCCAGCCGCTCGCCGACTTCTTCGTGCGCTTCGCCAAACTGGCCCTGCCGATCCTGGCCCTGATCTGCCTCTACCGGCTGGCCGACTTCGTGCTCAACATGATGAACCCCTTCTATCAGGACCTGGGCTTCACCAAGATCGAGATCGCCGAGGTGCGGAAGGTCTTCGGGGTGGTGATGCTGTCGCTGGGCGTCTTCGTCGGCGGCTGGTCGGTGGCCAAGCTGGGGCTGATCCGCACCATGGTCATCGGCGCCTTCATGAGCCCGGTGTCGAATCTCGTCTTCGGCTGGCTGGCGACCCAGGGGCATGACCTCGGCGCCCTGTTCACAGCCATCGGGGTGGACAATATCGCCACCGGCTACGCGGGCACGGCCCTGATCGCTTACATGTCCAGCCTGACCTCGATCGGCTTCACCGCGACCCAGTACGCCCTGTTCAGCTCGCTCTACGCCCTGCCCGGCAAGATCATCGCCTCCCAGTCGGGCAAGATCATCGAGGCCTCGGCCCGGGCGGCGGACGCGGGCGGCCCGCTGGCCCTGTTCAAGCCGATGTTCAACAAACTTCCCGAGGGGTCGCTGGTCGCGGGCGCGGCGAAGAGCGGCGTGACCGTTCAGGGTCTGGGCGCCGGCTATTTCACCTTCTTCCTCTATTCGGCGGCCATCGGGATCTTCGCCATCGTGCTGGCCTTCTACGTCGCCAAACGCCAGCCGGCCGTCATGGCCGAGGCCAAGGCGCGCGAAGAGGCGGCGCAGGCCGAAGCCGCGACCGAGGCCCAACCCTCGTAAAGGATCAGACGCCGGAGCCTAGAGCTCCGGCGCTCCGCCTTCGTAGGCCGCGAAGGTGGCGGCGGTGATGATCTCGGAGACCGAGGCGCCGAGGCTGACGATCTGGACCGACTTCTCGAGGCCCACCAGCAGCGGGCCGATCACGGTCGCGCCGCCCAGCGACTGGACCAGACGCGTCGAGATCGAGGCCGACTGGATCGCGGGCATGACCAGCACATTGGCGTCGGCCGACAGGCGCATGAACGGATAGTTCGAGCGCGCGCCCGGATCGAGCGCCAGCTCGGGCGGCATCTCGCCTTCGTATTCGAAGTCGACGTCCATGCCGTCGAGGATGCGGATCGCCTCACGCACCTTCTCGCCGCGCTCGCCGGGCGGGTCGCCGAAGGTCGAGTGGCTGAGGAAGGCGACGCGCGGGGTGCGGCCCAGCTTGCGCACGGCGGAGGCGGCCTGGACGGCGATCTCGGCCAGCTCCTGGGCGTCGGGCAGTTCGTGGATCGAGGTATCGGCGACGAACAGGGTGCGGCCCTTGGCCAGCACGATCGACAGGCCGATCAGCCGGTCCTTGACGTCGATGACCCGGCGCACCTCGCGCAGCACCATGTTGAAGTTCCGGGTCGTGCCCGAGACCACCGCATCGGCGTCGCCCAGCGCCACCATGGCGGCGGCGAAATAGTTGCGGTCCTGGTTGATCATCCGCTGGACGTCGCGACGCAGATAGCCGCGGCGCTGCAGCTTGGCGTAGAGCCAGTCGGTGTATTCGACGTTCTTGTGGCTGACGCGGGCGTTGACGATCTCGATGCCGAGGGCGTCGAAGTCGAGGCCGGCCTCGATGGCGTTCTTGCGGATCAGGTCCTCGCGACCCAGCAGGACCGGGGTGCCCAGTTCGGACTGTTTGAAGGCCCAGGCGGCGCGGATGACCGGGGTCTCCTCGCCCTCGGCGAAGACCACCCGCTTGTTCGGGGCGGCGCGCACGGCCGAGGAGATCTTCTGCATCAGGGCGGCGGACGGATCGACGCGCTCGCGCAGGGAGTTGCGATAGGCCTCCATGTCGGCGATCGGCTGGCGCGCCACGCCGGTGTCCATCGCCGCCTGGGCGACGAAGGGCGGGATGTACCAGATCAGGCGCGGGTCGAAGGGCGTCGGGATGATGTAGTCGGGGCCGAACTTCAGCTTGCGGCCCGAATAGGCGGCGGCGACCTCGTCCGGCACGTCTTCGCGCGCCAGGGCGGCGATGGCCTGGGCGCAGGCGACCTTCATCTCGTGATTGACGCGGCGGGCGCGGACATCCAGCGCGCCCCGGAACAGATAGGGGAAGGCCAGGACGTTGTTGACCTGGTTCACATAGTCCGAGCGGCCCGTGGCGATGATGGCGTCGGTGCGGACCGACAGCACATCCTCGGGCGTGATCTCCGGATCGGGGTTGGCCATGGCGAAGATGATCGGATTGGGGGCCATGGAGGCCACCATCTCCTTGGTGATCGCGCCCTTGGCGGCCAGGCCCAGGACGACGTCGGCGCCGACCATGGCTTCGGCCAGGGTGCGGTGCGGCGTGTCGGTGGCGTGGGCGGCCTTCCACTGGTCCATGCCGGTGGGGCGGCCCTTGTAGACGACGCCGTCGCGGTCGACGATCACGGTGTTCTCGGCGCGCACGCCCGCAGCCTTCATCAGGGCGATGGAGGACAGGCCCGCCGCGCCGGCGCCGGCCAGAACCACCTTCAGGTCCTCCAGCTTCTTGCCGACGATGTGGGCGGCGTTGATCAGGCCGGCGGTCGAGATGATGGCCGTGCCGTGCTGGTCGTCATGGAAGACGGGGATGTCGAGCAGGTCCTGAAGCTCTGACTCGATCACGAAGCATTCCGGGGACTTGATGTCCTCCAGATTGATGCCGCCCCAGGTGTCGCCGATGTTCTTGACGACGGTGATGAACTCTTCCGGGTCGGTGGTCTTCACCTCGACGTCGAAGCTGTCGACGTCGGCGAAGCGTTTGAACAGGACCGACTTGCCCTCCATCACCGGCTTGGAGGCCATGTGACCGAGGTTGCCCAGGCCCAGGATCGCCGTGCCGTTGGAGATCACCGCGACCAGATTGCCCTTGGAGGTGTAGTCGTAGGCGAGGTCCGCATCCTTGGCGATCGCCAGCACCGGAATGGCCACGCCCGGCGAATAGGCCAGCGACAGGTCGCGCTGCGTCGCCATCGGCTTGGTCGGCGCCATGGAGATCTTGCCGGGCGTCGGGACCTTGTGGAAATCCAGCGCGTCCTGATCGGAGAAGGTCTGTTTGTCGGTCAGGTCGGGCATGGGGGCCTTTGCGCGCGCGTCTTCGTATCGGGTCGGAACCCGACTGTTCCTAGAGCGCCGCTGGCGAGGGGACAACCCGGGCCGAACTTGACCCCGGGTAATCCTTGCCTCAGTCGACCCCGGCGAGGAACTCGAAGATGGCCGCCTTGGCCTCCGGCTCGTCCAGCATTGGGGCGTGGCCCACGCCGTGCACCTCGGCATAGTCCATATCGGGCGCCGCCTTCCTCATCTTCGCGGCGATTTCGGTGCTCAGAAGGTCCGAGTTTCCGCCACGGACGAGCAGGGTTGGGCGGTTTTTCGCCAGTTTGCGGAACCACGGCCAGAGATTCGGGACCAGGGCCTTGGCCCCCGCCGCCCGGATCGGGACGGCGATGTCGGGGTCGTAGTCCAGCACCGGCGTCCCCTCGGTCCCGTCGCGGAAGATGCGGCGGGCGAAGGCCGACCAGTCGGCGTCCGTATAGTGGGGGAAGGCGACCGCATTGATCCGCTTCGCATAGTCGGCGGCGGCGGCCCAGGTCGGGGTCTCGACCGGCTGGCCGGAATAGGCGGCGATCCGGGCCAGACCCTCGGGCGCCACCTCGGGACCGATGTCGTTGAGGATGGCGGCGACGACGGCCTTCGGCCGCATCGCGGTCAGGGCCATGGTGATCAGCCCGCCCATGGAGGTGCCCATGAAGACGGCGCGCTCGATGCCGGCCTGTTCCATCAGGGCGATGACGTCGCGGGCGTAGACGTCGGGCGTATAGGTCATCGGATCCGGCGCCCGGTCCGAGCGGCCCCGGCCACGCACGTCCAGCGCCAGGACCCGGCGTCCGCTCTGGGCGATCAGGGGGGCGATGCCCTCGAAATCGGCGCTGTTGCGGGTCAGGCCGTGGATGGCGATCAGCGGCGGCTTCGCCGGTCCGGCGCCCGGCGCATAGTCGCGGGCGAACAGGCTGAGGCCGTCGGGCGAGGTCCAGCGACGCTCGGCGAATCCGGTGTTTGGCGCGACCATGTCTTTGTTCCTGAACGCCCCCGATCACCCGAAGGCTAATTCAACGCCCCGGGAATTGCGATGCCGGCCCGGGGATCGGTTCCCCGAAAAGGCGAAGCCTGTGGCCGCTGAGACGCTTAACGCGCGAGCGCGCTCAAAGCCCCAGAATGTCGTGCACGAAGTCGCCGAGGTCGGGGCCGTGGAACAGGAAGCCCTTCACCCCGGCGCGGCGGGCGGCCTCCATGTCCGAGTCGCGGTCGCCGATCATGAAGGATTTGGCCGGGTCGATATTGTGGTCGGCGATGGCGCGCAGCAGCATGCCGGGATTGGGCTTGCGGTCGGGATGGTCCTCGTGGAACCAGGCCGGGTCGCGCGCCTCGTGATGCCAGGGGCAGGCGTAGACGGCGCCGATCAGGGCGCCCTTGGCCCCCAGCCGCCGCACGATCAGGGCGTTGAAGGCGTTCATCTGGGCCTCGTCGAACAGGCCCCGGGCGACGCCCGACTGGTTGGTGACGATCACCACCAGATAGCCCTGCCGGTTGAGCAGCTGGATCGCCTCGGCCGCGCCGGGGATGAACTCCAGGTCCTGTTCGCGGTGCGGATAGCCGACGTCGACGTTGATCACGCCGTCGCGGTCGAGGAAGACGGCCGGGACGCCGGTCGGATTCGAGGGAGCGGTTTCTGGGGTCATGCCCTGCCGGGTCTATCGCCCAACGTTGCAAGTCGCAACGCGAAGTGACCCTGTCGTGTTTGGCGTCAGGAACCGTCATTTGCTAGACCGCCCCACCATCGTCGCTTCCGACCGATTTGCGGAGGCTTTTCCCGGGCGGACGCTTGTCAGCGTCGCTCCGGCGCCGACCCGAAGCGGGCGGCCCGGACAAGAGATGAAACGATAACCCCATGATCCCCTTCATCGACCTTCAGGCCCAGCGCCTTCGCCTCGGCGGCAAGATCGAGGCCGCCGTTCAGGAGGCCGTCGTCGGCGGCGCCTGGGTCATGGGTCCGCAGGTGCGTCAGTTCGAGGCCGACCTCGCGGCCTTCGGCAAGGCCAAACACGCCCTCGGCTGCGCCAACGGCACCGACGCCCTGGCCCTGCCGCTGATGGCCTGGGGCGTGGGCCGCGGCGACGCCGTCTTCGTGCCGTCCTTCACCTTCGCCGCCACCGCCGAGGTGGTGCCGTGGTTCGACGCCGAGCCGGTCTTCATCGACGTCGATGAGAAGACCTACAACATGGACGCGGGCCATCTGGCCGCCGCCGTCGAGGCCACGATCGCCGAGGGCCGCCTGACGCCCAGGGTCGTCATCGCCGTCGACCTTTTCGGCCAGCCCGCCGACTATGCCGCCATCAAAGCCGTCTGCGATACGCATGGGCTGAAGCTGATCTCGGATTCGGCGCAAGGCTTCGGCTGCACCATCGACGGCGACCACCCGCTGAAATGGGCCGACGTCACCACCACCAGCTTCTTCCCGGCCAAGCCGCTGGGCTGCTACGGCGACGGTGGGGCGGTGCTGACCGACGACGATGAACTGGCCCAGCTGATGGATTCCATCCGGGTGCACGGCAAGGCCGTGGCGGTGGACCTGAAGGACCGCACCTTCGACCACGACCCCAAATATCTGAACATGCGTATCGGCCTGAACAGCCGTCTGGACACCATCCAGGCCGCCGTCCTGATCGAGAAGCTGAAGGTCTTCGGCGAGGAGATCGAATGGCGCAACCGCATCGCCAAACGCTACAACGAGGGCCTCGCCGCCCACGTCTCGGCTGTGCCGGAAGTCCCCGAGGGCAATGTTTCGAACTGGGCGCAATACACGATCGAGCATCCGAACCGCGACGCGCTGGCCGCCCATCTGAAGGAACAGGGCGTGCCGACGGCGGTCTATTATCCGATCCCCCTGCACCTGCAGCCGGCCTATGAGATGTATCCGCGCGGTCCGCAGGGCCTGCCGGTCACCGAGCGTCTGATGGAGATCGTCATCAGCCTGCCGATGCACTCGGATCTGGACGAGGCGACCCAGGACAAGGTCATCGCCGCCGTCGCCTCCTTCAAGGGCTGAGCCATGAACCCCTCACAGCTGCACACCCCCCTGCGCGCCGGCGTCGCCGGCGTCGGCGTCATGGGCCGCAACCACGCCCGCGTCATGTCCGAGATGCGCGAGTTCGACCTCGCCGTGGTCTTCGATCCCGACAGCGCCACCGCCGGAAACGTCGCGACCGCCTTCAACGCCCAGCCCTTGACCACCGCCGCCGACTTCGTCGCGGCCGGTCTGGAGGCCGCCGTGGTCGCCACCCCGAACCGCCACCACGCCGAACTGGGCGTCGCCCTGCTGGAAGCCGGCGTCCATGTCCTGGTCGAAAAGCCGATCGCCGCCACCGTCGCCGACGCCCAGCGGATGATCGACGCCGCCAGGGCCAACGACCGCGTCCTGATGGTCGGTCAGGTCGAGCGCTTCAACCCGGCGGTCGAGGCGGTCAAGCGCGCCATCGCCGGCGAGGAAGTCATCTCCATCCAGATCACCCGCGTCGGCCCCTTCCCGCCGCGCATGGGCGAGGTCGGAGTGGTCATCGATCTGGCGGTGCACGACATCGACATCATCCGCCACCTGACCGGCTCGGAGATCGCCGAGGTCCAGCCGCAGCTGGCCCGCACCCGTGCCGACCGCGAGGATACGGCGCTGCTGCAGTTCCGCCTCGACAACGGTGTGATCGCCCACATCACCACCAACTGGGTGACGCCCTACAAGACCCGCACCCTGCAGGTCGCGACCCATAACAAGTTCGTCGTCGCCGACCTGATGACGCGTCAGGTGACCGAATACTTCGGCCAGCAGCCGGACGGCTCCTACTCCACGCGCGGGGTGATGAGCTGGCCCAACGAGCCGCTCAAGAAGGAGCTGGAAGCCTTCGCCCACGCCATCCGCACCGGCGAGACCCCTGCCGTCACCGGCGAGGACGGCCTGCGCAACCTCGAGGTCGCCCTGAGGTGCCTGGGCGAGTAGGTCTCAGGCCGCGCCTGCGGTCGCCCGCTCCGGCGCCGGCCTGAAGGTCAGGCGGGCGCGGAAGCCGTCGGGGGCGTAATCCAGCTCGGCGGCGCCGCCGAGGTCGCCCTTCAGGCTGGTGGCGATCAGGCGCGAGCCGAAGCCGGTGCGTTCGGGCTTGGGCACGGTCGGCCCGCCCGTCTCGATCCAGTCCAGCGCGACACGGCCCGCCGCGTCCGGCGCGGTCCAGCGTACCGAGACCCGACCGCCCTGACGGCTGAGGGCGCCGTGTTTGGCGGCGTTGGTGGCCAGTTCGTGGATGATCATCCCCATGGCCAGGGCCTGGGGCGGGGCGAACAGGACGTCGGGGCCGTCGAGCGCGAACTGCTCGGGCGAATAGGGCCGCATCTCCCGACCCAGCATGTCGCGCAGCATGGCCTGCTCCCAGCCGGTGGCGGTCAGCAGGTTGTGGGTCTCCGACAGGGCCATCAGCCGCGCCTCGAACAGGGCCGAGAACTCGGGCACCGACCCCGTGCGCCGCGCGGTCAGCATGGCGATCGACTGGATGGTGGCCAGGGTGTTCTTCACCCGATGATTGAGCTCGTTGATCAGCAGCTTCTGACGCCGCTCGCTGGTCTCCAGAGCCTCAAAGGCGCGCCTGCGGTCGGTGATGTCGGACACCACCCCCGCCAGCTTCAACGGCCGGCCCGAGCGCGAACGGACCAGACTGCCCTTGGACTGGACCCAGCGGCCGGTGTTTCCGACCGGATACTCGACGTCATAGTCGGCCTCGCCCCTCATCGCCTTCTCCAGCGCCTCGGCGCGGGCGGCGAGGTGGTCGTCCTGCATCCAGACGGGGTTGTCGATGTCGCCGGTCGGAGCGTCGACGGACAGGCCGACGAGTTCGCGCGCCCGGGCCGAGAGGGTGAAGGTCCGGTCCTTGAGATTGAGCTCCCAGTATCCGACGTCGGCGGCGGCCAGGACCGAGACCAGTCGGGCCCGATCGTCGGCCATGGAGGCGGCAAGGGCGATGAACAGGATGACTGCGGTGACGGCCGCCACGCTGACGGCGATGGCCAGGGGCGGAGCGCCGCCATCGTCCATCATCCCCGCGACGGGCCTCAAATCCAGGGCCGCCATGCCGGTGTAGTGCATCCCGACGACGGCCAGTCCGAGAATGGCGGCGGCGGCGGCGCGCCAGCCGATCGAGGTCTCGCGGCGTGCGGCCCACAGGGCGGTGATGGAGGCGCCGATGGCGATGGCGATGGAGAAGACGACCAGCTCCGGCCGCCAGCCGACGGTGGCGGCGGTGCGCATGGCCGCCATCCCGACATAGTGCATCAGGGCGATAGCCGTCCCCATGGCCGCCCCGGCGAAGGGAATTCGGCCCGCGCCCAGCCTGTCACGCGAGGCGGTGAAGAAGGCGCCGGCCACGCCGGCCACGGCCAGCAGGAAGGACAGGACCGTCAGGCCGGGGTCGTAGCGGACCGGGGCGCCGGGATCGAAACCCAGCATGGCGATGAAATGCATCGCCCAGATGCCGCCGCCCATGGCCACGGCGGCCGCCGCCAGCCAGGGCGTCTGGTCGCGGCCCTCGCGGCCCCGAATGCGCTGGAACAGGTCGAGCGCCGTCCAGCCCGCCAGAACCGCGACGGCATAGGCCAGGAGGAGGAAGACGCCGCCGTGGTGGTGCAAGGCCGTTACCGTACAGATCTCTCCGAACGCCCCTTATCGGACACAAGCCGCGTCGGCGTCCACCCGCTTCCCCGGATCGGCGGTAGCCGACCCGTTCAAGGCGTCAGAAGATCAGTCCGTCACCATCTGCATGCCCAGCCACTCGGCGATCAGGGCGGGCTTGGCGACGCCCTCGATCTCGACGGTGACCTCATGCTTGATCAGCCAGCGGGTGACGCCGCCGTCCGAGCCCTTGTTCTCGGCCGAGAGCAGTTTGAAGCGGCCGCGCACCTTCGAGCCCGAGGGCACGGGGTTGATGAAGCGCAGTTTGTCGAAGCCGTAGTTGACGCCCATGACCACGCCTTCGAGACGCGGCACCCCGTCATAGCTCATGGCCGACAGCAGGCTCACCGTCAGGAAGCCGTGGGCGATGGTGCCGCCGAACGGGGTCTGTTTGGCCGCCTCGGGGTCGATGTGGATGAACTGCCAGTCCTCGGTGCAGTCGGCGAAGGCGTCGATGCGCTTCTGGTCGATCTCGATCCATTTCGAGACCCCGACCTCCGTACCGATCAGTCCCTCGAGTTCCGTGGCCTTGGTCATTGGTTCGCTCCCTTGTTTGGGGCGAAGCTATCCGCCTTCCCCAAGGTGAGGCCAGCCCGTTTTCATCCCCCGAAGCGATCGTCGAAGCGATCCTCGATGATGGCCGAGAACAGGGCCGGATCGACATTGCCGCCCGACAGGACGATGGCCGTGGTCTTGTCCGCCGCGGAAACCTTGCCGGTCAGCAGGGCCGCGAGCGACACCGCCCCGCCCGGTTCGACCACCAGCTTCAGGGTGCGGAAGGCGTAGCGCACGGCCTCGGCGACCTCGGCGTCGGTCACGGTCAGGATCCCCGCCAGTCGACGGTTGATGGGGAAGGTCAGCTCGCCCGGCCGGTCGGTCATCAGGGCGTCGCAGATGGTGCCCCTGGCCGGGGCGTGGGTCAGACGCTCGCCCTTCGCCAGCGAAATCTGGGTGTCGTTGTAGTCGGCGGGCTCGACGCCCCAGCAGGGGGTCGCGGGCGACAGGGCCGCCATCGACAGGTTGATTCCGGCCATCAGCCCGCCGCCGGAGGTCCCGCACAACAGTTGATCCAGAGCGCCGGCGCCCAGCTCGGCGGCCTGTTCGACGATCTCCAGCCCGGCCGTGCCCTGACCCTCGATGATGAACGGGTCGTCGAAGGGGCGAACGAGAATGGAGCCCTTCGAGGCCGCGATCTCCTCGCCGATGGCCTCGCGGCTCTCGGTGTAGCGGTCGTACATCCGCACCTCGCCGCCGAAGCCGATGACGCCCTCGACCTTCACCCTGGGACTGTCGGCGGGCATGACGATGATGG
This sequence comes from Brevundimonas sp. ALps5, assembly GCF_058681645.1. NCBI lineage: Bacteria > Pseudomonadati > Pseudomonadota > Alphaproteobacteria > Caulobacterales > Caulobacteraceae > Brevundimonas > Brevundimonas sp. ALps5. The sequence goes on along the minus strand of NZ_CM178744.1, from coordinate 1,461,925 downwards.
CCGAGGTTCCGACCATCTTCGCGGCGGCGGCGACGGCCTGGGCGTGGTTGCCCGAGGAATAGGCCACGACGCCCCGCGCCTTTTCCTCGTCCGTCAGCCGGCTGATGCGGTTATAGGCGCCGCGAAACTTGAAGGCCCCGGCCCGCTGCAGGGTCTCGGCCTTCATCAGCACCCGTCCGCCCAGACGTTCGTTCAAGGCCGGGCTCTCGATCAGGGGGGTGCGCACGGCGACGCCGGCGATCTGACGGGCGGCGTCGCGGACGCCATCGAACGAAGGGGTGTGCAAGGTCATGCCCGCTGCTTAAACCAAAGCCGAAGTCCTGGGTAAGGGCCAGTTCAAGAGTTCCTGCCTCGACTTTCTGCGACGCCAGCCCGGGAGACGGCCTTGTCCAATCTGATACTCGCCATCGACCAGGGCACGACGTCCAGCCGGGCCATCGCCTTCGAGGTCGGGGAGGATCAGTCGCTCAGGGCCGTGGCCATCAGCCAGATCGAGCTGGCCCAGCATTTCCCCCATTCCGGCTGGGTCGAGCATGACGCCGCCGAGATCTGGACCGCCACGCTGCAGACCTGCCGCGAGGTGATCCGCAAGGCCGGCGGCGTGTCGCGCTTCGCTGCCATCGGCATCACCAACCAGCGCGAAACCTCCGTGATCTGGGACGCCGCGACGGGCGAGCCCCTGCACAGGGCCATCGTCTGGCAGGACCGGCGCACCGCCGACGTCTCCGCCCGCCTCGCCGCCGAGGGCCATGAGGCCGAGGTGCAGGCGGCGACCGGCCTGATCCTCGATCCCTACTTTTCGGCCACAAAGTTCGCCTGGCTGCTCGACAAGGTCCCGGGCGCACGCGATCGGGCGGAAAAGGGCGAGGTGAAGCTCGGCACCATCGACGCCTGGCTGGTGTGGAAGCTGACGAACGGAGCCAGCCACGTCACCGACGCCACCAACGCCAGCCGCACCTCCCTGATGGATCTCCGGACCCGGGAATGGCGCGATGACCTGTGCGAGCTTTTCAATGTGCCGAAGGTCGTCCTGCCCCGCATCGCCGGCTGCGCCGAGATCAGTGGCGAAAGCGACCCCAGCCTGTTCGGCCGCGCCCTGCCCATCGCCGGATCGGCGGGGGACCAGCAGGCGGCCCTGGTGGGCCACGGCGCCCTGAACCCCGGCGACGCCAAGATCACCTACGGCACCGGCGCCTTCCTCGTCGCCAATGTCGGGGATCAGCCGGTCGCCTCGACCCGCCGCCTGCTCGGCACTCTCGGCTATCTGGTCGGGGACACCGCCGCATACGCCCTCGAAGGCTCCATCTTCTCCGCTGGATCGGCGATCCAGTGGCTCAGGGACGGGGTCGGGATGATCTCAGAGTCGCGTCACTCCGAGGCCATGGCGCAAGGCCTGAAGGACAACGGCGGGGTCTATCTGGTCCCCGGCTTTACGGGCCTCGGCGCGCCCTGGTGGGAGCCGGATGCGCGCGGCGCCGTCATCGGCCTGACCCGGGATTCCAAACCGGCCCACTTCATCCGGGCGGGGCTGGAGGCCTTGGCCTATCAGACGCGCGACCTGCTCGACGCCCTGGCCGACGACGGGGCGCCCCGGCTGGCGACGCTGAAGGTCGACGGCGGGGTCACGGCCAATTCGTTCGCCATGCAGTTCGTCGCCGACATCTGCGAGGTCACGGTCGAACGGCCGGCATTCCAGGAGATGACGGCGCTGGGCGCGGCCAAGCTGGCGGCGCTCGGCGTCGGCCTGATCACGGATCTGGAAGTCCACAGCACCGAGGCGCCCGCCGTCTGGACCCCGCGCATGGAGTCGGCCGAGCGTGAGAGGCTGCTCAAGGGCTGGCGCAAGGCCGTCAAGGCCGCCATCATCGCCGCGAACTGAACGACAGAGCGTCTTCAAGACGCCGACCGAGGAAGATCCATGACCGACGCCGCCACCAACCTCGACGCCCAGGCGACCTTCTCCGGTACGCGCGAGGTCGATCCCCGCTACGCCCTCGACGAGGGCAGGCTCGGCGAATGGCTGGCGGCGAATGTCGAAGGCTATGAGGGACCGCTGACGGTGCGCCAGTTCAACGGCGGCCAGTCGAACCCGACCTATGAGCTCGTCACCCCGGGCAAATCCTACGTCCTGCGTCGCAAGCCGCCCGGGACCCTCCTGCCCTCCGCCCATGCCGTGGACCGGGAGTTCACCGTCATCTCGGCCCTGTCGAAACAGGGCTATCCGGTCGCGAAACCCTGGGCCCTTTGCACCGACGACGCCGTCATCGGCTCGATGTTCTACGTCATGGACAAGGTCGAGGGCCGGGTCCTGTGGGACCTGAAGCTGCCGGGGATGGAGCCCGCCGAGCGCCGCGCCATCTATGAGGCCCAGACTGACGCCCTGGCGGCCCTGCACGCCTTCGACCCCGCCGCCATCGGTCTGGGCGACTATGGCAAGCCGGGCAACTATTTCGAGCGTCAGGTCGGGCGCTGGACCAAACAGTATCGGGCGTCGGAGATCGATCCGATCCCGGCCATGGACCGGCTGATCGACTATCTGCCCTCGACCCTGCCGCCCGAGGGACCGGCACGGATCGTCCACGGCGACTTCCGCCTCGACAATCTGATCATGGCCGCCGAGGCCTCGGAGGTCCGGGCCGTGCTGGACTGGGAGCTGTCGACGCTCGGCGATCCCATGGCCGACTTCTCCTACATGCTGATCGGCTGGGTCCTGCCGGCCAGCCAGAGGAACGGCATCAACGGCGTCGACCTCAAGGCGCTGGGCATCCCCACCATTGAGGAGACGGTCGCCCGCTATGCGGAGAAGACCGGGGCGGGGATCCCGGCCAATCTCGACTGGCTGATGGCCTATAATCTGTTCCGGCTGGGGGCCATCTGTCAGGGCATCGCCGGGCGGGTGCGCGACGGCACCGCCGCCAGCGCCCACGCCCGCAGCATGGCGGCCCAGGTCGGCCCCCTTTCGGACGCGGCCTGGAGCTTCGCGGTCAAGGCCGGAGCCTGAAGCGAGATTTCGGATTCAGGTCAGGAGCGCCTTGAGCACCCCGTCCAGCACCGGACGGCCCTTCGGCGTGGCGATAACCCGGCTGGCGCGCGTCTCGAGAAAGCCGTCGGCGGTCAGGTTGGCGACCCGGTCCGCGACGCCGAGCGTGTCGAAGGCGGAGGCTTCCGCCCCCTCGACGGTGCGAAGACCGAGCAGGACTCGCTCCTCGGCGGCGCCTTCGGCGTCCAGCGCCTCCCGTTCGGTCCAGGGTGCGCCTTCCGCGACACCAGAGACATAGTCCCCGATCCGGCGGTGGGCGATGGTGGCGGTGCGCAGCCCCTCCAGCGTCAGCCGCCCGTGGGCGCCGGGGCCGAGGCCCAGATAGTCGCCGCCGCGCCAGACATGCAGATTGTGCGCCGACCGGGCCGCCACGCCGCGCGCGTGGTTGGACACCTCATAGGCCTCGAAACCGGCGGCCCCGAGGACGGTCTGGGTCGTCTCATAGAGGGCGGCGGACAGGTCCTCGTCGGGCGGGGTCCAGTCGCCGCGCGCGAAGGCCCGGCCGAAGGCGGTCGTGGGCTCGACGGTCAGCTGATAGGGCGAGACGTGCTCGAACCCCAGGTCGACGGCGGTGGTCAGTTCGGCCGTCCAGTCGGCGACCGACTGATCCGGGCGAGCGTAGATCAGGTCGATCGAAAGCCGGCCGAAAGCCTTGCCGGCCAGGGCGATGGCGCGCCGCGCCTCCCCCGCCGAATGGTTGCGCCCGAGGAACCTCAGGGCCGCCTCGTCCAGCGACTGGACGCCCAGCGACAGCCGGTTGATCCCGGCGTCGGCCAGGGCGGCGAAATGGGCCGCCTCGGCGTCGGTCGGATTGGCCTCAAGCGTGATCTCGACGGGATGGGCTGTCGGGAAGCGGGCGTGGATCGCCGCGATCACCGCCGCCACGGCTTCGGGCGGCATCAGGGACGGGGTGCCGCCGCCGAGGAAGATTGAGGCCAGTCGCCGCTCACCGACCAGCTCTGCCTGGGCCTCGAGATCGCTCAGGATCGCCGCGACCAGCCCGGCCTGCTCCTCCGTCCGCCCGCGATCCCGCACGACGTTGAAATCGCAATAGGGGCAGATGCGGGCGCAATAGGGCCAGTGGACGTAGACGGCGACATCCGAACCCGGGTCGAGGTCAGTCAATCAGGGCGGCCTTGAGCTTGGCGAAGGCGCGGGCGCGATGGCTCATGGCGTCCTTGGCCGCCGGCTCCATCTCGCCGAAGGTCTGGTCGAAGCCGTCGGGAATGAAGATGGGGTCATAGCCGAAGCCGCGCGTGCCCCGGGGCGGGAAGGTCAGCTGGCCGTGGACCTCGCCCTCGACCACGACGCACGGTCCATCCGGCCAGGCGACGGCCAGGGCCGAGGTGAACCAGGCGCGGCGGTCGGTCGATCCGATCTCCTCCAGCCGATCCTCCACCTTCTTCATGGCCAGGGCGAAATCCTTGCCCGGCCCGGCCCAGCGCGCGGAAAAAATGCCCGGCGCCCCGTCCAGCGCCAGAACGGACATTCCGGAGTCGTCGGCCAGGGAAACCTCGCCAGAGAGCTGGGCCGCATGACGCGCCTTCAGCATGGCGTTGCCGCCAAAAGTGGTCTCGGTCTCGTCCGGTTCAGGCAGATTCAGCTGTCCTGCGGTGACAATCTCGTAATTTCCATCCAGCAGGGCCGCGATTTCGGGGACCTTTCCGGGGTTGTGAGTGGCCGCGACGAGCCGCATCCCTTTGATAAGCTTGAGTTTCATCGCTGTTCACGCACCGCGTTACAATCCATTGCCAAAGTTTAATATCGTTAAACGATATGTAACGTGACCTCGCCCGTTGCAAGGCCTATCTATGTTCTCACGAACGGGGGCCGCACCGTTCCAGAGATTGACGGAAACGCACAATCTTTACCCAGCGGTCATAACCAAGTGGGCAATAAACGTCCCACACTCAGGAGAACCACGATGAACACGATGAACGCCTCTCTCTTCATGGACAAGGTCGGCAATGTGCTGGTCAACGCCGCCCTGCTCGCCGCCCTGCCGACCGCCCTGGTCGCCATCCTCGCCCAGGCTTTCTGAGCCCGTCTACCGCGCCTTGCATCGATCTCGATGCAGGGATTGACCGAGGGGGTCTGATCCAGACCCCCGGTTCACGGCAGATGCGCTTTTGTAAGGCTTTGACGAGACCCATGAAGATCGCGATGTATAAGACCGCGACGGGGTTCGCCGGACCCCGCGCGGCATTCGCCTCCTCCCTCCCGGCCTGAGCGACCCCGGCCGATGCGCCTTCCGACCCTCGACAATCTGAAAGGTCGGCTTCCGGCAAACGGCGTCGCCTCCCGCATTCGATTTCCGCGCTTTCGCGCCCCCTGGCGGACCCTGGGTCCCGGCTCGGTCGCCAGCCTTCTGAAGGTCGCCCTCGACGTGGCCTATCTGCTGCTGATGCTGATCACCGCCGTCCTGCTGATCGCCTTCGTCGCCGCCATCTTCATTCCTGTCGCCAACTACAACGTCACCGTCACCGACCATGACGGCGGTCTGCAGCAGCCCCTGACGCGGCCGCTCCTGCTGTTCGGTCTCGGCGCCCTGTCGGCCTGGGTCGGCGGCTTCCTGCTGATCCTGCGAAACCTGCGCCTCATCTTCCGCACCCTGACCGCGGGCGACCCCTTCCGGCCCGAGAATGTGCGCCGTCTGCGCGCCATCGGCCTGACGCTCGCCACCGTCACCGCCGGCGTCTGGGTGGCCCAGGGCATGGTCGCGGCCCGCCTCGTGCCCGGGGTCATGGACCCGCAAGGGTTCGGCGAACTGTTGACCCCCATCTTCTCCGTCCTGGTCGTCTTCGTCCTCGCCGAAGTGTTCCGCGAGGGCGCCCGGCTGCGCCGCGAATCCGAACTGACCATCTGATCTGATCGAGCATCCCTTCTCATGGCCATCCGCATCCAGCTCGACCGCATCCTGCTCGAACGACGCATGTCGCTGACCGAGCTCGCCGACCGCGTCGGCGTGACCCTGGCCAATCTGTCGATCCTCAAGACCGGCAAGGCGCGGGCGATCCGCTTTTCCACCCTCGACGCCCTGTGCCGGGAGCTGAACTGCCAGCCGGGTGATCTTCTGGTCCATGAGCCGGGCCCGCAGGATTTGACCGCCGACGACGACGGCGACGACTGACCCGTGGCCAAGGGGCCGCCGAAAAAGACCTCGGGGGGCAAGGCTTCAGGCGATCTGACGTCCGAGGACCGTCGCATCTGGGCCCGGGTCTCGGGCTCGGTGACCCCGCCGACGGCCCGAAAGGCCGCCCGCGTCACCCCCGGCGGCCCCCTGCCGGCCGATCCGCCCGCCAGCCTGTCGACGGCCACGACCCCGGCCAAAAAGCCTGTCCTGACGAAGACGCCGCCCAGGCTCGCGCCGGCCCGTCCCGTCGCCTCTCCCGCTCCACGGGGTGCCCCGGAAGAGCTGGAGCCGCGCCGCCAGCGCCGGCTGTCGCGCGAGCGGGATCCGATCGAGGACCGCATCGACCTGCATGGCTTCGGCCGCTTCGAGGCCGAGGACCAGCTGCGCGCCTTCCTGATGGGCTGTCAGGCCCGGGGACTGAAGTCGGTGCTGGTGATCACGGGACAGGGCCGCAGGGGCGGCGGCGTCATCCGCGCCTCGGTCCACGAATGGCTGCAGTCGCCGGCCCTGCGCCCGATCGTCTCCGGCTTTGCCTCCGCCCACCGCCGGCACGGCGGCGACGGCGCGATCTATGTGACGCTCCGCAAAAGCTGAGATCAAGGAAAAGGGCCGGAGCGTCTCCGCTCCGGCCCTTCCTCATTCAGGCTTCCTCTTTGAAGAGGGGCGCTCGCCTTACCAGATGTGAACCCGGTCGGCCGGGGCGAGGTAGTATTTCGAGCCGGCCTGGACGTTGAAGGCTTCGTACCAGGCGTCGGAGTTGCGCAGCGGGCCGATGACGCGGAACATCGCCGGGCTGTGCGGGTCGGTGGCGACCTGTTGCTTGGCGGCTTCGTCGCGCATCTTCGACTGCCAGACCTGGGCCCAGCCGTAGAAGAAGCGCTGGTCGCCGGTGACGCCGTCCAGAACCGGGGCGGCCTGACCGTTCAGGGAGATGTGATAGGCCTCCAGACCCACGGCCACGCCCGAGGCGTCGCCGATGTTCTCGCCCATCGTGAGCCCACCCTGGACGTGATAGCCCGGGATGGGTTCGAAGGCGTCGTACTGGGCGCCCAGACGCGTGGTCAGGGCCTGGAAATTGGCCTTGTCGGCCGGGGTCCACCAGTCGCGCAGCACGCCGTCGCCGTCGGACTTGGAGCCCTGGTCGTCGAAGCCGTGGCCGATCTCGTGACCGATCACGCCGCCGATGCCGCCGTAGTTGACGGCCGGGTCTGCGTTCGGATCGAAGAAGGGCGGCTGCAGGATGGCAGCCGGGAAGACGATCTCGTTGTTCGACGAGTTGTAATAGGCGTTCACCGTCTGGGGCGTCATGCCCCATTCGGTCTTGTCGACCGGCTTGTTCAGGCGGGCCAGTTGGTAGTTCCACTGGAAGATCCCGGCGCGCTCGGCGTTGCCGAACAGGTCGTCGGGACGGATTTCCAGGGCGGAGTAGTCACGCCATTTGTCCGGATAGCCGATCTTGACGGTGATCTTGGACAGCTTCTCCTGGGCCGCGGCCTTGGTCGTGTCGCCCATCCAGCTCAGGCCGGCGATGCGGTGCGACAGGGCCGAACGGATGTTCGAGACCAGCTGTTCCATCTTGGCCTTGGATTCGGCCGGGAAGTATTCGGCGACATACAGACGGCCGGTCGCCTCGCCGAGCGAACCCTCGGCGAAGGAGATGGCGCGCTTTTCGCGGCTGCGCTGCTCGGGCTGGCCCGACAGGTCGCGCGAACGGAACTCCCACTGGGCGTCGGCGAAGCGGCGCGACAGCCGCGGCGCGGCGTCATCGGCGGTGTGGAAGGCTTCCCACGCCTGCAGCAGGGCGACCGGGGTCTCGGCGTAGATGGCCGCGATCTTGGGCATGGCCGTGTTCTGGGACACGATCAGGCGTTGGGCCGTGCCCAGCTGGGCGGCGTCGAAATAGGCCTGCCAGGGGAAGCCCGGCGCCTCTTCGGCCAGTTTGGCGATGGTGTATTCGTTATAGGTCTTGTCGCGGTTGCGGTTCTCGATCGGGGTCCAGTGGGTTTCGGCGATCGAGGTTTCCAGGGCCACGATGGCGGCCGCGTTCTCGGCGGGGTTTTCCCAGCCGATCATGGTCAGCATGCGCTCGACATAGGCCTGATACTTGACCTTCTTGTCGGCGTAGAGCGGCGACAGATAGTAGTCGCGGTTCGGCAGACCGAGGCCGCCCTGACCGGCGGAGACGACGTAGCGGTCAGGCTGTTTGGCGTCGATGGTGATGCCGGTGCGGAAGAAGGACGTGCCCAGACGGCCCTGGGTCCCGCCCATCAGAACGGCCATCTTCTCACGGGTGTCGGCGGCGCGGATGGCGGCCAGATAGGGCTGCAGCGGCTGGGCGTCGAGCTGCTCGATGCGGGCCTCGTCGATATAGGAGCGGTAGGCGTCGGCGATCTTGGCCTCGTCGGTGCCCGGCGTCAGGTCGGTGCGGGCCGCCAGACCCAGGACCAGTTCCTTCATGCGGTTGTCCGACAGTTCGCGCAGCAGGGCGAAGGAGCCGTAGGAGGTGCGGTCCGACGGGATGACCAGCGACTTCAGCGCGGTCCCGTTGGCGTATTCCATGAAGTTGTCACCCGGGTTCACCGTGGTGTCGCGACCGGCGAGGTCGAAGCCCCAGGTCCCGTACTTGGGCGCGACCGTGCCCTGATAGCCCGAGCCGGTCGGGCCCGACTGGAACAGGGCGACCATGGTGCAGCCGTCGTCGATGCACTCATGCGCGTCGGACTGGGCGCTGAACAGGCCGGTGTCGGCGGTCTGGGCGAAGGAGGCGGCGGGCACGAGCAGGGCGCCGAGGGCGGCGCCGAGGAGAAGCTTCTTCATGTAGGAAAACAGTCCTGAAAGGTCGGCGATTTTCGTCGAATGAGGCGGCGGATGAGGCCATCTGCGGCCGAAGCCAATATGGCGGTTCGGCGGCGAACCTACGCCGGACAGGGGGGGTGTCGCCTTAAAAAAGATTCATGAATCTCCGCGACGGGATGGCGCCGGAGCCCCGTTGAGACAAGATTGTCCCCATAGCGAATTGGGGGGCGAATGGCGGGCGGACACGGCGGCGGCGGCGAATACAAGGATCTGGTCGTCTTCCTGGCGGCGGCGGGCGTGGTGGTGCCCCTGTTCAGCCGTCTGAGGATCAGCCCGGTGCTGGGCTTCCTCGCCGCAGGCGTCGTTCTGGGGCCGCATGGCCTCGGTCAGCTGACCGATACCCTGCCCTGGCTGTCCTGGTTCACCATCAGCGACCCGGCCCAGATCGCCCAGCTCAGCGAGCTCGGCGTCGCCTTCCTTCTCTTCATGATCGGGTTGGAGCTGTCGTGGGAGCGGCTGCGCTCGATGCGCCGCCTCGTCTTCGGCTTCGGCCTGCTTCAGGTTCTGGTCTGCGCGGCGGTTCTGGGGGGCGGCTTCCTGCTGCTGGGCCAGTCGCTGGCCGCGGCCGCCGTCCTCGGCATGGGTCTGGCCCTGTCCTCAACGGCGGTGGTCATGCCGGTCATGGCCGAGAGCGGGCGGCTCAAGGGAGCGACGGGCAAGGCGACCTTCGCCGTCCTTCTGGCCCAGGACCTGGCCGTGGCGCCGATCCTGATCACCGTCTCCTTCCTGGCGGCCGCCGCCCATCCGGGCGGCTTCCTTCAGCCCGACCAGATCGGCCGCACTCTCTTTACCCTGGCGCCCGCCGCCCTGGGTCTGGCCCTGATCGTGGTGCTGGGCCGGGTGGTGCTCCGACCCCTGTTCCGGTCCGTGGCGCGCAGCCGCAAGCGCACCCACGGCGGTCAGGAGCTGTTTGTCGCCCTGTGCCTTCTGGTCGTGGTCGGGACCGGGGTCGCGGCCCAGGCGGCCGGTCTGTCGATGAGCATCGGCGCCCTGATCGCCGGCCTGCTGATCGCCGAGACCGAGTACCGGCGCGAGGTCGAGGTCAATATCGAGCCGTTCAAGGGTCTGTTGCTCGGGGTCTTCTTCGTCGGGGTCGGCATCGGCCTGGATCTGAACGTCCTCGCCGCCGACCCGATCTTCGTCTTCAGTCTCGCGATCGCCCTCACGGCCATCAAGGCCGGGGTCATCTACGGCCTTGCCCGTCTCTGGAAACTGGGCCCCCGCACGGCGATCGAAACCGCCCTGGTCCTGGGGCCGGCCGGAGAGTTCGCCTTCGTCGTCCTGAACACCGCCATGGGCGAGGGTCTGGCCTCGCCCGCCTTCACCCAGGCCGTACTGGTCTCGGCGACCCTGTCGATGTTCACCGTGCCCCTGATGGCCTGGCTGGGCCAGGCGCTGGCGCCCCGTCTTGAGCCGCGCGACGTCGAGACGCCGGCCGTGCCGCCCGAGGCCCTGAACCCGGTGGTGCGCGAGGGCGTGGTGCTGATCGTCGGCTTCGGCCGGGTCGGGCGGCTGGTCGGCGAGCTTCTGGCCGAGCACAAGGCGCCCTTCATCGCCGTCGACGCCGATCCGGCGACGGTGACCGAGGCCCGTCGCCAGGGCTTCGACATCTATTACGGCGACGCCGGACGGGCCGAGATGCTGACCGCCTGCGGCATCGACAGCGCCCGCGCCCTGGTGGTGACCATGGACGCCCCCTCCAAGGTGGATGAGGTGGTCATCGCCGCCCGGGCCCTGCGCGACGACATGACCGTGATCGCCCGCGCCCGCGACGACCGCCACGCGGCCCGCCTCTATGGTCTGGGCGTCACCGACGCCGTGCCCGAAACCACCGAGGCCAGCCTGCAACTGGCGGAGAACACCCTGGTCGACATCGGCGTGCCCATGGGGCTGGTCCTGGCGTCCATCCACGAAAAGCGCGACGTTTTTCGCGCGGTCTTCCAGGCGGCCATCCCCGAGGCGCGGCGCGGCCGCGCGACCCGGGCCCTGCGCGGGTCTACAGTTCGGAAACCTTTGGAAAATAAAGCGTAGCCGTTCGCGACGGAATGTCCGAATAACGTCGTTTATCCACTGTGTCGGTTCGCTGACACCGCGCCGCGAGGAACCGCGCCGTTAATATTTGGACCCCAATTTCGTCATCGTTCCGTGATGAAGACCCCCGTTCTCGGGGCGACGCCTTCTGAAAACCGGTGAATTCCGGGGCTCTCGGCCGTGCCCCTTCTTCCTTTTCGTCCCGGCGGTTCCCCCGCCTCCGGGTTTGAGTAAAGCATCTCTTCCATGTCTCACACCGCCGCGACCGCCGACGTTCAGACCCCCGATGACGTCGCCGGACACGAAACCCCCCGCCTGAACCGCCGCCAGGCCGCCAAGATCCGCACCCGGCAGAAGGTCCTCGACGCCGCTCGGGGCCTGTTCGCCGAGCGCGGCTATGAGCCGGCCACCATCCGCGACATCGCCAAGGGCGCGGGTATGTCCACCGGCGCCGTCTTCGCCAACTTCCAGGACAAGGCCGAGCTGTTCGAAGCCGTCCTGACCGAAGACATGACCAAACTGGCCGACACGGTGAAGGCCGGCGCCGGCGAGGGTTCGGTCAAGGCCCGTCTGGCCGCCGCCCTGACCGCCGGCTACCACGGCTCGCTGGACCAGCTGCCGCTGTTCCAGGCCATCGTCGCCCGCTCGTGGTTCCAGCCGCTGGCCGCCGAGACGCGCGCCCGCGCCGTGACCAAGCAACTGCTGGCCGTCATCACCCAGATCCTGCGTGACGGCGTCGGCAAGGGCGAGCTGTCGCAAGACGCCGACGTGCCGCTGCTGACCGACCTGCTGTGGGACGCCTATCTGTCGAACTACCGCCGCGCGGCCTACGACAGCTGGACCGAGCAACAGCTGTCGGACCACGTCGCCAAGCAGATCGACGTCATCCTCGCCGGCGCCCTGACGCGCTAAGGGATTTGAGTCTCCTCCCCGTCGCGCAGCGATGGGGAGGTGGCTCCGAGCTCTGCGCGAGGAGACGGAGGGGTTCTAGCTCTTCCACCTCAGCACCCCGGCCTTGACCGGGTTGACGAAGCCGCGTCCCTCGACGCGGCTTTTCGTCCATTCGCGCTTGAGCTGCTGATACCACTTCGCCTGTTTGTCGGCGTCGTCGATCCAGATCAGGGCGGGGTCGTAGCGCAGCCCCTCGTTCTGCAGGTTCACCATCCCGCCGTCCTGCTTCAGGAAGGCGACGACGCCCATCCGCAGGAAGGGCTTGGCGATGTTGAACACCCAGTGGTCGGACCAGAAGATCTGGGTGATCCGGGTCTTGGTCTCTGTCACCGGCGTCAAACAGGTCAGGGCCAGGACCTGTTTCTCACCGACCTGGATATGCTCCCAGCGATAGCCGGGCAGGCGGAAGGTGATCTCGGTCGCGGGGGCGCCGCCGAGGATCTTGTAGGCTCTCGAGTTCGACGACGGCGCGTGGCGGACCATGGCGAAGCCGAACTCGCGCGGTTCGAAGGCCTTGGCCTTCTCATGCATCGAATGCTCGGACCGCCACCACCACTGCTGATGCACGAAGGGCCCGTGGGCCGGGTCCATCAGGCCGACGACGGCGTGGTCGATATGGCTGTCGAAATCCATCCATTCGACCAGCCTGGCCTCGCCGCCGACGACACCCGGGAAGACCGGCGGCGCATGGTCGGGGGCCTCGTCCGAGCGCGGATCGGAGCGCATGAAGACAAAGACCAGCCCCTGGCTCTCGACCACCGGATAAGAACGGACGCGGATCCGGCCGGCCTCGAAGGCCTGTTCCTCGACCAGGGACGGAATGGCGGCGCAGACCCCGTCGGGACGGAAGCGCCAGCCGTGATAGGGGCATTCGATGGTCTCGCCCTCGCCGGGCTTGTCGACCATCCGCCCGGCCGAAAGCGGCGCGGCCCGGTGCGGACAGATGTCGCGCATGCCGTAGGCGGCGCCGGCGTTCGTGCGGCCGATCAGCACCGGCTCGCCCATGATCTCGTAGCGTTTCAGCGACCCCTTGGCGACGTCGTGCGCCAGGGCCACGAAATACCAGGCGTCCAGCACGAACCCCTTTCCGAAGGCGGTCGGCGGAGCCTTGGCCTCAGGGGCATTGGAGGAGACGGGGGCGGAGTCGGCGGAGGGCATCCCGCCATTCTAGGCGTCTGCGCCCGTGACGTCATCACGCAGGATTTTTTCCACCGCCCCGCTTCCGCCCGCATCCATTCGTCCCCACTGTGACGACAAGGGATCAGAACGCAGGCGAACCGCCTGCCCGGAGGGACGCCACATGAACACCCAGCTGTTGACCGGAATGGTCGCCGCCATCGGCCTGATGATCAATTTCGGCGCGGTGGGCCTCGCCTCCGCACAGGACGGCCATATGGAACACGCCGAACACCACCGCCACGCCGACTTCGCCTCGGACCGGCTGCATGTCCGCATCGACGGCGAGCCGGCCGGTCCCGGGGTGCGTGACATCATCCTGATTCCCGGGCTGAGCTCCTCGCCCGAGGTCTGGGACGGCACGGTCGAACACCTGCAGGCGCGCTGGAACTCCGAGACGGTCAGCGTCAACAACGGCGTCCCCGTGACGGTCGAGACGCTTCAGCCCGGCGGCTGGCGTATCCACCGCATCCATATCCAGGGCTTCGCCGGCGCCCCGACCGAGGGCAACGCCTCCGGCCCGGTCTCGGCCCCGGTCGCCGAGGAGATCGCCCGCTACATCACCGAAAACCATCTGGATCACCCGATCGTCGTCGGCCATTCCATGGGCGGCACCATCGGCCTGATGCTGGCCGCCCGCCATCCCGATCTGGTCGGCAAGCTGATGGTCGTGGACATGCTGCCGAGCCTGGGCCCGGCCTTCGCCGGCCCGACCGCCACCCGCGAGCAGATCGAGGCCGTCGGCCAGCGCACCCACGACGGCATCGCCGCCGAAACCGGTCAGGCCCGCATCGACAGCGCCAACCAGACCATCGGCTCGATGATCAAGACCGAGTCGAAGCGCGCCGGACCGATTCAGGACACCCTGACCAGCGACACCGACGTCATGGCCCGCGCCATGCAGGAACTGGTCGTCACCGACGTCTCGCCCGAGTTTTCGAAGATCACGGCCCCGGTCGAGGTCCTCTACGTCGATTTCAACGGCATGCCTGCGGGCGGCACCGACGCCATCTACCGTGGCGCCTATTCCCGCCTGCCGGGGGTGAAGCTGCAGCGCGTCGCCGACAGCGCCCACTTCATCATGCTGGACCAGCCCGAGGTCTTCTATTCGGCGCTGGACGCCTTCGTCGCGCCGTAGCCTGCCTGCCATGGACCTGCCCCCGCCCATCGCGTCCTTCGTGGGCGACGCGGTGCTCGAACCTGACGCCATCGGGGAATCCCCCTGCTCCGTCAGCAGTTTCATGCGCGGCGGGGAGCGGTTCTTTCTCAAGACCTCGCCCGCGGTCTACGCTCCGACGACGTTCAGCGTCCTGCGCGAAGCCCGGGTCCTGGACTGGCTTTCCGGTCGCCTGAACGTCCCCGAACTGGTGCATGTCGGCCGGACGGAAACCCATGAGGTCATGGTGACGCGTCAGGCGCCGGGCGAGCCCCTGGCCGCGCGTATCGCTGCGGATCGACCCGTTCTTCCCCTGTATCAGGAAGCCCTGAAACGGCTGGCTGCGGTGCCGATCGACGACTGCCCGTTCGATTCCGGGATCGCCGTCCGCCTTGAGGAGCTGGAGTATCTGATGGCGAAGGACCTGATCGCCGACGACTACGATCCGGGACAGTGGCCGGACCTGAACACGCCCGAGAAACTGTTGGCCCATCTCCGGGCCACACGGCCTTCGGAGGCTCTCGTCTTCACCCATGGCGATCTCTCGGACGGCAATGTCTTCGTCGATGAGCGCGACGCGCTGTATTTCATAGACCTCGGGCGGGCCGGAAAGGCGGACCGCTGGACCGACGTCGCCTTCGTGCATCGCGGTCTGCGGGAGGATCTGTCGCCGGAGATCGCCGACGAATTTCTCCGGGCGCGGGGCGAGCCGGACGCGCCGGCCCGGCGGGAGTTCTTCGAACAGCTGGACGAACTTTTCTGAACCGGGGGGACTGGCGCGTGACGACCTCCGCGGACCGAATTATCGGCCTCTATTCCGACAAGGCCGAAGGTTGGATCGCCGACCGTCGGCGGACGCTGGGGACCGGCGGTCCGGGCCTGACCGAGGCCGGCTGGTTCGAGCGGTTCACGGCCGCGCTGCCGCCCGGCGGAACCGTGCTGGACATCCGCTGCGGCGCCGGCTGGCCGGTGGCGGCGGCCCTGATCGAGCGGGGGTTCAAGGTCACGGGTGTCGATCCGGCGCCCGGCCTTCTGGCCCATGCGGGTGAGACCCTGCCCCAGGGCGAATGGCTGGCCGGCGATATGCGCACGCTGGATCTGGGCGACCGCCGCTTCGACGGCCTTCTGGCCTGGCACAGCCTGTTTCACCTCAGTCCCGCCGACCAGAGGATCGCCCTGCCGCGCATCCTGTCCCACGGGGCCCGACCTTGCGTCTTCATGACCTCCAGCGGCCCGGGCGAGGGCGAGATCGTCGGCGACTGGCGCGGCGAGCCCCTCTACCACGGCAGCCTCGCGCCAGAGGAATACCGCGCCATCTTCGACGCCCACGGCTTCGTCGCCGATCCGATCGATCCGGCGGAGCAGGACGAGTATGGTTTGATCTGGGTGGCGCGGCGGCGATAGCGTGATGTCTTCGTCCTCACCCATCGAAAGGAAGTCCGTGGACGGCCGATCCGATTTCATCAGGCGATGGAAGGGCCTGCGACTGGCCCTTGGCGTGTTCGCGGCATGCCTCCTTCTGGCGGCGGCCTTCAAGCCGGTGCTGCTTTTCCCGATCTGGCTGGTCGGATTGCCGGTCTTCGGAATTCTGCTTTGGCGTGTGCGATGCTGGCAGTGCTCCGGGCGACTGGTCGCCAATGCCGGGAGCGAAATCCGCTGGCGCAGGGACGGCCTCTGGAACTGGAAGCCCTGTGAGCACAAGCGCTGCGGCGCGCCCTTGCTCTGAGCCCCCGTACGCCTCGTGCACCGCCGCTGCACCCGCGCCTCACCGATCGTTAACCGCTCCGCCCTGATTTCACCGGAAACAAGCCTCACGTTCCCGTGACATCTTCACCGCCTGTTCACCACGCGGGCTGTTTTGATGGGCGACGTGTGGGATAGCGCCGGATCGGGTAGAACCCTTCCGCAGCGGGACTTTGAGGATATCCATGGCCGGTCCAGGTTTCGGCAGACAGGGTGGCCATTCGGGTGGTCGTCCGAGCGGTGGTGGGGGCGGCGCGAAGCCGCAGCGCACCCGTCTGCAACAGGCCCTCTACTGGGGCGGCGTCCTGGCCATCTGGGGAGCGATCTTCCTGGTGGTCTTCTTCGCCGTCTTCGCGCGCGGCCTGCCGGACACCTCCAGCCTCTACAATGTCTCGCGCCAGCCCTCGATCACCTATCTGGACCGCAACGGCGCCCTGATCGCCACGCGCGGGACGCAGCAGGCGCCGCCGGCGGATCTGGACAGCCTGCCCGACTATGTGCCCGCCGCCTTCATCGCCATCGAGGACCGCCGCTTCTGGTGGCACCCGGGCTTCGACCCCATCGGCATGATGCGGGCCGCCGCGCGCAACATGCGCGCCGGCCGCGTCGTGCAGGGCGGCTCGACCCTGACCCAGCAGCTGGCCAAGAACCTGTTCCTGACCCCCGACCAGAACATGCGCCGCAAGGTGCAGGAGCTGATGCTGGCCGTCTGGCTGGAGATGAAATTCTCCAAGAAGGAGATCCTCGCCCTCTATCTGAACCGGGTCTATTTCGGCGCCGGCGCCTATGGGATCGAGGCGGCCTCGCAACGCTATTTCGACAAGTCGGCCAAGGATCTGACGGTCGGCGAGGCGGCGCTTCTGGCCGGCCTGCTGAAGGCGCCGTCGCGCTATTCGCCCGTGTCAGAATCCAAGCGCGCCGCCACCCGCGCCACCGTGGTTCTGGACCAGATGGTCGCCACCGGCGTCATCACCCCCGCCCAGCGCGAGCAGGCGGTGCTGGAGCCCGTCCGCGTCTCGCGCACGCTGGCCAGCCAGCACGCCCAGTATTTCATCGACTGGCTCGACAAGCAGATCCGCGGCCTGGTCGGCGAACCGACCGAAGACATGGTCGTCGAAACGACCCTCGATCTGACGCTGCAGACCTCGGCGGAACGCGCCGTCAACCGCATCCTGACCCGCGACGCCGGCAAGGGCGTGCAGCAGGCGGCGCTGGTGGCCCTGGACGGCGACGGCCGGGTCCGCGCCATGATCGGCGGCGCCTCCTATGCCGACAGCCAGTTCAACCGCGCCGTCGACGCCCAGCGTCAGGCCGGGTCCTCGTGGAAGCCCTTCGTCTATCTGGCGGCCATGGAGGCCGGCTATACGCCCCAGACCCCGGTGGTCGACGAGCCGATCACCATCGGCACATGGTCGCCCAAGAACTATTCCGGGACCTTCGGCGGGCCGACCACCATCGCCGACGCCGTGGCCCATTCGACCAATACGATCGCCGCCTCGGTCGCCGACAAGATCGGCCGCGACAGCGTCTCGCGCGCCGCGCGCCGTCTGGGCATCACCAGCCGCATCAGCCTCGACCCCGCCATGGCTCTGGGCACCTCCGAGGTCTCGCCCATCGAAATGGCCCAGGCCTATGACGCCTTCGCCAACGGCGGCCGTCGGGTCGAGGCCTATGGCATCAGCCGCATCCGCACGCCCCAGGGCCGGGTCATCTACCAGCATTCCAACACCGGCGCGGTCGGCCAGCAGGCGATCAACAACCCGCCGCTCTACTATATGAACCAGCTGCTGCGCGGGGTCATGACCGGCGGGACGGGCGCCTCGGCCTCCATTCCCGGCCGCGATCTGGCGGGCAAGACCGGCACCACCTCGGACTACAAGGACGCCTGGTTCGTGGGCTACACCGGCGGCTTCGTCGCCGCCGTCTGGGTCGGCAAGGACGACGCCACGCCGATGCGCGGCGTGACCGGGGGCGGTTCGCCCGCCGCCATCTGGAAGGACTTCATGTCCGCCGCCCTGCCGCGCCTGAACGCTCCCGCCATTCCCAACGGCCCGCCCATGCCCGAGGGCTGGGTTCCGCCCGATCCGGTGGGCGATCTGATGGGGCAGGTCGAGGACCCCTATGGCGGCACGGTGACCACCCCGGTCGATCCGAACGCCGGCGAGCCCTATGACGGCCAGCAGACGCCGGCGCCGCGGGTCGAGGTCCGGCCTGCGCCGCAGCAGCCCAAGCCGCGTCGCGAGGATCCGCCCCAGAAGCTCGAGACCCTGCCGCCCGAGAAGCGTTCGGACCCGCTCTTCTTCTGACGCTCATCCCGCTTCCGTCATCCTCGGGCTCGTCCCGAGGACCCATGGCGGACACGGGCAGGAGGATTGAGGTCACGCGGATCGCTTGGGCGCGCCCCGTCACACAGTCGGTTGCGCTGAACGATGGGTCCTCGGAACAAGTCCGAGGATGACGGCTGGGGTTAGCGCTTCGTCTTCGCCTTCTTCTTCATCAGCCGGTCGGCGACGGCCTCGGCATGCTTCAGGGTGAAGTCCAGCGCGGCGGGCGACCCCCGCCTCGGCCCCACGGTGTCGGCGACCAGGGCGCCGCGTTCGCCCAGAGGCCGGGGCTCGCCGGTGGTGGTGTCGATGGCCGTCTGATGCTCGATCTCGGCATTGACCTCGGCGCCCATCAGGATGATCTGCACCGAGATCCAGATCCACAGCAGAAAGCCCATGAAGGCCGCCAGCGGACCGTAGCTGTCCAGCCGCACGAAGGTCGACAGATACCAGCTGAACAGGAAGGACACGATGATGCTGAGGATCGCCGCGAACAGGGCGCCCGGGGTCAGCCAGCGCCAGCGCGCCCTCTGTCGGCAGGGGCCGAAGCGATAGATCACCGTCAGGGCCCCGACATAGCCGGCGAACAGCAGGGGCCAGCGCAGCAGGGCCAGAAGGCCGTAGTCCTCCTCCAGCCCGAACACCGACAGCACGATCGGCGCCCCGACGACCAGCCCCGCCGTGACCAGAACCGCCGTCAGTCCCGACAGGGTGAAGGCCATGCAGATCAGGTTGTAGTGGACCAGATTGCGCTTCTCGACCTCGTGATAGGCGACGTTCAGCCCGTAAAAGAGGGTCTTGATCCCCCCGTTGGCCGTCCAGAGCGACAGCAACAGGGTCCAGACGAGGGTGAAGGTCAGCTGGCCCGAGGAGTTCTCGGCCAGCCTCTGCATCTGGTCGCCCAGGAACTCGGCCACGTTCGACGGCAGGACGGAATAGAGGAACTGCAGCCGGCTCCAGGCGTCCGCAGGATCCGCGAACAGCCCGTACAGGGTCACGAAGGCCGCCAGCGTCGGGAACAGGGACAGCACCAGGAAGAAGGACACCCCGCCGGCGAAGAAGCCGACCCGGTCGCCGAAATAGGCCGCACCTACGCGCCAGGCGATGTCCATCCAGCCCTTGTGCGGAATGTGCTCGGGCCTGCGGGCCAGCCGTCCCCGACCCGGATCGCGGGCGTCATAGTCCTCGGGCGTCGGAACGGCTGGCGGCAGGATTTCGGGCCGCTTTGGTCTCAGCTCGACGCCGTATTTGTGGCCCTGGGTATAGAGAAGATGCGCTGCACCGGCGCCCGCCGCCAGCCCGCCGACGGTGGCCGCCGCGAACCGCCAGACCGAGGCTCGGCTGCCGACCCGGGTCAGTTTGAAGGGGAGCTTTGGAGAGGACGCCATCGACGGCTCAACGGCCAAGCTGTCGGCGCGTTCCCGTCCTTGCCCTGCTCTTGCCCGATCTTCGTTCGTCGGGCAGTCATCCCGCATGTCGTCCGTCGCCGCCCTCTACCGCCACCCGGTCAAGGGGTTCACGCCCGAGCCCCTGACCGAGGCCGTGCTGCCGACCGGCGGCTGGTTCCCCGGCGACCGAATGTGGGCGGTTGAGAACGGCCCCTCGGGCTATGACCCCTCGGCCCCCGAACAGATCCCGAAACAGAGGTTCACCGTCCTGATGCGTCAGGCGATCCTGGCCCGGGTCCGCACCCGCTGGGATGAGGCGGCCAACGTCCTGACCGCCGGGATCGACGGCGAACACTTCTCTGTCCGCCTCGACGACCCCGACGACCGCGCCGTCTTCGAGGCCCGGCTGACCGCCTTCCTCGGTGAGGAGGCGCAAGGGCCGCTGAAGCTGATCGCCGCCGGGCCGGATCACCGCTTCATGGATTCGTCCAGGGGCCGGGTCTCGATCCTGAACCTCAACAGCGTGCGCGACCTCGAGCGCCGCTGGGGCCAGACGCTCGATCCCTTACGCTTCCGCGCCAATGTCTGGGTCGAGGGTTGGTCGCCCTGGGTCGAGAACAACCGGGTCGGAGAGGCCATCAAGATCGGCGAAACCACCCTGCGCGGCGCCAAGCCCATCGTCCGCTGCGCCGCCACCGAGGTCGATCCCGAGACCGGCGAACGCGACCTCGCGGTGGTCCGGGCCCTGTTCGAGACCTATGGCCATATGCTGTGCGGACTCTATGTCTCGATCGAGGAGGGGGGTCGCATCGCGGTCGGCGATCCGGTAGCGAGACCCGCATGACCGACACGACCTCTACCCCCGCTTCCGGCCCCACCCTCGTCTCCGCCTGGAAGGCCGCCCAGGCCCGGCTCAAGGCCGCGCGCATCGACAGCCCCTCCATCGACGCCCGCCTGCTGCTGGAAGCCGCGACGGGCGCCAGCCGCATGGACATCCTGACCGACCCCTACCGCGCCGTCAGCGCTGACCAGCTGGCCATGCTCGACGGCTTCGTCGACCGCCGCCTGAAGCGTGAGCCGGTGTCGCGCATCCTCGGCCGCAAGGGCTTCTGGAAGATCATGCTGAACGTCACGCCCGACGTGCTCAGCCCGCGCCCGGACACCGAGACCATCCTCGACATCGCCATGCTGGCGCACGCCCCGCATGAGGCCTTCACCGTCGCCGACCTCGGCACCGGCTCGGGCGCCATCCTGCTGGCCATCCTGTCGGAGCGTCCGGCGGCCAAGGGCGTCGGCACCGACATCTCCTTCGAGGCCCTGGCCGTAGCGCGCGAGAACGCGACGAACCTCGACCTCGACGGCCGCGCCACCTTCCTCAGGACCGAATGGGCCTCGGGCTTCGCCGACCAGAGCTTCGATCTGGTGGTCTCCAACCCGCCCTATATCCCGTCGGGCGACATTCCCGGCCTCGATCCCGAGGTGCGCGACCACGATCCGATCCTGGCCCTGGACGGCGGCCCCGACGGCCTGGAGGCCTATCGCCAGCTGGCCCCCGAGATCAAACGCATCCTCAAAGCCGGCGGCGTCTTCGCCGTCGAGATCGGCTGGGACCAGGGCGAGGCGGTCAAGGCCCTGTTCGACGCGCAAGGGTTCGATAACGTCATCGTGGTCAAGGACCTCGGCGACCGCCACCGCGTCGTCACCAACGGCCCGGACCCGCGCACCAATCCGATTCCGCAGGGGTAAGATCGCTTCCGCCGCCTGTTCCTGCGACGCGATGTCCGTGGCGTCGAACGCCCGGCTCCTGCGGGCGTTGATGCCCCGAACAGGCCGTGGAGCAGACGATGAAGGTCCGGAAATTCGCCGTCGCAGAGGCGGTGTTCGAGCGGTCTCCTGATCAGGACGACGACATCTTCGCGGCCAATATGGTCGATGAGCGCGACGGCGGCCCGGTCACCATCGGCTACGGACGTTACGGTCCCGACCAGACCCTCTCCGAAACCATGGCGGTCGACGACACGATGATCATTCTTGAGGGGCGGCTTTCGGTCTCCACCGACGCGGGCACGGTGACTGCCGGCCCGGGGGAGATCATCTATATGCCCAGGGGCGAGATGGTGACGATCCGTTCTCACGCCGAGGGGGCCGTCACCGCCTATGTCACCTGGCCGCACTGGCGTGAGGCGCGATCCTGAATGCGACCCCCGTTGTTCCACGGTCCTCGAACCGCGAGGCGGATCGCTCCAAACAAACCCCTTGGAAAACAGCTGGACGCACGCTAAGTCAAAGACTGTCTCCCACCCAAACCGCACGCCTCTGCCGCCTATCCGGCTCAGTCACGCGCGCTCGGGGCATGTGACGGTCGGGCCGGAAGCCCGGCGGACCACGGGGCGACGAGGGATTTCCGACCATATCGTTTTTTGGGGATTGGCCCCGAACGAAGCGGAACGACGAACCGGACAGGTCCAGGACGCGCATCGCGATCCGGCTGTCCTCTCGAAAGCACGGTAGCGTCTCATGAGAGATTTCAAGGGCATGAAGCGTCAACGCGGACGTAACAGAAAGCCCGGCGGCGGTCAGTCGAACGCCAACAACGCCAATCCGAACCGGTCCTGGGATTCCCAGGGCCCGGAGAACATCAAGGTCCGCGGCAACGCCCAGACGGTCTATGAGCGCTATCTGCAGCTCGGCCGCGACGCGTCGGCCTCGGGCGACCGGGTGCTGGCGGAGAACTATCTCCAGCACGCCGAACACTATTTCCGCGTCCTGCGCGCCCTCCAGCCGGCCCGGCCGGTGTCGGAAATCGCCGCGCGCGAACTGTCCAACCAGGGCTTCGACATCGATTTCGAGGACGAATCGGGCGCCCAGGCCGCGGCCTTCCTCGCCGCGCAACAGGCCGCCGAGCGCGCCGCCCAGCAGGCCAATGAGCCGCGCCCTGATCGTCAGGACAATCGTCAGGACGGGGATCAGCCGCGCGAGCAGAACCGCGACCGTGACCGCAACGAAGGCGGCCAGCAGCGCGAATGGCGCGACCGGGACAACAACAAGGATCGCGATCGCGACAACAACCCGAACCGCGAACCCCGCGCCGAGGGCGAGGAGGGCGGTCCGCGCCGTGAGACCCGTCGCGAACGCTGGGAGCGCCGCCGCGAGGAACGCAACCGCCGCTTCGAGGCCGAGGGCGGCGTGGGCGAGGCGCCTGAAAACACCCCCTATGACGCCGGTGCGGACGCCGCCGCCGACGTCCAGGCGGAATCGCCCGCCGAGGCTCTCGCCGGAACCCCCTACGAGCCTGCCGCCGACGACGCGCCCAAGGCCCAGCGTCCGCGCCGCGCCCGCATGCCGCGCGAAGGCGACGGCGACGACGCCCCGGCCGCCCTGCCGGGCTTCCTGACCCGCTCCGCGGCCCCGGCCGCCCCTGTTGCTGACGCGCCGGTTGAGGCGTCCAGCGACGAGGCCGCTCCGAAGAAGCGCGCGCCCCGCCGCAAGGCCGAAACCGCCACCGAAGACTAATCCGGACCCCGGGTCGTTCGCGGCCCGGGGTTTCTTTTGTCGACCATAACAACCTATGGTTTTACCATAATGCAACCTCCGGGTCCCATTCTGGGGTCAGGAGGATGTGTCATGGAAAAGATTCTCATGCTTCTGGCCCTTGCCCTGTCGGGCGCCTGGGCCGGGATAAGACTGGCCCTCAAGGCCCGCGCCGAGGCGCGACGGCTTCAGGCTCGCAATCTGGAGCTGGAGGAGCGGGCGGGGGACGACGCCCGAGATCTGGCGGAGGCGCGCAAGACCGCCGAGGACGCCGCTTGCCGCCTGACCGACGCCGAAACGGCCCGGGGGGACTTTCTGGCGGGGCTGTCGCACGAACTGCGCACGCCCCTGAATGCCGTAATCGGCTTTGCCGAACTGATGCGGATGAACGTCCAGGCCGAGCCCATGACCCGGCGCCAGTCCCAGGCCGTGGACCACATCCTGGCATCGGGACAGGCCCTGCTGGGCCTGATCGAGGAGGTGCTGGACCTCGCCCGGATCGAGGCGGGCAAGGTTTCCATGTCGATCGAGGCGGTCGATCCCCATCTGGTGGCGCGTCAGGTCTGCGACGCCCTCAGGCCAGAGGCCGAGGCCGCCGGCCTGACCCTGAGCGCCCCGCCGCCGACCGCCGGCTTCGGCGTCGTCGCCGACCGGACCCGGCTGCGGCAGGTGCTGATCAACCTCGTGTCCAACGCCATCAAATACAATCGCCCAGGGGGCGCTATTTTCCTGCAACTGCGACAGACCGCCGAGGGCGTGGCCCTGTCGGTGCACGACACCGGCGTCGGCATTCCCGAGGCGCGCATGGCCGGCCTGTTCCAGCCCTTCAACCGGACAGGCCGGGAGATCGCGGATCCCACTGGGACCGGCATCGGTCTGGCCGTCTCGCGCCGTCTGGTCGAGGCGATGCAGGGCCGGCTGGAGGCGGTCAGCCGCGAGGGGGAGGGGTCGATCTTCACCCTGACTCTTCCTCTCGCCCGGTCGACGGCGCTTGAGATCACCGCCTCGCCTATTCCCACGCTGGATCGGCCCGATCTGCCGGGCGGCGCGACCCTGCTCTATGTCGAGGACAATCCGTCCAACATCGCCCTGATGCGGCATGTCATCGCGGCGCTCGGCGGCATCCGGCTGCACGTCGCCGAAACGGGGCATGAGGGGCTGACCCTGGCGCGCGACCTCAGGCCCGACGTCATCATCCTGGACATCAATCTGCCGGGGCTGGACGGGTTCGAGCTGAAGGCGCGGCTGGACGCCGATCCCCTGACGCGCGGCCTGCCCGTGCTGGCCCTGTCGGCCAGCGCCCTGCCCGGCGACTTCAAGCGGGGGCGGGCGGCGGGCTTCCGCGACTATCTGACCAAGCCGATCGACATCCCCGTCCTCGCCCGGGCCCTGAACGGCGCCCTGATGGAGGCGGTCGAGCGGAACGCCGCGATCGAGGCGGCCCTCGGCGACGTGCGGGCGGCGTAACAGCTTGACGGCGGGCGCGGCGAGGGGTCTGAAGACCCCAGCGTCAGTCGTAGCTCAAGGTCGCCCATGCGCCTCGCCGTCCTCGCCGGTCTCGCCGCCTCCCTGGTCCTGTCGGCCTGCGCCGCGGGCGCGCCCCCGCCGCCCCCGCCGCCGCCGAACCAGCCGACCTATCCGGCCCCGCCGCCCGGGCCCGGAGCCTCAGGCGGCGCGGCCCTGATGGACTGGCGCGGCGTCATCACCGCCACCGACCGCGACCGCTACCAGCGCCGCGACGCCGCCTGGTCCCTGGCCCTGCAGCAAGCCCGCCGCCAGACCGGCTCCGGCGACCTCGCCAGCCTCGGTGACCTGACCGATCCGCGCGCCGCCTTCGCCCCCGTCGTCCCGCCCGTCGGCGACTATCGCTGCCGCACGGTGAAGCTGGGCTCGCAAGGCGGTGAGGAGGGTCTCGGCTATGTCGTCTACGGCTGGTTCGCCTGCCGCATTGAACAGACGCCGCGCGGGCTGAAGTTCTCCAAGCTGACCGGCTCCCAGCGGCCGAGCGGCCTGCTCTTCCCCGAGACCGACCGCCACATGGTCTTCCTCGGTTCCGTAGCCCTCGCGGCCGAGCCCCCGGCCAACACCTACGGCCGCCGCCCCGACCGGGACGTCGTCGCCACCCTGGAGCGGATCGGCGACCGGCGCTGGCGTCTGGTCATCCCCTGGCCGCAGAACGAATCCAACCTCGACCTGATCGAACTGGTCCCCGCCTGAGGGTGGTCCGGTCTGTCGCCGTCGCCGGGGCCGGGCCCACCGGTCTCGCCGTCGCCCTGATGCTGGCGCGTCAGGGTCGGCGCGTGGTGGTGTATGAACGGTTCGAGGAAGCCCGCCCGGTCGGGGCCGGCTTCATGCTCCAGCCCACGGGCCTGCATGTGCTCGACCGGCTCGGCCTGACGGCGGAGGTGGAGGCCTACGCCCAGCCCCTGACCCACATCTTCGGCCGCGAGGCGCGCCGGGGCCGGGTGGTCCTCGACATCCGCTACGGCGACCTGAGGACGCCGCGGCCCTCGCTCGGGGTCTGCCGCGCGGCCCTGTTCCACGTCCTGCACCGCGCCTGTCTGGCCGAGGGGGTCGCGTTCGAAACGGGCCGGGAGATCGTCTCGGCCACGGAGGGCCGTCTGACCGGCGCCGACGGCTGGGCCAGCCCGGCCTTCGACCTCGTCATTGACGCCACCGGCGCCCGCTCCCCCATCGCCAGGGCCCTGGGCGCGCGGCGTCAGGAGCTGGGCTGGTCAGGCCTGTGGGGCACGGTCCCCTGGCCGGGCGGGGCCTTTGATGAGGGCGCGCTGGAGCAGGTCTATCGCGGCGCCGCGAAGATGATCGGCGTCCTGCCCTGCGGGGTGCGGCCTGATGCGCCGGACCAGCGCCTCGCCACCTTCTTCTGGAGCCTGAAGGGCGACGACCATCCGCAATGGCGCGCGTCCGGCCTCGCGCCGTGGAAGGCCGAGATCCTGTCCCTCTGGCCCGAGGTCGCACCGGTGCTCGAGGCCATCGTCGATCCGGACGCCATGACCCTGGCCCGCTATGGCCATCACACCCTGATCCGCCCCGTCGCCGACCGGCTGGCGGTGCTCGGCGACGCGGCCCATTCGACCAGTCCGCAGCTGGGGCAGGGGGTCAATATGGGCCTGCTCGACGCCTTGGCCCTTGCCGACGCGCTGGAGACCCACGCCGAGCTGTCGGACGCGCTGGACGCCTATGCCGCCGCCCGGCGTTGGCATGTGCGCCTCTATCAGGCCCTGTCGATGGTCTTCACCCCCTTCTATCAGGCCGACGGCGCTGTCCTGCCGTGGATCCGCGACCACATCCTCGGCAAGGTCGCCCGCCTGCCCTTCGCCCCGCGCCTGCTGGCCGCGACCGTCTCGGGTCTGCTGCTCGATCCCAGAAGCGTTCCCGGGGGCCGGTGAACCCCAACCGGCCCGGACCGTTCGTCTCCCTCTGATCCAAGGAGCGCCCATGGCCGTCCGAGCCCTCACCGCCGCCGCCGCCGTCCTGACCCTCGCCGCCTGCGGTCAGGGCGCGGCGCCCTCGCCAGAAGAGGCCGCGGCTCCCGCGCCGACCGAGCCGGTCGCCGGTCAGCCCACGACCAGCCCCACGCCGCTCCCGACCGAACAGACCCGGGTCCCGTCGACAGGCGAACAGGGCGGCGTCTCCGACTGGCGTCAGGTGGCCAAGGCCGCCGACGCCTCGGCCTTGGGCCGCTTGGATCAGGCCTGGCGGCTGGGCCGCGCCGAGGCCGAGGACAAGGGGTTCGCCGATCAGGTCGAGGCCCTGGGTCCCCTCGTCGATCCCAACGCCGCCCTGCCGGGCCGCCTCCAGCCCCCGCCCGGGAGTTATCACTGCCGCACGATCAAGCTGGGTTCGCGCGATGAAAGGGGACCCGCCTTCCTGTCCTATCCGAACTTCCGCTGCACGGTGGAGCTGACCCCCGGCGGCGACCTGGTCCTGACCAAGACCACAGGCTCGCAGCGCTCGCGCGGCCTGCTCTATCCGCATTCGGACAATCAGCTGGTCTTCCTCGGCGCCCAGGCCTGGGGCGACGAGACGACGTATCCGACCTATGGCCAGACCCGCGAGCGCGACCAGATCGGCGTCCTCGAACGCCTCGGCCCCCAGCGCTGGCGCCTCGTCATCCCCTGGCCGAAGCAGGAGGCCAAGCTGGAAATCCTCGAACTGACGCGGTGACCTAGACCTTGGTCAGCCTGAGGTCTTGATAGTCGTACGAGAAATCGGCGTCCGGGCTCAGGGCCTTCATCGTCGCCGTCTTCGGGCGGCCGTTCTCCAGGGCGAAGGTGACCAGCAGATCCTCTTCGCGCTTGTCGAGGAAGCGGGTGCGCATCGTTTCCCCGTCATAGGGTTCGACCGGCCCCTTCAGCGTCGGGGTGTGGGTGAAGCGCATCCACAGGCCCTCGCCGCGCTTCTCGATGACGATGTCGCCATACCAGGGGTCGCGCCAGGTCCCGGCATAGGCCTCCAGCGGCAGCGACGGCTTCGTGCCCGCCGCCTGACGGGCGTCGATGTCGGCGGCGGCCTTGACCGCCTTGGGCTCGGCCTCGGCGGCCAGCCGCACCGAGTCGGCGATCCAGTCGAACGACCCGCCCTTTTCCATGCAGATGTCGGCGATGCCCGAGCGCAGGGCGCGCAGCAGCTGGCCCTCCTCGGCATTGGAGAAGATGGAGAAGCCGACGTTGCGGCCCGGGATCATCACCGTCGCCGAGATGCCGCCCGGCGAGCCGCCGCCGTGGCTGATGTAGCGTTCACCGCGATAGTCCTGCACCTGATGGCCCATGGCGTAGGTCGAGGCGATGGCCCGGCCCGGCATGGCCGCCGTCGGCCCTTCCGAGCCCGAGACGATGATGTTGGGCCTCCACATCTCCTTGGCCGAGGCTTCGGAGAACAGCCGCGATCCGTCCGGCAGCTTACCCATGGCCAGACGGATGGCGATCCATTTGGCCCAGTCGGTCGCGGTGGTGCAGATGCCGCCCGCCGCCGCCGCCGAATCCCAGTTCCAGACCTCGGCGATCGAGTCCGCGATCTGCGTCATCGGACCATGGGTCCGCAAGGGAGGCCCGACCCGGGCGTGGGGCAGGGCCGACTTCGCCGGATCCGCCAGGGTCGCCAGGGGCACGGTCTCGGTCATGCCCGCGCGGCTGAAGATTCGCGTCTGGATGAACTGCTCCCAACGCATGCCGGAGACCTTTTCCAGCACCGCCCCCGCGACCACGAACATGAGGTTGCAGTAGTGATAATTCGCGCGGAACCCGTCCTCGATGGGCACAAAGGCGGCCTGACGCACGACCTCGTCGCGGGTCCGGTCGCTGTTGGGCCAGAACAGCAGATCCCCGGCGCCCAGGCCGAAGCCGGCGCGGTGACTGAGGGTGTCGCGAACGGTGATGTGCTCGCCGATGTACGGGTCCGACAGGGCGAAGTCGGGCAGGTAGGTCTTCACCGGCTCGTCCCACTTCACCTTGCTCTCGTCGACCATCATGGCCAGGGCGGCGGCGGTGACGTTCTTGGTGTTGGAGGCGATGGCGAACAGGGTGTGCTCGTCGGCCCTGGTCGCCTCGCCCATCTTGCGCACGCCGTAGCCGCGCGCCAGGACCGTCCGGCCGTCCTTGACCACGGCGATGGAGAGGGCGGGCTGGTCGGGGAAGGCCGCCATGGCCCGTTTCACATAGGCGTCGACGGTCTCGGCCAGGGCGGCCCCGGCGTCGGGCGCCGAGGTCGCCGTCTGGCTCCAGGCCAGGGTCGGGCTCGCCAGACCGGCCATGCCGAGGCCCGCGGACGACAGGGCCTGACGGCGCGACAGACGAAGGGACATGACGAGAACTCCAGCGAAACCTGAACGGTGAGGCTACGCGCCGATTCAGGCGGGCGCCAGTACGGCGGCGCTCGGCCCCGTCCTGACACCGGTGTCTTTTCAGTGTCGCGACGCTGGTGTAGCGTCCGGGCAGACCTCGCCGTCCGGGACGGAACGGGGCGGGCCTGAAGGTCCATTCGGGAGGAGCCCCTATGTCGTATTCCTCGACCGTTCGCGGTCGCGCCTTGATTGCCGCCGCCGCGCCCCTGCTGGCCGTGATGGCCGCCTGCGCCCCGGCTGTCGCCAACACGTCCGCCGCGAGTGCGCCGCAACCGGTCGCCGCCCAGAACAGCGCGCCCGTCCGCTGGGGCAGCGCCGTCCTGCGTCAGGACGCGGCCTGGTACGCCTCGGCCGAGGCCCGGCGTCTGGCCGACAGCGTCCTGCTCTACCAGTTCGCCAATGGCTCCTGGCCCAAGAACACCGACATGAGCGCGCCCCCGGCCGCGCCCGTGGACGAAGAACTCGGCGACACCATCGACAACCAGGCGACCACGCTTGAGATGGAGTTCCTGGCCAGGGTGGTTCAGGCGGGCGCGCCCAATTCCGCCGCCTATGTCGCCGCCTTCGACAAGGGCTTCGATTGGGTTCTGGCGGCCCAGTACCCGAACGGCGGCTGGCCCCAGTTCTTCCCGCTGCGGACGGGCTACTATACCCACATCACCTACAATGATGACGCCATGGTGCGGGTGCTCAACGTCCTGCGCGACGTCTCCAACGGCGCCGGCCCCTACGGCTTCGTCGACACGGGCCGCAAGGCGAGGGCCGCGGAGGCCGTCACGCGCGGGATCGACATCATCCTCAAGACCCAGATTGTGCAGGACGGCAAGCTGACCGTCTGGTGCGCCCAGCATGACGAGGTCACCCTGGCCCCGGCGTGGGCGCGCAAATTCGAGCCGCCGTCGCTGTCGGGTTATGAGAGCGTGGGTATCACCCGCTTCCTGATGGGCATTCCCAACCCCTCGCCCGAGGTCATCGCCGCCGTCGAGGGCTCGGTCGCCTGGTTCAGATCCACCGTCATCCCCGACATCGCCGTCGAGCGCTTCACCAATGCCGAGGGTCAGAACGACCGTCGCGTGATCCCGGCCCCGGGCGCCCGCCTCTGGGCCCGCTTCTATGAGCTGGGGACCAACCGGCCGATCTTCATCGACCGCACCTCGGTGTTTCAGCCGGCGCTGGCCGACCTCGATCGCGAACGCCGCGCCGGCTATAATTATTACGACGGCGCCGGGGCCAATCTGATCGATCGCGACTACCCGGCCTGGCGTCGCCGCGTCGGCCTGCCCGCGACCTAGGACGCGATGAAGGCCGCGAAGGCTTCGGCGTAATCCGGATGCCAGCGTGACAGGGCCGGGCGGTTCTCGATGAGGTCGCCCATGGCCCACTGCATCCGCTTCTGGTCCAGCGGCCGGTCGACGTCCTCGTCCGGGCACAGGATGTAGAAGTCGCCGGCGGCGAGGCCCTGCATCATGAAGTCGACCGTCTGGGCCGAGGTCCAGGCGCCCGACGGCTTGTCGCTCCGGCCCCGCGCCGTCATCCCGGTGAAGACGAAGCCGGGGATCAGCAGATGGGCCGAGACCTGACCCTCGCCGGTGTTCCTGAGCTCATGCGCCAGCGCCTCCGTATAGGCCTTCACCGCCGCCTTTGAGACATTGTAGGCCGGGTTGCCGGGCGGGTTGGTGATCCCCTGTTTCGAGCCCGTGTTGATGATCAGCCCGGGCCGGCCGCGCGCGATCATCCCGGGAACGAAGGCCTGACAGCCGTGGATCACGCCCCACAGATTGACGTCGAGCAGTGTCTTCCAGTTCGCTTCCGGCCCGAGGGCGTCGGTGGGCATGGACACCGCCGCATTGTTCATCAGCACATCGACCCCGCCGAAGCGCGCGACGACCGCGGCTTCCAGCGCCGTGACCGCGGCCCGGTCGGACACGTCCACGGCGAAGATCGCGGTCTCGGCTCCGGGAGCCCGCGCCCTCACCGCTTCGACCGCTGCTTCAAGCCGGGCCGGATCCAGATCGACCAGGGCGACCTTCAGTCCCAGCGCCGCGAACTGACAGGCGGCCTCCAGCCCGATGCCGGACGCCGCCCCCGTGACGACGGCGACCGCGCCGGGGATCAGGACGGGATGGGACATGGCGGCCTCCTTCGGTTCGGGAGGCGGCAAGGGACGCTTCGGCCCGGGCGGGGTCAAGGCGGCGGACGCGAAAAGGCCCGCCGCGTTTCCACGGCGGGCCTCATCAGACCTGAAGGCTCAGCCTAGAGTCGGCAGCGGGCGAAGACGCCGCGACGGACCACGAACATGTCGGTGCGCGGGTTGTAGCTGCGGTAGCGCATCGAGCAGGCGTGGACGTGGCGGTACCAGTCGTTGTGGCGGGTCCAGCCGCGCGGCGGCGCCGGCGGACGGGAGCCCCAGTGGTCGTCCCAGGTGCCGTACATATGGTCCGGGCCGGCGCCGTGGTTGGGCCCGTTCATGGGACCATGGTTCATCGGTCCGTTCATCGGACCCGAGTTGTAGGGGCGTTCCTGGCCGACGGTTCCGGCGGCGGCAGGCAGGGCGCTGAGAGTCATCAGACCCGCGGCGGCGGCGATCAGCAGTTTTCTCATAAGCGTTTCTCCGATGGCCGGGACCCGCCCGGCGTTCACCAAGAACACCCCGCCCCCTGCGACGTTGCACCGCAGGTGAGATTTCACCGCTCGACCCGCCGGGGCTGCAACCCCGGCGGGATTCTCCAGCGATTACAGGCGACAGACCGCCGTCTGGCCGCGCCGCACCGTGTAGCGGTCAGTGGCCGGATTGTAGCTGCGATAGCGCTGCGAACAGGCGCGAACGTGGCGATACCAGTCGTTGTGGCGGGTGAAGCTGCGCGGCGGGGCCGGCGGGCGGGCGCCCCAGCCGGTGTTCCAGGCGCCGTATTCGTTGCCGCCGCGTCCGTTGTCGTGGTCGGCGCCGCGTTGCGGCTGTTGCGGCCCGTTGTTGTGCGACTGCGGCGCGGCGGCCGCGGGAATGGCGCTCAGGGTCATCAGGCCGGCGGCCATGGCGGCCAGGATCGTGCGGGTCTTGCGCATGAGAGGTCTCCTTCTTGATCGGCAATGTCCGATGAAGCTCAAACGTCACGCCGTCGGGAATCGCCCTCTGTCCGAGATATTTCTCTTTGCGTTCAACAGGTAACAAGACTGAAACATTGAGGCGGCATCATTGGCCACGCCCTCTTGTGTGATCACCCCGACACACCCAAATCTCGACCACCGGACGGCGCGTTGCTTGCTTCAGAGGACGCGAGGTTCGGAATCCGCCTCTCAAGGGGACACCCACAAGAATGAACCTCGACCTCTATTCCGACCGGGCCAAACAGGCCGTCCAGTCGGCCCAGTCTCTCGCCCTCGCGCGCCGTCACCAGCAGTTCGCCCCCGAGCATCTGCTGAAGGTGCTGCTGGAGGAGCGTGACGGCCTCGCCCGCAATCTGATCACCGCCGCCGGCGGCGACCCGGCCAAGGCCGAAACCGCGACCGAAACCGCCCTGCAGAAGCGCGCCCAGGTCTCCGGCGGCTCGGGCCAGCTCTATCTCGACGGCGACACCGCCCGCGTCTTCGCGACGGCCGAGGAGTCCTCGAAGAAGGCCGGCGACGCCTTCGTCACCACCGAACGCCTGCTCTCGGCCATCGCCCGCGAAGGCGGGGTGGCGAAGGAAATCCTCAAGTCCGTCGGCGCCACGCCCGACAAGCTGGACGCCGCCATTACCGATGTCCGCAAGGGCAAGACGGCCGACTCCGCCGCCGCCGAGGACGGCTATGACGCCCTCAAACGCTACGCCCGCGACCTGACCCAGGCGGCGCGCGACCAGAAGATCGACCCGGTCATCGGCCGCGACGAGGAGATCCGCCGCACTATCCAGGTCCTCGCCCGCCGCACCAAGAACAACCCCGTCCTGATCGGTGAGCCCGGCGTCGGCAAGACCGCCATCGTCGAGGGTCTGGCCCTGCG
Source organism: Brevundimonas sp. ALps5 (assembly GCF_058681645.1). Lineage (NCBI taxonomy): Bacteria > Pseudomonadati > Pseudomonadota > Alphaproteobacteria > Caulobacterales > Caulobacteraceae > Brevundimonas > Brevundimonas sp. ALps5. The sequence continues at coordinate 1,428,754 of NZ_CM178744.1, read as the reverse complement.
CATCGTCAATGGCGACGTGCCCGAATCCTTACGCGACAAGAAGGTCATGTCGCTGGACATGGGCGCCCTGATCGCCGGGGCGAAATACCGCGGCGAGTTCGAGGAGCGGCTCAAGGCCGTGCTCAACGAGACCTCGGCCGCCGAGGGTCAGATCATCCTCTTCATCGACGAGATGCACACCCTGGTCGGCGCCGGCAAGGGCGACGGCGCCATGGACGCCTCCAACCTGTTGAAGCCCGCCCTCGCGCGCGGCGAGCTGCACTGCGTCGGGGCCACCACCCTCGATGAATACCGCAAGCACGTCGAGAAGGACGCGGCCCTGGCCCGTCGCTTCCAGCCGGTCTTCGTCGCCGAGCCCTCGGTGGAGGACACCGTCTCCATCCTGCGCGGTCTCAAGGAGAAGTATGAGGTCCACCACGGGGTGCGCATTTCCGACAGCGCCATCGTCGCCGCCGCCACCCTGTCGAACCGCTACATCACCGACCGCTTCCTGCCCGACAAGGCCATCGACCTGATCGACGAGGCCGCGTCGCGCGTGCGCATGGCCGTCGATTCCAAGCCTGAGGCGCTCGACGAGATCGACCGCCGTCTGGTCCAGCTGAAGATCGAGCGCGAGGCCCTGAAGAAGGAGACCGACGCGGCCTCGAAACAGCGTCTGGAAACCCTCGAGGACGACATCTCCGACCTCGAGGTCGAATCCGAAGACCTGACCCGCCGCTGGAAGGCCGAGAAGGAAAAGGTCGGCGCCGGCGCCCAGCTGCGCGAGACGCTCGACCGCTTGCGCGCCGACCTGGCCTTGGCCCAGCGCAACGGCGACCTCGGCCGCGCGTCCGAGATCGCCTACGGCCAGATCCCGGCCATCGAGAAGCAGCTGGCCGAGGCCGAAGCCAACGAAGCCGACAAGTCCGGCCCGCTCACGCCCGAGGTCGTCGACGCCGAACAGATCGCCGCCGTCGTCTCCCGTTGGACCGGCGTCCCGGTCGACAAGATGCTGGAGGGCGAGCGCGAGAAGCTGCTCAAGATGGAGGACGCCCTGCGCGGTCGCGTCGTCGGTCAGGACGAGGCCCTGACCGCCGTCTCCGACGCCGTCCGCCGCGCGCGCGCCGGCCTGAACGACCCGAACCGGCCGCTGGGCTCCTTCCTCTTCCTCGGCCCCACCGGCGTCGGCAAGACCGAGCTGACCAAGGCCCTGGCCGCCTTCCTGTTCGACGACGACGCGGCCATCACCCGGCTCGACATGTCGGAATATATGGAGAAGCACTCGGTCAGCCGCCTGATCGGGGCTCCTCCCGGCTATGTCGGCTATGACGAGGGCGGCGCCCTGACCGAGGCCGTGCGCCGTCGGCCCTATCAGGTCGTCCTGTTCGACGAGGTCGAAAAGGCCCACCCCGACGTCTTCAACGTCCTGCTCCAGGTCCTCGACGATGGCCGCCTGACGGACGGGCAGGGCCGCACCATCGACTTCCGCAACACCCTGATCATCATGACCTCCAACCTGGGGTCGGAGGCGCTCGCGGGCCAACAGGAAGGCGACGACGTCGAAACCGTCCGCCCCTATGTCATGGAAAGCGTCCGCGCCCACTTCCGCCCGGAGTTCCTCAACCGCATCGACGAGATCATCCTCTTCCGCCGCCTCGGCCGCGAACAGATGGGCGGCATCGTCCGCATCCAGCTGTCCCGCCTCGAACAGCTGATGGCCGACCGTCGTCTGACGCTGGCGCTGGACGACACCGCCGCCGCCTGGCTCGCCGACAAGGGCTACGACCCGGTCTACGGCGCGCGTCCGCTAAAGCGGGTGATCCAGAAGGATCTGGTCGACCCGATCGCGAAGAAGCTGCTGGCCGGCGAGTTCGAGGACGGGGCGGTTATTGCGGTGTCAGCCGGCCAGGGCGGGCTGGAGATCGGGAAGGCGCGGGTGCATTAGGGCGCCAGCGAAGTGGGGCCGTGCATGTCGCGGCTCCATTTTCTTTCGTCATCCTCCGGCAAGCCGCGGCTTCGCGGCGCAGACCGGGGGACCCAGCGGCGCGCGGGAGCGCGACCCTGCTGCGGAGACCAGCGTCAAACATCCTGCCTAAACAGGTCGCCTTCGGCGCTGCTGGGTCCCCCGATCTCGCTGCGCTCGTCGGAGGATGACGAAAGCAGAGGGAGCGCATAGGTTGTGCGGATGGGGACGCATCGCACCTTCATCGCCACCTACATCATGGCGAGCGGGCGGAACGGGACGCTCTATGTCGGGATGACGTCCAACCTCTTCGCCCGGGTCTGGAAGCACAAGACCGGGGTCTTCGACGGCTTCACCGCTGACCATCACTGCGACCGTCTGGTCTGGTTCGAGCAGTATGTTTGGGTCACTACGGCCATTCGGCGGGAAAAGCGCCTCAAGAAATGGCTTCGGGACTGAAAGCTGAAGCTGATCGAGGACGCCAATCCGGAATGGGCCGACCTGGCGGCGGACTGGTATCCGGTAAACGACCCGGGCTGGGTTCCACCGGTGGAAGACGATTGATCTTCTCTTTCGTCATCCTCCGGCGAGCGAAGCGAGACCGGGGGACCCAGCGGCCTGCGAGAGCAGGACACTGTCACGAACGCCTTTCTTAAACAGCGTGCCTGAACAGATCGCCTTCGGCGCCGCTGGGTCCACCGGTCTGTGCCGCGAAGACGCGGCTTGCCGGAGGATGACGAAAGAAGGGGCACCTGAGCCGCTCAGCCATCGCAATCCGCCTCCCCAACCCCAACGATTTCCCGGCTTTCCGCCCTTCTCGCCCCAATCGGATAAGCACGCCCGAAACCTCCCGTATAATCACTCCTGTCCCGTCGCGAGGGGAAGGCGTCCCGGGCCCGGGAGCCGGACGTGCGGCGGGGTCGATCGCGGGGTTGCCGGGGCATGGAGAGCCCCGGGTCCGGAGGGGGCCTCCCGGCGCCCTTCGCCTGTCGTGGGCTGAGCCTGTGGAACGGGGACGAACCGGGTGAACCTGAGGCGGCGGGACAATGGGACCCCCGCCGCTCCCGGCTGAAGAGCTTCCCTCCCCCAAGGCGCTTGCGAAAAACGGTCGAGCGGAGCACGGGCGACCACGCCGAAACTCCCTTTAGGGGCGGCCAGCGGCGACGCTGATCGTCAACGGTACCCGGGCGGGATCGCCCGTGCTCCGCCGCTTCCCCACTTCAGCGCAGATGCGCGTGAGGGCGATGACGCACGTCTTCCTTCTCCCCTTGCGGGAGAAGGTGGCAGCCGGAGGCTGACGGATGAGGGGTCATGTGGGCCTGTAAGGTGAGGGTTCGAACTCGGACGTCGGCACGACCCCTCATCCGACCTCGTTTCACTCGGCCACCTTCTCCAGCAAGGGGAGAAGGACAGATCACGCCTTGCGCACAAACTCCGTGCGCAGCACCAGGCCGCGGACCTTTTCGACATTGGCCTCGATCTCGGCCGGGTCGTCGGTCAGGCGGATGTTCTTCACCATCGTGCCGCGCTTCAGCGTCACCCCGCCCGAGCCCTTGACCTTGAGGTCCTTGATCAGGGTCACGCTGTCGCCGTCGGCGAGCAGATTGCCGTTGGAGTCTTTGGTCGGGGCGTCGGTCATGGCCTCGGGTTAGCGTACGGCGGCGGTCGCGTCACCCACCGGCGTTCTTGTGCGGATGGGCAAATCGCCCAACCCTCCGCCGCCATGAACCCGATCGTCTCCTCGACCGCCGCGAGTCCCGCGTCCCTGCCGTCGATCTCGAGCCGCGACGAGCAGAAGATCCGCGCCGCCAAGGCCGCCGTCGACTCCATGACCGTCCGTCAGGACAGGGCCTCGGACGAGCGCAAGGCCATCGCCAGGAAGAAGGCCGAAGAGCTCAAGGCCCGCATCCAGATGCTGAAGATGTCGATGCCCGCCAACCCCGAGGCGGCCGGCAAGATCATCGCCCAGCTGGCCCGCGAACTGGGATCGATCGTGAAATCGTACGGCGGGACCGGGTCCGACCTCGGCGTGGCCTCGACCGCGACCCTCGCGGCGGGCGGGGAGGCGACCGCCACCGCAGCCGCCCCGACCGTCACGGCTTCGGAAGGCGCTTCCGACGGCGCCGACGCCACGACCGAAGCGGACCCCAATTCCGATGCCGCTTCCGGCGCGGCGCCCAGGGACCCCTACCGCGCGGCCATGGCGGCCCAGTCCGCCGCCAACGCCGAACAGGCCCGCAAGTCGGAAAGCGCGCGTCAGGACTCCGAGTTCGCCACCACGGTCAAACAGCTGCTGGCCGAGCTCAAGGCCATGAAGGCGAAAGCCGAAGCCGATGCGAAGGCGCAGGGCGATCCGAACACGCCCGAGGTCGCGGACGCCGACAAGGCGCTGGCGGCCGTCGACACTGCGCTGGGCGACGCCGGTCTCTCGGGGTCGATGGTCTCGCTGGTCGTCTAGTCCGGAACGTTGGCGTCCAGCTCGTCCAGCCAGACCCGCGCATTGCCGTCCGACGGCGCCCGCCAGTCGCCGCGCGGGCTGAGCGAGCCGCCGGTCACGACCTTGGGCCCGTTCGGCAGGGCCGAGCGCTTGAACTGGCTGGTGGCGAAGAAGCGGATCAGGAATTTCCGCAGCCAGGCCTTGATCGTCGCCAGGTCGTATTCGACGCGATCGCCTTGCGGATGATGCGCCGGCCAGTCGCCCTTGGACGCATCGCCCCAGGCCTGATGCGCCAGATACGCCACCTTGGACGGCTTCAGGCCGAAGCGGGTGATGTAGAACAGGAAGAAGTCGTTCAGCGCATACGGACCGACCGTCGCCTCGGTCGACTGGATCCTGCCGTCGGCGCCGGCGGGCACCAGCTCGGGCGAGATCTCGGTGGCCAGAATGGCGTGCAGGACGTCCGCCGCCTCGCCGTCATGCTCCTTGTCCGCCACCCAACGGATCAAATGCCGGATCAGGGTCTTCGCCACCCCGCCGTTGACGTTGTAATGGCTCATATGGTCGCCGACGCCATAGGTCGCCCAGCCCAGAGCCAGTTCCGACAGGTCGCCGGTGCCCAGGACGAAGCCATGGTTCTGGTTGGCCAGCCGGAACAGATAGTCCGTTCTCAGCCCCGCCTGGACGTTCTCGAAGGTGATGTCGTGAACCGGCTGGCCGTCGGCGAACGGGTGCCCGATGTCCTTGAGCATCTGTTCGGCGGCCGGGCGGATGTCGAGCTCGGCGCCCGTGACGCCCAGCGACTTCATCAGGGTCCAGGCGTTGGACTTCGTCCCGTCCGAGGTCGCGAACCCCGGCATCGTATACGCGAGGATATCCGTTCTCGGCATCCCCAGCCGGTCAAAGGCGCGGCAGGCGACCAGCAGGGCCTGGGTCGAGTCCAGCCCGCCCGAAACGCCGATGACGATCTTTTTCGATCCCGTCGATTTCAGGCGCCGCATCAGCCCCTGCACCTGGATGTTGAAGGCCTCGAAACAGTCCTGATCCAGCCTTGCGGGATCGTCCGGCACGAAGGGGAAGCGGTCGAGGGGGCGCAGGAGGGCGGCGTTGGCGGCCTCGTCCTCGCGGGCCTCGAACAGGACCATGTCGAAGGCGTGATCCTCGTCCAGTTCGCGGCGGGCGCAGTCGGCGAAGGTGCCGGTGCGCAGCCGCTCCAGCCCGATCCGGTCGACGTCGACGTCGGCGATGGTCAGATGGGACTCCATCGCGAACCGGGGCCCCTCGGCCAGTTTCGCGCCCAGCTCATGGATCGTCGCCTGACCGTCCCAGGCCAGGTCGGTGGTGCTCTCGCCCCATCCCGAGGCGGTGAAGATATAGGCCGCCATGGCCCGCGCCGACTGGCTGGCCGACAGCATGGCCCGGTCGTCCGACTTGCCGATGACGACATTGGACGCCGACAGGTTGAGCAGGATGCGGGCCCCCGCCAGCGCCTGCCGCGTCGAGGGCGGCACAGGGGCCCAGTAGTCCTCGCAGACCTCGACGCCGAAGACGAAGCCGGGTCGGTTCTCGGCCGCGAAGATCAGCCGCGTGCCGAACGCGCCCCACTCGCCGCCGAGATCGGGCAGATGATCGTCGGCCGGGCTGAACCAGCGCTTTTCGTAATACTCCCGATAATTCGGCAGATAGGTCTTGGGCACGACGCCGAGCACCCGCCCCTCGCCCAGCACGATGGCGCAGTTGTACAGCCGGTCCCCGCTGCGCAGGGGCGCGCCAATGACCGAGATGACGCCCGTTTCGGCGGTGACGTTGGCGAGGTCGTGGATCTGCCGCTCGACCTCGTCAAGCAACGCCGCCTGCAGGTGCAGGTCGTCGATGGCGTAGGCGCTGAGGCTGAGTTCGGGGAAGACGATCAGGTCGACGCCCTGCTCCCCCGCCTGCCGGATCAGGGCGATGTGCTCCTCCGCATTGGCCTTCGGGTCGGCGATGTGCACGACCGGGGTCGCGGCGGCGACGCGGACGAAGCCGTGGGTGCGGCTGGAATGGAAGGCGTGGAGTTCGGCCAAGGCGCGGTCCTTCGGGATCTTATGCTCATATAGAGCCAAAGTCCCGGCTCCGCCAACTACGGCTATGTTAATCCGTGACCTGAAGGCGCGGGACCGCTAAAGCCGTTCTCATGAACGATACCCCGAAAAAGGGCTGGTTCCAGCGTCTGTCGGACGGTCTGGCCCGATCCTCCAAACAGATCACCGAGACGGTCGTCGGCGGCCTGGTCAAGGAGCCGCTGGATCAGGCGGCGCTGGACCGGCTGGAGGAGCATCTGCTGGAGAGCGATCTGGGTCCGGCCGCGACCGACCGGATCGTCGAACGTTTCCGGGCGCTCCGCTTCGGCAAGGTGTCGGACGAGCGCGAGGTCAAGGAGGCCCTGGCCGAGGCCGTCGCCGCCGAGCTTCTGCCGCGTCAGGCCGTGTTCGATCCGCTCTCGGAAGGGATCAAGCCGTTCGTCGTCCTGTTCGTGGGGGTGAACGGATCGGGCAAGACCACGACCCTGGGCAAGATAGCCGCCGACCTGACGGCCAAGGGCGCGAAGGTCATGATCGTCGCCGGCGACACCTTCCGCGCCGCGGCCCGTGAACAGCTCAAGGTCTGGGCCGAGCGGTCGGGCGCCGATTTCGAGAGCCGCCGCGACGGCGCCGATCCAGCCGGGCTGGCCTTCGACGCCTACACCAAGGCCCGGGCCGAGAACTATGACGTCGTCCTGATCGACACCGCCGGCCGGCTGCAGAACAAGTCGGCCCTGATGGACGAACTGCTCAAGATCGTTCGGGTGCTGAAGAAGATCGATCCGGACGCCCCGCATGAGACGCTTCTGGTGCTGGACGCCACCGTCGGCAGGAACGCCCTGGCCCAGGAACAGATCTTCGGCCGGGCGGCTTATGTCTCGGGCATCGTGATGACCAAGCTGGACGGCACGGCGCGCGGCGGCGTCCTTGTCCCGGTGGCCCAGGCCTCCGATGCCCCGCTGAAGCTGATCGGCGTCGGCGAGGGGATCGAGGATCTGCAACCCTTCGACGCCCGGGCCTTTTCCCGCTCGCTGGTCGGGCTTGAGGACTGAGAATGACCGACCAGACCGTGCCTGAAGCCAAACGCCCGCAGTGGATCCGTCAGGCCGTCGACTTCGGCGCCCTGCTGTGTTTCGCCGCCGCCTATTTCATCACCCGCGACATGATCAAGGCGACCTGGGTGCTGTGCATCGCCTCGGCCGTGGCGCTCGCGGTCGGTTACTGGGTCGAGAAGCGGTTCGCCCCTCTGCCCCTGATCACCGGCGCCTTCGCCCTGGTCTTCGGCGGGCTGACGATCTTTTTCCACGACGAGAGCATCATCAAGATCAAGCTGACGGTGCAGAACGCCATGCTGGCGATCGTGCTGCTGGGCTCGCTCCCGCTGAACAAATCGCCGTTCAAATATCTGCTGGGCGACGCGATCAAGGTGACCGATGAGGCCTGGCGGGTCCTGACCCTGCGCTACGGCCTGTATTTCGCGGCCATCGCCATCGTCAACGAGATCGTCTGGCGCACCCAACCCGACGGCGTCTGGGTCCAGTTCCGCGTGGCCTTGTGGATCCTCGCCTGCGTCTTCGGCCTGATCCAGATCCCCTACATCATGAAGCACATGGTCAAGGACGAAGAGCCGGGTCCGACGTCTCCGGATACGGGTCTGTGATCGTTCAAGCCCGCACGTTCGCGCTCAAGCAGCGAGCGACCGCGTCGCGAGCGATAGCGCGGGGCGCTTCGCGCCCCTCTGCTGGAATGTCGTCAAACCGTAAAGCCACGCTGATAACCCTCCGTCCACGGTAGACGGCCGTGAGCGCCGCACGCCAAGCTTGGGGAAGTTCGACCATGGTCAAGTCCGGCAAGTCGTCCAAACGTCTGGGCACGCTCGCGGAATCGCCGAGCCATCTGATGCACCGTGTGCTGCAGCTGGCGCTCGACATCTATTCCGAGGAGGCGGGCGCCGACGGTCCGACCCAGCGCCAGTTCGCGGTCATGGAGGCCGTGGCGGCGAAATCGGGCCTGACCCAGACGGATCTCGTCCGGGCGACGGGCATCGACCGCTCGACCCTGGCCGATCTGGTCTCGCGCATGACCACCAAGGGCCTGCTGGAACGCGAGCGCTCGACCGTCGACGCCCGGGCCAAGGCCGTGCGCCTCTCGGACGAGGGCAAGACCCTGCTGGAAGCGTCACGCCCGAAAGTCGAGGCGGCCGACAAACGGATCATGGCCCTGCTGCCCAAGGGCAAGCGCGACGGCTTCCTGGAGCTGCTGGCCGATCTGGCCAATGCGGCCGACGAGGCGCCCGATATCGCCAAGGCCGAGGCCAAGGCGCTGAAGAAGGCGGCCAAGGAGGCGAAGCGCGCCGACAAGCTGGCCCGCAAGGCGGTCGAGGGCGGCGGCAAGAAGGCCGCCAAGGCTCCCAAGCTCAAAAAGGCCAAGGCGCCGGTCCTCGAACCGGTCTCCTGAGGCGCCCCTCCCGAGGCGCCCTACTCAGGCCTCTGCTGTTCCTAGACCTTGATATCCAGAAGGCTGCCGGGACGCAGGGGCCGGGCGCTGTCGGGCGTGGCCGCCGCGGCGGACTGTGCCGCGACCCGGGCCGGCGCCGCGGTGTGGGCGACCGGAGCGGCCTGAACCTCGCCGAGAGCCGCGCGGAAGAAGGCGGCCTGGGCCTGCCGCAGAGCCGATGACGGCGCGGCCTGTTCCCCGCCCTGAGGCGTGACAGCGGGCAGATTGGGGCGAATCGCGCTCATCGGAATACGGTTAACGAAATCCCTACAGAAAGGGTTAACGGATCGGACTCCGTCCCCTGTCCCGAAGCGGTCCGGGATCGTCATCCACTGTGAAGCCGACAAGCGTGACCGTCGATCCGGTCGAACACTGACGCTTGTCTCAGGGCCGGAGGAGCCGGGGCGGCTACTCCAGGGCCGCGACCAGCCGTTCGACGTCGGCGTCGTTGGTCAGGGGCCCCGAGGACTTGGCGACGATCCGGCCGGTGCGGTCGACGGCGAAGCTTTCGGGCACGCCGGAGATGCCGAGATCCAGCCCCGCCCGGCCCTCGTGATCGACCAGAACCATGTCAAAGGGATTGCCGAGGTCTTCCAGCATCCGGGCCGTGGCCTCGGGCTCATCCTTGTAGGCGACGCCGATGATGCGCACGCCCCGGGCCTTGAGCGCCATCAACCGGGGGTGTTCGACCCGGCAGGGCGCACACCAGCTGGCGAACATATTGACGATCACGGGCCGGCCCATGGCCACGGTCTTCAGGTCGACGCTGGACGGCCCGGCGACGGACCCGACCAGCACCGGCAACACCCGCTCGGGCGCGTCCCGTCCCACGGCGGCGTCCGGCTTGTAGGTCGGATCGTGCTTCAGCGACCAGCCGACGAACAGCACGGCCAGGGCGGCGAGAACGACGAGCGGGATCACCGCCAACCAGCGCATCATTCTGGTTGCGCTATCGCGCTTCGCGCTGCTTGAGCGCGGATGGTCGGAGTCTCATCGGTACGCATCTGTTCACTCTCCAGCCGCTTCAGCTCACGCTTCCAGCGGCGCGAAACGACGACGGCGCGAGCGACGAGGCAGGCGAGAACGAGGGCGCTGATCCCCCAGGCGGGCCAGACGAAGGCGGCGTAGGGCGTCATGTCGAGGTCGAGCATCGTCTAGGCTTCCAGAGCGGCGCGGGCGCGCAGCGACATCACCCGGCGGCGAACGATCTCGGTGCGGATGGACGTCAGCCAGACCGCCAGGAACAGGGCCGCATAGGCCGCCATCATGGTCAGCAGCGGCCAGAGGAAGACGGGCGCCAGACTGGATCCTCCGGCGCGCAGCAGGGAGGCCGGCTGATGCAGGGTGTTCCACCAGTCCACGGAGAATTTGACGATCGGCAGGTTGATCAGCCCGACCAGACCGAGCACGGCGGCGGCGCGGGCGGCCCTGGTCTCGTCATCGATGGCCGAGCGCAGGGCCATATAGCCGAGGTAGAAGAGGAACAGGACCAGCACCGAGGTCAGGCGCGCGTCCCAGACCCACCAGGTCCCCCACATCGGCTGGCCCCAGAGGGAGCCAGTGATCAGGGCAAGCGCCGTGAAGGCGGCGCCGGGCAGGGCCGCGGCGCGGGCGGCGGCGTCGGCCAGGGGGTGGCGGAAGACGAGGGCGAAGAAGCTGGAAATCCCCAGGGCCGCATAGACGAGGGTGCCCAGGGAGGCCGCCGGCACATGGACGAACATGATCCGCACCGTGTCGCCCTGCTGATAGTCGCCGGGGGCGGTGAAGGACAGCCATGTCCCCGCCGCCAGCAGCACGGCCGCCGCGCCCCACAGCCAGGGGGTCAGGGGGCCGGTGAAGCGCATGAAGCGCTCGGGATTGGCGAGGCCGAACATGGCTCGGCCATTACGCGGGGCTGCAGGAGGCGGCAAGAGCCCCTCCACCACCCGCCCGGCCGCGGGCGGTCCCCCCTCCCCGTTTCATGGGGAGGATATGAAAACGGGGCCGGTGGTTTCCCACCGGCCCCGCGAATTCATCGAACAGTCGAAAGACTATTCAGCCGACTTCAGTTGGCCGGCCGATTCCTTGCCCGAGCGACGGTCGCGCTCGACTTCGTAGGAGATCTTCTGACCTTCGTTCAGGGTGTTCAGCTCGGACGCTTCAACGGCCGAGACGTGGACGAAGACGTCCTTGCCGCCGTCCGAGGGTTCGATGAAGCCGTAACCCTTGGTGGGGTTGTACCATTTGACAGTGCCGGTAGCCATTTTCAGGACCTCCGCTAGCGATTGACCACGCACAACAGCGTGCGCGGCCTGTCGGGTCTGAGTGGGAAAGGCCTGGAAACTCGGTGCGTTCGCAAAGAGAGGGGCGTTACGCAAAGAGATCGACGAGGGGGCTTATGCGCCCAAACGGGCGCCGAAACAAGGCGTTGCGCCCTGCCCCCTGACTGGCCCCGCAACCGGGCCCGTGCTCAGGCGGCGTCCTCGTCCTCGGAAACGGCCGACGCGGGGGCGTCGTCGCCTTCGGGTGCGACATAGTGTTCCGTGCAAAGCTTGCGCAGGGCGGACGTCAGGGAGCCGCCGTAAAGCCGGTCCTGCACCCGCTCGTGGCCCTCGGCCTGCAGTTTCGCCTTGATGTCGCCGACGGTGCGGCAGGCCCCGCTTTTCGCCAGTTCATACGCACGTTCTATGGTCGTCGGTCGGAAGGTCATTGACCACAGATAGGCCCGACCGGAGCCATATGCGAGGTTTGTCGCCATTCTGTCCGGTTGCGGACGCGATGTTCAACCCGAACGGGATCACGCGGAGCCTTGATCCGGACCGGAACGAGGCACAGGCTGGGCCGTTCGTTCGTTGATCCACCGGAGTCGGTTCCATGCGCCCTTCCACTCTCCGCCTTCCCGCCCTCCTGACCGTCGCCGCCGTCTTGTCGGCCTGCGCCAGCACCGGCCCGGCGGAAGGGAACTATTCCGTCCGCGAGCAGAAACTGTCCGATGAATGCCAGGCGCGGGGCGGCATCCTCGTTCCGACCGGCGCCCAGACCGGCCGGCCCGAGACCGACAACATCTGCAAGATCACCGGCGGCGCCTCGCGTCTGACCAGCCACTGAAGGCGACGGCCCGCCCCTCAGGGGCGGCGCCGCAACCCGGCGGCGAACCCGGGCGTTGATCCCATTCGGCAGGGAGACGCCTCATGGTCCGCATCGTCGAGGGGGAAGCCCCGGTCGTCCTGATCAACACCTTCCGGGTGAGACCGGATCGGGCCGACGCCCTGCTCGATCTGTTGCAACAGGCGACGGACAGGGTGATGCGTCATCAGGCGGGCTTCGTCTCGGCCAGCCTCCATCGCGGCCCGCGCGGCGACCGGGTCGTCAACTACGCCCAGTGGCGCAGTCTCGAAGACTATGAGGCGATGCAGGCCAACCCGGAGGCGCGCAAATCCATGAAGGCCTGCGCCAGACTGGCCGAGGAGGTCGATCTCCAGATCTATGCGGTGGCCTCGGTGCATGAGGCGCTGGAGCCCGACCGGTCGCGCGCTCTGCGGGGCGACGACTTCCCGGCGACGCTGAGAAATCTCAGCTGAGGGTCAGGCCCTTTTCGGCCGCCAGCGCGTCCAGCTTGACCATCGGACGCGGTCCCCAGTGGGCGATGACCTCCGAGGCGGCCAGCGAGCCCAGCTTGCCGGCGTCGGCCAGCGACAGGCCGCGCGCCAGACCCAGCAGGAAGCCGGCGGCGTACTGGTCGCCTGCGCCGGTGGTGTCGACAACCTTGTCGACCGGGAAGGCGGCGACGGCGACGCGCTCCTCGCCCTTGATGATCACCGAACCGTCGGCGCCGCGGGTGACGGCTGCGACCTCGACCAGACCGGCCAGTTTCGTGGCGGCGGCGTCGAAATCTTCGGTTTCGAACAGGGCGCCCAGTTCGCCTTCATTGGCCAGAACGATGTCGGCGGAGGCTGCGATGAAGCTCAGCAGTTCGGCGCGCCAGCGGGCGACGACGAAGGTGTCCGAAAGCGTGATGGCGACCTTGCGGCCGGCCTTGTGGGCGGCGGCGGCGGCGGCCTCGAAGGCGGCGCGGGCCGGGGCCGGGTCGAACAGATAGCCTTCCAGGTAAACGATGGCGCTGTCGGCGATCAGGGCCTCGTCGATATCGGCGGCGAACAGCTGGTTGGCGGCGCCCAGGAAGGTGCACATGGTGCGCTGGCCGTCGGCCGTGACGTTGATCAGGCAGCGGCCGGTGCCGGCGCCGTCTTCCAGAGGTGCGGTGTCGAAATGCACGCCCGAGGCGCGGATGTCGTGGGTGAAGACGCCGCCGAGCGTATCGGGCGCGACCTTGCCGATATAGGCCGCCTTGCCGCCGAACGAGCCGACGCCGGCGACCGTGTTGCCCGCCGAACCGCCCGAGGCCTCCACGCCCGCCGCCATGGCGTCGTACAGGGCCGCGCTCTGGTCCTCGTCGACCAGTTGCATCGAGCCGGGCGTCAGGGACTGTGCGACCAGGAAGGCGTCGTCACAGGGGCTCAGCACGTCGACGATGGCGTTTCCGACGGCGCAAACATCATAGGTGGCGTTTTGGGTCATGATCGCCCCTTAGCCGACCCGGCGAAGGGTGTCATGCGAAACATATAAGGACATGCTTATGCGTTTCTTCGGAGGAGCGGCTCGGCTATAGGCGGCGCCCTAGGAGCTCACATGACCACCATCGCCATCCTGACCCCCGATCCCGCCGATTCCTCCTATCGCGGCCAATGGCCCCAGGTGCTGGCGCGCCTGGAAGGCGCCCTGGCCGGGGCCGGAATCGTCGCCGTGCCCGAAAGCTGGGTCGATCATATTGAAGAGGCCGGCGCCCTGACGCGGTTCCCCCTGGTCCTGCCGGTGCTCCTCTGGGGCTATCACCGCGACCACGCCCGGTTCCTGCAGGCGGTGAAGACCTGGACGGCGGCAGGCGTGCCCCTGGCTAATCCGGCCTCGGTGCTGGGCTGGAACTCCGACAAATCCTATCTGGCCCGGCTCGAGGCGAAAGGCGTGCCGATTCCGCCCACGCGCTTCACGGACAAGGTGACCGAGGCCGATGTCGAGGCGGCGTTCGAAGCCTTCGGCGCCGAGGAACTGGTGATCAAGCCGACCGTCTCGGGCGGGGCGTGGAAGACCCTGCGGCTCAAGCGCGGCGAGGCCCTGATCGATGCGCCTGACGGCGCCGCGATGATCCAGCCCTATCTGCCCGCCATAGCCAGCGAGGGTGAAACCAGCCTGCTCTTCTTCGGCGGCCGGTTCAGCCATGCGGTCAACAAGACCCCCGTGCCCGGCGAATTCCGCATCCAGGTGCAGTTCGGCGGGACCTATGTCTCCGTCGAGCCCCCGGCCGAGGCGATGGCGCTGGCGCAGCAGGTGCGGGCCGCCATTGACGAGCCGCTGCTGTATGCCCGCATCGACATGACCCGCGATCAGGCGGGCCGCTGGGTCCTGATGGAGGCCGAGCTGATCGAGCCCGACTTCTATCTGAAGAACGATCCGCGAGCGGGGGCGGGCTTCGCCGAGGCGGTCAGGGCGCGGCTGGAGGCCTAACGCGCCTCGCCCAAGGCGACCAGACCGGCCCGCGAGGGGCAGAGGTCCGAGATGATGCAGCCGGGGCAGTTGGGCTTTCGCGCCGTGCAGGTGTAGCGGCCGTGCAGGATCAGCCAGTGGTGGGCCTTCGGCAGGAAGGCCTCGGGCACGACGCGGAACAGCTGGGCCTCGACCTTGTCGGGCGTGGCCGCATTGGCCAGACCGAGGCGGTGGGAGACGCGAAACACGTGGGTATCGACCGCGATGGCGGCCTCGATGCCCAGTTCGTTCAGAACCACGCTGGCCGTCTTTCGCCCGACCCCCGGCAGGGCCTGAAGGGCCTCGCGGGTCAGGGGGACGGCGCCGTCGTGCTGCTCCATGACGATCCGGCTCAGGGCGATGACGTTCTTCGCCTTGCCGCGATAGAGGCCGATCGAGGCGATGTAGGGGACCAGTCCCTCTTCGCCCAAAGCCAGCATCTTCGCCGGGGTGTCGGCGACCGCGAACAGCCGATCAGTGGCCTTGTTGACCGAGACGTCGGTCGCCTGGGCCGACAGGGCGACGGCGACCACCAGCGTATAGGGACTGGAGAAGTTCAGCTCGGTCTTCGGCTCGGGCATGACCCGGGCCAGACGCTCAAAGATTTGATCGACCCGGTCCTCGTCCGGCGGCCAGGCCAGGGTCGGGATGGCCGCCCCGGTCATGATGGACGGGCGTTTGGGGGCGGGGGCCGGTTTGCCTCTCGGCTTCGCCTTCGCCGCTGATTTCACCGCCTTCGCCAAACCCAAAACTCCGTCATCCTCGGGCTCGTCCCGAGGACCCATCTTTCAGCATCCGGACCGTGTGAGTTCGACACCCGACCTTGTCCGTCCCTGTCCTGACCGTGTCCGCCATGGGTCCTCGGGACAAGCCCGAGGATGACGGAAATTATTGCTCTTCCCGCGGCTCCGACAGCCAGCGGTCGACGCCCAGCGCGGCCATGGCCTGAAGCGCGGCGCGTTCGCCCTCCATCCAGGCGCCGTGGCAGGTACCGAAGAAGTGCGGGGCCGTGGCCTCGCCGGCGATGAACAGCCGGCTCTCGGCGGGATGTCTCAGACGGGCGCGGTCGCCCGCATGGCCGGGCAGGGCGTGGGAATAGGCGCCGCGCGACCAGGTCTCGGCGCCCCACATGGAGGTGGTCAGGGGCGTCAGCCGCCGTTTGAAGTCCGACCCCAGATGATCGACCAGCTCGCTGACGGCGAAGTCGAAGAAGGCCCCCTCGCCCTCGGCCTCCAGCCCCCAGGCCAGGTCGCCGCCGAAATAGGCCTCGATCACCGGCCGGCCGAACGGGCGCAGATGGTAGGCGGCGGTCTGGGCCGTATCGCTGCGGCCCCAGAGCTGGCCGTCCTTGGGGAAGTCCTCCGGCGTCTCGACCGCCATATGGACCTTGGACGCCAGACCCAGGGGCAGGCCCGCCGCCGCCTCGACCGTCTCGGGCAGGGGCGGATCGAAACGGAGGGCTTCCGAGGCGATCAGGTTGGTCGGGACCGTCAGGATGACGGTCTTCGCCAGCACCGCCCCGCGCAGGGTCTCGACCTTCATCAGCGGTCCGGTCCGGTCGATCTTCCCGACCGGGCAGTCGAGCACGATCGGCACAGGCCGGCCGAGGGTCGAGATCAGGGTCCCGTAGCCCTCCAGCACCCGATAGTTCACCCCCGTGTCGCGATAGGCGACGTAGTCGGCGGTGGAGACGTCGGCGAACCTGGCGCCGTTCAGGGCGCCGGACAGGGCGTCCATCCGGCCGTTCCAGCGGCCTTCGGCGGTGTCGGCGGGGGCGAAGAAGTCGGCGCCGGGCCGGTCCTCGCCGCGCGCCACGGCCTCCTCGATCCGGGCGTCCAGGGCGTCGAAGGCGGCGCGATAGGCAGCGCGTTCGTCCACCGACATGCCGAAGGCGGCCTGGCTCCAGGGCGGCGGGGTCTCGTCGACGGTCAGGCCGTTCTGGCGGGTCAGGGCGACCAGAGGGTTCTCATCGGCCGAATGCAGCCAGCCGCAGCCCATGTCGAGCGGCAGGTCGAGGCTGCCGCCGCGATGCTGCGTCAGGCGCCGATGCACGGTGTGGGCCCGGCCACCGATCCGGTCGCGCGCCTCCAGCACGATGACGGAAACGCCCGCCGCCCCCAGCCGCCGCGCCGCCGCGATCCCCGACGATCCCGCGCCGATCACGGCGACGTCGACTTCCGCGGGCAGGGGCGTGGACGAGTGAGGCATGGCTGAACAACGGCGTAGAGGAGGCTTCGGCCTTCGCCAACCGCCGATGCGGAGAAATCGTCGCGCCGGAGGCCCCCGAACCGTCCGGGGTCTGATACAAGGCCCGCACCTCAAGTCGCGTCGGAGCTCCCGCCATGCTGATCCACCTGTCCTCCTGGCCCGAAATCGATGCGCAGCTGAAGAAGACCAAGACGGTGGTCGTGCCCATCGGCTCCAACGAACAGCACGGCCCGACCGGGCTTCTGGGCACCGACTGGCTCTGCCCCGAGATCATCGCCCATGCGGCCGAGAAGACCGATGACAGCCTGGTCGTCGCCCCGACCTTCAACATCGGCATGGCCCAGCACCATCTGGCCTTCGCGGGCACCATCTCCCTGCGCCCCTCGACCTTCATGGCCGCGATCACCGACTGGGTGTCGTCGCTGAGCCGCCACGGCTTCGAGCGGATCTATTTCCTCAACGGCCACGGCGGAAACGTCGCGACGATCGAGGCGACCTTCTCCGAGATCTACGCCGAATGGTCGTTCGTCGAGGAGCATCCGCCGATGGTGCTCAAGCTCAGGAACTGGTGGGACCTGCCCGGCGTGATGGGGCTGTGCAACTCCCTGTTTCCAACCGGCCACGGCATGCACGCCACCCCGTCCGAGATCGCCGTCACCCAGGCCGCCTATCCGGACCGGATCAAGACGGCCGACTATTCGCCGAAGATCGCGCCCAGCGGCCCGATCCGCGACGCCCTGGACTACCGCGCCCGCTTCCCCGACGGCCGCATCGGTTCGGACCCGGCCCAGGCCAGCCCCGAGAAGGGTCAGCGGATCATCGATCTTGCCATTCCCGCGCTTCTTAAGGACGTGTCAGAGTTTTCCAACGAAACCTTGCCGTAAAGGCCGGCCGGGCGCACGACTGAGATCATGACCGAAAACCTGCTCGACAAATTCCTGACCGACAGCAAGCGGGCGGCGCGCAATGCCCGCTCGGCGGCGACGACGGCCGTGGCGGGCGGGGAGATGATGAAGGCCGCGGGCGACGTCATCGTGGCCCGGCTGGAGATCCTTGCCGCCGGGATGGCTGATCCGACGCGAGCCGACCTCAACGAAATCGCCCTGATGGGCACGGAAAAGACCGAGGCCCTGTCGGAGGCCGCCGCCTCACTCAGCAAGAACCTCGGCGACGTCGGCGGTCGGCTGTCGCAGTCGGCGATGGAAGAGCTGGGTCATGCGGGCAAGGCCGCGACCGCCCTGGCCGCCGCCGCCACCCCCCAGGCCTTCGCCGCCGCCCAGTATGACTACGCCATGGGCTGGTGGGGCCGGGCCGCGGGCCAGATGCTGACCCTGAACACCGAACTTCTGCGGGCCCAGGCCGAGGCGCTGAAGCCGATCCACGACACCGCCCTGGCCAATGCGCGGCGCCTGAGGAAGTAGCCCTCCGGACTTCACCCGAGGGGGGAACGCGGCCGGCGACCCAACGTTGTCGAGTCTCCTCCAGACAGGATGACGACCATGGCTGATCCGAAAAATACCGATCCGCACCCCGGCATGATGGGCGACGGCACCGAGGAACAGAACCTCGGCCAGCCGGGCGATCCGTCCAAGCGCATCACTGAAGACGAGGTCGACGAGGCCTTCGGCGACGAAGACTAGCCTTCAGGCCGTCCTCAGGATCCCGCCCTCGACCTTGACCGGCCAGGGCGACAGCTTGCCGCCCGCGCACGGCCCGCCGACGCATTTGCCGCTGATCGGCTCGAACACCGCTCCGTGCCAGCCGCACAGGATCAGGCTCCCGTCCGGGGTCAGATAGCGATCGAGTTCGACCGCGATCGGGAAACCTGCGTGGGGGCAACGGTCGATCCAGCCCGCGACCTCGCCGCCCTTGCGGACCACGAAGCCGTGGAAGAAGGCCTCGCCGATCTGCAGGACGTAGCCCCGCGAGCCGGGCTCGGCGATGTCGTCGATCAGGCCGAGGGTGACGTTCGGCGGGGTCGTCCAGACGCGCTTGCGCTCGGTCGGCGCCTCACTGGCGGCTTCGCTCAATTGCGCTCGACCTTGAGCGGGCGCGACAGAAGTCCGTCGATGACGACGTCGACCGTGGTCTCTCCGGCCAAGACGGCGGCGACGGCTTCGCAGATCGGGGTCTCGACGCCCAGCTTGCGGGCCAGATCGCGCACGGCGGGCGCGCTCTCATAGCCCTCGGCGACCGAGCGTTTGCCGGCCAGCGCCTGTTCGACCGTCTGGCCCTGACCGAGGGCGAGGCCCAGGCTCATATTGCGCGACTGCGGGCTGGAGCAGGTCAGGACGAGGTCGCCGAGACCGCACAGGCCCGCCACCGTCTCCGCCTCGCCGCCCAGGGCCACGGCCAGCCGCGTCATCTCGGCGAAGCCTCGCGTGATCAGGGCCGCATGGGCCGAGCGGCCCAGACCCCGGCCCTCGACGATGCCACAGGCGATGGCCAGGACGTTCTTCAGGGCCCCGCCGGCCTCGGCGCCGATCAGATCGGTGGCCAGATAGGGCCGGAAGCCGGGCGCCGACAGGGTCCACATCAGCTCTTCGCCCAAGGCTGCATCGGCGCAGGCGAGGGTGACGGCGGTCGGCAGGCCGCGCGACACGTCGGCGGCGAAACTGGGGCCCGACAGGACCGCGACCGTCGCGCCCGGGATCGATTCGGCAAGAACCTCGGTCATCAGCTTCAACGAGCCGCGTTCGATGCCCTTGGAGCAGAGGACGATGGGTACGCCCGGGCGATAGTGGGCGGCGAACGCCGTCATCACCGAGCGCAGGTGCTGGGCCGGGGGCACGGCCAGGATCATGTCGCAGGCGGCCAGATCGGCGATGTCAGGCGTGACCTTGACGTGGTCGTCCAGCACCACCTCAGGCAGGAAGGCCTCATTGATGCGGCGCTCGCGGATGCTCTCGACCACCTCGGGCTCGCGCGCCTGCAGCAGGGTGTCCAGCCCCGCCCAGCCTGTCACCTGCGCCAGGGCGGTGCCCCAGGCGCCGGCGCCGATCACGCCCGCAGATCGAAATTCCATTCGCTACCCTTACGCCTTCGCGCCCTTGCGGCCCGCGGGATGGACAGGATCGGCCAAGGCGCGCGCTTCGTCCAGCGGCCAACGCGGCCGGGCGGCTGTATCAATGTCCGAGGTCAGCCCCAGTTGCAGCCGCTCGGCCCCCGCAAGCGCGATCATCGCGGCATTGTCGGTGCAATAGGCCATCGGCGGCGCGAGGAAGGAAAAGCCGTGCTTCGCCGCCACGGATTCAAGCGTTGAACGCACCGTCCTGTTCGCCGCGACCCCGCCCGCGACGACAAAGAGCCGGTGTGCGTGCTTCTCGGCGTAATCCTTCATGGCCCGCTCGGACCGCTCGGCCAGCTGGCGGGCGATGGCGGACTGGACGGCATCGGCCAGATCGGCGCGGTCCTGATCGGTCTCCACGGTCTGGGCCAGACGCGAGGCGGCGGTCTTCAGACCCGAGAAGGAGAAGTCGCAGTCCTTGCGGCCCAGAAGGGCGCGCGGCAGGTCGAAGCGGGAGCCGTCGCCGCTCGCCGCCAGCTTCTCCAGCGCCGGACCGCCCGGATAGCCCAGACCCATGGCCTTGGCGATCTTGTCGAAGGCCTCGCCGGCGGCGTCATCGATCGTGGTGCCCAGCCGGCTCATGTCGCCGATGCCGCGCACCTCCAGCAGCTGGCAATGGCCGCCGGAGACCAGAAGCAGCAGGAAGGGATAGGCCACGGGCGCGCCCAGCCGGGCCGAGACCGCATGGCCTTCCAGATGGTTGACCCCCACGAAGGGCAGGCCGCGCGCCAGGGCCGCCGCCTTGCCGAAGCTCAGGCCCACCATGACCCCGCCGACCAGACCGGGCCCGGCGGTGGCCGCGACGCCGTCCAGCTCGCCATAGCCCAGACCGGCCTCGGTCATGGCCCGCTCGGTCACGCCCGCGATCATCTCGACATGGCTGCGCGCCGCGATCTCGGGTACGACCCCGCCGAAGGCCGCATGGTCGTCGATCTGGGAATGGACGACCGAGGACAGGACCGTCGCCGTCCCGTCGGCCGTCAGCCGCACGACCGACGCCGCGGTTTCGTCGCAACTGGTCTCCAGCCCGAGAACGAGGAGATCCCCCTTGGGCAATTGGCCCTCGGTTGCCGGGTGGTTCCCGCTGCTATAGTCCGCGCCGATACTCATCGGGTCGAGGTAGCGACCCCACAAGGCCCGCGCAACGTTCATGTCCCCTGTCATTCGGATCGGCACCCGGCGCTCGAAGCTGGCTCTGGCCCAATCGGGCATGATGCAGCGCGCCATCGCCGCCGCCATGGACCTGACGCTGGAGCAGGTTCCTCTGGTCGAGATCGTCACCACGGGCGACCGGGTCCAGGACCGACGCCTGCTCGAGATCGGCGGCAAGGCCCTGTTCACCAAGGAGATCGAGGAGGCCCTGCTGGACGGCCGCGTTGATGTGGCCATCCATTCGATGAAGGACGTCCCGGCCGAACAGCCGAAGGGCCTGCGCATCGCCGCCATCCCCGTGCGGGAGGACGCCTCGGACGCCTTCATCAGCCATCAGTACGCCTCGTTCGACGACCTGCCCACGGGCGCCCGCTTCGGCACGGCCTCGCTCAGGCGTCAGGCCCAGGCGCTGGCCCTACGGCCCGATCTCGACATCCAGATGCTGCGCGGCAATGTCGACACCCGGCTGAAGCGGCTGGCCGACGGCGAGTTCGACGCCATCCTTCTGGCCACGGCCGGGCTGAACCGGCTGGGCTTGTCGGACGTCATCCGCGAGCGGCTGTCGCTGGACAAATTCCTGCCGGCGCCGGGGCAGGGGGCCCTGGCCATCCAGACCCGCGACGGGGACGAGGAGGCCAAAAAACACGCCCGCTGGATCGCCGCCCTCAACCATCCGATGACCGCCCTGGCCGTCGCCGCCGAGCGCGGGGCTATGGTCGCGCTGGAGGGGTCCTGCCGCACGGCGGTCGGGGCCCATGCGACCTTTGGCGACGGCCATCTGCTGCTGACCACCGAAATGCTCAGCCCCGACGGCTCAGCCCGCTGGCGTCGGTCCGGGACGCTCGGCGACATCCACGCTGTCGATGCCGAGGCCGCCGCTCACGCTCTGGGCCAGACTCTGGGCCATGAGGTTCATGTCGCGGCCGGTGATCAGGAAGTCGCGCCGGGATCGCTGGACCTCGCGTGAGCGTCTCCAGACCCACCGTCTGGATCACCCGCACGGCCCCCGGCGCCGACCGTCTCGCCGATCGCGTCCGCGCGGCGGGGTTCGCGGCCGTGGTCTCGCCCCTGCTGACGCGCGATCCCGATTTCCGCGCGCCGGAGGTCCCGCTGGACGACGTCGCCGCCCTCGCCTTCACCAGCGTCAACGGCCTCGCCTTCGCCCGCCTGACTCCACGCCGGGATTGGCCCGTCTTCGCCGTCGGCGACCGCACGGCCGAGGCGGCGCGCCGCGCGGGCTTCACGGATGTCGTCTCCGCCGCGACATCGACGGGGGGCGACGCGGCGGCCCTCGCCGAACGGATCGCGGCGGACTGGGGCGATCGCAGGGGCGTTCTTCTCGTCCCGGGCGCCGAGCAACCGGCGGTGGATCTGGCGGGGCTGCTGGTCGGACGGGTCCTGGTGCGAGCTTTCACCGTCTACCGCACCGTCGAGACCGCGGCGCCCGTCCCCGCAACCTTCGACATCGTTCTGATCCAGTCCGCCCGCGCGGCCGAGGTTCTGGCGCGTGGCCTCATCCAGGAGGCCGCCGCGAAAAGCATCGCCGTGGCCTTGTCCTCCGCCGTGGCGGCTCCGATCGCGGCCTGCGGCTTCGCCGAGGTGCGCATCGCCGCCCGCCCCGATGAAAACAGCCTCATGGAAGCGCTTGGCAAGGCGCCGCGTCCCGTATAAAGAGCCCTCCTCGCGTCGCGGGGCCCCGGCCCCGATCGCCGAGGGCCGCTTTAGCTCAGCCGGTAGAGCACATCATTCGTAATGATGGGGTCAGGTGTTCGAGTCACCTAAGCGGCACCACTCCCTCTCCAGACGCACCACGATTTCCATCGCGCTTAGCTGAGCGGGATACGGCCGGGCTGGCGGCGGCGGTTCTTCAGATAGCCGCGCTTCTCGATTCCCTCGCGAATGAACAGGCCGATCACCGCCAGGACGGCGAGGGCGACGAGGAGGCAGGCGGCGATCAGCATGGGCGGGTCCGTTTGCGGTCGGGGTATTGGATCGGCGTGGGACAAACGCCCGCCGAATACCGTGAAGGTTGCAAGGCCCGGACCACCCAAGGCGCCGAAGGCGTCGTCCGGACGAGGTCCCCATCGCGCTTGTTGTGAGGCGGCATCGGTCCGGCGACGTCTTTTTGATGAGGCTCACACCTCGCGTCGCACCCTCGAGCGGCGATCCGTCACGGATGGGATGGCCCGGCGTTCCAGCGCCGGGCCATCGCCCGACAGACCGCCCCCCGATACCTCTCAGGTGTAACCCAAGCCCGCGCCAGGCGCCGTTCGGACGCCACAGCGTCCCAGTTTTCGGATAGGCGTTAGGCATAGGCTTGAAACGGCGCGTTTTCTGCCCGATGAACCGCGCTCAGATGGTGGACGACCAAGGGGCAAACGCTCTAGTTGAGACGATCCCCTGGAGTCGTTGATGCATCCTCGTTTGAGTGCGCGTCAGGAGCAGTGTCTGCGCCTAACCGCCTTCCGCACTGACAAGGAGATCGCGGCCCATCTCGGGATTTCCGAGGCGACGGTGAAGAAGCACGTCCATGAGGCGTGTCAGCGGTTGGGGGTCAATCGGCGTAAGGCGGCGCTCGCCCTCCTGGACCCTGTCGTACCAGAGACCGTCGCGGAAGCGGGTGTGGACGGCGCCATGGATGATCCGAAACGGCCCATGGAGGCCGCCGCCGTCCTGCCGGAACCTCCGGCGACGAGGCCTCCGGAAACGGCGGCGGGTGACGGCGCGCGTCTCGGCTATCGGCAACCGCCGCAGGGGCCGTTTCTGCGCATTCTGCTGATCGTCGGCCTGACCGTCATCCTGGCCGCCTTCGTGGCCACGACGGTGGTGATGCTGGGGCAGATGCACGAGGCCGTCGGCAAGATCGACGCCAAGGTCTATCCCGGCGTGGCCAAGAAGCGGTCCTGACCGGCCGTGCCGCCCACCCAGCTCTTCTTCCTCGTCTCCACCGTGGTGATCCTGCCGATCGCCTGGCTGAGAGGCGGCCATCCGGAGCGGATGACGGCCGCCATCCTGCTGTTCAACTATCTGGCGGGCCTGGTCCTTCAGTTCGGCCGGGTGGGAGAGTTCATGTTCGGCCTGGCCGCGGCCGATGTGATCCTGCTCGGGGTGCTGGGCTGGCTGACCCTCAGGTTCGACCGCTGGTGGCTGTTCCTGGCCCCGGCGGCGCAAGGGTTGGTGGTTCTGGCCTATGTCGCCGTCCTGACCAGCTCGGAGATCACCGCGCGCGAAAATATTGTGGCCCAGTGGGTCTTTGGTCTGATCACCCTCTATGCCTTGCTGGGCGGCGTCTTCGAGCGTTGGCTGGCGGGAGAACGGGCGGCGGCTCCGCCCCTCTCGGACCGCCCCGCCCGCCCGCGGCCTTGAACATATAAGCATATCTTTATATGTCTGGCGCCAACTGTGCGCCCCAGAGTGCGCCGCCGGAGCCAGTCCCTTGTCCCGTTCTTCCTTCTACTTCACCTCCGAAAGCGTCTCCGAGGGCCACCCCGACAAGGTCGCGGACCGGATTTCGGACACCGTCGTCGATCTGTTCCTGTCTAAAGACCCCTATGCCCGCGTCGCCTGCGAGACCCTGACCACGACCAATCTGGTGGTCCTGGCCGGAGAAATCCGTGGCGAGGGCATCATGGATGTGTCCGGAAACTGGGCGCCGGGCATCAAGGAAGAGATCGAGGCCGCCGTGCGCGCCGCGGTCAAGGACATCGGCTATGATCAGGAAGGCTTCAGCTGGAAGACCTTCGAGTTCCAGAACCATCTCCACCCCCAGTCCGCTGACATCGCCGTCGGTGTCGACGCAGCGGGCAACAAGGACGAAGGCGCGGGCGACCAGGGCATCATGTTCGGCTATGCCTCGAACGAGACGCCCGAGCTGATGCCGGCGACCCTGCAGTACAGCCACAACATCCTGAAGAAGCTGGCCGAGGTCCGCCACGCCGGCGACACGCGGCTGGAGCCCGACGCCAAGAGCCAGGTCACCATCCTGTATGAGGACGGCAAGCCGGTTCGCGCGACCTCGATCGTGCTCTCGACCCAGCACGCCCCGGGCCTGTCGTCGGCCGACGTCGCCGACATCGTGAAGCCCTACATCCTCGAAGTGCTGCCGGAAGGCTTCACCGATGAGAACACCGTCTGGCACATCAACCCGACCGGGGTGTTCGAGATCGGCGGCCCGGACGGCGACGCCGGCGTGACCGGCCGCAAGATCATCGTCGACACCTATGGCGGCGCGGCGCCCCACGGCGGCGGCGCCTTCTCGGGCAAGGATCCGACCAAGGTCGACCGCTCGGCCGCCTATGCCTGCCGCTACCTGGCCAAGAACGTGGTCGCCGCCGGCCTCGCCGACCGTTGCACCATCCAGATCTCCTACGCCATCGGCGTCGCCGAGCCTCAGTCGATCCACGTCGACCTGCACCACACCGGCAAGATCGACGAGAGCGTTCTGGAAGAGAACATCCTGGGCCTTATCGGCGGCGCCACCCCGCGCGCTATCCGCGAGCACCTGGGCCTGAACAAGCCGATCTACGCCCGCACCACGGCCTATGGCCATTTCGGGCGCGAACCCGACGCCGAAGGCGGCTTCAGCTGGGAGAAGACCGACCTGGTCGATCAACTCAAGGCCCTCGCCTGATACGCGCCTGATCCTTCGCGGTCCTGATTTCGCCGGTCGTTCCGAAAGGGGCGGCCGGCGTTTTCACGCCTCCATTCTTTTGGCCGGCGGCTTCTTTCCGTCGTCATCACCCGCTAGAGGGCGCCATGCCCGCCTCCAAGACCCCCGATCCCAATGCTCCCGCCGATACGAGCGGCCATCGTCCGATGCGGACTTTCGGCCGGATCAAGTCGCGCCCGATCAAGCCGCTGCAGGCGGCCCTGTTCGACACCCTGATGCCGTCCATCGCCGTGCCGGACCCCAAGGCCGGGCCGGTCGATCCGGCCGCGATGATGCCGGAGGCGAAGGCCGTCTGGCTTGAGATCGGCTTCGGCGGCGGCGAGCATCTGGCCGGACAGGCGGCGCGCAATCCCGAGGCCCTGCTGATCGGCTGCGAGCCCTTTTTGAACGGCGTCGCCTCGGCCCTGCGTCATGTGGATGAGGGCGGGCTGAAGAACGTGCGTCTGTATGCCGACGACGCCCGGGCGGTGGTCGAGGCCCTGCCCGAGGCCGCGCTGGACCGGGTGATGATCCTGTTCCCCGACCCCTGGCACAAGGTGCGCCACAACAAGCGCCGGCTGGTCCAGGACGACTTCGTCGCCGCCCTCGTGCGGGTGCTCAAGCCCGGCGGGCGGCTGCGTTTCGTCACGGACTGGAAGGACTATGCCGAGTGGGCGCTGGAGCGGTTCCAGCGCAATCCGCAGCTGCTCTGGCTGGCCGAAAGCGCCGAGGACTGGACGACCGCCCCGGCCGACCATATGGTGACCCGCTACGAGGAAAAGAAACTGGGCGATACGGCGCCGCTGTTCCTTGAATTCGAACGGACCGCCTAACAGATACCGGGCGTCCGAAAGCGGACAGGAAACACCCGGGAAATTCTCATGGCCTTCGGTCTCTACGACGCCTCCGCGCCGGTCTTCGTGCGCGCCCTGACCAATCTGTCCGCCCTGATGGACAAGGCCCTGTCGCAGGGCTTCGACGAGGCGAAGCTGATCGAGGCGCGTCTCGCGCCCGACATGCGGCCCTTCTCCAGCCAGATCCAGCTGGCCTCGGATTCGGCCAAGGGCGCGGTGGCCCGGCTGAGCGGGACCGAGAACCCGTCGATGGCCGATACGGAAACCAGCTTCGCCGAGCTGAAGGGCCGGATCGACGCCACCATCGCCTTCATCAAATCCGTGGACGCCTCCGCCTTCGAGGGCGGCGAGGACCGCGACGTTGTCCTGAAATTCCCGGGCGGCGAACAGCATTTCAAGGGCGGCGCCTATCTGACCGGCTTCGCCCTGCCGAACTTCTTCTTCCATGTGGCGACCGCCTACGGGATCCTGCGCAACGCGGGCGTCGAGATCGGCAAGCGGGACTATCTCGGCAACGCCTGAATCACGGTCGTGACCGGAAGGGGCTGACAACCCCTTCCGGTTGGCCTATATGGCCTCCCACATCGTTAGACACCGGCGTCCGACGGCGCCGTTTCCAAGCGGCGGCCCGGACGGCCAGCCGCTTTTTCTTTGCCGTTTTATTGAGTTGATCCCCGCCTTGCGCGCCAAGACTGCCCAGGACCGCCAGCTGCTCGAACTGATCGACCCCATCGCGGAGTCGCTCGGCCTCGACATCGTGCGTGTGCGCCTGATGGGCGGCACCCTGCGTCAGCGGCTGCAGATCATGGCCGAGCGCCCGACCGACCACGACATCTCGGTCGAGGAATGCGCCCGTCTGAGCCGCGCGGTCTCGGAGGTGTTCGACGCCGCCGACCCCATCGCCGGCGAATATCTGCTGGAGGTCTCCTCGCCCGGCATCGACCGCCCCCTGACCCGCCTGATCGA
This sequence comes from Brevundimonas sp. ALps5, assembly GCF_058681645.1. Classification (NCBI taxonomy): domain Bacteria; kingdom Pseudomonadati; phylum Pseudomonadota; class Alphaproteobacteria; order Caulobacterales; family Caulobacteraceae; genus Brevundimonas; species Brevundimonas sp. ALps5. Next base: position 1,401,365 of record NZ_CM178744.1, on the reverse strand, counting down.
CTTCGACCTGTTCGAGGGCTTCGAGGCGCGGCTGGAGGCCGATCGGATGGTCGAGGGCCGCAAGCGCTTCAAGGGCGTTCTGGCGGGTCTGGACAAGGACGACACCGGCGCCGACATGGTCGCCATCGACCTGGACGGCGAGGACGACACCGCCCTGATCCCCTTCGACTGGGTGGTCGACGCCAAGCTGGTCATGAACGACGACCTGATCAAACGCGGCGCGTTGCTGAGAGCAGCGCGCGGCGAACCTGAAGACGACGGGCTCCCGGAAGCGGCGCCCGAAGACACTGACAACACCAAGACCCTTCCCGAGGACAAAGCCTGATGGCCGCCACCGGTATTTCCGCCAACCGTCTCGAACTGCTCCAGATCGCCAATGCGGTCGCCCAGGAGAAGAACATCGATCGGGAGATCGTCATCGAGGCCCTGGAAGAAGCGATCCAGAAGGGCGCCAAGTCGCGCTACGGCGCTCATCACGACATCCGCGCCAAGATCGACCCCAAGACCGGCGAACTGAGCCTGACCCGTCACGTCACCATCGTCGAGGACGACTGGCAGCCGGAAGACGAGTTGGAAGAGTTCAACGACAGCGCCATGGTGCGCCTGCGCGACGCCTCCAAGCGCGACCCCGAGGCCGAGGTCGGCAAGGAGTATGTCGAGACCCTGCCGCCGTTCGAATTCGGCCGCGTCCAGACCCAGATGGCCCGTCAGGTCATCACAGGAAAGGTCCGCGAGGCCGAGCGCGCCAACCAGTACGAAGAGTTCAAGGACCGCGTCGGCGAGATCGTCAACGGCACCGTCAAGCGCGTCGAATACGGCAACACCATCGTCGACCTGGGCCGTGGCGAAGGCATCATGCGCCGCGACCAGTCGATCCCGCGCGAGGTGTTCAACATCGGCGACCGGATCCGCACCTACATCTATGACGTCCGTCCCGAGGCCAAGGGCCCGCAGATCATGCTGAGCCGCGCCCACCCGGGCTTCATGGCCAAGCTGTTCGCCCAGGAAGTGCCGGAAGTGTACGACGGCGTCATCGAAATCCGCGCCGCCGCCCGCGACTCGGGCTCGCGCGCCAAGATGGCCGTGCTCTCGAACGACAGCTCCATCGACCCCGTCGGCGCCTGCGTCGGCATGCGCGGCTCGCGCGTCCAGGCGGTCGTCGCCGAGCTGCAGGGCGAAAAGATCGACATCATCCAGTGGAACGCCGACGAGCCGACCTTCATCGTCAACGCCCTGGCCCCCGCTGAAGTCTCCAAGGTCGTGCTCGACGAAGAAGCTGACCGCGTCGAGGTGGTCGTGCCCGACGAACAGCTGTCGCTGGCCATCGGCCGCCGCGGCCAGAACGTGCGCCTGGCCTCCCAGCTGACCGGCTGGCAGATCGACATCATCACTGAAAGCCAGGATTCCGAGCGCCGGCAGCGCGAGTTCGCAGAGCGCACCGCCCTGTTCCAGGAAGCCCTGGACGTGGACGAGGTCATCGCCCAGCTGCTGGTCACCGAGGGCTTCGCGAGCATCGAAGACCTGGCCTTCGTGGAATCCTATGAAGTCGCCGAGATCGAAGGCTTCGACGAGGACACCGCCGAGGAGCTGCAGGCCCGCGCCCGCGACTTCCTGGACCGCAAGGCCGCCGAGCTGGACGCCAAACGCATCGAGCTGGGCGTTCTGGACGAGGTCCTGGCCGTTCCGGGAGTCACCGGCGCCATCGCCGTCGCCCTGGGCGAAGGCGGGGTCAAGACCGTCGAGGATCTGGCCGACCTGGCCACCGACGAGATCCGCGGCGGCTATGAGATGAAGAACGGCGAGCGGACCAAGGTCCCGGGCGTTCTGGAAGCCTTCAACCTGTCGCAGGAAGACGCCGAGATGCTGATCCTCCAGGCCCGCGTGGCCGCCGGCTGGATCGACGCCTCGGAACTGCCGCAGCCCGAGCCGGAATACGAGGAAGAGTACGCCGAGGGCGAATACGATCCCGAAGCCGTCTTCGCTCCGCAGTCCGAAGGCCTCGAAGAGGCTTCGCTCGAGAACGGCGACGCGGAGGTCTTCGCCGAAGACCTCGAATCCTCGCGCGACGCGTGATGGGACGCGGGGCCGATCATGAGCTTGCGGGACGCAACGACGGATAGGGAGCGCCGGGACCTCGTTACGCACGAGGTCATGGATGAATCTCGTCTGATCCGTTTCGTCGCCGGGCCTGACGGCTCCGTCTTCCCCGACCTGGGCAGGAAACTGCCCGGGCGCGGCCTGTGGGTCGCCGCCGACCGGGCCTCGGTCGAGCAGGCGGCGAAGAAGGGCCTGTTCTCTCGCGCGGCCAAGACGAAGCTGAATGCGGCGGCCGACCTGGCCGACACGGTCGAAAACCTGCTGGTTCGGCGTTGTCTGGACCAGCTGGGTCTTGCCCGGCGCGAAGGCGTGCTTATCTCCGGCTTCGAAAAGTCGGCTGCGAGCATCCGCGCCGGCAAGGCCGCGTGGGTCATCGAGGCGTCCGACGGCGCCTCTGACGGGCGCGGCAAGATCCTCGCCCTGGCGCGCCATCAGACCACCAAGGTCTGCGGCGCCTTCAGCGCGGACGATTTGGGTTTGGCCCTGGGGCTGGAAAATGCGATACACGCCGTCCTGCTGCAGGGCGGGCGCGCTGATCGCTGGACCACCGAGGTCGAACGACTGGCGGGATTTCGATCGCTTCGCCCTGCGACGTGGGACCTGGATGTCAGGTCCGGCGCCGCGGACGGGTCGGACGAGGACCTGAAGGACGAGCCTGAAGGGGCGGATTGACGGGCGGGGTTTGGCGTTCAAGGACGCCGGACTGCGCACGGCTATTCGCGTTTCCAGACTTGGCCCCGATCGGGGGCGACGAGACGATTTGAAGATCAGGCGGACTTCCCCGCCACGAGTAAAAGCGACCGGATGAGCGACGAGAACGACAAGACCAACGAAGGCCAGGGCAACGGAACGCCTGCAGGAACACCGTCGACGACGGGTCCGCGCGCGCCGCTGAGCCTGAAGCCGCGCGCCGCGGGATCGGTTTCGACCGGCACCGTGCGCCAGAGCTTCAGCCATGGCCGCACCAAGACGGTGGTCGTCGAGACCAAGCGCCGCCCGGGCGCGCCCGCAGGGGGGCATCAGCGGCCCCAGGGCTTCGACGTCGCGCGTCCGCGCCCCGAGACCTCGGCTCCGCAGCCCCAGGCTCCGCGTCCCGCAGCGCCGCGTCCGCAACCCGCCGGCGGCTCCCTGTCCAACGAGGAGCAGGAAGCCCGCCGCCGCGCCATCGAACTGGCCACCCAGGCCCAGGCCGACCGCGCCGCCGCCGCCGCCGCCGAACAGGCGCGACGTGACGCCGCCGCGCGCGAACAGGCCGCCGCCGCCGCCGCCGCCGCCAACGCCGCCCAGGCCGAGGCCGCCGCGGCCCGCGCCGCCGCCGAGGCCGCCCGCGCCGAGGCCGCCAAGCTGAGCGCCGCCGCTCCGACGCCTGCCGCGGCCAAGCCCGCCGCTCCGGCGCCCGCCGCGACCCCGGCCCCGGTCGCCGCGGCTCCGACGCCCGCGCCCGCTCCGACGCCTGCTCCCGCGCCGCGTCCGGCCCCGCCGGCCCGCCCGACGGTCAACTTCGGTCAACGCACGCCCAAGGCCCCGCCGGCCCGCGCGCCCATCGACCGTCCGGCCTTCGGCGCCCGTTCGGCGCGTGAAGAAGCCATGGGTGGCGGCGACAAGTCCTATGCCGACCGCCCGACCCCCTCGGCCCGCCCCGGCGGCGACCGCAACGAGCGGGGCGACCGTCCCGAGCGCAGCGGCGGCGCGCCCCGTCCGGCCGAACCGGTCCGCTATTCGGCCCTGACCCCGCGCCCCGCCCCCGGCGCCGCCCGTCCGGGCGGTCCGCGCACCGGCCCCGGCGGTCGTCCGACCCCGAACGCGCCCCCGGCCCAGGCCGAGGTCGCCCGTCCCAGCCGCGCCCCCGGAGTCGGCTTCGGCCGTCCCGCCCCGCGCGAGGACGACCGCGACAAGCGCTTCTCCGACGCCAACGCCGGCAAGGCCGTCAGCCGCACGCGCGGCGAGCCCAAGCGCCGCGAAGGCCGGCTGACCATTCAATCGGTCGCCGGCGACGGCGACACCGCCGAGCGGATGCGTTCGCTCGCCTCGGTGCGCCGCGCTCGCGAACGCGAGAAGGAAAAGCGCAAGGGCGGCTCGACCGATGCGCCGAACCGTCCGCGCGAGGTCGTCATCCCTGACGTCATCACCGTCGGCGATCTGGCCAACCGGATGGCCGTGCGCGGTGTCGACATCGTCAAATTCCTGATGCGTCAGGGTCTGATGATGAAGATCAACGACGTGATCGACACCGACACCGCCGAACTGGTCGCCGACGAATACGGCATGACGGTCAAGCGGGTCTCGGAATCCGACGTCGAGACGGGCTTCCTGTCCGACGCGGTGGACGATGACGCGACCACGCCGCGCGCGCCTGTCGTGGCCATCATGGGCCACGTCGACCACGGCAAGACCTCCCTGCTCGACGCCCTGCGCACCACCGACGTGGCGGCGGGCGAGGCCGGCGGCATCACCCAGCACATCGGCGCCTATCAGGTGCGGACGGCGAGCGGTCAGGCCGTCACCTTCCTCGACACCCCGGGCCACGCGGCGTTCAGCGCCATGCGGACCCGCGGCGCCAATGTCACCGATATCGTGGTGCTGGTGGTGGCCGCCGACGACGGCGTCATGCCGCAGACGATCGAGAGCATCCAGCACGCCAAGGCGGCCGGCGCCCCGATCATCGTGGCGGTCAACAAGATCGACAAGCCCGACGCCAACTCGCAGAAGGTCGTCAACGAACTCCTGCAGTATGAGGTCATCTCGGAAGCCCTCGGCGGCGACACCCAGATCGTCGAGGTCTCGGCCAAGGCCCGGACCAACCTCGACGGCCTGATCGACGCCATCCTGCTGCAGGCCGAGGTCATGGACCTCAAGGCCGATCCGGATCGTTCGGCTGAAGGCGTGGTCATCGAGGCCAAGCTGGACAAGGGCCGTGGCCCGGTCGCCACCGTCCTGGTCAAGCGCGGCACCCTGAAGCGCGGCGACATCGTCGTGGCCGGCTCCGCCTGGGGCAAGGTTCGCGCCCTGCTCGACGAGCGCAACGCCCAGCTGACCGAGGCCGGCCCGTCGGTTCCGGTCGAGATCCTGGGTCTGGACGAGGCGCCGTCGCCCGGCGAACCGCTCGCCGTGGTGGACTCCGAGGCCCGCGCCCGCGAGCTGACCGAGTACCGCGCCCGCGTGAAGCGCGAGAAGGCGACCGGCGGCAACCAGGTGTCTCTGGCCGACATGATGTCCAGGCTGGGCTCCAAGAAGATCTCGGAGCTTCCGGTCCTCATCAAGTCGGACGTTCAGGGCTCGAGCGAAGCCATTCAGGGCTCGCTGGAGAAGATGGGCAACGACGAGGTCCGCGCGCGTGTCGTCTATTCCGGCGCCGGCGGTATCACCGAAAGCGACGTCACCCTGGCCAAGTCGGCCGGGGCCCCGATCCTCGGCTTCAACGTCCGTGCGTCGAAACAGGCGCGCGACCTGGCCGATCGTGAGGGCGTCGAGATCCGCTACTACTCGATCATCTATGACCTGCTCGACGACATGAAGGGCGTGCTCTCGGGCATGCTGGCGCCGCTGCAACGGGAAACCTTCCTGGGCAACGCCGCCGTGCTTCAGGTCTTCGACATCTCCAAGACCGGCAAGATCGCCGGCTGCCGGGTGTCCGAAGGCGTGGTCCGCAAGGGCGCCAAGGTCCGGATCATCCGCGACGACGTCGTGGTTCTGGAACTGGGCACCCTGCAGACGCTCAAGCGCTTCAAGGACGAGGTCAACGAGGTCCCGTCGGGTCAGGAGTGCGGCATGCACTTCCAGGGCTTCCAGGACATCAAGGTCGGCGACTACATCGAGTGCTTCACCGTCGAAGAGATCAAGCGCAGCCTCTAGTAGGGGCGCTACCGCTCGCGACGCGGTCGCTCGCTGCTTGAGCGCGGCCTGGATCCGGATCGACAAAAATGGCCCGCCGTCCTGTAAGGGGCGGCGGGCTTTTGCCAAGCTTCCGCCGCAGAGTCCCGGGATGAAGCCGTCATGTCTCGTCAACTGACCGTACTGATCGCCGCCGTCCTGACGGTTTCCGCCCTCGCCGGTCCGGCCCTCGCGGGGACCGCCTATCTGGCCTACGACCCGGCCGACCGGATCACCACGGCCCTGACGCGTGGTCTGACGCTGGAGGTGCATCGCGGTCTGTTCGGGGCGGTGGCCATCCGGCGCATCATCTCGACCACCACGCGCGGCTCGGCCGATATCCGCCGAGGCGGCCCCGACGAGGCGCGGCGCGCCCTGCCCGAATATGCGGGCGAGACGACCATCTACACCATTCCCGAGGACGGCGACGGCCGCCCCCTGGCCCGGGCCCTGTGTCCCGGCGCCGACCAGACCTATCTGGTCGTCGGCCTGGTGCGCGCCGTTCGGCCCCTGACCATGCACGCGGTCGGCCGTTGGGCCGACGGCCAGTACCGTCACTGCGTCGAACTCTCCTACACCTACCGTGGCGAATGGGCCCTGCCGCCGCGCAACGGTTTCGGCGGCGGCGACAACCCCCTGCCCGAGCGGCCCTGACGCATGGGGATCCGGGGGGCTCTTCTCGCAGGTGTCATGGGGGCTCTCGCCGCCCTGTGGACCTGGACCGCGCCGGGCGACCCGGCGCTGTGGCCGAAGCCGGACAGCGATCCGGGTGTTCCGGTCTACCTCCTCGACAACGGCTTCCATACCGACATGGTCGTCCGGCGGGCTGCGCTGGCGGCCCGGCCCGGGCCCCTGGCCGAAGCGATCGCGACACTCGGTCCCGGCGACTGGATCCTGATCGGCTGGGGCGACGCCAAATTCTATGTCGATCAGAGCCCGATCCAGTCGCGCCTGCCCGACGGCGCCCGCGCCTTCTTCCATCCGGGCAATCCCTCCGTCCTGATGCTACGGCCCGAGACAGTCGCCCCTGAACAGGCCTTCCTGTCCGAGGGTCGCCGCCGTCTGGTGCTGTCACAGGCCGGGTTCGAGGCCATGGATCGCCGCATCGGGGCCAGTCTCGACCTGTCGACCGGAAAGCCGCGCGTCGCCGCGACCCGGCCTGGCGACCCGGTCCGCTTCTTCGCCAGCCACGAGACCTTCTCGGTCCTGCACCTGTGCAACCACTGGGCGGGCGAGGTCCTGAACGCCGCCGGTCTGCCGATCCGCCCGGTCCAGACCATCCTCTCGGCCGAGATTGGCCATACGGTGGATCGGGCGCAGCGAGACACGGCGGTGCTGGACAGGGCGGCCTCAGGGGCCTAGACCGCCCGACTTCCCTTTTCGAAGGGCGCTTTCAGGCCGGGTCCGATCCCCGGCGAGCGACGAGGATCCCCGCCATGAGCAACCGCAAGCCCAAATTCCAGAACGCCGGCCCCACCCAGCGCCAGCTGCGCGCGGGCGAACTGGTGCGTCACGCCCTGGTCGAGATCCTGCGCGAAGAGGAGATCCACGACGAGGCGCTCAAGGAGGTGTCGATCACCGTCACCGAGGTGCGGCTGTCGCCCGACCTGAAGCACGCCACCTGTTTCGTCGAGCCTCTGGGCGCGGGCGTCGATACGGCGCCGACGGCGGGCCACGAGAGCGAGATCATCAAGGCGCTGAACGCCCACGCCAAATTCCTGCGCGGCCAGCTGGGCCGGCATCTGGACATGAAGTTCACCCCCGACCTGCGCTTCCGTCACGACGAGAGCTTCGACGCCGCCAGCCGCATCGACCGCCTTTTCGACGACCCCCGCGTCCGCGCCGACCTGCAGGCGGGTCGGGACGAGGAAGACGAAGACTGATGCGGGCTTCAGGTCGTCAGGCCGAACTCGCCGACCAGAAACGCGTACCAGTCGGGCATGGCCGCCCTCAGCCGCTCTCGCGTAGACGGCGGCCGCGCCGCCCGGCCCCACAGGGCGACCGAGCCTGTCATGGCGAAGAACTCGTTGATGTTCGACAGCATATAGGCCTGCGGCGGCCAGTCGCCGCTGGTCTTCGCCTGATCAAAGGCGGCGACCAAGGCCGGATTGCCGCGGCCTCCGGCCAGTCGCCGCGCCTGATAGACGTGCAGCAGTTCGTGCAGCAGGACCGGATTCTCGGGCGGCGACACCGCGTCGTTCAGGGTCAGGCCGTTGCGGTCGACGCGGCCGGGCATGTTAAGGGCCGGATCGACGGTCAGGCGCACGGTGCGGAACCAGACCTTGATGTCCTCACGGATGTTCAGGCTCTCGACCAGATCGATCTGCTGACGGATCCAGCCGGCGACCGCCGCGCGCCGCTCCGATCCCATGGCGCTCATATCGACGGTGAAGCCGCGATGCTCGAAGACGTCAGGCTCCCCGGTTCCGGCTTGTGCGAAGGCGGGCGTCGCGGCCAGGGCGGCGAAGGCCAGGCCGACGCGTCTGCGGGTCATCCTTGTCGCGGGGGTCATCTCGGGCGCTCCGGCGTCTCAATCCATTCCTCTTATACGGAGATCGGCTGATGGGCCGTCGCAAGAAGGGCGAGGTCGTCAACGGCTGGGTCTGCCTGGATAAACCCTTCGAGATGGGCTCGACCGACGCCGTGTCGAAGATCCGCCGCCTGTTCAACGCCCAGAAGGCGGGCCACGCCGGAACGCTGGACCCCCTGGCCTCGGGCATCCTGCCCATCGCGCTCGGCGAGGCGACCAAGACCGTGCCCTTCATGATGGAGGCGCAGAAGGTCTATCGCTTCACCGTCCACTGGGGCATTTCGACCGATAGCATCGACCGCGAGGGCGAGATCATCGGCCGGTCGGACGTCCGCCCGTCTCTGGAGGCGGTCAAGGCCGCCCTGCCGGCCTTCATCGGCGAGATCGACCAGACCCCGCCGCGCTTCTCGGCCATCAAGGTCGACGGCCAGCGCGCCTATGACCTGGCCCGCGACGGCGCCGAGTTCGAACTGGCCAGTCGCAAGGTGATGATCCACGAGGCGGCGGTCACCGACATGCCGGACGCCGACCATACAGAGATCACCATCCGCACGGGCAAGGGCGTCTATGTCCGTTCGCTGGCGCGCGATCTGGCCCTGGCTCTCGGCGCCGAGGGGCATGTCTCGGCCCTGCGGCGCGAGCGGGTGGGGCCGTTTTCGGTCGAGAACGCCGTCACACTGGATTTCCTGACCGATCTGGTGCATAGGGACGCCGCCTTTGAAGGCCTGCTGCCCGTAGCGACCGCCCTGGACGACATCCCGGAGTTGGCCATTACGGAGCAGGACGCCTTCTCGCTTCGTCAGGGACGACCGATCGTTCTGCTCCCCCGACAGGTCGAAACGCTCAAGAGCCGCTTATCGGGCGGGGACAGAACCGTTTCAGCCTTTCACGGACAGACCCTCGTCGCTCTCGGTCAGTTGCGGGCCGGCCGGCTAGAACCCGACCGCGTTTTCAATCTCTCCTGAACACGGTTCAGGGGCTCCAACCGGAGAACTCCCGATGTCGATTACTGCTGAACGCAAGAACGAAGTCATCGCCGACAACGCCCGCTCCGCCGGCGACACCGGCTCGGCCGAGGTTCAGGTCGCGATCCTGTCGGAACGCATCGCCAACCTCACCGAACACTTCAAGACCCACAAGAAGGACAACCACTCGCGCCGCGGCCTGCTCAAGATGGTCTCGCAGCGTCGTCGCCTTCTGGACCACCTCGTCAAGGTCGATAAGGAGCGTTACACCGCCCTCATCACCAAGCTGAACCTGCGTCGCTAAGGCGCGGAACACGGATCGAGATTCGAGGCGCGGGCCATGTCCGCGCCTCTTTCCGTAACTACCCACCGGCGCGCCGCCGGACGTAAGGCGCAGACGCGGGGGCCAGATCGGTCCTCTTCCCGGATTGATCGCCATGGGGCGGCCGATCCATGGATCGAAGGACTGAACACCCGACGTATCCACACCCACTGATGGGACCCCGGCCGGAATACGCCGCCCGGGATACGAAAGACGAAACATGTTCGATATCAAACGCAAGACGATCGACTGGGCCGGCCGCCCGCTGACCCTGGAAACGGGCCGCATCGCCCGCCAGGCCGACGGCGCCGTTCTGGCCACCTACGGCGAGACCGTCGTCCTCGCCACCGTCGTCTACGGTCGCGCGCCCAAGCCGGGCCTGGATTTCTTCCCGCTGACCGTCAACTACCAGGAAAAGACCTTCGCCGCCGGCAAGATCCCGGGCGGCTACTTCAAGCGTGAAGGCCGTCCGACCGAGAAGGAGACCCTAGTCTCCCGCCTGATCGACCGCCCGATCCGCCCGCTGTTCGTCAAGGGCTTCAAGAACGAGACCCAGGTCGTCGTCACCGTCCTGCAGCACGATCTGGAAAACGATCCCGACGTCCTGGCCATGGTCGCCACCTCGGCCGCCCTGACCATCTCGGGCGTGCCCTTCATGGGCCCCATCGCGGCCGCGCGCGTCGGTTACATCGACGGTGAGCTGGTCCTGAACCCGACCATCGACCAACTGCCGGACTCGGATCTGGACCTGGTCGTCGCCGGCACCGCCGACGCCCTGATGATGGTCGAGTCCGAAGCCAAGGAACTGTCGGAACAGACCTTCCTCGACGCCCTGATGTTCGCCCACAAGGGCATGCAGCCGGTCATCGAAGCGATCATCGAACTGGCCGAGCACGCCGCCAAGGAGCCCTTCGACTTCCAGGCCGAGGACCACTCGGACGTCGTCACCGCGATCCAGTCGCTGGTTGGCGAGGACATCAAGGCCGCCTACACCCACACCGCCAAGCATGACCGCCACAACGCGGTCGGCGCCGCCAAGAAGAAGGCCGCCGAGGCCCTGGTGAAGACCGAAGAGAAGCCGGACGGCGTCGAATCGGCCAAGTTCGCCACCGCGTTCAAGGAATGCGAAGCCCACGTCCTGCGTCGCGACATCATCGACAACGGTCACCGCGTCGACGGCCGCGCCCTCGACAAGGTCCGTTCGATCGTCTCGGAAGTCGGCGTCTTCCCGCGCACCCACGGCTCGGCCCTGTTCACCCGCGGTGAAACCCAGGCCATCGTCGTCGCCACCCTCGGCACCGGCGAAGACGAGCAGTACATCGACGCCCTGACCGGGACGTACAAGGAGAAGTTCCTGCTGCACTACAACTTCCCGCCCTATTCGGTGGGTGAGACCGGTCGTATGGGCGGCGCCGGCCGTCGTGAAATCGGTCACGGCAAGCTGGCCTGGCGGGCGATCCGTCCGATGCTGCCGTCGAACGAGGACTTCCCCTACACCATCCGTCTGGTCTCCGAGATCACCGAGTCGAACGGCTCGTCCTCGATGGCCACGGTCTGCGGTTCGTCGCTGGCCCTGATGGACGCCGGTGTGCCCCTGAAGAAGCCCGTCTCGGGCATCGCCATGGGCCTGATCCTGGAGCCGTCGGGCGAGTTCGCCATCCTGTCGGACATCCTGGGTGACGAAGACCACCTCGGCGACATGGACTTCAAGGTCGCCGGCACGCGTGACGGCATCACCTCGCTGCAGATGGACATCAAGGTCGCCGGCATCACCGAAGAGATCATGAAGAAGGCCATCGCCCAGGCTTCGGCCGGCCGCCTTCACATCCTCGACGAGATGGACAAGGCCATCGACGGCGCCCGCACCGAGCTGGGTGAGTTCGCGCCCAAGATCGAGTCCATCAAGGTCCCGGTCGACAAGATCCGCGAAGTCATCGGCACCGGCGGCAAGGTGATCCGCGAGATCGTCGAAAAGACCGGCGCCAAGGTCAACATCGAGGACGACGGCACCGTCAAGATCGCCGCCTCGGACCAGGAAAAGATCGACGCCGCCAAGAACTGGATCCAGTCCATCGTCTCGGAACCGGAAGTCGGCACGATCTACTCCGGCAAGGTCGTGAAGGTCGTCGACTTCGGCGCCTTCGTGAACTTCTTCGGCGCCAAGGACGGTCTGGTCCACGTGTCGCAGATCGCCCTGGAACGCGTCGCCAACCCGGCCGACGTCCTGTCCGAGGGTCAAGAGGTCAAGGTCAAGTTCCTGGGCTTCGACGACCGCGGCAAGACCAAGCTGTCGATGAAGGTCGTCGATCAGGAAACCGGTGAGGACATCACCGACAAGATCAACGCCGAACGCGCCGAGCGCGGTGAAGCCCCGCTGACCGAAGACACCGGCGGCGGCAAAAAGCGCGAAGGCGGCGGCGAAGGCCGCGGCCGTCGTCCCCGTCGTGACTAGTCGACGGCGCTACCGCTGAAATGATCGAGGCCCCGCTGGAAACGGCGGGGCCTTTTTCATGTCGGATGGTCCGGCTGGAAATCGCATAAACATATAAACATGTCTTTATATGTATCTTGACATCCGATCGCGTCGGGACTTCAATGCCGACTGTCGTGGTTCTGCGCGTCCTCCCCGGAGGGCGCGGAGCTAAGAGGGAAGCCGGTTCGATGCCGGCGCTGCCCCCGCAACTGTAAGCGGCGAGCTGAAAGTCCATCTCGTGTCACTGACGCACTCGTGCGTCGGGAAGGCCGGACCCGAAGCCGTGACCCGTGAGCCAGGAGACCTGCCCCGACAGATAACGTCCTCCGGCGGGGTGTCCGGTCAGGCCGCATGAGCGCCGCGACGGGATTCTTCCGCGCGGGCGGTCGCGCGTCCCTGTCCGCTGTCTCGTCACAGCAAATGGCAGAGATCGAATGAGCGGCGCCGGCTTCACATTCACCATCAAGCGCACCGCGCTCGACGAAGACTATCGTCCCGCAGAGAACACGCGGATCACGACCAACTTCGCCAATCTGGCCCGGGGCGAGAGCCGCCGGGAGAACCTGCGCGGCGCCCTGCGCATGATCGACAACCGCTTCAATTCCCTGGCGCATCGGGACAATCCCAAAGGGGATCGTTATGCGGTCGAGCTCGAGATCATCTCCGTCGAGATGAGTCTCCCCCGGGAGGATGATCACGACGCCTTCCCGTTGATCGAAATCCTTCGAACGACCGTTCTCGACAGCCGGACCGGCGAGCGGATCGACGGGATCGTGGGGAACAACTTTTCCTCCTACGTCCGCGACTACGACTTCAGCGTGGTCCTGCCGGATCACCTGAAAGCCCACCCGAACACCGGCGCTCCGGAAGACTTCGGCGACCTGCACGGCAAGCTGTTCAAGTCCTTCCTGAACTCGGCCGCCTACCGGGATAATTTCGGCAAGCCGCCCGTCGTCTGCCTCAGCGTGTCGAGCAACAAGACCTACCATCGGACCGGAACCGAGCACCCCGTGCTGGGTCTCGAATATGCGAACGATGAGGTCTCACCGACCGATCAGTATTTCGCGAAGATGGGGATGAAGGCCCGCTATTTCATGCCCTGGGGCAGCGTGGCGCCGTTCGCCTTCTATCACATGGGCGACCTGACCGGTGACTACACCGACCTCGAGCTGGCCAGCACGATCAGCACGATGGAGACCTTCCAGAAGATCTATCGGCCCGAAATCTACAACGCCAACTCCCCGGCGTCGGAGCAGTACCGGCCAAGCCTGAAAGGGCAGGACTATTCGCTGACCCGCATCGTCTACGACCGGGAAGAGCGCAGCCGCCTCGCGATCGAGCAAGGCCGGTTCGTCGAGGAGCGCTTCATCAGGCCGCATCGGGCCCTGCTGGAGCAGTGGTCCGCCGACTTCGCCGCCTGATCAGCCCAAAAGTAGGAGTCCTCCGTCATGAAAACCCTGTTGCCCACCTCCACCGCCGGCAGCCTGCCCAAGCCATCCTGGCTCGCGACGCCGGAGACGCTCTGGTCGCCCTGGAAGCTGGAGGGCGAGGAGCTGGTCGCCGGCAAGCAGGACGCCCTGCGCCTGGCCGTGGACGATCAACGGCGAGCCGGGATCGACATCGTCGGCGACGGCGAACAGACGCGCCAGCATTTCGTCACCACCTTCATCGAGCATCTGGACGGCGTCGATTTCGAGAAGCGCGAGACCGTCAGGATCCGCAATCGCTATGACGCCAGCGTGCCGACCGTCGTCGGCGCCGTTTCCCGTTCCCGACCAGTCTTTGTCGAGGATGCGAAGGTCCTGCGGACCCAGACCGATCAGCCGATCAAATGGACCCTGCCGGGGCCGATGACGATGATCGACACCCTCCATGACGCCCACTACCGAAGCCGCGAGGCGCTGGCCTGGGAGTTCGCCAGGATCCTCAATCAGGAAGCGCTGGAGCTGGAGGCGGCGGGCGTCGACATCATCCAGTTCGATGAGCCGGCGTTCAACGTCTTCTTCGACGAGGCCAACGACTGGGGCATTGCCGCGCTGGAGCGAGCGGCCGAAGGACTCCGTTGCGAGACCGCCGTCCACATCTGTTACGGCTACGGCATCAAGGCCAATACGGACTGGAAGGAGACCCTGGGCTCCGAGTGGCGGCAATACGAGCAGACCTTCCCCAATCTGCAAAAATCCCGGATCGATATCATCTCCCTGGAGTGCCACCACTCCCGCGTACCGATGGATCTGATCGAACTGATCCGGGGCAAGAAGGTCATGGTCGGCGCCATCGACGTCGCCACAGACACCGTCGAAACGCCCGAGGAGGTCGCCGATACCCTGAGGCAGGCGCTTCGGTTCGTCGACGCCGACAAGCTTTATCCCTCCACCAACTGCGGCATGGCGCCTCTGTCTCGCCGGGTCGCCAACGGCAAGCTGAAGGCGCTGGGCGCCGGGGCGGAGATTGTCCGTCAGGAGCTGTCGGCCTGATGTCCGGGATGAATTCTCCGACCCGTCTGATCGACATGGTCTTTCCCGGCGACGCCAATCACCACGGGACCCTGTTCGGCGGGGTAGGGCTGGCCCACCTCGACAAGGTCGCCTTTCTGGCCGCCAGCCGCCACGCGGGCCGCCCGGTCGTGACGGCGGGCTGCGAGCGCATCGACTTCGCCGCCCCGGCGCGGATCGGTGAGATGGTCGAGGCGACGGGGCGTGTCGTCCGGGTGGGCCGGTCGTCACTCGGCGTGGAGGTCGAACTTCACGCCGAGGCCCTGCTCAGCGGTGAGCGGCGGCTCTGCACCCGGGGCCTGTTCAACATGGTCGCCCTGAGGGAGGCCGGCGACGAGGAGCCTCTCGCTCCGCCCGAGGCGGCGACCGAAGATCACGGCGGCTGGCTGCGGACAAGCGAGATAGTCTTCCCCGGGGCGACCAATCACTACGGCACCCTGTACGGCGGCGACGCCCTGAAACTGATGGGCAAGGCGGCCTTCGTCACCGCCACCCGCGAGGCGCGCCGGGTCATGGTCATGGCGGCCTCCAACCGGATCGATTTCTCCGCGCCGATCGGCGGGGGCGACATGGTCGAACTGGCCTCACGCGTGATCCGGGTCGGGCGCACCTCCCTGGCCGTCGAGGTTCGGCTCTCGGCGGAAAACCTGCTGACCGGCGCGCGGCGGCGCTCGGCCACAGCGGAGTTCGTCATGGTCGCCGTCGACGCCCAAGGTCGCCCGAGGGCGCTGGCCGGCGAGCACTGAGGGGGCGCTGTTTGCTTCGGGCGCTTTCCTCTGGACAGAGTGTCGCAGGGCTTTCAGGATTCAGGGATGACCTCTTCCGAGCCCCAGACCTTCTCGCCGCTGGAAAAGCGGGTGACCCTGATCGCCCTGATGATCGTCTTCCTGCTCTCGGCGCTGGATCAGACCATCGTCTCCACGGCCATGCCGAGGATCGTGGCCCAGCTGTCGGGACTGGACCTCTATCCCTGGGTGACGACGGCCTATCTTCTGGCTTCCACCACCATGGTGCCGATCTACGGCAAGCTGTCGGACATCTATGGGCGCAAGCCCATCCTGGTCATCGGCATCGGCCTGTTCATGCTGGGCTCGATGCTGTGCGGCCTGTCGGGCGAGTTCGGCGCCCTGCCGCTGCTCGGCGGCGGCATGACCCAGCTGATCGTCTTCCGCGCCATTCAGGGACTGGGCGGCGCCGCCCTGATCACCTCGGCCTTCGCCGTCATCGCCGACCTCTATCCGCCGCGCGAGCGGGCCAAGCTGGGCGGGCTGTTCGGCTCGACCTTCGGCCTGGCCAGCGTCATCGGCCCCCTGATCGGCGGCTTCTTCACCGACCTGCCGACCGCCCATCTGTTCGGCTATGAGGTCGCCGGCTGGCGCTGGGTCTTCTACATCAACCTGCCGCTGGCCGGTCTGGCCCTGTTCATGATCCTGGTCGAGATGCCACGCCTGACGCACCGGACGGGCGGCAGGATCGACTTTGCCGGCGCCGCGCTGCTGCTGACCACCTTCGTGCCCTTCCTGCTGGCGCTCAGCTGGGGCGGGACGGCCGGCTGGACCGCGCCGCATATCCTCGGCCTGTTCGCCCTGGCGGCCGTGTCCCTGATCGCCTTTCTGCTGGTCGAGGCCCGGGTCGCCAATCCGATCATCTCGCTGAGTCTGTTCCGCAACCGCACCTTCGCCACGGGCAATCTGTCGGCCTTCCTGATGTTCATGGCCTTCATGGGGATGGTGTCCTTCCTGCCCCTCTATATGCAGCTGGGTCTCGGCCTGCCCGCCACCACCAGCGGCCTGGCCATGATGCCCCTGACGGTCGGGCTGATCCTGGCGGCGACCGCTTCGGGCTTCCTTGTCAACAAGCTCGGGCGATACAAGGTGGTGATGGTCAGCGGCGCGGCCCTGACGACGCTGGCGGCCTTCCTGCTGTCGCAGACCCCTTCGGATGCAAGCCTGTTCGACCTGATGTGGCGCGTGACCCTGCTCGGCCTGGGCCTCGGCCCGGCCCAGAGCGTCTTCAACCTGGCCACCCAGAACGCCGTGCCGCGCGAGCAGCTGGGCGTGGCGACCAGCGCGGGTCAGTTCTTCCGTCAGGTGGGCTCGACGGTCGGCGTCGCGGTCTTCGGCGCGGTCCTGACCCACAATCTGGCGGCGCCCCTGAACCATCGCGCTTCAGCCGAGCCGACCGCACAGGTCCGGACCCTGTCGCTGGCCGATCTGGAGAAGCTGGCCCTCTCCAGCCGGGTTCAGGCCCAGCCCGGAGCCCCAACCGCGGCGGCGGTCGATCCGGCGGTGCGCGAGACGGTCACCTCGGCCATCCTGGGCGTCATCTTCGCGGGCTTCATCGTCTGCCTGCTGGGCTTTACGGCGACCCTTCTGGTGCCCGACCTGCCGCTGACGCCCCGACCCAAGCCGATCGACGGCCATACCCTGGGCGAGGCTCCCGGAGAGCCTCCGGCCGACCCGGCTTAGAGCGAGCCGCCGGCCGACCCGGCCTAAATCGGGGTCAGGCCGCGCACTCCGCCGGTTTCGTCTCGCCGGGTCCGTACATGGCGCAGGAGCGCTCGATCTCGCCCTGGATGGCGGCGCATTCGTTCAGGGCGTTGCAGGGCGGGTGGGTCGCGGGGCTGACGGCGATGCAGCGCCTGACCAGCTTCGCCGAAGCGGCCGCCCCGATGTCCTCGGCGCAGCTCTTCACGGGCGTCGGCGGGACAGGGTCGGTGATCGTGGCCTCGGCCTCTTCCTGGGGCGGGGCGTCCGCGGGCATGGCCGGGGCCGATGTCTGCGCGGCGCTTGCGGCCGGCGCCGCCGCCTTGTCCTCCGGGCCTTGCGACGCCGGAGATCCGCAGGCCGCCAGCGACAGAGCCGCCATCAGCATCGTCAGAGAAGCCAGTCCACGCATAGCCACGCCTCCACACCGTCGGATGGCGCGGACGATGCCCCGATCCGGAGAACATGACCAGCCCCGGCGAATCCCCGGGCGGGGACGCCGGGATCGATCAGGGATCAGGCCTTGAGGGCCGCTTCCAGCGCCGCCTTCTGCTTCACGAACAGCTCGGCGCAGCCGATCTCGGCCAGCTGGAACAGGCGGTCGAACTCGGCGCGGGAGAAGCCGCGCTTCTCACCGGTGGCCTGGATTTCCACGATGGTCCCCGAGCCGGTCAGGACGTAGTTCGAGTCCGCCTCGGCGTTGGAGTCCTCCTCATAGTCGAGGTCCAGCACCGGCTCGTTCTCGAACACGCCGCAGGAGACGGCCGCGACCTGATCGAGGATCGGATTGGTCTTGAGCACGCCTTCGGAGACCAGATGACCCAGAGCCGTGGCCATGGCCACCCAGGCGCCGGTGATGGAGGCGGTGCGGGTGCCGCCGTCGGCCTGGATGACGTCGCAGTCGATGACCACCTGACGCTCGCCGAGGGCCTTCAGGTCGACCACGGCGCGAAGGCTGCGACCGATCAGCCGCTGGATTTCCTGGGTCCGGCCCGATTGCTTGCCGGCGGCGGCTTCGCGGCGGCCGCGGGTGTGGGTGGCGCGGGGCAGCATGCCGTATTCGGCGGTGACCCAGCCCTGACCGGTGTTGCGCATCCAGCCGGGCACCTTGTCCTCGACCGAGGCCAGGCACAGCACCTTGGTATGGCCGAAGGTGACCAGGCAGGAGCCCTCGGCATAGCGGTTGACCCCGGTCTCCAGCGTCACGGCGCGGAGTTGTTCGGGGGTACGGTCGGAGGGGCGCATGGGAAGTCCTAGTCAGTGAAGGCTCGGCTGCTTATCCTGAAACCGTGAGCCTGTATGCCCCCAACCCGCTTCCGTTCGGAACGGCCCCTCTAGGGACCGGGGCAGGACTGTCTGCGCTGGACCAGCGCGCGCGCGACATCTTCCGCCGCATCGTCGAGACCTATCTGGAGAACGGCGAGCCGGTCGGGTCGCGGACCCTGTCGCAGCGCGGCGTCTCCCTCTCCCCGGCCTCGATCCGCAACACCATGCAGGACCTGACCATGGCCGGGCTGCTGGCGGCGCCCCACACCTCGGCCGGGCGGATCCCGACCCATGCGGGCCTGCGGCTGTTCGTCGACGGCTTCCTCGAGATCGGCGACATCGGGCAGGAGGAGCGGCGCGAGATCGACGCCCGTCTGGCCGGGAAGGGTCGGGGCTTCGAGGAGGCGCTGGACGCGGCGTCGTCGCTCCTGTCGGGTCTCGCGGGCGGGGCAGGCATCGTCGCATCCCCGGTGTCGGATGCCGGGGTCAAGCACGTCGAGTTCGTGGCGCTGGGCCACGATCAGGCACTGGCGGTGCTGGTCGGGGACGACGGCACGGTCGAGAACCGGCTGATGCCCCTGTCGGCGGGGGTGACGCCCTCGACGCTTCAGGAGGCGTCCAACTTCCTCAACGCCCGGCTCCGGGGGCGCCCCCTGGCCGAGGCGCGCACCGAGATGCGGACCGAGCTGGACGCGGCCCGGGCCCAGCTGGACGCCACCGCCGCCCGGCTGGTCGAGGACGGTCTGGCGGCCTGGTCGGGCGGCCCGGACCGGGAGCGCTCCCTGATCGTGCGCGGCCGCGCCAACCTGCTGCAGAACCGCGAGACGGCGGCCGATCTGGAGATGGTCCGCGTCCTGTTCGACGATCTGGAGCAGAAGGAACAGCTGATCGGCCTGCTCGACGGGGTCTCGGCGGCCCAGGGCGTGCGCATCTTCATCGGCGCCGAAACGCGGTTGTTTTCACTTTCGGGTTCCGCCGTGATCGCGGCGCCCTATATGAACGGCCGACAGCGGGTCCTGGGCGCCATTGGCGTGATCGGGCCCGCGCGACTGAACTACGCCCGCATCATTCCGTTGGTGGACTACACCGCCCGGGTGCTGGGGCGCATGCTGGACGGACAGGACACTTGAGCGACACGAACCAAAACCCCACCCAGGCCGAGCTCGATGCGATCGAGGCCGAAGCCGACGCCCTCCTCGACGCCGATGCGGCCGCCGGGGGCGATCTGGCGCCGCTGGATCAGGTCATCGCCGAGCGCGACGAGTGGAAGGACCGCGCCCTGCGCGCCGCCGCCGAGCAGGACAATCTGCGCCGCCGCACCGAGAACCAGCTGAATGACGCCCGCGCCTTCGCCATCCAGCGCTTCGCCAAGGATCTGCTGGGCGTCGCCGACAATCTGTCGCGCGCCCTGCAGGCCGCGCCGAAGGACGCCGAGGGCGCCGCCGCCGGTCTGGTCACCGGTCTGGAGCTGACCGAGAAGTCGCTGCTGGGCGCCTTCGAATCCAACGGCCTGAAGCGCGTCGCCCCGGCCGCCGGCGAGGCCTTCGACCCGCATCTGCATCAGGCGATGATGGAACAGCCGTCGGAAACCGTTCCCGGCGGCGCCGTCATCCAGACCATGCAGGCCGGCTATGAACTGTTCGGCCGCACCGTGCGTCCGGCCATGGTCGTGGTCGCCGCCAAGGGTTCGGGCCCCAAGGCCGCCGCGGCCTCGGCCTATGGCGAGACGCCCGCCGCCAACGGCGGATCGTTCGACGGGAAGGCCTGATTTGGCGCTAACGCGAACGACGCGGTTGTTCGCTGCTTGAGCGCGTAACGCGGTTACGCCTGTCATCGAAAAGGTTAAGGTCGGGGCATGTCCCTGACCGAGACCTCCACCGGCCGCCCGCGCGCCTTCTCGGACGTGATCGAGATGCTGGGGCGCCGACCCGGCGAACGGCTGGCGCTGGGCGAACTGGTCGACGCCTTCGGCGACCGGGCCTTCGGGGCGGTGATGCTGCTGTTCGGCGTCCTGAACCTGATGCCCTGGCCGCCCGGCGGCACCACCATCACCGGCGCGCCCCTGCTGTTCCTGTCGATGGAGCTGGCCTGGGGGCGCGAGGCCCTGTGGTTGCCCGGCTGGATGGAGCGGGCCACGGTCAGCCGCGCGACCTTCCGAAGGCTCAGCGACCGTTTCATGCGGGCCATCCGTTTCACCGAGCATCTGTCGCGGCCGCGCCTGCGCTTCCTGACCTCCCGCTTCGGTCAGGGCCTGATCGGCCTGGCCTGCGTCTTCCTGTCAGCGGTGCTGGTCCTGCCGATCTTCGGCGGCAATCTGATCCCGGCGATCGCCATCACCTTCTTCTCGCTGGGGGTGATGCAGCGCGACGGCCTTGCGGTGCTGCTGGGCTGGATCGTGACCGGGATCACCGTCGTCGTCCTCTTCCTCGCCTGGACGATTATCGTCGCCGGCTTCGAGCACGGCTGGGCCTGGGTGTCAGGCCTGTTCTGACGTTTCGTCCGGGCGGGCCGCGATGGCGGGGGCCAGCCACGGGACCGCCAGCAGGCCGAAGACGAAGCCGCCGACATGCGCCTCCCAGGCCAGACCGCCCTTGCCGCCGGACATCAGAACCAGAACGAAAAGGATGCCGAACAGGATCGCGTTGTTGATCACGAAGGCCTTGATCTGTCGCCAGACCTGAAGCGAGCGGATCGGCACGAAGGCGCCGTTCTCCCCGATGCGGGTCACCGCGCCCCACAGGCCGCAGATCGCTCCGGAAGCGCCGACCATCGGCAGCGTCCCGGTCGGATGCAGGGCCAGATAGGTTCCGGCGGCCACCAGACCGGACAGGCCGTACAGAAAACCGTACCGCAGCCAGCCGGAGACCCCGCGACCGAACCGTTGAACGACGATTGGCGTCAGGGCCAGAAGGCCGCTGCAGTTCATCGTCAGATGATACAGGCCCGCGTGGGCGAACATGTGCGTGCCGAGGGTGGACCAGCGGCCCTCCGACAGCGCTTGGGCGGAAAGACCCCAGCGGGCGGGACCGCCGGTGAAGAGTTCCGAAAACGCCACCACGACGAAGACGGTGATCAGAACGAGGGCCGGGGCTTCACCGCCGACCAGATACTCTTTCCAGGTCCGGCGATCCCAGACCGACCCGGCGCCCGCACGGCCGTCGGAGGCGCGTTGCAGCGCCGTCTGTCCGCGCGGGTTCGAAAGGGCATCGTCGGTCATGGCCGGACTGTGCCGAACCTCGGCGGGAAAGCACAGTCCGATTTCACCGTTACCGGGAGGCGTGCGTTCTCACGGTAACGGTCTTGGGGATCATGCGGCGAGAGCCGCCTCGGAAGCCACGATGCGGCTGGCGGCGTGCACGACGGCGGCGATGCGCAGGGCCGTCTGGATCTGGGCGGCGGGGACGGCGTGCTTCTTCAGCTCGCCCTCGTGGGCGTCGAGACAGGCGCCGCAGCCGTTGATGGCCGAGACGGCGGTCGACCACAGTTCGAAGTCGATCTTGTCAACGCCCGGATTGCCCAGGACGTTCATGCGCAGCCGGGCCGGGATGGTCTGGTACTCGGGATTATGCATCAGGTGCAGGGCCCGGTAGTAGATGTTGTTCATGCCCATGATGGCGGCGGCCGACTTGGCGGCGTTCATGGCTTCCGGCGACAGGTGCTCGGCCGCGGCGGCCTCGACGGCCTTGACAACCGGAGCCACGCCGATGGCGTGGGCCGAGGCCAGGAAGGTCCCCCACTTCTGCTGGTCGTTGAGCACGGTCTCGGAGGCGAGCGAGCCCAGGTTCAGGGAGATGTCCTTGGCGTAGGCGGGGATCAGGTCGCGCACGGCGTCGATCGACATGGTCTTTTTTCCTTCGGAAAAAGGGCGGCTACGTTCGCGACGCGGTCGCTCACTGCTTGAGCCGCAGGGATAACAGGTAGATGGGGCGGGCTCGCTCGCGCTCAAGCAGCGAGACGTCGTGCGTCGAGCGGCAGCGCCCTAAAGAAAAGGCGGCGACGGAAAACCGCCGCCGCCCTTCTGTCTGGGTCGAACCGGACCGCTTAGGCGGCCAGGGTCTCGCCGCCGGCGGGGCGGTTGCAGGCGCACAGTTCGTCGGTCTGCAGAGCGTCGACGACGCGCAGGGTGTCGTCCGGCGCGCGGCCGACGTTCAGGTTGGTGACGTAGACGTGCTGGACGACGTTGTGCGGGTCGACGACGAAGGTCGCGCGCAGGGCCACGCCTTCTTCCTCGTTCAGGATGCCGAGCTCGCGGGCGAACTTGCCGCCGTTGTCAGCGAACTGCCAGATCGGCAGCTTGTTCAGGTCGGCGTGGTCGCGGCGCCAGGCCAGCTTGACGAATTCGTTGTCGGTCGAGCCGCCCAGGACGATGGTGTCGCGGTCCTCGAAATCCTTGCCCAGCTTGGCGAAGGCGGCGATTTCGGTCGGGCAGACGAAGGTGAAGTCCTTCGGATAGAAGAAGATGACCTTCCACTTGCCTTCGAACGAGGTCTCGGTCAGCGGCTCGAACGCCGAGACGCCGTTTTCCTCGTGCGAGTTGAAGCCCGGCTTCACGCCGATGATCTTGAAGTTAGGCAGGGTTTCGCCGACGCCGAGCATAAGCAGTCTCCAGTGGTTTGAAATGGACCGTCGGAGGGGGAGGCCTCCGTCGCTGGAGGTCAAATGGTCTTTCGCAGCTGCGAAGTCAAATCGATCATTTCGCGCATGCGAATAAGATGAAACTATAACGAAGGTCAGTCTCGGAAGAAGATTCTTTTATAGATTTGCCAACTACCAATCACAAAGTTTATCGATTTTCCCTGCATCCAGTGTGGGCATAGGGTCCCGTCCTCACCGACGAAGGAGGACGTCATGGACGGCGAAAAGACCCCGAGCCCCCTCAATGATCCGAAGAAGGAGCCTGCCGCCCTGCGTTCGCTTCTGGGCCGCACCAACCGGGACTGGTGGCCCAACCAGCTGACGATGGACATCCTGCACCAGCAGGGCAAGTCGGGCGACCCGATGGGCGACGACTTCGACTATGCCAAAGCCTTCAAGTCGCTGGACTATGCGGCGGTGAAGCGCGACCTGACGGCCCTGATGACCGACAGCCAGCCCTGGTGGCCGGCGGACTACGGCCACTACGGCCCCTTCTTCATCCGCATGGCCTGGCACTCGGCCGGCACCTATCGCACCGGTGACGGCCGTGGCGGCGCGGGCGCGGGTCAACAGCGTTTCGCCCCGCTCAACTCCTGGCCGGACAACGGCAACCTGGACAAGGCGCGCCGCCTGCTGTGGCCGATCAAGCAGAAGTACGGCTCGAAGCTGAGCTGGGCCGACCTGATGATCCTGGCCGGCAATGTCGCCATCGAATCCATGGGCGGGCCGGTGTTCGGTTTCGGCGGCGGCCGCGCCGACGTCTGGGAGCCCGAGAAGGACGTCTACTGGGGCACCGAAGAGAACTGGGTCGGCGACGCGGACAACAAGACCCGCATCCGTCCCGATGAAGGCGCGGCGCTGGAAGCCCCTCTCGCCGCCATTCAGATGGGTCTGATCTATGTGAACCCTGAAGGTCCCGGCGGCGTGCCCGAGGCCCTGCAGTCGGCCCGCGACATCCGCGAGACCTTCGCCCGGATGGGGATGAACGACGAGGAGACGGCAGCCCTGACCGCGGGCGGTCACACCTTCGGCAAGGCCCACGGCGCCGGGGACGCCTCCAAGGTCGGAGCCTCTCCCGAAGGCGCCGACATCGCCCAGCAGGGTATGGGCTGGCAGTCGGGCCACGAGAGCGGCATCGGCGACCACACCATCACCTCGGGCATCGAGGGCGCCTGGACCCCGACGCCGATCACCTGGGACATGACCTATTTCGACATGCTGCTGGACCACGACTATGAGCTGGTCCGCTCGCCCGCAGGGGCCAAGCAGTGGCAGCCGGTCGGCAATCCGGAAGAAACCCTGGCCCCGGCCGCCCATACGCCGGGCAAGCGCGTCCCGACGATGATGACCACGGCCGACATGGCCTTCAAGATCGACCCGGCCTACCGGGTCATCATGGAGAAGTTCCGCAGCGATCCCGCCTATTTCGGCGATCAGTTCGCCCGCGCCTGGTTCAAGCTGTGCCACCGCGACATGGGGCCCAAGGCCCGCTACCTCGGCCCGGAAGTCCCCGCCGAGGACCTGATCTGGCAGGATCCGATCCCGGCTGCGGCGGGGCCTGCCCTGTCCGACGGACATGTGCGGCACCTGAGGCGCTCCATCGCGGCTTCGGGCCTTTCGGTCGCGGACCTCGTCCGCACCGCCTGGGCTTCCGCCGCCACCTGGCGCGGGTCCGATCACCGGGGCGGAGCCAATGGCGGTCGTCTCCGGCTGGAGCCGCAAAAGAGCTGGGCAGTCAACGAGCCCGAAAAACTGGCGCGCGTTCTGGGTGTGTACGAAGGGATCAAGAGCCGGTTCGATTCGGGCGTCCGGTCCGTGGATGATGACGGAACGGTTTCCAGCGATGACGGCACAACCGTCTCCATCGCCGACCTGATCGTGCTCGGCGGCTCCGTCGGCATCGAACAGGCGGCGAAGGCGGCCGGCCATGCGGTGGAGGTGCCCTTCACCCCGGGCCGCACGGACGCCACCCAGGAGGACACGGACGTCGAGGGCTTCGCCGTCCTCGAACCGCGCGCCGACGGCTTCCGCAACTATCTGCAGGTGCGCTTCAGCGTCCCGACCGAGGAACTGCTCGTCGACCGGGCCCAGCTGCTGGGCCTGACGGCGCCGCAGATGACCGTCCTCGTCGGCGGTCTGCGCGTGCTCGGCGCCAATGTCGGCGGTTCGAAGGACGGGGTCTTCACCGACCGCCCCGGCCAGCTGACCAACGACTTCTTCGTCAACCTGCTGGACATGAAGACCGGCTGGAAGAAGGTCGACGGCGAGGGCGACGAGACCTTCGTCGGCACCGACCGGATCACCGACGAACAGCTCTGGACGGCGACGCGCACCGATCTGGTGTTCGGCTCCAACTCCCAGCTGCGCGCCCTGTCGGAGGTCTATGCCGCCTCTGACGCGGGCGAGAAGTTCGTGAAGGACTTCATCGCCGCCTGGGTCCAGGTGATGAACGCTGACCGTTTCGACCTGTGGCGCGCCGATCTGGATCGGGCGGCTTAGGGCAGGCTGAGGGCCGAACCGGATGTCTCCGCCGTGGCGCAGGTCGCGGCGGAGATTTTCCGCACCGTCGGAAACGGCTTCATCGGCTACGCCGATTGATTTTGCGCCCGCGATAGGGAGCGCCTATGTCGGCTTCATGCTCCCGACCCTGCGACAGCTCCAGTATCTGAAACTCCTGGCCGAGCACGCCTCGTTCAGCCGCGCGGCCGAGGCCGCCCATGTCAGCCAGCCAGCCCTGTCGGCGGGGGTGCAGGAGCTCGAGAAGATTCTCGGCGCCCCGGTGGTCGAACGCACCCGGGGCAATGTCCAGCTGACCGCCGTCGGCGCCGAGGCCGTCAAGCGCGCCGAGGACGTGCTGGCCCGGACCGAGGATCTGGTCGAGGCCGCCCGCAGCGCCGGCCGACCCCTGTCGGGTCGCTTCCGCCTGGGCGTCATCCCGACCGTCGCCCCCTTCCTGTTGCCCGCGACCCTGCCGGGGCTGAAGGCGGCCTATCCGTCGCTTCGCCTGTTCATCCGCGAAGATTTGACGCCGCGCCTGATCGCGGGGCTCAAGGCGGGGCAGCTGGACGCCGCCGTCATCGCCCTGCCCTATGAGGCGCACGGCATCGAACACGCCCGTATCGGCGACGATGAAATCCTCGCCGCCGCCCCCGCCGACCACGCCCTGGCCGCGCCGGGCGCCATCCAGCCGGGCTCGCTGAGGGGCGAGGATCTCATCCTGCTGGAAGACGGCCACTGTCTGCGCGATCAAGCACTCGCCGCCTTCGATATCGAAGCGCCCAAGGGCGACGATGTCTTCGCCGCCACCAGTCTGCACACCCTGGTCCAGATGGTCGGCTCGGGGCTCGGGGTGTCCTTCCTGCCCCAGATGGCGATCAAGGCGGGTCTGGCCGACACCCCCTCGGTGGTGGTGCGCCATATCCAGCCCCGCGCCGGGGCCCAGGCTCCCAGCCGCGAGATCGTCGTCGCCTGGCGGGCCGGTTCGAGCCGCGCCGCCGAGGCCCGTCTTCTGGCCGAGGCTCTTCAGCAGGATTGATCAGCCGCCGACGGCGACCCAGTCGAAGACGGCGCCGGGGGCCTGACGCGAGACCCAACGATAGCCCGTCTGGTCCCAGCGGACGATGCGGGGGTTCAGGTTGTCCAGGACGTAGTCGCCGTCGCGCGTGGCCATGACCAGAACGGCGTGGCTTTCGCCGCGCGGGGTCTCGACGATGGCGACCGACAGGGCGTCAGGCGAAACGCCCGAGGCGATCAGTTCGCGGCGTTTGGTCAGGACATAATCCTCGCAGTCGCCACGGGCGGCGCCGGCGGCCGGCGCCTCGTTCCAGTAGTCGTTGCGGGCGTACTGGTTCCGGTCGGGGGTGTAGGCGATGCGGGTGTTGGCGCGGTCGTTGACGCCATTGACCTCGCGCCAGGCGTCCTGGGTCATGGTCAGACGCTCGGGCGTGCGAGCGGCCATCATCGGCTCGGCCCTGGGGGCAACGTCATCCAGGCTGTCGCCCGAGATGGATTCATTGATCGACTGATATTCCAGCTCGGCCTGGCCGGCGGCCTGACGGGCGGCCTGGGCGCGCCAGCTACGCACGGCGGCCTCGCCGTCGCCGCCGAAGCCGTTCGACCAGTACAGGCTCGAGGCCTCGCGCTGGATCTGGGCGTCGTCGGCTGCGCCCTGGGCGGCGGTGCGGCACTCGGACGGCTGGCGGCGGCAGAACTCCAGGAAGCCGGCGGGGGCGGCGACCGGGCGGCCGATCGTCTGGACGCGAGGCGTCTCGGCCGAGGCGGCGCCGGCGGCGAGGGACAGGCCGATCGACAGGACGGAAGCGGCGACGGCGGCGGCGAAAGCGAAGGTCTTGGTCATGGCGCGATCCGGGGGGAAGAGGCGTCGGTGGATGGCCGCTGGGGCCGTGTTGATCGCGCTCTTAGAAGGGCCCCCGCGGGCCTGTCCGCCTAACTTAAGTGAGCCGAAATTGGCCCTTAAATGCCCGCTGTGACTGGGTTTTTTACAATCGGGGCTGGTCTGTTACGGATTGCAAAATCGCTCCGGTCACGGACCCGGCGAAAGGCCCGAAAAATAGGCTTCATCGATATTTTCTGGTGTTTACAAAGGCTGGTCTTATGGCTGGCGGCGTTACATTTCCGGCCTGCGGCGAGGACCGGAAAAATCGCTGAACCGGGGCCTTCTGTGGCCGGGAAGTCACGATTTCTGTAGGGGCCCGCCGGACTAGCGCCGGTCGGCGTCGGCGCGGAACGGCAAGGGTTACGTCGATTTAACTACCCGCGGAACGACGTTCGTCTAGATGTCCCGGCCCGGCGTGTCGCCGGTCGGAAGACGCCATGATCTCAAGAACCCCCGCCAATCCCGCGCCCCGCGCCCTCTCCCTGATGGCGCTCGGAATCCTCGCCCTGGGCGCCTCGGCCTGCGCCCCGGTCGTCGGAAACGGCGCCCCTTCTCCCTTGTGGCCCGCCCTGATGGAGACGGCCCGGATCGACACCATCACCGTGTCGACGGGCTGGCTGAACGTCGAGGACGATTTCGCCGACACCTTCAGCGACGAGGTGCGCGAAGAGCTCGACACCTGCGCCTACGGCGCCTACCCCCTGACGTTGCGGGTGCATGTCAACGCCGTGCAGCGCGCCAGCCGGATCGGCGCCCTTGTCTCCGGGCAGGGCGCGCATACCCTGTCGGCGACCGCCGAGCTGGTGGACCCGGGCCATGGCGATCGGGTCGTCGGCCGCTATCCGATCGCCGTGGAAACACCGGTGGAAGGGCGGGTCGAGGGCGTCCTCGGCGACCGGCAGATGAAGGTGTCGGAGCAGTGGGGGCGCGCCCTCTGCGATCAGGCCTTCGGACGCAATCCTCGCCGGTCCGGCCCGCACAACGCGACCCGGGGCTAGACCCACGCTCAGCCCGGTATGATCGCGGTCGTATAGGGCGACTGCGTCCGCCAACCGAGCGTGTGGTAAAGCGCCTGACCGTCCACGGTCGCCACCAGCGCCCCCTTGCCGGACGATCCTGTCGCCGCTTCCAGCGCCCGCATGATCCGCCCGCCCAGTCCGCGTCTCTGATGCTCCGGCTCGACCAGGATCCGGTCATAGACGACGCGGTCGTCGACGATCACGGCGCGGCCGCGTCCCGCTTCGGCCCCTGATGCGTCCCGAACCGTGCAGAAGACCACGGGACCGCCGGGCTGGATGTCGGGGCCGATCTCGACCCGATAGCCGTCGTCGGGCGTCGGTCGGGCCGTCATCGCCCGGTCCAGCGTCATCAGGAAGCCGGGCGGGCGCAGAGTCCAGCGGGCAGGCAGCAGCGGCCGCACGCCGACGTCATCGGCGCAGACCTTCAGCAAGACGTGCGGCTCGGTGATCGCCTTTGCGCGCCGGGCCAGGGCCTCACCCGCCTCGGCGAAGACGTATCGTCGCAACTGGTCCTCCGCCCCGACCTCGATCCGCCAGCCGCCGTCGTCCCACAGGGGCGGCTCCACGCCACGGGTCAGGGCCCAACCCCGGGTCCAGAGGGAAAGCAGGTCGGAATCGGCGCTCATACGGTCACCATCGCGGTTCACAGGCAGGGCGGCAACGCTTCCGTCTGCGCGGCGTTCTTTGACCTCGCAATCGGGGCCCCGTGATGAACGGGGCTTCATCGGGGCGCCGGAATATGGTCAGGCTTGGGTCATATCGACGTCTCCCGGCTTCGCCAGACTGGCGCCATCGAAAACCATCCCGAACGGGAGGAAGATTTGACCATGACCGTTTCTCGTCGCGCATTCGCGTTTGGAACCGCCGCCCTCGCGGGCCTCGCCGCCCTGCCGGCCGCCGCCCAGTCGAGCCTGTCCGCCGAGGACCGCGCTACGCTCCAGACCGCCCAGTCCTATCTGCAGAACCTGACCTCCGCCCAGGGGACCTTCGTCGAGACCGGCCCGAACGGCCAGCAACGCCGCGGCCGCTTCTATCTTCAGCGTCCGGGCAAGATGCGCTTCGAATACACCGACCCGGCCGGGCTGCTGGTTGTGTCCGACGGCTATAACGTCAAACGCTACGATCCCCGGCTGCAGGTCTTCCGTCAGGTGCCGCTGGGCGCCACGCCCCTGTCGACCTTCCTCGCCCGGAACGTCCGTCTGGATCAGGGTGTGCGCATCGATCGCGTGACCCGCATGGCCTCGGGCGCCTTCGCCATCACCGCCCGCGACGGCTCGCGGCCCAACGACGGTCAGGTGATTCTGGCCTTCGCCGGCAGCCCGCTCCGGTTGCAGGAATGGACCATCACCGATGCGCAAGGGAGTCGCACCCGCACCCAGCTGACCACCCTGCAACCAGCCTCGGGCCTCGCCGCCAGCCTGTTCCAGCTGCGCGACCCGACCCGCCGTCCCGGCCGGAACTGAACCGCAGGCTATTCTCAACTGACACGCGAGCGTGACGGTTGAGAGGGTGGGCGGATGATTCGCTGATCGTGGTTCGCCCGCAACGGCAAAGCTTCATAGTTTAGTGTTTGACCTTTTTTGCAGGGCGTGACACTTTGAGCACAGAGCGACGGCGGTCGCTCTTCCGCGTCGGACGTCATCCCCTCCCGATAGCGGCGTGTGAGAGAGAAAAACTTCAGCGCCCGGTACGCCCGTACCGGGCGTTTTTTCTTGTTTTTAGGGGCGCTAGCGCTCGCGACGCGGTCGCTCTCTGCTTGAGCGCGAGGGCGCGCGGGATTTAGGCGAGGTCGCGGGGGCGGAATAGCTTGAGTGTGCGCCGCTGACGGCTAGAAGCGCCGCATGACCCTGCGCATCGCCACCTGGAATATCAACTCCGTCCGCCTCCGCATCGACCAGGTGGCGCGGTTCGTCGCCGAGAGCGGGACCGATGTCCTTTGCCTGCAGGAGATCAAATGCCTGGAGGATCAGTTCCCGAGGAACGCCTTCGCCGAGATGGGCATGCCGCATCTGCGCATCGCCGGTCAGAAGGGCTGGCACGGCGTGGCCATCGCCAGCCGCCGCCCGATCACCGACGCCCCGCAGCTCGACATCTGCCGCAACAAACACGCCCGGGTCGTCTCGGCGGTGGTCGAGGGCGTCGAGATCCAGAATTTCTACATCCCCGCCGGCGGCGACCTGCCGGACCGGGCGCTGAACGAGAAATTCGATCACAAGATGGACTACTACGAGCGTCTGACGGCCGAGATGGCGTCGCGCGACCGCTCCAAACCCCTGCTGCTGGCCGGCGACTTCAACATCGCCCCCAGCGAGTTCGACGTCTGGAACCACCGCTTCATGTCCAAGGTGGTCAGCCATACGCCGGGGGAGGTCGAGACCCTTTACCGGCTGCAGAACGCGGGTGGCTTCAACGACGTGGTCCGCGACGCCTTCCCTGAGCCGCAGAAGCTGGCCAGCTGGTGGAGCTACCGCGCCCAGGACTTCAGGAAGTCCAACCGCGGCCTGCGCCTTGACCACCTGTGGACCTCGCCCGGCCTGACGCCCAAGGTCATCCCCGGTAGCGCGAAGATCCACGACACGGTCCGCGAATGGGAACAGCCCTCGGACCACTGCCCGATCACGGTCGATCTGGACGTCTAGTAGACCGGGTCGCTGAGGGCTGCCCTGCGGCCAACCGGCTTCTGCCCGAACAGCGTCCCGGCGGCGCGGACCAGCCGTCCGACGGCCTCGTCCAGCCTCTCCTCGGGCAGGGTGTAGGGCAGGCGAAGGCGGCGCTCGAAGGCCCCGTCCACCCCGAAGCGCGGCCCGGCCGCCAGCCGCAGCCCCTCCGCCGCCGCCGCCACCGTCAGGGCCGAGCTGATCGGCGCCGGCAGTTGCGCCCAGACCGACAGGCCGCCGACCGGACGCGGGCAGACCCAGTCCGGCAGGGCCTCGTCCAGCCGTCGGATCAAATGATCGCGCCGCGCCCGCAGCAGGGGTCGCCGTTGCGCCAAGGCCGCCCCGCCGTCATTCAAAAGCTCGGCCGCCGCCAGCTGTTCCAGCACCGGCACGCCCAGATCGAGGCTGGCCCGGCTCTGCGACAGGCGCTGGATCACCGCCCGGTCGGCGCGGATCCAGCCGATGCGCAGGCCGCCCCAGACGCTCTTGGACATCGAGCCCAGCCGCACGATGCGCGGCGAATCCACGGTTGAGGCGCTGACTGCCGGGTCGCCGCTGAGGGTCAGTTCGACCAGGGTCTCGTCCAGCACCAGCAGGGTCTGGGTCCCCTTCAGCGCGGCCAGCAGCCGGATCCGCTCGGCCGCCCGCATCAGCCGTCCCGTCGGGTTGTGATGGTCGACCACCAGATAGGCGAGAGCGGCCCCGGACCGGCACGCGGATGTCAGCCCCTCGATGTCCCAGCCGGCGCTTTCGTCCTCGGGCAGGGCGACGGGCAGGGGACGGCCTCCGGCGGCGAGGATGGCGTCCAGCGCCTGCGGATAGGTGGGATGGTCGATGACCACCGGATCGCCGGGCCGCACCATCAGCCGCAGCAGATGCACCAAACCGTTGTGGGCGCCGTGGGTGATCAGGATCTGTCCCGGAGAGGTCGGCAGGCCACGCCGCCCATAGTGAGCCGCCACCGCCTCGCGCAGCTCCTCCAGTCCGGCGCTCTCATAGCCGTGGCCGGGCAGGCGGGCCGGTAGTCGCTCCAGCGCCCGGACATAGGCCGCATGGACATTGGCGTCGGCGGGCAGGACGGCCGAGGTCAGGTCGATGACGTCATCGGCCGGTGTGTGATCCAGTGTCGGCCGCACCGGCCGCGGCCCGGGCGTGGAGGGCAGGCCGGTGCGGGCCGCGGCGCCTTGCCCGCCGGTCAGGAAGCCTTCGTCGCGCAGGCTGCCATAGGCGGCCGAGACCGTGGTCCGGCTCAGACCCAGCGCCTGGGCCAAGTCCCGCTCTCCGGGCAGTCTGGCCTCCAGCGGAAGGCGGCCGTCAAGGATCAGCAGGCGCAGCGCCCCCGCCAGCTGCCGCCAGGCCGGTCCCGCGCCCGGCGTGCGCCAGACGCCGAGGTGGCGGATCAGGGAAACGGGTCGGATCAGGCGTGGCGTCATGATGCCAGACTGCCACAACTGGCTCTTTTTTCCATGGCCAGTTCGACGCAATTGGCATGGTATGAACACCCTGACGCGCCGCCTGATCCAGCTCTTTCTCGGCCTCGCCCTCTATGGCCTTTCCATCGCCCTGATCGTCCGCGCCGATCTGGGGTTGGACCCCTGGGACGTGCTCAATCAGGGCGTCTTCGAGCGGTTCGCCGGTCCGGCGGGGATCAGCTTCGGCCTGGTGGTCAATCTGATCGGGCTGGTGGTCCTGCTGCTGTGGATCCCGCTCAGGCAGATGCCAGGCTTCGGGACGGTGGCCAATGTCGTCGTCATCGGCACGGTCGCCAACGTCTTCCTCGGCTGGATCCCGGCGGACCTGCCGCTGGCCCTGCGCGCCGGGCTTCTGGTCGCGGGCATCGTCCTCAACGGCGTGGCCAGCGGGGCCTATATCGGCGCTGGCCTCGGTCCCGGCCCGCGCGACGGCCTGATGACCGGCATCGTGCGCCGGACCGGCTGGCCGGTGAAGTGGGTCCGCACGGCCATCGAGGTGGCCGTGGTCGCGGTGGGCTGGTTGCTGGGCGGCTCGGTCGGGGTGGGGACGGTCCTCTATGCGCTCGGCATCGGACCCCTGGTCCACCGCTTCCTGCCGATGTTCACGATCCGGAAGCCAGAGACGCCGGTGGTCGCGCCGACGCCTGTCGCCTAGGGCTGCAGCCGGTATCCGCCCGCGTCGGTCAGCAGCAGCCGCGCCGCGCCGGGCTCGGGCTCGATCTTCTGGCGCAGGCGATAGATGTGGGTCTCCAGCGTATGGGTCGTGACCCCGGCGTTGTAGCCCCAGACCTCTGTCAGCAGTTCCTCGCGCGACACCGGCTTGGCCCCGGCGCGATAGAGGTATTTGAGGATGTTGGTCTCTTTTTCCGTCAGCCGGATCTTCTTGCCCTTGTCGTCGACCAGCATCTTGCCGGCGGGGCGGAAGGAATAGGGACCGATGGCGAAGACGGCGTCTTCCGACTGTTCGTGGCTGCGTAAGTGGGCGCGGATGCGGGCCAGCAGCACGGCGAAGCGGAAGGGCTTGGTCACATAGTCGTTGGCGCCGGAATCCAGACCCAGAACCGTGTCGGCGTCGGAATCCTGGGCCGTCAGCATGATCACCGGGGTGGCGACCCCGTCCTTGCGCAGCAGGCGGCAGGCCTCGCGCCCGTCCATGTCCGGCAGGTCGACGTCCAGCAGGATCAGGTCGGCGCGCAGCTCGCGGCCCAGCCGAATGCCTTCGGTGGCGGTCGAGGCCTGAACGGTCCTGAACTCTTCATGGAGCGCCAGCTGCTCGGCCAGGGCCTCGCGCAGGTCGTCGTCGTCGTCGATGATCAGCAGGGTCTTGGGCGTGGGCATGTCGATAACAATGGCGAGGCTTGGGTGAATCGCCAAGGGCGACGGGGAAAATGAAGCGGATTCAGGCGATAGAGGGCGCTTCCGGAGAGTTTCGTTCCCCGAAAAGCGCCGTTCCGACCCGCACATGGGTGGCGCCGAAGCGAATCGCCGTTTCGTAATCGCCGCTCATCCCCATCGAGAGGACAGGCAATCCGTTGCGTTCGGCGATCCTGGCCAGCAGGGCGAAATGCAGGCCGGGCGCGTCCTCGGCGGGCGGAATGGCCATCAGCCCCTCGACCGTCAGGCCATAGGTTTCGCGTGAGATGGCGATGAAGGCGTCGGCCTCCTTGGGCAGGACCCCGGCCTTCTGCGGCTCGGCGCCCGTATTGACCTGGATCAGCATGCGGGGACTGCGGCCGCGCTTCTGGATCTGCTCGGCCAGGGCGCGGGCCAGCTTCTCGCGGTCCAGGGTCTCGATCACGTCGAAAAAGGCGACGGCGTCTGCGGCCTTGTTCGACTGCAGCGGACCGATCAGCCTCAGTTCGAGATCGGGCAGCGACGGGCTGCGCTCGGTCCAGCGGCTTTCCGCCTCCTGCACCCGGTTCTCGCCGAAGACGCGTTGGCTGGTCGCGAGGATGGCGTCGATGGCCTCGGCCGGCTGGGTCTTGGAGACGGCGGTCAGGGTAATCGAGGCCGGGTCGCGCCCGACCGAGCGGGCGACGGTGGCGATGCGGGCGCGGACGGCGGCGACCCGCTCCGCCACTGTAGACGGGGCTGTCAAAGCGGGGGATGACGACGGCATGGACGGCTCCGCAACCCTGTCGAACGAGGCGCGCATCCTGTGGGACGCGGCGCAGGGTCTAGCCCGTGCGGCGTCGCCTGTCAGCGGGACGAAAGGCAGCGGGCGCATATTGCCGCCCCTCTTCTTCTTCACCGACCCGGTCCGCACGCCCGAGCCCTGGCGGACGGCCGAGCGGCTGCCGGCGGGGGCCGGGGTGGTCTACCGCCACTTCGGCGCGGCGCAGGCCGAGGCTACGGCCCGGCGACTGAAGGCGATCGCGTCAGAACGCGGTCTGGTTCTGCTGATCGGTCTCGACGCCGATCTGGCCGAGGCGGTCGGCGCCGACGGGGTCCATCTGCCGGAGCGAGCGCTCGATCAGGCGGCGGCGCTCAGGGCGCGGCGGCCCGACTGGCTCCTGACCGGGGCGGCTCATTCCACGGATGGAGCGATAGAGGTGGGGGCTGAAGGACTGGACGCCGTGGTCCTGTCGCCGATCTTCCCAGCGGGGGGCCTCTCGTCCGTGAAACCGGTCCTGGGCGTCGAGACGCTGAAGACGGTGGCGGCGCACTGGTCCGTCTATGCCCTCGGCGGCATCAATGCTGCGACCGTCGGGGCCCTGGCCGGGTCGGGGGCGTGCGGAATCGCGGGCGTGGACGCCGTTCAGATCGCCTTCGGCGCCTGAGACCTCAGAACTTGAAGATGGATTCCAGCCGAATACGGGGCTGGGAGCGGCTGTCAGATTCGGGCGCCCGGGCCGGGTCCTGTTCCGGACGGCCCACACTGCCGACGGCGCCGACGCTGAGACGCGAGGTCAGGCTGTAGTAGGCGCCGGCCTCGACGTCGCCCCACTGGGTCTCGCGGCCCACGGGCTGGTTCAGGTTGAAGTTCAGGCCCCAGCGGCCGGTGTCGTACCAGCGCAGGCCACGGCGCGGCGCCGGCGGGGCGGCGCGCTGGCCCGCAGTCTGGGCGTTTTGGGCGTCAGTCAGTGAAACGGTGGGCGCATGCGGACGGGACGCGGACTGTGCCGACGCCGTTCCGGCCAGTCCCGTGAGGACCACCGCGCTGAAAAGTCCTGCGAAGAGAACGCCGAACCGCATTTCCAACCCTTCAGACCCGGTCGAACCGGGTCATCAAATCCTGAACCGGCGTGTTCGCCGTGAACCCGCCGATTAGACACCGTGGGTTCGCCCGGTCAACGCAACGTGGTCGCCTCTCGCGGGTTCCGCAGACTCTATCGGTCGCCTGTGGCGCTAGCGTCACGGGAATGGGGCGGAAAGGGGCGCGCCTGTTTCACGCCGGGACAGGTCGCCGAAGTCGGTGGGGCGGGGCGTCGGCTTTCGTCACTGTAAAGATCACGGTGGTCTTCGCCTTGTCATCGCCCCTTTTGGGCGTGTTATAGAGCGTCGCAGCGGCCCTCGCCCCTTGTGAAACAGGGGACAGAGCTGTCGCGCCCGTGCGCTGTGCGCGTCACCCGCGGGTTCGGCGTCCAATCTGAACGGAGAATTCCTCGATGGCCCCCACTCAAGCGATGGGCAAGACCCTGACAAGGGGCGCTGTGTTCGCCGCCATCGCGTCCGGCCTGCTGCTGTCCGCCTGCGGCGGCGTCAAGGTGCCCTTCACCGGCGCGCCCAAGCCCGCCAAGACCGATGTCCAGGCCGGGATCGGCGTGAACGCCTATCTGTGGCGCGCGACGCTGGACACCCTCAGCTTCATGCCCCTGCTGACCGCCGACCCGTGGGGCGGCGTGGTCAACTATGACTGGTACATCAACCCGCAGACCCCGAACGAGCGCTTCAAGGCCACGGTCTTCATCCTCGACACCCGTCTGCGCGCCGACGCCCTGAACGTGACCGTGACCAAAGAAGTCAAGGACGCCTCGGGCGGCTGGACCGCGGCCCCCGTCGCCGCCCAGACCGAGACCGACCTGGAAAACGCGATCCTGACCAAGGCGCGCCAGCTCAACCTCGCCAACGCGAACTGATCGCGTAGCGATCAGTTCTGTCCCCGGGGCGCTAACGCTCGCCGCGCGGCGGCTCGCTGCTTGAGCGCCTTCTGTATGTTTCGCCCTTCGCGTCGTTTGGCGCGGAGGGCGTCTCTATTTTCCTTGGGCGTCGCCGCCCTTCGGGCTAATCGGGCGCGAGGGGCGTTTCACGCCTCGCCGTCTCTTCAGGATGCCCGTGGCCCGTTACGAACCGAAAACCGCCGAACCCCGCCAGCAGCAGCGCTGGTCGGATGCGAACGCCTTCGTCACGAAGGAGACCGGGCGGCCGAAATACTATGTCCTCGAGATGTTCCCCTATCCGTCGGGCAACATCCACATGGGCCACGCCCGGAACTACGTCATGGGCGACGTGGTCGCGCGTCACAAGCGGGCCCAAGGGTTCGATGTCCTGCATCCCATGGGCTGGGACGCCTTCGGCATGCCGGCCGAGAACGCGGCCATGGAGCGCGGCATCCACCCCAAGGGCTGGACCTATTCCAACATCGCCAACATGCGCGAGCAGCTGAAGCTGCTGGGCCTGTCGCTGGACTGGTCGCGCGAGTTCGCGACCTGCGACCCGGAATACTACGGCAAGCAGCAGGCCTGGTTCCTGGAACTGTTCAAGCGCGGCCTGGTCTATCGCAAGGATGCGGTGGTCAACTGGGACCCGGTCGACAACACCGTCCTGGCCAATGAGCAGGTCATCGACGGCCGCGGCTGGCGCTCGGGCGCCCTGGTCGAGAAGCGCAAGCTGAACCAGTGGTTCCTGCGCATCACCGACTATGCCGACGAACTGATCGAAGGCCTGAAGACGCTGGAAGGCCGCTGGCCCGACAAGGTCCGGCTGATGCAGGAGAACTGGATCGGCAAGTCCAAGGGCGCGACCCTGTGGTGGCCGATCGTCGAGGTGCCCGCCTTCCTGACGCCCCAGCCCGAGGGCCAGCCCAGCCACGACCGCGATCCGATCGAGGTCTACACCACCCGCCCCGACACCCTGTTCGGCGCCAGTTTCCTGGCCCTGTCGGCCGATCACCCGCTGACGAAGGCCATCGCCGAGCACCGTCCGGACGTCGTCGACTTCATCAAGGCCTGCGCCCAGACCGGCACCTCGGAAGCCGACATCGAAAAGGCCGAGAAGCTGGGCGTGGATCTGGGCGTGCGCGTGCGCCATCCCTTCGATCCGGAGCGGACCGTCCCGGTCTGGGCCGCCAACTTCGTCCTGTCGACCTATGGCTCGGGCGCCATCTTCGGCTGTCCCGCCCACGACCAGCGCGACCTGGACTTCGCCCGCAAATACGATCTGCCGGTGGTTCCGGTGGTCAAGCCGGACGACGTCGAGACCATGGAGATCGGGACCGAGGCCTATGTCGGCCCGGGCCGCATCTTCAACTCGGACTTCCTCAACGGTCTGGACGTCGAGGCCGCCAAGGCCGCCGCCATCGCGAAGGTCGAGGACCAGGGCCAGGGCCGGGCCGAGACCATCTATCGCCTGCGCGACTGGGGCGTTTCGCGCCAGCGCTACTGGGGCTGTCCGATCCCGGTCATCCACTGCCCGTCCTGCGGCGTCCAGCCGGTCCCCGCCGACCAGTTGCCGGTGGTTCTGCCCGACGACGTCACCTTCGACGTTCCCGGCAATCCGCTGGCCCGCCACCCGACCTGGAAACATGTGAAGTGCCCGTCCTGCGATCAGGACGCGACCCGCGAGACCGACACCCTGGACACCTTCGTGGACTCCAGCTGGTACTTCGCCCGCTTCACCGATCCGACCGCGTCCGAGCCGATCAACACCGCCGCCGCCGACCACTGGCTGGCCGTGGACCAGTACATCGGCGGGGTTGAGCATGCGGTCCTGCACCTGCTCTATGCCCGCTTCATCACCCGCGCCCTGTCCGACGCCGGCATGCTGGCGGTCAAGGAGCCGTTCGCGGGCCTGTTCACCCAGGGGATGGTGGTCCACGAGACCTACAAGTCCCAGAACGGCAACTGGCTGGCGCCCGATCAGGTCGAGAAGCGCGACGGCCGGTGGGTCGATCGCGAACTGGGCCAGCCGGTCATCGTCGGCGACGTCGAGAAGATGTCGAAGTCCAAGAAGAATGTCGTCGCCCCGGCCGAGATTCTGGAATCGCACGGCGTCGACGCCGGCCGCCTGTTCGTCCTGTCGGACAGTCCGCCCGAGCGCGACGTGCAATGGACCCCCGGCGGGGTTGAGGGCGCCAGCCGCTTCGTCCAGCGCGTCTGGGCCGAGTTCGACGGCCATGACGCCTCGGTCGCCGGTGACGAGGCCGCCAACACCGCCCTGATCCGCGAGACCCACAAGGCCATCAAGGCCGTGTCGGAAGGCGTCGAGGGCTTCCGCTTCAACTCGGCCATCGCCAAGCTCTACGCCTTCCTGGCCACCGTTCGGGACGCCAAGGCCGCGGGCGGCGAGGCCAAACGTCAGGCCCTGTCGGCCCTGGCCCGTCTGATCTCTCCCTTCACCCCCCATCTGGCCGAGGAGTGCTGGTCGCAGCTGGGCGAGCAGGGCATGGTGCTGGACGCCCCCTGGCCCGTCTACGACCCGGCCCTGGCCGCCGATGACGAGGTGGTTCTGCCGATCCAGATCTCGGGCAAGCGCCGCAGTGAGATCACGGCTCCTCGCGGCGCCGCCAACGCCGACGTCGAGGCCGCCGCCCTCGCCAATCCCGCCATTCAGGCCTATCTCTCGGCCAACGGGGTTTCGGTGAAGAAGGTGATCGTGGTCCAGGATCGCATCGTCAATCTGGTGGTCGGCTGATGCGAGCCGTTCTCCTCGCCGCCATCGCCTTGGCCGGCGCCGCCCTGTCGGCCTGCGGCTTCACGCCCATGTACGCCAGCGGCGGTTCGCCCGCGATCAGCCGCATCGCGGTCACGGCCGAGGATGACCGTCTGGGCTACCGGCTGCGCGAGCAGCTGGAGGACGCCCTGGCCTGGGATCACGGCGCCCAGCCG
The DNA here is from genome assembly GCF_058681645.1 of Brevundimonas sp. ALps5. NCBI lineage: Bacteria > Pseudomonadati > Pseudomonadota > Alphaproteobacteria > Caulobacterales > Caulobacteraceae > Brevundimonas > Brevundimonas sp. ALps5. The sequence goes on along the minus strand of NZ_CM178744.1, from coordinate 1,361,636 downwards.
CCCCTCTATCGCCTGACGACGGTGACCCAGCAGGCGCGCCGCCCGCTCGGCCGCCGGATCGACGACACCGCCACCCGGTACGAGCTGACGGTCCGTGTCGTCTGGACCCTGACCCCGACCTCGGGCGCCACGCCCTTGACGGGGACCGAGACCTCGACCCTGACCTACGCCGCCGCCGACCAGCCCTATGCCGCCATCGCCGCCCAGCAGGACGGCGAGGACCGGGCCGCCGCCGAGCTGGCCAGGCTGATCCGCATCGACATTCTGCGGGCCCTGTCGGGGCAATAGTCGGCGATGATCCTCGCCAAACGTCCGGAGATCGACCGCTTCCTCGCCAAGCCCGAGCCGGGCATCCGCGCGGTGGTCATCCACGGCAAGGACCGTTCCGGCGTCGCCGAACGGGCCACGGTCCTGTGCAAGGCGATCACGCCCGACCTGAACGACCCTTTCAACGTCACCGTCCTGACCGACAGCGACATCGACGGCGACGAGGCGCGTCTGGAAGAGGCCCTGACCGCGCTCAGCATGATCGGCGGCCGCCGCCTGATCCGCGTGCGTCTGGGCGGCGACAAGGCTTCGGTCGACAAACTTCTGGCGGGCGTCCTCAAGACCCACGGCGACGGCGGCTATAATCCCGACGCCATGCTGGTGGTCGAGGCCGGGGCGCTGGGCCGCGACTCGGCCCTGCGCAAGGCCGCCGAGACCGGCAAGGGCTCGGTCGGCATCGTCTGCTACGAGGACGAGACGGGCGACGTGGCCCGGATGACGCGCGAGGCCCTGGCCGCCGACAAGGTGGGCCTGACCTCCGATGCGCTGGAACGCTTCGTCGGCCGTCTGCCGCGTGAGCGCGGCCTGATGCGTCAGGAGATCGAGCGGCTGGCCCTCTATATCGGCCCCGGCTCCGGCCGGTCGATCGATGTCGAGGAGCTGGACGCCCATCTCGGGGTCGAGCCCGACGCCTCGCTGCAGGACGCCGCGCTTCAGGCCTTCGGCGGCCGCCCCGCCCCGTCGCAGGCGGGTCTACGTCGCGCCCTGGCCGAGGGCGAAAGCGCCGTCATGGCCGTACGTCAGGCCTCGATCCATCTCGGAAAGCTGCGCCGCATCAATGTGCTTCAGGGCGCGGGGGCCGGGGCCAAGGAGGCCGCCAAGGCCGCTGGGGTCTTCTGGAAACAGGAGGCCGAAATGCTGCGTCAGGCCCGCTCCTGGCGGCTGGAGGAGCTGGATCTTGTGCAGGACAGCGTCAATGTCGCCGACGTCGCGACCAAGACCACGGGCCTGCCCGAGGCCCTGATCGCCGAACGCCTGCTGCTTGAGATCGCCGCCCGGGCCAAACGCCTCGGGCTCTGAACTCTAGTCCAGCTGACGCGCTTCTTCGGTCAGCATGATCGGCACGCCGTCGCGGATCGGAAACGCCAGCTTGGCCGACTTCGACACCAGCTCATTGGCCTCGCGATCATAGGTCAGCACGCCGCGCGTCACCGGACAGACCAGCACCTCCAGCAGGCGGGGATCGACCGAGGTCGGGGTGTTGAAGGCGTCGGACATGGGATCGGCTCGGTTTCGTTCGGGCGTATCGGTTGTGATTTAAGCCTTCGACGGCGTCCCGTCATCAGTCGATCCGGACAGTCGTGCGATGGCGGCGGCCATCTGGGGGTCGTGATCCCGGGCGATGTCCTCGGCCGTGGTCTGGACCAGGACATCCGGCACGATGGCCGCGTCGGGCTGGGGCGTCGACGGGAAGCTGGCGATCAGCGGCAGATCGACTTCCAGACCCGAGGCCGGGAGCTTCAGGAAAAAGAAGGCCCCGCCGTTGATGCCGCGCCGGTTGCCGCCCGTCGGCTGGCCGATCAGGGTCGCGACGCCGCTCTCCTGAACCGCCTGGGCGAAGCCGAAGGTCGCCGAACTGTTCGAGGCGTCGCACAGCACTACGACGGGCCCGGCGTAACGGCGTCCGGCCGGACGGATCAGCGTACTGTCGTCGCCGTCGTCGTAGCGGGTCAGCCGATAGTAGCCCGGCCGTTCCGCCGACGGCTGGGCCTGATCTCCCCAGTCGAGGAAACTGCGGTCCCAGGTGTGCAGATAGGGCCTGACCGCCTCGGGCGCGCTGCGATAACGGGTCCAGCGCTGGTTGCGCGACAGCGGCAGGTCCCGGTCGATCAGGCGGCCCAGAATTAGATTGCCGCAGTCGAGCCCGCCTTCATTGCTGCGCAGATCAATGACCAGTCCCCTGGCGCCGTCTCCGGTCAGATCGTCCATGGTCGCGCCCAGCCATGTCTCCCAGGCGAAGGTCGATTCATACAGGGCCCAGCCCGGCATCTTCAGGACCTGAATCCCGTCGGCGCGTTTCTCCAGCGTCCACGGATTGGCGTCCTTCGCCGGACCGGTCGAAGCCGGCAGGCTGCGGCGCCGGTCTTCGAGGGACTGCAGGGGCGCGCGGATGATCCGGCCATCCGCGAAGGTGAAGGCCGCCTCGTCCCGGAGCGGGAGGATCAGGGGCAGATGGATGTCGAAGGTTTCGAACCGGTCCTCGCCCCGGACTTCCATCAGATTGATGCGCTTGGCGTCGTTGTGACCGTCGGCCCGGGCCAGAGGGATCAGCCGGTCGAGCAGGTCGCGGGTCGAAACCCCGTCGATCGCCGTGACGACCGTGCCGCGCGGCAGGCTCTGGCCCTCGGTAAGGTCCTCCGTGACGACCATCCGGCCGTCGATCCATCGAAACTGGAACGGCACGAGCGACCGGTCCGGATAGAGGGCCGCGACCATGGCGTCGGAGCCGTTGTAGGGGCTGGGGTAGGTATGGCCGCAACGGATGGAGGCGGTGACGCGGGTCAGGGCCAGGAACCGGTCCCGGAAAGATCCCGGCGCGCGCCAGGCCTGCGCCAGACCGTCGAGCCGGGCGGTGATCTCTTCCGGCGTGCTGTAGCGATAGAGGCCCGGGTGCATGGTCTCCCAGGTCTGGCGCAGGATGGCGACATCGCTGCCCCAGTCCTCGGCGGCGGGCGCCGCCCATGCCGTTCCGGCCAGGGCGGGGGCTGCGGCGGTCAGCCCCAGACCTCCGGAAAGCTGAAGCAGGCGGCGGCGGTTCAGCGTCAGCATGGAGGGTCCTCGGCGAGTGATGGCCCAAGGTGATCGGCTTCAGGCCTTCGCGCGCCTCAGATTCTCGACCGCCGCCAGAGAATCGGGATTTGAGACCTGCCGCCGGTATTGTGAGGGGGCCATGCCGTAGCGCGCCCGGAACGCACGGTTGAAGCTGGCCTTGGAGGCGAACCCCATCTCGAAGGCCAGATCGAGCAGGTCGGCCTCGGCGCGGCTCCGCAAGGCCTCGGCGACGCCCTCGGCGCGCAGGTCATTGATGAAGGCGGAAAAGTTGACACCGAGACCGAGGTTGATGGCGCGCGACAGACGCCCGCTGTTGGTCCCCAGTCGCCGCGAAAGACGCGGCAGGGTCAGGTCCGGCTCGCGCCACCAGCCCTCCCCGCTGGTCTGGGCCGCGAACGCGATGGCGATAGCGGCCCAGTCGACCGGACGGGCCGCCTCGGGCGCCGCCGGGGGGTCTTCGGGCGCCGTCAGCGGAGCGGGCAGGCCGGCGTGACGCCATCCGGCGGCGCCCAGATAAAGGCCCAGCGCGCCCAGCAGGACGTAGAGCCCCGTCTCCTGAAAATAGTCGATGCCGCCGGTCAGGGTCGCCCAAAGCCAGAAGACGGCCTCGACCGCCAGGCCGAAAACGATCGCGGCCTGAACGCGCGAGAGCCAGTGCGCCGAGAACCGGTCGTCATCGCTGCGTTGGTTCGCCAGCCGTGTCCGGTAGCGGCGAAGGACGTTTCCGATCGCCCAGGCATAGCCGGCCAGGCTGACGATCGTCAGGATCTTGAACAGCGGCGCGACGAATGCCGCGTGCCCGCCGGTGTACCAGTCCCATTTGGCGTCGAGCGGAAGCAGGAAACAGACCGTGAAATAGGCGAGCTGCGCCAGGGGAGGCGCGAGGTGCCACGCGAAATGGGCCGGCAGGCGATCCTCTTCCAAGGCGCAGGCATAGCCATACAACAGCGGACCCAGGGTCAGGGGGATGGCGAAAGGGGCGAACGTCAGACCGCGCCAGTTGTCATAGGCGCCGGCGAATCCGATGGCGTAGGGCACGAGAAGACCCGCGATCGCCACGAGCGCGGCGCCGAGCAGCCGGTTGGCGGTGCGGTTCGTGTCCGTGGTCGCGAGCGCCGCCGCGAAGGCGAGGATCTGAAGGACCAGAAGGCCCAGTATGGCCGTTCGCCATCCCAGATAGAGGTGCGTCTCGCCCATGCCGCGAGGCTAGGTCTTTAAGGCGGTCACGGGAAGGCGCCGCCCTACTGCATCGCCGTCGGCGTTTCTCCATCCCCCGGTTCGGCGGCGTCGATCTGCATCAGGGCGGTCAGGGTCAGGCAGCGGTCGTCCAGGGTCGGTGATTCCAGCAGGGCCTGTTTCTCGGCGGCCTCGAAGGGCAGGGCCATGGACAGGCTGTTGATCAGGGCTTCCTGGGGCGCGGCCTCGGCCGTGTCCCAGTCGATCTCCAGCTGGCGGCGCTCCAGATAGGCCTTGAGGGCGGTCAGGAAGAGGTCGCGGTCGAAGGGTTCGCCGGACGGGACGGTCAGGTCGCTTTCGAACGGGCCGAAGGCGGCGCGGACCTGCCGATAGGGGGTCTGGCTGGGCATTTCCGTCGTCACCCGGAAGCGGCAGACGCCGGTCAGGGTGATCAGATAGCGGCCGTCCGAGGTCTCGGCGAAGCTGGTGATCCGCCCGGCGCAGCCCACGGCGGTCAGGCCGGGCAGGCTGGCGGGCCCGCCGGAGGGCTGGATCAGGCCGATGATCCGGTCGCCCGCCATGGCGTCGTCGATCATGTTCAGATAGCGCGGCTCGAAGATATTGAGCGGCAGCTGCCCGCGCGGCAGCAGGATGACCCCGGCCAGGGGGAACACCGGAATGACCTGGGGCAGGTCGGCGGCCTTCACATAGCCCTGGGGCATCCGGGTGCTTTCGGTTTACGCGAACAGGATGGAGGACAGGCGGCGGCGGCCGTCGCGGGCGATCTCGCTGGTCGCTCCGGCGGCCTCGAACACGGTCAGCAGCTGCTTGCGGGCGGCCTGTTCGTTCCACTCGCGGTCGGCGGCGACGATGGCCAGAAGACTGTCGACCGACCCCTTCAGGTCGCCTGACGCCGCCTGGGCCAGGGCCAGGTCGAAGCGGGCCTGATGATCGGCCGGGTCGGCGGCGACGGCGGCCTTGAGCGCGTCGGTCTCGCCCGCCGGGGCGCTGGAGGCCAGGGCCAGCTGGGCCCGCACCCCGACGACGGCCGGTTCGGTCGAGCCGGCCGGGGCCATGGCGATGGTCTGGGCCGCCTGTTCGGCGTCACCACCGGCCAGATAGACGCGCGCCATGCCGGCGATGGCCTTCTGGTTCTCGGGTTCGAGCGTCAGGACGTGGGCGAAGGCCTGGGCCGCGCCGCCGAAGTCCGCCAGCTCCAGCGATTCCTCGCCCAGCGACAACAGCTGTTCGACGTCTGAGTTGATCCCGGCGCCGCCGGTCAGCTTTTCGATGAAGGCCTTGATCTGGCTTTCAGGCACCGCGCCCTGGAAGCCGTCGACGGGCTGGCCGTTGACGAAGGCGTAGACGGTCGGGATCGACTGGACGCGCAGCTGGCCCGCATAGGCCGGGTTCTTGTCGACATCGATCTTGACCAGTTTCACGGCGCCGCCGGCGGCGCGCACCGCCTTTTCCAGCGCCGGGGTCAGCTGGCGGCACGGGCCGCACCAGGTCGCCCAGAAGTCGACGATCACCGGCCGCGACCGCGACGCCTCGATGACGTCGGTCATGAAGCCGGCGTCGGAGCCCTCGACGATCACATCGCCGTGATCATTGTTCTCTGAAGTCGATTTCGGGTCGGCGAAGGTCATCAAAAGCCTGCTGTTTCTGGAATTCGGATCAACGCGGGGAGCCGTCAAATGGTCCCGGGAGGCGACAAACTCAAGGTTTTCTCCCCGGGCGAGGTGTCACTCTCCTGCAACGCGAAAAATATCCGTGGTTTTCCTCTCATTGGGTGCAAGCCAAACCGCTCTGCTTCATGCTTCATTAAGGTCTGGGTGACTGGGGAGACATCAATCGTGAAATCAGTTCTGATCCTGGCGCTGGGCGCCACCACTCTCGCGGCGGCCGGTTCGGCCTTCGCGGGTGACAAGGAAGCCGCCGGTTATGCCACGGCTTCGCTCAACACGTCCACGATCATCGAGGGCGAACGTTGGGGCGGCGGCGCGATGACCGCCGTCAATCCTAACTGCGAATGCTCGGTCCCGACCGTCAGCGTTCCCTTCTACACCGTGCGTCCGCCCGCACCGCCGGTTCGCGTTCGCGCTCCGGGCATGCGGATCTCGTCGGCTCCGGTCTTCGCGCCGTCGCCGGCCATCTACATCCAGGGCCCGCCGATCTACGTCGACGCCCCGCCGGTTCAGGTCGCTCCGGCCCAGGTCTACCTGGAAGCGCCCGACGTCCACGTCCGTCCGTCGGAAGTGTCCGTGGCTCCGCCGGAAATCCACTTCACGCCCGCTGGCCCGGATCATCCGGACGAGCATTGCTGCGACGTCGCTTCGCCGCCGTCGGCTTCGAACAACCTGCCGCCGCCCGCCATGGGCCCGGTGGACGGTGGCCCGGCCACCTATCCGGCCGCTCCGGCCCCGACCTCGGGCGGCTATGCCGCTCCGGCCGGCGGCTACCCCGCTCCTGCCGTCGGCAGCAGCTCGGGCTACTCGCAAGAGCCCGGCGAGCGCGGCTGATAAGACCTCGACCTTCGGGTCAGGTTACGAAAACTGGAGCGGTCCGTCGAAAGGCGGGCCGCTCTTTTCGTTTGGGGCCAGGCGGCACGCTTCGCGCCACGGCAGCCAATGCCGAATGCGTCCTCAAGCGGGGGCGACTTTCTGTAGGCGAGCCTCTGGTGTCACGCCCGGCGGGGCTTCCCGCCTCAGATCAGCGCGATGCTTTCCGCGATCGCCAGCGCGGCCGCGCGCGGGTCGGCGGCGGCGCTGATCGGGCGACCGACCACCAGATGGGTGGCGCCGTCCCTCAGGGCCCGGTCAGGCGTGGCGGCGCGGGCCTGATCGTCCATCGACGCCCCGACGGGACGCACCCCCGGGGTGACGATCAGGAAGTCGGGCCGGCCGGCGGCGACGGCGATCTCGCGCACCCGTGCGGCCTCGTGCGGACTGGCCACGACGCCGTCGATGCCGCTGTCCAGCGCCTGACGCACCCGGTGCTCGACCAGCAGGGCCGGCGACAGGCTGTGGTCGTCGGCGATCAGATCCTCGGCGTCCAGACTGGTCAGGACGGTGACGCCCAGCACCTTCAGATCCGACCCGGCGACCCCGCGCGCGGCGGCGGCCATCACCTGGGGCCGGGCATGGACGGTCAGAAGGTCGCAACCGGCGCCGGCCAGTGCGGCGGCGGCCTTCTCCACGGTCGCCCCGATGTCGTGCAGCTTCCAGTCCAGGAAGACCTTGCGGCCCTCGGCCTTGAGCTCACGCGCCAGCCCCATCCCGTCCGAGGCGAACAGCTGCAGCCCGACCTTGTAGAAGCCGACCGCATCCTCGATCCGCTCGACCAGGGCCCGGGCCTCGGCCGCCGTCGGCGTGTCCAGGGCGCAGATCAGGCGGGGGTCGGGCGCGCGGTTGGGATTCATCTGCGTCATCGGGGCCGTTTCCGGGACGTTCGGGTCAAGCAGGGTCATCGACGGACTCGCGTTTCGCGGCTAGACCGGACGCAGAGGTGCGTCGGGCGGGGCCGGCGGCGGATTTGGGCTGAGAAACAGGCATGGACGCGCTTGATCTGGGGGTCAACCTGTTCGTGGCCCTGTTCGCCCTGGTCGATCCCATCGGCAACATCCCGATTTTCGCGGCGGCGACCGCCGGGGCCAACACGCGTCAGCGCCTCTCGGTCTCGGCCCTGATCTGCGTCTTCATCGCCCTCTTCCTCGCCTTCTTCTTCTTCACGGGTCTGGGCCTGCTGCAGTTCTTCGGCATTTCGCTGGCGGCCTTCCGTATCGCGGGCGGCATCCTTCTGCTGCTGCTGGGTCTGGACATGACCCGCGAAGACTTCCTGACCATGTTCGCCGACAAGGACGCCCTGGCCGACGCCAAGGACGTGCGCGGCTATGCACGGCGGCGCTTCCAGCGACTGATCGTGCCCTTCGCCATGCCCCTGCTGATCGGCCCGGGCGCGATCTCGACCATCATCATCCAGGCGGGGGAGGCCCAGAAGCTCGGGCCGACGGGAACGGTCGCCGGTCTCGTGGCCATCGGCGCCGCCGCACTGGCCACCTTCGTGACCTTCGCCCTGACCGGGCCGCTGAGCCGGATTCTGGGTGAGATCGGGATGGCGATCATCGTCCGGGTGCTGGGTCTGATCCTCTGCGCCCTGGCCATCCAGTTCATCCTGGCGGGTCTTGGAGAGGCCATTCCGGGGATGTTCGCGGGGTCGGTGACCTCTCCCTATCCCAGCGGCCACTGACAGCCGCGCGGACACAGGTCCGGGCAAAAACGCCGATTTCGTCCGCTACCGGACCGTATAACCAAGGTGGGGCTGGATTGTGCGCCGCACACAGGACTAGCGTGAGCACAACACGCAACAAGGTTCCTGGTTCCCGAAATGCTCGGCGAGGTCGTTACTTTTCTTCACCGCAACGCACGGTTCGTCATACTGGCGATTCCGACGGCGATGATTGTCGCGGGCGCCGCCCTGATCGAGAATCTGCACCGGGTTCACTGACGCCGTCCTCTGACGGCTCTGTCCTTTGACAGTCTGGTCGCGGCCTCGGCCTAGATCCGCTTCAGCCGCCTCGCGTGGCCGCCGATGATCTTCAGCGCCAGACCGTCGGGCAGGATCTTCGGGATCGCCGCCAGAAGATTATTCCGCCAGCCCGGAACCACTCGCGGCCGATTGGCCTCCACCGCCGCATAGCCGACCCGGGCCACATGGTCCGCCGTCTGCCACATCCAGGCCGGATAGGCCGAGGACACCTCCTCGCGGCTGCCGTTGACGTCGTGGAACTCGGTCAGGGTATAGCCTGGGCACAGGGCGGTGACGTGGACTCCTGTCCCCTCCAGTTCCAGATGCAGCCCGGCCGAGGCCTTGATCAGGAAACTCTTGATCGGCCCGTACAGGGTGTCGCCGCCGGTCGCCGGCATCAGTCCCGCCAGTGACGCCACGTTCAGCACCCGGCCGAAGCCGCGCTCGACCATGCCCGGGATCAGCAGCCGGCTGAGCGCGATCGGCGCGGTCAGCATGACGTCGATCATGGCCGCGTGGTCATCCGGGTCGGTGGCCAGGAAGCCCGTCGTGCGGCTGAACCCCGCATTGTTGATCAGGGCGTCGACCGTCAGGCCGCGCTGCTCAAGCGTCTTCGCCAGCCGGTGGGGCGCATCCGGGTCGGCCAGGTCGGCGGTCAGGACAACGGCGGTCGCGCCGTAGTCGACGGTCAGTTCGCGGGCCAGATCTTCCAGCGGCGTGGCCCGGCGCGCGACCAGGATCAGGTCCCAGCCCTTCTCCGCATAGACCCGGGCCAGGGCCGCGCCGATGCCGGCCGAGGCGCCGGTAATCAGGGCGGTGCGTCTCACCGGGAACTCGGGCCGCGCCAATCCTAGGCGGCCACGGGGCAGGAGGCGTGGGGCGCGAAGGCCGCCAGCGACTCAGGCGCCTCGGCCAGCAGATCGGCGATGGTGATCCGGCTCAGAGCGTCGTGGGCGGCGCTGTCGGCGGCGGTCAGGGCGCGGGCGACCTGACGCGGAATGTGCTCGCTGACCGGGCAGCCCTTGGCCCCTTGCGGCGTGGAGCCCAGATGGGCGCAGCCGTTGACGGCGCGCAACACCTGATCCAGCCGGATCTCCTCGGGCCGGCGCAGCAGCCAGCTGCCGCCCGACGCGCCCGGACGGGTCGCGATCAATCCAGCCTTGGCCAGCAGGGCGGTCACACGCCGGATCACCACCGGATTGGTCGGGATGGAGGCGGCCAGAATGGCGCTCGGCATGGCGCGCGCCGCATCATACGCGTCCTTGTGGGCCAGATAGGCCAGGGCGTGGGCGGCGACGGGAAAGCGTTGGCTGTCTGACATCTGTGCTCGGTTCCAAGCCTGTAAGGTAAGCGTTTCGGGGCGGATTCACAAATCGGCGGGCGGATCGGGAGAACACGGTGCAACTGAAACCGGCGCCGCACGATTGAACCGGGCGCGGAATGAGCCTACAGGCGCTCCGCTTTGATGGGCGCGCCGATTGCGCAGCCCGGAGGATATTCATGGCTGGGGATGCTCCCCGAGGCGACGGCGCTCCCCCCGCTCCGCCCACCTCGAACACTGAAATGACCGGCGCCGCCGGCGTCACCGGCGCGACCGCCGCCCATCAGTCCGCGCCCGCCGCCCACGGGCATGGCCACGCCGGCTTCTGGGGCCTGACCATCGGCGCCATCGGGGTCGTCTTCGGCGACATCGGCACCAGCCCGCTCTACGCCCTGCGCGAGGCCATCGCCCATGCCCAGTCGGGCGTCGGCGGCGACCTGGCCATCGTCGGCGTGGTGTCTCTGGCCTTCTGGGCCCTGATGATCGTGGTGACGTTCAAATACGTCATCTTCCTGATGCGCGCCGACAACAAGGGCGAGGGCGGAACCCTGGCCCTGATGGCCCTGGCCCAGCACGCCGTCGGACGGCGCAGCGCCTGGATCTTCATTCTCGGCGTCTGCGGCGCGGCCCTGTTCTACGGCGACGGCATCATTACGCCCGCCATCTCCGTCCTTTCTGCGATCGAGGGCGTCAAGGACGCGCCGGGCGTGGGGACCTCGCTCGATCCCTTCATCGTTCCGATCGCCGCCGCCATCCTCGTCGGCCTGTTCCTCGTGCAGTCGCGCGGCACCGCCGGTCTGGCCAAATTCTACGGCCCGATCACCGCCATCTGGTTCCTCAGCCTCGGCGTCATCGGCCTGATCCACATCTTCGACGATCCCAGCATCCTGCGCGCCCTGTCGCCCCACTACGGCGTCATGTTGCTGCTGGACGACGGCTTCCTCGGCTTCATCATCCTGGGCTCGGTCTTCCTCGCCGTGACCGGGGCCGAGGCCCTCTATGCCGACATGGGTCACTTCGGTAAGGCGCCGATCCGCGCCGGCTGGCTCTGCTTCGTCCTGCCCTGCCTGACGCTCAACTATCTGGGTCAGGGCGCGATGATCCTGTCGCACCCGGGCGCCGCCGATAATCCCTTCTGGGCCATGGTGCCCGAGCTGGCCTACTGGCCGATGCTGGGCCTGGCCACCGTCGCCACCGTCATCGCCTCCCAGGCCGTGATCACCGGCGCCTTCTCGGTGACCCAGCAGGCCGTCCAGCTGGGCCTGCTGCCGCGCATCGACATCCGCTTCACTTCCGAGACCCAGGCCGGCCAGATCTTCGTGCCCGCCGTGAACACCTTCCTGATGGTCGGGGTCCTGACCCTTCTGGTCGTGTTCCAGAGCTCGCATAACCTGACCGCCGCCTATGGCGTGGCGGTCACCGGGGTCATGCTGATCAACACCCTGATGAGCTTCCCGGTCATCACCCGGAAGTGGGGCTGGACCGTCTGGGCGACGCTGGCCTGCCTGATCCCGTTCGGCTTCATCGACACCGTCTTCCTGACCTCGAACCTGCTCAAGATCCCCGACGGCGCCTGGCTGCCGCTGGTGCTGGGCGCGGTCCTGATCCTGATCATGTGGACCTGGACGCGCGGGTCGCAGATCCTGACCGCCAAGGCCAAGAAGGACAGCCTGCCGCTGACCGACCTGATCGAGATGCTGCGCGCCCGCCCGCCGCACCGCGCCCCGGGCACGGCCATCTTCCTGACCTCGGACCCCGACGTCGCCCCCGTCGCCCTGATGCACAATCTCAAGCACAACAAGGTGCTGCACGAGAAGAACGTGATCCTGACGGTGCGCACCACCGACCGCCCCCGCGTGCCGGACACCGAGCGGGTGCTGATGGAGCCCATCAACGAGGACTTCAAGAAGATCACCCTCAGCTACGGTTTCATGGAAAGCCCGGTCGTCCCGCGCGCTCTCGGCCTGTGCCGCAAGCAGGGGCTGAAGTTCGACATCATGTCGACCAGCTTCTTCCTCGGCCGCCGCTCGGTCATTCCTTCGGCCAGCCAGGGCATGCCCCTGTGGCAGGACAAGCTGTACATCTTCCTGATGCGTAACGCCGCCAACCCGACCGACTTCTTCCACATCCCGCCCGGACGCGTGGTTGAGCTCGGTACGCAGGTCTCGGTGTGAGCGGCGGGACGCCGAAAGGCAAAGACTCCGGCGCGCGCGGCCGCCGCATGGCCGACAAGGCGCGCGGTGCGCGCCGTGAGCCGAAACCGCAGGTCCAGAACCCCAACGACGATTCCGTCGACATCGGTGTCGAGGCCCGGGTCGCCGCCGGCGTCCTGCTCAACGCCGCCCTGGTGCGGCGCGGCGGGCTGGACGAGGCCCTGGCCCTGCCCGCCGTCACAGCCCTGCCCGGGCCCGATCGCGCCTTCGCCCGCGCCGTGGCCATGGCGGCGCTACGCCGTCTGGGCGAGATCGACCAGATCCTCGACCGCAAGCTCCAGAAGCGTCCGCCCGAGGCGGTCCGCACCCTGATGCGCATTTCGCTGGCCCAGACGCTCGTTCTGGAGACCCCGGCCTTCGCGGCGGTCTCAACGGCGGTCAAGCTGGCCGAGCGCGACCCCAAGACCCGGCCCTACAAGAACCTCGTCAACGCCGTCCTGCGCGGCATCGACCGCGAAGGCCCCGGCCTGACCACGGCGGAATCCAACCTGCCGGAATGGATCGCGGCGCGCTGGAAACAGACCTATGGCGATCAGGCCCTGATCGGCCTGGCGCTGGCCGCCCGCGAGGAGCCGCCGACCGACCTCAGCCTCAAGCCCGGTCAGGACGCCGCCGCCCTGGCCGAAGCCGTGGAGGGTGAAGTTCTGCCCGGCGGTTCGGTCCGCACCGGCAAGCGCGGCGACGTCGCCGCCTGGCCCGGCTTCGAGGACGGAAACTGGTGGGTCCAGGACGCCGCCGCCGCCGTCCCCGTCCGCCTGCTGGCCCCCAGGGCCGGCGAGACCGCGCTCGACATGTGCGCCGCCCCCGGCGGCAAGACGCTGCAGATCGCCGCGGCCGGCGCGACCGTTCAGGCCCTCGACCGCTCCGACGCCCGCCTGAACCGCCTGCGCCAGAATCTGGCCCGCACCGGGCTCGAGGCCGCCATCGCCGTCATGCCGGCCGAGGACTGGCTGGACAGCCGCACCTTCGACGCCGTCCTGCTGGATGCGCCCTGCACCGCCACCGGCACCTTCCGCCGCAATCCGGAAGTCCTGCGCGCCACCAAGCCGGCGGATGTGGGCAAGCTGGCCGACGTCCAGCACCGGCTGCTCGACGCCGCCGCCGAACGCGTCGCTCCCGGCGGCCGGATGGTCTACTGCGTCTGCTCGCTGGAGCGGGAGGAGGGCGAGACCCAGATCATCGCCTTCCTGCGCCGCAACCCGGCCTTCCGCACGGTGAAGGCCGACCCGGCCGCCGTCGGCGCCCCCGCCGAGGCCCTGACCCCCGAAGGCTGGCTGCGCATCCTGCCCTCCATGTGGGCCGAAAACGGCGGCCTCGACGGCTTCTTCGCCGCGCGGCTGGAGCGGGTTCAGGGCTAGATCAGAGTCGGGGGAGCCTTGCCCCCCGGCGCGACCCGCCTTATCCCGTGCGCATGACCGCGCCCCTGATCTGTCCGTCGATCCTCGCCAGCGATTTCGCCAGGCTGGGGTCTGAAGTCGCCGCCATCGAGGCCGCGGGCGCCGACTGGGTCCACGTCGACGTCATGGACGGCCATTTCGTGCCCAACATCACCATCGGTCCGGACGTGGTGAAGGCCCTGCGGCCGCATACGAAACTGCCCTTCGACGTCCACCTGATGGTCGCGCCGGTCGATCCCTGGCTCGAGGCCTATCGCAACGCCGGCGCCGACATCCTGACCGTCCATCCCGAGAGCGGGCCGCACCTGCACCGGACGCTGGGCCGCATCCGCCAGCTGGGCGCCAAGGCGGGCGTCGTGCTCAATCCCGGCACCTCGCTGAGCGTGCTCGAGGACGTCATCGACCTCGTCGATCTGGTGCTCATCATGTCGGTCAACCCGGGCTTCGGCGGCCAGTCCTTCATCGACAGCTCCCTGCGCAAGATCGAGCGCGCCCGGGCCCTCCTCGACGCCGCCGGATCAAAGGCCCATCTGCAGGTCGACGGCGGGGTCACCGCCGCCAACGCCGGCGCCTGTGTCTCCGCCGGGGCCGACGCCCTCGTCGCCGGCACGGCGGTGTTCAAGGGAGGCCCCGAGGCCTACGCCGCCAATATCGCGGCGCTGAAGGCCGCCCCGGTCAAGGCATGAATCCGTTGGGCCCCTTCGCGCCCCGGCCGACCGAGGCCGACGGCCTCGCTCCCGGCGTCATCCCGGGGCTGAAGGGCGCGCCCGTGCGCACCCCGGTCCGTTCCGGCGGCCCCCACACCGGCCCGACCCTCTGGCCCGCCATCCTCGGCCGTCTGCTGACGCGCCAGATGTGGATCGAGCTCTACGGCCTGCCCGGTTACGGCCTGAGCCTCGCCGGCCTCCTGTCCGGCGGCAAGGCCACGGCCCTGGCCGCCACCCCGCGCGACTTCCGCCCCGCCGATGCGGCGCTCGGCAAGGCTATCCTCGACGGCCGTTTCACCCTCGCCGGGGTCAGCCTCGACGCCGCCGCGCCCGAGGATCCCTGGGACCGGCCCAGCCCCTCGCGCGGCTTCGCGGTCGATCTGCACGCCTTTGCCTGGTTGCCGCCCCTGATGCTTCAGGGCGACCGGGGCGCGCGCGAGGCCCTGCGCCTGACGCTGGCCTGGGCCGATCACTTCACCCGCTGGTCCCCCTTCGCCTGGGACCCGGCCGTCCTCGCCCGCCGCGTCTTCAACCTCGCCTGCGCCGCCCGTCGTATGGGCGGGGTGGCCACCGAGGCCGAGCGCTTGAGGCTGTGCGACATCCTCGCCCGTCAGGGGCGCCAGCTGCTGCGTCCGCCCGGCGGTCTGGCGGGCAAGGCCGAGCGGATGATCGCCGCCGCCCTGGCCGGCTGCGTCCTCGCCGGCCCGCCCGGGGTCTCGATCCGCAAGGCGGCGCTGCACCGCCTGCCCGGCGCCCTGCGCGTCACCGTCCAGGGCGACGGCGGCCACGCCTCGCGCAATCCCGAGGCCGGCCTTTTCCTGCTGCTCGACCTCCTGACGCTGGACGACGCCCTGTCCCAGCTGTCCGAGACCCTGCCCGAGGCCGCCGCTGGCGCCATCCAGCGCCTGACCTCGGCCCTGCGCCTCCAGACCCTGCCCGACGGCCGCCTGACCAGCTTCCAGGGTGGCGGCCCGTCGAAGGCCGACCTCGTCGCCGCCGCCCGCGCCCATGACGACTGGTCCCAGACCCCCGCCGCCCAGGCCCCGCTCGGCGGCCTCGTCGGCGGCCTGCGCCGCATCCACGGCTCCCTGCTGACCGTCGTCGCCGACACCGGCGCCCTGTCCCACGGCGCCTGGGGCGAGACCGCCTGCGCCCAGCCGCTGGCGCTCGAAATCTGCTGCGGCAAGGACCGGCTGATCACCGGCTGCGGCTGGACGCCCCGCGCCGGCGACCGTCAGGGTCTGCGCCTGACCCCGGCCCACACCACCCTGACGCTCGGCGAACAGTCGCTGGGCGACCCGCTCGGCGGCTGGAAGGGCGACCTGCTGGGCCCGCGCATGATCGGCCGCCCGATCCACGTCACCAATGAGCACCGCGAGGCCGACGGCGCCGTCTGGCTGGAGCTGGAGCATGACGGCTGGGCCGTGCCCTTCGGCCTGCTGCACCAGCGCCGCCTCTATCTCGACCAGCGTCTGGACGAGGTCCGCGCCGAGGAACGCCTTCACCCGGCCCCGGGGCATGAGGAGGACGTGCGCGCCATCGCCGCCCCCTACGCCGTCCGCTTCCATCTGGAGCCCGGGGTTCAGGCCTCCCTTGCCCGCGACCGCCGCTCCATCCTGCTGCGCGGCCATTCCGGACGCGGCTGGTGGTTCCGCACCGACGGCCCCGACGTCGCCATCGAGCCCAGCGTCCACATCGACGACGGCCTGACCCGGCGCAGCCTCCAGATCGTCGTCCGCGGCTCGGCCCGCACCGACGCCGAAACCAAGATCCGCTGGAAGCTCAGCCCCGCCGGCGCCGCGGGCGATCCGGTCTAGGCGAGCCGTCCGGTCACCACACGCCGCGCGGGGCCAGACCGTTGCGGTAGAGGTCCTCGTCGCGGATCGCCAGCAGCTGACGGGTGGACCGGAACCCGGCCTCGTCCTGCGCCGCCTTCAGGCTTTGCAGGCATCCGGGTCGGATGCGCGGATATCCGTCTTCATCGACCATGATGTGGCGGGGCACGCCGCGCGCGGTCAGGCTCCGGTCCAGCCCGCTGACGATCCGCAGCCAGTCGCCCACCGCTGTCGCGGACCGGGCGCGGACGCCCTGGCCCAGATCGACGGCGCCCTGATCCCCGAAGCTCACCCAATAGTCGACCGTCGGGATGTGCTTCTCACCTCGGCCGCGACGCAGCCAGCCGCAGCCGGCCTCGATACCGGACGCCTGGTTGAACGGCAGGGTGACGGGCGGACCACCATCCTCGCCGGAGGTCACGATCCGGTCGGCATAGACGAAGGTATAGACCTGGGGCGTCAGCGGGATGGCGGGCAGCCAGGCGACCAGCAGGGCGGCCAGGGGCCAACGCGGCAAGGGCGCCTTTCCGCCCCAGGCGATCAGCCCCAGGATCAGGGCCAGCAGCAGGCCGCCGCCCAGCATCAGATCGGCATAGGGGCCGGGCGCGACCCACCACAGCAGCACCCCCGGATCGCGCGGCCTCCACCAGTGCTGCACGGCCTTGTCCAGCAGCCAGTAGGGGAGGACCGCCACAATGGCCGCAAGGAAGCCGACGATCAGGAACCGGTCCCTCGACGGCGCGCGCGAATAGGTCTGGACGAAATGACGCCGGTAATGCGCCCTCCACTCCCGCGCTTTGCGGGCCTTCTCGCTGACCGGGGCGGAACGGGGCGTCTTCATGGCCGTCACGATGGTCGGGTGGGGTTTAAGAGCGATTGAACGGCCGGTTTTCCCGATCACCGGGTGACGCCCCGGTTCATGAGTGTTAAGGGCGCGCGCATCGCTCCCCCCGATTCCGAGAACGGACGAATCCCATGCCCGCAGCTCCCGATTTCCCGCCCGCTCCTGACCGGGTGAAGCCCGTCCGCGCCCTGATCTCGCTGTCCGACAAGGCGGGTCTGGAAGAGGCGGCGCGCGCGATGCATGCGGTGGGCGTCGAGCTGGTCTCCACCGGCGGCACCCGGGCGGCGATCGCGGGCTTCGGCCTGCCGGTCAAGGACGTCGCCGACCTGACGGGCTTCCCCGAGATGATGGACGGCCGGGTCAAGACCCTGCACCCCGTGGTCCACGGCGGCCTGCTGGGCGTGCGCGACGCGGCCGAGCACAAGGCGGCCATGGATGAGCACGATATCGGCCCGATCGATATCGTCTGGATCGACCTCTACCCGTTTGAATCGACCGTCGCCTCGGGCGCCGGCTTCGACGCCGTGATCGAGAACATCGACATCGGCGGCCCGGCCATGATCCGTTCGGGCTCCAAGAACCACGGCTATGTCGCCGTCGCCGTCGACGCCGAATCCATCGCGATGATCGTCGAGGCCCTGAAGGCCGACGGCTCGACCGACCTCGCCCTGCGCAAGCGCCTCGCCGCCCGCGCCTTCGCCCGCACCGCCGCCTATGACGCCGCCGTCTCGGGCTGGTTCGCCGGCCAGCTGGACGACGCCGCCCCGGCCCGCAAGTCGATCGCCGGATCGCTGGCCCAGACCCTGCGCTACGGCGAGAACCCGCACCAGACGGGCGCCTTCTACCGCACCGGAGAAGCCCGCCCCGGCGTCGCCCACGCCACCCAGATCCAGGGCAAGGAGCTGGGCTACAACAACATCGCCGACGCCGACGCCGCCTATGAGCTGGTCGCCGAGTTCGAACAGCCCGCCGTGGTCATCGTCAAACACGCCAACCCCTGCGGCGTCGCCGTCGGCAAGGACCTGTCGGAAGCCTATGCCCGCGCCCTGGAATGCGACGCCGTCTCGGCCTTCGGCGGCGTCATCGCCGTCAACCGCCCGCTGAACGGCGCCGACGCCCGCGCCATCACCGACATCTTCACCGAGGTCGTCATCGCCCCCGGCGCGGACGAGGAGGCCAAGGAAATCTTCGCGGCCAAGAAGAACCTGCGCCTGCTGATCACCGACGGCCTGCCCGACCCGCATGGCCCGGGCGAGGTCTTCCGCTCCGTCGCCGGCGGCTTCCTGGTCCAGTCGCGCGATCGCAGCCTGATCAAGCCCTCGGACCTGAAGATCGTGACGAAGCGCCAGCCGACCCCGACCGAGATCCAGGACATGCTGTTCGCCTTCACCGTGGCCAAGCACGTCAAGTCCAACGCCATCGTCTACGCCAGGGACGGCCAGACGGCGGGCATCGGCGCCGGTCAGATGAACCGCCGCGACTCGGCCCGCATCGCCGCCATCCGGGCGCGCGAGGCCGGTGAAGCCAAGGGGCTGGCCCATTCTCTGGCGGAAGGGTCCGCCTGTGCGTCCGAAGCCTTCTTCCCCTTCGCCGACGGCCTTCTGGAAGCGGTCGCGGCCGGCGCCACGGCGGTCATCCAGCCCGGCGGCTCCATGCGCGACGCCGAGGTCATCGCCGCGGCCGACGAAAAGGGCATCGCCATGGCCTTCACCGGCGTGCGGGTCTTCCGGCATTAAGCGCTAGGGCGCTACCGCTCGCCGCGCGGCGGCTCGCTGCTTGAGCGCGAGCCGCACTCGCCTTCAACGAAGCGGGCGACGAAGATGTCCGCCCGCACACAGCAAAACGGCGGCCCGATCGGGCCGCCGTTTTTCGTTCTGACAGGAAGTCCGGAGCCTAGCCCTGCGCCGGCCTCAGACCCGCGACCTGGGCCTGCATGGCTTCCGGCTTGCGCTCGCCGCCTTGGGCGATGATGCGGTCGATGCGGGCCTTTTCGGCGCGGAAGGCGGTCAGGTCGGCGCCGGCGAGGACGGTGCCCTCGGAGGTGCGGACCGAGGCCGGGTTGATCCGCTGGCCGCCGCGCCAGATCTCATAGTGCAGGTGCGGGCCGGTCGAGGCGCCGGTCGTGCCCACATAGGCGACGATCTGGCCCTGGGAGACACGCTGGCCGGCGCGGATGCCCGAGCCATAGCGCGACAGGTGGCCATAGCCGGTCTCCAGACCGTTCGAATGGCGGATGCGCAGCCAGTTGCCGTAGCCGCCCCAGCGGCGGGCCTCGACGACCACGCCGTCGGCGGGCGCCACGACCGGGGTGCCGGTCACGGCCGCATAGTCCATGCCCTGGTGCATCTTGCGGAAGCCCGACAGCGGGTGGACCCGCACGCCGAAGCCCGAGGAGATGCGGCGGAAGGTGGCGAGCGGGGCGCGCATGGCGCTGGTCCGCAGGTTCTTGCCGCCGGCGTCGAAATAGGCCGCCTCGCGGGCGCCGGCCGGCTTGAAGCGGTAGAAGGCCTGGCCCTTGATCTCGGCGTACATCAGGTCGCCGGTGTCGACGGTGCGGCCCTGTTCGGTGACCGCCCGGTCGAAGACCAGGGTGAACTCGTCGGCGCCGCGCACGTCATTGCGCATGTCGATCTTGCCCGAGAAGACCTGGGTGGCGCGGCGGATGATCGCGGCGGTGGCCCCGAAGGCGCCGGCCGAGGAGGCCAGCGAGGAGTTCACCTTGCCGTGGGCGACGACGATCTCGCGCGTCACCTTCTCGTCCAGGGCCCGCAGGCGCAGGGCGCCGTCGAAGCTGCGCGAAACGGTCAGCTGGCTGGCCGGACCGGTGCGCATGGTCAGGCCGATCAGACGGGCCTCGCCCATGCCGCCGCGCGGCTTGGAGATGGCGGTCTCGAACTTCAGGCCGGCGCGCAGGTCGGCCAGGTCGAAGGCGTTGGAAATGGTTTCGGCGACGGCGTGGGCGTCGGCCTCGGCGATGCCGGTGCGGCGCACGGCCTGTTCGAAGGTCTCGCCCTTGCGGATCTGGACGTTGACGGCCTCGGGGGCGGTCAGGCCTTCCGGCGCATTGGCCGAGGCGAAGGCGCGCGCCTCGAGGTTGGCGACCTGTTGCGAGGTCAGTTCGGGAACTTCCGCCGCCTGGGCGGGTTGGTACACTCGACCGGCCAGCATGGCCACCGTCAGCGCAGCGGCGGCGGTCAGCAGGTGCGGCGCGAAACGTGTCGGTTGGCGGCGTGGATCGAACTGAGCCATCGGTCCCCAGGAAATGACGACGCCACACGGCGCCACGCAACGAGGTATGCAAGGATCGCGCCCGGTGTTCCCCCGGCTGCCGCGAGACAAGGCGTATAGCCTGACGATGTCACAATGGGAAGCAGTCCGTTACATTCGGTTAACGCAATGGCAGAGCCGCTGTATTCCCGGCGTGGCGGGCGTTTTCGCCGAACAGGCGATGAGACTATAACCAAAGACATTCAGCTGAGCCGTTTCGCGCAACTGACAGTAGTTCAGTTAGACTGAAGGTGTTTTCAAGGTCACAGCCCGTGGCCTCAAGGCAACTCAAACGTCTGCGAACGGTTCGCGGAAACGACACAAAAAATTTTACGTTCAGAGGGGATTGCGGTCCGGGAATGCCCCTTCCGCTCCTGTGACCCGGCTCGGGACTGTGCGAGACTGGATCATGCCCCGCCTTGCCCGCCTCCTGTGGTCCGTCGGTCTGGCCTGCGCGATCGCGGGGGGCGCGACCCTTGGCCTCGCGGCCCTGTGGCGCGCGATCGGCGGCGGCGCCCTGACGATCCACGGCTGGATCGCCATGGGCCTGGGCATCCTCGGCACGGTGGGGCTCAGCTGGGTCCTGATGAGCCTGGCCTTCCGCTCGGACCGCGAGGGCTGGGACGACCGCGTCGACAACAGTCTCGATCCCGGCCGGGAGGAGAACCGGTCGAAGGACGACGACGACCTGATCTACTAGGACGCGATCAGGCCGCGATCCGGGCTCTCAGGCCCAGCGCGGGCGCCAGCAGTCCCTCGGCCAGGGCGCGCACGACCGGCACGGCCACCGCGTCGCCCATCAGTTTCAGCGCCGCGCTTTCGCTTCCCGGCAGGCGCCAGGTTTCAGCCAGCCCCATCAGTCGGGCGCATTCCCGTCCGGTCAGGCGCCGCGCCCGCACGACGCCGGCGTCGCAAACCAGCACATACTGCCGCGACGACCCGCCCGAGGGGGTGCGCAGACAGCCGGCCAGTCCGTCCAGCCTCAGCTCCAGCCTCTGGACCTTGATCCCGTTCTCGGTCCGCACCCGGCGGAAGGCCGCCGCCACCCGCCGCTCGCCCGAGGCCATCGCCGCCTCCAGCCGCGCCCGGTGCAGGGGCGCCGTCAGGGCCAGCAACCGGTCGGTCTGGGCCGCGTCGAACCAGTCGACTGTCGCGTCGGGCTCCAGCACGGCGGCGAGGTGCAGGTTGCGGCGCGGCGGCGCGGGCAGGGCCCACCAGGCCCAGTTGGTCTTCACCGCCTCGGGTAGCCGGTCATGGGCGGCGATCAGGCGCGGCGAGTGGAAGGTCCCGGGCCCGACCGTTTCCGGAGCCTCCGCCTTCAGCCCGACGATGAACAGCCGCGGCCGCGACTGGGGCAGCCACAGTCCCGCATCCATCTCCAGCGCCCCGACCCGGTAGCCGCCTTCGGTCAGGGCGGCGCAGACGGCGGCGAAGTCCCGCCCCCCGGCCGAGGTCAGCAGGCCGACCACATTCTCGATCACGACGGCCCGGGGCGCCCGGCCCTCGGCCTCAAGGCCCTGCATCAGCCGCCAGAAACCCCAGAAGGCCCCCGACCGCCGCGCCTCGAGCCCGCCGCGCGCTCCGGCCAGGCTGACGTCCTGACAGGGCGACGAGGCCCAGGCCAGATCCGGCGTCCCCGGCAGGTCGGCGGACGTCAGATCCCAGATATCCCCCTCATGCAGGGGCGTGTCCGGGTGGTTGGCGCGAAAGGCGCGGGCCTTGGCCGCGTCGATGTCATTGGCGAACAGGGTGCGGAAGCCGGCCCCGGCCAGGCCGATCCCCGCCAGCCCGCCGCCGGCGAAGAACTCGAGCACGCCGCCGGGCGCGCGTCCTGCCGCCGAATTGTCCCCGCGAATCGCCATGCCGCGATCCTAGGCGCCCCCGCGATCCTTGGCGACGGGCTTGGGCGACGGGCTTGACCCCGGCCGACGCTCTGGGGACCATAGCGGCGTCTTGGAAGGACCCCCGATGCGCCCCATCCTGTTCGCCGCCCCGCTCACCCTTCTGGCCGCCGCCTGTTCCCAGGGGACGACGGAGCAGGCGCCGCCTCCGGCCGACGCCCCGGCGCCGACGACGCTCGGCGGGGTGGACCTGTCCCAGCCGTTGCGGGCGCTGGGGACCGAGCCCTTCTGGAGCGTCGAGATCACGAAGGACGCCATGGTCTACACCGGCGTCGATCGGGACGAGCAGCGCGCGGGCAATCCCCAGCCCGTCGTCCAGGGCACCACGGCGGTCTACACCGCCGCCACCGATGACGGCACGGCCATGGTCGTGACCCTGATCGCCACCGAATGTTCGGACGGGATGAGCGACCGCCTCTATCCCCTGACCGCCAAGGTCGAGCTGGGCGAGGTCAGCCTGACCGGCTGCGCCGCCTCCCAGGCCTTCCTCAACAGCCAGCCGGCCCCCTGATCGGTCTGGTCTAGCCGTCGCCCAGCAGGGCGCCGACGCCCGGCACGGTCCGGACCGCCTCGCCCATCCAGTCGCGGCCGGTGGCTTGCGTCACCGCGTTCCGGGCGGCGGGCAGCAGCCGCTTCAGCTCCTCCTTGCCGACCCCGATCCGCTTCAGCCGGTCCAGCAGACCCATGGCGTCGCCGATGGCCGCGCCCGAGACCCCGCCCGCGCTCTTCATCAGCCCGCCCATCAGCCCGCCGCCGCGCGGCTTCGCCTCGGGCGACCGGGCCAGGGCCTCGGCGCCGGGCACGGCGGCGTAGAAGGCGTCGCGCGCCTCGGTCCCCGCATGCTTCTCCAGCAGACCCAGGGCCCCGGTCAGGGCGGCCCGCGTCTGATCGGCGTCCAGACCGGCCTTCGCCGCGGCCTGCGACATCACGTCTTCGATCGGTATCGTACGGTTCATGGCGCCCTTAACGGTTCTCAAAGCCCGATGATCCTAGGGTATGGGCATGACCCAGACGCAGAACGCCGCTCAGGACACCGCCCCCGCCGCCCATCTGGTGCCCCACCTGGTGCAGGCCAACGGGGCCCCGACCGATCTTCGCTCGCTCACGACCCTGCGCTTCATGGCCGCCATGTGGGTCGCCGTCTACGCCCTGTGGGACAATCTGGCCGTCGGCTTCAAGCCTGCCGTGATCGCCAAGGGCTATCTGGGCGTCGAGCTCTTCTTCGTCCTGTCGGGCTTCATCCTCTGCCACGTCTATCTGGCGTCCGCAGGCGAGAAGCGCTTCAACTACCGTGAATTCCTCTGGGCCCGGATCGCCCGGGTCTATCCGCTGCACATCGCCACCCTTCTGGCCGTCATGGCGCTCGGCTTCGCCGCCCTCTTCGCCGGGATGAGCATCGACGGCAGCGTGATGAGCTGGGCGTCTCTGCCCGCCAATCTCTTCATGGTCCACGCCTGGGGCCTGGCGCCCGAGGCGGGCTGGAACCACCGCTCCTGGTCGATCTCGGCCGAATGGTTCGCCTATCTCAGCTTCCCGGTCTTCGCCTTCGTGGCCTGGAGCTTGCGCCGCCGCCCGGTTCTGGCCATCGCCGGGGCCCTGGCCCTGCTGGGCGCTCTCTATTTCGTCTTCCCGCGTCTGGCGGGCTTCCCCCTGACCGAGGCGACCATCGCCTGGGGCGCCCTGCGTATCGTCCCCTGCTTCGCCTATGGCTGCGCCCTCTACCTGGCCTTCCGCCGCGCGCCCCTGGCCATGCCCGGTCTGATCGCCGCCACCGCCGCCGCCCTGATGATCGCCGCCGCCGCGCTTCAGCTGTGGGACGGGATCATCGTCGCCCTCGCCGGCGCCCTGATCCTGGGTCTGGCCAGCCTGCCCAACGCTCGCGCCGGCTGGCTGTCGTCGCGCCTGGGCGTCTACCTCGGGGAGATCAGCTATTCGGTCTATATGGTCGTGGTGCCCTGGCAGCTGCTGGCCGTGAACCTTGCGGCCAGGCTGACCAACGCCCCGGACAAGCATCTTCACGTTTTCGTGTGGTTGGCGATCGTTCTCGCCCTGCCGCTGGTCGCCGCGGCCTCCTACCATCTCGTGGAATTCCCCGCCCGGCGGGCCTTGAAGGGGTTGGCCGCGCGTCGCCGCACTGCGGCAAAGCTATCCCGCAACGCACAATCGCTCGCCTGAAAGTCAGGGTTTCCCCTGACAGGCTAATCGTCTAGGCAAGGTCCGGGCGTAACAATCGGACACATAGACGGCATGAAGAAACGGCTCGCCGCCGCTGTGGTTGCAGCGTCCCTTGGGTTCTTCGCGGTCGGCGCCACGCCTTCCGCGGCCCGTGCTGACGATCCCTACTGGCAGTGCGTGACGTTCGCCCGGATGTTCTCGGGCATTCAGCTGTTCGGCGACGCCTGGACCTGGTGGTCGCAGGCCGTGGATCATTTCCGCACCGGCCGCGCCCCCGAAACCGGCTCGGTCCTCGTGTTCCGCCCCGAGGGCCGGATGACCAAGGGTCACGTCGCCGTCGTCTCCGACATCCTGACCGACCGCGTTATCCGCGTGACCCACGCCAACTGGGGCGGCAGCCGCGGCAAGGTCGAGGAAAACGTAACCGTCGTCGACGTTTCGAGCCAGAACGACTGGTCCCAGGTCAAGGTGTGGTACAGCCCTCTGCATGACCTCGGCACGACCGTCTATCCGACCTACGGATTCATCTACAACGGCGCGCGCGACGCCTTCAACAACGCGCGCCAGATGGCCTCGGCCGGCGCTTCCGGCGGCCAGAACTAGGTCTTCTGCGGGAGGCGCGGCGTGATCCGCGTCCTGCGCGCCGGCTCCGGAACCTGCGAGATCGTCCAGGGCTCCCTGCTCGACTGGACCCTGCCCCGTGACGCCCTCTGGATCGACATGATCGCCCCGACCCCGGACGAGGACAGGGCGGTCGAGAAGGCGCTCAACCTGTCGGTCCCCACCCGTGACGAGATGGCCGAGCTGGAGGCCTCCAGCCGCCTCTACCGCGAGAACGGCGCCACCTACGTCACCTCCGACATCATCCATAACGGCGACGCCGAAACCCCGACGATCGATCCGGTCACCTTCGTCCTGACCAAGGGGCCGCTGGTCACCATCCGCTATTTCGACCCCCGGCCCTTCACCATGCTGGTCGAACGGATGGAGCGGGAGCCGAACCTGTGCTCGACCGGGGCCGACCTGTTCCTGAACCTGATGGAGGCCATCATCGACCGCGCTTCCGACATTCTGTCGGTCAACGCCAACAAGGTCGACCGGGTCGCCACCGCCGTCTTCGCCGAAGGCAAGCAGGTCGGGTTCGAACACCTGCTTACCAAGCTGGGCCGGGCCCACATCGCCAATGCCCGCATCGAACAGTCCCTGGCCGGCCTGGCGCGGATCTTCGTCTATGTCGCCTCGGACGAGCGTATCGACCATGTGCCCGACTCGCGCGAACACCTGCGCTCGCTCAGCGGCGACGCCGCCAGCCTGATCGCCCACAACCAGGCGGTCGCGGCGGGGATCAATTTCCAGCTCTCGGCGGCGCTCGGGATGATCAACATCCAGCAGTCGTCGATCTTCAAGGTCTTCTCGGTCTTCACCGTGGCCTTCCTGCCCCCGACCCTGATCGGCGCCATCTACGGCATGAATTTCGAGCATATGCCCGAACTGCACGAGACCTGGGGCTATCCGGCGGCCCTCCTGGCCATGATCGCCGCCGCCGCCCTGCCGCTGATCTGGTTCAAGCGGAAGGGCTGGCTCTAGGCCTGCTCGGCCGGTTCAGCGTTCCGGCCGGATCGTGAACTGGAAGGCCACCAGGCCTTCGGAGACGTCGCGGTCGATGCCGGTGCCGCTGTGGATCCCGTCGGCCTTCAGCTCGCGATAGACGACGCCGAGCGAGGTCTGCATGTCGCCGCGGCGCATGGCCACCCCGATGGAGGCGTCGCCGAGGAAGGAGGCGCTGCGTTCCTGGCTCATGCCCGAGCGCAGATAGTCGCCGTCGCGGTTGCGGGCGAAGTTGTACCCCACGGCCCGGCCCGAGCCGGCCGCATAGACGTACCAGCGCGACCGCTGGCCGAAAGCGCTTGTGCCGCGCGGCACCAGACGTTCGATGTCCGAACCGATCTTGAGCGTCGCGCCGGCCTCGGCCGAGCCGCCCTCGTCACCGACGCCGATCCCGGCGTGGGGCGTCAGGCTGACTTCCAGACCCGAGGCCGTATAGCCCCGCGCCACGGGCCAGCCGCGCGTATAGGTGACGTCATAGCCGTCCACGGCGAAGTCGCTGTCATCATGCAGGGTGGCGGGCAGGGGCGAGCCGTCGGCGCGGCGCAGCGTCCCGTGCGTGGTCACCCGCAGCCGGTCCGTATAGCCCTCGCCCTCGCGCCACAGATCCGAACGGCTGGTCGCCGCGAAGGGCGAGGCCCGCTCAGAGGCCGGGGCGTAGCGGTTGGTGGGATAGTCGCTCTGGAAATCGATCGCGGGGCCGAAGCCGGCCGCCGGGGCGTTGGGCGCCGCATAGGACTGCTGGTTCAGCCGCGCCGTCTGCGACGGGGTTCCGGCGCGTCCGACCGGGGCGCCGCTGACCGGGGCCGTAGCCGCGACCAGAGTGGCGGGAGCGGCCGGATTGGCGGAGAGGGGAAGGGCGGCCGGGGCGTGCTGTTGCTGCTGAAGCGCCTGGATTTCCTGCGCCCGGGCCCATTCAGGCGTCAGAGTCGACTGCGCGAAGGCGGTGGTCGCGGAGACCCCGAGCAACGCCACGCCGACAAAAACACACCCGATACGCTTCAACGGTCCCCTCGCAGTCCGTTAACGTCCACTCACCCTGACTCGAATCCGGGCGGACGCCAAACGACTTTTTCGCGACACAATCCTGACACCCGACCAACGCGGGTGTGGAGAGGTCGGTTCCCGGAGAGGAGATCCGGTGGATTGCCCAAAGGCCGGGGGGTTCAGTACCCCACCCCCGGCTCAGGGTCTCATGGTCGCCTTACTGGCAGGCCAGGCACTCGTCATAGTCGGTGCGGGCGGCCGAGAAGAGGTCCGGCTGGTTCGGATCGACCTCGGTCCCTTCGGCCTCGGCCTTGTCGTCGGCGCCGGCGAAGGCGGCCCGCTGAACCGACTTGGACCGCAGGTAATACAGCGACTTCACGCCGGTCTCCCAGGCGCGCCAGTGCAGCATGTGCAGGTCCCACTTGTTGACGTCGCCCGGGATGAACAGGTTGATCGACTGGGCCTGGCAGATTTCCGGCGAGCGGTCGGCCGACAGTTCCACGACCCAGCGCTGGTCCAGTTCGAAGGCGGTCTTGTAGACGCCCTTCTCGTCGTCGCTCAGCATGTCCAGGTGCTGGACCGAGCCTTCATGCTCTAGGATCGAGGACCAGACATTGGCCGTGTTCTCGCCCTTGGTTTCCAGCAGGGCTTCCAGATAGGGGTTCTTGACCGCGAACGAGCCCGACAGGGTCTTGTGGGTATAGATATTGGCCGGGATCGGCTCGATGCCGGCGCTCGTGCCGCCGCAGATGATCGAGATCGAGGCGGTCGGCGCGATGGCCAGCTTGTGCGAGAACCGCTCCATGACGCCACGCTCGGCGGCGTCCTCGCAGGGCCCCTTCTCCTCGGCCAGCAGGCGGCTGGCCTTGTCGGCCTCGCGGCGCAGGTGCTTGAACAGGCGCATGTTCCACGACTTGGCCATGGCGCTTTCGAAGGCCACGCCCTGCGACTGCAGGAAGGAGTGGAAGCCCATCAGGCCCAGACCCACCGAACGCTCGCGCTTGGCCGAATAGACGGCGGCCTTCATTTCCGGCGGGGCGCGGCGGATGAAGTCCTCCAGGACATTGTCCAGGAAGCGCATGATGTCCTCGATGAAGCGGGGCTCCTCGCGCCACTCCAGGAATTTCTCGGCATTGACCGACGACAGGCAGCAGACGGCTGTGCGGTCGATGCCCAGGTGGTCGCGGCCCGTGTGCAGCATGATTTCCGAGCACAGGTTGGACTGTTTGACCTTCAGGCCCAGGTCCTTCTGGTGCTGCGGCATCTGCCGGTTCACCGTGTCGGAGAAGATCAGATAGGGCTCGCCGGTCTGCAGGCGGATCTCGAGGATCTTCTGCCACAGGGAGCGGGCGTCCACGACCTTGAGCACTTCGTCGTTCTTGGGCGAGCGCAGGCCGAACGAGCCGCCGGCCTTCACGGCCTCCATGAACTCGTCGGTGATGTTGATGCCGTGGTGCAGGTTCAGGGACTTGCGGTTGAAGTCGCCCGAGGGTTTGCGGATTTCGAGGAACTCCTCGATCTCGGGGTGGTGCACGTCCAGATAGACGGCGGCAGAACCGCGGCGCAGCGAGCCCTGCGAAATCGCCAGGGTCAGCGAATCCATCACGCGGATGAAGGGGATGATGCCCGAGGTCTGGCCCGCGCCCTTGACCTTCTCGCCGATGGAGCGGACGCCGCCCCAATAGGTGCCGATGCCGCCGCCGTTCGAGGCCAGGGACACGTTTTCGTTCCAGACGTTCTGGATGCCGTCCAGCGAATCGCTGACCGCGTTCAGGAAGCAGGAGATGGGCAGGCCGCGGTCCGCGCCGCCGTTCGACAGCACCGGCGTCGAGGGCATGAACCACAGTTTGGACATATAGTCATAGACGCGCTGGGCGTGGTCGGCGTCGTCCGAGAAGGCGGTCGAGACCCGGGCGAACATGTCCTGATAGGACTCGCCCTTGAGCAGGTAGCGGTCTTCCAGCGTCTTCTTGCCGAAATCGGTCAGCAGATCGTCGCGCGACCGGTCCAGTTCCAGCGACCGGACCACGGACAGCTGCGGACGCGTGGTGTCCGTTTCGCCGGAAAGCGTAGCGAATTCCGTGGTCTTGTAAGCCTCTAGGCCAGCCATGATCGTCAACGTCCTGAACAAATGCGCAAGTGAAGCCGCTCAGCGCCGGGACACATCATATAGTGGCCAAAGCGCTCCCCGAGCCCACATATAGGGCGCAGATGCCTAACGAGCCGTCAACGTCTTGACGCTCACTTCTCAGGCGAATCAGACGAAAGGCAGGGGGCGACTCTGTGGAAAGCCTGCGGGAAGGCCGTGACGCCGGGATGACGGGGCGGGCGATGCCGGAATCACGAACACGTGAATCGAATCACCTCTGAAATCTTCCGCCCAAGCTTGAGGGAACGACGCCCCAGCTTGACCGTTCACGGACCATGCCGACACCCAATGTGATCCCGTTCGCACGCCGCGCCCTCGCCCTGGCGCGAACCGAGATCGCGGCCCTCGCCGCCCTGTTCATACTGGCCCTCGGATCGCTGACCTTCGCCGATCTGGCCGAGGACATGCGCGAGCCCGGCGCACAGGCGTTCGATCTTCGCGTCCTGCACGCACTCCACCCCTATGCGGACCCGGCCCGGCCGCTCGGGCCGCCCTGGGCGGGGATCGTCGCCGCCGACATCACCTCGCTCGGTTCGACGGCGCTTCTGTTGTTGTTCGCCCTGATCGCAGTCGGCCTGCTGCTGATGCTCCGGAAGCGGCTCTCGGCCCTCCTTCTGGTCGTCGGCCTGGCCGGCGGTCTCGCGCTTTCAGAGGGGCTGAAGGCGGTGTTCGAGCGCGAACGCCCGCCGCTCGTCTATCAAAGCGTCCATACCCTGAACGCCAGCTTCCCCTCGGGACACGCCCTGCTGTCGGCGGTCTTCTATCTGACGCTCGGCGTCATGCTGACCCGCGCCTTCCCGAAACGGCGGCTCAAGGCCTATGTCCTCGGCGTCGCCATCCTTCTGACCCTGCTGGTGGGCTGCAGCCGCATCTATCTGGGCGCCCACTGGGCCTCGGACGTCTTTGCCGGCTGGAGCGTCGGCGCCGCCTGGGCCATGGTCCTGTGGCTGGTTTCCTACGCCATTGCCCGCCGCCAGCAACGTCACCACGCCGCACTGCAGGATCAGGCCGCGCCGCAGGCGGAAGCCGAAACGGAAATCAGCGCGCCGGCGTGACCGGGTCCGTGATCGGGCGCATGATCTGGCACTGGGCCTCGACCAGACGCATCGACCGGCCGTCCTGACCCCGCGTGGCCAGGGCGCGGGCTTCCTCGCAACGGTCGTCGGCCACCAGCTGGCGCACCTGACGACGCAACACCCAGGTCGCCTGGATGCGGTCCTGACGGTTCACGCACTGGTCGTCGCAGTTGGCGACCGCCGAGGCGAAGGCGTTCGGGGCATAGCCGGTCTGACCGGCCAGGGTCTGGCCGGTCCCGCTCGTGACCTGCTGCGGCAGGGCCATGGGAGGCGTCAGGGCGAGAGCCATCGAAAATACCATCGGGATCATCGGGTCGCTCCGGTTGAATGACGGTCTCAACCCCAAGGTTGGATCTCGGGGTTCGGCAAGTCAGGCGAAGGCGTTTCCATGGACGCCATGGCGGCGCCGAAGGAAAGAGGGGCTCCGCGCGGGCCTGACATCCTCGCGCGGAGCCCATTCCGCTCGGGGTGGGGCCTCCGGTCGGTGAAACGAAGCTCCGCCATTCCGCGCCGCCCGCCAATGGGGTCAGACGTACCACTCCGAATGGAGGGGGGCGAAAGGGGTGATCAAGGATGGAAGGCCGGTCCTCCATGCCCTAGCGTCGGCTGATGAGCGATGACGCACCGAACATCGATGACGGCGGCGCGGCGCACGCCAAAAAGGTCGGACTCGTTCTTCTCGGCGTCATCGTCTTCGTGATCGTGGCGCTCGTCCTCGACGCCGGCGGAATTCCCTTCGACCTGACTTACCGGGTGGCCTGCGCGGGGGCCTGCCTGTGGTTCATCCACACCCTCAGGATCGACCCGCCGGAGGCGGGCTGGCGCAGGATCGGCCTGGGGCTGGCCGCCCTGGTCAATGTCGCGCTCTTCTTCACCCCCGTGGTGGATCGGCCCAGCTCGCGCGGAGAGCTGATGATATTCGCCATTCCGGATCTGGTCGTCGTCCTGGCCGTCCGGATCGCTGCCCTGCGGCCCGTTGATGTGGATCAGCGCGCCAGGCGGGTGCAGCTGATTGCCTGTCTGGTCATAGCGAGCGCGGTTTGCGCGGGGCTCCTGTGGGCGGCGGTCGCGGAGTCGCGCGGTTCGCACTGACACGCCGTCTTTCGCGGCCGCCTCCCGCCCCCCAAACTTGCGAGTCGCTCTCGCTTGCCTCGGCGCCGCGCCGCGCCGTAAAGGCCGGGCTGTCATTGGGGAGTAGCCGCCCGCATCTCCAGCGGGGCTCGCGTCAACAGACTTCGGCTCGCCGCCCGGCGGGACGATGGCGCGAACAGACCCTCCTGACCCTCAAGTAGCGAGGCGCCGCGCGCCGAGCGATAGGGTCAAGGAATGTCCTGGCAAGACCTTTGGCTTTCGCATCGGCGAACCCTGGCGGGGTCGTGGGTGCGCGAGCCTTTGTTCTTGTCCGCGACGACCCCGCCCGAGTGACGACCATGGAAGCCCTCCTCATTTCGACCGGCCTGGTCGCGATCGCCGAGATCGGCGACAAGACCATGCTGTTGGCCATTGCGCTCGCCGCCACCTGGCGACGGCCGGTCCCCATCATCCTCGGCATCTTCGCCGCGACCATCGCCAACCATGCGCTGGCCGCGCTCGCCGGAACCCTCGCCGCCCACTACCTGTCCGGCCCGTGGATGAAGTGGATCATCGGCTTCGCCTTCCTGGCCTTCGCCGGCTGGGCCCTGATCCCCGACAAACTCGACGAGGACGAGGGGACGGTGAAGCCGCACCGGACCTCCCTGGCCATCTTCTGGGCCACGACCGTCGCCTTCTTCCTCGTGGAGATGGGCGACAAGACCCAGATCGCCACGGCGGGTCTGGCGGCGCGCTTCGAGAACCTGCCTCTGGTGGTCGCCGGCTCGACGCTGGGCATGATGCTGGTCAACGGCCCGGCGGTCTTCATGGGCGAGGCGGCTGCAAAGCGTCTCCCGCTCAAATATATCCGTATGGCGGCCGCGGTCGGTTTCGCCCTGACGGGCCTGTGGATCCTGATCGCGGGGTAAGGTGAGCGAACCGCTTCTCTCGATAGACGACGTTTCGGTCACGCGCGGCGATGCGGTCCTGCTGGACCGCGTCAGCCTCTCGGTCGCGACCGGGGCCCATACCGCCATCCTCGGCCGCAACGGCTCGGGCAAGTCGACCCTCGTCCGCCTGATCGCCCGCGACCTCTATCCGGCCGGGGGCGGGGAGGGCGTCCGCATCTTCGGCGAGAGCCGTTGGGACGTCTTCGAGCTGCGCAAGCGCCTCGGCATCGTCTCCCCGGCGCTGCACGCCGATCTGGCCGGAGAAGAGTCGCTCGAGGTCATGGACGCCGTCCTCTCCGGCTTCTTCGCCGCCCGCGGCCTGTGGCGGCATCACCGGGTGACGGATGAGATGCGCGCCGCCGCCGTCGAGGCGCTGGAGCGGATGGGCGCTTCCGGTCTGGTCGGCCGGCGGATGGCCGCCCTGTCGACGGGGGAGGCGCGCCGCGTCCTGATCGCCCGCGCCCTGGTCCACCGGCCGGAAGCCCTGTTGCTCGACGAGCCCTGCGCCGGCCTCGACCCGGCGACCCGCCGTCGCTTCCTCGACGCCCTGCGCGGGGTGGCGGCGCCGACATCAACAGGGAAGGGGACCACCCTCATCATGGTCACCCACCATGTGGAGGAGATCCTGCCCGAGATCGGCCGCCTGATCCTGCTGCGCGACGGGAAGGTGTTTGCTCAGGGCGCCAAGGCCGATCTTCTGACCGGCCCCGTCCTCACCGACCTGTTCGGCATGGCGACGACGGTCGAGCGGCGCGGCGACTGGTATCGGGCCGATCTGGACTAGGCCGACCCGCTGACCCCGCGCGGCCCGTCCTCCGCCCCCCAGGTCCGCCAGCGCAACATCCAGTTCTCGCCCTGCCGCAGCAGGGTCTCGCGCGCCGTCAGGCTCTCCTCGCGGATGGCCTGTTCGAAACAGCGGCGGGCGCGTTCGCGGCATTGGGCGGCGGTGAGAGGCGGCTCGTTCATGGCGGTCGAGGGGGTGGGAGACCCGTCCTGCACGGTCCGCGGAACGCACGGATCGCTTCCTGAACCCGACCCGGGCGCCGGGGGTTCCACCTGAGCCCGAGCCCAGGGTGGTAAACAGCTGTCATCACCGGCCCCTATGGAAACGGCGACGGTTCCCCTCCCGGCCGTTTCCGGGCTAGGAACGGCCCGCACGCAAACCCGGACTCTCTCGATGACGACCTTCGCCCCCTTCTCCGACTGGCTGGCCGGCCAGGATGCGCCCGAGGCCCTGAAGACGGTGGTCGCCGCGGTGGCGGAGGAGTGCGTGGCCATCTCCCGCGTGGTGTCGCTGGGCGCCCTGGCCGGAGCCCTGGGCGTCGCCGGTAGCGTCAATGTCCAGGACGAGGAGCAGAAGAAGCTCGACGTCATGACCAACGACATGCTGACCGACCGGCTGAAGGGCTGCGACCCGGTCGCCGCCGTCGGCTCCGAGGAGATGGACCTGATCGAGCCCACCGGGCGTCAGGGCGGCTATCTGGTCACCTTCGATCCGCTGGACGGCTCGTCCAACATCGACATCAACGCCCCGGTCGGCACCATCTTCTCCATCCTGCCGGCTCCGGAAGGCCGCGCCCCCGCCGAGGCCGACTTCCTGATCGGCGGCCGTCATCAGGCGGCGGCGGGCTATGCCGTCTACGGCGCCCAGACCATGCTGGTCCTGACGATCAACGAAGGCGTCACCGGCTTCACCCTCGACGATCAGGGCCAATGGCGCCTGACCCATCCCGACATCCGCGTCCCGGCGGATACGAAGGAGTTCGCGATCAATATGTCGAACCGCCGCCACTGGGCCGAGCCGGTGCGCCGCTACATCGACGCCGCTCTGGCCGGCAAGACGGGTCCGCGCGGCAAGGATTTCAACATGCGCTGGGTCGCGGCCATGGTCGCCGACGTCCACCGCATCCTGATGCGCGGCGGCGTCTTCCTCTATCCGTGGGACCAGCGCGAGCCCGACCGCCCCGGCAAGCTGCGCCTCCTCTATGAAGGCGCCCCCATGGCCCTGCTGATCGAGCGGGCGGGCGGCAAGGCCACCACCGACGGGACCCAACCCATCCTCGACGTCGTCCCGACGAAGCTCCACGACCGCGTCGCCGTGGCCCTCGGCTCGGCCAATGAGGTGGACCAGATCGCCGCCGCCTGATCCGGCCTTTCGGCGTCATGTTTCACAATTGGAACGAATGACACCGTTGGCATCTGAAATTTAACCTCTGCGTGCGATCAGGGTTAAGGTTCGCAGTCGGAGGGGCCGAATGCACGGTCGCTGGCGACTGTTCAGACATGAAGCGGGGCAGGCCTCGGGGCCGCCGCCCTGGGCCTATGTGGCGATGTTCGCCGCCTGTCTGCTGGTCGGTATCTGGAGCGCCCGCACCTATAATGCGGTGGTCATCTGGCCCGCCAACGGCGTCATGCTGGCCGCCGCCCTGCAGCTGCACAAACGTCAGGCCATCCGCGTCCTGGCCGCCTGTTTCGCGCTCAACATCATCGGCAATCTGATCCGTCAGGATCCCATGCCCTTCTGGTGGCTGAACGCCGTCCTCAATCTGGGCGAGGCCTGCCTGGCCGCCCTGATCGCCCGCCGGGTCTGCGGCGCGGCGCTCGACCTGCGCCGGCCCAAGCGCCTGGCCAATTTCGCCTTGATGGCGGTGGTCCCGGCGGTGTTGATGTCCGCCTTCGCCATCCTCAGCGTCGTCGCCCCGATGCGCGGCTATACCGTGCCGGTCTTCCTCTTCACCCTGCACCGCTATGTCCAGATGGAGACCCTGGGGCTGCTGGCGATCGCCCCGGCTTTGCTGCTGATCGCCAAGTCGCATCGCTTCCGCTCGACCGCCCCGGCGGGCCGCGTCGAGACCGCGGGCATCGTGACCCTCCTGATGGCGGTCACCGCCGTTTGCTTCTTCCAGAACACGGCGCCCAGCCTGTTCGTGATCTTCCCCTTCCTGCTGCTGGTCTCCTTCCGCACCGCCCCGACCTGGGTCGCGGTCTCGATCGTCGGGGTCGCCGTCATCGGGGCGGCCGCCACCGTCACCGGCCATGGCCCGGTCCTGATGACCCGCCTGCCGCACATCGCCGGGCTGGAGCACATTCCGCCCCTGATGCGCCAGCTCAGCGTCTACTACACCTTCCTGCTGGGGGTGATCGTCACGGCCCTGCCGGTCTCGACTGCCATGTCCGAGCGCCGCCGTCTGATGCAACGTCTGGAGCGCCGCACCGAGATCGCCCAGGAGGCCCGCCGCCGCGCCGAGGAGGCCGACGCCGCCAAGTCCCGCTTCCTGGCCCTGATGAGCCACGAGATGCGCACCCCCCTGAACAGCGTCACCGGCTATGCCGAGGTCCTGATCCGCCGGCCGGACCTCGACCCCGTCGCCGTCGACCAGCTGGGCCATATCCAGCGCTCGGGCGACGCCCTGCTGATGCTGGTCGAGGACGTGCTGGAGATTTCGCGCGGCGACGACGCCCTGGCCCTGGCCCCCCTGTGCCTGTCCGACGTCATCGCCGCCGCCGCCGCCCCCAGCCGCATCCTGGCCGAGGACAAGGGCCTCAGCCTGACCGTCGACATCCGCCCCGACGCCGCCCTGATGTTCACCGGCGACCGCCGCCGCCTGCGTCAGGCCCTGCACCACCTGATCTCCAACGCCGTCAAATTCACCGAGACCGGAACCGTCTCGGTCCTCGCCGATCGCATCGACGGCGAGGTCCTGATCGCCGTCACCGACAGCGGCTGCGGCCTCGACACGGCCGGCGCCGACCGCCTGTTCGAAGCCTTCGTCCAGGGCGACGACTCCATCAGCCGCACCCATATCGGCGCCGGTATCGGCCTGAGTCTGGTCCAGCGTCACGCGGCCCTGATGGGCGGGTCGGTGGTCATCGACAGCCGCCCCGGCGACGGCGCCACCTTCACCCTGCGCCTGCCGCTGGCTCTGGCCGAGGGCGCCGCCGCCCGTCCGGTCACCGCCCCCGCTTCCGTCGCGACGGTCGAGATCGAGGCGGAAGCTGACGACGCCGCCGCCCCGCGCATCCTGGTCGTCGACGACCATCCGGCCAACCGCGAGGTCGCCCGTCTGATGCTGGCCGCCGTCGGCTGCGAAACGGCCGAGGCCTGCGACGGCGACGAGGCCATCGCCATGGCCGCCGCCCAGGATTTCGACCTGATCCTGATGGATGTGCGCATGCCGCGCGTCGACGGTCTGGCCGCCACCCGCGCCATCCGCGCCGCCGGCAACACCGTGCCGATCCTCGCCGTCACCGCCGACGCCATGCCCGAGGACGCCGCCCGCTGCCTCGCCGCCGGCATGGACGACCACCTGCCCAAGCCCATCTCCCACCACGCCCTCTATGCGGCGATGGAGCGGCTCCTGTCCGCCGACCGCGCCGAGCCGGCGGCGGCTGAGGAAGCCGAAGCGGCCTGATGGCCATGCTTGCCGCCCGAGGCCTCAGTTTCGGGATGGTGATGTCGCTTCTCGTCGCTTGCGGACAGCCGGAGGCCGTCGACCCGGTCGTCGAACCGCGTCTCGTTGATCTTGTCGTGACCTCGCAATTGACCGGGGACGTCCCGGCGATATTCCGGTCTCACAGCAAGAGCTATGTGGTGAACGCCATCGCCGCCCCGATCGGACAGGCCGCCTGGTCCGCGGAGAATCCGGTGGACTTCCGCGTCTTCAGTGATCGCGGCTATCACGCAGGCCGTTCTCTGCCGCCTGATGCTCCGGGCGTCGTTGTCCAGATCGCGTTTCGGCCCAACGGTGGATATCGTTTGCGCTACCACACGGAAGGACAGCTCAAGCCGCTCGACGGCGAGGTCGTTCGTGACTCCGCCTCCCTGAGGACGTTCGGTGCCACTCTTCGCAATCCCGCGCCGGACGACATGTATCTCAGCGACGCCTTGGGGCATGACCTTATCGCCATCGGCCGCGAGATTTGTCCTGAACTCGGCTTCACGACCTGCCCTCCCGAAGGCTGGGCGCCGCGCGCAGCGCCGGCGATGGTTCCGGAGCGCGGGTCTCCCTAGCGCTCCTCCCCCTCCGCGAACGGCCACCGTCCGGTCCAGAACTCCCGCAACTCCGGCAAATCATCCACCCGCCGCACCACCTCCGCCATCCTCGGCGCGACCTCGGCGAAGCGCTTGCGGCGCGGCGTCCATCGGCTGGCGACGGTGACATAGAGGTCGAGCACGCTGACCCTCGGTCCGGTCAGGAAGCCGCCCGGTTCGATCGCCGGCCCGACCTGGCTCTCCATCACCGCCCAGCAGTCGGCGATCCGCTCGGCCGTCCGCTCCAGCACCACGCCCTGCGCCGCCTCATCGTCCCCGACCAGCCGCGAGGGGACATCGCGCACCCAGTACATCGAATAGATCGCCGCCGGGATGAAGCTCATCCAGCGCAGGAACTGTCCGCGCCGCGGATCGCCGGGCGGGGGCGCCAGCCCCGCCTCCGGATGGCGTTCGGTCAGGAACAGCAGGATGGCCGCGCTCTCGGTGATCGTCTCGCCCCCTCCCGTGGAACTGGCCGGGGTGATCAGCGCCGGAATCTGCCGCATCGGATTGACCGCCGCGACCTTGTCCCGCTCGGCGTCCCCCTCCCAGGTCACCGCCTCCACGACCCGGAACGGCTGACCCATCAGCGTCAGCGCCGCCTCGACCGGCATGGAGCCCGATCCGGCCGCCCCATAGACCACATACTCTCCGGCCATCTCCGCCTCCCCGTCTGCGCCCATCCTAACGCCGTTTCGGCCATTCGGGCGTCGAACCGATGTCTCCGGCGTTCACAATTCGCCGCGCCAATGCCGGTGAATTCCCGGGTTTGCGGGCTTGGGGCGCCCGCCTGTGCGGCCGGGTTGAGGACGGGGCGATGATCGGGTCATGACCCAGAACCCCACACCCCTTCGTCACGGCCCCGATGTCTGGACCGCCGTCCGCGCCGACTATCTCGCCGGCGTCTCCGCGCCGGTCCTCGCCGAGCGCTACACCGTCTCCGAACGCTCCGTCCGTCGCCGGGCGGCGGCCGAGGGCTGGCGGCGAGAGGACGCGGGGGCCGGGGCGCTCGACCCGTCGTGGAGCGCTCATCTCCGGGAGAAGGCCGATATCCTGGAGCAGAATCCCGAGCTCCATGAAGTCACGGCGGCGCGGGAGGCCGACGAGTTCTTCCTGCTGTTCAATCCCGAACCCATGCATCTGCGCCGCTTCGCTTTTTGTCGGGCGGCCGAGGCGGCGGCTGCGGATGCGCCGCAGCAGGCGGTGGTCTGGATGCGGCTGGCCCGGCTCGTCGATCATTGCGGTGACCGGATTTCCGAGGAGGCCCGGCATTTCAGCGATCTGGAGATGCTGCGCGCGGCCTATCTGCGCCGGCTGGACCGTAATGACGCGCGCGACCGGGCGGCCGGCTCCGGGGATGCGTTCTGAAGATTCTGGCACGGTTTGGCACGGTTTGGCGCCCCGTTTTCAGGTTTCCGGCCAAGCTTGCTGCGGCACCGCCAGACAGAAACCATCCCCAGCTCATCGCCTTAACCTTTGGATAAACACGCTAGATATAGCGTCTAGGACGAAAGTGATCGCAACATAGCCGCTTTTGGTCTTGGCGCCGTTTCGATCAGACCGCATGGTGAATCCCAGTCCACGGAATCGTTCGAGAGTCTCCTCCCCGATGAACGCCCACGCCATCATCAAACCGGGTACGCCCGGCCTGCTGACCCCCTCGGCCGCCTACAAGCCGTTCCGCTATCCGTGGGCGTTCGACATGTGGAAGAAGCAGCAGCAGGTCCACTGGATGCCCGAGGAAGTGCCCCTCGGCGAGGACATGAAGGACTGGGCCGTCAACCTGAACGACAAGGAGCGCAATCTGCTGACGCAGATCTTCCGCTTCTTCACCCAGTCGGACATCGAGGTCGCGGACAACTACATGGAAAAATACGGTCGGGTGTTCAAACCGACCGAGGTCAAGATGATGCTCTCCTCGTTCGCGAACATGGAGACCATTCACATCGCGGCCTACGCCCTGCTGCTCGAAACCATCGGCATGCCCGAGAGCGAGTTCGGCGCCTTCATGGAATATGAGGCCATGCGGGACAAGCACGACTACATGGGCCGTTTCGGGGTGGACACCGACGCGGACATCGCCCGCACCCTGGCCATGTTCGGCGGCTTCACCGAGGGACTTCAGCTGTTCGCGTCCTTCGCGATGCTGATGAACTTCCCGCGCCAGAACAAGATGAAGGGCATGGGCCAGATCGTGTCCTGGTCGGTGCGCGACGAAAGCCTGCACTGCGACGGCATCATCAAGCTCTACCACGCCTTCAACAAGGAAACGGGCTGCGTCACCCCGGCCGTCGCCGACGACATCGTCCAGTGCTGCGAGACCGTGGTCGGTCTGGAAGACAAGTTCATCGACCTGGCCTTCGAGGCCGGCGACGTGAACGGCATGACGCCGGACGACATCAAGCAGTACATCCGCTTCATCGCCGACTGGCGCCTGCGTCAGCTGAAGCTGCCCGAGCTCTACGGCATCAAGGAAAACCCCCTGCCCTGGCTGCAGTCCCTGCTGTCGGGCGTCGAGCACGCCAACTTCTTCGAAGCCCGCGCCACCGAATACTCCAAGGCCGCCACGCAAGGCTCCTGGCACGGCGCCGACGGCGTCTGGGGCGAGTTCGACAAGATGATGGCCCGCCGCGACATGAGCCACGTCCCCGGGTAGTTCGCTCTCCCTCTCCCACAGGGAGAGGGCTTGAGCCTCCGGGAGCGCAGCGATCGGCAAGGCGAAAGGGTGAGGGGTTTCGCCGCCTACCGGTGAGGGCATAACCCCTCACCCTCCCGCCGCTCCGCGTCGGGCCCCTCCCTCTCCCTCCGGGAGAGGGGAAAGGACAGCAGATGACCCCTTTGAATGTCGCCCTCATCGGCTACGGCTTCGCCGGCAAGACCTTCCACGGCCCGCTGATCTCGGCCTGCCCGGACCTGCGCCTCCACACCGTCGTCTCGACCCGGCCCGAGGCCGTCCATGCCGATTGGCCCGAGGCGCGCGTGGTTCCCGACCTCGCCGCGGCCCTCGCCGACCCCGACATCGACCTCGTGGTCGTCGCCACTCCCGACGCCCTCCATGCCGAACAGGCTGAGGCCGCGCTCAACGCCGGCAAGGCGGTGGTGGTCGACAAGCCCTTCGCCCTCAGCCTCGCCGACGCCCGCCGCGTCGTGGACCTGGCGGACCGGAGGGGCCTGTTCCTCTCCGTCTTCCAGAACCGCCGCTGGGACGCCGACTTTCTCGCCCTCAAGGCCGAGATCGCCTCGGGCCGCCTCGGCCGGATCGTGACCTGTCAGAGCCATTTCGACCGCTATCGCCCGGTGGTCCGCGACCGCTGGCGAGAAGCCCCCGGCGCCGGGGTCTGGCAGGATCTCGGCCCCCACCTGATCGATCAGGCCCTCAATCTGTTCGGCCGCCCGCTGGGCATCACCTGCGACCTCGCCATCCAGCGCGACGGCGGCCTGTCGCCGGACCGGGCCCATGCGACGCTGCGCTATGACGGCGGCCTGAGGGTCGTGCTCAACGCCGCCATGCTGATCGCCGCCCCCGACGTCCGCTTCGCCGTCCACGGGACCAGGGCCAGCTTCCTGACCTCGGGCCTCGACCCGCAGGAGGACCAGCTGAAAGCCGGCATGGCCCCCGGCGCCCCCGGCTGGGGCGTCGATCCCTCGCCCCCGACCCTCGTCGAGGGCGAGACCGGCGAACGTTCGGTCATCCCCGGCCCTGCCGGCGACTATCCCGCCTACTACGCGGCCGTCGAGAAGGCCGTGCGCGGCGAAGGCCCCAACCCGGTCTCGCCGTCGGAAGCCCTGATGGTGATGGAGGTGCTGGAGGCCGGGATGATCAGCAGCCGCGAAGGCCGGGAGGTCGCCCTCTGATCGGGGTCAGATCCCGGCGTACCATTCATAGCCGCGGTCGGGCCAGTAGCCGCCCTTGCCGCCCTCGATATGGTCGAAGCTTTCGACCGCCTCGATCCGCTTGATGTACTTGGCGTGCTTGTAGCCCAGCTGCCGCTCGACCCTCAGCCTCAGGGGCGCGCCGTGCGGGACGCCCAGGACCTCGCCGTTCATGTCGTAGGCGAGGATGGTCTGGGGGTGGCGGGCGTCGATCAGGTCGATGCTCTCATAGTACCGCGGCCCGTCCTCGGTCTGGGTCAGGGCGTCGAAACAGTGGAAGACGATGTACTTCGCCTCGGGCTTCAGGCCCGCCTCCTCCAGCAGGGCCGACAGCTTCGCCCCCGACCACTGGCCGATCGCCGTCCAGCCCTCGACGCAG
Organism: Brevundimonas sp. ALps5; assembly: GCF_058681645.1. Taxonomy (NCBI): domain Bacteria; kingdom Pseudomonadati; phylum Pseudomonadota; class Alphaproteobacteria; order Caulobacterales; family Caulobacteraceae; genus Brevundimonas; species Brevundimonas sp. ALps5. The sequence continues at coordinate 1,320,052 of NZ_CM178744.1, read as the reverse complement.
TCGTGTTTGGTGATCTGGGTGCGGGACGGGCGGGTGCGGAGCTCGGCCAACGACAGGCTCAGGGGCCGCTCGACCAGGCCGCCGATCTCCAGCCGGTAGTCGGCGAAGTCGTTGGCCCGGAGCGCCAGATAGTCGGCCGCCGCCGGATCGATGGAGCCGTTGGGCTTGAAGTCGCGGGAGATCTGGCTGGCCTCGTATTCGGGGGCCAGGGCGTCGCGGGGCAGGATCAGCCGCTGGGCGGCCTTGGTCAGGCTTTCGGCCGAGACCAGCAGCCGGGTCCCCAGCTGCGACCCGCGCTCGCAGGCCGACAGGGCCATGACCCCGGCGGTCGCCAGGGCCCGGGCCAGCCAGCTGCGGCGGCTGAGACCACTCACGACGGGTCCTCCTCTTTGGAAGGCTCGATGACGAACCAGCCGGTGATCATGGCCCGCATGTTGTTGAACAGGCCCGTCCAGATCACCAGCCCCACATGGACCAGAAGGAAGAGGAGGATCAGGCTCGCCGACAGGAAATGCAGGGTCCGCGCCGACTGCCGCCCGCCCATGATCTCCAGCAGGATCCCGCCGATGGCGTTGAACCCCGGCGACATCGACAGCCCCGTGATCAGCATCATCGGCAGGACCACCAGCACCATCGCCGCATAGGTCAGCTTCTGGATGACGTTATAGGCCCGGGCCTCGTCGTCCTTGGGGAAGTGGAGGCGGGCGTGTTCCTTCACTGAGGGCCAGAAGCCTTTCAGGTCCTGACCCGTCGGCCAGAGCCGCCGCTGGAACCGCCGGGTGATGAAGCTGAAGGCCAGCCAGACCAGGCCGTTGATGACGAACAGCCAGGCGAAGAAGAAATGCCAGCGCCGGGCCTCGGCCAGGTTCCGCCCCTGCGGGATCAGCAGCCAGTCGGGGAAGGTCGGGATGTCGAGCCAGGGCTCGGCGAAGGTCGACTTCAGCCCCCAGTAGAGATGGGGATGGGCCAGAAGGATGTTGGCCCCGCTCATCAGCAGGATGATCACTGCCGTGGCGTTGACCCAGTGCCCGACGCGGACCCAGACCGGATGCCGGAAGGTGTCGGTGCGGCCGCCGGGAAGGGGGCGGTCTTCATGGGAGGTCGGAGCGGGGACCGGCGCCTCGGCCGGAACGTCGTCGACAGTCTGATCCGTCATCGAGGCCTCCCTGCCCGTGCGTCTTCGAAGACTACGCCGGGTCGCGCCAGGAGGTTACCCCTATTCGTCCTCGCCGAAGCGGGTGGCGACCAGTTCGTTCAGGGCCTCGATAGCCTCGGCGGCGTCGGATCCCTCGGCCGAGATGTCGATGGTGCAGCCGTTGCCGGCGCCCAGCATCAGCAGGCCCATGATCGAGCGGGCGTCTACGGTCGTGCCGTCGCGCGTGACCTGGATTTCGGATTCGAAGCTGGAGGCCAGTTTGACGAACTTGGCCGAGGCCCGGGCGTGCAGGCCCCGGGTGTTGCAGATGTTCGCGGTGGCCGAGGATGTGGGCATGCGGGGATCCCTATTTCTCGCCGGCCAGCACCCAGGAGGCGACCGAGATGTATTTGCGCCCGGCGTCCTGGGCGTGGGCGACGCAGGCTTCCAGCGTCTCGCGCCCGCGCACGCTGGCCAGCTTGATCAGCATCGGCAGGTTCAGCCCGGCGATGACCTCGGCGTGGGTCTGTTCCATCACCGAGATGGCCAGGTTGGACGGGGTGCCGCCGAACATGTCCGTGAGCAGGATGACGCCCGAGCCGTCGTCGACGGCGGCGGCGGCGTCCATGATGTCGCGCCGACGGCGCTCCATGTCGTCCTCGGGGCCGATGCAGATGGCCGCGACACCCCGTTGGGGGCCGACCACATGCTCCATGGCCGCCAGGAATTCGGAGGCCAGACCTCCGTGAGTGACGATCACCAGCCCGATCATGAAGGCTTCACCAAACTACGCCCCCCGGCCGCAAGTCTCGCGTCTGTCCGCCGGGAAGGGAGCCCCGACCGGACCGCAAGCGGGCCTAGATAGAGGAAACCGGCGCCGGTTTAAAGCGGTGCGACATCAAGCCCTGCCAGGGTCGCCGTCAATGCAACCTCCACGAGGTTCGACGCAGAGGCGGGGCGGGTGTCGAGGGCGAGCACGGGAAGGCTGATCCCGTACAGGGTCTCCGTCTCCGGCAGGGGCAGGCGCTCGACCGTCTCCTGCCCGCAGCGGACGATCAGGGCGACCCGGGCGAGGGGCGCCTGCGGCTGGGGAAGGATGCCGACGCCCCGGACCTCGATCCGGCCAGCGATGCGATCGGGCGCCCGGGCCCAGAGGGCGCCGCCCGAGGCCCAGACGTCGCAGTAGTCGTCGGCGACCAGCCGCCAACCCTGCCCGATCAGCCGCAGGGCCAGGTCGCTCTTGCCCGCGCCCGAGGGGCCGGTGAGCAGGACGGCGCGCCAGCCTTCCGGCCGGTAGCGGGTGACACAGGTGGCGTGGATCCGGCCGGTCACGGGCTCAGCCGCGCCGGATGACGGCCAGATGGGTCGTCGGCAGGTCGACGCGGAATCGGGCCCCGGCGACCGAGCCGTCGGCGTTCACCCGGTTTTCGGCCGAGACCCGGCCGCCGTGGGCCTCGACGATCTGGCGCACGATCGACAGGCCCAGACCCGAGTTGGCGCCGAAGGCCGTTCCCTTGGGGCGGGAGGTGTAGAAGCGCTCGAACACCGTCTCCAGATTGTCGGGCGGGATCCCCGGACCGTCGTCGTCGACGGTGACGCTGAGCGCCCGGGTCGGGTCGAGCTCGTTCCTGATCAGACCGATGCGGACCTCGCCGTCTTCGGGACTGAAGGAGCGGGCGTTGTCGATCAGGTTGCGGAACACCTGGCCCAGAGGCCCGTCGCGGCCCAGCACCCGGGTGTCGCCGGCCCCGGGCGTCAGGACGACGCGCGCCTCGCCCGGCTTGGCCGTGGTCTCATAGATGCCGGCGATGTCGCCGATCAGGACGTTGAGGTCGATCGGCCGGGGCCGGTCGCGCGACAGCTCGGCGTCCAGACGCGAGGCGTTGGAGATGTCGGTGATCAGCCGGTCCAGCCGTTTGACGTCGGCCTGGAGCAGGGCCGTCAGCCGGTCGCGCTGGCTCTGGTCCTTGACGAGGTCCAGCGTCTCCAGAGCCGAGCGGATCGAGGTCAGGGGGTTCTTGATCTCGTGCGAGACGTCGGCGGCGAAGGCCTCGATGGCGTCCATCCGGTCCGACAGGGTTTCGGTCATGCTCTCCAGAGAGCGGGCGAGGTCGCCGATCTCGTCCTTGCGGCCCTCGAGGTCGGGCAGGGAGATGGCGCGGGCCCGGCCCTGCTTGACCTCGTCGGCGGCGGCCGACAGCCGCATCACCGGCCGGGCCACGAACAGGTGCAGCAGAAGCGAGGCCAGCAGGTTCACCGCCAGGGCCACCAGGGCGAAGGGCGTCAGGGCACGGCGCTGGGCGCCCAGGATTTCGTCCACGTCTCCGGCCTCCAGCGTCAGGACGCCGAGAATCTTCTGCACATGGCGCACGGGGATGGAGACCGAGATCACCCGCTTGCCGTCTTCCGACAGACGCACCGTCGCCTGGGGTTCGCCGGCCAGGGCGTGTTCGGTCTCGGCGACCAGTTCCTGGGTGGCGCGGCGCAGGGTGGCGCTCTCGGCCTCCTCCTTCTTCGCCGTATCGGGGACGGGCGTGCCCGCGGGCTGGGCCGCAGGCAGGGCCTGGCCCGGGATGGTGTCGGAGACTTCGTAGCTGTCGGCGATCAGGACGCCGTCGCCGTCGAACAGCCGGGCGCGCTGGCCTTCGGGGATGAATGTGTCGACCATCCAGCGATAGGCCTGGAACTTGTCGAGCACCGGCAGGGGTTCGCCCTGGGTGATGCCCAGTTCGCCCAGCACATTGGCCAGAAGCTCGGCCTGGGAGGTGAGGGATTCCTGACGCGCCTCGACCAGGCCGCGGCGCAGCTCGTTCAGGGCCAGGGCCCCGCCGAACAGGATGAGCAGGCTGAGCAGATTCAGGGCGAGAATCAGCCCGCCCAGCCGTGACCCGCCGAAGCGTTTCAGGCGGCGGGGCGCGGCCTCGTCCGACTCCGCAGGGGAATCAGCTCTCGCGATAACGGTATCCGACGCCATACAGGGTCTCGATGGCGTCGAACTCATTGTCGACCACGCGGAACTTCTTGCGCATCCGCTTGACGTGGCTGTCGATGGTGCGGTCGTCGACATAGACCTGATCGTCGTAGGCGGCGTCCATCAGGTTGTCGCGGCTCTTCACGAAGCCGGGGCGCTGGGCCAGGGCCTGAAGCAGCAGGAACTCGGTGACGGTCAGCTTGACCGGCTTACCGTCCCAGGTCGATTCGTGACGGGCCGGGTCCATGACCAGCTTGCCGCGGCGGATAGCCTTGCCGGAAGCCTCGGCCGAGGGCTCGGGCTCGCCGCCGTCGGCGCCCGTGCGGCGCAGCAGGGCCTTGACCCGCTCGATCAGCAGACGCTGGCTGAAGGGTTTGTGGATGTAGTCGTCGGCGCCGAGGTTGAAGCCGAGGATCTCGTCGATCTCCTCGTCCTTCGAGGTCAGCATGATGACCGGGATCTGCGAGGTCTGGCGCAGGCGACGCAGCACCTCCATCCCGTCCATGCGTGGCATCTTCACATCGAGGATGGCGAGGTCGGGGGGCGTGTTCTCCAGCGCCTCCAGCCCGGTGGCGCCGTCGTGATAGGCCGTGATCTTGTGGCCATGGCTTTCAAGCGCCAGGGACACGGAGGCGACGATGTTCTCATCGTCGTCGACCAGGGTGATGTTGGCCAAGCGGGGCCTCCTCAAAATCGTGGGCAGTCAATCGGTTCGGACGATCAACGCGCTTCAAGCGTAACCGTTCGACCCTAATCGCGGTGACATTACGGCCACAGGCCCGCGTGGCCAAGCGAATAGGGGCTCAACCTCGCCTTAAAGCCTCTGTGCGAGGCTGGTGGAATGGCCGGACCTGTCCACTACGAGATCTATATCCGCAAGACGGCGCCCTCGCCCTGGACCCTGTCCATGGCGACCGAGGACCGCAAGACGGCGATCGACACGGCCGAGGACCTGATGCGCGACCGCCAGGCCGTGGCGGTGCGGGTGACCAAGGAGACCCTCGACCCCGACACGATGGAGTTCAACAGCGTCGTTCTGATGACCCGGGGCGCGCCCGAGGCGCCGAAGAAACAGGTCGCCGAGATCGATGTCGGCCCGGCGTGCCAACAGCCGGGCGACCTCTATGCGCCGCATGCGCGCGACCTGATCGGCCGGGTTCTGGAGGACTGGCTGTTCCGCAACGGGGCCACGGCCTATGAGCTGCTGCACCGGCCGGATCTGGTCGAGAAGCTGGAGGCCTCGGGCGTCGAGCTGCAGCACGCGCTGCAGAAGATCGCCATTCCCGAGGCCCAGGCCAACGGCATGGCCACCCACGACCTGATCCGCCACTACCAGAAGCTCACTGGCCAGGCGATGGAGCGGGTCATCACCGCCGGGCGGCGCAAGGTCTTCGCCAATCTGGCCGACCATTCCCTGGCCGACATCGCGCATCGGATTTCCGGAGCCCCGGACCGGGCCTTCATCATCGGCGGGGTGATCTGCGGCGCCCTGGTGGGGGTCAAGGGGGCGCGGGCGCGGCTGGGCGCCCTGATGGACCTCGCCGACCGGGCGCCGCCGGCGGGACCGCCGCGCGCCCTGATCCTGGTCTGCCTCGAACAGATCCTGTGCGAACTCTTCGCCCCGCGTCCGAACCAGGCCGAGATTCTGGGGCCGTCGCTCGACCTCGGCGGCAGCATGGCCGCCATCGTGCGCATGGTCGCCCCGCGCGAGATCGACCGCCTGGTGCGGGCCGACCCGCGCCTGACCCTGCTGATGCCCGTCGTCGACGGACCCGCCGCCCGGCTGGGCGAGCATCTGGCCGCCGGGGAGTTCCCAATCCTGGCCGCCTCGCTCGCCCGCAATGTCCTGCGCGAACTGATGGGGCCGCGCCGGCTGCGGCCGTCCGATCCGGTGGGCGAGATCGACATCCTGCGGACGCTCGCCATGTCGCTGACCGCGACCGCCGGTCGGCTGCTGACGATGGAGGAGGTTCAGAACGCCTTCGTCGAACGTTCCAAGAGCCTGGTCACCGCCGACTTCGTCGCCAACTACGTCAGCCTTTGCGAGACGGTGCTGTGCGAGGCCGAGACCCTGACCAAGCTGTGCGAGAACGTCACCGGCTCGGCCAACAAGCGCTCGGCCGCCCGCTGGCTGGCGGCCTGTGTGACCTCGCTGCGCTTCGAGACCGAGATGCGCAACTCGCCGGTGCGGCCGACGCAGAAGCTGCACATCCTGGCGGGGCTGCAGCGTTCGGTGCGGGCCAGCGCCCTGGCGGAACATGACGAGACCCAGATCTGCACCGCCATCGGCGAGGTCGGCGGGGTGATCGAGGGCGAGGCCAAGCTGTCGATCCAGCTCGGCAAGGCCGCGGCGCCCGCACCGCAGAAGCTGGCCGCCCTGCTGCGGCTGGCCGCCGGTGAGACCGCGCCGCTTGGGCCGGCGGCGGACCGGGCCAAGGCCGAGGCCATCCGCCTGTTCCGCGCCCCGGAAACCCGCACGGCCCTGGGCGCCGCGCCCGAGGCCCTGGGCGAGCTCAAGGGGCTGATGAAGTCGGCGGGCCTCGCGGCCTAGACTTTCGGCTCAGTCGAAGATGTCGAAGATGCTGTCGCGCTTCTTCTTCTTGTAGTGGTCCCGATCGTCGTGGCGATAGCGGTCGTCAGGACGATGATCGTCACGATACGCCGATCCTCCGCCACCCCAGGGCTGGGACGGCTGTTGCGGCGGCGGGGCATAGGTCTGCTGCGGGGCGGGCGCCGAGGCGCGGCCGTCGGCGGTCGCGGCCTCCATCAGCTTCTCCAGCTCGCCCCGGTCCAGCCAGACGCCCCGGCAGCTGGGGCACATGTCGAACTGGACGCCGGAGCGCTCCATGGTCTGCATGGCGGAAGAATCATTGGGGCACATCAGAAGCGGCATGGTCGGTCCTCATTCGGGAAGCGGGGTTCGAGGCGCCCGACGACTGGCCGTTAAGAGGGGACAAGCCGTTCGCCGGGCGCACCCGATGCGGTCCGACATCGCGCCGACCTCCGGCCTCTCGCGACGCACTGGGGGGACAGCCGTGGCGGATTGACCGGAAGACGGTGCCAGAGGGGCCCGTCCCGCCTCGGAAACCTAGGAAGCCCGTGTCTGCGCGCCAATCCGGCGAGAGGTCGCGCGGCGGGAGGTCGCAGGGCTCGTCGCGTAAGAGGGGTCAGCAGTCCTGACCGGCGGCCCAGCCGGAGGACCAGGCCCACTGGAAATTATAGCCGCCCAGCCAGCCGGTGACGTCCACCGCCTCGCCGATGAAATACAGGCCAGGGACGGTGGTCGCGGCCATGGTCTTCTGGTCCAGGGCGGCCGTGTCGACCCCGCCCAGGGTGACCTCGGCGGTGCGATAGCCTTCCGATCCGACCGGTTTGACGGTCCAGCCGTTCACGGCGGCGGCCAGGGCCTGAAGCTTCGCATTGCCCATCTCGGCCAGCTTGCCTTCGCGGCCGGGCGTCGAAAGGCCTTCGCGCTCGAGGATGGAATCGGCCAACCGACGCGGGATGATATGGCCGAGCGCCGTCGCCAGCGCCTGTTTGCCGTTGGCCTCCTTGGCCGCCTTCAGGGCTTCGAACACCTTGACGCCCGGCGCCATGTCGACCCGGATCGCCTCGCCTTCGCGCCACCAGGAGCTGATCTGCAGGATGGCCGGGCCGCTGAGGCCGCGGTGGGTGAAGAGCATGGCTTCCGCGAAGTCGGGCGCCGGCCCGCGGGGGGGCGCCGGATCGGCGGAGACCACGGCGTCGACGGCCACCCCGGCCAGGGGCTGAAGCCGTTCCAGCAGGCCCGTCTCGAAGGTCAGGGGCACGAGGGCGGGCCGGGTGTCGGTGACGCGCAGGCCGAACTGGCGGGCAACATCATAGGCCCAGCCGGTCGCGCCCATCTTCGGGATCGACTTGCCGCCCGTCGCCACGATCAGTGAGGCCGCGCGCACCACCCCGCCGTCCGACAGCCGCGCCTCGAAGCCCTCGCCTCGCCGTTCGACCGCGTCGACCGCCGTGTTGAGCTTCAGCGTCGCCCCGGCCGCGCGCAGGTCGTCGACCAGCATGCGGATGATCAGTTTGGCGCTGTCGTCGCAGAACAGCTGTCCGAGGGTCTTTTCATGCCAGGCGATGCCGGCCTGATCGACGCGCTTGATGAAGTCGCGCGGGCCATAGCGCTTCAGGGCCGAGGCGGCGAAGCGCGGGTTCTCGCCGAGAAAGTTGGCGACCGTCGTGCCCGTATTGGTGAAGTTGCAGCGCCCGCCGCCCGAGATGCGGATCTTCTCACCCGGCGCCCGGGCGTGATCGACGACCAGGACCCGGCGGCCGCGCCGCCCGGCCTCGATGGCGCACATCATCCCGGCCGCCCCCGCCCCGACGATCAGGACGTCGACGGTCTCAGCCATTCGCGGACCTGGCCGCGATCGCCGCCTGGATCAGGGCCAGACATTCGGCGGCGATGGCCTCGGGCGTCTTCATGCCGTCGGCGTCGGCGACCTCGACGATGGCCCACGGACCGTTCACCTGACGGGTGGCGATGCCGGAATAGGCGTCCGAGACCCGCTGCTGATAGGTGTCGTCGGCCTCAAAGGCGTCGCGCGTCGCCGAGGTGTAGGAGCGGGCCGCCTTCTTCGCCACCCACTGTGCCGCGATCTCGGGGTCGATCCGCATCAGGATGTTGAGATCCGGCTTCGGCACGCCGAGGCGGTTGTACTCATAGTCGAACAGCCAGGTCAGGAAGGCGTCGCGCTCGGCCTCGGGCAGGCGCACCATCTGGAAGGCGGCGTTGGACAGGACATAGCGGTCGAACACCACCACATCGACCTCGGGCATGGCGGAGGTCAGGAAGGTCTCGGCCCGGTCCAGCGAGAACAGGCTGGCGAGATAATAGGCCGAATCGACCTTCACCTCGCCGTTCAACACCGCTTGCACCGCATGGGCGGCGGCGGTCTTGCCGTAGTTGGGGAAGCTCTGGGTGGCGACGGTCAGGCCCGCCTCTTCCAGAAGCGCGCAGACAGCCCGCGTCGCGGTCCCCTTGCCGGAACCGTCAATGCCTTCGATCGCAACCATAATCATGCCCGGACGGTTAGCCGCCGGGGCGCGGAACAGCAACCGCCGGAAGCGTCAGCCGCACAGACACCATGGGGATATCGCGTCGCTCAGGCAGGGAGCGCCCGCGGCGCGAGCGCTAGCGACGACGCTTAATGCACCGACACCGGCGCCAGCTCATGCGCCACAGCGGCGGCGAAGGCGGTCTCGCGGTCCAGCATCACGGCCAGACGTTCGCCATTGGCGCTATGCACGGCATAGAGGGTCTGTTCCGGATCGATCTCCAGCCCGCGTGCGTCCTCGATCTTCGCATCGCCCATAACGTCCGCAGCGCTGATCTCGCGCACATAGACGAGGTCCGGAGCGCCCAGACCGGCGAAAGCTTCCTTGGTCATAATCATCGTCGGCGTCATCTGACCGCCTCCTTCAAAACTGTAACGCCCGGGGGAGCGGACGGTTCGCGCGTCTGGACTCAGCCCGCGCGGATGGGAATTCTCTGAACGATCTTCGCGTCGTCGGGACGGACCAGATCGACGTGCAGCAGGCCGTGCTCCAGCGAGGCGTCCGCGACCTCCAGCCCGTCGGCCAGGACGAAGCTGCGCACGAAGCCGCGCGCCGCGATGCCGCGATGCAGGAAGGCCTGGTCGACCTTGCCGGCGTCGTCGCGCTTGCCGGCGATGGTCAGTTGGCGGCCTTCGAGGGTGATGGCCAGGTCGTCGGGGGTGAAGCCGGCCACCGCCAGGGTGATCCGCACCTCGCTGTCGCCGCGCTGCTCCACATTATAGGGCGGATAGCTTTCGGCCGCGGCCTTGGCGGCGCGGTCGATCAGGGCGCGGGTCTGGTCGAAGCCCAGAAGAAAGGGGCTGTCGAACAGGATGGTACGCGTCGTCATCGGTCAGTCCTCGAGCAAGCGAC